>NZ_KQ089818.1:1863056-3171265 GCF_001034485.1 Citrobacter sp. MGH104
AACCCCGCCGAAGCGGGGTTTCATAAAGAGTGAAGTTGACCGATAAGCCGCGTTCTTTTGAGTATAGCGTCGTGGACAGTCATTCATCTGGCCTACCCGGAAAGCAAAAACCCCGCCGAAGCGGGGTTTTATAAAGAGTGAAGCTGACCGATAAGCCGGGTTCTGTCGTGGACAGTCATTCATCTAGGCCAGCAATCGCTCACTGGCTCAAGCAGCCTACCCGGGTTCAGTACGGGCCGTACCTTGTGAACCCCTATTTGGCCTTGCTCCGGGTGGAGTTTACCGTGCCACGGACTGTTACCAGCCGCGCGGTGCGCTCTTACCGCACCCTTTCACCCTTACCTGATCCCACTTACGTGGGCCATCGGCGGTTTGCTCTCTGTTGCACTGGTCGTGGGTTTCCCCCCCAGGCGTTACCTGGCACCCTGCCCTATGGAGCCCGGACTTTCCTCCCCTCCGCCCGTCTCCCCCGAAGAGGACGACGACGAAGCGGCGACTGTCTGGTCAGCTTCGGCGCGCAGTATAGAGGGTTTGCGGGGTAATGTCACCCCGCACTGCGCATTCCTATCGCTAACGTGGCGGCGATGTTTCTTGAGGCGCGATAAATATTGTCAAATGCCCCACGGAAGGCCTCTTCCAGCGTACTGATGCTGGTCAATACGCTAAACACCGCATCGATACCATATTGATGCACCACCTCCACATCGCGCGTCAGGCTGCCGCCAATACCAATTACCGGTTTGTGGTATTTCTTCGCGACGATCGCCACGCCCACCGGCACTTTGCCGTGAATGCTCTGGCTGTCGATGCGTCCTTCCCCGGTCACCACCAGCGTACAGTCGTGAATATGCTCTTCCAGATTGAGGGCCTGAGTCACAATCTCTATCCCACTGCGCAGCTCCGCGCCTAAAAAAGCCATTAACGCGGCGCCCATACCACCGGCAGCCCCCGCCCCGGGAACATCCTTCACATCTACCCGCAGCGATTTTTTAATGATGTCGGCGTAGTGAGAAAGATTGCGGTCCAGTTCGAGAATGCGTTCTTCCGTCGCCCCTTTCTGTGGGCCGAAGATGCGCGAAGCGCCAGTATCACCTGTGAGCGGATTGGTCACATCGCAGGCCACGCGAATGGAGCAGGTTTTTAATCGCGGATCCAAACCGGAAATGTCGATGCTGTTGAGACTCATCAGACTGCCGCCCCCGTAGCCAATCTCTGTCCCGTTAGCGTCGCAAAGTTTCGCGCCCAGAGCCTGCACCATACCGGCGCCGCCGTCGTTAGTTGCACTACCGCCAATGCCGATAATAATGCTCTGCGCCCCGCTATCCAGCGCCTGCAAAATCAATTCCCCGGTACCACGTGACGTGGTGACTAACGGGTTACGCTTATCAGGAGGGACTAACGCCAGACCACTGGCTGCCGCCATTTCGATAAACGCAGTTTTACCATCTCCGGACATGCCCCAGCAGGCATTCACTTTTTCGCCCAGCGGCCCCGTCACCCACGCGGAATATTCACTCCCTTGCGTGGCGGCAATCATGGCTTCGACCGTTCCTTCGCCGCCGTCGGCCACCGGAACTGAAACATATTGCGCATCGGGAAATATTTCCCGAAATCCTTTTTCTATTGCCTGAGCGACCTCAGTGGCAGATAGACTTTCTTTATAAGAGTCTGGGGCAATTACGATTTTCATAGTTATGTAGCCTGACTGTGCCGCGCAAGGCAAGAAATACAGGGCGCACATCCGCGCCCTTCTTGTTAGCGTGTGACTTCCACTTTCGCCAGTTTTTCGTAGTAGCATGCGAGCGCGCTGTGATCGGCGGTGCCCAGCCCATCTGCGCGAAGCGCCTGCATCATCTCCATGACTGCAGCAGTCAGCGGCAACTGCGCGCCGACCCCATGAGAAGTGTCCAGCGCATTCGCCAAATCTTTGATATGCAGGTCAATACGGAAACCTGGCTTAAAGTTGCGGTCCATGACCATCGGCGCTTTCGCGTCCAGCACGGTGCTTCCGGCCAGTCCGCCACGGATCGCCTGATACACCAGATCCGGGTTCACACCCGCCTTGGTCGCCAGCGTCAGCGCTTCAGACATCGCCGCAATGTTCAGCGCTACAATCACCTGGTTCGCCAGCTTAGTGACGTTACCCGCGCCAATGTCGCCGGTATGTACCACTGAGCCAGCCATCGCTTTCAGCAGATCGTAATACTTGTCGAAAATCGCTTTATCGCCGCCGACCATTACCGACAACGTACCATCAATCGCTTTTGGCTCGCCGCCGCTGACCGGCGCATCCAGCATATCCACGCCTTTCGCTTTCAGCGCGTCGCTAATTTCACGGCTGGCCAACGGTGCAATGGAGCTCATGTCGATAAGCACTGTGCCCGGTTTCGCACCTTCAATAATTCCGCCTTCACCCAGCGCCACTTCCTTAACATGCGGCGAGTTCGGCAGCATGGTGATGATCACGTCGCACTGCTCAGCAATATCTTTCGCCGTGGCGGCGGTTTCTGCACCAGCGGCAATGACTTCCGCAATGGATTCCGGGTTACGGTCAGCAACCACCAACGAGTAACCTGCCTTGAGGAGGTTTTTACTCATTGGTTTACCCATAATACCGAGGCCAATAAAACCAACTTTCATTGTCATGTCTTTATCTCTCTCTACTATCGATGGTGGTTATTTCTTAAAAGAATCAGCCAGTTTCTGCGTGGCTGAACGGAACACGCCAAGGTCGCTGCCAACAGCAACAAAGGTCGCGCCCCACTCCAGATAACGACGCGCATCCGCCTCTACCGGCGCCAGAATTCCGCTTGGTTTGCCATGTGCTTTCGCGCGGGCAAAAATGTGCTGGATAGCTTTCTGCACATCAGGATGTGACGCATTGCCGAGATGGCCTAGCGCCGCAGCCAGATCGCTTGGGCCGACGAAGACACCGTCTACACCTTCGGTCGCCGCGATGGCGTCAACGTTATCAACGCCCTGCTGACTTTCGATCTGCACGATGATGGTGATGTTCTTATTCGATTGCGCAAAGTAGTCCGGTACGGTGCCAAACATATTGGCGCGATGGGAGACGGACACGCCGCGAATACCTTCCGGCGGATAGCGGGTCGACGCCACGGCGTTCACCGCCTCTTCTTGTGTCTCAACGAACGGGATCAGGAAGTTGTAAAACCCAATATCCAGCAGGCGCTTGATAATCACCGGCTCGTTGGTCGGCACGCGTACGACCGGCGCGCTGGCGCTGCCTTTCAGCGCCATCAATTGCGGGATAAACGTCGAGATATCGTTTGGCGCGTGTTCGCCGTCCAGTACCAGCCAGTCAAAACCCGCCAGGCCTAAAACTTCGGTACTGATTGGGCTGGCCAATGCAGACCAGCAGCCAATCTGAATCTGTTGCGCCGCGAGGGCCGCTTTAAACTTATTCGGGAAAATCGTGTTATTCATCGCCTATACCTTTGTTTATTTCTGCAATTCCATACGTTTAATGTCACCGACAATAAACAGGTAGCAAACCATTGCCATCAGCGCCGAACACCCTACAAACATCAGCGCAGCATTAAATGAGTGCAGCTCGCTCACCAGATAACCAATCACCAGCGGGGTGACAATAGAGGCTACGTTGCCAAATACGTTAAATACCCCACCGCACAGACCAACGATTTCTTTCGGCGCGGTATCGGAAATCACCGGCCAACCCAGCGCGCCGAAGCCTTTGCCGAAGAACGCCAGCGCCATCAGCGCAACCACCAGAGTGGTGTTATCGGTGTAGTTACACAGAATAATGGTCGACGCGAGCAACATTCCGAGCACAATCGGCAGCTTACGTGCCAAAGTGATGCTGAAGCCACGTTTAATCAGATAATCAGAGAACACACCGCCGAGCACGCCACCGGCAAATCCGCACAGCGCAGGAATCGACGCCACCAGACCGACTTTCAGGATCGACATGCCTTTTTCCTGTACCAGGTAAATCGGGAACCAGGTAAGGAAAAACCAGGTGATAGTGTTGATAAAATACTGTCCGAAGAACACGCCAAGCATCATGCGGTTTGTCAGCAACTGCTTGATATAATGCAGTTTAGGACCACCTGATTTCACATCGCCGGGCTTTTTATGGTCCATATCCACGACCGCGCCGTTTTCAGAGATAAACTTCAGCTCTTCCTGCGACATACGCGGGTGATCGGTTGGGTTATGAATAAACTTTACCCACAGGCCGGTGAGCACAAAACCGATCACGCCCATCACGGTAAAGACGTGCTCCCAGCCCCAGGCAAAGGTCAGCCAGCCCAGCAGCGGCGAAAACAGCGCCAGGGAGAAATATTGTGCAGAGTTAAAAATCGCAGATGCCGTACCGCGCTCTTTCGTCGGGAACCAGGCGGCCACAATACGGGCGTTCGCCGGGAAGGACGGTGCTTCCGAGAAGCCCAGCATAAAGCGCATGATGAACATTGAAATACCCGCCCAGGCCAGCGGGAACATGTCGACAAAACCCTGCAGAAAAGTAAACAGCGACCAGAAGAACAGACTGTAAGTGTAGACTTTCTTCGAACCGAACTTATCCAGCAGCCAGCCGCCAGGGATTTGCATCAACAGGTAAGCCCAACCGAAGGCGGAGAAAATGTAACCCATTGAGATGGCACTGAGCTGCAACTCTTTCGCCACTTCCGTGCCGGCAATAGATAGCGTGGCACGGTCCGCATAGTTAACGGCGGTAACAATAAATATTATTAGCAATATTAAGTAACGGGTGTGCGTACCTTTCTTTTTCTCGACAACTGTATCCAGTATCATTCTAATTACCTCGGGTACATAAAAGTTTTTATTATTATTTGGCAGATATCCCTGGTGATAAATTACCGATAATAAAAACGTATAATAATTTATCAGACGCTATGAAACCGTGATTTAGTATAATCAGCAGTGCAACGTTAATCATTGTGCAAGCGCTCATTAAACATGCGTTATGAAAATAATGTTTTGGGCATATGCACACATGCATGGGCGCTAATCCACACATTTACGTATTGCTCCCCCTGCTGGTGCGGTCTTGCTGAGTTTAAGTGATCATTGTCACATTCTTCACGATAAACTCCTGACATTCTTATTTCACGATACCGAATCTTTATTACTGAAAATGAGATTCAAAATATAAATATCCACACTATTATCACCACTTGTTGGAGAATACTGGACAATGGCCGACATCGAAATTAGACAAGAATCGCCAACGGCGTTTTATATTAAAGTTCACGAAACAGATAATGTGGCGATAATTGTCAATGACAATGGTCTGAAAGCCGGAACGCGTTTTCCGGACGGACTGGAACTCATTGAACATATTCCCCAGGGTCATAAAGTGGCGCTATTGGATATTCCTGCTCATGGCGAAATCGTGCGTTATGGCGAAGTGATAGGCTATGCCATTCGCGACATCCCACGCGGCAGCTGGATTGATGAATCAATGGTTGAGCTGCCCAAGGCTCCGCCGCTGGAGACGCTGCCGTTGGCAACTAAAGTGCCTGAGCCGCTGCCGCCTCTCGAGGGTTATACCTTCGAAGGTTACCGCAATGCTGACGGTAGCGTTGGCACCAAGAATCTGCTCGGCATCTCCACCAGCGTGCACTGCGTGGCGGGCGTGGTGGACTATGTGGTGAAAATCATTGAACGCGATCTGCTGCCCAAATACCCGAATGTTGACGGTGTGGTGGGGCTCAATCATCTGTACGGTTGCGGCGTGGCGATTAACGCTCCAGCCGCCATCGTGCCCATTCGAACTATTCATAATATTGCGCTGAACCCTAACTTTGGCGGTGAGGTAATGGTCATTGGCCTCGGCTGTGAAAAACTGCAGCCAGAGCGCCTGCTGGAAGGTACGCACGATGTAAAAAGCATTCCGGTCGACAGCGCCAGTATCGTCAGCCTGCAGGATGAAAAACACGTCGGCTTTCAATCAATGGTTGCCGATATTTTGCAAGTGGCCGAACGCCATCTGGCAAAGCTCAATCAGCGCCAGCGTGAAACCTGCCCGGCATCAGAACTGGTGGTCGGCATGCAGTGCGGCGGCAGCGATGCGTTTTCCGGCGTGACGGCCAATCCAGCGGTAGGTTATGCCTCCGACCTGTTAGTACGCTGCGGCGCGACAGTGATGTTCTCCGAAGTCACCGAAGTACGCGATGCCATCCACCTTCTGACCCCGCGCGCGATTAACGAAGAGGTGGGTAAACGTCTGCTCGAAGAGATGGCCTGGTACGATAACTACCTGGATATGGGCAAGACTGACCGGAGCGCCAACCCATCACCTGGCAACAAGAAAGGCGGTCTGGCAAACGTGGTGGAAAAAGCGCTGGGTTCTATTGCGAAGTCGGGCAAGAGCGCGATTGTCGAAGTCTTGTCGCCGGGCCAGCGTCCAACCAAACGTGGTCTGATTTACGCTGCCACCCCCGCCAGCGATTTTGTCTGCGGTACGCAACAGGTTGCTTCTGGGATCACAGTACAAGTCTTTACCACCGGTCGCGGTACGCCGTATGGCCTGATGGCTGTGCCGGTGATTAAAATGGCGACACGCACCGAGCTGGCCAATCGTTGGTTTGACCTGATGGACATCAACGCCGGTACCATCGCTACCGGAGAAGAAACCATTGAAGACGTGGGTCTGAAACTGTTCGAGTTTATTCTCGACGTCGCCAGCGGACGTAAGAAAACCTTCTCAGATCAGTGGGGACTGCATAACCAGCTGGCGGTGTTTAACCCGGCGCCAGTGACCTGATTATTCCAATCAGTGAAATACCAGACGATGTCAGCGTCATCTGGTATTTCACCCCATCAGCGCCTTGATCTGCGCTAACGTTGACGTACCTTCCATTGGCCCACGCGTCGATATCGCCAACGAGCCTGCCGCATTAGCATGAGCCAGCGCATCCGGAATCGAGTATCCTGCAAGAAACAGGCTGACAAATGTTGCGCCAAAGCAATCACCAGCACCAGTGGGATCGACAACGTCAACCGGATAGCCGGTGACGTGATGCTGCTCCTGCGTAGAATAATAGCTGGCACCGCGAGGACCGCGTTTAATCACAATATGTTTAATTCCCCGAGCAAGCAGGTTTTCGACAATCTGCAACTCATCGCGTGATTTGCTCAAACCAAAGTAGTCCAGTTCACCATCACTTGGCAGGAAGAAATCGGCGTAATCCAGGATGTATTCAAAAGCCTGTGACATCTCGCGAATATTCAGCATCTCTTTGCGAATGTTCGGATCGAACGAAATGGTTCCTCCGTTCTCTTTAACAATGCTGATGGCTTTACGCACGGCATCAATCAGTCGAAAAGAAAATAATGAAGATCCCATTATGTGGAAGTGGTTACATTGCCCAAGCAATTTTCCATCAAGATGTTCAGCGCTCAGCAACCCACAGGCGCTGTTAGGTAAATTGAAGATAAAATCACGCTGTGCCTGTGAACGATAGCTAACGAACGCACTGCCTGTGGTGGCATGAGGAAGAACGGAAATGCCCTTAACGTTCACACCGTCTCGTCTCAGCCGGGCGATATTCATCTCCCCAAAGGCATCATTGCCAACGCAACTAAATAGCAAAGACTGAAAGCCCAGCTTAGCGACCTGATCGGCAAAGATAGCTGGCGCCCCGCTGGGATACGGTCCCCAAAATTCGCCAGGAGACGAAAAACCCTGATTCTCTTTTTTCGCCAAAAATTCGACGAGTAATTCACCAAGTGTCGCAATAGTCATTTTCATGCGTTGTCCTTCACCTTGCCGGAAGCAGGGCGGGATTTATCCAGGTCAGACATTCATTGTTGGTATAGCTGTTGGTCAACCCAACGGCGATAAATCGCGAGTGGTACTCGGCAGCAACAATCTGCGGAGTCACCACCGCACTAAGTGCGCTCAACTTACCTACAGGATATCTTGCTTCACCATAATCTGGACGCTGCGCAATGACCGCCACGCATCGCTGGCTGAGCCTGAGTGATTCCGCCAGTATTCCCGCGGCGCTTTCGCTGGCTACACTCAGAGTGCCATCTTCGCTGACGTGCTCAATCATCACTACGCTACAGGTTGGCTGAAAACGCTGGATCGATTGCATAGCAATTTCGCCTTCCAGTCTCTGTCCGCTACGGTCCAGAGTCCCCCCCAGCAACACAATCTCGCCGTCAATATAATCACGCGCAGTAGCCACATGGCCGAGATCGTTGAACGCCAGACGCAGCTCACGAGATTCGCCAAGAAAAGGGAGCGCTTTACGTGGAACGACTCCGGCTCCGAGAAAAAGCGAATCTTCATCAGCAACCAGGCGAGCCACCTGCTTCGCCAACTCAAGCTCTGCGCTACGGTCCCACTCCTGCACCAGACTCATATCCTGAGTGACAGATGCTCTAACCGGCTGTGCGGTATAAATCGCCCCGCCAAAAGATCTTTTCAGGTAACCCTGCTGCTCCAGGTAATTGAGATCATTACGGATTGTCACTCCTGAAACAGCTAACATTTCTGCCAGGTCGTCCACTTTGATTTCACCGTTCTTACGAACGATTTCGGCAATGTCCAGACGCCTCTTCAGCAGGCTGGTAGATGGTTTTGCCACAACGTACCCTTTTTATATGACATGTCGGAAGTCTCTTCCGCGCTTTAACTTTCATTTTTAAATTTCCTCTGAGTGATGTCAATTACGCGTCGTTCACGAAGATGCAAAAAACTCAAAACATTTCAGTAATATCAATAAATTAGCAGCATCCTGCTTTTTCTCATTAACTTACAAAAGAAAACCAATAGTCAATTAATAACTTTCATTTTATAAATTTTAATACGATTTTGTGTAGATGATCACAATAAGATCCATGAATGATCGTTAGATTACTTTCAAAACGAAGGCGTAATATCAATATTAACTTTAACTTTGAAAGAAAACTAAAGAGAGAAAATCATGTTCATCATTTCCAGCAAAAATATGCTTCAGAAAGCGCAACGCGATGGTTACGCGGTACCAGCTTTTAATATCCATAACCTGGAAACCCTGCAGGTCGTTGTCGAAACCGCAGCAGAAATGCGCTCGCCATTGATCGTGGCAGGTACGCCAGGAACGTTCAGCTATGCCGGGACCGGAAATATCGTGGCGATAGCAGGCGATCTGGCTCGCGAGCACAATCTCCCTCTGGCAATTCACCTCGATCATCATGAATCAACGGTTGATATTGAAAGCAAAGTGCTGGCTGGCATCCGTTCCGTGATGATCGACGGCTCTCACTTCCCATTCGAAGAAAACATGTCGCTGGTGAAAAAAGTGGTCGATTTTTGCCATCGCTACGATACGAGTGTAGAAGCAGAACTGGGACGTCTGGGCGGCGTGGAAGACGATCTGATCGTCGACAGCAAAGATGCGCTGTACACCAACCCACAACAGGCGCGTGAATTCGTTGCGCGGACCGGTATTGACTCTCTGGCCGTCGCTATTGGCACCGCACATGGACTGTACGCCGCAGAACCCAAGCTCGACTTTAACCGCCTGGCAGAGATCCGCGCACAGGTCGATATCCCGCTTGTGCTGCACGGTGCCTCCGGGCTTCCAGAAAACGATATCCGCAAAGCTATTAGCCTGGGCGTGTGCAAAGTTAATGTCGCGACAGAGTTAAAAATCGCGTTTTCTGATGCGCTAAAACAGTACTTTGCGCAAAACCCGAATGCCAACGACCCACGTCACTATATGCAACCAGCAAAACAGGCGATGAAAGAAGTCGTACGCAAAGTGATCCACGTCTGCGGTTGTGAAGGACAGTTGTGAGGGAATGCCGGTGATCTACACGTTAACGCTCAATACCGCAATTGATATGAATATCTTTAGCGATCCTTTACAGCCTGACATTGTAAACCGTACGCGCCATACGGAATATTGCCCAAATGGAAAAGGCGTCAACGTCGCTCTGGTATTAAACCATTTTCAACGACCTGCACATATACTCGGTATTTTTGGTGGTTTTACTGGTCGTTATATTGTGGAAGAGTTACGCAAGAAAAAAATTAGCGTATCTCCTGCGTGGGTCAGTGAACCAACAAGAATTAATATTTTTATTAATGATGGTCAACAGGAGTACAAACTGGTCAATCCTGGTTCATATATTCCTGATGACTGTAAGCAGCAAGTATTGAATGAAATATCACGACTATCTGATGCAGAGTATTTAGTTATCAGTGGCAGTTTGCCCCAGGGAATCGAAAGTAACTTTTATGCTGAAATTATGCAGATTTGTCGGCAAAAAGAAATTGCGATTGTACTGGATATTAGTCATCCATCGTTGCGTCAATTACTGGAGTTTAATCCATTATTAATCAAGCCAAACGACGAAGAGGTAAACGCCATTTTCGGGTTAACCGTAACCAATGATGTTCAGGCAAAAAATGCCTTTGCAGAATTGCACTCTCTCGGCGCGCAGAATGTTTTACTGACGCTCGGAGCCAAAGGAATGTACTTCTCGAACGGCATTGATAGCTGGTTCTGCTCCGCACCGACTATTGACCTGGTGAGTTCAGCCTGCGCAGGCGATGCTGCGCTTGCTGCATTCTTAAGCCATTGGTTAACCACAGGCGAAGTCGAATATGCTCTGGCGCTTGCCAGCGCAACGGGTGCTGATGTAGCAAGTTCGGCCGGGCTGGGCCAACTTGCAGCGATTGATACATTACTTCCTCAAACCCATGTCCGAAAGCTGTAAACAAAAACAAATTAAAGGTCTGCTTATGAAAAAGATCATTGCAGTTACCGGCTGCCCTACCGGTATCGCGCATACTTTTATGGCTGAAGAAGCTTTAAAACATGCAGCAAAGAAAATGTCTGTCGAAATAAAAGTGGAAACGAATGGTGCTAGCGGTGTTGAGAATATTATTACACCCACTGACCTTATTGATATCGCGGGTGTGATTATTGCAGCCGATAAAGATGTGTCTCCCGATCGTTTTAATGGCTTACCGGTTATTGAGGTTCCCGTTAAAGAAGCTATTCACCATCCTGTAGAACTGATTAATAAGATTCTCAATGGTGAAGCCTCCATTCGTAAAGGGACCAAAACTATTTCTCAAAACAACACAGAAAAAGAGTCTTTAGGTCGTCAGATTTATAAACACCTGATGAGTGGTGTTTCGAACATGCTGCCATTCGTGGTCGCCGGCGGTATATTGATTGCTATTTCTTTCTTGTGGGGAATTTATTCCGCTGACCCTAAGTCACCGGAATATAATGCCATTGCAGCCATGTTAATGAAGATTGGGCAGCAGGCTTTTTCAATCATGGTTCCCGTCTTTACTGCGTATATCGCTTACTCTATATCCGGAAGGCCTGGAATGGTGGCAGGCTTCGTTGGCGGCTTACTGGCTAACGCAACGGGCGCAGGGTTTCTCGGTGGCATCATTGCCGGGTTTGCAGCTGGTTATCTGATGCTGTGGGTAAAAAATCGGCTCGACGGTTTGCCTCGTCAGTACGAAGGGCTGAAGTCCATTTTCATCATGCCGCTGATTGGCGTGCTGGCTATTGGTGCGCTGATGTCGCTACTCGGACAACCCGTTGCCGCGATCAACAACGGTATGATGAACTGGCTTGCATCATTACAGGAAGCCAATCCTATTCTGCTTGGAATTGTCGTCGGTGCCATGTGCTCGTTCGACTTTGGTGGCCCGGTCAACAAAGCTGCCTACGTTACCGGCACACTGCTGCTCGGCCAGGGTAACTATTTCTTTATGGCGGGCGTTTCCGCTGCCTGTATCACTCCTCCGTTGGTGATCGCTCTGGCAACCACCTTCTTCCCAAGAGGTTTTAGCGAAGAAGAACGCGCTGCCGGGATGGTGAACTACATTCTTGGCTGTACGCACATCACTGAAGGCGCGATCCCGTTTGCTGCAAAAGATCCTCTACGTGTAATCCCAATGATGATGATCGCGTCAAGTATCTCCGCCGTTCTCAGCTACAGCTTGCATATTCAGGTACCCGCCCCGCATGGCGGTTTCCTGATCCTGCCATTAGTCAGCAAACCCATTGCCTGGGTGCTGTGTATTCTTGCAGGCTCCGCATGCGGCGCCATTATGCTGGGATCGTGGAGATTGTGGCTAAATCGCAAACTGCCTGTCGGTTCAGACAGCACCACTATTCAGACAGGAGGTCAGAATGCAACTTTGTGAGCAGGACATTTTCATCAGTGACGAGCAAATCGATAAAGCCACTGCACTCCAACGGGTCTCAGAGAAGTTGGTTGCAGCCGGGAATACGACACCTGAGTATCTGCAAGGTATGCTGGATCGTGAAGCTCAAATCTCCACTTACCTCGGTAACGGTATTGCCATCCCTCACGGCACGCCTGAGACTCGCCACGCCGTACTGAATACTGGCGTGAAGGTCATCATTTTTCGTCAGGGTGTGGCATGGGGGGATGATAACATTGCACATATGGTCACTGGTATTGCAGCGCGTTCAAATGAACATCTTGAGATTCTGCGTCAATTGACCCGCGTATTAAGTGATGACAACGTCCCTCAAGCGTTACAAAAGGCGAAAACACCCTGCGAAGTTTTAACCATTTTAACTGGCACTGATACGGACAATAACCCACCAGAAGAAAGAATTGCAGGTGAACAGGCCACCTTCGTTATTCATAACCCGCATGGCCTGCATGCCAGACCGAGTGCTGTACTGGTCAAATTTATTAAGCAATTTGATTGCGCCGTCACGATTGAAAACCTTGATAACAACACAGGTCCTGTAGATGGTAAAAATCTGATGAAAGTTGTCTCGTTAGGCGCAAAAAATGGTAATCGTATGCGATTCACTGCGCAAGGTGCGGATGCCCAACGAGCTCTACATGAGATTGGGCAGCGTATTGGACAGGGATTAGGAGAGATGGTCTCAGTACCCGTCACCCCACCCCCTGAAGCAGCACGCCAGAAACGAAGTTGGCTATCTCGTTTGTTTAATTAATGTCTGACTAACCTTATCCGCGCCTGGTTTCTTCAGGCGCGGATTGATGCCTAATGCTAAATCGCCTTTCAAACCACCTTTCATAACCCTCCCATTTCTTTCGAAACTTTCATTTTTCAGATCGAAATCACATAAAAACATTACGAAACCCTATACTTTATTTCGAAGAAAGAAAATCGAAAGACTTCGGAGGAAGTATGTTTATCATTTCAAGCAAAATGATGCTGAAGAAGGCGCAACAAGAAGGCTACGCCGTACCGGCGTTTAACATCCACAACCTGGAGACCCTACAGGTTGTCGTGGAAACAGCTGCCGAACTACGTTCTCCGTTGATCGTCGCCGGTACGCCAGGCACATTTAGCTATGCCGGGGTTGGTAACATCGTTGCAATCGCCAGTGAACTGGCAAAATGCTGGAACCATCCCCTCGCCATCCATCTCGATCACCATGAAAGCGCCACTGATATTGAAGCGAAAGTCGCTACGGGTATTCGCTCCATCATGATCGATGGTTCCCATCTGCCGTTTGCCGAGAACATTACGTTAGTTAAACGCGTGACGGACTACTGCCACCGCTATGACGTTAGCGTTGAAGCGGAGCTGGGACGGTTGGGTGGACAAGAAGATGACCTGATCGTGGATGGAAAAGATGCGCTTTATACCCACCCAGAACAGGCTCGGGAGTTCGTGGAAAAAACCGGCATCGACTCACTGGCGGTCGCGATTGGCACGGTGCATGGCCTGTACAACGCTGAACCAAAACTGGATTTCGAACGACTGGCAGAAATTCGCCAGTGCGTTGAAATCCCTTTGGTTTTACATGGCGCATCCGGCCTGCCTACACATGATATTAAGCGCGCTATCTCTTTAGGAATCTGCAAAGTGAACGTCGCGACCGAACTCAAAATCGCCTTTTCTGGCGCACTCAAAACTTATCTGAGTACACATGCCAATGCGAATGACCCACGGCATTACATGATGCCTGCCAAAGCCGCCATGAAAGAGGTGGTGCGTAAAGTCATTGCCGATTGCGGCTGTGAAGGGAAATTGTAACTAATTGATTTAATTTACTTGTCCGGATTCTGACAAAGGTCTGTTTTAAAGCTGGATCACGAAAGTCGCTTTTACCCTTTGCCTTCAATCCAAAAATATTATGAAGATAAACAAAAGATATCGGAGATAGAAGTGAAAGAAATAATCTCTCGTCATAAAGCAGGTGAGCATTTAGGTATTTGTTCGGTTTGTTCAGCACATCCGCTGGTTATTGAATCCGCATTACGCTTTGATCTCAATACAGACAGTAAAGTTCTGATCGAAGCGACGTCTAATCAGGTTAATCAGTTTGGTGGCTATACAGGGATGAAACCCGCTGATTTCCGTGACTTTGTCTATGGCATCGCACAAGAGATTGGTTTCCCTCGCGAAAGACTGATCCTCGGGGGCGATCACCTCGGCCCTAACTGCTGGCAAAATGAAACTGCGGCAGAAGCGATGGAGAAATCGGTTGAGTTAATTAAAGCCTACGTTGCTGCAGGATTCAGCAAAATTCACCTGGACGCTTCAATGTCCTGCGCTGACGACCCTACACCGCTGGACCCAATGGTTGTTGCCCAGCGAGCTGCCCTACTTTGCCAGGCTGCAGAAGCAATAGCCACGGAAGAACAAAAACGCCAACTGACTTACGTGATTGGTACAGAAGTCCCGGTACCTGGTGGAGAAGCCAGCACCATTGGCACTGTACACGTTACGCGCGAAGAAGATGCCGCCCGGACACTGGAAACCCACCAGGTTGCCTTCCGTGCGTTAGGACTTGAAGAGGCGTTAACTCGCGTTATCGCCATTGTGGTTCAGCCCGGCGTCGAGTTCGACCACACTCAAATCATTCACTATCAACCACAAGCTGCAAAAGCGCTTTCTGCCTGGATCAAAGAAACCCCAATGGTCTACGAAGCGCATTCAACAGATTATCAAACCCGTCAGGCATACCGTGCACTGGTACGCGATCACTATGCAATTTTGAAAGTGGGTCCGGCACTCACCTTCGCCCTGCGTGAAGCCATTTTTGCCCTGGCGCAAATGGAAAATGAGCTGGTATCCCCAGAGCAGCGAAGCCGGGTTCTGGACGTGATTGACGAAGTGATGCTGAATGAACCGGATTACTGGAAAAAATACTATCGTCCAACCTGGAGTCAGGCGATGGTTGATATTCACTTCAGTCTCTCCGACCGTATTCGTTACTACTGGCCGCATCCCCGCATTCGCCAAAGTGTAGAGAAATTAATAACCAACCTTAATGACGTCGCGTTACCTCTGGGACTCATTAGCCAATTTATGCCGGTGCAGTTTGAGCGTCTGTCTGAAGGCACGTTATCCGCGACACCACACAATTTGATTATCGACAAAATCCAGGATGTTCTGCGCGCCTATCGCTTTGGTTGCGCACCAGTAATCGCCTGAAATCTGGAGAATATATGAGTCAACTCTTTGTCCGAACAGGAATTAACTTTAGCTCGTGTCAGCATGCGCTGACCCATATTGGGGAGGAGATGCTGGCTAAAGGGGTCGTGCATGAAAGCTACCCGCAGGCCCTGATTGAGCGTGAAGTAACCTTTCCAACTGGAATTGCGCTGGAACGTCATGCCGTTGCGATTCCGCATTGTGAAGCTGTTCACGCGAAATCTCCGGCTATCTATCTGATTCGCCCAGATACACCGGTTAATTTTCAACAAGCGGATGATGATGAAGAGATAGCCGTCTCTTTAATTATCGCCTTAATTGTTGAAAACCCGACGGCGCAACTGAAGCTCCTGCGTCGTCTGTTTAGTGAGCTACAAAACCCGAGCACCATTGAAGCATTGCTGAATGCACCCGATGCAGAACTGGCAATACTCTTTCGGGAAAAAATCCTTGAGTCTGAGCCCTGCACCCAGGCTTGATAAAAAACTGATAATAAAAGGAATACCCTATGAAACGTAAAGTAATTGTGGCCTGTGGCGGTGCTGTAGCAACTTCAACAATGGCTGCGGAAGAAATCAAAGAGCTCTGCGAAGCCAACAATATCCAACTCGACCTGGTTCAGTGCCGGGTAACGGAAATCGAAACCTATATGGATGGCGCGGACCTTATTTGTACTACTGCTCGCGTTGACCGTACATTTGGCGATATCCCGGTGGTTCACGGCATGCCTTTTGTCTCAGGCGTGGGTATCGAAGCATTACAGCAAAAAATACTGACTATCCTCGTGGGGTAACGCCATGTTTAGCGAAATAATGCGTTATATCCTCGACTTAGGTCCAACGGTTATGCTGCCGTTAGTGATCATCATCTTCTCAAAATTATTGGGAATGAAGCTCGGGGATTGTTTTAAATCTGGTCTGCATATCGGGATCGGCTTCGTCGGTATTGGTCTGGTGATCGGCCTGATGCTGGACTCTATTGGACCAGCCGCAAAAGCGATGGCGGAACAGTTTCAAATCAACCTGCACGTTATTGACGTCGGCTGGCCGGGTTCATCACCAATGACCTGGGCTTCGCAAATTGCGTTAATTGCGATTCCTGTCGCCATTGGGGTGAATATCCTGATGCTGGTTACCCGCATGACCCGCGTGGTGAACGTCGACATCTGGAATATCTGGCATATGACGTTTACCGGCGCCATGTTGCATCTGGCAACCGGTTCATACTGGCTGGGCATTCTCGGCGTGGTTGTTCATGCCGCCTTCGTCTACAAACTGGGTGACTGGTTTGCGAAAGACACGCGCGACTTTTTTGGTCTGGAAGGGATTGCTATCCCCCACGGTTCCTCAGCCTACCTGGGCCCTATCGCGGTCCTGGTTGATACGATCATTGAAAAAATCCCGGGTCTGAATCGTATTCACTTCAGTGCAGACGATGTACAGAAACGCTTCGGACCTTTTGGCGAGCCGGTTACCGTCGGCTTCGTTATGGGTCTGGTTATCGGTATGCTGGCAGGATATGACGTGAAAGGCGTCCTGCAACTAGCCGTGAAAACGGCTGCCGTGATGCTGCTGATGCCACGCGTGATTAAACCGATTATGGATGGCTTAACACCTATCGCGAAGCATGCCCGCAAACGCCTGCAGGCAAAATTTGGCGGTCAGGAGTTCTTAATTGGTCTGGACCCTGCGCTGCTTCTCGGTCATACGTCGGTAGTTTCTGCCAGTCTGATCTTTATCCCGCTGACCATCCTGATTGCCGTGCTGGTCCCAGGTAATCAGGTACTGCCCTTCGGCGATCTCGCGACCATTGGTTTCTTTGTTGCCATGGCGGTAGCCGTTCATCAGGGGAACCTGTTCCGCACGCTGATCTCTGGCGTCATCATCATGGGCATCACCTTGTGGATCGCCACCCAGACCATCGGCTTACACACTCAGCTTGCCGCCAATGCAGGCGCATTGAAAGCCGGTGGCATGGTGGCCTCAATGGACCAGGGCGGCTCCCCAATCACCTGGCTGCTGATCCAGCTTTTCACCTGGCAGAACGTGGTAGGTTTCATCATTATCGCTGCTATTTACCTGTTGGGTGTGCTGCTGACCTGGCGTCGGGCACGTAATTTCGTGGCAGCTGAAAAAGCTGCAGCCATAACGGAAAGCCAGACCGCATCATAATTTCTGGGGAGCATTTGCTCCCCTTCACATTTCTGGAGACTCTTATGAAATCAGTGGTTATTCACGCTGAGGGCGACGTACGCGTTGAAGAACGTCCCATACCACATCTGCAAACGGATGAAGATGTACTGGTTAAGGTAGTCAGCTCAGGGCTTTGCGGCTCGGACATTCCCCGAATCTTCAATCGTGGCGCTCACTATTATCCAATCACGCTTGGGCATGAGTTCAGTGGCTATGTTGAATCCTACGGCGCAGGGGTTACCGACCTACAACCCGGCGATGCCGTTGCCTGCGTACCGCTACTTCCCTGCTTCCACTGCCCTCAGTGCGAGCGCGGCTACTTCTCGTTGTGTAAGCAGTATCAGTTTGTCGGTTCACGTAGCGAAGGGGGCAACGCAGAATATGTGGTGGTGAAACGCGCTAATTTGTTCCGCCTGCCTTCAGATATGCCGATTGAAGATGGCGCGTTCATTGAGCCCATCACCGTCGGCCTGCATGCGTTTCATTTGGCGCAGGGTTGTGAAGGCAAAAACGTGATTATTGTTGGCGCGGGTACTATCGGTTTACTGGCACTGCAATGTGCCCGTGAACTCGGCGCCAAAAGCATCACGGCGATTGATATCAACCCGCAAAAGCTGGCGTTAGCAAAAGAACTGGGGGCAACCTATGTGTTTAACAGTCGGGAGATGAGTGCGACTGAGATTCACTCTGATCTGGAGAATGTTCAGTTTGACCAACTCATACTGGAAACCGCAGGAACCCCACAAACTGTGACGCTATCGATAGAAATTGCCGGCCCTCGCGCTCAACTGGCGTTAGTGGGTACGCTGCATCACGATCTGGCGCTGGCTTCTGGTGTCTTTGGACAAATATTGCGTAAAGAGTTAACCATTCTTGGCAGTTGGATGAACTATTCCAGCCCATGGCCTGGAGAAGAGTGGGTAACCGCAGCGCGTTTACTGACGGAAAAACGCTTACAGCTTGAGCCATTAATTGCCCACAGTGGTGATGCCGAGAGCTTTGCCAGCGCCGTCAAGTCACTCAATGGCGCGCCGATGCAGGGTAAAATTCTGCTCAAACTCTCCTGACCCCACGAGCCAGCAACCTGCGCTGGCTCACATTTACTTTCGAAATTTAGCGTTCACCTTTCGCAATCCTTCGATTAAACTAGTGACAGTCAAATTATCAGGCAAATCAATATGAACTCATTTGAGAGAAGGAATAAAATTGTCGACCTGATTAATACGCAAGGTAGCGTACTGGTAATGGACCTTTCGAATACCTTTGGTATTTCTGAAGTCACCATTCGCGCCGACCTGCGGTTATTAGAAGAGAAGGGTCTGGTCACCCGTTTTCATGGCGGTGCGGCAAAACCTGGAAGCCATCTGGCTGAAGGTGACAATCAGGAAGTATTGTTAGAAGATCGGTATCAGCTTGCCAGCGATCCTAAAAAGCGGATCGCTCAGGCGGCAACGGCAATGGTCGAAGAAGGAATGACCGTGATTCTGGATAGCGGAAGCACGACCTTACTGATCGCTGAGGCGCTAAACCGAAAAAGTAATATCACTGTTATTACCAATAGCCTGCCTGCTGCGTTTACGTTATCGGAAAACAAAGATATTACGCTGGTCGTCTGCGGTGGCACGGTGCGTCACAAAACGCATTCAATGCATGGCACTATCGCTGAACGTTCCCTACAAGGGATAAGCGCTGACCTGATGTTTGTGGGTGCTGACGGGATCGATGCCACTAATGGTATTACGACATTCAACGAAGGCTATTCGATTAGTAGCGTAATGGCGGCGGCTGCACATAAGGTCATTGCCGTACTGGATGCGACAAAATTTAACCGACGCGGATTTAATCAGGTACTTCCCATGGAGAAGATTAACTGCGTAATAACCGACGACAGCATAAGCAAACAGGATAAATCAGCGCTGGTTAAAACAGGCGTTGAACTGCTGGTCGTTTAAATTACCCGCCACATCCCTCCTTTCGTCGAGCCAACGCGTTGCAGTTTGCCTTTTAGCTGCAACGCTTTCAGATAGCGTTCAACTGTTCGGGGTGAAATTTCACACTCATCAGCGATACTTTTGGCAGTTCTACCAGGCTGATTCGACAAGATTCGTAGAATGCGCTTTTCCATATCCAGTAAATCAGACGGCATTTCTTCCGACATTTCTTCCGACATTTCTTCCGACATTTCTTCCGACATTTCTTCCGACATTTCTTCCGACAGGGTCGATGATTGTCCTAATCCCTCTTGCAAAGCAGAGATAATGTTTTCCAGAATAAATTCTATAAATGGCGTGCAGCTGCTTTGCCGATCGCACACTCCTAGCACCTGGTAATAGCGATCCTGCTGGTAGTGGATCAGCGTTTCCACCGGCAACCAGGCTAATTCTGAACGCCACTCACTCAGGATTAATGTCTGCCACAATCGCCCCATCCGTCCATTGCCGTCGGCAAAAGGATGAATAAATTCGAACTCATAATGGAATACAGCACCCGCGATAAGCGGGTGAAGTTCTGTCGTTTTTAACCAGTCCAGTAAATCATTCATCAAGCGAAGAACTTGTGAGACCGGCGGGGCCATATGAATAAGCTGTTTTTCCCTGTAAACACCGACATTGCCAGATCGCAATTGGCCCGGGTTATCGACAAGCCCCATCATCAGGACTTGATGTGCCTGTAAAAGATCGGAGAGTTTTTCACTTTTCCACTCCGACATTTTTTCGTATGCCAGAATCGCATTTCTGACTTCCTGTATATCTTTAGCCGGAGCCAAAATACGCTTACCGTCCATCAGGGCTGTAACCTGATCCGTCGTCAACGAATTATGCTCAATCGCTAAAGAAGCCTGGATAGTACGAATACGGTTCTCTTTGCGCAAAAGAGGAGATATCCTGCCCGCCATCGCCGCCCAATGCCCCATCAGCTCACCAATCTCAATGACTTGATTGAGGATCAATGGCGTAACGGTAAAAGGCGGTTGGTAGGTGCTCACGTCTACTCTCCCTGTTGTTCCAGTGCATGTTTATACAGCGCATTCTTTTTCACGCCGTGGATTTCAGCGGCCAGCGCGGCGGCCTTTTTCAGCGGCAGTTCTGCCTGTAATAAAGCCAACGTACGCAGCGCATCGGCAGGGAGATCGTCTTCCTGCGCTTTATGCCCTTCGACAATCAGCACCATTTCACCTTTACGACGGTTTTCATCTTCCTTGACCCACGCCAGCAGTTCGCCGACCGGTGCGCCGTGAATGGTTTCCCAGGTTTTGGTCAGCTCGCGCGCCAGCACCACGTAACGGGATTCGCCCCAGACGGCAACCATGTCTTCCAGGCTATCCAGCAAGCGGTGGGTAGATTCATAAAAAATAAGCGTACGCGGCTCTGCCTCAATGGCTTTCATCGCATCACGACGCCCTTTCGATTTGGCAGGCAGAAAACCTTCATAGCAAAAGCGGTCTGAAGGCAAACCAGCAGCGCTCAGGGCAGCAATCGCCGCGCAAGGGCCCGGTAGAGGAACAACGCGGATCCCCGCTTCGCGACAGGTGCGCACCAGATGGTAGCCAGGATCGTTAATCAGCGGCGTTCCGGCATCGGAAACCAGCGCAATGTTTTGCCCTTCTTTGAGTTTCGCCACCAGCGTTTCCGCTTTTTGTTGCTCATTGTGATCGTGTAACGCGAACAAACGGGCGTTAATCGCGAAGTGTTGTAACAATAATCCTGTATGACGTGTGTCTTCAGCGGCAATCAAATCAACGGCTTGTAAAACTTCGAGCGCTCGTTGGGTAATATCAGCCAAATTTCCTATAGGAGTAGGTACAATAAAGAGTTGGCCTTGAGAATTATCCGCCGATTCGTGTTGTTTCATTGTGTCGTCCGTATTGCCGATTTAATATTGAGCATTGAGTAAAAAAATATCACTGGATACAGTATGGTACCCTCAACATTTTCTCGTTTGAAAGCCGCGCGCGCGCTACCAGTCATTCTGGCAGCACTGATTTTCGCAGGCTGTGGCACCCAGGCGCCAGACCAGAGTGCAGCCCATATGCAGGGCACTGCGCAGGCTGATTCCGGCTTTTATCTGCAACAAATGCAGCAAAGCTCAGATGATAGCAAGACCAACTGGCAATTACTCGCCATTCGTGCACTGCTGAAAGAAGGCAAGAGCCAGCAGGCTAGCGAGCTGTTCAACCAGTTGCCGCAGAAACTAAACGACACTCAGCGTCGTGAGCAGTCTCTGCTGGCCGTCGAGATCAAGCTCGCACAGAAAGATATCGCTGGCGCTCAGGCCCTGCTGGATAAACTCACTCCTGCCGATTTCGATCAAAACCAGCAGGCCAGATACTGGCAGGCGCAAATCGACGTCAACCAGGGTCGCCCATCGTTGACACTACTGCGCGCCCTGATCGCCCAGGAACCGCTGCTGGCCGCGAATGCTAAGCAGAAAAACATCGATGCCACCTGGCAGGCGCTGTCATCCATGACCCAGGAGCAAGCACAGGCACTGGTCATCAATGCGGATGAAAACGTGCTGCAAGGCTGGTTGGATCTCCAGCGCGTCTGGTTCGATAACCGTAACGATCCAGACATGATGAAAGCGGGTATTGCTGACTGGCAGAAACGTTATCCGCAAAACCCGGGCGCAAAAATACTGCCAACGCAGTTGGTTAACGTCCAGAGCTTTAAGCCCGCCTCCACCAGCAAAATTGCGCTGCTGCTGCCGCTGAACGGTCAGGCCGCTGTATTTGGCCGGACTATTCAGCAAGGCTTTGAAGCGGCGAAAAATATGGGTACTCAACCCGTAGCGGCCCCTGCGGTAGCTGCGCCTGCTGCGGATACAACAGCTGCGACGACCACAGAACAACCGCAAACGACAGACGGCGTTGCCAGCCCTTCTCAGGCGTCAGTCAGCGATCTGACTAACGAGATGCCAGCACAGCCAGAAACACCTGCTGCGCAGCCCGCAGCACCCGCTCAGCCAACAACCGCCAGCGCACCGGCGAATCCATCAGCAGAGCTGAAAATCTACGACACTTCATCACAGCCTCTGAACCAAATTCTGACTCAGGTTCAACAGGATGGTGCCAGCATCGTGGTTGGCCCACTGCTGAAGAACAATGTTGAAGAGCTGATGAAAAGCAATACGCCATTAAACGTGCTGGCACTTAATCAGCCGGAGTCGGTGAAAAACCTGCCGAACGTCTGCTACTTCGCTTTGTCGCCAGAAGATGAAGCGCGCGACGCCGCGCGTCACATCCGCGATCAAGGTAAACAGACGCCGCTGTTGTTGATCCCTCGGAGTTCATTAGGCGATCGCGTTGCCAACGCCTTTGCACAGGAATGGCAAAAGCTGGGCGGTGGCGTAGTGTTGCAGCAGAAGTTTGGCTCTACCGCCGAGCTGAAAATGGGCGTCAACGGCGGCTCGGGAATTTCCCTGACGGGCAGCCCGGTGGCCTCCTCTGTACCTGCGCAACCTGGCGTGACGATTGGCGGCCTGACGATTCCGGCTGCGCCCACCGATGCGCAGATCACCGGCGGCAGCGGCCGTGTTGATGCCGTGTATATTCTGGCGACGCCGGAAGAAATTGCCTTTATTAAGCCGATGATCGCTATGCGTAACGGCAGCCAGAGCGGAGCGACGCTGTACGCCAGCTCCCGTAGCGCGCAGGGAACTGCTGGCCCGGATTTCCGTCTGGAGATGGAAGGCTTGCAGTACAGCGAAATACCGATGCTGGCAGGTGCTAACGCTCCTCTCATGCAGCAGGCGCTTGGCGCGGTTCGTAACGACTACTCACTGGCACGTATGTATGCGATGGGCGTCGATGCGTGGTCACTTGCCAACCATTTCTCGCAAATGCGTCAGGTACAGGGTTTCGAAATTAACGGCAACACCGGGACCTTAACCGCAACGCCGGATTGTGTGATTAACAGGAAGTTATCATGGCTCAAATACCAGCAAGGACAAGTCGTCCCCGCCAGTTAACGAGTAAACAGACTGGTGACGCGTGGGAATCCACCGCGCTTGACTGGCTGCAAAGCAAGGGACTGCATTTTATCGCCGCCAACGTGCGTGAACGTGGCGGCGAAATCGACCTGATAATGCGTGAAGGCAGCACTACCGTCTTTGTTGAAGTCCGCTATCGGCGCTCGGCCCAGTTTGGTGGCGCAGCGGCGAGTGTGACCCGGAGCAAACAACACAAATTATTACAGACCGCCCGCTTGTGGCTTGCGCGCCACAATGGGAGTTTTGATACTGTGGATTGCCGGTTCGATGTGTTAGCCTTCACCGGAAATGATGTTGAGTGGTTTAAGGGCGCGTTCAACGACCGCTCATAGTTGAAGATTCAGAGCCTGGTTCTTAAGGATTAGCGTGTTAGATAGAATTAAAGTCTGCTTTACAGAAAGCATTCAAACTCAGATAGCTGCGGCTGAAGCACTTCCAGATGCGATCTCCCGTGCCGCCATGACGCTGGTTCAGTCCCTGCTCAATGGCAACAAAATTCTCTGTTGTGGTAATGGGACGTCCGCTGCCAACGCACAGCATTTTGCTGCCAGCATGATCAATCGTTTTGAAACAGAACGCCCAAGTTTACCTGCGATTGCACTAAACACTGATAATGTGGTCTTAACTGCGATTGCCAACGATCGCCTGCACGACGAAGTTTATGCAAAACAAGTCCGTGCGCTGGGACATGCAGGAGATGTTCTGCTGGCAATCTCTACGCGTGGTAATAGCCGCGATATCGTAAAAGCCGTTGAAGCCGCCGTGACACGCGACATGACAATCGTCGCGCTGACCGGGTATGACGGAGGGGAACTGGCCGGATTACTGGGGCCGCAGGATGTTGAAATCCGTATCCCCTCACACCACAGCGCCCGCGTTCAGGAAATGCACATGCTGACGGTCAACTGCCTTTGCGATCTCATCGATAACACGCTTTTCCCTCACCAGGATGATTAAGGAGTACACATGAAGGCATTTTCGCCGCTTGCTGTGATTATCGCTGCACTGCTGCTGCAAGGCTGTGTCGCTGCTGCCGTTGTCGGAACTGCTGCTGTCGGCACCAAAGCCGCGACGGATCCTCGCAGCGTCGGCACCCAGGTAGATGATGGAACCCTGGAATTACGCGTCAATACGGCGTTGTCGAAAGATGCCCAGATCAAGAAAGAAGCGCGAATCAACGTGAGCGCATATCAGGGTAAAGTGCTGCTGGTCGGTCAGTCGCCAAATAGCGAACTGTCTGCACGAGCAAAACAGATTGCGATGGGCGTAGAAGGTACGACTGAGGTCTTTAATGAGATCCGTCAGGGCCAGCCAATCGGTCTGGGCGATGCGTCCAACGATACCTGGATAACCACCAAAGTACGTTCCCAGTTACTGACCAGCGATCAGGTGAAATCCTCTAACGTGAAAGTCACGACCGAGAATGGAGAAGTGTTCCTGTTAGGTCTGGTGACCGAACGCGAAGCGAAGGCGGCGGCAGACATCGCCAGCCGGGTAAGCGACGTGAAACGCGTCACGACGGCCTTTACGTTTATTAAGTAATACTGATGCCGGATAGCGACGCCTGAGCGTCTTATCCGGCCTACAGGACATTATCGTTTGTAGGTCGGATAAGCGTCAGCGCCATCCGGCATTTTATTTAGCCCTTTCGCGTAACTCGGAAGAGGTCAGGATCGAAACCCCTTCATGCCCAGGCGCCAGCGCTTCTGCCAACATTGCCCGCGCAACATCGCGCGCTTCAATCGACTTCCAGTTACCCGGCAGCAGCCTGAACAACGGCGCTAAAAACATCTCATTCGCCCGCTGTTTGTCCCTATCACCCAGTAGCATTGAAGGCCGGGCAATGGTCAGCCGAGGCCAATTCTGCGCAATCAGCGCCTGCTCCATTTCACCTTTAACCCGGTTATAAAAAAACGGTGAATTGGCATTAGCGCCCATCGAACTCACCACCAGCATATGCTGTGCCCCCAGCCGACGCCCCGTCAGAGCTGTATCCACTACCAGCGTATAGTCAGCGTGGATAAATGCTTCTTTGCTGCCCGCTTCACGTCGGGTCGTTCCCAGACAACAAAAGACAATATCGACCGGATCGGTAACCTGCGCCAGAGCATCGGTTAGCTGCGGATCGTGGGGATTATAGATGCCAACCGTATCAGCCAGCGGTCGACGCGTCGGCGCCGTAATGGCATTGATCCGGGGTTCATTCAGTAGCATCCGCAATAAATGTCCACCCACAAGACCCGTTGCACCGGTTATTAACACCTGACTCATCGTTTATTTTCCCCTGACGCTTCAATCACTCTTTTAACTATAGATCACGTAGCCAGTGCATCTTTTTACCGAAGCCCAGCGTGTTGTCCGTGAATTTGACTTCATCCAGTCGAATCTCCCACACGGGCGCTGGCAACATTCTGGCGACGGGGAAACGGCGGTTGTAGGCGTTACGCGCGGCTTCACTCTCCTGCCCTTCAAGACGGCGAATCTCCCCCTTAAACTGCACACCACGAATCAGGGCGACCGTTTTGGGCTGACCATTTACCGTGCCGGCAATCGGTGCACACGGTCCCGACATCTGCGCATGGCGCGTTTTATCTTCGGTCAGCACATAGAATGCCATCTTCTGCGCATCAAACAGGTAAAACGCGTTGGCGCACCACAATTCACCTTCGTGGTGTACGCACCAGGTCACGACGTGCTGTTTTGCCAGCCAGCGAGACACTGCAGTCAGTGTTTCCATTTCTGTTCTCTTTTATACTGTAGGCCTGAAAATTATCACGTCGATGGTGACAATGACACCCTGGTATCTGTACCTGATCCGTACCGCTGACAACGCCTTATACACCGGAATAACCACCGATGTGCAGCGCCGCTATAAGCAGCATCAAAGTGGGAAAGGCGCGAAGGCGCTACGTGGAAAGGGGGAACTCACGTTGGCATTTGCGGCGCAAGTTGGCGACCGTTCGCTGGCCCTGCGCATAGAGTATCGCGTCAAACAGCTCACAAAGCGTCAGAAAGAGCGCCTTGTAGAAGGCGAAGGGCTTGAGGCTCTACTGAACAGCCTGCAAGCCCCGGATGTTAAAAACGATTGAAGTGGTCGTGGTATTCCACCAGGCCCGTCACGCCCTCCAGCGCATCGTCCGCCAGGCGATGAACCTGGAACGCGCTTTCGGTGCCCGGCCAGCGGCAACGCAGGTCATGATGCGCTGCCAGCTCAAAGCCAAAGCGGCTGTACAGTGCCGGATCGCCCAGCGTAACCACCGCGGCGTAGCCAAACTCGTTCAGGGAATCGAGTCCTTCATAGACCAGTTGACGCGCCAGGCCCTGCCCCCGGTAGTTTTCATCCACCGCGAGCGGCGCCATGCCGACCCATTGCAGATCTTCACCCTGAACATCGACAGGGCTGAACGCGACGTAACCCACTACCTGACCTTCATCATCGGTAGCAACCAAACCCAGCGTTAAGAAACCATCTTCACGCAGGTCGTGGACTAATTTTGCTTCCGCATCGCTCTCAAATGAACGGCGCAGCAACGCATCAATACCAGGGGCATCAATGGGAATCTCAACTCGAATCAGCATGGCTCACCTACCGAGGTCTGTTTGGTTTCTGGCGACGTTTTCATCCCCGCCTCAACAAAATCCGCCAACTGCATCAGCATGACGCGCAACGCTTTAGGCATCTGCTCCAGTTCGATGGCATCCATCAGATTTTTTACGTATAGCCCTAATTCTGTATCACCTTCAATCACCAGGCGACGCTGGAAGAAAAGCGTATCCGGATCCTGCTTGCGGGCCACGATCATCAGGAGATCGCTGGCATCGGCGCTAAAACTCACATCCGCATCTGCATTCTGGCTGACGATAAGTTTATCGTTTTCAACAGAGGTATACCATTTGAGGTCAATGTCACGCACATGAATGCTCAGCCAGCGACCTTCGAGAAACTCCAGCTCCCCATCGGCCAGCGCCTGACTAAACTGCCAGCTCAGGACCTGCTCCAGAACCTGGCGCTTCAGCGCAAAGGGCGTCAGTTTAACCGGTACACTCATCAGAGAAGGACCTAAATGTACTAAGCGTGAACGCAGTTTATCCAACACGAGCTTTACTCCCTGTTTCAATAGTCCTGCTATTTTGCCATATCAAATAAACGACATAGCGGCATAAATCAACAATTCGCTACGAAATTGTTACCTCTTTATTGGTGTCACCAATACGACTTTAACTGCCTCAAATCAAAAATTGTCTCAGCAAGGTTAACTAAAATCCCTCTTCGTTAACATTTCTGCGCCCTACATGGCGCAACGTTCAGGATAAATTATGGAGCTGCTCTGCCCTGCCGGAAACCTCCCGGCGCTTAAGGCGGCCATCGAGAACGGCGCTGATGCTGTCTACATCGGGCTGAAAGATGATACCAACGCCCGTCATTTCGCCGGCCTTAATTTTACCGAGAAAAAATTGCAGGAAGCGGTGAGTTTCGTTCATCAACATCGCCGTAAGCTGCACATTGCGATTAACACCTTTGCGCACCCGGATGGTTACGCACGCTGGCAGCGTGCCGTTGATATGGCAGCGCAACTGGGTGCAGACGCGCTGATCCTCGCCGACATCGCCATGCTTGAGTATGCCGCAGAGCGCTACCCGCATATTGAGCGCCATGTCTCTGTTCAGGCATCTGCAACCAATGAAGAGGCGATTAATTTCTACCATCGCAACTTTGACGTCGCCCGCGTGGTTCTGCCGCGCGTGCTGTCTATTCATCAGGTGAAGCAGCTTGCTCGCGTCACACCAGTTCCCCTGGAAGTGTTCGCCTTTGGCAGCTTGTGCATTATGGCGGAAGGCCGTTGCTATCTTTCGTCTTACCTGACGGGCGAATCTCCTAATACCGTCGGTGCCTGCTCCCCTGCCCGTTTTGTGCGCTGGCAGCAGACCCCACAGGGTCTGGAATCTCGCCTGAACGAAGTGCTGATTGATCGCTACCAGGATGGCGAAAACGCCGGGTATCCAACGCTGTGTAAAGGGCGCTACCTGGTGGATGGCGAGCGCTACCATGCGCTGGAAGAACCCACCAGCCTCAACACGCTCGAACTGCTGCCGGAACTGCTGGCTGCCAATATTGCCTCGGTGAAAATCGAAGGTCGCCAGCGCAGCCCGGCTTACGTTAGCCAGGTGGCGAAAGTGTGGCGTCAGGCAATCGACCGCTGTATGGCCGACCCGCAAAACTACGTCCCGCAGGCCGCGTGGATGGAAACGCTCGGGTCGATGTCCGAAGGCACGCAGACCACGCTTGGCGCGTATCACCGTAAATGGCAGTGAGAAAAGCAATGAAATATTCATTAGGACCCGTGCTCTACTACTGGTCGAAAGAAACGCTGGAAGATTTTTACCAGCAGGCCGCCGCCAGTCATGCTGACGTTATCTATCTTGGCGAAGCGGTATGCAGCAAACGCCGTGCGACCAAAGTGGGCGACTGGCTGGATATGGCGAAGTCTCTCGCCGGTAGCGGTAAGCAGGTGGTGCTGTCGACGCTGGCGCTGGTGCAGGCTTCCTCTGAACTGGGAGAGCTGAAGCGCTATGTTGAAAACGGCGACTTCCTGCTGGAAGCCAGCGATCTTGGGGTGGTAAACATGTGCGCCGAGCGTAAGCTGCCGTTTGTCGCCGGGCATGCGCTCAACTGCTACAACGCGGTAACCCTGCGTTTACTGCTCAAGCAGGGCATGACGCGCTGGTGTATGCCGGTAGAGTTATCCCGCGACTGGCTGGTAAACCTGCTCAACCAGTGTGATGAGCTGGGTATTCGCAATCAGTTTGAAGTCGAGGTACTGAGCTATGGGCATCTGCCGCTGGCATACTCCGCCCGATGCTTTACCGCACGCTCTGAAGATCGTCCAAAAGACGAATGTGAAACCTGCTGCATCAAATACCCGAACGGACGCGATGTGCTGTCTCAGGAGAATCAGCAGGTCTTTGTGCTCAACGGTATTCAGACCATGAGCGGCTATGTCTACAACCTCGGTAACGAGCTGACATCCATGCAGGGGCTGGTTGATATTGTGCGCCTTTCCCCGCTGGGGACAGAGACATTCGCCATGCTTGACGCCTTCCGTGCCAATGAAAATGGCAGTGCTCCATTACCGCTTGCCGCCCACAGTGACTGCAACGGCTACTGGAAGCGACTGGCTGGTCTGGAGCTGCAAGCCTAGCCGGATGGCGGCAAATTGCCTTATCCGGCCTACAAATAGCGATCCCGTAGGCCCGATAAGCGCAGCGCCATCGGGCATTGTTTTTGCCGTCAGTCTCATAAAGCTCACTTTGTTAACAACGGTAATCAAATTTTAATGCAGTATTAAAAGATTAACCGGTAACAAAGTGAGCCGTTATGACTGACAAAACTATTCCGTTCTCGGTGCTGGATCTGGCGCCGATCCCTGAAGGTTCTTCGGCAAAAGAGGCCTTCACGCACTCGCTTGATCTCGCCCGACTGGCCGAAAAGCGCGGCTACCACCGCTACTGGCTGGCAGAACATCACAACATGGTCGGTATCGCCAGCGCGGCAACTTCAGTGCTGATTGGCTATCTGGCTGCCAATACCACCACGCTGCATCTCGGTTCCGGTGGCGTTATGCTGCCCAACCATTCGCCGCTGGTGATCGCCGAGCAGTTCGGTACCCTGAATACGCTGTATCCGGGACGCATCGATCTTGGGCTTGGCCGCGCGCCGGGGAGCGATCAGCCAACGATGCGTGCGCTGCGCCGCCATATGAGCGGTGATATCGATAACTTCCCTCGCGACGTCGCTGAACTGGTGGACTGGTTCGACGCCCGCGATCCTAACCCCCATGTACGCCCGGTTCCCGGCTACGGCGAGCAGATCCCGGTCTGGTTATTAGGCTCCAGCCTGTACAGCGCACAGCTGGCGGCCCAGCTCGGCCTGCCGTTTGCTTTCGCCTCGCATTTTGCTCCGGATATGCTGCATCAGGCGCTGCATCTATATCGCACCCAGTTCAAACCCTCAGCGCGGCTGGCAAAGCCGTATGCGATGGTGTGCATCAACATCATTGCCGCTGACAGCAATCGCGATGCCGAGTTTCTTTTCACCTCGATGCAGCAGGCGTTTATGAAACTGCGTCGTGGCGAAACGGGCCAGCTACCACCGCCGGTAGAGAATATGCATCAGCTGTGGTCCGCTTCAGAACAGTACGGCGTACAACAGGCGCTGAGCATGTCGCTGGTTGGTGATAAGGCAAAAGTGCGTCACGGTCTTGATGCCATTTTGCGTGAAACCCAGGCCGATGAAATTATGGTTAACGGCCAGATTTTTGATCATCAGGCACGTCTTCATTCGTTTGATTTGGCGATGGATGTGAAGCAGGAATTGTTGGGGTAGCACGCTTTGTGCCGGATGGCGGCTACGCCTTATCCGGCCTACACGGTACTGTAGGCCCGGTAAGCGTAGCGCTACCGGGCAACGGTTTTACTGATAGACCGGTAACAGATCCACGCTCGACAGAATATGGATAACCGCGTTGCCGATACCGAACACCAGGATCAGCGCAATCATCGGCTTACCGCCCCAGACACGGAATTTCGGGCTACCGAAACGCTCGCGGGATTTACGGGCCAGCAGCGCCGGAACAATGGCAGCCCAGATGGTTGCCGCGAGTCCTGCATAACCAATGGCATACAGGAAACCGTTCGGCCATAGCAGGCCACCGATAATTGGCGGGACAAACGTCAGCAATGCCGTTTTGAAACGTCCCACTGCTGAGTCATCAAAGCCAAACAGATCCGCCAGATAGTCAAACAGACCGAGCGTAACGCCGAGGAATGAACTCGCCACCGCAAAGTTGGAGAACACCACCAGCAGCAGATCCAGACTGTGGCTGTTTAGTACGCCGCTCAGCGCCTGTACCAGCACATCAATGTTACCGCCCTGTTGCGCGATACCGATAAACTCTGGACGCGGAATGTTACCCATCGTTCCCAGCAACCATACGGTATACAGCACCAGCGCCAGCAACGTGCCGTACACCAGACACTTAACGATGGTCTTCGGATCTTTGCCGTAGTACTTCATCAGGCTCGGGACGTTGCCGTGATAGCCGAAAGAAGCCAGACAAAACGGCAGCGTCATCAGCAGGTACGGCGTATACGAAGCGTTGCTCTGCGCCACGTTAAACAGTGTTGCGGGCTGCACGTGCCCCAGCAGACTGCCGAAGGTCAGGAAAAAGGTAATCACCTTTGCGCCCAGCACAATCGCCGTCATGCGGCTAACCGCTTTGGTGCTTAACCACACCACAAATGCCACCAGCAGCGCAAAGCCAAGACCTGCCGCGCGCGCCGGAACATTCAGCGACATCTCGGAGAAGGTGTGATGTAGAATCGACCCGCTCGCTGAGATATAGGCGTAAGTCAGGATATAGAGAACGAAGGCGATCGAGATGCCGTTCACTACGTTCCAACCTTTACCCAGCAGATCTTTCGTGATGGTGTCAAAACTGGAGCCAATGCGGTAATTGAGGTTAGCTTCAAGGATCATCAGCCCGGAGTGCAGCATGCAGAACCAGGTGAAGATCAGCGCCGCCATTGACCAGAAAAACCACGCCCCGGACATGACCACTGGCAGAGAAAACATCCCCGCGCCAATAATGGTGCCGCCGATAATCACCACGCCGCCGAGCAGCGAAGGTGACGTTTGGGTGGTGGTTAGTGTTGCCATTTAGCCATCTCTCCAGTCATTTATATTGTGACTACATCTCAATGTGCTGCACTGTACCAGTACACGAGTACAAATGAAATAAAAAAAGCCCCGATTGTTGAGATCGGGGCTGTATATATTACTTTACGCAGCGAAACTTATGCGTCACCGCCGAAACGACGACGACCAGCGGAGTCATCACGACGCGGAGCAGAAGAATCGTCACGACGCGGACCACGATTGCCTTCACGACGTTCGCCGCTAAAACGACGACCATCGCCACGACCGCCTTCACGACGTTCACCGCTAAAGCCACGACCTTCACCGCGACCACCTTCACGACGCTCGCCGCTGAAACGGCCACCACCACGACGCTCACCACCGGTGTGCGGAACTGCATCGCCAACCAGCTGCATGTTCATCGGCTTGTTCAGGATGCGAGTACGGGTAAAGTGCTGCAGCACGTCGCCCGGCATACCTTTCGGCAGCTCGATGGTGGAGTGGGAAGCAAACAGCTTGATGTTACCGATGTAACGGCTGCTGATATCGCCTTCGTTAGCAATCGCGCCAACGATATGACGAACTTCAACACCGTCATCACGGCCCACTTCAATGCGGTACAGCTGCATGTCACCAACGTCACGACGTTCACGACGCGGACGATCTTCACCACCACGGTCATTACGGTCACGAGGGCCACGATCGTTACGATCGCGCGGACCACGGTCATCACGATCGCGGAATTCGCGTTTCGGACGCATTGGTGCATCTGGCGGCAGGATCAGCGGACGTTCGCCCTGAGCCATTTTCAGCAGTGCGGCTGCCAGCGTTTCGATATCCAGCTCTTCTTCCGGCTGCATTTTCGCCAGCAGAGCACGGTACTGATCCAGATCGCTGCTTTCCAGCTGCTGCTGTACTTTAGCGGCGAATTTTTCCAGACGGCGTTTGCCCAGCAGTTCTGCGTTCGGCAGTTCTACTTCCGGAATCGTCAGCTTCATGGTGCGTTCGATGTTACGCAGCAGACGACGCTCACGGTTCTCAACGAACAGCAGCGCACGGCCAGCACGACCCGCACGACCGGTACGGCCGATACGGTGAACGTAAGACTCGGAATCCATCGGGATGTCGTAGTTAACAACCAGGCTGATACGCTCAACGTCCAGGCCACGGGCCGCAACGTCGGTAGCAATCAGGATATCCAGGCGGCCATCTTTCAGACGTTCCAGAGTCTGCTCACGCAGGGACTGGTTCATGTCGCCGTTCAGTGCAGCGCTGCTATAACCGCTACGCTCCAGCGCTTCTGCCACTTCCAGGGTCGCATTTTTGGTACGAACGAAGATAATCGCCGCATCAAAATCTTCTGCTTCCAGGAAACGCACCAGCGCTTCATTTTTACGCATGCCCCACACAGTCCAGTAGCTCTGGCTGATGTCAGGACGCGTGGTAACGCTGGACTGAATGCGTACTTCCTGCGGCTCTTTCATAAAGCGACGGGTAATACGACGAATCGCTTCCGGCATGGTTGCAGAGAACAGAGCGGTCTGATGACCTTCCGGGATCTGCGCCATGATGGTTTCAACGTCTTCGATGAAGCCCATACGCAGCATTTCGTCAGCTTCGTCCAGTACCAGACCGCTCAGTTTGGAGAGGTCCAGAGTACCGCGCTTCAGGTGATCCAGCAGACGGCCCGGCGTACCGACGACGATCTGTGGTCCCTGACGCAGGGCACGTAATTGCACGTCATAACGCTGGCCGCCGTACAGGGCAACCACGTTCACGCCGCGCATGTGTTTAGAGAAATCCGTCATGGCTTCTGCTACCTGAACCGCCAGTTCGCGGGTCGGTGCCAGCACCAGAATCTGAGGTGCCTTCAGCTCAGGATCAAGATTGTTGAGCAGCGGTAAAGAGAACGCTGCAGTTTTGCCGCTACCTGTCTGGGCCATACCCAGAACATCGCGGCCGCCCAGCAGATGCGGAATGCACTCTGCCTGGATTGGAGATGGTTTTTCGTAACCCAGATCGTTAAGGGCTTCAAGGATAGGAGCCTTCAGGCCCAGATCTGCAAAAGTGGTTTCGAATTCAGCCATGTAGTACGTGTGCCTCAAAATTAATGGCGGCCAGTCTACATAACTCATCATGAAATTGATCTGCAATTTTCATTGAAAAGTGTGAACCGGCTCAAAGTAGGTGTATTAACGAACAACAACGCCCTCACCCGTGAAGGTGATGGCAATCAAAAAAGATTACGGGCTGATGTGTACGTCAGCTATTGCTGGTCCGATTCTGCCAGGTCATCTTGGTCCTGGCCCAGGAGCGATAATTCCAACAATGCGTATCGGTGCTCAACAAAGTTATGAACGTTGTTAGCCACCGCCAGTTTGAACAATGCCGTAGCGTTGTCCAAATCCCCCAGACTTAGGTAGTACTTACCTAAATAGAAGTTGGTTTCACTGAGATGCTCAGCGAGCGAGGTGTTATCCGTTGCGTCCGCCTTCAGGCGTTCCATCAGCGTTGCTTCGCTAATGTTGCCCAGGTAGAACTCGACAATGTTCCATCCCCATTGCTCTTTATCCGATTTCTCAAAGCGTTGCTTCAACGCTTCTTTCGCCTGCTTCTCATCGAGCTTCTGCTCGGCAAGATAAAGCCACAGACTACGGAAAGGATCATTGGGATCGTCTTGATAAAACGCTAGCAGATCATCTTGCGCTAACTTGTCGCGACCGCCGTAATACAATGCGATACCGCGATTTAAGTGCGCGTAGTTGTAAGTTGGATCAAGCTCAAGTACAGAATCAAACGCTTCATAGGCAGCATCAAAATTGCCTGCCTGCGTTAAATATATACCTAAGTAATTGAATACTTCAGGCATATCTGGTCGGATTGCCAGCGCTTGTGAAAAATCATTTCGCGCCAGTGCCCTCAGACCGAGACTATCATACAACACTCCGCGCTCATATAAAAGCTGTGCGCGTTCGTCATCGGTTAAAGCCCGACTGGCAAGAATTTGTTCCATACGTGCCAGAATCACTTCCTGCTGCAAAGTCGGTTGCAATGGTACTGCGAGGACTTCACTCTTTCGCCAGGCGGAATTACTGCATCCAGCCAGCGTGAGTGCTGTCGCAACGAAACACCAGCGCAAAAAAGGCTTCATTTCCCACTCCCGAAGACAACGATTGAATGAACGTCCAGGTTCCCCGGTTGCTAACAAGGCATCCTGCCGGGTTAAAGGCCCTCCGCTTTCACGGAGGGCAATGGCAACCTTACTCGCCCTGGCTTGCCGGAGCTTCCGGTTCGCCTGCAGGCTGAGACTGCTCAGTTGCTTCTTTAATGCTCAGACGTACACGGCCCTGGCGATCAACTTCCAGAACTTTGACCGGTACTTCCTGGCCCATCTGCAGGTAGTCGGTCACTTTCTCAACGCGCTTATCAGCGATCTGAGAGATGTGTACCAGACCTTCTTTACCGCCACCGATGGCAACGAATGCGCCAAAGTCAACGATACGGGTCACTTTACCATTGTAGATACGGCCTACTTCGATCTCTGCGGTGATCTCTTCGATACGACGGATAGCATATTTCGCTTTTTCGCCGTCAGTCGCAGCAATCTTCACGGTACCATCATCTTCGATTTCAATGGTGGTGCCGGTTTCTTCGGTCAGAGCACGGATAACAGAACCGCCTTTACCGATAACGTCTTTGATCTTGTCCGGGCTGATCTTGATGGTGTGGATACGCGGAGCAAATTCAGAGATATCGCCACGCGGTGCGTTGATCGCTTGTTCCATCACACCCAGGATGTGCAGACGCGCACCTTTAGCCTGGTTCAGAGCAACCTGCATGATCTCTTTGGTGATACCTTCAATTTTGATATCCATCTGCAGTGCAGAGATACCGTCGCGGGAACCCGCCACTTTGAAGTCCATATCGCCCAGGTGGTCTTCGTCGCCCAGGATGTCAGACAGAACAACAAAGTTGTCGCCTTCTTTCACCAGCCCCATCGCGATACCCGCAACAGCGGCTTTGATCGGCACGCCTGCGTCCATCAGCGCCAGGGAAGCACCACATACGGAAGCCATGGAAGAAGAACCGTTAGATTCGGTGATTTCAGAAACCACACGCACGGTGTACGGGAATTTATCCAGTTCCGGCATTACTGCCAGTACGCCACGTTTCGCCAGACGGCCGTGACCAATCTCACGACGCTTCGGAGAACCGACCATACCGGTTTCACCTACGCAGTACGGAGGGAAGTTGTAGTGGAACAGGAAGTTGTCAGTGCGCTCGCCCATCAGTTCGTCAAGGTTCTGCGCATCACGAGTGGTGCCCAGGGTCGCAGTAACCAGCGCCTGAGTTTCGCCACGGGTGAACAGTGCGGAGCCGTGGGTACGCGGCAGAACGCCAGTACGCACGTCCAGACCACGGATCATGTCTTTTTCACGGCCATCGATGCGCGGCTCGCCTGCCAGTACGCGGCTACGAACAACGTTTTTCTCGATAGCGTGCAGAATTTCACCCAGTTCGTTAGCGTCCAGGGTTTCGTCTTCAGCCACCAGAGTCGCGATGGTTTCAGATTTGATTACGTCAACCTGAGCATAACGCTCTTGTTTGTCGGTGATGCGGTAAGCATCGCTCAGGCGAGCTTCTGCCAGTGCGGCAACGCGTGCGTTCAGCGCTTCGTTGACGGCTTCTGGCTGCCAGTCCCAACGCGGTTTGCCTGCTTCTTTCGCCAGCTCGTTGATAGCCTGAATCACAACCTGCTGCTGTTCGTGACCGAACACAACAGCACCCAGCATCTGATCTTCGCTCAGCAGTTCTGCTTCGGATTCAACCATCAGTACGGCTGCTTCAGTACCCGCAACAACCAGGTCCAGCTTGCTTTCTTTCAGTTCGTCCTGAGTCGGGTTCAGCACGTACTGGTCATTGATGTAACCAACACGTGCTGCACCGATCGGGCCGTTGAATGGAATACCAGACAGAGTCAGCGCAGCAGATGCACCAATCATTGCCACGATGTCCGGGTTAACCTGCGGGTTAACGGAAACAACGGTCGCGATAACCTGAACTTCGTTAACGAAGCCTTCCGGGAACAGCGGGCGAACTGGGCGGTCAATCAGACGCGCGATCAGGGTTTCGCCTTCGCTCGGACGGCCTTCACGACGGAAGAAGCTACCCGGGATACGGCCAGCAGCGTAGGTACGCTCCTGATAGTTAACGGTCAGCGGGAAAAAGTCCTGGCCTGGTTTCGCTTTTTTCTGGCCAACAACGGTAACGAATACCGCGGTGTCATCCATGCTAACCATAACAGCGGCAGTCGCCTGACGCGCCATCATGCCGGTTTCCAGCGTAACGGTATGCTGACCGTACTGGAATTTACGAACGATCGGATTAAGCAAAATAATATCCTTTCTCTATTTTTTTGACGGCACATTTTGCGCCATCGTTAATACCCGATCTTCTGCGCATCCTCGCGACTAATGACAACCCTAACCCATAAGCATGAGTAAAGCCTCTCATTAGCCGCGCGAACCTCTGCAACGGAAGATCATTCATAGCAACAATACATTAGTTTCCAGCGAATTGCTGCCATCTGCTGGAAAAAAGGGGCCATGAAGGCCCCCTCTTTCTGAAACTCGAAAGAATTAGCGACGCAGACCCAGACGCTCGATCAGCGCGGTGTAACGTGCAACATCTTTACGTTTCAGGTAGTCGAGCAGTTTACGACGCTGAGAAACCATGCGCAGCAGACCACGACGGCTGTGGTGATCTTTTTTGTGCTCTGCAAAGTGGCCCTGCAGGTGGTTAATCTGTGCAGTCAACAGTGCAACCTGAACATCGGTAGAACCGGTGTCGTTTGCATCACGACCAAACTCAGAAACGATTTTAGCGGTAGCTTCAGTACTTAGAGACATTTTAAAACTCCAAAGTGTTAAGAATGAAAGGATGCCGATCTCTAATTCAGCTATCCCAGTGTATACACTTTATCCTTCAAACTGACTCTGCGTTGGCTGCGTCCGCTCACCTCAGTCACTTACCTAAGTAAGCTCCTGAGGATTCTCAGACTTGCCGCCTTGATGCAGCTCGAATGATTTTGTGTATACGTCGCGTAGATTGTTAAACAATTTACGCGACGTTAAGCGGCAGTATTCTACTCGCAGCGCCCTTTTATCGCAAGACAGAGAGCGCTATGCAGGATACTCAACCACCAGGCGACGGGGGGCGACACGACCTTCATCGTCCATCTCCCCCATGCCGATAAACTTGCTGTCATCGCCTTCCGTCACGCGGACCAGCCCTTCCAGCGGCGCGCCTGACGTCCGTACCGGGTTACCATTTTTAAAGTAAACCGAGGATGTTAAAGGCAAATTAACAACAGGATAGTCCGATGCTGGACTGTCCATTGGCATCAGCAAAGGATCAAGCAGCTGTGCCGCCGGAATGTTCTGCTGCTCGGCCTGTTCAACCAGCTCACGCAGATGTTCCAGCGTCACCATTCGATCCACCGGATACTTGCTGACCGTCAAACGACGCAGATACGTGACGTGCGCGCCGCAGCCCAGCTTCTCACCCAGATCGTCAACAATGGTGCGAATATAGGTGCCTTTGGAACAGTGAACTTCCAGCTCCAGTTCGTTACCTTCGTGACGGATAAACAGCAGCTCATAGACGGTAATCGGTCGCGCTTCACGCGGCACTTCAATACCCTGACGCGCATATTCGTACAGCTTCTTACCCTGATACTTCAGCGCCGAATACATTGACGGGATCTGCTCGATATCGCCGCGGAAAGTTTCCAGCGCGCTCGCCAGTTGTTCTGCGGTGAAGGTTACCGGACGCTCCTGCACGATTTGCCCATCGGCATCGGAAGTGTCTGTACGCTGGCCCAGACGGGCAACCACGCGATAGCGTTTGTCAGAATCCAGCAAATACTGTGAAAACTTAGTCGCTTCACCGAGGCAGATTGGCAGCATGCCTGTCGCCAGCGGATCCAGTGCACCGGTATGTCCCGCGCGGTTGGCATTGTAGATGCGCTTTACTTTTTGCAGTACATCATTGCTGGACATGCCCTGCGGCTTATCCAGCAGCAGGACACCGTGAATGTCGCGACCACGACGACGAGGACGACTCATCAGTCCTCCTTGCTGTCGTCCGCTGGGTTCACACGACGCTCATCGTCATGTTTCACCACGCTGGTCACCAGGTTGGACATGCGCATCCCTTCAACCAACGAGTTGTCGTAGAAGAAGGTCAGCTCAGGCACGATACGCAGACGCATGGCTTTACCCAGCAGAGAGCGGATAAAACCAGAGGCTTCCTGCAGTGCCTTGATGCCGTTTTTCACAGCAGCTTCGTCCTGATCGTTGAGGAAAGTCACGAATACTTTGGCATATGCCAGATCACGAGACATCTCAACACCCGATACGGTGGTCATCATACCAACACGCGGGTCTTTGATTTCGCGTTGCAGGATAAGTGCGATCTCTTTCTGCATCTCTTGCGCGACACGCTGCGGGCGACCAAATTCTTTCGCCATAATAAATTCTCCAGAATAAAGACAAAAAAGGGGCTATCAGCCCCTTTTTAAATTTCTTGCCGGGTGGCGCTTCGCTTACCCGGCCTACACCTAATCATCTTCTAAGGATTTTGGGCTGCAAATTGCGGCCCAAAAGACGACGAAGATTAAGCGATAGTACGTTGGATCTCGATAATCTCGAACACTTCGATCATATCGCCAACGCGAACGTCGTTGTAGTTCTTAACGCCGATACCACATTCCATGCCATTACGGACTTCGTTAACGTCATCTTTGAAGCGACGCAGGGATTCCAGCTCGCCTTCATAGATAACCACGTTGTCGCGCAGAACGCGGATTGGGTTGTGACGTTTAATCGTGCCTTCGGTAACCATACAGCCTGCGATAGCGCCGAATTTCGGTGATTTGAACACATCACGAACTTCAGCCAGACCAATGATCTGCTGTTTCAGCTCCGGAGACAGCATGCCGCTCATCGCTGCTTTCACTTCGTCGATCAGATGATAGATGACGGAGTAGTAACGCAGATCCAGGCTTTCAGATTCGATAACTTTACGTGCAGAGGCATCAGCACGGACGTTGAAGCCAACCAGAATCGCGTTGGATGCCGCAGCCAGGGTCGCGTCGGTTTCGGTGATACCACCTACGCCAGAACCGATGATCTTCACTTTGACTTCGTCGGTAGACAGTTTCAGTAAAGAGTCGGAAATCGCTTCTACAGAACCCTGAACGTCAGCCTTCAGGACGACGTTCACTTCGTGAACTTCGCCTTCGGTCATGTTAGCGAACATGTTCTCGAGTTTAGATTTCTGCTGACGAGCCAGTTTGACTTCACGGAATTTGCCCTGACGATACAGTGCAACTTCACGGGCTTTCTTCTCGTCACGAACGACAGTAACTTCGTCACCTGCAGCCGGAACACCGGACAGACCGAGGATTTCCACCGGAATGGACGGACCTGCTTCCAGTACTTCCTGACCCAGTTCGTTACGCATAGCACGAACGCGACCGTATTCGAAGCCACACAGTACGATGTCGCCTTTGTGCAGCGTACCTTCACGCACCAGTACGGTAGCAACCGGACCACGACCTTTATCCAGGAAGGATTCGATAACCGCGCCGCTCGCCATGCCTTTACGCACAGCTTTCAGTTCCAGTACTTCGGCCTGCAGCAGGATAGCATCCAGCAGTTCGTCGATACCGGTACCCGCTTTCGCAGAAACGTGAACGAACTGGCTCTCGCCGCCCCACTCTTCCGGCATGATGCCGTACTGGGACAGTTCGTTTTTAACGCGATCTGGATCCGCTTCCGGCTTATCGATTTTGTTGACTGCAACCACCACCGGCACACCTGCCGCTTTCGCGTGCTGGATAGCTTCGATAGTCTGCGGCATCACGCCGTCGTCTGCAGCAACAACCAGAACAACGATATCCGTTGCCTGAGCACCACGAGCACGCATGGAGGTAAACGCGGCGTGACCCGGGGTATCCAGGAAGGTGATCATACCGTTGTCAGTTTCAACGTGGTACGCACCGATGTGCTGAGTAATGCCGCCTGCTTCGCCAGAGGCCACTTTCGTAGAACGAATGTAGTCCAGCAGAGAGGTTTTACCGTGGTCAACGTGACCCATGATGGTCACAACTGGTGCGCGCGGTTCAGCCGCAGCACCGGTGTCACGGTCGCTCATTACCGCTTCTTCCAGCTCGTTTTCACGACGCAGGATAACTTTGTGGCCCATCTCTTCGGCAACCAACTGTGCGGTTTCCTGGTCGATGACCTGGTTAATGGTAGCCATTGCGCCCAGTTTCATCATCGCTTTGATGACCTGAGAGCCTTTAACTGCCATTTTGTTCGCCAGATCGCCAACGGTGATGGTTTCGCCGATCACAACGTCACGGTTAACGGCCTGAGCTGGCTTCTGGAAGCCCTGCTGCAGAGCGGAACCTTTACGCTGCTTACCGCCTTTACCGCCGCGAACCGCTGCACGTGCTTCCTCACGGTCAGCTTTAGATTCAGCGTGTTTGTTGCCTTTCTTCGCCGGACGCGCTGCTTTAGTGCTGCGAGTACGACCACGACCGCCTTCGACTTCACGATCGTTCTCGTCTTCAGCCTGGCGAGCATGCTGAGAAGTGGTGACGTGATAATCGCTGGTGTCTTCGACAGGTTCAACGTTATTCACACCATTTTTCTCGTTTTCTTCCGCCATACGGCGAGCTTCTTCCGCTACGCGGCGCGCTTCTTCTTCAAGCTTGCGACGTGCTTCTTCTTCCGCTTTACGCTTCAGTTCTGCGGCTTCATTTTCACGGCGGGCTTTTTCGGCCTGGGCGGTTTTAGTCATATCGTCGGTCTGTTGATTGCTCACTTTGTCTTTTTCCGCAGCTTCACGTTTCGCTTTATCAGCGGCTTCACGCTTAGCTTGTTCTGCGGCCTCACGTTCGGCTTTTTGTTGCGCCTCGCGTTTGGCAGCTTCTTCTGCCTCACGACGGGCTTGCTCTTCCGCTTCACGCTGCGCCTGCTCTTCCGCGGCAAGGCGTTCAGCCTCTTGCGGATCGCGTTTCACAAAGGTGCGTGTCTTGCGGACTTCGATTTGTACCGATTTGCTTTTTCCACCGGTACCTGGAATATTGAGAGTACTGCGCGTTTTACGCTGCAATGTCAACTTATCCGGCGCTGAGCCGTTTTCACGGTTCAAATGCGCCAGTAAGGTTTGTTTCTCTTGTGCGGACACAGAGTCGTCAGCAGACTTCGGGATACCGGCATCAGCAAATTGCTGTACCAGGCGATCCACGGAAGTCTGTATCTCTGCAGCCAGCGTTTTTACGGTTACATCTGTCATACTGTTCCTTCCTGCTACAGTTTATTACGCTTCGTCGCCGAACCAGCAAATATTACGGGCAGCCATAATCAGCTCACCGGCTTTTTCGTCGGTCAACCCTTCGATATCAGCCAGATCATCAATGCCCTGTTCAGCGAGATCTTCCAGCGTACAAACACCACGGGCCGCCAGTTTGAAGGCCATCTCACGATCCAATCCTTCCAGATTCAGCAGATCGTCAGCCGGTTTGTTATCACCGAGGCTTTCTTCCTGGGCCAGTGCCAGAGTGGTCAGTGCGTTTTTAGCACGCTCGCGCAGCGCTTCAACGGTCTGTTCATCCAGGCCGTCAATTTCCAGCAGCTCTTTCATTGGCACGTAGGCCAGTTCTTCCAGCGTCGCAAAACCTTCTTCCACCAGAACGGTCGCGAAATCTTCATCGATATCGAGATATTTGGTGAAGGTATCGATGGCTGCATGTGCTTCAGCCTGATGCTTCGCCTGCAGGTCATCAACGGTCATCACGTTGAGTTCCCAACCGCTCAGTTGTGAAGCCAGGCGGACGTTCTGACCATTACGTCCAATCGCCTGAGCCAGGTTACCGGCTTCAACCGCGATATCCATGGTGTGCTTGTCTTCATCCACCACGATAGAAGCAACGTCTGCTGGCGCCATTGCGTTAATCACGAACTGCGCCGGGTTATCATCCCACAGGACGATATCGATACGCTCGCCGCCCAGTTCGGTAGAAACCGCCTGAACGCGCGCACCGCGCATACCAACACAGGCGCCGACCGGATCAATACGCTTGTCGTTGGTCTTAACGGCGATTTTCGCACGCGATCCCGGATCACGGGCAGCCGCTTTAATTTCGATAACTTCTTCGCCAATTTCCGGTACTTCAATGCGGAACAGCTCAATCAGCATTTCCGGTTTGGAACGGGTTACAAACAGCTGCGCACCGCGCGCTTCCGGGCGTACAGAGTACAGAACACCACGAATACGGTCACCTGGGCGGAAGTTTTCACGCGGGAGCATGTCTTCACGCAGGATAACAGCTTCAGCATTGCTGCCCAGATCCAGAGAAATGTTGTCGCGGTTTACTTTCTTTACCACACCGGTGACGATTTCGCCTTCGTGTTCGCGGAACTGATCGACAACCATTGCGCGTTCAGCTTCACGTACTTTCTGTACGATAACCTGTTTCGCGGTCTGGGTGGTGATACGGTCAAAGGTGACAGATTCAATCTGATCTTCAACATATTCGCCCACGTTCAGACTTTCGTCTTCGAAGCGTGCCGCTTCCAGCGTAATTTCTTTGGTCGGCTGAGTAACTTCTTCTACGATTACCCAACGACGGAAGGTATCGAAATCACCGCTTTTACGATCGATTTCTACGCGAACGTCGATCTCTTGCTCATATTTTTTCTTTGTTGCTGTAGCCAGCGCACTTTCCAGTGCTTCAAAAATTTTCTCGCGTGGCAGCGCTTTTTCGTTGGATACGGCTTCAACAACAGCCAAAATTTCTTTGTTCATCGCGGGCTTTTCACCTCAATCCAGACTGTTAAAAGTGGGGAACCAGGTTCGCCTTCTGGATATTACTCAGCGCGAACACTTCATCTTTGCCTTCGACTGTGACCGTGATCATCTCACCGTCCACCGCTTTGATAACGCCCTGCCATTTACGACGGTTTTGTACCGCCATACGAAGAACCAGCGTGACTTCTTCACCCAGGAAACGCACGTAGTGTTCAGCTGTGAACAGAGGACGGTCGAGACCCGGAGAGGAGACTTCCAGGTTATAGGCAACGGTGATTGGGTCTTCGACATCCATCACGGCGCTTACCTGATGGCTCACATCAGCACAATCATCAACATTGATGCCATCTTCACTATCAATATAGATGCGCAGTGTGGATGTGCGACCACGAATAAATTCGATGCCGACCAGTTCGTAGCCCAGGGCTTCAACTGGCGCTGTAATCATCTCTGTTAATTTTTGCTCTAATGTGGACAAGCCCACCCCCAAGACATAAAAAAAGGGCCTAAAGCCCAGTTATTCTGTAGTCAGATAACAAAAAACCCCGATAAATCGGGGCTTTAGATAACTGAACCCTATAACCGCACCTGCGGTTCGGAGAACCTTCCGAAAGAATTTTTTTCAAATCCAGCTACGAAGGCCTAAGTCTTCACAGTATATTTGAAAAAGAACTCTAAGGGAAAGTGGTTGCGGGGGCCGGATTTGAACCGACGACCTTCGGGTTATGAGCCCGACGAGCTACCAGGCTGCTCCACCCCGCGCCTGAAACGTGGCAAATTTTACTCGTTTTGGGTAAAAAATGCAAATACTGCTGGGATTTGGTACCGAGGACGGGACGTAAAATCTGCGCACAGTATATTGATTCACTATGCGTTATGTCAACCTTGTTACGACTATGCAAATCAATGAATGCTGCCCAGCACTAGCCCAGCAAGATAAATATGCCACCCACGCCGTTATTTAACGAAATTATCACTAAACTCTTCCTGTCATCCAGAAAAGATGATTAAATGAAAACTCATTTATTTTGCATAAAAATGCAATTAGCATAATAAGCGACCTCTTCACCAGTCTATCAAGCAGGGTTTTATTTTATGACGACGATTCTCAAGCATCTCCCGGTAGGTCAACGTATTGGTATCGCTTTTTCCGGCGGCCTGGACACCAGTGCAGCACTGCTGTGGATGCGACAAAAAGGGGCTGTCCCATATGCATATACTGCGAATTTGGGCCAGCCGGATGAGGATGACTATGACGCCATTCCTCGCCGTGCAATGGAATATGGTGCTGAGAATGCTCGCCTGGTAGATTGCCGTAAGCAGCTCGTTGCCGAAGGGATCGCTGCCATTCAGTGCGGTGCATTCCACAACACCACTGGCGGACTGACCTACTTCAATACCACCCCGCTGGGCCGTGCCGTGACCGGCACCATGCTGGTTGCCGCCATGAAAGAAGATGGCGTAAATATCTGGGGTGACGGTAGCACCTATAAAGGTAACGATATTGAACGTTTCTATCGTTACGGTCTGCTGACCAACGCCGAACTGCAGATTTATAAACCATGGCTGGATACCGATTTTATCGATGAACTCGGCGGTCGCCATGAGATGTCCGAATTTATGATTGCCTGTGGTTTCGACTACAAGATGTCCGTTGAGAAAGCGTACTCAACAGACTCCAATATGCTCGGGGCGACCCACGAAGCAAAAGATCTGGAATTCCTGAACTCAAGCGTCAAAATCGTCAACCCAATTATGGGCGTGAAGTTCTGGGATGAGAGCGTGAAGATCCCGGCAGAAGAAGTGACCGTGCGTTTTGAACAGGGTCATCCGGTTGCACTGAACGGTAAAACCTTCAGCGACGACGTTGAGATGATGCTGGAAGCCAACCGTATCGGCGGCCGTCACGGTCTGGGTATGAGCGATCAGATTGAAAACCGCATCATTGAAGCGAAGAGCCGTGGCATCTACGAAGCCCCGGGGATGGCATTGTTACATATCGCATACGAGCGTCTGCTGACCGGTATTCACAACGAGGATACCATCGAGCAGTATCACGCACATGGTCGCCAGCTTGGTCGTCTGCTGTATCAGGGTCGCTGGTTCGACTCTCAGGCGCTGATGCTGCGTGACGGTCTGCAGCGTTGGGTTGCCAGCCAGATTACCGGTGAAGTGACGCTGGAACTGCGCCGTGGTAATGACTACTCGATCCTCAACACCGTATCTGACAATCTGACTTATAAACCAGAACGTCTGACGATGGAAAAAGGCGATTCCGTATTCTCTCCGGACGACCGTATCGGTCAGTTGACCATGCGTAATCTGGATATCACCGATACCCGCGAGAAGCTGTTTGGCTATGCGCAGTCTGGTCTGCTGACCGCTTCTTCCACAACCGGCCTGCCGCAGGTTGAGAATCTGGAAAATAAGGCGAAGTAAAGATACACCATCTTAAGGCCGCGAAAGCGGCCTTTTTTATATGCGGAAGGTCGGATAAGGCGTTTACGCCGCCATCCGACATTATTACAACGCCTGATGGCGCTATGCTTATCCGACCTACAGGACAGCCAAAAATAACAGACGAAAAAAAAGACGCTTTGCAGCGTCTTTTTTTTGGAATTTGGTACCGAGGATGGGACTCGAACCCACAAGCCCGTTAGGGCACTACCACCTCAAGGTAGCGTGTCTACCAATTCCACCACCTCGGTACAGAATACTTAGCGTGGGATATCGCTGGTCGGCTGAGCCGGAGCAGCTGGCTGAGTTTGCTCGGTTTTCGCCGGTGCACTCAGATTTTCCCACTCACTTCCTTTATTGGTCTTGTTGCTGTTCATGTTACCCAGCACCAGACTGATGATGAAGAACAAGGTTCCCAATACAGCTGTCATACGGGTCATGAAGTTACCAGAACCACTTGAACCAAACAGAGTACCAGAAGCGCCTGCGCCAAAAGAGGCTCCCATATCAGCGCCTTTGCCTTGCTGCAGCATGATCAAGCCTACCAGGCCAATTGCCACAATAAGGAAAACTACTAAAAGAGCTTCGTGCATAATCAACCTGTTCCTTGCGGAGTTGCCGCGTACAATGCTTCGACCATTAAAGCGGGAATATTTACTGTTTCCCACTGAAGCGGGTGTGAATACTAACCAAAGCGAATAACCTTCGCAAGGGCAATTTGTTAGCATTGTATCAACTGCGGAAAAAATCGCCACATCAATCAAAAACGCAGCAACTTCTCCCAGCATCTCTGCATGACGGCGCGTTGATCGTCAAGATTCGCCCATACCACAACAGGGATTTCACAAATCAGATCTGCATTTTGTGGCCAGCAGTGAATAATTTGCTGATTCACCAACTCTTCCGCCACCATCGATTCAGGTAACCAGGCCATTCCCATATGGCGCAACACCATTTCTCGTATCGTTTCGCTTAAACCACTCTCAAACACTTTTTTCAACCGTGGTCGCACTCGTTGTTCTGCAAGATCAATAATACGTCTGACAAAGGTATAGTCGCTGTAACATAGCCAGGGGATCGGGGTATGCGGATCGTCCAGCGTATCCACCAACTGTGCAGAAATCACAGGAATAAATCGCTCATACCGCCATAGTGAACGTTTTAACCCTCCGGCAATCTCCAGCCCTGGTTGTGAAGAGGGTAAATCGTAAGTCACCAGCATATCAATTTGCCGGTTTATCAGGGCATTGAAGTGGTTGTCTATCCCCTGGATACTGGCGTTTACCGTAAAGTTTAGCTGCGGCTCACTCTGCCGCAGGTAGTTGATCATATCCGGCAGGATATTCACCGACAGCGTATGCAGGCTGACCATCACCAGCGTGTTATCCGTTGCTGGCGTCATCGCCGACAGCTCATGGCGTGCCTCTGTTAACGTACTGAGGACGTGCCGGGCATAAGGTTCAAAGCGTTCACCATAGCGCGTCAGCGTGACGGGGGTCGTTGTCCGATCAAACAAAGGCACGCCCAGCACCTCTTCCAGCGCCTTTATACGCCGACTCAGCGCAGGTTGAGTAATATGCCGCTGCGCCGCGGCCTGAGAGTAGTTTCCATGCTGGCTCAAGGCCAGAAAATCTTCCAGCCACTTACAATCCACGTTGTGCTCTCCGCCATGCCATAACCGCATCCTCCAATAACAAATCGGTAATAGTCATAGTTATAGTAATGGCTTTATGGTGGGCATCATAACAACAATATTCCGTTTCACCTGCCGACTCTCACCTTCGACGTTTGACAGGACCGCTATGTTTACTTTATTGACCAATGCCCGTGTTTTTTCTCCTGAGGATTTAGGCCTCTGCTCCCTGCTCATTCATGCCGACCGAATTGTGGCGGTAGAAAAAGATATTTCATTGTTTGATGGCGTCAACGAGGTCATCGATTGTCGGGGTAAATGGGTTATCCCTGGCATCATCGATCAGCATGTTCATCTTACCGGTGGCGGTGGCGAAGCCGGATTTGCCAGTCGGACACCCGCCGTCAAGGTGCGCGATCTGATTCAAGCGGGTATTACCACGGTGGTTGGCGTGTTAGGCACCGATGCTATTTCTCGTTCGCCCAAAGACCTCTACGCTAAAATGCAGTCTCTCAACCTTGAGGGATTACGCGCGTTTATGCATACGGGAGCCTACGCCGTTCCCAGCCCAACCATTACGCGATCCATCCGCGATGATATGGCCTTTATTCCGGCAATTCTTGGTGTAAAAATCGCCCTCGCCGATCACCGCGGTTCTTACCCCTCTTTCCAGGAGTTGCTGAGGATAGTGAGCGATATTCGCGTCGCTTCCCTGCTGGCAGGGAAAAAAGGCTTGCTGCATGTGCACCTGGGGAATCTGCCGGAAGGGATGTCGCAACTTATTGAGTTGTGTGATGCGGGTATTCCGATTCACCATATTTCACCGACCCATGTTGCAAGAACAGAGCCCTTGTTCGAACAGGCTATTGCTTTCGCCCATCGCGGCGGCCATATCGATGTTACGTCCGGTGGCAGTCGTTTTATGCCTCAGGAGCAAGCGATTCTCCACGCACTCGAAGCACAGGTTCCGGCGGAGCGCATCACGATCAGTTCTGACGGCAATGGCAGCGTTCCGCGCTTTAACGCTCAGGGTATCGTTGAAGGTTTAAGCGCGGCACCGGTCGCAGGCAATCTTAACCTACTTCCTCGCCTGATTGATGTCGGTATTCCGGTGCCGCAGGCCATCGCAATGTTGACGGCAAACGTTGCACGCTCGCTGGGTATTTCCGGGGGCATGCTCTGCGCCGGAGAACGTGCCGATATCTGTGTACTCAATGATGACCTCTCGCTGGCCCATCTGTTTGCCGCGGGTAAACCGTTGCTGCGGGATGGAGAGTGCCTGGTTACCGGCAACTTCGAGTAAGGGGGCAAGAATGTCATTACTACTGGCGCTAATCGCCATCATTTTTGCCGGACGTCTGATCCTCAAAAAATATCACCCCCAGTCGGTACTGTTATTGACCGGGATTGTGCTGTTGCTTATCGCGCATTTTAGCGGAATGACCTCACTCAGTGGCCTGGTGAAAAAAAGCACCGGATTTGGCCCCTTTGACGCCTTTGAGTTTATTCGCGATACCCTGAGCGTGCGTCTCGGCGGCCTCGGGCTGCAAATTATGCTGATTGGTGGTTTCGCCACGTACATGTCAGCCATTGGCGCAAGCCAGGTACTGGTTCGGGTAACATCTCGTCCTTTACAACGGCTGAACTCGCCTTATCTGCTGCTGGGACTGGCACTGCTATTAGGCCAATTCCTGTCGCTGTTTATCAGCAGCGCCACCGGATTGGGTCTGCTGTTGATGGCGACGCTTTACCCATTGCTTACCCGTCTTGGCTGTAGCCGCGCCGCAGTTGCCGCAGTTATCGCCAGTACCTGTGCGGTTGAGTTTGGCCCAGGATCCGGCAACTCGGTTCTCGCCGCCAAAACCGCAGGTATTGAGGTGGTGAACTATTTTGTGCAGGATCAGTTGCCGATCGTTGTGCCCGTCATTCTTTTCATCGCCCTGTTGCATATTGTTGTGCAACGCTTTTTTGACCGTCGGGAAAGTGGCGACAATGCAGCTCAGCAGATGCAGACATTAACGGCAACTGATGAAGCCGACGCACCTATCGCCTGGCTGTTTCTGCCTATGCTGCCGCTGGTATTGATGTTGGTGTGTAGCGATTTAATATTTAGCTCGCTTAAGATTACGCTGGATACCGCCGTACTGATAAGCCTCGCTATTACGCTGGTTTGTGAGTACTGCCGTCATCGCAAAGCGCGCGAGGTGATGGCTGGCGTACAAAAGGTTTTCGACAGCATGGGCAGCGTTTTTGCCACCGTCGTGACGCTGATTATCGCCGGTGAAGTTTTTTCCGCCGGGCTGAAAGCCATTGGTGCCGTCGACGCGCTGCTGTCGCTTTCTGGCGAATTTGGCCTCAGCGCAGCCTCTATTATCCTGCTGATGACCCTAATCACCTTCGCAATTTCAGCGCTGATGGGCTCCGGGAATGCGGCATTTTTCTCCTTCGCCCCCATGGTGCCGGACATCAGCCGTCATATCGGTAGCGATATCGCAGTCATGATGTTGCCTATCCAGATATCGGCGGGTATTGGTCGTACGTTATCGCCGATTGCCGGCGTCATCATTGCTATCGCAGGGATTGCAGGCGTCTCGCCTGTGGATATTGTTAAGCGCACCGCGATTCCGATGCTGGGCGGTTGGCTACTGATGATTGCGCTAACCTTTGCCCGGTCTGGGCATTTGCTGGCGGTTCTGCCGTGGCTGGCAGTCCTTGTACTACTGATGGTCGGTGGTTATTTCTGGCAGCGCCGACGTAAACAGCCGCTTGCCGTATAGTAAAAAAAGCCGGAGTCTCAGACTCCGGCTCTCACTTTCTTCGGGATTACGCCGCTTTCACAGCATCGGCAATACGGTGGGCGAATTCAGTCACCTGCGCTTCGTCTTCACCTTCAACCATCACACGAATTAACGGTTCGGTACCAGACTTACGCAGCAGGACGCGTCCACGGTTACCCAGCGCCGCTTCCACTTCCGCCATCACCGCTTTCACATTTTCATGTTCCAGCGGATCGCCGCTACCTGCGGTGTAACGTACGTTAACCAGCAGCTGTGGGAACATTTTCATGCCGCTGCACAGGTCGTGCAAACTCATATGGTTGCGCACCATCGCCGCCAGCACCTGCAGCCCCGCCACGATGCCGTCACCAGTGGTGGTTTTGTCCAGCAGGATCACATGACCAGAGTTTTCGGCACCGATACGCCAGCCTTTTTCCTGCATTTTTTCCAGCACATAGCGGTCGCCAACTTTCGCCCGAGCAAAAGGAATACCCAGCTGTTTCAGCGCCAGCTCGAGGCCCATGTTGCTCATCAACGTACCTACCGCACCACCACGCAGCTGTCCCTGACGCAGGGCTTCACGGGCGATGATGTACATGATCTGATCGCCATCGACCTTATTGCCTTCGTGGTCAACCATAATGACGCGGTCGCCATCGCCGTCCAGTGCAATACCCAGATCGGCTTTTTCCGCAATCACGCGCGCCTGCAGGGCACGGACGTCAGTGGCGCCGACTTCTTCATTGATGTTCACACCGTTTGGCTCACAGCCAATGGCAATCACGTTTGCACCCAGCTCACGCAGTACATTTGGTGCAATGTGGTACGTTGCACCGTTAGCGCAATCCACCACAATTTTAAGCTCACTCAGACTCAGTTCGTTCGGGAAGGTGCCTTTGCAAAACTCGATATAGCGACCGGCAGCATCAACGATACGGGTAGCTTTACCCAGTTCAGCCGAGTCCACGCAGGTGATCGCTTTTTCCATTTCGGCTTCGATAGCTTCTTCAACCGCATCCGGCAGTTTGGTCCCATCGATGGAGAAGAATTTAATCCCATTGTCATAGAATGGGTTGTGCGAAGCGGAGATAACAATCCCGGCCTCAGCACGGAAAGCACGCGTCAGATAAGCAACGGCAGGTGTTGGCATTGGCCCTGTGAATGAGGCTGAGAGTCCGGCGGCTGCCAGGCCCGCTTCCAGCGCGGACTCCAGCATATAGCCGGAAATACGCGTATCTTTACCGATAATAATTTTACGTGAACCATGACGAGCCAGCACTTTCCCTGCAGCCCAGCCCAGCTTGAGCACAAAGTCAGGAGTAATTGGGGCATCACCTACGCGACCGCGGATCCCATCAGTGCCAAAATATTTACGATTACTCATAGCGTTTTTTTTCCTTTGCAGACAATGTGGCTTCCACCACACGCATCGCTTCTACGGTTTCTTTGACGTCATGGACACGAACGATCTGCGCCCCCTGCATTGCGGCAATCACCGCGCACGCCAGACTGCCACTCAGGCGTTCGGATGGCCCCACATTCAGCAACTGGCCAACCATTGATTTTCGTGACATCCCAACCAGCAGCGGCAGATTAAAATGATGAAACTCCGCCAGACGTGCCAGTAATGTGTAGTTGTGAGTGAGATTTTTACCGAATCCGAACCCGGGGTCGAGCAACAATTTATCTTTTGTGATTCCAGCCCGCTCGCAACGTGCTATTTGCTCAACAAAGTAACGATCTACCTCAGCAAAAACATCCTCATACTTTGGCGCTTCCTGCATGGTTTTCGGCTGCCCCTGCATATGCATCAGGCAAACCGGCAATCCGGTCTCCGCTGCGGCTTCCAACGCTCCAGGCTCCGAGAGTGAGCGAATGTCATTGATGATATGCGCGCCAACTCTGGCGCATTCGCGGATCACTTCGGGCTTTGAGGTATCAACCGAAATCCACACTTCAAAACGCTGAGCAATCGCCTCCACCACAGGGATCACTCGCTGCAACTCTTCTTCAACACTCACATCAGCCGCGCCCGGACGCGTGGACTCACCACCCACATCAATGATAGTCGCCCCGGCGTTAATCATCAGGTTTGCGTGTTTTACCGCCTCAACCAAAGAGTTGTGCGCTCCACCATCGGAAAATGAGTCTGGCGTGACGTTCAAAATCCCCATGACGTGCGGATGGCTGAGATCCAGTGAAGAACCCTGAGCAAAGAGTTTCATAGTTTTATCCCTGGTAAAATCTTGAATATGCAGATAAGAAAAACCCCGGAGCAAGCCCCAGGGTTTTCAATTAAAACACGGTCATCATCAACGATAACTTATTTGTCGCCCAGCTGCTCTGACATAGTGCCAGAGTCCGGCGCACGCGGTTCATCAACCGGACGCGGTGCACTCGGCTTGCCGGTGCTGCCAGAGTTGTTGTTAGAAGAACCCGGTTCTTCCCAACCCGCAGGCGGACGCACATCGCGGCGAGCCATCAGATCGTCAATCTGCGGCGCATCGATAGTCTCATATTTCATGAGCGCATCTTTCATTGAGTGCAGAATGTCCATGTTTTCGTTCAGCAAACGACGTGCACGGTCATAGTTACGCTCAATCAGCAGTTTAACTTCCTGATCGATAATGCGAGCGGTTTCATCGGACATGTGTTTCGCTTTCGCCACAGAACGTCCCAGGAACACTTCGCCTTCTTCTTCAGCGTACAGCAACGGACCGAGTTTATCGGAGAAGCCCCACTGAGTAACCATGTTACGCGCCAGGTTAGTCGCGACTTTAATGTCGTTCGACGCACCGGTAGAAACATGTTCAGCACCGTAGATGATCTCTTCCGCGAGACGGCCACCGTACAATGTGGAGATCTGACTTTCCAGTTTCTGACGGCTGGCGCTGATTGCATCGCCTTCAGGCAGGAAGAAGGTCACACCCAGCGCACGACCGCGCGGGATAATCGTCACTTTGTGCACCGGATCGTGTTCCGGCACCAGGCGACCGATAATCGCGTGGCCTGCTTCGTGATACGCGGTAGATTCTTTCTGCGCTTCCGTCATCACCATGGAGCGACGTTCCGCACCCATCATGATTTTGTCTTTCGCTTTTTCGAACTCAACCATCGACACTACGCGCTTGTTGCCACGAGCAGCAAACAGCGCCGCTTCGTTGACCAGGTTCGCGAGGTCCGCACCGGAGAAGCCAGGGGTACCACGTGCAATGATTGCCGCATCGATATCCGGAGACAGCGGCACGCGACGCATATGCACTTTCAGGATCTGTTCACGACCGCGAACGTCCGGCAGACCAACCACAACCTGACGGTCGAAACGGCCTGGACGAAGCAGCGCAGGGTCAAGAACGTCCGGACGGTTAGTCGCTGCGATAACGATAATACCTTCGTTACCTTCGAAGCCGTCCATCTCAACCAGCATCTGGTTCAGCGTCTGTTCACGTTCATCGTGACCACCGCCCAGACCTGCGCCACGCTGGCGGCCTACGGCGTCGATTTCATCGATGAAGATGATGCACGGTGCCGCTTTTTTGGCTTGTTCGAACATGTCACGCACACGAGATGCACCGACACCCACGAACATTTCCACGAAATCAGAACCGGAAATTGTGAAGAATGGAACCTTCGCTTCACCTGCGATAGCTTTCGCCAGCAGGGTTTTACCCGTACCCGGAGGACCGACCATCAGGACGCCTTTCGGGATTTTACCGCCCAGTTTCTGGAAACGGCTCGGTTCGCGCAGATACTCAACCAGCTCAGCGACTTCTTCTTTTGCTTCGTCACAACCCGCAACGTCAGCAAAAGTCGTTTTGATCTGATCTTCCGTCAGCATGCGCGCTTTGCTCTTGCCGAACGACATGGCACCTTTGCCACCACCGCCCTGCATCTGACGCATGAAGAAGATCCAGACACCAATCAGCAGCAGCATTGGGAACCAGGAAATGAAGATAGAAGCCAGCAGGCTCGGCTCTTCAGGTGGTTCGCCAACAACCTTGACGTTTTTGGTCAGCAGGTTATCAAGCAGCTTCGGATCGTTAACCGGGATGTAGGTCGTGTAACGGTTACTATCTTTCTTGGTAACGTTAATCTCACGTCCGTTGATCTTCGCTTCACGAACCTGGTCCTGATTGACCTCTTGCAGGAAGGTAGAGTAATCAACCTTACGGCCATTAGACTCGCTGGGCCCAAAGCTCTGGAATACTGACATCAGCACAACGGCAATGACCAGCCAGAGAATTAGGTTTTTCGCCATGTCACTCAAGGGATTAACCTCATATTACAACTGTGTTAAAAACAGCGTCAGGATACTCTATATCCAGTTTCTTTCAAACTTTCGTTTGAAATCTGCCGGTTATGGTTTACGCCCGGTCGCTACAATATACACTTCACGCGAACGGGCGCGAGAAGAGTCCGGCTTACGAACTTTGACCTTCGTAAACAGGGAGCGAATCTCTCTTAGATACTCATCGAAGCCTTCGCCCTGGAACACCTTCACTACAAAACTACCACCTGGCGCTAATACATCACGAGCCATTCCAAGCGCCAGCTCTACCAGATACATGGCCCGGGGAATATCCACCGCCGGTGTTCCACACATATTTGGCGCCATATCAGACATGACAACTTGTACTTTACTGTCACCTACGCGTTCAAGTAACGCTTTCAGGACTAATTCATCACGAAAGTCGCCCTGAAGGAAGTCCACACCAACGATTGGATCCATAGGTAAAAGATCGCAAGCGATAATGCGGCCGGTGTTGCCGATCTGCGTAACTGCATATTGCGACCAGCCACCGGGTGCAGCACCGAGATCAACTATCGTCATCCCCGGTTTAAAAATTTTGTCACTTTGCTGTATTTCATCAAGTTTAAACCAGGCACGGGAACGTAACCCCTTTTTCTGCGCCTGTTGAACATATTTATCGCTAAAGTGTTCCTGAAGCCAGCGACTCGAGCTGGCAGAACGCTTTTTACCTGTCATTTCACATTCCCAAAGGGCAGTTCATCGTAACCAATGGTGTAAATTTCTACACAGCTATTTGGTGATATATGGGAGATGGCGGTAGAATGACCCGTTTTCAATCCCAACGTAAGCAAAAATATACGATGAATCTGAGTACTAAACAAAAACAGCACCTGAAAGGTCTGGCACATCCGCTCAAGCCTGTAGTTATGCTTGGCAACAATGGTTTGACCGAAGGGGTACTGGCCGAGATTGAACAAGCGTTAGAGCACCATGAACTTATCAAGGTGAAAATCGCCTCGGAAGATCGCGATACTAAAACCTTGATCGTGGAAGCTATCGTACGCGAAACCGGCGCCTGTAATGTGCAGGTCATCGGCAAAACGCTGGTACTGTATCGCCCGACTAAAGAACGTAAAATCTCGCTGCCACGCTAAGAATATCCCAAAGTTGCACACGAAGTTTGTGTAAAACGCGGGGTTTTCCGCTAGCAGGAGAGCAAAATGCCACGCTCTCTTCGTTGATAAAAGGCCGCTATGCGGCCTTTTTCCTTTCTTTACAATGTATCAACATCTTAACCAAGATGCGAATTACAGGTATTCTACCTTCGTCACTTCATATTCCACTTCGCCGCCCGGCGTTTTGATAACCACGACGTCATCCTGCTCTTTACCGATAAGGCCACGAGCGATAGGCGAGTTCACTGAAATCAGGTTCTGTTTAAAATCGGCTTCATCATCGCCGACAATACGCCAGGTCTGCTCTTCATCGTTATCGAGATTCAACACGGTAACCGTCGCGCCGAAAACAACGCGGCCATTGTTCGGCATTTTAGTAACGTCGATTACCTGCGCGTTGGACAGTTTAGCCTCGATATCTTTAATGCGTCCTTCGCAGAAACCCTGCTGTTCGCGCGCCGCGTGATACTCCGCGTTCTCTTTCAGGTCACCGTGCTCACGCGCTTCAGCGATAGCGGCAATAATTTCAGGACGGCGCACAGATTTCAGAAAATCCAGCTCTTCGCGCAGTTTTTCAGCACCACGTAAGGTCATCGGGATAGCTTGCATTTGTTATACCTCTTGAACATTCCTGTAGGGGGCAGTTGCTCTCACCCCGGCTGCTAAGCCCACCCTGGCGAATGTCATGCCAGAGTCAGAAGCAAAAAAATACCGACCCGGGGCTCAAGGTCCCAGGTCAGCTACAATTCTCTATTTGATGATCATTTTACCCTGGAGTTCCTTATGGGTCATCGTTTACTTTTTGGGGCGTTGCGCCGTAGTATGACGGCCTGTTTCCAGGTTGTTAGCGCGAGATTATGCGATTTTCCAGATTTACCATCGGATTGACTGCCAGTATAGCGTTCAGCGTTCAGGCTGCGAACGTCGACGAGTATATCAATCAGCTCCCTGCCGGGGCCAACCTCGCCCTTATGGTACAGAAGGTTGGCGCACCTGCACCCGCTATTGATTTTCATAGCCAGCAGATGGCGCTGCCGGCCAGTACCCAGAAAGTGATCACCGCGCTGGCGGCATTGATTCAGCTCGGGCCTGACTTTCGTTTTACCACTACGCTTGAGACTAAAGGCAACGTGGAAGGCGGCGTATTGAAAGGTGACTTAGTGGCACGATTTGGTGCTGATCCGACGCTAAAACGCCAGGATATTCGCAATATGGTGGCAACCCTGAAAAAATCAGGCGTGACGCAAATTGCCGGAAATGTCCTGATCGACACCTCTATTTTCGCCAGTCATGATAAAGCGCCCGGTTGGCCCTGGAACGACATGACGCAGTGTTTTAGCGCACCGCCCGCAGCGGCTATTGTCGATAGAAACTGTTTCTCGGTTTCACTCTACAGCGCGCAAAAACCCAACGATCTCGCCTTTATTCGCGTGGCATCTTATTACCCAGTCACCATGTTCAGTCAGGTGCGTACTCTCGCCCGAGGTTCTGCGGAAGCGCAATATTGTGAACTGGATGTGGTTCCCGGCGATCTCAACCGCTATACGCTAACCGGATGCCTGCCCCAACGAGCCGATCCGCTGCCGCTGGCGTTCGCCATTCAGGACGGAGCCAGCTATGCCGGGGCGATTATCAAAGATGAGCTAAAACAAGCAGGTATCACCTACAGCGGTACGCTGCTGCGCCAGACGCTGGTCAACGAGCCGGGAACGGTGGTCGCCAGTAAGCAGTCAGCGCCACTGCATGACCTGCTTAAGATTATGCTGAAAAAATCGGACAACATGATTGCCGATACCGTTTTCCGTATGATTGGTCATGTCCGATTTAACGTGCCAGGCACCTGGCGGGCGGGTTCTGATGCCGTACGCCAGATTTTGCGTCAGCAGGCGGGCGTTGATATCGGCAACACCATTATTGCCGACGGTTCAGGCCTCTCCCGGCATAACCTGATTGCTCCGGCGACCATGATGCAGGTGCTGCAATATATCGCTCAACACGATAACGAGCTGAACTTTATCACTATGCTGCCGTTGGCGGGGCACGACGGCTCCCTGCAATACCGTGCGGGTCTGCATCAGGCTGGTGTGGATGGCAAAGTATCGGCGAAGACAGGCTCGCTGCAAGGAGTCTATAACCTTGCTGGCTTCATTACCACGGCAAGCGGCCAACGCATGGCATTCGTGCAATATTTGTCTGGTTATGCGGTAGAGCCGGCTGACCAGCGTAATCGCCGTATTCCGTTGGTGCGCTTCGAGAGCCGGTTGTACAAAGACATTTATCAGAATAACTAGATTTTGAAGATGCCGGATGGCGCTTACGCTTATCCGGCCTACGCAAACTGGAAACAAAAACCCCGGCAACTTGTCCGGGGTTTTTCATGCGATTAACGCTTGTAGATGAACTCGACGCCTTCGTCGTCTTCTTCGTCCCAATCGTCATCCCAGTCATCTTCCGCTTCGTCTTCGACTTCAGCAAGCTGCTGGCGGTGATAATCATCCCACATGAACTCAACTTTCTCTGGCTGTTTCGCTTCTTCAGCCTGAACAATCGGGTTCTCGATGATAAAGGTCATCACATCCCAGCAAAGATCCTTCACGCCCAGCTGGCTGGCGGCAGAGATCAGGTAATATTTACCTTCCCAGCCCAGCGCTTCGGCGATCGCTTTCGCTTTCTCTTCCGCTTCAGCCTTGTCCATCAAATCAATTTTGTTGAACACTAACCAGCGCGGTTTAGATGCCAGATCCTGACTGTATTTTTCCAGTTCGCCAATAATGATACGGGCGTTTTCTACCGGATCGGAACCGTCAATCGGATCGATATCGATGAGGTGCAGCAACACGCGGCAACGTTCCAGATGCTTCAGGAAGCGGATACCCAGGCCTGCGCCTTCAGCCGCACCTTCAATCAGACCCGGAATGTCGGCAACCACGAAGCTCTTTTCGTTGTCCATACGCACCACGCCCAGGCTCGGCACCAGGGTGGTGAAGGGATAATCAGCGACTTTCGGCTTCGCCGCAGATACTGCACGGATAAACGTCGATTTCCCGGCGTTTGGCATACCCAGCATACCCACGTCTGCCAGCAGCATCAGCTCCAACATCAGATCGCGCTTATCACCCGGCGTACCCATTGTTTTCTGACGCGGAGTACGGTTAACCGATGATTTGAAACGGGTGTTGCCCAGACCATGCCAGCCGCCTTTAGCGACCATCAGACGCTGACCGTGTTTGGTCATGTCGCCCATGGTTTCGCCCGTGCCCTGATCGATAACACGCGTACCAACAGGCACTTTAATCGTGACGTCTTTGCCACGCTTACCGGTGCAATCACGGCTCGCGCCATTCTGACCACGTTCCGCACGGAATGATTTTTCAAAACGGTAATCGATCAGCGTGTTCAGGTTTTCGTCGGCTTCCAGCCAAACGTCACCACCGTCACCACCATCACCACCGTCCGGACCGCCTTTTGGGATGTACTTTTCGCGGCGGAAGCTGACGCAACCATTACCGCCATCACCTGCAACGACCAGAATCGATGCTTCATCAACAAACTTCATTTTACTCTCCGTAAATCATTCGCCTGAGCGGGGTTGCGAAACCACCGTTTCATGCTTACGTAAACCGCCCCAAATTCGATGACCAATGGCGGAATACATCGCGCCCGCAACCACGATAAACGCACCGAGATAACCTAATAGGTTTAGCATCGGTCTGGCGAAGAAATCGGGCCAGGCCAGTGATAATAAATCTGAAAATAACAACGTAAACAGCGGTGTGAGCGTGATAATAGCGCTCACCTGCGCCGCCTGCCAACGCGCCATCGCTTCCGCAAGAGCGCCGTATCCTACCAGCGTATTCAGGCCGCAGAATACCAGGCATGCCAGCTGCCAGTCGCTGAGCTGCGTGATGACACCGGGTTTAGCCAGCGGCAACAACGCAATCGTACATAAAGTGTACAGTAAAAACAGGATCTGCGGTGATGCCAGACGGCGCAATAACACCTTTTGCGCGACCCCATAGCTCACCCAGACCATCGCCGCACCGACACCAAAGATAACGCCCCAGGTGTAATCGGTGAGTCGGGTAAAAATTTCGATCAGACTGGTATTAAAAAACAGGACCAGGCCGCTCAGAAGCATAATGGCGCCAATCACCTGCGTGCCGCGCATCTTTTCTTTCAGGATAAAGACGCTGGCGATCATCATACCAACCGGTGACAGCTGACCGATAACCTGCGAAGCCGTTGGGCTCAAATACTGCAAGGATGAACTAAACAGAATGAAGTTACCGAACAGCCCACCGGTTGCGATAGCCAGCAACACCAGCCAACGCGCTTTGCGAAAAATACGCAATGGAGGGAGCTTTTTTTTAACCGCAAGAATAGCGCCAAGGCCAACGCTTGCCATTAAAAAACGGTAGAACACCACGGTAGGAGGCTCCATCACCTCCAGCACTTGCTTCATTGCTATTGGCAAAGCCCCCCAACATACTGCCGTTGTGAGTGCTAACAGAATACCAATGCCTGCCTGTTGCTTCATGCCGTATTCCCTGCAAGGGCTCGTTTCCGGGTTGTCACGGCGTGACGAGCGTATTTACCGGCCGTCGAATGTAAAAAGCCCCGCAACGTGTTGCGGGGCTTTTATCCGTTACCGGGACGCGAAAAACTTATTCAGCAACGATGCTGATGAATTTACGGTTTTTCGGGCCTTTCACTTCAAATTTCACTTTACCGTCTGCTTTAGCAAACAGAGTGTGGTCTTTGCCGCAACCAACGTTGGAGCCAGCGTGGAATTTAGTACCACGTTGACGAACGATGATGCTACCAGCCAGAACTGTTTCACCGCCGAAGCGTTTTACGCCCAGACGTTTAGCTTCTGAATCGCGACCGTTACGAGTCGAGCCGCCAGCCTTTTTATGTGCCATTTAATCTGCTCCCCTTAACTTAAGCGCTGATGCCAGTGATTTTCACATCAGTGAACCACTGACGATGGCCCTGCTGCTTACGGTAGTGTTTACGACGACGAAACTTAACAATTTTAACTTTCTCGCCACGACCGTGAGCAACAACTTCAGCTTTGATAACGCCGCCATCAACGAAAGGAACGCCGATTTTGACTTCTTCACCGTTTGCGATCATCAGAACTTCTGCGAATTCAACAGATTCGCCAGTTGCGATGTCCAGCTTTTCCAGGCGAACGGTCTGACCTTCGCTTACTCGGTGTTGTTTACCACCACTTTGGAAAACCGCGTACATAAAAAACTCCGCTTCCGCGCACACCTTTTTGATGATTCAGAGTGCGCTATAAATATTCACAATAGGGCGCGAATATTACGCAAAACGCGAGCCTTTGACAAGTGCTACCGTCAATACATGAAGAAAAAAAACACAACACGTACGGTAACGTTTATCTACGGCGTTTTTTCAGTACAATCAGCATATATTTATAACCCTAAACCCGACGTTACCTTCTCACACAGTAAGGTAATCGGGGCGAGAAGCCCGGCTTTTGCGATGAATTTAGAAAAAATCAATGAGTTAACCGCGCAAGATATGGCGGGGGTCAATGCGACAATCCTTGAACAGCTCAATTCTGACGTTCAGTTGATCAATCAACTGGGGTACTACATCGTTAGCGGCGGCGGAAAACGCATTCGCCCAATGATCGCCGTCCTCGCAGCGCGGGCCGTTGGTTACCAGGAAAATGCGCACGTTACGATCGCGGCCCTCATCGAGTTTATCCACACAGCGACCCTGCTGCACGATGATGTTGTGGATGAGTCAGACATGCGCCGTGGGAAAGCTACGGCAAATGCGGCGTTTGGTAATGCGGCCAGCGTGCTGGTTGGCGATTTTATCTATACCCGCGCATTTCAGATGATGACTAGCCTTGGCTCGTTGAAAGTGCTGGAAGTCATGTCGAAAGCAGTCAACGTCATCGCCGAAGGTGAAGTCTTGCAGCTGATGAACGTCAACGACCCAGACATCACCGAAGAAAACTATATGCGCGTCATCTACAGTAAGACGGCGCGGTTGTTTGAAGCGGCAGCCCAATGTTCAGGCATTCTGGCTGGCTGTAGCGAAGAACAAGAAAAAGGGTTGCAGGATTATGGCCGTTATCTCGGTACAGCTTTCCAGTTAATTGACGATTTGCTGGATTACAGCGCAGATGGCGAGCAGTTGGGTAAAAACGTCGGTGATGACCTCAACGAGGGTAAACCTACGCTGCCGCTGCTGCATGCCATGCGCCACGGTACTCCAGAACAAGCGCAAATGATCCGCCAGGCCATTGAGCAAGGTAATGGTCGTCACCTTTTGGAGCCGGTTCTTGAAGCGATGAACGCCTGTGGTTCCCTGGAGTGGACGCGCCAACGTGCAGAAGAAGAGGCAGATAAGGCCATCGCTGCGTTGCAGGTGCTGCCTGATACGCCGTGGAGAGAAGCGCTGATTGGTCTGGCACATATCGCCGTACAGCGCGACCGTTAATTCCCTACAGCATCCTCCCTCATCCCGTGCTCTGCACGGGATTTTTTTATAAGTTCTAGTAACCCCCCCACTCTCCTCCGGATAATCACGCATAACCTTGGCATATTCTGAATATACAGACACTTTACATGAACATTTTAGAACATTCGTTCTTCGGGAGTTATAGTGTCGCCACAACCGATCGTGGAACCGTAAGTCGTTAACCAAAGGAGAGATGAATTTATGGAAAACAAGCTGATTGACTGGCATCCGGCCGACATCATCGCCGGACTGCGCAAGAAAGGGACCTCAATGGCCGCTGAATCACGTAAAAATGGATTGAGTTCATCAACGCTGGCAAATGCGTTAACGAGACCATGGCCAAAAGGTGAGTTGATTATCGCCCGGGCACTGGGAACTGATCCCTGGGTGATTTGGCCGTCACGCTATCACGATGCCAAAACGCATGAGTTCATCGACAGAACGCGGATGATGAGGAGTCGCAGAGAGAAAAAGAATCCGGAATGAACATTGAGCTGTAACCCCCGGCCAACTGAACTGGGGGTTACAAGAGACGTTGACGATTACTCGCCTTTCACGCGCTCAATGTTTGCGCCCAGCGCACGCAGTTTATCTTCGATGCGCTCATAGCCGCGATCGATGTGATAAATACGATCGACCACTGTTGTACCTTCAGCAATACAACCTGCCAGCACTAAACTTGCAGATGCACGCAGATCGGTCGCCATAACCTGTGCGCCTGAGAGTGTTTCCACGCCGTGGCAAATCACGGTATTGCTTTCGATTTCTGCGTGAGCGCCCATACGGCTCAGCTCAGGCACGTGCATAAAGCGGTTCTCAAACACGGTTTCCGTGATGAAGCCGGTCCCTTCTGCCACCAGGTTCAGCAGCGTGAACTGGGCCTGCATATCGGTAGGGAACGCCGGATGCGGCGCAGTACGCACATTAACCGCTTTCGGACGTTTGCCGTGCATATCAAGGCTGATCCAGTCGTCGCCGACTTCGATATCCGCACCCGCATCACGCAGTTTCGCCAGAACGGCATCCAGTGTGTCCGGTTGTGCATTACGGCAGATAATTTTGCCACGAGAAATTGCCGCCGCCACCAGGAAGGTACCGGTTTCGATGCGGTCTGGCAGAACGCGATACACACCGCCGCCGAGACGCTCAACGCCTTCGATCGTAATACGATCGGTGCCCTGGCCAGTGATCTTCGCGCCCAGCGCAATCAGGAAGTTCGCGGTATCCACAATCTCCGGCTCGCGCGCAGCGTTTTCGATGATGGTGGTGCCTTCGGCAAGCGTTGCTGCACACATGATGGTGACAGTCGCACCGACGCTCACTTTGTCCATGACAATATGCGCGCCTTTCAGACGGCCATCAACAGACGCTTTCACATAGCCTTCTTCCAGCTTGATAGTCGCGCCTAACTGCTCCAGACCGGTAATGTGCAGGTCCACCGGACGCGCGCCGATGGTGCAGCCGCCCGGTAGTGAAACCTGGCCCTGACCAAAGCGGGCAACCAGCGGCCCGAGCGCCCAAATGGATGCACGCATGGTTTTCACCAGATCGTACGGCGCACAGAAGACGTTCACATCACGCGCATCAATGTGCACGGAACCATTACGCTCAACTTTCGCACCCAGCTGGCTCAACAGCTTCATTGATGTGTCAACGTCCTTCAGTTTCGGGACGTTTTGGATCTCTACAGGTTCTTCAGCCAGCAGCGCCGCAAACAGGATCGGCAGTGCGGCGTTTTTAGCGCCTGAAATTGTGACTTCGCCCTGGAGCTTGGTTGGCCCCTGAACACGAAATTTATCCATTATTCTGTTCTCTGTTTAGAATTTATCTTCGCTACCGGCACATCACCCGTAGCTCAAAAACCGTTAAGTTTGCGATCGCGCGCCCATTCCGCTGGGGTAAACGCCTTAATCGACACGGCATGAATGCGGTTGTCCGCAATGTACTCCATCAACGGGCCATAGACCGATTGCTGCTTCTTGACCCGGCTCATGCCTTCAAACATCTCACCCACGGCAATAACCTGAAAGTGACTGCCGTCGCCAGAAACGTGGACTTCCTGGAGGGAGAGTGCATTCATCAGCACGCTCTGAATTTCATTATTTTCCATGGGCTCTTCATTCGTCAGATAGTGAAAACAGCCCAACATCTTAGAGCAAAGTGGCGCTGTCATAAATAAGCAAAAAGCCTCGCTGATAAATCAGACAAGGCTTTAGTGGCAGATCCCCCTCAGGGGTTTTGCCGGATAGCGGCACAAGACCTTATCCGGCCTGGAAAAATTAACGCGGAAGGACGTCGTCAGGCAAATTGTAAAGCTGCGCCAGCGTGTACACTTTATCGTTAACACCAGTGAGCGAAACGCTGTTTCCCTGCTGCTTGCCTTGATTAATCAGATGCAACAGTAACGCCAGACCGCCGGTATCTACCCGGGATACCTGGTTCAGATCGATGCAGGATACCCCTTTCATCGCCTCAATTCGCGCATCCCATAAGGGATTTAACACGTCCTGATCCAGTTCTCCCACCAGCACCAGCTTGTCGCCTTCGCGCGTCCAGGTGAGTGACTGCGTCATTATTTTTTCTCTTCCAGAGTGATTTTCTGCTGAGAAATAGATTTCAGCTGTGCCGTCAGGCCATCAATACCTTTGGTACGCAGCAGGTCGCTCCACTCATTTTGTTTGGTGGTGATCATACTTACGCCTTCGGCGATCATGTCATACGCCTGCCAGTTACCGGTCTGGGAGTTTTTACGCCACTGGAAATCCAGACGTACCGGAGGACGACCGTTTGGATCGATGATGGTTACGCGGATAGGTACGATGGTCGCATCACCCAACGGCTGCTCAGGGGCAATCTGATAGGTCTGGCCGTGGTACATCGCCAGTGCCTGGCCGTAAGCCTGCTTCAGATATTCACGGAATGCAGCAAAATAGGCTTCACGTTGGGCAGGAGTCGCATCTTTGTAGTAACGGCCCAGCACCAGCGCGCCGGCATACTTAACCTGCACATAAGGCAGCAGTTCCTGATCGACGACCTGACGCAGGTAATCGGGGTTGGAACGGATTTTTGGTTGCTCGTTTTTCAGACGGTCAAAGGTCTTTTGCGCCGCCTCATCCATCAGTTTGTACGGGTTAGTCTGGTCTGCTGCGGTTGCCGCGCTAAGTGGAGCAATCACCAGCATAGCCACCATCATCAATCGTTTAAACATACGTCGATTCTCCTGATATTATTTCGTTGCGCCCGCAGGCGTAGTGGCTTCATTATTGCCTTCAGTTGCGGCTGGCGCATCGCCAGAATTCTTATTGTCATCACCTTTGCTGTTGCTGTTGTAAAGGAACTGACCAATCATATCTTCCAGCACCATCGCGGATTTCGTGTCCTGAATCGTACCGCCATCTTTGAGGATAGACGTTCCCAGCTCAGGATCTTCAAAACCCACGTTCAATGCCAGATACTGTTCGCCCAGCAGACCGGAAGTACGGATGCTCAGAGAACTGGTGTCAGGAATATGGTTAAAACGCGATTCGATTTCCAGCGTCACGCGCGGCAGGTACGTTTTCGGATCTAACGAGATGTCCGATACGCGTCCAACTACCACCCCGCCAATCCGCACCGGAGAACGCTCTCTCAGGCCGCCGATATTATCAAAGGTCGCATAAATCGTGTAAGTCGGTTCAGTACGCATTGAGGTAACGTTCGCCGCCTTCAGGCAGACAAACAGCGCAGCCAGCAGCGCAACCAGCAGGAATAACCCGACCCAAATTTCATTTTTTTTCGTTTGCATGAACTCAATTCCCAAACATCAGTGCGGTCAGCACAAAATCCAGCCCCAGAACGGCAAGAGAGGCGTGCACAACGGTGCGTGTCGTTGCCCGGCTAATCCCGGCAGAGGTCGGGATCGCATCATAACCATTGAACAATGCAATCCAGGTGACCGTAATGGCGAACACCACGCTCTTAATCAGACAGTTGACCAGGTCCAGACGCCAGTCGACGGCATTTTGCATAGCCGACCAGAAAAAGCCCGCATCAATACCCTTCCAGCTTACGCCAACCAGTGAACCACCCCAGATCCCCACGGCGACAAATATAATCGTTAGCAGCGGCAATGAAATGACACCGGCCCAAAAACGCGGAGAGATCACCCGGCGCAGTGGATCGACGGCCATCATTTCCAGGCTGGAAAGCTGCTCGGTCGCTCTCATCAGACCAATCTCTGCGGTTAAGGCCGATCCGGCCCGCCCGGCAAACAGCAGCGCCGCAACAACCGGCCCCAGCTCACGTAACAATGACAGCGCCACCAGCATACCGAGGCTGGTTTCCGCACTGTAGGTCGTCAGCACCAGGTATCCCTGCAATCCCAACACCATACCGATGAATACGCCTGACACAATAATGATCAGCATCGATAAGACACCGACATTATAAAGCTGGCGTATCAGCAGCGGCGCATGTTTGCGAAACTCCGGTTTGCCGACAACCGCATTGAACAACATTAATCCGGCTCGCCCGAACGTCCTGAGGGTTTTTATTCCTCGATGTCCGAGTGATGCCAGCGCATTTAACAACATGGGTGGCTTAACTCCCTGTTTAGAGTAAATCGATATGGTAGTCACCCGCCGGGTAACGGAACGGAACCGGTCCATCGGCAATGCCGTCAAGGAACTGGCGTACGCGCGGATCGGCATTTTCTTGTAGTGCCTGAGCACTACCGTAGGCCACTATTTTTTTGTCCGCCATTATATAGGCGTAATCCGCAATACTCAGTACTTCAGGCACATCATGGGATACCACCACACAGGTGACACCCAGCGCACTGTTCAGTTCTGAAATCAACTTCACCAGCACGCCCATGGTGATGGGATCCTGACCGACGAACGGCTCATCAAACATAATGAGGTCAGGCTCCAGCGCGATAGCACGCGCTAACGCAGCGCGGCGCGCCATCCCGCCGGATAATTCAGAAGGCATTAATTTGGCCGCACCCCGCAGACCAACGGCTTCGAGCTTCATCATCACCGTGCTCTTCAGCAACGGCGCTGGCAACGTCGTATGCTCGCGCAGAGGGTACGCAACGTTGTCAAACACATTCATGTCGGTAAATAGCGCACCTGACTGAAACAGCATACTCATGCGCTTACGCACGGTAAATAAACGCGAACGGGACATGGCCGGGACGTTCTCACCGTCAAACAGAATCTCGCCCTTATCCGGTGAGATCTGTCCGCCAATCAGACGCAACAGCGTCGTTTTGCCGATGCCTGATGGCCCCATGATTGCCGTCACTTTACCGCGCGGTACCGTCAGGGAAATATTATCAAAGATGCAGCGGTCACCCCGGGAAAAGCTGACATCGCGCATATCGACTAGATTCGCCACAGACTGCCCCATTGATTCATCCTTTACTATTGCCTTGTTGATCGAAGAGTTTGGCGCTCAATTTAGCCCTGAACTCAACATATTTACAGATTATTGCCTGTCCTGGTTAGCGAAAGCTGGCATTTGTTTTACTTTTTAGCCGCATAAAGTCAAAATTAAGACTTCGTTACGGCTTCCAGAAGATCCTTCAAGAGGACCGGCGAGTATACCTGAAGAAAGGACTTTAGATGCTTTTAGCGACGGCGCTGTTAATAATTGGTTTACTTCTGGTGGTCTACGGTGCCGACCGTCTGGTATTTGCCGCATCCATTTTATGTCGAAACGTCGGTATTCCCCCCATTATCATCGGAATGACCGTGGTCAGCATTGGTACGTCGTTACCCGAGATCATTGTCTCCGTTGCCGCATCGATGAATGGGCAACTCGATCTGGCTGTCGGGACCGCCATAGGTTCTAACATCACCAACATTCTGCTTATTTTAGGCCTGTCGGCGCTGATTCATCCTTTTACCGTGCATTCTGATGTTCTGCGTCGTGAATTACCGCTAATGTTGCTGGTAAGTATTTTAGCTGCATCCGTCCTGTATGACGGGCAGTTGAGCCGCAGCGACGGTTTCTTTCTTCTGCTCCTGGCCGTGCTATGGCTGCTATTCATTGTTAAAATCGCTCGTCTGGCCGAGCGACAAGGCAATGACAGCCTGACACGCGAGCAGATAGCTGAGCTACCGCGCGAAGGCGGGTTACCCGTCGCATTTTTGTGGTTGGGTATTGCGCTGATTATTATGCCTATGGCTACGCGTATGGTGGTAGATAACGCTACCGTACTGGCGAACTATTTCGCCATGAGCGAACTCACCATCGGGTTGACGGTGGTCGCCATTGGTACCAGCCTGCCGGAACTGGCAACGGCGATTGCGGGTCTGCGTAAAGGTGAAAACGATATTGCCGTCGGTAACATTATCGGCGCGAACATTTTTAATATTGTTATCGTCCTCGGGCTACCGGCGCTGATTACGCCGGGCGAAGTCAATCCTATGGCCTTCGTCCGGGACTACAGCGTCATGCTGCTGGTGAGCGTTATTTTTGCATTACTCTGCTGGCGACGTCCGCGCCAGATTGGTCGCGGCGCGGGCGCGCTGCTGACCGGCGGTTTTATCATATGGCTGGCGATGCTGTATTGGTTATCGCCACTTCTCGTTGGATAACTGGAAACGCATTATGTCGCACTTAGAGTTGCAACCGGGTTTTGACTTTCAGCAAGCAGGCAAGGAAGTCCTGGCAATTGAACGTGAAGGCCTGGCGGAGCTTGATCAGTACATCAACCAAAATTTTACCCTCGCATGCGAGAAAATATTCAGTTGCCCGGGCAAAGTCGTGGTGATGGGAATGGGGAAATCCGGCCATATCGGGCGGAAAATGGCAGCCACATTTGCCAGCACCGGCACCCCCTCATTTTTTGTACACCCAGGCGAAGCTGCACATGGCGATCTGGGTATGGTCTCGCCGCAGGATGTGGTCATCGCCATCTCTAACTCCGGTGAATCCAATGAGATAGCGGCGCTGATCCCGGTATTAAAACGTCTTCATGTACCGCTTATCTGCATGACCGGTCGTCCGGAAAGCAGTATGGCGCGTGCAGCAGATGTGCATCTGTGTGTTAAAGTGCCCAAGGAAGCTTGTCCGTTAGGCCTGGCGCCGACCAGCAGCACGACCGCAACACTGGTGATGGGCGATGCCCTTGCGGTGGCATTATTAAAAGCGCGCGGCTTTACCGCGGAAGATTTTGCGTTGTCTCATCCCGGTGGGGCACTGGGCCGTAAGCTTTTACTGCGCGTTAACGATATTATGCATACGGGCGACGAGATCCCGCATGTAACCAAAAACGCCAGCCTGCGTGACGCCTTAATTGAGATCACGCGTAAAAATCTCGGCATGACAGTCATTTGCGATGATGCCATGAAGATTGACGGTATTTTCACCGATGGTGATTTACGTCGTGTCTTCGATATGGGCGTTGATGTACGCCAGTTAGGCATTGCCGATGTGATGACCCCTGGAGGCATTCGCGTGCGTCCGGGTATTCTTGCCGTCGATGCCCTGAACTTAATGCAGTCCCGCCATATCACCTCGGTAATGGTTGCTGATGGCGACCAGTTACTCGGTGTGTTACATATGCATGATCTGCTACGTGCAGGTGTAGTGTAAGAAACTCAAGGATAACGAAAATGAGTAAAGCAGGTGCGTCGCTTGCGACCTGTTATGGACCCGTCAGCGCAGACGTTATCACCCGGGCAGAAAACATCCGTTTGCTGATCCTGGATGTGGATGGCGTACTGTCTGATGGTCTGATTTATATGGGCAACAACGGTGAAGAGCTGAAGGCTTTTAACGTCCGCGATGGTTACGGAATTCGCTGTGCGCTCACTTCCGGTATTGAGGTTGCCATTATTACCGGACGAAAGGCTAAACTTGTAGAAGATCGCTGTGCCACTTTGGGGATCACCCACCTGTATCAGGGGCAGTCAGACAAACTGGTTGCTTTTGGCGATCTCCTTAGCAAACTGGCGATCGCGCCGGAGAATGTCGCCTACGTTGGCGATGACCTGATCGACTGGCCGGTGATGGCACAAGTGGGATTGAGCGTCGCGGTGGCAGATGCCCACCCTTTGCTGATCCCGCGGGCCGATTATGTCACCCGTATTAATGGGGGACGTGGCGCTGTGCGTGAAGTCTGCGATTTATTACTCCTGGCGCAGGGCAAACTGGACGAGGCCAAAGGGCAATCGATATGAGCAAAACCAGACGTTGGGTTATCATTCTACTGTCGCTGGCTGTCCTTGTGATGATTGGTATTAATCTGGCAGACAAAGAGGACACCGCTCAGGTCGTCGTCAATAACAACGAGCCAACCTATAAGAGCGAACATACTGATACCGTCGTGTATAGTCCGGAAGGCGCGCTGAGCTATCACTTGATCGCACAACACGTTGAATATTATTCGGAACAAGCGGTTTCGTGGTTTACTCAACCAGTATTAACCACATTTGATAAGGATAAAGTACCGACTTGGACGATCAAGGCCGATAAAGCCAAATTGACCAACGATCGGATGCTGTATCTGTACGGCCATGTTGAGGTTAACGCCCTGGTGCCTGACTCTCAACTACGCAGAATTACGACCGATAACGCGCAGATTAACCTGGTGACACAAGATGTCACTTCCGATGATCTGGTGACGTTGTATGGCACAACATTTAACTCCAGCGGACTGAAGATGCGCGGCAACTTACGCAGCAAGAACGCCGAGCTGATTGAAAAGGTTAGAACCTCATATGAAATCCAAAACAAACAAACTCAGCCTTAATCTTGTACTTGCCAGCTCACTTCTGGCCGCCAGCATTCCGGCATTTGCCGTCACCGGCGATACCGAGCAGCCGATTCACATTGAGTCGGACCAGCAGTCCCTGGATATGCAGGGCAACGTGGTAACGTTTACTGGCAACGTGATTGTGACTCAGGGCACCATCAAAATTAACGCCGATAAAGTCGTCGTGACCCGTCCTGGCGGCGAAGACGGCAAAGAAGTGATTGACGGCTATGGCAATCCAGCGACGTTTTACCAGATGCAGGACAACGGTAAACCGGTTAAAGGCCGCGCCTCGCAGATGCACTATGAACTGGCGAAAGACTTTGTCGTGCTAACCGGCAAGGCGTATCTGGAACAGCTCGATAGCAACATCACGGGCGATAAGATCACCTATCTGGTAAAAGAGCAGAAAATGCAGGCCTTCAGCGATAAAGGCAAACGCGTCACCACCGTTCTGGTTCCGTCGCAGTTGCAGGACAAAAACAAGGCTCCGGCAGAGAAAAAAGGTAACTGATTCGTTATGGCAACATTAACTGCAAAGAACCTTGCAAAAGCCTATAAAGGCCGTCGTGTGGTGGAAGATGTCAGTCTGACCGTCAACTCCGGGGAGATCGTCGGTCTGCTCGGTCCTAACGGTGCAGGCAAGACAACAACCTTTTACATGGTGGTCGGCATTGTCCCGCGCGATGCGGGTAACATTATCATTGATGACGAAGACATCAGCCTGCTGCCTCTGCATGCACGCGCGCGTCGCGGCATCGGCTACTTACCGCAGGAAGCATCGATTTTCCGTCGTCTGAGCGTGTTTGATAACCTGATGGCGGTACTGCAAATTCGTGACGATCTGACCAGCGAGCAGCGGGAAGATCGCGCCAACGAGCTGATGGAAGAATTCCACATCGAACACCTGCGTGACAGTATGGGGCAGTCGCTCTCCGGTGGTGAACGACGCCGCGTGGAGATCGCCCGCGCACTGGCCGCTAATCCGAAATTTATCCTGCTGGATGAACCGTTTGCCGGTGTTGACCCGATTTCCGTTATTGATATCAAACGGATCATCGAACACCTGCGCGACAGCGGCCTTGGCGTGCTGATTACCGACCATAACGTCCGCGAAACGCTGGCAGTGTGTGAGCGCGCCTATATCGTGAGTCAGGGGCACCTGATCGCGCACGGCACGCCAACAGAAATACTGCAGGATGAGCACGTTAAGCGCGTATACCTTGGGGAAGACTTCAGACTCTGATAGGGTAGAAGACTTCACGTCACCGCAGGAGAAAACAACTCTGAACATGAAGCAAGGTTTGCAACTCAGGCTTAGCCAACAACTGGCGATGACGCCTCAGCTACAACAGGCTATCCGTCTGTTGCAGCTGTCCACGCTGGAACTTCAGCAAGAACTTCAGCAAGCGCTGGAAAGTAATCCACTGCTCGAGCAAACCGATCTTCACGACGAAATTGATACCCAGGAAAAACAGGACAGCGAAACCCTCGACACCGCCGATGCTCTCGAACAAAAAGAGATGCCTGAGGAGCTGCCGCTTGATGCCAGTTGGGATGAGATTTACACCGCCGGGACGCCTTCGGGCACCAGCGGAGATTACATCGACGATGAGCTGCCTGTGTATCAGGGTGAGACCACGCAATCACTACAGGATTACCTGATGTGGCAAGTGGAATTGACCCCGTTCTCGGATACCGATCGCGCCATTGCGACATCCATTGTGGATGCGGTAGACGAAACCGGTTATCTCACCGTGACCCTGGACGATATTCTCGAAAGCATGGGCGATGACGACGTCGGTATGGACGAAATCGAAGCCGTGCTTAAACGCGTTCAGCGCTTTGATCCCGTAGGCGTGGCCGCCAAAGATCTCCGCGACTGCTTACTAATCCAACTTTCGCAGTTTGATAAAGCCACACCGTGGCTGGAAGAAGCGCGTCTGATCATCAGCGATCATCTCGATCTGTTAGCCAACCATGACTTCCGCACGCTGATGCGCGTGACCCGACTGAAAGAAGACGTGCTAAAAGAAGCCGTCAATCTTATTCAGTCACTGGATCCAAGGCCTGGGCAGTCGATCCAGACTGGTGAACCAGAATACGTTATTCCGGATGTGCTGGTGCGTAAGCATAACGATCGCTGGGTGGTCGAACTCAACAGCGACAGCATCCCACGACTGCAGATCAACCAGCACTACGCCGCTATGTGCAATAGCGCGCGCAACGATGCCGACAGTCAGTTTATACGTAGCAATCTACAGGATGCGAAGTGGCTGATTAAAAGCCTGGAAAGCCGCAATGATACACTGCTGCGCGTAAGTCGCTGCATCGTGGAGCAACAGCAAGCCTTCTTTGAGCAAGGTGAAGAGTTTATGAAACCGATGGTACTGGCGGATATCGCCCAGGCCGTCGAGATGCACGAATCGACCATTTCCCGTGTGACCACGCAAAAGTATCTGCACAGTCCGCGCGGCATTTTTGAATTGAAGTATTTCTTTTCCAGTCACGTTAACACTGAAGGTGGAGGCGAAGCCTCATCCACGGCGATCCGTGCGCTGGTGAAGAAATTAATTGCTGCGGAAAACCCCGCGAAACCACTGAGTGACAGCAAGTTAACCTCTATGCTGTCAGAACAGGGTATCATGGTGGCACGCCGCACCGTTGCGAAGTACCGAGAGTCTTTATCCATTCCGCCGTCTAACCAGCGCAAACAGCTGGTCTGACTCAACCGATAAGGAAGACACTATGCAGCTCAACATCACTGGAAACAACGTCGAAATCACTGAAGCCCTGCGCGATTTTGTTAATACAAAATTTGCCAAGCTTGAACAATATTTCGACCGGATTAATCAGGTCTATATTGTGTTGAAAGTGGAGAAGGTTACACATATCTCGGATGCAACGCTGCATGTGAACGGTGGCGAAATTCATGCCAGCGCGGAAGGTCAGGATATGTACGCCGCCATTGACGGTTTAATTGATAAACTGGCTCGGCAGTTAACAAAACATAAAGATAAACTGAAACAGCACTAACTTGTCCGGGCAGTTAGCGGGTGCAGGACGGCCTGTTGTGTAGCACAACGGGCCATTTGTACAGTTAGCGCTTAGGTGAAATTATGACAAATAACGATACGACTCTACAACTGAGCAATGTTCTTAACCAGGAATGTACACGCGCGGCCGTTCACTGCCAAAGCAAAAAACGCGCACTGGAAATCATCAGTGAACTGGCGGCAAAACAGCTCAGCTTGCCCTCTCAGGTGGTATTTGAAGCCATTCTGACGCGTGAAAAAATGGGCAGTACCGGCATCGGTAATGGTATTGCTATTCCGCACGGAAAGCTGGAAGAAGACACGATGCGCGCGGTTGGCGTGTTTGTGCAACTTGAAACGCCTATCGCCTTCGACGCTATTGATAATCAGCCAGTCGATCTGCTGTTCGCCCTGCTGGTTCCGGCAGACCAAACCAAGACGCATTTGCATACGTTGTCACTGGTCGCAAAACGTCTGGCGGATAAAACCATCTGTCGTCGTCTGCGCGCCGCACAGAGTGACCAGGAGTTGTATCAAATCATCACGGACACCGAAGGTGGACAGGATGAAGCATAACAACCCAATGGCATCCTTTTTTGTCGTTGTGAGGAGAAACAGTACATGGTACTGATGATCGTCAGCGGCCGTTCAGGGTCAGGTAAATCTGTCGCTCTGCGTGCGCTGGAAGATATGGGTTTTTACTGCGTGGATAACCTTCCCGTAGTGCTGTTGCCCGATCTGGCTCGTACTCTGGCCGATCGCCAGATTTCTGCGGCCGTCAGCATTGATGTGCGCAACATGCCTGAGTCCCCGGAGATTTTCGAGCAGGCAATGAACAATCTGCCTGAAGGCTTCTCACCACAGCTGCTGTTCCTTGATGCTGACCGTAACACGCTGATTCGTCGCTACAGTGACACGCGTCGCCTGCACCCACTCTCCAGCAAGAACTTGTCTCTGGAAAGCGCTATCGATAAGGAAAGCGATTTGCTTGAGCCTTTGCGCTCTCGCGCTGACCTGATCGTTGATACCTCCGAAATGTCCGTACACGAACTGGCGGAAATGTTGCGTACCCGACTGTTGGGCAAACGTGAACGTGAATTGACGATGGTTTTCGAATCCTTTGGTTTCAAACACGGTATCCCGATTGACGCGGATTACGTCTTTGACGTGCGCTTCCTGCCTAACCCGCACTGGGATCCGAAGCTGCGCCCGATGACCGGTCTTGACCGCCCCGTCGCTGCCTTCCTCGACAGGCACACAGAAGTACACAATTTTATCTACCAGACTCGCAGCTATCTTGAGCTATGGTTACCCATGCTGGAGACCAACAACCGCAGCTACCTCACCGTAGCCATCGGCTGTACCGGCGGGAAGCACCGTTCGGTGTATATTGCAGAGCAGCTGGCAGACTACTTCCGCTCACGCGGTAAAAACGTGCAGTCACGCCATCGTACGCTGGAAAAACGTAAATCATGACCGTGAAGCAAACCGTTGAAATCACTAATAAGCTGGGCATGCATGCCCGTCCAGCTATGAAACTGTTTGAATTGATGCAGGGTTTCGAAGCAGAAGTTTTGCTGCGTAATGATGAAGGAACGGAAGCCGAGGCCAACAGCGTTATCGCTCTGCTGATGCTGGATTCAGCCAAAGGGCGTCAGATAGAAGTTGAAGCCACGGGTCCGCAGGAAGTTGAAGCCCTTGCCGCAGTGGTTGCCCTGTTTAATTCAGGTTTTGATGAAGATTAGTCAAGTGGTTTTAACACGTAGCCAGTAGGTCGGGTAAGGCGTTTACGCCGCATCCGGCAATGCCATTGTGTCGTATTGTGCCTGATGCGCTGCACTTAAATCAGGCCAACAAAAACAGCGACAGTAGCGACTAATACAACTTATTTTCCCGCATAAACGACTCACCGCCTAACTGGCGCATTTGACGCATGATCCACGCCTGGCGGCTACGCACATAACCAGAAGGCGCATTCGCTTTAAAACGCAAAGGATTAGGTAATACCGCCGCCAGCAAGGCCGCTTCAGACAGACTCAACCGACTGGCAGGCTTATGGAAATAGCGCTGCGCCGCCGCCTCCACGCCAAAAATCCCATCGCCAAACTCAGCGATATTCAGGTAAACGGTCAGAATACGTTTCTTGCTCCAGACGGTTTCCATACCCAGCGTTAGCCCGGCTTCAAGGCCTTTACGTACCCAGCTACGTCCATCCCACAGAAAGAGGTTTTTCGCCGTCTGTTGCGATAACGTCGACGCCCCGCGAATACGGTTTTCATTGCGTTCATTGTGCGCCAGCGCTTTCTCTATGGCGGAGACATCGAATCCCCAGTGCTCGGGAAACTTCTGGTCCTCCGCGGCAATGACGGCCAGTCCCATCCACGGTGAAATCTCGTCCATGCTCACCCAGTCTGAGTGCGCCACATAACCAAAATCACCGGACAGCCATGCGCCCAGTTGCCGTTCAACCATCACCGCAGAGAAAGGCACAGGCATCACGCTGAAAAGTGCGATGCCCCCGCCCCAGAATACGCCGAGGACAATGACCGCCCGCAGAAAGATACGTCGCAGAAAGGCGGTAACTCCTGTTCTCATTCAGCCAGCACCAGCACACGCGATACCAGTTTATCGATACCACTCGCAGCCTGAGCGATATCCTGCGCCAGCATATAGGCGGGCGTGGTGACAATTTTGTTGTCCTCATCGACGACAATGTCATCAACCGGACAAGGCACATGCTCAGCGCCCATCTCTTCCAGCACCTCTGCCGTATCGATATCAGTACCAATGGTCAGACGCAGAGGGAAATCAAAAATTTTAGGTAACATAGCGGGCGCAATGCACATAAATCCCTGCGGCTTACCCGCCTGATGCATGGCCACCGCCAGCGCGGCTAAATCGCTGTCAACCCGGCATTCGCTGCCCTGACTGGCAAAATTGCTCAGATTTTTGGCCGCACCAAACCCACCCGGCACGATCAACGCATCCAGTTCCGCTGAGACTGCCTGAGCGAGCGGGCGAATTTCACCGCGTGTTATACGTGCGGCTTCAATCAGTACATTACGCGTTTCCAGCATCGGCTCGCCGGTCAGATGATTAATCACATCCGCTTGCTGTTTATCCGGAGCAAAGCAGACGGCCTGAGCGCCGTTGCGGGCAATGGCCAGAAGCGTGAGAACAGTTTCATGGATCTCTGCACCGTCATACACGCCGCATCCGCTGAGCACTACACCCACTTTTTTCATCGTGATACTCCTTTCTCAACTGGCTGAAACATATTAGTTATTATGATTTAAATGCTACGCTTCACACATTTAACTGATTCATGTAACAAATTATTTAAGATTTGCTATCTTAACTGCGTGCGGCCTGAAAATTAGGGCTGCGCCCTTGTAAACAATGATAATAATTTACGGCGCAGCCACGATTTCCCTGGTGTTGGCGCAGTATTCGCGCACCCCGGTCAAGCCGGGGTCATTTTTTTTCCACGCTCGCCACCCAGGCTTTTAATACCGCCACGTCGTGCTGCCACTCCTGCTTCATCTCTTCAATCCATTCAGCAACGTTATCTTCCCAGGCGGGAAGGTCCGGCGACTGGATTTGCTGACCTAACTGTTGCAGGTGACGCAGCCCCACTGAACCTGCTGCGCCTTTAATTTTATGACCTTCCTCAACCACGCCTTTTTTATCCCGTGCGGTCAAGTTGGACTCCAACACGCTCAAATATCCCGGCATCATCTTCTCAAACACCGCCAGCCCGTCGGTAATTAACTTCGGTCCCACCAGCTCGAGGTATTGTTCCAACATAGGAATATCTAACAGCGCTTGCGATTTACTGCTTTCTTCAGATGTCACAGTGCTCTCCTCTTCGTTTCTGGTATCCCAGTATTTTTTGATCATGGCGGTTAGCGCCGGAACCGACAGCGGCTTACTCAGCACGTCATCCATCCCCGCGTCCAAATACTCTTTTTTATCTTTCAGTACGTTAGCGGTGAGTGCAACCAGCGGCGGAAGGTCCTCACGAGCGTATTTTTGCGTGAGCTCCCGCGAGATATCCAGACCGGTCATATCCGGTAGCTGAATATCCAGCAGCACCAGGTCATATTCACCCGGCTTAAACATTTCCAGCGCGGCTTTCCCGGTCATCGCGACATCCACGCTGTTGCCTAATTTTTCCAGCACGGAACGCGCAACAATAACGTTCAGTTCAATGTCTTCCACCAGCAGCACATTCAGGGCTGGCAGCGGCATGTCATCGTCTTCAAAGGCGTCTTCAATCTCTTCCGCTACCGCAGGCGCATGTACGGTCAGCGTAAAGATGGAGCCTTTACCTGCCTGGCTGGAAACCGTAATATCGCCGCCCATATTTTTCGCCAGACGCTTCGACACGGCCAAACCAATCCCGGTTCCTGTGGCCGGTTTACCGCCGTTGCTGTCCTTCACCTGATAATACATGGCGAAGATTTTATCCTGCTCATCCTGCGGAATGCCGATCCCAGAATCTTCAACCTCGAAATGCAGCATATCGCCCTGGTCATAGCGCGCCCGCACGGTCACCTGTCCCTGCTGAGTGAACTTCACGGCGTTGCTGATCAGATTCCACAGAATCTGGCGCAAACGCGTGCCGTCGGTAATGACCTTATGCGGTAGCGGTAACGTTGGCTCAAGTACAAAACGCAGCCCTTTTTGCTGCGCCTGCAGGCCAGAAAGGTTTTCCAGATCCGCCATAAAACTGGTGAAATCAACAGGCTGGTTATCGAGCTGGACTTTACGTCGCTCCATCTTATCCATATCTATGATATCGTTGAAAATATTCCCCAGCGTCACGGCAGAGACATGGATGGTTTTCAGGTATTTTTCCTGCTCAGCGGTCAGGTCTGTATCCAACAGGATTCGGCTTAAGCCGACAATGCCGTTAAGCGGAGTGCGCAGCTCGTGGCTGATGGTGGAAATGAAGGTGGTCTTATCACGGCTGGCACGTTCAAGCGCGTCCTGATAGCGCTTACGCTCGGTAATATCGCGCCCAAAGCCCATCAGGCCATGTCGCTTACCTACGCGGTCATAGTACGGCACTTTACGAATTTCAAAGCAGGCTTTGCGCCCGTCCGGGTAGTCCAGCCACTGTTCGTAGGTGAGTGAGACGTTATGACGGAATACCTTCTCGTCGGTTTCAATTACCTTTTCAGCCGCTTCAGGAGAGTAAACGTCAGCCGGTTTTAAGTTCACTAGCTGCTTTTCGCTCTTGCCAGTCAGCAGTTCCATGGCACGGTTACAGCCGGAAAATTCTTTATCTTCATTGCGATAAAAAACCAGATCCGGCGAGGCATCAAGGAAAGAGCGTAAAAAGGAAGACTGTTGCTCGAGCTGGATCTGCGCTTCTTCGCGCTCTTTGATTTCAACCTTCAGTTGCTCGAACGTTTCCTGGCGCTCCGCTTCGGCTTTTTCGCGCTCAACAATTTCCTGATTGAGCTGGGCTATATTATCTTTCAATTGCACATTGAGCTTGAGATCGCGCTCGCGCATCTCTTCCAGCTTTTGTACCAGTCGTGACAGGCGTTGCCGGGACTCTTCCAGTTGCTCCACCACCACTGACAGGAAATAGACAGCCCAAGGGGTAATTAACAGACCAAAAAAGATAGAACGGATAACATCAATGCTTTCTACCTGGCCATGCAGCACCATGGTGACAGCCATCTGCACCACAATTGCCAACACGACCAGAGCCAGCGCTAATAGCAGCGAAAAGCGCACCAGACCCAACTTCATCATTAGGTCGACGTAATATTGCGCCAGCATACGGATTTGCTTCATAGAGGGTTCCTTCACGACAACTTGGCACAATAATACTCAATTCTTGGCGTGACGTTTGAGAATGTGCAAGAAATGCGGAGGTTATCAGTGAAATGACCGTAGAAGGTTAATCGTAGGCCTAATAAGCGAAGCGCCATCAGGCAAGCAGGCGCAGATTGCCGGATGTCGGTTTTACCTTATCCGGCCTACGGAGGGTTAGATCCCCGGCTGCACCCATGGCGTACCCAGCGCCGAGCCTTGCACGCCGTGCTCGTTAAGGTACTTATCCAGTTCAACCATCCCAGTCCAGCGATTTTCACACCATAGCGGTGCTAACAGCGTTGGGCGACGCGCGCTGGCGGAAATGCGATGATAAATCACCTCTGGCGGCGTATGGCGGATCATCTCCCCGGCGGTAACCGTATAATCGTCCAGTTCAATTCCGTTCAGCCGCCCGGCTTCCCAGGCTTTCGCCATCGTACTGCCTTTCACAATATGCAGCGGATGCAGCTTAATACCGTCAACACCCGTCTCCACCACACGCTCCATGGTTTGTAGACATTCTGCCTGCCCTTCTCCCGGCAGACCGACAATCAGGTGCGAACAGACTTTCAGCCCGCGTTCACGCGCCAGTCGCGTGGTGTTCTGGTAGCAGGCAAAATCATGACCGCGGTTAATACGGTGCAGGGTTTTGTCATGTGCGGTTTGCAGACCAAGTTCCAGCCATACCTCATAACCCAGGTCTTTATACTCGCAAAGCAGATCGAGTACCGCATCCGGCACGCAGTCGGGGCGCGTCCCAACGCATAACCCGACGATACTGGCCTGGCTGACCGCCTGCTGATACATCGACCGCAGCACCTGTACTTCAGCAAAGGTGCTGGTATAGGCCTGAAAATAGGCCAGATAGCGTCTGGCGCGATTGACCAACTGCGCCTGATGCTCAAGCTGCTCGGCAATGGAATGATGCTGCTGAGTTTCATCGGCAAACGAGGCGACATTACAGAAAGTACATCCGCCACGTCCGATGGTGCCATCACGATTTGGACAGCTAAAGCCGCCGTGCAGCGTGAGTTTATGAACCTTTTGCCCATAACGGCGAGAAAGATCCCCACCAAACATATTGACTAATTTCTGTAACTGCATAATCTGGTAGACCGCGCCTTGAAAAGAGGCCAAAGCCTGCCATTTTTTGCCCCAGTCGGCGATGACCTGGATCAATCGCCCTGGCGAGCCTTTATTTATTGCATAACAAATCAAAATAATTGAAATTTCATTCACTCAAAATCTAATTACTTTTCCTTATATTCAGCGGTTTTTTTTATCTTCTTATACTCTCAGCGTAAAAACAGTATCTTTAAGACGCCTGAACTCTAAAAACCAGCATAAAATGCCAGTCATCTCGATAAATAAAGGGAGGACGAGGGATATCCAGCCTTTCTGACAGTGAGACAGATCACACTTCCTGGGGGATTCCCCTTAGGTTAAATCAATGTAAAAAATCCTTTTATTTCAATATTTTCATAAAGTTAATTGCCCTATAGCACATTTTTGCATAAATAAGATTGCCATTTGACCTGTGTGTGGATTCCCGATAACTTGGAAATCCGCTGGAAGCTTTCTGGATGAGCAGTCTGCTCATCATATTTATGCAGTAATTGAGATTCCCTCTGAAGCAAGTCCTCAAACTTGTTTGACCTGTGCGAAAAGGATAAAGAGGGCGAATGCGAGGTAAGCGTATGACACGCAAACCCCGTCGCCATGCTCTTGGTGTGCCCGTGCGCAACGGTCCAGATGGGAATCCCTCAGAGCCTGGGGAGGTTCACTGATATGTTGTACGATAAATCCCTTGAGAGGGATAACTGTGGTTTCGGCCTGATCGCCCACATAGAAGGCGAACCTAGCCACAAGGTAGTGCGTACCGCCATACACGCACTGGCCCGTATGCAGCACCGTGGCGCAATTCTTGCCGATGGAAAAACCGGCGATGGTTGCGGCCTGCTGTTACAAAAACCTGACCGCTTTTTCCGCATCGTGGCGCAAGAGCGCGGCTGGCGTTTAGCCAAAAACTACGCCGTCGGCATGATCTTTTTAAATAAAGACCCTGAGCTGGCTGCGGCTTCTCGTCGCATTGTTGAAGAAGAATTACAGCAGGAAACCCTGTCGATTGTCGGCTGGCGCGACGTGCCGACCAACGAAGGTGTTCTCGGTGAAATTGCGCTCTCCTCCCTGCCTCGTATCGAGCAAATTTTTGTTAACGCCCCTGCGGGCTGGCGTCCGCGTGATATGGAGCGTCGCCTGTTCATCGCGCGTCGTCGTATCGAAAAACGCCTCCTGCAAGACAAAGATTTCTACGTCTGTAGCTTGTCGAATCTGGTCAATATCTATAAAGGTCTGTGTATGCCGGCGGATCTGCCGCGCTTCTACCTGGACCTGGCAGACCTGCGTCTGGAATCGGCCATCTGCCTGTTCCATCAGCGCTTCTCCACCAACACCGTACCGCGCTGGCCGCTGGCGCAGCCGTTCCGCTATCTGGCGCACAACGGTGAAATCAACACCATCACCGGCAACCGCCAATGGGCGCGAGCCCGTACCTATAAGTTCCAGACCCCGTTGATCCCGGATCTGCACGACGCCGCGCCGTTTGTTAACGAAACCGGCTCTGACTCCAGCTCGATGGACAACATGCTAGAACTGCTGCTGGCAGGCGGGATGGACATCATCCGCGCCATGCGCTTACTGGTTCCACCGGCATGGCAGAACAACCCTGATATGGATCCGGAGCTGCGCGCGTTCTTTGACTTCAACTCCATGCACATGGAACCATGGGATGGTCCGGCAGGCATCGTCATGTCCGACGGCCGCTTTGCCGCCTGTAACCTTGACCGTAACGGCTTGCGTCCGGCACGCTACGTCATCACCAAAGACAAGCTGATTACCTGCGCCTCTGAAGTCGGGATCTGGGATTATCAGCCGGATGAAGTGGTAGAGAAAGGCCGCGTCGGCCCTGGCGAGCTGATGGTTATCGATACTCGCAGCGGGCGCATTCTCCACTCCGCCGAAACCGATGATGACCTGAAAAGTCGTCACCCATACAAAGAGTGGATGGAGAAAAACGTCCGCCGCCTGGTACCGTTCGAAGACCTGGCTGACGATCAGGTCGGCAGCCGTGAACTGGACGATGACACCCTCGCCAGCTATCAGAAACAGTTTAACTACAGCGCTGAAGAGCTGGATTCCGTGATCCGCGTGCTCGGTGAAAACGGCCAGGAAGCGGTCGGTTCAATGGGTGACGATACCCCGTTTGCCGTACTCTCCAGCCAGCCGCGCATCATTTATGACTACTTCCGCCAGCAGTTCGCGCAGGTCACCAACCCGCCGATCGACCCGCTGCGTGAAGCGCACGTCATGTCGCTGGCCACCAGCATCGGTCGTGAGATGAACGTCTTCTGCGAAGCTGAAGGTCAGGCACACCGCCTGAGCTTTAAATCGCCGATCCTGCTGTACTCCGATTTCACCCAGCTCACCACCATGAAAGAGGAGCATTATCGCGCTGACCGTCTGGATATCACCTTCGACGCGACCGAAACTACGCTCGAAGAGACCGTCAAAGCATTGTGCGATAAGGCGGAACAGATGGTGCGCAACGGCACGGTACTACTGGTACTCTCTGACCGCAACATCGCTAAAAATCGTCTGCCGGTTCCGGCGCCGATGGCCGTGGGCGCAGTGCAAACGCGTCTGGTAGAACAAAGCCTGCGCTGCGACGCCAACATCATCGTTGAAACCGCCAGTGCCCGCGATCCGCACCATTTTGCCGTCCTGCTCGGCTTTGGCGCGACGGCAATCTATCCGTATCTCGCGTATGAAACATTGGGACGTCTGATCGACACTCAGGCGATTGCCAAAGATTACCGGACCGTGATGCTGAACTACCGTAACGGCATCAACAAAGGTCTGTACAAAATCATGTCCAAAATGGGCATCTCGACCATTGCCTCCTACCGCTGCTCGAAGCTGTTTGAAGCCGTTGGTCTGCACGATGATGTGGTTGCGTTGTGCTTCCAGGGCGTGGTCAGCCGTATTAGCGGTGCAGGGTTTACCGACTTCCAGCAGGATCTGCTGAACCTCTCCAAACATGCATGGCTGGCGCGTAAACCTATCAGCCAGGGCGGTTTGCTGAAGTACGTCCACGGCGGCGAATACCACGCCTACAACCCGGACGTGGTACGCACTCTGCAGCAGGCGGTACAAAGCGGCGAGTACAGCGACTATCAGGAATACGCCAAGCTGGTTAATGAGCGTCCGGCGGCCACGCTGCGCGATCTGCTGGCGATTACGCCTGGCGATGAAGCCGTAAGCATTAGCGAAGTAGAACCCGCGACCGAACTGTTTAAACGCTTTGATACCGCCGCCATGTCTATCGGCGCATTAAGCCCGGAAGCACACGAAGCGCTGGCCGAAGCCATGAACAGCATCGGCGGCAATTCGAACTCCGGTGAAGGCGGCGAAGACCCGGCGCGCTATGGCACCAATAAAGTGTCACGGATTAAGCAGGTTGCTTCCGGTCGCTTTGGCGTAACCCCGGCATACCTGGTCAATGCCGATGTCATTCAGATTAAAGTCGCTCAGGGCGCGAAACCTGGCGAAGGTGGTCAGTTACCGGGTGATAAAGTCACCCCGTACATCGCCAAACTACGCTATTCCGTACCGGGTGTGACGCTGATCTCCCCGCCGCCGCACCACGATATCTACTCTATCGAGGATTTAGCGCAGCTGATTTTCGACCTGAAACAGGTCAACCCGAAGGCGATGATCTCGGTGAAGCTGGTTTCCGAACCAGGCGTTGGTACCATCGCCACTGGCGTAGCGAAAGCCTATGCGGATCTGATCACCATTGCTGGCTACGATGGCGGCACTGGCGCAAGCCCGCTCTCATCAGTGAAATATGCGGGCTGCCCGTGGGAACTCGGCCTGGTGGAAACCCAGCAGGCGCTGGTGGCTAACGGTCTGCGTCACAAGATTCGTCTGCAGGTCGATGGCGGTCTGAAAACCGGCGTCGATATCATTAAAGCGGCAATTCTGGGTGCAGAAAGCTTTGGCTTCGGTACCGGCCCGATGGTGGCGCTGGGCTGTAAATATCTGCGTATTTGCCACCTGAACAACTGCGCAACCGGTGTTGCAACTCAGGATGAGAAACTGCGTAAGAATCACTATCACGGCCTGCCGTTCAAAGTGACCAACTACTTTGAATTTATCGCCCGTGAAGTGCGCGAGCTGATGGCCTCGCTGGGCGTTACCCGCCTGGTGGATCTGATTGGTCGCACCGACCTGCTCAAAGAGCTGGAAGGGTTTACCGCCAAGCAGCAAAAGCTGGAGCTGTCTCGTCTGCTGGAAACCGCCGAACCGCATCCGGGTAAAGCGCTGCATTGCACCGAGAACAACCCGCCGTTTGATAATGGCGTGCTGAACGCCCAGCTGTTACAGCAGGCGAAGCCGTTCGTCGACGAGCGCCAGAGCAAAACCTTCTGGTTCGATATCCGCAACACCGACCGTTCCGTCGGCGCATCGCTGTCGGGCTATATCGCTCAGACGCATGGCGATCAGGGGCTGGCGTCTGACCCGATCAAAGCGCACTTCAGCGGTACTGCAGGCCAGAGCTTTGGCGTATGGAACGCGGGCGGCGTGGAGTTGTATCTGACCGGCGATGCCAACGACTATGTCGGTAAAGGCATGGCGGGCGGCCTGCTGGCGGTACGTCCTCCGGTTGGCTCTGCTTTCCGTAGCCATGAGGCGAGCATCATCGGTAACACCTGCCTGTATGGCGCCACCGGTGGTCGCCTGTTTGCTGCGGGTCGTGCGGGTGAGCGCTTTGCAGTGCGTAACTCTGGCGCAATCACCGTGGTTGAAGGTATTGGCGACAACGGCTGTGAATACATGACCGGCGGCATCGTCTGTATTCTCGGCAAAACCGGCGTTAACTTCGGCGCGGGCATGACCGGCGGATTCGCCTACGTGCTCGACGAAGACGGTGAATTCCGCAAACGCGTAAACCCGGAACTGGTCGAAGTGCTGAGCGTGGACTCGCTGGCGATCCACGAAGAGCACCTGCGTGGCCTGATTACCGAGCACGTACAGCATACCGGTTCTTCTCACGGCGAAGAGATCCTGGCGAACTGGCCAGCATTCTCGGCGAAATTCGCGCTGGTAAAACCAAAATCCAGTGATGTGAAAGCACTGTTGGGTCACCGTAGTCGTAGCGCAGCAGAGCTGCGTGTGCAGGCGCAGTAAGGGGTAGCAGCAATGAGTCAGAACGTATACCAATTTATCGACCTGCAGCGTGTTGATCCGCCGAAGAAGCCGCTGAAGATCCGTAAGATCGAATTTATCGAGATCTACGAGCCGTTTTCTGAAGGTCAGGCCAAAGCACAGGCAGATCGCTGCCTGTCCTGCGGTAACCCGTACTGCGAGTGGAAGTGTCCGGTGCATAACTACATCCCGAACTGGCTGAAGTTGGCGAATGAGGGACGTATTTTTGAAGCGGCAGAGCTTTCGCACCAGACCAACACCTTGCCGGAAGTCTGTGGCCGTGTATGCCCGCAGGATCGACTGTGTGAAGGATCCTGTACGTTGAACGATGAGTTTGGCGCGGTAACCATTGGCAACATCGAGCGCTATATCAACGATAAAGCGTTCGAGATGGGCTGGCGTCCGGATATGACCGGCGTTCGCCAGACGGACAAGCGCGTGGCGATTATCGGTGCGGGGCCAGCGGGCCTGGCCTGTGCTGATGTGCTGACCCGCAACGGCGTAAAGGCGGTGGTATTTGACCGTCACCCGGAAATCGGCGGCTTGCTGACCTTCGGTATCCCAGCCTTCAAGCTGGAAAAAGAGGTCATGACCCGTCGCCGTGAAATCTTCACCGGCATGGGCATTGAGTTCAAACTCAACGTGGAAGTAGGCCGTGACGTACAGCTCAATGATTTGCTGAAGGATTACGACGCCGTGTTCCTTGGCGTAGGAACCTATCAGTCGATGCGCGGCGGGCTGGAAAACGAAGACGCTGATGGCGTGTTTGATGCCCTGCCGTTCCTGATTGCCAATACCAAACAGTTGATGGGCTTTGGCGAAAGCAGCAATGAGCCATATATCAGCATGGAAGGCAAACGTGTCGTCGTGCTCGGCGGTGGCGATACCGCGATGGACTGCGTGCGCACCTCCGTACGTCAGGAAGCATCGCACGTTATCTGCGCCTATCGTCGCGATGAAGAGAACATGCCGGGTTCGAAACGCGAAGTGAAAAACGCGCGCGAAGAAGGCGTCGAGTTCCAGTTCAACGTCCAGCCTTTAGGTGTGGAAGTGAATGCCAACGGGAAAGTGTGCGGCGTGAAAATGGCGCGCACTGAAATGGGCGAACCGGATGCGAAGGGACGTCGCCGTGCGGAGATCGTCGCTGGCTCCGAGCACGTTGTTCCGGCTGATGCCGTGGTCCTGGCGTTTGGTTTCCGCCCACACAGCATGGAATGGTTGAAAGAGCACAGCGTCGAGCTGGATTCACAGGGGCGCATTATTGCCCCGGAACGTAGCGACAACGCTTTCCAGACCAGCAACCCGAAAATCTTCGCAGGCGGCGACATCGTACGCGGTTCGGATCTGGTGGTCACCGCGATTGCCGAAGGTCGTAAAGCGGCAGACGGGATTCTGAATTACCTGGAAGTGTAAAAGAGCCTTCTCTGGCCCCTGTTCACGTTTGTCGACAGGGGCTTTTTTTCTCCGTATTTCTCCACCATTCTTTGAAAGCTACTCGCAATTAAGACTGCAATTCTTTGTAATTAGTAGAACGTGGATTGACCACTTCAGCACCCGGGCGTATTGATCGCGGAATATTTTTACACCGTAACTTTCACTAAAGGGATGAAGTATGACCACGCCGACGTCACTTCAGGATGCAGATGACTATCAGCAAATCCATAACGGAATTGTTCGACTACTGGACACCGCGCGGACAGAAACTGTCCGTAGTATCAATGCACTAATGACGGCGACCTACTGGGAAATTGGTCGACGAATTGTTGAATTTGAGCAAGGTGGTGAATCCCGGGCAGCCTATGGCGCTCAGCTTATTGAACGGCTGTCAGTGGATCTAAACCAACGCTATAAACGGGTGTTTTCCATGGTAAACATACGGCAAATGCGTATGTTTTATCTTTATTTTCAACAAATTGAGATTCAGCAGACACTGTCTGGTGAATCTCAAAATCTCATACAACTCGCCAAAACATTCCCACTACCCTGGTCGGCGTATGTCCGCCTCTTGTCTGTTAAAAATGCCGATGCCCGCACTTTTTATGAGAAAGAGACTCTCCGTAACGGCTGGTCAGTACGGCAGCTCAATCGACAAATTGCCACTCAGTTTTATGAGCGGACGCTGTTGTCCCGCGACAAATCCGCCATGTTGCAGAAGGCAGTCCCGACGGAGCCTGAAGTCTTGCCTGAAAAGGCCATCCGCGATCCGTTCATTCTGGAGTTTCTTGGCCTCAAGGATGAGTATTCAGAATCGGATCTTGAAGAGGCGCTGATCAATCACCTGATGGACTTTATGCTGGAGCTCGGCGACGATTTTGCTTTTGTTGGCCGTCAGCGTCGATTGCGCATTGACGATAACTGGTTCCGCGTCGATCTGCTGTTCTTTCATCGTCGTTTACGCTGCCTGTTGCTCGTTGATCTAAAAGTAGGCAAATTCAGCTATGCGGATGCCGGGCAGATGAATATGTATCTGAACTATGCCAAAGAACATTGGACGATACCGGGGGAAAATCCGCCAGTCGGGCTGATTCTGTGCGCAGGAAAAGGGGCGGGGGAAGCGCACTACGCGTTGAACGGCCTACCGAATACCATCCAGGCGAGCGACTACAAAGTACAGCTACCTGATGAAAAATTACTTGCAGACGAGCTCATTCGTTCACAAACCATGCTGGGAACTCAACTCACAGACGCGGGTTAACTGTCGACCAAGGAAAATCAACGCAATCATCAACACCATAAATAATAACCATGTAAAGATTATACGTAATCGTTTGCTTTATTCTGAGAACTGTATATTATGCGGCGGATTTTTTGGGCAAAATTCATGGAGGCGTTGTGTCGCAGGACAACAATTATAGCCAGGGCCCCGTCCCTCTGGCGGCGCGGAAAGGCGTGGTTCCACTAACATTTGTCATGTTGGGGCTTACATTTTTTTCCGCCAGTATGTGGACCGGTGGCACACTCGGTACCGGTCTTTCCTATAATGATTTCTTCCTGGCAGTTCTCTTCGGTAATCTTCTCCTCGGTATTTACACTGCATTTCTCGGTTTTATCGGCGCAAAAACAGGGCTCTCAACCCACCTTCTGGCGCGTTACTCATTTGGTTTGAAAGGTTCATGGCTTCCCTCACTGTTGTTAGGCGGTACGCAGGTAGGCTGGTTTGGCGTGGGTGTGGCTATGTTTGCTATCCCGGTGGGCAAAGCGACAGGAATTGACGTCAATATCCTGATTGCGGTTTCCGGTCTGTTGATGACCCTGACCATCTTTTTTGGCATCTCGGCGCTGACCGTTTTATCTATCATCGCCGTGCCTGCCATCGTCGTTCTTGGCAGCTACTCCGTCTGGCTGGCGGTGAGTGATGTCGGCGGTTTAGACCATTTAAAAGCGATAGTGCCGCAGACGCCGCTGAATTTCTCCACCGCCCTGGCGCTGGTGGTCGGTTCGTTTGTCAGCGCAGGAACATTAACCGCCGACTTCGTTCGCTTTGGTCGCAACGCCAAAGGCGCGGTGCTGATTGCCATGGTGGCGTTTTTCCTTGGCAACTCCTTGATGTTCATCTTCGGCGCTGCGGGCGCGGCTGCGGTTGGACAGGCAGATATCTCTGACGTGATGATTGCCCAGGGACTGCTGCTGCCCGCGATTGTAGTGCTCGGTCTGAACATCTGGACGACTAACGACAATGCGCTGTATGCCTCAGGTCTGGGATTTGCCAATATTACTGGCCTTTCCAGCCGTACGCTGTCGGTGGCTAACGGTATTATCGGCACATTGTGCGCGCTATGGCTTTACAATAACTTTGTCGGTTGGCTAACTTTTCTGTCGGCAGCAATTCCCCCGATCGGCGGGGTGATCATCGCCGACTATCTGCTGAACCATCGTCGCTATGCCGACTTCAGCAAAGCGCAATTTATTTCCGTAAACTGGATAGCGATCCTGTCCGTTGCATTGGGCATTGCCGCAGGTCACTATATTCCCGGTATTGTGCCCGTCAACGCCGTACTTGGCGGCGTATTCAGCTATATCCTGCTGAATCCACTTTTCAATCGCAGCCTTGCTAAATCACCAGAGGTCAGCCATGCAGAATAATAACATCACCCTTCGTCAGGCACGTTTACAGGGACGCGAAGGATTGTGGCAGCTCACGATTGAAAACGGGCGCTTCAGCCGGATTGAGCCACAGGACACCGCCACGTTACCGCAGGGCGAAGTGCTTGATGCCGAAGGCGGCCTGGCCATTCCACCGTTCGTTGAGCCACATATCCATCTGGACACCACGCAAACCGCAGGCGAGCCGAGCTGGAACCAGTCTGGTACGTTATTTGAAGGCATTGAGCGTTGGGCCGAACGTAAGGCAATGCTCACGCACGAAGACGTCAAAGCGCGCGCCATGCAGACGCTGAAGTGGCAGATGGCCAACGGCATCCAGTATGTCCGCACGCACGTTGACGTTTCCGATCCAACGCTGACTGCACTGAAAGCCATGCTGGAGGTGAAGCAAGAAGTCGCGCCATGGGTAGAGCTGCAAATTGTCGCCTTCCCGCAAGAGGGCATTCTTTCTTACCCCAACGGTGAAGCGCTATTAGAGGAAGCCGTGCGTTTGGGCGCAGACGTCATTGGCGCGATCCCCCACTTTGAATTTACGCGTGAATATGGCGTTGAGTCGCTGCACAAAATTTTCGCTCTGGCGCAGAAATACGATCGGCTTATCGATGTGCACTGCGACGAAATTGACGATGAGCAGTCACGCTTTGTTGAAACCGTCGCGGCGCTGGCGCATCGTGACAATATGGGCGAACGCGTGACCGCCAGCCATACCACGGCAATGCATTCCTATAACGGCGCGTATGCTTCCCGCCTCTTTCGCCTGTTGAAAATGTCCGGCATTAACTTTGTCGCGAACCCACTGGTAAATATTCACCTGCAAGGGCGCTTTGATACGTATCCTAAACGTCGCGGCGTAACGCGCGTCAAAGAGATGCTGGAAGCGGAGATCAACGTCTGCTTCGGCCATGATGACGTCTTCGACCCGTGGTATCCGCTGGGCACCGCCAATATGCTGCAGGTACTGCATATGGGATTACATGTGTGTCAGCTGATGGGATACGGACAGATCAACGATGGGCTGAACCTGGTTACCACCCACAGTGCGAAAACCCTGCACCTGCAGGATTACGGTCTGAACGTGGGAAACTCCGGAAATCTGGTGATTTTAGCGGCAGAAAATGGGTTTGACGCGGTTCGTCGCCAGACGCCTGCCCGTTATTCCATTCGTCACGGGCGAGTCATTGCTGAGACAGTGCCAAGCCAGACCACGCTGCATCTGACGCAGCCGGAAGCGGTGACGTTTAAGCGCTAAGTTGTTCTATCCAGTGTCGGATGGCGCAAGCCTTGCCATCCGACACGGTCTCTCATCGTGAGGCTTGTAATAAGCTGGCGCGCACCTTGATCACGACCTTTTTGATTTCCCCCGGCCCCCCCACCATACAGCCCGGTTTATGCGGCTCGCCCGGCATAAAAATCGCAAATCTTCCCGGCTTCAGTACGATCGCCTGCTCATCGGCAATCTCGCTGCACAACTGATAGTCATCCTCAACATGCATCTCATCGCACTGGCGAGCAGAATCGGTCATCCCGAACAGAATGCGTTCTTCGCCAGACAACAGCACCTGAATATCAATGTACTGCTGATGCAGTTCCGCTTTCTTTTGCTCTGGGCTCTGCGTCGCAAACTGCATGACATTCATAAAAATAGTATCGCCCTGCAACGCGTAGCGCCCTGGCGTTTTCTCCTGCGGATTCGCCGCAATGGCAAGCGTTAATGCCTGCTGTAAGACCGGATGTAATCCGGCAGAAGGCAGTGAACGCAACTCATCTGATATCATCATCATTCTCCCTGGGCCAACAGCGCGGCCCCCAGTAATCCAGCGTCATGGCGGTAATGCGCCGCCAGTAATTCCACGTGATAGGCCAAGGGCTCTTGTGCCAGATAATGTTCCACCAGCGCCAGATATCCTTCAGCCAGCCCAACGCTGCCGCCAATCACCACAATCTGGCAATCGGTCGTGGCCTTCACATCGCCGATAAGCCTTGCCAAAGTACGCGCCGAGCGATGGATCAACCTGCTTGCCTGCTCATCTCCTTGCCCGGCGCGGCTAAAAATGGTTTTGGCATCGCATCCAGCAAGTGTACCTTCGGCTGCAGCCGCGATCCCTCGACCGGAAGCAATCGCCTCGACGCAGCCCACACGCCCGCAGCCGCAGGCCGGTCCATTGAGATCCGCCAGCGTATGTCCTAAGTGTCCAGCCAGACCACCAGACCCGGTGAGTAATTTGCCGTTGCTGATCACGCCGCCACCGACGCCTGTCGACACGGTGATAAACACCATGTCGCTTATCTCATCCGCCATAGCGTGGTATTCCGCCCAGGCCGCTGCCTGTGCGTCATTGACTGCCAGCGTCGGCAGGCCGGTGATTTGTTCCAGCGTTTGTGTTAGCGGAAAATGCATCAACCCGCCAAGGTTATGCGGATTCAGCGCCAGTAAAGCCCCCTCACGGATAATCCCCGTCGAGGCGATCGCCACCCGATTAGCACGCCCCTGTAGCGGTGCAACCAGTGCTTGCAGCGCAGCGCGCAGCGCCTCCGGCGTTTTGCTGGCGGGCGTCAGCAATTCACGCCGCTCGCGAATTTGCAGATTACTGTCTAACAGCGCGGCAGCCAGTTTGGTACCGCCGATATCAATTGCCAATGTGGTCATGACACCGCCTTCTGCATCGCGGTGATACGCTTTTTATCCCGTTGCTCAAGTAACGACATACTTCTTCCCTTACGCTAATTGCCCGGTTCAACACCGGGCAATGGGATTAACTTTTGGATTTCACCATGGTGCTTTTGTCACCGCCGAACGGTACAGCCCCGCTAAACGGTCGACCATCAATGGCATCATGCGTACGTAACGCTTCAGGACGCAGCCAGCGCTGTACGCGGGACGGCATATCGAGACCAATCAGCAGGATCACCACAAATGTCAGGCCGAAAGAGAGCGATCCCAGCGCGGTGCCCAGATCCAGACGTTGGGCAATCAGCGCGCCGATGATCGGTGCCAGAGCCCCACCCAGTGCGCCCACGTTATAGGTGAAGCCCAGGCCCGCCGCACGCTGGTCGGTATCGAAATAGCCGCCAATCAGTTTTGGTAAGATCCCGGAGATCCCCTGGCCGAGCATTTGCTGGAAAAACAGCAGCAAACCCAGCACCCAGACGTTTGAGCCGCCAATCGCAAATACCGGAATAATCAGCAACTGCGAGGCCAGCAGACTGCAGACATAGGCCTTGCGCGTGCCCAGCCAGTCGCCAAGAAAACCGCCGACGCAACAACCGACCGCCGCACCAAAACCGCTAAAGAAGAGCACTCTGGCCACCGTGGAAGGATCGTACAGCAGTTCGGTTTTCAGATAGGTTGGCAACAGTGCCTGAATCGGCCACGAGTACAGGAAGGCGAATAGTACGACCACCATCAGCATGACGCCCGTCGGCCAGCGCTTCCCGCTGCTTTGCACCATAAAGCTAATGAAAATAAACGCACATATCAGGCCGAGGACCGCCACGATAGCCGCATTTTGCAGGTCACCAGCAAAGCAGAACCACAGCGCGGTTGCAGCGGCGATCGTCATCAGAATATTAATTACCCGATGCTCGCCCCGGTAGAGAATATCCACCATCGTGCGCACTGGCGCTTTGCCTTCGTGTTTCTCTTTCCAGTCTTCCGCTTCCGGAATATTTTTACGCAGCCACAGGGCGAAGATAATTGGCAGGATGCCGATGAAGAACAGCGCACGCCACCCCCAGACCGGAACCACCAGGCTGTAGACCTGCGCGGCGATCACCGCGCCAACAGAGAAACCGGAAATCAGGAAGCCACTGGCTTTATTTCGCAGGTGTTTAGGCCAACTTTCAATAACATAGGTTGCACTGGAGCCGTACTCACCCGCCATTCCCATACCGATAACCAGACGGGCGATAAACATGGTGGTGTACCCCGGTGCGAAGCCGCAAGCCAGCGTCCCCACGGAGAACAGAATGATGCTGGTGACCATCGCCAGGCGACGTCCGTAACGGTCGCCCATCGCCCCCAGCATTAACCCGCCAAACCAGCGGGAGATAAAGGCGGCGGAAATCAAACTAGCCGCCTGCACCGTCGTCAGTCCGAATTCACCTTGTACTTCCGTCAGTACAAGGGCGATTAATACAAAATCAAAACCATCAAGCAAATATCCCAGCCAGGCGGCGGAGAATGCCCGCCATTGTGCCCGATTGAGATGGCGATACCACGGGATGCTCTGGGTAGAAGTACTCATTTTACTCTCCCGACGATCTTTGTTGTTGTGCCGGGTGGTGGCTTTGCCTTACCCGGCTTACGGTCGAAAAATCCAGGCCGGGCAAGGCGAAGCGCCCCCGGCGACCCGCGATTACGCCTTTTCCGCCAGCAGTTGGTTTGCCAGCGCTTTCAGTTCCGGCAGATAGCGTTCATCTACTGGAGCAAAGGGTTTACGGCACAGTGGAACAGAAACCACATCCATATAGTGCAGTACTGTTTTCAGGCCGCGGAACACGCCAACTTTAATGAGCAGATCGATAACCTTATTGCACTCGGTTTGCAGCTTTTGCGCCGTGCGAATGTCACCTTCTTTGAGCGCTTTCACAATTCCCTGATAACGCCATCCCATGATGTTGTAAGTGCTACCGATACCACCATCTGCGCCTGCTAGCAGTCCAGAAGCGAAGATCTCGTCATAACCGTTATAAAGCACCAGATCGGGATGAGCGCGGCGGATCTGTTCCATCTGATAGAGATCGCCAGAAGTTTGCTTCAGTGCGCCAACGCCCGGCAACGTCACCAGCGTGTTGATCTGATCCAGCGTCAGTTTTACGCCGCTCAGTGCCGGGATGTTATAGACCACCATCGGTAAGCCATCGGCGGAATCAATAATTGCGCGGTAGTGATCGCAGTGCTCTTCAAAGCTGAACGGATAATAAAACGGCGTGACGGCCGAAACCGCATCAAATCCGTAGCGATGCGCAGCGCTCGCCAGCTGTTGGCTCTCTTCGGTGCTCACCGTGCCAACATGGGCGATCAGCGTCACCTTGCCTTTTGCTTCTTCAGCAACAATTTCCAGAACCTGCTCTCTTTCAGCGCGGTTCTGGACAAAAGCCTCACCCGTTGAGCCACCAACGTAGAGCCCATCGATCCCCTGCCCAATGTTGAAACGCACCAGACGGCGCAGGCTCTCGATGTCCAGTTTCTGTTGGTTATCGAATGGAGTTAACAACGCTGGCATTACGCCTTTTAAATTTCTTGCCATAACGACCTCTGACGATGATTAGTGTTATCTGACTGCATACCTTTATACCTGTTATACCAGATCAAATAAGCAGCAATACAATAGAGAACGCTTATAGTGCGATCTACCTCACTAAACACTTCATCCTTCGAGCCGCCTCTGCGTTGGCTGCGTTCGCTCACCCCTGTCACATAGTTATCTATGCTCCAGGGGACTCGCTCTCTTGCCGCCTTGATGCAACTTGAATGATTTTGGGTTTAAAAGATCGTCAGGATCGCGATTACTTACGCAATTTTTTACTTTTGCTGAAGGCGTGCCAGGTTGCGGAAACGCTATTGAGATGTTCTTGCAGTGCACGGTCTGCTTCTTCAGGATCGCGCTGACGAATCGCGTCAACAATAGCGATATGCTGCTGATAACTCACGTTATTGTGCTCATACAATTCTTGATCGGCAACGGCCGGACGGGCAGCAATTAACCAGTCTAACAGCGCAACATGGATCGCCATAAAGATGGGATTGCCCGGGATCTCCGCCAGTACGCGGTGAAAATCAACGTCCGAACGGATGAACAACGTATTGTCATCGAGCGACTGGCTGTTGATCTCCAGCGCTTTCGCCAGCCTGTCGATTTGCTCATCCGTCGCATGTTCGGCGGCGTATCGAACCAGGCTTGATTCAAAGAACAGTCGCAACTGCTCGAAGTGGGCAATGCCGCCGGGATGTGCGAGGAAATCTTTCGCCATACCAGACAGCTCGCTGATGATGGTATCAGCTGAAGGACGCGAAACGCGGGCGCGCTCGCCGTTGTTGATTTGTACCAGACCTTTGCGTTTTAACGCGGCCAGCGCTTCTCGTACAGAAGGACGGCCCACGTTAAAGAAGGCCATCAGCTCCCGCTCAGACGGCAACTGTTCGCCCTCGCCAAATTCCCGACGACGAATCATCTGCTCCAGTTCTTCCTCAACCATTTCAGACAGTTTTTTACGCGCCAGCGGGCGATTGCGTAAGCTACGGCCAATGGTGGATGGAGAGTCTTCAGCTTGCGAATCAAATGCGTTCATAGGGTCCATTCAGCTAAGTCGTGGTGACAAACAACAGCGGGTTTATCCTAACACAGGATCGAAAGCAGGGTGAAATGATGGTCGATCCGCCCCCGCTGGCTTATTGATAACATACGTAACAGCAATATTATTTTAAGCGAGTATCTTCCGCCTATTTTTAATTGAATAGAGTTATATCATCTTCATGAAACTTATGAACATTAACGTGATAATTTATCATAACCATCTATTTTATAACGATAAATAATTAAACCCTCGAATTAAAAATAAGATATTCACTCCATAAAAAATGCCCAGAAAAATATAACATCCGTTGGGATAACAGCGTTATTACCGGATTTATCTTCTTCTCTGGCATGGAGTGAAACAATGTTCGGCATCATTATCTCTGTCATCGTTTTATTAACGATGGGTTACCTGATCCTCAAAAACTACAAACCGCAGGTCGTGCTGGCCGCCGCTGGGATCTTCCTGATGATCTGCGGTGTCTGGCTGGGCTACGGCGTGTTGGTCGCTGACGATAAGAGCAGTGGCTATCTACTGGTCGATATTTACAACGAAATTTTGCGTATGCTCTCCAACCGCGCAGCCGGACTGGGGTTATCAATCATGGCAGTGGGTGGTTATGCCCGTTATATGGACAGAATGGGAGCCAGCAGAGCGATGGTTAGCCTGTTAAGCCGCCCGCTCAAGCTAATCCGCTCACCCTATGTTGTGCTTGCCGCCACCTATGTTATTGGTCAGATCATGGCGCAATTCATTACCAGCGCATCCGGGTTAGGTATGTTGCTGATGGTGACGCTATTCCCAACGCTGGTCAGTCTTGGCGTGAGCCGTTTATCTGCAGTGGCGGTCATTGCCACTTCGATGTCGATTGAATGGGGCATTCTGGAAACCAACTCGATTTTTGCCGCGCAGGTCGCAGGTATGAAAATCGCCACTTATTTCTTTCAATACCAGTTGCCCGTCGCGTCGTGTGTCATTGTCGCCGTCGCCATTGCGCATTTTTTCGTTCAGCGTCAGTTTGATAAAAAAGCCGCACCGGAAAGCAACGGATTTGCTGAACAAAAGACGCTGGAAAACGTACCTCCGCTCTATTACGCCATTCTACCCGTCATGCCGCTGATCCTGATGCTGGGCTCGCTTGCCCTTGCGCAAATGGGACTAATGAAAGCAGAGTTGAATCTGGTGGTGGTGATGTTGATGAGCATGACGCTGACTATGTTTGTTGAATTCCTGCATAAACATAATCTGCGCGAAACGATGGATGATGTGCAGGCTTTTTTTGACGGCATGGGGACGCAGTTTGCCAACGTTGTCACGCTGGTGGTCGCCGGTGAAATCTTTGCGAAAGGGTTGACGACTATCGGGACTGTCGACGCCGTAATAAAAGGCGCAGAGCATTCCGGTCTTGGCGGCATCGGCGTGATGATCATCATGGCGGTGGTCATCGCCGCCTGTGCGATTGTCATGGGGTCAGGCAACGCACCGTTTATGTCTTTTGCCAGCCTCATTCCGGATATTGCCGCCGGGCTGCATATTCCTGCAGTAGTGATGATTATGCCGATGCATTTTGCCACTACGCTTGCCCGCGCGGTGTCACCCATAACCGCTGTAATTGTCGTGACATCAGGTATTGCCGGCGTATCGCCCTTTGAAGTAGTAAAACGTACAGCAATCCCGATGGCAGTAGGATTTGTGGTGAATATGGTAGCCACCATCGCGCTGTTTTACTGATCCCGAAGCCAGAAAACAGAACAGGCCCGAAAGGACCTGTTTTTTTATTTCACTATTTATTTCACTACGCGCAGCGCCGGACGCCCACCGCGAGGTGGCGGCGGAGTGTCATCAGGATCGTTGTCGTCGCCATTGTCAGGCTTATCGCCATCAATGACCGACATGACTGTTTCACTCTCAAAACCAGACGCGTCGTTGTCGTCATCATTTAAGCTGGCGACATCTTCATCGTAGGCGGCTTCCGGTTCGAACATCGTACCAGCGCCATTTTCACGTGCATAAATTGCCAGAACAGCAGCCAACGGCACAGACACCTGACGCGGCACACCACCGAAGCGCGCGTTAAAGCGCACTTCATCGTTAGCCAGTTCCAGGTTGCCCACCGCACGCGGTGCAATATTCAGAACAATTTGCCCGTCACGCGCATATTCCATTGGAACCTGCACGTCCTGGAGCGTCACATCCACCACCAGATGCGGCGTGAGCTGGTTGTCTAGCAACCACTCATAGAATGCGCGCAGCAGATACGGACGGCGTGGTGTTAGCTGTGGCAAATCCATACAGGTTAACCCCGGCCCAGACGCATTTCACGTTCAGGCTCAGTCAGAGAAGCCAGGAAAGAGTCACGTTCGAAGACGCGAGTCATGTACCCTTTCAGTTCTTTCGAACCTGCACCGTTGAATTCAATACCCAGCTGCGGTAAACGCCACAGCAGCGGCGCCAGGTAGCAGTCTACCAGGCTGAACTCATCGCTCAGGAAGTAAGGTTTCTGGCCAAATACTGGCGCAATTGCCAGCAGTTCTTCGCGCAGACGCTTACGCGCGACTTCGGCTTCAGATGCAGAACCGTTCACGATGACATTCATCAGCGTGTACCAGTCTTTTTCAATACGCTGCATGTACAGGCGGCTTTCACCACGCGCAACCGGGTAAACCGGCATCAGCGGCGGATGCGGGAAGCGCTCATCCAGGTATTCCATAATGATGCGAGATTCCCACAGGGTCAGCTCACGATCCACCAGTGTCGGTACGCTCTGATTCGGGTTGAGGTCGATCAGATCCTGAGGTGGATTGTCCTTCTCCACGTGCTCAATCTCGAAACTAACACCTTTCTCAGCCAGCACAATGCGGACCTGATGGCTATAGATGTCAGTAGGACCAGAAAACAGCGTCATTACCGAACGTTTGTTGGCAGCGACAGCCATGAAAACCTCCAGGTATATTCAGAATTTTTACTGCTACCAGCCACTCAGTGGCCAGCCAGAAGTGATGTCACCCAGACTCGGGAAAGTCATTGCTGTTCAAAATACAAACAAAAAATGAACGATACCGGACATTTGGGCAGAAAATTGGATGATAGTTTACCAGATTTTGTGACCTTTGTGGTGAGTCGATTCTTGAAATGGGGAAAAAGAGGTGGCAATCAGCGGATTACCGTGGATCTGAGGCGAGAAATAACGATAAAAAAACCCGCCAAAGCGGGTTTTTTCGCAAATTGTCGTCTGCCGAAGCAGAGTACAATTAACGTTTGGAGAACTGAGGACGACGACGTGCTTTACGCAGACCGACTTTCTTACGTTCAACCTGACGAGCATCACGGGTAACGAAGCCAGCTTTACGCAGTTCGCCACGCAGGGACTCGTCGTACTCCATCAGAGCGCGGGTGATACCGTGACGGATCGCACCAGCCTGACCAGAGATACCACCACCTTTAACAGTGATGTACAGATCCAGTTTCTCAACCATGTCGACCAGTTCCAGCGGCTGACGAACTACCATGCGGGCAGTTTCACGACCGAAGTACTGTTCCAGAGAACGTTGGTTGATTACGATTTTACCACTGCCCGGTTTGATGAAAACGCGAGCTGCGGAACTTTTGCGGCGACCAGTGCCGTAGTATTGATTTTCAGCCATTGCCTATAATCCCGATTAGATGTCAAGAACTTGCGGTTGCTGTGCCGCGTGGTTGTGCTCGTTGCCAGCGTAAACTTTCAGTTTACGGAACATAGCACGACCCAGCGGGCCTTTTGGCAGCATGCCTTTAACCGCGATTTCAAGCACACGCTCAGGACGGCGAGCAATCATCTCTTCAAAGGTCGCTTGTTTGATACCACCGATGTGGCCGGTGTGGTGATAGTACACTTTGTCAGTACGCTTGTTGCCGGTTACAGCAACTTTGTCAGCGTTCAGAACGATGATGTAATCACCGGTATCTACGTGCGGAGTGTATTCCGCTTTGTGCTTACCGCGCAGGCGCAGAGCCAGTTCGGAAGCCAGACGGCCCAGAGTTTTACCGGTCGCGTCAACAACATACCAGTCGCGTTTTACGGTTTCTGGTTTAGCTGTAAAAGTTTTCATTAAAAGCTTACCCAAATAAATAAGTTACACGTTGGTGAACACCCAAACGTTTTGTCAGTTGAGGTTCACACGACATTGTCCAGCAAACCTACCCCTTCGAATAGCCTATGCCGGCGCATAGAAAGTTTTGGGAAAAAAACTCTCTCGTAACGTGGGGTCGCAAGATTATAGAGAAGTCAGGGTCAAAGATCGACCCCTTTATGTGATTTGCGGCAGGTTTAACCGGCTAAATGTTCCCGCTTCAGATACTCTTCGCTTTGCATCTCCTGCAAACGCGACAAACAGCGCTGAAATTCAAACTTCAGACGCTCGCCCTGATAAATTTCATAGAGTGGCGATGCCGCGCTGACCACCAGCTTGACGTGGCGTTCGTAGAACTCATCCACCAATGCGATAAAGCGCCGCGCTTCACTCTCCATCAGCGGGGTCATGACCGGCACATCAGACAACAGTACCGTGTGAAACAAACGCGACAGCGCAATGTAGTCATGCTGGCTACGCGCATCGACACAGAGCGTGGTAAATGACACCGCCAGCGTTTGGTTTTCGACGGCCAGCGTCTGCATCGGACGATGATTGATCTCCAGCGTCGGCGCATGTTCACCTTTGGTTCCCGCTAATGCCAGCCAGAGTTTATCCATCTGTTGGCGGGTTTCCTCATTCAGTGGCGACAGCCACAAATGCGCCTGCGTTAAGGTGCGCAGACGATAATCGACGCCAGCATCAACATTCATGATGTCGCAATGCTGTTTGATAGCATCAATGGCAGGAAGAAAACGCGCGCGTTGTAAACCGTTGCGATACAGCTCGTCTGGCGGAATATTGGAGGTCGCCACCAGCGTAATGCCACGGGCAAACAGTGCCTTCATCAGGCCGCCGAGTAGCATGGCGTCGGTAATATCAGAAACAAAAAATTCGTCAAAGCACAGCACGTCCGTTTCTGCCTTAAAGCGATCGGCGATGATTTCCAGCGGATCGCTCTGCCCCTGTAAGGCAGTAAGCTCTTCATGCACACGCAGCATAAAACGGTGAAAGTGCAAACGCTGTTTACGTTCGCCCGGCAGACTATGGTAGAACAGATCCATCAGCCAGGTTTTTCCGCGCCCAACTCCGCCCCACATATATAAACCACGCACCGGTGTGTTGATCGGCGACTCACGCTTGCCCAGCAATTTGCCAAAACGCGCCATCAGTCCGCTCTCCTGCGGCGCAGGTCGCGCTGGCGTCGTAAGCGCCTGGAAAATTGTTTCCAGTCGATTCACGGCTTCTTGTTGTACATTGTCGGGCTGATGACTGCCGTCGTTGAGGGCTTGCTGGTAACGCGATGTCGGGGAAAGGCTTTGCATGATGTTATTGTTATTCCTTGAGAATCGATGTGCCGTCGCTCACGGTTGACGAAAAAAAGGCCGTTCTACATTACGTGATATAAACACGGGATTCCACTTCTACGGGATTAGCGGTTATAGTGGCATAATCAGGCGCAGGCATGGAGCCTAAAGCCAACACCCTACGGAAACACAAGACAACGGGAGATGTTCATGACCTGGGAATATGCGCTAATTGGGTTAGTCGTCGGTATCATTATTGGTGCTGTAGCCATGCGTTTTGGTAATCGGAAATTACGCCAACAGCAGGCATTGCAGTACGAACTGGAAAAAAATAAAGCTGAGCTGGAAGAGTACCGTGAAGAACTGGTGAGCCACTTTGCCCGCAGCGCTGAATTGCTGGATAACATGGCGGACGATTATCGTCAGATTTACCAGCACATGGCGAAAAGCTCAAGCAACCTGCTGCCGGGTATGTCGCCGGAAAACAACCCGTTCCGTAATCGTCTGGCAGAGTCTGAAGCAGGCAACGATCAGGCGCCGGTTCAGATGCCACGTGACTATTCTGAAGGGGCATCTGGCCTACTGCGTAGTGGCGCAAAGCGCGACTAACCGCACATCGTTAAGAAATTTATTGGGCGCAGCAATTGCGCCCTCCGCTTCTCTTCCCGTCCCAGCTATTATTTAGTCGTTAGCCTCATTGTGACCAAACCGAAAATTCAATAACATCAAACTGTTTTGAATCATCTTCCGTTTACTCAAGGTACGAGAGCAGGATCCATGAAAAAACAAACCCAGCTGTTGAGTGCATTAGCGTTAAGTGTCGGGTTAACTCTCTCGGCGCCATTCCCGGCCGTTGCGTCGATTCCCGGCCAGGTTCCCGGTCAGGCTGCGCTCCCCAGCCTCGCCCCGATGCTGGAGAAAGTTTTGCCAGCCGTGGTGAGTGTAAGGGTCGAAGGCACCGCCACTCAGGGGCAGAAAGTCCCGGAAGAGTTCAAAAAGTTTTTTGGTGATGAACTTCCCGATCAACCTTCACAACCTTTTGAAGGACTGGGTTCAGGTGTCATTATTGATGCCGCCAAAGGCTACGTCCTGACCAATAACCACGTTATTAATCAGGCGCAAAAAATCAGCGTTCAGCTTAATGATGGTCGTGAGTTCGACGCAAAGCTTATTGGCAGCGACGATCAGAGCGATATCGCACTGCTACAAATTCAACACCCCAGCAACCTGACGCAAATTGCCATTGCTGACTCTGATAAACTCCGCGTGGGTGATTTCGCAGTGGCTGTGGGTAACCCGTTCGGTTTGGGTCAAACAGCCACCTCCGGCATTGTATCGGCTTTGGGTCGCAGTGGGTTGAACCTGGAAGGTCTGGAAAACTTTATTCAGACTGACGCCTCTATCAACCGCGGTAACTCCGGCGGCGCATTGCTTAACCTCAACGGTGAGCTGATCGGTATTAACACCGCGATTCTGGCCCCCGGTGGCGGCAGCATCGGTATTGGTTTTGCAATTCCGAGCAACATGGCGCGCACGCTGGCACAGCAGCTGATGCAGTTTGGTGAAATCAAACGCGGTCTGTTGGGCATCAAAGGCACCGAGATGACTTCCGATATCGCCAAAGCGTTCAAACTGGACGTACAGCGTGGCGCGTTTGTCAGTGAGGTTCTGCCTAACTCCGGCTCCGCAAAAGCGGGGGTGAAATCAGGTGACGTCATTACCAGTCTCAACGGTAAACCGCTTAACAACTTCGCCGAACTTCGTTCACGTATTGCGACAACCGAACCAGGGACCAAAGTCAAACTGGGCCTGCTACGTAACGGTAAACCGCTGGAGGTTGAAGTCACCCTCGATACCAGCACATCATCGTCCGCCAGCGCAGAGATGATTGCGCCTGCGTTGCAAGGGGCCACGCTCAGCGACGGTCAGTTAAAAGACGGTACCAAAGGCATCAGAATTGATAACGTTGAAAAAAGTAGCCCTGCCGCACAGGCCGGACTGCATAAAGATGACGTTATTATTGGCGTTAACCGCGATCGCGTAAACTCGATCGCTGAAATGCGTAAAGTGCTGGAAGCGAAACCGTCGATCATTGCCCTGCAGGTGGTGCGCGGTAACGAGAGTATTTACCTGCTCCTGCGTTAACGCATGCAACCGGACATCAGCCCCTCGTGTGATGTCCGGTAAACTCGTGATATGCTGCAGCCGTTCCCTTTATTAATGACGCCGCCATCATGTTTGTGAAGCTTTTACGTTCGGTCGCGATTGGTTTAATCGTCGGCGCTATTCTGCTGGCCGCGATGCCCTCGCTGCGCAAAATTAATACGCTTACTGCACCGCAGTTCGACAGTGCAGATGAAACGCCCGCCAGCTATAACCCGGCGGTTCGCCGTGCAGCACCTGCCGTCGTTAACGTTTATAACCGCAGTATGAACAGCACAGCGCATAACCAGCTTGAGATCCGCACGCTCGGCTCAGGCGTTATCATGGATCAGCGCGGCTATATCATTACCAATAAGCACGTCATTAACGATGCAGACCAAATCATCGTCGCATTGCAGGACGGTCGCGTATTTGAAGCGCTGCTTGTGGGGTCTGATACGTTAACCGACCTTGCGGTGCTGAAAATCAACGCCACTGGTGGACTGCCGACAATTCCAATTAATAACAAACGCGTACCGCACATTGGCGATGTGGTTCTCGCCATCGGGAACCCGTACAACCTCGGGCAAACCATCACCCAGGGGATTATCAGTGCCACCGGTCGTATTGGCCTGAACCCGACGGGACGGCAAAACTTCCTGCAAACCGATGCCTCCATCAACCACGGTAACTCCGGCGGCGCGCTGGTCAACTCGCTGGGCGAGTTGATGGGTATTAACACCCTGTCATTTGATAAGAGCAACGATGGCGAAACCCCGGAAGGGATCGGCTTTGCTATTCCTTTTCAACTGGCAACCAAAATCATGGATAAGCTGATTCGTGACGGGCGCGTGATTCGCGGCTATATCGGCATCAGCGGCCGAGAAATTGCGCCACTGCACGCCCAGGGCGGCGGGATGGATCAAATTCAGGGGATTGTGGTTAACGAAGTAGCCCCGGACGGTCCGGCAGCGCAGGCAGGTATTCAGGTTAACGATCTGATTATCTCGGTCAATAACAAACCGGCGGTATCTGCACTGGAAACGATGGACCAGGTGGCAGAGATTCGACCAGGTTCAGTTATCTCCGTGGTCGTGATGCGCGATGACAAGCAGTTGACGCTGCAGGTCACGATTCAGGAATATCCGGCGACCAACTAATACGGATATAAAAAAACCGGAGCAAGTGCTCCGGTTTTTTACTTTTGGGCAGTTCGTTACTTAACGAACTCTTCGCCCAGAGTGATATCTTTCTTCAGCGTATCCAGCATACCTTCCAGCGCAGCTTGTTCAAACGCGCTCAGCTTGCCGATAGACTGACGCTCTTCTACGCCGTTTTTACCCAGCAGCAGCGGCTGAGAGAAGAAGCGAGCATACTGACCATCGCCTTCAACGTAAGCACATTCAACCACACCTTTTTCGCCGCTCAGTGCGCGAACCAGTGACAGTCCGAAACGTGCTGCGGCCTGACCCATAGACAGGGTTGCAGATCCGCCACCGGCTTTAGCTTCCACAACTTCAGTACCCGCATTCTGGATACGTTTGGTCAGGTCAGCTGCTTCTTGCTCGGTGAAGCTTACGCCAGGAATTTGTGACAGCAGCGGCAGAATGGTCACGCCAGAGTGGCCGCCAATAACCGGGACTTCAACGTCGCCAGGCTGCTTGCCTTTCAGTTCCGCAACAAAGGTGTTGGAGCGGATGATGTCCAGCGTGGTCACGCCAAACAGTTTGTTCTTATCGTATACGCCTGCTTTTTTCAGGACTTCTGCAGCGATAGCAACGGTCGTGTTCACCGGGTTGGTGATGATACCGATACATGCTTTCGGACAGGTTTTAGCAACCTGCTGCACCAGATTCTTCACGATACCGGCGTTAACGTTGAACAGGTCGGAACGATCCATACCCGGTTTACGTGCGACGCCCGCGGAGATCAGTACTACATCAGCACCTTCCAGTGCAGGAGTAGCGTCTTCGCCACTGAAGCCTTTGATTTTCACAGCAGTAGGGATATGGCTCAAATCAACGGCCACACCAGGCGTTACTGGAGCGATGTCGTACAGGGAGAGTTCTGAACCTGAAGGCAGTTGGGTTTTTAACAGTAATGCTAGCGCCTGACCGATACCACCAGCAGCGCCGAGGACTGCAACTTTCATCCTAAACTCCTTATTATATTGATAAGCAAAGTGTCTATTGCTCCGCGGCGGCGACCTTAATTCACAAATCCAACGAATACAACAACCACGCGTCAAGAATGCGTAGTCACGCAAATTTGGCTTTTATGCATTTAACTTACGTAAAATAAAACCTAAGTTACGTAATTCAAAACCACCCGCACAGTAGAGCAACTTTCCAACAGGTGCTGACAATATACCCTACCCACCTCTCAAAACAACATCAATTTGATAACATTTAATTTACTTTTAACCTTATTTGCGAGCCGTGACACAGGCATGTTTCTTGATAACTAAATTTGATAAAATTCCGCTCTTTCATAACATTATTTCAGCCTTGAACAAGGCAGACTGTTTGCATAAAAATTCATCTGTATGCACAATAATGTTGTTTCTACCGCCATATTACGGGTGACTTATGCGAAGCTCGGCAAAACAAGAAGAATTAGTAAAGGCGTTTAAAGCGCTGCTTAAAGAAGAAAAGTTCAGCTCTCAAGGCGAAATCGTCCTCGCATTGCAGGATCAGGGCTTTGATAATATCAATCAGTCCAAGGTTTCACGCATGCTGACCAAATTTGGCGCCGTGCGTACCCGCAATGCGAAAATGGAAATGGTGTACTGCCTTCCGGCGGAACTGGGCGTGCCTACAACCTCCAGTCCGCTGAAAAATCTGGTGCTGGATATCGACTATAACGATGCGGTCGTGGTTATTCATACTAGTCCTGGCGCTGCTCAGTTGATTGCACGTCTGCTGGACTCATTGGGGAAAGCGGAAGGTATCCTGGGTACGATTGCCGGTGACGATACCATCTTCACCACCCCAGCTAAGGGTTTTACGGTAAAAGATCTGTACGAAGCCATTCTGGAACTGTTCGAACAAGAACTGTAATACCGCCTCCCCGTCGTCTCGCGGCGGGGGAAAACACTCTCTTTCTACCCCCTTCCGTCTATTTTTAACTGCTATGCATTTAACAAATGGTGCGTTTAACCGTCAAAAACCATTCACATAGTGAATGTGATGGCTTAAAAACGCACATTTTGCAAAAAACCATATCCAATTGATTTTATTTAATTTATTTCTTTTAAAATGTTCGAAACGCTCTTTTTAATTCCATTTGGTTATAAAAAATATTTTTCTTAACACTTAATACCCACGGAAACAATTAGCGTGGTATTAATTTATAAGGTTATTAGTGTATACTTGATTTTGTGATGAGGGTCACAGAACACAGACCCCTATAAAAGAATTCGACGAGGTAAATATCATGAAAATCAAAACTACTATTGCAACCTTAAGCCTTCTTTCTGTTCTCTCCTTCGGTGCAAGCGCCGCGGTTACTCAGGTGAACTCACAAGAAGCACAGAATCTGCAATCTATGGGTAGCATCTCCGTATCTCAGATCGGTAGTTCACCAATGGACATGCGTCAGGCCATCGCCGCTAAGGCTGAAAAAGCAGGCGCCAGCAGCTATCGCGTCACCGAACTCCGTGAAGGTGCTCACTGGCACGCTACTGCAGAACTCTACAAATAAACCCTCGTCGTCTAAGTCCGACGACTTGCCCCCGCCTGCCGGGGGCTTTTTTATACCTTACATTGAGTGGCGAACGTTAAAACGCAACTGCCCTTCCAGCTCTTCTTCCGCTTCATCGAACAGTAAAATCAGCGCGCCGTATCGCCTGCGCAGCTTGTCCGGTAAATGGACAAATTCAATCTCCAGCGGCAACGGTAAAACTTCCCCGATAACCACCTCCCACAGAGAATCTAAATCAACCACCTTCTCCCTGGCGAGACCGAACGTGCGCGTAAACTCGCGATAGAAATCACCCTGGTCTTCTATCTCGTCAAAATCAAATGTATAGATATTCATCTATAGCCACCATCCCGACGCCAGCCACTCTACAGACCGCCAATATGTAGGGGTCTCTCGCATTTTCAGGTAAGTATAGCCATAAAAAAACCGACGCTTTTAGCGTCGGTTTTCAACTCTTAATTACTGACCAGCGCATGCTGGTATTTGTGCAACATCCCACTGAGTCGTTTTACCGGCTCGGTCACCTGTGGTGGTGCTTGCCAGATGATTAATTTCTCCTGATAGATCTCAAGCTCTTCCAGCAACTGGCTAAAGTAGCGTCGGCGCTTGTCGTCATTTCCTGCAGAAATCACGCGATCGGCAGTGCGTCGAAGCTGGCGATGGAATGCGGAGAGATCTTCGTTTACCGGCACCGGCGCATCGCGCAGGCGCTGATGCGCGATGATCATGGTCAGCGCCAGGCGAAACTTCGCCAGGTCGCCCGGAAATTTGTTCATCAGCAAAAACAGCTGCTGATAAAGCGCCGGGAGGTGGTTTTCTTTACGACGTACCACGTTGGTGGTCATCGCTGAAACCGCCGCCGAGACAAACTGGTTGAGCAACACACGACCCGTTCTGTCACGAGAGTTATCACGCACCAGCAGAATGACGATAAACGCCAACATGCAGCCAACAATCTGCCCCAGTGCACTGTCAAGGAACTGGCTAAAGTGGAAGGTCATCGGGTTATCCAGCACGATGATATTAATGGTGCTGGCCAGCGCCCCCATCGAACCCAGCCGTCGTTTCTGTACTTCAATCCCCAGAAAGAATCCCAGCACTGCCAGGCTCAGGCACAGCAACAACATGCTTTGCTGCGTATTAGGGATAATCACCAGGAAATAGAGTGCCCCGAGCGGTAACGCCGCCAACGTACCGTAGATAAAGTCTATCGCCACCATGCGCGGGTTGGGCAAACGCATTGCCAGCGAGGTGACGACCGCAATCATCACCATTGCGCCGCTGCCGGATGTCCAGCCGGTCCACAGCCAGAATAAGGTTCCCAGCACACAAGAAAGCGTGGTGCGCCAAAAGTTAACCATCGCATGGTGACGCTCGGCAGATTCCACTTTCACCACCGGTTCACCTTGCAGGATCTCTTCTTCGATAGCGCTAATTTTGGTGTTGCTGACAACTCCACGTTTAAGTAACAGATAGCGCGTTGCCGCCCCGGCCCAGGTGTAAATTGTGACAGGTGTGTCACGTTCACCGGTCCATGCAATCACCCGACGCATCCGCTTCAGCTGTTTATGGACATCCTGTACCGTTTCAACCGGCGTATCGAACAACTCGCGGAAGGTATCGGTGATCAGTTCTGGTCGGGTATTCTGAATAAGATAGGTTTCGCAGGATTGTGTGATAAGCGTAAGCGACAGCGTATTCAATGCCTTGAGTCTGCGGTTAGCCCGCACCCAGCGCGAGGACTCCATATTCAGGTTACTACGCATGCCTTCCAGCGCCGCCGTACGCCGGACTAAATCTCCCCAAGCTTTGTCCACTTCCTCACTGTCGCCATGCTTAATGCACAGCTGCATAAGCTGATATTGCGCCACCAGCAGGCTATCCAGTTCAACATCAATCTCCTGCTTCACCGAACGGGGCGAAAAGAGCAGGTCGGCAACAATGGCACAGACAATACCCATCACAATTTCACTACAGCGTTCGAGCGCAAATTGCGGCGTCAGCAGCGGTTCAGCCTGGATAGTAATGACGATGATCAGCGCCGTATAGCCTGAAAGCCCCCAGGCATAAGAGTTTTCGATCTTCACTAACGACGAGATCCAGGTACAAAAACCAGCCCAGATACAACACACCAGGATCATCAATAGTGGGGCGCGGATCATGCTGATGATAATGATCAGGGCGGCAATACAGCCGATAAATGTCCCGACAATACGCAACATGCCGCGATAGCGGATAGCACCTGAATAAGGTTCTCCGCCAGCGGCAAAGGCCGGACCTGCCGCCACAATGGCCGCGGTCAGCACCGCCCAGCGCGGGGTCTCAAGCTGGAAGTGAAAGCCAACGAACAGCGCCAGTACAATCGCGCAGGCCAGTTTTACCGCAAAGCGGATATGCTGGTTGGCAATGGAGAAAATACCCATCGCGATTAACCAAACTCGCGCAGGCGGTGCGCCATTTTACGGAAGAAAGATTCCTGGCTGGCATCGCGATCCTGCTTGCCGGTAATGACGACGGTCGCCGTCGTCCCGGCAGGCCACAAGGTTCCCTGCTGCTCATCAAGACGAATTCGTACCGGCACACGCTGCGCCAGACGCACCCATTCAAGATTGGAATCAATGGTCGCCATACCCTTGGCGTCCCGCGTGCTGCTGGCATTCGTTACGCCAGCCGCCACGCTATCAACCGTGCCCTTCAGCACATTATTACTGCCAAGCGGGGTGATTTCAGCGCGATACCCAGGGCGGACGCCTTCCAGTTTGGTTTCTTCCATATACGCCAGCACATAGAAAGAATGCTGTTTGACCAATGCCACCGCCGTGGAACCGCGCGTGATAAATTCGCCGCTATAGACGTTCAGGTTCGTCACCCAGCCGTCTGCTGGCGCGCGAATAACGGTACGTTCCAGATCTAATTTCGCCAGATCGCGGGTCGCTTGCGCCTTCGCAAGCTGGTGTAATACGGTTTGCAGGACGTTGTTTGATTGGTCAATCTCTTCACGAGACATAGCCTGCACGCCCAGCCGGTTACGACGACCGGCCTCCTGGCGTTTTTCCTGCGCCAGTACCTGATAATAGGCCACGTCAGCTTCGGCCTGCTCGAGGGCTTTCTTATAGCGTGGCTGGTCGATAGTGAACAGGATCTGATCCTTTTTCACCAGTTGGTTATCATGGATGTTAACGTTGGTAATAAGGCCCGCAACATCCGGCGCAATCGCGACGACATCGGCGCTGAAACGCGCATCACGTGTCCACGGCGACTCGGTGTAGAACACCCATGCGCGGAAAATAGCGATGAAAGCCAGAATGACCAGTATCACGGTAATGGCCGTGCGGGAGAGTTTTCTTGTTAGTGTTTTCACTTCAACCTCAAACGAACAGGCGCGTTATTAAATAGAACAGACAGCAATACAGCGCGGTGTTAAACAGAGCCGGATGCCAGACAAAATCATAGATGCCAGTCGGAACAAGCACCCGGCGCACCAGCCAGAAAATCGCCAGTGACAAAAGTAATTCGAAAAAAATCGGTGGGAAGGACAGACCAAACACCACGATAACGGGAAACAGACTCATGTTGACCTTGGTAACGTAAGAGAGTGCAGATGATAGATTTTCTAGCGTATGTCACCGCAGAGAAGGGCAAGGATGAGCCAGGCGAGAGCGACATAGCCGTTATTTGAATAATAATATATTAACGTAACTGTTATGCTGTTATCTATATTATGTGATCTAAATCACTTTTAAGCCAGAGTGAACAATGGAACGATTAAAACGTATGTCGGTGTTCGCCAAAGTTGTCGAAATGGGCTCCTTCACTGCCGCCGCAAGACAGCTACAAATGAGCGTTTCATCGATAAGCCAGACGGTCTCAAAACTGGAAGATGAGCTACAAGTCAAGCTGCTAAACCGCAGCACGCGTAGCATTGGGCTAACTGAAGCCGGTAAAATATATTATCAGGGCTGCCGGAGAATGCTGCACGAAGCGCAGGATGTTCACGAGCAACTCTATGCCTTTAACAACACGCCCATCGGCACTCTGCGCATTGGCTGTTCTTCAACTATGGCACAAAATGTCCTCGCCGGATTAACCGCCACGATGCTGAAAGAGTATCCGGGATTGACGGTAAATCTGGTGACCGGCATCCCGGCCCCGGATTTAATCGCTGATGGTCTGGACGTGGTTATCCGCGTCGGCGCGTTGCAGGACTCCAGCCTGTTTTCACGCCGTTTGGGGGCTATGCCGATGGTGGTCTGCGCGGCGAAAAGCTATCTCGCACAGTTTGGCACCCCGGAGAAACCTGCCGATCTCAGCAACCACTCGTGGCTGGAATACAGCGTGCGCCCGGATAATGAATTCGAGCTTATCGCTCCGGAAGGAATTTCCACCCGCCTGATCCCAGAGGGTCGTTTTGTGACTAACGATCCGATGACATTGGTGCGCTGGCTGGCCGCAGGCGCGGGCATTGCCTATGTACCGCTGATGTGGGTGATCAATGAGATCAATCGTGGCGAAGTGGAGATTCTGCTTCCCCGCTACCAGTCGGATCCTCGTCCGGTCTATGCGCTGTATACCGAAAAAGACAAATTGCCGCTCAAGGTGCAGGTGGTGATTAACTATCTGACAGACTATTTTGTCGATGTAGCGCAGTTGTTTCAGGGAATGTACGGTCGGGGAAAAGAGAAATAAAAAAAGTATAGGCCGGATAAGGCATTGACGCCGCATCCGGAAAGATGCCCGATCGCACTGGTGCTTATCGGGCATACATCATGATGTTATGCGGTGCCACCCACGGTCAGGTTATCCACCTTCAGCGTGGGCTGGCCCACGCCCACCGGCAGGCTCTGCCCTTCTTTACCGCACACGCCAACCCCGTTATCCAGTTTCAGGTCGTTACCCACCATCGAAATCTGCTGCATCGCTTCGATACCAGAGCCAATCAGCGTCGCGCCTTTCACCGGTTTGGTGACTTTACCGTTTTCAATCAGATATGCTTCAGACGTAGAGAACACAAATTTTCCGGAGGTGATATCCACCTGGCCGCCGCCGAAGTTAGGCGCATAAATACCGTATTCAACGGATTCGATGATTTCCTGCGGCGTAGATTTCCCCGGCAGCATATAGGTGTTGGTCATACGTGGCATCGGCAGGTGCGCGTAAGATTCGCGGCGACCGTTACCCGTTGGCGCAACGCCCATCAGGCGCGCATTCAGTTTGTCCTGCATGTAGCCTTTCAGAATACCGTTTTCGATCAGCACGTTGTACTGACCCGGCGTGCCTTCATCATCAATAGCCACAGAGCCACGACGGTCCGCCATTGTGCCATCATCCACAACGGTGCACAGTTCTGACGCTACCAGCTCACCCATGTGACCGCTGAATACCGAGGTACCACGGCGGTTAAAGTCGCCTTCCAGACCATGACCGACCGCTTCATGCAGCAGAACGCCAGGCCAGCCAGCGCCGAGTACTACCGGCAGCGTACCAGCAGGCGCAGCTACCGCTGAGAGATTAACCAACGCCATGCGTACGGCTTCTTTCGCCCATGCGTCAGCACGAACTTCACCATCAAGGTCGCCCAGGAAATAGTCATAGCCAAAACGACCGCCGCCACCGCTGGCGCCGCGCTCGCGCTTACCGTCCTCTTCCACCTGTACGCTTACGGACAGGCGTACCAGCGGGCGAACGTCAGCGGCCAGCGTACCGTCGGTCGCTGCTACCAGGATCAGTTCATAAACACCGGTCAGGCTGGCGGTTACTTCCTGGACGCGCTTGTCGGCGGCACGCGCCACGCTGTCTACGCGGCGCAGAATATCCAGTTTCTCTTCGCGGCTCATGCTCTGCAGGGGATCAACCGAGGTGTAAAGTGCCTGATGCTCCACAGCTCCCAGCGTTTTTACTTTGCCGTCACCGCTGTCACGCACGATAGTACGGGCAGCATGAGCACTCTGCTCCAGCGCCAGCAGGCTAATCTGGTCTGCATAGGCAAACCCTGTTTTTTCGCCGCTGATGGCGCGCACGCCAACGCCCTGATCGATATTGTAAGAACCATCTTTAATGATGCGGTCTTCTAAAACCCAGGATTCGTGATAGCTCGACTGAAAATAGAGATCGCCGTAATCAAGACGGCGTTCGGCCAGTTGGCCCAGGATGGCAAACAGATCCTGATGTTTCAGGCCATTTGCCGCTAGCAATTGTTCACTTACCAGGTTCAGACTCATCGTTTTGCTACTCATTAGTTACTGTTGTAGGCCTGATAAAACGCGCCAGCGTCGCCATCAGGCACTTCAATGCCGGATGGCGGCGTGAACGCCTTATCCGGCCTACGGACTGCGGTAGAGGATCTATGTTGAGATTGGGGCAATTACTCGCCCCCGTCAAATTATTGCTGGCTTTCTTTGCGCGGCTGACGCAGAACTTCGTTAATCTGCGGCTTATCGACCGGACCGGTGATGCGATAACGCAGAATCGACACTTTGCTCCACAATGGTCCCAGAACCTTACTGGCAGCAAACACCGCCGCGCCGACAATTGGATTGACAGCAAACGCAGCGGCAACGCCTACGGTGGCAGAAATTTCCGGCGCGACAATGGCTTCCATATCCAGCTCCCGGCGCACCAGGTTCACCGAGCCTTTCATCGCAATGTCTGCCTCCAGACCGTCCACCAGCGTGTCATCGGTATGCATCACGCCATCTTTGATCCAGGCCGTGCTGCGAATCGAGTCGAAATAGAAACCTTCGCTGAAAGTATCGCTAAAATCAAAACGCAGTTTACGCAGCAACGCATCAAAGCTCAGCAGTCGCAATAGTTGCCCCGCATGTCCGGTGCTGAGTTCAGTAAGCTCACCTTTGCCCAACCGGGTACGCAAAATCCCATTCAGCGAAGCTTCATCTGGATCCCATGGCGGGTTACGCCAGTGCAGGTCATACTCCACGTTGAACGAAGAGTTACGAATCGGGGTCGATACGCCAAAGAAACTGGCAGCGGAGTCAATTTTACTGCCGCTCAGTTTACCCTTCAGTGACGTTCGTTCTTTGCCCGGCGCGTTCACCCACACACCATCGGTGGTCAGTCTGGCAAAGCCTGTATCCAACAGACCGTTACTCAGCGTTAGCGTGTCGCCTTTAATCGCCACATCGGCGTCAATGCGCCCGTATTTCTGTCCCCACATCCAGCACTCGGCACAGCGTAACTGAACATCCGGCCAGCCGTGGAAGCTGACGTTGCCCACGGCGGAAAACGGCGAGGCTGGAGTACTATTCAGTGGTGCTTTCGTCGGCGACGCTTTCGCCGCGCTGGGGTTGTAATAAAGATACTTAATATTGGCCAGCCACGGCGCATTATTGCGCATAGCCAGCGTGGCATTAATTTCACGTCCCTGCGCCTGCACGATGGAGCCATTGCTCGCAGGCTCAGACACGATACTCAAGTTATTCCACTGCTGACCGCCCAGGGATAACGATGGCGTACGCACCGTGATGCGCTGCGGGAAGTTGGCGTTGGTGCCAACGTTATCTGCTGCGCCTTTCTGGAACAACGCCAGCCATTGCGCGCCATCCATAGGGGGAAGGTTAAGCTCAATGCCTTGCTGATCGGGTAACGCGGGCACGGTACGGCTTTCCGACGTCCAGATTGCGCGGTCAAGCGTCAGTTTCTGATTCAGCAACCAGCGGCTGTTAAAGTGGTTCTTACTGCCCGCGTTGCCGGTCACTTCAAAACTGCGCAGATTGCCGTTGGCCTTAACGTTCACCGGTAATGCCTCACCGGCTGCCTTATTCAGCGGAGCAGGTAAGTGGCTACTTACATTCTTCAGGTCGCCTTTAAGCTCAATGTCGTAGGTCGGTCCGGCATGATACGGAAGATCGATACCCACCTTGCCATTCCACGCCATGCTGCCGCTTAAGGCATCGTTGACCTGCGCTGGTAAAATCCCCATGCGGGTTGGCTGCCAGTCGCCTTGCAGGTTCACGGCTACCTGATAGGCTTTCGCCCCTTCGGTGGTGGAGAAGTCGACGTTCAGCGGCTGATTAAACCAGTTCGCCGTCATCGGCTCGCTCTTCAGATCGCCGTTGATAAAGCTGAATTTACCATTCAAATTCTTCAGCGTGCTGTCGAGCGGTTTAATAAACAGGCTGTTATTACGCAGGTTGACATCGCCTTTGGCGGTAACCAGCGAGCCGTCTAGCGGAATATCCAGATGTAAGCGAGCATTCACATCGCCGTCAATCTGCAACTGCTCAAGCGTAGCGCCGAGGGAGTCCTTCAACGGCGTCTCATCAAAATAAGGTCCGACCGCCTTGCCCGGCCCGTTGATATCGGCATCAATCAGCAGTTTTTCTTTAGCATAGTCGGGAATATTAGCCGTCAGGTTACTGGCCTTCACGCCGCCTAAATTGACGCTATCCGTCTTCATCCACAGACCATCGTTAATGAAGTTCAGTTCAATATTGAGATCGGTTAGCGCAGGCCAGTCGGGCTGGAAAGCAAATTTCGCGTTACGTAGCGGCACCAGAACCTGAAATTGCCCTTCGTTGTGCAGATACGGGAACAGATGCGGGTTACCGCCATACACCAGCGTGGCGTTATCCGCTTCGCCGCCCTGAATAGCGCCGCTGAGGTAGTCAACCAGCTCTTTGCCCATCAAGTTTTCCGGGAAATAGCGCCAGGCCTGAGAGCCGTCGTCGGTGCTAATGCCAGCCAGAATGCCTAACCACGGTTCATCTCCAGTGGGCTGCAGATAGCGAAAACCACCGCGTGCGCGTACCGCTTTCGCTTTAACATCGATGTTGCGCCCATCTAACTGAAAACCTTTATCATTTTTCAGCCAGCTTAGCGTCGCCACGCCGTTCTCTATTTCCAGCGGCGCGCGGAAGACAGTTTCATACGGCATTTTGGCTTGCTTCATGGAGGCGGTGAGCGCCCCATTTTCAACGCTGCCCGCAAGCGTACCGGAGAAATGTTCTGCCCCCGGCAGCAGCTTCCACTGTTTCCAGGCCAAATCGGTCCACGAGGACAGGAAGCGGGTTTTTTCTGTCGCCTGTAACGGGATATCCAGCGCCAACACATCGATCTTGCCGCTTGGCTGCGTGGCCCGCCAGATATCACCCAACGCTGGTGATAACCTGGACGCCATCGGGCGCAGACCTTCTAACCCGGCCAGTTCCAGATTGCTGGCGCGAATGCGTAACTCGTCGCTGCGTTTGTTATTCTCGCCACCGACTTCCTGCTCAGGGATCCATGCCAGCGTTAATGCACCGCTCGGCCAGGGTTTATCATCCATGGTAATACGAGTATCGGGAATAGAGAATTGCCAGCCCGCCTCTTCACGGCTGATGTGCGCCGTCAGATTATCGACGGAGAGCGTGTGCGTACGATTTTCACCCAGCCAACTTGCTCCACCTTTTTTCAGCCAGACATCGCCACCAGAAACGACGCCTTTGCTGATCGTCATCCATGCTTCCAGGCTAAAACGCGCGGTTTGTAGCGCGACATTATCCTGCATCCATTTGCCCAACCACGGTTTGACGTCAATGTCGTCTGCCTGCAACCAGACCCGACCATTATTCAATAGCCCATTATCGTCGCGCAGATCCATCCTCACCTGCATAACGCCGTGCTGTCCGGTCAGGCTGGAGAGGCTGACCTGACCCTCGGCGCGATGCCGATTTTTATTGTTCAGCCAGGTAAGCTGTGGGATCGCCAGTTCAGCACGTTGGCCTGAGAGGGTTATAAAGCTGATATGACTGTCGCGTAGATCGAAATGATCAAACTGACGCAGGAAGAGATTGCTGAGATGGTCGGTTTCAATTCCATCTCCGCCTTCGCTACGCTGGATAGGAGTATTGGTGCGCAACTGCAGTTGCCAAAAGGTGAGATCGCGAAACTGCCAACGCATGTGCAGCAAACTTTGCCAGACATCCAGCGCCAGCGTGACGCGTTTTACCGAAAATTCTCCCCCATCTTTTAGCTGCGCTTGGATATTACGCGCTTCAAGCGTAGGACCGAAATTTTGCCAGCTGGCAGAAAGCTGACTGGCGGAAACAGGTAGACCTGTAGCGGATTCAATCTTGCCAAGAATGGCTGGACGCCAGCTATCAAGATGAGGTAACGCAAGGCGCAGTCCACTGACCAGCAGCGCTGCGATGACAACGAATGCGGCTCCAGTGAGCAGTAATATCCCCGGCAATCGCCTCACGCACCTCTCCTTGTCTACCAAAAAATATGACTCACACCCCTTGAGTGAATATTGCCGGATGACGGCGCTTGCGCCTTATCCGGCCTACATGCGCGGGTGCCACTACACGATTTACATCATGACGACGTCGAACTGCTCCTGGTTATACAGCGGTTCGATTTGTACTTTGACCTGTTTGCCGACAAAGATCTCAACCTCCGCCAGCGCATGTGACTCTTCACCTTTCAGGGTTTCAGCCACTGCCGGAGAGGCATAAACCAGGAAACGATCGGAGTCATATGCATGGTGTACCCGCACGATTTCGCGCATGATTTCATAACATACGGTTTCCACCGTTTTCACCGTACCACGCCCATGGCAGGTTGGACACTCGTTGCACAATACATGTTCCACGCTTTCACGTGTGCGTTTGCGCGTCATCTCCACCAGGCCCAGCTGTGAAAAACCGTTAATGCTGGTTTTTACACGATCCTTGCTCAGAGCCTGCTCCAGGGAGTGCAGCACCCGGCGACGGTGATCTTCATTATTCATGTCGATAAAATCGATAATGATAATGCCGCCGAGGTTACGCAGACGCAGCTGACGAGCAATGGCCTGCGTTGCTTCAATATTAGTATTAAAGATAGTGTCGTCGAGATTACGATGCCCAACAAACGCGCCGGTATTGATGTCGACGGTGGTCATAGCTTCAGTTTGATCGATGATCAGATAACCGCCGGACTTCAGCTCAACCTTGCGTTCCAGCGCGCGCTGGATTTCATTCTCTACGTCAAAGAGATCAAAAATAGGCTGACGCCCGCTGTAATGTTCCAGCTTGCTGGTCATCTCGGGGATATATTCCGCCGTAAATTCCAGTAACGCCTCATAGGTCAGACGGGAGTCGACGCGGATGCGGTCAAGCTGCGCATCAGCAAAGTCACGCAACACGCGCTGTGCCAGTGCCAGTTCACCGTACATCTGGTAGCGCGTTTGCGGGCGCTTTTTACGCTCCATGACTTTTGTCCAGACGCGCTTCAGGTAGGCAGCATCCGAGGCCAGATCCTCTTCGCATACGCCTTCTGCCGCCGTGCGAATGATGAAGCCACCCTGCTCATCGCAGTAATCCGCCACCACTTTTTTCAGACGTTCGCGTTCCGTTTCGCTTTCGATACGTTGGGATACGCCAACGTGCGAGGCCCCCGGCATAAAAACGAGATAACGGGAAGGAAGCGTGATGTCCGTCGTCAGGCGTGCGCCCTTCGTTCCCAAAGGATCTTTTACCACCTGCACCATCAGATCCTGACCCTGGCGCACCAGTTCAGAAATGTCGCGTACGGTGAACTGTTTTTGTTCTTCACCCGCCACGCATTCGGTGTGCGGCATGATGTCAGAAGCGTGAAGAAATGCGGCTTTATCCAGTCCAATATCTACAAAAGCCGCCTGCATACCCGGAAGTACACGACTTACACGACCTTTGTAGATATTGCCTACGATTCCGCGTCGCGCCTCACGTTCAATATGAATTTCCTGCAGAATACCGCCATCAATGTAAGCCACCCGAGTTTCCGATGGCGTTACGTTTACCAACAATTCAGCCGTCATGTTTATCCCTTTTCTCACGCAGTGCGTTAAAATTGGTCAGCAACTCATACGTTTCTACCAGCGGTAAGCCGACTACGGCGTGATAGCTGCCATTTATCTTCCTGACAAAACAGCCACCCAACCCTTGAATACCGTATGCACCTGCTTTATCCATTGGTTCACCGCTGGCAACATAACCCGCGATGTCCTCATCGGTTAGTGCTCTGAATGTCACTTCCGTCACTACCAGGCAGTCCAGACTGTGCTGGCAATCGGCCAGTGCCACGGCCGTCATAACTTGATGCGTTTTGCCCGACAGTTTGCGCAGCATTGCTGCGGCGTGGGCAGCGTCGTGCGGTTTTTCCAGCACTTCGCCATTAAGGATAACGATGGTATCCGCACCCAATACCGGCAAATCGCGCGGTGCCAGCGCTACACCAGCCTGCGCTTTTTCGCGCGCCAGACGGGAAACGTACTGCTGCGCACTTTCCTGCGGGTGCCGCTGTTCTTCAATCCCAGGGATCAGTCGTTCAAACGTAACACCAAGCTGAGCGAGCAACTCCTGACGACGTGGAGAACCTGAAGCAAGATACAGAGTATTCATATCAACCTTATTGCACCGCAAACTGCTGACGGACTTTACGCATCAGTAAGAATAGCCATGGCCAAAGCACGCCATTCACTACACTACTCCAGAACACTTCAGGTCTGAAAGAGACGTTGATCACTAAAAACTCGGCCCAGAAAACAATAATATCCACGACCAGTGATAACAACATGACCACCAGCGCCTGTTGCCAGAGCGCGAGGTTTCGGAATAGCTGGAATTTCAGCGCGACCAGATAAGCAATGATACTCATCGACAATGCGCGCACGCCAAGCGTGGAGCCGCTGATGAGATCCAGTATGGCACCCACCACAAATCCCGTGCCCACATTTACGCGATGCGGCAGCGCCAGGATCCAATACAACAAGATGAGCAGTACCCAGTTTGGCCGGAAAACCAGAATGTCATCCGGCCAGGGCATGACTTGCAGCAACAGTGCAATAAGGAACGAGAGCCAAATCACCCAACGTCCCTGGCTACGATAGCTTGCCACTTACTGTCCTCCCGGCTTACGCGGAGCAGGTTGTGGCGGCGTGGTATCCACAGGCGCAGAAGTCACACCTGTTGCAGGAGTTGGCACTGGCGCAGGCGGCCCCATGGCATCTGGTGCTGGCAGAACTTGCGGCATCATTTGCATCAGACGTTCATTGGCAACGCGGTGTACTTCTTCCGGCGTCATCGGGTTCGCGCCATTACGATCGGCACCCCACAACAGCAACAGATAGCGCAAACGCTGCAGACCCGCGGTCGGGCGAGCCTGAATCACGGTATAAGCGCGCTGAGTGTCCAGCTTAACGGAAGAAACAACAGCAACCGGATAACCTTCAGGGAAACGTCCGCCCAGACCCGAGGTGACCAGCACATCGCCAACGCGAATGTCGGTATTGGCCGGCAGGTGTTCGAGCTGAAGATCGTCAGTGCAGCCGTTACCCGCAGCGATCACGCGAATATCGTTACGCAGAACCTGAATGGGCAGCGCATGCGTCGCATCGCAAATCAGCAGCACGCGGCTCGTCAGTTTAGCCACCGCCACGACCTGACCCACAACGCCTTTGTCACTAATAACCGGCTGACCTTCGTAGACGCCGTTAACGCTCCCTTTGTCGATCACCACCTGATCGCTGTAAGGGTCATTAACCGTTGAGATGACTTGCGTCACCATCTTTTGTTCGTCCTGACGCAATGGCGATCCCAGCAGCTCGCGCAAACGCGCGTTCTCCTGTTTGTATTGCCCCAGCATCAGCAGTTCGCTATTTTTCAGCAGCAGTTCCTGACGCAATGCCCGGTTTTCAAGTTCGAGTTGGTCACGCGAAGCCAGCGTTTGCGACACGCCGTCAAGTAATTCACGAGGACCATTTGAGATAAAGTAGAAAGGACTGACGGCGGTATCCATGTACGTTCGGATTTGACTAAACGTACCCAAGCGGCTGTCGGCAATAATAACGCCGAGCGCCACCAGCACCGCCAGAATAAGGCGAATCTGTAGCGAAGGGCCACGGCTAAAAATTGGCTTCATAGTCTATGCGTATTCTCGTATCAGAGCGGAAGGGCAACCCGCGGGGGCTACCCAACCTGCATCCGATTACTCTTCGCTGAACAGGTCGCCGCCGTGCATGTCGATCATTTCCAGCGCCTTGCCGCCACCGCGCGCCACGCAGGTCAGCGGATCTTCAGCAACAACAACTGGAATACCGGTTTCTTCCATTAACAGACGGTCAAGGTTACGCAGCAGCGCACCGCCACCGGTCAGCACCATACCGCGTTCGGAGATGTCAGACGCCAGTTCCGGCGGGCACTGTTCCAGTGCAACCATTACCGCGCTAACGATACCGGTCAGCGGTTCCTGCAGGGCTTCCAGAATCTCGTTGGAGTTCAGGGTAAAGCCGCGCGGAACGCCTTCAGCCAGGTTACGACCGCGAACTTCGATTTCGCGCACTTCGTCGCCCGGATAAGCGGAACCGATCTCGTGTTTAATACGTTCTGCGGTCGCTTCACCGATCAGAGAACCGTAGTTACGACGAACATAATTAATGATGGCTTCATCAAAGCGGTCGCCGCCAATACGAACAGAAGAGGAGTAAACCACGCCGTTCAGGGAGATAACGGCAACTTCAGTGGTACCACCACCGATATCAACAACCATTGAACCGGTTGCTTCAGAAACTGGCAGACCCGCACCGATCGCAGCCGCCATCGGCTCTTCGATCAGGAAGACTTCACGAGCACCTGCGCCCTGAGCTGATTCACGGATCGCACGGCGTTCAACCTGAGTTGCTCCAACCGGTACACACACCAGTACGCGCGGGCTTGGGCGCATGAAGCTATTGCTGTGCACTTGCTTGATAAAGTGCTGGAGCATTTTTTCAGTCACGAAGAAGTCAGCGATAACGCCGTCTTTCATTGGGCGAATTGCAGCGATATTGCCCGGCGTACGACCCAGCATCTGCTTCGCATCATGACCTACTGCAGCCACGCTTTTCGGCGAACCGGCACGATCCTGACGAATGGCCACAACAGAAGGCTCATTCAATACGATGCCTTGTCCTTTTACATAAATAAGGGTATTCGCGGTACCCAGGTCAATGGACAGGTCATTGGAAAACATGCCACGAAATTTTTTCAACATACTAAGGGATAATCCTGAAAGCTGGGGCGGAAAACAAAATCCGCTTACTTTACCAACCACACGCAGCAGCGACAAGGCGCAAAAATCATCTGCTACGGTGAAAATTAGTGCAGTTCGTTTCCTTTGTTACAAAACCGGCCTGAGTCCATCAGGGCTGAATAAATCAGCAGCACTCCTCGCTTTTGTTTGCAACCTGTCAAAGGTCATTCACCTGCATGTTTGCTGTTACAACCTGGCGAGCAGGCAAGCACACCCCCAGAAGGCACAGCGCGCGTTATTCTACGTGAAAACAAATTAAACGGCAGGTTAAACCGAGTATCTTTGCGAATATTTTTTCACGTTAGTGTCAAGTGGTTGTGATGCAGCAAAAAAATCCCCTTGCCCACCCGCAACTCCGCGTTCTGTCAGCGTATGCCACTCACTACGCGAACGTACGCCCGTAGCGTAAACCTGCGTGGGTGTTCCCGAACAGGCCTCCACCAGGCTTTGAACCAGAAGCTGATTTTCCGTTCGCTTATCAATGTTCCTCACCAGACTTGGATGCAGCTTCAATAACTCAACGTTAAGCTCTTTAATCCAACTGGTGCTCACCAGCGTTAACCCCGCCTGCGTAACGGCAATACGCACGCCCAGCGCATTCATCAATCTGATGACGGGCTGTAACCGGCTGATATGTTGACAGACATCTGCCTCAGCAAGTTCAATAATTATGCGTTTGCGTAATGATTTTTCGCACTGCATCAGCGTATCACGCAGCCAGCGCTGAAAACGTGGGCGAATAAGCGATTCAACCGTTATCTGCATCGCCAGATTTTCCTGCGGCCAGTAACCCAAAAGCAGGGTCAGACGGCTTATCTGCAAACGGTCATACTCTTCAGCCAGGCCAAATTGAAGGACCATCGGCATATATTCCGCCGAAATGACCTCTTCGTTACCATCAAAAATACGGCACATCAGCTCCCGATGGTGCACCCGCCCTTCACGGGTTACTGCAGGCTTTTGATAAATTCTCGGCCCGCCCCGGCTGAGCATCTGTTCGATCAGCGTTCGCCAGCGTACGTTGCCCCGACCTTTTTCCGGCAGCGAGTCATCATAGACCGACCAGCTATTTCCGCCCTGCAATACCGAATTCCGCGTGGCTGCTTCAGCATGATCCATCACTTGCTCCGGCGACTGACCGCTGCGGCAAACGCAAATGCCAATATGAACCATATCGGCACGATCGATCATTTTATTAGCCGGAAGTGCATCTACCGCTTTTAATAATTGCCCGGCAATACTTTCCGCCTCTTTCAACGTGCGGTGTGGCAGCAGGATGGCAAAATCGCTACGGTGGTAGCGCGCCAGCAACGCGCCCGGATAGCGCGTCATAAAAGTCGACAACAAATTGATCAGCGTCGAGATTTGTTCTTCCGCGAGGGTGATTCCCCAGCTATCGCGCAGCAGCGTAAAGTCCGGCAGGCGTACCATCATCACGACGCCATGCGAGCCTACTTTTTCCTGATCTTCCAGCAGCGTGGCCAGTTGGTTATCAAAGAACAGGCGGTTACTTAGCCCAGTTTTTGTATCCTGCGCGACATAGGAACGAATCAGCGTATCCAGGCGGCTGCGTTGCTCGCGAGCATTTTGAATTTCAGTCAGCAGCATATCGAGCGCACTGCTGGTGCGCGCAGGCCATTCATAGACCGTTCCCCGCACGTTTGGCCCACGTTCGCCGTTCAGAATACGTGTGGAACGAATCTCCAGCAGCTCCTGACCCGAAAGCTGGCGCTGAAGCCAGCGCACAGACAAAAAGAGCATCAGAATAATGAAAGCAATGGCTATCGTGAGCGGTGCGGTGGTCAGCTGCGAATGGAAATAGTTACCCATCGGATCCTGATAAACCAGACGCAATGACATGCCCGGATGCTTGACCAACGGTACGGTGATCTCGCGGTAGAGATTGTTCGTCCCTGCCGGTCGGTAGCTACTGGTGCGCGAGTGGTCATACACCACGTGTTCGCCCTGCAACAGTTCGATGCGCACGATATCAACAGAAACCATCAGCTCATCGATTTGCGGGGTTAACGCAACGACATCTCTGGAGACCAGATGCGTATCAATCGCCGTCGCGACCGCCTGCACGCGCGTGGTGAACTTATATTGAATAGCGTTATAGAAACTCAGCGAACAGCCGATCAGAGTCACGAAGATCGTTAACCCAGTAAGCAGCGTGACAAAAGCTGAAAATTTCGTCGTTAATCGCATCCTTGTGTTAACTCCGACAGTTATGAAACAGGCCTGAAAGTGATAAAGCGACCCAAAAATGCAAAACTGAACGCAAAATCCGTCCATTTATACATACAGTGTGGGCATACTACCAAATCAGGTATATCTGGCAATTTATTGCGCAGAATCGGCATCATGTTTTGATTAGCGAGTATAGTCTTCATTAATAATTTTCCAATCCACTATACGAATTGAGGACAGGTTATGCAGGCTTTGATCTTAGAACAGCAGGACGGAAAAACCCTCGCATCCGTTCAACCCCTCGACGAAAATCAGCTACCTGAAGGCGATGTTACGGTGGATATCCACTGGTCAAGCCTGAACTATAAAGATGCTCTGGCTATCACTGGCAAGGGTAAAATCATTCGTAATTTTCCGATGATTCCTGGTATCGATTTCGCCGGTACCGTGCGTGCAAGCGAAGATCCCCGTTTTCATGCGGGTCAGGAAGTGTTACTGACCGGCTGGGGCGTGGGTGAAAATCATTGGGGTGGACTGGCAGAGCGCGCACGCGTGAAAGGCGACTGGCTGGTTGCGCTGCCAAAAGGACTGGATGGGCGTAAAGCCATGGTCATCGGTACCGCCGGCTTTACCGCTATGCTGTGCGTAATGGCGCTTGAAGATGCAGGTATTCGCCCGCAAGACGGTGAAATTGTCGTCACCGGCGCCAGCGGCGGCGTGGGCAGCACAGCCGTTGCGTTACTGCATAAGCTGGGTTATCAGGTTGCGGCGGTTTCGGGCCGTGAAAGCACCCACGACTACCTGAAAAGCCTGGGCGCTAACCGTATTCTTGGCCGCGATGAGTTTGCCGAGTCTCGTCCGCTGGAAAAACAGCTGTGGGCTGGCGCGGTGGATACCGTTGGCGACAAAGTTCTGGCAAAAGTTCTGGCGCAGATGAACTACGGTGGCTGCGTTGCCGCCTGCGGCCTGGCGGGTGGTTTCGCTCTGCCGACCACGGTGATGCCATTCATTCTGCGTAACGTTCGTTTGCAAGGAGTGGACTCGGTGATGACCCCGCCGGCACGCCGTGCAGAGGCCTGGGCGCGTCTGGTTAAGGATCTGCCGGAATCTTTCTATGCCCAGGCGGCAACGGAAATTACGCTGGCGGATGCGCCGAAGTTCGCCGATGCCATCATCAATAACCAGGTGCAAGGCCGTACGCTGGTGAAGGTGAAGTAACAGGCCCTGGCGCAGAAATTTACACTTAATTAACCAAATTTCGCGGCACATCTACAGACTCCCTGCCATATTAACTACGCGTCCCCTGTCAGTTATGACGCGTAAGCCGGGAGTCTGTTATGAAGAAATTACGTCCATTTACAGAAGCCGACATCACTGACGAGTCGGCTTTTTTTATGCAGCGTCGCCAGGTGCTGAAAGCACTAGGGATCAGCGCAGCCGCGTTGTCTTTACCCCACTCTGCTCAGGCTGACCTTCTGAGTTGGTTTAAGGGTAATGACCGCCCGCCCGCACCTGCAGGTAAGCCGCTTGATTTCAGTAAGCCCTCCGCCTGGCAAAATTCACTTCCTTTAACGCCTGCGGATAAGGTTTCTGGCTACAACAACTTCTACGAGTTCGGTCTCGATAAAGCGGATCCGGCAGCCAATGCAGGCAGCCTGAAAACCGATCCGTGGACGTTGCAAATCAGTGGCGAGGTGGCAAAACCACTCACCCTCGATCACGATTCGCTGACCGCCCGTTTCCCGCTGGAAGAACGGATTTATCGGATGCGCTGCGTGGAAGCCTGGTCAATGGTCGTGCCGTGGATCGGCTTTCCGTTACATAAACTGCTGGCGCAGGTTGAACCCACCAGCAACGCAAAGTATGTCGCGTTCGAAACGCTGTACGCACCGGATGATATGCCGGGACAGAAAGATCGCTTTATTGGCGGCGGGCTAAAATATCCCTATGTTGAAGGACTGCGTCTGGATGAAGCAATGCACCCACTCACACTGCTTACTGTGGGGGTTTATGGTAAGGCCCTTCCGCCACAAAATGGCGCGCCCATTCGCTTAATTGTGCCGTGGAAATATGGATTTAAAGGCATTAAGTCGATCGTGAGTATCAAACTCACGCGCGAACGCCCTCCGACAACCTGGAATCTGGCCGCGCCCAATGAATACGGATTTTATGCCAACGTGAATCCGCATGTCGATCACCCCCGCTGGTCCCAGGCCACTGAGCGTTTTATTGGCGCAGGCGGTATCCTGGACGTACAGCGTCAGCCCACGCTGATGTTTAACGGCTATGCCGAAGAGGTTGCATCACTGTATCGCGGACTCAATTTGCAGGAGAATTTTTAAGTGCGTCTGACCGCAAAGCACATTATCAGGCTGAAAGTTTGCCTGCATCTTGCCGGATTATTGCCGTTTATCTGGCTATTTTGGGCGGTAAATCACGGCGGCCTGAGCGCCGATCCGGTCAAAGATATCCAGCACTTTACCGGTAGGACAGCTCTGAAATTCTTGCTGGCGACCTTGCTGGTCTCTCCACTCACGCGCTACGCTAAACAGCCATTATTGATACGCACACGTCGTCTGTTAGGGCTATGGTGTTTCGCCTGGGCAACGCTGCATTTAACCAGCTACGCGTTACTGGAGCTGGGCATTAATAATCTGGCGTTATTAGGGCGCGAATTACTTACGCGACCTTATTTAACATTGGGCATTGCTAGCTGGGTCATATTATTCGCCCTCACCTTAACGTCTACGCAAGCTGCACAGAGAATGCTGGGTAAAAAATGGCAGTATCTGCACAACTTCGTCTATCTTGTGGCGATCCTGGCACCCATACATTATCTGTGGTCGGTAAAAATTATCTCCCCTCAACCGATTATTTATGCAGCGCTCGCGGCGGTGCTGTTAGCGTGCCGTTACAAGAAGTTTCGCCAGTGGTGGCGGTAGTTTCACGTTATGTGCAGTGCGTTGCAAAACACGGACGATCCGATTTTCTTTACATGTTAACGGTTGATTATCTTCCCTGATAAGACCAGTATTTAGCTGCCAATTGCTACGAAATAGTTATAATGTGCGACTTTGCTATCCCCGGTAGCGTTTTTAAAGCGCTGAAAGGGTGACAATCGCATATTGAAGGTATATTTTGTCTTTTACCCGAAAATGGCAGAAGATAGCCGCACAATGACTAACAAGTCTGGCAATCTCATTTAATGGCAGCAGCACCCAGTGCAGCGCCTGAGATGCGTGGCATCTTGTCACTCACTGTTATAAAAATGCTATACAGACGGCGGTAAAACGCTTGTCACAATCTCACTAAACAAAGAGTACGGAACCCACTCATGGATATTCGTAAGATTAAAAAACTGATCGAGCTGGTTGAAGAATCAGGCATCTCCGAACTGGAAATTTCTGAAGGCGAAGAATCTGTACGCATCAGCCGTGCAGCGCCAGCTGCAAGTTTTCCGATGATGCAACAGGCTTATGCTGCACCAGTGATGCAGCAGCCAGCTCTGTCTAACGCTGTCGCACAAACTGCCTCTCCAAGTATGGAAGCTCCGGCAGCAGCGGAAATCAGTGGTCACATCGTACGCTCCCCAATGGTTGGTACGTTCTACCGCACCCCGAGCCCGGATGCGAAAGCGTTCATCGAAATCGGCCAGAAAGTGAATGCGGGCGATACCCTGTGCATCGTTGAAGCCATGAAAATGATGAACCAGATCGAAGCCGACAAATCCGGCGTAGTTAAAGCGATTCTGGTAGAAAGCGGTCAACCGGTAGAATTTGACGAGCCGCTGGTCGTCATCGAATAACGAGGCGAACATGTTGGATAAAATTGTTATCGCCAACCGCGGCGAGATTGCCTTGCGTATTCTTCGTGCCTGTAAAGAACTGGGCATCAAGACTGTCGCGGTGCATTCAAGCGCGGATCGCGATTTAAAACACGTATTGCTGGCGGATGAGACGGTCTGTATTGGCCCGGCAGCATCCGTAAAAAGCTATCTGAACATCCCGGCTATCATTAGCGCTGCTGAAATCACTGGCGCGGTGGCAATTCACCCGGGTTATGGCTTCCTCTCTGAGAACGCCAACTTTGCTGAACAGGTAGAACGTTCCGGCTTTATCTTCATCGGCCCGAAAGCCGACACCATCCGCCTGATGGGTGACAAAGTGTCCGCAATCACCGCGATGAAGAAAGCAGGTGTACCAACAGTCCCAGGCTCTGACGGCCCGCTGGGTGATGACATGGACGCTAACCGCGCTCATGCTAAACGCATCGGTTATCCGGTTATCATCAAAGCCTCCGGCGGCGGCGGCGGTCGCGGTATGCGCGTCGTGCGCAGCGATGCCGAACTGGCACAATCCATCTCCATGACCAAAGCGGAAGCGAAAGCGGCTTTCAACAACGACATGGTTTACATGGAGAAGTACCTGGAAAACCCACGCCACATTGAGATTCAGGTGCTGGCAGACGGTCAGGGTAACGCAATTTATCTGGCAGAGCGTGACTGCTCCATGCAGCGTCGTCACCAGAAAGTTGTCGAAGAAGCACCTGCACCGGGCATTACTCCGGAACTGCGTCGCTACATCGGCGAGCGTTGCGCCAAAGCCTGTGTTGATATCGGCTATCGCGGGGCGGGTACTTTCGAGTTCCTGTTCGAAAACGGCGAGTTCTACTTCATTGAGATGAACACCCGTATTCAGGTTGAACACCCGGTAACCGAAATGATCACCGGCGTTGACCTGATCAAAGAGCAACTGCGCATCGCAGCGGGTCAACCGCTGTCCATCAAGCAGGACGAAGTTGTGGTTAAAGGCCATGCGGTAGAATGCCGTATCAATGCCGAAGACCCGAACACCTTCCTGCCAAGCCCGGGTAAAATCACGCGTTTCCACGCGCCGGGTGGTTTTGGTGTGCGTTGGGAGTCTCATATTTACGCAGGCTACACCGTACCTCCGTACTATGACTCAATGATCGGTAAGCTGATCTGCTATGGCGAAAACCGCGACGTCGCTATCGCCCGTATGAAAAACGCCTTGCAGGAACTGATCATCGACGGTATCAAAACCAACGTTGACCTGCAGATCCGTATCATGAATGACGAGCACTTCCAGCACGGTGGAACCAATATCCACTATCTGGAGAAAAAACTCGGACTTCAGGAAAAGTAAGCGTGCGTTAACCAAAAAGGCCGGAAATTCCGGCCTTTTGTTTTTCTCCCCTCCCGCACGTGCCATAAGGTACAATCCCCGCTTTCTTTATCCACAAGGGACAAAAAATGGACGCTCGTTTTGTTCAGGCCCATAAAGAGGCGCGCTGGGCGCTGTGGCTAACCCTTTTATATCTGGTTACATGGTTAGTGACCGCTTACTTACCTGATTCAACGCTGGGTTTTACCGGCTTACCGCACTGGTTCGAAATGGCCTGCCTGCTAACGCCGCTGGTTTTCATCGTGCTGTGCTGGGCGATGGTGAAGTTTATCTATCGCGACATTTCGTTGGAGGATGACGATGCAGCTTGAAGTTATTTTACCGCTGGTCGCCTATCTTCTGGTGGTCTTCGGTCTTTCTGTTTACGCCATGCGTAAGAGAGTGACCGGTACCTTCCTGAATGAATATTTCCTTGGCAGCCGTTCCATGGGCGGGGTCGTGTTAGCGATGACGCTAACGGCAACCTACATTAGCGCCAGCTCGTTTATTGGCGGTCCTGGCGCTGCTTACAAATACGGACTGGGATGGGTGCTGCTGGCGATGATCCAGTTGCCTGCCGTCTGGCTCTCATTGGGGATTCTTGGTAAGAAATTCGCGATTCTGGCGCGTCGTTATAATGCTGTTACCCTCAACGATATGCTGTTTGCGCGCTACCAGAGCCGCCTGCTGGTGTGGCTGGCGAGTCTCAGCCTGCTGGTCGCGTTTGTCGGAGCAATGACCGTACAGTTTATTGGCGGCGCACGTCTGCTTGAAACCGCAGCGGGCATTCCTTACGAAACTGGATTGCTGATTTTTGGCGTCAGTATCGCATTGTATACGGCGTTCGGCGGATTTCGCGCCAGTGTACTGAACGATACCATGCAGGGTATGGTGATGCTGATTGGAACTATCGTTTTGCTGGTCGGCGTCGTCCATGCTGCCGGTGGCCTTAGCAATGCGGTGGTAACCCTGCAGACTATCGATCCTAAACTGGTCTCGCCGCAGGGCGCTGATGACATTTTGTCACCCACGTTTATGACCTCATTTTGGGTATTGGTGTGTTTTGGCGTAATTGGCCTGCCGCATACGGCGGTACGCTGCATCTCTTATAAAGACAGTAAAGCGGTACACCGCGGCATTATCATCGGCACCATAGTGGTGGCGATCCTGATGTTTGGTATGCATCTGGCGGGTGCTCTGGGACGGGCGGTAATCCCTGACCTGACGGTACCAGACCTGGTTATCCCTACGCTGATGGTCAAAGTCTTGCCGCCGATCGCTGCCGGGATCTTCCTTGCGGCTCCCATGGCCGCGATCATGTCGACGATCAATGCCCAATTGCTGCAAAGTTCCGCTACGATCATTAAGGATCTGTACCTGAACCTTCGTCCGGAACAGCTTAAAAATGAAACCCGGCTGAAGCGCATGTCAGCAGTGATTACCCTATTGCTGGGCGCGTTACTGTTGCTGGCCGCCTGGAAACCACCAGAGATGATTATCTGGCTGAATCTGCTGGCGTTTGGCGGGCTGGAAGCCGTCTTCCTGTGGCCGCTGGTGCTGGGCCTCTACTGGGAGCGGGCAAACGCGTCAGGCGCATTGAGCGCGATGATTGTCGGCGGCGTGCTTTATGCTTTACTCGCCACCTTTAACGTTCAGTTCCTGGGCTTCCATCCAATCGTGCCCTCGTTACTGATAAGCTTGCTGGCTTTCCTGATCGGCAACCGTTTCGGTTCCGCCGTCCCGCAAGTCGCCATATTGACTACTGATAAATAAAGAGTTTTGCCATGCCATGGATCCAACTGAAACTGAACACGACCGGTGCCAACGCTGAAGAGTTGAGCGATGCGCTGATGGAAGCGGGCTCCGTTTCCATTACTTTCCAGGATACGCATGATACGCCGGTATTTGAACCTCTGCCGGGCGAGACTCGCCTGTGGGGTGATACCGACGTTATCGGCTTGTTCGATGCAGAAACCGACATGAAAGAAGTTGTTGCCATCCTGGAACAGCATCCGCTGCTGGGTGAAGGCTTCGTGCATAAAATCGAACAGCTCGAAGACAAAGACTGGGAACGCGAATGGATGGATAACTTCCACCCGATGCGCTTTGGCGAACGTTTGTGGATTTGCCCGAGCTGGCGCGATGTCCCGGATGAGAATGCTGTCAACGTGATGCTGGACCCGGGTCTGGCGTTTGGTACAGGCACGCACCCCACCACCTCTCTGTGCCTGCAATGGCTGGACGGTCTTGATCTTAACGGTAAAACGGTTATCGACTTTGGCTGCGGCTCCGGCATTCTTGCCATTGCGGCACTGAAACTGGGTGCGGCGAAAGCCATTGGCGTGGATATCGATCCGCAAGCGATTCAGGCCAGCCGTGATAACGCCCAGCGTAATGGTGTTTCTGAGCGTCTGGAGCTTTATCTGCCGAAAGACCAGCCAGAGGCGATGAAAGCCGACGTGGTGGTCGCCAACATCCTTGCTGGCCCATTACGTGAACTGGCTCCTTTAATCAGCGTACTGCCCGTAGAAGGCGGTTTGCTGGGGCTTTCTGGTATTCTTGCCAGCCAGGCGGAAAGCGTCTGTGAAGCCTATGCCGATCTCTTTACGCTCGATCCGGTTATTGAGAAAGAAGAGTGGTGTCGCATTACCGGCCAGAAAAAATAATCCCTTCCGGCGTGGTTATCTGACCACGCCATTTTCAGACAATAGACCAGCATACCGACACTTTCCTCAGCGATATAATAATCAATTGATTTTGTTATTTTTTATATTGATTTTCATTGAGTAAACGTATGCGTTTCAACTGTTTTACAACAACTTTGCTGGCAGCATGCCTGATGCCACTGACCACGCTGGCCGTACCATGGGGATATACCGAAGAAAATGGCCCCGCACGGTGGGGAGAAATCAGCAAAGCGTATGCAACGTGCCAGACAGGCATAAACCAATCCCCCATAGACATCCAGACCACCACAACCAGTAAACTCGGTCTTCCCGCGCTCAACATGCAGTACGTCGATGGCCCAACTAGATTTCGGAGCATTAACCATACGTTGCAGGCAACGATGAGTAGCTATACATCTAATTCCATTGAAATTGATGAAACGCTTTATTATTTAAAACAATTTGAATTCCACGCCCCGAGTGAACATGCCCTCAACGGTAAAACCTATCCGCTGGAGCTGCAGCTGCTCCACAAAAATCAATCCGGAGACATCGCTATCGTGGCGGTTATGTTTGACGTCGGCGAACCGAACCAGGCGATTCAAAATTTGTGGGAGTCCTTTCCAGCCATGGAAGACAGCAGTATGCCCATCTTCTCACCAGTTAATATCAATCAGCTTTTACCCGACAATAAAACCTACTGGCGCTACCGTGGTTCGTTAACAACGCCACCCTGCACCGAAGGCGTCACCTGGGCTGTCCTGAAAACGCCTGTTGCTCTTTCAGCCGAACAGTTGGATAAATTTCACTACATTGTTGGGCCTGCAAACAATCGCCCGCTGCAGCCGTTGAATGAACGCAAGATTACGGACAGCTATTCTGGGGATACCGAGATCCTGTACTAAAATGAGGTAGCGATCACACAATGGCGAGGTAATTTGCTGATTAATTCAGCAGAATATCTTGTCAGTACCTTCTGCAACTGAAGAAAAAATGAGAAGTTACGCAAAATTATATGTGTATATAAAATCGACACATTTTTATAATGCAATGATTTATATGATTAAATATTTTCATGCGTTCACATTTACGGCAATTCATTGATCCACCTCAGTGGATTGGTCAAAGTTTGGCCTTTCATCTCGTGCGAAAAATGCGTAATATACGCCGCCTTGCAGTCACAGTATGGTCATTTCTTAACTCATGCGCATCGGACAATACCAGCTCAGAAATCGCCTGATCGCAGCACCTATGGCTGGCATCACTGACAGACCATTCAGGACGCTGTGCTATGAGATGGGAGCCGGGTTGACGGTATCCGAGATGATGTCTTCTAACCCTCAGGTTTGGGAAAGTGACAAGTCTCGTTTACGGATGGTGCACGTTGATGAGCCAGGAATTCGCACGGTGCAAATTGCCGGTAGCGACCCTGTTGAGATGGCCGATGCCGCACGTATTAACGTGGAAAGCGGCGCCCAGATTATTGATATCAATATGGGGTGTCCGGCTAAAAAAGTGAATCGTAAGCTCGCAGGTTCAGCCCTCTTGCAGTACCCGGATTTAGTGAAGTCGATACTAACCGAGGTCGTCAATGCAGTGGACGTTCCTGTCACACTCAAGATTCGCACCGGCTGGGCTCCGGAACACCGTAACTGCGTAGAGATTGCCCAACTGGCTGAAGATTGTGGCATTCAGGCTCTGACCATTCATGGACGCACCCGCGCCTGTTTGTTCAATGGAGATGCTGAGTACGACAGTATTCGGGCAGTTAAGCAGAAAGTTTCCATTCCGATTATCGCGAATGGCGACATTACTGACCCGCATAAAGCCAGAGCTGTACTCGACTATACGGGGGCGGATGCCCTGATGATAGGACGTGCAGCTCAGGGAAGACCCTGGATCTTTCGGGAAATCCAGCATTATCTGGACACTGGGGAGCTGCTGCCCCCGCTGCCTCTGGCAGAGGTGAAGCGCTTGCTTTGTGCGCACGTTCGGGAACTGCACGACTTTTATGGTCAGGCAAAAGGGTACCGAATTGCGCGTAAACACGTATCCTGGTATCTCCAGGAACACGCTCCGGATGACCAGTTTCGGCGCACATTCAACGCCATTGAAGATTCCAGCGAACAGCTGGCGGCGTTGGAGGCATACTTCGAAAATTTTGCGTAAACAGAAATAAAGAGCTGACAGAACTATGTTCGAACAACGCGTAAATTCTGACGTACTGACCGTTTCTACCGTTAACTCTCAGGACCAGGTAACTCAAAAGCCCCTGCGTGACTCGGTTAAACAGGCACTGAAGAACTATTTTGCTCAATTGAATGGTCAGGATGTTAACGATCTCTATGAGCTGGTACTGGCTGAAGTAGAACAGCCCCTGTTGGACATGGTGATGCAATACACCCGCGGTAACCAGACCCGTGCTGCCCTGATGATGGGCATCAACCGTGGTACGCTGCGTAAAAAACTGAAAAAATACGGCATGAACTGATACTAATCAGTTAAATGTTTGTTTTAAAAGGCGCTACTCGGCATGGGGAAGCGCCTTTTTTATTAACTTCACACGGGAGGCTTTGGCGATGAACGCAAGATGTGAACCTGTCTATTTTGGCGATGAATCTAAAAAGATAATCCTGGGTGATGCACTGACCGAACTGCAAAAGCTGTCTTCTGAAAGCGTCGATCTCATTTTTGCCGATCCACCTTATAACATCGGTAAAGATTTTGACGGGATGGTGGAGTCCTGGGATGAAGAGGCTTTTCTGGCGTGGCTGTTTGAGTGCATTGACGAGTGCCATCGCATTCTCAAACCGCACGGCACCATGTACATCATGAACAGTACGGAGAACATGCCGTATATTGACCTCAAATGCCGCCAGCTCTTTACTATCAAGAGCCGTATCGTGTGGTCATACGATAGCTCAGGGGTACAGGCCAAAAATTACTTTGGTTCGATGTATGAACCGATCCTGATGATGGTAAAAGATCAGAAAAACTACACATTTAATCGTGACGATATTCTGGTTGAAGCCAAAACCGGGGCTCAACGCGCGCTAATAGACTACAGAAAAAATCCACCGCAGCCATACAATCAGAAAAAAGTGCCGGGAAATGTCTGGGAGTTCCCACGCGTTCGCTATCTGATGGACGAATACGAAAACCACCCCACCCAGAAACCCAAAGCCCTCCTGGAGCGTATAATTCTGGCATCCTCGAACCCAGATGACAGGGTACTGGATCCGTTTGCCGGCAGCTTCACCACCGGTGCCACCGCCGTGGAATTGGGTCGCAAGTTTGTCGGGATTGAGATCAATGTTGAATACGTAAAAATGGGGCTCAGAAGACTGAGTATCGGTTCTCATTTTTCAGAAATTGAGCTTGCCAAGGTGAAAAAACGTAAGACAAAAAACCTGTCTAAAAAGAGTCGATTGACGGCAAAGAGCGGCGTTCTTTCAACAAAGTAAAGGCATTGTAAGTCTGCTTTTCAGGTTACAGATTTCGTGTATATTCCCTGCACGCTTGGGCATGAATACACAGGGTTTGGTAATGATTCGCAAGTATTGGTGGCTGGTTGTTTTTGCAGTATTCGTTTTTCTTTTTGATGCGCTGCTCATCCAATGGATAGAGCTGATGACAACAGAGCACGATAAGTGCCGGAATATGAACTCAGTGAATCCCCTTAAGCTGGTCAACTGCGTCGACCTCGAATAGCGCCACCAACCCCACTTCAGCAGCCGTCAGGCCTGGCGGCTAAAACTACCCCACCTGACTCTCACTCTGCGCTAATTGCCTTACGCTACCATCTGGGCTTAACATTTTTAATACATTATCAACTAATACTGGCGCTTGTTTATAAAGATCATAACTCATTGGATTAATGAGCCAGTTTTTAACAATGCCACTAAAACTCCCATGAAGAATAATTATTATAACGTCTAAATCAAGGCTGGTTGCGATAAGTCCGTCATCCATACATTTCTGCAAGGCAATGCGCATACCCATATGATTGATACCAATTTTTTCACGAATAGCCTGTTCCGATATCATATCGTTATGGAATTCACATTTATGATATAAAATCTGCATTAATGCCTGCTGGCGAGGATTCTGCGCAATATATTGCAAACCCACAACTAACTTTTCACGCAGTCGCTGTAAAGGATTATCTCCCCAACGGCCAATAAGCTGGTCCTGAATAAGATCGCGCAATGGCGGTTGTTGTAACCATAGTTCATTAAACAATTGCGTCTTGTTTTCAAAATGCCAATACAGCGCCCCCCGCGTCACGCTGGCGGCATCTGCAATGTCGTTTAGCGTCGTATTGCTTACGCCACGTGCGGCAAACTGTACAATCGCTGTTTCTATCAGGTGCTGCCGCGTTTTGAGGGCATCAGCTTTCGTTTTTCTGGCCATGGTTTCAGCTGTCTGAGGTAAGGGTAAGGTAGAGAATGATTAACTTTCTTATCTAATATTTGCTAAACGCAATAAATGTATCACTTAGCATTTATTTAAACGAGCCCTAAAAAATATTATTACTGACTTTGCACACAAATAAACAAAACAAATACCAATAATAAATATATTCATAAACCAAATGCTTATTTCAATTTGTGTTTATCCGCATCATAGTATTGCTATTAACACCTCAATGAAACAACAGTCGATTAATCTCTTTTTGCTTTTACGTGCCGTGAATCGCCCCCATAAATAAGTATTACTTACATCGCTAGCTAATAATTTGTAGGATAGCCAACTATTATTTTCTCTTGTGCGCGTTATCGCCCCTGTGTTACCCGGTTAATAACGAGCGTTCGGTTTTTTAAGGAATTGAAATGACGAAAAATGCCAGGTTTTCACTCCTGCCCTCATTCATCATCGTCTCCGCTGCATTACTCGCCGGTTGTAACGATCAGGGAGAAGCACAAGCTCATCCCGCAGAACCGCAGGTGACTGTCCATGTCGTCGAAAAGGCTCCTTTAGCCGTAACGACCGAATTACCCGGGCGCACAACGGCATTCCGAATTGCAGAAGTCCGTCCCCAGGTCAGCGGGATAGTGCTTAAACGGAATTTCACTGAGGGAAGCGATATTGAAGCCGGACAGTCGCTTTATCAGATCGATCCCGCGACTTACCAGGCCGACTATGACAGCGCCAAAGGTGAACTGGCGAAGAGTGAAGCGGCGGCTGCAATCGCGCATTTAACGGTAAAACGCTATGTGCCATTGGTTGGCACCAAGTACATCAGCCAGCAAGAGTACGATCAGGCAATTGCTGATGCTCGTCAGGCCGATGCCTCCGTGATCGCGGCAAAAGCGGCGGTCGAAGGCGCGCGTATCAATCTGGCCTACACAAAAGTGACATCGCCGATTAGCGGACGCATCGGTAAATCTAACGTCACCGAAGGCGCATTAGTCACGAATGGCCAGGCTACAGAGCTTGCTACCGTTCAACAGCTCGATCCCATTTACGTCGACGTAACACAGTCCAGTAACGACTTTATGCGCCTCAAACAGTCTGTTGAACAAGGGAGTCTGCATAAAGACAGTGCCAGCAGTACAGTCGAACTGGTGATGGAAAATGGTCAGTCATACCCGCTAAAAGGCTCTTTGCAGTTTTCTGATGTGACGGTTGATGAAAGCACCGGATCAATCACCCTCAGAGCCGTGTTCCCAAACCCAGAGCATACGCTGTTGCCGGGCATGTTTGTGCGCGCACGCATTGATGAAGGTGTTCAGCCAAATGCCATTCTCGTTCCGCAGCAGGGGGTAACGCGTACGCCTCGCGGCGATGCCACCGTAATGGTCGTCAATGACAAGAGTCAGGTTGAGTCTCGCGCAGTCGTTGCTGCACAAGCCATTGGCGACAAATGGCTTATCAGCGAAGGCCTGCAACCGGGTGACAAAGTTATCGTGAGCGGCTTACAGAAAGCACGTCCAGGCGTTCAGGTTAAAGCAACCGCCGATACCGAAACTCCTGCCACGAAAGCCCAATAAGGTAACCGGACATGGCTAACTTTTTTATCAGGCGTCCTATCTTTGCCTGGGTACTGGCTATCATTCTGATGATGGCCGGTGCTCTGGCAATCATGCAACTGCCCGTGGCACAGTACCCGACCATTGCGCCTCCTGCGGTCGCCATTTCTGCCACTTATCCTGGTGCAGATGCGCAGACGGTTCAGGATACAGTCACACAGGTTATCGAACAGAATATGAATGGTATCGATAACCTGATGTATATGTCCTCCACCAGCGACTCGGCCGGGAGTGTGACTATTACGCTGACTTTCCAGTCCGGTACCGATCCCGATATCGCGCAAGTACAGGTGCAAAATAAACTGCAGCTCGCCACTCCGTTACTGCCGCAAGAAGTTCAGCAGCAAGGGATCAGCGTCGAGAAATCGAGTAGCAGCTTTTTGATGGTCGCGGGTTTTGTTTCTGACAACCCACAAACCACACAGGATGACATTTCCGACTACGTCGCTTCGAACGTTAAAGACTCAATCAGCCGTCTGAATGGCGTGGGTGACGTGCAGCTGTTTGGTGCACAGTACGCCATGCGCATCTGGCTGGATGCAAACTTATTGAACAAATATCAGCTCACGCCGGTTGATGTGATCAATCAGTTGAAGGTACAGAACGATCAGATTGCCGCAGGTCAGTTAGGGGGGACGCCTGCATTACCTAACCAGCAGTTGAACGCCTCTATCATTGCGCAAACGCGACTGAAAGACCCTGAAGAGTTCGGGAAAGTAACTTTACGCGTGAACAGCGATGGTTCGGTTGTTCACCTGAAAGACGTCGCGCGTATCGAGTTGGGTGGGGAAAACTACAACGTCGTGGCGCGTATTAACGGTAAGCCTGCATCCGGCCTTGGGATCAAGCTGGCAACCGGGGCAAACGCGCTGGATACCGCGAACGCTATCAAAGCCAAGCTGGTTGAACTGCAACCATTCTTCCCGCAGGGAATGAAGGTGGTCTACCCATACGACACGACGCCGTTTGTGACCATCTCCATTCATGAAGTGGTAAAAACGCTGTTTGAAGCGATCGTGCTGGTGTTCCTGGTCATGTATTTGTTCCTGCAAAACATCCGGGCAACGCTCATTCCAACCATCGCTGTCCCCGTCGTATTGTTGGGCACATTCGCCGTACTTGCCGCGTTTGGCTACTCGATAAACACCCTGACGATGTTCGGCATGGTGCTCGCCATCGGTCTATTGGTCGATGATGCGATAGTGGTGGTGGAAAACGTGGAACGCGTGATGATGGAAGATAATCTGCCGCCTAAAGAGGCGACGGAAAAGTCCATGTCACAAATACAGGGGGCACTGGTTGGTATTGCCATGGTGCTGTCTGCGGTATTTATCCCGATGGCCTTCTTTGGCGGTTCAACTGGGGCTATCTATCGGCAGTTCTCCATTACCATCGTTTCCGCCATGGCACTTTCTGTACTGGTAGCGCTGATCCTGACTCCTGCGCTTTGTGCAACATTGTTGAAGCCGGTATCGGCTGAGCATCACGAGAAAAAAAGCGGTTTCTTTGGCTGGTTTAATGCCAAATTCGATCACAGCGTCAATCACTATACCAATAGCGTCAGCGGTATTGTGCGTAAAACAGGGCGTTACCTTGTCGTCTATCTGATCATCGTGATCGGAATGGCGGTTCTGTTTATGCGCCTGCCGACCTCCTTCCTGCCAGAGGAGGATCAGGGTGTGTTTATGACAATGATTCAACTTCCGGCAGGAGCTACGCAAGAGCGCACCCAGAAAGTACTGGATCAGGTTACTCAGTACTACCTGACCAATGAGAAAGCTAACGTCGAAAGCGTCTTCACGGTTAACGGTTTTAGCTTCAGCGGTCAGGGGCAAAACTCAGGTCTGGCATTCGTTAGCCTCAAGCCCTGGAATGAACGTAGCGGCGAGGAAAATAGTGTTGAAGCGGTCATTGCACGCGCCACACGCGCGTTCAGCCAGATCCGCGATGGGTTAGTCTTCCCCTTCAATATGCCCGCTATTGTTGAACTGGGTACCGCAACCGGCTTCGATTTTGAGCTGATCGATCAGGGCGGTCTGGGGCATACGGCGTTGACGCAAGCCCGTAACCAACTACTGGGAATGGTGGCTAAACACCCCGATCTGTTGGTTCGCGTTCGTCCTAACGGACTGGAAGATACTCCGCAGTTTAAGCTGGATGTTGATCAGGAGAAAGCACAGGCACTGGGGGTATCGCTGTCGGATATCAACGAAACTATCTCCGCATCACTGGGCGGCTATTACGTCAATGACTTTATTGACCGCGGTCGTGTGAAAAAAGTGTACGTTCAGGGGGATGCAAAATACCGCATGCTGCCAGCGGACATCAATAATCTGTATATCCGCAGCTCCAATGGCGAAATGGTTCCGTTCTCTGCGTTCAGTGCATCACATTGGATTTATGGTTCACCGCGACTGGAACGTTACAACGGTATGCCATCCATGGAAATACTGGGCGAAGCGGCACCAGGGCGAAGCACTGGTGAAGCAATGGCGCTGATGGAAAGTCTGGCGGAAAAACTGCCGAATGGTATTGGTCATGACTGGACGGGTATGTCTTATCAGGAAAGGCTGTCGGGTAACCAGGCGCCTGCGCTGTATGCCATCTCGTTAATCGTAGTATTCCTTTGCCTTGCCGCATTGTATGAAAGCTGGTCTATTCCTTTCTCGGTGATGCTGGTTGTACCGCTCGGTGTTGTAGGCGCATTGTTAGCAGCATCACTGCGCGGGATGAATAACGATGTGTATTTCCAGGTTGGCTTACTAACCACTATCGGCCTCTCGGCTAAGAACGCCATCCTGATCGTCGAGTTTGCCAAAGACCTGATGGATAAAGAAGGCAAGGGGTTGATTGAAGCGACGCTGGAGGCATCACGTATGCGTCTTCGTCCTATCCTGATGACATCCCTGGCCTTTATTCTGGGGGTTATGCCTCTGGTTATCAGTCACGGAGCAGGTAGTGGTGCACAGAATGCGGTCGGTACAGGTGTTATGGGAGGAATGCTGACCGCAACATTGTTGGCTATCTTCTTCGTCCCCGTCTTCTTTGTTGTCGTAAGACGGCGTTTTAGTCGGCACAACGATTAATTTGTAAAATAAAGGCGTCTACGGACGCCTTTTTTACCTACGATGCTCCTCTTTATTTATTAGTAAGATAGCCATTTATTTCATTTAAACTACCCCTCTAAACTCGCCTACGACCTTTCTTTTTATCCATTATTTTTACAATCCACATGAATTGAGATTATTCCTCATGTCAGTCCTTTTTTAAGAAGTGGTAAAATAATCACCGAGTTCGCAGATGGCTTAGCGTTTGTCTTTGCTTAATTAGCGAAACGCTTATTTTGAGGTAACACCATGAAAAGATTAATATCCGTTGCATTGCTTACCGCATTCCTGGCTGGCTGTGCACACGATTCTCCTTGCGTACCTGTATACGACGATCAGGGGCGCCTGGTTCATACCAATACCTGTATGAAAGGCACTACCCAGGATAACTGGGAAACAGCCGGAGCCATCGCCGGTGGTGCTGCAGCCGTTGCCGGACTAACACTTGGGATTGTCGCCCTGACCAAATAAATCATCTCAAAAGCGCGGTTATTACCGCGCTTTGAGCACTAAGCATAAAATCTACATATAAGACAAAACGTTGCTTAATAGCGACTGACATATAATAAAATTATTATAGATTTCCCTCACACATCCACGATTTAAAATTAGCATTTTTTCTGTTTTTCGTTACACCACAGTTTCTTTTCATTATTCTCACGCCATTAATATTAACGCCAGAAATCGTTATCACGCGTCCTGTCTGATTTTTAAATTTTTTGCGCCGAAATGTGGCTTACGTTTCAATTTTGCACCACTTCAGGGCGCTGCATTTATTTTTTCCTGTCTACACTCTGCATATTGCGTCAAATAATCAGGCGCAAAAAACTGGCACTACCTTTGCTTAAAAGAGTATGGCCAAAACCACAGACAGGTAAAAGACGTTTTCAGAACGTTTCCATAACAATAATTCCTCCACACAGGATGCTCTATGAAAAAGATGATAATCGCCAGCCTGGCTGCGGCCGGCGTGCTGCTTGCTGTTGCAAATCAGGCGCATGCCGGCGCAACACTTGATGCCGTAAAGAAAAAAGGGTTTGTGCAATGTGGGATCAGCGACGGCTTGCCTGGCTTTTCTTACGCCGATGCAAGCGGCAAGTTCTCGGGTATTGATGTTGATGTATGTCGTGGCGTTGCCTCCGCCGTATTTGGCGATGATAGCAAAGTAAAATATACCCCGCTCACCGCCAAGGAACGCTTTACTGCATTACAGTCTGGTGAAGTCGACATGCTCTCTCGTAATACCACGTGGACCTCCTCTCGTGATGCCGGTATGGGTATGTCCTTCACTGGCGTAACGTATTATGACGGCATTGGTTTTCTTACCCACAATAAAGCAGGTCTGAAGAGCGCTAAAGAGCTGGATGGCGCAACGGTCTGTATTCAGGCGGGAACCGATACCGAACTGAACGTGGCCGACTACTTTAAAGCCAACAATATGAAGTACACCCCCGTCACCTTTGACCGCTCGGATGAATCAGCCAAAGCTCTGGAATCTGGACGTTGCGATACGCTGGCTTCCGACCAGTCTCAGTTGTATGCCCTACGCATCAAGCTGAGCAATCCTGCGGAGTGGATCGTCCTGCCAGAAGTTATTTCTAAAGAACCGCTGGGACCTGTCGTACGTCGTGGGGACGATGAGTGGTTCTCCATTGTTCGCTGGACGCTGTTCGCCATGTTGAATGCGGAAGAAATGGGTGTTAACTCGAAAAACGTCGATGAAAAAGCAGCTAATCCAGCAACTCCGGATATGGCTCACCTGTTGGGTAAAGAAGGGGATTATGGCAAGGATCTGAAACTTGATAACAAATGGGCCTACAACATTATCAAGCAGGTTGGTAACTATTCGGAGATCTTTGAACGTAACGTTGGCTCGGAAAGTCCGCTGAAGATCAAACGTGGACAGAACAACCTCTGGAATAACGGTGGCATCCAATATGCGCCACCGGTGCGCTAATGCGTAGTGATGTAACGGGCGCCGCAACTGCGGCGCTCAGCCCAGAGTCATAGTTACTGAGGTTTTCTTATGTTCCATCGCCGCTCAACCATAAAAGGATCGTTATCCTTTTCTAACCCTGCGGTCCGCGCCTGGTTATTTCAAATACTCGCCGTCATTGCGGTTATCAGCATTGCGGTCTATCTCATTCATAACACGATAAATAACCTGAACAATAGCGGTATTACCTCGGGGTTTTCTTTTCTCGATCGCAGTGCCGGATTTGGTATTGTCCAGCATCTGATTGATTACGAGCAAGGCGATACGTATGGCCGTGTCTTTGTGGTCGGCCTGCTCAATACACTATTAGTTTCTGCATTGTGTATTGTTTTCGCATCAATTCTCGGTTTCTTTCTCGGACTGGCACGCCTGTCAGATAACTGGTTATTGCGAAAACTCTCGACGATCTACATCGAAACGTTCCGCAATATACCGCCGCTGCTGCAGATCTTCTTCTGGTATTTCGCTGTATTACGTAACCTGCCCGGCCCACGCCAGGCTGTTAACGCACTGGATTTGATGTTCCTGAGTAACCGGGGGCTCTATATACCGGCCCCACAAATGGGAGAAGGTTTTTTTGCCTTTTGCACCGCTGTCGTTATCGCTATCGTCGTCACCATCGGATTATTTCGATTCAACAGAATGCATCAGACCAAAACCGGCCAGCTACGTCGGACCTGGCCCACGGCTCTGGCGTTGGTCGTACTTTTACCGGTGATTTCACAGTGGATGTTTGGCGCTGCGCTTCACTGGGATATTCCCGCGCTTCGTGGTTTTAACTTCCGTGGCGGTATGGTGCTTATTCCCGAACTGGCGGCACTGACTCTGGCGCTTTCGGTGTACACCTCGGCATTTATTGCAGAAATTATTCGGGCGGGAATTCAGGCCGTTCCTTATGGCCAACATGAAGCCGCACGCTCGCTGGGCCTGCCAAATCCGGTGACGCTACGCCAGGTAATCATCCCACAGGCGCTACGCGTCATCATTCCCCCACTGACCAGCCAGTACCTGAATATCGTCAAGAATTCTTCTCTTGCGGCCGCCATTGGCTATCCGGACATGGTTTCACTGTTTGCCGGCACGGTACTCAATCAAACAGGGCAAGCCATTGAAACGATCGCCATCACCATGTCGGTATACCTGATCATTAGTCTGAGTATTTCTTTGCTGATGAATATTTATAACCGCCGTATTGCACTGATTGAGCGCTAAGGAGCCATGATGACAAAAGCCCTGCTGTCTCACCCCTCACGCCAGCGCAGTAATCCGGCAAGCCGCAGCCTACTCTGGGTGCGTAAAAACCTGTTCTCCAGTTGGTCAAATAGCCTGCTCACCCTACTATGCATATGGCTGATTTGGTCATTTCTTCCGCCACTGTTGAACTGGGTATTCTTTCAGGCCAACTGGGTCGGTTCAACCCGAGCAGACTGCACCAAAGCCGGAGCCTGCTGGGTGTTCATTCATGAACGCTTTGGGCAATTCATGTATGGACTTTATCCCCACGATCAGCGCTGGCGTGTAAATCTGGCCCTGATAATTGGTTTGCTGTCTATCGTTCCCATGTTCTTGAAAACAATCCCGCATCGTGGCCGCTATATCGCCGTCTGGGCCGTCGTTTATCCAGTGGTGGTTTGGTGGCTGATGTACGGGGGTTTTTTCGGGCTGGAGCGCGTAGAAACCCGGCAGTGGGGTGGATTAACACTGACGCTAATTATCGCATCCGTGGGGATTGCAGGCGCGCTTCCATGGGGCATTTTACTGGCGCTGGGACGTCGTTCCAATATGCCAGTCGTGCGGGTTTTATCCGTCATTTTCATTGAGTTCTGGCGCGGTGTGCCGTTGATTACCGTTCTGTTTATGTCCTCGGTCATGCTTCCTCTGTTTATGTCCGAAGGAACCAGTATCGACAAGCTTATCCGGGCCCTGGTCGGCGTTATTCTTTTCCAGTCGGCCTATGTCGCAGAAGTGGTTCGCGGAGGGTTACAAGCCCTACCAAAAGGTCAGTATGAAGCCGCTGAATCACTGGCGTTAGGATACTGGAAAACTCAGGGGCTGGTCATTCTTCCGCAAGCCCTCAAGCTGGTTATCCCTGGCCTGGTTAACACGATTATCGCCCTGTTCAAGGATACCAGTCTGGTCATTATCATCGGTCTGTTTGATCTCTTCAGTAGCGTGCAGCAAGCAACTGTGGACCCTGCGTGGCTGGGTATGTCGACAGAAGGATATGTTTTCGCTGCACTGATTTACTGGATCTTCTGTTTCAGTATGTCGCGTTACAGCCAACATCTGGAAAAACGTTTTAACACCGGGCGTACACCGCACTGAGGAATTTATGAGCCAATTATTAATGCCGTCTACCGACGCGATGATTACGCTGGAAAACGTCAACAAATGGTACGGACAGTTTCACGTCCTGAAAAACATCAACCTGAAGGTAAAACAGGGAGAGCGCATCGTATTATGCGGGCCTTCCGGTTCGGGTAAATCGACAACTATCCGCTGTATTAACCATCTGGAAGAGCATCAACAAGGACGCATTGTGGTGGATGGGATTGAACTCAATGAAGACATCCGCAATATTGAGCGCGTCCGACAAGAAGTTGGCATGGTCTTTCAGCACTTTAATCTCTTTCCTCATTTAACTGTCCTACAAAACTGCACACTGGCGCCTATCTGGGTGCAAAAGATGCCGAAAAAAGAGGCTGAAGTACTGGCAATGCACTACCTCGAGCGGGTCCGCATTGCCGAACATGCGCATAAATATCCCGGGCAAATCTCTGGTGGACAACAACAGCGCGTGGCCATTGCACGCTCGCTGTGTATGAAACCCAAAATCATGTTATTTGATGAACCCACATCAGCGTTGGATCCTGAAATGGTAAAAGAAGTGCTGGATACCATGATAGGTCTGGCACAATCGGGCATGACCATGCTATGTGTAACCCATGAAATGGGCTTTGCCCGCACAGTAGCTGACCGGGTGATCTTTATGGATCTTGGCGAGATTGTGGAACAGGCACCACCGGATGAGTTTTTTGCTCACCCCAAATCTGAACGCACTCGTGCGTTTTTATCGCAGGTTATTCATTAAATTTCAACGAACTGAAAGCAAAAAGGCCACCCTAATGGATGGCCTTTTTGCTGATTTGATGCCTGGCAGTTTATGGCGGGCGTCCTGCCCGCCACCCTCCGGGCCGTTGCTGCGCAACGTTCAAATCCGCTCCCGGCGGATTTGTCCTCCTCAGGAGAGCGCTCGCCGACAAACAACAGATAAAACAAAAGGCCCGGTCTTTCGACCGGGCCTTTCGCTTTTATTTGATGTCTGGCAGTTCCCTACTCTCGCATGGGGAGACCCCACACTACCATCGGCGCTACGGCGTTTCACTTCTGAGTTCGGCATGGGGTCAGGTGGGACCACCGCGCTACAGCCGCCAGGCAAATTCTGTTTATCAGACCGCTTTATGCGTTCTGATGTAATCTGTATCAAGCTGAATGTCGTCTCTTCGCCAAAACATCTTCGGCGTTGTAAGGTTAAGCCTCACGGTTCATTAGTATCGGTTAGCTCAACGTATCGCTACGCTTACACACCCGACCTATCAACGTCGTCGTCTTCAACGTTCCTTCAGGAGACTTAAAGTCTCAGGGAGAACTCATCTCGGGGCAAGTTTCGTGCTTAGATGCTTTCAGCACTTATCTCTTCCGCATTTAGCTACCGGGCAATGCCATTGGCATGACAACCCGAACACCAGTGATGCGTCCACTCCGGTCCTCTCGTACTAGGAGCAGCCCCCCTCAATTCTCCAGCGCCCACGGCAGATAGGGACCGAACTGTCTCACGACGTTCTAAACCCAGCTCGCGTACCACTTTAAATGGCGAACAGCCATACCCTTGGGACCTACTTCAGCCCCAGGATGTGATGAGCCGACATCGAGGTGCCAAACACCGCCGTCGATATGAACTCTTGGGCGGTATCAGCCTGTTATCCCCGGAGTACCTTTTATCCGTTGAGCGATGGCCCTTCCATTCAGAACCACCGGATCACTAAGACCTGCTTTCGCACCTGCTCGAGCCGTCACTCTCGCAGTCAAGCTAGCTTATGCCTTTGCACTAACCTCCTGATGTCCGACCAGGATTAGCTAACCTTCGTGCTCCTCCGTTACTCTTTAGGAGGAGACCGCCCCAGTCAAACTACCCACCAGACACTGTCCGCAACCCGGATAACGGGTCCACGTTAGAACACCAGCCATTAAAGGGTGGTATTTCAAGGATGGCTCCATGCAGACTGGCGTCCACACTTCAAAGCCTCCCACCTATCCTACACATCAAGGACCAGTGTTCAGTGTCAAGCTATAGTAAAGGTTCACGGGGTCTTTCCGTCTTGCCGCGGGTACACTGCATCTTCACAGCGAGTTCAATTTCACTGAGTCTCGGGTGGAGACAGCCTGGCCATCATTACGCCATTCGTGCAGGTCGGAACTTACCCGACAAGGAATTTCGCTACCTTAGGACCGTTATAGTTACGGCCGCCGTTTACCGGGGCTTCGATCAAGAGCTTCTCCTTACGGATAACCCCATCAATTAACCTTCCGGCACCGGGCAGGCGTCACACCGTATACGTCCACTTTCGTGTTTGCACAGTGCTGTGTTTTTAATAAACAGTTGCAGCCAGCTGGTATCTTCGACTGATTTCAGCTCCACGGGTAAACCGCTTCACCTACATATCAGCGTGCCTTCTCCCGAAGTTACGGCACCATTTTGCCTAGTTCCTTCACCCGAGTTCTCTCAAGCGCCTTGGTATTCTCTACCTGACCACCTGTGTCGGTTTGGGGTACGATTTCGTGTTACCTGATGCTTAGAGGCTTTTCCTGGAAGCAGGGCATTTGTTACTTCAGCACCGTAGTGCCTCGTCATCACACCTCAGCGTTAAAAGGTACCGGATTTACCTGGAACCTCCGCCTACATGCTTAAACCGGGACAACCGTCGCCCGGCTAACATAGCCTTCTCCGTCCCCCCTTCGCAGTAACACCAAGTACAGGAATATTAACCTGTTTCCCATCGACTACGCCTTTCGGCCTCGCCTTAGGGGTCGACTCACCCTGCCCCGATTAACGTTGGACAGGAACCCTTGGTCTTCCGGCGTGCGGGTTTTTCACCCGCATTATCGTTACTTATGTCAGCATTCGCACTTCTGATACCTCCAGCATGCCTCACAGCACACCTTCAACGGCTTACAGAACGCTCCCCTACCCAACAACACATAGTGTCGCTGCCGCAGCTTCGGTGCATGGTTTAGCCCCGTTACATCTTCCGCGCAGGCCGACTCGACCAGTGAGCTATTACGCTTTCTTTAAATGATGGCTGCTTCTAAGCCAACATCCTGGCTGTCTGTGCCTTCCCACATCGTTTCCCACTTAACCATGACTTTGGGACCTTAGCTGGCGGTCTGGGTTGTTTCCCTCTTCACGACGGACGTTAGCACCCGCCGTGTGTCTCCCGTGATAACATTCTTCGGTATTCGCAGTTTGCATCGGGTTGGTAAGTCGGGATGACCCCCTAGCCGAAACAGTGCTCTACCCCCGAAGATGAATTCACGAGGCGCTACCTAAATAGCTTTCGGGGAGAACCAGCTATCTCCCGGTTTGATTGGCCTTTCACCCCCAGCCACAAGTCATCCGCTAATTTTTCAACATTAGTCGGTTCGGTCCTCCAGTTAGTGTTACCCAACCTTCAACCTGCCCATGGCTAGATCACCGGGTTTCGGGTCTATACCCTGCAACTTAACGCCCAGTTAAGACTCGGTTTCCCTTCGGCTCCCCTATACGGTTAACCTTGCTACAGAATATAAGTCGCTGACCCATTATACAAAAGGTACGCAGTCACCCCATAAAGAGGCTCCCACTGCTTGTACGTACACGGTTTCAGGTTCTTTTTCACTCCCCTCGCCGGGGTTCTTTTCGCCTTTCCCTCACGGTACTGGTTCACTATCGGTCAGTCAGGAGTATTTAGCCTTGGAGGATGGTCCCCCCATATTCAGACAGGATACCACGTGTCCCGCCCTACTCTTCGAGTTCACAACCTGTGCATTTTGGTGTACGGGACTATCACCCTGTACCGTCGGACTTTCCAGACCGTTCCACTAACACACAAGCTGATTCAGACTCTGGGCTGCTCCCCGTTCGCTCGCCGCTACTGGGGGAATCTCGGTTGATTTCTTTTCCTCGGGGTACTTAGATGTTTCAGTTCCCCCGGTTCGCTTCATTACGCTATGTATTCACGTAATGATAGTGTGTCGAAACACACTGGGTTTCCCCATTCGGAAATCGCCGGTTATAACGGTTCATATCACCTTACCGACGCTTATCGCAGATTAGCACGTCCTTCATCGCCTCTGACTGCCAGGGCATCCACCGTGTACGCTTAGTCGCTTAACCTCACAACCCGAAGATGTTTCGTAAAACACCATCGTGTTGCGAAAATTTGAGAGACTCGAACACACCGCTTTTCATTTCTTATTACGGAGAAATGAAACAGTGTGTCGTTTCAATTTTCAGCTTGATCCAGATTTTTAAAGAGCAAAACTTCGCAGTGAACCTTTTCAGGTACACTCTGAAGTTTTCTTGTGTTTTTGCAGTAAAGATGGTGGAGCTATGCGGGATCGAACCGCAGACCTCCTGCGTGCAAGGCAGGCGCTCTCCCAGCTGAGCTATAACCCCATCGTAAATGCTAATCTCTGTACCCTAATTCGTTTCCTGGCAAGGCGCGGTGGTGCGAAGCATACTGAAGTATGCGAGCATCGCCGTAACACAGCACGGAGGCGAATTTGGTAGGCCTGAGTGGACTTGAACCACCGACCTCACCCTTATCAGGGGTGCGCTCTAACCACCTGAGCTACAAGCCTGCAGAGATTTTCTTACTGCTAATTTTCATCAGACAATCTGTGTGAGCACTACAAAGAACGTTTCTTTAAGGTAAGGAGGTGATCCAACCGCAGGTTCCCCTACGGTTACCTTGTTACGACTTCACCCCAGTCATGAATCACAAAGTGGTAAGCGCCCTCCCGAAGGTTAAGCTACCTACTTCTTTTGCAACCCACTCCCATGGTGTGACGGGCGGTGTGTACAAGGCCCGGGAACGTATTCACCGTGGCATTCTGATCCACGATTACTAGCGATTCCGACTTCATGGAGTCGAGTTGCAGACTCCAATCCGGACTACGACATACTTTATGAGGTCCGCTTGCTCTCGCGAGGTCGCTTCTCTTTGTATATGCCATTGTAGCACGTGTGTAGCCCTACTCGTAAGGGCCATGATGACTTGACGTCATCCCCACCTTCCTCCAGTTTATCACTGGCAGTCTCCTTTGAGTTCCCGACCGAATCGCTGGCAACAAAGGATAAGGGTTGCGCTCGTTGCGGGACTTAACCCAACATTTCACAACACGAGCTGACGACAGCCATGCAGCACCTGTCTCAGAGTTCCCGAAGGCACCAAAGCATCTCTGCTAAGTTCTCTGGATGTCAAGAGTAGGTAAGGTTCTTCGCGTTGCATCGAATTAAACCACATGCTCCACCGCTTGTGCGGGCCCCCGTCAATTCATTTGAGTTTTAACCTTGCGGCCGTACTCCCCAGGCGGTCGACTTAACGCGTTAGCTCCGGAAGCCACGCCTCAAGGGCACAACCTCCAAGTCGACATCGTTTACGGCGTGGACTACCAGGGTATCTAATCCTGTTTGCTCCCCACGCTTTCGCACCTGAGCGTCAGTCTTTGTCCAGGGGGCCGCCTTCGCCACCGGTATTCCTCCAGATCTCTACGCATTTCACCGCTACACCTGGAATTCTACCCCCCTCTACAAGACTCTAGCCTGCCAGTTTCGGATGCAGTTCCCAGGTTGAGCCCGGGGATTTCACATCCGACTTGACAGACCGCCTGCGTGCGCTTTACGCCCAGTAATTCCGATTAACGCTTGCACCCTCCGTATTACCGCGGCTGCTGGCACGGAGTTAGCCGGTGCTTCTTCTGCGAGTAACGTCAATCGTTGCGGTTATTAACCACAACGCCTTCCTCCTCGCTGAAAGTACTTTACAACCCGAAGGCCTTCTTCATACACGCGGCATGGCTGCATCAGGCTTGCGCCCATTGTGCAATATTCCCCACTGCTGCCTCCCGTAGGAGTCTGGACCGTGTCTCAGTTCCAGTGTGGCTGGTCATCCTCTCAGACCAGCTAGGGATCGTCGCCTAGGTGAGCCGTTACCCCACCTACTAGCTAATCCCATCTGGGCACATCCGATGGCAAGAGGCCCGAAGGTCCCCCTCTTTGGTCTTGCGACGTTATGCGGTATTAGCTACCGTTTCCAGTAGTTATCCCCCTCCATCGGGCAGTTTCCCAGACATTACTCACCCGTCCGCCACTCGTCACCCAAGGAGCAAGCTCCTCTGTGCTACCGTTCGACTTGCATGTGTTAGGCCTGCCGCCAGCGTTCAATCTGAGCCATGATCAAACTCTTCAATTTAAGTTTGATGCTCGTGAATTAAACTTCGTAATGAATTACGTATGTTCACTCAGAGACTTGGTATTCATTTTTCGTCTTGCGACGTTAAGAATCCGTATCTTCGAGTGCCCACACAGATTGTCTGATAAATTGTTAAAGAGCAGTTGCGACGCGCTTTAGCGCTCTGTCGCGAGGTGGCGTATATTACGCTTTCCTCTTTCAGAGTCAACCCTCATTTTCAGGTTTTTCTCTTCAACCGAACCGGCTGTTTGCGTGAAGTGATTCACATCCGCCGTGTCGATGGAGGCGCATTATAGGGATCCCATTTTTTAGCACAAGTATTTTTTGGATCTTTTTTTCTGAATGCTTGTTTTTCACTCCTTTCGCTACATTCCTGCGCAATTTGACTGATTTTTGATAGCTAAACCACTTGCACAGTCTCAATAATCCAACCAAAGTCTTCATTACTGCTCTATTTTCGTTGAGGTAAACATGTCTGATGTATTGCGTCCTTATAAGGATCTTTTCCCACAGATCGGAAATCGCGTGATGATCGACACCAGTAGTGTCGTCATTGGTGATGCTCGTTTAGCTGATGATGTCGGAATTTGGCCACTGGTTGCCATTCGTGGCGACGTTAACTATGTACAAATTGGTGCCCGTACAAACATCCAGGACGGCAGCGTTCTCCATGTCACGCACAAATCCACGTCTAATCCGCAGGGTAATCCACTGATCGTGGGTGAGGACGTTACGGTTGGTCATAAAGTCATGCTACACGGCTGTATCATTGGCAACCGTGTATTAGTCGGCATGGGATCGATTCTGCTGGATGGCGTAGTCGTAGAAGACGACGTTATGATTGGGGCTGGTAGCCTGGTTCCACAAAACAAGCGCCTGGAAAGCGGATATCTGTACCTGGGAAGCCCGGTTAAGCAAATCCGTCCATTAAGCGATGAAGAGAAAGCAGGCTTACAATATTCAGCTAACAACTATGTTAAGTGGAAAGACGAGTATTTAAGTCAGAGTAACCACACCCAACCTTGAGCATCTTCCTGCTGGGCCTGGATCAATGCTTCAGCTTCTTCTTCCAGATCCCAGCGATGCTGTTGAAATATTTCCAACCACTGCTCAGGCGTGTCGCCGCCAAAGCGGGACGCCATAATCTCTCCAGATATGGCACATGTTAACTGCATACCATGAACCATCGCTGGAAACACAACGGCGTAAACATCCGCGCACCATTCTTCCCGATCGGGAAACTGGATCGCCTGATTCATGCCGACAATTCCTGTTGCATGCTTTTTATGACAGGCTCCACCTGTGGCAAAACGCCATGCCAAAGTAAAACTGCATGCGCAGCCTGCCCCACCAGCATCCCCAGGCCATCGGCATAATGTTTCGCCCCATGCGAAACACACCAGGAAAGAAACGGTGTGTTCCCTTTCTGATAAAACATGTCATAACAATAGACCGAAGGGTGGATAAGAGATGCTGGAATAGCTGGTATCTCACCGCTCATTCCGCTGGATGTGGCATTGATGATCAAATCAAAACTGCAATTTTCAAGATCGTCCATTCCCACCGCCTGCACGCTACCGGTGTGGGAGAAGATTTGTGCCAGTTCTTCAGCACGCGAAGCGGTACGGTTAACAATAGTCACCGCACAATCCATAGAAAGAAGAGGTAATAAAACTCCACGGGATGCACCACCCGCACCAATCAGCAGAACTCGCGATCCGGGATGAATGAAAGATAAACGCTCAAGATCGCTTAATAAGCCGATACCATCCGTGTTGTCTCCCAGTAAACGCCCATCCTCCAGCCGTTTAAGGGTGTTGACCGCTCCAGCAAGCGATGCCCGCTCCGTTAGTTCATCAGCACGTGCAAACGCCTCTTCTTTAAAAGGCACAGTGACATTTGCCCCCTTCCCGCCCTCAGCAAAAAAAGCGTTCAGTGTATTCACAAAATCATTGATGGGCGCCAGTACACGCCCATAGGAATGATCAATCTTCAACTGCTCTGCAAATTGCTGATGAATAAAGGGCGATTTACTGTGCGCTATCGGATTACCAAAAACAGCATAGGCTTCTTTCATATTACCCCTGTCGAAACTGTTCACCCGTCAGAGCATCACGGATCTCCGAAGGATTCAAACGGCCTGCGGTCTCCCCCTCAACCACAGGAAAGTCTGTACCAAACTGCGCACGGACTTCCTCAACCGTTCTGCAAGGCGGTAAGCCACTCAGATTAGCACTGGTAGAGACTAATGGTTTGCCATAAGCCTGGCACAATGCAACCACCAGCGGATGATCGGTGACACGCACGGCCAGCGAGTCAAAACGACCGGTCAACCAACGAGGCGTAGTCGCGGGCGCCGGGAAAACGAAAGTAACAGGCCCAGGCCAGCGGGCGAACACAGCCTCACGTTGGGCCTCGGTGAGCATGCTATCGTCGATATAGGGTTTAAGCTGGTCAAAGCTTGCCGCAATCAAAATTAAACCTTTATCGACTGGGCGTTGTTTTAACTCTAACAGACGGGTAACAGCCGTTTCGCTGTCGGGATCGCAACCGACACCGAAAACAGCTTCAGTTGGATAGGCGATGACTTTTTCTTGTTTCAGAACCGCTATCGCCGCAGCGATAGCGTCTGTGGGCAGGTTATTATTCACTTTTTTATTCCGCCGAAATCGGCTTTCCACATTGTTTACTGGCACAGAAATGCTTCACACCCTGTGCGGTTTTCTTTTCGATGAGAAGCGGATAATGACACTCAGGACATTCTCCGGATAACGGTTTGAAGTTAATGACAAACTGGCACTCCGGATAGCGATCGCAGGAGTAGAAGGTTTTGCCATAACGGGAACGCCGCTGGACAAGATGACCAGTCTGGCATTGAGGACAGACTATTGCTGTTTCATCAGGCTTATCGATGAGCTCGGTGTGATCGCACGCAGGATAGTCACTGCATCCAATGAACATACCGAATCGTCCCTGTCTCAGCACCAGCTCAGCGCCACATGCAGGACAAAGCTTACCCTCCAGAACTTTGACAATATGTCCGTCCGCGGAAGATTTCAGCGGACGGATGTAATCGCATTCTGGATAGTGTGAACAACCGAGAAACGGACCGTGTTTCCCGGAACGAATAACCAATTCAGCCCCGCATTGTGGGCAGGGCTCATTTTTACGCACCGTGAACAGTGCTGATTTAGCCATAACAACTCATACTGAATGAAGATTGATTAATGCAGCATACCTTCATTCACTTCAAAGAGTAATTCTTCCATTTGCTGATAGGCATTTTCACAACCTGGAATGTTGAATAGCACCATCAGGATTACCCACTTCAGGTCTTCCAGATCGAACTCTGCCGTATCCAGCGCGAGTACACGCTCAATGACCATTTCTCGCGTTTCGAGGTTTAGCACCTGAATCTGCTCCAGGAATAGCAGGAATCCTCTACAGCTTGCATCCAGTCGATCGCACTCTTCCGCAGTATAAATACGTATAGAAAGAGGGTCAGATGCCAGTTGCATAGGTTCAGCAAGGCCATCCTGATAGTCAGCAAGCTTTTCCAGCCAAAGTAACGCGTTGTAAATGTCTTCACGATCAAAACCAGCGTCGGTAAGATCCCGTTCCAGTTTGTCCTGATCCACACGCAGCTCAGCTTCGTTATGGATATATGTCTCAAACAAATACATTAGTACGTCGAACATGGCATGCCCTCCTCAATCGGACATAGCCGCCGGGTACAGCTGCGATCCACCCTGCTAACTCCAGTTCGAGCAGTTGAGCCACTACCTCTGGCACAGGTTGGCCGGCACGTTCAGCGACGACGTCAACAGGTGTTACCTCATCTCCTACGTTAGCCAGGAGCTCCGGAAATGGCAATGCCACCTCTTCGTGATCTGGCGAATAAATTGATTTTTCAGGTTCATCTGGCAACCATTGCAGCCCATATTGCAAATTTTCAAGAATTTCCTCTGGTGTCGTCACAAGCATGGCTCCCTGCTGAATTAGCCAATGCGGGCCTTCACTTCCCGGGCTCCCAATCGGCCCCGGCAAAGCAAACACCTCCCGCCCTTGTTCCAGTGCACAGCGAGCAGTAACCAGTGACCCGCTACGCTGTGCAGCTTCGACGACCAGTACACCTTTACTTAGACCACTGATAATGCGATTTCGTCGGGGAAAATTGCGTGGCAAAGGGAGCGTATCTAATGGGAACTCAGACACCAGTGCACCACCTGCCTCAATCAGTCGCTGAGCAAGACGGATATGCTGTCGTGGGTGAATGGTCTCAAGTCCATTTCCCAGCACCGCAATACTTGTGCCTTGTCGGTTTATCGCAGCACTGTGTGCCACGCCATCAATTCCCCGGGCCAGACCGCTGGTGATCGTCACACCACATGCTGCAAGCTTTTCACAAAACAATCGCCCCCACCGTTCGCCATACCAGGAGTGCTGTCTGCTGCCGACAACGGCCACCTGGAACGAGCGAAGACATGCGGGATTTCCTGCGACAAAAAGCACCCCAGGATAATCCTCAATCGCACGGAGCTGTGGCGGGTAATGCTCGCTGTCGGCAACCACAAAATGATGGTTAGGCTGTTCAAGCCAACGCAACGTTTTTTCCAGCGTCAGATCCGAAAAGGTTAAAAAGCGCCTTGCCTGGCGGGGAGAGAATCCTGCCTGCAGGAGTACCGCGTTGCTAATCGACGGTTGAGTATTGAGCCAGTGGGCAATGCGCACCATCTCATCACCATACAGTTCATTCACTTGCGCTAAACGTAGCCAAATTTCGATTTGGGTCATCCTTGTCCCCCTGCCACAAGCAGTCCTGGCAATCTTTGCGATTGGTCACTGATGCTGTCAATCAGAGGGGGTTTTGTCTAGAATAGAGGTAATAATCTTTTCAACTCCTGAACACAACTCTGGATAACTATGTCAGTTTTGCAAGTGTTACATATTCCGGACGAGCGCCTTCGCAAAGTCGCAAAACCGGTCGAAGAAGTGAATGCAGAAATTCAGCGCATCGTTGATGATATGTTCGAAACGATGTATGCCGAAGAAGGTATCGGCCTGGCAGCAACACAGGTCGATATTCATCAGCGCATCATCGTTATTGATGTCTCTGAAAACCGCGACGAGCAGTTGGTACTCATTAACCCAGAGCTGCTGGAAAAAGACGGCGAAACCGGCATTGAAGAAGGCTGTCTGTCGATTCCTGAACAGCGTGCGTTAGTACCACGCGCAGAGAAAGTAAAAATTCGTGCGCTCGATCGCAACGGTAAATTTTTTGAACTGGAAGCCGATGGCCTACTGGCTATCTGCATTCAACATGAAATGGATCACCTGGTCGGTAAACTGTTTATCGATTATCTGTCTCCGTTGAAGCAACAACGTATTCGTCAGAAAGTTGAAAAACTCGACCGCCTGAACGCCCGAGCTTAAGGACAAGAATCAACGTGTCAGACTCACTACGTATTATTTTTGCGGGTACACCTGACTTTGCAGCGCGTCATCTCGACGCGCTGTTGTCTTCTGGACACAACGTCGTTGGCGTGTTTACCCAACCGGACCGCCCGGCGGGACGCGGTAAAAAGCTGATGCCCAGCCCGGTCAAAGTGCTGGCGGAAGAAAAAGGGATACCGGTTTTCCAACCTGTCTCTCTTCGCCCTCAGGAAAACCAGCAGCTGGTTGCTGATTTACGCGCAGACGTGATGGTGGTGGTGGCATATGGCCTGATTCTGCCAAAAGCCGTACTGGAAATGCCGCGTCTGGGTTGTATCAACGTTCACGGCTCCCTGCTTCCACGCTGGCGTGGTGCAGCACCGATCCAGCGCTCACTGTGGGCAGGTGACACCGAAACAGGTGTAACCATCATGCAGATGGATGTTGGCCTCGACACCGGAGATATGCTGCTTAAGCTGTCTTGCCCGATTACGGCAGAAGATACCAGCGGTTCGTTATACGATAAGCTGGCAGATTTGGGGCCGCAGGGGCTGATTGAAACGCTAAAACAGCTGGCTGCCGGCACAATAAACCCGGTGGTACAAGATGAATCACTGGTTACGCATGCAGAAAAACTCAGCAAAGAAGAGGCCCGTATCGACTGGTCGCTTTCAGCTGTTCAATTGGAACGCTGCATCCGCGCCTTTAACCCATGGCCAATGAGCTGGCTTGAAATCGACGGTCAACCAGTTAAAGTCTGGCAAGCTTCGGTTATTGCGGAAAACACCCAGGCTGCGCCAGGCACCATTCTGGAGGCAACAAAGCAGGGTATTCAGGTCGCCACGGGTGACGGCATCCTGAATCTCGTCTCTTTGCAGCCTGCCGGTAAAAAAGCCATGAGCGCGCAGGATCTGCTTAATTCACGCCGGGAATGGTTTGTACCCGGTAACCGTCTGGTCTGACGGTTCATCTCTTTAAGCCCGGTGTTTCCGGGCATTTTTATTTTTGCGCTTATGAAAAAACATCTTAATTTACGCAGTATGGCGGCCCAAGCCGTCGAACAGGTTGTCGAAAAAGGACAGTCATTAAGCAACGTGCTGCCCGCCATGCAGCAAAAAGTTGCAGATAAAGACAAAGCGCTGTTGCAGGAACTTTGCTTCGGCGTATTGCGTACACTCTCTCAACTGGAATGGATGATCCAGCAACTCATGGAACGTCCAATGACGGGCAAACAACGCACCGTTCACTACCTGATCATGGTGGGCTTCTACCAACTTCTGCATACTCGTATTCCAGCACACGCCGCGCTGGCTGAGACAGTAGAAGGTGCGGTTGCCATTAAGCGTCCGCAACTGAAAGGGCTGATCAACGGCGTGTTGCGCCAGTTTCAACGCCGTCAGGATGAACTGCTGGCCGAGTTTGCGCAAAGCGATTTGCGCTTCTTACACCCCTCCTGGCTGGTGAAACGTATTAAAAGTACGTATCCGCAGCAGTGGGAAGCTATTCTTGAAGCCAATAACCAGCGACCGCCGATGTGGCTACGCGTCAATCGTAATCACCATACGCGCGACGCCTGGCTGGACCTGCTTAGCGAAGCAGGATTAACCGGCTTCCCACATCCGGATTATCCGGATGCAGTGCGTCTGGAAACGCCGGCTCCTGTACACGCCCTCCCAGGCTTTGATGAAGGCTGGGTAACCGTCCAGGATGCTTCAGCTCAAGGATGTGTAACTTATCTGTTGCCGGAGAACGGTGAACAGATCCTCGACCTGTGCTGCGCGCCGGGCGGTAAAACGACGCACATTCTGGAAGTTGCTCCGCAAGCTAACGTCATGGCCGTCGATGTGGATGAAAAACGCTTATCGCGCGTTTACGACAATCTGAAACGTCTGGGCATGAAGGCAACCGTAAAACAGGGTGATGGTCGATATCCACAACAATGGTGTGGCGAACAACAGTTTGACCGTATTTTGCTGGATGCTCCGTGTTCTGCCACCGGCGTTATTCGTCGCCATCCAGACATCAAATGGCTGCGTCGCGACCGGGATATTGCCGAACTTGCGCAGCTGCAGGCCGAGATCCTGAATGCAACCTGGTTACATCTTAAACCTGGCGGCACGCTGGTTTATGCAACGTGCTCTATCCTGCCAGAAGAAAACCAGCAGCAAATTACCGCCTTCCTGGCACGCACGCCGGATGCGGTATTAAGCGAAACCGGTACGCCGGAAAAACCCGGACGTCAGAATTTACCGGGTGCGGAAGATGGCGATGGCTTCTTTTACGCTAAGCTAATCAAAAAGTGATGGGATAACGGGTCGCGACTGATGAAAATTATCATTCTGGGCGCAGGGCAAGTTGGCGGTACGCTGGCTGAAAACCTGGTCGGAGAGAACAACGATATCACGGTAGTCGATACCAATGGTGAACGCCTGCGCAGCCTGCAGGACAAGTTTGATCTCCGCGTCGTGCAAGGGCACGGTTCACATCCTCGCGTACTGCGTGAAGCTGGGGCCGACGATGCCGATATGCTGGTTGCCGTAACCAGCTCAGATGAAACAAATATGGTTGCCTGCCAGGTAGCTTATTCACTGTTTAATACGCCTAATCGCATCGCCCGTATTCGTTCACCGGATTATGTTCGTGATGCGGACAAGCTATTCCAATCCGATGCGGTACCTATCGATCACCTGATTGCACCGGAGCAACTGGTTATCGATAGCATTTATCGACTGATTGAATATCCGGGTGCATTGCAGGTGGTCAATTTTGCCGAAGGTAAAGTCAGTCTGGCAGTAGTAAAAGCCTATTACGGCGGGCCGCTTATCGGTAATGCGCTGTCAACAATGCGTGAACATATGCCGCACATCGATACCCGTGTTGCGGCGATTTTCCGTCATGATCGACCAATCCGTCCACAAGGTTCTACGATCGTTGAAGCGGGTGATGAAGTCTTCTTTATTGCGGCATCACAGCATATTCGCGCCGTAATGAGTGAACTGCAACGTCTGGAAAAACCGTACAAACGCATTATGTTAGTAGGCGGCGGTAATATCGGAGCGGGTCTTGCTCGTCGTCTGGAAAAAGATTACAGCGTCAAACTGATCGAACGTAATCAACAGCGAGCATCCGAACTTGCAGAGAAACTGCAAAATACGATCGTCTTTTTTGGTGATGCTTCGGATCAAGAGTTGCTGGCCGAAGAACATATCGATCAGGTAGATCTGTTCATCGCAGTGACCAACGATGATGAAGCGAATATCATGTCGGCGATGCTTGCCAAACGGATGGGTGCCAAGAAAGTGATGGTGTTAATCCAACGCAGAGCATACGTCGATCTGGTGCAAGGTAGCGTGATCGATATTGCTATTTCACCGCAGCAGGCGACCATCTCCGCGTTGCTCAGTCACGTACGTAAAGCTGACATTGTCGGCGTTTCTTCACTACGCCGTGGCGTCGCGGAAGCCATTGAAGCCGTCGCACACGGGGATGAAACAACATCTCGGGTGGTGGGACGCTCAATTGATGAAATTAAACTTCCCCCTGGAACCATTATTGGCGCCGTTGTGCGTGGTAACGATGTGATGATTGCCAACGATAACCTGCGCATTGAGCAGGGCGATCACGTAATTATGTTCCTGACAGATAAAAAGTTTATTACCGACGTCGAGCGACTATTCCAGCCAAGTCCTTTCTTCCTGTAATAAAAAGGGTGCTAATACAGCGCCCTTTTTATTTCCCTTTATATTTCATGGTCTAATAAATTTTCCTTTCGGCAATACATAAATGGAAATTGCCTAAACATTTGTTAAACTTATAAACGTCAGCTGCATAGGGAGAATAAAATGAGCATTATTAAAGAGTTTCGCGAATTCGCGATGCGCGGGAATGTTGTCGATTTGGCAGTGGGTGTCATTATTGGTGCGGCATTCGGTAAGATTGTTTCATCACTGGTTGCCGATATCATCATGCCGCCACTGGGGTTGTTAATTGGTGGAATTGATTTTAAACAGTTTGCTTTAACACTACGTGATGCACAGGGAGACATCCCTGCCGTGGTCATGCATTACGGTGTATTTATTCAGAATGTCTTCGATTTCGTTATTGTTGCGTTTGCTATCTTTATGGCAATCAAACTGATCAACAAACTGAACCGTAAAAAAGCGGAGGAGCCGGCAGCACCGCCAGCGCCATCGAAAGAAGAAGTATTACTGAGTGAAATTCGTGACCTGCTGAAAGAACAGAATAACCGCTCTTAAGCACTCACTGAAACAAGAAGGCCAGTGGTAAAAAAGTTAATTACTTTCTTGCCACTGGCCTCCCAGTTACCCCGATTGCCATGTTTGCCTTTACGTAGATAACTTCCTTTCCCTTTCTTATTTTTCTCAACGCGCTGTCTGAACAGTGGGTCATGCAGGAGCGCCTCAATGGCGTTGTCCTTTATCTGCCCTTTGGTGTGCTGATAACGACTCATAATATCTCCAGTTTGAGGTAATTTAAGCCGGGAGTGTAGACCCGGCAGTTCAAGAAATCAACAGCCTGATGTTGTTCCACTGGCGCCTTGCTCAAGAGCTTCAAGAATAGAGCAGTACACGCTGCTGTGTGACTTGCCGCAGCATGCATCATTCAATCGCTGCAGAGACCGCTGCATCGTCTGAAGTTCGGCAATACGTGCTTCGACTTCTTGCAGTCTTTCCTGGACGATCCCTTTTGATTCCTGACAGGTATGGTGTTCGGGATCAACACGGATCGAAAGCAATTCGCGGATCGACTCCAGAGTGAAACCAAGCTGGCGGGCATAACGAATAAACTTCAGGCGCTGAAGATCGCTTTCTGTATAGAGGCGAAATCCGCCTTCAGTACGCACTTCATGCTCCATCATCTGCTGCTTTTCATAGTAGCGGATAGTATCTGGCGTCACGTCAGCCAGTTTCGCTATTTCACCAATTCGGTACATGCTCTCTCCGCTATTCATCGTTGATCTTTTTTAGCAGCTTATCTGCGTAGTCACCGCGCAAAAACTCGGTACTGAGTCCAGCCTGCCGAAGTCTAAGTTCCAGCAGCGACAGTCTTCGGCTCACCTCCGGATAACTTGGATCATCTTTGCGGATCCCCGCGAGTATTTCAAGCAGCTGTATTGCTTCTCTGCGTTGCTCGAGCTCAGGAGGAAGGCAACCTGCATTTTTTAATAAACGGTATCCAGCTCGGAGTTCAGTCGGGACATGGGAGTCATCGTCAAGAGTCAGCGGTTTACCCGTTCCCGGTAAATCATCAAACTCACCTTTAGATTGTGCATCAATGATATGGCGCTCTGCCCACTGGTCCAGTAACCACATACAACACTCCAGGGGATGAACAAAAAGAGTACAGATATTGTAGATAAGTGGGGATATGACGGATATAAAAAAACCCGCCGAAGCGGGTTTTTTTACGTTACTACAGATTACTCTGCAGCAGCTTCTGTTTTCTCTGAACGATCAACCAGCTCGATGTATGCCATCGGCGCGTTGTCGCCTGCACGGAAACCACACTTCAGAATGCGAGTGTAACCACCGGCGCGGCTCGCGAAACGCGGGCCCAGTTCGTTAAACAGTTTTGCCACGATCTCGTTATCACGAGTACGGGCGAATGCCAGACGACGATTAGCTACGCTATCAGTCTTGGCAAGAGTAATCAGCGGCTCAACTACGCGACGCAGCTCTTTCGCTTTCGGCAGAGTCGTCTTGATGATTTCATGACGAACCAGTGAACCTGCCATATTGCGGAACATAGCCTGGCGATGGCTGCTGTTGCGGTTCAGTTGACGACCACTCTTACGATGGCGCATGACCTTATCCTTCTCAGTAAAACCTTAACCTGTGATCCGGTTACTCGTCAGCGATGCTTGCCGGTGGCCAGTTTTCCAGGCGCATGCCCAGAGACAGTCCACGGGAAGCCAGCACGTCTTTAATCTCGGTAAGAGATTTTTTACCAAGGTTAGGCGTCTTAAGAAGCTCAACCTCAGTACGCTGTACCAGATCACCGATATAGTGGATAGCTTCTGCTTTGAGGCAGTTAGCAGAGCGGACAGTCAATTCCAGATCGTCAACAGGGCGCAGCAGGATCGGATCGAATTCTGGTTTCTCTTCTTTAACTTCCGGCTGACGTACATCACGTAAATCAACGAAAGCTTCCAGTTGTTCAGCCAGAATGGTAGCCGCACGACGAATCGCCTCTTCAGGATCGATTGTGCCGTTGGTTTCCATTTCGATGACCAGCTTGTCCAGGTCGGTACGCTGTTCTACACGCGCTGCTTCAACATTGTAGGCAATACGCTCTACAGGGCTGTAGCATGCGTCGACCAGCAGACGGCCGATTGGGCGCTCATCTTCTTCCGAATGAATTCGGGTAGAAGCCGGCACATAACCACGACCGCGCTGAACTTTGATACGCATGCTAATAGATGCATTCTCATCGGTCAGGTGGCAGATCACGTGCTGTGGCTTGACGATTTCGACATCACCATCATGGGTAATGTCGGCTGCAGTCACAGGGCCAATGCCAGATTTATTCAAGGTAAGAATAACATCATCTTTACCCTGAACTCTCACCGCCAGCCCTTTCAGGTTGAGCAGGATTTCCAGGATATCTTCCTGAACGCCTTCTTTGGTGCTGTACTCATGTAGTACACCATCAATCTCAACCTCGGTCACCGCGCAACCCGGCATCGATGAGAGCAGAATACGGCGCAGTGCGTTACCCAAAGTATGGCCAAAGCCACGCTCTAAAGGCTCAAGGGTCACCTTGGCGTGCGTCGAACTCACTTGCTCGATATCTACCAGGCGCGGTTTTAGAAACTCTGTCACAGAACCCTGCATTGTGTCCTCTCTTTGGTACTAAGCTTTACTTGGAGTAAAGCTCGACGATCAGGTGTTCGTTAATGTCCGCAGACAGATCAGAACGCTCCGGCTTACGCTTGAACGTACCTTCCATCTTGCCAGCATCAACTTCCAGCCAGGTTGGCTTTTCACGCTGCTCAGCCAGCTCCAGAGCGGCTTTCACGCGAGACTGCTTCTTCGCTTTCTCACGAATGCTAACAACGTCATTCGGACTAACCTGATAAGAAGCGATGTTAACAACACGACCGTTTACCATAATTGCTTTATGGCTGACCAGCTGACGTGCTTCTGCACGAGTGGCACCGAAGCCCATACGGTATACAACGTTGTCCAGACGACCTTCCAGCAGACCCAACAGGTTTTCACCGGTGTTGCCTTTCAGACGTGCTGCTTCTTTGTAGTAGTTACGGAACTGACGCTCCAGCACACCGTAGATACGGCGAACTTTTTGCTTTTCACGCAACTGCACACCATAGTCAGACAGACGCGGTTTACGCGCACCGTGCTGGCCAGGAGCTTGTTCAATTTTACACTTGGTATCGATCGCGCGAACGCCAGACTTAAGGAATAAGTCAGTGCCCTCACGACGGCTCAGCTTGAGCTTAGGACCCAAATATCTTGCCATTTTCTTTCTCCAACAATCCTAGAAACGACAGCGTTATACGCGACGTTTTTTCGGCGGACGACAACCGTTATGAGGGATCGGAGTCACATCAGTAATATTAGTGATGCGGAAACCAGCGGCGTTCAGAGCACGAACAGTAGATTCGCGACCTGGACCCGGTCCTTTGACCATAACTTCCAGATTCTTGATACCGTATTCTTTTACGGCTTCAGCGCAACGCTCTGCTGCAACCTGAGCTGCAAACGGAGTGGATTTGCGAGAACCACGGAAACCGGAACCACCGGCTGTTGCCCAACCCAGTGCGTTACCCTGACGATCAGTAATGGTAACGATGGTGTTGTTAAAAGAAGCATGGATATGAGCCACGCCGTCAGAGACTTGTTTTCTTACACGTTTACGTGCACGAATTGGTGCCTTTGCCATTATTCAATCACCCCGATTATTTCTTGATCGGTTTGCGCGGACCCTTACGGGTACGTGCGTTGGTCTTGGTACGCTGACCGCGAACCGGGAGACCACGACGATGACGCAAACCGCGATAGCAACCAAGGTCCATAAGGCGCTTGATGCTCATGCTAACTTCACGGCGCAGATCACCTTCAACGACAAATTTGGCAACTTCGTCACGCAGCGTGTCGATTTGTTCTTCAGACAGCTCACTGATCTTAACATCTTCAGCGATACCCGCGGCAGCCAGAATGGCTTTAGAACGGGTCTTGCCGACGCCGTAGATCGAAGTTAATGCGATCACAGCATGTTTCTGATCAGGAATGTTAATGCCTGCTATACGGGCCACTATGCACTCCTACTATTTAATATGTACGCACCATGCTGAAAAGCCCGTTTTCAGGATACTCAAATGGAAACGCACAGACATACAAAAGATTGGCTGGCTAATCTAGCCAGCTCAACCCAACTTTGCAAGAAAAATATGCGAATAAATCAGCCTTGGCGCTGTTTATGCTTCGGCTCGGCACTGCAAATCACACGGATGACACCATCACGCTTAACGATTTTGCAGTTACGGCATAATTTCTTGACGGAAGCACGAACTTTCATTTTTACTCTCCGTAACTTCTCGGGCGACTGTTAACGGCCGTAGCCTTTCAGATTCGCCTTCTTCAATGCAGACTCGTACTGACTTGACATCATCAGAGTTTGCACTTGAGCCATAAAGTCCATAATCACGACAACAACGATAAGCAGTGAGGTCCCACCGAAGTAGAACGGTACTTTCATTGCATCACGCATGAACTCCGGGATCAGGCAGATAAAGGTAATGTAGAGCGCACCAACCAAAGTCAGGCGGGTCATTACTTTATCGATATACTTCGCCGTTTGCTCTCCCGGACGAATTCCTGGTACAAATGCACCGGACTTCTTCAGGTTATCTGCTGTTTCACGCGGGTTGAAAACCAACGCCGTGTAGAAGAAACAGAAGAATATGATTGCAGACGCATAGAGTAACACATAAAGCGGTTGCCCAGGCTGCAAATACAGCGAAATTGTTGTCAGCCAGTTCCAACCAGTCCCGCCCCCGAACCATGACGCGATGGTCGCCGGGAACAGAATAATACTGGAAGCGAAGATTGCCGGGATTACCCCCGCCATATTCACTTTCAGCGGTAAATGTGTGCTCTGTGCAGCATAGACACGACGACCTTGCTGACGTTTCGCGTAGTTTACCACAATGCGGCGTTGACCACGCTCAACAAATACAACAAAGAACGTCACTGCGAATACTAATACTGCAACCAACAGCAACACGAGGAAGTGCAGGTCGCCTTGACGCGCTTGCTCGATAGTATGGGCAATGGCTGGCGGGAGTCCCGCTACAATACCGGCGAAGATAATGATTGAGATACCGTTGCCGATACCACGTTCAGTAATCTGTTCACCCAACCACATCAGGAACATCGTCCCTGTAACCAGACTTACAACAGCGGTGAAATAGAATGCAAAGCCTGGGTTCATCACCAGGCCTTGCATACCAGGCATATTCGGCAGACCGGTAGCAATACCGATCGACTGGAATATTGCCAGCACCAGAGTACCGTAGCGGGTGTACTGGCTGATCTTACGACGACCAGACTCCCCTTCTTTCTTAATTTCTGCCAGCGTTGGATGAACCACCGTCAGCAGCTGGATAATGATCGACGCCGAAATATACGGCATGATCCCCAGAGCAAAGATAGAAGCACGGCTGAGAGCACCACCAGAGAACATGTTAAACATTTCAATGATGGTGCCTCGCTGTTGCTCAAGCAGTTTGGCAAGTACAGCGGCATCAATACCAGGGATCGGAATGAAAGAGCCAATACGGAACACAATCAGCGCGCCGATTACAAACAGCAGTCTGCGTTTCAGCTCGCCTAAGCCACCTTTGGCACTTTGAAAATCTAATCCCGGTTGTTTAGCCATCTGCTACTTATTCCTCGATTTTACCGCCAGCAGCTTCGATAGCAGCACGAGCGCCTTTAGTAACACGCAGGCCACGAACAGTTACCGGAGTAGTGACTTCACCAGCCAGGATCACTTTCGCGAACTCGATCTGGATACCGATAATGTTAGCTGCTTTCAGCGTGTTCAGGTCTACAACACCGCCTTCAACTTTAGCCAGGTCAGACAGACGAACTTCGGCTGTAATCGCTGCTTTACGTGAAGTGAAGCCGAATTTCGGCAGACGACGGTACAGAGGCATCTGACCACCCTCGAAACCGCGACGTACGCCACCGCCAGAACGAGACTTCTGACCTTTGTGACCACGACCACCGGTTTTACCGAGGCCAGAACCGATACCACGACCCAGGCGGCGAGCCGCTTTTTTAGAGCCTTCGGCCGGAGACAGAGTATTTAAACGCATCTCTTACTCCTCAACTTTAACCATGAAGGAAACCGCGTTGACCATACCACGAACAGCAGGAGTATCCTCGCGCTCTACGGTGTGACCAATACGACGCAGACCCAGGCCAAGCAGCGTTGCCTTGTGTTTCGGCAGACGACCGATTGCACTGCGGGTTTGAGTAATTTTAATAGTCTTTGCCATGGTTTATTTCCCCAGAATTTCTTCAACGGATTTACCACGCTTGGCAGCGACCATTTCCGGAGATTTCATATTTTCCAGGCCATCGATAGTTGCACGAACCACGTTAATCGGGTTAGTAGAACCATACGCTTTAGCCAGAACGTTACGAACTCCAGCGACTTCCAGAACGGCGCGCATTGCACCACCGGCGATGATACCGGTACCTTCGGAAGCCGGCTGCATGAATACACGAGAACCCGTGTGAGTACCCTTAACCGGGTGCTGCAGGGTGCCGTGGTTCAGCGCGACGTTAATCATATTGCGACGGGCTTTTTCCATCGCTTTCTGGATCGCTGCTGGAACTTCACGCGCTTTACCGTAACCAAAACCAACGCGACCGTTACCATCACCAACTACAGTCAGAGCTGTGAAGGAGAAAATACGACCACCTTTAACGGTTTTAGATACGCGGTTAACCGCGATCAGCTTTTCCTGCAGTTCGCCAGCTTGTTTTTCGATGTGAGCCATCTTACACCTCTACCTTAGAACTGAAGGCCAGCTTCACGGGCAGCATCTGCCAGTGCCTGGACACGACCATGATATTGGAACCCGGAACGGTCAAAAGAAACATCTTTGATGCCTTTTTCCAGAGCGCGTTCAGCAACAGCTTTACCTACAGCTGCAGCAGCGTCTTTGTTACCGGTGTACTTCAATTGTTCAGCGATAGCTTTTTCTACAGTAGAAGCAGCTACCAGAACTTCAGAACCGTTCGGTGCAATTACCTGTGCGTAAATATGACGCGGGGTACGATGTACCACCAGGCGAGTTGCACCCAGCTCCTGGAGCTTGCGGCGTGCGCGGGTCGCACGACGGATACGAGCAGATTTCTTATCCATAGTGTTACCTTACTTCTTCTTAGCCTCTTTGGTACGCACGACTTCGTCGGCGTAACGAACACCCTTGCCTTTATAAGGCTCAGGACGACGGTAGGCGCGCAGATCTGCTGCAACCTGACCGATCAGCTGTTTATCAGCGCCTTTCAGCACGATTTCAGTCTGAGACGGACATTCTGCAGTGATTCCCGCAGGCAGCTGATGGTCAACTGGGTGAGAGAAACCTAAAGCCAGGTTTACTACATTCCCTTTAACCGCTGCACGATAACCTACACCAACCAGCTGAAGCTTCTTAGTGAAGCCTTCGGTAACACCGACAACCATTGCATTCAGCAGGGCACGCGCGGTACCAGCCTGAGCCCATCCATCTGCGTAACCATCACGCGGACCGAAGGTCAGTGCATTATCTGCATGATTTACTGCAACAGCATCGTTGAGAGTACGAGTCAGCTCGCCGTTTTTACCTTTGATCGTAATAACCTGACCGTTGATTTTTACATCAACGCCGGCAGGAATAACGACCGGTGCTTTAGCAACACGAGACATTTTTTCCTCCGATTAGGCTACGTAGCAGATAATTTCGCCACCAAGACCAGCCTGGCGCGCTGCACGATCAGTCATAACACCTTTAGAGGTAGAAACAACTGCGATACCCATGCCAGCCATAACTTTCGGCAGCTCGTCTTTACGCTTATAAATGCGCAGACCTGGGCGACTGACACGCTGAATGCTTTCTACAACAGCTTTACCCTGGAAATACTTGAGAGTAAGTTCCAGTTCCGGCTTGGTGTCGCCTTCAACTTTAAAATCTTCAATAAAACCTTCTTCCTTCAGCACGTTGGCAATTGCCACTTTCAGCTTGGAGGAAGGCATGGTGACCGCAGCTTTATTCGCGGCCTGACCGTTACGGATACGGGTCAGCATATCCGCGATCGGATCTTGCATGCTCATCTGTCTTTACTCCCGTGATTCAATTGGTAATTACCAGCTAGCCTTTTTCAAGCCTGGTACTTCACCGCGCATGGCGGCTTCACGCAGTTTGATACGGCTCAACCCGAACTTGCCCACATAGCCATGCGGACGACCTGTTTGACGGCAGCGGTTACGCTGACGGGACGGGCTGGAATCACGCGGCAGAGACTGCAGCTTGAGAACTGCGTTCCAACGATCTTCGTCGGTCGCGTTCACATCAGAGATAATAGCTTTCAGTTCAGCGCGTTTTGCGAAGTACTTATCAGCTAAAGCTACGCGCTTTACTTCGCGTGCTTTCATTGATTGCTTAGCCATTCAGTAACCCTACCTTACTTGCGGAACGGGAAGTCAAAGGCAGCCAGCAGAGCACGGCCTTCTTCGTCAGATTTCGCAGTAGTGGTAATGGTAATATCCAAACCACGCACGCGGTCGACTTTATCGTAGTCGATTTCTGGGAAGATGATCTGCTCACGGACACCCATGCTGTAGTTACCACGACCGTCGAAAGACTTAGCGGACAAGCCACGGAAGTCACGGATACGTGGAACAGCAATAGTGATCAGGCGCTCAAAGAACTCCCACATGCGTTCGCCACGCAGAGTTACTTTACAGCCGATCGGATAGCCCTGACGGATTTTGAAGCCTGCAACTGATTTGCGTGCTTTGGTGATCAGCGGTTTTTGACCGGAGATTGCTGTCAGGTCAGCTGCTGCGTTATCCAGCAGTTTCTTGTCAGCGATCGCTTCACCAACACCCATGTTCAGGGTGATCTTCTCGACCCGAGGGACTTGCATGACAGAATTGTAGTTAAACTCAGTCATGAGTTTAGCGACTACTTCGTCTTTGTAGTAATCATGCAGTTTCGCCATCGTACTACTCCAAATTACTTGATAGTTTCGCTGTTAGATTTGAAGAAACGGACTTTTTTGCCGTCTTCGAATCTAAAGCCTACACGGTCAGCCTTGCCGGTTGCCGCGTTGAAGATAGCAAGGTTAGAGATCTGAATAGCTGCTTCTTTCTCTACGATGCCGCCTGGTTGGTTCAGGGCCGGAACCGGCTTCTGATGTTTTTTAACCAGGTTAATACCTTCAACAATGACCTTGCCGGAAGACAGGACATTCTTAACTTTACCGCGTTTACCTTTATCTTTACCGGTTAACACGATAACTTCGTCATCACGACGGATCTTCGCTGCCATGATTCGCTCCTTAGAGTACTTCTGGTGCCAGAGAGATAATTTTCATGAACTTCTCGTTACGAAGTTCACGAGTTACCGGCCCAAAAATACGCGTACCGATAGGTTGCTCGCTGTTATTGTTTAAAATAACGCATGCATTACCATCGAAGCGAATGACAGAACCGTCCGGGCGACGAACACCCTTCTTGGTGCGCACCACTACCGCCTTCAGCACATCACCTTTTTTGACCTTACCACGCGGAATTGCTTCCTTGATGGTGATCTTGATGATATCGCCGACGCCTGCGTAGCGACGGTGCGAGCCACCCAGAACCTTGATACACATTACGCGACGTGCACCGGAGTTGTCGGCGACGTTCAGCATAGTCTGTTCTTGGATCATTTTAGTGCTCCGCTAATGTCAACTACTACTGAGACCCGAAAATCAGGTCGTTAAAAAAGCCCCATATCGGGGGCGCGGCATTATAACACCGCTTCAACGATATGGGTAGAAAAAATAAACGGCTCATCGCTGAGCCGTTTATTCGTTGAGAATGCCTACTGTATTACAGAACGGCTTTCTCTACAACGCGAACCAGCGTCCAGGACTTAGTCTTGGACAGCGGACGGCATTCGCGGATTTCAACCACGTCACCAGTACCGCATTCGTTGTTCTCGTCATGTACGTGCAGTTTGGTCGTACGCTTAATGAATTTACCGTAGATCGGGTGTTTCACAAAACGTTCGATAGCAACAACGATGGATTTCTCCATTTTATCGCTAACAACGCGACCTTGCAGAGTACGGATTTTATCGGTCATTACGCACCCGCCTTCTCAGTCAGTAAAGTCTTAACGCGTGCGACGTCACGACGCACTTGCTTCAACAGGTGAGACTGTTGCAGCTGGCCACTTGCAGCCTGCATACGCAGGTTGAACTGCTCACGCAGCAGATTCAGCAGCTCGGTGTTCAGCTCTTCAACACTCTTCTCACGCAGCTCTTTTGCTTTCATTACATCACCGTCTTAGTTACAAAGGTGGTTTTAATCGGCAGTTTCGCTGCTGCCAGCTTGAATGCTTCACGGGCCAGCTCTTCCGGTACGCCGTCCATTTCATACAGGACTTTACCCGGCTGAATCAAGGCAACCCAATACTCCACGTTACCTTTACCTTTACCCATACGCACTGCCAGCGGCTTTTCAGTGATCGGTTTGTCCGGGAATACACGGATCCAGATCTTACCTTGACGCTTAACTGCACGGGTCATAGCACGACGTGCTGCTTCGATCTGACGGGCAGTCAGACGACCACGGCCAACAGCTTTCAGACCGAAGCTGCCGAAGCTAACATCCGCGCCAGCAGCCAGACCGCGGTTACGGCCTTTGTGCATTTTACGGAATTTTGTACGCTTTGGTTGTAACATCAGCGACGCTCCTTATTTACGGCCTTTACGCTGCTGCTTTTTAGGTTGCGCAGCCGGTTTTTCCGGTTGTTCAACAGCAGCCATACCACCCAGGATCTCGCCTTTGAAGATCCATACCTTAACGCCGATTACACCGTAAGTGGTGTGCGCTTCAGAGGTGTTGTAGTCGATGTCAGCACGCAGAGTGTGCAGCGGTACGCGACCTTCGCGGTACCATTCGGTACGTGCGATTTCCGCGCCGCCCAGACGGCCGCTAACTTCAACTTTGATACCTTTAGCGCCCAGACGCATTGCGTTCTGTACAGCACGCTTCATAGCACGACGGAACATAACGCGACGTTCCAGCTGAGAAGTGATGCTGTCAGCAACCAATTTTGCGTCCAGTTCAGGCTTACGCACTTCGGCGATATTGATCTGAGCAGGAACGCCAGCAATATCCGCTACGACTTTGCGCAGTTTTTCTACGTCTTCGCCTTTCTTACCGATAACGATACCCGGGCGAGCGGTGTGAATGGTCACACGGATGCTCTTAGCCGGACGCTCGATAACGATACGAGATACAGACGCTTTAGCCAGTTCCTTAGTCAGGTACTGACGTACTTTAAAATCGCTGTCCAGGTTGTCAGCGAATTCTTTGGTGTTCGCAAACCAGGTTGAGTTCCATGGTTTTACAATACCCAGGCGAATACCATTAGGATGTACTTTCTGACCCATTGCTAGTCTCCAGAGTCTCAGCGATCGGACACAACCACAGTAATGTGGCTGGTGCGCTTCAGGATGCGATCTGCACGACCTTTTGCACGCGGCATAATGCGCTTCATGCTCGGGCCTTCGTCTACGAAAATTTTCGTAACTTTCAGATCGTCAATGTCAGCGCCATCGTTGTGTTCAGCGTTAGCAATGGCAGATTCCAGGACTTTCTTAACCAGTACAGCCGCTTTCTTATTGGTGTAGGTCAGAATATCCAGAGCCTGCGACACTTTCTTACCGCGAATCAGGTCTGCAACAAGGCGAACCTTCTGAGCAGAAGAACGAGCATGGCGATGTTGAGCTAAAGTTTCCATCTCTTCCTCCTACCTTATTTCTTCTTCGCTTTTTTATCAGCAGCGTGGCCGCGATAAGTACGAGTCGGTGCGAATTCACCCAGTTTGTGACCGACCATTTCGTCGGAAACAAATACCGGAACGTGCTGACGACCATTATGGACAGCGATGGTCAAACCGATCATGTTAGGAAAGATCGTTGAACGACGGGACCAAGTGCGCAGGGGCTTCTTGTCTCCGCTTTCCACCGCTTTCTCTACCTTCTTCAGCAAGTGCAGGTCAATAAAAGGACCTTTCTTGAGAGAACGTGGCATGGCTTATCCTCTAAAATTATTTGCTACGGCGACGTACGATGAATTTATCAGTACGCTTGTTGCTGCGGGTCTTCTTACCTTTGGTCTGAACGCCCCACGGAGTTACCGGGTGCTTACCAAAGTTACGACCTTCACCACCACCATGTGGGTGGTCGACTGGGTTCATCGCAGTACCGCGAACGGTAGGACGAACACCACGCCAGCGTGCAGCACCTGCTTTACCCAGAACGCGCAGCATATGCTCAGCATTGCCAACTTCGCCCAGAGTTGCACGGCAGTCTGCTTCGACTTTACGCATTTCACCAGAACGCAGACGCAGGGTGACATAAGCACCATCACGAGCAACGATCTGAACGTAAGTACCAGCGGAACGTGCCAGCTGACCGCCTTTACCTGGTTTCATTTCTACGTTATGAACGGTAGAACCAACCGGGATATTGCGCATCGGCAGGGTGTTACCTGCTTTGATTGCAGCATCAACGCCAGACTGAATCTGGTCGCCAGCTTTCAGGCCTTTAGGGGCCAGGATGTAACGGCGTTCACCGTCTTTGTACAGAACCAGCGCGATGTTCGCGGAGCGGTTCGGATCGTACTCAAGACGTTCAACAACTGCCGGGATACCGTCTTTGTTGCGTTTGAAGTCAACAATACGATAAGCCTGCTTGTGACCACCACCGATGTGACGAGTGGTGATACGGCCATTGTTGTTACGACCACCGGATTTGCTGTTTTTTTCAACCAGCGGAGCAAAAGGTTTGCCCTTGTGCAGCTCTGGGTTGACCACTTTAACAACGTGGCGACGACCCGGAGATGTCGGTTTACATTTAACAACTGCCATTGTATTACTCCTCCGACTTACTCAGCGCCGCCGACGAAGTCCAGATTCTGGCCTTCCTTCAGGGTGACGTAAGCTTTTTTCCAGTCGCTACGACGACCGATACGCTGTCCGTGACGTTTAACTTTCCCTTTAACTACCAGGGTGTTAACGACTTCGACTTCGACTTCAAACAGTTTCTGCACAGCAGCTTTGATTTCTGCTTTGGTCGCGTCTTTAGCAACTTTGAGAACGATGGTGTTAGTTTTTTCCATCGCAGTAGACGCTTTTTCAGAAACGTGCGGTGCGCGCAGCACTTTCAGCAGACGTTCTTCACGAATCATGCCAGCATCTCCTCAACTTGCTTAACAGCATCAGCAGTCATTACGACTTTGTCGAAGGCGATCAGGCTAACCGGGTCGATACCAGTTGCATCGCGTACGTCAACCTTGTGCAGGTTGCGCGCAGCCAGGAACAGGTTTTCGTCCAGCTCACCGGTGATGATCAGCACATCTTCCAGAGCCATGTCTTTCAGTTTCTGTGCCAGCAGCTTAGTTTTAGGCGCTTCTACAGAGAATGATTCGACAACGATCAGACGATCCTGACGTACCAGTTCGGACAGAATGCTTTTCAGCGCGCCGCGGTACATCTTTTTGTTAACTTTTTGACTGTGGTCCTGTGGACGAGCAGCGAAGGTCACGCCACCTGAACGCCAGATCGGGCTCTTGATAGAACCTGAACGCGCACGGCCGGTACCTTTCTGGCGCCACGGCTTTTTGCCTGAACCAGTTACTTCAGCACGAGTCTTCTGAGCACGAGTACCCTGACGAGCACCAGCTGCATAAGCAACAACAACCTGGTGAACCAGCGCTTCGTTGAAATCACGACCGAAGGTAGTTTCGGAAACAGTCAGCGCGCTCTGCGCGTCTTTCAATACTAATTCCATTGCTATCCCCTTACGCCTTCACAGCTGGTTTAACGATCAGGTCGCAACCGGTCGCACCCGGAACACCACCTTTAACCAGCAGCAGGTTGCGCTCAGCGTCAACACGTACTACGTCCAGGCTCTGAACGGTTACACGTTCGTTGCCCAGCTGACCTGCCATTTTCTTGCCTTTGAACACTTTGCCCGGAGTCTGGTTCTGACCGATAGAACCCGGAACGCGGTGAGACAAGGAGTTACCGTGAGTAGCGTCCTGGGTACGGAAGTTCCAGCGCTTAACGGTACCAGCGAAACCTTTACCTTTAGAGGTACCGGTTACGTCAACTTTTTTAACGTCAGCAAACAGTTCAACGCTAATGTTCTGACCAACGGTGTATTCTTCACCATCTGCCAGACGGAACTCCCACAGGCCGCGGCCAGCTTCTACGCCAGCTTTAGCAAAGTGGCCAGCTTCCGGCTTAGTTACGCGGTTAGCTTTTTTAGCACCGGTGGTAACCTGAACAGCGCGATAGCCATCGTTAGCCAGATCTTTAACCTGAGTAACGCGGTTTGCTTCAACTTCGATAACGGTTACTGGGATAGATACGCCATCTTCAGTGAAGATGCGGGTCATACCCACTTTTTTACCGACTAAACCAATCATTGTATCAACCTCTCAATCGCTCGATGACCTGATTAACCCAGGCTGATCTGCACGTCTACACCGGCAGCCAGGTCCAGACGCATCAGAGCATCAACGGTTTTTTCAGTTGGCTCAACGATGTCAACCAGACGCTTGTGAGTACGGATCTCGTACTGATCACGCGCGTCTTTGTTGACGTGCGGGGAGATCAGAACGGTGAAACGCTCTTTGCGGGTCGGCAGCGGGATCGGACCACGAACCTGCGCACCAGTGCGCTTGGCAGTCTCGACGATTTCCGCGGTTGATTGATCGATCAGACGATGATCAAACGCTTTCAAACGGATACGGATTCTTTGGTTCTGCATGAGACCAGAGCTCCAATTATTTTATAGACGAAATAGTTACTCCTCAAACCCATTACGATTGATGGGAGAGTGTAACCGTTCTTACAGAGTTCCCCGATTGGGAACATTGTCTGGTATTGCTTTCGCAGTACCGGTGGCTCATATCGAACCGCTGTCAATATTAGACAAGCCCGCGCATTATACGTAAATCTCAGTCTTAAGCAAGTGCCGCGTAGAAATTAATCACTCGTTCATAAATGCGGGCCTCCTTCCACTCTGATTGTATGCCCTGTGATGCAACGCGTTTTCCTTGGAAGAGAGCATCCATAACTCACATCCCGGACTTGTAGGGCCGGCGTGCTTACCCGAAGGTAAACTCTTTACCAAATGAGATTTGCCCATGTACATCGACCTCCCCTTTCTGCTGATTTATGTTTCGCTATCAGGGTTGCTCTTAGTCCATGACCTGCGTACCGGGTTGCTGCCCGACAAATTTACCTGCCCTCTTTTGTGGGGCGGTCTTATTTATCATCAGTGCTGCAGACCTGCACAGTTATCCGACGCGCTTTGGGGTGCCGTAGCGGGCTATTGGGTATTTGCTTTGTTCTACTGGGGGTATCGTTTGATATGCCGACAGGAAGGATTAGGCTTTGGTGATGTCAAATTTCTTGCCGCACTGGGCGCATGGCATCGCTGGGAATCATTACCACTGTTGGTTTTACTTGCCGCGGGCATGGCATGTTGTCTCACCGGGATTTCTTGCGTCCGTTACGGGAGACAGATGCTAAAAAACCCGCTGCCTTTTGGGCCATATCTGGCGGCTGCGGGTTTCGTTATTGGCTGGATAAATCTGATACAGGGCGGTTAGTCACTGACTTTAATTTGCGATTGCAGATAATTTTGCAAGCCAAGTTTTGCAATCAGGTCCAGCTCAGTTTCGAGCCAGTCAATATGCCCTTCTTCTTCAGTCAGGATCTCGATCATCATGTCCCGGCTGACATAATCATGAACGCTATCGGCATAGGCAATGGCTTCACGCAGATCTTTCGCCCCATCCAACTCGAGTCGAAGATCGGATTGCAGCATCTCTTCAACGTCTTCGCCAATACCCAACTTGCCAAGATCCTGCAAGTTCGGGAGCCCTTCTAAGAATAAAATACGCTCGATATATTTATCAGCGTGTTTCATCTCATCGATAGATTCATGGTACTCAACATCATTGAGGCGAGTCAGTCCCCAGTTTTTAAACATACGAGCATGGAGAAAATACTGGTTGATCGCGACAAGCTCATTTCCCAATAGTTTATTGAGATAATTTATGATTTTAACATCACCTTTCATTTTATAGTCCCTCCGCTTCCACTCTTAGAGCGTAGATGGGGCTACAGGGATGTCAAAAAAAAGAGTGTGACTTAGGCGATCTCTTTAAATTCTGGCATTTGCGTTAATTCATCCTGCATGACTTCACGGGCAGCACGAATGCACTTACCGCATTGATTTCCTACAGGAATAAATTTACGTAATTGCTGAAAGGACTGAGGGTGAAACTGGCGAACAGCCTGACGTATTTTTTTATCACTTATCGCATTACACAAACAAACGTACATGATCGCTCCCGTTCAATTTCTGTGCAAAGTGTAAATGAGAATAGTTATGATTACAATAGCACAACGCTATTTACGCGGCGGGAGAATGAATAAAAAATGCGAATAAATATGACAGCTACTAAATTGCAGGCAGCAAAAAGGGCGCCGAAGCGCCCTTTTTAAGCTCAAAGCTAATTAATCAATAATTAGCTCATTACTTTAGCAACAACGCCCGCACCAACAGTACGGCCGCCTTCACGGATTGCGAAACGCAGACCGTCGTCCATCGCGATCGGGTGGATCAGGGTAACAACCATTTTGATGTTGTCGCCCGGCATTACCATCTCTACGCCTTCCGGCAGTTCGATGGTACCAGTCACGTCAGTAGTACGGAAGTAGAACTGCGGACGGTAGCCTTTGAAGAACGGAGTATGACGGCCGCCTTCGTCTTTGGACAGAATGTACACTTCAGATTCGAACTTGGTGTGCGGCTTGATAGAGCCCGGCTTAGCCAGTACCTGACCACGTTCGATTTCTTCACGTTTGATACCACGCAGCAGAACACCAACGTTCTCACCAGCACGGCCTTCGTCCAGCAGTTTGCGGAACATTTCAACGCCAGTACAGGTAGACTTAGCAGTCTCTTTGATACCAACGATTTCAACTTCTTCACCAACTTTGATGATACCGCGCTCTACACGACCGGTAACAACGGTACCACGACCGGAGATGGAGAATACGTCTTCGATAGGCAGCAGGAACGGCTTGTCAATCGCACGCTCTGGTTCTGGGATGTAAGAATCCAGGAAGCCAGCCAGTTCGATGATTTTCGCTTCCCACTCTGCTTCGCCTTCCAGCGCTTTCAGAGCAGAACCACGAACGATCGGAGTGTCGTCGCCCGGGAAATCGTACTGAGACAGAAGTTCACGAACTTCCATTTCTACCAGTTCCAGCAGCTCTTCGTCATCAACCATGTCGCATTTGTTCAGGAACACGATGATGTACGGAACGCCTACCTGACGACCCAGCAGGATGTGCTCACGAGTCTGCGGCATCGGGCCGTCAGTCGCAGCAACAACCAGGATCGCGCCGTCCATCTGCGCAGCACCGGTGATCATGTTTTTAACATAGTCGGCGTGGCCCGGGCAGTCTACGTGTGCGTAGTGGCGAGTCGGGGTGTCATATTCAACGTGAGAAGTGTTGATGGTGATACCACGAGCTTTTTCTTCCGGCGCGTTATCGATCTGGTCGAATGCACGAGCAGCACCGCCGTAGGTTTTAGCCAGTACGGTAGTGATTGCAGCGGTCAGGGTAGTTTTACCGTGGTCAACGTGGCCGATGGTGCCGACGTTAACGTGCGGTTTTGTACGTTCAAATTTTTCTTTAGACACGGCTATATTCCTTACTATAGTGCTCTCCCCTATGGAGAGAGCACGGGACTTAGGTTTTAATCCTGTGGATTATTTACCACGGGCTTCAATAACGGCCTGAGCAACGTTGTTCGGCGCATCGTCGTACTTCAGGAACTCCATGGAGTAAGAAGCACGGCCTTTGGTCAGAGAACGCAGCTGGGTTGCATATCCGAACATTTCAGACAGCGGAACTTCAGCATGGATAACAACGCCAGTGACGTTGGATTCCTGACCACGAAGCATACCACGACGGCGGCTCAAGTCACCGATTACGTCACCGGTGTTCTCTTCCGGAGTCTCTACTTCAACCTTCATGATAGGCTCAAGCAGAACTGGTTTCGCTTTCTTAAAGCCATCTTTGAAGGCGATAGAAGCGGCCAGTTTAAACGCCAGCTCAGAGGAGTCAACGTCATGGTAAGAACCGAAGTGCAGACGCACGCCCAGATCAACAACCGGGTAACCAGCCAGCGGGCCAGATTTCAGCTGTTCCTGGATGCCTTTATCAACGGCCGGGATGTATTCGCCAGGAATTACACCACCTTTGATGTCGTTGATGAACTCGTAGCCTTTCGGGTTTGAACCCGGCTCCAGCGGGTACATGTCGATAACAACATGACCGTACTGACCGCGACCACCAGACTGCTTAGCGTGTTTACCTTCGATATCGGTAACTTTCGCGCGAATCGCTTCACGGTAAGCAACCTGAGGTTTACCGACGTTCGCTTCAACGTTGAATTCACGCTTCATACGGTCAACGATGATGTCGAGGTGCAGCTCACCCATACCAGCGATAATGGTCTGGTTAGATTCTTCGTCAGTCCATACGCGGAATGACGGGTCTTCTTTAGCCAGACGGCCCAGAGCCAGACCCATTTTTTCCTGGTCAGCTTTGGTTTTCGGTTCTACCGCGATGGAAATTACCGGCTCAGGGAATTCCATACGTTCCAGAATGATCGGGTGATCCGGGTCACACAGAGTGTCACCAGTGGTCACGTCTTTCAGACCGATAGCAGCAGCGATATCGCCCGCGCGAACTTCTTTGATCTCTTCACGTTTGTTAGCGTGCATCTGTACGATACGGCCGAAACGTTCACGTGCAGTTTTCACGGAGTTCAGGATGGTGTCACCGGAGTTAACCACACCAGAGTACACGCGGAAGAAGGTCAGGTTACCCACGAACGGGTCGGTAGCGATTTTGAATGCCAGAGCAGCAAACGGCTCGTCATCGCTAGCATGACGCTCAGCAGGAGTATCTTTACCGTCGTCCAGAATACCGTTGATCGCAGGTACGTCTACTGGGGATGGCAGGTAATCAATTACCGCATCCAGCATCGCCTGAACACCTTTGTTCTTGAACGCAGAACCACAGGTTACCAGGATGATTTCGTTGTTCAGAACACGCTGACGCAGAGCTTTTTTGATCTCTTCTTCAGTCAGTTCTTCACCACCCAGGTATTTCTCCATCAGCTCTTCTGAAGCTTCTGCAGCGGACTCGATCAGGTTCTGGTGCCATTCTTCAGCCAGTTCCTGCATGTCAGCCGGGATATCTTCATAAGTGAAGGTTACGCCTGCATCTTCTTCGTTCCAGTTGATGGCTTTCATTTTCACCAGGTCAACAACACCGGTGAACGCTTCTTCAGCGCCAATTGCCAGCTGCAGCGGAACAGGGTTCGCGCCCAGACGGGTTTTGATCTGACCAACAACTTTCAGGAAGTTCGCACCCATACGGTCCATTTTGTTAACGAACGCAATGCGCGGAACTTTATATTTGTTTGCCTGACGCCATACGGTTTCAGACTGAGGCTGAACACCACCAACTGCGCAGTAAACCATTACTGCACCATCAAGCACACGCATGGAACGTTCTACTTCGATAGTGAAGTCAACGTGCCCCGGGGTGTCGATGATGTTTACGCGATGCGGTTCATACTGCTTAGCCATACCAGACCAGAATGCAGTAGTCGCTGCGGAGGTGATAGTAATACCACGTTCCTGCTCCTGCTCCATCCAGTCCATGGTGGCTGCGCCGTCATGAACTTCACCGATTTTATGGTTTACACCGGTGTAGAACAGAATACGTTCGGTAGTAGTGGTTTTACCGGCGTCGATGTGCGCACTGATACCGATGTTACGGTAGCGCGCGATGGGTGTTGTACGAGCCATTTGATTCCTCGTTTATCTTTTAGGCGTTCAATTTAAGTAGCCCAAAGCGGGCTGCTTACTAGAAGCGCCCGCCTGGTGACTAAAACTCCGAAGGGATTACCAACGGTAGTGTGCGAACGCCTTGTTGGCTTCTGCCATACGGTGAACGTCTTCACGTTTCTTAACTGCAGTACCTTTGTTTTCTGCAGCATCAGAAAGTTCGTTCGCCAGGCGCAGAGCCATGGATTTATCACCGCGTTTACGAGCAGCTTCAACGATCCAACGCATTGCCAGAGCATTACGACGGACCGGACGGACTTCAACTGGTACCTGATAAGTAGAACCACCAACGCGGCGAGACTTAACTTCGACAGTCGGGCGCACGTTTTCGAGAGCTACTTCGAAAGCTTCCAGTTCGTTTTTACCAGAACGCTGAGCCAGGGTCTCCAGCGCGCTGTATACGATAGTTTCGGCAGTAGATTTTTTACCATCTACCATCAGGATATTTACAAATTTAGCCAGCAGTTCTGATCCGAACTTCGGATCCGGCAGAATTTTACGCTGACCAATGACGCGACGACGTGGCATGGAAATACTCCGTTGTTAATTCAGGATTGTCCAAAACTCTAAGAGTTTAGTTTGACATTAATATAAAACGTTTGGCCTTACTTAACGGAGAACCATTAAGCCTTAGGACGTTTCACGCCATACTTGGAGCGTGATTGCTTACGGTCTTTAACGCCGGAGCAGTCAAGCGCACCACGAACGGTGTGGTAACGAACACCCGGGAGGTCTTTTACACGACCGCCACGGATCAGGATCACGGAGTGCTCCTGCAGGTTGTGACCTTCACCACCGATGTAGGAAGTCACTTCAAAACCGTTAGTCAGACGAACACGGCATACTTTACGCAGTGCGGAGTTCGGTTTTTTAGGAGTGGTAGTATATACACGAGTACATACGCCACGTTTCTGCGGGCATGCTTCCAGTGCAGGCACGTTGCTTTTTGCAACTTTGCGTGCACGTGGTTTGCGTACCAGCTGGTTAACTGTTGCCATTAAATAGCTCCTGGTTTTAGCTTTTGCTTCGTAAACACGTAATAAAACGACCTCATACAATATGAGGACGCAGAATTTTAGGTCGGTGTCGAAAAGGTGTCAAGAAATATACAACGATCCCACAATTACCAGGACATCTGGCTGGGATGCTTCACCGTAAGTCTGACGAAGTCAGTATAGCTAACCCTGACGACACTGTCTGAAATTTGACCGCTCAACCCGCGAGCCTTAATGTCTTCTTCCAGTACATAGACCTTAATGGAGGCATTTTGCAGACTTTCAAGGAAACGGCTTCCTTCGATTGCTGCCGTCACGCCATCCTGGAGCAATAAAAGTTCATCGTCTTTATCAATCAGACGAAGAAGAGAGGAGAAATCGGTAAGCCACGCGGAGCGATGTAGTGTGTGCAGCATGAGAGTCTCAAAACCTTAAAATGACGTCATAGTTGCCTAACTCACGGCGTAAATCTTCCGGTTCAAGCGCTGTCGCATCGATCACAAAATTACTCCCCTGCTGAAGGCCCCGCTCGCGTAATGAGGCAGCGCAGAGCCAACATTGATCGATATCGTACAACCCTAACAGTTTGAAGGTCGCGATATAGTCTCGCGCCAGCACGGCATCCGGTTGCTGTCCCTGAAGGATTTGAAAGACGCCATCACCGATAAAAAACACGCCGAGGTCTTCCGTTAATGCAGAGGTCGCCAGCAATGCATCTAACCCTTCACGGCCAGATGCGCTGCCGTGCGGCACGGTAGAAAAAACAAAAGCAACACGTTTCATCAGAATTGCACCACGCGATCGCAGGTCAGGGATGCCTCAGCCAGCGATCCAAGCCCGCTGAGGTTAAAACCTGATTGTAAATTAGCTCCTGCCAGCCCCAGCCGCTTTGCCTCAGTCTCATCAACCACGCCGCGTCGCAACGCCGCAGCCACGCAAATATTCAGTGTTACACCATGCTGTTGGTTCAGCTGTTGCCAGGCCCGTACCAGATCGTATTCATCACTGGCAGGCGAAGTGAGTAGGTTGGCGTTATACACACCTTCACGATAGAAAAAGACGCTGCTTAGCTCATGCCCTTCTTTGAGTAGCGCATGAGCAAATTGCAACGCGCTGCTCGCCTGCTGCGTGCCGTATGCAGGCCCCGTCACCATGATGGCAAAACGCATTACTTATCTTGCCCCTGGAAATCGCCACTTTTGAACTGACGAATATAGAGGTAGACCGTATGTTTGGAGATGTTCAGCCGATCGGCGACCTGGTTGATGGCATCTTTAATATCGAAGATGCCTTTCTCATACAAATTCAGGACTATCTGGCGGTTCTTCGCGTTGTTGGAAACATTACGATCGGCATTCACTTCTTCGATTGTGAATTCCAGCGTCTGGGTAACCAGATCTTCCACCGAAGAAGCAAAGTTGACGGCAGAGCCCACTTCCGGGGTTTCCGGTGGGATAAAGGTATTCATTATCTGCGAGAAAGGGACATCAAGGTTCATGTTGATGCACAGCAGACCAATCACGCGATGCTCACGGTTGCGAATGGCAATCGTCACCGACTTCATCAAGACACCGCTTTTCGCACGTGTGAAGTAACACTTCGACACGCTGCTATCCGCACCCGTCATATCATGCAGCATACGCAACGCAAGGTCAGTAATCGGTGAGCCAATTTTACGGCCCGTGTGTTCACCGTTAGCAATGCGGATGGCCGAGCATTTCAAATCCTGCAAAGAGTGCAATACGATTTCACAATGGGAACCAATGAGCATCGCCAACCCGTCCACTACCGCTTCGTAGGATTTGAGGATATCGAAGTCGGTTTGATCGAAAGGACGTTGATCCAGCAAATCTAGCTCACTGGTTTCGTTGGTTAAAAGCGACCTGGACATGAAAAAAAGCACTCCTTTTCAGGAGCCTGTCGTTATGTTGTCAGGGCAGGCTCATCACTATTATAGGGGCATCTAAAGTAATACAGCGCACAAGGCGCTTTCCAGTATTAATTATATCCTGTCGATAATAAAAAACCGCCGCCCTGTGGGCGGCGGTTTCTGTTAGCTTATTTTTTGCTGCTGTCTGCAGCTTTATCTGCCGGTGCAGCATCTGGCTGCGCGTCAGCTTTCGGTGCCGGTTTGATGTCTAACAGTTCAACATCAAAGACCAGCGTAGAGTTGGCCGGAATGCCCGGAACGCCCGTTTTGCCGTAAGCCAGATCCGGTGGGATAACCAGCTGGATTTTGCCGCCTTTCTTGATGTTTTTCAGGCCTTCAGTCCAACCCGGGATCACGCCGTCAAGACGGAAAGAGAGCGGCTCACCACGGGTATAAGAGTTATCAAACTCTTTACCATCGATCAGCGTACCTTTGTAGTTAACAACCACGGTATCGCTGTCTTTCGGTGCAGCGCCGGTACCTTCTTTCTCTACTTTGTAGACCAGGCCAGTAGCCGAGGTTTTAACGCCTTTCTCTTTAGCAAATTTCTCGCGGTAAACTTTACCTTTGGCTTCGTTGTCAGCCGCGTCTTTTTCCATTTTTGCCTGAGCGGAGCTCTTCACGCGCGCTTCAAACGCCTGCAGAGTTTGTTCGATTTCCTGGTCAGACAGTTTGCTCTTGTCTGCAAACGCATCCTGAACACCAGCGATCAGCTGATCTTTATCCAGTTTGATGCCCAGCTTTTCCTGCTCTTTCAGAGAGTTTTCCATATAACGACCCAGGGACGCGCCCAGCGCGTAAGCGGCTTTTTGGTCGTCATTCTTGAATGCTGCTTTGCTGTCAGCAGTAGCGGCTGGTTTCGCAGCATCAGCAGCGAAGGTGATCGGGGCATGCAGAGCAACAGCCATTGTGGTCGCCAGCAGCGTTACTTTAAACAGTGATTTCATCCATATCTCCAGGGCCGGGGCATCTCACCCCAGGGTTAACTAACATAAAAATGTACTATAAAGCGTTGCAGAACAAATCAACATACAGGCACGCCCTATTATCACCACTTTTCAGACTCTTTTTGTTTAAATTAGTTTCGTTACCGAAGATTGAGTGCTGTGCAAACAGGCAAAGTTAAGTAGAATTCGCCGCAGTCCGCGATCTGCCGGAGAAAAAAGAAAGAGGTGAATCATGCAGGATACAACAATGGAAACTCGCCTGGCTGAACTGGAAAGTCGCCTGGCATTTCAGGAGATAACCATTGAAGAGCTCAACGTGACGGTGACCGCGCATGAACTGGAAATGGCCAAACTGCGCGACCATCTGCGTCTGCTGACGGAAAAGCTCAAAGCAACGCAACCGTCCCACATCGCGTCGCAATCTGAAGAGACCCCTCCGCCACATTATTGAGACGTAAAAAAGCGGGGATATCCCCGCTTTTTTTGTGTCCGAAAACGCTAACGCTTATCGGATCTACTCACATATACCCAAAGGATTTCAAATCACAGCAAGGCGGCAAGCTTGAGGAAGTCCTGGGAGCATAGATAACTATGTGACCAGGATTCGAAAGCGCAGCCAACACCGCTGTGGGTTGAAAGACGAAGGGTATTAGTGGCAACCGCAGCCGCCGCCGTTACCTTTACCGCCACCGCCGCAGCAGCCTTCGCCGCCGTGCTCGTGACCATGGTCGTGGCCGTGTCCACCGCAGCAACCGTCATGACCGTGGTCATGATCGTGGTCGTGACCGTGCGCACCGTGAACGTGGCCGTGAGCCAGTTCTTCTTCGGTCGCTTCGCGGATAGCAACAACTTCTACGTTGAATTTCAGATTCTGGCCAGCCAGCATGTGGTTACCGTCAACCACAACGTGGTCGTCTTCCACTTCGGTAATTTCTACCGGTACTGGACCCTGGTCAGTTTCAGCCAGGAAACGCATGCCAACCTGCAGTTCGTCAACGCCCATAAAGACGTCTTTAGGAACGCGCTGCACCAGGTTTTCGTCGTACTGACCGTATGCGTCGTTTGCGCCAACAGCAACATCGAATTTGTCGCCAACTTCATGACCGTCCAGCGCTGTTTCCAGGCCAGAAATCAGGGAACCGTGACCATGCAGGTAGTCCAGCGGTGCACTCACCGGAGACTCATCAACCAACACACCGTCTTCTGTACGTACCTGATAGGCCAGGCTGACCACCAGGTCCTTTGCTACTTTCATGATATCTCCTGAGCATGGAAAGAATAGTGGCGCAGATTGTAGCGGAATTCTGCACCCGTGTACCCTCTAGCTTAAAAAAAGCTGCGCCATATCGCTAGTCCGGATGAAAAATCCCGATCACTTGCTCTTCTTTGCGAACGTGCTCGCGCGCCTCTTTATCGGCTTCCCGCATCTGATGACCGCACTTAACACACTCAACAATATCGATATTATTTTCACGCCACATCGCCAGAGTATCCTGCGACTGGCAGGACGGACATTTTGCACCTGCGATAAAACGTTTACGAATTGCCATGATTATCCTCTACTCAAATTCATCCCAGCCATCCAGCTGACGTCGCTCTTGCTGCATCTCTCGTTGGAAAATTTCCTCCAGCTCGCGCCGTGCTTCCCTGGCTCGAGAGATTTGTACCGTATCTGTATGCATGGGGATCAGTTCCCGCAGCATGCGCATATCCAGCCGACGAAAATGCAGCTGGGCACGCTGGGCCTGGTGCGGATGCATCCCCAGTGTAACCAGCGTTTTACGCCCCAACTCCAGCGCACTGGAGAACGTTTCGCGGGAAAACTGCGTCACACCGGCCTGTAATAACTCATGCGCCTCTACACGTCCGCGCGCTCGCGCAAGAATATGCAAATGCGGAAAATACTGTTGGCACAGTTCCACCAGTTTCATTGTGTCTTCAGGCTCATTACAGGTAATAACAATAGACTGTGCCGCCTCTGCCCCTGCGGAGCGCAACAGTTCCACCTGAGTGGCGTCACCGTAGTAGACCTTATAGCCATATTTGCGCATCAGATTCACCGCGCTGATATCTCGCTCCAGGACGGTAATACGCATTTTATTGGCCATCAACAGGCGACCAATAACCTGACCAAAACGCCCAAACCCCACCACAATCACCTGCGGTTTATCATCTTCCACCCAGGGTTTTTCGTCTTCCTCATCCGTGCCGTTAAACTGGCGGGAGAGCCATTTATCAATCAACTTCATCACCAGCGGCGTGGTCATCATCGACAGTGTGACGGTCACCAGCAGCAACGCCATTTGGTCGCCCTGAAACAGCCGTTGCGAGGATGCCGTTGAAAACAGCACGAAAGCGAATTCACCGCCCTGACTTAAAACCCCGGCAAATTGCATCCGTTCAGAGCTTCTCATGCCGTTAAGACGCGCCAGTACATACAGCACCAGCATTTTAACGACCACCAGCACGATCACGCTCGCTGCCACCCACAGAATATGGGTGTAGAGCACGCCGAGATTGAGCGACATGCCAACGGAGATAAAAAACAGCCCGAGCAACAGTCCTTTAAAAGGATCGATTGCCGTTTCCAGCTCATGTCGGTATTCACTTTCCGCCAGCAGCACACCCGCGATAAACGTTCCCAGCGCCATTGACAGCCCCAGCGCATCCATAAATAAAGCAGAACCCAGCACCAACAGCAGCGTGGCAGCGGTGAACACTTCCCGCACGCCAGAATCCGCAATAAAGCGGAAAACCGGACGCAGCAAATAGCGCCCGCCAATCAGCATGCCGGCAAAGGCCAGCACCTTCATTCCCACTTTAATCCAGTCAAAATGTTCGTCAGCAGACCCCGCCAGCAGCGGAACCAGCGCCAGCGCAGGGATCACCGCCAGATCCTGAAACAGCAGCACCGAAAAACCCAACTGCCCGGATTCACTGCGGTTCATGCCTTTCTCACGCATCAACTGTAGCGCCATCGCGGTCGATGACATCGCCAGACCAATGCCGCCAACCACTGCCGCCTGCCAGGAGAACGCAGTGAGCATCAATAATCCGGCCAACACCACCGCGCTCAGCATCACCTGCGCGGCGCCGACGCCAAAAATTGAACGCCGCAGTTGCCACAGCTTGGCCGGGTTAAGTTCCAACCCAATGATGAACATCAGAAAAACTACGCCCAGCTCGGAAAAGTGCAGGATTTCATCCACATCACTGATGAACCCTAATCCCCACGGGCCGATGGCAATACCCGCCAGCAAGTAACCCAACACCGGACCGATACCCAACCTGGACGCCAACGGTACCGCCGCCACCGCCGCGAAGAGAAACAACACTCCGGCTGTCAACAAATCTGAACCTTCCATCAGCGGCCTCCCACAGGGATCGGATTCGCCAGCCAGTCACCATACGCTTTCGCATGGCTGTCCAGCTCCTGCTTCGTTTGCCTTCTGGCCCAGTAAACGATAATAGGGCTCATCCAGTGCATGCGGCACATACCGGCCGTCAGCTCGAAAGGGCGCAGCACATCGCTCATTGGATAACGGTTTAGCGCGTCATAGCGGTAGGCACTTTCCGGTTCTCCGGTAGTGATAACGCTACGCCAGTACTTTCCCGCCAGTTGATTCCCTCCGGGACCGCTGGCAAATCCGCGGCTCAGTACGCGGTCAAGCCACTCCTTTAACAGCGCCGGACAGCTATAGGTATAGAGTGGGTGCTGAAAAACAATCACATCATGCTCACGCAGCAGCGCCTGTTCATGCGGAATATCGATAAAAAAATCAGGATAGTGCGCGTAAAGGTCGTGCACGGTAACATTGCTGAGCTGCATGGCCGGTTTAAGCAGAACACGGTTCGCGACCGAGTCCTGAGATTCCGGATGGGCATACAGCAGCAAGACTTTCGCTGGCTGGAACATCATCCCCCTCCCGGTTTTGTCTTTTGTCTATTTTCGACGTTTTGGGCTACCATTGCGCCTCGGTGCGGCAAACGGCCCGCACATTACATTATCATAATGATAAATTAACATAGTCTGAACATACGGCGCCTTATGATTGTTTTCTCATCGTTACAAATTCGTCGCGGCGTGCGCGTCTTGCTGGACAATGCCACGGCCACCATTAATCCAGGGCAGAAGGTTGGCCTGGTGGGTAAAAATGGCTGCGGTAAATCTACCCTGCTGGCATTGCTGAAAAATGAACTCAGCGCCGACGCTGGAGGATTTACCTATCCGGGAAACTGGCAGCTCGCGTGGGTGAATCAGGAAACGCCTGCGTTGCCACAGCCCGCGCTGGAGTACGTCATTGACGGTGACCGCGAATATCGTCAACTGGAAGCGCAGTTGAACGACGCCAACGAACGTAACGATGGACATGCCATTGCCACTGTCCATGGCAAGCTGGATGCCATCGATGCCTGGACCGTGCGTTCACGCGCCGCCAGCCTGCTGCATGGCCTCGGTTTCTCCAACGAACAGCTTGAACGGCCGGTCAGCGACTTCTCCGGTGGCTGGCGTATGCGCCTCAACCTGGCCCAGGCGCTGATTTGCCGTTCAGACCTACTACTGCTCGATGAACCTACCAACCACCTCGATCTCGACGCGGTGATCTGGCTGGAAAGATGGCTGAAAAGCTATCAGGGCACGCTGATCTTGATCTCCCACGACCGCGACTTCCTCGATCCGGTGGTGGATAAAATTATTCATATCGAACAGCAAACCATGTTCGAGTACACCGGCAACTACAGCGCGTTTGAAATCCAGCGTGCGACCCGCCTCGCGCAGCAACAGGCAATGTACGAAAGCCAGCAGGAGCGCGTGGCACATCTGCAAAGCTATATCGATCGTTTCCGCGCTAAAGCAACGAAAGCAAAACAGGCGCAGAGTCGTATCAAAATGCTGGAACGCATGGAGCTGATTGCCCCAGCGCACGTGGACAACCCGTTCCACTTCAGCTTCCGTGAACCGGAAAGCCTGCCAAACCCGCTGCTGAAGATGGAAAAGGTCAGCGCTGGCTACGGCGATCGCGTCATTCTCGATTCGATCAAACTGAACCTGGTGCCGGGTTCCCGCATCGGTCTGCTCGGTCGCAACGGCGCGGGTAAATCGACGCTGATTAAGCTGCTGGCCGGCGAACTGGCCCCCATCAGCGGCGAGATTGGCCTGGCGAAAGGCATCAAGCTGGGCTACTTCGCGCAGCACCAGCTGGAGTTTTTACGCGCCGATGAATCACCAATTCAGCATCTGGCGCGCATGGCGCCGCAGGAGCTGGAGCAGAAACTACGAGACTACCTGGGTGGATTCGGCTTCCAGGGCGATAAAGTCAGCGAAGAGACTCGCCGCTTCTCCGGTGGCGAAAAAGCGCGTCTGGTGCTGGCATTGATCGTCTGGCAGCGCCCTAACCTGCTGCTGCTCGATGAACCGACCAACCACCTGGACTTAGATATGCGTCAGGCGCTGACCGAAGCGCTGATCGATTTTGAAGGCGCGCTGGTTGTCGTCTCGCACGACCGTCACCTGATCCGCTCCACCACCGACGACCTCTATCTGGTACACGACAAGAAAGTCGAGCCGTTTGATGGCGATCTGGAGGATTATCAGCAGTGGCTGAGCGATGTCCAGAAACAGGAAAATCAGAGCGACGAACCAGCGAAAGAGAGCGTTAACAGCGCCCAGGCACGTAAAGACCAGAAGCGTCGTGAAGCGGAACTGCGCACTCTGACGCAACCGCTGCGCAAAGAGATCACCCGTCTGGAAAAAGAGATGGAGAAACTGCACGCGCAGTTAGCTCAGGCGGAAGAGAAACTCGGCGACAGCGAACTGTACGACCAAAGCCGCAAAGCCGAACTCACCGCTTGTCTGCAGCAGCAGGCCAGTGCGAAATCCGGGCTGGAAGAGTGTGAAATGGCCTGGCTGGAGGCTCAGGAGCAGCTTGAGCAGATGCTCGCCGAGTAGTCATAATTGCCGGATCTGACGCCAATACGTCCTATCCGGCATTTTTGTCGAATTATCCCTGCATCGCCAGACGCTGGCGGATTTCTTCGAAATGCTCGCGGTTAAACAGCTTGCCGTTGAGAAAACGAGTTTTCAGCTCCCCTTCCTGCTCTTGTTTCCAAGTTTGTTCATCATGCAGACGCAGTTCCCCTTGCTCATCACGCGTGACGCGAAGCAGACCACGGGCTGAACGCTTCAGGCCATTATCGGTTTTCGGCTCTTTGAAAATCATCCGGCCTTTGCCGTCGACTTCTCCCCACGTCGCTTTCATCGCAAAACCGAAGGTGTCACGCGTGTTGTACTGATAGGTAAAGGAACCGACGCCAAACACGACGTTTGAACTGGCAAATCCTTTCGCTTCCAGACGACGCAGGATCTCATTCGCCCGCTCAAGGGTGATGGAGTCGCCATAAATCAGTCCAACATGCGGGTCGAGCACCTTGTAACCTTTAGCGTTAATCGTGCCGCCAAAAATCTCCCACAGCACTTCCACGGACCCTTTCTCCTGAGCGGTACGATCGCTGCTTGTATCGTTATCTTCGCCAGTACCGCACAGAATCTCTACCGGGTTGCCGCTATCCGGACGGAATACCACACGACCTTCACGCGCCAGAATGATGCCCTTCAGTTCACGGGTATATTCCGTCAGCACCTGCCAGTAGTCCCAGGTATCAGATACTATCGATACAAATCCTTGCGGGTAGAGATCGGCAATCAGGCGGCGGAAGGTTTCAATCTCATGCTCGCGCTCGCCCATACACATCACGCTGTGTTCAGTAGCTGGAATGCTGGCGCCGATAAAATAGGGCTCGCCGTCGGTGTAGTAATCGCGGGCGTACAACAGAGATGGAATACTGTCGGTCCCTTTAAAGCTCAACAAATGCCCACTGCCCGCCTGCATGGTGTCCTGTAATCCGGACATACCGCGAAATGAAAAGTCATGGCACTGGAAGTCAAGATGCGTCTGGTCGCTACAGGTTTTCTGTGCCCAGCGTGCGCAGATTTTGCGGTAATGGTGAGCAATCGTGGCGTTTGTCGACGCTTTCCACAATTCCGCCGACAGGACGGTCTCCAGGTAATTCACCAGCCAGAAAAATTCGGGTTTGGTGTTGATAATGGTTAAAACCGGCACCGTCATTGGGACTTTGCTACCTTCATCCAGCGCCTTGATGTGCAGCGGCAGATAGCCCAACTGATGCAATGCACGAATATGGTCCACCGCCACTGCATCTTTGCCGAGATAGCTATCCATGACCTGTTTGTATTCACTCACAACCTCATCTTCCGGGCGGGCAAAGAACGCCTCATTAAACAGGTCGACTAAAAACCACTGCATAAACCCCTGCAGGCCGAAAAATACCAGTTTGCCATCCGCCAACGGCGAGGAGAAAAAGCGATCGCTGCGTGGGGTAAAGTTGGAATACACGCGACGGGTGCCCTGCGGATACTGCACGCGGTGAGACACTTTGTAGCCGTCGATAGCTAAAATTGGATTCATTTTCATAATCAGTCTCTCCCTCAGGCGCGGTAAATCGCGTCAATATCGATAAGTTCAAGCTGCGGATGTTCCAGCGTCGGGGCAGCTAAAGAAGTGGTGGTGTAGATGGCGTCAATACCGTTAGCAAACAGGTGTTCAACGCCCTTAGAAAAGATCCCGTGGGTGACGTACAGGCTAACGCTGCGGGCACCGGCATCACGTAGCACCTGCGCAGAACCTATGAAGGTGCCGCCAGCATCACACAGGTCGTCGACAATCAGCAGATCCCTCGCCCTGACGTCTCCGGCCAATAACGCAAATCCCGTCAGGCTGCCGCTTGCCACATCACGTTTTTTGCTCAGGATGGCGTACTGCTCCACACCGGCCGCTCTGGCTACGGCATCAATCTTCTTCAGCGATCCCGCATCGGGAGCAACCAACATCAGCGCGTTTTGCTGAAACAGCCGCGATAATGACGCGCTTTGCATCAGGCAAACCTCCTGGGGGATCGCCACAAAGTTGTCGATTGCAGCCGCCGCCGCGTCACTGTGCGGGTCGAGCACGTTGACCTTGTCAAATTTCAACGTATTGAGCTGACTGGCGAAGACTTTCAGCGCAAAGCTGTCACCCGATACCATATGTCTGTCCTGACGCGCCCACGGCAGCCAGGGAAGGTCGAGATGGCTGACCAGTACATCGGTCTGATGACGGACCGCCTCAACCAGTTGCGCCAGCAGCATAAAATCGTTCATATCGCGCATAGCCGTGGCACGGATGCGCATCAGGCGAGCAAAGGTTGGCAACGCATCGGTGACTTTTAACCAGACAGCACCATCAGGAAAAACACCGCTGGCAACGGCATAGACCTGGTCGTCCAAAGTTAGTGTCAATTTTATGTTCATCGCGCTCACCCCTTAATTGTGTCCCTTCGACACAATTAATAATGTCCCTAAGACACATATTAAGCAAGCAGAAAATGAATTATTTTTAAGCTGTTAGTTAATCCACTGATAAGTAATGAGAAAAAACGAACCTTGCCCCCCGTTGCCGGGCTGGTACACTTATCAGCGTTACAAATCATCGTGAGTACCTTATGACCACCGAAGCCGACTACCTGAATCAGTACGACGCCAGCCGCTTCCCTTCACCTCTGGTGACGGTAGATAGTGTGTTATTTACCCTGCATCAACAGGCGCTGTGCGTATTACTGGTCGAGCGGGCAAAGCAGCCGCAAAAAGGACGTTGGGGATTACCCGGCGGCTTTATTGATATCGAAAACGATGATTCAACCCGTGCCACCGCGCTGCGCAAACTCACTGAAAAAACGGGTGTTTCGCCTTCGTGGCTGGAACAAATGGATACCTTTTCTGGGCCTGATCGTGACCCGCGCGGCTGGAGCCTGACGGTCACCTGGTTTGCACTAATCGCCTGGGTAGACTGCGCGCCCCATATCGCCAGCGTCAGCAATGCCCGTTGGGTGCCGGTTGATGAGTTGAAAAACTATTCACTCGCGTTTGATCACGAGAAAATCATTACAGCGGCGCTGCATCGCTTGCGGCAAAAAACGATGTACTCGCTCCTGCCAGTGTACTGCTTGCCGGAAACATTTACCCATGGGCAACTACTCGAAGCCACTGAGGTGATCCTCGGTCAGTCGATCCAGCGTAAAAGTCTGATTCGTCGCTTTGAAGCGTCAGGAATGTTTGAAGATACTGGAGAAAGCGTGGCGACAGGGACGCGTAAAGCCCGCCTGTGGCGACGTAAACCTAACGTCGATTTTCATTTTTTCTCGCGTAACCTGCTGACTGACTAGCGACAAAATCACATATTGGCTAACCCGCACGCGCTGTGCGCGGTATAGTTATTCTTTCCGATTATTAATTGCTCCGGTGTTATGGTTGAAATCACGTCCACAGAAATGACCCCACCTACCGACGATTCGCGAGAATTCCGCCCGATGCGCGGTATCAGTAACCGCCATCTGCAGACGATGCTGCCGCGATTAATTCGCCGTAAGGTGAAGTTCGACGCCCACTGGCAGCGTCTGGAATTGCCCGACGGTGATTTCGTCGATCTGGCGTGGAGTGAAGATCCGCAACAGGCGAAACACAAACCGCGCCTGGTGGTTTTTCACGGTCTGGAAGGTAGTCTGAACAGCCCCTACGCACATGGCCTGATTGAAGCAGCACAAAAGCGCGGCTGGCTGGGCGTGGTAATGCATTTTCGCGGTTGCAGTGGTGAGCCCAATCGTTTGAACCGTATTTATCACTCCGGTGAAACAGAAGATGGCACCTGGTTTTTACACTGGCTGGATCGTGAGTTCGGTCGCGCACCGACCGCCGCGGTAGGTTATTCACTCGGTGGAAACATGCTGGCTTGTCTGCTGGCAAAAGAAGGCAACGATATTCCGATAGATGCAGCGGTTATCGTTTCTGCGCCTTTCGTGCTCGAAGCCTGTAGCTACCATATGGACAAGGGCTTTTCCCGTGTCTATCAGCGCTACCTGCTCAATTTATTGAAAGCCAACGCCTCGCGTAAGCTTGAGGCGTATCCCGGTTCGCTGCCGGTAAGCCTGGCCCAGTTGAAATCTTTGCGCCGCATTCGCGATTTTGACGATCTGATCACCGCCAAAATCCACGGTTTCGCCGATGCTATAGACTATTACCGCCAGTGCAGCGCCATGCCGTTGCTCAATCGGATCGCCAAACCAACGCTGATTATCCATGCTAAAGACGATCCGTTTATGGATCATCACGTGATCCCGAAACCGGAAAATCTGCCTTCGCAGGTGGAATATCAGTTGACTGAACATGGCGGCCACGTCGGATTTATTGGTGGCACAGTGCGCCGTCCTGAGATGTGGCTGGAATCAAGAATCCCGGACTGGCTGACAACGTATCTGGAGGCGTCATCATGATTATCCCATGGCAAGATATCTCTCCGGACGCGCTGGACAATCTGATTGAAAGCTTTGTCTTGCGTGAAGGCACCGATTACGGTGAACATGAACGCTCGCTCGAACAAAAAGTCGCCGACGTCAAACGCCAACTACAATCAGGTGAAGCCGTGCTGGTGTGGTCCGAACTGCATGAAACGGTCAACATTATGCCGAGGAAGCAGATTCACGAGTAATCCGTAGCCGCCGGCCGACTTTACTATAATTACAACCATTTCATGGAGTTGTTATGTCTGCCAAACATCCGGTGATTGCGGTAACAGGATCCAGCGGCGCGGGGACCACCACCACCAGCCTCGCGTTTCGTAAAATTTTCGCGCAGTTAAACCTGCGCGCCGCCGAGGTGGAAGGTGACAGTTTTCACCGCTATACCCGTCCGGAAATGGACATGGCGATTCGCAAAGCACGCGATGCCGGGCGGCATATCAGCTATTTCGGCCCCGAAGCTAACGACTTCGGTCTGCTGGAGCAAACCTTCATTGAATACGGCCAGACGGGCAAAGGTCAGTCGCGTAAATACCTGCACACCTACGATGAGGCCGTACCGTGGAATCAGGTTCCGGGGACATTCACGCCCTGGCAGCCGCTGCCTGAACCGACGGATGTCCTGTTCTATGAGGGACTTCACGGCGGCGTTGTCACCCCTCAGCAAAATGTGGCCCGGCATGTCGATCTGCTGGTTGGCGTGGTGCCGATCGTGAACCTGGAGTGGATCCAGAAGCTGACCCGCGATACCAGCGAGCGTGGACACTCGCGTGAAGCGGTGATGGACTCGGTGGTGCGCTCAATGGACGATTACATCAATTACATCACGCCACAGTTTTCCCGTACGCATATCAACTTCCAACGCGTACCAACCGTCGATACCTCTAATCCCTTTGCCGCCAAGAGCATTCCGTCACTCGATGAAAGCTTTGTCGTTATTCATTTTCGTAATCTGGAAGGGATCGACTTCCCGTGGCTACTGGCCATGCTGCAGGGCTCATTCATTTCTCATATCAATACGTTGGTCGTACCGGGCGGAAAAATGGGTCTGGCGATGGAATTGATTATGCTGCCGCTGGTGCAGCGACTGATGGAAGGCAAAAAGATAGAGTGATATGTGGAAAGCGCCCGATGGCGCTTCGCTTATCGGGCCTACGACTCAACATCACCCTGTAGGCCGGATAAGGCAACGCCGCCATCCGGCATCAGCAATTACGCGGCAACCACTTCATAGGAGTGGGTAATGTTCACCGCCTTTTCCAGCATCAGCGCCACGGAGCAGTATTTTTCCGCCGAAAGATCGACCGCACGTGCGACGGACGCATCTTTCAGATCGTTACCCGTTACGATGAAATGCAGGTTGATATGGGTAAACAGGCGCGGCGCTTCATCACGACGCTCGGAGGTCAGCTTCACTTCGCAGTTGGTCACATCCTGACGACCCTTTTGCAGGATCGACACCACATCAATTGCGCTGCAACCACCCGCAGCCATTAAGACCATTTCCATCGGGCTCGGCGCTTTATCACCGGAATTACCGTCCATCAAAATCTGGTGGCCAGAGGCGGACTCACCGAGGAAGGTCAGCCCTTCAACCCACTTAACACGTGCTTGCATATTTTATTACTCCGATGCATCAATTTTCCTGACAGATTACGCGCACACAACAAATCTCGCAACGGAAGGCGACCTGCGTCATGCTGAAGCGAGACACCAGGAGACACACGGCGAAAGCTATGCTAAAACAGTCGGGATGCTACAGTAATACATTGACGTACTGCATGTATGCAGAGGACATCACATTACAGGCCGTCGCACGTATTGACAGCCCCCTTCCCAGGTAGCGGGAAGCACATTTTTGCAAACCCAGAGACAGGATGTTTTTTGGCTCTGGAGACAGCTTATAACAGAGGATAACCGCGCATGGTGCTTGGCAAACCGCAAACAGACCCGACTCTCGAATGGTTCTTGTCTCATTGCCATATTCATAAGTACCCATCGAAGAGCACGCTGATTCACCAGGGTGAAAAAGCGGAAACGTTGTACTACATCGTTAAAGGCTCAGTGGCAGTGCTGATCAAAGATGAAGAAGGGAAAGAAATGATCCTTTCTTATCTGAATCAGGGCGATTTTATTGGTGAATTAGGCCTCTTCGAAGAAGGTCAGGAACGCAGCGCCTGGGTCCGTGCTAAAACTGCATGTGAAGTCGCTGAAATTTCCTACAAAAAATTTCGCCAATTAATCCAGGTCAATCCAGATATTCTGATGCGCCTGTCCTCTCAGATGGCTCGCCGTCTGCAGGTCACGTCTGAAAAAGTGGGCAACCTTGCCTTCCTCGACGTTACCGGTCGTATCGCGCAGACTCTGCTGAATCTGGCGAAACAGCCTGATGCGATGACCCACCCGGACGGCATGCAGATTAAAATCACCCGTCAGGAAATCGGCCAGATCGTTGGCTGCTCCCGTGAGACCGTCGGTCGTATTCTGAAGATGCTGGAAGATCAGAACCTGATCTCCGCACACGGTAAGACCATCGTCGTCTACGGCACACGTTAACCCCATCGAAGTGGCGCGTTACCCCGTAATGCGCCACTTTTGTTTGCTCCGATGTGGCGAAGACTGATATACCACCCAGAGATCAACTACGCACTACGACAAACGCTGGTGCTATGTTTACCTGTGGCCGTCGGCCTGATCATCGGTCAGCTTCATCTGGGACTCCTCTTTTCCCTCGTCCCTGCCTGCTGCAATATTGCCGGTCTTGATACCCCGCATAAGCGCTTTTTCAAACGCTTAGTGATTGGCGCGTCTTTGTTTGCCGGATGCAGTCTGATCATGCAATTACTGCTGGCACAGACTATACCGCTGCCACTGATCCTCACCGGCCTGACGCTGATTCTTGGTGTAACCGCAGAATTAGGCCCTCTGCATGCGCGACTACTACCTGCCTCGCTTATCGCGGCAATTTTCACACTCAGTCTGGCAGGTAACATGCCCGTCTGGGAGCCGCTGCTAATCTACGCACTGGGCACATTGTGGTATGGCCTGTTCAACTGGTTCTGGTTCTGGATGTGGCGCGAGCAGCCGCTGCGTGAGTCGCTCAGCTTGTTGTACCGCGAATTAGCCGATTACTGTGAGGCCAAGTACAGCATGCTGACTCAGCATGCCGACCCAGAAAAAGCGCTGCCTCCCCTGTTGGTGCGCCAGCAAAAAGCGGTGGATTTAATTACCCAGTGCTATCAGCAAATGCATATGCTGTCGGCGCATCGCAACAACGATTATAAGCGCCTGCTACGTGCCTTTCAGGAGGCGCTCGATTTACAGGAACATATTTCCGTTAGCCTCCACCAGCCGGAAGAGGTGCAAAAGCTGGTCGAACGTAGCCACGCCGAACAAGTGATTCGCTGGAATGCGCGCACCGTCGCCGAACGCCTTCGCGTACTGGCCGATGATATTTTGTATCACCGCTTACCGACCCGTTTCTCAATGGAAAAGCAGATTGGCACGCTGGAGAAAATCGCCAACCAGCATCCGGACAATCCGGTGGGTCAATTTTGCTACTGGCACTTCAGCCGTATTGCCCGTGTGCTACGCACCCAGCGGCCACTGTATGCCCGTGATTTAATGGCTGACAAGCAGCGTCGGCTGCCGCTGATCCCTGCCCTGAAAAGCTATCTGTCGTTGAAATCCCCGGCGCTGCGTAATGCCGGACGCATCAGCGTCATGTTGAGCATTGCCAGCCTGATGGGCAGCGCCTTACACCTGCCAAAACCCTATTGGATTTTGATGACAATCCTGTTTGTCACGCAAAATGGCTACGGGGCAACCCGGGTACGTATCTTACACCGTTCAGTAGGGACGCTCGTCGGTCTGGTGATCGCCGGCGTCACGCTGCACTTTCATATTCAGGAAGGTTACACGCTGGCAGGCATGCTACTGATAACCCTGGTGAGTTATCTGACCATCCGCAAAAACTACGGCTGGGCTACCGTCGGCTTTACCGTCACCGCGGTATATACCCTGCAACTGCTGACACTGAACGGGGAACAGTTTATCGTGCCGCGGTTTATCGATACGGTCACTGGCTGCCTGATCGCTTTTGGCGGGATGCTCTGGCTGTGGCCGCAGTGGCAGAGCGGTTTACTGCGTAAAAACGCCCACGATGCGTTAGAAGCCGATCAGGAGGCCATTCGCCTGATTCTTAGCAACGATCCCCAGGCCACACCACTGGCGTATCAACGCATGCGGGTCAACCAGGCGCATAACACGCTGTTCAACTCACTTAACCAGGCGATGCAGGAGCCTGGGTTCAACTCGCACTATCTGGCGGACATGAAACTGTGGGTTACGCATAGCCAGTTCATCGTCGAACACATCAACGCAATGACTACGCTGGCAAGGGAACATACGATGCTGACGCCGGATTTGGCGCAGCGGTATCTGGAGTCCTGTGAAATTGCGATCCAGCGCTGTCAGCAGCGGCTAGAATATGACGGTCCCGGAAGCTCCGGCGATGTGAATATTCTCGAAGCGCCAGAGATGCTGTCCCATGGGCCTTTAAGCACCCTTGAGCAGCATCTGCAGCGGGTTTTAGGGCATCTGAACACCATGCATACCATTTCGTCGGTAGCATGGCGTCAGCGACCGCACCATGGGATCTGGCTGAGCCGCCGGTTGCGGGACATGAAAGGTTAAGAGAGTTGCCGGATGGCGGCGTAAACGCCTTATCCGGCCTACAGAGTAAGGTGTGATTCGTAGGCCGGATAAGCGTAGCGCCATCCGGCAATCCGTCAACCCATCACTTTCGCCACGGCCTGCGCGAAGCGCTGCATCCCTTCATCGATATCAGTCTGCTCCACCACCAGCGACGGCGCGAAACGCATCACGTCCGGTCCGGCGTTCAATACCATCACGCCTTCATTCGCCGCGGCGTACAAGAAATCACGCGCCCGGCCTTTAAATTGCGGCTTCAGTTCGGCGCCAATCAGCAGTCCCATACCGCGAATGTCGCTGAAAATGTCAAACTGCTGGTCAATTTTCTGCAAATGCTGAACAAACGCCTGGCGTTTGGCCTGAATACCTTCCAGCACTTCCGGCGTGTTGATGATATCAAACGCAGCTCCCGCAACCGCGCAGGCCAGCGGGTTACCGCCGTATGTGGAGCCGTGTGAACCCACGTGGAACGCGGAGGCAATCTCCTGGGTGGTCAGCACCGCGCTCACCGGGAAACCGCCACCGAGCGCCTTGGCGCTGGTGAGGATATCAGGCGTCACGCCGTAGTGCATATAGGCAAACAGTGAGCCAGTACGCCCCATCCCGCTCTGTACTTCATCAAATACCAACAGCGCCTGGTGCTGATCACAGAGCTCACGCAAGCCTTGCAGGAATGCCGGCGTTGCCGCAGTAACGCCACCCTCGCCCTGAATAGGCTCGATCACCACCGCGCAGGTGTGATCGTCCATCACCGCTTTGACCGCATGCAGATCGTTAAACGGGACATGGATGATATCTGCCGGCTTTGGTCCAAAGCCGTCGGAATATTTCGGCTGCCCGCCGACGGATACGGTAAACAGCGAGCGACCATGAAACGCGTTATGGAAGGCAATGATTTTGGTTTTGAACGGGCTATGACGCACGCAGGCATAGTGGCGCGCCAGCTTAAAGGCGGTTTCGTTAGCTTCGGTACCGGAGTTCATGAACAGTACGCGTTCGGCGAAAGTCGCATCAATGAGTTTACGACCTAAGCGTAACGCCGGTTCGTTGGTGAAAACGTTGCTGGTATGCCACAGGGTTTCACCCTGGGTTTTTAACGCCTCAACCAGCGCAGGATGACAATGCCCTAACGCGGTAACTGCAATGCCGCCCGCGAAATCAACATACTCTTTACCCTGTTGATCCCATACTCGACTCCCTTTCCCTTTTACCGGGATAAACTCAGCCGGTGCATAAATCGGCAGAATCACTTCATCGAATGTCGCGCGTGTAATTGCAGTTTGTTCAGTTGCCATGTCATTACCACCCTGTTAAGCAGAAATGCTAGTGAAATTATAATCACAAAATATGAATAAAAAATCACTGAATAGCAACCACAAATCACCGGTTGAGGAAATTAGCCAGCAGCTGATGCCCCTGTTCGCTGAGAATGCTCTCCGGGTGAAACTGCACCCCTTCCATATCCCACTCCCGGTGGCGAATACCCATGATCTCCTGTGTTTCACTCCAGGCGGTCACCTCAAAGCAGTCAGGAAGGGTTTCGGGAGCGACCACCAGAGAATGGTAGCGCGTTACCGTTAATGGATTGGCGAGCCCCTGAAAAACGCCCTGCCCGTTATGCGTAATCGGCGACGTTTTACCATGCATCACTTTCGCCGCCCGAACCACGGTCGCGCCAAAGGCCTGTGCCATCGCCTGGTGCCCCAGACAAACGCCCAGCAGTGGGATCTTCCCTGCGTAATAGCGAATAACCTCCAGCGAAATACCGGCGTCATCCGGCGTACAGGGTCCCGGGGAAATGACGATTTTTTGCGGGCTCAGCGCGTCAATTTGCGCCAGCGTCAGCTCGTCGTTGCGCCTGACAAGGACATCAGCCCCCAGTTCGCAGAAGTATTGGTACAGGTTCCAGGTGAAAGAGTCATAGTTATCGATAAGCAGGATCATGGCGGCTCCGGTACATAAGAACCGCGCTATTCTACTCAGTTTCCGGTGCTTCGCTTACCACTTTACGAAATATCGCCCGCAGTGCAGACAGGTCACCCATCGCCCCGCTCTGATTAGCCTGATTCCACTCCTCAACCGGAATGCCATCCCAGCTCAGCACATACCCTGCATGAATCGCTAACTGTTCGAAGAAAATACGCTGCGCCAGACCGCTACCAATGCGAAACGGATGCAGCACATTGATTTCGCAATAATAGTGCGCAAGACGATCGACAAACTTGTCTTCCGGTAATCCCACCAGCCAGGACTCATCTTCCAGGTCCTGCATCAGTGCATTGCCCTCTTTCTCGATATAGGCGAAATGGCAAAAGCGAGTATCGCCCTGGTAAATATCGACTTCGCGCAGGTGTCCCGCCCAGTCAAAAATATCCCGATACAGCTGGCGATGAATGGCGCACAGGTGCGGTAAGCCCCGTTTAAGCGGCCCCAATTCGATAGTCGCCGCACGCAGCGCCGTCAGTTCATAAGCCGCCTGCGCCAAACGCTGCGCCTGATGAATCCCCAGACGGTTACGCATGACATTCAGGCCCGGATATAAATACGGGTCGCGACCATCACCGAATTTATCGCTCATAGTGCCTCCTCAGCTCTTCAAGACGCGCCAGAGCGTCTTCAGCACTCAGAGTAACCCGTAGAATATCTACGCCTTCCAGCCGTCGGCTGGCCTGGAAATTGGCGTTTCGCCGCTGTTCCCACAGCCTGGACTTTTGTTTATCGGTGAGTTTTTTCACGTGACCTCCCTGAATGAGCCGACACTTGCCACAAGTATAAGCAGCAATTTCGGGTTACGCAGAGAGAGGGGGGAACGCGGGCAAGAACTACCCGCGCGAGATACGATTACGGCAGAACTTTAGCAGAAAGGATAACAATCGGTTTTGACGGAACATTCTGGTATGGACCGACATCATGGGTCTGTACCTGAGAGATCTTATCCGCGACATCCATACCTTTCACAACTTTTCCGAAGACAGCATAGCCAAAGTCGCGCTGGCCGTGATCGAGGAAAGCGTTGTCTGCAATGTTGATAAAGAACTGGCTGGTCGCGCTGTCTTTATCCGCTGTACGCGCCATAGCAATCGTGCCGCGGGTGTTACGCAGTCCGTTATCGGCTTCATTCTTGATGGGCGGGTTAGGTTTCTTCTGCTGCATCTGCTCGGTAAAACCGCCGCCCTGCACCATGAAGCCAGGGATCACACGGTGGAACGTAGTGTTGTTATAGAAACCGCTGTTGACATAATCGACAAAGTTTTGCACTGAAACCGGGGCTTTCTGACTGTTCAGCTCCAGCTCAATGTTACCAGCAGAGGTTGTCAGCAGAACATGAGGGTCACCTTTTGCTGCCAGTGCTGCGGGAGAGAGAGCAGAAAGAGCGAGAACAGCTGCAACAGCCGCCAGAGTCGATTTGAGCATGAGAATTCCTTAACAAGAGCAGAAATGAAGCAAGTGAATTGATTCTAAAGAGCCTTCAAGGACAAGGCCATCCCTTTACCTAATTTTACGTACTTGAAACAAATGTAACCTTACTGCCGCATGAATCAATGTGATTTAGATCACATACAAAAATGTAATAAACAAAGTCATTACCAATAAATATTTAAATACATCACAAAAGCGCCTAAAATCTGCCCGCTCACGGCGCAGTCAATGCGCCTTACACTTCTATACAGGCCAGTCATGACTAACAGCAATCGCATCAAGCTCACATGGATTAGCTTTCTCTCCTACGCCCTGACAGGTGCGTTGGTAATTGTCACCGGGATGGTGATGGGAAACATCGCAGATTACTTCCATTTGCCCGTTTCCAGCATGAGTAACACCTTCACCTTCCTGAATGCCGGCATTCTGATCTCTATCTTTCTAAATGCATGGCTAATGGAAATCGTGCCCCTGAAAACCCAGTTGCGCTTCGGCTTTATCCTGATGGTACTGGCAGTCGCCGGACTGATGCTCAGCCATAGCCTGGCCTTGTTCTCTGCCGCCATGTTTGTATTGGGTCTTGTGAGCGGTATAACCATGTCGATTGGTACGTTCCTGGTAACTCAAATGTACGAAGGTCGCCAGCGCGGTTCACGCCTGCTGTTTACTGACTCCTTCTTCAGCATGGCCGGTATGATTTTCCCGATGGTTGCCGCGTTCCTGTTAGCGCGCAGCATCGAATGGTATTGGGTCTATGCCTGCATCGGCCTGGTATACGTCGCTATTTTCCTGCTGACCTTCGGTTGTGAATTTCCGGCACTGGGTAAACACGCTCAGCAGTCAGACGCGCCGGTAGTAAAAGAAAAATGGGGGATTGGCGTGCTGTTTCTGGCGATCGCCGCGCTGTGCTACATCCTCGGTCAGTTGGGCTTTATCTCCTGGGTTCCGGAATACGCCAAAAGCCTGGGTATGAGCCTGAACGACGCAGGTAAACTGGTCAGCGACTTCTGGATGTCTTACATGGTTGGCATGTGGGCGTTTAGCTTCATTCTGCGTTTCTTCGATTTGCAACGCATCCTGACCGTACTGGCGGGTCTGGCCACCGTACTGATGTATCTGTTTATCACGGGTACGCCGGAACATATGCCGTGGTTCATTCTAACGCTGGGCTTCTTCTCCAGCGCGATTTATACCACCATCATTACCCTTGGCTCCCAGCAGACGAAGGTCGCCTCACCCAAACTGGTTAACTTCGTTCTGACCTGCGGCACCATCGGTACTATGCTCACCTTCGTGGTAACCGGCCCTATTGTGGCACACAGCGGCCCACAGGCGGCATTGCAGACGGCTAACGGCTTGTATGCGGTTGTATTCGTAATGTGCTTTATTCTTGGCTTCGTCACGCGTCATCGCCAGCATAACGCGCCAGCAATGCATTAATCTCAGTGCCGGGGGCGCTTCGCTAGCCCGGCCTACACACTGCCGGATGGTATCCACATCATCCGGCATATTTTCGCCTCCTCTCTTCTTTCACTGGTCATGTAGGCCAATTCTTACAAAAACCCCTTAATTTGTACGCTATTTATACAAACACGAAAACTCAAATAATTCCGTCACTTATAAAAATGCTGACAAATCAGTTATATACCTCTTAAGGAGTATATAAGGGCGAATTTGATTTGCATCAATAAGTGCGGTTGCTGAATCGTTAAGGTAGGCAGTAATAGAAAAGAAATCGAGGCAAAAATGAGCAAAGTCAGACTCGCTATTATCGGTAATGGTATGGTCGGCCATCGCTTTATTGAGGATCTTCTTGATAAATCCGACGCTGCCAATTTTGATATTACCGTCTTCTGTGAAGAACCCCGCAAAGCATACGACCGCGTACACCTGTCTTCCTACTTCTCCCACCACACCGCCGAAGAGCTTTCTCTGGTGCGTGAAGGATTCTACGAGAAGCATGGCGTTAAGGTGTTAGTGGGCGAGCGCGCAATTACCATTAACCGCCAGGAGAAAGTAATCCACTCCAGCGCAGGTCGTACGGTTTACTACGATAAGCTAATCATGGCGACGGGCTCTTACCCGTGGATCCCACCGATTAAAGGTTCGGAAACCCAGGACTGCTTCGTTTACCGCACCATCGAAGACCTCAACGCGATTGAGTCTTGCGCGCGCCGTAGCAAACGCGGTGCCGTGGTCGGCGGTGGCCTGCTGGGCCTGGAAGCCGCTGGTGCGCTGAAAAGCCTCGGCGTTGAAACCCACGTGATTGAATTCGCCCCAATGCTGATGGCTGAACAGCTGGATCATATGGGTGGCGAGCAGTTACGTCGCAAAATTGAAAGCATGGGCGTGCGTGTGCACACCAGCAAAAACACTAAAGAGATCGTTCAGGAAGGCACCGAAGCGCGCAAAACCATGCGTTTTGCCGACGGTAGCGAACTGGAAGTCGATTTCATCGTCTTCTCTACCGGTATTCGTCCACGCGACAAACTGGCTACCCAGTGCGGCCTTGACGTCGCGCCACGCGGCGGTATCGTCATTAACGACACCTGCCAGACTTCTGACCCGGACATCTATGCCATCGGCGAATGCGCAAGCTGGAACAACCGCGTGTATGGTCTGGTCGCTCCTGGCTACAAAATGGCGCAGGTTGCCGTTGACCATATTCTCGAAACTGAAAACGCCTTTGAAGGTGCGGACCTGAGCGCCAAGCTGAAGCTGCTCGGCGTTGACGTCGGCGGTATTGGTGACGCGCATGCTCGCACGCCGGGCGCACGTAGCTATGTCTATCTCGACGAAAGCAAAGAAGTCTACAAACGCCTGATCGTTAGCGAAGATAACAAAACCCTGCTCGGCGCGGTTCTGGTTGGCGACACCAGCGATTACGGCAATCTGCTGCAGTTGGTGCTGAACGCCATTGAACTGCCGGAAAATCCGGATTCACTAATTCTGCCAGCACACGCGGGCAGCGGTAAGCCATCTATCGGTGTCGATAAACTGCCGGACAGCGCGCAGATTTGCTCCTGCTTTGACGTCACCAAAGGCATGCTGGTTACCGCTATCAACAAAGGCTGCCATACCGTTGCGGCGCTGAAAGCGGAAACCAAAGCCGGTACCGGCTGTGGCGGGTGTATCCCGCTGGTAACGCAGGTCCTGAACGCCGAACTGGCGAAACAGGGTATCGAAGTGAATAACAACCTGTGCGAACACTTCCCGTACTCACGTCAGGAACTGTTCCACCTGATCCGCGTAGAAGGCATTAAAACTTTCGAAGAGTTGCTGGCTAAACACGGTAAAGGTTACGGCTGCGAAGTGTGTAAACCTACCGTGGGTTCCCTGCTGGCGTCCTGCTGGAATGAGTACATCCTCAAACCACAGCACACGCCGCTGCAGGACACCAACGACAACTTCCTGGCTAACATCCAGAAAGACGGTACTTACTCCGTGATCCCGCGCTCTGCGGGCGGTGAAATTACCCCTGAAGGCCTGGTGGCCGTGGGCCGTATCGCGCGTGAGTTTAACCTGTACACCAAAATTACCGGTTCTCAGCGTATCGGTCTGTTCGGCGCGCAGAAAGATGACCTGCCGGAAATCTGGCGTCAGCTGATTGAAGCGGGTTTTGAAACTGGCCACGCGTATGCCAAAGCGCTGCGTATGGCGAAAACCTGCGTAGGTAGCACCTGGTGTCGTTATGGCGTCGGCGATAGCGTCGGCTTCGGCGTGGAGCTGGAAAATCGCTACAAAGGCATTCGTACCCCGCACAAAATGAAATTCGGCGTCTCCGGTTGTACCCGCGAATGTGCGGAAGCTCAGGGCAAAGACGTAGGTATCATCGCCACTGAGAAAGGCTGGAACCTGTACGTTTGCGGTAACGGCGGGATGAAACCTCGCCATGCAGACCTGCTGGCAGCAGATATCGATCGCGAAACGCTGCTCAAGTATCTTGATCGTTTCATGATGTTCTACATCCGTACCGCCGACAAACTGACCCGTACCGCACCGTGGTTAGACAATCTGGAAGGAGGTATCGAGTATCTGAAGTCCGTCATCATCGACGACAAGCTGGGCCTGAACCAGCATCTTGAAGAAGAGATGGCCCGTCTGCGTGAAGCGGTGGTCTGCGAGTGGACAGAAACCGTTAACACCCCATCCGCGCAGGTTCGCTTCAAACACTTTATCAACAGCGATAAACGCGATCCGAATGTCCAGGTTGTGCCTGAACGTGAACAACATCGTCCGGCCACGCCTTATGAGCGTATCCCGGTGACTCTGGTGGAGGAAAACGCATGAGCCAGTGGAAAAACATCTGCGAAATCGATGACATTCTGCCTGCAACAGGCGTCTGCGCCCTGTTAGGTAACGAGCAGGTTGCAATTTTCCGCCCGTATCACAGCGACCAGGTGTTTGCGATCAGCAACATCGACCCGTTCTTTGAGTCCAGCGTGCTTTCTCGTGGGCTTATTGCTGAACATCAGGGCGAATTGTGGGTTGCCAGCCCGCTGAAAAAACAGCGTTTTCGTTTAAGCGACGGACTGTGCATGGAAGACGAACAGTTCTCCGTGAAACATTACGAAGCGCGAGTGAAAGACGGCACGGTGCAACTGCGCGGTTAATAAATTTTTGGGAGGCGCAACGCCTCCCCTTTTTTGACGTATTTGTAGGTCTTTTATTGGTAGGCCTGATAAGCGTAGCGCCATCAGGCAATTGCAAAAGCACATTGCCGGATGGCGGCATAAATGCCTTATCCGGCCTACGGTTACGATTTCTTTTTATTTTTGTACTTCAAGGATAATCAACACATGTTCACAGACACTATCAATAAGTGTGCGGCTAACGCTGCGCGCATCGCACGCCTGTCGGCAAATAACCCGCTCGGGTTCTGGGTCAGTTCGGCAATGGCAGGGGCCTACGTTGGCCTCGGCATCATCCTTATTTTTACCCTCGGTAACCTGCTCGACCCGTCCGTACGTCCGCTGGTGATGGGTGCAACCTTTGGTATCGCCTTAACGCTGGTTATTATTGCCGGTTCAGAACTGTTTACCGGTCACACCATGTTCCTGACGCTCGGCGTCAAAGCGGGCACCATCAGCCACGGCCAAATGTGGGCTATCCTGCCGCAAACCTGGCTGGGAAATCTGGTCGGATCCGTGTTTGTCGCCCTGCTTTATAGCTGGGGAGGCGGCAGTCTGCTGCCGGTCGATACCAGCATCGTCCATTCGGTCGCGCTGGCGAAAACCACCGCGCCTGCAACGGTGCTGTTCTTTAAAGGCGCACTGTGTAACTGGTTGGTTTGTCTGGCAATATGGATGGCAATCCGTACCGAAGGCGCGGCAAAATTCCTTGCTATCTGGTGGTGTCTGCTGGCGTTTATCGCTTCAGGCTACGAGCACTCGGTGGCCAACATGACGCTGTTTGCCCTCTCCTGGTTCGGTCATCACAGCGAAGCTTATACCCTGTCAGGAATTGGTCATAACCTGCTGTGGGTGACACTCGGTAATACTTTGTCCGGTGTCGTATTCATGGGATTAGGTTATTGGTATGCTACGCCAAAATCGGAGCGTCCGGCTCCGGCAAAAATCAACCAGCCAGAGGCGGCTGCTAATAATTAATTAAGGGGTAATGTCGTGGACCATTTGCCTATATTTTGTCAACTACGTGACCGCGACTGCTTGATCGTCGGCGGTGGTGATGTCGCAGAACGCAAAGCGCGGTTACTGCTGGAAGCGGGCGCCCGTTTAACGGTTAATGCACTGGCGTTTATTCCGCAGTTCAAAGTATGGGCAGATGAAGGCATGCTGACGCTGGTTGAGGGACCGTTCGATGAGTCCCTGCTCAACACCTGCTGGCTGGCTATTGCCGCCACCGATGACGATGCCGTCAACCAAAGCGTCAGCACCGCCGCGGAGTCACGTCGTATCTTCTGCAACGTGGTCGACGCGCCAAAAGCAGCCAGTTTTATCATGCCCTCCATTATCGACCGCTCGCCGCTGATGGTGGCGGTCTCCTCCGGCGGGACATCGCCGGTGCTTGCCCGTCTGCTGCGTGAAAGGCTTGAATCCGTACTGCCTCAGCATTTGGGCCAGGTCGCACAATATGCCGGCAAGTTGCGCTCCCGGGTGAAGAAACAGTTTGCCAGCATGGGTGAACGTCGCCGCTTCTGGGAAAAATTGTTCGTGAATGACCGCCTGGCGCAGTCGCTGGCGAACAATGACCTGAAAGCCGTCGAGGAAACCACCGAGCAAATGCTCAGCGAACCGCTGGATCACCGTGGTGAAGTGGTACTGGTTGGCGCCGGTCCTGGCGATGCCGGCCTGCTGACGCTGAAAGGGTTACAGCAGATCCAGCAAGCGGATGTCGTGGTTTATGACCGCCTGGTTTCTGACGACATCATGAACCTTGTCCGCCGCGATGCAGACCGAGTGTTCGTCGGCAAACGTGCGGGCTATCACTGCGTACCGCAGGAAGAGATCAATCAGATCCTGCTGCGTGAAGCACAACAGGGCAAGCGCGTGGTACGACTGAAAGGTGGCGACCCGTTCATCTTTGGCCGTGGTGGCGAAGAGCTGGAAACGCTGTGCCATGCCGGTATTCCATTCTCTGTAGTGCCTGGTATTACCGCAGCCTCTGGTTGTTCTGCCTATTCCGGCATTCCACTGACCCATCGTGATTACGCTCAGAGCGTGCGTCTGGTTACCGGACACCTGAAAACCGGCGGTGAGCTGGATTGGGAAAACCTGGCGGCCGAGAAACAGACGCTGGTGTTCTATATGGGACTGAACCAGGCTGCTACCATCCAGGAAAAATTGATCGAGTTTGGCATGCAGCCTGATATGCCCGTCGCGCTGGTAGAGAACGGGACTTCCGTGAAGCAACGCGTCGTCAACGGAGTACTAACGCAGCTCGGTGAGCTGGCACAGCAGGTTGAAAGTCCGGCGCTGATTATCGTCGGTCGCGTGGTTGGACTACGCGATAAGCTGAACTGGTTCTCGAATCATTAATTGAATGCTAATAAATGCCCTGATATTCAGGGCATTTATTTATGATTCACAAAAGTTAATATTTAATCTAAATAAAATATCATCCATAGTATTCATCAATTTATTAAAAATAGATACATTTCATAGCATTTTAATTCATTAAAAATATAATTTACCCTAACATTATCACGTCCTTATTCGGACTATTTAAAATCTTCCTTAGTTGATATCTTAACCGCCGGGAAATGGATTTCATCCATTTAAAAAATAGATATCTTACAAGGATTTTATCATGTTTAAATTTGCAAAAATCACCATCGTGGCAGGTGTACTGGCTACGCTGACCGCATGTACTGGTCATATTGAAAACACAAAAAACAACTGTAGCTACGATTATTTATTCCATCCGGCGATTTCAATTTCTAAAATTATTGGTGGCTGCGGCCCGGCTGCAAATCAATAATATACGCGATTGCGCAGATACAAAAAACCGGGAATTTCCCGGTTTTTTCATTTTAGATTTACGCTCACTCACATGCACTCACGCTTTCCCGCAAAATCCGCAGCACCGTGTCCTCGCCACTGCGATTGGGATTAATACGAATCGCATAGTCGCTCAGCTCTGGATTCGCTTCACGGAAGGTCCCGGAGAGGCGATAAAACAGCGGCGGGATTTCATATTTCGACTCCGCTCCTACCGGATACGGTAGCGCACCTCTCTCTTGCGCCGCTTTCAGCACACGGGCGGCAATCGGCTGGTGAAACTCCACGATCAGCACCTTCGACTGGGCATTAGCAATAACCGCTTTTTTCACCTCAGGTATCGCTCCACTATCGAGCAGATTCAGCAGACGCTCAGAAACGCCAGCCTGCACCGCATGCATCACCGGAGCGAAAACCAGACCGCGAAGTACCTCGAGCGCCTGCGCTCCCTGGATCTGGCTGCCGCCGGAATAGAGGGTGCTACGAATTTTAGCGATGACCTCTGCCTTGCCGACAACCGCCCCTACGCCTTCCGGGCCGAAGAGCTTAAAGCAGGAAAAGGTGGACAGCGTCGCCCCACACTCGCAGCCGATACCCTCTACTTTCATCACCGCGTAGTTATCATCGGTTAATGTCGGTACGCCGCATTGTGTTATTTCCGCCAACACATCCGCTAAAACGTAATGGTCCTGCGGTTGCTGCCGCGTATGCTGTACCAACGCGGCATCAGGGCGATACTGCGTAATAGCCCGCATGATTGCCGAGGGGCTGTTGAAATCAGCCCTGACCAGGGTGATGCCCATCTGCTCGATGATCACCAGTGTTGTAGGATACACAGGTGCGTCGTGTACCAGCAGCCGCTGCCTGGGTTTGAGCAGTGCGGCCAGCCCGGCGCGAATAGCCCCGGTGCCAGCACCCTGAACCAGCACGGCGGCTTCAGCATGAAACGCCTCGGCCAGCACCTTTTCCACACGCTGCGTGACCCGGGGCTGATTCAGCCCCGGGGCCAGCCCCAAATCGCCACCGGCCAGAAAGTCAGCGCCAGGAAAGTGACGGCAGAGCGTATCCACCAGCGCAAACTGCTTTTGTTGTGCTTGCGCGAGCGTAAGACTTTGCAGAGGGAACGTCTTCATGTTTTACGCCTCCTCAGGCCGGAACAAACAGACCAAACCAGTAGAGAATATTCAGCACAATACCCGTAATCATCACCGCCACGACCGGGGCCGCCATCTTCTGCACCGGACGCCCTATCGATTCGTTAAGGAAGTAAATCGCCACCGCAATCGAGAAACCGGTGTAGCCAGCCATCTTAATGGCGGCAAAAATCGAGCCTATCAGCAGCGCCATTTCCATCAGCATATTCATCGCATTACGAATATTGTCCGATGCGTTACGCACTGACGGATAACGCCCCAGCCATTTGCCAATTGAGCGCAGCAGCAACACTTCCGCGGAAATCACGATAGCGCCAAGGATTGCCGCTATCCACGGGTTCGGTGCCAGATAACCAACGGAATAAACAAAGGTGAAGCCCGCTACCGCGTATACACCGGTTGCCAGCGCGGTGGTGGCAATCAACGGCACAAAACCCAACCCACGCATAAATTCCGCCAGCGCCGCCTGGTTAATCAGCGTCTGCGATTGCTCAGGCGTAATCCCCGCTGAATAGGCTTTTTCCAGCGTAAAAATTGAGACCTCGCTACCAGCAAAAATTTTCATACTGGCAACGGCGGCAATCAGCGCGCCAACGATGGCAATATACGGCAGGTTTTTAATAATCCGTGAGGTTCGTTCTTCAAAGACCGATAGCCCGCTGGCATCCATCTCTTCATCGCCACGATGACGAATATCATGCGTAATGGCGATCGCCAGCAGCATCATCATCCCCACAAAAATCTCAATTGATTCCGGGTTCAGATGCGGGAAGTAACGCACCACCACCACGCGGGTCATCAGTACCACTACTGCCGCGATAATGCTGTGTTTCCAGCCAAACTGGTAGAAAATCGCCACCAGCGGGAAGAGTGCGAATGCGGAAACCACCGGAGAACTCAGCTCACCGAGGCTGCCCAGTACATCAACCGGCAGCGCCGTGAGCAAATGGTTCACCGGCAGCAGGCAGGTCAGAATCAATATGCCCCAGATAGCGCCCAGACCGAACGCCAACAGGCTGTTCATTGCCAGCACGCCGAGAATATCCGTCGGCAGGAACAGCAGCCAGGCGTTGAGCAAGCCGGTTTTCAGGGTAAAGGAGATCCCCACCGACGCGACAAAGCCGATACTCAGACCAAACGCGATACTTCCCGCCTCCCGGCGGTTCATGTACCCCTCGATCAGCTGCGGCAGGATCGGGCGGATGCCGTCATGAAAGACGGCCGCCGAGCGGTGTGCCAGAAGTGACGTCATGCCGGTCAGGCAGGCCACCACCACAATCTGAATATACAGATCCATAGTCATGCCTTTTATTTCAGGTGGTTAACCAGCATCGGAATCGCATGTTCAACATGTTCGACGGAGAGACCAAACGCCACTTTCCCTTCCGCAACCATTTTTGCGATATGTTCGTCTTTCGCCTTAATACCCGGCTTGGCGATAGTGCAGCTTTTGTTGTAGCCAATCACCGCGATGGCAATCGACAGTGCTGCACCCGCGCCGGTGTTACAAGCGCCGATGTAGTAATCCAGTTGTCCGGATTTCACCTTCATCGCCGCTTCCATATCGTTATGAATGGAGACTTCAAAGCAGCCCGGTGCTGCGGTTTCGATGGTTTTTTTAATCTGCTCACGCTGTAAGCCAGCAACGCCAATCTTTTTCATGATTCTGTCCTTATTGGAAAAATTTTGAGGGGTTATCACGTAACATCATGTCCACATCGGCCTGACTGAATCCTGACTGGCGCAGCTGTGGGATAAAGGTGGTTAACAGATAGTCGTAGCCATTGCCGCCATTGGCTTTTAAATGCGAGCGGCGGGTAATGTCCATAGAGAGCATGACGTGGCTAAGCAGTTCGCGATCGCGTATCGCGTGCAGCATGGCGATGCGTTTCTCGTCCGGGTAATAGTTGTTTTTTCCGATGGTATCGAATTGCACATACGCGCCGAGCTCGATCATGCGTAAGATATTGTCGAGATTATCTTTCAGGTCGCAGTGACCAACGGTTACGCGGGAAAGGTCGACGCCGTGCGCCTGTAGCAACACCAGCTGTTCCACTCCCATCGTGCTAAAAGAGGTATGGGTTGAGATGGGGCGTCCGGTTTCGATGTGTGCCCGTGCCGCGGCGATAAACACCTTCTCTTCAAGCGGCGTAATCACGCCTTCACTAGAGCCGATTTCCGCGATAATTCCGGCCTTCAATTCAGTACCATCAATACCGATGACTATCTCATCGACCATCTCCTGCGCGAGCTGTTCCACGCTTCGGGCCGCAACATGTTCAGGGAAGAACGCATCCTGGTAATAGCCTGTGCAGGCCACGACGTTAATTCCGGTATCGCGCATCAGGTCGAGCATGAATTGCGGATTACGTCCCATATAGCGGTTGGTCATCTCAATAATGTTGCTGACGCCTAACGCCCGGAGATCCTTCATTTCCTGACAAATGAGATCGTACTGATCTAACCGGCAGTCGAGGTTATTCTTAAATCCGGAGAGATCGATATGCAGATGTTCGTGGACCCAGGTGTAGCCCGTCGGATCAAAGTTCATAAGGTGTCTCCTGTAAGGCGCAATGCCGAGAGAAAAGAACAGCCGTTTTGTGGCGCCGCCGCGCCGAAAAATTCACACACCGTAGCGCCAACATCGGATAACGTCGCCCGGATGCCTAATTGCGCAGGCTCCAGCCCCTGTTGATACACCAATACCGGCACAACTTCCCGGGTATGGTGGCTGTGCCCTATGGTCGGATCGTTGCCGTGATCGGCCATGACCACCAGACAGTCATTTGGCTCCATAGCGGTCAGAAGGCGTGAAAGATTAAGATCAACAAGCTGCAGCCGTTCGGCATAACGTGCGACGTCTTCAGCGTGTCCGGCGAGATCGGTTTCCTGAATGTTGGTACAGATAAATACCGTCGATTCCGCGTTAAATTCGTTAAGCGTGATATCCATAATCTGCTGGCTATCCACCAGGTTTTGCCAGCTGCGCCCGTGCGGATTGCCAACGATGTCCGCCACTTTACCGACCAGCACGGTAGGGATTCCGGCGTCATGCAGTTTTTGCGGTACCTGTACCTGCTCATCTACGCCAAAGCCCATATGCCTGACCTGAAAACCGCTTTCATACGCGCCGGAGCGTGGGGCATTAATGCCGACAAAGCGCCCTTCCATCGTTTCGGCGGCATCCAGAATGCGCTGGCTGTTCGCAAGCTGGCCGCCAAAGGTTATGACGCGCCCGACCTGAACCTGTTCACGCACTACGCGGCCAATCTTTAGCACCTCATCAAACGCAATGGCGGACAGGTTGGCAGTGACGTTGTAGACCTGACCTAAATCCGCTTCGAGGTTATCGCCCACTGCAACCGCATCGTTGATCCAAAGAAACGCCAGGTCGCCGCCGCGACGTTCCACCTGCCAGCCCGCGACTTTCAGCGCTTGCTCAACGCGATCAATAACGTCGCTAAATGGCATCCGCAGCGGTGCCTGAGGCCGTGTGCCTAAAATCTCCTGATGGCCCATAAAGGTATCTCCCCCTTCATGCTGCAGCTCCGCAACGCCCCAGACTGCCGATTCCGAAGGTTTCATCACGCCCGGCGCAAAGCCCAGAGCGTTAATCAGCCCCAACTTCTCAAGCGTTGGCAGCCGTAACTGCGGGAGTTCGCCCAGGATATGACCACAGGTATTCGCTCCGGCATCCTGCGGCCTGACCCGCGTGACGTCTTTCATTGCGCCAACGCCAAAACTGTCGATTACTAACACCACGAATCGGGCCATTAGTCCTCCAGAATATTGCCGAGACTGTCGTATCGCGCGACGATTTCAGCTACGCCGCGCTGAATGCCCGACACCAGTACCACGTCGCTACGCGTCACGAAGATCTGGGTGCGAAAACAGAAGATCACCGCGCTGCTCACCGGAAACTCACCTGCCACAGGCAGGTAGTAGTCAATGCTGCTGTCGTCCACGGGTTTTAGTTTCGCGGCTATAGGCGCGTCATTTTCTGGCGTAAAGACCAGCGCATTTTGCGCATGGCCGCGACGATAATAGCCCCCGCCGTAGCAATAACTGTCTCCGCGAAAATTGTGCGATATCTCGCTCAACCACAGCATCGCAATGCGTTCCGGCTGGTCGCCTTTTTGATTGGAAGGAATGGTGCCGGTCAACGCATGACCCGGCTCCGCATGGGTGACGCCATATTCCGCCAGCAGGGGGAGTGACGAACAGCTACTGGCTGACGGCGCATTAAGCTGCTCAATGGCAATCCCGGCCTCAACCAACTGACGTCGGGCATTTACCAGCGTATGCAGATTAGGCGTCGGCATCGTCTGCGCGGAGTTTTCATCCCATAACAGGCAGGGGAAATGGGTGAGGCCGCTCAGGCGCAGGCCCGGCAGCCTGCGGATTTCATTGACCACATCCGTCAGATACATCAGCGGAAATCCGCTTTCCTGCCCCGGGTAGAGAAAATCATCTTTGTCGTACACCTTCAGCATCACGTTCTGTTCACAGCCGGCCTTCACCGCAGCAGCGGAAACTTCGCGCGCTTTCTCCAGTGAGAACAATGTGATGACTTCAGTACCTTGCGCTACAGCCTCATTGACCAGTCGCGACGGGATCTGCACCAGATGTCCCTGATGCGCAACCGGCAACCCGGCACGGCGCATGACGCGACTCTCCTTGTAATCGACAACCACGATGCCTTCATAGCCAAGCTGCAACAGTTTCTCCGCCAGCCACGGGTTACGTCCAACCTGTTTGGTCATCAGATACAGCGAGATACCATGTTGCCCCGCGACATCCAGCAGACGTTTGCCATTCTCAATGACCTGGTCAACATCAATGACCCAACTGTCAGGGGCGATCTTTCCCTGCTGCCATAACGCGATAGCGGCGGAGATTAGCGCGGGGTTCTGGCGTTTCAATGCGTCTATAAACATTTCTCTGCCTCGTTTCTAATCCTTCAGTTAAATATTCATTTTTTTGAATATTTAAGATGCAATAAGCTCATTCCCCATTGATTTCAGACGCCTTCGTTCGCCGCCATCCACAATCCATACAAGTTCGCCAGCATATAGCCTTCTTCATTCGCGTGCAGCGCCACCGTAAACTCTTTCATCAGCGCCTGATGTACCAGCAAAATAGTTGGCCAGAGATGAGATTGCGCCAACTCCTCCAGCAACTCGCCATCCAGCGCTTCAATCACTTCGCCCTGGCGGCTGCGCATTAACGCACTCGCCATATGGGTCATCGCCATGGTTCCTTGCTCGCTGTGAATCGGCAAACGCCACTCTTCATCCAACCGCCTGACCACTTGCAGCATGCCGCTACAAATATCCTTGTCGATAACGCCTGCTTCACACAGCAGGTTAAGCCTGTTTTCCATGTCGTTTGCCTTCACTTAATAACTGGGTTCCTGTTCACCGTTCGCCACACGTTGTTGGTGGGCAAGCAGCGCCTCTTTGTTAACAACGGCGCGCAGTAGCTGCTGCATCGCATAATCCTCTGCGCGGGTAAGTACCACGGCCTCCGTGGCCTGCAGAAATCGCGGGTCGTTGGTGAGCGGCGTGGCTTCTAACCCCAGTACCGCCAGCTCGGCCTCTGCAACCACGTTCCAGATAACCGCATCCACATCCCCTTTCGCGATGCGCTGCAAGCTTTCGTGATAAGGCATATCGATCAATTCAACGTTACGGTTGCCAAAACAGGCCTCGGTCATGATTTTCTGATCCGCCGAACGGTTATCGAGCCCGACACGTTTTACAACTGCAGATTCGCCCTTGCGACAAATTAGCTGATGCTCGCCAACGTAGGTATGCGGTCCCAGCGCCAACGTGATGCGCAGCCCGTCCTGAGCAAGGTAACTTTCCGCCGCCAGACGAGAAACCACCGCCATGTCGTAGACGCCGTTTAGCAGGCATTCCACGCGAATATCAGCCCCACGCATGTGTGCGTAATAAAACGGGATCCCATCGAACTGCGCTTTCAGCCCACTCGCCAGCCCTTCATATAAACGGGTGTAAGGCAGCGGCATCGCACAGACCACGTTATTAATATCCACATGCTTTAGCAGCGTACGGTTATCCATCTCCACCAGATAGCTACCGTTGCGCCCACGACGCTCAATACGGATTGCCCCAGAGGATTCCAGCGTTTTCAACGCAGCCTGGGTTAACCCTACCGATGAGTGACACTCGGCTGCCAGTTCATCAATAGTTTTCAATCTGTTACCGCACTTCTCACCGAGCAGGTAACGGGCCAGGGTTGTCAGCACAACCCCCTCTTTCTTGATAAATGTCCGACGCATTTTATATTTTCAGTAAATTGAATATTTATATCTTCATTAAATTGAAGATATAACGCAATGAGGAAATATGCAAACGGCGAGGCGCTTCACATTTTTTGAGGTTCACAAACCAACAGGCGAAAAAAAACCGGGCGTAACCCGGTTTCTTCAACAACACAGAGCGCATTACGGCTTGGCGACAAAACCAATCGCTTCGTAAACGGCTTTCAGCGTAACAGACGCACGTGCGCTGGCTTTTTCCGCACCGTCTTTCATCACTTTCTGCAGGAAAGCTTCATCGTTACGGAAACGGTGATAACGCTCCTGAAGCTCGGTCAGCATACCGGAAACGGCCTCTGCGACTTCACCTTTCAGATGACCATACATTTTGCCTTCGAAGTGCTGTTCCAGCTCCGGAATGCTCTGGCCGGTAACCGCAGAGAGGATATCCAGCAGGTTGGAAACGCCCGCTTTGTTCTGCACGTCGTAGCGTACAACAGGCGGCTCTTCAGAGTCGGTCATCGCGCGTTTGATTTTCTTAACCACAGATTTCGGATCTTCCAGCAGACCGATCACGTTGTTGCGGTTGTCATCCGACTTGGACATTTTCTTCGTCGGCTCCAGCAGCGACATTACGCGCGCGCCGGATTTAGGGATGAACGGCTCAGGCACTTTGAAGATCTCGCCATACAGGGCGTTGAAGCGCTGGGCGATATCGCGGCTCAGTTCCAGATGCTGTTTCTGATCTTCGCCAACCGGTACCTGGTTGGTCTGATACAGCAGAATGTCTGCCGCCATCAGTACCGGATAATCAAACAGGCCGGCGTTGATGTTCTCCGCATAGCGTGCGGATTTATCTTTGAACTGGGTCATACGGCTCAGCTCGCCGAAGTAGGTGTAGCAGTTCAGTGCCCAACCTAACTGTGCATGCTCCGGTACGTGAGACTGCACGAAAATTGTACTTTTTTCAGGATCGATACCGCATGCCAGGTACAGCGCCAGCGTATCGAGCGTTGCTTTACGCAGCTGCTGAGCATCCTGACGAACGGTGATGGCATGTTGGTCAACGATGCAGTAGATGCAATGGTAGTCATCCTGCATGCTCACCCACTGACGCAGCGCACCCATATAGTTGCCAATGGTCAATTCACCTGAGGGCTGTGCGCCACTAAAAACGATGGGCTTAGTCATTTTTTGATTCCTGATTTTCGCTATGCGGAAGCCCGAGAGCGGGCAGTAGTTCATTAATACGGTCGTAAATAACGTCGGGCTGGCTCAGCGCGATCGACTCACCGTAGTTGTAGCCATAGGTCAGGCCAACGGACGGACAGCCAGCAGCTTTTGCCGCCTGAATATCATTGCGTGAATCCCCTACGAAGAGCATTTGCTCAGGCTTGATGCCAAGCTTGCTTGCCACCAGCAGCAGCGGATCCGGATGCGGTTTTTTATTCTGCACGTCGTCACCACCGATGACCACGCTAAAGTATTTGGCGATATCTAATGCTTCGAGTAATGGCGCGACAAACGGGGTCGGTTTGTTGGTCACCAGACCCAGCGGCAATCCTTTCGCATGCAGCGCGCCCAGCGTGTCGGCAACATCAGGGAACAGGAATGTCCCCTCTTCTGCGACATCACCGTAGTATCTGTCGAACAGCTTACGCAAAATACGTACCTGTTCCTCAGCGGGAATATCATCATCAACGGGCGGTTTACCCATCGTTTTACGTAATGTCGCGCGCTCCTGACGAGACCACGCCAGCGCGCGCTCCATCAGTACATCTGCACCGTTACCAATCCAGGTGATAACGCGTTCTTCTCCGGCAACCGGCAATTCCAGCGCATACAGCGCCATATCCACCGCTGCGGCTAATCCCGGCGCGCTGTCGACCAGCGTGCCGTCGAGGTCAAATGCAGCGCCCCGAATATCCTGAAACTTATCCATGACTTACCTTCGCCAGTTCATTGCGCATTTCATCAATGACTTTTTTGTAGTCTGGTTGGTCGAAAATCGCGGAGCCTGCGACAAACATATCTGCGCCTGCCGCGGCAATTTCGCCAATGTTGTTCACTTTGACACCGCCGTCCACTTCGAGGCGGATATCGTAGCCAGATTCATCAATGCGACGACGCACTTCGCGCAGTTTATCCAGCGTTTGTGGGATGAAGGACTGCCCGCCAAAGCCTGGGTTAACGGACATCAGCAGGATCACATCAAGCTTATCCATGACGTAGTCCAGATAGCTCAGCGGCGTTGCCGGGTTGAACACCAGGCCCGCTTTACAGCCATGCTCTTTGATCAGCTGTAAAGTGCGATCGACATGCTCGGAGGCTTCCGGGTGAAAAGTAATGATGCTGGCACCGGCGGCGGCGAAGTCCGGGACAATACGATCGACCGGTTTCACCATCAGGTGAACATCAATCGGGGCAGTGATGCCATATTTACGCAGCGATTTCAGTACCATCGGTCCGATGGTCAAGTTCGGTACGTAGTGATTGTCCATGACGTCGAAGTGCACAACGTCGGCACCGGCAGTCAGTGCTCTCGCGGTGTCCTCACCCAGGCGGGCAAAATCAGCCGACAGAATTGAGGGGGCGATCAAATACTGTTTCATCCGCTTCTCCTTGAGATTTATTTCTTCGCAGGCGTTACGACTCCTGGTTTATACAGTGCCAGCAGTTCGTTCACCTTTTTACGCGTGCCGCCATTGCTGCTTATGCTGCGCCGCACTTTGACCTGAAAATGTTTCGCCGCTCGGTACCATTCACGGGTATCGGGCGTGTCATGGTTCGAAATTAACACTGGGATCTGCTTACTGACCAGCTTTTCTGCCATCTCGGCCAAATGCGCCTGTTCTTTCGGGCTAAAGCTGTTGGTGTGATACGCAGTGAAATTTGCCGTCGCCGAAAGTGGTGCATAAGGCGGGTCGCAATAGACCACAGAGTTGCTATCCGCACGGTCCATGCACTCTTCATAGGAGAGGCAATGGAACTCCGCATTCTGCGCTTTCTCAGCAAAATGGTACAACTCGGCTTCCGGGAAGTAAGGTTTTTTATAACGCCCAAACGGGACGTTAAACTCGCCGCGCAGGTTATAACGGCATAATCCGTTGTAACCAAAACGGTTCAGATACAAGAACAGCACTGCTCTGCGGAACGGATCCTGGCTGGCATTAAATTCTTCTCTGAACCGATAGTACACCTCAGCCTGATTGGTTTCAGGCATAAACAGCTCACGAGAAGCCTGCACATACTCATCGGTACGCGTCTTCACGATGTTATAGAGACTGATAAGGTCGCTGTTGATATCGGCAAGAATATAACGAGAAAAGTCGGTGTTGAGAAACACCGACCCGGCACCCACGAAAGGTTCAATCAGGCACTCACCCTGAGGTAAATGCCGTTTGATATCATCAAGCAGGGGGTATTTCCCCCCTGCCCATTTCAAAAAAGCGCGATTTTTTTTCATGCTGACTAACTAATTACACCTTCTCCGGCTGTGGAGAAAGCTCCGACAGCATCCTGCGCTTTAGTCTTTGTCCCGCAATTGGGCGAAACAGCAAACCATTGCAGAACATATCCTATCTTACTTCAAATCGGCCTGAACCTGGTGCAGCGGTTTTGCCCACGGGTTTTTCGCCTGAATATCAGCGGGTAACGTAGACACTGCACGTTTCGCATCTTCTTTAGACGCATACACGCCTGTCACCAGAACATACCACGGTTGACCGTTACGCGTCGTCTGGTACACCACATAGTTCTTCAGGTTTTCTTTCTTCGCCCAACCGTTCAGATTGTCGTAGTTAGAAGAACTGCTGAGCTGCAGCGTGTAATGGCTGGACGGCGCAGATTTTAACGCTCCAACGTTACCTGCACTTTTCGCTCCGCCAGCAACAGGTGTTGTCGTTGTTGCTGTCGCCGTTGGCGCAAGCGTTGCGGTCTGTGCTGGCGCCGTCGTGGTTGCTTTCGGCTCAGCGGTCGCTTTCGGCGTAGCGGTTACCACAGGCGCTTTGGTTGTGGTAGTCGGCGCAGTTGCGGTTGGTTTTGCCTGGGCAACAGGTTTCGGCTCTGTCGGCGTCGCTTTCACCGTAGTTTGCGGTTTGCTCTTCGGCTCAATTACGGCCTGTTTACGTTCCTGATGCGTAGCCGCAGGACGTTCAGTCGTTTCCGTTTTCGCAGTCTGGCGCGCAGCATTACCATTACGCATCGGCGCAACGGTCGCAGGTTCGGTCGGCAGCGTAGAGTTAACCACAGCGTTGTTAACTTGCTCCTGGCCTTGCGGTTGTGTCAGAGCGTTGTTCAAATCGCCCTGCACTTCAACACGCTGCTGCCCTTCAGTTGCCGCAGGTGCCTGACCTTGAGTCGGGGTAGAGGAAATCGGTGGCAGGGAAACATCCTGCTGGGTATTGCCAGCAGTCTGCTCTGCGCCCGTTGCAGGTGTCGTTGCACTCGCCTGATTCGTTGCATTGCTGCCAGAGAGATCGATGCTCTTCTCACCAGATGCTGCCTGCTCATTGGAAGAAGATGAGGGGGCTTTCAGCGCAGAACCAATGCCGATAATCAGCAGCAGCAGTACCAGAACCCCTACGCCCATCATCATATACTGGCGGGAGGCAGGCTTGCTGGCGGCTTTCTTACGCTTGCGCGGACGACGTTCTACACGCTCTTCATCCACGGTATCGTCATCAGATTCATACTCTTCTTCAATGTTCTGCTCTTCATCACGCTCTTTGCGTGCGCGCGCAGGACGGCGATCGTCAGCATCCAGATCAACATCATCAAAATTGATTTGCGGCTCATTATCGCGTTCAGACGATTGACGAGAACGACCAGTACGACGATCGCTGGGATCGGGTTTCAGCTCGTCTTCTGGTTTGAATTCATCCATTTAACACCCCACTCAAAGGTTAATGCTTACGACTTTGCACATAACCTGAAGCTAAAAGACCTACGTTTCGCAACGTAAGCCTGACCTTTCTTGTTGTTACGCCTGCTGGCAATCAGCAATAGCGTTAAGAACCACCTCGTGCGACACTCCGCCGCGCACTTCACTCTTCCCTATCGCTCGCGGAAGCACCAAACGAATCTCTCCCGCTAACACTTTTTTATCTCGCAGCATGTGCGGCAGATAAGCCTCAGTGGACATTTCACGCGGCCCATTCACCGGTAAGCCTGCTCGCTGTAACAGCGTAATGATGCGCTGCGTATCAGCGGAGGTGAACTGACCCAAACGTTCAGACGTACGGGCAGCCATTACCATACCTGCTGCAACTGCTTCACCATGTAACCAATTGCCATAACCCATTTCAGCTTCGATCGCATGGCCAAACGTGTGCCCCAGATTCAGTAAAGCACGTAAGCCCATTTCGCGCTCGTCTGCTGCGACAACTTCTGCTTTCAGCTCACAACAACGACGAATACAGTACGCCATCGCCGGACCGTCCAGACGCAACAACGCATCCAGATTGTCTTCCAGCCAGCTGAAAAATTCACCGTCAAGAATGATGCCGTATTTGATCACTTCCGCCAGCCCCGATGCCAGCTCACGCGCAGGAAGCGTTTTCAGACAATCGAGATCCACCACCACGGAGGCCGGTTGGTAAAACGCGCCAATCATGTTTTTACCGAGGGGATGGTTTACGGCGGTTTTGCCGCCAACGGAGGAGTCGACCTGCGACAACAGGGTTGTCGGGACTTGAATAAAACGAACACCACGTTGATAGCTGGCTGCCGCAAAACCGGTCAGATCGCCAATCACGCCGCCGCCAAGGGCAACTAACGTGGTATCACGACCGTGCGGTTTTTGCAGTAACGCGGTGAAAACCGTATCCAGAACCGTCAGGCTTTTATGCTGCTCGCCATCGGGAAGGATAACGCTATCAACGTTAACACCCGCCTGTTCAAGTACGCCGCGAACCTTATCGAGATAAAGGGGGGCCAGGGTTTCGTTGGTCACCAACATAACCTGATCGCCCGATTTCAGCGGTAAGAATGAAGCTGGCTCATTGAACAAACCAGCCGCGATGGTGATAGGGTAACTACGTTCCCCGAGAGTGACTGTGATCCTCTCCATTACGCGACATCCACCTTAGTTACATGTACCCGCAGACGAGTGTGTATTCAGCCAGAATTAGTTGCTTTCCAACATATGAATAATCTGGTTTGCTACGACTTTTGCGCTCTGATCGTCGGTTCGAATGGTCACGTCAGCAATCTCTTCGTACAGAGGATTGCGTTCGTCAGCCAACGCTTCCAGAACTTCACGAGGCGGTGATTCTACCTGCAGCAACGGGCGTTTCTTGTCACGTTGAGTACGCGCAAGTTGTTTTTCAATTGTCGTTTCAAGATAGACCACGACGCCACGCGCGGAAAGACGGTTACGTGTTTCACGTGATTTTACAGAGCCACCGCCAGTTGCCAGCACAATACCCTGTTTTTCCGTCAACTCGTTGATGACTTTTTCTTCGCGATCACGGAAGCCGTCTTCACCTTCTACATCGAAGACCCAGCCCACATCAGCTCCGGTTCGTTTCTCAATCTCTTGATCAGAATCGTAAAATTCCATATTGAGTTGTTGAGCTAACTGGCGCCCAATAGTGCTTTTTCCGGCACCCATAGGCCCAACCAGAAAGATATTGCGTTTCTCTGCCATTTTTTCGGTACTACTAAGACTATTCGTTAATGGTAAACCCGCTTCGCAGACACCCAGCGCAGCAGGACATGAACTGAAACCTCATAAGATATTGCGAGAGTCAGACTGAAAATTATCTCAATACTCAAGCGGGTTTGGCAACTGAATAAATCACCAAACCTAACGCATTTCTGGTCGTGGCAGGCTTGCTACCCTGCAAACATCAGACCTGGCGACGTATCGCGCAGCCAAATGACACCCAATAAGCCTATGGCACACCACCGGAAAGGCAAAGCGTATTCACTGCCGCATAAGTAAAGAAAAGTACCGACGCTCAAATCGGTACTCCTTGTATGCTAAATACACCCTCACGTCAAATCCCTGAAACGTGTTCAGTGCAAAAACAATGGCTTTTCATGCATAAGTTATTCCGTTGAAACCAGTCTGGGCGTTATAAAGACCACTAATTCGCGCCGTTCATCTTCTTTACCATCATGGCGAAAAAGAGAGCCAAGCCAGGGAATGTCGCCTAATAGCGGCACGCTGTCGGCTGCGGATTTATTCTTATGTGAAAAAATCCCGCCAAGCGCAATCGTCTCGCCGCTTCTTACCTCGACCTGCGTTTCAATCTCTTGCTTGTCGATAGCCAACACTTCGCCATCAGCCTGCTGTAGAACCTGTCCCGGAACATTCTGGCTGATATGCAGTTTCAGCCTGATTCTCCCTTTCTGCAACACCGTTGGCGTCACCTCCATCCCCAGTACCGCTTCCTTGAACTCGACGGATGTCGCACCGCTTTCACCGCTGGAAACCTGATAAGGGATCTCACTGCCCTGCTTAATACTGGCAGGTTGCAGGTGAGATGCCAGTAATCGTGGACTGGCAATGATATCCAGTTGCTGTTTTTGCTCCAGCGCAGACAACTCCAGTTCCAGTAAACGACCGTTAATACGGCCAATGTTAAATCCCACACGGGATGTGGCGGTGGCTGCAGAGAGATCGCTGGCAAGCGTTGTGACATTCCCAACCGCCCCCGGTTGTTGTGCGTCAGCCAGTGACCACTTCACCCCCAGCTCACGCAAACTTTTCTCATTAATGGTGACGATATGCGCCGCCAGTTCAACCTGGGCAACCGGCAAATCCATTTGCGCCACCCACGTTTCCAGGGTGTTGAGAACAACACGATTGTCACGCAGCAGTAAGCGGTTGGTTCGTTTATCCACCGTCATGCTTCCTTTGGCACTGAGCAGCTTTTCTCCGGCTTTTACCAGCTCGGTGGCATCAGCATAGTGCAAAATGATGCTGCGATGTTCCAGCGGAAGACTAGCCTGAATCCGCGCCTGCTCGTTTTCCTGACGAGCCGCATTTTCACTCTGCCATTGAACAGAATGCACATGCAGAATATTGCCCTCCTGGCGTAATACCAGACCGGCGCTTTTCACCACCGTCTGCAATGCCTGCTTCCAGGGGACATCCGTCAAATGCAGCGACAGCACACCGCTGACATCCGGCGAAACCACCAGGTTTTTTTGTTCCTGTTCAGCCAGCGCCTGCAATACCTGCGTAACCGGCACATCATCGACTACCAGCGTCACGTTTTGCGGTTTCGTCGCCAGCGCGCTTGTTATCCCGACCGCCAGTACCATTACTATCAACGCTATCCATCGCTTCATTTACCGCTCCTTGTCGCTGCCACTGCCACCGCGGCGGTTCGCAGTTTTTTTCTGTGTCGAGGGTTATGTTCTGGGCCGTTATCTGCATAATCGTCCAACCGTTTTTCAGGACGTCATTTCGCTTAACCCGCCGCCATTTTTTCTGGCTATCCTGAACAATGCCGATGGGTCGCGTGCCCTGACTCACCATGCCCTGAAAACGCCATGTCGACAGCTCAGCAATTTGACAACGGTCCTCCGGCGGCAGGAAGGGATTACGCATACCGGTAAGCATCAGTACGCTTACGCATATCAACAGCCAGCGCTCAACCATCATTCAGGCGCTCCAGCTGTAGCGTTAGCAGCAACTCCGTGCCTTCTGCGGTAAGCGAAAATCGGCTGACGTTCATCCCCTGAGCCGCCAACTGGACAAACGTCAGCGGGATAGCATCCCAGGCCGATATCAGCGCCATCTCTCCCCCCTGAGCTGAGGGTTGCCAGTGGATAAGACGGGTAAGTGAATTCTGAAACAGCAGCGGGGAGAACAGGGTCAGTTTCTCTTCAGGCTCTGCTGGTGATGCCGCCAGCAGATATACATCTCGCCATTGCATCTGAATAGCCGCACGTTGCTGGACCAGCGACTCGCGTTGCATAGTCCGCTCCCGCGCTACGGGGTAAAGACATAGCGTCACCAGTATGAGTAACCCCAACATCCAGCCGCACCAGCATATGATTCGAAAGCGTGGCGACTGCGCTAACCAGACATCACAGAGCGTTATCATGCGCACCGCTCCGTGTCAGTCGAAAGTGGAATTGCCAGCGTCCCTGCGCATCCTGCTGCGTTTCTCCAGGGCTGTTCAACATAAACAACGGCAACTGGCGTAATTGCGCTTCCAATGCCTTCAATGCGGCAAAGTTCAGTGTGTTTCCCGTCAGTTCCAGCGTGTCCTCCTGCCAGGTCATTTTTGTTAACCACGCCTGCTCCGGCAGTAATTCCGCCAGCCCTTGCAAAGCCCGCTGCCAGCTTCGGGTCTGCTCACGCTGTTTGTTCCGCGCCTGAACCTGCTGTCATCGTTGCTGGCGCTGTTGCATACGCGGCTTCAGCGCCATGAGGACCTCGGCCCGCGTCTTTTCGGCGTCTGCCAGCAACAATTCAGCCCGATTTTCTACACTCAAAGCGCTGTAATAGCGCAACAACACGCCAATACTAAGCAAGAGTGAAGCGCTAAATAAGATGCCCCAGAAGCGCAGGCAAGCGTAACGCCGAGCCTGACGCCAGGGCAGAAGATTAATGGTCGCAATCATCAGTACACGCCCCCCATAGCGAGTCCCAGCGCAATGGCGAAGTGATGGCTTTGCGTTGGAATGGGCGGCTGGCGTACAAACACGGCGCTTAAAGGATCGAAGCCGCCGGGGGAGCATTGCGCAATGGCTGTCGTGGGCAGAGATAATGTCGTGGCAAGCTCCTCGATACAGCTAATATCGCCCGTTGATTTACGTCCCCATGCTGAACGGGTCGCCCATAACCACTGGGCATCATCACGCCATACCAGACACTGGTGATGCTCCGGCAGGAAGGGAATAAATCGCTGTAACGCGCTGGCGTCCGGGGTAATCGCCGTAACCTGCACCTTAAGGGTTTGGATAAGCGTCAGAAGCGCTGAAATCTCTTTGCTTTGCGCAGCAGTGACGTTAAACGCCGGGCTCAACGTGTCTTCGCTATAATCAAAATGCAGCGCATCCGGCGCCATATCCAGTTCACGCGCCATCGAACCGGACAACCATGCGGTTTGCTCTGGCTCGCGTAACGTCATTGTCGGACGAGGAAACTTTTTTTGTAACGTCCTGTTGGCGGGAAAAGAGAGATGAATATGGTGTCGGCGAGGGAGCTCCCGACTCCACGACAGTAGCGCGGCGACCAGCTGTTCAGGCTCGCGAATGTGACCATCGACGATAACCTGAGGCGTCAGCGGAATACGCCACCAGCGTTGCAGATACCAACCTGATGCTTCGCGAACGATAGCGACAGCCAGCACTTCATGTTGCTGAATATGCAGACCAATTTTCCAGATATTGAAAGCCATTGCTGATGATCTCCTTATCACCCGTCGCTTTAACGGGTATATCAATGCGTCTGGCTTGCCTTTATACTACCGCGCGTTTGTTTATAAACTGCCCAAATGCCACTAAATGGGAAATCTCCAGTGAAGTTCGTAAAGTATTTATTAATCCTTGCAGTATGTTGCATCCTGCTGGGAGCAGGCTCGATTTATGGCCTTTATCGCTATATCGAGCCGCAATTACCTGACGTCGCGACGCTCAAAGATGTGCGTTTACAGATCCCGATGCAGGTTTACAGCGCTGACGGCGAGCTAATCGCGCAGTATGGCGAGAAACGTCGAATCCCGGTCACGCTGGATCAGATGCCGCCGGTAATGGTTAAAGCCTTTATCGCCACAGAAGACAGCCGCTTTTATGAGCACCACGGGGTGGACCCGGTGGGGATCTTCCGTGCGGCCAGCGTAGCATTGTTCTCTGGTCACGCGTCGCAAGGGGCGAGTACCATTACCCAGCAGTTGGCGAGAAACTTCTTCCTGAGCCCGGAACGTACGCTGATGCGTAAGATCAAAGAAGTGTTCCTGGCGATCCGCATTGAACAACTGCTGAGTAAAGACGAGATCCTCGAGCTGTATCTGAACAAGATTTACCTTGGGTATCGCGCCTATGGCGTGGGTGCTGCCGCGCAGGTCTATTTCGGTAAAACGGTGGATCAACTCAGCTTAAGTGAAATTGCGGTGATTGCCGGTCTGCCAAAAGCGCCGTCAACCTTCAACCCTCTCTATTCGATGGACCGGGCAACCGCGCGACGTAACGTTGTACTGTCGCGTATGTTGAGCGAAAACTACATCACGCAGGCCCAGTACGATCAGGCGCGCGGCGAGGCCATTGACGCCAACTACCACGCGCCGGAAATCGCTTTCTCTGCACCGTATCTGTCTGAAATGGTGCGCCAGGAGATGTATAACCGTTATGGTGAAAAAGCCTATGAAGACGGGTATCGCATCACCACCACCATTACACGCAAAGTACAGCAGGCAGCTCAGCAGGCAGTACGCAACAACGTGATGGATTACGACATGCGCCACGGCTACCGCGGCCCGTCGAACGTGCTGTGGAAAGTGGGCGAAAGCAGTTGGGACAGCAAAAAAATCACCGATACGCTGAAAGCGCTGCCGACTTATGGACCGCTGTTACCGGCGGTTGTTACCAGTGCCAATCCTCAGGAAGCCATTGCCGCGCTGGCGGATGGTACGTCAGTGTCATTACGCATGGATGGTATGCGCTGGGCGCGTCCTTACCGCTCGGATACTCAACAAGGCCCAACGCCGCGTAAAGTGACCGACGTAGTACAGGCCGGCCAGCAAATCTGGGTACGCCAGGTGGGCGATGCCTGGTGGCTGGCGCAAGTGCCAGACGTCAACTCCGCATTGGTCTCCATCAATCCGCAAAACGGCGCGGTGCTGGCACTGGTTGGTGGTTTTGACTTCAACCAGAGCAAGTTTAACCGTGCAACGCAGGCGTTACGCCAGGTGGGTTCTAACATCAAGCCATTCCTGTATACCGCCGCGATGGATAAAGGTCTGACGCTGGCGAGCATGCTCAACGACGTGCCAATCTCCCGCTGGGATGCCGGTGCTGGTTCCGACTGGCAGCCGAAGAACTCCCCGCCGCAGTACGCCGGTCCTATCCGCTTACGTCAGGGGCTGGGTCAGTCGAAAAACGTGGTGATGGTACGCGCCATGCGCGCCATGGGCGTGGATTACGCGGCAGAGTATCTGCAACGTTTCGGTTTCCCGGCACAGAACATTGTGCATACCGAGTCACTGGCGCTGGGTTCGGCTTCGTTCACACCGTTGCAGGTGGCGCGCGGTTACGCAGTGATGTCTAACGGCGGCTTCCTGGTCGATCCGTATTTCATCAGTAAGATCGAAAGCGATATGGGCGGCGTTATCTTCGAAGCGAAGCCGAAAATTGCCTGCCCGGAATGCGATATTCCGGTGATTTACGGCGATACCCAGAAATCTAACGTGCTGGAAAACAGTAACGTAGAAGATGTCGCTGTCTCGCAGGAACAGCAGAATGCTGCCGTGCCTATGCCACAGCTTGAGCAGGCTAACCAGGCACTGGTCGCGCAAAGCGGCACACAGGAATACGCTCCGCACGTGATCAACACACCGCTGGCCTTCCTGATTAAAAGCGCGCTGAACACCAATATATTTGGTGAACCAGGCTGGATGGGAACCGGTTGGCGCGCAGGTCGCGATTTACAGCGTCATGATATCGGCGGGAAAACCGGAACCACCAACAGCTCTAAAGATGCGTGGTTCTCCGGTTACGGACCAGGCGTGGTGACGTCAGTATGGATCGGCTTTGATGATCATCGCCGCAACCTTGGTCATACGACAGCTTCCGGCGCGATCAAAGACCAAATCTCCGGCTACGAAGGCGGTGCGAAGAGTGCGCAGCCAGCATGGGATGCCTACATGAAGTCCGTGCTGGAAGGCGTGCCTGAACAGCCGTTGACGCCGCCACCGGGTATCGTAACGGTCAATATCGATCGCAGCACAGGACAACTGGCAAGCGGTGGCAATAGCCGCGCAGAGTACTTCATTGAAGGCACTCAGCCGACGCAACAGGCGGTGCATGAAGTGGGGACGACCATTATCGATAATGGTGAGACGCACGAACTGTTCTGATCAAAAAAGGCGCTTAGGCGCCTTTTTTGTTGTTCGTGTATTAGCTGCAGAGAAATTAAAGCCGCCCCTGCCCTTTCAGCCATTCGCGTACGAGGAACAACGCACTGACATTACGCGCTTCGTGAAAATCAGGATCTTCCAGCAGGTCCATCAAATGCGCCAGCGGCCAGCGCACCTGCGGTAATGGCTCAGGTTCATCACCCTCCAGCGATTCAGGATATAAATCTTCTGCCACCACGATGTTCATCTTGCTGGAGAAATAAGATGGTGCCATGCTGAGTTTCTTTAAAAACGTCAGATCTTTTGCGCCAAACCCCACCTCTTCTTTCAGCTCCCGATTCGCCGCCTCAAAAATGCTTTCGCCAGGATCGATTAATCCCTTAGAAAAACCCAGTTCGTAAGATTCGGTCCCGACTGCGTACTCGCGGATGAGGATCATGTGGTCGTCAACAATCGGCACAATCATTACCGCTTCACGCGTGGATGGACGCATACGTTCATAAACGCGGCGTACGCCATTGCTGAACTCAAGGTCCACGCTTTCGACTTTAAACAGCCGGGATTGGGCGACGGTTTCCACTTTCAAAATCGTGGGTTTCTGTAATGATTTGCTCATTGTGAGGATCTTTGCTGTGAAATCTGGGGTTATTGTGCGATATACCGCACGGTTTCGGCAATGTGAATTGCCGTTTATTTACATTTATGTAACGTACTAAAAGTTAATCCCTATTTCAAATTAAAAGTCAATAGGTTGAAATAACTCCAGGAATTTGCTGATATTCCATTTTTAGTGATTTTGCTATGATTCGCTTTTACTGGGCTGTACTTAAAGATGCTCAAGTTCGACTCCACACTTGCCGATAGCCAACCACAGAATCACGAATATTGAACAGGGTGCGACTGACCACGCCTGACAGACTAAGTAAGATGGGGAAAGCATGAGCACCATTCTGATTTTTTTAGCTGCTTTGCTGGCCTGCTCATTGCTTGCAGGATGGCTACTCAAATCAAAATCCAGGCAGAAAAATTTACCCTTGAGCAGCGTCTTCTCAGACGCCTCGAAACGTAAACTCGCGCCTGAAGAACGCACTGCCGTCGAAAACTATCTCGAAAGCCTTAGTCAAATTCAGCAAGTACCTGGTCCAACTGGAGCCAGTTCTGCGCCAGTCTCATTAACGTTGAATGCCCAAAGTAATAGCGTCATCGTGCTTACTCGTTCGATTACACGTTACGGCATCACTACCGACGATCCTAACAAATGGCGCTACTATCTTGATTCCGTTGAGGTACACCTTCCCCCTTTCTGGGAACAATACATCAATGACGAAAATAGCGTTGAGATAATCCATACCAATACAATACCGCTGGTTATCTCGTTGAACGGCCATACGCTGCAGGAATATATGCAGGAAGCGCGTGGCTATGCGTTGCAGCACACCGCTTCTACCCAGGCATCCATTCGTGGTGAAGAAAGTGAGCAGATTGAACTGCTGAATATTCGCCAGGAAACCCATGAAGAATATGCGCTCAGCCGCCCTTCGGGATTGCGCGAGGCGTTGCTGATAACCGCATCATTCCTGCTGTTCTTTTTCTGTTTGGTTATCCCGAATACGTTTGTTCCATGGGCAGTCGGTGGCGCGGTGTTGCTGTTAGCTGCGGGCCTGTGGGGATTATTCGCCCCGCCGTCCAAAACCGCCCTGCGGGAAATTCATTGTTTGCGCGGTACGCCGCGTCGCTGGGGGTTGTTTGGCGAAAACGACCAGGAGCATATTAATAATATCTCGCTGGGTATTATCGATCTGATCTACCCACCTCACTGGCAACCTTACATCGCCCAAGACCTTGGCCAGCAAACGGATATCGATATTTATCTCGATCGCCACGTTGTCCGCCAGGGGCGTTTTTTATCTCTGCACGATGAAGTCAAAAATTTCCCGTTGCAACATTGGCTGCGCAACGCCGTCATCGCGGGCGGCTCGTTGCTGGTACTGCTGATGCTGCTGTTTTGGATCCCGCTGGATATGCCGATAAAGGTCACGCTTTCCTGGATGAAGGGCGCGCAAACTATCGAAGCCACCAGCGTTAAACAGCTCGAAAACGCGGGCGTTCGTGTGGGTGACACGCTGCACCTGAGCGGTACGGGTATGTGTAATATTCATACCCAAGGGAGCTGGAATGCGCAGCCCACCACGCCGTTTATGCCTTTCGATTGCTCGCAAATTATCTGGAATGACGCACGCGCATTACCGCTGCCCGAATCCGATCTGGTGAATAAGGCCACTGCGCTCACGCAGGCCGTGAACCGCCAGCTGCATCCCAAACCTGACGATGACTCTCGCGTCAGCGCATCGCTACGCTCGGCAATCCAAAAGTCCGGCATGGTGTTACTGGACGATTTTGGTGAGATTGTCCTGAAAACGGCCGATCTGTGTGCAGCCAAAGATGAATGTGTACGCTTAAAGAATGCGCTGGTTAACCTCGGTAACAGCAAAGACTGGGCCGCGCTGGTAAAGCGAGCGAACGCAGGCAAACTGGATGGGGTGAACGTGCTGCTGCGTCCGGTAAGCGCTGAGTCGTTAGATAATCTGGTGAATACCTCTACGGCACCATTTATTTCACGCGAGACTGCGCGAGCGGCCCAGGCGCTGAATAGCCCTGCTCCCGGCGGTTTCCTGATTATCAGCGATGAAGGCAGCGATCTGGTCGATCAGCCGTGGCCGACGACCTCGCTATATGACTATCCTCCCCAGGAACAGTGGAACGCCTTCCAGCGCCTGGCGCAGATGCTGATGCAGACACCATTTCGCGCAGAGGGGATCGTCACCAATATTTCGACTGACGCCAATGGCACCCAGCACATTGGCCTGCACCGTATCCCGGATCGTTCAGGGTTATGGCGCTACCTTGGCACGACGCTGCTGATGTTCTCCATGCTCGGATGCGCTGTCTACAACAGCGTGCAGGCATTCAGACGCTACCAGCGTCACCGCACCCGCATCGCGGAAATTCAGAGCTACTACGAAAGTTGCCTGAATCCAACGCTGATTGACGACACGGAAAGCCTGATTCGATAACACGCTCGCACGACAGGATATGCTACTCTGTCGCGCATCATGTTTTCTTGTGGGGAGTTTCCATGCATATCAATATTGCCTGGCAGGATGTCGACACCGTGTTGTTAGATATGGACGGCACGCTGCTCGACCTGGCATTCGATAACTATTTCTGGCAAAAACTGGTGCCGGAAACCTATGGCGCGAAGCAGGGTATCTCTCCCCAGGAGGCCCAGGACTATATTCGTCAGCAGTATCATGCCGTGCAGCATACGCTAAACTGGTACTGCCTGGATTACTGGAGCGAGTGCCTGGATCTGGATATTTGCGCCATGACAACGGAACAGGGACCGCGCGCCGTTTTGCGTGAAGATACCGTACCGTTTCTTGATGCTTTAAAAGCCAGCGGCAAGCGCCGTATTTTGCTCACCAACGCGCATCCGCATAATCTGGCGGTGAAGCTGGAGCATACCGGTCTGGCCTCACACCTTGATTTATTACTTTCCACCCACACATTTGGTTATCCCAAAGAGGATCAGCGGTTATGGCACGCTGTGGCTGAAGAAACGGGAATGAGTGCAGAGAAGACGCTGTTTATTGACGACAGCGAACCCATTCTCGACGCCGCTGCTCTGTACGGTATTCGTTACTGCCTCGGCGTGACCAATCCCGACTCCGGCATCGCCGAAAAGCAGTACGCACGCCATCCGTCACTGAATGACTACCGCCGACTGATCCCCTCACTGATGTGAAGGAGACGCCATGAAAGAAAAGCCCTCTGCTGAAGTCAGGCTGGATAAATGGCTGTGGGCTGCACGCTTTTACAAAACGCGTGCGCTAGCCCGCGAAATGGTTGAAGGCGGTAAGGTGCACTACAACGGCCAGCGCAGTAAGCCGAGCAAGATTGTCGAGCTGAACGCCACCCTCACCCTTCGCCAGGGAAATGACGAGCGAACGGTCATTATCAAGGCCATAACCGAGCAGCGTCGCCCGGCAACGGAAGCCGTTACGCTGTATGAAGAAACCGCGGAAAGCGTGGAAAAACGCGAAAAAATGGCGCTGGCGCGTAAACTTAACGCGTTAACCATGCCGCACCCGGACAGACGACCGGACAAGAAAGAGCGCCGCGACCTGTTACGATTTAAACATGGCGACAGCGAGTGACTGTCACCTGCAAGAGAGATGATTATGCCGCAACATGACCAATTACATCGTTATCTGTTTGAAAACTTTGCCGTGCGCGGCGAGCTGGTGACCGTTTCGGAAACCCTGCAACAGATCCTCGAAAATCATACTTACCCGCAGCCGGTCAAAAACGTACTGGCTGAGCTGCTGGTTGCCACCAGCCTGCTCACCGCTACGCTGAAGTTTGCCGGTGATATCACTGTGCAGTTGCAGGGTGATGGTCCGCTGAGCCTGGCCGTCATCAACGGTAACAACAATCAGCAGATGCGCGGCGTGGCCCGCATGCAGGGTGATATTCCTGAAGATGCCGATTTGAAAACCCTGGTGGGCAACGGCTACCTGGTGATCACCATTACCCCGGAAGAAGGCGAGCGTTATCAGGGCGTGGTCGGTCTGGAAGGTGACACGCTGGCAGCCTGTCTGGAAGACTACTTCATGCGTTCCGAACAGCTGCCGACACGCCTGTTCATCCGCACTGGCGACGTTGATGGCAAACCCGCTGCTGGCGGAATGCTGCTGCAAGTGATGCCGGCGCAAAACGCACAGGCAGATGATTTCGATCACCTGACCGCCCTGACCGAAACCATCAAGGCCGAAGAGTTGCTGACGCTGCCGGCCAACGAAGTGCTGTGGCGCTTATACCACGAAGAAGAGGTTACTCTCTACGATCCGCAGGACGTTGAGTTCAAATGCACCTGTTCACGCGAACGCTGCGCAGGCGCACTGAAAACGTTGCCGGACGAAGAAGTTGACAGCATTCTGGCGGAAGAAGGCGAGATCGATATGCACTGCGATTACTGCGGTAGCCACTATCTGTTTAACGCCATGGATATTGCAGAGATCCGCAGCAACGCCTCCCCTGCCGATCCACAGGTGCATTAATCACCGTCTTGCCTGAAGGCGCTTATCAGGCCTACGGAAAAACTGTCGTAGGCCGGATAAGGCGTTCGCGCCGCTATCCGGCAAAAACGCGGTCGGCAACACACTCACTCGGTGTAATAAGTCATCGCAGTCTTTTGCCATCAATAGTGATATCCCGCCAGATTCTGGGGGCTGAACCCAGTTGCTGATTCGCCACCGCCTGCAGCAATTTATCCTTATTGAATCCTTCAGGTAGCCTGGCAACAGCTAACAAATCCCATTTGTTTTTCTGCATGCCGAAGACCAGACTCTCCCCATCGCCAAAAGCATATAGCACCTGCTCAGGATGACCATCCGCATTGAGGTCCTGACTCACCAATACGCACGCATTCTGCTCAGCACAAGAGGTGATGCGATACCCCTGTGCTTTGACAAACGTCCAGAACGCATCGTCTGGCTTCTCGCTCCCCGGAGCAATCACAACCTTCGATACTAACTGTGTTGCGGTTAGCTCTTTAACCGGATCCCGGCTCCCTTGCAGCAGAGAATTCAAGTCGCGTCTGCGCTTACTGTCTTGATTAAACGCCACATCTTTTTGTAATGCTTCCAACGCTGCGCGCCCCGGTTTTCCGCTGTGATCCAACATATACAGGCTGACCTGATCCGGTTTGATTTTCCCGCTGTGATACAGCCCCATATGGCTGTTAACGCTGATACGCCAGGCATCAATAACCGGCGACGACAGCAGAACCAACAGCCCCAATGCCAGCAACGAAACGCCAAGAATGACCGGCCCCTGAAGCTCAAGCGGATTGCGCCCGCGGCGTAAAATGCTGGCCAGATAGCCAAACGACCATACCAGCAGTACCACGACCACCAGCACGCCATACAAACGCTCAGGCGTCCAACCGTACTGCTGTATTCGCACCCACAGTGACCAACCGGCAATCAGCATATAGATGGGCGCGACAATCAGAGAGCATTTGATCAGGTAGCGTAACGCGCCAGGATAGGGTAACGCCTCTTTTTGCGGTTCACGCACGATAGCCATCAACAGCAACAGGAGCAGCGTCAGCGTTGACATCAACCCGGCCGCAGACACGCGTTGCGAAATAGCCTCCAGTCCGGTGAAGGGCAAGGTCAGTATGAACATCAGCGCCAACAGCGCGACCAGAGGTAACAGACCGGTGGCAATAAACGTCAGTAATTTTTGTACCGCCGTGACCAAACGCGACTGTGTACGAGCCAGTACCACTGCCAGTGCGGTAATCAGACCAAAGGCCACATAGCCAAACCAGTCGGTATCAAAGAAGAGCGTGCTGAAGAAGGGAATACCGACCAGCTTAAACATCTCGCTCCATAGCAGGAGCACCAGCCAGAACAGACCGTTGGCGACAAAGACAATCAGCAACGTCAACGCATTAAGCCACAATTGCCGATAAAAATGCGGGTAACGCGCCTGCTCACGAGAGACATGAAGCGAGTACTGAATCCAGGGCAAGGCAAGCATCGCCATCAGCAGTAAGCGCCAACCGTAGAACATAAAAACTTCATGTTGCCGCCACTTATCACTGTCCTCGACTTGCCACTTTAGCCAGACGCTCATCGCCAGCACCACAACAAAGATCAGCGCCATCCAATACCACAGCGCGCGTTGTTTGAAAGAAACGACAGTAAGCAAAAGTGCCGAGGTGATCGCAATCGTCGCAGGCATGCCATAGAACAGCCAGCCGTCGTTATGGGGCACCAGATATGTCATCAGCAGGTAGCATAATGCCCCCTGCAGCAGGCCGATAAATATCATGCCCAAACGCGTTGTACGTGAAATTTCAGCACTATCCATGTTAGTTTCCAGAATGAAGGGAAAAGCTAATTATCGCATCAACTTCACAATTTTGAGCATTGGTAGGCTGATTTCAGACTAACGCGACGGGAAGTGAATCGATATTGTATATGTATGAGTTACGTTATTTTCTTACGTGAATGCGATTACACTCACAAGATTCCCGCCAAAAACACTCTTCATTAACGTTTTAAGAACATTTTCCACAACAAAAAAGGGTTTCCTGCCATAATATCCGCCTCTTTGTGACAGGAGTCGCAGCGTATTCGGTAACCCGTGATTTTCCCGGATGCGTAAATCTATGAGCCTTGTCGCGGTTAGCAATCCCTAAAAAACCTTACTATTCCAGGTAATACATATTGGCTAAGGAGCAGTGAAATGCGTGTGAACAACAGTTTAACCCCGCAAGATCTCAAGGCTTATGGTATCAATGACGTTCAGGATATCGTTTACAATCCAGACTACGACACGCTTTTCCAGGAAGAACTTGATCCAAACCTGGAAGGTTATGAACGTGGCGTGTTAACGAATCTGGGCGCCGTTGCCGTTGATACCGGTATCTTTACCGGACGTTCGCCAAAGGATAAGTACATTGTCCGTGACGACACCACGCGCGACACGCTCTGGTGGTCCGACAAAGGTAAAGGTAAGAACGACAACAAACCGCTCTCCCCGGAAACCTGGCAGCATCTGAAAGGATTAGTTACCCAGCAACTTTCCGGCAAGCGCCTGTTTATCATTGATGCATTCTGCGGCGCTAACGCCGATACCCGTCTTTCCGTGCGCTTCATTACCGAAGTTGCCTGGCAGGCGCATTTCGTCAAAAACATGTTCATCCGCCCAAGCGACGAAGAGCTGGTTGATTTTAAACCGGATTTCATCGTGATGAACGGCGCTAAGTGCACCAACCCACAATGGAAAGAGCAGGGTCTGAACTCTGAAAACTTCGTGGCTTTCAACCTGACTGAGCGTATCCAGCTGATTGGCGGCACCTGGTACGGCGGCGAAATGAAGAAAGGTATGTTCTCCGTGATGAACTACCTGCTGCCGCTGAAAGGCATTGCCTCCATGCACTGCTCGGCAAACGTCGGGGAAAAAGGTGATGTGGCAGTCTTCTTTGGCCTGTCCGGTACCGGTAAAACAACGCTGTCCACCGATCCGAAACGCCGCCTGATTGGCGATGACGAACACGGCTGGGATGACGACGGCGTATTTAACTTCGAAGGCGGTTGCTACGCGAAGACCATCAAATTGTCTAAAGATGCCGAGCCAGAAATCTACAACGCAATTCGTCGTGACGCGCTGCTGGAAAACGTCACCGTGCGCGAAGATGGTTCCATCGACTTCGACGACGGTTCCAAAACTGAAAACACCCGCGTTTCCTACCCGATTTATCACATCGATAATATCGTTAAGCCAGTGTCAAAAGCGGGTCATGCAACGAAGGTTATCTTCCTGACTGCCGACGCATTTGGCGTGCTGCCGCCGGTTTCTCGCCTGACCGCAGACCAAACTCAGTACCATTTCCTGTCTGGCTTCACCGCCAAACTGGCCGGTACCGAACGCGGCGTTACCGAACCGACCCCAACCTTCTCTGCCTGCTTCGGCGCAGCATTCCTGTCTCTGCACCCAACGCAGTATGCAGAAGTGCTGGTGAAACGTATGCAGGCGGCAGGTGCGCAGGCGTATCTGGTTAACACCGGCTGGAACGGTACTGGCAAACGTATCTCTATCAAAGATACCCGTGCGATTATTGACGCCATCCTGAACGGTTCGCTGGATGACGCAGAAACGTTCCGTCTGCCGATGTTTGACCTGGCTATCCCGACCGAGTTGCCGGGCGTGGATACGCGCATTCTCGATCCGCGTAATACCTACGCGTCTCCAGAGCAGTGGCAAGAAAAAGCCAATGCACTGGCGAAACTGTTTATCGAGAACTTCGAGAAATACACCGACACCCCTGCGGGTGAAGCGCTGGTTAGCGCCGGACCGAAGCTGTAACGAAAAATGCCGGATGGCGGTTGCCACATATCCGGCCTACAGCAACAAAAAGGGAGGCATTTCGCCTCCCTTTCTTATACGTCTTTCGTGATACCCTGCGCGCGAGTGAAAGGAACCGGAAGCCATGCACGAATCGACAACCCACCACGTTCACTGGTACCAATCTCCAGCATGCCGTTATGGTTATCGATAATACGTTGCACAATCGCCAGACCCAGCCCCGTGCCGCTGGTACTGCGCGCGCTGTCGCCGCGGACAAATGGCTGGAACAGGTGCTTACGCTGCTCCGGCTTGATGCCAGGACCATCATCTTCTACCTGGAACCAGGCGCGATGCGTCTCCGTACCGCTACTGACCTTAATCCAGCCGTTGCCGTAGCGGGCGGCGTTAACCACCATATTGGCAACCGCACGCTTGATCGACAGCGGGTGCATCTTCACCTGAATGGCGCCAGGCTGCAGCGCAGTTTCGATTTCACGTTCATAGCCGCTTTCTGCCGCAACCACTTCACCCAGCACCGAGTTCAGATCCGCCATCTCCATCGGCATCTCCTGACCGGTACGCAGGTAATCGATGAACTGCTCGATGATGGCGTTACACTCTTCGATGTCCTTATTGATGGACTCCGCAAGATAACCGTCCTCTTCGCCCATCATTTCCGTTGCCAGACGAATACGCGTCAGCGGAGTACGTAAATCGTGGCTCACGCCCGCCATTAACAGCGTACGGTCATCGGCCAACTGCTTCACACCTGCGGCCATATGGTTAAAGGCTCGGGTTACGGAGCGCACCTCTGAAGCGCCATACTCACGCAACGGCGGTGGAATGATACCTTTCCCCACCTGCAGCGCCGCATGTTCAAGATCCACCAACGGTCGGTTCTGGATACGGATAAACAGCCACGCGCCACCGATAGCCAGCAGCATAATCGCCAGCGTATAGCGGAACAGCGGTGAGAAATCGCCTTGATGAATTTCCGTAAGCGGCACACGTACCCAGATGTTGGGCGACAGCCAGGTTTTCAGCCACACAACCGGCGAGCTTTTGTTTACCTCAACGCGGACTTCCGTTGGGCCACCCAACTGCTGCGCCATCTGATGGCTTAAGAATTCATAGTGTTGCGCCCAACGCAGTCCGGCTTCTTCAGCGGCCTCGTTGGAATAGAGGGAAATACCCAGCTCACGATAAATTTCCCGACGGAATGCGGGCGGCACCACCAGTTGCGTACCGTCCTCCAGCTGTAGTTTATCGGTCATCAGCATACGAACTTCGTAGGCCAGGACCTTATTAAACTGCTGGAGGCTCGGCAGAATCGCGAAGTTCAGCACTACCAGGTAAGTCGTCACCAGGCTGGCAAACAGCAAGGTGACGATGAGCAATAACGTGCGGGCAAACGAACTTCGTGGCGAGAAGCGCATTCGCCTCATGCTTTAGAACCGTCCGGAACAAAGACGTAGCCCAGACCCCATACGGTCTGAATGTAGCGTGGATGCGCCGGGTCTTCTTCCACCATGCGACGCAAACGGGAAATCTGGACGTCGATAGAACGTTCCATCGCAGAATATTCACGACCACGGGCCAGGTTCATCAACTTGTCGCGGGACAGCGGCTCACGCGGATGGCTGACCAGTGCTTTCAGCACCGCAAACTCACCGCTGGTGAGCGGCATAGGCTCATCTTCACGGAACATTTCACGCGTACCGAGGTTCAGTTTGAACTTACCAAACGCAATGACTGCTTCTTCCTGAGAAGGCGCGCCCGGCAGTTCATTCGCCTGACGGCGCAGGACTGCGCGAATACGTGCCAGTAGCTCACGCGGGTTAAACGGTTTCGGAATGTAATCGTCAGCGCCGATTTCCAGTCCTACAATACGGTCCACTTCTTCGCCCTTCGCCGTGACCATAATGATCGGCATCGGGTTGCTTTGGCTGCGCAGGCGACGGCAAATAGACAGGCCATCTTCTCCCGGCAGCATTAAATCCAGCACCATCAGGTGGAAAGACTCACGGGTCAGCAGACGATCCATCTGCTCAGCGTTTGCGACGCTTCGAACCTGGAAGCCCTGCTCGGTCAGATAACGCTCCAGAAGCGCACGTAAGCGCATGTCGTCATCGACCACCAGAATCTTATAGTTCTCTTGCATTGTTATTACTCCCAAAGGTTCGCAACAATTAAGTGTATATTCTTAAGAAAGCTAACGTGAGTCACCAGCGAATTCTGGTATGAATTCCAGGCTAAATTGTTACAAAGCATATTAAACAGCAGCTTAAGTATACAATGTTTCTCGCAATACATTATTTATTCTGTTGATATGCTCACGTAATACTAATTGTGCGCATCATCACAGAGTCGAAGGTAAAACAATAAGATGAAAACGCCCCTGATAACCCGTGAAGGGTATGAAAAACTCAAACAAGAGCTGAATTATCTCTGGCGTGAAGAGCGCCCGGAAGTCACCAAAAAAGTAACCTGGGCCGCGAGTCTGGGTGACCGCAGCGAAAATGCCGACTACCAGTATAATAAAAAGCGCCTGCGTGAGATCGACCGTCGCGTCCGATATTTGACCAAGTGCATGGAGAATCTGAAAATCGTCGATTACTCCCCGCAGCAGGAGGGCAAAGTCTTCTTTGGCGCATGGGTTGAGATTGAAAATGACGATGGCGACATCCGCAAATTCCGTATTGTTGGCTACGATGAGATCTTCGGTCGTAAAGATTACATCTCTATCGACTCACCAATGGCGCGAGCGCTGCTGAAAAAAGAAGTCGGCGATCTCGCAGTAGTAAACACTCCTGGTGGCGAAGCCAGCTGGTACGTGAACGAGATTGAATACGTTAAGTGAGACCGGAACAATCCGAAGCCCCGGCAGATGGCTGGCATTTTTGTCAGTCAATCCGTATAACTATCCCCTGATTTTTTATCCTATAGACGAAGCTATCCATGATGAATGATTCTTTCTGCCGCATTATCGCAGGTGAAATTCAGGCTCGTGCTGAACAGGTAGAAGCTGCCGTTCGCCTGCTTGACGAAGGGAACACCGTGCCGTTTATCGCACGATATCGTAAGGAAATCACCGGCGGTCTGGACGATACGCAACTGCGTAATCTGGAAACCCGTCTGGGATATCTGCGTGAACTGGAAGACCGCCGTCAGGCAATCCTGAAATCTATCGGCGAGCAAGGCAAACTGACCGACGACCTGGCGAAAGCGATCAACGGCACGTTAAGTAAGACCGAACTCGAAGATCTCTATCTGCCGTACAAACCTAAGCGCCGTACCCGTGGGCAGATCGCCATTGAAGCAGGCCTTGAGCCGCTGGCAGACCTGCTGTGGAACGAACCGTCTCACGACCCGGAAACAGAAGCCGCTAAATATCTCAACGCCGACAACGGCGTGGCGGATATCAAAGCGGCCCTCGACGGCGCACGTTACATCCTGATGGAACGCTTCGCTGAAGATGCCGCGCTGCTGGCGAAAGTGCGTGACTATCTGTGGAAGAACGCGCATTTGGTTTCCACCGTGGTAAGCGGTAAAGAAGAGGAAGGCGCGAAATTCCGCGACTACTTCGATCACCACGAACCGATCTCTACCGTGCCATCCCACCGTGCGCTGGCCATGTTCCGTGGCCGTAACGAAGGCGTGCTGCAGCTTTCGCTGAATGCCGATCCGCAATTCGATGAGCCGCCAAAAGAGAGCCACGGCGAACAGATTATCCAGAACCACCTGGGACTGCGCCTGAATAACGCACCGGCAGACAGCTGGCGTAAAGGCGTTGTGAGCTGGACCTGGCGCATCAAAGTGCTGATGCACCTCGAAACCGAACTGATGGGCACCGTGCGCGAACGCGCAGAAGATGAAGCAATCAACGTCTTTGCCCGTAACCTGCATGACCTGCTGATGGCGGCTCCGGCCGGCCTGCGCGCCACCATGGGCCTCGATCCCGGCCTGCGTACCGGCGTGAAGGTGGCGGTTGTTGACGGTACCGGTAAGCTGGTCGCGACCGACACCATTTATCCACACACCGGTCAGGCCGCCAAAGCCGCCGTTGCCGTTGCGGCGCTGTGTGAAAAATACAACGTTGAGCTGGTGGCGATTGGTAACGGTACAGCGTCGCGCGAAACCGAGCGCTTCTTCCTCGACGTGCAGAAACAGTTCCCGAAAGTCACCGCGCAGAAAGTGATCGTCAGCGAAGCCGGGGCATCGGTTTACTCGGCTTCCGAGCTGGCGGCGCAGGAGTTCCCGGATCTCGACGTTTCATTGCGTGGCGCAGTGTCTATCGCCCGTCGTTTGCAGGATCCGCTGGCTGAGCTGGTGAAAATCGATCCGAAATCGATCGGTGTGGGCCAGTATCAGCACGACGTTAGTCAAACACAACTGGCGCGTAAGCTGGACGCGGTGGTGGAAGACTGTGTGAACGCCGTCGGCGTCGATCTCAATACCGCTTCCGTTCCGCTGTTGACCCGCGTGGCCGGCCTGACACGCATGATGGCGCAAAATATCGTTGCCTGGCGTGATGAGAACGGTCAGTTCCAGAACCGTCAGCAATTGCTGAAAGTCAGCCGTCTGGGGCCAAAAGCCTTTGAACAGTGTGCAGGCTTCCTGCGCATCAACCATGGCGATAACCCACTGGATGCCTCCACCGTTCACCCGGAAGCCTATCCGATTGTGGAACGCATTCTGGCCGCTACCGAGCAATCGCTGCGTGACCTGATGGGCAACAGCAACGAACTGCGCAATCTGAAAGCCGCCGATTTTACTGACGAACGCTTCGGGGTGCCGACCGTCACCGACATCATCAAAGAGCTGGAAAAACCGGGCCGCGATCCGCGTCCTGAATTTAAAACCGCGCAGTTTGCCGATGGCGTCGAAACCATGAACGATCTGCTGCCGGGAATGATCCTGGAAGGGGCGGTCACCAACGTCACCAATTTCGGCGCGTTTGTTGATATCGGCGTTCATCAGGATGGTCTGGTGCATATCTCTTCGCTGTCGAATAAGTTCGTCGACGATCCACACACCGTAGTGAAAGCGGGCGACATTGTGAAGGTGAAAGTGCTGGAAGTGGACCTGCAACGTAAGCGTATCGCGCTGACCATGCGTTTGGACGAGCAGCCGGGTGAAACCAATGCGCGTCGCGGCGGCGGGAATAACGATCGCACTCAGGGCAATCGCCCGGCGCCAAAAGCGGCGAAACCGCGTGGCCGTGACGCCCAGCCTGCGGGCAACAGCGCGATGATGGATGCGCTGGCGGCGGCAATGGGTAAAAAGCGCTAAGTTTAAACCGTGTGCCGGATGACGGAATCAATACCTTATCCGGCATATTTAATATATGCCCCGCTTTTCACCACAATATATTTATCACTTTATTAACAGATGAAACCTTAATTAAACATTAAGATTCTCAATAATTACCTCCGCGAACCATTCTTTCCCTACAAGAATAAATATTGAGGAATATCAAAATTGGCTCAAATTATTATCCAATTGTACATTCCGTCACATTTATTCTATTGATGATAGAAACCATTCTCATTATCATTGTTTTGTTGATTATTTACTCTTTCCTTACGTTGGCTAATCATCTGGTCTCATGCCGCCCTGTCGCCCCATGAGGTAATCATCCAGTTAGCGAGATATAAGTAGGTCCCTATGCAATTCACTCCTGACAGTGCGTGGAAAATTACCGGCTTTGCCCGTGAAATCAGCCCGGCTTATCGTCAGAAACTGTTGTCACTTGGCATGCTGCCCGGCTCCTCCTTCAACGTAGTACGCGTCGCCCCGCTCGGCGATCCTATCCATATCGAAACGCGTCGCGTAAGTCTGGTATTGCGTAAAAAGGATTTGGCGTTATTAGAAGTGGAAGCGGTTTCCTGTTAATACAGTGAGTCTATAAAAATGAAAAAACTAACCATTGGTTTAATTGGTAATCCTAATTCCGGCAAGACAACTTTATTCAACCAGCTCACCGGCGCGCGCCAGCGTGTAGGTAACTGGGCTGGCGTTACCGTTGAGCGTAAAGAAGGTCATTTCGCCACAACGGACCATCAGGTCACGCTGGTGGATTTACCCGGCACCTATTCTCTGACGACAATCTCATCCCAGACCTCTCTCGATGAGCAGATTGCCTGCCACTATATTTTAAGCGGCGACGCGGATCTGTTGATCAACGTGGTCGATGCTTCAAACCTTGAACGCAACCTCTACCTGACGTTGCAACTGCTTGAGTTGGGCATCCCCTGCATCGTCGCGTTGAATATGCTGGATATCGCTGAAAAGCAGCAAATCCGTATTGATATCGACGCCCTCTCAGCACGTCTTGGCTGCCCGGTGGTTCCGCTGGTTTCCACCCGCGCCCGCGGCATTGAAGCGCTGAAGCTGGCGATCGATCGCTACAAAGAAAACGACACCGTCGAGCTGGTCCATTATGCCCAGCCGTTGCTGCAGGAAGCGGACTCCCTCGCCGACGCGATGGCCAAAGATATGCCGCTCAAACAGCGCCGCTGGCTTGGCCTGCAGATGCTGGAAGGCGATATCTACAGCCGCGCCTATGCGGGTGATGCCGCGCAAAATCTCGATGCCTCTATCGCACGCCTGAGCGAGACAATGGACGATCCGGCGCTGCATATCGCCGATGCGCGCTATCAGTGCATTGCCGCTATCTGCGATACCGTCAGCAATACTCTGACGGCAGAACCGAGCCGTTTCACCACCGCGGTAGATAAAATCGTTCTCAACCGCTTCCTCGGGCTACCGATTTTCCTGTTCGTGATGTACCTGATGTTCCTGCTCGCCATTAACATCGGCGGCGCGCTGCAACCATTGTTTGACGTCGGCTCCGTAGCACTCTTTATCCATGGTATTCAGTGGATTGGCTACACGCTGCACTTCCCGGACTGGCTCACTATCTTCCTGGCCCAGGGCCTTGGCGGCGGGATTAACACCGTGCTGCCGCTGGTACCGCAAATCGGCATGATGTACCTGTTCCTCTCCTTCCTTGAAGACTCCGGCTACATGGCGCGCGCCGCGTTTGTGATGGACCGTCTGATGCAGGCGCTGGGACTGCCGGGCAAATCGTTCGTCCCGCTGATCGTCGGCTTTGGCTGTAACGTACCGTCCGTGATGGGCGCACGTACGCTGGACGCCCCGCGTGAGCGTCTGATGACCATCATGATGGCGCCGTTTATGTCCTGCGGCGCACGTCTGGCGATTTTCGCCGTCTTTGCCGCGGCGTTCTTTGGTCAGAACGGCGCACTGGCGGTCTTCTCGCTGTACGTACTGGGTATCGTGATGGCGGTGTTGACGGGCCTGATGCTCAAACACACCATCATGCGTGGTGAAGCAACGCCGTTCGTGATGGAGCTGCCGGTATACCACGTGCCGCACATCAAGAGTCTGATTATTCAGACCTGGCAACGCCTGAAAGGCTTCGTTCTGCGTGCAGGTAAAGTCATCATCATCGTCAGCATTTTCCTCAGCGCGTTTAACAGTTTCTCGCTGAGCGGGAAAATCGTCGATAACATCAACGACTCTGCTCTGGCCTCCGTTAGCCGTGTTATTACTCCTGTGTTTAAACCGATTGGCGTTCACGAAGATAACTGGCAGGCAACCGTAGGTTTGTTCACCGGCGCGATGGCGAAAGAAGTGGTGGTGGGTACGCTGAACACGCTCTATACCGCGGAAAACATTCAGGAAGAAGAGTTCAACCCGGCAGATTTCCACCTCGGTGACGAGCTGCTCGGCGCAGTGGATGAAACCTGGCAAAGCCTGAAAGACACCTTCAGCCTGAGCGTACTGGCTAACCCTATCGAAGCCAGCAAGGGCGACGGCGAAATGGCGACGGGCGCAATGGGCGTGATGGGCGAGAAATTTGGCAGCGCCGCCGCCGCGTACAGCTACCTGATCTTTGTTCTGCTGTATGTGCCGTGCATTTCAGTGATGGGCGCTATCGCACGTGAATCCAGCCGTGGCTGGATGAGTTTCTCGATTCTGTGGGGCCTGAATATCGCCTACTCTCTGTCGACGCTGTTTTATCAGACGGTCAGCTACAAAGAGCACCCGACCTACAGCCTGGTGTGCATTTTAGCGGTCATCCTGTTTAACATCGTGTTGCTGGGCCTACTGCGTCGAGCTCGCAGCCGCGTGGACCTCGCACTGCTGGCAACCAACAGAACGGCGAGTTCCTGCTGTTCCAGCACGACTGGCGATTGCCACTAAGGTTATCGACAATGGCATCACTTATTCAGGTTCGTGATTTATTGGCTTTGCGGGGGCGTATGGAGGCAACACAAATTAGCCACACGCTGCATACCCCGCAGCCCATGATTGACGCCATGCTGAATCAGTTAGAAAAGATGGGCAAAGCGGTGCGGATTCAGGAAGATGCCGACGGGTGTCTTTCCGGAAGCTGCAAAAGTTGCCCGGAAGGTAAAGCCTGCCTGCGCGAGTGGTGGGCTTTGCGCTAATCAGATGCTCTTTGCCGGATGGCGCTACGCTTATCCGGCCTACAAATGATGCAAACGTCCAGGCCGGATAATTCGTTTATGCAGATATCCGGCTTTTTTGCGTAATGGATTCCACATAGATTTCATTATTTCAGCAAAAAAGATCTATCCTCCAGCCAGCTACCCGCGAAGGTGATGGTTACATTTACACCATTATTGAACATCAAAGCAGCGCCGATGCTCACATGGCATTTCGGCTAATGCGCTATGCCATTGCCGTAATGCAGAGGCATCTGGACGCGGGCCATAAGAAACTACCGTTGGTGATCCCCCTACTTTTTTATCATGGTACCGTCAGCCCATATCCCTATTCACTTTGTTGGCTGGACGAGTTTGATGACCCGGAGTCCGCCAGACAACTTTATAGCACCGCGTTTCCACTGATCGATATCACCGTTGTGCCCGATGACGAGATTATGCAGCACCGCCGGATGGCGCTGCTGGAGCTCATCCAAAAACATATACGTAAACGCGATTTGATGGGGCTGGTAGAAAAACTGGCCATCCTGCTTGTTAAAGGACACGCTAATGACAACCAGTTGAAAGCCTTGTTTAATTACCTGATGCAAGCCGGAGACACCGTGCATTTTGGGGAATTTATTCATGAAGTCGCCGAACGTTTACCCCAACACAAGGAGAGATTGATGACAATCGCTGAGAGGCTACGGCAGGAAGGACATTTTAATGGTCTTCAGGAAGGCCATCGGAAAGGATTACAAGAGGGGTTACAAACAGGTCTACAACAAGGCAAACGAGAGGAAGCTTTGCGCATCGCGACAACCATGCTAGCGGATGGTATCGACAGATTAACAATACTCAGAATTACCGGGCTTAGCGCTGAAGACCTGCCAGCACAACCCCATTAATTTCAGGCCCGGCAAGCGCGACGCTACCGGGCAAGTCAACATTGGCTATAGCTGTTGTTTTAACGCCACCAGCGCTGAGCAGAACTCCGCCGGATGCGAGATAAACGGCGCATGCGCCGCCTTAGCAAACACCAACGACTCGCTCTGCGGCCACAGGGCATCCAGCATCGGGACGACTTTGCGCGGCACCAGCCCATCAAGATAGCCGTACAACCGCAGGAAAGGCATTTCCACCGTGCACAGCGGCTCACGCAGATCGACCGTTTTCAGGATCTCCAGCCCGCCATTAAGCACCTCGACGTCCGGCATGGGTAAAGCCAGTACCGTTTTCTTCAACGCTCGCGCATCCTGACGCGCGGTTTCCGTACCCATCGTTTGCAATGCCAGAAAACGCTCCACTGTACGCTGGAAATCTTCGCTCAGCTGCTGCTGGAAGCCTGCCAGCACCTCTGGCTTGATACCCGGCCACTCATCCCGCGCGCTAAAGCAAGGGGAAGACGCGACGGTCACCAGCGCCTGAACACGCTCAGGATGCGTTAGGGCTACCTGACTCGCGACCAGCCCGCCCAGACTCCAGCCGAGCCAGATAGCTTTCTCCGGTGCCTGTTTCAATACCCGCTCAGCCATCTCTTCCAGCGACATTGCACCGAAACCCTGGCTACGACCAAATCCCGGTAAGTCGACAAGATGCAGCTTAAAATGCGAACTCAGTTCCTCGCTTATGCAATGCCACACTTGCGCATTCAGTCCCCATCCGTGCAGCAGCACAAGATGGCAATTTCCCGAACCCTGGGTCTGCCACCAGATGTCATTCATCAGTTATTGTTCTCTTTTAGCCTGAAAGGATGCCTCTATGCTAACAGTACCGGGATTGTGCTGGCTATGCCGAATGCCCCTGACGTTAGGGCATTGGGGGATCTGCTCAGTCTGTACGCGGGCAACGCGCCAACACGCCAGCCTATGCCCTCAATGTGGACTCCCTGCCGCTCATACCGTCATTCCCTGTGGGCGCTGCCTGCAAAAACCGCCGCCGTGGCAGCGGCTGGTCACCGTCAGCGACTATGTTCCGCCGTTGAGCGGGCTTATCCACCAGCTCAAGTTTTCGCGACGCAGCGAAACAGCCTCCGCTCTTTCGCGTTTGCTGTTGCTGGAGGTACTACAGGCCCGGCGCGTCAGCGCCCTTCCTCTGCCGGACAGGCTGGTCAGCGTCCCGCTCTGGCAACGCCGACACTGGCGCAGAGGGTTTAATCAGAGCGATTTACTGTGCCGTCCGCTTGCACGCTGGCTGGGTTGCGACTGGGACAGCCAGACCGTCTCGCGGGTTCGGGCAACCGCCACACAGCACCATCTCAGCGCCCGATTACGTAAACGTAACCTGAAAAATGCCTTTCGCCTTGAATTGCCGGTGCAGGGACTCCATATGGTTATTGTGGATGATGTCGTCACTACCGGAAGTACCGTCGCGGAAATCGCGCAGCTGCTTTTACGCAACGGCGCGGCGACTGTCCAGGTATGGTGCCTGTGTCGAACCTTGTAGAGCCTCGATGATGGGCGTATTATAACCAAGTAAAATAGTCAACTATTAGGCCATTACTATGATCCATATTTCCGATGCTGCACAAGCGCACTTTGCCAAACTGCTGGCAAATCAGGAAGAAGGGACACAAATCCGCGTATTTGTGATTAATCCCGGCACGCCTAACGCTGAATGCGGCGTTTCTTATTGTCCGCCGGACGCCGTGGAAGCAACCGACACCGCCATTAAATTTGACCTGCTGACCGCATATGTTGATGAACTGAGCGCACCGTATCTGGAAGATGCAGAAATCGATTTCGTTACCGACCAGTTAGGCTCCCAGCTGACCCTGAAAGCACCAAACGCCAAAATGCGTAAAGTTGCCGATGATGCGCCGCTGATGGAACGCGTGGAGTACATGCTGCAATCGCAGATCAACCCACAGTTGGCTGGTCACGGTGGTCGCGTATCTCTGATGGAAATCACCGATGAAGGCTACGCCATTCTGCAGTTTGGCGGCGGCTGTAACGGCTGTTCAATGGTCGATGTGACGCTGAAAGAAGGTATCGAGAAGCAGCTGCTGGCTGAATTCCCTGAACTGAAAGGCGTTCGCGATTTAACCGAACACCAGCGCGGCGAGCACTCTTACTACTAACGCCAGACTTGTAGGCCCGGTAAGACGCATCCGCGTCGCCACCGGGCATCGATGCCGGATGGCAGCGTAAACGCTTTATCCGGCCTACGCCCTTACATTTCTCTGCACGCACCCTGTAATAATCCCCCGCATAATTTGACCAGCCTCTCATAATTTAAATTTTGCCTGCCCAGGTGATTTTCAAGCGCCACATGTTACCCGTATCATTCGTATCAGCACCTAACACACACATAATAGCCAGCGAAACTGATTAGTTTTGCAGGCAACCAGCATTGGTGCTGAGAATACTCTGTTCCCGGTCGGGACAATCGGAATTTGTCATCTAAACACTGACGTTACCCATAACAAAGTTAAGGCCAGGTAAATCATGCCATTAGTCATCGTTGCTATCGGTGTAATCTTGTTACTCCTCCTGATGATCCGTTTCAAAATGAACGGCTTCATCGCTCTCGTCCTGGTGGCGCTTGCTGTCGGATTGATGCAAGGGATGCCACTGGATAAAGTCATCGGTTCAATTAAAGCCGGCGTCGGCGGAACCCTTGGCAGCCTCGCCCTGATTATGGGTTTTGGCGCCATGCTGGGCAAAATGCTGGCGGACTGCGGCGGCGCACAGCGCATCGCAACCACCCTGATTGCTAAATTCGGCAAAAAACATATTCAATGGGCGGTGGTATTAACCGGCTTCACCGTTGGTTTTGCCCTGTTCTACGAAGTTGGTTTCGTACTGATGCTGCCGCTGGTGTTCACCATTGCCGCTGCTGCCAATATCCCGCTGCTGTACGTTGGCGTGCCAATGGCTGCGGCACTGTCCGTAACGCACGGCTTCCTGCCACCGCACCCGGGTCCAACCGCTATTGCCACCATTTTCCACGCAGATATGGGTAAAACCCTGCTGTTTGGTACGATTCTGGCAATCCCGACCGTTATTCTCGCCGGTCCGGTATACGCACGTTTCCTGAAAGGCATTGATAAGCCAATCCCGGAAGGTCTGTACAGCGCAAAAACCTTCACTGAAGAAGAGATGCCAGGCTTTGGCGTCAGCGTCTGGACCTCTCTGGTCCCGGTTATTCTGATGGCAATGCGCGCCGTGGCGGAGATGATTCTGCCGAAAGGTCATGCTTTCCTGACGGTTGCAGAATTCCTCGGTGACCCGGTCATGGCAACGCTGATTGCAGTGCTGATTGCGATGTTCACGTTTGGTCTGAACCGCGGACGTTCGATGGATCAGATTAACGACACGCTGGTGTCTTCAATCAAAATCATTGCGATGATGCTGTTGATCATCGGCGGCGGCGGTGCCTTCAAACAGGTCCTGGTTGATAGCGGCGTGGACAAATACATCGCCTCAATGATGCACGGCTCTAACGTGTCTCCGCTGCTGATGGCATGGTCTATCGCTGCAGTACTGCGTATCGCATTGGGTTCCGCAACCGTTGCAGCGATCACCGCTGGTGGGATAGTGGCGCCGCTGATTGCAACAACCGGCGTAAGCCCTGAGCTGATGGTTATTGCGGTTGGTTCCGGTTCTGTCATCTTCTCCCACGTGAACGATCCAGGTTTCTGGCTGTTCAAGGAGTACTTCAACCTGACCATCGGTGAAACCATCAAGTCATGGTCAATGCTGGAAACCATTATCTCTGTCTGCGGTCTGGTAGGGTGTCTGCTGCTGGGTATGGTGGTCTGATAAAACGGTGCCGGGTGGCGCTTCGCTTACCCGGCCTACCGCTGTCATCGTAGGCCGGATAAGACGCACTCTGCGTCGCCATCCGGCAAAATAACACTACTTCTTCTTCGCGGCCGCTTTTCGCCGCTTATCCAAATCCTTAATTAGCTTATTCACTCTCTCATCGGCAAACATCTGCTCCAGCGTGGCGGTGAGCTTACGCCGCCAGTTTTTGTACTGGTCGCTGGTCCCCGGAATGTTGACCGGTTCAGCCATATCCAGCCAGTCTTCCGGTTGTAGGCCCAGCAGCGCACTGTTGCTGTCAGCGATGTAGCGTTGCATGCCGCGATTAAGAATCGGCGTCATCGACATCAGGGATGCCTTGTGACCGGCACGTTTTGGCAGGCAGCCGTATTTGTGCAGCGCGTCCAGCAGCCCCTGTTTCGCCAGTTCTCGGTCCTGATACAACCCGCGCAGCACGACTTCATCCGGATACAGGCCCAGTGCTTTACCCAGCGTCAAATCGCCGCTATCCCAATAACCTTTAAGCGTAGGAAGGTCATGCGTCGCCGCGACTGCCATTGATTGTTCCGGGTACGCTTTCGGCGTACGGAAGTTTTTCTCATGGTCATTCTCGAAATAAAGCACTTTGTAGGAGTACACGCCGCTGTCGCGCAGCTTGCTGACGATCTCCACCGGCACAGTACCCAGATCCTCACCAATTACCATGCAGTGATGACGTTTACTCTCCAGCGCCAGAATTGAAAGCAGGTCATCGACCGGATAGTGCACGTAAGCGCCGTGATCGGCAGTTTCACCGTAGGGGATCCACCACAGACGCAGCATCGACATAACATGGTCGATACGCAGCGCACCGCAGTTCTGCATATTGGCGCGCAGCAGTTCGATAAACGGTTCGTAGGCGCGTGCCGTAATGATGTGCGGATCCATCGGCGGCAGCCCCCAGTTTTGTCCGAGTGGACCGAGAATATCCGGCGGCGCACCAACCGAGGCTTTCAGGCAATACAGCTCGCGGTCACACCAGGTTTCCGCCCCACCTTCGGCCACGCCAACCGCCAGATCGCGATACAGTCCAATCGGCATCGCAAAACTCTGGCTGGTTTTCCAGCAGTCAGCAAACTGGGTATACGCCAGCCACTGTAACCACAGGTAGAAATCCACATCGTCACGATGTTCTTCGCAGAATCGTTTTACCTCTGGCGAGTCCACTGACTGGAAAGCTTCCGGCCACACCGGCCATCCCCAGCGCAATGCGTCCTCTTTCACCTGATGCGCATGCAGCGCATCAAAGACTGCCTGCCAGTAGAGGCTGTCCCCTTCCTGAGACACAAACTGGCGAAATGCCGCCATCTGCTCATCATCACGTGCGGAGAAGCTTTTCCACGCCATACGTAGCGCCGTCATCTTCAGTGCAGTAACGGCAGAATAATCAACCCACTCGGCATCGCGCGCACGTTGCAGAGCTTGCTGAGTCGCGGGTTTCTGCCACCACGCCTGCGCCTCTTTACTCAGGCGGAAATCGTCTACGGCGTTCACATCAATATAAATCACGTTCAACCAGCGGCGTGAAGACGGGCTGTACGGGCTGGCGCTCTCCGGGTTAGCCGGATACAGCGCGTGAATAGGATTAAGCCCGATAAACGCGCCGCCGCGTTGCGCCACATCTACCAGCATGGCGCGGAGATCGCCAAAGTCGCCAATCCCCCAATTCTTTTCTGATCGCAGGGTGTAGAGCTGAACGCATGCGCCCCACAGCTTCTGCCCGGCTAACAGCGCCTGCGGTTCATAGCAGCGCTTTGGCGCCACGATGATACGACAATGGGTACGCAGCTCGCCCTGGGTCAGGGTCAACGTGTGATACCCCTCCGGCAGCTTCGCCGGAAGAGTGAAAGATTTACCGCCGACGGCATGCCCTTTGTGCTGCACGCCCTCTTCGGTGGTCAGCAGCCAGTTAAACTCTCCGCTTCCCTCAACCGCCAGCGGCATTTTCTTGCCAGCGGTGTAGACCATGACATTCGGCACCGGAGTTACCGCCACCTGAGTGGCAGCGGTGGTGCGATGCATGGCGTCAAGCAAACGCCGTTTGGTTTCGGCACCAATAGACTGCAGTTTACCGTGGGCATTAATGTAATTGGGGCTGATCCCCGCCGCCAGCGCGGCATTATCCAGACGTTTGCTTTCCATCGCGATTCCTTAACGTTTCGCCTGCCAGATACGAGCCTGATAATCGCGGATGGAGCGATCCGAGCTGAACATGCCGCAACGTGCGGTATTCAGAATCGCCGCCCGGGTCCAGGCTTCCTGGTCACGATACAACACGTCAACCTGCTTCTGAGCTTCAACGTAGGCCGCGAAGTCCGCCATCACCAGATACGGGTCGCCGCCCTGCTTGCCGATACTGTGCAGCATCTGGTCAAAGGCATGCTTGTCGCCGTCGCTGTATTTCCCGCTTTCCAGCTCTTTCAGGACAGCATCCAGCACTTTATCTTTTTTACGCCATTTCACCGGGTCGTAGCCTTTGGCTTTGAGCACCTTCACCTCTTCCACGGTATGACCAAAGATAAAGATATTCTCGTCACCTACCTTCTCGGCGATTTCGACGTTTGCGCCATCCAGCGTACCAACGGTTAACGCACCATTCAGCGCCAGCTTCATGTTACCGGTACCGGAAGCCTCTTTCCCTGCGGTTGAAATCTGCTCAGAGATATCCGCCGCCGGGATCAGCATTTCCGCCGCCGAGACACAATAATCCGGCAGGAAGACGACCTTCAGCTTGTCGCCAACTTTCGGGTCGTTATTGATAGTTTGTGCAACCTGGTTGATGGCGAAGATGATATTTTTCGCCAGGTAGTAACCTGGAGCAGCTTTTGCGCCAAACAGGAATACGCGCGGCACGCGATCTGCCTGCGGGTTCTCACGGATTTCTTTGTACAACGCCAGAATATGCAGCAGGTTGAGGTGCTGACGCTTGTACTCATGCAGACGTTTAATCTGAATATCAAAGATAGCGTTAGTCGTTATTTCAATACCGGTACGCGCTTTAATAAACTTCACCAGGCGCTCTTTGTTCGCCAGCTTGATGTCGCGATACTGCTGACGGAACTTCGCGTCGTCGGCGTATTTTTCCAGGTTAATCAACTGGTCGAGGTCGTTGGCCCACTCTTTTTTCAGCGTTTTATCCAGCAGTGCGGCAAGCGCCGGGTTGCACTGCTTAATCCAGCGACGTGGGGTAATCCCATTGGTGACGTTATGGAATTTGTTCGGCCAGAGCTGGTGATATTCAGGGAACAGATCTTTCACCACCAGATCGGAGTGCAGCGCCGCCACACCGTTAACCGCAAAGCCGCTGACCACGCACATGTTAGCCATGCGCACCTGTTTGTTGTGCACCACCGCCAGCTTCGCCCAGACTTCAGCATCACCCGGCCAGGTTTTATCGACCAACGCCTTAAAGCGCTCGTTAATCTCTTTGATGATTTGCATATGGCGCGGCAGTAGCGCTTTCACCAGCTTCTCGTCCCAGCACTCCAGCGCCTCTGGCATAAGGGTGTGGTTGGTGTAAGCAAAGGTTTTGCTGGTAATGGCCCACGCATCGTCCCAGCTCATCTGGTGCTCATCAATCAGCACGCGCAGCAGCTCAGGAATGGCAATGGTCGGGTGAGTATCGTTGAGCTGAATAACTTCAAAATCCGCCAGCTCATGAAGTTTACGCCCTGCCAGATGATGGCGGCGCAGAATGTCAGCTACAGAACAGGCACACTGGAAGTACTGCTGCATCAGGCGCAGCTTTTTACCCGCGGTGTGGTTATCGTTCGGGTAAAGCACTTTCGTCAGTTTTTCGGCATCGATGCCCTGCTGCTCTGCGCGCAGGAAATCACCATCGTTAAATTTGGTCAGGTTAAACGGATGCGCGTGGCTGGCCTGCCACAGACGCAGCGGTTGCGCTACGCCGTTACGGTAGCCGAGAACTGGCAGATCCCAGGCCTGACCGGTGATGGTAAAACCTGGCTCCCAGTGGCCTTCTTTGCTGACCTTACCGCCAATCCCAACCTGCACATCCAGCGCCTCATTGTGACGGAACCACGGGTAGCTGCCACGATGCCAGTCATCCGGGGCTTCCATCTGTTGCCCATCGGCAAACGACTGACGGAACAGGCCGTACTGGTAGTTGAGGCCATAGCCCGTCGCCGACTGGCCGACAGTCGCCATCGAATCGAGGAAGCAGGCTGCCAGGCGCCCCAATCCACCGTTACCCAACGCCGGATCGGTCTCTTCTTCCAGCAGGTCGGTCAGGTTGACATCATGTGCTTTCAGCTCATCGCTCACCTCCTGATACCAGCCGAGGTTGAGTAAGTTGTTGCCGGTCAGACGGCCAATCAAAAACTCCATCGAGATGTAGTTAACGTGACGTTGATTTTTTGCCGGTTTCGCCGCAGGCTGGGCGCTGAGTAACTCAGCCAACGCCCCACTCACTGCCTGCCACCACTGGCGCGACGTCATTTCTTGAGCCGACAGTAAACCGAAGCGCTGCCACTGACGCGTCAGGGCAGCCTGAAATTGATCTTTGTTGAAAGTAGGCTGTGACATAGGGGTTCCAGATCCTTAGGTAATAAAACAACGTTATCGCTAGTTTGCCTGGCTCGTTGTTGACATTCCTCATCCTGGCACGGATTAGGGAGGGAGGAGGAGCGGGGATGAGCATAAAAGTGTGATCTCCGCCACTTAAAGGGGGCGTAATCACCCGTAAATTCGCGCAAACCGTGCATAACGCCCTTTGGATGACGCATTAATAACAAAGGATTAATCCACAATCTCAAATAATGGAGTGACGATGAGAAACAAAATGTAAATAGAGAAATAGTTTCTAACCTGAAATATCTATGCCGGGTAAGATAATTCACATAAAAATTTTAAGTCGGCCACAAAATTCGTCGATTTTGATTAGTCGCCTGAGTAACTATATAAAAACAGAGGGATTTTCCGACACATTAAAAATTACAACGGATCCAGTCGCCACGCCTGTTGCGACTCTTTAAAACAATTATTGCAATAGATGTATAGATTTGTGACATAGTGCAAAATCAGACACACAAAAAGTCCGCTTAGCTTGCATAAAACACCAATCTGGCCGACCTTATATCTATTAATTACGAAGCGCAAAAAAAATCATTCTTCCCTATTTTCACACAGTGAAGTGACTAACTTATGTTGATTCCGTCTAAATTAAGTCGTCCGGTTCGACTCGACCATACGGTGGTTCGTGAGCGCCTGTTGGCTAAACTTTCCGGCGTGAACAATTTCAGGCTTGCCCTGATAACAAGTCCTGCTGGTTATGGAAAAACAACGCTGGTTTCACAATGGGCGGCGGGGAAGAACGACTTAGGCTGGTACTCTCTGGATGAAGGCGATAATCAACAAGAGCGCTTTGCCAGCTATCTGATCGCCGCCATCCAACAGGCAACGGGTGGACATTGCACCACCAGCGAAGCGATGGTGCAAAAGCGCCAGTACGCCAGTCTGACGTCACTGTTTGCCCAGCTATTTATCGAACTGGCCGAGTGGCACCGTCCGCTCTACCTGGTGGTGGATGATTATCATCTGATCTCCAATCCGGCTATTCACGAAGCGATGCGTTTCTTCCTGCGCCACCAACCTGAAAACCTCACGCTGGTCGTACTGTCGCGCAACCTGCCGCAGTTGGGTATTGCCAACCTGCGGGTACGCGATCAACTGCTGGAAATAGGCAGCCAACAGCTGGCCTTTAACCATCAGGAAGCCAAACAATTTTTCGACCGACGTTTGTCCTCTCCCATTGAAGCGGCAGAAAGCAGCCGGATGTGCGATGACGTTGCTGGCTGGGCCACAGCGTTACAGCTGATCGCCCTTTCCGCCCGCCAGAACAATAACTCTGCTCACCAGTCGGCACGACGCCTCGCCGGGATCAACGCCAGCCATTTGTCCGATTATCTGGTTGATGAAGTGCTGGACAGCGTCGACCTCGGCACCCGTCACTTCCTGCTGAAAAGCGCCATTCTGCGTTCCATGAACGATGCGCTGATCGTCCGCGTTACCGGGGAAGAAAATGGCCAGATGCGACTGGAAGAAATTGAGCGCCAGGGGTTATTCCTGCAGCGGATGGATGACGTTGGCGAGTGGTTCAGCTATCACCCGCTGTTTGGCAGCTTTTTACGCCAGCGCTGCCAATGGGAGTTGGCGAACGAACTGCCCGAAATACACCGCGCCGCCGCCGAAAGCTGGATGGCGCAAGGCTTCCCCAGCGAAGCTATCCACCACGCGCTGGCGGCCGGTGACGCCCATATGCTGCGCGATATCCTGCTTAATCATGCGTGGGGACTGTTTAACCACAGCGAGCTGACGTTACTGGAAGAGTCGCTGAAAGCCCTGCCGTGGGAAAGCCTGCTGGAAAATCCGCGTCTGGTTCTGCTACAGGCCTGGCTGATGCAGAGCCAGCACCGCTACGGAGAGGTTAACACCCTGCTGGCGCGCGCAGAGCAGGAAATAAAAGGCGACATGGAGCCAACGCTGCACGCCGAATTCAACGCTTTACGGGCGCAGGTAGCGATTAACGATGGCAACCCTGACGAAGCCGAACGCCTGGCAAAACTGGCGCTGGATGAATTACCCATCGCCTGGTTCTATAGTCGTATCGTCGCCACCTCGGTGCACGGCGAAGTCCTACACTGTAAGGGCGATCTCACACGCTCTCTGGCGTTAATGCAGCAAACCGAGCAAATGGCACGTCATCATGACGTCTGGCATTACGCACTGTGGAGCCTTATCCAGCAAAGCGAAATTTTGTTTGCCCAAGGCTTTTTACAGGCCGCCTGGGAGACTCAGGAAAAAGCGTTCCAGCTGATCAAAGAGCAGCACCTGGAACAGCTGCCGATGCACGAGTTCCTGGTGCGCATTCGTGCGCAGCTACTGTGGGCATGGGCGCGTCTGGATGAATCAGAAGCCTCTGCCCGTAGCGGTATTGAACTGCTTTCCACTTTCCAGCCGCAGCAACAGCTACAGTGTCTGGCGCTGCTGGTTCAGTGTTCACTTGCGCGGGGCGATCTTGATAACGCTCGCAGCCTGCTCAACCGTCTGGAAAACCTGCTGGGCAACGGTCACTATCACAGCGACTGGATCTCCAACGCCGATAAGGTGCGGGTGATTTACTGGCAAATGGTGAGCGACAAAAACTCTGCCGCCAACTGGCTGCGCCACACGCCGAAACCAGAATTCGCCAATAACCACTTCCTGCAAAGCCAGTGGCGCAACATCGCTCGCGCGCAAATCCTGTTGGGTGAGTTTGAGCCGGCTGAAATTGTGCTGGAAGAGTTGAATGAAAATGCACGCAATCTGCGCCTGATGAGCGATCTGAACCGTAACCTGCTGCTGCTTAATCAGCTCTACTGGCAGGCAGGGCGCAAAAATGACGCCCAGCGTGTGTTACTCGAGGCCCTACAGCTGGCGAACCGCACCGGGTTTATCAGCCACTTTGTTATCGAAGGCGAGGCCATGGCGCAACAACTGCGCCAGCTGATTCAGCTCAATACCTTACCGGAACTCGATCAGCACCGCGCCCAGCGCATTTTGCGTGAAATTAACCAGCATCATCGCCATAAATTCGCCCACTTCGATGAAGGGTTCGTTGAGCGTCTGCTGACTCACCCGGAAGTACCGGAGCTTATCCGCACCAGCCCGCTGACCCAGCGCGAATGGCAGGTTCTGGGACTAATTTATTCGGGCTACAGCAACGAGCAGATCGCCGCAGAGCTGGCCGTCGCGGCAACGACCATCAAGACGCACATCCGCAATTTGTACCAAAAGCTCGGCGTCGCACACCGCCAGGATGCGGTGCAACATGCGCAGAAGCTGCTGAAAATGATGGGATACGGCGTTTAGTTAATGCCTGATACGCGACGCTTATCAGGCCTGGAATTACCTTAGCACAGCTCTAACTGAATATGATGGTCAGCAATCACCTGCATCACACCAGCAGGCGGCAGCGTGTCGGTATACACCGCATCCACCATGCTGATGCTGCCCATATTCACCATCGCGTTACGCCCAAACTTCGAGTGGTCCACCACCAGCATCACATGACGTGAATTCTCAATGATCGCGCGTTTGGTGCGAACTTCGTGATAATCAAATTCCAGCAGCGAACCATCGCTGTCGATACCGCTGATGCCTAAGATGCCGAAGTCCAGACGGAACTGAGAAATAAAGTCGAGGGTCGCTTCGCCCATAATACCGCCGTCGCGGCTACGCAGTTCGCCACCGGCGAGGATTATGCGGAAATCCTCTTTCGCCATCAGCGTATTCGCCACATTGAGGTTGTTGGTCACAATGCGTAAATTGCTGTGATTGAGCAGCGCGTGAGCCACCGCTTCCGGCGTGGTTCCGATATCAATAAACAGCGTAGAACCGTTCGGGATCTGCGTGGCAACTTTGCGAGCAATGCGCTCTTTTTCCGCCGTCTGCGTTGCTTTACGGTCATGCCACGGGGTGTTAACCGAGCTGGATGGCAACGCCGCGCCGCCGTGATGGCGCAAAATCATGTTCTGATCGGCCAGATCGTTAAGATCGCGGCGAATCGTCTGCGGGCTGACGGAGAAATGCTCCACCAGCTCTTCAGTACTGACGTATCCCTGTTTTTTTACCAGCTCGATGATCGCGTCATGTCGTTGTGTTTGCTTCATTATTGTTCCCTGAAATTTTGCCGGATGCGCTGACGCTTATCCGGCCTACAAATTGGTCCAAACGCACACCGCCTTCCGGTACCACAAAACTTGAATCAAGTTCGTTTTCGTACATTTATAGTATCGGCAAACGCCATTGCCAAACCCACGGCCAACCCGGCGATATGAGCACCATTCGCCATCGACATGCCGAATAGATCAAACCAGCCAGCAACAATCCAGATCAAGGCAAAGATAATCAAACCACGCTGCAGGAAAATACCGCTCTGCGGATCGCGCTCGCCGCGCAACCACACGTAGCCCATCAGCGCATATACCACGCCAGACAATCCACCAAACCACGGGCCGCTAAATTTCTGCTGAACATAACCGCTCAACAGGGCGCTGATCACGGTAATAACAATCAGTTTTCCACTGCCCAGACGCTTTTCAACCGCACCGCCGAGATACCACCACCACAGCAGGTTGAACAGAATATGCATCAGCGAGAAGTGCATAAAAGCGTGGGTGAAATAACGCCAGAATTCAAATTTCAGCGAAGGGTCAAACGGCCATGCCAGCCAGAGCATCACAGCCTGGTCGCCCAGCACGTTCATCGCGATAAACACCAACACACACGCGGCCATCACCAACCAGGTTACCGGACCTGCGCGTTCGCGCAATGTGGCCAGGAACGGATAACGTTGGTAGCGCAGACCGCTGTCGGTCTGACCCGACTGCCAGCTTGCTGCGAGGTAGCGCGGATCGCCCGGATTCTCCAGAAACCGCACCAGTTCAGCGTGCACGCGCTGAGCCTGGGACTCATCCGCCAGCCAGACATCCGTTTGCTGATGTTGTTGAATCGTCAGGATAACGCCCTGTGTCGCCATATAATCAACGAATGCCTGCGCCACGCGGGGGTTAGCAAAAGAGGTAATCATCAACATGGTTGCTGTCGCTTCATCCACACAAAAGAGGACAGTATATATACCCTTCTTACTTCGAGCTGCATCTTTGTTGGCTTTCCTCGCTCACTCCGGTCACGTACTGTTCGTACGCTCCCGGAGATTCGCTGCGTCGCCGTCGCGATGCAACTCGAATTAATTTGGGTATAGCCTTACGAACCGTATGCCACTTCTGCCGGAAAATGTCGATGCCAGGCATCGAAGCCGCCGTCAACGCTGTAAACCGCGTCATAGCCCTGCTGCAGAAGATATTGCGCCGCGCCTTTACTGCTGTTGCCGTGATAACACATCACCAATACGGCGGTGTCGAAATCATGCTCGCGCATAAATGATCCCAGCGTGTCGTTCGTCAAATGAAATGCCTGTGGGGCATGGCCCATTGCATAGCTTTGCGGGTCACGAATATCCACTAACACCGCCGCCCCCTGATGCAGCTTCTGATGCGCTTCTTCGACATTAATACATTCAAACTGATCCATTGCTCTCTCTTCTTTATATGGCAGGTGACGCTTTTCGGACATGTTACTGCTTAGTGTACGTCCCGACGGCAGTTAAACGCCATAATGTTATATGTATCACTGTAAATTGTTTATCCGATGTTACCAATGGCGCGATTCTTTGCTATTATGCTCGATAACGAACATTAATGAGCTATAACGAAAGTGCGAGAGGCCAGCATGGAAACCAAAGATCTGATTGTGATAGGTGGAGGCATCAACGGTGCCGGTATCGCGGCAGATGCCGCTGGACGCGGTTTATCCGTGCTGATGCTGGAAGCGCAGGATTTAGCCTGCGCCACCTCTTCCGCTAGCTCCAAACTCATCCACGGTGGCCTGCGCTACCTGGAACACTACGAATTTCGTCTGGTGAGCGAAGCGCTGGCCGAACGTGAAGTGCTGTTGAAAATGGCACCACACATCGCCTTCCCGATGCGCTTCCGTCTGCCCCACCGCCCGCACCTGCGTCCGGCGTGGATGATCCGGATTGGTTTGTTTATGTACGATCATCTGGGCAAACGCACCAGTTTGCCAAGTTCTACCGGTTTGCGTTTTGGCGCAGATTCTGTAATGAAACCTGAGATTGTGCGCGGTTTCGAATATTCTGACTGCTGGGTAGACGATGCACGACTGGTTTTGGCAAACGCCCAAATGGTCGTACGCAAAGGCGGAGAAGTATTAACCCGCACTCGCGCCACCTCTGCTCGCCGTGAAAACGGTTTGTGGATTGTTGAAGCTGAAGATATCGATACCGGCAAAAAACACACCTGGCAGGCGCGTGGCCTAGTCAACGCCACCGGTCCGTGGGTGAAAGAGTTCTTTGACGACGGTATGCACCTGCCATCGCCGTACGGTATTCGTCTGATTAAAGGCAGCCACATCGTGGTGCCGCGCGTCCATACCCAGAAGCAAGCTTATATTCTGCAAAACGAAGATAAACGCATTGTGTTTGTTATCCCATGGATGGACGAATTCTCGATCATCGGGACGACAGACGTTGAATACAAAGGCGATCCGAAAGCGGTGAAAATTGATGAAAGCGAGATCAATTACCTGCTGAAGGTTTACAACGCGCACTTTAAGAAGCAGCTGGGCCGTGATGATATCGTCTGGACTTACTCGGGCGTGCGTCCGCTGTGCGATGACGAGTCTGACTCACCGCAGGCAATCACCCGTGATTACACGCTGGATATCCACGACGAAAACGGCAAAGCGCCGCTGCTGTCGGTCTTTGGCGGTAAGCTGACGACCTATCGTAAGCTGGCTGAACACGCGATGGAAAAACTGGCATCGTACTATCAGGGAATTGGTCCGGCGTGGACCAAAGAGTGCATTCTGCCAGGCGGTGACATTGGCGGCGATCGCGAAGACTACGCGGCCAAACTGCGCCGTCGCTACCCGTTCCTGACCGAGTCGCTGGCGCGCCATTATTCTCGCACCTACGGCAGCAACACCGAATGGGTCATCGGCGAAGCCACCTCGCTTGCCGAGTTAGGTGAAGACTTTGGCCATGAGTTTTATGAGGCCGAGCTGAAATATCTGGTCGATCACGAATGGGTTCGTCGTGCGGAAGATGCGTTGTGGCGTCGCACGAAAGAAGGTATGTGGCTGAACGCTGAGCAGCAGTCGCGCATGACCCAGTGGCTGGCTGAATACATTGAGAAGCACCAGCTGTCGCTGGCGTCCTGATAAAAATGCCGGATGGCGGCGACGCCTTATCCGGCCTACAAAGGTGCATAAACGTAGGCCGGGCAAGCGCAGCGCCCCCGGCCTCGTGTTTTACAACCGCACCGAATCAATATGCCAGATGTTTTCGGCGTACTCTTTGATCGTCCTGTCCGACGAGAAGTAGCCCATGTTGGCGATATTAATCATCGACTTAGTAGTCCACTCTTCCGGATGACGATACAGTTCATCAACCTTATCCTGACAATCAACGTAACTACGATAATCCGCCAGCACCTGATAGTGGTCGCCAAAGTTGATCAATGAGTCCACCAGGTCGCGATAGCGTCCCGGCTCCTCTGGGCTGAATACGCCACTGCCGATCTGCGTCAGCACCTGGTGCAGTTCCTCGTCTTTCTCGTAATATTCACGCGGCTTATAGCCCTGACTACGCAAAGCCTCAACCTCTTCCGCCGTATTACCAAAGATAAAGATATTTTCTGCGCCCACATGTTCCAGCATCTCGACGTTGGCACCATCCAGCGTACCAATGGTCAACGCGCCATTCAGCGCAAATTTCATATTACTGGTCCCGGAGGCTTCGGTCCCGGCCAGTGAAATCTGCTCAGACAGGTCGGCAGCAGGAATTATCACCTGCGCCAGGCTGACGCTGTAATTGGGGATAAACACCACTTTCAGTTTGTCGCCAATTTGCGGATCGTTATTGATCACTTTCGCGACATCGTTGATCAGATGAATGATGTGCTTCGCCATGTAATAGGCCGAAGCCGCTTTACCGGCGAAGATATTCACACGCGGCACCCACTCGGCGTCAGGATCGGCCTTAATGCGGTTGTAGCGGGTGATCACATGCAGCACGTTCATCAGCTGACGTTTGTATTCGTGAATACGCTTGATCTGTACGTCAAACAGCGATTTCGGATTCACTACCACGTTAAGCTGCTGGGCAATGAGCGTGGCCAGACGTTTTTTGTTCTCCAGCTTCGCTCGGCGTACCGCCTGGTTCACCAACGGGAAATCGCAGTGCTGTTCAAGCTCGCTCAACTGGCTGAGATCGGTACGCCAGGTGCGGCCAATATTCTCATCCAGCACCTCAGAGAGCGGCGGGTTAGCCAGCGCCAGCCAGCGACGCGGCGTCACGCCGTTGGTAACGTTGCAGAAGCGGGTCGGGAAGATCTTCGCAAAGTCAGCAAACAGCGACTGCACCATCAGGTTGGAGTGCAGTTCAGACACACCATTAACCTTGTGGCTCACCACGACCGCCAGCCATGCCATACGCACCCGGCGGCCGTTAGATTCATCGATAATCGACGTCCGCCCCAGCAGACCGGTATCGTTCGGATACTGCTCCTGCAGCGTTTTCAGGAAGTAGTCGTTAATCTCAAAAATGATTTGCAGATGGCGCGGCAGAATTTTGCCCAGCATATCCACCGGCCAGGTCTCCAGCGCTTCGCTCATCAAAGTGTGGTTGGTATACGAGAAAACCTGACAGCACACTTCAAACGCATCATCCCAACTGAACTTGTGCTCATCAATCAACAGACGCATCAGCTCAGGGATCGACAGCACCGGATGGGTGTCGTTGAGGTGAATGGCGATTTTATCCGCCAGATTATCGTAGGTTTTGTGCAGTTGATAATGACGATTCAGAATGTCCTGCACCGTGGAGGAGACCAGGAAATACTCCTGGCGCAAGCGCAGCTCGCGTCCTGAATAGGTGGAGTCATCCGGATAGAGCACGCGGGAGACGTTCTCGGAGTGGTTTTTATCTTCCACCGCCGCAAAGTAGTCGCCCTGGTTAAATTTACCGAGGTTGATCTCGCTACTGGCCTGGGCATTCCACAGGCGCAGCGTGTTGGTGGCATCGGTGTCGTAACCGGGGATAATCTGGTCGTAGGCAACCGCGAGGATCTCTTCGGTTTCTATCCAGCGCGTTTTCTTGCCTTCCTGCTGTATACGCCCGCCAAAGCGCACTTTGTAGCGCGTATTGTGGCGTTTGAACTCCCATGGGTTACCGTATTCCAGCCAGTAGTCCGGCGACTCTTTCTGTCGGCCATCAACAATGTTTTGCTTGAACATGCCGTAGTCATAACGAATACCGTAGCCGCGTCCCGGCAGTCCCAGCGTTGCCAGTGAGTCCAGGAAGCAGGCCGCCAGGCGCCCGAGGCCACCGTTGCCTAGGCCTGGGTCGTTTTCTTCATCGATCAGATCTTCAAGATCCAACCCCATACCTTCCAGCGCATTTTTGACATCGTCATAAATACCCAACGATAACAGTGCATTGGAAAGCGTGCGGCCAATCAAAAACTCCATAGACAGGTAATAAACCTGTCGAGTTTCCTGTGACAATTGCGCACGGTTAGAACGCAGCCAGCGCTCCACGAGACGATCGCGCACCGCGAACAATGTGGCGTTCAGCCACTCATGTTTATTGGCAATGACCGGGTCCTTACCAATCGTGAACATCAGCTTGTAGGCGATAGAATGCTTAAGTGCCTCTACGCTGAGTGTGGGCGATGCATAAGTAAATGGAGCATTCATATAGGTGATTCCTGGATAACTATTTCAAGCGATAGTAAAGCTCACGGTATGACTTCGCCGCGACTTGCCAGCTAAAATCCATGGTCATGGCCTGGCGTTGTACAAACCGCCACAGCGAAGGCCGGGACCACAATACGAAAGCACGCCGGATCGCACGTAGTAGCGACCAGGCATTACTATCTTCAAATACAAACCCACTGGCGATACCGTCCGCCAGGTTTTCCAGCGAACTGTCAGAGACCGTATCAGCCAGCCCACCGGTGCGCCGCACCAGCGGCAGCGTGCCGTACTTCAGTCCATACAATTGCGTTAAGCCACATGGCTCAAAACGGCTGGGAACCAATATCACATCGGCCCCACCCATGATGCGGTGCGAGAAGGCTTCGTGATAGCCAATCTGCACGCCCACCTGGCCCGGATGTTCCGCCGCCGCGGCGAGGAAACCTTCCTGTAATACTGGGTCGCCCGCGCCAAGTAACGCCAGTTGCCCCCCCTGCTCTAACAGACCCGGCAGAGCCTCCAACACCAGATCCAACCCTTTCTGACTGGTCAGACGGCTGACTACGGCAAACAGAGGCACTTTGTCGTTAACCTTAAGTCCCATCGCGATCTGTAGCTGACGTTTGTTCTCCGCCTTTTCTTCCAGCGTGTCACGCGTATAGCGCGACGCCAGCAGCAGGTCGGTTTCCGGGCTCCAGATTTTTTCATCCACACCGTTCAGCACGCCGGAAAGCCGTCCTTCCCGATGACGCTGCTGCAACAGACCTTCCATACCATAGGCAAACTGCGGCTCGGTAATCTCCCGCGCGTAAGTTGGACTCACTGCCGTAATGTGGTCTGCGTAGTACAACCCTGCCTTCAGGAACGAAATCTGGCCGTTAAACTCCAGCCCGTGCACATTAAAGAACGACCATGGCAATTGGATGTCATCCATATGCTTTGCATAAAACATGCCTTGATAAGCCAGGTTGTGTACGGTGAACACCGATTTCGCCGGATGGCCGCGCGCCGCCAGATACGCTGGGGCCAGACCGGCATGCCAGTCGTGCGCATGCACCACATCCGGGCGCCAGAATGGGTCAAGGCCGCAGGCCATTTCACATCCGGCCCAGCCAAGCAACGCAAAACGCAGGACGTTATCGGTATAAGCGAACAGGTTGGTGTCGTGATACGGGCTACCGGGACGGTCGTAAAGATGCGGCGCGTCAATCAGGTAAATACCCACGCCGTTGAAATGCCCGAAAAGCAGCGTGATACGTCCAGCGAAGGTATCGCGACGCGTCACGACCTGTGCATCGGGAATGCCGCGACGAATATCTGGAAACGCCGGGAGCAACACGCGGGCATCCACGCCGTCCGCAATTTGCGCGGCAGGTAACGCCCCAATAACATCCGCCAGTCCCCCAGTTTTTAACAGGGGGAACATCTCTGAACAAACGTGTAAAACCTGCATTATCGCTCCTGTTTGATCTGCAGTTTGCGCAGCATTTCACGCGTGACCAGCACAATGCCTTCCTCTGAACGGTAGAAACGACGCGCATCTTCTTCCGCGTTTTCACCTATCACCATGCCTTCAGGAATAACGCAGGCGCGGTCGATAATGCAACGACGTAAGCGGCACGAACGTCCCACCCACACTTCAGGTAACAACACTGCCGAATCAATGTTACAGAATGAATTCACCCGCACTCGCGGGAACAGAACGGACTGCACCACCACCGAACCTGAAATTATGCATCCGCCAGAAACCAGCGAGTTCAGCGTCATTCCGTGGCTACCGGAACGGTCCTGCACAAATTTCGCCGGTGGCAGCGATTCCATGTGCGTTCGGATTGGCCAGTCCTGGTCGTACATATCCAGTTCAGGCGTCACCGAAGCCAGATCAAGGTTCGCCTTCCAGTAGGCTTCCAGCGTCCCCACATCGCGCCAGTACGGTTCGGATTCCGGGTCAGACTGCACGCAGGACAACGGGAATGGATGTGCATACGCCATGCCAGCTTCGGTGATTTTCGGGATAATGTCTTTGCCAAAATCGTGACTGGATTTTTCATCGAGATCATCTTCCGCCAGCAGTTCATACAGATAATCGGCGTTGAAAATGTAGATCCCCATACTGGCAAGAGATTTGGTCGGGTCGCCTGGCATGGCTGGCGGATTGGCGGGTTTTTCAACGAACTCGATAATTTTATCGGTGTCGTCCACGTCCATCACGCCAAACGCGCTGGCCTCTTCAATAGGCACTGGCATACAGGCCACGGTGCAACGCGCGCCCTTCTCGACGTGGTCGATCAGCATGCGTGAGTAGTCCTGCTTATAAATATGATCGCCCGCGAGGATCACCACGTATTCCGCTTTATAGCGTCGAATGATGTCCAGGTTTTGGGTCACCGCATCCGCCGTACCGCGATACCAGTTTTCACCCTGCATTCTCTGCTGGGCAGGCAGCAAATCGACAAACTCGTTCATCTCTTCGCTAAAGAACGACCAGCCGCGCTGAATATGCTGCACCAGCGTATGGGACTGGTACTGGGTGATCACGCCAATACGGCGGATCCCGGAGTTAATACAGTTGGATAAGGCAAAATCGATAATGCGGAACTTACCGCCAAAGTGCACAGCAGGTTTGGCACGTTTGTTGGTCAAATCTTTTAAGCGGGTACCGCGGCCACCGGCCAGGATCAGGGCAACAGATTTTAATGGCAGCTGGCGCGCCAACATTACACGATCGTTCTTCTCTAAACTCACCATGACTAACTCCTTTTTTATCTTCTCTGGAACACACACAGTCCGTGCGCAGGTCCCTGCCAGACAGCCGTAAGCACCGGATTATCCTCTCCGGCAAATGGGGGAATGGCATGCCATTCCCCTTCAGGTAAAACGATATCTGTCACCTCAAGCGTGGCGTTTATTGCAATCAGAAAACGGTCTGAAAGCTGGATTTGCATCTGCCTCGGGCCGTTTTGCCACTCATCCGCACTTAAGGGTTGTGCGTACTTATTCAGCCAACGAACATTGCCATCGCCCTCTTCCCACCAACAATCCCCTGTTAATGCTGGGATTTGCCGGCGCAGATGAATCAGCGCGGCGGTAAATGTGGTTAGCCCACTGTTTGCCTGCTGCCAGTCCAGCCACGTTAAGGCGTTATCCTGACAATAAGCGTTATTGTTGCCGTGCTGGCTATGACCATGCTCATCGCCCGCCAGCAACATCGGCGTCCCCTGGGAGAGCAACAGCGTGGTTAACAGCGCATGAATGCTGTCGCGCCGCCGCTCAATCAGGTCCAGCGTGCCGCCTAATCCTTCTTTACCATGATTGTCGCTGTAGTTATTGCTAGTGCCGTCGCGATTTTCCTCACCATTCGCTTCATTGTGCTTATTTGTGAAGCACACACAGTCGCGTAGCGTAAAACCGTCGTGCGCGGTCACCAGATTGACCGTGGCGCTGGGTTTGCGGCCCTGGCGTTTAAACACATCGCTGGATGCGGCAAAACGCCCGGCAAACTCGCCCAACGAGAGATTACGCTGGAGCCAAAAGCGCCGCGTCGCATCGCGGAAATGGTCATTCCACTCGGCAAACGGAGGGGGGAAATTCCCCACCTGATACCCGCCTTCACCAATATCCCACGGTTCCGCAATCAGCTTCACGCGTGAGAGCAGCGGACAGGTTTGGATCGCGGTAAACAGCGGCGCATCCTGACGAAACGCAGGTGTACGCCCCATGACGGAAGCCAAATCAAAACGAAAACCATCTACATGGCAGGTTTCAACCCAATAGCGCAGGCATTCACATGCGTATTCCACAACGCCAGGATGGCTCAAATTGAGGGTGTTCCCACAACCGGTCCAGTTGTAGTAATCACCATCGTCCCTGATCCAATAATAGCTACGGTTATCAATTCCGCGCAGCGAGAAGACAGGCCCTTCGAGATCCAGCTCGGCGCTGTGGTTCAAAACGATATCGAGAATGACCTCAATCCCCGCTTTGTGCAGCGCTTTTACCGCGTCGCGAAACTCATCAAGCGCGCTCTCCGGCGAGCAGGCATAGGCCGGATGCAGCGCGAACATGGCCACCGGGTTGTAGCCCCAGTAGTTCGACAGGCCCAGCCGCTGAAGTCGCGGTTCGCTGGCAAAATGCGCCACCGGCAGCAGCTCCAGCGCGGTAATGCCGAGACGCTTGAAATAGTCGATCATCACCGGATGACCCAGCGCTTTATAGGTTCCGCGAATCTCTTCCGGCAGGTCAGGATGCAAATACGTCAACCCTTTGACATGCGCTTCGTAAATCACGGTATTGCCCCACGGCGTGCGCGGCGGGACATCATCCTCCCAGTCATAATGGTCGGACACCACCACGCCCTTCAGCGCGATAGTGGCATTATCATGGTGATCCGGTTCATTTAGCCCGCCGTGCAGCAGCGGGTTATCTTTTAACTCGCCATCCACCCGACGGGCGCAAGGGTCGAGCAGCAGCTTGGCTGGGTTAAACCGGTGGCCCTGCTGCGGTTGCCATGGGCCATGGACGCGATAGCCATAGCGCAGACCGGGCCGGGCGTTGGCCAGATAGCCGTGCCAGACATCGCCGCTACGCCCCGGCAGGTCGTAGCGGAGTTCGCAACCGTCCTCGTCAAATACGCATAATTCAACGCGTTCAGCGTGGGCTGAGAAGAGAGTAAAATTAACGCCATGGCCGTCATACGTTGCACCATGGGGGGTGGCGTTGCCGGTTGCCAGTTGCGTCATTCCCCCTCCCGAACCAGCCAGATCGTTGCCAACGGCGGCAACGTGAGACTCAGTGAATGCTGACGACCATGACTGGCGATTTCATCACTGTGCACCGCACCGCCGTTGCCAGTATTGCTGCCGTGGTAATGCATCGAATCGGTATTGAGGATCTCACGCCATTTCCCCGGCTGATTGATACCGAAGCGATAGCCGTGGCGGGGCACAGGCGTAAAGTTACTGACCACGATGATTTCATTGCCGACCTTGTCACGACGCACGAAAGCCAGCACCGAACGTTCTTTGTCATCCACCACCAGCCACTCAAAGCCATAGGCGTCAAAGTCGAGCTCGTGCAGCGCTTTGTGATGACGATAGGTGAGGTTCAGATCACGCACCAGACGCTGTACGCCGTGATGCCAGTTATCACCGCCTTCCAGCAGGTGCCAGTCGAGGCTCGCGTCATGGTTCCATTCACGTCCCTGCGCAAACTCGTTGCCCATAAACAGCAGTTTCTTGCCTGGGAAGGCCCACATCCAGCCGTAGTAGGCGCGCAGGTTGGCAAACTTCTGCCACGCATCGCCCGGCATGCGGTCGAGAATCGATTTCTTGCCGTGCACCACTTCATCGTGCGACAACGGCAGGACAAAGTTCTCGGTGTAGTTGTACAGCATGCCGAAGGTCAGCTTATCGTGGTGATGTTGGCGATAAACCGGATCCAGCTTCATGTAGTCCAGCGTGTCGTGCATCCAGCCGAGGTTCCACTTATACCAGAACCCTAAACCGCCCATGTCCTGCGGTCTTGAAACGCCAGCAAAATCAGTGGACTCTTCCGCCATGCTCACCGCACCAGGCACCTGTTCGCCAAGAATACGGTTGGTATTGCGTAAAAACTCAATGGCTTCGAGGTTTTCACGACCGCCAAATTCATTTGGGATCCATTCACCTTCTTTACGGCTGTAGTCGCGATAAATCATCGATGCCACGGCATCCACGCGCAGCGCGTCGATACCAAAGCGCTCAATCCAGTACAGGGCGTTGCCCACCAGATAGTTGCTGACTTCACGGCGACCGTAGTTGTAGATCAGCGTGTTCCAGTCCTGGTGATACCCTTCTCGCGGGTCGCTGTGCTCATACAGCCTGGTGCCATCAAACTCTGCCAGACCAAAGTCGTCCGACGGGAAATGGCCCGGCACCCAGTCAAGAATGACGTTCAGCCCCGCCTGATGCGCGGCATTCACAAAATAGCGGAAGTCATCGCGCGTACCAAATCGACGGGTCGGCGCATACATGCCGGTAGGTTGGTAACCCCAGCTACCGTCGAACGGATGCTCGTTAATCGGCAACAGTTCAAGGTGGGTAAAGCCCATCCACTTGGCGTAAGGCACCAGCTGATCCGCCAGCTCGCGGTAGCTCAGCCAGAAGTTGTTATCGGTATGACGACGCCATGAACCCAGGTGCACTTCATAGATAGATATTGGCGCATCAAACTGGTTGGCTTTTTTACGCTCCTCGCTTTGCACCACTTTTTCCGGCAGACCACAGATAAGCGACGCGGTTTCCGGGCGCATTTGCGCTTCGAAGGCGTAAGGGTCCGCTTTGATTCGCAGCTTACCGTTGGCATCGATCATCTCATATTTATACAGCTGGCCATGCTGCGCGCCGGGGATAAACAGCTCCCAGATACCGCTTTCTTTGCGCAGGCGCATCGGGTGGCGACGGCCATCCCAGTAGTTGAACTGCCCAACCACTGACACGCGTTGAGCGTTAGGCGCCCAGACGGAGAAGCGCGTGCCGGTTACGCCATCCATGGTATCCGCATGCGCGCCCAGCGTTTCGTAAGGTCGCAGGTGCGTACCTTCAGATAGCAGCCAGGCATCCATATCCTGGATCAATGGGCCAAAACGATAAGGGTCATCAATCAGATTCTGCTGTCCATGCCAGACAACGGCCAACTGATAGCGAAAGAAATTTTTACGGCGGGGAAGTACTGCACAGAAAAAACCACGAGAGTCGAGGCAATCCAGCTTGCCGACTTTGCGTCCGGTTTTGGGTTCGATCACCCACACTTCGGTGGCGTCAGGTAATAGGGCGCGGACTTCAAGTCCAGCGTCAGTTTGGTGCATACCGAGTACGGAAAAAGGATCCGCAAAATGGCCTGCAATTAGCGCATTAATCACGTCTCTATCGATACGAACGGACATGGTTGTCATCCTGTTTTATGGTGTCACCCCTTCCAACTGATTTTCGACATCAGGTAGCGACACTTTTTTTGACCTGAACGGCGCAGCACAATTGTGCATCCTCTCTGCGTCGTCCCACCTTCAGGCAACAACTTAATACCTCCGGTACTAAGTCACCCTTAAAGAATAGCCAATGCTTTATCTTACTCCTGGTAAAAAATGAAACATCTGCGCTTACTCCTGTATTACGCAAAAAAAAGGGTGACTCAGCACCCTTTGATCATTAACAAACCATTACGCCAGTTGACGTAACATGCGGCGCAATGGCTCCGCAGCACCCCAAAGCAGCTGGTCACCTACGGTAAAGGCTGACAGGAACTCCGGTCCCATATTCAGCTTACGCAGACGACCTACTGGCGTGGTCAACGTGCCGGTAACGGCCGCCGGGGTTAACTCACGCATGGTGATTTCACGATCGTTTGGTACTACTTTCGCCCACGGGTTGTGCGCCGCCAGCAGTTCTTCCACGGTCGGAATAGACACATCTTTTTTCAGTTTGATGGTGAACGCCTGGCTGTGGCAGCGCAGCGCGCCGACGCGCACGCACAGACCATCAACCGGGATCACGGAAGACGTGTTGAGAATTTTGTTGGTTTCCGCCTGTCCCTTCCACTCTTCACGGCTCTGACCGTTATCGAGCTGTTTGTCGATCCACGGAATCAGGCTACCGGCCAGCGGTACGCCAAAGTTATCAACCGGCAGTTCACCGCTACGGGACAGGGTCGTCACTTTACGTTCAATGTCGAGAATAGCAGAGGAAGGGGTCGCCAGCTCCTCGGCCACATGGCCATACAGATGACCCATCTGAGACAACAGCTCGCGCATATGACGCGCGCCGCCGCCGGAAGCCGCCTGATAGGTCGCCACGGAGACCCAGTCGACCAGGTCATTGGCAAACAGGCCACCAAGGGACATCAGCATCAGGCTAACGGTACAGTTACCGCCGACAAAGGTCTTAATACCTTTATTCAGGCCATCGGTGATGACATCCTGGTTAACCGGATCGAGAATAATGATGGCGTCGTCTTTCATACGCAGCGAAGAGGCCGCGTCAATCCAGTAACCCTGCCAACCGCTTTCACGAAGCTTTGGATAGATTTCGTTGGTATAATCGCCGCCCTGACAGGTCACGATGATATCGAGCGCCTTCAGCGCATCCAGATCAAAAGCGTCCTGAAGCGTGCCGGTCGCGGTTCCACCGAATGTCGGTGCCGCCTGCCCGAGCTGGGAAGTAGAAAAGAAAACAGGGCGAATGGCGTCGAAGTCACGCTCCTCAACCATGCGTTGCATGAGAACAGAGCCGACCATACCGCGCCAGCCGATAAAACCAACATTTTTCATAGCGTTTTTTTCCTGCAGAGATGTGTGCTGTGTATGTATGCCAGTGTCCTGGTGGCATATCCTTCACCATACAAAATGCAGCCAAAGTCGCAAGTGAAATTAATCAATGATAGCGAAGCCATCAGTAATGCGACTTATCCCGCTGCGCAAGCAAGCAGAAAGTCCGTGGTAATTATCAGGGAATTTGAGTTATGAATGAAATCATTTCAGCGGCAGTTTTATTGATCCTGATTATGGATCCACTCGGAAATCTGCCCATTTTCATGTCCGTATTGAAACATACCGAACCAAAACGCCGCCGCGCGATTATGATTCGCGAGCTGTTCATTGCGCTGTTGGTGATGCTGATATTCCTGTTTGCGGGCGAGAAAATTCTGGCATTTCTTAACCTGCGCGCGGAAACCGTTTCTATCTCCGGGGGCATCATTTTGTTCCTGATCGCCATTAAGATGATTTTCCCCAGCGCCACCGGGAATAGCACCGGGCTTCCGGCGGGTGAAGAGCCGTTTATCGTTCCGCTGGCGATCCCGCTGGTAGCCGGTCCGACAATCCTGGCTTCACTAATGCTGTTGTCGCATCAGTATCCTAATCAGATGGGGCATCTGGTAATCGCCCTGCTGATCGCCTGGGGCGGTACGTTTGTGATTCTGTTGCAGTCGTCGCTGTTTTTGCGTCTGCTGGGGGAGAAAGGGGTGAACGCGCTGGAGCGCCTGATGGGGCTGATTCTGGTGATGATGGCCACCCAGATGTTCCTCGACGGCGTACGGATGTGGATGAAGGGGTGACCGTTTTGAAGCTGGAGAGCATGGCATTTCAGAGAACGATTCCGTTCACGTTATGTTCATTGCTTCTCTGAGATCTCGTCACCAGTGAACGTGTTAAGGGGGCTACGCAGCCCCCTTAACAATCCCGGCTCCCGGCAGGAAAATTGCCACTTCGTGGTTCCCTCCACTTATTCCTCCAGGCTACCGGGCCGGGCGCGAGGCAGCGTCCATGCAAAACGCGCCCTGAACCCGCATCCCTGCGGGTTCTCCCGGCCTTACGGAAACGCGTCGGCAATTTTCAGCCGGACCAGCCCACACCTGACCACCTGAGCTTTTACTTGAATACCTCTGAACAGCAAAACGGATATAGCTGAAAGCCAGATCGCTGAAGCGACACCCTGGTCCGGCTGAAAATCGATGAGGCGTTGACGGCTGACCGGGGCTGCCCGCAGGGATGCGGGCAGAGGGGACGGCCTGCAGGGATGCAGGCTCGGCCCCGACCCGACAGGCAGACGGAATAAGACGAATAACTCGCGCAGCGACGATTTTCCCGCCGGGAGCCTGGGTTGCAAGGGAGGCGGCGGTGAGCCTCCCTTGCACGTTCACGGGTATCAGCGCTTCAGAGAAATGACACCACTGAGGTGAACGGAAACCTGAGCAATAATCACATGTTCACCCTACATGTTTAACTGAACGGCATTGCGCTGTAATTTCAGGTATTCCTTATGCTTTTAAGTTACTGATATAACGTATTTTCATTTCTGCGAAGCGCCTTCCGGAATGCCCTCTTGTCAGCATCGTGGATTAGCCTTATCTTCTCGCTGCACCTGCAAAATCAGGTGTCAGAATTAGCCTTCTGAAAATCATACTGGCGACATATACTTCTATGTCGTGCGACCGATTTCGTCTCAATGGCGGGTCGAGCGGGGGCGTCGCAAGACGCGCCGGTATCCAGTATGACCGGTAAGGCTAACTCCGCTCGATTCTGCCACCCGCGAGATTAGCCTCTCCGGTGGTGGTTTAAATAAAACATACTGGAGGCTGCCCTATGGCGACTACCCCTCTCTTTTCACACTCTTTATTTACCCTGCCCTTTAGCCATGCCACGGATTTCACCGAACTGGCGGATAACTGCGAGCGTTTTGTCGAAGGACTGGTTGAATGCCATGACCCGGTTGAAAAACTGGCGATTTGTGCACGTCTGTCGGCCTGTCTCGCGTTATTGCAACCGACCTTAACGGAGCCTGTACCGCAGCATCTGCAGGCCAGTCTGACGGTAGAAACATTCCCGACCCGTTTTCCCCTTTTCGAGCCTGAGACAGACCAGATGGGGCGTTACTGCCAGCTTTTGACGCATTTACTGATGAGCAAAACGCTTTCTGATGATATGGAGCGAGTAGCGGGTGATTTGCTGCAGGATTTGGTGGGCTATTTCGCCGACACGCTGAAAGCGCCGCGTTGGTTGAAAACCGAGGATGGTGTGATGGTGCTGTAAAAAAGCCGGGTGACGCTTGCGCTTACCCGGCCTACGATGTGGATGTGTGCTCATTTCCAGGCCCGGTAAGCGCAAGCGCCACCGGGCAACAAGACTCAGCTCAACAGCTGGAAAGCAATCATACCGACAATCGCGCCGACCGTACCGAGGATGGTTTCCATCATCGTCCAGGTCTTCAACGTTTGTGCTTCCGTTGCGCCGGTAAATTTACCGAACAACCAGAAACCGGCGTCGTTAACGTGGCTGACCACGATCGAGCCGCCTGCGATACAAATAGACAGTGCCGCCATCTGTGCGCCGGAGAAGTTTAACTGTTCAATCACCGGCATCACCAGACCGACCGCCGTTAAGCAGGCCACAGTCGCGGAACCCTGAATGATACGCACCGCTGCCGCCAGCACGAAGCAGGTAATGGCAATCGGCAGGCCCATTCCGGTTAACGCTTCGCCCAGCGCCGGACCGACGCCGGAATCAACCAGCACTTGTTTAAACACGCCACCTGCACCAATCACCAGCAGGATAATCCCCGCCGGTTGCAGCGCATGACCGCAGATCTCCATCACTTTGTCTTTTGGCATACCCTGGCGAATCGCCAGACCGTAAATCGCCACCAGACAAGCAACCAGAATCGCGGTAAACGGGTGACCGATAAACTCAAACCATTCGTAAGTTGAAGAACCAACCGGCACAAAGCGCGCGGCGATGGTTTTCAGACCAACCAATACCAGCGGCAGCAGGATCAGCGACAAGCTAAAGCCGAAGGACGGCATTTTACCTTCGCCCAGATGCGGCTCGGTAATGTCATCAGGAATGTTCAGCTCAACGTAACGGCTGATGAAATTACCCCACAGTGGTCCGGCGATAATCATGCCCGGAATCGCGGCACACAGGCCAATCAGGATCATCCAGCCAAAGTCAGCGTGCATCTGCGAAGCCAGCAACATCGGCGCTGGCCCCGGCAGTAAAAACGCCGCAGCCGCCGCTACGCCTGCAAACAACGGAATGACTAATTTAACCAGGTTGGTACCGGTGTGACGCGCCATCGAGAACGCCACGCTGATCAGCAGCACAATCGCCACCTCAAAGAACAGCGGTAGCGCACAGATAAGCCCGGCCAGGCCAATCGCGTAATGTGCGCGGCTGTGGCCGAAGGATTTCAGCATTTTGACGGCAATTTGATCGACTGCGCCGGTCTCATGCAAAATCTTGCCGAACATCGCCCCCAACGCCACAACAATCGCCAGGAAACCGAGCGTGCCTCCCATCCCTTTTTCCATAGTCGCGGCGATTTTATCGAGCGGCATACCGGAAAAGAGACCTGCACCAATAGACACCACCATCAAAGCAAGGAAGGCGTGCATACGCGCCTTCATCACTAAAAACAGCAGTAATAAAACGGACCCTACTGCTGTTAAAACAAGCGTTAATGTACTCACTACTTACTGCCCTGGTTAATAACCTCAATGGTGCTGGCGACCACACCGTCCAGTGGTTGATCGATATCGACCACCAGTACATCGTTTTCATTCGCACCTGGTTCTTCCAGCGCTTCAAACTGGGTCACCAGCATCTGCGTTTTGAAGAAGTGGCCTTTACGCGCTTTCAGACGGCTTTCGATAACGTCAAAATCCCCTTTCAGATAGATGAAAGAGAGGTTCGGGTTACCGTCGCGTAGCTGGTCGCGATAGACTTTTTTCAGAGCGGAACAGACGATCAGCGAAACCTTGTTGGTACGCTGCATCGCAAAAGCGGCGTCATTCAGCGCCTGTAACCACGGTTTACGGTCATCATCGTTGAGTGGCTCACCGGAAGCCATTTTCATGATGTTGCTGCGCGGATGGAGAAAATCGCCATCAAGAAACGCGGCCTGCAGTTGATGCGCCACTTCGCTGGCGACAGCAGATTTACCGCTGCCCGATACGCCCATCAGAACGTAAACGTGGTGATCATGATTAGTCGTGCTCAAAGCGTTGCCCCCACTGGTACAAGAATCTGGAAATTGTTACGGGTAACTGTTATCGGTAACATTGTCCAGCCGGATAAATAGAGAAGCAATATCCATTCGTGCTCGAAGTGTATAAGTGTGAGCTACTTCAAACTTGTTGGCTTAAATAGATCCGCCCGGTGACAAGGTGAAACCTAAATCTAACATTTTAGGTGTGACTGCTTCACCACGGATGCGCGCCAGCAGGCGTTCAGCACCAATGCTGCCCATGCGTTCACGCGGCGTGAGCACGCTCGCCAGACGCGGCTCCATCACCTGTCCGATGTCGTGACCGTGGAATCCGGCAATCGCCATGTCATCCGGGATTTTCAGCCCTAAACGCTGGCATTCGAAGGCCGCCCCTACCGCCAGGTCATCGTTGGTACAGAAAATGCCGTCGAGCTGCGGGTATTCGCGCCGCGCCTGACGGATGAGTTCAATACCGGAGGAGTAGGAAGAAGACTGTTCCACCATCACGCTGTACGGCACCAGGTTGGCATCGCGCATTGCCTGCTCGTAGCCTCTCTGTTTGATGATAGTACGTTCATCAAGACGTGCGCCAAGATAGGCAACATGACGGTGCCCGCGGGCGATGATAGCGGCAGTCATCTGGCGCGCGGCTTCAAAGTTGTCGAAACCGACGGCGATATCCAGGCACGGGGACTGGCTGTCCATCAGCTCAACCACCGGGATACCGGCGACCTCAATCATTTTCAGCGTACGAGGCGTATGGCTACGTTCGGTGAGGATCAGGCCATCGATATTCCACGACAGCATCGATTCCAGGCGCTCTTGTTCCATCTCTGGCTTATAGCCGTAGTGCGCGAGCATAGTTTGATAACCATGGGCGTCGGTGACGGCCTCAATGCCGCGTAACACTTCAGCAAAAACCTGGTTAGTGAGAGACGGTAACAACACGCCGATAGCGCGACTGGTGGCGTTAGAAAGGATATCAGGAGCGCGATTGGGAATATAACCCAGCTCATCAAGTGCAGCGGCAATTTTGCCCCGCAGCGCCACGGAGACCTGCTCCGGGTTACGCAAAAAGCGACTGACCGTCATTTTGGTCACGCCCACGCGGTCGGCTACATCCTGAAGTACGGGTCTTTTCTTTTTCATCGTCCTGAAGCGTTAAAAAGGGATAGATTCCCCCAGTTTACCACGGACGCACGGAATTAATGACAAACGATGAAAAGCCGGATGGCAACGCTTTCGCGTCTTATCCGGCCTACATCAGGTTACAGCACGTTAGACTGGCGGCAGATCAAACAATAACACTTCGCTGTCGCTGTCGGCATGAATAGAAATTGCCTGTTCATCCCAGATTGCCAGACCGTCACTGGTGGTCGCTTTGGTTCCGTTAATGGTGACGTTGCCTTTAACGACCTGGATCCAGACGCGACGTTCAGCGGCAATCTGATGTACCGACTGCTCATCTTTGACCAGCGCCCAACGGTACAGCTCCATATCCTGGTACACTTTCAGTGAGCCATCGCGGGCATCAGGCGACAGCACCAGTTGTTTACCCTGAGCGGCATCGAAACGGCGCTGTTCATAGCGCGGCGTAATACCGTTTTCCTGCGGCATGATCCAGATCTGATACAGATGCAGCTTCTCAGTATTACTCGGGTTGTACTCCGAGTGACGGATCCCCGTCCCGGCGCTCATAATCTGAAACTCTCCGGCCGGAACCTGCTCTTTGTTGCCCATGCTGTCCTGATGTTCCACCGCGCCTTCCAGCACGTAGGTCAGGATTTCCATGTCTTTATGGGGGTGAGTGCCAAAGCCCTGGCCTGCGTCAATCACGTCATCGTTAATCACGCGCAGTGCCGAGAACCCCATAAAGTTCGGGTCATAGTAGTTGGCAAAAGAGAAGGTATGCCAGGAATCGAGCCAGCCATGATTCGCATGACCGCGGTCGTTAGCTTTGCGTAAATAGATCATTGTGTTCACCCCCAGATGTTTTCGATGGAGTAAGTGTGGACTCAATCCGCCTGGGATCATAGAGGGTGAAAATTGACTCCTCTGTTCAAAAAATATGAATAAACCCAGAGGAGTCTGTGCAGGCTATTTGGCGAGGGTTATCGTCGCCGGAGATGCCTGTTCGAAGGCGCGTTCGAGAATCTCCAGGTTAGTTAGAACTTCAGATTCCTTGACGTAATTAGGCGTACCGGCGGTCAGCGTCTGGTACAGCGCATCATAGACGCGACCGTAATCCCCCACCTCCGGCTTCACCTCTTCTTTTACTGTGATGCCGTCATCGTTGACATACTCCAGCATTCCGATGGAATCATCAGCAGCGAAACCTGGCTCACCTGGCATGATATTGGCCTTCAGACTGGTTTCCTGCTGGTCGATGCCGTACTTCACAAACGAGCCTTTGGTGCCATGGACGATAAACTTCGGATAGTCGATTTTCACCAGATGACTGGTTTTAACAATGGCTTTCAGGTCACCGTAGAACAGTTGCGCTTCAAAGGTATCGTCCGGGTTCGCTTTATTACGCAGGCTGCGGATGTCATAGGCCACATGATCGGGGCGTCCGAACAACGAGATAATCTGATCCATGGTGTGTACGCCCAGGCCATAAAATGCGCCGTCCTGCGGCAGTCCCGGCTTAGTTTCCGCCTCGGGACGGTAGTAATCGAAATGGCTTTCAACCTCAACAATTTCGCCGAGCTTGCCGCTCTCAATCGCCTTTTTGGCGGTAAGGAAGCAGGAATCAAAACGACGATTCTGATACGGCGTAACGGTCAGCCCTTTGCTTTGCGCCAGTTCGAACAGCACTTTTGCTTCTGCCAGCGTCGGCGTGAACGGTTTCTCAACCAGCACGTTTTTACCCGCCTCCAGCGCACGTTTGGCGTAGTCAAAATGGCTGTCAGCATGGGTACAAACGATCACTAACTTCACCTGCGGATCGTTTAAGATCTCGTCGAGGTCGCTGGTGAAGTGAATATGTGAATACTGCGGGGCCTGCTCTTCCGGCCTGGCGTTACGGCGGAAAATATGCGCGACATGCCAGCTATTCTTGCGGTTGAGGACGTACGGCAAATGGTAGCGAGTGGTACTTTTACCAAAACCAATAAATGCGCAGTGTAAGGTCATGAGACAGTCCTTTTGAAGGTGATTGTCTACACCATAGCGCAAAGCGGCTGGAGACTGAATGTTGGATTCTTTGCCGGTTGCGGCGTTGCCTTATCCGGCCTACAAAACCCAGGTCTCAGCCGTAGGCCGGATAAGCGCAAGCGCCATCCGGCATCATCCCGGGGACAAAATGACAAGTAAGCCAGGCTGAAACAAAACCCCAAAAAAAAAAGCCAGCAAAAGCTGGCTAAAGTAATACTGGAAGCAATGTGAGCAATGTCGTGCTTTCAGGTTCTCCGTAGGGGTTCCCCTGAACGCAGAGCAATAATAATCATTCTCATTCGCACTTGTCTACTTCTTTTTGCAAAAAAATGCAGTTGACGGAATTTTCTTTCTCAGCGAGGGTAAAGACTCAATTAACCCTGAAGGAGATAAGGAATGAGTGAGATAGTGATACGCCACGCTGAACCGAAAGATTACGACGCAATTCGTCAGATCCATGCCCAGCCAGAGGTGTATCACAACACGCTACAGGTTCCTCATCCTTCCATGGAGATGTGGCAAGAGCGACTAACCGAACGGGTCGGAATCAAACAACTGGTCGCGTGCATTGACGATATCGTCGTCGGACATCTCTGTATTGAGGTCGCGCAGCGCCCGCGCCGCAGCCACGTGGCCGATTTTGGTATCTGCGTTGATGCCCGCTGGCAGAATCGCGGTGTTGCCAGCGCGCTTCTCCGTACGATGATCGACATGTGCGACAACTGGCTGCGCGTCGACCGTATCGAGTTAACAGTGTTTGTGGATAACGAACCTGCGGTTGCGGTCTATAAAAAGCATGGCTTTGAGATCGAAGGGACAGGTAAGAAATACGGCCTGCGCAACGGCGAGTACGTGGATGCATATTTTATGGCACGCGTGAAATAAATTTAAGGGCGAGTCTTATCGCCCTGCTTATTGAAAGGACGCAATAGTGAAAAAGTTTGTTCCCCTGGTTTTACTGGCCTCGCTCTCCCCAGCTTTTGCCACTACCGTACAAAATCTCGATGCCGTACCCGGCGTTATTCAACATACTGAAGGTAAACAGATTTTTGCTGAGCAAATGGCAGGGGCAACACCTGCGAAAGGATTTGGTGAACTTCCACAGGGATTATCAGAGAACCAGTGGATTGGCTGGGTTGCGCCGAACGAAAATCCTAATAATCTGATCCTCACCGGCGCCAAAGCCTGGGGAAAAGAGGGTAAATATATTGGCATTGCCTGTTTTGCTGACAATCAGGCCGATGCCGGGCAGGCAAAAAAGTATGCGGATAACACCTGTCCGGAAAACTACAACAACGGACGCGCCAATAAATTATATCTCGGCGTTTTCTCCTGGCAGAACCAACAGCTGCAGCCGATTGCCCGCTCGGAAAAACCATTAAACCAGATCTCAGCGTGGAATAAAGCTGCCGAGAAAGAGAGCGATGATGAGTCCGTCAGACCGCTGGCTTATTATACAAAATTGGATCTGGCACCGTACCGGATCGCTCCCGATACTCTGGCGTTCGGGGTGCGCGGTGGCTACTCCGATGCCTACTCCGGCGGCGGGGCGTTTTATGAAGTGCTGGAACTCTACACCATCAAAGACAGCAAGATAATCAACGTGTTTTCTGACCTTGTTTATTACTATTCGGATATCGCCGGAGACTGGAATAAAGACGGCACAAGGCAGCACGACATCAGCGAGAGTAAGTACATCCTGAAATTGCGGTCGGCAAAGACGCAGGGATTTTATGATTTAGAGGTCGTGAACCTGCAGGATAAAAGCAGCCAAATATTTCACTGGTCTGAATCACTGCAACAGTATGTTCCTTAAGGAACTAATAAGACCTGCAACGTTCAGAAGGCTGTAGGCCATCAATATGGAATAAAAAATATCAACACATATTCAATTAATAATTCACAGTTATTAAATATACAAACACTTGCCCCACACATTATTTATATTCAGATTATCCTCAACAAAACCCACTTAAAATGAAACGTTTTGTTTCTGCTATATACGAACACCATCAAAAAGCGTAATTAAAAATGGAAGAATAAAAACCTCCGTTTTACAATAACACGTAATAAAGGATAAGGATGTCATGAGTGATATCGTCTATCTGATGGTTTCAGGGCAGCAACAAGGCGTTATTTCTGCCGGATGTGGAACCCTTGCATCTGTGGGTAATCGCTGGCAAATCGGACACGAGGACGAAATCTTTGCCTTTTCGCTCGCTAATAGTATAACCAGTACTGGCAAAGGCTCTCAGTTGCACGGGCTACGCTTTTGTAAGCTGATCGATAAAAGCACGCCGTTGTTTGTTAATGCGATTAACAACAACGAGCAATTGTATATGGAGTTTTATTTCTACCGCATCAATAGATTCGGTAGATGGGAGAAATATTATTATATTCAACTACGAGGAGCATTCTTATCCGGTATTCAGCAGCAGTTCAGTGAAAATAGTTTAGATACAGAAACAATAACCATCAGCTATGAATATATCCTCTGCAAACATCTTATTGCCAACACTGAGTTCAGTTACCTGGTGTTTCCCGAGAATTACAACCGCCTGTTTATCCCCCCTCCAAAAACTCCCGCAAACAACGGCCTCAAAACGTTAAACAGCAAAGGGATTGGCAGACTGCTTGCCGCCGGAGGGATCTACAACGGGAATATCGACGGCTTTAGGGAAACGGCGGAGAAGCTGGGAGGCGATGCGCCTGCGGGTTACGAGCAGGTTATGAACGATCAAACAAAAGGAACCATAATAGCCTTAGCATCAATCGCATCTGTTTTTGGAATGGGTCGGTTAGGATTAGCTTCGGAAGTGGAAAAGCTCGGACAGGTAAAAGTCAGGAAGCCACTATCAGTTCCAGATAGCATTGATGCTACTACCATTGCGACAACAAGGCAGAATTATCGCGCGATTGCCGCCGGTGTGGAGGACTTGAGTGTTGCACAAATAAAAACTCTGACACAATTGCCCAAAGTGGGCTCAAGAATTATTGTAACCAAAGACTTTGGGCAGAATGATTTAGCGGCACTTAGTGCTGCTACAGGCGACGAGTTTGCAATGTTCACAACAGGTGGTAGAAGATTGATTATTCGCGGAAATGCAACCGGAGTACCGATAGGTGCTGTCGAAGCTGAAGAGCTTGCAGCTAAAGGCTGGCGATGGTCCAGCCATGTTCATCCAGATGGGACATTAAGATCGTCTCTTGGTGATAGAGCGATTTTAAAGATATTTAGGGATCACAATTTGAATAGTAAGAGTTCTATATCTGACCCTTATGGACGCAGATTTAACTTTTCACCTGATGGCGATTTAATTAGCCCTGAATGGAGACCATAGAATGAAAAAAATACCGTTAGACGTTTTAGAGCAAAAAGCAAAAAAAATAAGCAGAGACACATTAGGTGATTATATATTGCCAGACGATATATTTTCGCAATTGGCATTAGGAACAATTATTGATGGCGATGACAGAGTTTTTGTTTTATTCATACCTAAAGAACTTGCAAAAGATGCAATAGATATTCTCAGAGTAAGAATGAATGTTTACTCTGGAGAGGGTTTTGTTGAATATATTGGGCTTGAGCGAAAAGAGTAATAGGTCAACGATAAAGCTTCGTACCGCCAGGAAGATTTCTATGTTTACTTATGAAGAAGCCATAAACAAAGCTAATACGTACCTTAGCGAGGCGGATGCTTCCGTCGTCATCACACTCCACGGACGGTTTGCAGAAGGTTGGTTTTTTTGCTTCGAATCGAGGGAATACCTCGAAACCGGAGACAACGCTTCCCGCCTGGCAGGAAATGTGCCTTTCATCATCGATAAAGATAGCGGTGAAATCGTTGATTTAGGTACTGCCTGGCCGCTGGAGAAATATTTAAAAGACTACGAAACGAGCAAAACAACACGAAGCTAAGCTTACTCGGACGCGATAAACCATGATAACTGAAACAGAACTTAACGTACTGAAAGTTATGGCTGAAAAAGATATTAACTGGAACTGGATGAATCTGGATCGCGCACTGTCCTTTAAAGGAATACCTGGTTTCAGCAATGTTGTTAATATTGTCAATAAATTGGCCAGTGAGGGATTGGTAAATATTGAAGATAGCGGACATAAATCCATGCCTTACTACCGCGTTTCAGAGCAAGGATACAAGCTACTGAAAAAATAACTCTGATCGAGGCTCAGCGCAGAAACAGCAAGCCCTCTTCCACCGAAGAGGGCCTCTCAAATCAGTATCCCGCCGTTAAATCATCCACGGAACGCGGGTCAGATGCGCCATACAGTGCGCCATCCGGTCCAACCATAATGCTCTGCGTACTGCCCATCGCTTCCTTCAGCGCGACTTTCTGCCCTTTCTGCTCCAGCAGCTTAATGGTGTCCGGGCTAAAACCTTTCTCGACGCGCAGTTCATCGGGCAACCACTGATGATGGAAGCGCGGCGCGTTGGTCGCTTCGGCAACGTTCATTCCAAAATCAACGCTGTTCACTACCATTTGCAGCACGGTGGTGATAATTCGGCTGCCACCAGGGCTACCGGTCACCAGCCAGGTTTTCCCGTCTTTTACCACGATGGTCGGCGACATGGACGACAGCGGACGCTTCTTCGGCCCAACCGCGTTAGCATCGCCGCCCACCAGCCCGTAAACGTTCGGCACGCCCGGTTTGGCGGAGAAATCGTCCATTTCGTTATTAAGCAGAATGCCGGTGTTACCCGCCACAATCCCGGTGCCGAAGGTGGTGTTCAGTGTATACGTCACCGCCACGGCATTGCCGTCTTTATCCACCACCGAGAAGTGGGTGGTTTGGTTACTTTCATACGGCGCGAGCTTGCCAGGTTTGATCTGGCTGGAAGGCTTAGCCTTGTTGATATCAATTTGATCGGCAAGCGATTTGGCATAGGCTTTATTGGTCAGCGCCTGCCACGGTACTTTCACAAAATCCGGGTCGCCCAGATACTCCGAGCGGTCGGCGTAGGCATATTTCTCCGCTTCAGCCATTACCTGCATGGCATCAGCGCTGCCAAACCCGTACTTCTTCATATCGAAGTTTTCGAGAATATTGAGGATCTGTACGATGTGAATACCGCCAGAGGACGGCGGTGGCATGGAGAAGACCTGATATCCGCGATAGTCGCCGCTAATCGGCGTACGCTCCACGGCTTTATAGCTGGCTAAATCCTCTTTGGTCATCAACCCGCCGTTTTTCTGCATTTCCTCCGCAATCTGATCGGCAATTGCCCCTTTATAAAACGCATCCGGACCGTTCTCGGCAATCATCTCCAGGCTTTTCGCCAGGTTCGTTTGCACCAGCTTGTCGCCCTTTTTCAGCGGCTCGCCGTCTTTCCAGAAAATGGCTTTGCTGTTCTCGTGATTAGGGAGCACTTCGCTGCCATAGGTTTTCAGATCGTCAGCCAGCGCGTCGTTAACCACAAAGCCTTCTTCCGCTAGCTTCATTGCCGGGCGCACGACTTTGTTCAGCGGCATCGTGCCGTATTTCTCCAGCGCCAGCGAGAAACCCGCCACGGTACCCGGCGTACCGGATGCCAGATGTGAGGTTAGCGACTTTTTCGCATCGGCGTTGCCCTGTTCATCGAGGAACATGTCGCGGGTCGCGCCAGCGGGAGCCATTTCACGAAAATCGATCGCCGTGGTGTTACCGTCTTTGGTACGCAGCAGCATAAACCCGCCGCCGCCCAGATTGCCTGCCTGCGGATGCGTCACCGCCAGCGCGTAGCCAACGGCTACAGCGGCATCAACGGCATTCCCGCCCTGTTTCAGAATATCCACCCCAACCTGGGTGGCTAAAGCATCTACGGAAGCCACCATCCCCTGTTGCGCACGAACGGGATGGAACACATCTTCCTCGACACCGTAGGATACTGGTGGTGGCGCAGCCGGCGCGGCAGCCACGCTAAAACAACTTCCTGAGAGCAGAGCAGCAATGGCTACCCGGCGTAAAAACGTCGGTTTTATCATCGTTATTCTCCAGATGTACGGGGGTCGGCCCCCACTAAGCCTGGTGCATAACTCTGAAATAATCATCGTAACGGCGAGAAAGGAGTAAACTTAAATGATCCCCGAGAGGAGAAAAGCGATGAAACGACTCTTACTTTTAGCCATGCTCTTGCCGTTTGCAGGCTTTGCACAGCCCATCAACACCATGAATAACCCGAATCAACCCGGTTATCAGATCCCGAGTCAGCAGCGTATGCAAACCCAAATGCAATCACAGCAGATTCAGCAGAAAGGGATGCTCAACCAGCAGTTGCAAACGCAGACGCGCATGCAGCAACAGCATATGGAAAACCAAATCAACACGAACACCCAGCGCGTGCTGCAGTCTCAGCCGGGCGAGTTGAATTCTGGACAGCAGCAAATGCTGCCTAACAGCAACGGAGGGATGTTGAGTGGAACCCGTAATCCGGACAGCTCGCTGAATAAGCAACATATGCTGTCGGAGAAAAAGAACGGCGACATGCTGAAGCCCTCCAGCACGCCGCAACCTAACGTTCCGTTAAAAACGATTGGGCCTTAACTGGGCTGGAAATCCGGACCAATGGTATCAATGGCATCGGTACAGATGCTGTCTACGCCCCAGCGCAGCAGTTCTGCCGCGCGCTGGGGTCGGTTGACGGTATAAACCAGAATACGTAGCCCAGCATCGCGCAGCGCATCCACGCGCGCCTCATCCAGCAGCTTATGATTAAGATGAATAGAGACGCAGCCAAGCCGCGTGGTCAGCTCACGCCAGTCCTCGCGCCATTCATCCAGCAGCAAACCTCTCGGCAGTTCAGGCACCGCCTGCTGCGCCGCTTCTAGCGCATCAATTTCAAAGGATGACAACAGCGGTGACGTCATTCCCGCCCACAATTCACGTGCGGCCAGCGCCACGACCTTCCCGGTGAGCGCCTCCGTCCCGGTGGTGGGTTTGATCTCAATATTTGCCATCATGCCGTGCTGGCGACAGCGCTCAGCAACTTGCGAGAGCAGCGGCAACGGTTCGCCTTTAAACTCACCGCTAAACCAGCCGCCGGCGTCCACGCGCAATAGATCCTGCCAGTTCAATTCGCCAGCCACGCCCCAGCCGTTACTGGTGCGTTCCAGGTTGTCGTCATGCAGTAAGAAGATCTCACCGTCTTTCGACAATTTAGCGTCAAACTCGATCATGGTATGCCCATATTGCGCCCCCATGTCGATTGCCGCCAGGGTGTTTTCCGGGGCTAACTTACCGCCGCCGCGATGGGCGACAATATGGGGGTAAGGCCAGTTATTCATACGCGTTGTCCTGTTTCGCCATCAAAAAGATGCAGATGATGTTCTGGCAGATGCAGCCACAGCGTACTGCCTGCCGTCGGGCGATGCTGATGCGCCAGTCGCACCACCAGCTTTTGCTCACCCCAACGTCCATGTGCCAGATTATCCGCACCCAGCATTTCCAGCGTGTCGACGACCAGCGGCACACCGCCTTCGGCCTGCGAGCTTAGCGCAATATGCTCCGGGCGGATACCCAGCGTCATGTTACGCCCAATACACTCCCTAGCGCTTCTGCCAATGGGTAACATCATGCCGCCCTCCAGCTCAAAATGGGTACCCGTAGCGCTGATGCGCCCATCGAGCAGATTCATCGCCGGGCTGCCGATAAAGCTCGCCACAAAGCGGCTGGCGGGTTTTTCATACACCTCAACTGGGGTACCGATTTGCTCGGCAATACCTTTGTTCATTACCATTACCCGTTGGGCGAGGGTCATCGCTTCAACCTGATCGTGGGTCACGTACAGCGAGGTGGTTTTCAGTCGGCGATGCAGATGTTGTAACTCCAGACGCATCTGTACGCGCAGCTTGGCATCAAGGTTAGAAAGCGGCTCATCGAACAAGAATACCGCCGGGTCACGCACAATCGCTCGTCCCATCGCTACGCGCTGGCGCTGGCCGCCGGAAAGTTCGCGCGGACGACGTTTGAGCAGCTCACCCAGCTCGAGAATACGTGCCGCCTCTTTTACCCGCTCAGCAATATGCTCCTTGCCCATCCCGCGGATTTTCAGCCCCCAGGCCATGTTTTCTTCCACGCTCATATGCGGGTAGAGAGCATAGTTTTGAAAGACCATCGCAATGCCGCGATCCTTCGGCTCCATCTCGGTGACGCGTTTATTATCAATCCAGATATCGCCGCCGCTTACCCGTTCAAGCCCGGCCACCATCCGCAGCAGCGTAGACTTACCGCAGCCGGATGGCCCAACCATCACAATAAATTCCCCGTCCGCGACGTCCAGCGTCAACGGTTTAATCACCTGGGTTTTGCCGTCCCAGCTTTTGGTTACTGCCTGTAGTTTTAAACCAGCCATTTTTATTTCTCACTATCGACCAGGCCACGTACGAAGGCACGCTGCATGGCTAACACGATGATTACCGGAGGGATGAGCGTCAGCAGCATGGCGGCCATTACCTGGTTCCACTGCGTTGTGCCTTCACCGGTGGCAATCATGCCTTTGATACCCGCCACCGCAGTGCCCAAATTGACGTCGGTAATAATTAACAACGGCCACAGATACTGGTTCCAGCCGTAGATAAAGGTAATAACGAACAGCGCCGCCAGATTGGTTTTTGACAACGGTAGTACGATATCGCGGAAAAAACGCATTGGTGACGCGCCGTCAATACGCGCCGCCTCAACCAGTTCATCCGGCAGGGTCATAAAGAACTGACGGAACAGGAAAGTCGCTGTCGCAGATGCCATCAACGGCAGTGTCAGACCCGCATAGCTGTCGAGCATCTTCAGATTGGCGATCACTTCTACCGTCGGGAAAATACGCACCTCAACCGGTAGCATCAGGGTGATAAAAATCATCCAGAAGAACAGGTTGCGCAGCGGAAAGCGAAACCAGACGATGGCGAATGCGGAGAGCATAGAGACGGTAATTTTCCCTACCGTAATGCTGAACGCCATGATGAAACTGTTGAGCATCATCAGCCAGAACGGCGCGCTGTTGACGCCCACGCCGTTGACCCAGATGTATTTCATGTTTTCCAGCAGCTGCGAGCCGGGAACCAGTGTCATCGGCGTCTCAAACACCGCTTTGTTGTCCAGCGTCGCCGCGACAAACGCGACGTACAACGGAAACAGGATCACCATGATCCCCATAATCAACATGGCATGGCTGAATATTGTCAGCCCACGACGGTTCTCAATCATTGGTAACGCACCTTACTTTCCACATAGCGGAACTGCACCACCGTCAAAATAATGACCAGGAACATCAGCACCACCGATTGTGCAGCGGAAGAAGCCAGATCCAGCCCGACAAAACCTTCGCGATAGATCTTATAAATCAGCGTCGTGGTCGCCTGTACCGGCCCGCCTGCAGTGGCAGCATCAATCACCGGGAAGGTGTCAAAGAAGGCATACACCAGATTCACCACCAGCAGGAAGAAGCTCACCGGGGCAATAAGCGGCAGCGCCAGTTTAAAGAAGCGGCGAACCGGCCCCGCACCGTCAATCGCGGCGGCTTCGATCAGCGAGCGAGGAATAGACTGCAGTGCGGCAAAGAAGAACAGGAAGTTGTAACTAATCTGCTTCCAGACCGACGCGAACACCACCAGGAACATTGCCTGACCACTGTTTTGCGCATGGTTCCAGTCATAGCCAAACTCACCGAGAAAATAGGTAATCAGCCCGCGCCCTGGGTTAAACAGGAAGATCCACAATACGGCGGCAACGGCGGGCGCAACCGCGTAAGGCAACAGCATCAGCGTTTGGTAAAAACGGCTGCCGCGCACCACGTAATTCACCAACGCCGCAAAAAATAACGACACCAGCAGACCGCTTACCGTGACTAACGTACTGAACTTAATGGTGGTCCAGAATGAGTCGAGGTAGTACGGGTCATGAAACAGCGCGACAAAGTTTTCCAGTCCGACAAACTGGCTGGAAAGACCAAACGGATCAACGGATTGTAGCGAGTACCACAGCGCTTCACCGGCAGGCCAGATAAAGAAAATAACGGTGATAACCAGCTGCGGAGCCACCAGTAAATAGGGAAGCCAGCGCGAACGGAACACCGGACGAGATGAAGACATGGAAGTTTGATTCCTGAACAGCGCCGGATGGCGCTACGCTTATCCGGCCTACGCGCATTTGTAGGCCGGGTAAGGCGCAGCCGCCACCCGGCATTTCACATTACGATTTGGTCGATTGCTCAAAGCGGCGCAATAACTGATTGCCACGCTCAACGGCGGCATCCAGCGCCTGCTGCGGGGTTTTCTTCCCGGTCCAGACGCTTTCCAGCTCTTCATCCACAATGGTACGGATCTGCGGCATGTTGCCCAGACGCAGCCCTTTGGTGAACGGCAACGGCGGCTTGTTCAGCATCTGGCGGGTGGCGATATCAGCCCCAGGGTTCTTATCATAGAAGCCCTGCTCACGGGTCAGGTCGTAGGCAGCTGTGGTGATCGGCAGATAGCCGGTCTTCTGGTGCCATTCAGCAGCAATTTCAGGCTTCGCCAGGAAGTTGAGGAACTTCGCCACGCCTTCGTAGGTGGCTTTGTCTTTGCCCTGCATCACCCAAAGACTGGCCCCACCGATAATTGCGTTCTGCGGCGCGCCCTTCACATCGGCATCGTACGGCATCATTCCGACACCATAGTTGAATTTCGCGTAATGGCGGATATCAGCCAGCGAACCGGAAGAGGCGGTGGTAATGGCACAATCCCCGTTATAGAACTTCTCAGTGGATTCGTCCTTACGCCCGAAGTAGCTGAAATCGCCTTTTTTGTTCAGCTCTTCCAGCAGAGCGATATGTTTTACCTGTTCCGGTTTATTGAACTCCAGCACTGCGTCAGTACCGTCAAAACCGTTGTTTTTGGTAGCGACCGGCAGACCGTTCCAGGCGCTGAAGTTTTCAATCTGAATCCATCCCTGCCAGCCGCTGGCGTAACCGCACTTCATGCCTGCCGCTTTCAGCTTCGCGGTGTACTCCGCCAGGTCCTGCCAGGTTTTCGGCGGCTGCTCAGGGTCTAAACCAGCTTTTTTAAAGGCATCTTTGTTGTAGTACAGCACCGGAGTGGAGCTGTTAAACGGTTGAGAAAGCAAATGTCCGCTTTTAGAGTCGGTGTAATAACCGGAAACCGTCGGTACGAACTGAGACTCATCGAAGTTAATACCAGCCTCTTTGAATACTTCATAGACCGGTTTAATGGCTTTCGAAGCCATCATCGTTGCCGTACCCACTTCATAAACCTGTAGCAGCGCAGGCGCGTTTCCGGTACGGAAAGCAGCAATTCCTGCACTCAGGCTCTGCTCGTAGTTGCCTTTGTACTGCGGAACAATTTTGTAGTCGGGATTGGCGGCATTAAAACGTTGCGCCAGAGAATCAACTTCTTTACCCAGTTCGCCTTCCATTGAGTGCCAGAATGGGATGGTGGTGACCGCCAGTGCCTGACCTGCAAACGCCAGGCTAAGTGCCAGTCCTAAAGCTGTATGTCGTAACGATATCATCGGTTATCTCTCTTGTTGTGCCGGATGCGCGATATCACGCGTTTTATGCTCGCGGGGGTAACATGACATGCTCGAATGACAGAAAAATAACTTTTTTATTACAAAAAAAAGATAGTAAGGCGACAAACAGATGGCAAGGCGGTGAAAGCGTAGTGACAGGAAAATGCGGGGTGGTGCACAACAAAGCCGGGTAGCGGTATGCCTTACCCGGTCTAATAGCGGTTCAGATATCGAGATGATGCATTAATGGCGCAGACGATGCGCAATTTGTTCTAACTTGAGTTGTCCTGCTGCCGCTTCAACCGTCATGGCGACAAAATCAGGGTTTGCAGATAATGCGATCCCATTACGTTTTAAAAACAGCAACGGAATAAATAACGCAGTACGTTTGTTACCATCATTAAAGATATGCCCACGGGAAATGGCCAACAAATGCATTGCCACCAGTCGCCACACGTCAGTCACACCTTCACATTCGATTTGATTCAATACCCGATACATCAGGTTTATGACCACGGCGCGTAATGGTAACAGGCACACCGGTGACAGCGCTCTCCAGCACTTCCGCCAGGTTTTGTCGAGCTTCGCTATAGTTCATAGTGCGCATAAAACCTCCTCATTTGTACATCTTAATTGTACAAATGAAGCGTATAAAAAAGAAGCATCAGTCAGAGCGTATAATCGTGGATACGTTGCCTGACGTACGATCTCATTATCTCTGGATAGACTTAATCTCTGCGCCAGCGTCGTTCGTACTCATTCTGTAAACGCTGCTGCTCCCGCCGCTCACGTTCACGCTGGATATCCGATTTCTCATCTTCCCAACCCGGACAGACAGAGGTGGTGAACACTTCGCAGGGTGAACTGGATTGTGCTGATGGGGTGGCGGTTTTCTCTTCCCAGACAGAGGGGTCGCGCGGGTCAAAATTTTGCGCTGTTGAGGCATCAGAGTGGAAAGAGAGCGCCAGTAAAGCACTCCCAATCACCATGCAGGCGACAGTGCGCATCATCCGTTCTCCTTGCTTTGCCGTTATTATTGATAACTATTATCAATAATAACATGCACAAACAAACAGAAGGCAGAGTTTTATATGACTGTACCTGTCATAAAGATCAGCGAACAGTACTCTGCTTGAGCTTTTCGTTTGCCGTTTGGATCCACTGCCGGTGAAATTTACGATATTGCGGTCGCGAGCGTTTGGCGACGTTAATCACTGTCACATACTGATCGTTCGCTTCACGTATACGATTTGCGTTAGCCAACATATCGGCATAGTGAATACGCGCTTCCGGGCCGGGGAAATACTCGACCAGGACTTCAAACTCTTTCTCCGCAGCATCATATTTTTCCTGCGCGGCAAGGGCACGGGCAAAAAGCAGATGCCCGTCAGCAGATTGAAAATCAGGATTAAAGTGAATCAGGTCTTCCAGCGTTTGTTGGCAGACGGCAAACTCCTGCGTTGCAAATTCAGCCTTAGCAAGGCTCAGCATCATCGGCGCTTCATGAGTAAAGATGCCACTCAGCGCTTCACGGTAATGCGGGATAGCTTCATGATAACGACCTAATAGCGCCAGTTCATTGGCCAGCGCGTAATGGTTTTGGTTCGTTTCGGCAATGGCTAACTCTTCGGTGAGTTTTCGCAAATAGCGGTCAGGATTAAATTTGTCCAGTAACCGCACCAGCAGCAATCGGCTATGACGGTTGGTTCCCGTTTCAGGCAACATGACCATCAAAAAATAAACGACACATCCCAGAACCGGGAAGCAGAGGATGATGAAAATCCAGTATCGTTCTTGCCCGGAACGATAGGCATGAACACAACAAAGCAGTTGAAGCATGGCTGCAATGGCAAAATGCATCGGTGTTACCTTTCCCTGTAATAAAATTCCCTGACGGGTATTTAAACCTCCTTTTAGGGTGAAGCAAGTCTGTATCCAGACTCACTTTATCGAAGACCCGGTAACTTGTTGTTACCGGGCCATTAAAGAATTAACCGCCAAGATACGCACTGCGCACCGCTTCGTTAGCCAGTAGCGCATCGCCAGTGTCTTCCAGCACCACATGACCGTTTTCCAGCACGTAGCCGCGATCGGCGAGCTTCAGCGCCTGGTTAGCGTTCTGTTCGACAAGGAAAATGGTCATCCCCTGCTCGCGCAGTTGCTCAATGGTGTTAAAGATCTGCTGGATGATAATCGGCGCCAGACCCAGCGATGGTTCATCAAGCAGTAGCAGCCTCGGCTGGCTCATCAGCGCACGGCCTATCGCTAGCATCTGCTGTTCACCGCCGGACATCGTTCCCGCACGTTGAATACGACGCTCATGCAGGCGAGGAAACAGGTCATACACCCACTTGATGCGTTCCTGAAACTGGTCTTTCTCGGCAAAGAAACCTCCCATCGCCAGGTTCTCTTCCACCGTCATACGGGAAAACACGCGACGCCCTTCCGGCACAATCGCTACCGCTTCGCGCATGATTTTCGCCGTCTGCCAGTCGGTAATGTCTTTACCATCAAAGACGATTCGCCCGCTGGTCGCTCGCGGGTCGCCACACAATGTGCCGAGCAGCGTGGTTTTTCCCGCGCCGTTGGCACCAATCAGAGTAACGATTTCACCCTGGTTGATATACAAGCTGACGTCATGCAGCGCCTGTATCTTGCCGTAGTGGGCGTTGACTTTGTCGAACGATAACATCGCCTTATCCATATTAATCCTCGCCCCCATTATGCTTCACCTAAATAGGCGCGGATAACATCCGGGTTATTACGAATCTGTTCCGGCGTCCCATTCGCCAGCGGCGTGCCCTGGTTCACCACGTAAATACGATCGGAAATACCCATCACCAGCTTCATGTCGTGCTCAATCAACAAAATGGTGGTGTTGTGATGGTTACGCAGTTCAGCAATCAGCTCGTCCAGCTCTTTGGTCTCTTTCGGGTTGAGTCCCGCAGCGGGTTCGTCGAGCATCAGAATTTCCGGCTGGGTCACCATGCAACGGGCAATCTCCAGACGACGTTGATCGCCATAGGCCAGGTTACTCGCCTGACGGTTGGCGTGCTCCAGCAAACCAATACGCTCCAGCCAGGTGGCGGCACGATCCAACGCTTCACTCTGCGCGCGACGGAACGACGGAGTTTTCAACAGGCCGGAGAAGACGCCGGTTTTCAGTTGCTGATGTTGCGCCACCAGCAGGTTTTCAATCACCGTCATTTCGCGAAACAGACGTACGTGCTGGAAAGTACGCACCACGCCCATACGCGCGATTTGCTGACCCGGTAGTCCTTCCAGGTGCTGGTCGCGCAGCTTAATCGTCCCGCCGGTCGGCTTATAAAAACCGGTCAGACAGTTAAAGACCGTGGTTTTTCCCGCGCCGTTTGGCCCGATTAACGAAACTATTTCCTGCGGCCGCAGTTCCAGTTCAACGTTGTTTACCGCCAGCAGACCGCCGAAGCGCATCATCAGGCCGTTAACGGATAATAATGGCTGACTCATGCCTGCTCTCCTTTTGCTTCCCCGTTTTTCAGCTTCAACTGTGGACGGGTCATCGGCAACAAGCCCTGCGGACGCCAGATCATCATCAGTACCATTAAACCACCCAGCATTAACATGCTGTATTCGTTGAAATCACGCATCAGCTCGCGTGAAACTACCAGCAGGATGGCCGCGAGGATCACCGCAAACTGTGAGCCCATTCCGCCCAATACCACAATTGCCAGCACAAAGGCCGACTCGGCAAAGGTGAAGGATTCCGGGCTGACGAAGCCCTGGCGCGCGGCAAACAGCGTACCGGCAAAACCGGCAAACGCGGCGCTGATGGTAAAAGCTGTCAGTTTGATGCGCGTAGGGTTTAAGCCCAGCGAGCGACAGGCTATTTCATCTTCACGCAGCGCTTCCCACGCACGGCCCAACGGCATACGCAGCAGACGGTTAATCACAAACAGCGAGAAGACCACCAGCAGCAGCGCCACCAGATAGAGGAAAATGACGCGGTCAGAGGGATCGTACTTGACGTTAAAGAAGTTGCTGAAGGTATCCCAGCCGCCTTCACGAGCGGTACGGCTAAACTCCAGACCGAAAAAGGTCGGTTTCGGGATCTGGCTGATACCGTTCGGGCCACCGGTCACTTCGGTGTTGTTGAGCAGTAGGATACGGACGATTTCACCGAAGCCTAAGGTCACAATCGCCAGATAATCACCGCGCAGGCGCAGTACCGGGAAGCCGAGCAGGAAGCCCGCAGCAGCAGAAACCAACCCCGCCAGCGGCAGACAGGTCCAGAAGCCGAGTCCGTAATAGTGGTTCAGCAGCGCGAAGGTGTAAGCGCCGATGGCATAAAAGCCGCCGTAGCCCAGCACCAGCAGGCCGGAAAGCCCCACCACCACGTTTAAGCCGAGGCCGAGGATGATATAAATCATCGTCAGCGTGGCGATATCCACCGTACCGCGCGAGACCATAAACGGCCACGCCACAGCAATCACCAGCAACGCCACCAGGAACAGCTTCTGTTTAACGGTGGAGCCGTCAATCGCCGGCAGAATAAACTTCGGTCCGGAGACGCTCTTCAGGCCCTTCTGGAAAGCTGGACGCAGCAACTGAAAGAGGAAGACCACGCCAGTACCAATAAACACCCACTGCCAGCGAATATCCGCCGCGGAATCCACCACCAGTTTGGTGCCGTCAAGCTCTAACTGAACGCCCATAAAGACGCCCGCCAGGACAAAGAACATGGCGGCAGAGAGCAGCGCCATTGCAAAATGCATCGGTTTCATACTTTCTCTACCTCCGGGCGACCCAGAATACCGGTCGGCATCACCAGCAGCACCAGAATCAGCAGCGCGAATGAAACGACGTCTTTGTATTCAGTACTCAGATAAGCAGAGGAGAGCGCTTCCGCGACGCCCAGAATCAGGCCGCCGATCATCGCCCCAGGAATGCTGCCGATGCCGCCAAGCACCGCTGCGGTAAAGGCCTTCATCCCGGCCATAAAGCCGATGTACGGGTTAATTACGCCATAGAATTGACCGAGCAGCACGCCCGCGACCGCCGCCATTGCCGCGCCAATCACAAAGGTCAGCGCAATCACGCGATCGGTGTTGATGCCGAGCAGGCTGGCCATTTTCAGGTCTTCCGCGCAGGCACGGCAGGCGCGACCCATACGGGAGTAACGGATAAACAGCGTCAGCGCCAGCATCGCCAGGAAGGTTACAATCCAGATAACCAGCTGCATGGTGGTGATGGAAGCAGAGAAGTTTTCGCTACTGCCAACGGTCCACTGGCCATTAAACAGGCTGGGCAGTGCCACATCGCGCGAACCTTCCGTCAGACTGACGTAGTTTTGCAGGAAGATGGACATCCCGATGGCGGAAATCAGCGCGATCAGGCGCTTGGAGCTGCGCACGGGTCGATACGCCACGCGTTCAATGCTCCAGCCGTAGGCGCTGGCAATCACAATCGCGCCGACGAAGCCCGCCGCGACCAGTAGCCAACTGGAATCAATGCCCATCATCATTAGCGCGGCGATGATCATAAAGGAGACATAGCTGCCGATCATATACACCTCGCCATGGGCGAAGTTGATCATGCCGATAATGCCGTACACCATCGTGTAACCGATGGCGATCAGCGCGTAGGTGCTTCCCAGCGTGACGCCGTTAAACATCTGCTGCAAGAAATAGAGGAACTGCTCGGACATAAGGTAACCTTTTTATACCCGCCCATTTTACACGGGCGGTGGGATAACTCGTCTTCAGGTATTACTTCGCGACGGTCGATGAACCGTCCGCATGCCACTGGAAGACACCAAACTCAAATCCCTTCAAATCGCCTTTTTCGTCCCATTTCAGCGGCCCAATCACGGTATCAGCCCCGTGTGCTTTCAGATCTTTCACCAGGTCCAGCGGCTCTTTGCTACCGCTACGATCCATTGCTGTCGCCAATGACTGGACGGCTGCATATGTGATCCACACGTACGGTCCGGTTGGATCTTTCTTGTCAGCTTTGAGCGCATCGACAATCGCTTTATTCGCCGGATCCTGGTCATAGCGTTTTGGCATGGTCACCAGCATGCCTTCAGCGGCATCACCAGCAATGTTAGACAGCGACGCATTGCCGACGCCCTCTGGTCCCATAAACTGGGTTTTCAGCCCGACGGAACGTGCCTGGCGCAGCATTTGCCCCATTTCCGGGTAGTAGCCGCCGTAATAAACAAAGTCGATATTTTCTTTTTTCAGGCGAGCGATCAGCGCAGAAAAATCTTTTTCCCCGGCGGTGATACCGTCAAAGAAAACGATGTTGGCTTTGCCCGCTTTCAGGCTGTCCTGCACTGAACGCGCCAGGCCTTCACCGTATTGCTGTTTATCGTGAATGATGGCAATGCGCTGCGGCTTCACCTTCTCCAGAATGTATTTCGCGGCGGTCGGCCCTTGAGAGGAGTCCAGGCCCGCTGTACGCATAATGTGAGCGTAACCGCGCTGGGTCAGTTCCGGGTTTGTGGCGCCCGGAGAAATCATCAGAATGCCTTCATCTTCATAGATATCTGATGCGGGCTGCGTGGAAGATGAGCACAGATGTCCAATAACGTACTGAATGCCGTCATTGACGATTTTGTTCGCTACCGCAACGGCCTGTTTCGGATCGCAGGCGTCGTCATATTCCACAGCGACCAGTTTGTCGCCTTTGACCCCGCCTTTGGCATTGATATCTTTAATGGCCTGACGTGCGCCATTAAATTCCATATCACCCCACTGCGCGACCGGACCTGACATCGCGCCGACAACAGCGACCTTGATATCTTCCGCCATGACCGCGTGTGACATTGCCAGTGCTATCACCCCTGCGATGATTGTTTTCGCATTCCGTTTCATTACCTGAATCCCCATTCGTGACGTAATTAATATTTTGTATTTATGTGGTTAAAAAGCAGTCTGTGCTTTTTTTGAACTGCACTATTTTTACCAGTCTCATTAATGGTTTAGCGCAGTCATTTAAGCAAAATCAGGCTAAAATCTCTATTTTTCAGTCGATTAAGAAAAGATAATATTCTGCTTTTCACTATAGATAAACAAAAAAAAGCACGTTTGTCAGCATAAAATAACGGTACAAAGAGCCGAATAAAATGCTGCATTCCAGGGTATTATTCTGCCTGTTTTTCAATCTCTACGGTTTCAAACTGTCATTACTGTTGTTACAAAATTATTAATCTGGTTATTCACATAAAAAAGAGAAAGCATCCGGGTGAATTATTTCGGTACACTCATTCCATCTTTTGTGATTTGGACATGCTGTTAATGAAGCTGACCATCGTTCGTTTAGAGAACTTTAGCGACCAGGACCAGATTGATCTGGGCAAAATCTGGCCGGAATATTCCGCCTCATCATTAAGCGTAGATGAAACGCACCGGATCTACGCCGCGCGCTTTAACGAGCGTCTGTTAGGCGCAGTTCGCGTAACCCTGAGCGGCACGCAAGGCGCATTGGATTCCTTGCGCGTACGCGATATCACCCGCCGCCGCGGCGTCGGGCAGTATTTGATCGAAGAAGTGATCCGGGAAAACCCTGACGTGAGTTCATGGTGGATGGCCGACGTCGGCGTTGAAGACCGCAGCGTGATGGCCGCGTTTATGCAGGCGTTAGGGTTTACGGCCCAGGAAAATGGCTGGGAAAAAAGATAAAAAAGCCGGATGGCGCTGACGCTTATCCGGCCTACATGCTGGGAGCAAAAAATAAAAAACCACCTCGCAATTTTCCAAGAATTTCACGTTGCAGGAAGGCGGCAAGTTATGAAGTCCCCGGAAGCTTACATAAGTAAGTGACCGGGGTTGAATAACGCAGCCAACGCGTCTGCAGCGCGAAAGGCGCCAGGAAAATTATTTGGCGTCGGTCGCCGTCCCGTTTGCATGCCAGTCAAACACGCCGAATTCGAAGCCCTTCAGATCGCCCTTCGCATCCCATGACAGCGGCCCCATTACGGTTTCCACTGAGTTTGCTTTCAGGTATTTGGCAATTTCAGCCGGGTCGTCAGACTGGTTCAGACCGGCCTGCAAGGATTGCAGCGCGGCGTAGGTGGTCCATACGAATGCACCGCTCGGATCCTGTTTCTTGGCTTTGATCGCGTCCACAATCGGTTTGTTCGCCGGAACCTGATCGTAGTTCTTCGGTTTCGTTACCAGTAAGCCTTCTGCAGACTCACCCGCGATGTTAGACAACGACACGTTCGCTACCCCTTCTGGTCCCATAAACTGGGTTTTCAGACCCGCAGCGCGTGCCTGGCGCAGAATCTGCCCCATTTCCGGGTGGTAACCACCGTAGTAAACGAAATCGATATTCTCTTTCTTCAGACGCGCCACCAGAGTAGAGAAATCTTTCTCGCCAGCGGTGATCCCATCGAAGAACACCACGTCAGCGTTGGCTTTCTTGAGGTTGTCCTGCACGGAACGCGCCAGGCCTTCACCATACTGTTGTTTGTCGTGAACGATCGCAATGCGCTTCGGCTTCACTTTTTCAACGATATATTTGGCAGCAGTCGGGCCCTGATCGGAATCCAGACCGGTGGTACGTAACACCAGGTTATAACCGCGCGCGGTCAGCTCCGGCGCCGTTGCCGCTGGGGTAATCATCAGAATGCCTTCGTCTTCATAGATATCTGACGCAGGCTGAGTGGAAGATGAGCACAGGTGGCCGATAACATATTTAATCCCGTCGTTGACCACTTTGTTAGCTACCGCTACCGCTTGTTTCGGGTCACAGGCATCGTCATATTTCACCATGACCAGTTTGTCGCCTTTCACACCGCCTTTGGCATTGATATCTGCAATAGCCTGCTCTGCGCCAGTAAATTCCTGATCGCCATACTGCGCTACCGGACCGGACATCGCGCCGACGACAGCAACTTTAATATCCTTAGCAAACGCCATATTGCTCAAAGACAGGGCGATACATCCTGCCAATAACGCTTTACCCTTCATATTCATCCTGACAATCCCCATTATTGTGGTTATTACGTGTGTTGTGATGTTGTTGTTCAGCACTTTATTTCGATTATTGGATAGCCACCCGTGCTTTAGCAGCATACTCTGCTAAAACATACCCGATTTTTATTATTTTGGAATAGCTAAATTTGACATGCAGATAACAACTTGATGACAAAAAGCATAAACGTCAGGAGAGAGGGGGAGAGATAAAAACAAAAAACCCCGGATTGTCATCCAGGGTTTATCAGCATTTCCAGGTCGGCTGGAAGATTATGCTTCGATCGCCGCGCGCAATTTTTTCATGGCGTTCTTTTCAAGCTGACGAACACGTTCAGCGGAAACGCCGTAGCGATCGGCCAGTTCCTGCAACGTCGACTTGTTGTCTTCGTCCAGCCAACGAGCACGAATGATGTCCTGGCTACGCTCGTCCAGACCTTCCATTGCGTGGGTCAGTTTGTTCGCGGCCTGATCTTCCCAGTTATCTTCTTCAATGCCGTCGGCAAAGTTAGAAGATTTATCCTGCAGATACAGCACCGGGGCCATCGGCTGGCTGTCAGACTCATCGTCTGAAGACATGTCAAACGTCATGTCCTGCGCCGCCATACGGGATTCCATTTCGCGCACGTCTTTGCTGGAAACACCCAGCTCGCGAGCAACCATTTCAACTTCGTCCTGGTTAAACCAGCCCAGACGCTGCTTGGTTTTACGCAGGTTAAAGAACAGCTTACGCTGCGCTTTAGTGGTCGCGACTTTAACGATACGCCAGTTACGCAGAACGTATTCGTGGATCTCAGCTTTGATCCAATGCACAGCGAAGGAAACCAGGCGCACACCCACTTCCGGGTTGAAACGGCGCACGGCTTTCATCAGGCCGATATTACCTTCCTGAATCAAATCCGCCTGCGGCAGGCCATAGCCCGCATAATTACGAGCAACATGAACAACAAAGCGCAGGTGAGACAGGATCAGCGTTTTAGCTGCTTCCAGATCGCCCTGGTAATGCAGCTTTTCAGCCAGTGCCCGCTCCTCGTCAGCCGACAACATCGGCCACGCGTTCGCAGCCCGGATGTAAGATTCCAGGTTACCAACAGGGGCTAAAGCTAAATTTTGCATTTCTTTGGTCATTCAAATCCTCTCAATCTTTTCATCTGGCGCATTGGCTAAAACCAATAGCAACAACCATGCCAGAGCTTATGAGCAACGAGAATATCATTCAATCTTTTATCAGACAGTGATTTTATCCACAAGTTCCATGTCGTAATGTGTATAGATTACGCACAAAATGTGACATCACAATGAATACGCCGGGAAGAGATCACAGGGACTCTTTCCCTGCAGAGCGAACTACTCAGTGCAGGGAAAGATTATACCAGAGATTTTTTAATCGGGGGTAAAGTGGCGTAAATGTTGAACCGTGGCAAGCCAGGCTGCCACCCAGCCAATCATCGAGCACACCAGCAGCAATAACAGGCATTCATCGAATGATAAGCCATTGATATCAAACTTGGTTCCAAATACCTGTGCCACTTCAGTCACCGCTGACGACAGACGCATCACCAAAATTTCTGACAAAATCAGTGAAAGAAATGCACCGGAAAAACCGAGCAGTGCCCCGCCGTAGAGGAACGGACGCAGGATAAATCCATCCGTCGCGCCAATCAGTTTTTGCACGTTAATGGTATCGCGACGCGCAAAAATACTCAGACGCACGCTGTTACCGATGACGAGGAAGACCGCCGCCACCATCAGCACGCCAATCATCGCGGAAACGCGTCCGACAAGGCCCGTCAGCGCCGCCAGGCGAGCGAACCAGCTGTCATCCATCCGCACTTCATCAATACCGTTGATTTGTGCGATGCGGTCACGCAACGTGTTTAGCGACTCCGTACCCTGGAAGTCCAGTTTCGGGATCACCACCGCCACGGCCGGCAGCGGGTTCTCTTCCAGCATATCCAGCGCACCGCCAAATCCAGACCAGTTACGGAATTCGCCCAGCGCGTCGTCACGGGAAAGATAATTCACTTTCTCCACGCCCTGCTCGGCCTGCAACTGACCAACCACCCGCGCCGCCGCATCATCATCCAGCGTTTTTTGCAGGTAAACGGTGATCTGCGGGGACGGATAATACTGGCTTGCTGCATGGTTTACGTTCTTATAAACCATGTAGCACACGCTTGGCAGCGTCAGGGAGATGGCAATAACCATCACCGTCAAGAATGTCGCCAGCGGCTTGCTTTTCAGGTCCTGTAACGCGCCCTGGAACGCATAACGTACCTGCTCATTAAAGACATTGGTTTTACGCGAGTTCGGCTTTGGCGCGGCCTTCGCACGCTTAGGCGCGTTGCGACCGCCGTCACCCGGCGCACCGCCCGATTTACGAAAGCGATCCAGTCGGCCACCGAACTGTTTGATTTGGTTAATAGCGTCACGTCTATTCATGCGCCAGGCCTCCATGCAGATGTCCATCGCTCAGAACCATTTGGCGATAGGAGCGACGGGAGATCAGGCCAATATCGTGCGTGGCCATTAATACCGTGACCCCGACGCGGTTAAACTCTTCGAACAGGCGCAGGATCCCTTCCGACAGCGCGTCATCCAGGTTCCCCGTTGGTTCATCCGCCAGCAGCACCGCTGGTTTATTCACCACCGCACGGGCAATGCCGACGCGCTGTTGTTCACCGCCGGAGAGCTGAATCGGGAAGTTTTTCGCTTTGTCCAACAGCCCGACCTTATCCAGCGCCGCTGACACGCGACGACGAATATCGTCCCCGCTGGCGCCCGCGATGATCAGCGGGATTGCCACGTTATCAAACACGGTTCTATCCATTAGCAGGTGGTGATCCTGAAAAATCATGCCAATCTGACGACGCAGAAACGGCACTTCGCGGTTTTTCAAACGGCTGATGTCATGCCCGCTAAAGTAGATTTTCCCGGCGCTGGGCCGTTCAATTCCACAAATCAGCTTCAGCAGGGTACTTTTCCCCGCGCCGGAGTGGCCGGTCAGAAACGCCATCTCGCCAGGCTGCATATGGAAGGTCACTCCCTGCAGCGCTTGTCTCCCACCGAGATAGGCCTTGCTGACATGTTCAAAGCGAATCATTGTTAATCCTCTCGGGCAAAAAGTGCCTCTATAAAATCGTCCGCTTTAAACGGACGTAAATCCTCGATACGTTCGCCCACACCGATATAGCGGATAGGGATGCCAAACTGATCGGCAACCGAGAAGATAACCCCACCCTTCGCCGTACCATCCAGCTTGGTCAGAGTGATACCGGTTAAGCCCACCGCTTCATGGAACAGTTTGGCCTGGCTTATCGCATTCTGCCCGGTGCTGGCGTCGATAGTCAGCATAACTTCATGCGGCGCATCTTCGTCCAGCTTCTTCATGACGCGAACGATTTTTTTCAATTCTTCCATCAGGTGCGATTTATTCTGCAAACGCCCTGCGGTATCAGCGATCAGCACATCTACGTTACGCGCCTTCGCCGCCTGGATGGCATCAAAGATAACGGACGCGGAATCCGCACCGGTATGCTGAGCAATCACCGGGATATTATTACGCTGACCCCAGACCTGCAGCTGTTCTACCGCCGCCGCACGGAAAGTATCGCCCGCCGCCAGCATTACTGATTTACCCTGCTGCTCAAACTGACGCGCCAGCTTACCAATAGTGGTGGTTTTGCCCACACCGTTGACGCCAACCATTAAGATAACAAATGGTGTTTTGCCCTCAACATTCAGCGGTTCGTCAACCTTCGCCAGAATCTCGCCCATCTCTTCTTTCAGCAGGCCGTACAGCGCTTCCGCATCTTTAAGCTGCTTGCGGCTGGCACCTTCTGTCAGATTCGCAATGATCTTACGGGTCGTTTCTACGCCCACATCGGCGATCAGCAGCTGCTCTTCCAGCTCTTCAAACAGATCATCGTCGATCTTTTTACCACGGAACAGACTGATAAATCCGGAACCGAGGTTTTCTTTTGTTTTCAGCAGGCTGCGTTTCAGACGCGCAAAGAAACCTTCTTTGGTTGGTTTTTCCTGCTCCTGGACTACCTCTTCTTCTACCGGTTCTTCTACAGCAGGTTCTTCTACCGGCACCACCATAACCGCTTCTTCAGCAGCCTCAGCGGCCAGCGCCTGTGCTTCCAGCTCTTCGTCGGTCAGTTGCGGCTCGTTTCCAGCTTCTTCTTCAGCCGCCTCAACGATTTCCACGGTTTCCGCTTCGGCCTGCCACTCTTCGGCAGAAACTTCTTCGGTTTTCACCTCTTCCGGCAGCGGCAATTCTTCGCGTTCGATAACCACCGCCGCTGGCGTTTCCACTACAGTTTCAGCAACGGGTTCAGCAACCGGCTCAATTTCCGGCTGCGCTTGTTCGGCGACAGGTTCTTCTTCCGGCTGCGGTTTCTCAATTTCCGCAACCTGTTCAGTTACTTCAACGACTTCAGCAGCAAAGGCTTGCGTTTCCGCCTCGCTACGGGTTTCCTCGGCGCGCGGCTGTTCTTCAACGACGGTAGTTTCTTCAGCAACCGGTTGTTGTTCTTCGTTTTTTACTTCTGTCTCGTTTTCCGGTGCCTGCTCTTTTTGACCAAAGCCCAGCCAGGAAAAAAAGCCACGTTTTTTCTCTTTCGCCATTTGCGACTACACTCCCCCGCTGTTGCTTCATGGCACAGCGTCAACGCTATGTACATAGCAGCTAAAAAAATGATGAAATAGTCTATCACTTATACCCAATGAATTTCGAGTTACGTCAAGGCGGCAAGCGCACGAATCCCGATGAGCTTACTTTTAGTAAGTGATTCGGGTGAGTAAGTGCAGCCAACGAAGAGGTAACTTGAAAGGCTACGGGTTAACTTAACTCACATCACCGCCTGGAATGACATGCTATAGGCGGATTGAGCAATAATAGAAATGAAAAAACCGAATCACTCTGGTAGCGGCCAGATCCGCATTATTGGCGGGCAATGGCGTGGCCGTAAACTCCCGGTTCCGGACAGCCCCGGCCTGCGTCCGACCACCGACCGTGTGCGCGAAACGTTGTTTAACTGGCTGGCCCCGGTAATGGTCGATGCTCACTGTCTGGACTGCTTCGCCGGCAGCGGCGCGCTGGGGCTGGAAGCCCTCTCTCGCTATGCGGCAAATGCGACGCTTCTGGAGATGGATCGCGCGGTATCTCAGCAGCTACAAAAGAATCTCGCCACGTTGAAAGCCTCCCATGCCCGCGTCGTCAATACCAATACGCTGGCATTTTTGGCTCAGACGGGTACGCCGCATAACGTGGTATTTGTGGATCCGCCGTTTCGCAAAGGGTTACTGGAAGAAACATTAACGCTTCTGGAAACTCATGGCTGGCTGGCAAATGAAGCGTATATTTACGTTGAAAGCGAAGTAGAAAACGGTTTGCCGCCGGTTCCGGTGAACTGGTCGCTATACCGTGAGAAAGTTGCCGGACAGGTCGCCTATCGCCTGTACCAACGTGAAGCACGAGGAGAACACGATGTTGATTAACCTGGGACGCCTGCTGATGCTGTGCGTCTGGGCATTTTTACTACTGAATATTTTCCAACCCTTTCCACGCCCGCTTAACATCTTCGTTAACGTCGCACTGATATTTATGGTGCTGATGCATGGCATGCAGCTGGCGCTACTAAAAAGCACCATGCCTAAAGATGGCCCGCAGATGACCAACGGAGAGAAAATCCGTATTTTTCTGTTCGGCGTCTTTGAGCTACTGGTGTGGCAGAAGAAGATTAAAGATCAACTGAAGAAGTAACTGCGATCTTTTCGCCCGGCGGCACGTTGCGAGCCGGGGCGAAAAAATCTGTAGGCCGGATAAGGCGTAAGCCGCCATCCGGCATCAGTCAGATGACACCTTAGCGTTCAAGCGTAAAATCAACAAAACGCGAACCTTTGTAACTTAGCGTGCCTTTATCCCCGACCGTTAGCGCATGGTACTGCTGAGCATCCAGACGAAACGTCTGCTCCAGGCCGCCGTTTTGTGGCTTAAAGCTGGCTTCATAGCGCATGCTGGTTCCCGCCGGGCTCACTTCCTGTTGACGGGATCGTCGATCGTTAAGCGGTTTTTCCCGTTTGTTACTCACCACCACCTGCTTTTGCACCAGCGGCGCCGCATCATTATCGGCTTTTTCACGCCGCTGCTGAACAAAGCGAAACGACGCGGCGACAACAATTAAGATAATGATAACAATGAAAAAAAGTGGTGGTTTGCTCATAGTATTAACCCATCAGAAAATGCGGAAATAAGCATACATTGCCCGTTATGGTGTTGTCATCTGGCAGTGTCGACCTCTACACTGGACAGTAGAGCCGTAAGCACCCCGCTTACGAAAAAATAACGAATTCAAGGAACTAAGATGCTTTGGTCGTTTATCGCTGTCTGCCTTTCCGCATGGTTGTTCGTGGATGCTTCCTATCGTGGGCCCGCCTGGCAACGCTGGGTCTTTAAACCCCTGACGTTACTCCTGCTGGCGCTGCTGGCCTGGCAGGCGCCAATGTTTAACGCTATCAGCTATCTGGTGCTGGCTGGTCTGCTGGCCTCGCTGCTGGGCGATGCGCTGACGTTATTGCCGCGCCAACGCCTGCTGTACGCAGTGGGGGCATTCTTCCTGTCGCATCTGCTGTATACCATTTACTTCGCCAGCCAAATGACGCTGTCATTCTTCTGGCCTTTGCCGTTGGTGCTGGCGGTACTGGGGGCGTTGCTGATCGCCGTGATCTGGACGCGTCTGGAAGAGTTGCGCATTGCTATTTGTACCTTTATTGGCATCACGCTGATGATGGTCTGGATGGCTGGCGAACTGTGGTTCTTCCGCCCGACCGCTCCGGCGCTGTCGGCATTTATGGGCGCATCGCTCCTGTTCATTGGCAATATTGTTTGGCTGGGTAGCCATTACCGTCGTCGCTTTCGCGCCGATAACGCCATTGCCGCCGCCTGCTACTTCGCCGGACATTTCCTGATTGTTCGTTCGTTGTATCTTTAAAATGCTTGACTCTGGAGTCGACTCCAGAGTGTATCCTCCGGTTAATACGAAATGATTATCAACCGGAGGATGCCATGTCGACACCTGATACCAGTGGCAAAAAGGCCCCACAATTTTCTTCTTTCAAGCCAGCGCCTGCGCCACAAAAGGCGGATGACTGCTGCTGCGAAGGAAGCTGCTCCACTACACCGCCCGTATCCGATACCGTACTAGGTACCCGCTATTCCTGGAAAGTGGCGGGCATGGACTGTGCAGCCTGCGCCCGCAAAGTAGAGAATGCGGTCCGACAGGTCAGCGGCGTCAACCAGGTCCAGGTTCTGTTCGCCACTGAAAAACTGGTGGTCGATGCCGGTTCCGATATCCGCCAGCAAGTTGAAAACGCGGTGCAAAAAGCAGGTTATACCCTGCGCGATGAGCACGCGACGGACGCCGCCTGCGAGTCACGTTTTAAAGAAAACCTACCGCTGATTTCGCTGATTATCATGATGGCGATTAGCTGGGGGCTGGAGCAGTTCAATCATCCCTTCGGTCAGATAGCGTTTATCGCCACCACGCTGGTCGGTCTGTATCCCATTGCCCGTCAGGCCCTGCGTCTGATGAAAACCGGCAGCTACTTTGCCATTGAAACATTGATGAGCGTGGCCGCCATCGGCGCACTGTTTATCGGCGCGACGGCGGAAGCCGCCATGGTGCTGCTGCTGTTTTTAATTGGCGAACGCCTGGAAGGATGGGCCGCCAGCCGGGCCCGTAAAGGGGTCAGCGCACTGATGGCGCTCAAACCGGAAACCGCCACGCGCCTGCGTAACGGCGAGCGCGAAGAGGTGGCTATTAATAGCCTCCGCCCTGGCGATGTTATTGAAGTTGCCGCGGGTGGGCGTTTACCTGCCGACGGCAAACTGGTCTCCGGGTTTGCCAGTTTTGATGAAAGCGCCCTGACCGGCGAATCGATCCCGGTTGAACGCGCCACCGGCGAGAAAGTCCCGGCAGGTGCCACCAGCGTGGACCGTCTGGTTACACTGGAAGTGCTCTCCGAACCGGGCGCCAGCGCCATTGATCGTATTCTGAAGCTGATTGAAGAAGCGGAAGAACGTCGCGCCCCCATTGAGCGCTTTATTGACCGTTTCAGTCGAATTTACACTCCAGCCATTATGGCGGTTGCGCTGCTGGTCACCCTCGTACCGCCGCTGCTGTTTGCCGCATCCTGGCAGGAGTGGATTTATAAAGGACTGACGCTGCTGTTGATTGGCTGTCCTTGCGCACTGGTGATTTCAACCCCCGCAGCCATTACCTCTGGTCTTGCCGCCGCGGCGCGTCGTGGGGCGTTAATCAAAGGCGGGGCCGCGCTGGAACAGTTGGGTAGAGTCACGCAGGTGGCGTTTGATAAAACTGGCACTCTGACCGTGGGTAAACCGCGCGTCACTGCGATTCACCCGGCGAGCGGTATTGGCGAAGCTGAACTGCTGGCGCTGGCGGCAGCGGTAGAGCAAGGTGCGACACACCCGCTGGCACAAGCGATTGTCCGGGAAGCACAAACACGCGAACTGACTATTCCTATCGCAAGAGAGCAACGGGCTCTGGTTGGCTCTGGAATTGAAGCGCTGGTCAACGGCGAACGCGTGCTGATTTGCGCCGCCGGTAAGCAGCCTGCTGATGCCTTTGCCGGGCAGATAAGCGAGCTGGAAAGCGCGGGCCAAACGGTGGTGCTGGTGCTGCGTAACGATACTGTACTCGGCGTGCTGGCCCTACAGGACACGCTGCGCGACGACGCTCGCAGCGCTATCGCCGAGCTTGATCAGATTGGCGTGAAAGGCGTGATCCTGACCGGTGATAACCCGCGTGCGGCGGCCGCCATTGCCAGTGAACTGGGTCTCGAATTTAAAGCAGGACTCTTGCCGGAAGATAAGGTGCAGGCCGTTACCCATCTCAACCGACAATCGCCGCTGGCGATGGTTGGCGACGGTATCAACGACGCTCCGGCAATGAAAGCGGCTACCATCGGCATTGCGATGGGAAGCGGGACCGACGTCGCGCTGGAAACCGCCGATGCCGCCCTGACCCACAACCGCCTGCGCGGTCTGGTGCAAATGATTCAACTGGCGCGGGCCACCCACGCCAATATTCGCCAGAACATTGCGATTGCGCTGGGCCTGAAGGGGATTTTCCTCGTCACCACGCTGCTCGGGATAACCGGATTGTGGCTGGCAGTGCTGGCCGATACGGGGGCAACGGTACTGGTGACCGCTAACGCGCTGCGGTTGTTACGTAAAGGATAGTTTTTTGCCGGATGACGGCGTGGCCTTATCCGGCCTACGGGTTACACGTTCTTTGTAGGCCGGATAAGCGTTAGCGCCATCCGGCAAACAAAACTAGTGACCTTTACGCAGCAGATAGCGGTACGGCAGCGAGTCGGTCTCTTTGGCCACCAGCTCATGCTCCATAAAGGTACAGAAGCCAGGAATATCGCGGGTTGTTGCCGGATCGTCGGCGACAATCAGCAGTGTTTCACCGGCCTGCATGCCACGTACGGTTTTACGCACCATCATCACCGGTTCCGGGCAGCGCAGTCCCTGGGCATCAAGAGTATGGTCGGGGGAAGTAAACAGGTCGCTCATCGTCGTCTCATTCATACAAAAACGGCGTTATTTTACGCTCTGTTGTGGCGTAAGCCAATCAGGTTAACGATTGCGTGAAAAACAACCATTGCAATGTGCTCTTAAAGCAGTATCATGCGACGGTTTTTTATTGGGTTCCCTCACCCCATCCAACAAAAAGGTCACAATATGACTCCGTTTACACAAACTCAGCGCCTAAAAGCGTTGTTCTGGCTATCGCTATTTCATCTGCTGGTGATCACCTCCAGCAACTATCTGGTGCAGCTTCCAATCTCCATTTTTGGTTTCCATACCACATGGGGCGCGTTTAGCTTTCCGTTTATTTTCCTCGCGACCGACCTGACCGTGCGTATTTTTGGCGCGCCGCTGGCTCGACGTATCATCTTTGCGGTGATGATCCCCGCGTTGCTGATCTCCTATGTCGTTTCGTCCCTGTTTTATATGGGATCGTGGCAGGGATTTGGCGCACTGCTGCACTTTAACCTGTTTGTTGCCCGTATCGCCGCCGCCAGCTTTATGGCTTACGCGCTGGGACAAATTCTGGATGTGCATGTCTTTAACCGCCTGCGCCAGAACCGTCGTTGGTGGCTGGCACCGACAGCGTCCACGCTATTTGGCAATATCAGCGATACGTTGGCCTTCTTCTTTATCGCTTTCTGGCGTAGCCCGGATGCCTTTATGGCCGAGCACTGGATGGAAATCGCGCTGGTCGATTACTGTTTCAAGGTGCTGATCAGCATTATTTTCTTCCTGCCGATGTACGGCGTGCTGCTGAATATGTTGCTGAAAAGGCTGGCAGATAAATCCGAAATCGCTGCATTGCAGACGAGTTAAAGGTTCATTTTCCGAGTTGTGATAAGATGGACGAATGAGCCGTTATGGCCGTTTATCGAAAGGAAGAAGTCAATGCGCAATCTGGTTAAATATGTCGGTATTGGCCTGCTGGTTATGGGGCTTGCAGCCTGTGATAATAGCGATACAAAAGCGCCAGCCGAGGGTGCTGCCGCAGAAAGTAGCGCCAGCGGACAACCGGTCAGCCTGCTGGACGGCAAACTCAGTTTTTCCCTGCCAGCGGATATGACCGATCAGAGCGGCAAGCTGGGCACCCAGGCGAACAATATGCACGTCTATTCTGACGCAACCGGCCAGAAAGCGGTGATTGTGATTGTTGGCGACAACACCAACGAAGACCTGGCTGTACTGGCAAAACGTCTGGAAGATCAGCAGCGTAGCCGCGACCCACAGCTGCAGGTCGTCACCAATAAATCTATTGAGCTGAAAGGCCACACGTTGCAGCAGTTAGACAGCATCATCTCAGCCAAAGGCCAGACCGCTTACTCTTCCGTAGTGCTGGGTAAAGTGGACAATCAACTGCTGACCCTGCAAATCACGCTGCCTGCTGACGATCAGCAAAAAGCGCAGACTACCGCAGAAAACATCATTAACACGCTGGTTATCCAGTAACGGTTAAGACGATGACGCGGCCTCCGGTGACACCACCTGAGGCCGTTTTTTTAGCCGCCATGTCAGCAATAACGCCACCGCCACCAGCCCAGCTGCCGCCAGATAGATAACCGGCACTCCCGCCCACGTCATTATCAACCCGGCCAGCGGCCCGGTAACCCCCAGCGATAAATCCATAAACACCGTGTAGGTCGCCAGCGCAGCGCCCTGATTTTGCTGCGGGACGGCTTTTACCGCGACCACGCCCAGCGCCGGGAAAACCAGTGAGAACCCAGCCCCAGCCAGCAGAACGCCGATTTTCGCCATCCACGGCATGGAAGCCATCCCGACCAGCAGCAGCCCGACAATCTCGACGCTAAAGCAAATCATCGCCACATTCAGCCCGCCTAAACGGTTGATACCATTTGGGAACAACAGTCGAGTGCCGACAAATGTGCAGCTAAAAAGCGTCAGCGCGAAAGCTGCGCCGTCCCAGCCTTTGGCATCATAAAACAGGGTAATAAACGTGGCGATCACCCCAAATCCAGCGGAGGCCAGGGCCAGCGCCATACCGTACAACCAGACGCGCCCGAGCACCGCGCGAAACGGCAACGGCTTGCCTTTGCTGGCCTTCACCGCAGGACGAGGGAGCGCCAGCAGTATCGCCACCAGCGCCACGCCCATCACGGTCAGCGCCAGCCCCTGTAAGCCCCCCCAGGCATAAAACAGAACGCCCAGCGGCGCGCCTATCGCCATCGCGCCATAGGTCACGATGCCATTCCAGGAAATCACCCGTCCGATGTGCATTGAGCCAACCACCCCCACGCCCCACAGCGTAGAGCCAGTTCCGGCAAAGCTTTGCCCGATCCCGAGAATCACCCGCCCCAGGCACAGCAGCAGCAGACTAGCCAACGGCCAGCCGTTCGTTGATCCCGCCAGCAAATAGCCCAGACCACTTAAAAAGCAGCCACACAGCCCGAATACCACAATCTTCTTTGGCCCCAGCAGATCGGCATAGCGACCGGCATGCGGACGGCTCAGCAGCGTAGCGAAATATTGCAGGCTGATAACCAGCCCAGCCCAGAAGGCGCTGAACCCCATCACATCATGAACATAGCCTGGCAAGACCGCGAGCGGCAGGCCGATGGTCAGATAGCTGGCGAAGTTGAACATCACCACAGAGACAATGCGCAGGTTAAGGCGTAAACCGCTCAGCGTCGGTTCAGCGACGGGTTCGGGCATGGAGGGTCACCACGTTTTCACAACAGTGTTTCATTTCTACCATGTTGCCGCGCAGAAATCAGCAGTCAGTTTAGGAATATCAGTCACAAGCCAGCCGCTACACTTAATGCAAAAACGCAAACAGGAAGAAAATATGACAACCGCTCAGCCCGATAAAACGGGTTTGCACATTTTACTCAAACTGGCTGCTTTGGTGGTGATCCTCGCCGGTATTCATGCCGCGGCGGATATCATTGTGCAACTGCTGCTGGCCCTCTTTTTTGCCATTGTATTGAATCCGCTGGTCGCCTGGTTTATTCGCCGGGGAGTACGTCGCCCGGTTGCCATTACGCTCGTAGTGGTAGTCATGCTGTTCGTCCTCACGGCACTGATCGGCGTCCTCGCGTCTTCGATCACGGAATTCATGGCCATGCTACCCAAATACAACAAGGAGCTGACACGTAAGGTCCTGCATCTGCAAGAGATGGTTCCCTTTTTAAATCTGCATATGTCCCCGGAGCGCATGCTACAACGCATGGACTCCGACAAAATAATGACCTTCACCACCACGCTGATGACAAGTCTTTCCGGCGCCATGGCCAGCGTCGTTCTGCTGGTGATGACGGTCGTCTTTATGCTGTTTGAGGTACGTCATGTTCCTTATAAGCTGCGCTTTTCGCTGAACAACCCACAAATCCATATTGCGGGGCTGCATCGGGCGCTCAAGGGCGTATCTCACTATCTGGCACTGAAAACGTTGCTCAGCTTATGGACCGGTGCCATCATCTGGCTGGGTCTGGCGCTGATGGGGATTCAGTTTGCTCTGATGTGGGGCGTGCTGGCCTTCCTGCTAAACTACGTGCCCAACATTGGCTCGGTCATTTCCGCCGTCCCGCCCATGATCCAGGCGCTGCTGTTCAACGGCATTTACGAATGCGTACTGGTTGGTGCGCTGTTCCTAGTGGTGCATATGGTTATTGGCAATATCCTCGAACCCCGCATGATGGGGCATCGGCTGGGATTATCGACGCTTATCGTCTTCCTCTCTTTGCTGGTATGGGGATGGCTGCTCGGCCCGGTAGGCATGCTGCTCTCTGTGCCGTTAACCAGCGTGTGTAAAATCTGGATGGAAACGACCACAGGCGGTAGCAAACTGGCAATTTTACTCGGACCCGGCAGGCCCAAAAGTCGATTACCGGGATAAACTTGCAAACAGCATGTGAAGAGTGGTACACAACCCCATTATTACTAAAGGTTAGTCCTGATATGTACCGGATCGTTCTTGGGAAAGTTTCTGTTTTAAGCGCTGGCGAACTGCCTGCCGCGATGAAAGAGCAAGCGCCGCAAGGTGTTCGCCGTGCGCGCTGGCTGGCAGGTCGCGTGCTGCTTTCCCATGCACTTTCGCCATTACCGAACATCATCTATGGCGAGCAAGGAAAACCGGCCTTTTCCGCCGATACGCCGCTGTGGTTCAATCTCAGCCACAGCGGCGATGACATCGTCCTGCTGCTCAGCGACGAAGGGGAAGTCGGCTGCGATATTGAAGTTATTCGCCCGCGCGATAACTGGCAAACGCTGGCAAATACGGTATTCAGTCTTGGGGAACACGCTGAAGTTGAAGCCGAACACCCGGAGCAACAGCTGGCGGCGTTCTGGCGCATCTGGACGCGTAAAGAAGCTATCGTGAAACAGCGCGGCGGCAGTGCCTGGCAAATCGTCAGCGTCGACAGTACCGCGCTGACCTCCTCACTCTCCGTCAGCCAGTGCCAGATCGATACCCTGAGCCTGGCGGTTTGCACCCCCACGCCATTTACCCTGACCGCCGACGCCGTACACAGGCTGTAATGTTTTCATTCCCGTGCGCCGCCGCGCAATATCGTAAGGTTGAAATCTGATGCAACGTATCACCATCACACTTGATGACGATTTATTAGAAACGCTCGACGGCCTGAGTCAGCGCCGTGGCTACAACAACCGTTCCGAAGCGATCCGCGATATTCTGCGCGGCGCACTGGCGCAGGAAACCACTCAGGAGCACGGCACTCAGGGCTTCGCGGTACTCTCGTATGTTTATGAGCATGAGAAGCGTGACCTGGCGAGCCGCATTGTTTCTACCCAACACCACCACCACGATTTATCGGTCGCCACGCTGCACGTGCACATCAACCATGACGACTGCCTGGAAATCGCCGTACTAAAAGGCGACATGGGCGATGTACAGCATTTTGCCGATGACGTGATCTCCCAACGCGGCGTGCGCCACGGTCATTTGCAGTGCCTGCCGAAAGAAGAGTAATTGCCTGTTTCGTTGCCGGATGGCGGCTACGCCTTATCCGGCCTACTCCGTTACCGTTTGTAGGCCAGGCAAGCGAAGCCCCCCTGGCAATAATGAGCAAACCAACTAGCAACTATGCCTGTTTGAGACTTTTGCTGAGCGTTTCGATGATCCATGTATTGACTGATACCTGTTCTTCCGCTGCCGCAAAACTTAAACGTTCTCCGAAAGACTCTGGATAGCGCAGAGTAAACGTCTTCAGCTTTTCCGGGTTTGCGTAAGGTTCTATCCCTGCGGCAGAGCAATCATCAAGATACTCTCGTAAGGAGATCTCCCCCTCTTTTTGCAGCCCCTGAATGCTGTCAGAGACAAAATCACAATAGCCTGACAATCCCAGGAACTTACCGCGAAACGCATTAAGCTCAGGGACATAATTAATCACCGCAGGTTGACCGGCGATTTCCATTGAGTTTGGCGTTTTGGGTTTGATCATGGTTTTACCCCTATACTTGTTAACCAGTCACGTACGTTTTCGACCGCGCCTTTATCTGTATCCGGAGAAGGATGTGGTCTATGAAAACTCGCAATGCTCTTATTTAAAAGAAATTTACATCGCGAGCCTCGTCCTTCTTTGATTTCGCCACCTAACGCCTTGATCAGTGACTCAATTTCCGACCACTTGATTCCCTGCGGCGTCGGTGCTTTAAAAAGCTGATCCAGCGTGTTCTTTTGCTTTTTGCGTAAAGACAACACTTTTTCCTTCATCGCATGTCCTTATGACTTCATCCTTTGAAGTCATATTATAACAGCATACAATGCAGTCAAGATATGAAGCCAACCAATTACGCCATCGTGCCAATCGTCTTTCTAAAGCGCAGCAGCGCTATCAGGAAGAACGCGCTGCCAATCGCCAACAGCGTCAGGAACTGCGGCCAGACGATGCCAAACCCAGCGCCGCGGTAAAGTATCGCCTGCGCGAGGCTGACAAAATGGGTAGTTGGCATAGTCAGCATTATGTCCTGCACCGCCTGCGGCATGCTTTCACGCGGTGTAGAACCACCAGAGAGCATCTGTAGCGGCAGCAGTACCAGAATCATCAGTAACCCCAGTTGCGGCATAGAGCGCGCCAGCGTGCCCATAAAAATGCCGATCGAGGTGGTGGCGAACAGGCTCAGCGCCACGCCCAGCATAAACAGTGGTATCGAACCTTCAATCGGTACGCCGAGCACGCCTTTTACCATCAGCATCAGCGATAAACCGGAAACCACCAGCACCACAAGACCCATCGACCAGATTTTTGCCATCATGATCTCCAACGGCGTCACCGGCATAACCAGCAGATGTTCTATTGTCCCGTGCTCGCGCTCGCGGATCAGCGCCGACCCGGTAAGCACGATCGCCAGCATGGTGATGTTGTTGATAATCGCCATCACCGCGCCAAAGCGGGCAGGTTCCAGATTAGGGTTAAAGCGCATACGCATTTCCAACGCCACCGGCGGCTCACTATTGTCACGGTAACGCGCCACAAAGCTGTTCACCTCGCCGCTGATGATATTCTGGATATAGCTGTTGCCGGTAAAGGCCTGGCTCATCCGCGTGGCATCGACGTTAACCTGTATATCCGGCTGTCGACCGGCCAACACATCACGCTGAAAATCAGGTGGAATGTTCACGGCGAAGGTGTAGCGCCCGGCGTCCAGTCCGGCATCCATCTCATCAGCGGTGATCATCTCCGGCGGTAAAAACCACGGGCGATAAAAGCTGTTCACAATCCGGTTCGACAACTGCGACTGGTCCATATCGGCAATAGCAATCGGCGCCAGATGCAGCGACCCGGGCAGCACCGTCGCAGAAGAGTAAACCGATACCGTGAAGGCGAAGACGATCAGCGTCAGCATCGCTTTGTCACCCAGCAGGCTGCGCAACTCTTTGATGCCGAGGTTATAAATATTGCGTAATCGGCGCATCACCCCTCCTGTTTTTTCAGCAGTAATACGCTCAGACCAATCACCACCGGAATGGCTACCACCAGCGGAATAAACAGCTGCCAGAGATCGGTCAGATCCAACGCTTTAGAGAACGTCCCACGCGCGATGGTCAGAAAATGGCTGGTCGGGTAAATTTCACCAATCCAGCGTCCAGGCCCTTCGAGCGAGGCGACCGGATCGATCATCCCGGAAAACTGCGTCGCCGGGATCAGCGTAATAATCGCCGTACCAAAAATGGCCGCGATCTGGCTTTTCATAAACGTGGAAATTAACAGACCCAGCCCGGTGGCAATGGTGACGTACAACAGCGCGGCCAGCGTCAGGGTTAAAAAACTCCCCTTATGCGGCACGCCGAACACAAACACCGACAGCGCGCACAGCAGCAGGAAGTTCAGCATCCCCAGCACGATGTACGGCAACTGTTTGCCGAGTAAAAACTCGCTGCGGGTCGTGGGCGTAACGTACAGGTTGATAATCGACCCCAGCTCTTTCTCACGCACTACGCTGAGGGCGCTGAGCATCGAGGGGATCATCATCAGCAGCAGCGGGATCACCGCCGGAACAATCGCCGGCAGACTCTTTACATCCGGGTTGTAACGATAGCGAGTTTCAATGGTCATCAGCCCGTTTTGCCCACTGGAATTGGGTTGACGCGCCATCACATCCTGCAGCCAGGTCTGGTGCATCGCCTGTACGTAGCCTCTGACCGTTTCAGCGCGACTCGGCATTGCGCCATCGACCCAGACGCCAATCTTCACCGGCGTGCCACGCGCGATATCGCGGCCAAAGTTTGGCGGGATCTCTATTGCTACCGCCACTTCGCCCGAACGCATCCGTTTGTCCAGCTCGTCATAACTGGTGAGCGGCGGCTGTTCGATAAAATAGCGCGATCCCGCCAGATTCAGCGTCCACGCCTGGCTGCTGACGGTCTGGTCACGATCGAGCACCGAAAAACGCAGGTTCTCCACATCCATGCTGATGCCGTAGCCCATGATCAGCATCAGGATCACTGTGCCCATCTGCGCCAGCGTTGAACGTACCGGATCGCGTCGTAGTTCCAGCGCTTCACGGCGGCTGTAGCTGAACAACCGCCGCAGGCTAAAGCCCTGCCGCGGCGGCTGACTATTTTCATGCGCTATCGGAACATTGGCTGGCGGTAACTGAGCTTCCGGAGCCGGGCCTGCCGCTTCCTGTAACCAGGAGATAAACGCCTCTTCCAGACTGGCGGCGCCACGCTGTTTCACCAGTTCCTGCGGCGTGCCGCTGGCCAGTACTTTTCCGGCGTGCATCAGCGACATCCGGTCGCAGCGCTCCGCTTCGTTCATAAAGTGGGTGGAGATAAAAATGGTCACTTTGTCCTGCCGCGACAGATCGACCATCAGTTGCCAGAACATGTCCCTCGCCACCGGATCGACCCCGGAGGTCGGCTCATCAAGAATGAGCATTTCCGGGCGATGAATCACCGCCACCGCCAGCGACAGGCGTTGACGGATCCCCAACGGCAGCGCGCCGGGCAACGCGTCTTCGACATCGGTCAGCGAAAAACGCTCGCTCATCTCTTGTACACGCCCGGGGATTTCCGCTTCGGGGATATGGAACAGCCGCGCGTGTAGTTCGAGGTTTTGCCGGACGGTCAGCTCGCTGTAGAGCGAAAACGCCTGCGACATATAGCCCACCCGGCGGCGGGTATCGATATTCTTCGGGTCAACCGCTTGCCCAAACAACCAGGCCTCACCTTCGCTTGCGGGTAGCAGACCGGTGAGCATCTTCATGGTGGTGGATTTACCGCAGCCGTTGGAGCCGAGAAAACCGAAGATTTCCCCGCGCGGAATACGAAAGTTAACGTGGTCAACGGCGACAAACTTACCGAAGCGCATAGTCAGGTCTTTCGCCTCGATGGCAATCTCTTCCTGCTCAGCGTGATACGGCGGGATCACCACCGGCTTATGCGCCTGGCGCTGGGCTTCAGGTAGCAGCGCGATAAACGCCTGCTCCAGCGTGTTGCTGTTGGTTTGTTCGCGTAACTGCTGGGCGCTCCCGGTGGCTAACACCTCCCCGGCGTTCATCGCTACCAGCCAGTCAAAGCGCTCGGCTTCTTCCATGTAAGCGGTCGCAACCAGCACGCTCATGTTGGTCTGCCGCTGGCGAATGCTGTTAATTAGATCCCAGAACTGGGCACGGGACAGCGGATCGACCCCGGTGGTGGGTTCATCGAGAATTAACAGTTCCGGGTCGTGGATTAACGCGCAGCACAGCCCCAGCTTTTGCTTCATCCCGCCCGAGAGTTTCCCGGCGGGACGGTCGCGAAACGGTGCCAGGCCGGTGCTGTTCAGCAGCTCGGTAATCCGCGCTTCGCGTTCCGCTTTATCATGACCAAACAGCCGGGCAAAGAAATCGACGTTCTCATACACCGACAGCGTATGGTACAGGTTTTTCCCTAACCCCTGCGGCATCCAGGCAATGCGCGGGCAGACATCCCGTCGATGTTTTGGGTCGCGCATATCGCCGCCCAACACCATCACGTTGCCGTGTTCAATGACCCGCGCGCCGGAGATGAGCGACAGCAGGCTCGATTTTCCGACGCCATCCGGGCCAATAAGCCCCACCATACAGCGGGCAGGGATATCCAGCGTGATGTTGTTCAGCGCGACCGTTTTCCCGTAATGCTGACTCACGCCGTCAAGGTGCGCCACGGGAGGAACGGGAACCAGCGCCAGATGCGTCATTGCGGCAACCTCACCACCAGGTCGTCAGGCCAGGGGCGATTTTCATCAACACGCACCCACGCCATGCCCGGCAGACCGGTTTTCACGTACTCCAGATGCTGCTGCAACAGCTCTGGCGGGATACGCGCTTTAACGCGGAACATCAGCTTCAGCCGTTCATCACTGGTTTCGACCGTTTTCGGTGTGAACTGCGCAACACTAGCCACAAAGCTAATGGTCGCCGGAATACGCAGATCCGGCGCGGCATCCAGCACCAGGCGAGCTTCACCACCAATCTTCAATAAACCAGCCTGTTCGGTAGGTAAGAAGAACGTCATGTAGACATCGCTGAGATCGACCATATTCAGTACGCGACCGCCCGCGGAAAGCACCTCGCCCGGTTCGGCGACACGGTACTGTACGCGACCATCGCGCGGGGCTTTCAGCTCGCTGTCATCAATATCAGCGGCAATGCGACGTTCGGTAGCCTGCGCGGCTTCTACGCGGGTTTGCGCCTGAATGATGCTGGTACGAGCGGCTTCAATTGCGGCTTTTGCCGCAGAGACCTGCGCCTTTGCGGATTCCAGTGCCGCGCGAGCGCTTTCAGCCGCCGCCCTGTCGTCATCCAGTTGTTGCTCGGATACAGCCCCACGCTGGGATAGCGAACGGGAGCGAACGTGACGTTTAGAGACCGACTGCAGTTCCGCCTCGCGCTGTTTTACCACCGACTGCGCGGCGCGCATTTCACTTTGCCGCTGTTCCAGCAGCGCTCGTGCCGCCGCCACCGCGCTTTCGGCTTCTTTGATTTGTGCGACAGCTTCCAGTCGCTGCTCCTGCAGCACGCGGGTATCCATTTTCGCCAGCACCTCGCCCTGACGAACGAACTGTCCTTCCGATACGAGGATCGTATCGATACGCCCGGCAATTTTGGTGGCAATATCCACTTCGGTAGCTTCTATTCTGCCGTTGCTGGCCGCGAAACCTTCCGGAATCCCCGCAGGACGCAACATCCACCATGCTATTGCAGCAACCACCACCACAATACCCGCGCCCCACCACACCAGATGACGCTTAATCTTTTCCATATCCGACCCGCCGTAATCCCTGTTATCAAACGATGCGTGTCACAAAGCCCACTGAACAGCTATTCAGCGGGAGATTCCATCCGGGATGAGAAGGAATGAGAAATAATGGCCAGAGTGCGGACAGGCGTTATAGCAACGCACACCGCGAAGGAAGTGAGTGACGAAAATGCTGTGAAATCGGGTAGTAATGTTGTCATCATCAGCGTTCCTGGCCGGAAATGAAACACGCATACTCATAACTGCTGTCTATTGAATACTAACACCTGGATTCAATATGTCTATTCGGTTGTCGTTTCCCGTTCAGCCCTGGCACAAGAAATATTTCGTATATCAACGATTGATAAACAATCGCAACTATAAACATAATCAATGATTAGGCATCCCTATAATAGCGGCTCATTTACCGATCTCGTTATGGCGAGGCTCCTGTACAAATACAAGTTACCGCCCTGCTGGTATCGAGAGAGACCACTCAGGGAAATACAGGCATCCATCGAATCAAGGTGTTGCCAAGGTAACTTCTGACGATTTCACCATCGGACAGATACGTTGTTCAGTGCTAAAACCAGGACGTAGGGATCTGCCTGTGCTAACCCTGTCTTGTTCGCCCCTATGAGAGATTTTTATAGGGAATTACACCATGTCATCTATGCCACTCTGCGCCGCTCATCATCCTATGCCGGATTTCAATGGCGACGCTATCGCCCAATATATGCGCACCGATTTTATTACTCTGCCAGACCATCTCAGCGTGAACGGCGCTCGCGAGTACTTTGTCTCCCAACTCACAACGGATGACATCCCAGGCCAGGTCTTTGTTGTGGCTGGAAAAGCGCTGCGCGGGGTGTTATCCATCAAGCGCTTATTGCAGGAAAAAGATACGTCGCTGAACATCAATCATCTTACGGACAGCTGTTTATTTCATGTAAAGCCTGATGATGAACGGGCGCAGGTCGTTGCCGAGTTAGCCGAACGCGAAGTCGATCTGGTTGCTGTCGTTGAGAGAGGTGAGCTGGTCGGTTGTCTGATGGAAAAAGAGATCGCTCATCTACAGGAAGATGATGTTACCGAAGACGTTCAGCTTCAGGGCGCCACGCTACCGCTGGAAAAACCCTATCTGGAAATTAGTCCGTGGACATTGTGGAAAAAACGTTCGGTCTGGCTCCTGCTGCTGTTTGTCGCAGAAGCCTATACCAGCAGCGTGCTTCAGCATTTTGAAGAGGCGCTGGAATCTGCAATTGCCCTGGCCTTTTTTATTCCGCTATTAATTGGTACTGGCGGCAACAGCGGTACGCAGATCACTTCGACGCTGGTACGTTCAATGGCGCTTGGAGAAGTGCGGCTGCGCGATATGGGCCGGGTGATCCGCAAAGAAGTTTCAACTTCGCTGCTGATCGCTCTGACGCTGGGCCTGGCAGGGTGCTTGCGCGCGTGGATGATGGGCATCGGTATGGAAATCACGCTGATCGTCAGCCTGACGCTGGTTTGCATTACGCTGTGGAGCGCCGTGGTGTCATCAGTGATCCCCATGGTGCTCAAGCGTATCGGCATTGATCCCGCCGTGGTTTCAGCCCCGTTTATCGCCACGCTTATCGACGGTACCGGGTTAATTATCTACTTTAAAATCGCCCAGCACTTTCTTGGTCTGAACTAATGATAACGCCCGGCAGCTCAGGTTGTCGGGCGTCACAGTCAGGCTGGCGCTAAATCTTGCGCACACGCCCAGGCGCTCGACCATGCCCACTGGAAGTTATAGCCTCCCAACCAGCCGGTAACGTCCATAACTTCGCCGATAAAATAGAGTCCCGGCACTTTACGTGCTTCCATCGTGCGCGATGAAAGCTCATTGGTATCAACGCCGCCCAGCGTGACTTCAGCGGTACGATACCCTTCTGTACCGTTCGGCTGCACCCGCCAATCGGTCAGCGTCTCAACCAGCGTTTGTTGATCGCGCACGTTAAGCTGTTTCAGCGAGACGTCCGGGATTTGCCCTAACTGCTGTAAACATTCCACCAGACGTTTTGGCAACTGCATAGCAAGCGTATTCTTTAAGCTCTGATTAGGGTGGGCGCTGCGTTGGTCATCGAGGAAGCTCGCAAGGTCAACATCCGGCAACAAATTAATGCTGACAAATTCGCCTGGCTGCCAAAAACTGGAAATCTGCAGTACGGCCGGACCAGAAAGCCCGCGGTGTGTAAAGAGCAGATTTTCACGAAAGACGGTGCCGTCCTCGGCGGTGATAACAGAGGAGACCGACACGCCAGAGAGCACCTGGAGCTGCTCCAGCAGTGGCTTATGCAACGTAAAGGGCACCAGTCCTGCGCGCGTTGGCAATACGTTCAGACCGAACTGTTCGGCAATTTTATAACCAAACGGCGTCGCGCCCAGCCCCGGCATAGAGAGACCACCGGAGGCAATAACCAGCTTTTTCGTGCCCACGGTCATCCCGTTCAATTCGAGAATGAAATCATCACCCTCTCGCTCGACGCTCAGGACTTCGCTACGTAACCGCATAGTTACGTTACCTTTTTCACACTCGTCTACCAGCATATCGACAATTTGCTGTGCGGAATCATCGCAGAACAGCTGGCCTAGCGTTTTTTCGTGCCAGGCAATACCGTGTTTGCCCACCAGGTCGATAAAATCCCACTGCGTGTAACGCGCCAGCGCCGATTTGCAAAAATGGGGGTTTTGGCTCAAATAGGCGGCAGGCTCGACATAAAGATTGGTAAAGTTGCAGCGTCCCCCGCCAGACATGAGAATCTTACGCCCCGGCTTTTTACCATTATCAATCAGCAGTACGCGACTACCTGCTTGTCCTGCCTGCGCGGCACAAAACATACCCGCTGCGCCAGCGCCTATAATAACGGTATCAAACCTTTCCACGTTGCGATCCTCTCTAAAAAGCGGGTGTGAATTGTAAAGATTCCTCAGTGGTCGCACCAGCACCAAACTACCGATAAAGGGTATTTAACTGAAATATATAGGATAATTCTTTAGTGGTGTAAAACAAAGCAGGAGACAAATCAAAAAAACTCTATATTTCACTTTGCCCGCGCCGCCAAAGTCACTGATAATGCGCCGCGTTCATGTCCTCAAAATGGCGTAACGTCCTATGCTACATTTGTTTGCTGGCCTGGATTTACATACCGGGCTTTTACTATTGCTTGCTCTGGCTTTTGTGCTGTTCTACGAAGCGATTAACGGCTTCCATGATACAGCCAATGCTGTCGCAACCGTGATCTATACCCGTGCAATGCGTTCGCAATTGGCGGTGGTCATGGCTGCGGTGTTCAACTTCTTTGGTGTTTTGCTGGGCGGTCTCAGCGTGGCATATGCCATCGTGCATATGCTGCCAACGGATCTGCTGCTCAATATGGGATCGTCACATGGCCTCGCCATGGTGTTCTCCATGCTGCTGGCGGCAATTATCTGGAACCTGGGTACCTGGTACTTTGGTTTGCCTGCATCCAGCTCCCACACGCTAATTGGCGCCATTATCGGTATTGGTTTAACCAATGCGCTGATGACCGGCACTTCTGTGGTAGATGCACTTAACATTCCGAAAGTTATCGGTATTTTTGCCTCGCTTATCATCTCGCCAATTGTTGGTCTGGTGGTTGCAGGCGGTCTTATTTTCATTCTGCGTCGCTACTGGAGCGGTACAAAAAAACGTGCCCGTATCCACCTGACGCCAGCAGAACGTGAAAAGAAAGATGGCAAGAAAAAGCCGCCGTTCTGGACGCGTATTGCCCTAATCCTCTCCGCTATCGGCGTGGCGTTCTCTCATGGCGCTAACGACGGGCAGAAAGGCATTGGTCTGGTGATGCTGGTGCTGATTGGCGTAGCGCCTGCGGGCTTCGTGGTGAATATGAATGCTTCCGGTTACGAGATTACCCGTACCCGTGATGCCATCAATAACGTCGAAGTCTTCTTCCAGCAGCGTCCTGACCTGCTTAAACAGGCCACAGGCGTAGACCAGTTGATTCCGTCCCCGACGGACGCGGCACCAGCGACGACGACAGAGTTCCATTGCCACCCGGCGAATACCATCAACGCGCTGGAACGTGCGAAAGGTATGCTGGCGAACCTGGAAACCTACGACAAGTTAAGCGTCGAACAGCGTGGTCAGCTGCGCCGTATTATGCTGTGCATCTCTGATACCACGGATAAAGTGGTTAAGCTGCCTGGCGTAAGCACTGACGATCAGCGTCTGCTGAAAAAACTGAAAGCTGACATGCTGAGCACCATTGAGTACGCGCCTATCTGGATCATTATGGCCGTCGCACTGGCGCTGGGCATTGGTACCATGATCGGCTGGCGTCGCGTAGCCACCACCATTGGTGAGAAAATCGGTAAGAAAGGCATGACCTATGCCCAGGGTATGTCGGCACAGATGACCGCCGCAGTCTCTATCGGTCTCGCCAGCTACACCGGTATGCCTGTTTCCACCACCCACGTTCTCTCTTCTTCCGTTGCGGGGACGATGGTTGTTGATGGCGGCGGTTTACAGCGTAAAACGGTGACCAGCATTCTGATGGCCTGGGTCTTCACCCTGCCAGCCGCAATTCTTCTTTCCGGCGGGCTTTACTGGCTCTCTCTGAAGCTTATCTAAGCGAATGCACGGTAAAAAAGCGGGTCAGTTTTCTGACCCGCTTTTTTTGTATCTGTCGTTGGCATCAGTGCCAGATAATCAGCGCAACCATGCTGATTAGCACCAGGCCACATAGCGCGCTGGTGAGGATGAACTGACCGCGAACCCGCTCACAGCGGCGAATAAACTCATCATCATGATGATCGCGGTAACGCTGAGCGTAGATATACCACACCAGACGCATCTGCTTGTTCGGTTGCCCATGCGAGGTAAAAAAGCCCCCACCATCTACATACTGGTAAAGCAATGGATCGCAACCACGAAGTACCACTAACAGTGCGCGTAGCGAAGAAAAATAGCGCGCCATATTAACAATGCAAACGACACATAAAGCCCAGAACAATGCAATGGTGCTTATCATACCTCCTCCCCGGCGACCCGCCCACGGAACTCCTTTCCGGGACTACCGCTCCCCGATACCCTGCCAAACCATTCAGTGAAGAGTACAGCCGAACCGTTCGTATTAGTATCACGCATCCGAACGCCTCTCTAGATAGTGTAGGAGATTAGTTAATTTTTTTGCCAGAAGGTTAATCGCTATCAATGCAATTAACTAAAAAATTTGTTTAACTGCTTGGCAAGCAAGGCGGATTGACGGATTATCCTGGTCGCTATAATGTAAGGATAGTCCTTATATGGTACGTTTTTACGACTGGGCTAGCCCCGCGCGCAAGGTTCGCAGGATGCGGATGACGCGGCGGCAGGTAAACGCCAGCAGGCTAGTCATCGACAACTTATGGAAGGAGTAACACTATGGCTTATAAACACATTCTTATCGCGGTTGATCTTTCTCCGGAAAGCAAAGTTCTGGTTGAAAAAGCGGTCTCTATGGCGCGGCCTTACAATGCTAAAGTCTCCCTTATCCACGTTGACGTAAACTATTCCGACCTGTACACCGGGCTTATCGACGTGAATCTGGGCGACATGCAGAAACGCATTTCTGAAGAAACCCACCACGCGCTAACCGAGCTTTCCACCAACGCAGGCTACCCTATCACCGAAACCCTGAGCGGTAGCGGCGACCTGGGTCAGGTTCTGGTTGATGCCATCAAAAAATACGACATGGATCTGGTCGTTTGTGGTCATCACCAGGATTTCTGGAGCAAGCTAATGTCCTCCGCGCGCCAACTGATCAACACTGTCCACGTCGACATGCTGATTGTTCCGCTGCGTGACGACGAAGAAGCATAAAACGCTGGCCGTCGGGAGATAACCCGACGCGCTACAAGTCGTTAAGTCTGTAAACGCCCGCCTTTGCGGGCGTTTTTGTTTTTATCATTCAGACGCAATTAGTACATCAATCCAACAAATAAATCATAATTAGTGTGATCAACTAATTGGATCGAAAACTATCTCTATAATACTCTACGCCTGCGGCCAATAACCGCAGTCTATAACAAAATAAGACTTTTTCGGCGCGTTTAAGCATACGCGTTCATACTTTTCGGGATGGCTTTGAAAGGCGATGGAATATGAATAAAACTGCACCTACGGGCTTGCTGCAGCAACCTCGTCCGTTCTTCATGATCTTCTTTGTGGAATTATGGGAACGATTTGGCTATTACGGCGTTCAGGGCATCCTGGCGGTATTTTTTGTTAAGCAGCTCGGCTTTTCGCAGGAACAGGCATTTGTCACCTTTGGTGCATTTGCCGCGCTGGTCTACGGCCTGATCTCGATCGGCGGCTACGTCGGCGACCATCTGTTAGGTACCAAGCGCACGCTGGTACTCGGCGCCATTGTGCTGGCGATCGGCTACTTCATGACCGGGATGTCACTGCTTAAGCCCGACCTGATTTTTATTGCTTTGGGTACCATTGCCGTCGGTAATGGGCTGTTTAAAGCCAACCCGGCAAGCCTGCTGTCAAAATGCTATCCACCGAAAGACGCCCGTCTGGACGGTGCTTTCACCCTGTTTTATATGTCGATTAACATCGGTTCACTGCTGTCGTTGTCGCTGGCACCGGTGATTGCCGATAAGTTTGGCTACGCGGTGACCTATAATCTGTGCGGGGCCGGGCTTATTGTCGCGCTTTTGGTCTACTTTGCCTGCCGTGGAATGGTGAAGAATATCGGTTCAGAGCCGGACCATAAGCCGCTGAATTTCCGTAATCTATTCTGCGTGCTGGCTGGAACGGTAGTGATGGTATTTATCTGCGCCTGGCTGATGCACAACGTGCAGATTGCCAACCTGGTGCTGATCGTCCTGTCAATTGCCGTGACGATCATCTTCTTCCGTCAGGCCTTCAAACTGGATAAAACCGGGCGCAACAAAATGTTCGTGGCCTTTATCCTGATGCTGGAAGCGGTGGTGTTCTACGTCCTGTACGCGCAGATGCCAACTTCACTGAACTTCTTTGCTATCAATAACGTGCACCATGAAATTCTTGGTTTCGCCATCAACCCGGTAAGCTTCCAGGCGCTGAACCCGTTCTGGGTGGTACTGGCGAGTCCGGTACTGGCCGCAATCTATACCCGTCTGGGCAACAAAGGTAAAGACCTGACCATGCCGATGAAGTTTACGCTCGGTATGTTCCTGTGCTCGCTGGGTTTCCTGACCGCCGCTGCAGCCGGAATGTGGTTTGCCGATGCGCAGGGGCTGACGTCGCCGTGGTTTATCGTGCTGGTGTATCTGTTCCAGAGCCTGGGTGAACTGCTGATTAGCGCCCTGGGGCTGGCTATGGTCGCCGCTCTCGTGCCACAACACCTGATGGGCTTTATTCTCGGGATGTGGTTCCTGACCCAGGCAGCAGCCTTCCTGATGGGGGGTTATGTCGCGACATTCACCGCCGTACCAGAGAACATCACCGACCCGCTGCAAACGCTGCCTATCTATACCAACGTCTTCAGTAAGATTGGTCTGGTGACCCTGGCCGTAACGGTGGTGATGGCGATTATGGTGCCATGGCTGAACCGCATGATTAATACGCCGAGCACCGAGCAATAACCTTCAGTGCCGGATGGCGGCTATTGCCCTATCCGGCATTTTCACTCACTACCCTTTACGCGCGTCTATCCACTCCTGCACTTCCACCACAAAGGTGTCCGGCGCTTTGCGGTACATTTTGCGCGCCAAGTCCAGAATCGTATGCTGGCCGAGCGCTTCTTCCATCCGCTGCTGAGCCATGTCCATTACCGAACGCACACCACAAATGCCTTCACAGGCCCACTCTGGTGGATGCTCCTCAAATACCGCCAACCGCTGGCGAATTTCACGACATTCAAAGATGCGCTTATCACCATCAATAGCATTCACCACATCCAGCACAGTGATGTGTTCAGCAGGTTTAGCTAACTGGAAACCACCGCCCTTGCCTTCAATGCTGCGCACCAGACCCGCTTTGGACAGACGGGTGAAAATTTTTGCCAGATAGTCATATGGCACACTTTGCAGTTCGGCAATTTCCCGCACGCTCATATCCCGCGCGTCGCCCTTACTGTCGACCATACACATCAGGCTATGAATGCCGTACTCAACCCCAGAACTGTAGAATGCCATTCTCTTATCTCAGTCAAAATTAATCTGAGTTTATTGTAGCTTTTTCGTTTCACTCATTCCAGACAGTAAAGTAACCCCTCTTCACAATAAAACTTTAAATACATATTTATCAAATAGATAATAAAAAATCCTCACCCTTTGAGGCAAAAAGGAGCTCAATCGCATTGCAATTCATAACTACGACAAATAAAATCCGAGTAAATAACTCGTAGTCACCAGTGAGAAAACTCCAATGCGTAAACAAATTCTGATCGTGGGCGCCGGCTTTGCCGGTATGTGGGCAGCATTAAGCGCCGCACGACTGGCGGATAAACATCAGCAGGCCATTGATATTACAGTAATTGCGCCACAGCCAGAGCTGCGTGTCCGCCCACGTTTTTATGAAAGCGCCGTTCATACGCTGGTCGCACCACTGCAACCGCTGTTTGACGTTACCGGCGTCAACTTCCTGCAAGGTCACGTCGAGCAAATCCTCCCGGACTCTAAAGAGGTGAGCTGGAAAGATGCCAACGGTGACATTCATCTGCGCCGCTACGACCGCCTGGTGCTTGCCAGCGGAAGTCACGTAAACCGCGACACCGTCACCGGTGCCGCCGAGCACGCGTTTGACCTCGACCAACTTGAGAGCGCCGCCGTACTGGAGCAGCACATTAACGATCTGGCATTACAACCGGAAAGTGAGGCTCGCAATACGGTAGTGGTCTGCGGCGGCGGCTTTACCGGCATTGAAATGGCGCTGGAATTACCAGGTCGTTTGCGCGAAATATTGGGCGCTGATGCTAAGACCAGAGTTGTCGTAGTTGAACGCGGCGCTCAGCCGGGTGGACGCTGGAGCCAGGAATTACGTGACGTGATTATCGAAGCCTCTGCTGAACTGGGCGTCGAGTGGCTGGTCAATGCGGAAGTAGAGTGCGTGGATGCCTCTGGCGTCACGCTGAAAGATGGACAGGTGATTTCTTCCCAGACGGTTATCTGGACCGTCGGCGTTCAGGCTAATAATCTGACAGCACAGATTAACGCCCCGCGCGATCGCCAGGGCCGTCTGCATGTCAATGCCAATCTACAGGTTGTGGGTCACGATGATATCTACGCCACTGGCGATGTAGCCTACGCCGCCACCGACGACAAAGGCAATCATGCGCTGATGACCTGCCAGCACGCCATCTTGCTGGGTAAATTCGCCGGTAATAATGCCGCGGCAGACCTGTTAAACATAACACCACTGCCATATCGTCAGGAAAACTACGTCACCTGCCTGGATCTTGGTGCCTGGGGTGCGGTGTATAGCGAAGGATGGGATCAGCAGGTGAAACTGACGCGCGCAGAAGCGAAAAAGCTGAAGGTGTCGATTGTCAGCGAGCTGATTTACCCGCCGAAGGCGGACCGCGCGGTAGCGTTTGAGATTGCCGATCCGCTGGCACCGTTTGTTTAACCCGTGATGCCGGATGCGGCTACCGCCTTATCCGGCCTACTAACGGCACCGAGCTGTAGGCCCGATAAGCGTAGCGCCATCGGGCACTATAGCTGACCATCTGGCCTATGCCGTTCCCGCATAAATATCGAACCGATGCCCTTTTGTAACTACCGCGTTCGGCGTTGCCACGTCGGCCAGCGGCGGCGCGTAGTCCGGACGCTTCACCACCACTCGTTTGGTGGCTAACTGACGAGCAGGCTCCAGCAACCCATCCGCATCCAGATCCGGCCCCACCAGCGACTGAAACACGCGCATCTCTTTTTTCACCAGCGCGCTTTTCTGCTTATGTGGGAACATCGGGTCGAGGTACACCACCTGCGGGCGCGGCGTGATATCGGTTAACGCCGTCAGGCTCGACGCGTGAATCAACTGCAAACGCTCCTGCAGCCACGGACCGATTTCCGGGTCGGCATACCCGCGCGCCAGGCCATCGTCAAGCAGCGCAGCAACCACCGGGTTTCGTTCCAGCATTCGTACGCGACAGCCTACCGAGGCCAGTACAAACGCATCGCGCCCCAGCCCTGCGGTTGCATCGACCACATCCGGCAGGTAATCGCCTTTAATGCCGACCGCCTTCGCCACCGCTTCACCGCGGCCACCGCCAAATTTGCGCCGATGGGCCATCGCACCGCCCACGAAATCGACGAAGATACCGCCGAGTTTAGGTTCGTCACGTTTGCGCAGTTCCAGATGTGCTGTCGTCATCACCAGCGCCATCAGGTTATCTTCATCGTGTTCCAGTCCCCAGCGGGCGGCCAGAACAGATAAGGCGCCGTCTCCGGCGCCTGTTTCATCAATTAAGCAGATTTTCAATTCCGCTTTACCCTAAATAATTCGAGTTGCATCAAGACAACAAGTGAAGGAATCCCTGGGAACGTACAAATAGTACGTGACCAGGGTGAGTGAGCGCAGTTGCCGAAGAGGCAGCTTGAAGTATGACGGGTAAATCAGCCTTTAATCCCGTAATGCTCCAGCATCGCATCCAGCTGTGGCTCGCGGCCACGGAAGCGTTTGAACAGTTCCATCGGCTCTTCAGAACCGCCACGGGTGAGGATGTTATCGAGGAACGATTGTCCGGTTTGACGGTTGAAAATCCCTTCATCTTCGAAGCGAGAGAAGGCATCCGCCGCCAGCACGTCGGCCCACAGATAGCTGTAGTAACCCGCCGCGTAGCCCCCTGCAAAAATATGGCTGAAGGCATGCGGGAAGCGGCCCCAGGTTGGGCCCGGCACCACGGCGACCTGTTTCTTGATTTCCGCCAGCGTGTCGAGGATTTTCGCCCCTTGCTGCGGGTTAAATTCCGCGTGCAGACGGAAATCAAACAGACCGAACTCCAGTTGACGCAGAATAAACAGCGCCGCCTGGTAGTTTTTCGCCGCCAGCATTTTATCCAGCAGTTCCTTCGGCAGCGGTTCGCCGGTTTCATAATGGCCGGAGATAAACGCCAACGCTTGTGGCTCCCAGCACCAGTTTTCCATAAACTGGCTCGGCAGTTCGACCGCATCCCATGGCACACCGTTGATACCGGAAACGCCCGCGGTTTCGATACGGGTCAGCATATGGTGCAGACCGTGGCCGAACTCGTGGAACAGGGTAATCACTTCATCGTGGGTAAACAGCGCAGGTTTACCGTTCACCGGACGGTTAAAGTTACAGGTCAGGTAGGCAACCGGTTTTTGCAACGTGCCGTCACTTTTACGCATCTGGCCGACGCAGTCATCCATCCACGCCCCGCCGCGTTTATGTTCACGGGCATACAGGTCGAGGTAGAAGCTGCCGCGCAGCTCGTTGTTTTCGTCGTACAGCTCGAAGAAACGAACTTCCGGGTGCCAGACGTCAACATCGGTGCGCTCTTTGGCAGTGATGCCATAAATACGTTTAACCACTTCAAACAGACCGTTAACGGCTTTGTTCTCCGGGAAATAAGGACGAAGCTGCTCGTCGCTGATGCTGTAGAGGTGCTGTTTTTGTTTCTCGCTGTAGTAGGCGATATCCCACGGCTGAAGCTCATCAACGCCAAATTCCGCTTTCGCAAAGGCGCGCAGTTGAGCCAGCTCTTTCTCACCCTGTGGACGGGCGCGTTTCGCCAGATCGGTCAGGAAGTCGAGGACCTGCTGCGGGTTTTCCGCCATTTTGGTAGCCAGAGATTTAAAGGCGTAGCTTTCAAAGCCCAGCAGCTGTGCCAGTTCGTGGCGCAGCGCGAGGATCTCTTCCATTATCGGGCTGTTGTCCCATTTGCCAGCGTTCGGCCCCTGGTCAGACGCGCGGGTGGAGTAAGCGCGATACATCTCTTCACGCAGTCCCTGGTTGTCACAGTAGGTCATCACCGGCAGGTAGCTTGGGATATCCAGCGTTAACAGATAGCCTTCCTGCTCTTTGGCTTCCGCCTGAGCCTTCGCCGCAGCCAGCGCGCTTTCCGGCATACCAGCCAGCTCAGCTTCATCGGTGACTAACTTCGTCCAGCCCATCGTGGCATCAAGGACGTTATTGCTGTACAAGTTGCCGAGCTCAGACAGACGGGTGGCGATTTCACCATAGCGCTGCTGTTTTTCCTTCGGCAGACCAATACCAGAAAGCTCAAAATCGCGCAGCGCGTTATCGACCGCTTTTTTCTGCGCGGTGTTCAGGGTGGCGTAATGATCGCCATCACGCAGGTCGCGGTACGCTTTGTACAGGCCTTCATGTTGTCCAACCCAGGTGCTGTATTCAGACAGCAGCGGCAGCGTTTGTTCGTAGGCTTCACGCAGTTCCGGGCTGTTTTTCACCGAGTTCAGGTGGCTAACAGGAGAGAAAATACGCCCCAGCACATCGTCAACTTCCGCCAACGGCTGGCAGAGATTTTCCCAGGTGTACGGCGCGCCCTGCGCAACCACACGTTCAACATTTTCGCGGCAATCGTTCAGCGCCTTAGTGACGGCAGGCACGACATGCTCAGGCTGAATTTTAGAAAACGGCGGCAGTTCGAAGGGAGTCAGCAATGGATTGGTCATTAGCGCGGTCCTGTTGAAAAGAGTGAATGAAGCGCGTATCCGGCGCTGTGCATATTAATTTGTACAATGGGGTTAAGTGTAGAGGATTTCAATGCTAACCGTGACGGAAAGACGCCCGGTGGTGCTGCGCTTACCGGGCCTACGGGTAATCTGTGCCGATCTGCTGTAAACTGTGGCAAATCGTCATTTCAGCGGAATTTCATTACCCATGCTCAGTTATCGCCACAGTTATCACGCAGGCAACCACGCCGACGTCCTGAAACACACCGTCCAGAGCCTGATCATTGAATCGCTCAAAGAGAAAGAAAAACCGTTTCTCTATCTGGACACCCATGCTGGCGCTGGCCGTTATCAGCTGAGCAGTGAGCATGCCGAACGTACCGGTGAATATCTGGAAGGGATCGCCCGTATCTGGCAGCAGGACGATTTGCCTGCCGAACTGGAACCCTACATTGGCGTAGTGCAACATTTCAACCGTAGCGGTCAGTTGCGCTACTACCCGGGCTCTCCGTTAATTGCTCGCCAGCTGCTGCGCGAACAGGATAGCCTGCAATTAACTGAACTGCACCCGAGCGACTTTCCCCTGCTGCGCGGCGAATTCCAGAAAGATGAGCGCGCACGCGTGGCCAAAGCCGATGGTTATCAGCAGCTGAAAGCAAAATTGCCGCCGGTTTCACGTCGTGGGCTGATCCTTATCGATCCACCCTACGAAATCAAAAGCGACTACCAGGCGGTGGTCACCGGTATTAACGAAGGCTACAAGCGTTTCGCGACCGGCACCTATGCGCTGTGGTATCCGGTGGTTCTGCGCCAGCAAATCAAGCGCATGATCCACGATCTCGAAGACACCGGCATCCGCAAAATTCTGCAAATTGAACTGGCGGTGCGCCCGGACAGCGATCAGCGCGGTATGACAGCATCTGGCATGATTGTGATTAACCCACCGTGGAAGCTGGAGCAGCAGATGAACAACGTTTTGCCGTGGTTGCACAGCAAACTGGTTCCGGCAGGAACCGGTCATACCTCGGTAAGCTGGATCGTGCCGGAGTAATCGCAGCCATCGGTGGAACCTTTTAATATCAGGTATACAATCGCGAATATTTTGGCGGATGGCGTAACGCGTCTCCGCCCTACAATGAACATGAAGGAGCGGTCATGACCAAGCACTATGATTACATCGCTATTGGCGGCGGCAGCGGCGGTATTGCCTCCATTAACCGTGCAGCAATGTACGGCCAGAAATGCGCACTGATTGAAGCCAAAGAGTTAGGCGGCACCTGCGTTAACGTGGGCTGCGTACCAAAGAAAGTGATGTGGCATGCCGCCCAGGTTCGCGAAGCGATCCACATGTACGGCCCGGATTACGGTTTCGACACCACCATCAATAAGTTCGACTGGGATAAACTGATCGCCACGCGTACCGCTTATATCGATCGTATTCATACCTCGTACGACAATGTGCTGGGCAAAAATAATGTCGATGTGATTAAAGGTTTTGCCCGCTTTGTGGATGCCAAAACCATTGAAGTGAACGGTGAAACTATTACTGCTGATCATATTTTGATTGCTACCGGCGGTCGTCCGAGCCATCCGAACATTCCGGGTGTGGAATACGGGATCGACTCCGATGGCTTCTTTGAGCTGCCCGCGCTGCCGAAGCGTGTTGCGGTCGTCGGCGCAGGTTACATCGCCGTTGAGCTGGCAGGCGTGATTAACGGCCTGGGTGCCCAAACGCATCTGTTCGTGCGTAAACACGCGCCGCTACGCAGCTTCGACCCGATGATCGTCGACACGCTGGTTGAGGTGATGAACGCCGAAGGCCCGACTCTGCATACTCACGCGATTCCGAAAGCGGTCGTTAAAAACGCTGACGGCAGCCTGACCCTGCAACTGGAAGATGGTCGTAGCGAAACGGTAGATTGCCTGATTTGGGCAATTGGTCGTGAACCAGCCACCGATAACTTCAACCTGGCAGTTACTGGCGTGAAAACCAACGAAAAAGGCTACATCGTCGTTGATAAATATCAGAACACCAGCGTGCCGGGAATTTATGCCGTCGGCGATAACACCGGTGCCGTTGAGCTGACGCCGGTTGCTGTTGCCGCGGGCCGTCGCCTGTCTGAGCGTCTGTTTAACAACAAACCGGACGAACATCTGGACTACAGCAATATCCCGACCGTGGTCTTCAGCCATCCGCCAATTGGCACCGTCGGCCTGACCGAGCAGCAGGCTCGCGAACAGCACGGCGATGACCAGGTAAAAGTGTATAAATCATCGTTTACCGCGATGTATACCGCTGTCACTTCACATCGTCAGCCTTGCCGCATGAAGCTGGTTTGCGTCGGTCCGGAAGAGAAGATTGTCGGTATTCACGGTATTGGTTTTGGAATGGATGAAATGCTGCAAGGCTTCGCGGTCGCACTGAAAATGGGCGCCACCAAGAAAGACTTTGATAACACCGTTGCGATTCACCCAACGGCAGCAGAAGAGTTCGTTACCATGCGTTAATCAATAAAATACCGGATGGCGCTTTGCCATCCGGTTTTCTCTTATTTACCCTGCATATACGGCGTATACACCCCGTTCAGACTCTCAAGAAACGCCACGATATCGTCGATATCTTCCTGCGGCAGTTCTTTACCCACCTGATAACGCAGCATCAGTTTTACCGCACCGTCGAGCGTAGGCACATCACCTCGATGGAAATAAGGTGCGGTCAGCGCAACGTTACGCAAGCCAGGGACTTTTTGACGCAGCTTGTCACGTAATTCATTAGTGACGTTCATGCGGCCAATATCTGCGGCAGTGACCTCGCCGAAATTAAAGTCCTTTTTCAAACCCAATGGCTCAAATGAACGCCCGCCTAAAATAATACCGCCATGACAGGTCGCGCACTTATTATCTTTAAACAACTGATAGCCATGTTTCTGCTGGGCGGTTAACGCCGCTTCATCACCGCGTAGCCATTTATCAAACGGCGAATTTGGCGTAATTAGCGTTTTCTCAAACTCAGCAATCGCATCGGTAATATTATCTCCGCTGAATCCCTGCGGATAAACCGCGATAAACTCTTGTTTGAGTTGCGGATCTTTATCCAGTTTCTGAATAATTTCATCCCAGGATTTAGACGCCATCTCGATAGGGTTCAACGGCGGGCCGCCTGCCTGCGCCTGCAATGTTGGTGCTCGACCATCCCAGAATTGTTCCACGTTGAAGACAGAGTTAAATACCGTCGGCGCGTTGATAGGACCAACCGCGCCGCCTACGCCGATTGACGTTTTGCGACCATCTACGCCGCCCGCATTCAGGGCATGGCAGTGCGCGCAAGAAATCGTGCTGTCACCGGAAATACGCGGGTCGTGGTAAAGCGTAAAGCCTAGCGCCACTTTGCGGGCATCGGTCGGAATGCTTTCCGGTATCGGCTGCACAGGCTCGTTACGATGCTGCGCGGCGGTATCGTTACTGGCGTAATACTGCTCGCGCTGTTTCGCAATCCAGCCCAGGATCTCTGCTCGCTCCGTATCGCTTACCTTGCCAGCCCAGTGCAGTGCGGTATAACGCGTCGGCGGCATGGTGTCGTACTGCATCACCCATTCAATTTTATTCAGGTCGCTTTGCGAAACGGGTTTATCTGCGACCAGCGCCGCACGAACGGCCTCAAGATTGAATGATTTGTATCCCAGTTGAATATCGTAATTCATCAACTGCTTAGCGACAGGAAAAGAAGAATAGAAAGGTAATTCAGCTGAAGGCGTGTGACAATAATCGCATCCTTTTTCGCGTAAAAAACCTAATACTTTATTATTTTCTTCCAGCGTAGAGGCCTGAACATCTGCCTGTTTACTACGTTGATTATCGTGATACCACACATAACCGGATAATCCAAAATAACAAATCACGACGCCAGCTATGGCTATCGCGGTAAGACGGGTAATGATTTTCATTATTTTACCCTCACCGTTGTGAGTTATTGTGACCCAGAAAAATTAGAATAATGAGTGCATAGTCTTTATCAGACTTAACCATCATAGAAAGTAAGGGATTTATTATTTTGATAAGTATCAAGCAATTACATGGGGGATAACTATCGATAGAATAGCCTGTGCCTATTACGGAGATAAGCCGTTATGGTTTTCCGTTCACACCTCGTTGCAATCGAATGTTCTGAAAATGAAATATCTTCAGGTCACGCAGAATTATGAATTCTTCATTATATTCATTGGGATAGTCTTATTTTCTAAATAATATGCAGCACTAAAACGTGATCAACCGCACGCTTTACTCACCAGACACCGAAGCGAATGTCTACGCTTAACTGACGACCGGGCAATAGCCTTAATCTTTCAACGTCCATCGGAGGTCTTTCTCATTATGCTCAACCAGAAACTACCCCACGCCCCTTCAGAAGAAATGACGATCGATATCGATCTGCTTTATGAAATGGATCCGTGCGAGTTAAAGCTGGATGAAATGATTGAGGCAGAGCCTGAGCCGGAGATGATTGAAGGGCTGCCCGCCTCAGATGCGTTAACCCCGGCCGATCGTTACCTTGAGCTGTTCGAACACGTCCAGTCGTCGAAACTGTTTGCCGATAGCAAAACCTTCCCCGACTGTGCGCCCAAAATGGACCCACTGGACATTTTGATCCGCTATCGCAAAGTTAAACGCCACCGCGACTTTGATCTGCGACGTTTCGTCGAGAACCATTTCTGGCTACCGGAAACGCCCTCCAGTGAGTATGTGTCCGATCCGGCAAGCTCGCTAAAAGAGCATATCGATCAACTGTGGCCTGTGCTGACGCGCGAGCCGCAGGATCACATTCCCTGGTCCTCGCTGCTGGCGTTACCGCAATCATATATTGTGCCCGGCGGACGTTTTAGCGAAACCTACTACTGGGATTCCTACTTTACCATGCTGGGTCTGGCAGAGAGCGGTCGCGAAGACCTGCTGAAATGTATGGCGGATAACTTTGCCTGGATGATTGAAAACTATGGCCACATCCCCAACGGTAACCGTACTTACTATCTAAGCCGTTCGCAGCCGCCGGTCTTTGCGCTGATGGTGGAACTGTTTGAAGAGGATGGCGTACGCGGCGCACGTCGTTACCTTGAACATCTGAAAATGGAATACGCATTCTGGATGGATGGCGCCGATTCCCTGGTGCTCAACCAGGCCTACCGTCACGTGATCAGAATGTCGGACGGCTCTCTGCTCAACCGCTATTGGGACGATCGTGATACCCCGCGTGATGAATCTTGGCTTGAAGACGTCGAAACCGCCAAGCATTCGGGTCGACCACCCAATGAGGTGTATCGGGATTTGCGCGCGGGCGCGGCCTCCGGCTGGGATTATTCCTCGCGCTGGCTACGCGATGCAGGCCGCCTTGCCAGCATACGCACCACGCAGTTCATCCCGATTGATCTGAACGCTTTCCTCTACAAGCTGGAAAGCACTATCGCCAATATTTCCGCGCTGAAAGGCGACAAAGAAACGGAAGCGCAGTTTCGCCAGAAAGCCAGTGACCGTCGCGATGCGGTAAACCGCTATCTGTGGGACGATGAAAACGGCTGCTATCGCGATTACGACTGGCGGCGCGAACAAATGGCCCTGTTCTCCGCCGCCAGTATTGTGCCGCTGTATGTCGGTATGGCAACACATGAACAAGCCGACCGGCTTGCTAACGCGGTTCGCAGTCGCCTGCTCACGCCCGGTGGTATTTTAGCCACGGAGCATGAAACTGGGGAACAGTGGGATAAACCCAACGGCTGGGCGCCGCTGCAGTGGATGGCGATTCAGGGCTTCAAACTGTACGGTGACGACCATCTCGGGGATGAAATCGCCCGTAACTGGTTGAAAACGGTGAATCTCTTTTATCAGGAACACCACAAGCTTATCGAAAAATACCACATAGCCGACGCAGCGCCGCGCGAAGGCGGCGGCGGGGAATATCCGTTGCAGGACGGCTTTGGCTGGACCAATGGCGTGGTGCGCCGACTCATCGGTTTGTATGGCGAACCCTAGCGGTTGACGGTCTGATTCATCAGGATGTCAGTTAATCGCATCGTACAACTCGGCGTGAATTTTCTGCCATTTCTTGTTCTCAGGGCTTGGCTGGGCGCGAACACGCAGCTCGGCCTGCTCAAGATTATATTGCTGACGCGCAACGACCGCAGGCACCGAACAAAAACTTTGCAGATAACTTTTATGCAGCGATGTGAGTGACGCCCCATTCGACATCGCATGGCTGAGCGTAGTCATAAACTGTCGGCATGGTTTGCTTTCATCCATCTGCGAAGGGTAACGCAGCAGTAGTCTCAACACCTCGGTATTGCCCGCTGAGAACGCCTGCTCCGTCCACGCCAGCTTCCAGTCCATCCCACCCTGCAGGAACAGTGACGTCACGCGGGTGTCATTGCGATCGATAGCCGCCCGCATGTTAAAGGCATCCCAGGTGATACCCATTCGGGTCACCGCCTCCCGTGCGCTGGGGGCGTCACGTCGCGGTTCCTCCTGCACAATTTCAACGGATTGTCCGGATGACGCCTGTGGCGCTGGCGAAGTGAATAACCAGAACGCACCCAGCGAAATCGCCAGCACCATCACGCCGACTGCTACCCACAACATGCCGGAAATCAGCTGTTCACGTTCTTCCGCCGAACGTTTGGCTCGCTTCTCCGGCGGATCAATACTGTCTGCGATTTCATGCTTATCGCCTCCCGCTTGCTCGTCTTTTTGCTTTGCCGTTTCCCAAAACTGGCGGACCATGGACTCATCAGATTCCAGATACGACGCAGGATTAATGCGCGTACGCCGTTCTTCAAACGCCCGTTGCACAGGATGAGTTATCTGCCGGTACTGGTAGTCCAGCAGCAGCAATTGTACTGAGGTTAGCGGTTGTTGCGCGATAACACAGTTACGAGCCAGGCGGCAATCATCCAAAAACATGCGTAGCGTGATGCGCGGCTCAACAAACGACATCAGCACCGAGGTATCGTTAAAAATCTGTGTAAAGTGGCGAACAAATAATTTCTTATCGACGACCATCAGTGCCAGCTCGCTAAACATCATACCGTCCAGCGCATCTCGTCCTTCGCCCAACTTTAGCCAGCGACGCAGACGTTCACCGCCAAAGTGCTGTTTCAGAAAGCTGTTGAGAGGATGTTGATCCGGCCATACCCGCGCAATCAGGGATTTGAGGGTTAATTCTATTGCGCGAAGTTGACGCTGCGCCCGCATCTGAGCATCCGGCTCTACAGGTGTAATTTCGGTTTGATACTTCAGGATGGGCTGTTGCTGGCGTAATTGTTCCAGAGAGGCCACAAAGCGCAGCGCTGAAATCAGCTGGTTTTCACTGACGTCCTGGCCATTTTCATATTGGGGTACACTCTGTTGAAGATGGCGTAGCCGCAGAGTGAACTGGCTCAATTGCGCATCATTCATCTGCAACCGTCTGGCGACAGCCCCCCAGCCGCCCAGATTCAGTCGAGCCTGATCCAGTTGTTCGAGAAACCACCGAGGGTCTTTGCCTTCTGTGACATGTACGCCTAACAGCAATAATATTTCTATCGACGCCTGACGGATAATCCCCAGACAATGTTCAAAGGGTGTACATGTCGCTTGTAACGCGCTATTGGTCATCATCTTCCCTAAAAGGACCCAAAACGTGCGGCCTCATCATGGTATGTAATTATCTTTTTTAAACGCAACGTTGTGCCGATGTAGACTAGAACATATTCATATAGCAAATAAATAAGTTTTACAGTGACTTCCGCACAATCATTGAAAATTATTCTGGAGATAAGCCTGTGCCTGTATTGCAAACATCACGTCTTCTCTGCCGCCCACTGACAGAAAATGACTGGACGTTCTTCTTAACGCTACAGCAGAATCCAGATGTGATGCGCTTTGTCGCTGACACGCGTACTGAAGAGGAGATTCGGATAGCCTTCAACTCCCGCCTGCCTGAATGGTCTCCCGGCAGCCCGCACTGGCTATGTCTGGTCCTGTGCGATAAGGCATCGGGAGCACCGCTTGGAGTGACTGGATTTATTCATGAGAGCAATGAATGTGCCGAGGTCGGTTTTCTGCTCGCCCCTGAAGCGCAGGGGAAAGGTTATGGTACTGAATCTCTGCATGCAGTTTGCGATTTTGCATTTACCACCGGAGGGCTACGCCGGCTTACGGCTTGCGTCACCGCAGGAAACGAAGCCTCACGGCGTCTGTTGGAAAAGGTCGGGTTCATTCACGAAGGCACGCTGCGGGAAAGCTACTGGCTGCATCAAACCTGGAATGATGACTGGATTTTCGGCCTGTTAAAACACGACTATCAGCCACCCGCAGAATAAGACGTTTTGCTGAAAAAACTGGCTGTATGACAACTGGCGTAACGGAGGCGGTTTCTTAAAATAGGTCTCTTTGTACAGAGATGAATATGCCACTCCATTCAACGTATTTCACGCCCGCTTGTGTTGCATTTATTAAACAATGGCAAGGCCTGTCACTGGAAAAGTATCAGGACAAAAATGGTGTCTGGGTGATTGGCTACGGGCACGAAATCACATCCGATGAAAGCTTTCCTGCGCCTGTTTCGGTAACGCAGGCAGAAACACTACTGCTCGCGGACCTGGAAATCTGCGAGGAATTCATACACCAGAAAATGCCGCAAATAAAAGAAAGGTTTCAACAGGAAGCGTTAATTGCGTGGATGCTCAGCGTGGGGATAAGCCGGTTTTGTGCTGCAGAATTCTGCTCGGGGGTTATTTCACAGCCAGAATCGTTCTGACTGTGAAATATTCGCCCGTTAAATTGCGTCGTTTAACATCATTGCCGCCTGCGTACGGTTTTTTACCTCGAGGCGCTGATACAGCGATTCAAGATGGGCTTTGACCGTTCCGGTGCTGATATTTAACAATCGACCAATTTGTTTATTTGATTCTCCGGCGGCAAGCATAGTCAGAATCTCTCGCTGACGCGCACTAAGCGATCTGATATTTTGCCCGCTGCTCTCGGGGGTTGTCATACAATCTCTGGGGATAAATACCATTCCCATCGCAATGCTATTGAGAGCCAGCGTGAAGGTTTCCGCGTCAGAGTCGCGTGGAACAATGGCCAGCACATTCAATTGCGTAACCTCCTGCAGCCATTTTTTACGGCAGTCCGTTGCTGTTACCAGCACTTTTACTGTCGAAAAGCGTTGCGCTATCTGCTGTAGCAAGTTACGGCAGAACTCGGCGTCCTGGTCGCCATCCAGCATTATCAGTGCATCAGGGGTGTCTTCCAGTTTCTGCCAAAGGTCATCTGCCTGACTGACACCCTGAACATCCACTCCTGGAATACGCTCTTGTAAACTTACATTCATTCCATGAATAAATATCGACTGCCTGTCAAACATTATTACCTGCATTACTTATCTCCGTCTGAATAAGATACTAGCCTTAACACGCGGAAGGGTATTACCCGAGGGGTAAAATAAGAAGTCACCATTTGGCGGGGGCCATTTTACCGATAGACGGAGAAGAAAAAAGTAGAAATCGAAAATAGTTACAGCTCAAACCAAATAATCACACAAAGGGACAAAAGTGGCGCTAAACATTAAGGAAATCCTTAATATCCAATACTCAAAACTAGCTTATTAATATTAATTTTTTGGAGTCTATATTTTCTAATAAAAATAAGGAACTCACACTAACAGACAAATATGTTACAAAATAAAATGTCGCATCAATTGATCATCACCTGTGGTTTCCCCAGGCAGTATTGCTGTATCAATCGACACTAAAGGTTGCAGGCGATTGCATCACTCCGATCAGATCTTCAAGTGGAACGGGTCTGCATAAATAATACCCTTGTAAAAAATCACAGCGTTTCATGCGCAGATAATCGGCCTGAGCCTGAGTCTCAACGCCCTCGGCAATCATTCGCAGACCCATCTTCTGCGCCAGCTCAATAAGCGTATCGACAATGCGGGTATCACCCCCCTCACCAATCTGGCTGACAAACAGTTTATCTATCTTAATAAACTCCGGTTCCAGCGCGTGGAGGTAACACAGATTCGAGTATCCCGTCCCGAAATCATCTAACGCTACGGCGATATTGGATTTTCTCAACGCGGCAAACCACTCGCTTAGCTGAGGGGTAAAGTGCAGAGGGCGTCTTTCGGTAATTTCGATAACCAGTTGAACCTGAACCGGGGCAAGCTTTTGCATGAGCGCCACGACGTCCGACTCAAAGCGCGGATCGAGGCAGTTTTCGGGGCTCAGATTTAGGTTAAGGTAAAGTCCATTTGGGAAAAGGGGGAGCCGCGACTGCAGGTCGGCAATGACTTGCTGAATAAGTTGATGCGTCAGCGAGGCGATAAGACCATGCTCTTCCGCAAGGGGAATAAATATATCAGGGGGAATAGCGCCATACTGGGGATGCGTCCACCTGGCGAGTACCTCAATACCTGCAATTTCACCCGTCTGGCTGTTAAAAATGGGTTGATACACCGGTTGGAACTGCCGTTGAAGAATGGCTGCATTCAACGTTTTTACCGGTGCACAGGTGAGGAAACGGGCCAGTAATTCGCTGGCGTCAGAGAATAATATCGGGAGTTGCCTGGTTGTGGTAATCATCACGAGCCTCAAGCGTGCGGCGGCCTATTGAGGGCAACCGCACAGCAATCATCAGAACCTGACCCAATCGCCCTGGCCGTTATTGGTATCTATCGAACAATAACGCTATTTAGCGAAAATACATTGAAAATAAAAAGTAAATATAACGATAAAAAAAGCCCCTCGCACTGCATGCTCAGGGCAAATACCTGGGTTGACATCACTCACTCAGGTTATCTATTTTCTCCCTTTTTTTGACAGCATGAGTTGGGAGTTCGCTCACTTTGTAATAAACGGGAATGACATCAGGATAATTGATGACATAACCCTGACCTCTTATATTGAGGATAAAATCCCTGGGTAACCCCAGCAGGCCAAGTTTATTATTAAGATTGTGCAGGACTTGCCATAATCTTTGCGCAGAGGGGCTCAGATTATGCGCTTCCCAGATTTTCTCAAATAATTCTTCTTTCGGTACCGGCTGGCTCCTGGCATTTATTAATAAATACAGGAAAAGCCTGAGCATTGTTTCATTAAAGTAAATTGACGCAAAAACGATGTTTTTCTCGGTATGGCTACCAGTAAGCCGATACAGTCGGCGATTAGAAATGTCAAAATGAATTTCAGCACCAATCATAAATCCATATAGACGATAGCCCATATCTTATACCCACGTTAAATGAAGACGAACATGCACCTCTACATATAAGCGTTGAGATAATCCATACCGTTTGTATGGTGGATTATATGACTGCTATAAATGCTTTCCAATCTTCATCCCAATCTACTATGAGGAAGCGGTCGTTTAGTATTCGTTTATGGTAGATTTGAGGTTATAAATGAAATTCACGATTTATTATTCTTCCTATGCGAAATTTTTAGCACATAGGCCATGTTTTCACATACGCGATCGAACGCTCAATTTTTAATGTCGAATTTTTAACATTTTAAAGAATTAAATTCTGAATCCGTGGGGGATGCGGAAGTGATCATGGTTTCTTCTGAGACAAATTCGCTGTCGAAGAAAAATGAGTTATCAGAAAGTTTATCCCGGATTTCTTTCGGCACCGCGATCGCTGAATTAGATTGCAGATAATACCGGTAAACGCCACTAGCTATATTTTTACCTGGAGTGGCGCACCGGTTTTCTATTGCTCAAAAGCTGAATAAGATACGAGCGATTTACAGGAACATTCCGCCCGATACTTCGATACGCTGCGCTGTCATCCAGGCCAGCTCATCGCTGAGCAACGCGGCAATCGCGTCGCCAATATCATCCGGCAAGCCCGCGCGTCCCAGCGCCGTTTGCGATGCCACATATGCATTCAGCTCTTTATTATCCCGCAGTCGACCGCCGCCAAAATCGGTTTCAATCGCCCCAGGCGCGATGATATTTACTGAAATACCCCGCTCTCCCAGTTCTTTCGCCTGATAACGCGTCAGTACTTCCATCGCCCCTTTCATTGAGGCATAGGCGGCATACCCTGGCAGTGCAAAACGCGCCAGTCCCGATGAAACATTCAGGATCCTGCCGCCATTCTGGATCAACGGCAACAGACGTTGGGTCAGGAAGAAGGGGCCCTTAAAGTGAATGTTCACTAATTGATCAAACATCGCTTCGGAGGTATCGGCAAAAGCGCCATACAGACCAATTCCGGCATTGTTCACTAAATAATCAAACGCCTCACGATTCCACATGCTCTTCAGCTGCGCTTGTACCTCATGGGTAAAGGACTCAAAGCCAGCCACATCGCTGACATTCAGTTGTATTGCCGCAGCTTTTCTGCCTTTTTGCTCAATTTCAGCAACCACATCCAGCGCCGCCTGCTGCTGGCTGTTGTAGGTAAAGATAATGTCCGTTCCTCTGTCAGCCAGCTTAAGTGCGGCGTTTTTACCGAGCCCACGACTACCACCAGTCACTAATGCGATACGTTGCGTCATAAGAAACCTCATTTCCGACGTTGTGATGATTGAGATAAAGCTTATTAGGTGATAGAAAAACAATAAATGTCGTCTGTTGCGCATTACTGTTTCATTTGGAACAACAATAGGGCATAAGAATGGATAAAATTCACGCAATGCAGTTGTTCATCCGCGTCGCAGAACTGGAGAGCTTTTCGCGTGCGGCAGACACCCTTGGTCTTCCTAAAGGTAGCGTATCTCGCCAAATCCAGGCCCTGGAAAATCATCTGGGCACGCAGTTGTTGCACCGCACTACCCGCCGCGTTCAGCTCACACAAGACGGTATGATCTATTACGAACGCGCAAAAGATTTGTTGAGCAATCTGGATGAGCTGGATGGACTATTTCATCACGATCCGTCCAGCATCAGCGGCAAGCTGCGCGTCGATATGCCGGTTGGCGTGGCGAGAAATCTGGTGATGCCCCGCTTACCCACTTTCTTGCATCAGTATCCCGGCCTTGAGCTCGAACTCAGCAGCAGCGACCGCCTGGTGGATCTGGTCCGCGAAGGTTTCGACTGTGTGGTACGCGTAGGCACGCTGAAAGATTCAGGGCTGATTGCGCGCCCACTGGGGAAACTCACGCAGATTAACTGCGCCAGCCCGCGGTACCTCGCCCGCTTTGGTTATCCGGAAAGCCTGGAGGATTTAGCTTCACATGCAGTGGTGCACTACTCGGTCAATTTGGGAACGCGTGCGCAAGGCTTCGAAGTGGCGACAGAAAACGGCACGCAATGGGTTAAAACCGGCGGCATGCTAACGGTAAACAGTACCGAAACCTATCACGCGGCATGCCTTGCCGGTCTGGGCATTATTCAGGTACCGCGCGTTGGCGTGCGTGATGCCCTGCGCGCCGGTACGCTGGTCGAAGTGTTGCCGCAATATCGCGCCGAGCCAATGCCGGTCTCTTTGCTTTATCCGCATCGACGCAACCTCTCTCGTCGGGTACATCTGTTTATGGAATGGCTGACTGGCGTGATGAAAGACTATGTGGACTGACAAGCTATACTGTCCTGAGAATGAACAGAACAAGGATTATTGCCCTGATGACGCAGGAAAAAGAGATTAAACGCCCCATTCAGGAACTTGAGCACGCCCCCATCCTAAAAATTGAGCCCCTGGAGCAGGAAAATACAGAAACCAATGGTAAGACCAACCAGGCGCTGAAAACGGCTCTGACCTTCGCCGATAAAATTCAACGTCAGCCCATCATCGCCCATCTTATTCGTGCCGCAGAGCGGTTTAACGATCGTATGGGGAATCAGTTTGGCGCCGCCATTACCTACTTCTCGTTTCTGTCGATGATCCCGATCCTGATGGTGTCGTTTGCCGCTGCGGGTTTTATTCTCGCTTCGCACCCTACACTGTTGCAGGATATCTTCAGCAAGATTTTGTTGAACGTCAGCGATCCGACGCTCGCCTCTACGCTGAAAAACACCATTAATACCGCCGTACAGCAACGTACCACTGTAGGTCTGGTAGGGCTTGGCATCGCGCTCTATTCCGGCATTAACTGGATGGGAAACCTGCGCGAAGCGATTCGTGCTCAGTCGCGGGATGTCTGGGAGCGTACCCCACAGGATCAGGAAAAAATTTGGGTCAAATATCTGCGTGATTTTATCTCATTGATTGGCTTACTGGTTGCGCTGATTGTTACCCTGTCCATTACCTCTATCGCCGGTTCCGCCCAGCAGATGATTATCTCTGCGTTGTATCTCGACGGTATCGAATGGCTGAAGCCCGCCTGGCGGCTGATCGGCCTGACCATCTCTATTTTCGCCAACTACTTGCTGTTCTTCTGGATTTTCTGGCGGCTACCGCGTCACCGACCGCGTAAGAAAGCGCTCATACGCGGCACATTTATCGCGGCTCTGGGGTTTGAAGTCATCAAAATGATCATGACATATACCCTGCCGTCACTGGTGCAATCGCCGTCAGGCGCGGCGTTTGGTTCCGTACTTGGATTGATGGCGTTCTTCTACTTCTTCGCTCGTCTGACTCTGTTTTGCGCTGCCTGGATTGCCACGGCAGAATACAAAGACGACCCGCGTATGCCGGGGAAAACGCAGTAGCCGCCGCCGGATTAGTTGTTAATTGCCGGATGGCGACGCACGCGTCTTATCCGGCCTACGGGTGAGTTTTGTAGGCCGGATAAGCGCAGCGCCATCCGGCAATTATAATGCCGCCCAATCTCACCGATTTAGTGAATAAATCCAACCCGTAACTTTTATTTAACCAAAAACCAGTTTTATCATCTAAGTTTTAAATTATGTGAAGCATTTCATGGAAGTGAAATCTCGAGCCTAAAAATTATCCCCTTTTTGCTCTATTTTTGACCGCTCTCAAAGTTTGTTACAGATTGAAATGTCTCTTTTGCTGTGCGTAATATGGCCTCTCGTTCGGCCAAAAATAAGAAAATATTATGCAAGCAACAGCCACAACACTCGACAACGAACAGGAACACACCCCGGTCAACTCGCGCAATAAAGTCGTCGTCGCCTCGCTCATTGGCACCGCCATTGAGTTCTTCGACTTCTATATTTACGCCACCGCCGCGGTGATCGTGTTCCCGCATATCTTCTTCCCGCAGGGGGATCCGACTGCCGCGACGCTACAGTCCCTGGCGACTTTTGCTATCGCCTTTGTGGCACGCCCGATCGGTTCTGCGGTATTCGGGCATTTCGGCGATCGCGTCGGCCGTAAAGTCACGCTGGTTGCCTCACTGCTCACCATGGGGATTTCGACGGTCGTCATTGGTCTGCTGCCGGGCTATGAAACGATCGGCATTTTCGCCCCACTGCTGCTGGCGCTGGCGCGTTTTGGCCAGGGGTTAGGTCTGGGCGGTGAATGGGGCGGTGCTGCGCTGCTGGCAACGGAAAACGCACCACCGCGCAAACGCGCTCTGTACGGATCATTTCCGCAGTTGGGCGCGCCTATCGGCTTCTTCTTCGCCAATGGTACCTTTCTGCTGCTCTCCTGGCTGCTGACCGACGAGCAGTTCATGAGCTGGGGTTGGCGCGTACCGTTCATCTTCTCTGCGGTACTGGTGATTATCGGTCTGTACGTTCGCGTTTCGCTGCATGAATCCCCGGTCTTCGCCAAAGTAGCCGCGGCGAAAAAGCAGGTGAAAATCCCGCTGGGTACCCTGCTGACCAAACATGTTCGCGTGACGATCCTCGGCACGTTCATCATGCTGGCGACCTATACGCTGTTCTATATCATGACCGTCTATTCGATGACGTTCAGTACCGCAGCCGCGCCTGTAGGACTTGGCCTGCCGCGTAATGAAGTGTTGTGGATGCTGATGATGGCGGTGATTGGCTTTGGCGTCATGGTGCCGGTGGCGGGCCTGCTGGCCGACGCATTTGGTCGTCGCAAGAGCATGCTCATCATCACCACGCTTATCATTCTGTTTGCGCTGTTTGCCTTTAAACCACTGCTCGGCTCTGGCAATCCGGTGCTGGTTTTCGCCTTCCTGTTGCTGGGCTTAAGCCTGATGGGGCTGACATTTGGTCCGATGGGTGCGCTGCTGCCGGAGCTGTTCCCGACTGAAGTGCGCTATACGGGAGCGTCGTTCTCGTACAACGTTTCGTCGATTCTTGGTGCGTCCGTTGCCCCTTACATTGCCGCATGGCTGCAGGCGAATTACGGCCTGGCGGCGGTCGGTACGTATCTGGCATCGATGGCGGCGTTAACGCTGATTGCGCTGCTGTTAACCCATGAGACACGGCATCAATCGCTGTAATTTGATTGCCTGATGGCGCTATGCTTATCAGGCCTACAAACTGCAATCCCCCGTAGGCCGGATAAGGTGTTTACACCTCATCCGGCGCTCTCATCACTTCTTCATCTGCGACAGGATTGTCCGGCACTGATTAGCATCCCCTTCAGAAGGTGAAATCAGCGCCAGCAGGGCCGCCGCTGGCGTCACCAGCGTTGCCAGCGCAGCAGCAACCGCACCGCGCGCAATCAGCGGTCCGGCCTTCACGCCTGCCTGCGGATTCTTAAAGGTGCCGCGAACATACAACGGCGAACGCAGAGTAATAATACGAATCCCTTTACTCTCCGGATCGATGGTTAAATCCAGTTGCTCCGACGCAAAACTTGCCGTACCGGTGACATTAATGACTGCGTTTTCTGTATCAAAAGCAAAAATCTGCGGACGCGCCACGCCGTTAACAATATCCAGATTCGCCGCCGCGCAGTTCACCCGCACTTCGTCATCGCCAAATATCTGCCCGACAAGATAGTTCCCCAGATTCAAGCCCACAATTTCCATCAGATTCCGGCTGATCAAACCGTCATTCATCAGCAGTTTCAGGTTGCCATTGCTGTTACCCAACAGCGCCGCCACCGAGTTTCCGCTCCCACTAAACCTGGCGTCACCGTTCATTTCACCAAGGGTTTTTTGCATCAGTTCCACATCCGGCATCAGCGCTTTAAGCTTCAGGCGGCGAGCCTGGATATCCGCCTGCCCCCGCATCGGCTTTTTATCCCCTTCCAGATGGATGCTGGAAACAATGCTGCCTCCCGCAAGACCAAATTTCAGCGGTTGCAGACGCAGATCGGCATTTTTCAGGATGATATGAGTGGAGAGATCGCTGATCGGCAGACTACTGCCATGCTCAATACGCCGTCCTTTGAAACGCACGTCAGCGTCCATTACGTTCCATTTGTCAGTTTCAAAACGGTCATACGGCAACACCTTGTCCGCAGGCTGAACGCTCTTCTCACCTTTGCGCTGTTCAGATTGTTTTGCCCGTTCCGCCCCTTTGCCTGAATCCACCCCGATCAGCGGCCCCAAATCGGCCAGCCTCAGCTGGCGTGATTCCACATCGCCCTTCAGCATGGGTCGCGGCTTGCCGGTGGTGTAGGCCAGCGTTCCGTGAATATCGCTGTCGCCAATGCGGCCATTGAAATCGCGATAATCAAAAACAGAGGATTTTTCCGGGTCAATTTTCGCCACCAGACGTCCGTCGGTTTCAAACGGCGGCGTATCCGGGAGCAGCACGCCGGTCAAATCGTATAAATCCCCTAGCGAATCTCCCGAGAATTTAAGTCGCAGATCCGCCCCGCCCATGTTCATCGGATCGTTTATCGTGCCGATAAACGCTACGCGCGTATTGCCCGAACGGAAATCAGCCTGAATCGGGAAAGGCGTATCTTCACCACGCAGCGCCAGCATTCCGCCAATTTTTCCGCTACCGCTTAGCGGTTCGCCGTTATATCGCCCTTGCACTTTCAGACCAAACACGTAGTCCTCGACGCGGGCGTTGCTCTCTTTACCTTTTGCGCCGGTCACTTCGCTAAAGGGCAACGGTTTGCCAAGCGGATCGACCAGGATCTCAATCTCCGACTTCGTCACCTTATCGTTAATGGCGATGCGTCCCTGGTCAAACAGAATGTTATCCAGCCGGAACGACCACGCGGATGGCGGCGCATTAGAATCGCGGTTTTCGTCCCCAGCTAAGTTAAAGGTCCAGTTACTGTTTTTCTCCGACAGGCGGATCAGCCGCGCATCGGGTTTGACCAGCTTGACCCACGGGAGCCAGACGGTTTTTGTCAGCAGTGCCAGTGGGGCGAGCGTAGCTTCAACACGCGGTAGATGCACCATGGTAACGTCAGGAATGCCTGGCGGGTTGCCGAGGATGATATCTTCAGCATGAACATGCGGCCACGGAACCCAGCTACGCCAGCCGGTTTCCTGCTTCTGGCGTTCCCAAACCACGCCCAGGTCACCCCGTATAGCAAAGGGCCGGTTGAGTTCTGTAGAGACTTTCTGGTTGATGGTCGGTTTGAGCCGGTTCCAGTCAAATGTCGCAATCACAATGATGAGTACGACGATCAACAACAAGAAAACCCCTATTACTGAAGTGGTTATTTTACCTGTTTTCGTCATGTCTAACCTCTCTACTTCCTTCCTTGCCTGTCCTAAAGATAGTCCAGCAGGATGAAAAGGAGGTGTGCTACGTCCTCATCAAAGCGACAGGATCACCTCTTCAAGCGTGTCCAGAGGCACTGGACGAGAGAGAAAATAGCCTTGTGCGGCAAAAGCCGGTGAGTTTTGCACATCGCGCCACTCTTCCAGCGTTTCAACGCCTTCGACAATCACGCCGCGGCAATAGCGGTTCATCAGCTGTAATAGTAGTGTGAAGAGATTACGTCCCTCCGGCGTCTTGCGCAGCATGACGAACAGGTCTCGCGCCACTTTGATATAGTCATAATTCACTTCACTAAGCGCCGAGAAGTTCGCCATTCCGGTACCAAAATCATCCAGCCAGAGCGGGCCAAACTCGCACATTGAGGCGAAGGACGACCCCTTCGGTAAGCGGATATGTTCCACTAGCTCAAAACGCAGCCACGGCAGGCCTTCAATGATTTTCAGGATTTCGGGATCCTGGCGCATCGCTATGAGCGTTGGTCCGTCGACGTTCACGGAAGCCAGCAGGTTGTTGGCTCTGAAAAAGTCCCCTTTCAGCTCAAGTTGAAGAAGTTGCTCTATCACCACATCAACACGATGTCGGACGGTTACTTCGGCAAAATAGCGGTCTGGCGCAATACGTTGGGATGGATTATCAGGATGGCTCACGACAGTCAGCAGTTCAACGGCCATCAGTCGTCCGTTGGTCTGGTAAATTGGCTGGTAGGTGTAAGCACGCTCGCACTGCAGCCAATAGCGTCTCTCCTGCAAGTTTTCAATACTCGCATCGAGCGTAATGAGCTGCTGGGTAACCTGCTTTATCATCTGAGATGTCCTGTAAATAAGAGTGTGACTGACCGGACTCGTCAAAGGTTATCGGCGCTCAGACGCAGAACTTTACGTTCAGCTGTGCGCAAAAATAAAAACTAAGCGGCAAAAACAACGCAGAACACGTGCTGGCTCAAAAAAATAATGGAACGATGTTTTAATATAGTTGACCACTTAACACCCACAGCGCACACTAACGCTAATTTTTTTCAGAGCAGGTTACGACTATGTCCAGAAAGATTGCCGTGATTGGCGAATGCATGATTGAGCTGTCACAGAAAGGCGCTGATGTTCAGCGCGGATTCGGTGGCGACACGTTGAATACATCCGTTTATATCGCCCGTCAGGTCGATGCTGCGGCACTTTCCGTACACTATGTGACTGCACTGGGTACCGACAGTTTTAGCCAACAAATGCTGGAGTCCTGGCAGGGTGAAAACGTGGATACCTCATTAACCCAGCGTATGGAAAACCGCCTGCCGGGTCTCTACTACATTGAGACCGACAGCACTGGCGAGCGCACCTTCTATTACTGGCGTAATGAAGCCGCCGCTAAATTCTGGCTGGAGAGCGAGCAGTCTGCCGCGATTTGCGAAGAGCTGGCGACATTTGATTACTTGTATCTGAGCGGAATCAGCCTGGCGATTTTAAGCCCGGCAAGTCGTGACAAGCTGCTGTCGTTGCTGCGTGAATGCCGTGCCAACGGTGGAAAGGTCATTTTTGATAATAACTACCGCCCACGTCTGTGGAGCAGCAAAGAAGAAACCCAGCAGGTTTATCAGCAGATGCTGGAATGCACCAATATCGCATTCCTGACGCTGGACGATGAAGACGCGCTGTGGGGTGAAAAACCCGTTGCTGAGGTGATTGCCCGTACTCACGCAGCTGGTGTACAGGAAGTGGTTGTGAAGCGTGGCGCAGACTCTTGCCTGGTTTCCATCGCGGGCGAAGCGCTCATCGACGTTCCGGCCGTTAAATTGCCGAAAGAGAAGGTGATCGATACCACTGCGGCCGGAGACTCCTTCAGCGCCGGATATCTGGCGGTACGTCTGACCGGTGGCGATGCTGCTGAGGCCGCAAAACGCGGCCACCTGACAGCAAGCACCGTGATTCAGCATCGCGGGGCGATTATCCCACGCGACGCTATGCCGCAATAACGTCGATTATCCGGTCTGCATACCGTAGGCCGGGCAAGCGAAGCGCCCCGGCATCTCCAATGCCGGATGGCGGAGTAACCGTCTTATCCGGCCTACAGGTTATTGTACCGGCGGGATATCCGTCACTTCAGGGTGTGATTCATCCGTTTCAACAGATGTTGCCGCTGCGGTAACGGGCGCCATAATGCTATCCCACGTCGCCTGCAGATCCTTCATATTGAATTCAGGTTCACCCTTCGGCTGCAGCAGAATTAACGCCATATCTTGCGACAGCTGCTGTCGCAGGTCCTGATTCAGCATCTCAACGCTCAGGCTGTTGAGGAAGCTCTGGCGTAAACGCTGATACTGTTCAGGCGCAATATCCACCACCTGATTTTGCAGCGAGCGCAAACGCTGGCTGATCAAAATATCGGTATCAGTACGACCATAGGTGGCAAACAGCTTCTGCAGTTCCAGATTCTTTTGCGCGACCAGCGCATTGAACTCTTCTTCCGGAAGTCCCTTATCACGCACTTTCGCCAGCTCACGCGCAACCGTACCCAGATTGGCGTTCAGCTTATCGTTTGGCGACTCAACGTTAATCGCACACTGCGCGCGCAGGAACAGCACCCGGCAGTCAAATCCGAGGCCAATGTCTTTGGCATTGTTTTTGGTTAGCTCTTGCTGAATGTGCCAGAACAGCGCCTCACGAGCTAAATCAGCGCGCCAGTATCGTAACAACGCGGCAGATTCACGGATCGGTTGCCACGGCGTATCCCACATAATAGACAGGCGATCCTGGCGTACCGCATCGGTCATAATGCTTACGGCTTCTGCTCGCAGCGGAGAGAGCGTAGGTACCGGTGCAGGCGTTTCGCGTTTTCCTTTTAACTCGCCAAAGGTTTTATTGATTTGCTCAGCTACGCTGCGTGCATCAACGTTACCGACGATGATCAGCGTCATCGCGTCTGGGGTATACCATTTCTGGTAGAAAGACTGAATTTTCGCCGCATCTACAGGCGTTTTCAGCGGATCGGCGGGATCGTGTCCCAGCAGAGTCGATCCCTTCAGACGGTAACGCCACCACCCTTCTTTGGTATCTGACGGCCAGGTTGCAACCATATCTTCGCTGCTCAGCGCATGATTGACCGTTTCAGAGGTGATGCTCAGATTGCCGGAGATATTCGCCAGGTAAGAAAGTGACTCTTTCAGTAGATCGTTACGGCTGTTTGGCAGACTAAGGTTATACAACGTGGAATCATAGGAAACGATAACCGGCGGCATGGGACGTTTGGGATCGAACCCCTGCTGCCACAATGAACGGGCTTGCGTGGCATCGAGGCCACCGCTTTGCGTCAGCGCGATACGTGGGATCGCATGGCTGAAACCACTCTGTTGCGTACTTTCGGTGAGTGAACCGGTATTAACCAGCAGGCGGACCTCAATACGGTCGCTGGGGCGCTGGGGAGTGGCTAACACTTGCCACTGTAGACCATTTGCCAGCGTGCCCTGTTGCCACGCCGGGTCAGGCTGGAGCGCATCTGCCTGCACATAGCTGGCAGTGGCCATCATCAGCAAGCCGCCCGCTAAAAGTCGAATTTTTGTGCCCTGCATGTGAACCCCTGATCAACTATCCTGGAAATAAAAAGACAGCCCTCGAAAGGACTCTCTGAATATGACGTTAAAAACACTTCGTGTTAGACCGCGAGAACATAAAAATGTCACGGAAGAAGTGAAAAAATCCCGAGCCGCCGAATCGACGGTTTCAGGCACAGGGGGTAATTATGCGCAAACGCCCGCAGTCCTGGAAGGGACTACGGGCATAAGTGACGAGATTAAGAGGATAAATCGTGCGTTTTGCCATCCGGCGCACGATTATTCAGCACATCGTCCAACTTTTTATGGTCCAGTTCTTTGACCCATTTAGCGACGACGACAGTTGCCACACCGTTGCCAACCAGGTTAGTCAGCGCACGTGCTTCAGACATAAAGCGGTCAATACCAAGAATCAGTGCCAGACCCGCAACCGGCAAATGGCCCACAGCAGAGATCGTCGCGGCCAGAACAATGAAGCCACTGCCGGTCACACCCGCTGCACCTTTTGAGGAGAGCAGGAGCACCACCAACAGGGTTATCTGATGGAAGATATCCATATGGCTGTTGGTTGCCTGAGCGATAAACACCGCCGCCATCGTCAGATAGATTGATGTCCCATCAAGGTTAAACGAGTAGCCCGTGGGTATAACCAACCCGACAACCGACTTCCGGCAGCCCAGTTTTTCCATCTTATCTAGCATACGCGGCAGCGCGGATTCAGAAGAAGACGTACCCAGTACGATCAGCAGTTCTTCACGGATATAGCGGATGAATTTGAAAATGCTGAAGCCGGTTGCGCGAGCAATGGAGCCCAGAACCACAACCACAAACAGAATACAGGTGATGTAGAAGCAGATTATCAGCTGACCCAGTTGCACCAGCGTTCCGACGCCATATTTACCGATGGTAAAGGCCATGGCACCGAAAGCACCGATCGGCGCCAGACGCATGATCATATTGATGATACCGAAAATAACCTGCGAGAAGCTTTCAATCACGTTGAAAATCATCTGGCCTTTGCTGCCCAGACGGTGCAGCGCAAAACCAAACATTACCGCAAACAGTAATACCTGCAGGATGTTACCACTGGCGAACGCGCCAATCACGCTACCCGGGATAATATCCATCAGGAAGCCTACGATCCCCTGGTCTTTTGCCTGTTCAGCGTAAATGGCAACCGCTTTAGCGTCCAGCGTCGCCGGATCGACGTTCATTCCGGCACCGGGTTGCACCACGTTGACGATGATAAGGCCGATGATCAGCGCAATCGTACTGACAATTTCAAAATAGAGCAGTGCAACCGCACCGGTGCGGCCTACTGCTTTCATACTTTCCATGCCTGCAATGCCGGTCACGACAGTACAGAAGATGACAGGTGCGATGACCATCTTGATGAGCTTAACGAAAGCATCACCAAGCGGCTTCATTTGGGCGCCTAATTCAGGGTAGTAATGGCCAAGGAGAATACCAATGGCAATTGCTGTCAGGACCTGAAAGTAAAGGCTTTTGAATATAGAGGTCTTCATAGGGTGTCCTTAAAGTAAAAACCACAGGTCTTGTAAGGTTTTGTTTAACCTGCGGCCTTAAAGTAACACCCACTCAACATGACAGAAATGCACCTGGATCATAATTGATACAAAAATGTTAAAAATTTTGAGCTGGCTCGCACAAGCGAGACCTTTTTTAACTTTTGTAATCAGCGCTTTCCGGTGCCAGATAACGTTCTTCAAAGATATTTGCCGGAACGGGTCGAGCAAACAGGAATCCTTGCGCCACTTCCACCCCGGCTTTTGATAACCATTCGCGTTGCGCTTCGGTTTCAACGCCTTCGGCGATCATCTGCAAGTTGAGGCTATGTGCCAGCTGAATGATGGCGGAGATCATGCTGCAATCTTCGGGCACGCCATCGACAAACATCTTATCGATTTTGAGTACATCCACCGGCAGCGACTTCATATGCTGTAGCTGTCGCAGACCCGCATACCCCATGCCAAAGTCATCCAGGGCGATGCGCACGCCCGCGTTGCGCAGCGGTCGCAAAATGGCCACTGCGGCGTGGGGATCGTCAATATGCCGGCTTTCAGTCACTTCCAGAATCAATGTGCCAGGCTTAATGCGATAGCGCGTTAACAACTCCAGCAGATCAGACACCATACTTGGGTGCATCAACTGGAGAGCGGATAAATTCACCGAGAGCGGCAGCATGAGACCGCGTTCTTGCCAGGCTGACAGCTGGCGGCATGTTTCTTCCAGCACCCAATAACCGACGGTCACCATCAGACCACAAGACTCAATTCTGTCGATTAACCCTTCCGGCAGCTCCCAGCTACCGTCCGGCTGCTGCATCCGCAACAATGCTTCTGCGCTCAATACCTTGCCGCTGGACATCTCAACCTGGGGCTGCATCCAGAGCGCAAATTGCCGGTTATCCATGGCGGTTAAAATATCGTTCTCTTGGGTTAAACGCTGCTGCGCCTCTTCCATCTGCAACGGATCAAAGAACTGAATTTGGTTTTTACCTTTATGACGCGACGTTAACACGGCTGACAGGGCGCGGCGGTAGAGCTGCTCTGCGGTTAAATCACCATAAAACATCGCCACCCCAATGTTGCAGGTAGGACGTAGTTGAATACCCTGAATCGGTAACCGCTCATTAACGATAGTGAGTACTTGCTGACCTAGCGTAATAGCGTGCCAGGGTTCTTTTACACCATGGGCGATAATGGCAAAGTCATAGCCACTCACCTGGGTAAGCACCATCCTGGGAGACAATACAGACTTCAGTTTTTCGACCAGCGTAAGTAACAGGATTTCTCGCTGGGTTTCGGTTAACACACCCGCGGTGTCACGTAGGGTTTCGCAGGTGACAATCATCAGCGCCGTCGTCTGTTGGCGGGTAACAACCTGCTCCAGCAGCCCCATTAAAAACGACTTATTGGGCAGTTCGGAAACCGGGAAACGCATTGCTAAGTCGCTTTGATCTTCGCTATGTCGCTGAATCAACTGCTGATTAAGATTGTAGCTACGCACCAGCATACCAATCTCATCATCCTGATGTAGACGCGGCAATGCCAGTTGATAACCAATCAGGTCCTGCTGTTGAATGTCGTTCAGCTCACGGGCAATTTTACGTAAGGGGTGCACAATCAAGCGGTTAATGCACCAGGAGATAGCGACGGTCAGTATTAGCGACAAAAGTAAGTAAATGGTCACTAACGTCGAGAGCGTACTCATCACGAATTTGTACATGCGGTACGAATCCGCCTGCAGCACCAGATACGCCAGCGGTTGTGGGTTAGCGGAACGTTCAAGAGAATAGATAGGCAGCGAAATTTGTACCGGAAGCTCAAACAGGCGAGTCACCGTAACCGGAACCGGACGTTCAGGTATAAAGCTCATCCGCAGCGCCTGAAACTGATTAGGCAGCACCACATCGGCGCGACTTACCACGCCTGCTGGCCGAATACTTCTTAAAATAGCTTCCGCTTCGGGAATATCCCCTTTCAGGATAGTGTTCGACAGAGGTTCACGAACGGAGCGAGCGATACTTTCCAGTTGCGTAGCCGTGTTATAGCGGTTTTGCTGGACCAGATGGAACAACAAAACGGTGCAAAAAATAAAAACGAACACCATAACAACGGCCGCAACCATTGCCATCTGCTTAATTGTTAACGAGCGACTGACACGCAAACTGACTCTCCACGGATAGACGAAACTGCCGTCAGAGTATACCCGATCGTAGCGGTATTAAGAGAGGCGGTATCTGAAAACTTCCCAGCGTGCATTATCGCGACAGGATAGATACCTGGCGACGAGATTTATCTGCATTTAAGCCGAAAAAGGCCGCAAGGTTACCCCCTGCGGCCTGGTTCGGGCGCATGTTGCCATTACGGCAGGCAGACGCCCGCAAAGTGCATTACTTCCTGTTACGCAGCCAGTTCACAATCAAGCTGGCAATAATGCCAGCGATAATTGGAGCCGCTAAATCGTGCCAGAAAGCCACGCCTAACTGTGCGAGCGTCATATAGCCGCCTGTGTTGCAATGGCAACTGTTCGCGGCTATTCTTGAACTGTTGAGGATCAAGGTTAGCCCCCGTTTTGTTGCCAGGTTTATACCGAACAACGTGCGGGGGTTTTCTCTTTCCAGCAACCTATGCCGCCGGGGATCAAGCCCCCGCAACATCGCGCCTCACCGGGTAAACCCGGCTTGCTGCTGATTCTACGGTAACACTTCCGTCTCATCACCCCGGAGTGATCCAGTCTGCGTAAAGCCTCGCAATTACGGCTTAATAAATCCGCCAAGCGCTGGAAAGTTTCTTGCCAACTGGCAACTTTCCTGACGGCTACCCGCACGATAAAACCACTAACGCATTGATATCTATTGGTTTATTTTCTGGCACAGCGATTGCTATATGACTGTGAGCTGTTCTGTTCCGAATCAAAGGAGATATCATGTCTGACTGTCGTACTTACGGATTCAACACCCAGATCGTTCACGCGGGGCAACAACCCGACCCTTCAACTGGCGCGCTCAGTACGCCTATTTTCCAGACTTCAACGTTTGTTTTTGACAGCGCCGAACAAGGTGCCGCCCGCTTTGCGCTCGAAGAGTCCGGGTACATTTACACCCGTTTGGGTAACCCCACCACCGATGCGCTGGAGAAAAAGCTGGCGGTACTGGAACGAGGTGAAGCCGGACTGGCAACCGCGTCCGGTATTTCAGCTATCACCACAACGCTGTTGACGCTTTGTCAGCAGGGTGACCATATCGTTTCCGCCAGCGCGATTTACGGTTGTACCCACGCGTTTTTGTCGCACAGCATGCCAAAGTTTGGGATTAACGTCAGCTTTGTCGACGCGGCAAAGCCTGAAGAAATCCGCGCCGCCATGCGCCCGGAAACCAAAGTTGTATATATCGAAACGCCCGCTAACCCGACGCTGTCGCTGGTCGACATTGAAACGGTAGCCGGTATCGCCCATCAGCAAGGCGCATTGCTGGTAGTGGATAACACCTTTATGTCGCCGTACTGTCAGCAGCCTTTGCAACTGGGCGCGGATATTGTGGTGCACAGCGTCACCAAATATATCAACGGTCACGGGGATGTGATTGGCGGCATCATTGTTGGTAAGCAGGAGTTTATCGACCAGGCGCGGTTTGTTGGCCTGAAAGATATCACCGGCGGCTGCATGAGTCCTTTCAATGCGTGGTTGACGCTGCGCGGCGTTAAAACGCTGGGCATTCGTATGGAGCGTCACTGTGAAAATGCGCTGAAAATCGCCCGCTTCCTCGAAGGGCATCCGTCCATTACTCGGGTGTATTATCCAGGCCTGTCATCGCATCCGCAGTATGAGCTGGGCCAGCGACAAATGAGCCTGCCTGGTGGAATTATCAGCTTCGAAATCGCCGGCGGCCTCGAGGCTGGCAGACGGATGATCAATTCTGTAGAATTATGCCTCCTCGCGGTCAGTCTCGGTGATACCGAAACCCTCATTCAGCACCCAGCGTCTATGACACATTCGCCCGTTGCGCCAGAGGAACGGCTTAAAGCAGGTATTACCGACGGGCTTATCCGTCTTTCTGTGGGTCTTGAAGATCCAGAAGATATTATTAACGACCTTGAACACGCCATCAGAAAGGCAACATTCTGACCAATATGGCCTGAACCGACGCCGTTCGGTTCAGGTTGTTGAGAATCAAGGCACAACAGTCTGGCAATACGCGCAATCCTCTTTCGGGGAGAACGTGTATTTTGGGCAGGGGGTTCTATGCAGGACAACACATTACAATTAAGCAACAATACAGCAACCGCCGTACCATTCTCAAAAAAAATACCGTTTACGAAATACGATTTTGGCTGGGTATTACTGTGCATAGGCATGGCCATTGGTGCCGGAACGGTACTGATGCCGGTACAAATTGGCTTAACAGGCATTTGGGTATTTATTGTCGCCTTTATTATTGCTTATCCGGCAACTTATATTGTGCAGGATATTTATTTAAAAACATTATCAGAAAGTGAAACCTGTAATGACTACACGGACATTATAAGTCATTATCTGGGAAAAAACTGGGGCGTATTTCTTGGCGTCATCTATTTTCTGATGATTATTCACGGCATATTTATTTATTCCTTATCCGTGGTTTTTGACAGCGCTTCATATATCAAAACCTTCGGCTTGACCGAGACCGATCTTTCACAGTCGATAATCTACAAAGTGGCCATTTTTGCCGTGCTGGTCGCCATTGCTTCCGGGGGAGAAAAACTGCTGTTCAAAATCTCCGGCCCGATGGTAGTGGTCAAAGTGGGTATCATCATCGTATTTGGTTTTGCGATGGTTCCGCACTGGAACTTCGCTAATATCAGCGCCTTCCCTGAAGCCTCGGTGTTCTTTCGCGATGTGCTGCTAACCATCCCGTTCTGCTTCTTCTCCGCGGTGTTTATTCAGGTGTTGAACCCTATGAACATCGCCTACCGCAAACGGGTGGCAGACCGGGTACTGGCCACTCGTATGGCTATACGTACGCATCGGATCAGTTACATTACGCTGATTGCGGTCATCCTGTTTTTCTCTTTTTCTTTTACCTTTTCCATTAGCCATGAAGAAGCCGTTTCAGCCTTCGAACAAAATATTTCCGCACTGGCGCTGGCGGCACAGGTGATTCCGGGACAGATTATTCATATCACCTCAACAGTATTAAATATCTTCGCCGTATTAACCGCGTTCTTTGGTATTTATTTGGGATTCCACGAGGCGATCAAAGGAATTATTCTTAACGTACTGAGCCGCGTTATTGACGTGGAGAAAATTAATCCTCTGGTGCTTACGCTGGGTATTTGTACCTTTATTGTTATCACCCTGGTGATTTGGGTATCGTTTCGCGTATCAGTACTGGTGTTCTTCCAGTTAGGCAGCCCGCTGTACGGGATTGTGTCGTGTATTATTCCGTTTTTCCTGATCTATAAAGTCACACAACTGGAAAAACTACGCGGGCTGAAAACCTGGCTAATCCTGCTGTACGGGATCCTGCTGTGCCTGTCGCCATTACTGAAGCTGATTGAATAACCCGCGTAAACTGCGCCGTCAGCTCCTGGCGGCGCTTAGCTCACACTCTCCAGTTGATAGCTGCGAATTTTATTCAGTACCGTGGTATGTGATACCCCCAGCGCTTTGGCGATATGCCGCGACGACACATTCTCTTCCATCATTTGTTCAATAAGCTGGCGTTCCGCATACAAAACCTGCTCTTTAAAAGGACGTTCTGTCGGGCCTTGCTCAGCGGCGGGCAAATTCACCATCCCTAATTCTTCGGGCGTAATGACATCGGATTCCGCCATTAGCATCAGACGAATAATGGTATTTTCCAGTTCGCGCACGTTTCCCGGCCAGCTGTGATGGTGCAAGGCATCAAAACAAGCTTTATCCAGAATGATCCGCCGCTGGAATTCCTTTGCGTATTTCTGCACAAAGTGGCGAATCAACAGACTGATATCCTGCGGACGCTCCCGCAAAGGCGGAATAGTCAGGGAAAGTACATTGATGCGGTAATAGAGATCGGCGCGCAACAGACGTTGTTCCACCATATCTTCCAGATTGGCGTTGGTTGCCACAATAATGCGTACATTAACCGGAATAATTTGCGCCCCACCAACGCGACGGATCCCGCCATCCTGCAGGACGCGCAATAATTTAGCCTGTAAGCCCAGCGACATTTCACCAAATTCATCGAGAAAAAGGGTGCCTTTATCGGCCATTTCAAACAGCCCTTTTTTGCCTTTACAATCCGCGCCGCTAAAAGCCCCTTTCTCATAGCCAAAGAATTCACTCTCCATAAGCGACTCAGGTAGTGCAGAGCAGTTGACCGGAATAAACGGATAAAAACGTCGCTGCCCGGAATTATGGATAGCCCGGGCCAGCAGCTCTTTGCCGGTACCCGTATCGCCACGGATCAGAACGGTATATTTGCTGTCAGCAATTTTTATCGCCTTTTCGATAAGCGCGTGCATGCTCTGGCTGCTGCAAATAATGTCAGAGAAATAACGCGGGCGTTCCGGCTCCGGCGTTGACAGCTCGCTTATCTCCTCACAGAGGTAGGCGACATTAATAATATCGGCGCGCTGGCTTAAACAGGATTGCACACAGGAAATATCCTGTAGCTGGCGGCACCAGGATTTAATCAGGATCCGTCCAGGTGTGACTTTCATGGAGATGATATTGATATCGCAGCAGGAAAATTCCTTCAGGACATCCTCAACCATCGACAGACGATCAATTGTTTTAATATCCCAGCGTATCGTGACCACATTTGCTCCTGATAGTTAGCAACTGCGAAATAGATATTTCTGTGGCGAGAGGAAACCTGACTACATTTTAGACGCTGTGGAATAATGTTCTGCCAGAGGACTCACATTGTGGACGGAAAAACAAAATATAAAAAAACCGGAGCACAAGGCTCCGGTTATCGGGTCATAACCCACGTTTATTGCTGTGGGTTTTCGTCCTGGTCAACGGCGAAACAGGCCACCAGCTGACCGCCATAGTCTTTTAACTGTGGCTGAAGCTGAGTACACGGACCAAATCGACGACGGCAACGGGCGTTGAATGCGCAGCCTGGTGGCGGATTCAGCGGGCTTGGCAGCTCACCGGTCAGCTTGATACGCTCGCGGCGATCGTCCGGGTTCAGGCGCGGCGTTGCGGAGAGCAGCGCCTGAGTGTACGGATGCCGTGGATTATTGAAGATCTGATCCTTGGTTCCTTTTTCCACACAGCGGCCTAAATACATCACCATCACTTCATCGGCAATGTGCTCTACCACCGACAGGTCGTGCGAGATAAAGACGTATGACAGCCCCAGTTCCTGTTGCAAGTCCATCATCAGGTTCAGCACCTGCGCACGTACGGAAACGTCCAGCGCCGAGACCGGTTCGTCAGCAATCACCACATCCGGGTCAAGCATCAGACCGCGGGCAATGGCGATACGCTGACGCTGGCCGCCGGAGAACATATGCGGATAGCGGTCGTAGTGCTCGGTTTTCAGCCCCACTTTCGCCATCATCGCCAGCGCTTTTTCACGACGCTCCTCTTTGCTGAGCGTGGAGTTGATCAGCAACGGCTCTTCCAGAATCTGCCCTACTTTTTTACGCGGGTTCAGGGAACCATAGGGGTTCTGGAACACTATCTGGATTTTCTGCCGACGCAGCTTCTGCGCCTGCGGGTCATGCTTGAGTAAATCCTGTCCCTGGTAATACAGCTCACCGCCAGTCGGGATTTCAATCATCGTCAGCAGACGGCCAAGGGTGGATTTCCCACAGCCCGACTCACCTACCACCGCCAGCGTTTTACCGCGCTCCAGAGTAAAGGAAACGCCATCCAGCGCTTTCACCAGGCGTTCCGGGGCGAACATGCCCTTCTTCACCGGGTAGTGTTTTTTCAGGTCAATTGCCTGCAACAGCGGCTGTTGCGCGGCGGCCTTTTGCGTACTCATAGCCCAGGCCTCCCGGCATCATCAAGTGGGTAGTGGCATTTCGACTGACGACCGCCTTCCAGCAGGTTCAGTTCAGGTTCTTCAGCGCGGCATTTGTCGGTCGCATAGGGGCAGCGTGGATTCAGCAAACAGCCGCTCGGGCGGTCATATTTACCGGGAACCACGCCCGGCAGTGAGGCCAGACGCGCTTTGTCCTGAGCAAACTCCGGCAGCGCGCGCAGCAGCGCCTGGGTGTAAGGATGACGCGGCGCGCGGAAGATATCCTGCGCGGCCCCGGTTTCCACTACCTGCCCAGCGTACATCACGATGATTTTGTGCGCCGCTTCAGCCACCAGCGCCAGATCGTGCGTGATTAAGACCAGCGCCATGTTCTCTTTTTGCTGCAATTCCAGCAGTAGCTCGATGATCTGCGCCTGAATGGTCACATCCAGCGCCGTTGTCGGTTCATCGGCAATCAGCAGCTTCGGACGACAGGCAATCGCCATCGCGATCATCACGCGCTGACTCATCCCACCGGACAACTGGTGCGGATAGACATCCAGACGCGAGGCCGGATCGGGGATCCCCACCAGCGTCAGCAGATCAATTGCCCGCTGAATACGCGTTTTTTTGTTGCCGCCCTGGTGCACCTTGATGGCTTCCATAATCTGGTAGCCGACGGTGTAGCAGGGGTTAAGGCTGGTCATCGGGTCCTGAAAGATCATTGCCACTTCCGCACCCACCAGTTGGCGACGCTCTTTCTCAGAGATGCGCTTCAGGTCGCGACCATTAAACTCCAGATTTTCGGCCATAACGCGGCCAGGGTAGTCAATCAGTCCCATAATCGCCAGCGAGCTGACGGACTTACCAGAACCAGACTCCCCAACAATGCCAACCACCTCACCCTGATTCACACTGTAGCTAATGCGGTCTACGGCGCGGAATTCGGAACCTACGTCGCCGAAATGCACCGATAATTTATCTACATTTAATAACGCCATCTCGAACCTCTTACTGCTTCAGTTTGGGATCGAGCGCGTCACGCAGACCGTCACCCATCAGGTTAAATGCCAGCACCGTCAACAGGATCGCCAGCCCCGGGAAGGTCACAACCCACCAGGCGCTTTGGGCAAACTGCAGAACGTCAGAGAGCATGGTGCCCCATTCCGGCGTAGGCGGCTGTGCGCCCATCCCCAGGAAGCCGAGGGCAGCCATATCGAGAATGGCGTTAGAGAAGCCAAGCGACGCCTGAACAATCAGCGGCGCAAGACAGTTAGGCAGAATATTGACGAACATCTGGCGCATCGCGCCGGCTCCCGCCACGCGGGATGCGGTGACGTAGTCGCGGTTAACTTCCACCAACACAGCGGCGCGCGTCAGACGCACATAGTGCGGCAATGCCACAAACGTCAGCGCCAGCGCAGCGTTGCCTATCGAGGGGCCAAATACCGCCACCAGCACCAGCGCCAGTAACAGGCTCGGCAATGCCAGCATGATATCAACCACACGCATGATGACGTTATCGACAATTCCACCAAAGTAGCCGGCGATCAGCCCAAGAACCACGCCCATCAGCAGGGAGAGTACAACCACCAGACAGCCAACCAACAGCGACAGACGCGCACCGTACATCAGGCGGGACAGCACGTCGCGGCCCACATCATCAGTACCAAACAGATGCGCCATGGAACCGCCTTCCTGCCACGCAGGAGGAGCTAGTAGCGTATCGCGGAACTGGTCTGCCGGGTTGTAGGGTGCAAGGACGTTGGCAAAGACCGCAATCAGGATCATTACCACCACATACACCAGCCCAACAACCGCGCCTTTGTTGCGTTTAAAATAGTGCCAGAACTCCTGCAGCGGCGTCATCGGCACCGGTGCAGCAATAACTTTGTTTTCAGTAACCTGTGACATGATGGCCCCTTACTTCTTATGCCGAATACGCGGGTTCACCACGCCATACAGCAGGTCTACCAGCAAGTTGACGAGGATAATCATCGTCGCGACCAGCAGTACCCCGCCCTGCACTACCGGATAATCACGGCGTTGCAGCGCATCGATCAGCCAGCGTCCCAGCCCCGGCCACGAGAAGATAGTCTCGGTCAGGATTGCCCCAGCCAGCAACGTACCAACCTGCAGGCCGATAACGGTTACAACGGGCAGCATCGCGTTACGCAGAGCGTGAATGATGATGACGCGCATACGGGTCAAACCTTTAGCGCGCGCGGTACGAATGTAATCCTCGCCCAGTACTTCCAGCATCGACGAACGTGTCATACGCACAATGACCGCCAGAGGAATGGTACCCAGCACCATCGCAGGCAAGACCATATGCGCCAACGCATCGATAAAGTTACCCTCTTCACCCCAGATGGCGGTGTCTATCAACATAAAACCGGTCAGCGGATTGGAATCATCAAGGAACACCATGTCGCTCACCCGCCCAGAAACTGGCGTCAGGTTCCACTGCACGGAAACCAGCATGATCAGCATCATGCCCCACCAGAAAATCGGCATGGAGTAACCGGTCAGCGCCAGGCCAACGGCGGTGTGATCGAAAATGGAGCCGCGCTTAACTGCAGCAAGTACACCCACCGGGATACCCACTGCGACGGCGAAAATCATCGCGCAGACGCCGAGTTCCAGCGTGGCTTTGAAGCGAGGTACGAACTCTTCCCACACCGGTAAGCGGCTTTTCAGTGAGATACCTAAATCGCCATGCATAACCCCCCAGATATAGTGGAGGTACTGCTGCCACATAGGCTTATCCAGACCGAGTTCAGCCAGCAGTTGAGCATGACGCTCAGGGGAGATCCCACGTTCACCTGCCATGATCATAACCGGATCGCCGGGGATCATATGGACGAAGGCAAAGGTGAGAAGAGTGATACCGATAAACGTGGGGATGACGAGTCCCAAACGTCGGAGAATGAACTGCAACATAACCCGGATTCTCTCTAATGACGCACGGCCTGGAACCGTGAGTCTGCATTGCTCACAAATCTTATCCCACGCAAACTGCATCGTGGGTAAAGCATTACGCCGGATGGCGCTGCGCTTATCCGGCCTACACAATACCGGGGCGCAGCGCTTCCTTGATTGCTTTTAATTATTCGACAGAGACGTTTTCGAAGTGGTGTTTGCCTAATGGATCAACCACATAGCCTTTTACTTCTTTACGCACTGGTTCATACACGGTGGAGTGAGCAACAATCAGAGCCGGGGCCTGATCGTGCATAACAACCTGAGCTTGCTTGTACAGTTCAATACGTTTGTTGTGATCGTCGGTCGCACGCGCCGGTTGGATCAGGTCTTCAAACGGCTTGTAGCACCAGCGAGAGTAGTTGGAACCGTCTTTCGCTGCCGCACAGCTAAACAGGGTGGCGAAGAAGTTGTCCGGATCCCCGTTGTCACCGGTCCAACCCATCATCACCGCCTGATGTTCACCCGCTTTGGCGCGTTTCAGATACTCGCCCCACTCGTAGGTCACAATCTTGGCCTGAACGCCAATTTTCGCCCAGTCAGCCTGAACCATTTCCGCCATACGACGAGCGTTCGGGTTGTAAGGACGCTGTACCGGCATGGCCCACAGTTCAACGGTAAAGCCTTTGTCCTGACCGGCTTCCTTCAACAGCGCTTTGGCCTTCTCAGGATCGTAGGTGTAGTCTTTAACGTCGTCGTTATAGCCCCACATGGTCGGTGGGATCAGGTTTTTCGCGGCAACGCCAGCACCCTGATAAACCGCTTTGATGATCGCTTCTTTGTTTACCGCGTAGGTCAGCGCCTGACGGACTTTCACATCATCAAACGGTTTCTTCTCGGTGTTGAAAGAGAGGTAGCCAACGTTCAGACCGGCCTGCTCCATCAGGTTGATATTTTTATCCTGCTTCATGCGTGCGATGTCAGCCGGGTTCGGGTACGGCATCACCTGGCACTCGTTCTTCTGCAGTTTGGCGTAACGCACAGAAGCGTCAGGCGTAATGGAGAAGACCAGACGGTCGATCTGCGGCTTAGTGCCCCAGTAACCTTCGAATGCTTTATACAGAATACGAGAGTCTTTCTGGTACTGCTGCAGCTGGAACGGACCGGTACCGATTGGGTTCAGATCCACTTTCTCCGGGGAACCGGCTTTCAGCATGTTGTCCGCATATTCTTTGGAAAGAATAGAAGCGAAGTCCATCGCCAGGTCAGCCAGGAACGGTGCTTCCGGGCGAGTCAGCACGAACTGAACGGTTTTATCATCCACTTTTTTCACTTCGGAGATCAGGTCTGGCAGACCCATTCCTTCGAAGTATTCATAGCTGCCGCCAGAAACTTTATGGTACGGGTTCTGGGCATTTTTCTGACGATCGAAAGAGAACACCACGTCATCGGCGTTTAAATCGCGCGTCGGTTTGAAATCTTTGTTGTCCTGCCACTTCACGCCAGGGCGAAGGTGGAAGGTATAGGTTTTACCGTCTTCGCTGATTTCCCACTTCTCAGCAAGTCCCGGGATCACTTCAGTTGTGCCGGTTTTGAACTCGACCAGGCGGTTATAGATCGGCACGGAGCTGGCATCATAGGTGGTACCAGAGGTGAAAAGCTGCGGGTTAAAGCCTTCAGGAGATCCTTCTGAACAATAAACCAGAGTTTTAGCCTGTACGCTTGCTGCGACGGTCATAGCCACCAGGCTCAGACCAAGCTTCAGCATCCCTGACTTCTTCAAGGAAATACTCATTCTTCTGCTCCAAATGTGATGTTTGTTGTTTTACCCTTTGCAATGGGTTTGCACCGCCTGGCCTTTTTTGTTTTTTACCCGGCCGGGTCAGCGTTAAGAGGATGGGGATTCCGTTCACATAAGCGACTGAGTTGCAGTGCGGATTCTCCATGAAATGCCCCTCATACCCTACAATCTGTCAACAGAATGTGAAAACGTCAATACAGGTAACCGCGATTTACACCAACGGTGAGAATTGGCAAACAAAGATTAAAAAAAGTGCAAGCGGGTATTTTCAGCAGGGAAATTTGTGCTACGCGCACTATGCCAGAATAAACATCTTCATACTTCGCAACATTTGGAGATTAACATTTATGCAATTTATTCAAATTTTCCCAATGAATGCTGCATATCTGAGCGATTAATGCCATGAACGTTAAAACGCACAGCGGAAAATGCCAGCGCCAGCCATAAGTAGCGCAAAAAAAGTTTCAAGCAAACATAAAAAAAGGCAATGGAATATGTCACAGAATCGTTAACTGTCAGTGGGAAGTGATGCACAATTTTTGCAGATAAAAGGAAGGTCAAAGGTGGGGTTGGAATAACGCCATACACGCCGGGATGAAACTGAGTCTGTAGGCCGCATAAGGCGCTTGCGCCGCCATCCGGCAATGTCTCCAATATTGCCTGATGGCGCTTCGCTTATCAGGCCTACAAAACAAAAAACCCTGCTCGTTGAGCAGGGTTTTAAATTTGGTCGGTGATAGAGGATTACTCGCCACTGCGTGGCTCGCCCTGCGGGCCGTTGCTGACGCAACGTTCTCTCGCTACGCTCGAGTCGAACCTCTTACCCCCGGAGGTTCTCATCCTCCTGGGCTATAAAGCAAAAAACCCTGCTCGTTGAGCAGGGTTTTAAATTTGGTCGGTGATAGAGGATTCGAACCTCCGACCCCTTCGTCCCGAACGAAGTGCGCTACCAGGCTGCGCCAATCACCGAATGCGGGGCGCATCTTACTGCTCAGCCGCGCGCCCGTCAATCCCTTAGTATCAAAATGCCATTTGATCGGCGAGAAAGTCAGCAGCTCTGTTACTGGGCTGTAACCTTCTTCGCGTCCGGGATACGACACCAGTTGTTATTCTCGTTAATCCCCCCATTTGGCGAGGTATAACCAAGGCAACCCAGAACGGTATCGTACAGTTCCACATGACGACGCGGCACCTTCATCTCAGCTTCTTGCTTCAGGTGCGCAAATGCCTTCGCATGGTCAGGGTCTTCCAGATATTTGTCTGACATCCACACCATCATAGGAACGCGGAACTGCTCAGGCGGCGCCATTTTACGCGGCGTACCGTGCAGGTGCTCACGTTCGTTAATTGACTCACCGTGATCGGCGGCGTAAAACACGATCGCTTTCTTATCGCGCAGCTGATCAAACACCTGGGTAATAAAGTGATCAACGTAGGTTACCGAATTATCAAATGAATTAATCATCTCAGCTTTCGAGCAGCCACTATCAACATTGACACACTCCGGCTTCCACTGTGCATATTCGCGGGTGTAGCGCTGGGTGTAGTTAAAATGCGAGCCCTTGGTGTGCAGAATAATCAGACGCTTTTCGCCATCATCAGTCTTCTGTAAAGATTGCTGCATCTCATTAATCAGCAGCATATCGTCAACGTTTTTGCCACGGTTACGCGGCTCTGCGCCAATCTGTTCACGATAGGCAATGTTTTCCGCCATGGTATTGCTGTAGAACCACATCTCGCTTTGCATCGCGTACAGATCGGTTTTAAATCCTAACTGGCCGAGCACAGAAAAGACGTTTTGTTCTTTCAGCGTACGCTGTGGGTTTTCCTCTGCCCCACCTTCACGAACGAACATGCAGCGTAGCGAAAGCTTGGTCGCGGTATCACAGGAATATCCACGGAAAGCCGCCAGGTTTTTCTCCTGAGCCAGCCTTGGCGTGGTGTTTCGCTCATAGCCAAAAATCCCCATATGATCCCAGCGCGTGGTTTCACCGATAATAAACACGACATAGGTGTCGTCGAGATTGTTGGGGGCAACGTAGGTGAACTTCTTCGCCGGGTTCATCAGCGATTTGTTGTCTGAAGATTCATCCACCTGCGCCCAGGCGTATAAACCCAGCGCAGAGAGCCAGTTTGACGGCAAATAGGAGTTCGCAACGACTCCGCCGTAGCTGGGTAAATCGATCCCTGTTTCACGCTCAACGCTTTTTTGTTGCATGCTGAGCAGACGAATGGGCGCCCACACCATCAGGCCAGCCAATAAAACCGCCGCTACGCTACGCCATCTCATGCCAGGCGTACGAATCTGTTTCATCAGGGTATAACGACAGCGGTTACTCCAAATCAACACCAATGGGATAATACTGACTGAAACCAGCCAAACGATAAAATGCCAGCCGACGACTTCTTTTGATAAATCAATATCGGTGGTCATGACCGAGGCAATAATACCGTAGCCAATGACCACGTTCAGGAAGGTCATGTAATAGCTGGCGCCGGCAGAACAGAGCACCACAAACGTTGCCAGTACACGCCAGGCGCGTCGGCCAAATAAAGAGAGAACACGGAGTAAAAAGAAGGTCACCAGCACAGTGCCAGCTAATTCAACAACCGCAGAGAGTCCTTTCCAGACGGTAAACTCGTGCGTATATCCGCTAAAGCGACGGAAAAACACAGCGCAATTCATAAAAAGACCGATATAGATCGCCAGCAAGAAACTCAGCTTCTGCTGCGTCATCGATTTGATATATCTCATGCAAACAAACCCTGGAGGAAGGGATAAAAACACCCTGCGCAAAAGCCTGTCAGGCCATACAGGGGAAAAGTGCGACAAGTGCAGATAATAAGAAAATTCTACAGCGCAGGTAAGTAGACCACAGGAGGGAAGAAAAGTGCTTATAGAGAATGCAAACGGCGCATATATTTTTGTAAATATATGCGCCGGGCATTAATCAGACCACTAATAGATTCAGGCGTGTGCCTCGGTATAGACGCTACGCTGCGGCTGACGAATAGTGGTAGAAAGCGCCAGCGAGATAATTAACAGCGCAAAGATAACGCAGAAGGTCACATAGAATCCGCCGAACAGCGAGGCGATAATGGAACCACAAATGCTGCCGATACCGAAACCTAAGTAAATGACACCGTAGTTTTTAGCCAGGTTGTTCAAACCGAAGAACTCACTCACCAGTGACGGGAACACGGTGATGGTGCCGCCAAAGTTAAATGCCACACAGGCAATCGCCGTAAAGAAGGTCACATCATTCAACGGCGCGAACAGCAGTGCGGCCATACCCACCAGCGAAACGACCTGACCAATGGTGATAACGCGAATACGAGAGATTTTGTCGGACAGAATCCCCAGAACCAGACGACCGGACAGGTTAGCGATAGAAATCACGGTCACCGCGTTTGCCGCCGTTGCCACATCCATATGTGCCAGACTTTGTGCGATATCTTTCGCCACGCCAATTACGTACAGCCCGCTCATACATGCCGTCAGGAACATGACCGCCAGCATCCAGTACTGCGGTTTACGCATGGACTGCGCCAGGGTGTAGTCATTCTCAACCACGCCATTTTTCGTTTTCACTTCCTGATTCGGCGCGTCTTTCATCAGCGTGGAGCCAAAGACGATCATTACCAGCACAATCGCGCCCCAGATCATGAAGGTTTTTTCCAGACCCACGGTGCTCAACAGTTGGCTATCGATGAATTTAAAACCGAGGCTGCCAAGACCGTAAGAACCGATAGCGAAGGCGGAAATCAGCCCTTTACGCTCCGGGAACCATTTTACACAGTTGGAAAGTGTTAACAGGTAGCCTGCGCCATCCGCCAGACCAACCAACACACCAGCGCTCAGCCACAGCATAATCAGGCTGTCAGAGTGGGCGGTTAAGAAGAAGCCCACACCGAGTAAAATACCGGAGGCCATGGTGACGCGTTTCACGCCAAAACGTTCCTGCAGTTTCCCGGCGACGGAAGAAGAAATTGCCAGCCCGAGGCTCAGCAGGCCAAAGGAAAAGGCAACCTGACTCACCGGCGCATCAAGCTTAGAAGAAAGCGCACCGTTAAACAGGCTCCAGGTATAAACAGAACCTAAAGCAAATTGGGTAATGATGGTGCCGATCAGTGTCAGCCAGCGGGTACGCTGATAATCAGAAGTTTTCATGGCAGTCTTCCTGCATAAACAAAAGGGGAAATTCTCTGCCAACAACCATACCGAAGCGTTTTTATGAGCAGGGGAAAACGGCATGAAATGCCGCCAGGACGGAATGAAATGCCTGGAATGCGGAATGAATGACGAGACAAAAAGTCGGGTTACTGAATTTTATCGCATGAGTTAGTACACGCTATCGCTGGAGTGCGTGTGATTGTTGATCTCAACATGTAATCAAGATGTTTATGTGATGATTGTTTACGTTAAAATTTGGCGCTCACTCCCATGGTGTACATATAGTCGCTGTTGTTGGTGCTATTTTCCGCCTGCGACAGCGCCGCGTAAGCCGCCATGTGCGGGTTCAACAGCATATCCGCACCGACGGTAACATCTACCCAGTTACCGTCCTGACCCGCCGCCGTCATGCGACTGAGACCCGACTGCGCCTTCCAGATATTTTCGCCAAACTGCTGGTTATAGCTGATTTGCGCCCACGGTCGCACATCACCGAACTGCGAATTGACTCGCCAGCCCAACGAGCTCACGCTGGCATGCCACAGCGGATCGTTCTGCGTTACCGACGTCGCGCTATCGCCAAATTCGTTGTAAGTAGATGTGGTGGAACCGTCATAATGCAGCGCGGCAACCGGACCGGTTGTCACCTGTCTTGAAAGCGGGAAGTTCCAGCCCATACTCATGCCGCTGGTGGCATCCATTGGTGTCTCATCCGCCAGATTCACCACGGGCCCCGCCACGTTCTGAGTGGAACGAATACGTTCTTCCAGAATGTCGTTATAACGTGGTTGGTGATCGCTGTCCCATGTATAACGTTCAGCCGTATGCCCTGACAGCGCATCAACGATATATTCTTGTTGCCAGCCATATGCTGTATTGATGGACAGCGCACAAACTATGACGCTCGCCAGAGTTAACCTTTGGCGACCACTACTGTTTCTTATAAGCATCAACGCGACTCCAGAAAAGAGCCGAATTCGGCGATATTATTGTCATTGTGTGAAGTATTTGGGCCAGCAGGCCTTGTATTAAATATTGTCTTTTTAGCTGGCGCGTCAAGGCGGGCCGAATGAAATTTTTACGCCAGTAAAAACAGCGAGGAAGAATATGCAGCGTTGCGGATGGGTCAGTCAGGATCCACTTTACATTGCCTACCACGACAAGGAATGGGGCGTCCCCGAAACCGATGGCAAAAAGCTGTTCGAAATGATCTGCCTCGAAGGCCAGCAGGCCGGGTTATCGTGGATTACCGTACTCAAGAAACGGGAAAATTATCGCCACGCTTTCCACCATTTTGACCCGGAAAAAGTGGCGGCCATGACCGAAGAGGATGTGGAAAGGCTGGTACTGGATGCCGGCATAATTCGTCATCGCGGAAAAATTCAGGCCATTATCGGCAACGCTCGTGCCTTTCTGACGATGGCACAAAACGGAGAGTCGTTTAGCGAGTTCGTCTGGTCATTTGTTGATAACCAACCACAAGTGACCTGCGCCGCCAACCTGAGCGATATTCCCACCTCCACGCCTGCGTCAGACGCGCTGTCTAAAGCGTTAAAAAAACGCGGTTTTAAGTTTGTCGGCACCACCATTTGTTACTCCTTTATGCAGGCATGCGGCCTGGTCAACGATCATGTCACCAGCTGCATCTGTTATCCGGGAGAACAACATGATTCGTGAATCAAAGGCTGAAGATATACCAGCGATTCTGACGCTGTGGATGGAAAGCACAATCCATGCCCATCCGTTTATCGAAGAGCGCTACTGGCGCGAAAGTGAATCAGTGGTGCGGGATGTTTATCTGCCAGCCGCGCAAACCTGGGTGTGGGAAGAAGAAGGCGAGCTCAAAGGTTTTGTCAGCGTCATTGATGACCGCTTCCTCGGCGCGCTGTTTGTCGCGCCTGCCGCCATCAGAAGCGGGATCGGCAAAGCGCTGGTGCAGCATGTGCAGCAGCGCTTTTCGTTACTCAGCCTGGAGGTCTACCAGAAGAATCAATCAGCGGTGAACTTCTACCATGCGCTGGGTTTTCGCATTGAAGACGGCGCATGGCAGGAAGAGACTCACCATCCCACGTGGATTATGGGCTGGCAGGCGGATCAAACGCCGTAAGCGTCAACGTGGGTCCGTTGTATTTTTCAAGCCACGCCAGCGCGGTGTTGCCCGCGCAGCCATTCCCCAGCTTCGAGCTGGGGAGATCTTTGGTCAGCACGTTGACGGCGCCATTTTTACAAATACCGTTCGCTGCGAGATCCAAATCAGGCCAGGCGCCTTCATGAATACAGATAACGCCGGGTTTAATACCCGCCGTCACCACCGCGCCCGCCAGAACTTGACCACGCTGGTTCCACACCCTGACCGTATCGCCATCCGCAATGCCGCGTGCGTGGGCATCCTGCGGATGAATCGTTACCGGCTCACGATCCGCTACCGCGTACTGCTCACGTAGCGCACTGTAGTTAAGCTGACTATGCAAACGGTGCGCCGGATGGGCGGAAAGCAGCTGTAGCTGGTCCGGTTCGGCGTTACCGAACCACTCATCCGGCTCCAGCCACATCGGGTGCCCCGCACAGTCCGCGTAGCCGTAACCAGCAATCCTCGCGGAGTAGATTTCAATTTTTCCGCTGTCCGTTTTCAGCGGATGAGCCTGCGGGTCGCGGCGAAAATCCGCAAAACGGATAAACTGCGCGCTGGCGGCATTTTCCGGCATTTCGATCAGGGCGTTGCGCTGCCAAAACTCGGCGAAAGGCGGCAATGTCACCTGCTGACTGGCCCCTCGTTGCCCGGCAATATTGTAAAACGTCTCCAGCCATTCCAGCTCGCTTTTGCCTTCGGTGAATCGCTCGTAACCGCCCTCTTCCCAGCGTTCACTCAGCTCGGCAAAAACATCATAATCATTTCGCGCTTCGTCCTGCGGCGGCACAACCTGTTTCATCGGCACCAGGTGCTGGTTGCTGTAGTCGCCGGTCATGGTCAAATCATTGCGCTCAAAGGAGGTGGTCGCTGGCAGTACGATATCGGCATGCTTCGCTGCGGCGGTCCAGAAACACTCCGAGATAACCACCAGCTCCGGTTTTTGCCAGGCGCGAATTAAACGGTTAGTGTCCTGATGATGGGTGAAGTTAGCGCCACCAGCCCACCACAACATGCGGATGTCCGGGAAATGGCGGTCCATGCCGTTGTGCTGGTAAAAACCACCGGGATTTTCCAGCGCTTCAACAATTCGCGCCACCGGGATTTTATCTACCGCGTCGGTACCACCTTTAACGCTGCCCTGCATTGAAGCCAGCACCGCAGCCCGGCGCGTTGGGTTGCCACCGTTGGCAAAATGGTACGACAGCCCAAAACCGCCGCCTGGCGTCCCGATTTGCCCGAGCATGGCGGCCAGGGTGACGATCATCCAGTGTTTCTGCTCACCATACTGTTGGCGCTGCATCCCCCATCCGGCCATCAGCATGGTGGTATTTTGGTGAAATATCGCCGCAAGTTCGCGTATTTTTGTTGCGGGTATACCGCAAATCTCCGCAGCCCACTCTGCCGTTTTCACAACATCATCAGATTTACCCAACAGATAGTTTGCAAAACGGTCATAGCCGGTGGTACACCGGGCGAGAAAATCCTCGTCATGCCAGCCGTTTTCCACCAGCGTATGCGCGATGCCCAGCATCAGCGCCACGTCGGTCCCCATATGCGGGGCAATCCATTCCATCTTTTCGCCAAAGAATTCGACGCTTTCCGATCGCATCGGATCGATACAGATCAACCGTTTACCGCTGTCGCGCAAAGCCTCAAAGTAAGCAAGCCCCTGCTCATCGGACGCGTTCCAGGCAATCTTCAGTGTATTCAGCGGATTAGCGCTCCATAACACCACCACCTCGCTGTTCTCAAGCACCACAGGCCAGCTGGTTTGCTGCTGGTAAACTTCGTTACCGCCCACCACGTACGGCATGATCGCCTGCGCAGCCCCCGTCGAATAATCCCCCAGATGCCCGGTATAACCGCCTGCCAGCGCCATATAGCGTTGTAGCAGGGTTGCCGCTTTGTGTAACACGCCGTTAGAGCGCCAGCCGTAGGAACCGGCAAAAATCGAGGCCGGGCCGTAGCTGTCACGGATGCGTTTATGCTGCGTATGGATAAGATTCAGCGCGTCGTCCCAACTTACGCGAACAAATTCATCCTGCCCACGCACGCCCTGGGGATTCTCCGGCGAGGCGAGAAAGCCTTTACGCACCATTGGAAAACGTACCCGCGTTTTACTGTGAACCTGGTCGCGCACCACGGTTTGCAAAGAGTTGGGATGGGAAGTGGGCAGCGCGCCACGCGAGGAGAAAACCGTCTCACCATCGGTGTCGACGAGAATTGGTCCCCAGTGGGCGGCGGTTAACACCGAGTAATGTGCGGTTGAATTAGCCAAGATGGCGCTCCTGAATGCGATGTGACGGCTTATTTATTATGCCGTTCAATGTTACTTACAAATTTCAGAGTCTTCCCTGGAATTTTCTTCATGTTCACACGTCATAATCAACCGCCACGGTCGCTGTGGCAAAGAAGAAAAAGTCATTAAGGAATTAAGATGAAGAAACGTGTTTTTGTTATTGCTGCCATCGTGAGCGGCGCCCTGGCGGTTTCTGGCTGCACAACAAACCCTTACACCGGCGAACGCGAAGCGGGTAAATCCGGCATTGGCGCGGGTATTGGCTCTCTGGTCGGCGCGGGCATTGGCGCACTCTCTTCTTCGAAGAAAGATCGCGGTAAAGGTGCACTGATTGGCGCAGCGGCGGGTGCGGCCGTTGGCGGCGGTGTCGGTTATTACATGGACGTGCAGGAAGCCAAACTGCGCGACAAAATGCAGGGAACGGGCGTCAGCGTGACGCGTAGTGGCGATAACATCATTCTGAATATGCCGAATAACGTCACCTTCGACAGCAGTAGCGCCAACCTGAAACCTGCTGGTGCCAACACCCTGACCGGCGTGGCAATGGTACTGAAAGAGTACAATAAAACCGCCGTCAACGTGCTGGGCTTCACCGACAGCACCGGCAGCCAGGATCTGAATATGCGTCTGTCTCAGCAACGCGCGGACTCCGTGGCCAGCGCCTTAATCACGCAAGGGGTTGCCGCTAATCGTATCCGCACTCAGGGCATGGGTCCGTCAAATCCGATCGCCAGCAACAGCACGGCGGAAGGTAAAGCGCAGAACCGTCGCGTAGAGATTACGTTGAGTCCTATGCAGTAATCGTTGAGCCGGGTGGCGGCTTCGCCTTACCCGGCCTACGTTCGACAAGTAGGCCCGGTAAGCGCAGCGCCACCGGGCAAATTACTTGCTTCGTCAGATTTTCCCGCTAAGGTATTCACACGAAATTCAGGGAAATCAGCGATGAGCAAATCAACACGGGCAACCATCAGCGATGTGGCGAAAGCCGCAAAAACCGGCAAGACCAGCATTTCACGCTATCTCAACGGTGAAAAGCACCTGCTTTCCGACGCGCTACTGGCCCGCATTGAACAAGCCATTGCCGATCTCGACTACCGTCCCAGCCTGATGGCAAGAGGACTGAAACACGGTCGTACCCGCCTGATTGGCCTGATCATCGCCGATATTACCAATCCCTACTCCGTCAACGTGTTAAGCGGCATTGAAGCCGCCTGCCGCGATAAAGGCTTTACCCCGCTGGTGTGTAACACCAACAACGAAGTGGATCAGGAACTGCATTATCTTGACCTGCTGCGCAGCTACCAGGTCGAAGGGATTGTGGTCAACGCCGTCGGGATGCGCGAAGAGGGGCTGAACCGCCTGCAGCAGTCTGCGCTGCCGATGGTGCTGATTGACCGTAAAATTCCCGATTTCGCCTGTGATATGGTCGGGCTGGATAACACCCAGGCGGCAACGGTTGCCACGGAACATCTGGTCGAACAAGGTTTTGAAGCCATCCTGTTCCTCAGCGAACCGCTCGGCATGGTGAATACCCGCCGCGAACGCCTGAGCGCTTTTCGCGCCACCCTCGCACAGTACCCCGGCGTTATCGCACAAAATGCCGAAGTCCCGCTCACGGACAATACGCAGTTGGACGAAACCCTGCGCCAGTTCCACCAGCAGCACCGGGGAATGCGCAAAGCCGTTATCTCAGCCAATGGCGCTCTCACACTACAGGTTGCCCGCGCCCTGAAACGCATTGGCCTTAACTGGGGCAGCGATATCGGCCTGCTCGGTTTTGACGAACTGGAATGGGCCGAACTGGCGGGCGTTGGTATTACCACGTTGAAACAACCTACCTGGCAGATTGGCTACACCGCCGTTGAGCAGGTTGTACGCCGGATCGATGGCGGCTCTGCTGCCATTCAGGAACAGGTCTTCTCCGGCGAACTGATCGTTCGCGGCTCTACCGCCCGTTAAATTTCCTTCGTGATGGTGATCATAAATTCAACATCATAAGCTTTTCTTTGGAACCGGTTCCATCTAGCGTTATAGCAAGAACGCTAGTCTGGAGTTTCCATGAAAAGAAAAATTATGGTGGTCACCGCCGCTTACGGCCACGACCAGGTACGGGCCGCTGGCGGGCAAACGGCAATGCTGCCCATTATCGCTGAAGCCGGTGCTGACGGCGTCGAAATCCGCCGCGAATTGCTGACCGACGCCGAGCTGCACACGCTGTCCACGGTGGCATCTGCTATCGAAATCTTCGGCCTGCTGGCCTGTTACTCAGCGCCTGAGCCGTTGTTCCTTGAGGACGGTAGCCTCAATCCCCGACTTCCTGCGCTACTTGAAGAAGCACAGGCCCTGCAGGCGCTATGGCTAAAAGTCTCCCTCGGCCATTTCTCCCATACAGAACAGTTCAACGTGTTACGTGAATGGCTGGACAACAGCGGAATGGAACTGGTTGTCGAAAACGATCAGACCGCCTGCGGACGCCTGAAGCCGATGCAGCGCTTTAACGAAGCCTGCCAGACGCAAAATCTGCCGATATCTCTGACCTTCGATATGGGCAACTGGCTGTGGGTGGGCGACTCCCCGGAACAGGCGGCGCAGAAACTGGCGTCAACCGTTGGGTATATCCATGTCAAAGCCGCCGTTGCACATCGCGACAGCTACCGTGCCGTACCGCCTGATGCAGCCGATCCGCGCTGGCTGACGCTGTTGAAAACGCTGCCGGGCGATGTTCCACGCGGCATTGAGTTTCCCCTGGAAGGGCAGGATTTGGCGGCGGTTACCCGCCGTTACGTCGAGTTGTTACGCGAGGAGTAACGCATGAAAAAGTCACTGGATGTGGTAACGATTGGTGAAGCGATGGCGATGTTTGTCGCCACGCAAACCGGCGAACTGGCGGATGTGGAGCAGTTTATCAAGCGCGTTGCTGGCGCTGAACTCAATGTGGCGACCGGTCTTGCCCGGCTGGGCCTGAAGGTCGGTTGGGTAAGCCGTGTAGGCAACGACAGTTTTGGCCGTTTTATCGTTAAGTCGCTGGAAAAAGAAGGGATTGATGCGCAGGGAGTCACCCAGGACGAGCGTTACGCTACCGGCTTTCAGCTTAAATCTAAGGTCGAAAATGGAACCGATCCCATTGTGGAATACTTCCGCAAAGGTTCCGCTGCCAGCCACCTCAGCATTGAGGATTATCACGAAGCCTACTTCGCCAGCGCGCGCCACCTGCACCTGAGCGGCGTAGCGGCGGCACTTTCTGCCAGCTCTTATGAACTGTTAGCCCATACCGCCCGCACGCTGAAAGCACAAGGGAAGACCATCTCGTTCGACCCGAATTTACGCCCTGTGCTGTGGAAAAGCGAAGCCGAGATGGTGGAAAAACTGAACCGTTTGGCATTCCAGGCCGACTGGGTTTTGCCTGGATTAAAAGAGGGCATGATTTTAACCGGTCAGCAGACGCCTGAAGCCATCGCCGACTTTTATCTGCGCCACGGGGTGAAGGCCGTGATCATCAAAACCGGGGCTGATGGCGCCTGGTATAAAGCCGCCAACGGCGAGCAGGGCTGCGTCGCACCGGTAAAAGTCGACAACGTGGTCGACACCGTCGGCGCAGGCGATGGCTTTGCGGTCGGCGTTATCAGCGCCCTGCTGGAAGGTCGCTCGCTGCATCAGGCGGTGACCCGCGGCAATAAAATTGGCGCTCTGGCCATTCAGGTTCAGGGCGACAGCGAAGGATTACCCACACGTGAACAATTAGGGGAATAAATTCCCGGTCAACTCTGTCTCTGTACCCTACATTCAGAGGCGGCGTAACAGCATAATCAGAGGGCAGTCTATGAATAGCTCAACAAATGCAGCAAAACGCTGGTGGTACATCATGCCAATCGTGTTTATCACGTACAGCCTGGCGTATCTCGACCGCGCGAACTTCAGCTTCGCCTCCGCCGCCGGTATCAACGAGGATCTCGGCATTACTAAAGGGATCTCTTCCCTGCTGGGCGCGCTGTTTTTCCTCGGTTATTTCTTCTTCCAGATCCCAGGCGCGATTTACGCCGAGCGTCGCAGCGTAAGAAAACTGATTTTTGTCTGTCTGATCCTCTGGGGTGGATGCGCATCACTGACCGGCATGGTCAGTAACATTCCCATGCTCGCCGCCATTCGCTTTATTCTCGGTGTCGTTGAAGCTGCCGTGATGCCCGCAATGCTGATTTATATCAGCAACTGGTTTACCAAATCCGAACGTTCGCGCGCAAACACTTTCCTGATCCTCGGTAACCCGGTTACCGTCCTGTGGATGTCCGTGGTTTCCGGGTATCTGATCCAGGCACTGGGCTGGCGGGAAATGTTCATCATCGAGGGCTTCCCGGCCATCATCTGGGCGTTCTGCTGGTGGGTGCTGGTAAAAGACAAACCGTCTCAGGTCGGTTGGCTGTCAGAATCTGAAAAAGCCGCCCTTCAGGCACAACTGGAAAAAGAGCAGCAAGGCATCAAAGCCGTACGGAACTATAGCGAGGCTTTCCGCTCACGTAACGTCATCCTGCTGTGTATGCAGTATTTCACCTGGAGTATTGGCGTCTATGGTTTTGTCCTGTGGCTGCCGTCGATTATCCGCAACGGCGGTGCAAATCTGGGGATGGTTGAGGTTGGCTGGCTGTCATCCGTACCTTATCTGGCGGCGACTGCGGCGATGATCCTCGTTTCCTGGGCCTCCGATAAACTGCAAAATCGTAAGCTGTTTGTCTGGCCACTGTTACTGATAGCTGCTTTCGCTTTTATCGGCTCCTGGGCCGTGGGCGCAGACCACTTCTGGATTTCTTACACGCTGTTGGTTATTGCGGGTGCGGCAATGTATGCCCCTTATGGTCCTTTCTTTGCCATCATTCCGGAAATGCTGCCGCGTAACGTTGCCGGGGGTGCAATGGCGCTGATTAACAGTATGGGCGCACTAGGCTCATTCTTTGGTTCATGGTTTGTCGGCTACCTCAATGGCGCTACCGGCAGCCCGTCAGCCTCGTACATTTTTATGGGGGTAGCGCTTTTTGTCTCAGTATGGCTAACTCTCATTGTGAGGCCGAGTCCTGCCATTGAACACACCGTCGACACTGTGGCAGAACCGCGTAATCAAGGCGGAGGGCGCTGGGCATAGTGAACTATGCCCAAGCCAGACAACGAAGAGTTCGTGGTTCTGACGCGTGTCCCGAAGGGCTGGGGCTATTTTTGCCCATTGCGGCGTTACTCCCAGCTCGTTTGGTTCACCAAACTTCTCTGCTCGTGCCTTGCACTGGGCAAAAATAACCGCCAGCGACGTGCGTGTGCAACGGCAGGACTCGGCCTGAGCCTGCTAATAATCAACAGCTACCTATTGGCGCACGCCACGCTTAAATTTTAACTTACGGAGATTCGCATGAAGCCGTCCATTATTCTCTATAAAGCGTTACCTGACGATTTACTGCATCGCCTGGAAGAGCATTTTACTGTGACTCGTGTGCCTAACCTGCGCCCGGAAACGGTCGCACAGCACGCCGAAGCGTTTGCCAATGCGGAAGGTCTACTGGGCTCCAGTGAAGCCGTCAATACCGCTCTACTGGAGAAAATGCCGAAACTGCGTGCGACCTCCACGATTTCCGTCGGCTATGACAACTTCGACGTCGATGCCCTTAACGCGCGTAAGGTACTGTTGATGCACACGCCAACCGTACTGACAGAAACCGTCGCCGATACGGTGATGGCGCTGGTGTTAAGCACCGCTCGCCGCGTGGTAGAAGTGGCTGAACGGGTGAAGGTCGGTGAATGGACCAAAAGTATCGGGCCGGACTGGTTCGGTACGGATGTGCACCACAAAACGCTGGGGATTGTCGGCATGGGCCGTATTGGCTTGGCGCTGGCACAACGTGCGCATTTCGGCTTTAGCATGCCGATTCTCTATAATGCGCGCCGTCATCATCAGGAAGCAGAAGAACGCTTCAATGCGCGCTACTGCGATCTTGATACGCTGTTACAAGAATCCGATTTTGTCTGCCTGATCCTGCCGTTAACCGACGAAACGCATCATCTGTTCAGCACCGAACAGTTTGCCAAAATGAAGTCTTCCGCCATTTTCATTAACGCCGGACGTGGGCCGGTGGTCGATGAAAAAGCACTGATTGCCGCCCTGCAAAACGGCGAAATTCATGCCGCTGGTCTGGATGTGTTTGAGCAGGAGCCATTACCGGCAGACTCACCGCTGCTGTCGCTGCCAAACGTGGTTGCTGTGCCGCACATTGGTTCAGCCACGCACGAAACGCGCTATAACATGGCGGCCTGTGCGGTGGATAACTTAATCGATTCGCTGCAAGGACGCGTTGAGAAGAACTGCGTAAACCCGCAGGTCGCGCGATAAACAAAAGGCCGGGTAGCGCTTACGCTCACCCGGCCCTCCATATCTTACAGCGGCTTAATTACTGAGCGGCATTCACCGCAGCAGTCCAGGCCTGGTTAAATGCCTGATGTTGAGAAGCCAACGGGCCAATCAGCGTGTTGTACTGACTTGCCTGCTGTGACGTTGGGAACTGGATACCGTTGGCGACAAAGCTCACCTGCGTATCCTGCTGCGCCACAAAATCACCAACCTGCACTAACTGCTGCGTGAAGATTTGCGCTGCAGGGATCAGCGGCTGTAACGCCTCTGCAGGTACAGTGACGACTTTATTGTAAACCTGGTCAAAGACCGGCTTCAGATCTTCGCCCTGCTTCAGCGCGCCATGCGCAGCATCTGCCTGTAGTTTCGCATTCTGCAACTGTTGCCCTAATACACCTAGCGCACCATTTGCCTGACGCAGCGGCTCACGCTGAGTCACATAATCCTGAGGAACACGAATCGCATTTACGCTATCAACCACCGGACGCAGACCGGAGTCCATCGCCTGATTAACCTGCTGCGAATAGCCATACAGAATCGCGTAATCGGACACAAACGGGCCAAACTGTTTTTTCTGATCGGCGGTCAGCGTTGGTAAACGCTCTCCGCTACGCATTGCAGTATTCTGCAGAAAATCGATAAACGCTTTGCGTTGATCGCCTTCTTTATCAAAACACCCACTCAGGCCAACTACCATTAAGAGCGCCAAAACAGGCGCAAACCAGCGAGAGCAGGACTTACCTGTCGCCATTTTAATACTCCTTTCACCCAAAAATGCGCACAACGACACCCGCGTGCCTGACGTTAACAAGGATAGTCCAGGTCAGCCCCGCAAGATACCCTTTCCGCATAATCTTGTGGGGGAAAATAACCGTTCCCACCACCGTTCGTTTTGCTAAACAATGCTGCATTTACTACTCGGCGTCATATTTTAGTCATCTTTACAATCGGAATCGATCGTTCGGAGATCCCGACCTTTATCAGTTTGTTAGCCTGCGAAAGATTGTTGCCCACCGTTTGCTGAAACGAATCCATCTCTCAAACCCCGAATCCGACTTCATTTTTTCCGACTACTCTTAATGAGCTTCGAAGAAATTCACGATCCCGCTGTGTGATTTGTAGGAGTTCTCAATGGAATACAAAGATCCTATGTTTGAACTGCTGAGCAGTCTGGAGCAGATTGTTTTTAAAGATGTATCGCAGACGGTCACTCTGACGCAAAAAACCAACCCTTTCACCGAATTTGAACAGTTACGACGAGGGACGGGTTTAAAAACAGATGATTTTGCCCGAGTAATGGGCGTGACAGTCGCGATGGTTCATGAATGGGAGTCTAAACGCGTAAAGCCTTCCACTACCGAATTGAAGTTAATGCGCCTGATCCAGGCAGATCCAAGATTAAGTAAGCAACTGATGGATTGAACTATTTTTCAATTTTGCTTAAGAACGGTCCTGTAACGGGGCCGTTCCCTTACGAAGGTTATCCACAAAAAAGAAAATAGTAGTTGCATCCACATGCGTAAAATGAGTTAATGCCCTCAACGGTTTGACGTACAGACCATTACAGCAGTTAGTAAGGCAAGTCCCTTCAAGAGTTATCGTTGATACCCTTCGTAGTGAGCATTTCCTTTACTGTTAAAAAATCTGTAAAGCACGCCATATCGCCGAAAGGCACACTTATTTTTTAAAAGGTAATACACTATGTCCGGTAAAATGACTGGTATCGTAAAATGGTTCAACGCTGACAAAGGTTTCGGCTTCATCACTCCTGACGATGGCTCTAAAGACGTGTTCGTACACTTCTCTGCTATCCAGAACGATGGCTACAAATCTCTGGACGAAGGTCAGAAAGTTTCCTTCACCATCGAAAGCGGCGCTAAAGGCCCGGCAGCTGGCAACGTAACCAGCCTGTAAGCTTAAAAAGCTCAAGATTCTGAATCCCTGCCAAACGGCGGGGATTTTTTTTATCTGTACTTCTTAAAACGCCTCGCCCACACGCGTCTTTGCATTACTTTACCCGCAGCCCCTTTGACCTTTCCCTAAGGGCAAGCTTTATAGTGAGCCAGTCTGTATTCCACAACGTTCACAAGGAATTGAAGCTATGTCGAAATCCTCATTACTGCTGGTTTTAGGTTTACTCACCACCGGTAGCGCGTTCGCCGCAACCCCTGAAGCCACTTTTTTGGCGGAACACGGGCTCAGCGGAAAATCCGTCGAGCAAATCGTCGAGGCCATTGACCAGTCTCCACAGAGCCGCCCACTGCCCTACTCGGCATCCGTCACCAGCACTGAACTGAAGCTCTCTTCAGGCGATCAGATCTATACCCTGCCGCTCGGTGACAAGTTCTATCTGTCATTTGCCCCTTATGAATGGCAAACACATCCTTGCTTCAACCACAGCCTTTCCGGTTGCCAGGGCGAAATGCCGGAGAAGACATTCAATGTCAAAGTGACGGATAACAAGGGTGATGTAGTGCTACAAAAAGAGATGAAAAGCGGTCGAAATGGCTTCGTCGGGGTTTGGCTACCGCGCAATATGGCAGGCACCATCGCAGTAAGCTACAACGGCAAAAAAGCGGAGTATCCCATTAAGACCATGGAAGACAGCCAGACCTGTCTGACTAAATTACAGCTGCGCTAACAACATAAAAAAATGCCGGATGGCGCAATGCTTATCCGGCATTTTCTAAGTCAGCTCAGGACCGTTACTGCAGCAGCGAAATATCCGCCACGCGCAGGAACAGTTCGCGCAGTTTTTCGAGCATGGAGAGACGGTTGATACGCAGATCTTTATCTTCTACGTTGACCATCACTTTCTCGAAGAACGCATCAACCGGCTCACGCAGTTCCGCTAACTCAACCAGCGCTTCCTGGTAATGGCCAGCGGCGAAAACTGGCTCCAGCTTATCGCGCAGCACCACAACCTGCATCGCCAGCGCAATTTCTTCCGGCTCTTTCAGCGTTGCCGCATTCACACGGTCATTCAGCGTTTCTTCAGACTTCGCCAGGATGTTCGATACACGTTTGTTCGCGGCAGCCAGCGCGGACGCGGCCTCCAGTGTACGGAAGTGCGAAACCGCCTTCATACGTGCGTCGAAATCAGCCGGACGAGTCGGACGACGCGCCAGCACGGCCTGAATGGTATCGACGGTATAACCTTCGTCCTGATACCAGGCGCGGAAGCGACCAAGCATAAAGTCGATAACGTCATCCACCACGTTGGCGTTGGTCAGCTTGTCGCCATACAGACGAACAGCCTCTTCCGTCAGCGTTTGCAGATCCAGATTCAGGTTCTTCTCAACGATGATACGCAGCACGCCCAGCGCAGCACGACGCAGCGCAAACGGGTCTTTGTCGCCTTTCGGATGCTGACCAATACCGAAGATACCCGCCAGGGTGTCCATCTTGTCAGCAATCGCCACGGCACAAGCCACCGGGTTAGACGGCAGGTCATCACCGGCAAAACGCGGCTGATACTGCTCGTTCAGCGCCACAGCAACATCTTCCGCTTCGCCATCGTGACGCGCGTAGTGCATTCCCATCACGCCCTGGGTGTCGGTGAACTCGAAGACCATGTTGGTCATCAGGTCGCACTTGGACAGCAGGCCAGCACGCGTTGCGTGGTTAACGTCAGCGCCAATTTGACCAGCAATCCAGCCCGCCAGCGCCTGGATACGGTCAGTCTTGTCGCGCAGCGTACCCAGTTGCTGTTGGAACAGCACGGTTTGCAGACGCGGCAGATGGTCTTCAAGGCGTTTTTTACGGTCGGTATTGAAGAAGAACTCGGCATCCGCCAGACGCGGACGAACAACCTTCTCGTTACCGGAGATAATCTGGGTCGGATCTTTCGATTCGATGTTGGCAACGAAGATAAAGTTCGGCAGCAATTTGCCGTCGTTCGCATAAACCGGGAAGTACTTCTGGTCACCTTTCATGGTGTGTACCAGCGCTTCAGACGGAACAGCGAGGAATTTCTCTTCGAATTTCGCGGTAAGCACTACCGGCCATTCTACCAGCGAGGTGACTTCTTCCAGCAGGCTTTCGCTCAGGTCAGCGTTACCGCCAATCTTACGCGCCGCTTCTTCAGCATCGGCTTTGATTTTCGCTTTACGCTCAGCGTAATCCGCAATGACTTTGCCGCGCTCACGCAGGATTTCCGGATACTGATCGGCAGAATCGATAGTGAATTCCGGCTCGCCCATAAAGCGGTGTCCACGGATCACACGATCGGACTGAATGCCCAGAATCGTTGCCGGAATAACTTTGTCGCCCAGCAGCAGAGTCACGGTGTGAACCGGACGCACGAAGTGAACGTCAGACGCGCCCCAGCGCATCAGTTTCGGGATCGGCAGCTTCGCCAGCGAAGTGGCAATCATGTTTGGCAGCAGCGTTTCAGCGCTTTCGCCTTTCACATGCGCGCGATACAGCAGCCATTCGCCTTTGTCGGTAGTCAGACGCTCAGCCTGATCAACCGTGATGCCGCAGCCACGTGCCCAACCTTCTGCCGCTTTGCTCGGTTTGCCTTCAGCGTCAAACGCCTGGGCAATGGCCGGACCGCGTTTTTCAACTTCACGATCGGGTTGAGATTCCGCCAGATTCGCGACTTTCAGCGCCAGACGACGCGGCGCAGCGAACCACTCAACGTTGCCGTGCGCAATGCCAGCGTTATCCAGCTCCGCGGTAAAGTTTGCAGCAAAGGACTCAGCCAGGCTGCGCAGTGCTTTTGGTGGCAGCTCTTCAGTGCCGATTTCCACCAGAAAAGTTTTCTCAGACATGGCCGCCTCTTATTTGTCTTTGTTGCACATCGGGAAGCCAAGGGCTTCACGGGAAGCGTAGTAAGCTTCTGCCACTGCTTTGGTCAGGGTGCGAATGCGCAGGATATAGCGCTGACGCTCGGTGACGGAAATGGCTTTACGCGCATCCAGCAGGTTGAAGCTATGGGCGGCTTTCAGAATACGTTCATACGCAGGCAGCGGCAGCGGATTTTCCAGCGCCAGCAGCTGCTGCGCTTCTTTCTCGTACTGCTCGAAGCAAGTGAACAGGAAGTCCACATCGGCGTATTCGAAGTTGTAGGTGGATTGCTCCACTTCGTTCTGATGGAACACGTCACCGTAAGTGGTTTTACCCAGCGGGCCGTCGCTCCAGACCAGGTCGTAAACGCTGTCTACGCCCTGAATGTACATGGCCAGACGTTCCAGACCGTAGGTAATTTCCCCGGTTACTGGTTTACATTCCAGACCACCAACCTGCTGGAAGTAGGTGAACTGAGTCACTTCCATGCCGTTCAGCCACACTTCCCAACCCAGACCCCAGGCACCCAGCGTCGGGTTTTCCCAGTTATCTTCCACGAAACGGATATCGTGAATGGTCGGGTCCATACCCAGCTCTTTCAGAGAACCCAGGTACAGCTCCTGAATGTTGTCCGGTGACGGCTTAATCACTACCTGGAACTGATAGTAGTGCTGTAAGCGGTTCGGGTTTTCGCCATAGCGGCCATCGGTCGGACGACGGGAAGGCTGCACATAAGCAGTCGCCATCGGTTCCGGCCCCAGCGCACGCAGGCAGGTCATTGGGTGAGATGTTCCCGCGCCGACTTCCATGTCCAATGGTTGAACAATGGTGCAGCCCTGGCGAGCCCAGTAATCCTGTAAGGTCAGGATCAAGCCCTGGAAGGTCCTGGTATCAAACTTTTGCATATTATTTCGTGCTGGATACGTGTGGATTTAAAGGAAGCGATCAGTATACCCGCTGGCTGCAAGATATACAGTACGAAACGGGAAAAAGGGGGAACTTAGCGCATGGAAAGGTGCAAAAACTGCCCGTCTGTATCAAAAGAACAGACAAAACTCTCTTTACGGAAGGTAGAACCACGCATCTCATAGCTGCCCTGGAATTGCTCCAGGCCGGAGATATCAATTTTCTGCGCGCCAGTGTTGTAGCGTTGCGCCGCCTCTTTTTTGCACAATGACTCCATATCCAGCGAACGTGTGGCACTGACCTTAACCTTTTGCGCTTTCTGCGCGGGTGCAGACGGTTGTGTGTCAGCGCACGCTACCAGCAAAAGGGTAGCGATTGCGGGAAAGAAATACTTCATCATCATTTTATTACCGCCTGGTTTGCTGGTCAGTCTTATTATTAGTGTCTGGAAACAGATCCTATTTTGAGAATCTCATCAGACCATCTCAAGCTTTAGCGTAAGAACTCGGATTATTCCAGTGAGCTACGTTCGCAAAATATCGGTCAGACTTTTTTTAATGGACACAGAGGAACTGATGCAGCCCAAAATTTTCTGGATTGATAACCTGCGCGGGATAGCCTGTTTAATGGTCGTGATGATCCACACCACGACCTGGTACATCACCAATGCGCAAAGCGTCAGCCCGATGAATTGGGATCTGGCTAACGTGCTCAATTCAGCCTCTCGCGTCAGCGTCCCGCTGTTCTTTATGATTTCGGGTTATCTGTTTTTTGGCGAGCGTAGCGCCAAACCGCGCCATTTCCTGCGCATCACGCTCTGCATTCTGTTTTACAGCAGCGTGGCGCTGGCCTATATCCTGCTGTTTACCTCGATCAACGCTGAGCTGTCGCTGAAGAACCTGCTGCAAAAGCCGGTGTTCTATCATCTGTGGTTTTTCTTCGCGATCGCCGTCATCTACCTGGTTTCTCCGCTGATACAGGTGAAAAATATCAGCGGCAAGATGCTGCTGGCGTTGATGGTGGTGATAGGCGTGATTGCCAATCCCAATACCGTCTCGCAAAAAATTGGCGGTTTTGAATGGCTACCCATTAACCTGTACATCAGCGGCGACACCTTCTATTACATCCTGTACGGCATGCTGGGCCGGGCGATTGGCATGATGGATACGCAAAAGCGCGCGCTCAGCTGGCTCTGTGCGGCGTTATTCATTACCGCAGTATTTATTATTTCTCGTGGCACATTGCATGAACTGCGCTGGCGAGGCAATTTTGCCGACACCTGGTACCTCTACTGCGGCCCTGCGGTATTTATTTGCGCCGTCTCACTCCTGACGCTGGTCAAAAATACGCTCAGCACACGTACTCTGCCGCTACTGGGCCTTATTTCTCGCCATTCATTGGGCATTTATGGTTTTCATGCGCTGATCATTCACGCACTACGAACCAACGGAATTGAACTCAAAAACTGGCCACCGCTGGATATGCTGTGGATTTTCAGCGCCACGCTGGCAGGCAGTTTACTGTTGTCCATACTGTTGCAGCGCATCGATACGCGCAGGCTGGTGAGTTAACCCCCCATATTTTGCAGACGTAGCAACAAAACTTGCCCCAGTAAACATATGATGAATGCCACCGGATACAGCCCTTTTTCGAGGGGCGATAACGGGGCGTTCCAGACGCCCACCAGCAGCAACCCTATCGTGATGAGTGTGACCATTTGACATACAGAGGCGAAGCGTTCGTCGCTCTGATTGAGATTCACTGCACGCTGATAAACATATGTCACAAACATTCCCGTCATTAGCACGCCCAGAAAATAGCCTTTGCCGCTCAATAACGGGCATGCCTGCCATAAGCCAATAACGTAAATCAGTGCGCCAGACAGGAATAATATCCATGGCAACAGCCTTGTCGTCTTCATTGGGATCTCCTTATCCATCATGGATACAATATGAATAACCCGCTAAAGACAACACAGAAAAATGGCACTACGCCGGACTTTCAGAATAAATCCATGCGTACTAACTATTTATTGGATTGAAATATACATTTGATAAATCCCCTCTGTTTACCAGAGGGGAACGAGGATCAGGACATCAGCGGTTGCAACTGCTGGTAGATTCGGCGGAAGGTTTCCCGACGTTGTTGGTAAAGCGCGTGGCGCCCGGCGTCAGGATAATGCGCTTGTTCCAGCGTAAGCTGAGGCAGAAGGTCTGATAAAGGCCGCTGCGGATTCATGGCAATTTGCGCCAGTCGCGCTGCACCAAGTGCAGGGCCGACATCACCGCCGGTACGATAATCCAGCTGCAATCCGCTGATGTCAGATAGCATCTGACGCCAGTATTCACTGCGCGCCCCGCCGCCAATCAACGTAATGCTGGCGGGCTGCACGCCGCAGGCATGTACCACGTCCATACCGTCAGCCAGTGCAAACCCCACACCTTCCAGCACCGCCTGCGCCAGTTCTGCCGGACCATGCTGATGCGTCAGACCGAAAAATACGCCCTTGGCCTGCGGATTGTTATGCGGCGTACGTTCACCGGAAAGATAAGGTAAAAACCAGACCGGCTCCGCGAGTTCATCAGCCTGTTGCGCAGCGTCAATCAATGCAGGAACGCTCGCCAGTCCGGTTAATTTTGCCGCCCAGTCCAGACACGATGCCGCACTTAACATCACAGACATCAGATGCCATCGCTCAGGCAAAGCATGGCAAAAACTGTGAACCGCACTTTCCGGTTTGCTAAGGAAACCATCACTCACCGCAAAATAGACACCGGATGTCCCCAGCGAAAGCATCGCCTGACCGGCATTCATCATGCCTACGCCAACCGCTCCCGCCGCGTTATCACCACCTCCGGCAACAACCGCAATCTCCTGCATTCCCCAGGCTTTAGCGACGTCTGGCAACAAGGTTCCGGTAATCTCGCTGCCTTCATAGAGCGCAGGCATATGTGCGCGAGTCAGTTTACAGGCAGCCAGCATGACATCGCTCCAGTCACGCTTCGCGACATCCAGCCACATTGTCCCTGCCGCATCAGACATATCGCTGGCAAAATCACCGGTCATGCGCAAACGCAGGTAATCTTTCGGCAGCAGAACTTTATCAATCTGTTTGAAAATCTCCGGCTCGTGGCGTTGCACCCACAGCAGTTTTGGCGCGGTAAAGCCAGGCATCATCAGGTTGCCGGTGATCGCACGAGACTGCGGAACCTGATTCTCCAGCATCACGCACTCTTCACCACAGCGACCATCGTTCCACAGAATAGCCGGACGCAATACCTTCTGTTGCTCATCCAGTAGCGTCGCGCCGTGCATCTGTCCGGCAATCCCCAGCGCTTTCACCTCGCGAAGCGAATGCTGCTGGCCCAATGCTTTCACAGCCCGATCCGTTGCCGACCACCACTGCTCAGGGTCTTGTTCAGACCATAACGGATGCGGGCGCGAGACGGTGAGTTTCTCCGTGTGCGAAGCGACCACATCCCCCTGCTCGTTGAGCAGGATGGCCTTTACGCCTGATGTGCCAAGATCTATCCCGATATACATAAGGCATCGTTCCTTAAAGAAAGGCCCGGTAGCGCGAGCTGACCGGGCTTACGGACGTTCTCAGAAACCCGTTATTTGTCGAACAAATAATGGTTCACCAGATTTTCCAGCAATTCCTGATGACCACTCTGGTGCACCGGCGCCAGGTTATGTTGTTCAGCGTACTGCGCAATTTCCGTCAGCGTCATCTGCCCTTTCAGAATTTGCTGGCCCAGCTCACCATTCCAACCGGCATAACGTTTTGCCACGCGCTGATCCAGACCACCGTCTTCAATCATACGGGCCGCAATTTTCAACGACAGTGCCATGGTATCCATCGCGCCAATATGACCATAGAACAGATCATATTTATCGGTACTCTGACGACGCACCTTGGCATCGAAGTTCAGGCCACCGGTGGTGAAGCCGCCCGCCTTCAGGATTTCGTACATCACCAGCGCGTTCTCTTCTACGCTGTTCGGGAACTGATCCGTGTCCCAGCCCAGCTGCGCGTCACCACGGTTGGCATCAACAGAGCCAAACAGACCCAGCGCGATAGCGGTGGCGATTTCGTGATGGAACGAGTGGCCCGCCAGCGTGGCATGGTTAGCTTCGATATTCAGTTTGATCTCTTTTTCCAGACCGAACTGCTTGAGGAAGCCGTAGACGGTCGCCGCATCGTAGTCGTACTGGTGCTTGGTCGGTTCCTGCGGTTTCGGCTCGATAAGCAAAGTGCCCTGGAAACCGGTTTTGTGTTTGTGTTCCACCACCAGTTGCATGAAGCGACCAATTTGCTCACGTTCCTGACGCAGATCGGTATTCAGCAGCGTCTCATAGCCTTCACGACCACCCCACAGAACGTAGTTTTCACCACCTAACTTGTGCGTGGCATCCATGGCCGTAACCACCTGCGTGGCGGCCCAGCTGAACACTTCTGGATCCGGGTTTGTTGCCGCACCCGCGCCGTAGCGTGGGTTGGTAAAGCAGTTTGCTGTTCCCCACAGCAGCTTCACGCCGCTCTGTTCCTGTTTTGCCGCCAGCACATCAACCATCTGCGCAAAGTTGTTTTTGTACTCTTTCAGTGAAGCCCCTTCAGGCGAGACATCCACATCATGGAAGCAGTAGTAAGGCACGTTCAGCTTGTGGAAGAACTCAAATGCCACGTCCGCTTTGCGTTTCGCCAGCGCCAGTGCTTCACCAGGCTGCTGCCACGGACGATCGAAAGCGCCCATACCGAACATATCCGCACCGTTCCAGCAGAAGGTATGCCAGTAGCAGGCAGCAAAACGCAGATGATCTTCCATACGTTTGCCCAACACGATTTCGTCAGGATTGTAATGGCGAAATGCGAGCGGGTTGGTGGATTGAGTACCTTCAAAACGAACACGATCGAGTTGGTCAAAATAAGCCGGCATAATAAGCTCCATAATCAGGTAATACGGTAAGTAAACTGCGATATGGCTATACTGGAATTTCCTGATTTATTGCTCAATTACGTTATTTCACACCGCTATTAAGAGAATACCCAAACGTGCGCTGGCTCCCAAAAAAACACGCTGAAAAACGAAATAAAAAAGCGATCGCGATCGAAGGTTAGCCATTAAACAAAAAACCGTAATGCGCAGATGAAAAATGACAATTGTCATCCCGCTGACAGTATGTAAATTTTGCCTGGCCTCAGGCAATCAGGAAATTTGTCACGCTTCATCAAGCAGTCGTACCGGCGGTTTTGCTAGTATCGACAGGCCCACGTTAACCTTTCCAGGACAGGTTCTTATGTTTGATAAACGTCACCGCATCACTCTGTTATTCAATGCCAATAAAGCCTATGACCGTCAGGTGGTAGAAGGAGTGGGTGAATATTTACAGGCATCGCAATCCGAGTGGGATATATTCATTGAGGAAGATTTCCGCGCCCGTATCGATAATATTAAAGACTGGCTAGGCGATGGCGTTATTGCCGATTATGACGATGATGACATTGCGCAATTACTTGCCGATGTCGATGTTCCGATCATCGGCGTTGGGGGTTCCTACCATCGGGAGCAAGATTATCCCCCGGTACATTACATTGCTACCGACAACCACGCGCTGGTAGAAAGCGCTTTTCTGCATCTGAAAGAGAAAGGGGTTAACCGTTTTGCGTTTTACGGCCTGCCTTCCTCAAGCGGTAAACGCTGGGCCGCAGAACGTGAATATGCCTTTTGCCAGTTGGTGGCTAAAGAAAAGTACCGAGGCGTCGTCTACCAGGGGCTGGAAACTGCGCCGGAAAACTGGCAGCACGCGCAAAATCGTCTGGCAGACTGGCTACAAACGTTGCCGCCGCAAACCGGCATTATCGCGGTCACCGACGCGCGGGCACGACACGTCCTGCAGGTCTGCGAGCACCTACATATCCCGGTACCGGAAAAGCTATGCGTGATAGGAATAGATAACGAAGAACTGACCCGTTACTTATCACGGGTAGCGCTGTCATCCGTGGCTCAGGGAGCCCGGCAGATGGGCTACCAGGCCGCAAAACTTCTGCACCGCTTGCTGGCGAATGAGGCGCTGCCGCTGCAACGCATTCTGGTTCCTCCGGTGCGCGTGGTTGAGCGGCGCTCAACCGATTACCGCTCCTTGACCGATCCTGCCGTCATTCAGGCGATGCACTTTATCCGCAATCATGCCTGCAAAGGGATTAAGGTTGAGCAAGTTCTTGATTCAGTAGGGATTTCACGTTCAAATCTGGAGAAGCGTTTTAAAGAAGAGGTCGGAGAGACTATTCACGCCGTGATTCATGCCGAAAAGCTGGAAAAAGCGCGCAGTCTGTTGATTTCTACCACGCTTTCAATCAACGAAATTTCACAGATGTGTGGCTATCCGTCTCTGCAGTATTTCTATTCGGTCTTCAAGAAAGAGTACGACACGACGCCAAAAGAGTATCGCGATGTGAACAGCGAAGTGTTGCTGTGAGGATTATTGCCGGATACGGCGAAGCCGCCATCCGGCACACAGAATTACATATGCGCGGCGATTAAACGCTGGTTATCCTGATACATTGCGAACAGATAGTTGTTGTAGCTCTGTCCTTTAGTGGAATAACCCTTCAGCTTATGGATCATCGCGGTAGCGGTGACTTCCTGATCGGCTTTACGCAGCTGCGCACGTGATTTACGGAAAGAAGAGTAAGCCGGGTGCGTGTTCAGGTTGATGACGTAAGCATTCACCGACTCTTTCACCGATTCAAACTGTGAGTAGCCTTTCACCTTACCAGGGGCATTGTTACAACGACCTTTGCCACATTTCATGCCAAACAGGTTGTTGTTGCTACGCGCCAGCTTCGACGTACCCCAGCCGCTTTCGGCCGCAGCCATGGTTGCCACCATGCTCGTCGGGATAATGTCTACGCGCTCAAGCAGCGTATTCCACGGAATTTTACGCGTGTTGCCAGACCAGCTCACCTTGTAGCGCTTCGCGATGTCTTTCATACGCGTACGCTCAGTCGGTGACCAGCGGTTCTGGTACTGTTTTGAAATCAGCCAGTTACGGTCCGCAGTAATGGCAGCATTTTGACTGGTAATATAAGGCATAACCGTCCGGAGAAACGCTTTTTTCCTTGGTGTTCCGGAAGGGTATTTTCGCAAATCAGGAAGTGAACTACTCTTTGCACTATTGCGAGAATACTCTTGTTTACTGCTAACCTGTTTATTACTTGCCTTGGTTATCTGAGGCTTGTGACTCGTTGTCGCCGTGTGTGTCTTTGCCAGCACCTCACCCGAAAATGCAATGGTGAGTAACATAAGAATCATTGCCCCATATCGTCGAATGGGAGTCAATATCATTAGGTCTCCTGGTCGGATTTATACATTCCAACACCTTATATTTTTCACAAAAATGAGAGATGAATCTCAAATCATATCAAAAATAGCCGTCAAGAGCACCCAAAGGAATAGTCCAATTCTGAAACTATGTCACGCATTAACGGTTCAGGGTGCCATTAATTCGAAGAAAATGTAGAGGGTATCGCAAAACAAGTTCATTTTTTGAACGCGATCGCTCACCCTCACTTCTCCTCCTGGCGGAATCGACTCAAAGGATGAGTTTCCAGCCTGATTTCACTGGCAAACTGGTGAAAACAGCAGCACCAAGGACAGCATTATGAAACTTGCCGCCGTTGCGCTGGCGCTCATGCCCGGCATTGCCATCGCCTCATCATGGACTTCTCAGGGACTCCCCACCTTCGAAGCGGAAGGTACGGGTAAATTCGTCAGCCATGCAGCGTTGACGAAGGGTACTCGTCCTTTAATCCTAAATTTTGACCAACAGTGCTGGCAGCCTGCTGATGCGATAAAACTCAACCAGATGCTATCGCTAAAACCGTGTGAAGGCGCGCCGCCGCAGTGGCGTTTATTCAAAGACGGCGATTACACGCTGGAAGTCGATACCCGCTCCGGAACGCCAACGTTGATGCTCTCGGTAAAAAGCGCCGCAGACCCTGTCACGACCCAGATTCGCCAGTGCCCGAAATGGGATGGTTCGCCGTTAACACTGGATGTGAGCCAGACCTTTCCGGAAGGTGCCGTGGTGCGCGACTACTACAGCAAACAAACGGCAACGGTAAAGAATGGGTCGATTACCCTACAGCCTGCCGCAGCCAGTAACGGGCTGTTGCTGCTGGAACGGGCGGAAACCGATGCCCCGGCTGCTTTCAACTGGCATAACGCTACGGTGTATTTCGTTCTGACGGATCGCTTTGTAAATGGTGACCCAGGCAACGACCACAGCTACGGACGTCGCAACGACGGCATGCAGGAAATTGGCACTTTCCACGGTGGCGATTTGCGCGGACTCACCAGTAAACTCGACTACCTGCAACAGTTGGGCGTCAACGCCTTGTGGATCAGCGCACCGTTTGAGCAAATTCACGGTTGGGTCGGCGGTGGCACCAAAGGCGATTTCCCCCACTACGCTTATCACGGCTATTACACTCAGGACTGGACTACGCTCGATGCGAATATGGGTAATGAAGCTGACCTGCGTGCCCTGGTTGACGGTGCGCACCAGCGCGGCATTCGTACCCTGTTCGATGTCGTCATGAATCATACCGGCTACGCCACGCTGGCGGATATGCAGGAGTATCAGTTTGGGGCGCTGTACTTGTCGGGCGATGAACTGAAAAACACGCTCGGTGAACGCTGGACGGACTGGAAGCCAGCCGCCGGGCAAAGCTGGCACAGCTTTAATGATTACATCAACTTCAGCGATAAAACAGGTTGGGAAAAATGGTGGGGGAAAAACTGGATCCGTACCGATATTGGCGATTACGACAATCCTGGCTTTGACGACCTGACCATGTCACTGGCCTTCCTGCCCGATCTGAAAACCGAATCCACCACGCCTTCCGGGCTGCCAAACTTTTATCAGCACAAACCAGATACGCACGCTAAAGCTATCGCCGGTTACACGCCCCGCGATTATCTGACGCACTGGCTCAGCCAGTGGGTGCGTGATTACGGGATTGACGGCTTTCGGGTTGATACCGCCAAACACGTCGAGCTTCCCGCCTGGCAGCAATTAAAAACACAGGCCAGCGCAGCGCTGGCTGAATGGAAGAAAGCCAACCCGGATAAAGCGCTGGATGATAAATCTTTCTGGATGACCGGCGAGGCCTGGGGTCACGGCGTGATGCAAAGCGACTATTACCGACACGGCTTTGATGCGATGATCAATTTCGACTATCAGGAGCAGGCGGCAAAGGCCGTCGATTGTCTGGCAAATATGGATGTCACCTGGCAACAAATGGCTGAAAAACTGCAGGATTTCAACGTCCTGAGCTATCTCTCCTCGCACGATACGCGTCTGTTTCGCGAAGGTGGAGACAAAGCCGCCGAGCTATTGCTGCTGGCGCCTGGCGCGGTACAACTCTTTTACGGCGACGAGTCGGCCCGACCCTTTGGACCAACAGGCTCAGACCCATTGCAGGGCACGCGCTCAGAAATGAACTGGCAGGATGTGAGCGGGAAATCTGCCACCAGCGTCGCACACTGGCAGCGCATCAGTCAGTTCCGAGCCAGACATCCCGCCATCGGCGCCGGTAAACAGACTACGCTTACCCTGAAGCAGGGATACGGATTTATCCGCGAGCATGACGGCGATAAGGTGATGGTGGTGTGGGCCGGCCAGCCCTGATCCCAACAGGCTTCCCGCTGTGCATACGGCGGGAATCCCAACACAAAATAAAAAACCAGCCAGGCAAACATCTGCAGCACAAAACATCAATCCGGTCCGTTTCCCCTGATTTGCACCCAGCCATGGGTAGCGCTATGGTTAGCCACTTTACTACTCAGTTCGACAGACCCCCTGCTATGACATTCTCACTTTTTGGCGACAAATTTACCCGCCATTCAGGCATCACCCGCCTGATGGAGGACCTCAACGACGGTTTACGCACCCCAGGCGCCATCATGCTCGGCGGTGGTAATCCGGCGCAAATTCCAGAGATGCAAAATTACTTCCAGTCTCTGCTGACAGATATGCTGGCAAACGGCAAAGCCACTGATGCGCTTTGCAATTATGACGGTCCGCAAGGGAAAACCGAGCTCCTGTCTGAGTTGGCGAAACTGCTACGTGAGAAGCAGGGTTGGGATATCGAGCCACAAAATATTGCACTGACAAATGGCAGTCAGAGCGCGTTTTTCTACTTATTCAATCTGTTCGCCGGACGCCGCGCTGACGGAACAACGCAAAAAGTGTTATTCCCATTAGCCCCGGAATACATTGGCTATGCCGATTCCGGGCTAGAAGAAGATCTTTTCGTCTCCGCGCGTCCGAACATCGAACTGTTACCGGAAGGCCAGTTTAAGTATCACGTTGATTTTGAACACCTGCACATCGGTGAAGAGACGGGGATGATCTGCGTGTCACGCCCGACTAACCCGACAGGCAACGTGATCACAGACGACGAGCTGATGAAGCTGGACCGGCTGGCCAACCTGCATGGGATCCCGCTGGTGATTGATAACGCCTATGGCGTACCATTCCCTGGCATCATCTTTAGCGAAGCGCGTCCGCTGTGGAACCCCAACATTGTGCTGTGCATGAGCCTTTCCAAGCTGGGCCTGCCAGGTTCCCGCTGCGGCATCATTATCGCCAATGAAAAAATCATCACTGCGATTACCAATATGAACGGCATCATCAGCCTTGCTCCTGGCGGGATGGGACCGGCGATGATGTGCGAGATGATTAAACGTAACGATCTACTGCGCCTGTCCGAAACGGTAATTAAACCGTTTTACTATCAGCGCGTTCAGGAGACGATTGCGATTATTCGCCGCTACTTGTCAGAAGATCGCTGCCTTATCCATAAACCAGAGGGCGCGATTTTTCTTTGGCTGTGGTTCAAAGATTTGCCCATTACTACTGAACTGCTGTATCAGCGCCTGAAAGCGCGCGGCGTACTGATGGTTCCCGGTGACTACTTCTTCCCGGGGCTGGATAAACCCTGGCCACATACCCATCAGTGCATGCGGATGAACTACGTGCCAGAACCAGAGAAAATCGAAGCTGGCGTGAAGATTCTGGCTGAAGAGATCGAACGCGCCTGGCTGGAAGGCTAACGCAAACCCGACCCAAGTGCGGGTCGGGCTCACTTCACAGCGGTTGTGAACGCAGACGCTGTCGCTGAATACTGACGGCATCAATACACTGCAACGCGCTGGTCGGGCAGGCTTCTACACACGCAGGCCCCGTCTCACGATGCCAGCACAAATCGCATTTTATCGCCTGCACCCGCGACGAACGGGCAACGACATTCATTGCCCCAAACGGGCAGGCCAGCATACAGCTTTTACAACCAATACAACGTGTCTGTTCAACGAAGATATGCCCATGTTCACGACGAATGGCGTAAGTTGGACAAACATTCGCACAGGGAGCGTCTTCGCATTGATGGCAGGCGACCGCCGTTGTAAAGGCGTCATCTTTGATTACCCGAATCCGCGGTATAAACGCAGAAGAAGAGACCGACGCACAGTCCTGGTTTTGCTGGTGCGCGACGACGCAGGCAACTTCGCAGGTACGACACCCAATACATTTTGCCGCATCCGCCATAATAAACGCGTTCATTGTCCCCTCCCTCTGCGTGAAAACCACAGAGTGCCAGAGAGGTCGCCCTTGTCGCTTTGATCGGACAGGGGAAACGGTTAAATATTGTCAGGTGCCTGAATAACTATGGATCTCTGCCTAATCGCGAACGGTAAAACCCAGCTCATTTGAAATCGCCTGCGCGGTTTCCCGTAGTGGCTTGAGTAGATTTTTTTCCCCTATCTGCTTAAGTCGCGAGGTAGAGAGTGAAATTGACACCGCGTACGGCACCCGACCATGAATATCAAACACCGGCACGGCAATACAGGAAACGCCCAGTTCGTTCTCTTCCCGATCCATCGCCATACTGCTTTCGCGGATCTGCGCCAATTCGTCGTACATCGCCGGTAAACCGGTAATGGTATTGCGGGTCAGGGGCTGAATAAGATCCTGATGGCTCTCCCAGTAGGCTTCCACATAATCCGCATGCCCAAACGCCATGTAAATTTTACCCATCGCCGAGCAATACAGCGGCATATGTTGGCCGATATAAGCGCGGGTACGCAGCATGCCCGTCGTCGGTTCCAGCTTATAAATCAGAATCGCGTGGTCATCTTCACGGCTTGAGAAGTTGATGGTTTCACCGGTGGCGATATTCAGCGCTTCGAGGTGCGGCGCAGCAACATGGATGATGTTCAGTGACGACAACGCCTTCTGACCCACGGCAATAAATTTGGTGGTCAGGCGATAACTCCCTGCCGCTGGCGCGGGGGTGACATACCCACAGGATTGCAGCCCTTGCAGCAGTCGATGCACAGTACTTTTGTTCAGCCCTGCCAGTTCAGACAAATGCGCCAACGGGCACCCATTCGGATAGTTACTCAGAATCTCAATCAACATCAAACCACGGAACAGGCTCTGACTTCCGGCTGGCCTCTCTTTGTCTTGCGTCATTTCACTCTCTTTTGTGCCCATCGCTTCCGCTCCCCTTTTCGTCGCGCTCTGATGGTAGCGCAAAGTGTGTTTCAGTTCACGATCTGAACCGAAAAAACACAACTATTTGATTTTGATGATTTTAAAAAATAGACCACCCCGTTGATCTGTCAAAATTTGATCGCTATATTTGAAATCAGATTTCGCATAGTGAAATTTAGAGATAAAAAAGCGATCAAATTTAAACAAGGAAACAGGAATGAAAGTCACTTTTGAGCAGTTGAAAGATGCGTTCAATCGGGTACTGCTGGCACGCGGTATCGCCGTTGAAACCGCCGATGCCTGTGCCGAAATGTTTGCGCGCACCACCGAGTCCGGCGTGTATTCACACGGCGTGAATCGTTTTCCTCGTTTTATTCAGCAATTAGATAACGGCGACATCATTCCTGAGGCCAAACCGCAACGCATTACTAGCCTGGGAGCGATTGAACAATGGGATGCCCAGCGTTCGATCGGAAATCTGACGGCGAAAAAGATGATGGACAGAGCCATTGAGCTGGCCTCCGATCACGGTATTGGCCTGGTCGCACTGCGTAACGCCAACCACTGGATGCGCGGCGGCAGCTATGGCTGGCAGGCGGCGGAGAAAGGTTACATCGGTATCTGCTGGACTAACTCGATTGCCGTCATGCCGCCGTGGGGTTCGAAAGAGTGCCGCATTGGTACTAACCCGTTGATCGTCGCGATCCCCTCATCGCCAATCACCATGGTTGATATGTCGATGTCGATGTTCTCCTACGGCATGCTGGAAGTGAATCGCCTGGCCGGTCGCGAACTGCCGGTAGATGGTGGCTTTGATGATGAAGGCAATCTCACTAAAGAGCCGGGCGTTATCGAAAAAAACCGCCGCATTTTACCAATGGGTTACTGGAAAGGTTCAGGTCTGTCGATTGTGCTGGATATGATCGCCACCCTGCTTTCAGACGGTTCTTCCGTGGCCGAGGTCACCCAGGACAACAGCGATGAATATGGCGTTTCACAGATTTTTATCGCCATTGAAGTGGATAAGCTTATCGACGGCGCCACCCGCGACGCCAAACTGCAGCGCATTATGGATTTCATCACCTCCGCCGAACGCGCCGATGAAAACACACCTGTCCGCCTGCCGGGCCACGAGTTTACAAAGCTGCTGGAAGAAAACCGCCGCAACGGTATCACCGTTGATGACAGCGTCTGGGCCAAAATTCAGGCCCTGTAAGGAGCAACACCATGATCTTCGGACATATTGCTCAGCCTAACCCATGTCGTTTACCCGCGGCGATTGAAAGGGCACTCGACTTTCTGCGCAGCACAGACTTCCGCAATCTGGAACCGGGCGTGGTAGAAATCGACGGTAAAAATATCTTCGCGCAGGTTATCGATTTAACCACGCGTGACGTTGCCGAAAATCGCCCGGAGGTGCATCGCCGCTACCTGGATATTCAATTTCTGGCCTGGGGCGAAGAGAAAATCGGGATCGCGATTGATACCGGGAATAACCAAATCAGCGAATCGTTATTAGAACAGCGCGATATTATTTTTTATCACGCCAGCGAACATGAATCTTTCATTGAAATGATTCCGGGAAGCTACGCCATATTTTTCCCGCAGGATGTTCACCGTCCTGCATGTCATAAAACTGTCGCCACGCCGATCCGCAAAATAGTTGTGAAGGTTGCTATTTCAGTTTTATAAAAGGAGCACAACATGAGCGTTAATAATGCCGGTTATATTATCGGTGCGTACCCCTGTGCACCCTCATTTCACCAAAAGAGTGAAGAGGAAGAGAAGGAATTCTGGCGACAGCTCGCCGATACTCCGGATATTCGCGGTCTGGAGCAGCCCTGCCTTGAACATCTTCACCCGTTAGGCGACGAATGGTTATTACGTCATACGCCGGGCGACTGGCAAATCGTGGTCACCGCCATTATGGAAACCATGCGCCGTCGCGGCGCAAACAGCGCTTTTGGGCTGGCCTCCAGCGACGAAGAACAGCGTAAAGCCTGCGTGGCGTATTACCGTCATCTGCAGCAGAAAATCAACCATATCAATACGGCACACGCCGGAAAAGTGATTGCGCTGGAACTGCATGCCGCCCCCAATGCCAGCAACCCAAATGTTGCACAGGCCACCGACGCGTTTGCCCGTTCGCTGAAAGAGATTACCTCCTGGGACTGGTCCTGCGATCTGGTGCTGGAACATTGCGACGCCATGACCGGCATTGCGCCGCGCAAAGGCTTTCTGCCGTTAGACAATGTGCTGGAGGTCATTGCCGGGTATGACATCAGCGTGTGCATTAACTGGGCGCGATCGACCATTGAAGGGCAGAATCCCGCCCTGGCGCTGGCCCACACGCAGCAGGCCAAACGGGCTGGAAAACTGGGCGCGCTGATGTTCTCCGGTACCACGCTTGCGGGGGAATACGGCGAGTGGCAGGACTTACACGCGCCGTTTGCCCCATTCTGCCCACAAAGCCTGATGACCACCGACCATGCCCGCGAATTATTCGCCTGCGCAGAAGCCGAACCATTGCAATTTGCCGGTATTAAATTGCTGGAAATAAACGCCAATGCAGATGTGAACCATCGCGTAGCAATATTGCGCGACGGTATCGCCGCATTAAATAAAGCAAAACTATAAAAATAAAATACTACTCTACGAGAATATTAATATGAACATGACCTCTCGCCCTACACTCAAAGATATACCCCGTCAGCGCTGGCTGCGGATTATTCCACCTATTCTCATCGCCTGTATTATTTCTTATATGGACCGCGTCAATATCGCTTTCGCGATGCCGGGCGGAATGGATGAGGAATTAGGTATTTCCGCCACCATGGCAGGACTGGCTGGCGGTATTTTCTTTATCGGTTATCTGTTTTTACAGGTTCCCGGCGGAAAAATTGCCGTTCACGGTAGCGGCAAGAAATTTATCGGCTGGTCGCTGGTTGCCTGGGCGGTTATTTCCGTCCTCACGGGGTTAATCACTAATCAGTACCAACTGCTGGTTCTGCGCTTTTTACTCGGCGTTGCCGAAGGCGGCATGCTGCCGGTGGTGCTGACGATGATCAGTAACTGGTTCCCCGACGCCGAGCGTGGTCGCGCCAATGCGATTGTGATTATGTTTGTGCCGATTGCCGGGATCATTACCGCTCCGCTCTCGGGCTGGATTATCACCGTTCTCGACTGGCGCTGGCTGTTCATCATTGAAGGTTTGCTTTCCGTCGTTGTACTGGTGTTGTGGGCCTATACCGTTTACGACCGTCCGCAGGAGGCGCGCTGGATCTCTGAGGCCGAGAAAAATTACCTGGTCGAAACGCTGGCCGCCGAGCAAAAAGCCATTGCCGGAACGGAAGTCAAAAATGCCTCTCTGGGCGCGGTGCTTTCCGATAAAACCATGTGGCAGCTCATCGCGCTGAACTTCTTCTATCAGACCGGGATTTACGGTTACACCCTGTGGCTGCCGACCATCCTCAAAGAGTTGACGCACAGCAGCATGGGACAGGTCGGTATGCTCGCCATTCTGCCGTACGTCGGGGCCATTGCCGGGATGTTCCTGTTCTCTTCTCTCTCTGACCGCACCGGTAAACGCAAGCTGTTCGTCTGCCTGCCGTTGATTGGCTTTGCCCTGTGCATGTTCCTTTCCGTGGCGCTGAAAAATAACGTCTGGCTGGCTTATGCCGCGCTGGTCGGCTGCGGCTTCTTCCTGCAATCGGCAGCGGGCGTGTTCTGGACCATTCCGGCGCGTTTGTTCAGTGCGGAAATGGCCGGTGGCGCGCGTGGAGTCATCAACGCGCTGGGCAACCTCGGCGGCTTCTGCGGTCCTTATGCGGTCGGCGTACTCATCACCCTGTATAGCAAAGATGCGGGGGTTTACTGCCTGGCTATCTCACTGGCTCTGGCCGCGCTGATGGCGCTGCTGCTGCCAGCCAAATGCGACGCCGGTGCCGCTCCGCTAAAGACACTGAATCCACATAAACGTACAGCGTAAAACAATGCCCGGTGGCGCTTCGCTTACCGGGCCTACAGGTAGCAACCGTCCCAGGCCGGATAAGCGCAGCGCCATCCGGCAAAAATGAGATAACAAGATGAGTGAGAAAGAGACCTTCTGGCTGGGTATTGATTGTGGCGGTACGTATCTGAAAGCCGGGTTGTATGACGCCAAAGGTCATGAACATGGCATTAACCGGCAATCGTTGCAGACCGCATCGCCATTGCCCGGTTACGCCGAACGCGATATGCACCAGTTGTGGCAACAGTGTGTAGCCACGATCGCCGGGCTGTTAGCGCGCACCGGCGTCTGCGGCGATCAAATCAAAGGCGTCGGTATTTCCGCTCAGGGCAAAGGCCTGTTCCTTCTCGATAAGCAGGATAAACCGCTGGGCAATGCCATCCTTTCTTCCGACCGCCGGGCGATGGGCATCGTTCAGCGCTGGCAGCAGGATGGGATCCCTGAGCAGCTCTACCCGGTCACCCGCCAGACATTGTGGACCGGGCATCCGGCATCATTGCTGCGCTGGGTGAAAGAGAATCAACCTCATCGTTACGCACAAATTGGCTGCGTCATGATGGGCCATGACTATCTGCGCTGGTGCTTAACCGGCGTCAAAGGCTGTGAAGAGAGCAATATCTCCGAGTCGAACCTCTACAACATGACTTCGGGTCAGTACGACTCGCGCCTGACCCAGTGGCTGGGCATCAGTGAGATCGACAATGCGCTACCGCCGATTGTCGGTTCAGCAGAAATATGCGGGGAAATCACCGCTCAGACAGCCGCCATAACCGGTCTGGCGGCGGGCACGCCCGTCGTCGGCGGACTGTTTGATGTGGTTTCCACCGCACTCTGCGCCGGTATCGAAGATGAATACACCCTCAACGCGGTGATGGGTACCTGGGCCGTCACCAGCGGGATCGCTCACGGTCTGCGCGACCACGAGGCCCATCCCTATGTTTATGGGCGCTATGTCAGCGACGGGCAGTACATCGTTCACGAAGCCAGCCCAACCTCTTCCGGCAATCTGGAATGGTTTACCGCCCAGTGGGGCGAACTCTCTTTTGCTGAGATCAATCAGGCCGTCGCCAGCTTACCGAAAGCCGGTAGCGAGCTTTTCTTCCTGCCCTTTTTGTACGGCAGCAACGCCGGGCTGGAGATGACCAGCGGCTTTTATGGCATGCAGGCAATACACACTCGCGCCCACTTATTACAGGCCATCTACGAAGGCGTGGTTTTTAGCCACATGACCCACCTCAACCGCATGCGCGAACGTTTTACGAAGGCGCATACCCTGCGCGTCACCGGCGGTCCGGCGCACTCCGACATCTGGATGCAAATGCTGGCAGACGTCAGCGGTTTACGTATCGAATTGCCGCAGATTGAAGAGACCGGTTGCTTTGGCGCTGCGCTCGCCGCCCGCGTCGGCACCGGCGTTTACTCCAACTTCAGCGACGCCCAGCGCAGCCTACAGCACCCGGTACGCACGCTATTGCCGGACGCCGCCGCGCAGGCGAGCTACCAGCGTAAATACCGCCAATACCTGGATTTAATTACCGCACTACAGGGCTACCACGCCCGCATTAAGGAGCACGAATGATGAGTCGACCATTACTGCAACTGGCGCTCGACCACACCAGCCTTGAAGCCGCACAACGCGACGTCGCGCTGCTACAAGAGAACGTCGATATCGTTGAAGCGGGGACGATTCTCTGCTTAACCGAAGGGCTGAGCGCCGTGAAAGCACTGCGTGCCCAGTGCCCGAATAAAATCATCGTCGCCGACTGGAAAGTGGCCGATGCGGGCGAAACCCTCGCGCAGCAAGCCTTTGGAGCAGGTGCCAACTGGATGACCATCATCTGTGCTGCGCCGCTGGCGACGGTAGAGAAAGGTCATGGCATCGCGCAGTCCTGCGGCGGCGAAATTCAGATGGAGCTGTTCGGCAACTGGACGCTGGATGATGCCCGCGACTGGTATCGCGTTGGTGTTCGCCAGGCGATTTACCATCGTGGCCGCGATGCTCAGGCCAGCGGACAACAGTGGGGAGAAGCAGACCTGGCGCGCATGAAGGCGCTTTCTGATATTGGTCTGGAACTGTCGATTACCGGTGGGATCACGCCCGCCGATCTGTCGTTGTTTCGCGATATTAACGTCAAAGCTTTTATTGCCGGGCGCGCGCTGGCGGGAGCGCAAAACCCAGCGCAGGTTGCTGGCGAATTCCATGCGCAAATCGACGCCATCTGGGGAACACAGCATGCGTAATCATCCATTAGGTATCTATGAAAAAGCGCTGGCGAAAGACCTCTCCTGGCCGGAACGGCTGGTGCTGGCAAAAAGCTGCGGTTTTGATTTCGTCGAGATGTCGGTGGATGAAACCGATGAACGTCTGTCGCGTCTCGACTGGAGTCCGGCTCAGCGCGCATCGCTGGTGAGCGCGATGCTGGAAACCGGCGTGGCGATCCCATCAATGTGCTTGTCCGCCCACCGTCGTTTTCCCTTTGGCAGCCGCGATGAAGCCGTGCGTGAGCGGGCGCGAGAAATAATGAGCAAAGCCATTCGTCTGGCGCGCGATCTGGGTATCCGCACTATTCAACTGGCTGGTTACGACGTCTATTACGAAGAACATGACGCAGGAACGCAGCAGCGCTTTGCCGAAGGGCTGGCATGGGCAGTCGAGCAAGCAACTGCCGCGCAGGTGATGCTGGCGGTAGAAATCATGGATACCGCGTTTATGAACTCGATCAGCAAGTGGAAAAAGTGGGATGAAATGCTGTCATCGCCGTGGTTCACCGTTTATCCGGACGTGGGCAACCTCAGCGCCTGGGGGAATGACGTCACTGCCGAATTGACGCTGGGCATTGACCGCATCGCTGCTATCCATCTGAAAGACACGCTGCCGGTAACCGAAACTCATCCGGGCCAGTTTCGCGATGTGCCGTTTGGCGAAGGGTGCGTGGACTTTGTTGGCATCTTCAAAACGCTGCATCAGCTGAACTATCGCGGGTCGTTTCTGATTGAAATGTGGACTGAAAAAGCGAAGGAGCCGGTACTGGAAATTATCCAGGCACGGCGCTGGATAGAAGCACGCATGCAGGAAGGAGGATTTCCATGTTAGAACAACTGAAAGCCGAGGTGCTGGCGGCAAACCTGGCGCTCCCGGCTCATGGCTTAGTCACCTTTACCTGGGGCAACGTCAGCGCAGTGGATGAAACACGTAAACTGATGGTGATTAAGCCATCCGGCGTGGAATATGAGGTGATGACCGCCGACGACATGGTGGTAGTGGATATTGCCAGCGGCAACGTGGTGGAAGGCAACAAAAAACCGTCGTCCGACACGCCAACCCATCTGGCGCTGTATCGTCGTTATCCACAGATCGGCGGGATCGTCCATACCCATTCTCGCCACGCGACGATCTGGTCGCAGGCGGGTCTGGATCTCCCTGCATGGGGCACCACGCATGCCGATTATTTCTATGGTTCTATTCCGTGTACGCGTCTAATGACCGCTGAAGAGATCAACGGCGAATATGAATATCAAACCGGAGAGGTGATCATTCAGACCTTCGAGCAGCGCGATCTCAATCCGCTGCAGGTTCCGGCGGTATTGGTGCACTCCCACGGACCGTTCGCCTGGGGTAAAGACGCCGCAGACGCGGTGCATAACGCTGTGGTGCTCGAAGAGTGCGCCTACATGGGGTTGTTCTCTCGCCAGTTAGCCCCGCAGTTGCCGGATATGCAGTCTGAGTTGCTGGATAAACATTATCTGCGCAAACACGGGGCGAATGCGTATTACGGACAATAACGGGTCAGGCGCTATTGATATGTTCTTTGCAATAGCGCCGTTTCCACGCCGCGGGCGTCAGGCTGGTGTGCTTGTGGAATATTTTGCGAAAATAACCCACATCATTAAATCCACATTTCATCGCCACCTCGGTTAGCGACAGCGAATCGCTGATTAACAGTTTTTCTGCCGCCCTTACCCGCTGACGGTGCAACGCTTCGGTTAGCGTCAGCCGGAAAGCGCCACGGAAAACGCGCCCCAGATAATCCGCATTGCAATGCAGCTCTTTCGCCAACGTTGAGGCGGAAATCGGCAGGTGGAACCGGGTGTGAATGATTTGCTGCGCTTTCCAGGCCAACGCATTCCCGGGGCTGTCGACAGGTTGCTCGCTGGCGGCTGCGGATATTTGCTGCAAAATCAGCAGCAGGATCAGTTCCAGCGCCATGCTGCGATGAATATTTTCCTGCTCGCGTAAGAACTGGCGAAACAGCGAAATAATATATTGGGGCTCGTCCACCCGGGTATGTTGAGGGATAGCAAGTAACGGTTCCGTTATTGATGCGTCGTTTTCTGCCGTCACCTCAAAATGCAGCCAGTAAAATTTCAAATCAGCCGGAAATTGCCCAACGCCAATATGCAAGCGCTGCGGCCACAGCAGCAAACTTTCTCCGGAATTCACGCAAAAAACTGTCTGGCCTTCGCGAATCGTTAATGTCCCTTTTTCAACAAAGATAATTTCCCAGGATTGCAATCGTCGCGCAGGATGACTGCCCACGCCCCGGGAAATAAATAGCCCACCATTTTGCACTTTAATCGGAAGAGACATGGATAATTCGAGCATATATATTCAAATTCCCGCTTTCTACATTATTTAAACCGATCTTTATCATTGATTATTCACGATAAACCTGCTTTCCGCCGGATCGAAATCACATTTTTATAATGAAGTCGGAATTGTCATCTTTTTATACTTTTCTCTTCCCTTGTTGACCCAAACATTTCGTGCAGAATAAATAACGTATTTTGCAAATTACAAACAAATAACCCGCAACGTAGCGGGATACTTTCTGAACATCCTCTCCGGGAGTTATTTATGACTTCGGCTCCGATTACAACATCTGATTTGGCACAGCGTGCCCAGGACGACAAATTATCCCTGCGTGAAAAAATTGGTTATGGACTAGGCGATGCTGGCGGGACAGTAATTACCTGCCTGATCATGAACTTCCTGACATTTTTCTACACCGATGTCTTCGGGTTAACGCCTGCGCTGGTCGGCACATTATTTATTGCCCTGCGTGTATTTGACGCCATTTCCGACCCCATCATGGGTGTGCTAGCCGACCGTACGCAAAGCCGCTGGGGGCGCTTTCGCCCGTGGCAACTGTGGGTTGCGATTCCGATCGGTATTATTGGCGTGCTCACTTTTACCGTCCCGGACGCCAGCATGGGGGTCAAGATCGCCTGGGCATTCGGCACCTATCTCCTGCTCTCTGTCGGCTATACCGCCATCAACGTACCGTATTGTGCGCTGATCAACACCATGACGACCCGCCATAACGAGGTGATCGCCTGTCAGTCCTGGCGCTTTGTGCTGTGCGGCGTGGCGGGATTCCTGGTTTCCGTTGGTCTGCCGTGGATGGTGGATATTCTGGGTCAGGGCAATGCCGCACAGGGTTATCAGTTTGGCGTGGGCATCCTGTGTGCCATCGCGGTGGTGATGTTCCTGTGCTGTTTCTTCTGGGTTCGCGAGCGTGTACCGCTGGCGATGATGGGGAAATTTACCTTGCGTGAACACATTGGAGGGCTGCGCAAAAACGATCAGCTCTTGTTGATGCTGGTAATGTCTTTCCTGCTGATCAACGTCTTTAATATTCGCGGCGGCGGGTACATGTATTTTATTACCTACGTGCTGGAAGGCAGCACCGCCTATACGTCGCTGTTTTTCACCATGGTCACTTTCGCGTCCATCATCGGTTCAGTGATCGTCAGCCCCCTGACCCGTCGCATCGATACCGTCAAACTCTATTACTACACCAATCTGGTGCTGACGGCCCTGGCGATACTGATGTGGTTCCTGCCAACCGGCCCGGCTTATCAGACGCTGTGGCTGGCAGTCATCCTCGGTAACGGCATTATTTTAGGCTTCACGCTGCCGTTGCACTTCTCACTGATGGCCTTCGCCGACGATTACGGCGAGTGGAAAACCGGCGTACGTTCCTCCGGCATGAATTTCGCCTTCAATCTGTTTTTCATCAAGCTGGCCTGGGCCTCAAGTGCGGGGATCATCAGCCTGCTGTTTATTTTTGTCGCCTATCAGCCAGGCGCTGGTAACCAAACCGCCAGCTCGCTGCAAGGAATTACCGCGATGGAGACGCTGCTTCCCGCACTGTTCCACCTGCTGTTGGCGCTGTCTATCCGCATCTGCAAACTCAATAATCCGATGATGTCGCGCATTGCCACCGATCTGCGTCAGCGTCATGTACAGCCTTAAGGAGCACGAAATGAACGTACTGGAAGTCGACCTGCATAAGCTCACCGTCAGCGATCCGTTCCTCGGACAATATCAGCAGTTGGTGCGTGACGTGGTGATCCCCTATCAATGGGATGCGCTCAATGACCGCATTGCAGAGGCGGAACCAAGTCATGCGATAGAGAATTTCCGTATCGCCGCGGGCCTGCAGGATGGCGAATTTTACGGCATGGTTTTTCAGGATAGCGACGTAGCAAAGTGGCTGGAGGCCGTTGCCTGGTCCCTGTGCCAGAAACCCGATGCGGAACTTGAACAAACGGCCGATGAAGTCATTGAACTGGTGGCGGCCGCCCAGTGTGAAGACGGCTATCTCAATACGTACTTCACAGTGAAAGCACCGGATGAACGCTGGACCAACCTCGCCGAGTGTCATGAGTTGTACTGTGCAGGTCATTTGATCGAAGCAGGCGTCGCGTTCTTTCAGGCAACGGGTAAACGCCGTCTGTTAGAGGTGGTGTGTCGCCTGGCGGATCACATCGACAGCGTGTTTGGACTCAGGGAGAATCAACTGCGCGGCTACCCAGGACACCCGGAAATCGAACTGGCGTTAATGCGCTTATACGAAGTGACCCAGCAACCACGCTATATGGCGCTGGTAAATTACTTTGTGGAACAGCGCGGCGCACAGCCCCATTTCTATGACGAAGAGTACGAAAAGCGCGGCCAAACCTCTTACTGGCATACTTACGGTCCGGCATGGATGGTGAAGGATAAACCCTATAGCCAGGCTCATCAGCCCATTTCAGAACAGCAAACGGCGATCGGGCATGCGGTGCGCTTTGTCTACCTGATGACCGGCGTCGCTCATCTGGCACGCTTAAGCCAGGACGAAGGCAAGCGTCAGGATTGCCTGCGTCTGTGGAAAAACATGGCCCAGCGCCAGTTGTACATTACCGGCGGGATCGGTTCACAAAGCAGCGGCGAGGCGTTTAGCTGCGATTACGATCTGCCCAACGACTCCGTTTATGCGGAAAGCTGCGCCTCTATCGGCCTGATGATGTTCGCCCGCAGAATGCTGGAAATGGAAGCCGACAGCCAGTATGCCGACGTGATGGAGCGCGCCCTGTATAATACCGTATTGGGCGGGATGGCGCTCGATGGCAAGCACTTCTTCTATGTGAACCCGCTGGAAGTACATCCTAAATCATTAAAATTCAATCATATTTATGACCACGTGAAACCCGTTCGTCAGCGCTGGTTTGGCTGCGCCTGTTGCCCGCCGAATATCGCCCGCGTGTTAACCTCAATTGGCCACTACATCTATACACCGCGTCAGGACGCGCTGTATATCAATATGTACGTGGGCAATAGCATGGAGGTCCCTGTTGTAAACGGCTCGCTTAAACTGCGTATTAGCGGAGATTACCCATGGCATGAGCAGGTAAAAATCACCATCGAATCACCGCGGTCGGTTTATCACACTCTGGCTCTGCGCCTGCCAGACTGGTGCTCCGCGCCGCAGGTTTTGTTGAATGGTCAGCCGGTTGAGCAGGATATTCGCAAAGGCTATTTGCACATCAGTCGAACCTGGCAGGAAGGCGATACGCTCAGTTTGACCCTGCCAATGCCGGTGCGTCGGGTATACGGAAATCCATTAGTGCGTCATGTTGCCGGTAAGGTCGCCATTCAGCGTGGGCCACTGGTATATTGCCTGGAGCAGGCCGACAACGGCGAGGAATTGCATAATCTGTGGTTGCCAAAAGAGAGTGAGTTCAGAGTATTCGAAGGTAAGGGATTGTTCAGCCATAAAATGTTAATTCAGGCTGAAGGTGTGAAGCAAAGTGCAGCCGATGCAGCACAACAATCGTTGTGGCACTACGATGTTTCCCCAACTTCGCGTCAGGCGCATACATTGACGTTTATTCCGTGGTTTAGCTGGGCAAACCGTGGTGAAGGCGAAATGCGTATCTGGATAAACGAGCAGTAATTAAACCGTGCCGGATGGCGACGCTTCACGTCTTATCCGGCTACAACACCTATCCACGTAGGCCTGATAAGCGAAGCGCCATCAGGCACGTATTTAAATCAGAAACGCCAGGTCAGACCGGACATAAAGGTAAAGCTGTCATCGCGATCAACCATCGGGCTATTTTTAATGTCATCCGGCAGTGCGCTATAATTGGCGCTTGCCAGCAGCGTCAGGTTAGTGGTCAATGCGTATTTAGCGGACAGGCCAACATACGGTGTCCAGCTATCGCCTGGGGAATAGCTTGATAAGCCACTACGACGGGACTCATTACCCGATATGCCGTAGTAGTATTCATTGAAGTTTTCGTCATAGTAGAGCACGCCAATCGATGGCGTCAGCGTCAGCTTGCCCATCGGCATTGGACGGAACAGTGAAACTTCCCCTACCCAGCCATTACTGTTGTCCAGCACATCCGCAGCGGCGGAGACTTTCACGCTACCCCATCTTTCATGGTGATACCACGCGGCACCCGCCATTGCAGTTGCGTCACGCTTATCCAGCTTTTTCATCGCATGATCGTCATTATCGCCGGGATCAAACTCAAGCGGCATATAAGAGGCAGTAATACTAAATTCATTACTTTCACTCTTAGACAAAATATAACCTAGCGTTGTTTGCCTAAAATAAAATGATTCACTTTCGTAACTGACTAGCGGTACTGCGTGAACATTATCATTATACCCGCGATAAGGTGATTCATTATATACAGCACCAGCGCCAATAGAAAACTCTGCGGCAGTTGCACTCGCCATAAAAGAAAAGGCGAGCAGCGCCACAATATTGTGTTTAATTAACATGCCAACATTCCATTTTAAAATAAGCTACAAAACTGGTGCATAATAATGCTTACAATTTCATCGGTGCAAGGTTCATATTTATATAGTAATATATAAAAAATTATATATATTGGGCTTGGCGATGAATAAATTACAACTTAAACACCGGGAGTTGAAGATTATTTCGGTAATCGCTGCCAGTGAAAATATCAGTCATGCCGCGACTGTTCTCGGCATCGCACAGGCCAACGTCAGTAAATATCTTGCTGATTTTGAGTCAAAAGTTGGATTAAAGGTGTTTGACCGCACCACCCGGCAACTGACCCTCACGCCGTTTGGTATAGCGTTACTTCCTTACATCAATGACATGTTAGACAGAAACGAGCAGTTAAATAATTTCATTGCTGATTATAAGCACGAGAAACGTGGAAAAGTAACGGTATATGCACCAACCGGAATTATCGCTTACTTATCGCAACATGTTATTGCAAAAATTATGGATATTGGCGATATCAGTCTGGTGCTAAAAACCTATAACCTAGAACGTAAAGCCTTTTATGAAGGAGTCGAATTTCCTGATGACTGTGATGTTTTAATTACTTATGCACATCCAAAAGATGAATCTTTGGTCGCCAGTTTTATTACCAAATATGTGGTTACCGCTTTTGCCAGCAAGGAATACCTGGCTCAACATCCCATCAGTACTCCTGAAGAACTTGAGCATCACTCCTGTATTCTGATTGATTCCATGATGATTGATGATGCTAACATTTGGCGATTCTCCTCCCCCGGTGGTAAAGAGATGAATGATTACCGCGTAACGGGTAACTATGTTTGCGACAATACGCAATCTGCGCTGTCGTTGGCGCGAAACCATCTGGGCATTGTTTTTGCACCGAAGGCGAGCGTACAAAAAGAAAGTCAGCCTAACGGGCTGGTTCCGTGTTTCTCCGGACAGCATGAATGGTGGCTGGATCTGGTGGCGATTTTCCGCAAACGTGAATATCAGCCATGGCGGGTACAGTTTATTCTTGATGAGATGTTGGCGGAGATTCGCCGGCAGCTTGCTCAGTCGCTGGATCAGCAGACTGAGCAAGCAAAATAGCCTGAGTTTAATGATCGAGATACAGGTAATGTACCCAACTGGTCATGCGCAACAAGACTTTGCGCATGACGGACACATGTTCGAAGTGGTCAGAATAAACCGCGACCTGCGCGTAGATCCCGTCAGGTAACGCGCTAACCTCCGCATTATCATTCAGCTCAATCGTGGCGATTACCCCTTCCGAACCGGGCGTAGAATTTAAGGATTGCAGCGCCCCATTCGACTGGTATGTCCCGCCCGGCACTGCCGGACTAATTGCAGCCAGTTTACCGCTGAATACCTTACCCGGCAGCGCGTTAAATACCACTTCCGCTTCATCGCCAGGTTCCAGACGCAGCAGCGAGTTCTGACGGAACTGGGCGATAATTTGCCTTTTTTGATCCGGGATGAATACCATCACCGGACGCATCGGCAGCGCGGCGGCATAGGTTCCCGGGCGCATCAGCACCTGCGTCACATAGCCATCGCTGGGCGCGCGAACCACCGTCTGGTCCAGGTTGAACTCCGCTTCGGCTAACTGCGCTTTCAGGCTGGCAATTTGCGAATTCTCGCCCAGTATCAGGCTGTCTAACTGACTCTGGATTTGCTGCTGCTCCGCGACGGAAGATTTCACCGACGCTTCCTGCGCCAGATAGTTTTGCCGCGCCGCATCGATATCGCGTTCAGAAAAAGGATTCACCTTCGCCTGACTACCCTGTGCATAACGCTGGTAATCTTTTGCCAGTTTGTCACGCGTGGCCTTTGCCCGCTGCGTGTTGGCTATCATTTCGTCTAACTGCGCAACCAGAGCCTGCTCTTTATGCTGTGCGGTGACAATATCAGCTTTCAGGCGATCGACCCGTGCCTGATAACGCCCTGGATTAAGCTTAAACAGAACCTCGCCTTTTTTGATTAGCGTATTCTTCTTATCCGTCACTTCTGTCACTACACCCGTTACCTGCGGCACCACGGGAATAGAAATGACCGCCTTTTGTGCTTTAAAGGTATACGGATGGTTATAATTCATCAGTAATATAAGCCCGCAAACAATGAATATACCGCCTAATGCTGCGGTAGGAACTGTCCATTTATTTACAGGAATTTTAAAAATTTTAAATATTGACCATGCACACGCCACATAGGTCAGAACAATTAGTAAATCCATCGATATTACTCCGCCGGAGAGGTCTTGGCCTCACCCAGTTTCTTTTCCAGATCCGCAACCCTTGCCTGAAGCTGGATCAGGGAAGAATCCGCGCTCTGCATACCCCATCCGCGCTCCGGACGATAAAGCGTTGCCCAGATCCATAAAAAGGGCCAAATAACATGTAAGGTAAACAAACTAACCCAACCCGCAACATGTATTGCGTCGGCATGAGGATGGTTACGTTTCTTTGCAATGAGATAGGGAATATCATGCAGAATAATAATCCCGTAAAAAATGACCAGGAATACAAAAATAAGCACTCCTAATGCAAAATAATTAAGGAACATATTTGCCTCAGGGATTTAAATTAAGAAATTCAGATGCAATTTGATTTAAACAATAGAGTTGATAATAGTATTGGAATGACCAGACTGGATGCAATTTTCTTATTTATATAACGATATATGGGTTTCTATATAACTGCAGAATAAAGATATGCCCGGTGCAAAACCGGGCAATCAGTGACGTGAAATTAAAACAGCCCCAGTGGTTTATCAGAGTAGCTCACCAACAGGCACTTGGTTTGCTGATAATGTTCAAGCATCATCTTATGCGTTTCGCGCCCGATGCCCGACTGCTTATAGCCACCAAACGCCGCATGTGCCGGATACGCATGGTAACAGTTGGTCCAAACTCGCCCCGCCTGAATCCCACGTCCCATTTTGTACGCCAGATTTCCATTACGACTCCAGACGCCAGCGCCAAGCCCATATTGGGTGTCATTAGCGATTTCCAGCGCCTCTTCCATGGTTTTAAACGTTGTGACAGCCAGCACCGGCCCGAAGATCTCCTCCTGGAAAACCCGCATGTTGTTCTTACCAAACAGAATGGTTGGTTCGAGGTAGTACCCCTCTTTTAACTCGCCATCCAGCTGCTTGCGCCGCCCGCCGGTGAGAACATCTGCTCCTTCTTTCTTACCAATGTCGATGTAATTCAGAATAGTTTCCAGTTGACCATGCGACACCTGCGCGCCCATTTGCGTCACGCTGTCTAACGGGTTACCGCTACGGATACTTTCCACCCGACGAATGGCTCTTTCCATAAAACGTTCATAAATGGATTCCTGAACCAGCGCACGACTCGGACAGGTACACACTTCGCCCTGGTTGAAGGCAAACAATGCAAAACCTTCCAGCGCTTTGTCAAAGAACGCATCTTCTTCATCCATCACGTCCGCGAAGAAGATATTGGGTGATTTCCCGCCCAGTTCCAGCGTGACAGGAATAATGTTCTGCGTGGCGTACTGCATGATCTGCTGCCCAACTTCCGTTGAGCCGGTAAACGCCACTTTCGCAATACGTTTTGACGTCGCCAGATACTCACCGATCTCCCCACCCGCGCCGTTTACCACGTTCACCACGCCAGGCGGGAGCAGATCGCCGATGACTTCCATCAGCAACAGCACGGACAGCGGCGTCAGGCGCGCGGGTTTCAGCACCACGCAGTTACCCGCCGCCAGCGCGGGTGCCATCTTCCAGCTGGCCATCAGCAGCGGGAAGTTCCACGGGATAATTTGCCCTACCACGCCAAGAGGTTCATGGAAGTGATAAGCCACGGTTTCGCTATCAACCTCGCTGATTCCCCCTTCCTGCGCACGAATACAGGAGGCAAAATAGCGGAAATGGTCAATTGCCAGCGGCACATCGGCCGCGCTGGTTTCGCGGATGGGTTTACCGTTATCCCAGGTTTCAGCCGTTGCCAGCAGCTCCAGATTTTGCTCCATACGATCGGCAATTTTGAACAAAATCGCCGCCCTGTCCTGCACGGAAGTCTGCGCCCATTTATCTTTTACTTTATGCGCGGCATCCAGTGCCAAATCGATGTCCTTTTTGCCGGAAGAGGCCACTTCGCACAGTAATTGCCCGGTTACCGGCGTCAGGTTTTGGTAATACTCGCCGTCCACCGGGGCGACCCAGTCACCACCGATAAAGTTATCGTATCGGGCTTTTAACTTCAGGGGGTAACCATACTCGCCGGGGTAAATACGCGTTGAAGGGGGGTTATTGGTCATGACCGTCTCCTTGCTGTAGGGGTACTACAAGGGTAGACGGGACTGGCGAATTATTCGCCAGCCTTTTACTGCTTTACGACAGGTATCACGAATTACATGGCAGCACGATAAATCGCCATGATTTCTTCATGTGTCGCCTGAATAGGGTTAGTGAAACCACAGGCATCTTTCAGGGCATTAGTCGCCAGAACGGCAAAATCTTCTTCCTTCACGTTCAGCTCACTCAGACCGGCCGGTATATTCACTTTCTGCGCCAGTTCGCGGATCGCTGCGATGCAGGCTTCTGCCCCTTGCTCTTCGTTGAGATCAGCAACGTTCACACCCATTGCCGAGGCGCAATCGCGCAGGCGGGCGGCAGCAACTTTACTATTAAATACCTGTACATGCGGCAGCAGTACGGCATTACATACTCCGTGTGGCAGATCGTAGAAGCCACCCAGCTGGTGCGCCATTGCATGCACGTAGCCAAGAGAGGCATTGTTAAAGGCCATACCTGCGAGGAACTGCGCATAGGCCATGGCTTCGCGCGCCTGAGCATTACTGCCCTCTTCAACGGCGACCGGCAGGTTTTGCGCAATCATGGTGACCGCTTTCAGCGCACATGCATCGGTAATCGGCGTGGCAGCAATCGACACGTAAGCTTCGATAGCGTGGGTTAACGCATCCATACCGGTAGCCGCCGTCAGAGACTTCGGCATGCCGACCATCAGCGAGGAGTCGTTAACCGACAGCAGCGGCGTAACGTGCTTATCCACAATCGCCATTTTAATGTGGCGTACTTCATCGGTGATGATGCAGAAGCGGGTCATTTCAGATGCCGTACCCGCCGTGGTGTTGATGGCGATCATCGGCAGCTGCGGTTTTGCAGAACGGTCTACACCTTCGTAATCGCGAATATCGCCACCGTTAGCCGCCACCAGCGCAATACCTTTTGCACAATCGTGTGGAGAACCGCCACCGAGAGAAATAACGCTATCACAGTCGTTTTCAGTCAACATTTGCAGGCCAGCGGCAACGTTGCTGGTCGTGGGATTAGGATGCGTACCGTCGTAAATTACGCTGAAAATATCACGTTCCTGTAATGCTTTTTGAATCTCGCCAGCCATACCTAATTTCGTTAGCATGGCATCCGTGACAATCAGCGTACGGCGAAAACCATATTCCGCCATTGTATTCATTGCGTCTTTTAATGAATCAGCGCCGATTACATTCACGGAGGGAATAAAAAATGTTGAAGCAGCCATTGTACGATCCTTAATTACTCTAAAAGAGTCAGGAAGCATACGAGTGAAATATCCAACAGAATATGATCATGATTGTTATTTTAATAACAACCAACATTAAAAAGCACATTAGGTTCATAATCTAATGTGCTTATTTCAATCAATATCTATTTTGTATTAATTCATTTAATTCCTGAATTAATTGTTTCATTACTTTTCGGGGAACAGCAATGCATCGCGTAATAAATGATCATTTCCCCGACGGCGAGTAAAACCAATGCGGTCAAAATATTCCAGAATCTGAATAGCCAATTTGCGCCCGATGTTAAGCCTGTCGCGAAAATCAGCGGCACATGTCGATCCCCTTTCCTGATCCAGTTCGCGGATCATATTGGCAAAGGCCACTATCCGATCGTTACGGTAATAACGATCTTTCACGATCGCGGTGATGATGCCTTGCTGCGCCGCTTGTCGTAACACCACACGCATCATTTGCTCATCCGTGCCCGTCTGTTTTGCCAGGTCGCGCACCCACCACGGCTCATCGCCAAAAAGCGGTTCTGCTTTTTGCCAGATAGCCTGCTGCTCATCGCTGAAACCGGCCTTGTGATCGGGCAAATGCAGCCAGCCATGATGACTATGGATGACGCCGCTCTCGCGCATCTTTTCAATCAGCAGCAGGACCAGCGCTTCATCTTCCATCGGCAAAGCCATCCGGCGCAGGCGTTCGCGCCCAGGTCCAGGCTCATCGCGGTGCTGGTCGTGGTAAGTCGCCAGCGTATCGAGGATTTTGCGCTGCCAGCGCGCTGCAACAGTGGCATCCAACAGACTGTATCCCGCCTGAATAAAACCATGCTGCTCGATCAACGGACGCATGCCGTTACCGTTGAGCTGACGCGCCCAGGCGAAGTCGGGAATATTTACCGCTCCACGCGTCAGGTGCAGCGCCAGAGCGTCACCATCACTCTGTGCGTTTTCCAACGCCGACAGCCACTGCAAATATTCCGGCTTACGCTTCCCGCGACGCGGCGGATTGAGCGTGACCACGCGCGCACCGGCCAGCGTCGTGCGAGCCGAAATATCACGCAGCACCAGACGGTCGTTATCGGCGAGCCAGAGTGGTGTATCAAACACCAGTTCCGCCAGCGTCCCTTTGAGCAGGGAAATACGCCCGGTGACGTGGCTGGCCGCGTGGTGAATATGCAACGGTTGCCACTGCATCAGCGGCGCGGCATGTTCTAAAGAAACAATCACGCGGGTAAACGCCTCTGGCGGCGCATCAGCAAGCAGCCAGTCGCCGCGGTTAAGTTCTTCTTTTTGCGCATCACCGGCAATATTTAGCGCAATACGTTGTCCCGCCTGCGCGCGATCGGTGGCCTGATTTTGTGCATGCAGGCTACGTACGCGCATCGGTTTGTTGACGCCCGTGAGCCACAGTGTGTCACCGACATTCACTTCACCGCTGAGCGCCGTCCCGGTCACCACCAGTCCCGCGCCTTTGACCGTAAAGGCACGGTCAATCGCCAGGCGGAAGCTGTGATCGCGGGCATGCTCACGCGACGTTAATTGCAGCAAATGTTCGCGCAGTTCCTCGATGCCACGGCCTTCACTGGCGGCAGTGACGAAAAGCACCGACTCCGCGAAACCATAATTCCCCAGCGCGGCCTGAATCTCCGCACGCACCTCTTCAATTCTTGCTTCGTCCACGCGGTCGGCTTTCGTAAGTGCCACGGTGATCTGCGGATTACCCGTCAGTTGCAGAATTTGCAAATGCTCACGCGTTTGCGCCATCACGCCGTCATCACATGCCACCACCAGCAGCGCGTGATCAATCCCGCCAACACCCGCCAGCATGTTAGACAGAAACTTTTCGTGTCCGGGTACATCGATAAATCCCAGTATCCGCCCGTCAGGCTGCGGCCAGTAGGCATAGCCGAGATCGATGGTCATGCCGCGCTTTTTTTCTTCCGGCAGACGGTCGGCATTCACGCCGGTAATCGCCTGTAATAACGTTGTTTTTCCGTGGTCAACGTGTCCGGCGGTTGCAATAATCATTTCAGCATCATCTCCATAAACCGGGTCTCGTCTTCAAGGCAGCGCAGATCCAGCCACATGCGGCCATCATAAATCCGGCCAATGATCGGCACGGGCAGTGCACGCCAACGGGCGGCCAGTGCCTCGAGGCGGCTACCGCGCCCGTCATGGGGGGTAAAGGTTAATGCCGCGCTGGGCAGCCTATCAACCGGTAGCGAGCCGCTGCCAATTTGCGACAGGCAAGGCATGACGTTCAGGGCGAATTCGTCACCGTAATGCTCGGCAAGCCGTGCCTGTAAGTGTTGGGCCTGCGCGTGGACAGCCTCCTGCGAGCGAGTGAGCTGGCGTAACGTCGGCAACTTCTGCGCCAGCGCTTCCGGGTGCAGGTAGAGCCGCAGCGTCGCTTCCAGCGCAGCCAGTGTCATTTTATCAGCCCGTAATGCGCGTTTCAGCGGATGGCTCTGTAAGCGAGCGATCATCTCTTTTTTACCGACGATAATCCCGGCCTGCGGCCCACCCAGTAATTTATCGCCAGAGAAGCTCACCAGACTGACGCCAGCGGCAATCAGCTGTTGCGGCATCGGCTCCTGCGGTAATCCATACTGGCTGAGATCGACCAGTGAGCCGCTGCCGAGATCCGCCACCACTGGCACATCCACTTCCTTGCCAATAGCGGCCAGCTCAGCCTCATCCACCGACTTCGTAAAGCCTTCAATACTGTAATTACTGGTATGGACTTTCATCAGCAGAGCGGTATTTTCATTCACCGCCTGACGGTAATCTTTCGCATGGGTCCGGTTGGTGGTACCGACTTCGCGCAGAACACATCCGGCCTGGCACATCACGTCCGGAATACGAAACGCGCCGCCAATTTCCACCAGCTCACCGCGCGAAACGACCACCTCTTTGCCGTTGGCCGTGGCGGCCAGCATCAGTAAAACCGCTGCCGCATTGTTATTGACGATACAGGCGTCCTCCGCTCCCGTCAGACGGCAGAGTAAATCCGCCAGCGCCCGATCCCGATGTCCACGTCCGGCATCATCCAGGCTGTATTCCAGCGTCACTGGCGTGCGCATTGCTTGCACCACCGCCTCGATCGCTTCTTCGGCCTGCGACGCTCGCCCAAGGTTGGTATGCAGCACCGTTCCGGTCAGGTTAATCACCGGACGCAGCGCGCTTTGCGATTCTCGTTCCAGCCGGGCGCTGGCTTCTTGCGCCCAGTCCTCACACCATGCCGGGAGCGCGTGCGTGTCGCGAATCGCATCTCTGGCTTCGTCAAGCATATGACGCAGCAGGTCAACCACCCGGGTATGACCGTGAGATTCACGTAAGGCTGGGAAGGCGCTATCGCGCAATAAACGATCGATAGCGGGAAGCTGGCTGTAGAGTGAACGCATGTCGGTTGTCATGAAAGGGCCTGGCTGTTGGTGGCCCTCTCCACCGCGGAGAGGGCTATCGATATAGGAAGGATTGTACCGTGACTTTGCTCAGGCAGGTATTATCTGCATCAAGCCTTTGGCGGTTCTGTGCGGGCAAAACTTTCGCGTTGAAAAAGCGTTTCCACCAGTTTGACCAGACGTGGGCGGTCCACACACCAGCCGGGCGCGACCCGACGGAAATTGAGATAACCGACGGCACAGGCAATCGCGATGGTAGCCAGGTTAACCGTATCCGTTTTCAGCGTACCGTCCGCCAGATAGCCTTCCAGCATATCCAGACTGCGGGTGATCTTCTCCCGCTGGCGTAACAGTTCAGTTTCTGACTGCTGCGCGGCGGGGCGAGCCTGCTCGCGCACCGAGACTAATCCCGCATCCATAATACCATCGGCCAACGCTTCCAGTTGACGAACTTTGAGTGCCGCTAACGGTTCACCCGGTAGCATGGCTGGCGCAATATCCAGCAGCTCGATGTATTCTGCGATGATCGGAGAGTCAAACCAGTACTCACCCTCATCGGTGACCAACGCGGGTACTTTTCCTAGCGGGTTATAACGCGCCACGCCGCTATCCGCGCTATAGGGAAGTTCATTCACAAATTCGAAGGTGATGCCCTTTTCCAGTAACAGAATAGAAATTTTACGCACAAAAGGGCTGGTATAGCTGCCAATGAGTTTCATGCCGGGTCCTTTTTGCCAACAAAAATATCAGTATGGCTCAGGTCACCGTAAATGGCAGGTGATGACTTACATTCTTACTGTTTTACTTATGACCTAAACGTTTTCTGAATTTAAGCTGCTTTTTATACAACGTACTTTTCCCTGCATTGTTCGGGACGTATGGTTCTCTGCAAAAGTATGAATACGTCACGGAGTAACTCATGTCACAGCAGGGACTGCGCTTTACGCTCGACGTGGACGGGTTACTGGCGATGAGCACCGCCGTCGTCAGCTTCACCCTCAGCCAGAATCTCTCCACCCCCTTTTTGCTCTGCGTTGATATCGCCAGCGGCCTGCCTGACCTCACCGCCACAGATTTTCTCGAGAAAAGCACCACCCTCACTGTCTGGCAGGGGGCTGTTGCGCTGCGTTATCTTCACGGCATCATCACCGGCGTGGAGCTCAGGGAGAACAACCACTGGCAGATGAATTACCAGCTGACGATTTCGCCCCCGCTCTGGCGCGCCGGACTGCGCCAGAACTTCCGCATCTTTCAGCAGCAGGATATCCAGGCCATTGCCACCACCCTGCTTACTGAAAACGGCATTACTGACTGGGTGCCTTCCTTTTATGAGCCCCATCCCGCCCGCGAATTCTGCGTGCAGTACGGCGAAACTGACCTCACCTTTCTGACGCGCCTGTGGGCCGAAGAGGGTATTTTCTTCTTTGACTGGTTCCACCCGACCGGTCCCGACCAGAAACTGGTGCTCTGCGATGACATCGCCGGGGTCTCCACACTCGGCGAAATGCCCTTTAACCCGAACACCCGGGAAGCCACCACCGCATGCATCAGTGCGTTCCGCTACCGGGCGCAGATTCGCCCTTCCTCAGTTGAAAACCAGGATTACACCTTTAAAGTCCCCGGATGGCCCGGTTACTTCAGCCACCACGCCAAAAACCTCAACGGCCAGCGCACACAGTATGAAATCTTTGATTATCCGGGACGCTTCAAAGACGTACAGCATGGCCAGGACTTTGCCCGCTACCAGGCGGAGGGCCACCGGCAGGATGCTGAAACGGCAGCCTGCGTGAGCAACTCCCCGAAACTGTGGCCCGGCAAACGTTTTACCCTGACCGGTCACCCGTCAGAGACGCTGAACCGCGAATGGCAGGTCACCGGCTCTGTACTGGAAGGAAAGCAGCCACAGGCGCAGCACGGTAGCTCCGGTGAAGGCACCACACTCAGTAACCACCTGGACGTCATCCCGGCTGACCGGACATGGCGTGCCTCCCCGCTGCCCAAACCCGCCGTGGACGGCCCGCAGAGCGCCATTGTCACCGGGCCGGCAGGCGAGGAAATTTTCTGCGACGAACATGGCCGGGTGCGGGTGCGTTTCCACTGGGACCGCTACTGCCCGGGAAACGAAGACAGCTCCTGCTGGGTGCGGGTGTCCCAGGCGTGGGCCGGTGCCGGATTTGGCAACCTCGCCATTCCGCGCGTGGGTCAGGAAGTGATAGTGGACTTCCTCAACGGCGACCCGGACCAGCCCATTATTATGGGCCGCACCTACCACCAGGACAACCGCTCGCCGGGCAGCCTGCCGGGCACGAAAACGCAGATGACCATCCGCTCGAAGACCTACAAAGGCGGCGGATTTAACGAACTGAAATTCGATGACGCCACGGGCAATGAGCAGGTCTATATCCACGCGCAGAAGAACATGGATACGGAGGTACTGAACAACCGAACCACTGATGTGAAGGTGGACCATACGGAGACCATCGGCAATAACCAGAGCATCACTGTGGGACTGGGCCAGACGGTGACCGTAGGGAAAGAAAACGCATCCGGACACGACCGGACAGTCACGGTCGCGCATGACCAGCGCAACACGACGGGGAATGACCGTCAGGTGACGGTGGGTCATGATGACACGGTGACCGTAAAAAACGACCGGAAGACAGAAGTGATGCACGACCGGCGTGAGCAGGTGGGGAATGACGAGACGCTGGTTGTGGGCAATGACCGGAAGATGTCGGTGAAGGGAAAACAGGAGCAGACCACCACCGGTGACCATATCAGCCTGGTGAAAGGAATGAAGAGCCTGGAGGTGAAGGGAGACCTGGCGCAGAAGATAAGCGGCGCGCTGGGAATAAAGGTTCAGAGCGATATTGTGCTGGAAAGCAGCAGCCGGATAAGCCTGAAGGTGGGCGGTTCGTTTGTGGTCATCCACCCGGGCGGCGTGGATATTATGGGGCCGAAAATCAATCTCAACAGCGGCGGGAGTCCGGGTACGCCAGTGGGGACTCTGCAACCAGCGGTGCTGAAAGCACTGGCGAGTGAGGGAGATGTAATGCCTGAGCAGAATAATAGTGAAGACAGCAATAACCCCGAGAACAATGACAGTTCAAAAGAACAGAATGAACCAGAATCTGATGAAGAAAATAGAAAAATTCAAATTATCACAAATAAATTGAGTATATCGGAATCACAGGTGGTCGGGCTGGACTTTAAAATCAGGAATGAGAATGATGATACATTAATTAGGTCCATTACATCCCAGAGCACTGGGGAAAGTGAATTATATCCAGAGGCATTATTTTCAGACGCATGTTACTTACTCATTGGTAAAGAAAGTGATGAGTGGCAGGTTTATGTTTCTGTAGATGACTTATAAGGTGAACATATGTCGTCAGAACTGTTAGTTGTTTTTAAAGATTCATTGATGGGAAGCCCATCAGGTTTGCAATACAAAATTACCGTAAATGATATTGAGATAGATAATAACAATGTATCTGAGCACAATAATTCGTTAATATATCATTTTACAACAAAAGGCGATATAATTACTATTTCATCATCCAGCTTGCAAAAAACAATTCCGACTGCAAGTGAGTATGAAATTAAAATATTTATTCTAGATAAAGAATCCGAAAAAGAAATAGGGAGTACGATCCTACCAGATGGAAAAAAAGTGACAATGGTAGTCGTATCGCCCTGGACCAAGGTACCAATCAATGTTAATGAGTCAGGTGATAATTTTCCTGGCGATTTTTTCGATGTTGAATATGAAGAGAGAATATCATCAAAAATATCTTTCGGTGAGAAAAGTACTGTAATAAAAAGTACAAAGATAGTAATAAGAGATATTCCAAGAAAGATAATATTAACCGCCTTGAAATATCGGGGATCCACAAAATGGGCCGGAACAAAGGAAAAAAATTCTTACCATCCCATACTGAAAAAAACATATCATTTTGGGTCGAATACGAATAAATGTAGTGCCTTTGTAAATGATGTATTGCTTGAGGCTGGACTGACTGTACCGTGGATTGAAACTGGTTATGCACATTATACACCACAATGGCTTTATCAGGAACTTAGACCTCCCCTGGCAGAAGAATGGGCTGATCCAACAAAGTTAGCAGAACAATGGAAATACTCCACTACACCCCAACCAGGAGATGTAGGCGCCTATATAAAAAAAGAGAAAGGTGCGACAGGACATGCAGGAATAATTATTTCATCAGGAGTTACGATATCAGCAAACAGTGAAGTAATTATAGTCAATGATGCAGGATTTAGAAATAAAAATGGCACTGCTATAACTACAAAATTTCATTCTGAAAATGATTTCAATTCTTTCAGAAGATATAGGTTACAAGATGAAAAAAAATAGAATAACATTAATAATTATACTCATAATGATTATCTTTACTTCATTAGCATACTTTAATTTTTTAAGTGCCAACAAAACATCTTGCCAAGCCTATAGAAATACAGCACCTAAAGAAAACATTTTTTCTAAAATAATTACAGAGGGAAGTGAATCAAAGATTGGTAGATGGAAAGAAATGGAGAATGTATACGATATTTTTTTCAACGATCAATTATATATGATTAGTGAAACCCCAAAAGACTATCTTTCTAGCGCTATTAGAATAATATTAAGTAAAGACTATGATCAAAGCCAGAAAGTTTACACTATTATATTAATGCAAAACCTACCCATTAAAGAGTATATGTGTTTCATGGATGCAGTGAATGAACAATTTGAAAAAGGTCTTATTGACAAAGAAGTAGCTCGGTTTGCCATTTTACCCGACATTAATCTTTACAGTACATCAATTTATTATTGGTGGCTCCCAGATTGGCGAGAAAGGTTTAAGAAAAATGCCAATAGTCTATTTAAACAAAAACTGATAGATGATGTATTAAGCGGCCGATACTTCTTCTATGCGTTACGAAAATAAGCAGCATAAAGATCGTAAGTCAATAAATATATTCAAAACTTGTCAATGGTATAAAAAAGCGATTGAATAAGGGTTGGTAGCAGACATGCCCTTACTCAATAAAAAAGGCGAGGCAGTAAAAGTCAAAAAAGGTGAAGTGGTGTATGAAAAAAAATTTCAGGTTTTTACAGGTAAGTGGAAAACTCTTGATGAGTTAAAAAATGTCATATATATCAATGGAATAATGCTGTGTCCTCGTCGCGCAACGGCAGATGTGCAGCAATGGTTAAATCTGCGTTTTAAACCTGAATATGCCATTATGGCAGCAGTCGATTACGGCGTCGAAAATTTAGCATCGCTGAAAAAAGCGGGATATAAAATTGACGGACTTAATGATGCTGAAAAAGCTAAAATCATATACTTAACTCATCATCTTGGTCTAAGTGATGCAAAACGTTTTATTAAGGATGAAATTACTGAAGGTAGTGCAAAAATTTTACTAACTGCACAAGTGGGAGATGAGTCAGCCAAGGCAAGGTCCAAAACAGCAGGGTATATGAAAGCACACAGAAAGTGGCTGATGGATTATATAGATGGAAACATTAAATTAAGTAATTATTTTTGCCATGAGAAAACAACCATAAACAACCCTGAAGATATCGATCTAATAGATATAATTAAAAAGATCAATAAGGAAATATAATGACCAAGTATTTTGCTCCCATCTTGTCCTTACTAATATTCTCATCTACAAGCATAGCTGATTGCAATTCTAATTTGTCATATTGTTATCATACTAAGTTTGGGATTCTCGACCAGATAACGAGATCCACCTCTGGTGATGGTTACTCTTACCTTACCCTTAATGGAGCGAATATATACAAGGCAAAAACCTATTACATATCATTCATGGATGATGATATGGGTTTTTTTAAGAATAACAAATACTTTACCACTAAAACAATTATTACATATACTTTAAACGAGCGTTGCCTTGATAGAATAGAATATCAGGGTTTTTGCAGTATCAGTGTAGTTCTTGATTTTTCAGGCGACAAACCCGTTATTTCCAATGGATTTATTCCGGATTCAGGAAATTCAGTTATTGACTGGGTCTCATGGGGAAAAGCAAATGCAATCATTGTGTTTGAAGATGAATCTAAGTTCAAATATATGAATGGGCGTGTTGAGCGCGTTGTTAAATAAAGGCGAGATTATTATGGTTATTAAATTGAGGTGACGGATTCAATGGATAGTGCACATATTCAGGTTTCTACAGATAAGTGGAAAAATCTTGAGGAATTAAAAAATGGCAGATATATCACGGGAGTAACGCCGTACCCTGGTCACGCAACGGCAGATGTACAGCAATGGTTAAATCTGCGTTTTAAACCTGAGTATGCCATTATGGCAGCAGTCGATTATGGGGTTGAAAATTTAGCATCGCTGAAAAAGGCAGGATATAAGATTGACGAACTTAATGATGCTGAAAAAGCTAAGCTTATATACTTAACCCATCATCTTGGCCTAAGCGATGCAAAACGTTTTATTAACAATAAAATTACTGAAGGTGGTGCAAAAGAATTGCTAATAGCACAAGTGGGAGAGGAATCAGCCATTTCAAAAGCCCACCAAAATGGAGGGTATATGAAAGCTCACAGAAAGTGGCCAATGGATTATATAGATAACAATATTAATGTGGGTACATATTTTTGCCCAAAACTAGTCAACTCCCAAAAAGTAAAGACTTACGGATTAGAATCGATTATGAATAAAATTCAAGAGATAGAAAAATGAGTAAGTGTCACAGGCGTGGGCCGGTGCCGGATTTGGCAACCTCGCCATTCCGCGCGTGGGTCAGGAAGTGATAGTGGATTTCCTGAACGGCGACCCTGACCAGCCCATTATTATGGGCCGCACCTACCACCAGGATAACCGCTCGCCGGGCAGCCTGCCGGGCACGAAAACGCAGATGACCATCCGCTCGAAGACCTACAAAGGTGGCGGATTTAACGAACTTAAATTCGATGATGCGACGGGCAATGAGCAGGTCTATATCCATGCGCAGAAGAACATGGATACGGAGGTGCTGAACAACCGAACCACTGATGTGAAGGTGGACCATACGGAGACCATCGGCAATAACCAGAGCATCACTGTGGGACTCGGGCAGACCATCACGGTGGGTAAGGAGAACACCGTCGGACACGACCGGACAGTCACGGTCGCGCATGACCAGCGCAACACGACAGAGAATGACCGTCAGGTGGCGGTGGGTCATGATGACACGGTGACCGTAAAAAACGACCGGAAGACAGAAGTGATGCACGACCGGCGTGAGCAGGTGGGGAATGACGAGACGCTGGTTGTGGGCAATGACCGGAAGATGTCGGTGAAGGGAAAACAGGAGCAGACCACCACCGGCGACCATGTCAGCCTGGTGAAAGGGATGAAGAGCCTGGAGGTGAAGGGAGACCTGGCGCAGAAGATAAGCGGCGCGCTGGGAATAAAGGTTCAGAGCGATATTGTGCTGGAAAGCAGCAGCCGGATAAGCCTGAAGGTGGGCGGTTCATTTGTGGTCATCCATCCGGGTGGCGTGGACATTATGGGGCCGAAGATAAACCTGAACGGCGGGGGGAGTGCGGGAACCCCGGTGGGGGTGATGCAGCCGGGCGCGCTGGAGGCGCTGGCGGATAATGCGGGAGACGGGAAGGATAACGGAAGTAGCGATGGTGATAACGGTGCCGGGAGTGGGGTGGGCGATGACCAGGGTTACTCCAGCAGCGGGGATGATGAACAGGATAATAAAGAGAAAAAAATCACCTCAATTAGCTGGTCTTATGGTGAAGAACAAACAGAGCTTAGTGATATATCTAGACACTATGTTGATTTGAATCTTCATATGCATACTCTAAATTATGATATAGGTGAAAACGTAAGTTGTGATGTTTTTTATTTCAATCCTGATGGGACGGAGGATAGCCTTTCTGTTAGTGCTGATGTAAATAAAAATAATGAAGCTATTGCGATGAATATTTTTTCTGATATTTCCTCTAAAATATATCTTTACTATGGTGATTAAATGGCTGGGATAGTGACAGTTAAAGAAAAGGGTAAGGACATAGGCAAGGTCGTTGTAAAAAGACCACCGTATGACCTCATCAAGGAAAAATATTTTGACCTATTCCCTAACAATGTAGATACGGGTGCTCCGTTGGATAGTGCCGCTTCTGTATATTTTGCGTATCTGTGGGTCGGTGGGCATGCTTTTAGAGAGTATAAAAGAAATCCATCCGCATATGGTAACGCATGCGCGTTACGAATCAGTTACGCTTTGAATATGTCTGGGATGCTTATTCCATCAAAGGTTTCGGTGTTGCCTACAACAAAAATTGGTGGGAATAGAATACTCCAGGGCGGAAATGAATATATGATTGATGGGGGTAAATATTATTACATATATTCCGTAGAAAATCTCATAACTTTCCTTGAGTACGCTTGGGGAAAAGCAGACATGTTTAAATATGTTCCAAAGAGAGTTTCACAATTAGATGAACTTAAGAAAATGAATAAGAAAGGGATTGTTATATTTTACATTGACGGATTTAGTGATGCAACTGGTCATGCTACTATCTGGGATGGAGTTAAATGCCTTGATGGCAGTACATATTATGATCCGTCGTTACATCCAAAACAGACACTTACTGCTATTAAATTTTGGGATCTCAAATGAAGTTAAGTATGTTCTTTATACTTTTATTATTGAGTTGTGGTGAAGTGTTTGCTTCAGAGCCAGATTATATCCTGCGAGGCAGAGCAATATTATCTCAGTGGGGGGAGGTTTATTGTATTAAAAAGTATGTTTTGCAAGGGGTTGATAACAATGATGTTAATGATTCATTACATCTATTTGATTATAGTGATAGAGTGAGCTCTTTAATTTATAGTGATATTTCTAAAGGTAATGTGTTTTATTACATAGATAAGAATATCAGTGATTTTGGGAATTTAGTTAATGGAAAACGGTTAAATCTCATCGCTTGTGTTGAGTTGGTGGATTCTGTTAGGTATATAGAATTTATAAAAAAACAAGACCGATATTTTTACCAAAATAATGCTGGCGTGGGATCTGTAATTCGGTCCTGTGGGCAGAAAATTCCATTTGGAGGATACTGGAGAATGATCTCAAGGTATGGCATTTATGAAAGTCGTAGATTTAAAAAAGGAGATATTTTTCCTGAGTGGAAAAGTAATGATGGATTTAATGGTGGCGAATGGATTCTTGAGTCAAGGGATGATGGCGGTCCCATTAAATTAGATGTCCCATATTTTAAATTTGATTAAATAAATTTAAAAATCAACATCGGGCTTAGGGAAAGATCACACTAAAGAGTGTTTTTTGTACAGATAAATAGAAAGGAACTATCTATGCCCACAGCCCTTACGACTACACACCGTATTGTCGGAAATGGGTGAAACCAAACCTGACCTGCACACCGTGGGATGATCCCAGCTATCCTGGGGTGGACACAAAGACAGCAAGAGATTACCTCCCACAAAAAGATTGGCAAATAGATAAATTACCTGCGGGATATACTTGCGCAGAGACTTATTTATTCCCAGACCTTGATGACCCCGGAGGACCTGCAACGGCAGGGATAGATGATTTGGCTGAATTAGGAGTTAAAGGTGCTCAGAGAATTATGAGAGGAGCAAGAAAATGAAACGATTTTTATTAATTTTTTTACAATCATCATTAATTTTAATGCATTAGCATCTTGTGAAATACATCCTGCCGAAGGCTCCTTGCAGGACTTGCTGGATGCAGCTGAAAAAAAAGCGTTTTACGATAATGAAATTACACATATTAATGTGAGAAGCCATATCAGGGGTGCTTTTGCTCAGGAAAAGAGTAGCGACCCTGCGCAGTTGTTGGCAATTCTTGATAATTCATCCATGGTAAAATACTTCAAAGCAGAGAATTCGACTTACGCTCGTATGACCGCGTATCTTCCTAAAAAAATGAATCTTACGAATGTGTCACCGAGATTCAATATGGAGTACTTCGTAGTGAGAGAAAGTAAATCCTGGCTGAGGAAATGCATAATAGCAGTGTGGCCGGAAGAGGCATGGAGCCAAAACGGAAGATCTACATCATTGTAGACTGCCGCTGGCGCTGATTGATGCCGATAACCGTGTGATATGACGGGCGGAAAATGACGAATGGGGTAATCTGCTTTATGAAGATAACCCGCTGAATCTGCAACAGCTTATCCGGTTGCCAGAACAGCAGCGGGATAAAAAAACTGGGCTGTACTCCCCCTGACTGGCTAGAAAGGTTTAAGAAAAAACAACATGCTGTTTAAACAGACTCTGATAGATAATTTATTAAGCAATCGATACTTCCTCTATGTCTTACGAAAATGATCAGTGTGACTATTGTAAATCAATAAATATCCGAGGATATGAGTCAGATTGAATGGTGGAGGGGAAAAAAGAATAACCTCAAGTAAACATTTTCAACATCCAAGGTAAATGAATTGCTATTTACAACATATAAACAATTCACTTTACCTTGGTTAAATTTCTATCCGTGTAATCCAATATCAACTCAATGATCCAAATAAAGATAATGCATCCAGCTGGTCATGCGCAGCAGCACTTTACGCATCACTGAAACGTGAGCGAAATGGTCGGAATAGACCGCCACCTGAGCATAGATACCGTCCGGCAGCGCATCCACATCGGCATTAGGATCCAACTCAATCGTAGCCAGCACGCCATCGGTACCCGGCACCACAGTTAAGGACTGTAATGCCCCCTGCGCCTGATAAGAACCGCCCGGCACAACCGGAAGAATGGAGGTCAACTTACCGGAGAAAACCTGACCAGGCAGCGCGTTGAAGACCACTTCCGCTTCATCACCCGGTTTAAGACGCAGCAACGAGTTCTGGCGGAATTGCGCCACAATTTGCCGTTTCTGTTCCGGAATAAATACCATCACCGGGCGCAGAGGTAGTGCGGCGGCGTAGGTCCCGGGCCGAATAAGCACCTGCGTAACATAGCCGTTGCTGGGGGCACGGACGATAGTCTGCTCAAGATTGTATTTGGCTTCAGCGAGCTGAGCACGCAAAGACGCAACCTGAGATTGCTCCCCGTTGACCATACTGTCTAACTGACTCTGAATCTGCGTCTGTTCGGCAACGGAACCTTTTACCAGCGCGTCCTGTGCCAGATAGTTCTGCCGGGCGTTGTCGATATCGCTTTCAGAGAAGGGATTAACCTTCGCCTGGCTGCCCTTCAAATAGCGTTGATAATCTTTATACAGACGATCGCGTTCAGCGGAAACGCGGGTAGTATTGGCGACGGCTTCAGAAAGTTGGGCTTTCAGATTGTCGATGTTGTGTGTGGCGGTAACAAGATCAGCCTGCAGTCTGTCAACACGTGCCTGATAGCGGCCTGGATCGAGTTTAAATAACACTTCGCCTTTTTTAATCAACTGATTATTTTTATCCGTTACCTCACTAACAATTCCTGTGACTTGCGGAGTGATCGGAATTGAAATAACCGCTTTTTGCGCCGTAAAGGTATACGGGTGGTTATAGTTCATTAATAAGATCAGTCCCGCAACAATGAATACCCCACCTAATGCAGCAGTAGCGAGCGTCCATTGGTTTACCGGAATACGGAATATTTTAAAGATGGCCCAAGCAAAGGCCACATAGGTCAGGACTATCAACAAATCCATGATTAAATCTCCGGAAAGGTGGAGTTATCTGTTTTCTTCTCCCCATCCAGTCTTTTTTCCAACTGGGTGATGCGCTCTGCCAGTGCGGCAATCTCGGGGTCTGGGTCCTTTCCGTTCGACATGATGTGTGATTGCATGCCCCACCCACGTTCAGGCTGGTAGAGCGTCGCCCAAATCCACAGGAACGGCCATATTGCATGGAGTGTAAACAGGCTAATCCAACCCGCCGTATGAATGGCATCAGCATGAGGATGGTTGCGTTTTTTAGCCATGTTATAGGGAATATCGTGAATGGCGATGATTCCGTAAAACAGAACCAGAAAGACGAAGATCAGCACGCCCAGTGCGAAATAATTTAGAAACATACCTGCCTCGAATTCACGCTAATTAGAGTTTTTTTATGCCGGCAGCCGCATGCACCCAGGCTGATGTTTTGAACATAACTGCAGTTTGGGGTTTTCGCCATACCACAAAATAAATATTTTTTCTGGTGAGAAGTTGCTTTCTTTTGCAATAAAAATATCGGGGGGTAGAACCTGCTGTAGATCACATCCGAGCAAATGCAGATGAAAATACTTTGCGATCTGCATCACAAAGATTCAACAAACAGCAAAGGATAAAATGTGAATCAGTTCACATTTACCCCCCATTTTTGGTGAATTCTGATCCAGTGATGTTTTTTTGTACCGATATTTTGTGATTAAGATCACATTAACTAACGCCATACACCCTATATTTACGTGACGAATATCACATAAAAGGTCGTCGACTGGACAGTTGAACGATTCAGTGCCAGATTTCGCAGTATCTACAGGGTCCGGCTACCTCCTGCCGCTACATTAACAAACCTCGGGCTTTCAGCCTGCGCGATAGCAAACATAAGAAGGGGTGTTTTTATGTCATCCGATATTAAGATCAAGGTGCAAAGCTTTGGTCGATTCCTCAGCAACATGGTGATGCCAAATATCGGCGCGTTTATCGCGTGGGGTATTATCACCGCATTATTCATTCCGACAGGGTGGTTGCCGAACGAAACGCTGGCGAAGCTTGTCGGTCCTATGATCACCTATCTGCTGCCGCTCCTGATCGGTTATACCGGTGGTAAGCTGGTTGGCGGCGAACGTGGCGGCGTGGTTGGTGCAATCACCACCATGGGCGTTATCGTCGGTGCAGATATGCCAATGTTCCTCGGCGCGATGATCGCAGGTCCGCTGGGCGGCTGGGCTATCAAACATTTCGACAACTGGGTAGACGGTAAGATCAAGTCCGGTTTTGAGATGCTGGTGAATAACTTCTCCGCAGGCATCATCGGGATGATCCTCGCCATTCTGGCATTCCTTGGCATTGGCCCATTGGTTGAAGCACTGTCCAAAATCCTGGCGGCAGGCGTTAACTTCATGGTTGTCCATGACATGCTGCCGCTGGCGTCTATCTTCGTTGAACCGGCGAAAATCCTGTTCCTCAACAACGCCATCAACCACGGTATTTTCTCACCGCTGGGTATTCAGCAGTCCCATGAGATGGGCAAATCCATCTTCTTCCTGATTGAAGCTAACCCGGGTCCGGGTATGGGCGTTCTGCTGGCATACATGTTCTTCGGTCGCGGCAGCGCTAAGCAGTCTGCGGGCGGCGCGGCAATCATCCACTTCCTGGGTGGTATCCACGAAATTTACTTCCCGTACGTGCTGATGAACCCACGTCTGATCCTGGCCGTTATCCTCGGCGGTATGACTGGCGTATTTACCCTGACTATCCTGAACGGCGGTCTGGTTTCTCCGGCCTCTCCGGGTTCTATCCTGGCCGTGCTGGCCATGACGCCGAAGGGCGCTTACTTCGCTAACATCGCTGCTATCTGTGCTGCTATGGCAGTCTCCTTTGTGGTTTCAGCCATTCTGCTGAAAACCAGCAAAGTGAAAGAAGATGATGACATTGATGCCGCAACCCGTCGTATGCACGACATGAAAGCGGAATCCAAAGGCGCATCTCCGCTGGCGGCTGGCGACGTGACCAACGACCTGAGCCATGTGCGTAAAATCATTGTTGCCTGCGATGCCGGTATGGGTTCCAGCGCCATGGGTGCGGGCGTACTGCGTAAGAAAGTGCAGGATGCAGGTCTGTCTCAGATTTCCGTCACTAACAGCGCGATTAACAATCTGCCGCCGGATGTGGATCTGGTCATTACCCACCGTGACCTGACCGAACGCGCGATGCGCCAGGTGCCTCAGGCACAGCACATTTCGCTGACCAACTTCCTCGACAGTGGCCTGTACTCCAACCTGACCGAACGTCTGGTCGCTGCACAGCGCCACAACGTGAACGAAGAGAAAGTCCGCGATCACCTGAAAGACAGCTTTGAAGAGGGTGATACTCACCTGTTCAAACTGGGTGCGGAGAATATCTTCCTCGGTCGTAAAGCCACTAACAAAGAGGAAGCAATTCGCTTTGCTGGTGAGCAACTGGTGAAAGGCGGTTACGTTGAGCCAGAATACGTCGAGGCGATGCTGGACCGCGAAAAACTGACTCCGACTTACCTCGGCGAGTCCATTGCAGTACCGCACGGAACGGTTGAAGCCAAAGACCGTGTGCTGAAAACCGGTGTGGTGTTCTGCCAGTACCCGGAAGGCGTTCGCTTCGGTGAAGAAGAAGACGATATTGCCCGCCTGGTGATTGGTATCGCAGCACGTAACAACGAGCACATCCAGGTGATTACCAGCCTGACCAACGCGCTGGATGACGAATCCGTGATCGAACGTCTGGCCCATACCACCAGCGTGGATGAAGTTCTGGAGCTGCTGGCGGGTAAAAAAGCTTAACGGTTAAGTATCTCCAAAATAGTTCGAGCTGCAGGAAGGCGGCAACGCAGTGAATCCCCAGGAGCGTACATAAGTACGTGACTGGGGTGAGCGAGGAGAGCCAACGCATCTGCAGTTCGAAATATGAAGGCGATATCCTCTCCCTTGTGGAGAGGGTTAGGTTGAGGGAAAAGCCTCACCCCAGCCCTCTTGGGTAAAAACATTGATGAAGGTTAATACTATGAAAGCATTACATTTTGGCGCAGGTAATATCGGTCGTGGCTTTATCGGCAAACTGCTGGCGGACGCGGGGATACAGCTGACGTTCGCGGATGTAAATCAGGTCGTGCTCGATGCCCTGAATGCCCGTCATAGCTATCAGGTTCATGTCGTAGGTGAAAACGAACAGGTTGATACCGTCTCCGGCGTCAACGCCGTGAGCAGCATCGGCGATGATGTCGTCGACCTGATTGCCCATGTAGATTTAGTCACTACCGCCGTCGGTCCGGTCGTGCTTGAGCGTATCGCTCCGGCCATCGCCAAAGGGCTGGTTAAACGCAAGGCACAGGGCATAGCTACTCCGCTGAATATCATCGCCTGTGAAAACATGGTGCGCGGAACGACCCAGTTGAAAGGCCATGTAATGAACGCGCTGGCAGATGAAGACAAAGCCTGGGTTGAAGAACATGTTGGCTTCGTCGATTCCGCCGTGGACCGCATTGTTCCGCCTTCGGCTTCAGCAACCAATGACCCGCTGGAAGTTACCGTAGAAACCTTCAGTGAGTGGATTGTCGACAAAACACAGTTCAAAGGTGAACTACCAAATATCCCAGGAATGGAATTAACTGATAACCTAATGGCATTTGTCGAACGTAAACTCTTCACGCTGAACACCGGGCATGCTATAACCGCGTACCTCGGAAAATTGACCGGTCATCAGACCATCCGTGACGCGATTCTCGACGAGAAAATCCGCGCAGTGGTAAAAGGTGCGATGGAAGAGAGCGGCGCGGTACTGATCAAACGCTATGGTTTTGATGCAGCAAAACATGCGGCATACATTCAGAAAATCCTCGGTCGCTTTGAAAACCCGTATCTGAAAGATGACGTTGAGCGCGTGGGTCGTCAGCCGCTGCGTAAGCTGAGCGCGGGAGATCGTCTGATTAAACCGCTGCTGGGTACGCTGGAGTATGGTTTGCCGCATGCGAATCTGGTTATCGGTATTGCGGCAGCGATGCACTATCGCAGCGAAGAAGATCCGCAGGCACAGGAACTGGCCGCGCTGATTGACGAAAAAGGTCCACAGGCCGCGCTGGCGCAAGTTTCCGGGCTGGATGCCAACAGCGATGTCGTGCTTGAGGCTGTTAACGCGTATAACGCAAAGAAATGATGCAGGACCTGGCGCAGGATATCCTGCGCCTGAATAATAGATTGTCAGATATGCAGGCAATAATGGAACAAACGCAGGCCTTTGAAAATCGTGTGCTTGAGCGTCTGAATGCTGGCAAAACCGTACGCAGCTTCCTCATCACCGCCGTAGAACTGCTCACCGAGGCGGTGAATATTCTTGTGCTTCAGGTATTTCGCAAAGACGACTATGCGGTGAAATATGCTGTAGAACCACTGCTTGACGGCGACGGTCCGCTGGGCGATCTTTCCGTTCGCCTGAAGCTCATCTACGGTCTGGGCGTGCTCAGCCGACCGGAGTATGAAGACGCCGAGCTTCTGATGGCGCTGCGGGAAGAGTTAAACCATGACGGCAATGAATATGCGTTCACCGACGATGAAATTCTTGGTCCGTTTGGCGAACTCCACTGCGTGACGGCACTCCCGCCGCCACCGCAGTTTGATACCTCAGACTCAGGTCTGCACGCGATGCAGATCCAGCGCTACCAGCAGATGGTGCGCTCCACGATGGTACTTTCCCTGACCGAGCTGATTTCTAAAATCAGCTTAAAAAAAGCCTTTCAAAAATAAGACGATGCTTGCTTATTTCTCTTCCTGCTGCGGTCGATAAAGCTGCCGATAGTACGCCAGACGTTGCAGATACAACTGCGCATTCTCCTGCGGTATTTCAGAAGGGACAACGTTGCGTGGCGGTGTTTTATTCAGATACTCGCGAAAAGCCTGGCTTGAAGCCATAAAATCGACCGTCTTATCAATTAGAGCCGAAACGTTCTCACCTATTTTCGCCATAATCTTCCCTCCTCCATGTATTAACCGCGCTCAGCCTGCGCGGTTGATCATTTAAGTTTAGGATCGGTTTGGCAATTACATTAAGGAAAACGTGCTTCACTATGAACCCGCCAACAAAATGCGCCATGGTCGATCTTATCGCTTAAAATTCCTTATTAATCAAAATAGTAATATTTTCATTAGCTGAATAATACTTGCAACATTTGATTATTTATCTTCGATTAGTTGTGAATAATCCCGCTCTGCGCGCATACTATAGGATATTCATCCTATTTTTATCAGAAGCTATCCTATGAAAGAAGTCGAAAAAAACGAAATTAAACGCCTGAGCGATCGTCTGGACGCTATCCGCCACCAGCAGGCTGACCTGTCTCTGGTTGAAGCCGCCGACAAATATGCCGAGCTAGAGCAAGAGAAAGAAACTCTGGAAAACGAGATTGCACGTCTGCGTGAAGTCCATGGTCAGAAGCTGAGCAAAGAAGCGCAAAAGCTGACGAAACTCCCTTTCCGTCGTACCATCACCAAAAAAGAACAGGCCGACATGGGCAAGCTGAAGAAGAGCGTGCGCGGCCTGATTGTCGTTCACCCGATGACCGAGCTTGGCCGTGAAATGGGCCTGAAAGAGATGACGGGCTTCGCGAAGAGCGAGTTCTGATCTCCCACCGGGCAACATCCGCTTGCCCGGTCCTTCACTTCCCCCTCGCAATTGGCCCTACCAATTTTAGCCAGATCATACCAGCACCTCACATTTCATTAAAATGTGCGTACAATACCGTTGCCAATAAATAACATTTGATTAACCATTCATTGTCATTACCCCTACACAACAATATTGGCAGGGCCACTTTTACACATAATGTGACGAAGATTTGAGCAAAGACTCATTCCATTATGTCGGCGGCCCCCAGGAGACCTGCAATGAATCTCTGGCAACAGAACTACGACCCGGCCGGTAACATCTGGCTTTCCAGTCTGATCGCATCGCTCCCCATCCTGTTCTTTTTCTTCGCCCTGATTAAGCTCAAGCTGAAAGGCTACGTTGCGGCGTCATGGACGGTGGTGATCGCTTTGTCGGTCGCCCTGCTGTTTTACAAAATGCCGGTCGATCACGCTCTGGCATCCGTAGTGTACGGTTTCTTCTACGGTCTGTGGCCAATTGCCTGGATCATTATCGCCGCGGTATTCGTCTATAAAATCTCGGTAAAAACCGGGCAGTTCGACATTATCCGCTCCTCGATACTCTCGATTACCCCAGACCAGCGTCTGCAAATGCTGATTGTCGGTTTCTCCTTTGGGGCATTCCTCGAAGGGGCGGCAGGCTTCGGTGCTCCGGTAGCGATTACCGCCGCACTGCTGGTTGGCCTTGGCTTTAACCCGCTGTATGCGGCAGGTTTGTGCTTGATCGTAAACACCGCTCCAGTCGCTTTTGGGGCAATGGGCATTCCGATTCTGGTTGCCGGTCAGGTTACCGGGCTGGACAGCTTCGAGATTGGCCAGATGGTGGGCCGTCAACTGCCGTTCCTGACCATTATCGTGCTGTTCTGGATTATGGCGATTATGGATGGCTGGCGTGGCGTGAAAGAAACCTGGCCTGCGGTGATGGTCGCTGGCGGCTCGTTTGCTATCGCGCAGTATCTCAGCTCTAACTTTATCGGACCGGAACTGCCGGACATCATCTCTTCTCTGGTTTCCCTGGTCTGTCTGACGCTGTTCCTGAAGCGCTGGCAGCCGGTACGCATCTTCCGCTTTGGTGATATGGGCGCTTCGCAGGTCGATATGGATCTGTCGCGCACCCGCTACACCGCCGGGCAAATCATCCGCGCCTGGTCGCCGTTCCTGTTCCTGACAGCTACCGTCACGCTGTGGAGCATACCGCCGTTTAAAGCGCTGTTTGCACCAGGCGGCGCGATGTACCACTGGGTGGTCAATATTCCGGTTCCGTTCCTCGACAAGCTGGTTGCCCGTATGCCGCCGGTCGTACACGAAGCCACAGCCTACGCGGCGGTGTACAAATTTGACTGGTTCTCCGCGACCGGTACCGCAATACTGTTTGCCGCCCTGCTGTCCATCGTCTGGCTGAAGATGAAGCCGTCTGCTGCGCTTCAGACCTTTGGTAGCACGCTGAAAGATCTGGCGCTACCTATCTACTCCATCGGGATGGTGCTGGCATTCGCGTTTATCTCTAACTACTCCGGGCTTTCATCCACCCTGGCATTGGCCCTGGCTCACACCGGCAGCGCATTTACCTTCTTCTCGCCGTTCCTTGGCTGGCTGGGGGTATTCCTGACTGGATCCGACACCTCATCAAACGCACTGTTTGCCGCCCTACAGGCCACGGCCGCTCAGCAAATCGGTGTTTCGGATGTATTAATGGTGGCTGCAAATACCACCGGCGGCGTGACCGGAAAAATGATCTCTCCGCAATCTATCGCTATCGCCTGTGCGGCAGTGGGATTAGTGGGAAAAGAGTCTGACCTGTTTCGCTTTACCGTGAAGCACAGTCTGATTTTCACCTGCATGGTGGGTGTGATTACCACACTGCAGGCCTATGTCTTAACCTGGATGATTCCATGATAGTGATGCCCAGACGCCTGTCAGACGAAGTCGCATCTCGTGTGCGGGCGCTGATTGAAGAACAACAGCTGGAAGCGGGCATGAAGTTGCCCGCTGAGCGCCAGCTGGCCGTACAGCTCGGCGTATCGCGCAACTCGCTGCGCGAGGCGTTAGCAAAGCTGGTGAGTGAAGGCGTACTGATTAGCCGTCGTGGCGGTGGAACGTTTATTCGCTGGCAGCATGAGGCATGGTCTGAACAAAACATCGTGCAGCCGCTGAAAACCCTGCTGGCGGACGATCCTGATTACAGTTTCGATATTCTGGAAGCCCGCCACGCCATCGAAGCCAGCACCGCCTGGCACGCAGCTATGCGTGCCACTGCAGCCGATAAAGAGAAGATCAGGCTCTGTTTCGAGGCCACACAAAGCGAAGATCCAGATCTCGCCTCGCAGGCAGACGTTCGCTTTCATCTCGCCATTGCGGAGGCCTCACACAACGTGGTGCTGTTACAGACCATGCGCGGTTTCTTCGACGTATTGCAGTCTTCGGTGAAACAGAGCCGCCAGCGAATGTACCTCGTGCCGCCCGTATTTTCACAGCTGACGGCACAGCATCAGGCCGTACTGGATGCGATTGTTGCCGGAGATGCCGACGGCGCGCGTAAAGCGATGATGGCGCACCTCAGTTTTGTCCACACCACGATTAAACGATTTGATGAAGATCAGGCCCGCCAGGCGCGAATCACCCGCCTGCCCGGTGACCCTGGTGAGAATAGCAGGGAGAACAACACATGATTATTTCAGCAGCCAGCGACTATCGCGCCGCAGCCCAGCGCATCCTACCCCCCTTCTTGTTCCACTATATTGACGGTGGGGCGTATGCAGAGCACACTTTGCGCCGTAACGTGGCAGACCTGTCGGAGGTGGCCCTTCGCCAGCGCGTGCTGAAGAATATGTCCGACCTGAGCCTGGAGACAAAACTGTTCAACGAAACGCTCTCCATGCCGGTGGCCCTTGCACCTGTCGGTCTGTGCGGCATGTATGCGCGTCGGGGCGAAGTTCAGGCCGCCGCCGCCGCTGATGCCAAAGGCATTCCGTTTACGCTTTCCACAGTATCCGTATGCCCGATTGAAGAAGTCGCCCCGACTATCAAGCGTCCGATGTGGTTTCAGCTGTATGTTCTGCGCGATCGCGGCTTTATGCGTAACGCCCTGGAACGAGCCAAAGCGGCAGGTTGCTCCACGCTGGTCTTTACCGTCGATATGCCAACACCTGGCGCACGCTACCGTGACGCCCATTCCGGGATGAGCGGCCCAAATGCGGCACTGCGCCGCTACTGGCAGGCAGTCACCCATCCACAATGGGCATGGGACGTTGGCCTGAACGGTCGCCCGCATGATTTAGGCAATATCTCGACCTATCTTGGCAAACCCACCGGCCTTGAAGACTACATCGGCTGGCTGGCGAATAATTTCGATCCGTCGATTTCCTGGAAAGACCTCGAGTGGATCCGCGAATTTTGGGATGGTCCGATGGTGATCAAAGGGATCCTCGATCCTGAAGATGCTCGCGACGCCGTACGCTTCGGCGCTGATGGCATCGTTGTCTCTAACCACGGTGGTCGCCAGTTAGACGGCGTGCTGTCTTCAGCTCGCGCGTTACCCGCTATTGCCGATGCGGTAAAAGGCGATATCACCATTCTGGCAGACAGCGGGATCCGCAACGGTCTGGACGTCGTACGCATGATTGCGCTGGGTGCGGATAGTGTTCTGCTGGGACGTGCTTATCTGTACGCGCTGGCAACCCACGGTCAGGCCGGGGTAGCGAATCTGCTGAATCTGATCGAGAAAGAGATGAAGGTGGCAATGACCCTGACCGGTGCAAAATCGATTAGCGAAATCAGTCATGATTCGCTGGTACAAGAACTGGGAAAAAACCTGCCTGCTGCGCTGGCACCTCTGGTTCAGGGTAGCGCGGCGTAACAATATCCCCATAAAACCCACTTTCTGCATGGTCGGTCTGTTCTCAGCCCGGCCATTTTTTATCCAAAAATAACGACCAGTTAACATTTATAACCAATATATTTGACAACTTTTTATCCACCTGTCAGATGTATATACAAGCTAATACAAGGGCGAAATATACAGATAACAACCATCATAACGGGCGAGGGTGACATGGTTTATTCCGGCAAAGTGAATATCCAGCAGGCGATAGATGACAGTCCTTTTTCACGCTTTCATTGGGTAATAATCGTCCTGGGATTTCTGGTCCTGGCCATTGATGGCTTCGACACGGCGGCGATGGGCTATATTGCGCCCACGCTCTCAGCCGACTGGGGCATCAAGAAACAGGATCTCGGACCGGTGTTAAGCGCCGCGCTATTGGGCCTGTCATTTGGTGCACTGCTGGCCGGGCCGATTTCCGATCGTATGGGCCGTAAACGCGTGCTGGTCTTTTCCTGTCTGTTTTTTGGCCTCGCCAGTCTGGGAACTGCCTATGCCCAGACGCTGAATATGCTCACATTTTGGCGCTTTCTCACCGGGCTGGGTCTTGGCGCGGCAATGCCCAATGCCATCACCCTGGTGTCAGAATTTGCACCAAAACGCTGTCGTTCAATGGCGATTAACACCATGTACTGCGGCTTTCCGTTAGGGGCTGCAGGCGGCGGGGTGATCTCCTCCTGGCTTATCCCTAACTACGGCTGGCACAGCGTCCTGCTTGCCGGTGCGATCGCCCCGCTGGCCCTCACCGTATTGTTGGTGCTGTTCCTGCCGGAGTCGGTGAAGTATCTGGTTCACCGCGGTAAAGGGGTTGCACAGGTTAAACGCATTGCTCAACGCTTTATGTCGGGAAGTCTGGAACAGGTTACCCAGTTTTATCTGGATGAAGACCGCGTCACGGTCAAAAAAGGCAGCGTGGCACAGCTATTCAGTATGCCCTGGCTGCCGGGCACGCTGATGCTCTGGATGACCTACTTTATGGGATTGGTTATCTATTACGTGCTGTTGAGCTGGATGCCAACGCTGATGCTGGGAATGGGATATCCGCTGGCTGAATCCGCCTGGCTGACGTCACTGTTTACCTTCGGCGGTACCGCAGGGATCCTGCTGGCCGGTTGGTTAATGGATCGCTGGGAAGCACATAAAGTGGTGTCACTTGGCTTTATTCTGACGATGCTGTTTGCCCTCGCTCTCGGGTTTGAACATAACCATATCATCCTGTTCGGCGCACTGATCTTCCTGATGGGGATTACCATGAACGGCGCGCAGTCCGGGCTGCAGACGCTGGCCGCCACGTTTTATCCAACCCACTGCCGCGCAACGGGCATTGCCTGGATGCAGGGCGTGGGCCGCTTCGGTGGCGTAGCCGGAACGATGATGAGCGCCCAGTTGCTTTCCCTGCAATGGCAGGCAGACAGTATATTAATGTTCCTCAGCCTTCCGGCGCTGGTTGCGGCTGCCGCAACGATTTACAAACTGCAACGCTATAAACCGCACGCGCTGACCGTCGCATAGTACCCGCTCTTTCTGCTATTCTGCCCCCGTTATCAAGGGGGCAGTATGCTTAACATCGTTTTATTCGAACCAGAAATCCCGCCAAATACCGGCAATATTATCCGTCTTTGCGCCAACACCGGCTTTCGTCTGCATATTATTGAACCAATGGGCTTTACCTGGGACGACAAGCGCCTGCGTCGCGCGGGGCTGGATTACCATGAGTTTACCGCCGTGCTGCGCCACCCTGATTACGCCAGCTTCGTCGCCGCAGAAAACCCGCAACGTCTGTTTGCCCTGACCACCAAAGGTACGCCAGCGCATAGCGCGGTAAGCTATCAGGACGGGGATTATCTGATGTTTGGCCCGGAAACTCGCGGTCTGCCATCCAGCATCCTCGACGCGCTGCCAGCCGAACAAAAAATTCGAATTCCGATGATGCCGGACAGTCGCAGCATGAACCTGTCAAATGCGGTGTCGGTGGTGGTGTATGAGGCCTGGCGCCAGTTAGGTTATCCTGGCGCGGTATTGCGTAGTTGATTTTTGTCGGATGGCGGCTGACGCCTTATCCGACCTACGAGATTTGTAGGCCCGGTAAGCACTGCGCCGCCGGGCATAGCTCGAAATCAGATGCCATCGCCGTATTCGAAAGTATGATGAATCCCGTTGAAATGCTGATCCATATCCATAGACGGTTTATCGCTGTCAGGCTTACCGACGATGCGTGCAGGTACGCCTGCCGCAGTGGTATGCGGGGGTACCGGTTGTAAAACCACGGAACCTGCGCCAATCTTCGCGCCGCGCCCGACTTCAATGTTGCCGAGAATTTTTGCTCCCGCGCCAATCATTACACCTTCACGAATTTTCGGATGACGATCGCCGCCGGCTTTACCGGTCCCGCCGAGCGTGACGGATTGCAGAATAGAGACATCATTTTCAATCACTGCCGTTTCACCGACCACAATGCCGGTTGCGTGATCGAGCATAATCCCACGGCCAATTTTTGCCGCCGGATGAATGTCTACCTGGAAGGTAACGGACACCTGATTTTGCAGGAAGATCGCCAGCGCCTGACGCCCCTGATGCCACAGCCAGTGACCGATACGGTAGGCCTGAAGCGCATGAAAACCCTTCAGGTACAGAAGTGGGGTGGAATATTTATCGACAGCCGGGTCACGCGTACGTACCGCCTGAATATCACAGGCCGCTGAGGCAATCATTTCAGGATCGGCGGCATAGGCCTCTTCCACGACTTCGCGAATCGCAATGGCGGGCATGATTGGAGAAGCGAGTTTATTCGCCAGCATATAGCTTAGCGCACTGCCGAGATTTTCATGTTTGAGCAGCGTTGCGTGGTAAAAACTGGCCAACATTGGCTCACATTCCGCCAGTGCCCGGGCTTCCGCTTTAATGTTTTTCCAGACGATATCCAGTTCTTCACACGGCATTGCGTACTCCAGAAGGTAGCAAAACGACCGACCCGTTCTTCGCGGGTCGGGTCGTTAGATTGAAACGGTTCCTTACGGCTAGTGGCTGCTTCGCTCGTCCTTGCGCGCACGACCTAATAACGTCAATGCTGCCTCGCGCGCGTTTTTTCCGCAATACAATACTTGATAAATTTCCTCGGTTATTGGCATCTCGACACCAAAACGGTGCGCCAATTCACGAACTTCTTTCGTATTGCGATAGCCTTCAACCACCTGACCAATCTTGTCCTGCGCGCCCTGCACGTCCATACCCTGGCCGAGCATCATGCCAAAACGACGGTTACGCGACTGGTTGTCGGTACAGGTCAGCACCAGATCGCCTAAACCCGCCATCCCCATAAAGGTGGCAGGATCGGCACCCAGCGCCGCGCCAAGGCGAGACATTTCGGTCAGTCCACGGGTGATCAATGCGGTACGCGCATTCGCGCCAAAACCGATGCCGTCAGACATCCCCGCACCAATCGCAATGACGTTTTTCACCGCGCCGCCAAGCTGCACGCCAATGAAATCCGGGTTGCTGTAAACGCGAAAGCTTTTGCCGCAGTGCAGCAACTGCTGGAGATCGTCAGCAAAGGCGTCGTCCGTCGAGGCCAGAGAAATCGCCGTCGGCATGCCCGCAGCCAGCTCTTTGGCGAACGTCGGGCCGGAAATAACCGCCAGTGGAATTGAGTCCCCCAGCGCTTCACGCGCGACGTCCTGCAGCAGACGCCCCGTTTCCGCCTCCAGACCTTTTGTCGCCCAGACCAGTCGTGCGTCAGGACGCATCAATGGTTTGATGTTTCGCAGCACTTCGCCAAAGACGTGGCTCGGCACCACCACCAGAATATTACGACTGGCGGCCAGCGCAGTGGCTAAATCACTTTCCAGGCGCAGTGTGTCAGGAAAAGGCACATCAGGAAGGAACGCGACGTTGCAGCGATCGTGCTCAAGGGTCGCGATATGTTTCGGATCATGGCCCCACAGGACAACCTGATGGCCATTTCTTGCCAGGGTGATGGCAAGAGCGGTGCCGTACGAGCCGGCACCAATCACAGTCATTGAAGCATTACTTTGGTTCATCAGGCATCCTGATGTTCTTCAGTACCTTCGCCAGCCTGCTGCTGTAAATAGTTCATGAACAGCGCATCAAAGTTGACCGGCGCAAGGTTCAGTTGCGGGAACGTACCGCGTGATACCAGGCTGGTGATGCATTCACGGGCATACGGGAACAGAATGTTCGGGCAGTATGCGCCCAGGCAATGCGCCATCTGAGTCCCTTCGATACCACTGATGGAGAAAATACCGCCCTGCTGAACTTCGCACAGGAACGCAGTTTCTTCACCAAGAGAAGCCGTTACAGTGACACGCAGCACTACTTCATACACGTCATCTGCCAGTTGGGTAGATGCGGTATCAAGATCAAGTTTAACCTCTGGCTGCCAATCTTTCTGGAAAACATGCGGTGCATTTGGCGCTTCGAAAGACACATCCTTGGTATAGATACGTTGGATCTGGAAAGCCATTTCAGTGTTATTTTGTTCTGACATGTTTAGAAAACCCTTAGTGTTGTCCTTTAAATACTTTCAGTACGCCTTATTGCAGCAGGGGATCCAGTCCACCACGCGCATCCAACGCATACAAGTCGTCACAACCGCCAATGTGCTGTGCATCAATAAAAATCTGCGGAACCGTCGTACGGCCACTGCGCTTGATCATCTCTTCACGCTTTACGGCATCGCCGTCAATCGGAAGCTCCTGGAAACTCACACCCTTGCTGTTCAACAGCGCTTTTGCGCGATGGCAAAACGGGCAGGTTGCTTTGGTGTAGATCTCAATATTGGCCATGACTTATCTCCAGTGTTCTTTTTACCCTGCGGCATGAAAGAAGATGGGTAAATTACTTGCCGCGAACCAGTGGCAGATTCTCACCACTCCAGCCCGCTACGCCGTCTTTCAGTACGGATACTTGCTCAAAACCGGCTTTAATCAGCGCAGTTGCTGAATCCTGGCACTGCATGCCTGAACCATCAACCACAATCACAGGTTTGTTTTTGTGTTTTTCAAGTTCGCCAAAATTGTTGGCTTTGATTTCGCTCGGCAGCAGGTTAGTGGAGCCTGCGATATGGCCTTTGCGGAAGTCGTCGCGCTGGCGTAAATCCACAACAACGGCGTCTTCTTTGTTGATAAGACGTGTAGCTTCGCCGCGAGTAATCACCTTCACTTTTGAGGTCAGGCTCTTAAACGTGGTAAATAATACAGCCGCCAGTAACGCAATCCAGGCGATACTCAAGACAGGGTGGCGACTAACAAATTGCATAATTTCTTGCATGGGGGGTAACAACTCCCGACTCAGTGATTAAAAAAACCAGGAAAGGAGTATACCTGCGCGTTGGCGCAAATACAGCCAGAGCGTGCATTGGATTGCATTTTTGCGGGGCGCTACGGAAAAAAAAATGTAAATCGGTGTTCCCCTTAGCACGCGATCCCCCATTATTTGATCTTCGGGGGCTACTTTATCGATTCAGCTGTAGTAAAATTACGCAATTATTTTTTATCTCTTGAGTGTGAGGTTGTCGCAATGTCGGTTTCTAAAAAACCTATGGTACTGGTGATTCTGGATGGCTACGGCTATCGCGAAGACAGCCAGGATAACGCCATTTTTAGTGCTAAAACCCCGGTAATGGATGCGCTGTGGGCAAAACGTCCGCATACCCTGATTGATGCGTCCGGTCTGGAAGTCGGCCTGCCCGATCGCCAGATGGGCAACTCCGAAGTGGGTCACGTAAACCTGGGCGCGGGCCGTATCGTGTATCAGGACCTTACCCGTCTGGACGTTGAAATCAAAGAACGTACTTTCTTCGCTAACCCGGTGCTGACCAGCGCGGTCGACCAGGCAAAAAATGCCGGGAAAGCGGTACACATCATGGGTCTGCTCTCTGCTGGCGGCGTTCACAGCCACGAAGATCACATCATGGCGATGGTAGAAATGGCCGCTGAACGCGGCGCTGAAAAAATCTATCTGCACGCTTTCCTTGATGGTCGTGATACCCCGCCGCGCAGCGCTGAACATTCACTGCAGAAATTCGAAGAGAAATTTGCCGCGCTGGGCAAAGGCCGAGTAGCGTCCATCATCGGTCGTTACTACGCTATGGACCGCGACAACCGTTGGGATCGCGTAGAACAGGCTTACGATCTGATGACGCTGGCGAAGGGCGAGTTCCAGTTCGCTACGGCGGTTGAAGGTCTGCAGGCTGCTTATGCCCGCGACGAAAACGACGAATTCGTCAAAGCGACCGTTATCCGTGCCGAAGGTCAGGCAGATGCTGCTATGGAAGATGGCGATACGCTGATTTTCATGAACTTCCGTGCTGACCGTGCGCGTGAAATCACCCGTGCGTTTGTTAACGCTGATTTCGACGGCTTCGCCCGTAAGAAAGTCGTTAACCTCAACTTTGTGATGCTGACCGAATACGCGGCAGACATCAAAACTGCGGTTGCTTACCCACCAGCATCTCTGGCCAACACCTTTGGTGAGTGGATGGCGAAGAACGAAAAAACGCAGCTGCGTATTTCCGAAACTGAAAAATATGCGCACGTGACCTTCTTCTTCAACGGCGGCGTAGAAGAGCCGTTCAAAGGCGAAGACCGCATCCTGATCAACTCTCCGAAAGTTGCGACCTACGATCTGCAGCCGGAAATGAGCTCTGCTGAACTGACCGAGAAGCTGGTTGCAGCGATTGAGAGCGGTAAATACGACACCATCATTTGTAACTACCCGAACGGCGACATGGTTGGTCACACCGGGGTGATGGAAGCAGCGGTTAAAGCGGTTGAAGCGCTGGATCACTGCGTTGAGCAGGTGACTAAAGCGGTTGAGTCCGTTGGCGGCCAGTTGCTGATCACCGCAGACCACGGTAACGCAGAGCAGATGCGCGATCCGTCCACCGGTCAGGCACATACTGCACATACCAACCTGCCCGTTCCGCTGATTTATGTCGGTGGTAAGAACGTCAAAGCAGTCGAAGGCGGCAAACTTTCTGATATCGCCCCGACGATGCTGACGCTGATGGGTATGGAAATCCCGCAAGAGATGACTGGTAAGCCGCTGTTCATCGTGGAATAATCCCTCCCCATGAGGGGAAAGGCGATTAATACCATCACTCGGGCCGTGAAACCGCGTAAGTTTTCAGTCAGGCCCTTGTTCTACGCCAGCGCGCTTAGCGCTGGCGTATTGCTGTGCGCCTTTTCCGCCCACGCGGACGAACGCGACCAGCTCAAATCTATTCAGGCCGATATCGCGGCAAAAGAACGCGCGGTACGCCAACAGCAACAACAACGTTCCACTCTCCTCGCTCAGCTTAAAGCTCAGGAACAAGCCATCGCCGTTGCCGCAAGGCAGTTACGCGAAACGCAGAACTCACTGGTACAGCTGAACGCGCAAATCGCAGAGATGAACGCAGCACTCGCGAAGCTGGAAAAGCAACGAGCAGCGCAAGAGCGCAGTCTGGCAGCCCAGTTAGACGCCGCGTTTCGCCAGGGTGAACACACCGGTATTCAGCTCATCCTTAGCGGCGAAGAAAGCCAGCGCGGACAGCGCCTGCAAGCCTATTTCGGCTACCTGAACCAGGCGAGGCAAGAAACTATCGCGCAGCTGAAACAAACGCGCGAAGAGGTCGACTCGCAAAAAGCCGAGCTGGAAGATAAGCAAAGCGAACAGCAGACGCTACTGTACGAACAGCGCGCTCAGCAGGCTAAGCTGGAGCAGGCGCGTAACGAACGCCAGAAAACACTGGCGGGTCTTGAGTCCTCGATTCAACAGGGCCAGCAGCAACTGGGCGAAATGCGCGCTAACGAATCCCGTCTGCGCAACAGCATTGCTCGCGCCGAAGCTGCGGCCAAAGCGCGCGCGGAACGTGAAGCGCGCGAGGCGCAGGCCGTACGTGATAAGCAGAAGGATGCGTCACGAAAAGGCTCGACCTACAAGCCGACCGAAAGCGAAAAATCACTGATGTCCCGTACCGGCGGTTTGGGTTCGCCACGCGGCCAGGCATTCTGGCCCGTTCGGGGTCCAACCCTACATCGTTATGGCGAACAGCTGCAGGGTGAGCTACGTTGGAAGGGGATGGTTATTGGCGCATCCGAAGGCACCGAAGTTAAAGCCATTGCCGATGGTCGCGTCATTCTGGCGGACTGGTTGCAGGGCTATGGCCTGGTGGTCGTCGTTGAGCACGGTAAAGGCGATATGAGCCTGTACGGTTATAACCAGAGCGCACTGGTCAGCGTCGGTACGCAGGTTCGCGCCGGGCAGCCTATAGCACTAGTGGGTAGCAGCGGCGGTCAGGGCAGGCCGGCACTCTATTTCGAAATTCGTCGCCAGGGTCAGGCGGTCAATCCACAGCCGTGGTTGGGAAGATAAGTTTTGCCACAACAATTTCGTCGTCTACTACTCTCTCTCGCCAGCCTGCTGGCCTTCGCAACACCTGTTTTTGCTGGCAAACTCGCCATCGTCATTGATGATTTCGGCTATCGCCCACACACTGAAAACCAGGTACTGGCGATGCCTTCTACCATCTCCGTTGCCGTTCTGCCTAACGCCCCACATGCGCGAGAAATGGCAATCAAAGCGCATAACAGCGGGCATGAAGTCTTAATCCATCTGCCAATGGCGCCGCTGAGCAAGCAGCCGTTAGAGAAAGATACATTACGCCCTGAAATGAGCAGCGAAGAGATTGAGCGAATTATTCGCGACGCGGTAAGCAAAGTACCGAATGCGGTCGGTCTGAACAACCATATGGGCAGCGCGATGACCTCCAGCCTGTTTGGCATGCAGAAGGTGATGCAGGCGCTGGAGCGATACGATCTCTACTTCCTGGACAGCATGACCATTGGTAACAGCCAGGCAATGCGCGCAGCGTCAGGGACCGGTGTGAAAGTCATCAAACGCAAAGTCTTCCTGGATGACACGCAAAACGAAGCCGATATTCGCCGTCAGTTTAATCGTGCCGTCGAGCTGGCGCGCCGCAACGGTTCCGCAATCGCCATTGGCCATCCTCACCCGTCTACGGTTCGTGTCCTGCAGCAGATGCTGTATAGCCTGCCAGCCGACATCACGTTGGTTCGCCCAAGCAGCCTGCTCAATGAACCGCAGGTGGATACCTCCAGACCAAACCTCACGCCACCGAAGAACGGTACACCTGATGCGCCGCGTAATCCTTTCCGCGGGGTGAAATTATGCAAACCGAAGCAGCCGTTAGAGCCAGTGTACGCCAGCCGCTTCTTCAGCGTGCTCGGCGAAAGCATTACCCAAAGCACGCTGGTGCAGTATATGCGCCTGCAGTGGCAGGGCTGGCAATAATCAGTCTTTGCTATCCAGCGTTAAATGAGCCAGGCGGCGCGGCGTCAGTGCTTTATCGCGCCACTGGCTAAAGCGGATGGCCCACAACAGCACCTGATAACCCAGCTTAACGCTGCAAATATTGCTTACCATACGCTTGAACATACCCGACACGAATACTTCAGCAATCATGCGCTGGCGGATTTTCTCGTCCGGTTCTTTACGGATGCAATGACAAACGCGTAGCGCTTCGTAAATCACCTGCTGTTTGAATTCCGGGTAAATGGGAATACGCCCAGCGTAGTCGTGATTCATCTTATCCAGCAGACGGGTAATTTTGATGTAGTGGCGCTGGTAAGCGAGGTTTTTCAGCCCGGTGCGCGGCAGACGGCTAACAGATGCGCCGTGCAGGAAGTATTTATACAGAGGGATTTCCGTGTAACGCGCGCGCTTCGCATTAAACATAAACTCCGTCGTCCAGATAATATCCTGGTGATGCAGGCCAGACAGGAAGGTCAGCCCCGCGTCGCGGATAGTCTGATGACGATAAACGCCCATCCAGACAACGTGTCGCCAACGGCGGCTGGCTAACGCTTTGCGTAACCAGTCTGGCCCGGTCATCACGCCGGTAGAACGAATACGATCGGTAGGAATGGATGCCCAGGTGTGGCCGGTTTCCGCAATACACCAATCAGCGTTGCACTGCGCAACATCCAGGTTGTCTTTCAGCGCCATAGTCATCAGCGTTTCATACATTTCCGGATAGGCAATATCATCGCCGTCTACGTACGCGATGTACTCCCCCCTGGCGACTTTCATACCGGTATTGCGCGCCGCCGAAACGCCCCCATTGCGCTGGTGCAGCAGATGAACGTGTGGATAACGATCCGCATAAGACTGAGCAAGCTCCGCAGAGTTATCCGTAGAGCCATCATTAACAATGATGATCTCCAGGTTCTTCCAGGTTTGCGCAATCAGCGAATCCATACACGCAATGAACGGTTCACCCGTGTTGTAAAGCGGCATAATGACGCTCAGGAGACCAGGGATATAGGTCATATCAAATCCAGCCAGACAATAGAGTAATCGGCACTTTTTAGCATATTAAGCGGTAGATTTTCAGAAAAAATTATTAATTCTTTAGCGGAAAATGCGCCGGGCGGGGGAGATTGTGCAGGCAAAAAACGCCCCGGATGATTAATGATAATCAACATCCGGGGACAACACACAGAATCCACAGGGTGGATACGGTTAATCCCAGCTCAGGATCACTTTCCCTGACTGGCCTGAACGCATCGCGTCAAAGCCCTGCTGGAATTCATCGATGGAGAATCGATGGGTGATGATCGGCGACAAATCCAGACCAGACTGGATCAGTGCAGCCATTTTGTACCATGTCTCAAACATCTCACGACCGTAGATACCTTTAATAAACAGTCCTTTAAAGATAACTTTCGTCCAGTCGATGGACATATCAGATGGCGGAATACCCAGCATAGCAATACGGCCACCGTGATTCATGGTGTCCAGCATAGCGCGAAACGCTGGCGGCGCCCCGGACATCTCCAGGCCCACATCAAACCCTTCGGTCATACCCAGTTCAGCCATCACGTCGGTCAGATTCTCTTTCGACACGTTGACCGCGCGGGTGATACCCATTTTGCGCGCCAGCTCAAGGCGATACTCATTAACGTCGGTGATCACCACGTGGCGTGCGCCAACGTGCTTCGCGACTGCCGCCGCCATAATACCGATTGGACCCGCACCGGACACCAGTACATCTTCCCCAACCAGATCGAACGACAGTGCCGTGTGCACTGCATTACCGAACGGATCGAAGATAGACGCCAGGTCGTCGGAGATATTGTCCGGGATTTTAAATGCGTTAAATGCCGGGATCACCAGGTACTCCGCAAAGCAGCCCGGACGGTTTACACCGACACCGGTCGTATTGCGGCACAGGTGAGTACGTCCACCGCGGCAGTTACGGCAATGTCCGCAGGTGATATGACCTTCGCCTGAAACGCGATCGCCGATTTTAAAGCCTTTAACTTCCTGACCGATGCCAACAACTTCGCCGACATACTCATGCCCAACGACCATCGGTACTGGGATGGTTTTTTGCGACCATTCATCCCAGTTATAAATGTGAACGTCAGTCCCGCAGATGGCTGTTTTACGGATTTTAATCAGCAAATCGTTATGACCGACTTCCGGTTCAGGAACGTCAGTCATCCAAATGCCCTCTTCCGCTTTCAGTTTGGATAACGCTTTCATTTCACATCCTCAGGCAATAACGCCCAGTTGTTTACCAATGCGTGTGAACGCCTCAACAGCACGCGTAATCTGCTCAGGGGTATGCGCCGCAGACATCTGGGTACGGATACGCGCCTGGCCTTTTGGAACCACCGGATAGAAGAATCCGGTAACGTAAATCCCCTCTTTTTGCAGTTCACGAGCAAAGTCCTGCGCGATCACTGCATCACCCAACATCACCGGGATAATCGCGTGATCGGCACCGGCCAGAGTAAAGCCAGCGGCAGACATTTGCTCACGGAACTGACGTGCGTTCGCCCACAGGCGGTCGCGCAGGTCACTGCCAGCTTCAACCATTTCCAGCACTTTAATGGAGGCCGCAACAATCGCTGGCGCCAGTGAGTTGGAGAACAGATAAGGACGGGAACGCTGACGAAGCCACTCAACAACTTCTTTGCGCGCTGCGGTGTAACCACCGGATGCGCCGCCGAGTGCTTTACCCAGAGTACCGGTGATGATGTCCACGCGACCCATCACGTCACAGTATTCATGGGAGCCACGACCATTTTCGCCGACAAAACCGACGGCATGGGAATCATCAACCATGACCAGCGCGTCGTATTTATCCGCCAGATCGCAAACGCCTTTCAGGTTAGCGATCACACCATCCATAGAGAACACGCCATCAGTGGCGATCAGGATATGACGAGCGCCCGCTTCACGTGCTTCTTTCAGGCGAGCTTCCAGTTCCACCATATCGTTGTTGGCGTAGCGGAAACGTTTTGCTTTACACAGACGAACGCCATCAATGATAGAAGCGTGGTTCAGGGCATCGGAAATAATTGCGTCTTCTGCGCCCAGCAGCGTTTCAAACAGGCCGCCATTGGCGTCGAAGCAGGAAGAGTAAAGGATGGCATCTTCCATACCGAGGAATGCCGCCAGTTTTTGCTCCAGTTGCTTATGGCTATCCTGGGTACCGCAAATAAAGCGAACCGAAGCCATACCAAATCCGTGAGAATCCATACCCGCTTTTGCCGCTGCAATCAGCTCCGGGTGGTTAGCCAGTCCCAGATAGTTGTTCGCACAAAAGTTAATAACGTGGCTTCCGTCCGCCACGGTGATATCCGCCTGCTGGGCAGATGTAATAATGCGCTCTTCTTTAAACAATCCTTCCGCACGTGCGGTGTCGAGATCGTTGGTTAACTGTTTGTAAAAATCCCCACGCATTTCAATTCTCCAGACTGGGCAAATTTCAGCACATATTACCCAAAGCTATACGTTGATACGAGATGACACATCATCACTTCTTCAAAATGAAGCATAAATCACGTGTACCCGCACGGCTTATCGGTGAATGGCTGAAGCCTGAGCCATGTAGTGATATGATAGAAAGTATTCGTGTCTGAGATTGTCTCTGACTCCATAATTCGAAGGTTACATTTATGATCATCGTTACCGGCGGCGCGGGCTTTATCGGCAGCAACATCGTTAAGTCCCTGAATGATAAAGGCATCACCGACATCCTGGTGGTGGACAACCTGAAAGACGGCACCAAGTTTGTTAACCTGGTGGATCTGAATATTGCTGACTACATGGACAAGGAAGACTTCCTGATCCAGATTATGGCCGGGGAAGATTTCGGCGATATCGAAGCTATTTTCCACGAAGGCGCATGCTCTTCCACCACCGAGTGGGACGGCAAGTATATGATGGATAACAACTATCAATACTCCAAAGAGCTACTGCACTACTGCCTGGAGCGTGAAATCCCGTTCCTGTACGCGTCCTCTGCCGCCACCTATGGCGGTCGCACTTCTGATTTCATCGAATCCCGTGAATATGAGAAACCGCTGAACGTCTATGGCTACTCAAAATTCCTGTTCGACGAGTACGTTCGTCAGATCCTGCCAGAAGCCAACTCTCAGATTGTTGGCTTCCGCTATTTCAACGTCTACGGACCGCGTGAAGGCCATAAAGGGAGCATGGCGAGCGTCGCTTTCCACCTCAATACCCAGCTTAACAATGGCGAAACACCAAAACTGTTCGAAGGCAGCGAAAACTTCAAACGTGATTTCGTTTATGTTGGCGATGTGGCTGCGGTAAACCTGTGGTTCCTGGAAAACGGGGTATCCGGCATCTTTAACCTCGGTACCGGTCGTGCGGAATCTTTCCAGGCCGTTGCTGACGCAACGCTGGCGTACCACAAAAAAGGCAGCATTGAGTACATTCCATTCCCGGAAAAACTGAAAGGCCGCTACCAGGCGTTTACTCAGGCAGACCTGACCAACCTGCGCGCCGCGGGCTATGACAAGCCGTTTAAGACCGTTGCTGAAGGCGTAACGGAATATATGGCCTGGCTGAACCGCGACGCATAAGGCAGGCAATCTATGAGGATTCTGGTGGTTGGCCCGTCTTGGGTGGGCGACATGATGATGTCGCAAAGTCTCTATCGCACGCTCAAGGCGCGCTATCCCCAGGCGATAATCGACGTGATGGCACCTGCATGGTGCCGTCCGCTGTTATCGCGGATGCCGGAAGTCAATGAAGCGATCGCGATGCCGCTTGGGCATGGCGCTCTGGAAATTGGTGAACGGCGTAAGCTCGGTCATAGCCTGCGTGAGAAGCGCTATGACCGCGCTTATGTGCTGCCTAACTCGTTTAAATCCGCGTTGGTGCCCTTTTTTGCAGGTATTCCGCATCGTACCGGTTGGCGTGGTGAAATGCGCTACGGCCTGCTCAACGATGCGCGCGTGCTGGATAAAGACGCATGGCCGCTGATGGTCGAACGCTATGTGGCCCTGGCCTACGATAAAGGCGTGATGCTGTCGGCTAAAGATTTGCCGCAACCTCTGCTGTGGCCACAGTTGCAGGTCAGCGAAGGTGAAAAGTCTCTGACCTGTAGCCAGTTCTCCCTTTCTGCCGAACGCCCCATCATCGGTTTTTGCCCGGGTGCGGAATTTGGTCCGGCGAAACGCTGGCCACACTACCATTATGCTGAACTGGCAAAACAGCTGATCGACGAAGGTCATCAGATTGTGCTGTTTGGCTCGGCAAAAGATCATGAAGCCGGAAATGAAATCCTGGCAACGTTAAGCGTTGAGCAGCAGGCCTGGTGTCGTAATCTGGCGGGCGAAACGCAGCTGGAGCAGGCCGTTATTCTGCTCGCCGCCTGCAAAGCGGTCGTCACCAACGACTCTGGATTAATGCACGTTGCCGCAGCGTTGAATCGACCTCTGGTAGCATTGTATGGCCCAAGTAGTCCGGACTTTACCCCGCCGTTGTCGCACAAAGCGCGGGTCATTCGTCTGATTACGGGCTATCACAAAGTGCGCAAGGGCGATGCGGCTGAAGGCTATCACCAAAGCCTGATTGACATCACACCCAAGCGTGTACTGGAAGAACTCAACGACCTGTTGTTACAAGAGGAAGCCTGACGGATGCGGGTTCTGATCGTTAAAACGTCGTCTATGGGCGATGTACTGCATACGTTGCCCGCATTAACCGATGCGCAGCAGGCTATTCCGGGTATTCAATTTGATTGGGTGGTGGAAGAAGGATTCGCGCAGATCCCTTCCTGGCATGCAGCCGTTGACCGGGTCATCCCAGTGGCGATTCGCCGCTGGCGTAAAGCCTGGTTTTCAGCGCCGATTAAAGCCGAGCGTAAAGCGTTTCGCGATGCGGTACGTTTGCAGCAGTATGACGCGATAATTGATGCGCAGGGTCTGGTTAAAAGTGCGGCGTTGGTGACGCGTCTGGCACGTGGCGTCAAGCATGGTATGGACTGGAGTACGGCCCGCGAGCCGCTGGCTAGCCTGTTTTATAATCGCAAACATCACATTGCCAAACAGCAGCACGCGGTAGAACGTACGCGTGAATTGTTCGCCAAAAGTCTGGGATATGCCAAACCGCAGTCGCAGGGTGATTACGCTATCGCTCAGCATTTTGTGAATGAATGTAATGCTGATACAGGCCAATATGCCGTATTCCTGCATGCCACAACACGTGATGATAAGCACTGGCCAGAAGCCAACTGGCGGGAGCTGATTGAGCTGTTAAATAATACGGGCATCCGTATTAAACTCCCCTGGGGCGCCCCTCATGAAGAAGAGCGCGCCAAAAGGCTGGCGGAAGGTTTTCCCTACGTTGATGTCCTGCCGCGAATGAGTCTGGAAGAGGTTGCTCGCATTCTGGCGGGGGCAAAGTTTGTGGTGTCGGTTGATACAGGTCTCAGCCATTTAACCGCCGCCTTGGATCGCCCCAATATTACGTTGTATGGCCCGACAGACCCGGGATTGATTGGTGGATATGGGAAGAATCAATACACACAGCAGAGCCATTCCGGAAAATTGCAGGATCTGGACGCAAGCTTAGTCAACGTATCGCTAATTGATAATAATTTGCTTTAACTTTAAGAGACGAACCATGCTTCGCCAACACATGTTTTCTCGTTTTGTTTGTAGTATAAAAAATAATCCATTCGATTTTATATACGTCTTATTTTATGCTGGGATCCTGGCAACTCTTGCGATGGTCCTGGTCAATCCAGATGAAGCGCTGAAGGTATTTATTTTCTCCACGGCTCTGTCTCTGCCGCTTATAGGAAAAAATATAAAGCATGTGTGCAGTAACAAACAAAATCTGGTTTTGCCTGTTATGTTGCTGCTCTTTGGTTTACTCCAGATTATTTGGGTAGAAGTATTTAAACAATCTGGCTCAGCCTTTACCGGTGCCTATCGTTCATACCAGAACGGTGGCAAAGTGATGATTTTTGCCGCACTGGTTATGACAGCTCTGACCACGCGAGAGCCGTGTGCCAACAAAACTCGCATTACCAGTCTCTGGACGATTCTTACCGCAATAGGCTTGTATCTTTTCGCAGGCTACGAGGCTGCCGGAGCACCAGATATTATGACCTACCGTGTTGCTCTCGGTTTTGAACACCAAACCGGCACAGCCTACGCTCTGACGCTAATTGCATTATTAGCGTCTCAGGCCATTATTAATCTTCGTCTAAAACACACCGTTGCACTCTATCTGTTACATTTTTTGATATCGCTGGCAGTCATCATCACAACGCAAACTCGGGCTGCTATTTTGGTATACCCGATCCTGAGTGTCGGCCTATTCCTGATGTACTATCGTCACAACCGCACCATGCTATTAAGGGCACTGCTGGGTTTTGTAATACTGGTGGGAGTTGCTGCGATTCCCTTAAAACCAATCATTGAAAGCCGCTACCAGAACTTCCTGGTCGATCTGCACTCTTATAATCAAAACAATAGTAATACTTCTATCGGCGCGCGACTGGCGATGCAACGGGCAGGGATTGAATCTGGGAACGGTCATGACTGGGGGCAGTCACTTGAACAACGCGGAGCAGAAATTCAGCGACTTGCCGTGCAAGATACTTCCTTACAAGGGGCACTTGAGTTCATTAACGTCCACCTGCATAACGAAGTCATTGATACCTTTTCGCTAAAGGGCATCCCTGGGGTTGTTGTGCTACTCTTGCTCTATATCGCCATGTTTTTAACAGCTTACTGGCAACGTAGTCCCTTGTTGTTCGTTATCTCAGGCGCAATCGCTATCTATGGCTTGAGTGATTTATTATTGTATGCCAAAGGTGAAGCCCTGAGCAGCGTACTGGCGTTATGTGTAGCAGCAGTACTGAGCTCGAATCCAACAAGAGAACGATGCCATGGTTAACGCTTCCGGTTATTTACTGAGCATTATTATACCTACATACAACAACGCTGAACTCATCACAGCGACGTTGGCGTCTATACATCAGAGCATCACTGATGATGTAGAGGTAATAATTGTTAATGATGGCTCTACGGATTTAACCGAAGAGCGTATAAATGCGTTTTACCGCGAAAAAGATTGCCATAATGTTAAATATATAAGCCAAAAAAATCAGGGCGTTGCAATCACCCGTAACGTTGGGCTTGCCCATGCGACAGGGAAATATATTGGCTTTGTTGACAGTGACGATATTGTCTGCGCAGATTATTTCACTATTCTTCTCCCTAAGTTGAGAGATGAAAAATATGACATTCTCGAATTTAATTTAACCCGAGATATAAAAAATCTGTATCAGAATTCATCTGGTATAGAAAACGACATTAGTCAGCACGAAATTATATTATCAGATGATAATTATACTCCTCTTCTGCCAATATTTCGGGCAGGGCAATGGCATCTCATGACAAAAATCTTCCGTCGTAACGTTATTGGCAACGATCGATTCGAAGAACATCGTCGGTATGAAGACATGATTTTCTGCCCTTTCCAATACTTTAAATGCCATAAAATATTAAAGATTGAAAACAAATTGTATTTTTACCGGAAAAATGAAAAGAGCATTACCGAGAACATTATTGATAGTGATGCGGAAAGTATCTTTTTTGCTATGCGAAAAATGTATAACTATATAAATAAAAATAGCGCAAAACGTACTGTTGCCACACTTATGATCATCAACTGTTTTCTGGAAGGACGTAAACTATTACGCAAGAAAAAAGGTTATTATCGCTACAGCGAAAGTATGCTGAATGACATTCAGAATGCACTAGCATGCTGCGATACGAAAATCGTCAAGAAAAAAATAATTCTTAAGATGAAATATCCCCATATTGATCGTTCTATTTCTGAAATAAGATATAAAACAATATCTGCTTTTAAGAACTTATTTTTTCGAAAGGGATTTTAACATGTTTGAAAAAATTGACCGAGTTCTTATTTGCAAGCTCAAGTTTTATGGGGATGTTCTGCTAACAACACCAGTCATTGCCAGCATTCGGGCTCGTTATCCACATGCTAAGATCGATCTGCTCCTCTATAAAGATACCAAAGCAATCTTAGCCGCCCATAAAGATATTAATAATTTTTATCTGATTGAGAAAAAACAGGGCCTGCTGTCAACAGTGAAAAATTACCTTTCAGTGCGTAAACAACTGAAGAAAAACCACTATGACCTGATTGTTAACCTCACTGAACAATGGCCGATCGGTGCGCTTATCGCCTCTTTACGCCGTCCTTCAATTGCTTTTGAGCGCGAAAAAGATCTGTGGAATCGACTTTTTACGCGCGTAACGCCATTCATTGGTACGCATATTGTTGAACAAAATTTATCTATTCTAAAAGGTATCGGGTTTAGCGAAACAGAACTGAAGAAAGAGATGTCGCTGAGTTATCGTCAGGACGATTATCAACATCTGGTATCCCTGTTACCCACGTTGCCAGCGCAGAAATATGTCGTTATTCAGCCCACTGCCAGGCAAGAGTTTAAATGCTGGGATGATGATAAATTCGCGCATGTTATAGACCACCTGCACCAACGAGGTCTGCACGTCTATCTTACCTGTGGGCCAGCAACAAGTGAGCAGCAGCAGGTTCAACGCATTGCTGATCTGTGCCAATCTTCCCCTGACCTGACGCTGGCAGGTAAAACCACCTTTTTGCAGTTGGCTGCATTGATCGATCATGCTGTTTTGTACATTGGTGTCGATTCTGCACCGATGCATATGGCAGCAGCGCTTAAGACACCGCAAGTTTGCTTGTTTGGCGCCACCAATTATCAACAGTGGAAACCATGGTCGGATAAAGCCGTTTTGATTTGGGCTGGCGAATACCATCCGATGCCTTCGCGGGATGAGCTCGACCGGTCAAAAAAATATCTGACATGGATACCGGAACAGGCCGTGGTTGACGCTATTGATATGGTACTTCATGATAATGACAATGTTCAAGGTAATGAGAAAGCATAAATGGACAACAAAAATAACATTATTAATATTGCTTACTGTACAGATGCTAATTATCTGGAATATGTAGCAGTGTCCATTATGTCTGTCATAATGAACAACCCGGAACAGGACCTGTCATTTTTTGTCTTTGTCTATGACGTTACTGACGAAGAAATCAATAAACTGCGTTCAACCAGTGATAAAATTCAGGTTATCAATATCGATAAAGAAGAGATTGAAAAGTATAACAGTGACTTTGCAATCAAACATCTGAACCGTTCGACATATATGCGTCTGGCCGTACCGCGCTTACTTAAAGATAAAGTTGAGCATTTTATCTACCTGGATGCAGATACTCTGTGTTTTGATAAGCTCAATGACATTAACAGCATTGATATCAGCAACGTCATTTGTGCAGTCAGCCACGATTCTCTCGATATTCATGATACAAAAAATGCCAAACGCTTGGGCCTGAGTACTGGTCATTATTTCAATGCTGGTTTTTTGTATATTAACATTGAAAACTGGATCAAGTTTGATATTGAAAATAAAGCAAACACCGTGTTATTTGAACAAGGTAAAGCCTTGCCTTACTTTGACCAGGATGCACTGAATATCGCAATGGATGGTAACGTTAAGTTTATTGATAACCGGTGGAATTTTTTGTTCAACTGGTTTACCGATCAACAAAAAGAGATATTCTTCTACCAAAAAGATATTCTGCCAAGAATTATCCACTTCACTGGTGGAAGGAAGCCCTGGTATAAAGAGCATACCGGGCTTTCACAGCAACTTTATCTTTTCTACCATCATTTCACACCATGGCGAAACACAGAAATGCGTTCTTATGCTCCACGTATGAGACCTACTGATTATCGGGTCTATTCACGCCAGGAAGCTAAAAAAGGGAAGTATTGCGCCTCGATCAAATGGTATTTGAAATACCTTAAGACTAAATTACGTTAATAAAAAACTCCCTTACGGGAGTTTTTTTACTTACTTTTTAATTTTTCCCGCAAATAACCAATATAGCTTATTACCGAGGCGAAATACTTCCCTTGTAATCTTTCATGGCGTGATTTCTTTTTATATTGTTTTGGCGTTCTGGCGGGTAACAATGGAACATCTGCCCAAGGCGAAGCCTTCCAGGCGTCAACAAAAAACTGTGCTGAAGGATAATTTGCCCATGAATTCCAGGGTTTAGTCACGCCTATATAATGGATAAGGATGGTATCATCTGTTATATATTCTTTATAACTTGAGGTATCCTTACTTTTGAGTTCTTGTTTAATGCCGTAAATTGCATCATAAATTCTTGGTAAAAAAATTGTCTTACCAAAAAACATTATATTTAAGACATCCTGATCCAGAAAAGCGAATTTTCTTGTCTTATCCAAGAGGATCGAAAATGCTTCCGTAAAGAATTTTTGTTTTTTCCATTCCTTTAAATTTGCAAATATAACACCGGCATTGAAATATTGTTCGTTAAATTCCGGAGTATTAAGTCGCTGCGCGGCATACACCCGACTATCTTCAACATCCTGAATAACCGCTGCAACATGATGTTCCAGATTGATTTGTGTTAACTCAATAAGTGATCCTTTACATACAACATCAGCGTCTATATAGAGAAGATTATCGATCTTTTCGCTAAGATACTCAAACGCGATAAATCTGAAGTAGGTCGCGTGTGACCATGCATTCCCACACGGAAGGATCTTTAATCCTTCGGCATCCATCACATATACAGTTATATTGGTAGAAAACTGCTTAGCTAGTTTTTCTAATCTTTTGCGGTAATCTGAGTCAAGATAATCAGTAAAAAGATGAAAATGTATGCTGATATCTTTGTTATGTAGTAAAACGGACGACATCGAAACTGCCGCCCCAAACATAAAGTTTTGATCAACCCCCCAAGCAATATTGAGCTGTGGGGTTTGAGTTTCTGGAGCCCCAAAAACCTCAATGGTGTCTTTAATAGACTGATGACAATCAAAATTCATGTACTACACCTTTTTATATGCTATCTGAAAATTATCTGCACATCTAAATACTAATGAGACCGTGCACTATGTAGTTTGTTTTTTATATACATCACATGACTAAGTATCGAGCGAATATATTTACGCTGCACTCTTTCATGCCGTGATTTACGTTTATACAGTTTTGCTGTGTTTGCATTTAACAAGGATTTTTCCGCCCATGCGGATTTTTTATAGGCATCAATGAAGAATTTAGCCACCGGATATTTAGCCCATGTATGCCATGGCTTAGTAACACCGACATAATGTATTAATACAGTATCATCTGTAATATAATCCTTGTAAATTTTATCATTTTTATTTTTCAGTTCCTGATCAACACCATAAATGCAGTTAAAATCTCGTCTCAGGAAAATGACATTACCGACAAACAATATATTCAGAACATCCTGGTCAAAATACAGAAGTTCCTTTTGGCGTTTATCTAAGATAGAAAATGCCTTTGTCAATAACTGCTGCTCACGCCAAACTTGAAGATTCGCAAATACCACACCGGAATTAAAGTAACCGTTACTCAATTCAGGAATACCGAGTCTGTTACCGGATTTAATACGCACTTCATCAATATCATTGATAACAGCAGCATATTCCCCACAGAAGTTAATCTCGGTAAGCTCGCGAAGAGAGCCTTTGCAAATAACATCTGCATCAAGATACAGTACGGAGCTTAACTCTGTGCTTAAATATTCAAATGCGAAATAACGATAGTACATTGCATAAGTCCATGCTTTTGTACTCGGCAGTTCACGAAATGCAGCGTTATCGAACACAAGGACAGTGACTGTCGTACTGTACATCTGCGTCAGGCGTTTTACGCATTCCAGATAATCATCATCTATATAGTCTGTTGCTATATAAAAGTGGATATCAATATCAGGATTATTCACTAATACTGAGGTCATAGAAATGCCAGAACCAAACAAAAAATTACGATCGACACCATACGCAACACTTAATTTTTTACTCTTGTCATGCGAGGAGCTGTCGATAACATGTTTTTGAATGATTAGCTTCTGGAAATCAATGTTCATAATAAAATGGCCTCAAACTTCATGTGTTATTTATAGCGCTTTTCTAATTGTTCTTTGTCTTATTTTTTGCGCTTTTGTGACAGCCTGTTCAAACAACCTGACTTCCTGACGAAAGATTTCACGTAGTGGCTTCGAAAAATAGACACGTAAAAAACGGTAGATATCTCTGGACGTCAACCCGATCTCAAGTGAAGAGAAATAGAGTCCAATCAGATCCTTATCCCGCCAGCGGCGTGGCACATGCTGACGAATTTGTGCACGATGCAAATCGATTACGGAGAGTTTGATATCCGCAATATTTTCTGGCATCGGTTGTTGGAGTAAAAAATGGCAAATATAGCAATCCCGATGATTTACTCCCCCCCGATGCATTTTACCCACCATTTCTGCCACGCGGGTAATAATGGTCCGTTTTAATACAAAATCAGGGGGCTCAACTTTCCACCTTGCACAAAAATCTTCAAGGCTGATAGCAGGAGAGAGATCTTCAGTGATGATAAATGAGGTGCGCTCTAACGGATTCAGTCCTTTCTGCCCAAATGCCACGCCGGTCATGGTGTCAACATTCAGTTCTTGCAAGCGATGTATCGCCAGCCACTCACGGTCTGCGCCAAGTACAGGCATACGTAAAGATATAAGATTCTTCACCACTTCTTTAAGCGTGGTTCCATGATGATATTTAAGAAAATAACCCTTACCCATCATCTCAAAACGTAGGGTACGTCGTGTTTCCAGGGCGCGAAAAACCTCACCGTCCAGCTTAGCGACTTCAGTAAACGGGTCTTTTCCTTGCCACTGCGTGGCAAATGGTTCTTTTAATTCAATCATTCTTAGGACCTAAAATGATATCTGCAGCTTTATCTGCCAGGCTGTAGAGATCTTTTGTATCAGCAAAATGCCGTGCGTTCCCGGCCCAACGACTTCTCTGCTCATTATTTTGCAGCGCATCGAAAAGTGCTGTATTCAGATTTTCCTGCTCAAAAGGTTCAGGAATCACCACCCCACATTGGGCGGCGTTGATATAACCCGCATAGCCGCAAACTTCGGTAGTTAATACCGGCAGCCCGGCAACTACAGCTTCTAGCAAGACAATACCGGCGGCTTCCTGTACAGCTGGGTGAAGTAATAAATCAGCAGCAGACATCAATTCTGCTACATCGTCCCGCCCCGAGAAGAACTGCACTTGTTCTTCAACCCCCAATTGACGAGCCTGAGCGCGATAGCGATCGGCCTTATCCTGACCAACAACCATCAATCGTGTGCGGTGGCGAATGACATCAGGCAAAGAAGCCAACGCCTGTAATGTTCTTGGCACGCCTTTGCGTTTGAAATCGGAACCTACCTGTAAGAGCAAGAACTGATCGAGACCAATACCATTTTTTTCTCTAACAATCAGCCGGCTGTTTTCAGGTTGCTGGCTGTACTTTCTGTCAGGGTAGATTCCTGGAGGCAGAATACGAAAGCGCTGGCTCTCAGTTTGGTAATGATATTTGAAGTCACCAATTTGTTTATCGGTTAACATCAAAAGCGTAGTGCCGACACCCTGCTGAAATACGGCTTTTTCAAATGCAGAGTAGTGTCGGTACCTGCGCGTCAATTTGTAGAAAAAGCCTTTCTCGCGGGCAACCTTTTCCGCATAGCAAACGTCCGCAGCGTAATACACATCCAGGCCAGGCATTTTATTAAAACCAACGACACGATCGACGGGATGTTGAGTTAAATAATTCTGAACCCACTGATAATATTGCTCGTTTTTCCCATGATTCGTTCTGGATGTAACGGGGACGAGTATAATCTCCAGCCCTTCCGGACGCTCGCCCTGCCATGACTGGGTAAATACCTGAACATGATGCCCACGAGAAGCAACCGTCAGCGCTACCCGCAAGAAATCACGCTGTAACCCACCATAGGGAAAATACTTGTACAAACAAAAAGCAATATTCATGCATTAATATCCGCATCGCGTCGCCAGGCATATCAGGTTTGAAGCATCAGAATCGTGTAATCCTTGCCTAAAGCATCCAAAGATGACTTTCTGTGCTTTCGAAACGTTTCTGCCCGCTAGCTACCTGAAATTGCGCAGTAGTATATCATTTATTATCAAGCATTCCGAAATGAATATTTTTTAAACAAAAAACGAAATAAACCATTAAAAACATACAGATAAATAAGACACCAGTTCATCAGGAAACGCACACCGCACAAGAGGTTAAGACATATAAATGCGGCCATGTGCATTTTTGAAATAGCCATCAGCGAAATCAGTTCCCCACCAATTCCATCGTTTTGATACAACCTGGATAAAAATGATGGTAAAGCCATAGTTAAATACATAGAATCCCCAGCACATTCATAAGTCAGTTACCATTATGCTCGAATTGCTTTACACCGCCCTTTTCTACCTTATTCAGCCTTTGATCTGGATACGGCTTTGGGTGCGCGGACGTAAGGCTCCGGCCTACCGTAAACGCTGGGGCGAACGCTACGGCTTTTATCGCCGCCCGCTAAAACCCGGCGGGATCATGCTTCATTCGGTTTCTGTGGGCGAAACGCTGGCTGCAATCCCATTAGTTCGCGCTCTGCGTCACCGTTATCCCGACTTGCCGATCACGGTCACCACCATGACGCCAACCGGTTCCGAGCGCGTACAATCTGCTTTTGGCACTGACGTTCAGCATATTTATCTGCCTTACGATTTACCGGATGCCCTGAACCGTTTTCTGAATAAAGTTGACCCCAAACTGGTGTTAATTATGGAAACCGAGCTGTGGCCAAATCTGATCGCGGCACTCCATAAGCGTCACATTCCTCTGGTCATTGCCAACGCACGTCTTTCTGCTCGTTCAGCCGCTGGCTATGCGAAATTAGGTAAATTTATTGGCAGACTACTGCGTCGAATTACGTTAATTGCCGCACAAAACGAAGAAGATGGCGCACGTTTTATTACGCTTGGCGCCAGAAGCAATCAGGTCACCGTTACTGGCAGCCTGAAGTTTGATATATCCGTCACGCCACAACTGGCTGCAAAAGCGGTGACATTACGTCGTCAATGGGCTCCTCACCGCCCGGTATGGATTGCAACCAGCACCCACGACGGCGAAGAAAGCATCATCATTGCCGCCCATCAGGCGTTATTAAATCAGTTCCCGAATCTTTTACTAATTCTGGTTCCCAGACATCCTGAACGGTTCCCGGATGCAATTAACCTCGTACGCCAGGCTGGGCTAAGCTATACCACTCGTTCTTCGGGTGAAGTTCCGTCCTCAGACACTCAGGTTGTGATCGGCGATACCATGGGTGAGCTGATGTTGCTGTATGGCATTGCCGACCTTGCTTTTGTCGGCGGTTCACTGGTTGAACGTGGTGGGCACAACCCACTGGAAGCCGCAGCACATGCTATTCCAGTGCTGATGGGACCACATACGTTTAATTTTAAAGATATTTGCGCCCGCCTCGAACAGGCAAGCGGATTGATCACCGTCACCGACGCACCTACGCTGGTAAAAGAAGTATCTTCTTTACTGACCGATGCAGATTATCGTAATTTTTATGGCCGTCACGCAGTTGAAGTTCTGTATCAAAATCAGGGCGCGTTACAGCGTCTGCTGCAGCTGCTGGAACCTTATCTGCCACCCAAAACGCATTGAGGCAAGCCATGCAAAAACGGGCGATTTATCCAGGAACCTTTGATCCCATAACTAACGGCCATCTTGATATCGTGACGCGTGCGACCAGCATGTTCGATCACGTGATCCTGGCGATTGCCGCAAGTCCCAGTAAAAAACCGATGTTTACCCTTGAAGAGCGCGTCGAGCTGGCGCAACAGGCAACGGCGCATCTCGGCAATGTGGAAGTTCTGGGATTCAGCGACTTAATGGCAAATTTTGCCCGTGATAATCAGGCTAACATTCTGATCCGAGGCCTACGCGCGGTAGCAGATTTTGAGTATGAAATGCAGCTGGCGCACATGAACCGCCACCTAATGCCGCAACTGGAAAGCGTCTTTCTGATGCCGTCTAAAGAGTGGTCATTTATCTCATCGTCACTGGTGAAAGAAGTCGCCCGCCATCAGGGTGATGTGACGCACTTTCTGCCGGAAAACGTCCATCAGGCGTTAATGAGTAAGTTGAAGTAATGTGCCTGGCCGGATGCTGCATCCGGCCAGCAATGAAACTATTTCTGACAGCGACGGCAATAGAACGTTGTACGCTGGGCGTGTTTTGTCGCAACAATCGGTGCGCCACATGCGCGGCAAGGTTCACCTTCTCTCCCATAGACCTGCAGCTCCTGGGCAAAATAGCCCGGCTTACCGTCACTTTGCAGAAAGTCCTTCAGCGTCGTCCCGCCCTGCTCGATAGAACGCAGCAAAACCGCCTTGATAACGCGTACCAGCAGTTCACACTCATCTTTCGACAGCGATGACGCCAGACGGTCAGGATGGATACCAGCCGCAAACAGCGACTCGCTGGCATAGATGTTTCCCACCCCCACCACCAGCTTGTTATCCATCAGCCAGGGTTTAATCGCCGTTTTCTTCTTTGCACATTTCTGCTGTAGATAACCGGCGTTGAAATCGTCACTCAGCGGCTCAGGGCCAAGATGGGCGAGGACATTATGTCCATCCAGCTCTTTAGTCCACAGCCAGGCACCAAAGCGACGGGGGTCGGTATAACGCAGAACTTTGCCATTACTCATCACTAAGTCAACGTGGTCGTGCTTATCTGCCGGAAGCTCTTCAGGAAGGATACGCAAACTACCCGACATCCCCAGATGAATGATTACCCAGCCATCCGGCAGCTCCAGAAGCAGGTATTTTGCGCGCCGCTGTACGCTCAGGACAGGTTTATCGCTCAGGCGATAGATTTCCTCTGATACCGGCCAACGCAAACGACCGTTACGCACAGTCGCGTGCATAATCGTTGCCCCCACCAGATGCGGCTCAATCCCACGGCGACTGGTTTCGACTTCAGGTAATTCAGGCATAGTATCTCCGGCGGTGTATCAGGTCTCATTAATATGGGGACGGCCAGAAAACAAAAAACCCCGCCGAGGCGAGGTTTTTTGCTACATCGAAACTAAAATTATTTGATTTTAGCTTCTTTGTACAGTACGTGCTGGCGTACAACTGGATCGAATTTTTTCAGTTCCAGTTTTTCCGGCTTAGTACGTTTGTTCTTCGTAGTGGTATAGAAATGACCAGTACCAGCAGAAGAAACCAGCTTGATTTTCTCACGAATACCTTTAGCCATGATTTATTTCCTCTTAGTACTTAGTACTTTTCGCCACGGGCACGCAGTTCAGACAGAACTGTTTCGATGCCTTTCTTATCAATTACACGCATACCTTTAGCAGATACACGCAGGGTGACAAAACGCTTCTCGCTCTCAACCCAAAAACGGTGAGAGTGCAGGTTCGGCAGGAAACGGCGTTTAGTCGCGTTCAGTGCGTGGGAACGGTTGTTACCGGTCACCGGACGCTTGCCAGTAACTTGGCAGACTCGGGACATGTCTATTCTCCAAAAATCAAATTAGCTCGAGCTTCGTATGGGGTATCGGCGCCTCGTCAGGCTTTACAGCCCGGTCATCGCATAGTTCTAAGTGAACTCTCGATTGCCAGGCCCAAATGCCAAACCCGAGATTCTCAAAGGTGGCGTAGTATACGCTGACCCGGCGTTATGCTCAAGTCCCGAACAGACAAAGATCCCGATGGATCGCGTAAAGTGCGTTAAATCCAACCGCGTTCCGCAAAAGAAACGTACTCTCCGCGCCCAATGACCAGATGATCAAGCACCCGGATATCCATGAACTGACAGCATTTCACAACACGCTCGGTGATGAGTTTATCTGCTTTACTCGGCTCTGCACACCCCGAAGGGTGATTATGCGCAAGGATCACGGCGGAAGCATTCATTTTTATCGCTTCGCGGACAATTTCTCGCGGATGTACCTCGACGTGGCTTAGTGTCCCGGAAAAAAGTTTGCTGTGTTTAATCACTTGATGTTGAGAATCCATAAAGATCACCAGAAAGATCTCGCGTTCCTCTTGCGAGAGCTGGCTTTGCAGAAATTCACGCGCCATTTCCGGGCTAAGTAGAGCACGCTCCTCTATCACTCGCACGTTGTAGTAGCGTCTTGCCAGCTCCGCAATACCCTTCAACTGTGCATACTTCGCGATACCGATTCCCGGAACATAGCTAAAATCCATGTAATCAGCAGACAACAAGCCATACAACGACTCAAAATGCTGAAGCATCTCTTTCGCTAGCGTAAGCACATCTTTACCCTGAATGCCGGTACGTAAAAAAAGCGCCAGTAACTCAACATCGGTCAGCGAACTGGCCCCCTGTGCCAACAGCTTTTCCCTGGGCATCATACTTCCTGTATTGTCCATACTTTTCCCTCCTTTCGCGTCCGCATAGTGGCATAACACCGACGGTGAATCGACGCGCTGTTTTCACTTCTTCGTAGTGCCTCGCAAAGTAGAAGGCGGTCAAAAGCACGACAAATTGCGGATTGTGATAAAATATCCGCCTTCTGGTGAAACCCAACAGGAAAGATCATGATGAGCCTGGCCGGTAAAAAAATCGTACTTGGCGTCAGTGGCGGTATTGCTGCGTACAAGACCCCTGAGCTGGTGCGTCGTTTACGGGAACGCGGCGCTGACGTCCGCGTGGCGATGACCGAAGCGGCAAAAGCATTTATTACTCCCCTGAGTTTACAGGCAGTTTCAGGTTATCCCGTTTCCGACAGCCTGCTTGATCCCGCAGCCGAAGCTGCGATGGGCCACATTGAGCTGGGAAAATGGGCCGATTTGGTCATCCTGGCGCCCGCTACAGCAGACCTGATTGCTCGTGTCGCCGCAGGTATGGCCAACGACCTGGTGTCAACGATTTGTCTGGCAACGCCTGCTTCTGTTGCTGTACTGCCAGCCATGAACCAGCAGATGTATCGCGCTGCCGCGACCCAGCACAATCTGAGTATTCTTGCCTCACGCGGTTTGCTCATTTGGGGCCCGGACAGCGGTAGCCAGGCATGTGGCGATGTCGGTCCTGGACGTATGCTGGATCCGTTAACGATTGTGGATATGGCGGCAGAACATTTTTCGCCTGTCAACGATCTGCAACATCTCAACATCATGATTACGGCGGGTCCGACGCGTGAACCGCTTGATCCCGTGCGTTATATTTCCAACCATAGCTCCGGGAAGATGGGATTTGCTATCGCGGCCGCTGCAGCAAAGCGCGGGGCAAACGTCACACTGGTATCGGGTCCGGTTTCGTTATCCACACCACCATTTGTTCAGCGGGTTGATGTGATGACCGCGTTGGAAATGGAAGCCGCTGTGCAGTCTGCAGTGCAACAACAGCATATTTTTATCGGCTGCGCTGCAGTCGCTGATTATCGCGCTGAAACTGTCGCCCACGAAAAAATAAAAAAACAAGCGACGCAGGGTGATGAATTAACAGTAAAAATGGTCAAAAACCCGGACATTATCGCCGGTGTTGCCGCACTGGATGCTAACCGTCCTTTTGTCGTTGGGTTTGCCGCCGAAACAAATAATGTGGAAGAATATGCCCGGCAAAAACGCATCCGCAAAAACCTTGATGTGATCTGTGCGAACGACGTTTCGCTGTCAACTCAAGGGTTTAACAGCGATAGCAACGCATTACACCTTTTTTGGCAGGATGGAGACAAAGTCTTACCGCTTGAGCGTAAAGAACTCCTGGGCCAATTATTACTCGACGAGATCGTGACCCGTTATGATGAAAAAAATCGACGTTAAGATTCTGGACCCGCGCGTTGGGCAACAATTTCCGCTCCCGACGTACGCCACTTCTGGTTCTGCCGGACTTGACCTGCGTGCTTGTCTTGATGACGCCGTAGAACTGGCACCGGGCGCAACAACGCTGGTGCCAACCGGGTTAGCTATCCACATTGCCGATCCTTCTCTGGCAGCGGTGATGCTCCCGCGCTCCGGATTGGGCCATAAGCACGGTATCGTGCTGGGCAATCTGGTTGGTTTGATTGATTCCGACTACCAGGGCCAACTGATGGTGTCCATCTGGAACCGTGGTCAGGACAGCTTCACTATTGAGCCGGGCGAACGTATCGCGCAGATGGTATTTGTACCGGTCGTGCAGGCTGAATTTAATCTGGTGGAAGAGTTTGAAGCCACCGATCGTGGCGAAGGTGGCTTCGGCCATTCCGGGCGCAAGTAACCCGCAGAAAAGTATCCCATAGCGTAATAACGCAATAACACACCGCAAACAACAGTTTGCGGTCGCTGTGTGGATGCCTGCCTGGCAAGAGCTTATTTTCAGGGGTATTTTGTAACATGGTAGAAAAGCAAACTGCGAAAAGGAATCGTCGCGAAGAAATACTTCAGTCTCTGGCACTGATGCTTGAGTCCAGCGATGGTAGCCAACGCATCACCACAGCAAAGCTGGCAGCCTCAGTTGGCGTATCCGAAGCGGCATTGTATCGCCATTTCCCCAGCAAGACCCGTATGTTCGATAGCCTGATTGAGTTTATCGAAGATAGTCTGATTACGCGTATCAATCTGATTTTGAAAGATGAAAAGGACACCAGCGCGCGTCTGCGTCTGATCGTTCTGCTGATTTTAGGGTTTGGTGAGCGTAATCCGGGCCTGACGCGAATTCTGACCGGACACGCGTTGATGTTCGAGCAAGACCGTCTGCAAGGTCGCATTAACCAACTTTTTGAGCGCATTGAAGCGCAGTTGCGCCAGGTTCTGCGAGAAAAAAGAATGCGTGAAGGTGAAGGCTACACCGTGGATGAAACGCTTCTGGCCAGCCAGTTACTGGCTTTCTGCGAAGGTATGCTATCCCGGTTTGTACGTAGCGAATTTAAATACCGCCCAACGGATGATTTTGACACCCGCTGGCCGTTGGTTGCCGCTCAATTGCAGTAGCGGTTTCGTCTTGTCCGGCCTACGTAAAACGTAGGCCCGGTAAGTGCGTAGGCCGGATCAGCGCAGCGCTATCCGGCAGTCCTTATACACCGTATGCTTCGCGATAGGCTCGTACTGCCGCCAGGTGCTCCGCCATATCCGGTTTCTCTTCCAGATACGCAATCAGGTCTTTCAGGGTGATAATAGAGATCACTTTGCAACCGTAATCACGTTCCACTTCCTGAATAGCGGAAATCTCGCCGCGACCGCGTTCCTGACGATCGAGAGAAATCAGTACCCCCGCCAGAGTGGCGCCATTCGCCTGGATAATTTCCATCGACTCACGAATCGCCGTACCTGCGGTGATAACATCATCCACCAGCATCACGCGCCCCTCAAGTGCACTACCGACCAGATTGCCACCTTCACCGTGGGTCTTCGCCTCTTTACGGTTAAAGCAGTACGGCAAATCTTTATCGTGGTGTTCAGCCAGCGCAACGGCCGTTGTAGTCGCAATCGGAATACCTTTGTACGCTGGGCCAAACAGCAAATCGAACTCAATACCGGAATCCACCAGCGCTTCGGCGTAAAAACGGCCTAACAGAGCCAGGTCGCGCCCGGTATTAAACAGTCCGGCGTTGAAGAAATAGGGGCTTTTACGCCCGGATTTCAGCGTAAACTCGCCAAACTTTAGTACCTGCTTGCTAAGCGCAAACTCAATAAACTGGCGCTGATACGGTTTCATGGATTCGCTCCTCATCTCACTTTATTACAGACAAAAAAAAGGCGACTCATCAGTCGCCTTTAAAATCAATTTTCTAACGCCGCCTTCTGCGTCGCTACAATGGATTCGATTCCCCCTCGGGCTAACGCCAGTAGGGTGAGAAGTTCTTCATGGCTGAATGGCTCACCTTCCGCCGTGCCCTGAACCTCTATAATGCGACCGTCTTCAGTCATCACTACGTTCATGTCGGTTTCTGCAGCAGAGTCTTCAACGTACTCGAGGTCACAGAGCGCTTCACCGTTAACAATGCCCACGGAAACCGCGGCGACCATCCCTTTCATCGGGTTAGTTTTCAGTTTACCGCTCGCGACCAGCTTGTTAAGCGCATCCGCCAACGCAACGCATGCACCGGTAATTGATGCGGTGCGCGTACCGCCATCTGCCTGGATAACATCGCAGTCCAGCGTAATGGTGAACTCACCGAGCGTCTTCAGGTCAACGGCAGCGCGCAGCGCACGAGCGATCAGACGCTGGATTTCCATGGTACGACCGCCCTGCTTACCTTTCGCCGCTTCACGGGCGTTACGGGTGTGTGTGGCGCGTGGCAGCATGCCATATTCTGCGGTGATCCAACCCTGGCCCTGACCTTTCAGAAAACGCGGTACGCCTTCATCAATAGAAGCGGTACATAGCACTTTGGTATCACCAAATTCGACCAGCACGGAGCCTTCAGCGTGTTTTGTATAATTACGGGTCAGGGTGACGGGACGCACCTGATTGGCACTACGACCTGCTGGACGCATGATAAAATCTCCGGCTTGAAACGAATGTGGCTGCGCATTATACGGACTTCCGACTGTTATTCCTATCCTGACAAGACGTGGATGGCTATAATCCTCCCATCTCATCTTTAAAAACAGGAACGTCTATGATCCGCAGCATGACCGCTTACGCCCGGCGTGAAATCAAGGGTGAATGGGGTAGCGCTACCTGGGAAATGCGCTCGGTAAACCAGCGTTATCTGGAAACTTATTTTCGCCTGCCGGAGCAGTTCCGTAGTCTCGAACCCGTAGTTCGCGAACGTATCCGCACGCGTCTGACGCGCGGTAAAGTCGAATGTACGCTGCGTTTTGAGCCTGATGCCAGTGCACAAGGCGAGCTGATTCTGAATGAAAAACTCGCTAAACAGCTCGTTAGCGCTGCTAACTGGGTCAAAATGCAGAGTGATGAAGGTGAAATTAACCCGGTTGATATCCTGCGTTGGCCAGGCGTAATGGCAGCCCAGGAGCAAGATCTGGACGCCATTGCCGCCGAAATCCTCGCCGCGCTTGACGGTACGCTGGATGACTTTATCGTTGCGCGTGAAACCGAAGGTCAGGCACTGAAGGCGTTGATCGAGCAGCGTCTGGAAGGCGTCAGCGCTGAAGTCACAAAAGTGCGCGCACATATGCCGGAAATCCTGCAATGGCAGCGCGAGCGTCTGGTAGCCAAACTGGAAGATGCTCAGGTGCAGCTGGAAAATAACCGCCTTGAGCAAGAACTGGTGCTGATGGCACAGCGTATCGACGTGGCTGAAGAACTGGATCGCCTGGAAGCTCACGTCAAAGAAACCTACAACATTCTGAAGAAAAAAGAGGCGGTTGGCCGTCGTCTGGACTTCATGATGCAGGAATTCAACCGTGAGTCGAATACTCTGGCATCGAAGTCTATCAATGCCGAAGTGACTAACTCCGCAATTGAACTGAAGGTATTGATCGAGCAAATGCGCGAGCAAATTCAGAATATCGAGTAAGTCACATCTCACGTAGCCCGTCAATAAACGGCGGCGCTACGTGCTTTTCCCGACGCTATCAGTTCTCATCTATGCGATCAGACTTATATTTTCTCATCATTTATTGTCACCACTCATATCACAAAGCGCATGCCATAACGTGTTTACAACAATTTCGCATTAGCTGTAGTTATTAGAATCACTTCGCCTTAGAAAATCTCAATCGTGACAGTGCGAACAAATCGTTAACCTTAGCCCCCAGCAAATCAGGGGGGAATACATGCTGTTACACGTTTTATACTTAATTGGTATTACTGCCGAAGCCATGACCGGTGCGCTTGCGGCTGGGCGTCGTCGTATGGATACATTTGGCGTCATTATCATTGCCACCGCGACAGCCATTGGCGGTGGTTCAGTACGCGATATTCTTCTCGGCCATTATCCGCTCGGCTGGGTAAAGCACCCTGAATACGTCATTATCGTAGCCACTGCCGCGGTACTGACCACAATTATTGCTCCCGTGATGCCCTATCTGCGCAAAATATTCCTCGTACTGGATGCGCTGGGCCTGGTGGTCTTTTCTATTATCGGGGCTCAGGTGGCACTGGATATGGGCCATGGACCGATTATCGCCGTGGTCGCTGCGGTCACTACCGGGGTTTTCGGCGGCGTATTACGCGATATGTTCTGCAAACGCATCCCGCTGGTGTTCCAGAAAGAACTGTATGCCGGCGTATCATTTGCCGCTGCCGTGCTGTACATCGTGCTGCAGCATTATGTCTCCAGTCATGATGTGGTGGTTATCTCTACCCTGCTCTTCGGCTTTACCGCCCGACTACTGGCGCTGCGCCTGAAGTTAGGTCTGCCAGTATTTTACTATCGCCATGAAGGCCATTAAGGCATAAAGCCCGCGATCCGCTGAGCAGCTAACCAGTTGCTCAGCGCTGTGACCTCTCGATCCTCCAGCCACTGAATAACCTGCCGTGCCCGCTGCTCCCCCATGAAAGGAAGCTGCCGCCAGCTTTGTTCATCGCGTTCTTGCAATTGCTGCCACGAACCATCCCGGCTGGCATTCAGCGTTGCCTGTGTTAACGGTATTCCCATGGCAATCACCCAGCGCGTGAACGGAAGATCGCGTGACAGGTTGAATTGATGCCATAACTTCTCCCCTTTGCTTACACCAAATGTGGACTGTAGTTGTTCCTGAGTTAGCCCGAGCCAGGAAAAGATATGCTCAAAACGATACACCTGGTGGAGCTCCCGCCATCCCGCCTCGCCGATGCCCTCCAGCCCCAGCACCTCTTTGGCCCCCAGCCAGACCAGTCTGGCAACAAACTGTTCCTGGCACTCCGCTGTGGCATAAAAACAGGTTAATGAATTGAAGCGCCCCTCAGGTGGCACTGGCTTACTACGCTGGGTACTGCGCCAGACCACCTCATCTATACGGGGGATCCCTTGTCCGGCCAGGCTCACCAGAATCTGATCGCCAGGCGCGATATCCCATTCATTCCAGCGTCGAACGGAGCCAATATTGACGCGCTGTACGCGTTTATCATCCAGCATGACGAGAGTCAGCAATGCTACCACCGCAATTTTCCCGCTTTTACCAACGGAGAACTGAATACCGGTCACCTCAGATACCCTGGCCACGGGAGGATATTTCCACGCAGCCAGCCAGTCTCCCTGTCCGGGTAGCCAGTATCGCGCCTGCGGCTCTTTTCCTGTTCGCACGACCACGCCATCAGTGACAAAAGGTAATCCTGAAGTCCACCACTTTGCTCGCACTTGCTCTACGTCATCCGCACTCTTCACGGCCTTGGTAAAATGTTGCGTGAAACTGAACCCGGCAGCAGTGAGCTGCTCCAGTCTTTCAGACATGACCGCAGGACCATCGGGCCAGGCCCAGATAAAAATAGCCAGCGAGCCTAATAATTCCTGATTGCTCTGGCGCATCATCAATCCAGCAACCTTCGAGCGGGCGTTCATTCCCCCTCTCTGCTTCTGAATATGCCCCTCTTGCTGCAAAAAAATCTCACCCTGCAACGTACTGTTAGCGAGATTCCCCTTGGTGGAATGTGGTACGGAAGGGATCTGAAGAACCTTTTGCGTCCAGTCTTCGCCTTTCAGGCCATTACCACGGCTAATCGCCCGTACCAGATTGCCATTGCGATAGACTAACGTCACTGCCACGCCATCCACCTTCGGTTGCACCCAGAGATCGCTGCGCGCGTGCATCCATTGCTGTAGCGCTTGCTTATCGGCAAGTTTTCGAACACCCGTGTGGGGAACGGGGTGCGATACTGTGCCACCCATTGGTGGCGCAGACAGATCTGGTGGAACTTCATCACCAAAACAGCGCTGCCATTGAATTAGTTGCGCATTGAGCTGGTCATAAACGCCGTCATCTACGGCACTTTCACCCTGTTTCCAGTAACTGTCATTCCACTGTGTTATCTGCTGCTGTAGTCGTGAAATTTCCTCGTTTGCCCTGGCAGGTGACCAAACGGGGCATACCGCCCATGCGGGTAGATACCCCATTAGCAAAACCAGCCCTATGCCTTTCCATAATCCCATGTTACCTCCGCTGAGCACTGCATTTCCTGGCAGGTATAGCGCGAAATAATAGGGAAACAGAGCGGCAAAAAAGCATCCTGCGAGCAACGTTCCTGACATTTGCACGTATTGCTGCAAATCATCGATAAAACAGGAAACTGATACGCAAAACGCAATAAACATGCGCAAAAAGTGTGACAAGGGCTACGTCACATAGCGGCTACGTGTATAATAAGCCCGTATGTAGGCTCTCTTTCGACAATCACATACATTAAGATACTCATGGCTCAAGGCACGCTTTATATTGTTTCTGCCCCCAGTGGCGCGGGTAAATCCAGCCTGATTCAGGCTTTATTAAAGACCCAACCGTTGTATGACACCCAGGTTTCTGTTTCGCACACCACGCGCGCACCGCGCCCGGGGGAAGTGCACGGTGAACACTATTTTTTTGTGAACCATGATGAATTCAGAACCATGATTGGCAGAGACGCGTTCCTGGAACACGCGGAGGTTTTCGGTAATTACTACGGCACCTCACGTGAAACCATTGAGCAAGTATTAGCATCCGGCGTAGACGTCTTTTTAGATATCGACTGGCAAGGTGCGCAGCAAATTCGCGAAAAAATGCCGCATGCGCGCAGTATTTTTATTTTGCCGCCATCTAAGATTGAGCTGGACCGCCGTCTGCGTGGCCGCGGTCAGGATAGCGAAGACGTGATCGCAAAACGTATGGCGCAAGCTGTTGCAGAAATGAGCCATTACGCCGAATATGATTATCTTATTGTGAACGATGATTTCGATACCGCCCTGGGCGATTTGAAAACCATCATTCGCGCCGAACGTCTGCGCATGAGCCGCCAAAAGCAGCGTCATGACGCTTTAATCAGCAAACTGTTGGCAGACTGAACCCACATTCAGTATCATGCCCAGTCATTTCTTCACCTGTGGAGCATTTTAAGTATGGCACGCGTAACTGTTCAGGACGCTGTAGAGAAAATTGGTAACCGTTTTGACCTGGTACTGGTCGCCGCGCGTCGCGCTCGTCAGATGCAGGTAGGCGGAAAGGATCCGCTCGTACCGGAAGAAAACGATAAAACTACCGTTATCGCGCTGCGCGAAATCGAAGAAGGTCTGATCAACAACCAGATCCTCGACGTGCGTGAGCGCCAGGAACAGCAAGAGCAGGAAGCCGCTGAATTACAAGCCGTTACCGCTATTGCTGAAGGTCGTCGTTAATCACAAAGCGGGTCGCCCTTGTATCTGTTTGAAAGCCTGAATCAACTGATTCAAAACTACCTGCCGGAAGACCAGATTAAGCGTCTTCGGCAGGCGTATCTCGTTGCACGTGACGCTCACGAGGGCCAGACACGTTCAAGCGGTGAACCCTATATCACGCACCCGGTAGCGGTAGCCTGCATTCTGGCCGAGATGAAACTCGACTACGAAACGCTGATGGCTGCACTGCTGCATGACGTGATTGAAGATACCCCAGCCACCTATCAGGACATGGAACAGCTTTTTGGTAAAAGCGTTGCAGAGCTGGTAGAAGGGGTATCGAAGCTTGATAAGCTTAAGTTTCGCGATAAGAAAGAGGCGCAAGCCGAAAACTTTCGCAAGATGATTATGGCGATGGTGCAGGATATCCGCGTCATTCTCATCAAACTTGCCGACCGTACCCACAATATGCGCACGCTGGGCTCATTACGCCCGGACAAGCGTCGCCGCATCGCCCGTGAAACCCTCGAAATCTATAGTCCGCTGGCACACCGTTTAGGTATTCATCACATTAAAACCGAGCTGGAAGAGCTGGGTTTTGAAGCGCTGTACCCGAACCGCTATCGCGTGATTAAAGAAGTGGTTAAAGCCGCTCGCGGCAACCGCAAAGAGATGATCCAAAAAATCCTCTCGGAAATCGAAGGGCGTTTGCAGGAGGCAGGTATTCCGTGTCGCGTAAGCGGGCGTGAGAAGCACCTGTACTCTATTTACTGCAAAATGGTGCTCAAAGAGCAGCGTTTTCACTCTATCATGGATATCTACGCATTTCGCGTCATCGTTCATGATTCCGATACCTGCTATCGCGTACTCGGCCAGATGCACAGCCTGTACAAACCACGTCCTGGCCGCGTGAAAGACTATATTGCCATCCCAAAAGCGAACGGATATCAGTCTTTGCACACCTCAATGATCGGCCCTCATGGCGTCCCGGTTGAAGTACAGATTCGTACTGAAGACATGGACCAGATGGCAGAGATGGGTGTCGCAGCGCACTGGGCTTACAAAGAGCACGGCGGCGAAAGCAGCACCACTGCGCAAATCCGCGCTCAGCGCTGGATGCAGAGCCTGCTGGAACTGCAGCAGAGCGCCGGTAGCTCGTTTGAATTTATTGAAAGCGTTAAATCTGATCTCTTCCCGGATGAGATTTATGTTTTCACACCGGAAGGGCGCATTGTCGAACTGCCCGCCGGTGCAACGCCTGTCGACTTCGCCTACGCCGTGCATACAGATATCGGTCACGCCTGCGTCGGCGCGCGCGTCGACAGACAGCCTTACCCGCTTTCACAACCGCTCTTTAGCGGTCAGACAGTTGAGATTATTACCGCCCCGGGTGCGCGTCCGAATGCCGCGTGGCTCAACTTCGTCGTCAGTTCGAAAGCCCGCGCCAAGATTCGCCAACTGCTGAAAAACCTCAAGCGCGATGATTCCGTCAGTCTGGGCCGTCGACTGCTCAACCATGCCCTGGGCGGAAGCCGTAAACTGGCTGAGATCCCGCCAGAGAGCATCCAGCGTGAGCTTGAGCGCATGAAGCTCGCCACTCTTGACGATCTGCTCGCAGAAATCGGTCTGGGTAATGCCATGAGCGTGGTGGTAGCGAAAAACCTCCAGCAGGGCGAAGCAACAGCGAACGTACCGGCACAATCTGGCCATGGTCATCTGCCGATCAAAGGTGCAGACGGCGTGCTGATCACCTTCGCGAAATGCTGCCGTCCAATTCCAGGCGATCCCATCATTGCCCACGTCAGTCCGGGTAAAGGTCTGGTGATTCACCATGAGTCCTGCCGTAATATTCGTGGCTACCAGAAAGAGCCAGAGAAATTTATGGCGGTGGAATGGGATAAAGAAACAGAGCAGGAATTCATCACTGAGATTAAGGTGGATATGTTTAACCACCAGGGTGCTTTGGCGAACCTGACGGCGGCAATCAACACGACCACCTCCAATATTCAAAGCCTGAATACGGAAGAGAAAGATGGTCGCGTCTATAGCGCCTTTATTCGCTTGACCGCTCGCGATCGCGTGCACCTGGCGAATATCATGCGCAAAATTCGCGTCATGCCGGACGTGATAAAAGTCACCCGTAACCGAAACTAGTCTTATGAATGAACAGCGCTATGCACGTATCCGCGAGATGCTCGCACGTCGTCAGCCCGATCTGACCGTCTGCATGGAGCAGGTTCACAAACCTCATAACGTTTCTGCGATTATTCGTACTGCAGATGCGGTCGGCGTGCATGAAGTCCACGCCGTCTGGCCGGGTAGTCGTATGCGCACCATGGCCTCTTCTGCCGCAGGCAGCAACAGTTGGGTGCAGGTGAAAACTCACCTAACTATTGGCGATGCGGTCACACATTTAAAAAACCGCGGCATGCAGGTTCTGGCAACTCATCTGTCAGATAAAGCCGTGGATTTTCGCGAGATTGATTACACGCGCCCCACCTGCATCCTGATGGGCCAGGAGAAAACCGGCATCACTCAGGAAGCGTTGGATCTGGCAGATCAGGACATCATCATTCCCATGACTGGCATGGTGCAGTCGCTGAACGTTTCGGTCGCCTCCGCGCTGATTCTGTACGAAGCACAACGCCAGCGGCAAAACGCTGGGATGTACCGACGAGAAAACAGCATGCTGCCACAAGACGAGCAGCAGCGCTTACTGTTTGAAGGCGGTTATCCGGTGCTGGCGAATGTCGCTAAGCGCAAAGGTCTTCCCTACCCTCACGTAAACACGCAGGGCGAAATTGAAGCCGATGCAACGTGGTGGGCCACTATGCAATCTGCGAGATAAACGCGATGAAAGGCCGTTTACTGGATGCCATCCCACTCAACTCTCTGACCGGCGTTGGCGCAGCGCAAAGCAGTAAACTGGCGAAAATTGGCCTGCACACCGTACAGGACCTCCTGCTACACCTCCCCCTGCGTTACGAAGACCGTACCCATCTGTACCCAATTGGCGAACTGCTGCCGGGCGTCTATGCCACCGTTGAAGGCGAAGTGCTGAACTGCAATATCACCTTCGGCGGTCGCCGGATGATGACCTGTCAGATCAGCGATGGCTCCGGCATTCTCACCATGCGCTTTTTCAACTTCAGCGCAGCAATGAAAAACAGCCTAGCCACCGGTCGCCGGGTGCTGGCCTACGGTGAAGCCAAACGCGGGAAATACGGCGCAGAGATGATCCACCCGGAATACCGTGTGCAGGGCGATCTCAGCACGCCGGAATTACAGGAAACGCTGACCCCTGTTTATCCGACTACCGAAGGCGTGAAGCAGGCCACGCTGCGCAAGCTGACCGATCAGGCACTGGATCTGCTCGATACTTGCGCCATTGCCGAACTGCTACCGCCAGAGCTGTTACAGGGCATGATGAGCCTGCCCGAAGCACTGCGCACGTTGCACCGCCCCCCACCGTCGCTGCAACTCAGCGATCTGGAAACAGGACAACATCCGGCGCAGCGACGTCTGATTCTCGAAGAACTGCTGGCGCATAATCTCAGCATGCTGGCATTACGCGCCGGGGCGCAGCGTTTTCATGCCCAGCCGCTGAGCGCAAACGATGCGCTGAAAGATAAGCTGTTGGCGGCGCTACCATTTAAACCGACTGGCGCACAGGCTCGCGTTACCGCGGAGATCGAACGTGATATGGCACTGGATGTCCCAATGATGCGCCTGGTACAGGGTGATGTCGGCTCAGGTAAAACGCTGGTTGCGGCGTTAGCCGCCCTGCGCGCTATCGCACATGGTAAGCAGGTTGCGCTGATGGCCCCCACCGAATTATTGGCTGAACAACATGCGAATAACTTCCGCAGCTGGTTCGCGCCGCTGGGCGTTGAAGTGGGCTGGCTGGCGGGCAAGCAGAAAGGCAAAGCGCGTCTGGCGCAACAGGAAGCCATCGCCAGCGGTCAGGTGCAGATGATTGTCGGTACTCATGCAATTTTCCAGGAACAGGTTCAGTTCAACGGTCTGGCACTGGTTATCATCGACGAACAGCACCGCTTCGGGGTGCATCAGCGTCTGGCGCTGTGGGAAAAAGGTCAGCAGCAGGGTTTCCACCCGCACCAGCTCATCATGACTGCCACGCCAATCCCGCGCACGCTGGCGATGACCGCCTATGCCGATCTCGACACCTCAGTAATTGATGAACTCCCACCGGGACGTACGCCGGTCACCACGGTGGCGATTCCGGATACCCGCCGCAGCGATATTATTGATCGCGTGCGCAACGCCTGTACCCACGAAGCGCGCCAGGCATACTGGGTCTGTACGCTGATTGAAGAGTCTGATCTGTTAGAAGCTCAGGCAGCAGAAGCAACGTGGGAAGAGCTTAAGATTGCGCTGCCAGAACTCAATATTGGCCTGGTACACGGCCGTATGAAGCCCGCCGAGAAGCAGTCAGTAATGGCGGCCTTTAAGCAGGGTGAACTGCATCTGTTGGTTGCCACCACGGTGATTGAAGTGGGCGTGGACGTGCCAAACGCCAGCCTGATGATTATTGAAAACCCGGAGCGCCTGGGCCTGGCCCAGCTGCATCAGCTACGTGGCCGCGTAGGTCGTGGTGCGGTGGCCTCCCACTGCGTCCTGCTGTACAAATCACCGCTGTCTAAAACCGCGCAGAAACGCTTGCAGGTTCTGCGAGACAGTAACGACGGGTTCGTGATTGCGCAAAAAGATTTAGAGATTCGCGGCCCCGGCGAGCTGTTAGGTACTCGCCAGACCGGAACGGCAGAATTCAAGGTCGCAGATTTACTGCGTGATCAGGCGATTATCCCGGAAGTTCAGCGCATTGCTCGCCATATTCACGAACGCTATCCGCAACAGGCCGTGGCGCTAATAGAGCGCTGGATGCCGGAAACCGAACGCTACTCCAACGCATAGTCGATTCATAGCGGCGGCGGATGTTACCCCGCCGCACAGCCGTTATGGCGCAAAAATCGGTAACAGCAGATACAGCTTAATCACCAGCGCGTTGACGATATCGATAAAGAATGCCCCCACCATCGGCACCACCAGAAACGCCATATGGGATGGCCCAAAGCGTTCGGTAATCGCCTGCATGTTGGCAATCGCCGTCGGCGTCGCGCCGAGGCCAAAACCGCAGTGTCCAGCAGCCAGCACAGCGGCATCGTAGTTCTTACCCATCATGCGCCAGGTAACGAATATCGCATACAGCGCCATGAAAATGGTCTGCACAACCAGGATTGCCAGCATCGGCAAGGCCAGAGAAGCCAGTTCCCATAGCTTCAGGCTCATCAGCGCCATCGCCAGGAACAGTGACAGACTAACGTTACCCAGCACAGAAACCGCACGTTCGAACACCCGGTAGAAGCCCAGTAGCGCCAGACCATTGCTGAGGATCACCCCAACAAACAGCACGCAAACGAAGGTCGGCAGTTCCAGTACCGTTCCAACCAGCATTTGCGCAACGATTTTCCCCACCGTCAGACAGATAGCGATCAGCGCGATGGTTTCAATCAGCACCAGTGAGGTGATCATGCGTCCGACGTCCGGCTTTTCAAATGCGGTCGGCACAGCCTGATCGTCCGGCATACCGTCTGGCGTGGTGGAGTGTTTGACCAGATAGCGTGCCACCGGGCCGCCAATCAGCCCACCCAATACCAGACCAAACGTTGCGCAAGCCATCGCCACTTCAGTCGCATTGGTGAAGCCGTAACGTTCAATAAACAGCTTGCTCCATGCGGCCCCGGTTCCGTGTCCACCAGAGAGGGTGATCGAGCCAGCAATCAGGCCCATCAGCGGGTCCAGACCCAGCAGGGTCGCCATACCAATACCGATGGCGTTTTGCATCAGCAACAGGCCAACAACCACAATCAGAAAAATACCCACCACGCGGCCGCCAGCACGCAAACTTGCGATATTGGCGTTCAGACCGATAGTGGCGAAGAAGGCCAGCATCAACGGATCGCGCAGGGTCATATCGAAGTTAACTTCCCAACCCATGCTTTTTTTCAGCACCAGCAGCGCAATCGCCACCAGCAGGCCGCCCGCTACGGGTTCGGGAATGGTGTATTTTTTCAGGAAGGAAACAGACTGGACGAGCTTACGTCCCAGCAGCAACACAAGGGTTGCCGCAACCAGCGTTGATAACGTATCGAGATAAAACATTTACAGCTCCATTAGTGCGTTTAGCACAATCACGCACGATGCATTCCAGACCGATTTTTAGCTCTTATTGAGTTTTCGGGGTGGATTTTAAGCAGAAAATGATGAAAAGTTATATAAAAATGTTTGTTTATCCGTTTTAAATATTAAGAATACCAGCTAGCAAACGTTTGCTTTTCTGCCCTGGTCAGATAAAATCACCGCTTTTCCACCATGGGATTGCCTCTGATGTCCGTTAACGCCGTAGAGTCAACAAATGCGCAACCGGTTGCGCAGACTCACAACAGTGAACTGATTTACCGTCTTGAAGATCGCCCCCCGTTAGCCCAGACCTTGTTTGCCGCCTGTCAGCATCTGCTGGCCATGTTCGTCGCGGTAATTACTCCCGCTCTGTTAATTTGCCAGGCGCTTGGTTTACCGGCTCAGGATACTCAACACATTATCAGTATGTCGCTGTTCGCCTCCGGCGTAGCTTCTATCATTCAGATCAAAGCCTGGGGGCCGGTAGGCTCAGGGCTGCTATCCATTCAGGGCACCAGCTTTAACTTTGTTGCGCCACTGATTATGGGCGGTACGGCGCTAAAAACCGGTGGCGCAGATGTCCCAACCATGATGGCGGCGCTGTTCGGTACGTTGATGCTGGCAAGCTGCACCGAGATGGTTATCTCACGCGTACTGCATTTGGCGCGGCGGATCATTACCCCATTGGTCTCAGGCGTGGTGGTGATGATTATCGGCCTGTCGCTGATTCAGGTGGGTCTGACATCAATTGGTGGTGGCTATGCCGCAATGAGCGACAACACCTTTGGTGCACCGAAGAATTTACTGTTGGCAGGCGTGGTACTGGCACTAATCATCCTGCTTAACCGTCAACGCAACCCTTACCTGCGTGTTGCGTCATTGGTGATTGCGATGGCGGCAGGCTATCTGCTGGCCTGGTTTATGGACATGCTGCCGCAAAATACCGCACCGGTAAGTCAGGACCTGCTAATGGTGCCAACGCCGCTGTATTATGGCCTGGGTATCGACTGGAGTTTACTGCTGCCGCTGATGCTGGTCTTTATGATCACCTCGCTGGAAACCATCGGCGATATTACGGCCACCTCTGATGTCTCCGAGCAACCGGTTTCTGGTCCGCTGTATATGAAACGCCTGAAAGGCGGCGTGCTGGCGAACGGTCTGAACTCGTTTGTTTCCGCTGTGTTCAACACCTTCCCGAACTCCTGTTTTGGACAGAACAACGGGGTTATTCAGTTAACTGGCGTTGCCAGCCGCTACGTCGGTTTTGTGGTGGCGTTGATGTTGATCGCGCTGGGCCTGTTCCCGGCGGTCAGCGGTTTTGTACAGCATATTCCTGAGCCAGTACTGGGCGGGGCAACGCTGGTAATGTTCGGTACTATCGCCGCATCCGGCGTGCGTATTGTGTCCCGCGAGCCACTGAACCGCCGCGCGATTCTGATTATCGCGTTGTCGCTGGCCGTCGGCCTGGGCGTCTCCCAGCAGCCGTTGATCCTGCAGTTCGCCCCGGACTGGGTGAAAAACCTGCTCTCTTCCGGCATTGCCGCAGGCGGTATTACCGCTATCGTTCTGAACCTGGTGTTCCCACCAGAAAAGCAATAAGCAAACTGCGGCGTTGATTCTGAATCAACGCCGCTGTAACGCTCTTTCACCATTCCCGCCTTGAGCATTGCGTCTAAATCGTGCATAACTTGACTATGTGCACTTCGCGGGATGGAAGACCATGAAATTTATTGGAAAGCTGCTTCTTTACGTGCTGATCGCCCTTGCAGTGGCGATCCTCGGCCTTTATTTTCTACTGCAAACCCGCTGGGGCGCAGAGCACGTCAGTGCCTGGGTTTCACAGAACAGCAGCTACCATCTGTCCTTTGATGCCATCGATCACCGGTTTTCTTCCCCTTCCCATATTCTGCTGGAAAACGTCACCTTTGGCCGGGATGGTCAGCCCGCCACGCTGGTCGCCAAAACGGTCGATATTGGACTCAGTAGCCGCCAAATCACCGACCCGCTGCATGTAGACACCATTTTGTTGCAAAACGGTACGTTGAATCTTTCCCAGCAAACCGCGCCGTTACCGTTTCAGGCCGATCGTCTGCAATTGCAGGATATGGCGCTTAACAGCCCCGGTAGCGAGTGGAATCTCAGCGCCCAGCGCGTTAACGGCGGCGTCATTCCCTGGAGCCCTGAGGCAGGTAAAATTCTCGGCAGCAAAGCGCAAATTCAGCTCAGCGCCAGTTCGTTGACGCTCAACGATGTCCCGACCACCAACGTCTTGATTGAAGGCAGCATTGACCATGACAGGGTGACACTTAGCAATATTGGCGCAGACGTGGCACGTGGAGCATTAACCGGCGTAGCGCAACGCAATGCCGACGGGAGCTGGGTAGTGGAGAATCTGCGCCTGAATGATATCCGGCTACAAAGCGACAAATCGCTGGCCGACTTTTTTGCCCCGTTAAGCACCATTCCTTCCCTGCAAATTGGTCGTCTGGAAATAACGGATGCCCGTCTGCAAGGCCCTGACTGGGCGGTGACGGATCTCGATCTGAGCTTGCGCAACATGACCTTCAGCAAGGACGACTGGCAAACTCAGGAAGGAAAATTGTCGATGAACGCCAGCGAGTTTATCTACGGCTCTCTGCACTTCTTCGATCCGATTCTGAACGCCGAGTTCTCACCACAGGGCATTGCGCTGCGCCAGTTCACCACCCGCTGGGAAGGCGGTATGGTCAGAACATCCGGAAACTGGCTACGCAGCAACAAAGCGCTGGTCCTCGATGATGCCGCGATTGCCGGTCTGGAATACACTCTGCCAGAAAACTGGAAGCAGCAGTGGATGAAACCTCTGCCAACATGGCTAAACAGCCTGACGCTGAAGAAATTCAGCGCCAGCCGCAATCTGGTAATTGATATCGACCCGAGTTTCCCGTGGCAGCTCACCGCGCTTGACGGTTACGGCGCTAACCTCGGGCTGGTACAGAACAATCAGTGGGGGATCTGGAGCGGGAGCGCCACCCTCAACGCCGCTGCTGCTACCTTTAACCGCACGGATGTACGTCGTCCTTCGCTGGCGCTGACGGCGAACAACAGCACCATCAATATCAGCGAACTGAGCGCCTATACGGAAAAAGGGCTGCTGGAGGCCACCGCCAGCATTTCTCAGTTGCCTCAGCGCCAGGCTCAGATCAGCCTGAACGGACGCGGCGTGCCAATGACGATCCTGCAGCAGTGGGGCTGGCCCGCACTGCCGCTTTCCAGCGATGGTAATATTCAGCTTACCGCCAGCGGCAATATTCAGGCCGATGCGCCGCTCAAGCCAACGGTCAGCGGCCAACTGCATGCGGTGAACGTGGAGAAACAGCAGGTCACGCAGACCATGCAGGCGGGTGTGGTTTCAGGGAGTGAAGTCACAGCACCACCACCTGCGCAATAATTTATTGCCCGGTGGCGCTTCGCTTACCGGGCCTACTCACGCTCATAAACGAATATATTCACTGCACAACAGCCACTTCACCGGCTCATCCTCTTCAATCGCCGGGAAGCGACCGCCAGGTTCCAGAAAGTGGTTGTCATGCTGGTCGTCATTGACCATCGAGATTTCCCAGCCCAGCACGAACGCCTTCTCCGCCCAAAAGCGATGATACAAGCGCGGCGGCAGGCACACCCCCTGTCCCGGTTTCAATACCAGCGTCTCGCCAGCGTCAACGGTACGCCGCTGACCATCGACGCTAACTTCAACAATACGCCGTGCGTCATACCCATCATCAGGCGTGGCCCATGCCAGCTGCATACATAAGTCACCGCCGCCGCGATTCACGATATCTTCCATTTTATGGCGATGAAAATGCCATGGCGTTTGCTGATCCTGCTGAATTTGCAGCATCTTTTCAGCATACGGTTTGGGGTAATTAGCTGACCCTGGCTGACCATTGCGCAACGTCAGTAACGTCAGTCCCGTTTGCGCAAAATCTCCACGCCCAAAGTCGGTAATATCCCAGCCCAGCTGGAGATCGCGCACTTCACGCCACAGAGATTGATCCTGTTGCCGCCAGGCATCGATCGTAAAATACGCAAAATCAGGCAGACAGACCCGAAAAGTCTCGGCGATGGCATGCGCTTTATCGACGGCATAATTAATATGTGAACGCTTCATTCCACTTTTCCTTGTTGCGAAAGAGGCGGGTCGCCCCGCCTGCATGCCGTTAGTAAAGTGATGCTTTGCCGGTTGAACCGAACAATTTCATTTTGTGGCGGATCACGTCCCGCGCGGCGCTAATGGCTTCTGGGTAGATTACGTTCGGGTCCCACCAGGTTTCTTTTGCCAGGATTTCGCGGACTTTCTGGAAATAGGCATATTTCATATCGCTGGAAATGTTGATTTTGCCAACACCCAGCGTGACGGATTCGGCAATTTCCGCATCCGGGTTCGCGGAACCACCGTGCAGCACCAGCGGAATATCCACACGCCCGGCGATGTCGCGCAGGATGTTCATTTGCAGCTCTGGCTGCATCCCTTTCGGGTAGATCCCGTGCGCGGTTCCAATCGCCACCGCCAGCGTGTCTGCACCGGTTCGGGCGATAAAATCCTCTGCCTGAGCAGGATCGGTATAAGTAACCTTCGACACGCCGCCTTCCACTGACGTCCCGGTCTGACCAATCGTACCCAACTCCCCTTCCACAGAAACACCTACCGCATGCGCCAGCTTGACCACTTCGCGGGTCAGCGCCACGTTTTCTTCATACGGCAGCAGCGAGCCATCAATCATCACCGAGGTAAACCCACACTGAATCGCTCGCAGTACATGCTCAACCGAAGCGCCGTGGTCCAGATGCAGAGTAAAGGGAACCGGGCTGCGCAGAGTGATATCGCGGACATAGCTAAAAAACGCATCGCCGACAAAATCATGTTCACTGGGGTGAATAGAGATAATCGCCGGGGTATTGGTCGCTTCCGCTTCCTCCACTACTGCACGTACAAAGCAGCTGTCCGCCACGTTGAATGCGCCGATAGCAAAACCGTGCTGACGAGTAGGTTGCAGTAATTCTTTCATCGAAACTAACATGTTAATTCTCCAGTTTCAGGGTGTAGAAAGCCCTGCCAGTGCGTCATCGCAGAGGCATAGAAGGCGTTACAGAAAATGAATCAGGCTTTGCCGATAGCGCCGCTGGCCTGCAGGTACGGAATAATGGCTTCCTCGCAGGCCTGCTCCATCAGGGCCAGGGCATCAATGAGCTCACCGGATGTGTCACGACACAGGGTATGCAGTAGCGCAGCCTTTCCGGCTTCGAAAACCGCCGCACCAACGTTTATCTTGGCGACGCCAAACGTCGGGCAACGCTGTAGCTGATCAAACGGCGTCCCGCTGCCGCCATGCAGCGCCAGAGGTACCGTTGATAAACGGGCTATTTCCTCCAGCCGCAGGAAATCAATAGCAGGTGTGATACCCGGCGTGTACATGCCGTGTGCCGTACCCACCGACACCGCCAGCAAATCGATCCCGGTCTGTTGGATAAAGGGTTCCACGTCGGCGGCCTGAGTCATCAAATCAGCGTTAGCGGCATGGTCATAGCGCGGAGCATCGGCCAGATGGCCCAGCTCACCTTCCACGCACAGGGAAACGCTGGCTGCGAGCTCGACCACTGCCCGGGTCTGGCGAATGTTCTCCTCCAGCGCAAAGGCGGAGGCATCGATCATTAACCCGCTGAATCCGGCGCGAAAAGCCTGACGAATGCGTACAGGATCCTTTCCATGATCCAGCGCCAGCGCGACCGGTACCGAGGCTTCCTCTGCCAGCGTTTTGACGACCGCAGCGGCTATCGGGGCCGGAAAATGCTCCAGATGTCCCTGATACAGATTCAGAATGATGGGCGCACGGTGTTTCTCTGCCACCCGAACCGCCGCGCGGGCGCTTTCCAGGTTCATACAGTTGATGGCCAGCAGCGCGTACTGCTCGCGCCAGGCTTTCGTCACCATGCTTTTCATATCGGCAAACATACGGCCTCCGGTTATTCCAGGGTGAAGGTGATCTCTTCGTCTTTCAGTTTTTGATCGCTGAGTTCATCAAACTCTTCGTCACGCTCGGTCACCGGTTTCTTCCACAGCGACAACATGACACCGCAAATCACTGTGCCGATCCCCAGCGCCAGGCAAAACAGCAGCGGATGCGTAAAGAGCGGGACCACAAACATGCCGCCGTGCGGTACCGGGCTTTCGACACCCCACACCATAATCAGGCCGCCCGCAATCGCCGAGGCCACCACGCAGGAGCCCACCACACGCAACAGATCGCGCGCCGCAATCGGAATGACCCCTTCGGTAATCATGCAGATCCCCATCGGGAATGCGGCCTTCAGCGCCTCACGTTCCGCACGGGTGTACTTGTGACGCGTCAGCAGGAAAGAGAGCGTAATGCCGAACGGAGGGATCATCGAACCAACAAACTTCACCGCTTCCGGACCGTACACACCGCTGACCAGCATGCCGTCAGCAAACAGCGACATGGTTTTATTCACCGGTCCGCCGAAGTCGAATGTCGCCATCGCACCGAGGATAGCGCCCATCAGAAAGCGGGATCCGCCCTGCATGGACTCCAGCAGATGAATCAACGCGTCCTGCAGCCAGGCTATCGGCTTGCCAATCAGCGTCATCATCAACAGGCCGCCAATGACGGTACTCAGTACCGGCAACACCATGATGGGCATCAGCCCCTGCATCGACTGTGGCAAACGGATATAGCGCTTAAGTAGCAGTACGGTATAACCGACCAGGAACCCGCCCAGCATCCCGCCGATAAAACCGGTATGAATTTCGCCGCAAACAAAGCCGACAATCAGGCCCGGCGCAAATCCGGGACGATCGGCAATGGAGTACGCAATCGCCGCACTGATCAGCGGTACGATTAGCCCCATCCCCCAGCCGCCAATCTGGTTGAGCATCCAGGGTATGGTTCCTGTTTTTTCACCTACGTTAGTGCCGCCAAGTATTTGCCCGAGAGCAATACAGATCCCGGCGGCGACAATTAACGGGATCATCCACGAAATCCCCGTTAATAAATGTCTTTTTATTTCCTGAGATAGCGGAATTTTATTTTCACTCATGTGAAATCCCTCCAGAATGAGGATCGCTACTGGTTATTATTAACTAATGATTTTTCGACCTTTTCAAGAAACTGAATGGGCGATTTTATGACGATTTCGGTTTTCACTCGCACGATGCGTTTATTTGAAAATCGTTCCTCCCCTTTTATTTTGACATCGACAGCAAGAATTACGACATCAGCTGCAGAAATATCCTCTGTCAGCAGTTCGTTCTCCGTGCCGATAGTTCCCTGGGTTTCAACTCTTATATTATGACCAAGCGCTTTAGCACCTTTAATTAGCTTCTCACGGGCAATATAGGTGTGCGCAATACCCGCCGTACAGGCGGCAACACAAACAATATTCATAACATGCTCCACTTTTTATTTAGCAGACATTGGATTCAGCATATTGGCTAAAAAGCTCAATAATTTTCTGTGGACTGCTTTCGACTAACAGTTGTTCAATAATGTCGTCATCCGCCAACGCGCCGGCAACCTGCGAAAGCAGACGAATATGTGTAGTGTTTTGATCTTCAAGGCGTACGGCAAACAGAATGATGCAGCGCACGTTGCTGCCATCCAGGGTTTCCCAGGGAATATCCTGGCGGGTACGCCCAATTGCCAGCGTGGTATTGACCACCGCCGAGGATTTCCCGTGCGGGATCGCAATATGATTTTCGAAGCCGGTCGAGCCTTCTGATTCACGCTGCCAGACATCCTGAATAAACGTTTCCCGACAGCTAATTGCCCCATCTTTTTGCAGAATATCCGTCAGTTCCTCAATAACCTCCGTTTTGTTTGTGGCCTTCATATCCAAAATAACGCGATTTGTATTGAGTATTTTCGTGATGTCCATCAATCATACCTCATGGAGTTCAGACATTAATTTTCGACGACCAGCGACGTCGCCCGATGTAATTTTTCCGTAATAACCGTTTCTGTTACCCGCTTAATATCTGCATCATTGAAAAAGGCGGTGACATACACGACCGGCATAGCAACGGCAGGTAAATTTATCGTCGATACCACCAGTTCAATATCGTCCGTCAGTACGGAGGGCAGGCTGCCTGCCGATACCACACCGACGATAGTCCAGTCCGGAAAGGCGCGCAGGATACGGCTTTTGAGTAAGTGAGAGGTACCAATACCGGTTGAGCAGACCAGCAGCACGCGCTTACGCGCTATCTGCCGCTCCATTGCGGCTTGAAAATGCACGGTTAAATATCCCACCTCATCTTCCGACACGGCCCGCTCGCCCCAGCTGCTAAACACCCGATTCACCGCGCACTGGGTCAGACGCCACACGTCCTGCAACTCGCCTTTAATATCCTCCAGCAATGGATTGCGAATGCGGATCTGGTAGTTCAGGCGGTTAATCAGCGGCTTAATGTGGATCAGCAATCCGTCATAAAGCGCCGTGTCCTGGCTCAGATCGCTGTCGACCATCTCGGCAAAGGAGGCAATCAACCGATGGGTAATCAAACGCGCTTCGTCGCTGGAGTGCATATGGCCAATCACGCTCACGTCGTTATGCTCTTCAATTACCACGCCGGAAGAGATAATGTATTGATAAATAAACCAGACTTCGTCTTCCGGCAGCGGGTGGGCAATGCGTTTTTCAATATGCTGAATCATCCGGCTGGCAATGGAAAAAATATTCTCGTCACATGAGGTGATATTTTCATCTTTTCTCGGCAGCGCATTGCCCCGCGTGATGCGGTACATCATGATCAAAATATGGGTAAAGATATTGACGTAATAAGGCTCGCCCAGAGACCAGCACAGGTCGTTCTCCATTTCCTGCAATAACGTCTGGACAAATAAAACATCTTCTTCGCCAAAGTAATGCACTAAGGCTTTATAACTGCCCGGGTCAAGGCGTGAATAAACCACGTTACCAGGTTCATTATGGTTAATCACGCCGTTAATCAGCGACGCCATCGCCTGGCGTACACCGCTCTCGCTGCCTTCGATATGCGTGCCGCTCTGACTGCGAATCAACGACAGGCCCAGTGGGGTAATCCAGGATTCAATTACTTTCAGATCGTTAACAATCGATGCGCTACTAATAAAATAACGTTCGGATAATTTACTGATCGACGTTTCATGCGGCGTTTCGCTTAATAACTGTGAGGCTATCTTGACTCGCCGTGAATTATTCATCATGCCGTCAGTATCATCACCTTCCGATCCTAATAACTGATCCATATATAAAAGGTCGGTAATATTATCGGAACTTAATATCACCCCAGCACCAGCACGTTTATCGATGGTTATTTTCCATTCTGATAACCATGGTTCCAGTAAACGCAGATCGCGCTGCACAGTTTTTTCTGAAACAGATAAATACTCGGCAATTTTCAGCAGCGTGACATATTCCTTCTTAGACAGAAGAAACTTTAATAATCTGTTTTGTCGCGAGGTAATCATTTGCATTATTTACCCTTATCACACACCAGATTAAATAGCTAAAGAAGCGCTTATGCTCCACGTGTAATCCGTGATGATAAATATAAGAGGACTACGATGCGTCAACAATACTAAATCGTGTCCAGTAATCCGGACAGAAATAAGACAAAAAGAGGAAATAGTGAGATATTTACGGCGCAGATCACATTTTTCGCGGGAATCAGAGTGATACCGCTCGCAAATATGCAGAGATAAAAATTTAATTCAGGATGTTTTGGATTTTCAGATCTGGAATGCTGCTCGCAGCGTGGGCCGGATAAAACGCATCCGGCACCACGTCGACACATACTTACAAGGTAATCGTCAGCTCACTGCCCTGTGGAGTAATAACTACACCCAGCTCGCTGCCCATATGCGACCCGCATTTAATGCCGCCAATTTCCTGAATATTTCGCAGGCACAGCGTCCAGTTACGTGCCTCACCGTTCCCTTTCACAGTGATGGTATTACCTACACGCGTCGCCTTCAGCGTGAAGATAACCGAGCCGTCCATCGCAGGCACTTCACACACCGCTTCCCGGCCCTCCTGCAGATGGAACAGCTGGAACGCGGTTCCTTCATGCCAGGCGTAGTCCGGCTTCTGGTTATTGCTGCCCAGCGCCAGCAGAGTGTTCTCGCGCACGTAGACTGGCAGACTCAGGAAGCCATGCTGCTGTTTATGCCAGCGACTGCCAGACACCTCGTCGTTACGCCACAGATGCGTCCAGCGTCCTTCCGGCAGGTAAAACTGCACATCGCCCGCCTCGCTAAACACCGGCGCAACCATCACGCTATCGCCCAACATGTACTGGCGGTCGAGATAATCACATGCCGGATCGTCCGGGAACTCCAGCATCATTGCGCGCATCATCGGCGTTCCTAGCTCATTGGCGCGCGCCGCTTCGCGATACAGATACGGCATCATGCGGCATTTCTGCTCGGTGAAGTAGCGCACCACATCGCAGGATTCGTCATCGTACGCCCACGGTACACGGTAGGATTTGCTACCGTGCAGACGGCTGTGGCTGGAGAGCAGCCCGAACGCACACCAGCGCTTGTAGACGTGCGCCGGGGCGGTATTCTCAAAGCCGCCAATATCGTGACTCCAGAAGCCAAAGCCGGACAGACCAATGGACAACCCGCCGCGCAGGCTTTCGGCCATCGATTCATAGTTGGCATAGCAATCGCCGCCCCAATGCACCGGAAACTGCTGCGCGCCGACCGAGGCTGAACGCGCAAACAGGACCGCCTCTTCTTCACCGACAGTCTTTTTCAGCACGTTCCATACCAGTTCGTTGTAGATGTACGCATAATGGTTGTGCATTTTCTGCGGATCGGCACCGTCAAACCACTGAACGTCAGTAGGAATGCGTTCACCAAAGTCAGTTTTGAAGCAGTCAACGCCGATATCCACCAGACCTTTCAGCTTATTGGCATACCACTCACAGGCTTGCGGATTAGTGAAGTCGTAAATCGCCAGGCCCGGCTGCCATTTATCCCATTGCCACAGGGAACCGTCCGGCCGCTTGAGCAGATAGCCTTTCTCTTTCAGCTCTTTGAATATTGGCGATTTCTGGCCAATATACGGGTTAATCCACACGCAGACCTTCAGCCCTTTTTCTTTCAGGCGGCGGATCATGCCTTCCGGATCCGGGAAGGTCATCGGATCCCACTCAAAGTCGCACCACTGGAAGGCTTTCATCCAGAAGCAGTCAAAGTGAAAAACGTGTAGCGGCAGATTGCGCTCGGCCATGCCGTCGATAAAGCTGTTGACCGTCGCTTCGTCATAATTGGTGGTGAACGACGTGGTCAGCCACAGGCCGAACGACCAGGCGGGCGGCAGCGCGGGACGGCCAGTGAACTGGGTATAACGGTTCAACACGTCCTTCGGCGTTGGGCCGTCGATGACGAAATATTCCAGATACTCGCTTTCCACGCTGAACTGCACTTTCGACACTTTCTCAGAGCCGATTTCAAACGACACGCACTGCGGATGATTCACCAGCACACCGTAGCCACGGTTGGTGATATAGAATGGGATGTTCTTGTAAGATTGCTCGGTGCTGGTGCCGCCGTCACGGTTCCAGGTTTCTACCGTTTGCCCGTTACGCACCAGCGCGGTAAAGCGCTCGCCCAGGCCGTATACCGTTTCCCCGACGCCGAGATCCAGGCGCTCAAACATAAAGTTTTTCCCGCTGTTGGTATCCTGCACGTAGCCGTTGTTTTTCAGCTGGCTGCCGGTAATACGTTCGCCGTTACGCAGGAAATCCAGCGACCAGAATTCCCCTTTGGTTACGCGCACGCTCAGGTTACCGCTCTTCAGTTCGGCAATCTCAGCGGTGTTGCGCATCTCGACCTTCACTTCCTGCAGCACATTGAGCGGGTAATGCGGACCGGTATCCAGCGCCCCCTGGAAGTGCTCCATACGCACACCGACCACGCCTTCCTGCGGCGAGAAGAAGCGCAGGGTAAACAATGGGGTATCCAGTTGCCAGGTACGTTCACGCACATCGCGCGGCGCAACGTAGACAATCATCTCATTGCCCTGCTGTTCAACCTCGAACACCTGAATCGGGTTAATCACGTTCAGACCGGGCTGAATCAGCCAGTTTCCATCGCTAATTTTCATCATCGGTTCCTTAGTTCTGTAATTCTTTCGTCGTGAAATCTTGCTGATTGCGGCGCGCGCCCTGCGCCAGTTGGCTCATGATTTCAGTCAGATACGGGGTTTTTAGGGTGTAGAAGCGTTTGGCGATCACGGCACTCAGCAGGTAGCAAATAGCCGGGACTATGGTGAACAGCGCGATGATGATGCTAATGGTGGCGCCGTTCTGGGTTTTCGCTGCAGCGTCGTAGCCCCCACCTGCCAGCATCCAGCCGATCAGCGCCCCGCCGAGCGCCAGGCCCAGCTTGAGCACGAACAACGTGCCGGCAAAGCTGATCCCCGTCAGACGTTTTCCGTTGCACCACTCGCCGTAATCCACGGTGTCGGACATCATTACCCACTGAATTGGCGTCACGAGCTGATGCAGTACGCCAATCACGAAGATGAAGACGAACATAGTGATGTTGGCGTGCATCGGTACGAAGAACATCGCCAGACTGACGACCGCCAGCGCGGCGTTGGTCCAGCAGAAGACGCTGACTTTGCATTTCCAGTCGGTCAGCGGCTTCGCCAGCGCAGAGCCGATCAGATTGCCGACGCAATAGGTGGTGAGGAAGGCGACAAACACTTCCGGGGTACCCAAAATCCAGGTGACGTAATACATCATCGCCCCGCCGCGAACGCAGACGGCCAGGATGTTGAGGATGGTCAGCATGCCGACGATGCGCCATTGATCGTTCTGCCAGATGTCGCGCAGGTCTTCACGCATCGAGGTGGTACTCGGCGGCGCTTCCACGCGTTCTTTGGTGGTGAAAAAGCAAAACGCCAGCATCAGGAAGGCCACAACCGAGAGCACGGCAATCCCGCCCTGAAAGCCGAACGCTTTATCCTCGCCGCCAATCAGATCCACCAGCGGCATCATCAGCACGGTGGAGAGCATGCCGCCCGCCGTCGCCAGCACAAAGCGCCATGATTGCAGGGAGATACGCTGCGTGGGGTCATTGGTGATCACGCCGCCCAGCGCACAGTAGGGAATATTCACCACGGTATAAAGCAGGGTCAGCAGCGTGTAGGTGATTGCGGCATAAATCATTTTGCCATGCAGGCTGAGATCCGGCGTGCTGTAGGCGAGCACACACACCAGACCAAACGGCAGCGCGCCAAACAGCACCCACGGACGAAATTTCCCCCAGCGTGAGCGGGTACGGTCGGCCAGCAGCCCCATGCAAGGGTCTGAGATGGCATCCAGCGCACGCGCCAGTAAGAACATGGTGCCGACAAATCCGGCAGGTATACCAAAAATATCGGTATAGAAGAACATCATATATAACATAACGTTATCGAAGATGATGTGGCTGGCGGCATCGCCCATACCGTAGCCAATCTTCTCTTTAACAGACAGAATCTCACTTTTCATTACGCATCCTTGTTAGCACTTTCACACGCACTGATACCGGTTACAGTTCTTGTAAACCATCCCTGTGAGCGCGGGTATTCCGATATCTCGTTATCAAATTACGATTCTTGTTTTCTGTGATCGGGGTAGCGTCGAAAAAATGTGATGAAATGTAACTAACGGATTTATTGAGGATTTATATGAAACTGGTCATGGTATAGATAAACGGAAGTTAAAAAAGTGAGTGAGGGGGTGTGGAAACGTTTGGAAGTAGCTATAATGCGCCCCGCCTCCATGTAGCAATCGAGGCGCGGAAGATCGTCATCTCCGGTGAGGTGGCTGGACTTCAAATCCAGTTGGGGACGCCAGCGTTCCCGGGCAGGTTCGACTCCTGTGATCTTCCGCCAATTCTTTTACTCTCGGTCTCATGATTATAGCGTTAAGCAAAGATAATAAATTAATAACTCATTGATAAAAGGCTATTACTATGCGTTATCGAAATATCCGAAAATGGGATAACCCGCGACAAACAGAAAACTTACTCTATTTTGCCCAAATATTTGAAGAGTGTTTTTTCCCTTTTAGTCTAGATACCTATAAACCATCAGCAATGAATACTAGTCTTCTTTGTGATGAGGCATTAGTTGTAATTTCTGCAGTAGAATCTGGAGACATCAAAGAGCCAAATATAAAACATGTACTTCTGGAACTCTGTAGTAATTTAGAAAGTGATGATGTAGCCAAAGACCTTCTCGATATCGAGCTAAAAGAAATATACTCGATATTGAAGAATGATAAAGAATCTTTATCTTCAAAAAAAACAACAATAGAAGTACTCTCAAGATATTTAAACCAAAAAAAAATATAAAGAAAAAGCAGAGGCTTTGCTTTCAGATGTGATAATGAATGGCACTGATTTCGGTAAAATTAGAAAGATAGCAAGAAACTATGCAACAATACTTATAAACTATGGCTACAGTGATAGCTATATATACGAGAAAACTTTAAATTATTTTTATCATGATGAAGGAAGAATATCATCCAACTCCAATATAATTGAATTTATATCACTCTTCCCTTCAGAATCTCATGAATTCTCTATAATATATAAAGCATCGAATCTATTTGAAAAATTAAAAGATGCGTGCACTAATTTCCAAATAAAAATCAGTCGCAATTTCCCTATTGAAGATGGTCCATTTTCCGATAACAATACGAAAAACATTCTATCTAGGCACGATGGAATATACTTAATGCTGGACGATATTAAAGCGAGAGATGCTTATTCAGCCAAGGTGTATTCAGATAATTTATTAAATATCTTCGGAACTCTTTTTTCAATATTTCACCATAAAGAAGTCTTAAGCTTCAAAGATGAGTGTATTATAATAAACAAAAATAAAAACGAGCTAAAAAAAAGAGGTAAGACGATCAATACAATGCATAAATGTGTTGACATGAAGACCCAAAAATCCGCAAGAATATTGAATGAGTTTATATCTAAGTTTAGCCTTGAAAAAGATTCATTTGAAAAATTCACAAATGCTGCACAACTTCACTCTCTAGCCTTAAACAGCGGTTCAGAACAAAACCAATTGATTAACCTCTGGATTGCGTTAGAATCAATAATCCCCACTAATGGCAGCGTAAGTAACATTGAAAATGTTGTATCTTCAACAATTCCATTTTTAAATATGATTTATTATAAGAGACTTATAAACAAACTTATTGCTGATATATTTTATTGGTGCCGAAAGGAAGGAAGCGTAGCTCTAAATAACATTAATGGCAATAGCTTACATATTAAATTTATAAAGCTATTATCGTTAGAAGAAAATAGAGAGGCACTTAATCGGCTAAAAGAAAATACAAGAGATTTTCATTTATTGAAAGATAGAATAATTTTTTTTGAAAACTTATTTAAATCCCCTAAGAATATAATATCTGGACTTAATACTCATACAGATAGACTAGCACAACAAATACGACGGATATATCGAGCTAGAAATTTAATTGTTCACACTGGAAATCTTCCAAGTTATACAAGTACATTAATAGAAAATCTTCATGACTATCTTGATGTAATCATTGGAACATTAATTGAATTAAATATATCTGACAAGAAAATAATTAGTATTTCACAAGGCTTTAAAGTGATGGAACTCAAATATGGTTCATTCTTGAGAAAAATTGAGGATAAAAACCTAATCTTTAACAACAATAATATTGACCTGATTTTCTCCTAACTTTATCTTCATGGCTCAAAACCTAGTCTCTCTAGTTCTCTTCTCCCCAAGGTTTTGAGCCAATTCCCCAAACTCATTCCCTCTGCCTTTGCAGCAGCCTCGAACTGCGCCTTTAACTCAGGTGTGATACGAATCTGAAAAGTTGGAGCCTTTCCGGATTTGGACTGATTTGGGTCGCGTTTAGCCGTTGACATGTACGTACCTACAAGCGCAAGATATCACCAATCAGGTACGTACCTTTACACCTAACGACCTGATTTATAAACGCCCTCGCCCGGTATTCGCAGTACCCGACGAGAGCTAACCTCACCAACTATCAAGGAGTTGATTATGGCTGATTCGCATTCTACCCCAGACACCGACCAATCTGGAACCGAGCGTTCGGTAATTGTGGGATATCGCCCGAATGTTTTCGACAAATCCACACCCAAAATTATTCTTTCCGGCAAGTGGCTACGCGAAGCGGGGTTTGATACCGGGCAACAGATTAGCGTAAAAGTGATGAACGGCTGTATCGTCCTGATGGTCTACGGCGAGCAGGAACAACGGTTGCAGGATGAGCTGCAAGAAGCAAATCAGAAGTTAAAAAGAATTGAGAGCACGTTGGCGACTCTCCAGTGAAGTACAGCTGAACCTGCAAGCAGTACTTACAGGTTCACTTGGTGCCGGATGGCGCTTGTGCTTATCCGGCCTACTCTCCTGGAAAATGAAGCCAAAGTGTAACGGGAACCCAAACAAATGAATCACCACGAAAAACCAGACACCATCTTTTCGATTGACGACGATGAAAAAGTCGAAGAAATAAAAATTCAGTTACTGAAAGCCAAGATTCAATGTGCACAATGTGATATTCATTCTGATAATATTGTTAACGGCGATAATTTCTTTGATGAATTAATGGAGCCTAATAAATGAAAAAAGCATTATAAACTTACGGGCAATAATCAATAATTATGATATTTGAAGCAGCAACTCATTATCCATGAATCAGAAACGCATTAGAAATCATTCAACCACTACACTAAAAATCATAATAAAAATACTATCCTGATGGCCTATGCCAAACGATAAACATGACAGCACAATAAACACCATATTATAATCCCGCTAAAAATACACAGGCATCCTTTTTCTTTAATCAGGAAGGGACAGCCTCGTTTCTAATAAATTAGATTATTGGGTTACATATGAAAAACGTATTCATGGCAATGGTTATCGCTCTCGTCACTATCACCGCATCATCTACTGTTTTCGCATGCCCGAAAGGAGAACACCCGCACGGCGGTACTGGCTCACACCATAAGGGCGGCTGGTGCTCGTATGATCAGTAAAATTGCCATTCCTGTCTTGTTATTGCTCTTTTTGTCAACGCCTGTACTGGCAAAATCGACATTGAATATCGACGGCAACTCGCTTTATCACGGCTATCAGTTGTATGAGAAAGGTTTTGATTATTTGAATGTTCGGGATGAACAGACAGCAGTGATGTATATGTCTTTTGTTGCCGGTGTAGCGGGGACACTATCAAAAGAAAATATCATCTGTAATGAAAGCATAACCATTGGACAGGAAGCTGATATTGTTGGTAATTACCTCCAGACCCATCCTAAAGAACGGACAAAATACAGTCCTTCTGAATTGGCCATGATTGCTTTGGGCAAAGAACTTGCTTGTAACAAAAATAGTAATAGCTAGCGCTGTACGCAGCTTATTTACCGGATGGCGCTAACGCTTATCCGACCTACCGCCTCCCCAAAAAATAAAGCCGCTGACCTATTAATCAGCGGCTTTTCTGTTACTTACAATCCCGTCAGAAATTATATTTCACGCCCAGCATACCGCGGGTATCGCTGTAGCCTTTGTCGCCGACCTGTTGGGCCACGTTGCTCCACACATTGAGGCGCGGAGTGATTTGCCCTTCTACGCCGACTTTCAGTTCGCCGATGTTTTTGGTGCCGCGCATGTCGTTGCTCACATCATCCATCTTCACGCTGGTCGTCTGCGTGTTGTGGATCCAGTTGGCTTCGACAAACGGCTGGAACTCGCGTGATTTACCGTCGTCGATGGCGTTGTGACCGTTGATAAAGGCTTTCACACCCAGACGGGTCATCAGGTTGCCATCGGTGTTGTCTTTCACGCGGGTACCGTTCGCTTCGCGGTGGCTGTCGGCCTGCACGTCCATCCACACCACCTGCGCTTTCGGTTGCAGCCAGTAGCTGTTGCGCTCGTTTTCACCCAGTTTGAAGCTATAACCGGCTTCTACCGAAGCGGTTATCCCGCTGGATTTGTATTTCTCTGTCGCCTGCTCCTGGCCCATCACCTTGTTATCAAACCAGTTGTACAGCATCCAGGTGTCTACGTAAGTGCCGGTTTTGTCTGCGTCATTGGCATACCATGTGCCGTACAGCCCTACGCTGTAACCGGTAACCTGACCACGTGAATGGTAGCCGGTCAGGCTGGACTGCGTGCGGTTCTGGCTGTTGGCGTAACCTGCCATTGCGCCGATGTGCCAACGGTCGAGACCGTCGCTACTCCACTGCGCCAGATCACCGCCCAGCTGCAACACATAGCTGTTGCTTTGGGTTTTCAACTGCCCGCTACCGTCTTTAAAGCGGGTATGCGCCCCGACGTTACGCATCCACATACTGGTGACTTTTTTCTCGCCCGTCAGCATGTCGATGTACTGCGTTTCGCCCAGACGATCGTGCAGTCGGGTCATAAACAGCGTGTTAGCGGCGTAGTTGTTCGCCAGATAACTGCCTGCTTCCGGGCGGTATTGCTGCTCGGTGACCGGAGGTGCGACAGGTATTTCCGGCTCAGGGATTATCGGATCGACCGGGTCTGGATCGACAGGACCTGGGTCAATAGGGTCAACCGGATCCGGGTCAACGGGGTCTGGGTCGATGGGATCTACCGGGTCCGGATCGACCGGGTCCGGCGGAGCAGGAATAAAGCTGGTTAGATACCAGTTGCTGCCCTTTTGCACCACGTTATAGTCGTACGCACCAGCAACAATACGGCCTGCTTTCTCAAAAGTACCGTCAGAATTACCGGCTACTTCGATGATCTCAATACCTTCAACGGTCTGCGCCCCGGTTCCGCCAATGTTGTTCACCGCCACAAACGCATTACCCGCGGTGTTGCCGAGCACTTTCAGCTTGTCGGTTTCGGAGGTGTCGTCATTCAGGACGGTATTGAAAACCAGTTTGCCGCCGTTGCCGGTGAAATCTTCATTAATGGTAAGCGTCTGCCACGGTTCGCCGTCAGTATGCCCAAAGTTCACCACTGACCCGCCGTTCAGCGTCAGGTCGGTGAGCGTTGAGCTGTTGGTCATGTTCCAGGTCGCATCGCTCATTTGCAGCGAGATAACCCCCGTTCCGGCCGTGACGCTGGTGATGTATGACGCCCCACTCCACAACGAGTTGTCGGTCATGTTGAGCGTAATGGTACTGTTTTGCTGCGGCAGGCTGCTGGTCGCGGCAGTCGCGCCAGCGGCGTGAAGATCACCGTCGATAAGGAAGCGCCCGCCAGCGGAGCCGTCTACGGAGCCGCCCGTTTCGGTGCCGATGGCATAACTTTCATTGCTGTGATTGCCCGCCATAGTAATGGCGGCGCCGCCAGCCAGGTTTATTGCCCCGCGTGAAGTCGCATACAGACCGCGTGGCGCTTTGCTGTAAGACGCCGCTTTCGCCGAATTGTTTACGTTGATCGTCGCGTTTTCGCCGAGATTCACGGTTGCATTGGTGGAATAAACCGCATGGGCGCTGACGCCGTTGACCGTAATCGTGGCATTGTTGCCCAGTTCCGTTTTGGAAGATGAGGCGGCATAGATCCCTGTCGAGGACGCGCCCGACGTCTCGATAGTGGCGTCATCACCAAGGCGGATCGAGGAGCCGCTCTGCCCGGTGCGAAGACCTTCTGAACTGTCACCGATCGTCACAATGTGTGCCCGATCGCCGACGACAATCGTATTTTTGGCCTGCGTAGCGTCTTTCATTGCGTTTGCAGTGATACCACGCCCCTGATAACCGGTGGTTTGAATATACAGATCGTCGCCGACGTATATGTTGGCTGAACCTTTCCAACCCTGGCTATAGGAGTTGTAACCGGCGTTAATACCGTCACCATCCTGACCGTCCACATAAATGCTGGTGCGATCTCCGGTGATGATAAAGACCGGGTTATCCGGCGTATTAGCCCCGTGCGTGCGAATACCGTCAACATCTTTACCATTGTTGGCAGCATTCTTCGACTGTGTGCGGATCGTCAGGTCATCACCGAAAATAACGCCTGGGCTACCCGTCGCGCTATTCTGAATAACGGTAATGGAGTGCTCGAAGGCTTCTGCTCCTGGCCCATTGAGCGTTAACCCATTGCCAAAAACAGGAATGGTGCCAGCACTCCATTGATAAACATAATTCGGCGTAGCGCTGGTTTTAGCGATACTTGCATTCGCCTGTGCAGGAAATAAAGCCTGCAACTCCGGGGACAGACTGCTAACCAGACCGCTGGAAGGAAGACTATCAACATCAATCCAGGCTGCATGGGCCGAAAATACCATAGAAGTTAATGCGGCTGAAACCGCGATGGCAATACGAGAGTAAGATTTGGGATTTGGCATATTAGCCTCCTGCTATTAGGCGTAGAGCGTCCACCACATCGCAAGGATGTGAAATATTAAAAATCAGAAATGCGTTATAAAATATTCGATAGTATTTTATGAATACTATGGCCCAACTTATCTTCAAGCCGGAGCTTATAGACATATATTTTCTTAATATCAATATTATCTATTTGGGTAATTTGTTGAATACTTTTTCCTGAGACAAATCGCTTCAGTAATATCATTTCTGTATAGTTGAGTGTGCGCCCACGTTTACTGTTAGCGAGATGACCGGTAAATAATCGTCTCATTTTCTGATGCTGTACGTCATCATCATCATCAGAATATATAATCCCTTGTATTTTATTGCTTTTCGACAGCCAGTAGTTGGCTAACGGCGCCAGGTTCCGGTCCGCTATCAAAACAATATGCATGCCGCTATAAGCCAGACGATCAACCCATTGCGGGTCGGCAAACAGGCGCAGGTTCGGGAAAGAGAAGTCCACAAAAATAAACCCGCGCGACAAATGGTTTTGATTATTAAGCAGAAGTTTTTCAATAATTCCTTTTTGCAGAAAGCCATTTCCCTCAGGCCAGATAGCAAAAGCGGCACGGTGACAGTAACTGGCGCGAACCGCAGCATCCGGAAATAATTGACAGGATAATTCACAGCTTATGCAACGAACACTCTGTGATGGTGATCTCTTCATCAAAAATGACTCCTGTTATTTTTCCATAAATATTTCATTGGTAAATAAATGTGTCAATCCGACACGTACGACATTCCTTGTCAGCTAATAACAGTGGCGCTAATAAAATGTAATAAACTCCTGATGTGCTAATAAGCATGGACTGTGATTAATACGATTGCGCTAAGCTTTTTTGTGCCTTATCTCAGAATAACAGTCTGGGCATTAGGAATTTTATGCATAAATTAAAATCCTAGGATAAATCTTAAAAAAGCACTATTTGCTAAAAAACAACCGATGTAAACAATGCTCATTAATTACACAATACTGATAACTCAATCACCCTTGAAGTGCTGTGGATAAATATAATGATAATTCAGATAAACCTGTAATGAATTCTCATTATTTAACATTAGTTAATTTTACCTAAGAACTTGATCAGCTAACACGTTGTATGTAAAGAACATTTAAATCTTAAGTGAAATTCTTATCTGCGATCACGTACAAAGAGTGAGGCATATTATCAATTTGGATGTAAAATTTAAGGTAAGTGTTGGCACATGCGGTGATACGTTTAGGTTACTGAGGGCTGGGCAATTGTACCTTATCAATCAGTTGGTCGAATTTAATCCTGATAACAAAAGCCTGGTCAATCGACAGACAGGGCGAGCAATTCAACTACAGATACCAGCCTCGCTCTGTTTTCTCTATTTAATTACTCACGCAAGTGACATTGTTTCTCAGAACACGTTGATTAAAGTGGGCTGGGGTGAGAGAAATAATGTGACCACCACCAACACATTTTACCAGGCTATTCTGACTCTACGTAATGCTCTGGCGGATGTGGGTCTGCCGAGAGATACGGTAAAAACAATTTCCCGGCGCGGGCTTGCATTAAATGAAAATACGCAGGTTGAGGCGATAACACATCCTCAAAGTGAAGTTTACCAGCCACCGGTTATAGAGGATTACGCGCCCCCAAAGATAATTGCTCCCGCGCCTCAACAAACGACGCGGGGACCCTGGTGGTACATTATATTTAGCACGGGCATCGTTATTGCCACCCTGATTATCTGGCTGGTGTGGTATCAGACGCGTCCTGTTATGCCGTTTAGTAAATTCGTGTCTGTTTCTATGCAAGTTCCCTCTCGGCAAAACTGTAAAATTTATTACTCACCAAATGAGCACGACCAGGAGAATTATTTCAATCTGATGCAACTGCATCCCTATCTCTGCGAAAACAACAAGCACGTCTTCCTTTCCGGCTACCGCAAAGCGGAGAGGATCGTGGCGTTTGTCTGTGATAAAGATGCGCGGATAGATGCTAACGCGTTTTGTACTACCCACTATTACTGGATGCGCGGGTAATGAAAAAAATACATCACCTTATTCTGCTGGTAATCGGTCTGGCGACGTTGCTCGGTTCAGGCGGGTGGCTATGGTATTCACGCTTTGCCGAAAAGCCGCTGAGTTGCATCGGCAACGTGGAATGGAATATTGGCAGCAATCGCTTTGCCGGTACGTTAGCGTTTCGGATGTACGATAATGCAGGTTTGGCCACCATTACCGGAAAACTGTACGGACGTAATACCTCAGACATCAGCAGGAACATTTATTTCAACTACACCAGACAGCACGAAGCCCGGGTGCTACAGGCGATGCAGGTGGTCAAAACCTTCGCAGACAGCGCCGATGAAACGGATATTAACAATACCTTACCCGGTTTTTACCGCCAAAGCGGACGAACCCTCAGTCTGGTCATGGAAGAGTATAAGGGCGCATGGATCTTTGCCAGCTCCAATGTACCCTCGCTGTATTGCCGCAAGAGGTAACGTCATATCCGGAAACAAAAATCGCGCCCCCTCAATGGAATTCATATTTGTCATCATCGACTTACGCGACATGGGTCACTGAATCCTCTAATAACCCATTGCTATTCTTCATCCCGAATCAGGAAACATCCTGAATATCACGATATCCATTGCGTAATAATTAAGCGAAATGGGCGTTTTATTTTGTCCAGAAGACTTCAATCTACGGATGGATATTTGGAGAAGGCGTGGGCAGGGGCGTTTATCTCTCTCGCGAGCAATGTCTGAAGGTTCAGGCGTTATCGCATTTCAGGAAACGGTATGTTTCCGGTGTATTTTTGGCGTACATATGAGGGATACGTAATGTTTACTTTTAAAAAGTGCCTGATTGCACTTTCTATAAATTTGGCCGTTGTTTCATCAGGTTTTGCTTGTACGACCCTGCTGGTCGGTAACGAAGCATCAGCGGACGGCTCGATGCTGGTTGCCCGTAGCGCTGACAGCGATGCCCTGAAAGCGCAACATTTTGTCATTCACCCGGCAAAACAGAATCAGACCGGGGTATACAGCACCAAAGCACATAACGGTGCGAATGACTTTACCTGGCCGCTACCCAAAAACTCGCTGCGTTATACCACTGTTCCAAACTGGAAAACCCAACTGCACGGCGCGACCGGATTTAACGAGCTGGGCGTTGGCGTGAGCGGCACAGAATCTATTTTTGCCTCACCAAAAGCGCTGGCCGCCGACCCGTACGTTGAGGATAAAGGGATCACCGAAGACGATATTCCGGATATTCTGCTGTCGCAGAGTAAAACCGCGCGTGAAGCCGTGGCGCTACTGGGCCATATCGTTGAGACCGTCGGCGCAGGCGAAGGCTTTGGCGTTGCCGTCGTCGACGATAACGAGATCTGGTATCTGGAAACCGGCAGCGGCCATCAGTGGATGGCGCAGCGTCTGCCAAATAACCAGTATTTTGCCACCGGTAACCAGGGCCGCTTACAGGATTACGATCCGAAAAACCCGGACATGATGGCGTCAAAAAACCTGATTCAATTTGCGACCGAAAAGGGTCTGTACGAACCGGCAAAAGATGGCAAATTCAACTTCTCCAAAGCCTATACCCGTGATGATGAGCGTGACCGCACGTATAACGACCCTCGCGTTTGGACCATCCAGAAAGAGTTCAATCCTTCCGTAAACCAGGATATGGCCAAAGGGCGCGAATTCCCGGTCTTCATGACGCCAGAGAAGAAAATGACACTGGACGATGTGAAGGCCGTACTGCGTAACCATTATGAAGGCACCAGCCATGACCCCTACACCAACGGTCTGAACGGCAAAGAGCCATGGCGTCCGGTCAGCGTCTTCCGCACCTATGAAGCGCATGTTATGCAGGTCCGTCCGTGGTTGCCAAAAGAGATCGGTGAAACGACCTACATTGGTTTGGGCATGGCCGACCTCACCGCCTTTGTTCCGTACTACAGCGGCCTGAAAGCGTATCCGGCTAACTATACGATGGGTACTGATAAAGCGGACGATCAGTCTATCTACTGGAAATATCGTAAATTACAAACGCTGACGATGACCGATTATCCGAAGCTCGCGCCAATCGTCAAAAAAGCCTACAAAGCGTGGGAAGACAAAGTGGCCAAGGAGCAAAAAGAGGTTGAAGCAGAGTATCTGAAGATGGCGAAAACTGATAAACCAGCCGCCGATAAGATGCTGAATGACTTCAACCTGCGCATCATGGCCGACGCCGAGAAGCTGACGGAAGATCTGACTAATCAGCTATTTACCATCCGCACCAAAGACATTCAGTCTGATATCTTCTTTGCAAACGCTGCGAAAAAAGACTGAGTAACGACGCGATAGTATTCTGGCGTAAAGCGCTTATTAGCTTTGCGCCAGCATTTCACACCGCGCCTTCACTGCGTCGTGCAGCAGACGGACTGCTCTTGAAAGCTGCTTCCGATGGGGACAAATCATATTCAGCGGGACTTTCTCCCCCTGATAATCCGGCATCAGCAGTTGTAATCGACCGTCACGCACATCTTCGCTGACATCCAGCCACGACTTGTACGCCACACCTTCCCCGGCAATTGCCAGCCGTCGGATCACTTCCGCATCGTCGCTCATAATGGTGCCGTTAACCTGCACACTACTGACCTCGCCGTTGCGCGTAAACGTCCAGCGATCGTGCAGACGGCCGCGTAATACGAAGGTCATGGCGTTGAGCTGTGTTAAATCATCCGGGGTTTGCGGCGCGCCGTTTTGTGCAACCCATTCCGGTGATGCCACCAGCACACGTCGGTTACTCGGTGCAACGGGCAGCGCAATGTAAGACGCGTCTTCGGTATTGCCATAGCGAAACGCAACATCGACGGGGTCTTTAAAGACATCCGTCACCTGATCGGAGAAAAAAATCCGCAGGCGCAGCGCGGGATAGCGACGTCGAAACGACTGAAAGACCGGCAGAAGCAGGTTACGGCCAAGATCGGAAGGCACGGCGATTTGCAGCGTGCCAGAAACTTCATCTTCTGGGGTCTGAATTTTTTGCAGCCCGGCATGCATCACGTCCAGCATCTGGCGGGCATAGGGTAGCCAGACCTCGCCCTCCGGCGTCAGGCGTAGGCTGCGCGTGGAGCGGGCGAACAAGCGGATAGCCAACGTAGACTCCAGTCGCTTGATAGCTGAACTGACCTGAGCAGGCTGAACGCCGACTTCGCGCGCAGCATCGCTAAAACTATTCAGCGCCGCGGCGCGGACAAACAACGTGAGATCTTCAAGCCGGAACATTTTCACTCCCCGAGTATAAGTCCTGTCGCCGTAGGGCTATTTTTCCCGTTCTGCTACCGGTTTACCATCGAATTATTCAACTGATTCCTGTGACCGGAGAGACCATGAAAGCCATCGCTATTACCCGCGCCGCGACCGACGGCAATAACATTGAATTTTTACAAGAGATTGACCTGCCCATGCCAGTCGCTACCGGGCACGATCTGCTGGTTGAAGTGAAAGCCATTTCCGTCAATCCCGTTGATACCAAGGTTCGCGAAGGTTTTAACGCCGATGTGCCGCGCGTTCTGGGCTGGGACGCCGTTGGTGTGGTGAAGTCCGTGGGTGAAGCCGTCACCCTGTTCACACCTGGCGATGAAGTCTGGTACGCCGGAGCGCTGGGCCGCGCTGGCAGTAACAGTGAATTTCAGCTGGTTGATGAACGTATTACCGCGCTGAAGCCAAAAACACTGGATAATGCTTCTGCTGCGGCGCTGCCGCTGACCGCCATCACCGCCTGGGAAATGCTGTTCGACCGTCTGGGCGTTGAGGAGAATAGCAATGAAGATGATGTGTTATTGATCGTTGGCGCGGCTGGCGGCGTCGGTTCTATTCTGACGCAACTGGCCAGTAAGCTGACCAAAATGACCGTCATCGGTACGGCATCACGTCCGCAGAGCCAGAAATGGGTTCGTGAAGCGGGCGCTCATCATGTGATTGACCACAGCAAGCCGTTGACGGAAGAGCTGGCACGGATAGGCATTAAAGAGGTGACGCACGTTGCCAGCCTGAACAATACCGAGCAGCACTATTCGCAAATTATTGCCGCCCTGGCACCGCAGGGCAAACTGGCGTTGATTGACGATCCGCACACTCTCGATGCGCGTCCGCTGAAGGCCAAAAGCATTTCGCTGCACTGGGAGTTTATGTTTACCCGTTCGATGTTTACCACCCACGACATCATTGCGCAGCATCAGTTACTGACCCGCGTGGCACAGCTGATCGACAGCAACACCCTCCGCACCACGCTGGGCGAACATTTTGGCGCGATCACCGCGGCAAATCTGCAAAAAGCCCACGCGCAAATTGAAACCGGTCGTTCGGTCGGCAAGATTGTGCTGGAGGGGTTTTAACATGTCCGATTCAGAAGTGATTTCAATTATTGCGGTACTGAAAGCCAAACCAGGGAAAATCGATGCACTGAAACAGGCACTGCAGGCTCTGTTACTGCCTACTCGCCGGGAGCCGGGCAATATTGAATATGCCCTGTTCCAGTTACGCGACACGCCGGATGTGTTTTACGTGCGCGAATCCTGGCACGGTCAGGCCGGTCTGGACGAGCATATCGCTCTGCCACATTTCCAGGCGTTCATTCTACAAATGAACGATCTGCTAGCCGAACCGCTACGGCTGGATTATCTGACGCCGATTGCGCCATAAAATAACTGCCGAAGCCCCCTGCCTCGTGGGGGCTACACCAGTCATGTCTCACTCGCTTCGCTATCTCTGCTATGATGCCTGCACACAAATAAAACAAAACAACATGCCGAGGGAAAGATGAGTTCCACCAGAAGAGGGATGATGAACGTCCTGATTGCCGCCGTATTGTGGGGAAGTTCAGGCGTTTGCGCGCAGTACATCATGGAGCAAAGTCAGATGTCGTCGCAGTTTCTGACCATGACACGTCTGATTTTCGCCGGGCTGATTCTGCTGATGCTCTCTTTCGTTCACGGCGACAAAGTGTTCTCCATTATCAAAAACCGCAAAGACGCCATCAGCCTGCTGATTTTTTCCGTAGTTGGAGCGCTCACCGTACAGCTCACCTTTCTGCTGACCATTGAAAAATCCAACGCCGCTACCGCGACGGTGCTGCAATTTTTGTCACCGACCATTATCGTGGCGTGGTTTTCCGTGGTGCGCAAAGCTCGACCGGGGATTTTAGTGCTGACCGCAATCTTCACCTCGCTTATCGGCACCTTCTTACTGGTCACCCACGGTAACCCAACGTCGCTGTCTATATCACCTGCCGCGCTGTTCTGGGGAATTGCCTCGGCGTTTGCCGCCGCGTTCTACACCACCTACCCCTCAACGCTTATCGCGCGCTACGGCACGCTGCCGGTTGTCGGCTGGAGTATGTTAATCGGCGGCATGATCCTGCTGCCGTTTTATGCCGGACAGGGCACTAATTTCGTGGTGAATGGCAGTTTGATTCTGGCGTTTTTCTATCTGGTGGTCATCGGCACGTCGCTGACGTTTAGCCTGTACCTGAAAGGCGCGCAGATGATTGGCGGACCGAAAGCGAGCATTTTAAGCTGCGCAGAACCGTTGAGCAGCGCGTTGCTGTCACTACTGTTGTTAGGTATTACCTTTACCCTGCCAGACTGGCTGGGCACGCTTTTAATCCTCTCATCGGTAGTGCTGATCTCAATGGACTCACGTCGCCGCGCCAGAACGGTTTAACCCCAACCGGCGCGGCAACGGGTCATGATTACCAACCCGGAACCGCGCCGCCGTTAAAGATAGTTTCTGCCGCCTTTGCCACTTCCGGTGACTGATAAGATTGCAGGAATTCTTTCACATTCTCGGCATCTTTGTTGTCTTCTCGCGCCACCAGGATGTTCACGTACGGTGAGTTTTTGTCTTCGATAAATACGCTGTCATGTACCGGGGAAAGCCCGGTTTGCTGGATGTAGGTGGTACTGATAATCGCTACATCCACTTTCTGATCGTCCAATACGCGCGGCAACTGCGCGCCTTCCAGTTCCATAATTTTCAGATGCCGCGGGTTATCAGTGATATCCAACGCTGTTGGCAGCAGGCCGGTATCCGCTTTCAGCGTAATTAACTTCTCTTTTTGCAGCAGCAACAGCGCCCGCCCGAGGTTGGTTGGATCGTTAGGTATCGCAATCGTTGCACCGTCTTTTAGTTCAGCGACGGTTTTGATTTTCTTCGAATACCCTGCCATCGGGAACACAAAGGTATTGCCCACCGCAACCAGCTTATAGTCGTGTGCTTTATTATCTTGTTCGAGGAACGGACGATGCTGGAAGACGTTGGCATCCAGCTCACCATGATTAGTGGCATCGTTGGGCAGCAGAGAACCGCTAAAACCCACCAGTTCAACATCGAGGCCGTACTTCTCTTTGGCCACTTTCTTCGCGACCTCCGCCACATCCTGCTCGGCACCGTTAATCACACCCACTTTGATATGCTTTGCATCACTGCTCTGTTGATCGCATCCTGCCAGCAATAATCCCGCCAGTAATACCGCCGCCCCGGCCCCGAAAAAAGGTATCTTCAGCTTCACGTTCTATCCTTTTGCAATAACCGCCTGATGAGTAATGAAATGACTATAGCGGCAAGGTCGCTGCGGTTTAAAAAACGAAAAAGCATCAGCAAGAAGAAAAAGGCATAACAGGGAAAGAGAAGGATTAGTCTGAATGTGCCGCCAGTTCGTCCAACGAAAGTCCGGTAATAATCAGCACCAGTTCACGATCAATACCCTTCTCCAGCATGGCATGGGCTATCCGCAACGCTTCGTCTTGTTTACCTTCGAGTTTACCCTCTAATAAACCCCTTCTTCGCCCCGACTCGCGTAAGCATTCTGCAATAGTCATTAATCTCTCCTTGTGTTGGGGAACGCGTAAAGCCACCTCGCGAATAAACGCCTCGAAACGCGGTGCGCTGCCAGACTGCATCAGATAATTAAATAGCGTTTCTACCTGGCTGTCATTAGCGTATCCCTTAACCAGCAGAGCAACCAGGTTATCCACCAGCACCATCAGGTCACGTTCACGTATATGCTTCTGGACAAGTTCAAGTAGCGCCATCCGCCGATGCTGCATAATCTCATCATCAGACACCACCGTGATGTCTACCAGCGGGAAGGCAGAACCATAAAGCTGCCGCGCAGTTTGTGGATCATCAAATTCATCCAGCCAACACAGCGAGTATGGATACGGGCTGTCAACGCCATGATAAAAAAGTATCGGCACCACCAGCGGCAGCGTTTTGTGTCCTGCATCAAGATGCTTCTGCATCGTAGCAATGGCATAACGCATCATCCTGAATGCCATATGAGCATCTGGCGAGCTTTGGTGTTCAATCAACGCGTAGATATAGCCTTTACCGGTTCTAGTTTTTAGCGACCACAGAACATCGGAATAACTGGCACGCAGATCCTCCTCAATAAAACTCCCGGGTTCCAGTTTCAGTGTATCCAGATCGCAAAGCTCATGTAATGACGCAGGAAGATAGGTATCAAGAAAATCCCGCGCCGTATCTGGATGACCTAAGAATTTTTTAAACACCGCATCATGCGGTGTAGATGTTGTTGGTTTTTGCATGGCGGTCCGTCACCGGAAGAACAAGATGACGGGACATTACTCGCCAATGCTACAGACGACATCAGGGAAATTACCCCTTTGCGAGGCGTTTTCGAGGATAAATAGATGCTGCTGCAATATATTCATTTTCAGGGAAGGGTGTTCGCAAAAATGCCCGGTAGCACCTAACGCTTACCGGGCATTTTTTGTGTGCCATCCGGCGATAGCAACATTACACCAGGGCTTTGACTATCTCCATCAACCTGATGATATCTGCAGGCCGGGTATTACCGGTCTGTGGGTCGATAATCGAGCTGTAAACATGCGGCATGACGCGCGGTACTCCTGCTTCCAGACAGGATTGCAGGATAATGCCGAAGTTATCGAGATCGATACCGCCGGTCGGCTCAATCAACGTCATGCCGTTGCGCGCCGCTGTCGTCGCCAGTGCGTACAACTCAGGCAGGGACTGCTCACCGCCCATTGGGAAGAACTTCGCCGCATGCGCGCCAGAGTCCAGCATCATACGTACCGCTGCATCACAGGAAACGCGGGCTGGCGTGCCCTGGCTGCTGCTGACGCCAGTGGAGATCAACACTTCCCCCGGCGTGCCCGTGGGACTGACTAACGCGTTGATATGGGTCTGTTCACCGCCCGTTGCCGCCAGCGCGCCTGCCGCAAAACCACAACCGGTAAAGGTCTGGTTGACGTGTGCCGGATGGACCTGTGAGGCAATCATCGCCGCTTTGTAATACTGCGCCGGGTCGCCCGCCCCCAGCCCCACGGAAATCGACGGCACGTCGACCATCCAGCGTTTTACTTCCTTAACCCCTTCCTCAACCGAGGAGAACTGCGCCGAAAGAATGCCGATCACCGCGTGACCTTCGGCAGCGTCATAGATTTCCCGGGCGTTGGCGATATCCTTCGCCAGCACGTTAATAGCCACTTTATTGCGATAAAAATTAATGTGCTGCATGGTCTGCAATCTCCTTTAGTCGGGCCACGATCAGTGCCATTTCCCCTTCTGCAACCGTACGCGGGTCAAGACTAAAGACGCCCTGATGAAGGTTGTAACGGCGAGCGTAAATCGCGATATCACCCTCTCGCAGCTGCGCTTCTACGGCGTAAGCATCCATCCCCAGCTCTTGTGCATTCACCCGAATACGAATCCGCCAGATGGCGCGCCCGGCTTCGTCCTGCTCAATATCCGCATCCAGTCCGCGAATCGCTGAAATCGCCTGCGCCACGGGGCGAAGCTCTTCGGCGGTGACCACGGTTTGCCCCTGATGATAGTTTTCCAGGGCATACACCAGCCCGACCATATTCTCTTTGCCGATCTTCATCGCCCGGGCAATTCCGTGGTGCTGCGCTTTACACGCGGCAATCCACTTTTTCTTTCCGGTGATAAACCCGGAGGTCGGCGCGTTAAAGGCTTTTGCCCCGCTGTAGACCACCATATCCGCCCCGCTCGCCACCCAGGCGTGTAAGTCTTCCTCGGCGGCGGCATCGACAATCAGCGGCAGGTTATGAACCTGCGCAACCCGTACGAAGTCTGCAATGCTCAACATGCCTTTCTGCACGCAGTGGTGCGATTTCACGTACAGCAGCGCGGCGGTGTTATCGGTAATCGCGCTCTCCAGCTGCCAGCGGGCCGCCAGATTACTTGAGCCAACCTCCACCACCCGTCCGCCGCCTAAGCGGATCGCGCTGGTGATGGGCGCACCGTAGTCAACGTTATGCCCGCGCAGCATGACCACTTCATTGGCCATACCCGCGCTGTCCGGCATCAGCGTGACACTAGCCTGGTCACCGCGGGTAATGGCGGCGGCAACGGCAATCGCAATACCCGCCGAGGCGCACGAAGTAACATAGCTGTCCTCCGCGCCGGTGTAGCGGGAAACCAATTGACCGGTACGGTCCACCAGCCGGTCAATTTCAACAAAGGCCGAAGCTGCCCGCGCGGTGGCTTGCATCACTTCCGGCGCAACGCTGGAAACGCCCAGAATCGTCATCTTGCCGCAGGCGTTAATCACCTGTTTTAGCCCCAATTGTTGGTAGATATTCTGTGTCATGGCTTACAGCACTCCCAGTAGCGAGCAGACCACGCTGAGCGCAACAATCGACAGCAAAATCGTGGTGTAACGCGGCCCTTTCTTCACCAGATAGAAATAAATGGCGAACACCGCCGCCAGCGGCAACAGACCGGGAGCAATAGAGTCGAGGATTTGCTGAACCACCACTTCAGAGCCTTTCAGGGCGCTGAGTTTTAACGGCGTGGTGATCTTGACGTAGCTCGCAGAAAGCGCACCCATCATGATCAGGCCCAGCACGTTCGCGCCGTAGATCAGTTCCTTTATTCGCCCTCCCTGCAGCAGACCAATTATCGAGTCACGTCCCAGCGTATAGCCTTTGTGCACCATACCGTAGCTGATTGCCAACGTAATGGCCGGGTAGAGGATTAACGGTACAATTCCGCCCATCGCGCTGCCATTGGCGGCGAATGGGATAAAAATAGCAATTAACAGCGGCATCACGGCGGCCCAGATGATCGAGTCCCCCATCCCGGCCAGCGGTCCCATTAGCCCGGTTTTAATCCCGGTAATTGAAGCATCGCTGATCGGCTCGCCGCGGGTTTTCTGTTCCTCCATTGCAATGGAGATCCCCTGAATCACCGCCCCGAACGTCTGCTCTGAGTTGAAGAAGTTCAGATGGCGTTTCAGCGCTTCTACCTGTTCCTCTTTTTGCGGGTAGAGCTTTTTGATGATCGGCGTCATCGAGGCGCAGAAAATCAGGCTCTGCAAACGCTCATAGGAGCTGGAAACTTCCGCACCCAGCCAGTAGATAAACCAGGCTTTGGTGATGTCTGCTTTGGTCAGCGTGCCGCTTTCACGCGCACGCTCCACCAGTTCATGTTGCATTACGTCGCTGCTCATCATGCTGCTCCTTCATTTTTCGCCAGACCTTTAATCAGGAAAGCCACGCAGGTACCAAAGATAGCCATCGCCATGATGTCTACCTTCAGGTACAGCACCGCAAAGAAACCGCCGATAAACCACGGCAGCAGGCTCTTTTTACCGATCACCATAATGGTGATGGCGAAGCCCAACGCTGGCAGAATGCCGCCCATAATTTCAAAGGAGTGCGTCAGCCAGTGCGGCATCAGCTTAAGGAAGCTTTCCACCACGTCCTGACCAAAATAGTTGGCGGCGAAAACCACCGGGAAACGCAGTACAAGGCCAAGCAACGCCGGGTAGAGGAATGCACAGCGCATAATGCCCGCCATGTTGGCCGTTTCCGCATGTTTGTCGGCCATATGCACCCATGCCGCGTTTAACGTGCGGCGCAGCTGGTCGAGGAACACGCCGATGACGCCAAACGGGATCGCCAGCGCGATAGCCAGGTTCGGGTCCATTCCGGCCTTCACAGCGATAGGAATTGAAATACAGGCGGCCAGCGCCGGATCCGACGGGACGTTACCGCCTGGCGTAGAGGTCACGCCGAGATAAACCAGCTGCATACCGGCACCGATGATCATCGCCGTTTCCATGTTGCCTAACAGCAGGCCAACGAATACGGCAATCACGACCGGTTGCAGCAGCATAGCGGAGAAGGTGTAGCCAAGGCGTAAACGGGCAAACCAGTAATACAACCCCATCAGGCTTGCAAAGACTAAAGTATCCATAGTTAAGTACCCTGTTATCAAAGAATTAGAATTTTTTCAGGATATCGTCCAGCGACTGAGGCTTATCTTCCGGGATAGTCTGGAAGAACACCTGAATCCCACGATTTTTCAGGTCGCTCAGAATGCCGACGTCTTTTTCATCCAGCGTAATGTTCTGGAATACCGCTTTGCGGTTTGGCCCACCGCCCAGCCCACCGACCTGAATGGTAGTGACGTCAAACCCCAACTGGACCGCTTCCTGAACCGCCGCCAGAGAAGGGAACAGCACCAGCACTTTGCCGTCACCAAGCTGGTTTTCTTTCCAGGCGGCCGCAAAACTTTGGTTACCGAAACAATCCACTTTGATGTTTGGCGGCGCGGCCATCAGGTAGATGTTTTTCATAAACGGATCGGCATCCAGCTCATCGCTAACCACCGCAATCCGGTTTGCCTGAGATTGCCCAACCCATTTGGTCACCACTTGTCCATGAATCAGACGGCTATCGATACGACATAAGACGATGTTTGCCATGATGTTTTTTCCTTATTGTGATTGTTGTAATTGACGCACGTGGGCGACAACGTCCAGGCAACTGCTACGCCCGGCGTCGACCAGTTCAGCCACGCAGGTGGTCAACCGGCCATGCTCGCGTTTGTCGAGCGCCTCCAGCAGCAAAGAGGCGTTGAGCCCGGAAATAACAGCCACCGGGTAATCGGCGCTCAGCCGCGCCGCCACGTTGGAGGTGGTGCCGCCAATAAAATCAGTCAGGATCAATGAGCCTTCCGGCATGGTTTTCACTACGGCTTCAACGCGTTGATAAAACTCGCCGAGCGTATCAACGGGCATCAGCGCAATTTCCGTCACGCCTTTGATTTCACCCATCACCATGCGCAGGCTGTTGCAAAGCTGTTGCCCCCAGCCGCCATGGGTCAGCAGCAGGATCTGGGGCAAGGATTCAGTGGTAGTCAAAATGGCCTCCTGGCTCGATTACATAGACATAGATAAACAGAGCAAAGGCTGTGCCAGAATTTGTGTCACGCGGGGAAGAGAGGAGCGCTGGCGAGGCAGAAAGCCGCGCCAGTAAAGGGATTAGCTATACAGCAGTTCGTAGATATAAAAATATTCCGCGTCCGATAAGCGAATGGCATAGGCTTCTTCGATCGGCAGGAAAGCGGATTTAATGACACTAAACGCGCGATTATCCAGATCCGGCTTGTTCTCCAGCGCCATCTGTAACGGTTTGCGGTTAATCACGATACGCTCGACCATACAGCAGCAGTGGATCAGGAAGCGCAGTGTCACCTGACGGCTCGGTTTGAGCGAAAGCGCGGTGGTCAGATGATTCAGCACGCCTTCCATCTCTTTGAGAATACGCTGCGGGTTGAGCACCGAAATATGGTTAATGATGCTCTCCATAGTCAACGCGCTGATAAAGCGCATCGCGCTGCGCTCCATCTCCAGACGGCGTTCGCTGCTGGAGAGATCTGGCGTCAGCAGGCTGAGTACCAGCTCGGGGCCTTGCTCAGAGAACAGCTCCTCGAGCGAGATAAACGGAATATCCGGCAGTCCTGGCTGGAAAGTGCCCACTATTCCCGCCAGGCGTTCACTGGCGTTAATCGCCTGCTGAACACGCTCCAGGCTGCGAACTTCGTTGTAATCGAGGATAACCATCCGCGTATCCTGCGACATCAACTCACCGAAGCTCTCCTCCAGCACCTTTTTGATTTTCTCTGCCGTTCCCATCCCGGTGATGCAGGAGATAACCAGCACTTTACCGCTGTTTTCCTGCTGCGGAGTACAAAGCTGACAGGGAATATTTTTGCTCTGCATCAACGCCGCCAGCTGCGGCAAGTCGCTGGTTTCGTAGCTTAAATCCAGCCCAATCTCCAGCAGGCTGGTGAGCGTGATATTGGGCATTAACAGTACGTCTATCTGGAATAACTTACTGATCGTGCTGCCAAAATGGACCAGTGAACCAATATCCACCATCAGGATCAATCGGCGATATTGCCGGGTCTGGATCATCTGCGTCAGGGCTTCCAGCGTGTCATGCACCGACTGCTCGAAAGGCATATCGATAGCGCTGAACACCTCGCGCTCCAGCACGCGATTCACGTACTGCGCCTGACTTGTGGCGGTCGTCGCACCGTGGGCAATCAAAATCACCCCGCAGTCAGGACTGGCGTCAATCCGTTGGCGGTAATGGCGACACTCTTTGAGGAACAGGCACAGCCAGACCACCTCCGTCGCCGGACACTGAATATGCAGCAGTTCATTGATTTTTCGGCATAACAGCGTAGCGTTTTCGTATTCATCTTTGCAGCGATCGAGGATCAGGCTGGAAGAATAAAGTTGCGGAATAAGGCCGCGTTGCACATAGCCAATCAGCGCCAGGAAGTGTTTGCGCAGCGGGTTAACCAGATTTTCCGGCAGCGTAAAACCGAGCACCTGTTCAACGCAGCCGATCAGCAGCGTGACTCGCTCTTCAATCTGATCGCCATAGCGCGGAGGATGCGCCACGCTGTCGCGGCTGTAGAGACCATATTCAAATATCGAACTGAGCTTGTTTTTGAGGATTGCCAGCGTTTCGGCTGGCGGCACGTTGCTGTTACGCAGGTTGATATATTCGCGGGTCAGGAAGCTGTAGAAAAGATCGCTCTCTTCAATTTCGGCTCCGGTGGCCAGCGAATTTTTCAGCGCGGGCAGCGTGCGGGCATCGATGCTCAGGTGTTCTTTGCCTTCGAACAGCGCTCCAACCAACAGACGTTGTTCCGGCGTGGCGTTAAAGGGGATCTCGGTCAGACGTTTATCCAGTTGTAGCGTGTCGCTGTGCTCGGTCATCCCCGAGGCCCAGGCTTGGGCGCAGAGAAACTGAATGTCGCTCTTAAGCTGACCAATGTTGCCTTCCAGCGGCTTGTTCAGCAGCCAGAGCAGCAGGGTACGGTCGATGCTTATCGTACGCTCGATTTTGCGGCTCTCACGCTGTAAGAAGCCAACGATCAGTTCAACCTGCTCTTCCACCGAACGCTGGCGGATGCCGGGCAAATCGATACATACCTGAATACGTCGCTGGAAAGTGCGCAGCAACGCCGAGCTTACCGGTTCGGTGGTCGCACATATCAGGCGAACCGAGATTGACCGCGCCACGGCGCTGGAACCCAGCGGCCGGTATTCGCCTTTGTCGAGAATAGAAAATAGCTTTTCCTGGCCTTCATACGGCAGACGATGCACTTCGTCGAGCAGCAAATAGCCGCCGTCGGCTTGCTCGACCAGACCGGGTTTATTTTCATTTGCGCCGGTAAATGCCCCCTGTCGATGACCAAACAGGTGCGAAGAAAGCAGCTCCGGGTTATGGGCGTATTCCGCGCAGTTAAAGTAAACCAGCGGCGGCGACGCTCCCACTGCGCGTTCGCAGGCAAAACGGTGCATCAGTTCGGCAAAAAAGGTTTTGCCGACGCCGGAGGGACCGGTCAGCAGAACGTGCAGCCCGTGGGGATACAGCACCGCCGCGCGGCCTTTTTCCACCGCGTCGCGCAGGCTGCGATCGTAACCAATCAGGCCAGAAAAGGGATCCTCTGTCGCCTGGTTTTCCTGAACAGGTAACAGGTCGGCAACGGTTTGCACTTCGCGCTCGGACTCATCGAGTTTGCGTCCCAGCAGCGTTTCAATCGCCTGACGATGCAGAAAGAATACCGGGCGTCCGCGGCTTTTAATCGCCAGGCCGTCGTTCCAGAGCTGATTGAGATCTTTACTGACCGAGTTGCGCGCCAGTCCGAGGTTAAAGCCGATAGCTTCCGCTGTGAACGCCGTTTCCTGCGCCAGATGGGCAAGATTCAGTCCTCGCGTCAGCCGTTCCAGCTCCCCCAGTATTATCTCAATCCGTCTCATCTCTTTACCGCTTAAGAAATAAATGATTGTTCAGAACATACACTATTCTGCTGCGCAAGAAAGTGAGGCGGCGTCCAGAGCTTCCGGTCATCAAAACGTTTTCGACAAATAATGCCGCGCGGAGCCGGTTTCCGGAAAGTTATCGAGGGTCATTTGCAGCTGATAGCCGTTTTTCTGATAAAACGGCAGCGCCTGGAAACTCATGGTATCCACCAATGCATGCAGGCATCCTCTCTCACGCGCTGTCTGCTCGGCAGCCTGCATCAATTTTGTGCCGTAACCGCCTTTGCGCAGCGAATCATGCATCCACAGGAAATCAATACACAGCCATTCGCCTTTGATTTTGCCAATCAGCCCGCCCAGAATTTCATTGCTTTCATCGCGCCAGTACACCGCCAGGTCGCCAAAGTTGGTGGTTCGCAGGAACTGGCGGTTGTAGGCGCGCAATCCGGCAAGCAGGGCATTTTGATCGTCTTCGGTAATGGTATCTGTAATCTGTATTTGCATCCTATCCTCCTGAAAAACTACAACTTCTGGCTGATTATTTGTTTAGAAATTAACACAGGCTGATGAGTGAGACGCATGCCGTCTACACTTACTCTTGAGATGATGCGCATCGACAACAAGGATTATTATCATGAAACGAGCCGCTTTACCGCTTATTGCCATTCTTTTCACGCTGCCGGGTTTAGCGCAGGCCGATTCGGCTTACGGCTCTCTACAGTCCGTTCATGAAAAAAATACTGTATTGAAGGACTTACGCAAGATTTGCACCCCACAGGGGTCGCCATCCGATGACGTGTGGGAAAAAACGATTATGTCTGATACACGTAATCAGCAGCATATCCGCGAGGCTATTCTGGCAATACAAAGAAATAACCAGAACAACTACTGGGAAGCACTTGGCAAAGTTGAATGCCCGGATTTATAAGCATCTTGTTGTAAAATGAGCACTGTAACCGGTTTCTGTGTCGCAAAAACACGTATTGTTGCCAGAACGTATAAATAGCAATGGAGCAATAACAATGCGATACCGTTTTCCAGAAAACTTCTGGTGGGGCAGTGCCTGCTCGGCACTGCAAACCGAAGGGGATAGCCTGAACGGCGGCAAAAGCCAGACCACGTGGGACGTGTGGTTCGACCGCCAGCCAGGTCGTTTCCACCAGGGGGTTGGTCCGGCAAACACCTCAACCTTTTATCAGCACTGGAAACAGGACATCGCACTGCTCAAGCAGCTGAAGCACAACAGCTTCCGTACGTCTCTGAGCTGGTCACGCCTGATCCCGGACGGTACCGGCGATGTTAATCCGGAAGCCGTCGAATTCTATAACAACGTCATCGACGAGCTGCTGGCGCAAGGCATTACGCCATTTTTCACCCTGTTCCACTTTGACATGCCAATGGTGATGCAGGAGAAAGGCGGCTGGGAAAACCGTGAGGTGGTTGAGGCGTTTGGCCGCTACGCGCAGACGTGTTTTACATTGTTCGGCAACCGGGTGAAGCACTGGTTCACCTTTAACGAGCCTATTGTCCCGGTGGAAGGCGGCTATCTGTATGACTTCCATTACCCAAACGTGGTGGATTTCAAACGCGCGGCCACCGTGGCATATCACACTGTACTGGCGCATTCCACGGCGGTGCGGGCGTATCGCGCCGGAAACTACGGCGGTGAGATCGGTGTGATCCTAAATCTGACACCCTCTTATCCACGCTCTCAGCACCCGGCGGATGTGAAAGCCGCGCACCATGCGGATCTGCTGTTTAACCGCAGCTTCCTTGACCCGGTACTAAAAGGGGAATATCCGGCAGATCTGGTCGAATTGCTGAAAGAGTACGATCAGCTACCAACCTGTCAGCCAGGCGACAGTCAGCTCATCGCCGAGGGGAAAATCGACCTGCTCGGTATCAATTATTATCAGCCGCGTCGCGTGAAATGTCGTGATACTGCGGTCAATCCAAACGCGCCGTTTATGCCGGAGTGGCTGTTTGATTATTACGAAATGCCGGGGCGTAAAATGAACCCTTACCGTGGCTGGGAAATTTATGAGCCTGGTATTTACGATATTATTACTAATCTTCGTGATAATTACGGCAACCCACGCTGCTTTATTTCTGAAAACGGTATGGGTGTGGAAAATGAGCAGCGTTTCGTTGAGCATGACCAGATCAACGACAGCTACCGCATTGAATTTGTTTCTGAGCATCTTAAATGGCTACATAAAGGCATCAGCGAAGGTTGTAATTGTCTTGGCTACCATATGTGGACTTTTATTGATAACTGGTCCTGGCTCAACGGATATAAAAACCGCTACGGTTTTGTCCAGTTAGATTTAGACACGCAAAAACGTACGGTGAAAAAGAGCGGCGAATGGTTTGCCCATACTGCCGAAAACAATGGTTTTAATTAAAAATAACCAGGATGCCGGATAGCGATCCGGCATACCGAGCTTTAGTTTATTACATACCCTTTATGCGAACTTTTGCTGCCACCAGAAGCGCCGTCAGCAGCATCAGACTGCCGGAAAGCATCAGGGGTGACAGCAATCCGAGAGTATCGAGCGCATAGCCTCCCACCGCAGCCCCACAGGTATTGGCAAGCTGGATCACGGCGACCTGCACCGATCCGGCTTTTTCTGCCTGATCGGCAAGCGAGCGCGTGATCCACGTCGACCAGCCGACCGGTACCAGCGCAAACAACAGTCCCCAGATAATCGCAATACCCGCCGCCACCACTTTGTCACTGCCCCACAGAATCAGGACCAGTGCACTGAGCGCCAGCACCAGTGGCGCACCGGCTAACGCCAGTTTGACCGAACGCTTCAAAATCATCGACGAAAGCGACGTACCAACAAAGCTGGCAATACCGAAGCTCAGCAGCACCAGCGTCAGGCCATCAACGTCAAAGCCCGCCAGATTCATATAGATCGGGCGAATATAGGTAAAGAAGGCGAACTGCCCGGCAAAGGACATGAAGATGGCAATCATCCCGGCCATCACCCCCGGTCTCTGCAGCAGGCTGAACATGTTTTGTTTCTGATGCGAAGGCTCGCCAGGCAGCGAAGGCAACGCTCTCACCACCCAAATTGTGCACAGCACGCCCATCACCGCCGCCGCATTAAACACATTACGCCAGCCGATAATGCCGCCTAAAAAGCTCCCCAACGGCGCGGCAATCACCAGCGCGATGGAGACTGCGCCAAAAATAACCGACAGCGCCTTCGGCACCGTACGTGCAGGAACCAGACGCATGGTCAGCGACGCCGACATCGCCCAGAAGCCACCAAGCGCCAGACCGAGACAGGCGCGGCCAACGAGCAGCAGCGAAAAAGAGTTGGCAAAGGAAACCAGCAGGCAGGAGAGCGTTAGCAGCACCGAAAACAGGATCACCACATAGCGACGATCGGTCGCCTGAATAATTTGCGTCACAAACAGGCTGGCGAACATGGCGACAAATGCCGTCACGGTCACCGATTGCCCCGCCACACCTTCAGAAATCCCCAGATCCTGCGCCATCGGCGTTAACAGGCTAACGGGCAGAAACTCAACGGTTATCAGGCAGGCAACACAGAACGCCACGGCAAATACCGCCGACCAGTTAGGTCGGGAATTTGCCTCAGCGCGGGATTTTTGTTCAACAGCTTCACTCATTTTGTTACCTGCGTGGGGTTATTGTAGAAAAGTTACGCAGTGTAACATTAAATTTGTGACGTATTTAACGTTTCAGCAACTAGTTTCATTTAACAAAGAATATCGGTTACTCGGATTTTTAAAGATAGAACGCGACTCTTTTACCTGTAGGTAGCTTAACATCAATGCTAAGTTCACCACCCAGTGCCGTGACATAACGCTTGAGCGTCGACAGACGAGGATCGTTATCTGCCTGCTCCATTTTTGCGATTGTTGGCTGCTTAACACCCATTGCCGAGGCAAGTTCAGCCTGAGAGAGATTCAGTTCTTCCCTTAACATATTTAACGCAACCGCCTGACGTAGTATTTCTACTTTTTCGGTAATACGCTCCTGGCTTTCCGGGCTTTGTTTCGCCATCAATTCTTTAAGGGTAGCCATAATTTTCCTTACTTATTAGGTGATTTCGGTACTCAGCATCCGCAAGCCTGATCATCTCTTTATAGAATTTCTTTTCGTTTAACCCTGTTTTATCTCCAGCGCATAGCGCGCGATGCCATGGCGAGAAGGATCAAACGCGAAGAACGCCCGAATCGGACTACCCTGATGCTGTACTCGCAACTCTTTCATATTTGAAAAAGCAGAAGCATTTACCGTATCAGCAAACGGCCTACCTAACTGAGGACCATACTCGGATAAAATCATCATTGCTGCGAGCATATCTTCCTTGAGCGCTTCGGTCTGTACGTCAAACCATTTATCGAAAGCATCCGTTGTTTCCACTTCCCACATCAACGATCCCTCATAGCTAATAAGCTATAGAGAAATTATAGCTTATTAGCTATTGAATCAATCGTTATTTGCATAATTTATTCGCCATCAGACCTGATTCTCAATGCAACCAATGCACACCATCTTCGGGCTGGAAAAAGGCGTTATAGCGCATTTGAAACGCATTAAGCTCCTGCATATCCGGCTCCATTTCGCGCAAAAAACCGAGCGCCAGACGCACCTGCGCGTCAGTAATCGGCGCTGCCAGCCGAGCTTTTTGCAGCCAACGGTGCCACTGCAGCAGATTCGGCTCACTGCCGTCGACAATCACGATTTGCCAGATCAACAGCACCTGGGCCGCATTTTGCAGATGTGATTCATCAGGGCGGTGGAGGTACTGTAAAAAAGCCTCACCCTGTACTTTTCCCATCTGATCGATCATCGATTCTACTGGCACGACATCAATGTTCAGTCGCTCGCTCAGACGGCGAATTGCCCGCCGTGAACCGGACGTCAGCACCCGAAACCCCACCACAAAAACAACCACCAGGGTGGCCAACATTATCCAAATCATGCGCACATCCATTACCAGACAGGATGCCCATCATAGCGGCAAATTTATCGCTGTCGATGGATGAACGCCACGGCATAAAAAAGCCCGCCATTAAGGCGGGCAAAAGTTACCAATGCACACTTAACTTAAGCGACTTTCAATTGTTGAATCTTTTTCTCGCGGCGAATTTTACGTTCTTCAAACACGGCCACGATGGCCATCAGACAGATACAACCGATGGCGGCGGTGTCCAGCGCGGCGAAGGTTCCTGCCCAGCCGGTGAGGCCGAAAATCGGCGTGCCGTCGGCAATCATCCCCAGACCAAGCTTGGCGAAGCTGTCACCAATCAGATAAGCAAAGGTGCCTTTAATCCCATCGGCTGCGCCGATCGCTTTTTTCGGTACAAATCCGACTGCCGCAACGCCGATTAACAGCTGCGGACCAAACACCAGGAAGCCCAGCGCAAACAGCGAAGCCAGATAAACGTACTGGTTGCTGGCGTGCTGATAAACGCCCAGGGTGGCGATAATCAACGCCAGCGCCACGCAGGCCACCAGCGCACGGCGGCCATTCGCCAGGTCAGAGAGCCAGCCCCACAGCAGCGTGCCGACCAGCGCGCCCACTTCAAACAGGGTAAAGCCCTGAATCGCCACTTCTTTGGAGAGCTTTAGCTCCTGGAAAGCGTAGACGGTGGACCACTGGTCAATACCGATACGCACTACGTACAGGAAGATGTTCGAGAAACATAACAACCAGATCACTTTGTTTTTCAGCACGTACTCAACAAAGATCTGCCATTTCGTCATCTCGTTTTCTTCGGTCTCTTTGTCTTCTTCGCTGATCTCCTCGCCAAACAACTCTTCAGCTTTACCAAGACCATAAGATTCCGGGGAGTCACTGCCGTAGCGCAGGCCGATAAAACCAACAATCAGCGCGATAATCGACGGGAAGATAAACATCCCGATGACGTGACCGTCGAACAGATAGTTAGCGCCAAACAGCGCCACGCCTGCCGCACCCGCACCGCCGAGGTTGTGGGAGATGTTCCACATACCGAGGTAAGAACCCCGCTTGCGACGCGGCGTCCATTTGGTGATGGTGGAATAGCTACACGAGCCGCCGGTACTCTGGAAGAAACCACTCAGCGCATAGAAGGCAATCATCAGGAACAGGCTGGTTGAACCCGCGCCCATGCTGGCGCTGAAGCCGAGCATACAGATGGCAGAGAGGATCAGCATAAACGGCAGGAACTGCTTGGTGTTTTTGCCGTCCGCGTAGTAGGAAACCAGCGTTTTTCCCACGCCGTAGGTGATGGAGAAGCCCAGGCCAATCATCCCCAGTTGCGTCATGCTCAGCCCGTAGGTGGAGATCATGTCGTTCTGCGCGATGTTGAAGTTTTTGCGGATCAGGTACATGGTCAGGTAGCCGATAAATACCACCAGATAGGACTGCATGAACGGTTTGAACCACATTTTGCGCCGCACATCGAGCGGCAGATCCAGGGTCGGCTTGCGCACCTGGTTGAGAAAGGCCAGCATTTGACACTCCCGAGCTAATTTTTATACCTGCGAATAGCAGGCATTGTAAAAATCAGCCGGGAGACGTGCCTGAGACAGCGTCCAGGTGAAACCGGGAAAATTTCTTAGTTTTGCCCCACTCAGGGCAAAAAGGTGAGGTGCATCACGCTTCGTTGAGATCGCGCGGAGCCTGGGCGTTTAAAAACGGCAGCAGCAGCAGCGCGGAAATCCCCGCCGCAATGGCGATCACCACAAAAAACCCGGTCCAGTGCCAGACCTCCATCACCTTCGCCAGCGGCCAGCCGGAGAGCGATGCCCCCAGATAGGCAAACAGACCAACAAAACCGGTTGCTGCACCTGCTGCCTCTTTGTGCGAACACTCCGCTGCCGCCATGCCGATCAGCATCTGCGGGCCGAAGACGAAGAATCCGGTGGTGAAGAAGCACGCTGCCTGCATCACGTAGCTGGCGAACGGCATCAGCCACAGCGAACCAACGGAGAGCAAAATTCCGGCGGCAAAAATCAGGTTCATTGGACCGCGGTTGCCGTTAAACAGCTTGTCCGAGCCCCACCCCGCCACCAGCGCACCGACAAATCCACCCAGTTCGAACATGGTCACGGCGGTATTGGCAGTCACCAGATCCACGCCGAGCGTCTCAGACATGTACAGATTGCCCCAGTCATTAATCGCTGCACGGACCACGTACACCAGCACATAACACAATGACAGCAGCCAGATATAAGGATTCAGCAGCACATAGCGGGTGAGGATCTCTTTGCGGCTCAGCCCTGCACCTTCCTGCTGCTGAGCAATTTCCAGCTCATCATGTCGCCAGTCGCCAATCGGCGGCAGACCAATCGCCTGCGGTCTGTCGCGCAGCCGCCAGCAGAGGAAAACCCCCACCACAATCGCCAGCAGCCCAGCGATCATCATCCCGGCGCGCCAGCCGTAGTGCAGCGCTGTCGCCGCCATCACGATAGGGATCAGCGCCCCGCCGACGTTGTGCGCGGTATTCCACAGCGCCCACCAGCCGCCGCGCTCGGTACGCGAATACCACGCGGTCAATAAACGCGCGCAGACCGGCGACCCCCAGCCCTGGAAAAAGGCGTTCAGCGCCCACAGCACCGCAAAGGCCCACAGTGAGGTAGAGAATCCAAACAGAATGTTCACCACGCCGGTGGCGATCAGCCCGATGCCCATAAAATAGCGTGCGTTGGAGCGGTCGCTGACGATACCGGAAACAAACTTCGACAGGCCGTAGGTGATGTAAAACAGCGTCGCCAATAGCCCAATATCGCTGCGGGTCAGCACACCGCTGGTGAGGATATCCGGTACGGCGGCATTGAAGCTTTTGCGTGTGAAATAGAACAGCGCGTAGCCGAGCCAGATAGTGGTCAGAATATGCCGCCGCCAATAGCGATAGCGGGCATCCACTTCCTGCTTGTCGGTGATGAGCGGCGCATTGGCCGGGGCTTTTAAAAACGCAAACATGGCCGCTCCTTACACATAACGTTGAGGCAGTGACACGCTGACCCGCGTGCCGTGCGTACAGGAAATCGACAGCGATCCTCCGAGGGCGCTAATCCGTTCACGCATCCCGGTGAGGCCAAATCCATGCTGACTCGACCCCGGCGGCAGGCCGCTGCCGTCGTCCTCAATCACCAGCATCAGCCGTTCATCCTGTTGCCAGCCCTGAAGCGTCACCGCGCTGGCGTCGGCGTGCTTAACGATGTTGTTCAGTCCTTCCTGACAGACGCGAAACAACGTCACCCGCTGGCTTTCGCTGAGTGCAGATTCGTCAATTCGCCAGTCGAGATGGCTGACGATGCCGCGGCTTTCCAGCTCCATTTCGCGCATCAATGAGCGGATGGCCTGCTCCAGCGTGAGATCATCCAACTGGCGTGGTCGTAGGCGGCCTAACAGGCGACGCACCGAATCGTACACGCCGAGAGAAAGTTGTTCGATGTGTGCCCCGCTAAGCTTCACCCCTGCGTTTTCCGGCGCCAGGCGCTGGACAATACCCGCCTGGGTACGAATGGCGGTGATGGTTTGGCCGATATCATCATGCAGTTCGCGCGCCACGTCCCGGCGCACGCTCTCTTCGGTCTCCAGCAGGCGTTCAGCCAGACGATGGTTGCGCGCTAATTCGTTTTGCAGCGACTGGTTAAGCTCACGCAGACGCTGAATGCCCGCGCCGAGCAGCAGCCCGGTCAGGCTTTGCACCAGCAGCGAGAGCAACAGGTCGACGGGATGATCGTGCCAGGTCTGGCTGGCAATCAGCGCGATGGCGTTCATCAGCGTCGCAATCAGCGCCCCCTGCCAGCCGTAGTGCCAGGCCAGCGCAATGATCGGCAACGCGAGGCAAAACGGCGTGAAGCGCGAAAGCTCGGCGGGTAAACCGAGCTGTAGCCACAGGCTGACGCTAAACAGCAGCAGGTACCAGACCAGATGCCGCCCGCGCCAGTTCACCGGCTGCGACACCACCGCAGGGCCCAGCGGCAGCCAGGTGGTGCTGGTCAGATAGTGCCAGAACACCAGGCAGATCGGCGCCAGCGTTAATCCGCCGGTGAGCGTCAGCAACAGCGCGTTCCATGCCTCTTCACCCTGCCCAAGCCAGGGCAGCGATTGCAGCAATGCCGCCGCCGTAAGCGCCGCGCCCTGCAACAGCAGCGTACGCCAGTCACGCTGGTGGCGGTATCGCGATATCAGCATCACCGGGAGTAACGTGAGGAAGCTGCCGATCATCAAAAGTGGCAAATGGGCCAGCACCACTTCCTGTGCCAACCAGAAAAGAAGCAGCCATTCCGCGCCCAACAGCACCGGCCAGTAGTCACGTGGACATTGCAGCATCAGCCCCAGACGCAGGCCAAACGGAAACAGCAGTACCGCCAGCTCCGGGCGCTCAACCAGATGCAGGCTGATGCTCCACAGGCAAAACCACGCGGCAGAGAAGATAAAGAAGCAGGCAACAACGGTGATTAACCGGGAACAAAGCGTGTTCATTGCCAGCCGTCAAACATCCGGCGGGCCAGTTCGACGTCGTTACTGACACCCAGCTTTTCCATCAGGTTGGCGCGATGCACGTGCACCGTTTTCGGCGACAGACCCAGTTCAGCAGCAATCTCTTTGACCGCCATACCTTGTGCCAGTTTTTCCGCTACCTGACGTTCGCGTTTGGTGAGCGGATCCTGACGACCAGCCGCCAGTTTGACGGCGATGTCCGGCGTCAGGTAACAGCCGCCGGTCGCAACGGTATGCACCGCTGCGATCAGCTCATCCGGGCTACAGCGTTTAGAAAGGAAACCACGCGCGCCCGCGTTGAGCGCCTGCTCCACCAGCGCCGGGCTGTCGTGGACGGAGAGCATGATAATCGCCATTCCTTTTGGTAACTGGCTTAACAGTTCAAGACCGGAGATATCTGGCATCGAGATATCACAGATACAGACCTGCACGCCGCGCCCCGGTAATCCCGCCAGCGCCTCACTGCCTGAGCCAAACTCAGCCACCACCTGCAAATCAGGTTCCAGCCCCAGCAGTTGGGCAAAGCCGGAGCGGACGATAAGGTGGTCGTCAATAAGGGCAACGGTAATCATGGGTTCATCCTGGCGCTAAGACATGCCTGATGGCGCTGCGCTTATCAGGCCTACGGGCAGGTGCCGTTGTAGGCCGGATAAGGCATTAATACCGCCAACCGGCAAAAGCGCTTACCTTAACGATAAGTGCTTTGCTGTTCAAGCCTTGAGCGATCAGGCTATGCCCGTTGTGACGGTAAATGTGCGGGTGTGTTTCGGTTCTATCTGAATCAACGTCCCGTTTCGTTCCGCCGCCAGGAAGCCTTCAGGTCGACAAGTCGCGGGTAGGGCGAAGGCTGCCACCTGCTGATCGCCGTTATAGAGGATCCAACGGGTGACATAATTCAGCTCCGCGCTGGAGAAACGCGTCACGAACGTGGTGCCATCAGGTGCGATCATGCTAAATTCAGGCTTATCTGTGTATCTATCCAGTTGGTCAGCAAAGAAAACGATTTCCGGATCGTAAAAATCGGGTTCATTAAGGCGCGCCAGCGAAGCCTCACCCTGAATAATCCGCTGATTAAACGCCAGCCACTGCTCGGTAGGCTTAACATGTGCGGGTACCGATTCACGCAGCGTTATGGCTTCATCCGGGATATTCTGGCTGAAGGTCGCCTCCGGGACGTAGGCATAGTTCATATGGCACATGTACTGCAAAGGCATTGCCACTGAGGCGAGGTTAGTGACCGCCATCTGAATATCAAACAGCGCGCTCGCCTTACGCATAACCACCGCAGGATACGCCTGATAATGATGACCGAACCCCATCACATACTCGTAGCGTCCGCTCACGCGTAAATTCTCGCCTTCCAGCTCCAGCCAGGCCTCATCCATCGCGGCACAGGCCATTTCACCATGCAGCGGGTGAGAATCCTCCGGCGACGGGCAGCCATTAGCCAATAGCCCCGAGTGGAAAGCAAAGCAGCCGTAGGTCGCGACCACTTCTGCAGCCGGTTTTGGCTGACTGAACATGTTGCGCATGGTCAGATCATGCCCGTCAAACTGCGCATCCCAGATCATCTGCCCCATCCAGGGCAGAATAACCAGATGTCCACGACTGTTTTCTATCTTCAGCCCTTCCACTCCGCTGGCGTAACGAAACGCGGTAACCGTGAAATCGCTATTTTTCAGTAAGATTCGCGGATGCTCTGCAAAGAGTTCCCGCCACAGCGTGATACGTGTTGTCATGATCGTTCTCCTCAGGAAACCGTCGCTTCAGCCAGATTGTTGCGTACTTTGCTCTCACGCCAGAAGTAGATTCCGACGTACACGAAGCACAACATAGAAACCAGGAACGAAAGTTGCAGCGAGTGGAACATATCAGCCACATAGCCCTGAATTGCCGGAACCACCGCCGCACCGACAATCGCCATGACAATGACAGCTCCCGCCATTTCAGTATGCTCGTTATCCACGGTATCCAGCGTACCGGCGTAGATTGTCGCCCAGCAGGGTCCAAACAGGACGCTCACCAGCACGGCGACGTACACGGCGCTGAAGCTTGGCGCCAGCGCAACATAGACGAGGAACAGCGCGCCAATAATGGAGTAGAGGATCAGCACTTTTTCCGGATTGAAGCGCGTCATCAATATGTTGGCGATAAACTTCCCGATAAAGAAGCAGGCAAAGCTATAGACCATGAAGGTTGAGGCATCACGCTCGTTGATATCACCCAATTCCAGTGCCAGACGGATAGTGAATGACCACACCGCAACCTGCATCCCCACATACAGGAACTGCGCAACAATCCCACGGCGGAAACGGGCATTGCTGGCCAGATAACGCAGCGTGTCCATCGCTGACGGACGCTTATGACTCGCCGTTTGCGCGACTTTGCAGGTCGGGAAGCGGGTCAGCAGGAACAACACCATCACCACAACCAGTACCATAATCATGTACTTGTAAGGCTCAAGGGTATTTTCCAGCATCAACACTTTAAAGTTGTGGATCTGTTCCGCGTTCATCCCAGCCATCTGTTTTTCCAGACTCTCGCCTTCAGAGAAGACCAGATATTTGCCCAGCAGAATACCGGCGGCGGCGCCAATGGGGTAAAAGGTCTGGCTGATGTTCAGGCGTAAAGTGGCATACGCTTTTGGGCCGATCATGGAGCTGTAGGTATTAGCTGCCGTTTCCAGGAAGCTCAGGCCAATCGCAATCGCAAAAATTGCCGCGAGGAACATGGTGTAGGTGGCCATGTGCGATGCCGGGAAAAAGAGCGTACAGCCAACAATATATAGCGTCAGCCCCATTAAGATGGCAATTTTATAGCTGGTCTTTTTAATCACCAAAGATGCTGGAATCGCAATTAAAAAATATCCGCCATAAAAGGCACTCTGCACTAATGCCGAGGCAAAGTTGCTGAGTGAAAATACGCTTTTGAATTGCGTAATCAGAATATCATTTAATGCGGCTGCGCATCCCCATAATGGGAATAAACAGGATAACAAAATAAACTGGAATAGAGGCGTCTTATTCAGATAGCCGTCGGGCATCTGAATGATGTTTTTATCGTTCATAGTGCTACCTTTTACAATGCAGGAGTATTATTCGTTTAAGGTAAGAAACTCATTAAATTGTTCGATGCTTGGATAAGATGATTGAGTGCCTTTCCCGGTAACGCTAAATGCAGCGAAGAGAACGGCTTTTTTCATGGCGGCTTCGACATCACCGCTTTGAACGTAATAATGGGCAAAACAACCGATGAAAGCGTCGCCTGCACCACTGGTATCGACAGCGTTCACTTTAAACGCCGGAACATGGACTTCCTGGTCACGCGTCATCCACAACGCACCTTTCTCACCCATGGTGACGATAATATTGTTCAAACCTTTATCAACCAGAGAACGTGCCGCTGCGCGAATATGGTCATAAGTATCCACTGGCATACCGGTTAATATTTCCAGCTCGGTTTCATTCGGCACAAAAAAATCACATTTACAGGCATAAGACATATCTAATTCCCGTAATGCAGGAGCGGGATTTAGTAACACTTCAATACCGTGTTTTTTGCCAAATTCAATCGCGTGATAAACAGTTTCCAGCTGCACTTCCAGTTGCAGGACAATAAGCTGACATTTTTTCAGATCTTCCGCCGCACGATCGATATCTTCCGGGGAGAGAAATTTGTTCGCTCCTTTAATAATCAGAATACTGTTGCTAGAGTTCGCATTAACAAAGATCGGTGCGACACCGCTGCTGGTGCAGGGTACCTTTTCGACATAGGTGGTATTAATCCCCCAGGATTCGAGATTGCGAATAGTGTTATCCGCAAAAATATCATCACCGACTTTTGTCAGCATCAGTACTTTGGAATTGAGCTTAGCGGCTGCAACGGCCTGATTTGCCCCTTTACCGCCACAACCAATTTTGAACGCCGGTGCTTCCAGCGTTTCCCCTTCTTTGGGCATCTGGTTGATGTAGGTGATGAGATCCACCATGTTGGAGCCAATAACCGCGATATCCATTTTACTACCTCTCAGAAACAATCACACCACAATGATATTAAAATAACATTATCATGTTACTTTCGTATCATTTGTGACTAGGATCGCGATTGGAAGATCATTTTATTGTTTATTTATTACGCTAAATGTTGCGGCCCCATCACACTACAAATAATGAAGTTGCTTACAATTGACTGAAAGTTAACTGGATATAATCAATAAAACGTGAAAAAACACGCTTTTATTTCCGAATAGTCAGACGTATAGTAATGCGGCAATGCCATGTTCTCAGAAACACAAAAATGTTACTGAAGGAACATGGGAACATGATTCGTGGAGAAGCACATGGAAACTAAGCAAAAAGAACGTATTCGACGTCTGATGGAATTGTTGAAGAAGACCGACCGAATCCATCTGAAAGAGGCGGCACGAATGCTGGAAGTTTCCGTGATGACTATTCGTCGGGATCTCAGTCAGGATGACGAGCCGTTACCGCTTACGCTGCTCGGTGGTTACATTGTGATGGTGAACAAGCCCGCCGCCATCGTTAATGCCCCAGTGCCTGCGCAAAAACAGTATCACCGCGACGATTTACCGGTTGCCATTCTGGCCGCGGGACTGGTAAGTGAAAATGATCTGGTCTTTTTTGATAATGGTGCGGAAATGCCGTTGGTGGTCAGCATGATCCCGGATGATATTTCCTTTACCGGAATTTGCTACTCGCACCGGGTATTCGTGGCGCTAAATGAAAAACCCAACGCCACGGTGATTCTTTGCGGAGGCACCTATCGGGCGAAAAGTGACGCCTTTTACGATACCAGCACCCCCTCTCCGCTGGATGCGCTCAACCCACGAAAAGTATTCATCTCCGCCAGCGGCGTCCATGAGCATTTCGGCGTTAGCTGGTTCAATCCGGACGATCTAGCCACAAAACGCAAAGCAATGGAACGCGGATTACGCAAAATTCTGCTGACGCGCCGCGCCCTGTTCGATGAGGTCGCCCCCGCCAGCATTGGTCCACTCTCCACCTTTGACGTACTGATAAGCGATCGTCCGTTACCGGCAGATTACGCAACCCACTGCCGGAACGGCTCTGTCAAAGTGATCACCCCGGATTCAGACGGCGACTAACTCACTCAAAGAACACGGTGATTTTGTTAAACATCGACGGATCGGACTGATTGCGGGCCACTTTCACCACATCTTCAAGCTTGTCGATCTGGCTTATCATCTGCTCAAGACGTTGATCGTCGTTGACCAGTAGCCAGATGCGGCTCTTATCGCTGTCCTGAATCGGTAGACAGAGGATGCCTTCTACGTTGAACGCACGACGGGCGAACAGGCCGCAAACGTGAGTCATTACGCCCGGATGGTTACGTACGGTGAGTTCCAGGATTACGTTGTCATGAGTCTGCTGTTGCATGGCTTATTCCCCCACCATTTCTGTGTTTGCCGCACCCGGCGGCACCATCGGGTACACTTTTTCTTCGGCATCGATGCGCACGTGGATCAGCGCAGGTCCTGGGCGATTAATAATCTCCTGCAACGCTGCCTGTGGGTCCGCTTCGTTATTCAGATCGCAGGTTTCGAGACCAAACCCGGCAGCTATCTGCATAAAGTTAATCATCCCCGGATAGGTCGCGGCAAAAACGCCCTGCTTATAGAACAGACTCTGCTGCTGATATACAAGACCTAACGCTTCGTTATTCATCAGAATGATTTTAATATCCAGCTGATTTTCGCTGGCGGTCGCCATTTCCTGAATATTCATCATCAGGCTGCCATCGCCGGAGAAGCACAGCACTTTTTTGTCTGGGTTAGCCAGGGCCGCACCAATCGCCGCAGGCAGGCCAAAGCCCATGGTTCCCAGACCGCCGGAGGTCAGCCACTGGCGCGGACGATTCAGCGGGTAAGCCTGTGCCGCCCACATCTGATGCTGGCCTACGTCGGTGGTGATAATGGCGCTGTCGTCTACGCAGGCAGCCACGGCGTTGATCAATCCATAGTGGCTGAGCGGATTTTTTTCCTGGGGGATCGCGCACGGAAATTCTTGCTGCAGGTCAGACACCAGTTGATGCCACTCTTCACGCGGCTGCGCTTCAATCTGCGGGATCAATTGTGCCAGAACCTCATCGACATCTGCCTGGATCGCCACGTGCGGCTGTTTGATTTTACCCAGCTCCGCGCGGTCAATATCCACGTGAATGATTTTGGCATTCGGGCAGAACTGTTCGGTTTTACCAATCGCCCGGTCATCAAAACGTGCGCCCAGGACAATCAGTAAATCCGCTTCTTGCAGAATAAAGTTGGTGCTGCGCGCGCCATGCATGCCCAGCATGCCTAACGACAGCGGATGCGCTTTTGGCAGCATACCGAGCGCCATCAACGTCATGGTGGTTGGCAGTTTTGCTTTTTCGGCCAGTTCACGCACCCTCTCAGGCGCATTAATTACGCCGCCGCCGAGATACAGCACCGGGCGTTTGGCGGCGTTAATCATAGCTGCAGCATCGCGAATGCTGTCCTGGCTGAACGCTGGTGCCGCCATTTTCTGCGCGGGTTCCGGCATCTCTTCAATTTCAAAAACGGCGGTTTGAATATCCTTAGGAATGTCTATCCACACCGGGCCTGGACGTCCGGACTGCGCAATGCGGAACGCATCGCTCATGACCTGCGGTAATTCACTGATATGGCGGACCAGATAGTTGTGCTTAGTGATGGGGATAGAGATGCCGTAGGTGTCGACTTCCTGGAAAGCGTCGGTGCCGATCATTGAGGCCGGAACCTGCCCGGTGATACACACCAGCGGGATGGAATCCAGACGCGCATCGGCAATGGCGGTTACCAGGTTGGTTGCGCCCGGTCCGCTACAGGCCATACACACAGCGGGTTTGCCATCGGTTCTCGCCATTCCCTGCGCGATAAACCCCGCGCCCTGCTCGTGGCGCGCCAGGATATGACGGATTTGTGTGCTTTGGCTTAAGGCGTCATAGACGGGAAGAATCGAGCCGCCTGGAATACCGGTGACGACCTGAATCCCCTGACGTTCCAGGAAATGAACGATGAATTCTGCGCCCGTAAAACGCGTACGCTTGGATGTTATGCCCGAACTTGCCATGCTCCAGTCCTTTTATTCTGGGCCTTTGCTCCGGGCAGGTCTCTGAAACGAAAAACCCCGCCCGGTTTGCGCCGGCGGGGTTTTGGAATCGTGTGTTGATTCGGACCCTACGGCGCATTGCCGACGACCACCACCACACGCACGACGACCGCTGCGCGAGATGGCGCAGTTTTTAGTAGGGTCGCAGTCAGCATGGAAGGGTTCATTAGGGACCTGTCTGTTTGTTGATTAACTGGATTTATACAAACACAGGTTTTTCAGCGTGACAATGGAAAAATTTTCATCTGCACAAAAATGCTTCAACGATCACATTTAATTGTATGTCGTGCAAAAACAAAAAACCCCGCCGGAGCGAGGTTTTTTCAGCGTTGTGCGGTTGGTAGCCGCCGAACACACTGTGTTATGTCAACGAAAAAAGTATACGCGTTCTACGAAGAACACGCAATTTCGGCACGAATTTTGATGTTTTTGAGTATGGAACATGAATAGCGTAACGTCCATAAAATACTGTTAACTTATACAGTATTTATCTATAATGTCTCGGTACGCAATGTGTTATGCGGGGGCCGCATCGTAAACCGGCGCATCAAAGTCCTGGCTGAAACGGGTGGTGCCGTCAGCGCCTTAACCCCCGCGTGAGCACACTGTGTTATGTCAACAAAGGTGCTGGCAACAGGCAGCGGCGAGGTACGTCAGCACCGTGCTCCTTGTACCAAAAGGAGAGCGTATGAGCCTCGTGGATATCGCTATTCTTATCCTCAAACTCATTGTTGCAGCACTGCAACTCCTTGATGCCGTTCTGAAATACATTAAGTAATTCAGATTCAAGTCGCACCTAAGGGGGGCGGATAACACTCCGCTCCCCTTTCACCTTCTCCCTGGTGCTTGTATCGCGTCAATATGTTACGTTTTTATGACATCCTCAGGGAAGAATTCCGCCATGACGCTTTCTGTTTTCTGCATTTTGCTGTTCGCCGCACTGCTGCATGCCAGCTGGAATGCCATCGTAAAAGCGGGAAACGACAAGCTGTACTCGGCGATCAGCGTCAGCGGAACCGCTGCGATTATGGCGCTGATTTGTTTACCCTTTGCGCCGCAACCCTCTGCCGCCAGCCTGCCGTTTTTGGCTGTCTCAACCGCATTACAGGTGGTCTATACCGTCCTGGTCGCTAAAACCTATCAGGTTTCGGATATGAGCCAGACCTATCCTCTGATGCGCGGCACAGCGCCACTGCTGGTCGCGATTATCAGCGTCCTGTTTCTTGGCGATAGCCTTTCGCTACTCGCCTGGGTGGGGATTGCCACCATCTGTCTGGCTATTCTCGGGATGGCATTTAACGGACGCAGCGGTTCGCAACGCGGGATTATCCTGGCGCTCATTAACGCCTGCTTTATCGCCGGTTATACGCTGGTTGATGGCACTGGCGTACGTTTATCAGAAACCGCGCTGGGCTACACGCTGTGGACCTTCTTTCTGAACGGCTCCTGCCTGCTGGGCTGGGCGATGATCGCCAGACGCCGGGAAGCGTCACGTTATCTGGTACAGCAGTGGAAAAAAGGTATTCTTGGTGGCATTGGCACAATGGGTTCTTACGGCCTGGCGCTGTGGGCCATGACCCAGGCTCCGTTGGCGGTAGTCGCGGCACTGCGTGAAACCTCTATCCTGTTTGGCGCGCTGCTCGCGTGGCTGCTACTGAAAGAGAAGGTTGCCGGAATACGTCTTGTCGCGGCAGCAGGTATTGCCGTAGGCGCAGTTTTACTACGCTTATCATGATCGCGTTGTAAACCCGATGCAATCCGGCAACATTTGTTGCCGCTTTTTGTTTACATTTCCTGCCGTCCATCAAATAAACATTCCAGCCCACTATCTGGCCTTCTTTTTCTGTTGTGGTAGATTCCACGCGCATTTACGGGAAAGTGCAGCACCTTATTCTTCTTTTTTCTCTTTTTTAAAAGTAATCAGCGAAATGAAAAGGCATAGAAGCGTCAATTTGTTGTTGATGTTGGTATTACTGGTGGCGGTAGGTCAGATGGCGCAAACCATTTATATCCCCGCGATTGCTGATATGGCGCGTGAACTGAACGTTCGCGAAGGGGCGGTGCAAAGCGTAATGGCCGCCTATCTGTTGACCTATGGTCTATCACAACTGGTTTATGGTCCCCTTTCAGACCGCGTTGGCCGCCGCCCGGTTATCCTCGCCGGGATGTCTATTTTTATGCTTGCCACGCTGGTCGCGATTACCACGCATAGCCTGACGGTACTGATTATCGCCAGTGCCATCCAGGGGATGGGAACGGGCGTCGGCGGTGTGATGGCGCGAACGTTACCGCGCGATCTGTACGAAGGCACGCAGCTGCGCCACGCCAATAGTCTGTTAAACATGGGGATTCTGGTCAGTCCGCTGTTAGCTCCGCTGATTGGCGGTGTGCTGGATACAGTGTGGAACTGGCGTGCCTGCTATATTTTTCTGTTGATTCTGTGTGCGGGCGTGACGTTTAGCATGGCACGCTGGATGCCGGAAACGCGCCCTGCAGGTGCGCCGCGTCCACAGCTGATCGCCAGCTACAAAACCCTGTTTGGTAATAGCGCTTTCACCTGTTACGTGCTGATGTTGATCGGTGGTCTGGCGGGTGTTGCGGTCTTTGAGGCCTGCTCCGGAGTATTATTGGGCGCACGTCTCGGTCTAAGCAGCATGGTGGTCAGTATCCTGTTTATCCTGCCCATCCCGGCGGCGTTTTTCGGCGCATGGTTCGCCGGTCGCCCGAATAAACGTTTCTCGACGCTAATGTGGCAGTCGGTGACCTGCTGTCTGGTAGCGGGTTTAATGATGTGGATCCCAGGGCTGTTTGACGTGATGAACGTCTGGACGCTGCTGGTTCCTGCCGCACTATTTTTCTTCGGCGCCGGAATGTTGTTTCCGCTGGCAACCAGCGGTGCAATGGAGCCTTTCCCGTTCCTGGCAGGCACTGCTGGCGCGCTGGTTGGGGGATTACAGAACATTGGTTCCGGCGTGCTGGCGTGGTTCTCTGCCATGCTGCCGCAGACCGGACAAGCCAGTCTGGGACTGCTGATGACCCTTATGGGGCTGTTGATTTTTGTTTGCTGGCTTCCGCTGGCATCACGCGTGTCGCATCAGGGACAGGCGGTTTAAGCGTATGATGGCCCGGCTTATCGCCGGGCTTTTCGCATTCTGGCGCGATAATCGTCGTCAGTAACGGCTCCAGCGCCGGACGCCAGGCCCCCTCCTCACCATCATAGAACTGCGTATCCGCATTGATAGCATAGGGAATTTTCGCTTTTTTCAGCTCGCACGCCATAAAGCGGGCAAACGCCATTTGCGAGGCAGAAGGCGCGTTTTTGACGGTTTCTCCCGGCGACCAGCCCCCTACCCAACTGACATGCCCGGTTTTCTGCTGCCAATGAATGGCGGTATTGATACGGGCGCGAATGGCGGCCTTTTCTGCCGCAGTCCCTGAGGTCCACGGATATTTGCCGTTATTTTTCAGCGGTCCCCACGGAAAAATATGCCATTGGGCCAGCACCGTATTCTGACTTTGTGGCGGCAGCTTTAGGTTGGCCAAATCTTCCGGAGCGGCATGCAGTTTCGGCGCGATAAAAATCATTCGCTGTGGATCGATGGCATGGATGGTTCGAATGGTTTTGTCATACACGCGATTAAGCGACGCCTGATTATGGTTGAGCTTATCAGAGGGGTCGTAGATCAGGTCGAACCCCAGCAACGGCGAGCGTTGACCAAAGTAATGCGCCACCGCCACCCACCAGTTAACCACCTCTTTTTCGTTCCCGGCGCTGGGGTCTTTTTTATATTCGTCTGCCTGATAGGCGATTATCGGGATCACGCCATACTGCTCGCAGGCTTCCACCAGCTTGCGCAGATGAATCAGCCGTGCCTCCGTAGGCTCTCCCGCTACGCGAATGCGTACGTGGGCCAATCCTTTCGCCTTGTAGTCCCGCACTACCAGCGGATCGAATTCACGGATACCCCGATCGGTGCGCGCCCAATCTACGTCCATCCCAACGCCAAGCTGCTGCGCATACTGCGCCGCCGTCAGCGCAGGTTGCGCGGCACACACGGTGGCGCTGGCCAACAGTAAAAGGGAAACAATCGGCTTTAACACGGTCGTCCTTACGCAAATCATCAGGAGTGATATCACGTATTTAGCACGCTTTTTCACTTTCCGTGTAGAGAGAAAGCGTAAAAAATATTCGCGGTCCGCTTATTTAACCTGTTCCTGAAGCCAGCTAATAAACGCCTCGATTTTCGGCCACTGCCTGCCGGGCAGCGTGGTGATGTAGTAATGCTGATGGCATTTCAGCGCCATATCGCCAAAAGGCGCGACCAGTTCTCCGCTGTCGAGACGTTTTTGCACCAGCCGCTTTCGGCCCATCGCCACGCCGATATGGTTCATGGCGGCAATTACCGCTAAATCAGAACGATCGAAACCAATCCCCGATGATGTCGGCAAATTCGCCGTAAAATGCTGCGCCCAGCTGTGCCATTCATCGGTTCCTGAGTCGTTACTCCATGCCTGTCTGTCGTGCAGCAAGGTGCAGTGCGGCAAATTCACTAACGAACCGGTAAGGTCATGGCGGCGAGCGTAGTCCGGGCTGCATACCGGTAGGATCTCTTCATCCATCAGGAAGTGGTGCGTAAGCTGCGCGGAGGGCGCATCATCAAAATAGATAGCCAGATCGACCCCGGCACGCTGCAGATTGACGTTGTCGTTTCCGGTCAGGATGGTCAGTGAAATTGACGGGTAGCGACGGGTAAAGTCACCGAGCGCCGGAACCAGCCAGCACTGGGCGATAGAAGGTCGAGAGTAAACGGTGAGCGTCCCGGACAACTCCTGATTTTTAATATCGAGGATTTCCTGATTCAGCGTATCCAGCGACGATTTCAGCGCCCAGAACACCCGCTTACCCTCGTGGGTGAGTTCCACTTTACGGTGCGAACGGACAAACAGCTGAATGCCCAGCTCATCTTCCAGTTGATTAATGCGATGGCTGACGGCGCTGGGGCTTAACGACAGCTCATCTGCCGCCAGCGCAAACGACTGATGCCGGGCCGCCACTTCAAAAGTATACAGCTTTGACAACTGCCAGCCATTGAGCAGCCGGTTTCTGACCTCGCGTAGGGGATCCAAACTCACCTCCTGTCCTCCTGATTCATTCGCCGGAGTGTAAAAAACTTCGCTGCAAAAATCAGCATAAAGATGAATCAAGGTGAACCATATCGCATAAACATAGCGTAATTAGACATAAATCACTCACTTGATGCAATCTAGCTCATGTGAAAGGAGATTTATATCGTTTGTCAGACGGTGCCTTATTTTTGTCCAATAACCTTATATTAATCACAGGGCAAGGTGAGCTATGCACTCTCAAATCTGGGTTGTGAGCACGCTGCTGATAAGCATCGTGTTAATCGTTTTGACCATCGTGAAGTTCAAATTCCACCCGTTTCTGGCGCTGCTGTTAGCCAGTTTCTTCGTGGGTACGATGATGGGGATGGGGCCGCTAGATATGGTCAATGCCATTGAGAGCGGCATCGGCGGTACGCTGGGCTTCCTCGCGGCGGTTATTGGCCTTGGGACCATTTTGGGCAAAATGATGGAAGTGTCCGGCGCGGCCGAACGCATCGGTCTGACGCTGCAGCGCTGCCGCTGGCTTTCCGCTGACGTCATTATGGTGCTGGTCGGGCTGATTTGCGGGATCACGCTGTTCGTTGAGGTCGGCGTGGTGCTGTTGATTCCACTGGCCTTTTCGATTGCTAAAAAAACCAATACCTCATTACTGAAGCTGGCGATTCCGCTGTGTACGGCGCTGATGGCAGTACACTGCGTCGTACCTCCGCATCCAGCCGCCCTGTTCGTGGCGAACAAGCTGGGCGCAGACATTGGCACCGTGATTGTCTACGGCTTACTGGTTGGTTTAATGGCTTCGCTTGTCGGCGGACCGTTGTACCTGAAATTCCTCGGTAACCGTCTGCCATTTAAACCGGTACCGGCTGAGTTTTCCGACCTGAAAGTGCGCGACGAAAGTACGCTGCCGTCGCTGGGTGCCACGCTGTTTACCGTCCTGTTACCTATTGGCCTGATGCTGGTCAAAACCGTCGCTGAGCTGAACATGGCGAAAGGCGGTACGCTGTATACGCTGCTGGAGTTTATTGGTAACCCGATCACCGCGATGTTTATCGCCGTTTTCGTAGCCTATTACATTCTCGGTCTGCGTCAGCACATCGGTATGGGTGCGCTGCTGACCCACACCGAAAACGGTTTTGGCTCGATTGCTAACATTTTGCTGATTATAGGCGCAGGCGGCGCATTCAACGCTATTCTCAAGAGCAGCGGGCTGGCGGATACTCTGGCGCTGATCCTCTCAAACATGCATATGCACCCGATTCTACTGGCATGGCTGGTCGCTCTGATTCTGCATGCGGCGGTAGGCTCTGCCACGGTGGCGATGATGGGCGCAACGGCAATCGTTGCCCCGATGCTACCGCTGTATCCCAACGTTAGCCCGGAGATCATCGCCATTGCCATCGGTTCCGGCGCTATTGGCTGCACGATCGTCACCGATTCCCTGTTCTGGCTGGTGAAGCAGTATTGCGGCGCCACCCTGAATGAAACGTTCAAATACTATACGACCGCGACATTTATCGCGTCCGTTATTGCACTGGCTTGCACATTCCTGCTTTCCTTTATTATCTAAGCGCGAAGAGACTGACTATGGAAAACATTCAAACACTTATCGCCCAGCATCCTTTAGTGGAAGATCTGGTGGCTCTGAAAGAGACAACCTGGTTTAACCCTGGCACCACCTCTCTTGCGGAAGGTTTACCGTATGTTGGCCTGACAGCACACGACGTTGAGGACGCCCACGCGCGTCTGACGCGCTTCGCACCGTATCTGGCGCAGGCCTTCCCGGAAACTGCCGCCACTGGGGGCATTATCGAATCTGAGCTGGCCGCAATCCCTGCCATGCAAAAACGGTTGGAAAAAGAGTTCGGGCAGCACATTAACGGCGAACTCCTGCTGAAGAAAGACAGTCACTTGCCGATTTCAGGCTCGATTAAAGCCCGCGGTGGCATTTATGAAGTACTGACCCATGCGGAAAAACTGGCGCTGGAAGCCGGTCTGCTGACCACCAAAGACGATTACCGCGTTCTGCTTTCGCCTGAATTTAAACAGTTCTTCAGCCAGTACAGCATCGCGGTTGGCTCCACCGGCAACCTCGGCATGTCGATTGGTATCATGAGTGCCCGCATCGGCTTTAACGTTACGGTGCATATGTCTGCCGACGCCCGCGCGTGGAAAAAAGCCAAGCTGCGCAGCCACGGCGTGACGGTGGTGGAGTACGAAGAAGATTATGGCGTGGCGGTTGAACAAGGTCGTAAGGCGGCAGAGTCCGATCCGAACTGCTTCTTTATCGATGATGAAAATTCCCGCACGCTGTTCTTAGGCTATGCGGTCGCCGGTCAGCGTCTGAAAGCGCAGTTTGCCCAGCAGGGGCGCGTGGTGGATGCCGATCATCCTCTGTTTGTCTACCTACCGTGCGGTGTCGGTGGCGGCCCTGGCGGAGTGGCATTTGGCCTGAAGCTGGCATTCGGCGATAACGTGCACTGCTTCTTCGCTGAACCGACTCATTCACCGTGCATGCTGCTGGGGATTTACACCGGGCTGCACGATACCATTTCCGTACAGGACATCGGTATCGACAACCTGACGGCGGCGGATGGGCTGGCGGTGGGTCGCGCCTCAGGCTTTGTTGGCCGGGCGATGGAACGTCTGCTCGACGGTCTGTACACCCTGGACGATCAGACAATGTACGATATGCTGGGCTGGCTGGCGCAGGAAGAAGGCATTCGTCTTGAGCCGTCGGCGCTGGCAGGCATGGCTGGCCCTCAGCACGTTTGTGCCTCCAGGGCTTACCAGCAGATGCATGGCTTCAGCGCGGATCAGCTCAATAACGCCACCCATCTGGTGTGGGCAACCGGCGGCGGCATGGTGCCGGAAACCGAGATGGCGCAATACCTGGCGAAAGGGCGCTAATCTCAGCGCAGCATCGCCATCAGCTCCGCGGGTGAGCGATGCTGCTTAATGAGATCGCGCATAACTCGCATATGCGGCGCGGTATGATTGAAAAAAGCGCTGTATCCACCGCAAATCGCACTCTTTCCATTTCTGCCACGGTGCTTAGGACAGTCGCCGTGGCAAAAACGCAGCAGTGAACACGCCTGACATTCCGCGCTCAGCGTGGTTCTCTTGGACTGACCAAATTCCCCTGCCCGAGGGCTGGCATTGAGCTCACCCAGCGATGTGTGATGAATATTACCCAAGCGATAATCAGGGTAAACATAGTGATCGCACTGATACAAATCGCCATTCGCTTCCAGGGCAAAAGCATGCCCACAGGTAGAGCTTAGCGAACACATCTGCGCCGGATGCCCGCACCATACCCCGAGGGTTGAATCGAATAACTGGACGAATACACGGCCAATATCTTCTCTGACCCAGATATCAAAGACGGAATTCAGAAAGGTTCCCCATGCCTGCGGCGGGACCGAGTCGGCGGTAAGCTCGCCTTTTTCATCATATTCAACCAGCGGAATGAACTGCAAAAACGGCGTGCCGCACTGGCGAAGGTAACGATACATTTGTCCGGGCTGCTGGCTGTTCAGGCGGTTAATCACCACCAACAGATTGAACTCCACCTGATACTCACGAAGTCTGGCAATGGCCTCCACCACCTTATGGTGCGTCGGTTTTCCGCTGCGGTTAACGCGATAAGCATCATGCAACTCGGCCGGGCCATCCTGGGAAATCCCAACCAGCCAGCCGTTATCGCGTAAAAACTGACACCATTCGTCATTGAGCAAAATTCCGTTGGTCTGGAAAGCGTTATGGATTTGCTTCCCTTCCCCGTACTGTTTTTGCAACGCCACCACGCGGCGAAAAAAGTCGATCCCACAAAGAGTCGGCTCACCGCCCTGCCAAGCGAACATCACTTCGGACCCCGGCTGCGCGGCGATATGCTGGCGAATAAACGTCTCTAAGGTAGCGTCATCCATTGTGGGTTGAGTGGGTTTCTCAATGTAAAAACAGTAGCGACAATCGAGGTTACAACGAGAGCTGGCCGGCTTGGCCATGACCTGACATCCTGTCATGCTAAATTCCCGATAAATGCCATAAGTTGGCGGACATGCGCTACAGCAAACAGTATTGCGAGGGATAACACCGCGAGGGAGATCATAAATTTGTCACGCACCGCATGAGATTCAGAAAAATCGCTATGACTGACATCCATCAGGTTGCGGCTACGGGTATAACGCCAGAGAACGATTGCCACCAGCGCCAGCACTACAATTGAAACCCAAAACAGGAACCCCGTCTGATGCCAGTTGTGCTTTAGCGCCAGCGCCATTAACGCGCCATAGCCCAACAACGTGCGAAACCAGGCCAGCGAGGTACGTTCCGGTTGTAACCCTGGATCGGCGATCCGTCGCGATTTACGGCTATCCGGCATACAGTACCAGTCCCATGACAATCACCGCGACGATCATCAAAATCAGGCTGATGATTAACAGGCTATGGGTGTACGGCAAGTCCTCTTTCAGACGCATTGCCTTTTCATTGCGCAGCCAGCGCAGGTAACCATAAATCGCCAGGCCACCGGCAAACAGGCACAACAACAGCGCCAGCAGTTCACGAATTACCGGCGTGGCAAAATCCGGGGCCAGTTGGTCAAGACCCACACCCGCCGCCAGAAACCCCAGCGAGGTGCGGATCCACGCCAGAAAAGTACGTTCATTTGCCAACGAGAAGCGGTAATCCGGCGCTTCACCAAGGCGGGAAATCTTCATCCAAACTCCTCTGGTTGTCATTGCCGGATGGTGGCTCGCGCCTTATCCGGCCTACAAGTAAGTGCAAATAAGGATATTTGCGCCAACTGGCATTGTAGTCAGAACTTCTGCTTTTTCTCTTCCACTTTTACGCCCCGGGTCGGTAAACCGGTGTCGTAATCGCGTACTACCGGAGAATAGCCGTCTTCAGGGCGCGGGCGAAAAGCGCCCATCCAGCGCGGTGCGGCATCAGGTCGCCACGGACGCAAACTCCATTGATAAGTGCGGAACGGATCGCGGATTTTATCCATGTAGTCCAGCAGCGCGTCGTGCATCTGGCAACGAACGTCGGCCAATTGTGGCGAATCAATCAGATTGTGTAGCTCATCAGGATCGTTACGCCTGTCGTAAAGCTCATCGCTGGTAAACAGATTTAATACCAGTTTCCAGTCGTCCGTCACCCAGCAGCGTACCGGAATAAATCCGCCAAAACTGTCATGTTCAATCTCATAACGGTTGAACTCCACCATCACACCGCGCGGCTTTTCAACGGCAAGAATGTTTTCACCCGGCAGGATTTGCGGCTTCTCAATACCCGCCAGCGCCATCATCGTCGGCAGCAGATCGATATGGCTGACCGGCGTGTCTACCTGCATAGACTCTCCCTGCGGCGGGCGCATAATCAGTGGAATTCGTGTGATATCGTCATACATCGCGGCCCCTTTACTGATGAGCTTATGCGCCCCCATCATCTCACCATGATCGGAGGTATAAATGACCCAGGTATTCTCTCGCTGTTGCGGCGTTAAGGCATTGATCACCCTACCTATCTGATCATCAACAAAGTCGTTGCAGGCAAAATAGAGCGGATGGTGATAGCGCCCGTCATCGCCAACCGGGGATGGCATGGCTTGCGACCATAGACGGTGGTGCTCGGGCTTATCGTGCAAAGCATCATGGGCTTTCGCACCGAGATCGTAATAAAAATCCTGATATTTCTGCAGATACTCGACCGGACAGGTAAACGGATGGTGCGGCTCGTCATAGGAAACCACCATTAGGAACGGTTCCTTGGCACGCGCAGGCTGATGGAGGAAATCGACCGCCCGGTTACTGATGCGGTGCGCCCAGGTAAAGGTTTCATCAATATTGTTGGTCAACAGATCCTCCATGCTATTGAGGCCGTTACGCCACAAACCGATCTCTGCGTCAGTCAGTTCCGCGAGGTAATTGGCTCCGTCATACCAGTAATCAACATCCCACTCGGGCGGACATTCGCCGGTCCCAAAGTAGTCATGTCCATCGAGATGCCACTTGCCGATGTAGCACGTGTGATAGCCCGCATCTTTAAAATAGCGCCCCATGGTGGAGATGTTTTTCCCCGGTGCGACGTTATTGGTCCACGGCCCGGACTGGTTGGCATAAATCCCGGTAAACAGCCCCGCGCGGGCCGGCGTACACACCGGTGAACAGGTATAGGCCGAGTTAAAGCGAATACCTTCCGCTGCCAGACTATCAATATTATTGGTGTTCAGCGGTTTACCGCTGTAGCAGCCGACCATATTGGTCGCCTGGGTATCGGTCATAATGAACAGAAAATTGGGCCGGGTCATGCTTCATCCTTAGCGTCATGGACACATTGTGCAGTCGCGTTACGCCGCGTCTGCCAACTGCTGTAAATCAAATAAATTGCGACTGCCACCGTAATGGCGTAGCTGAGGATCGTCAGCCAGCGAGAGTTGTAGCCACCAAACTGCGCCAGACCGGAATAAACGCCAATCATCGCAAACAGGACGCCAACAGAGGCGATTTTCACGTTTTTCCACGGTTTCATGTCTACCGCGAAGGCGTCATGGAATTTAAACGGCGTGGCACGCGGCTTGATGGCACCGATAACCAGCATGACCGCCACATTGATGCAGAAAGTGCAGGCCAGTACGTAGAGGAAGTGAAAGTCGAATTTCACCAGATAGTTGATGGTGATATAGCTGACGATACCCAGCCCCATCGCCACCTTCGCAGCCAGCGCGGGGATGCGCGGAAAGAAAAATCCCATGATCACGATGGTTACCAGCGGAACGTTGTAGATCCCGTTGAGCTGCTTCATCCAGCTGTAAAGCCCCTGCGGCGCATAAGCAATCCACGGCGCGACCAGCACAGAGATCACCGCGACGATAAACCCAAAGCGGCGGCCAATGCTGACCAACTTGTCGGGACTGGCCTGCTCGTTAATCAACCGACGATAAATGCCGAGACTGAACAGCGTCGAAGCGCTGTTGAGGAAACCGCAAAATGCGCTGATGATCGCACCGAACAGCACCGCGCTGAAAAAACCGATCAGCGGCAACGGCATCACTTTGTTTACCAGCGCTGGGTAAGCCATATCTGCTTTTGGCAGATCCTGGAAAAGGTGAAAGGCGATAACGCCCGGCAATACCAGAATCAACGGATCCAGCATCTTCAGCACTGCCGTTAATAATGCTCCTTTTTGTCCTTCCGACAGACTTTTTGACGCCAAAGTACGTTGAACAATCCCCTGATTGGTACACCAGTAGAAAGTATTCACCAGAATAAGCCCGGTCAGCGCCGCGCCGATAGGTACCGGGTCGTGACTTCCGCCAATCGAGTTCAGCATCTGGCTGTGATCCTGGGTTAAACGCGTAATGCCTTCGCTCAGACTGCCTTTACCCATTGCCATTAAACCGAACAGCGGTACCATCAGACCGCCAATCACCAAACCAATACCGTTGATGACATCCGCAATGGCAATCGCCCGCATTCCGCCGACCACGGCGTACAAAATGCCACTTATCCCCAGAACCACCGCCATCAGCCAAATTGCCGTATGCTGGGAAATACCAAAAGTTTCAGTGACATGAAACATACTGTTAAAGGCGAGTGCGCCGGAGTACAAAATGATCGGCAGGAAACAAATCCCTGTGGCGATCAAAAAACAGCAGTCGATGATGATGCGGGTGGTTTTGTCATAGCGCTCTTCAATAAAATCCGGGATGGTAGCGATGCCGCGTTGCAGATAACGCGGTAAAAAAATCAGCGCCAGAAAAATAAGTGGGATCGCTGAAATCACTTCCCAGGCCATTACCGACATTCCGCTGCGGTAAGCCTGGCCGGTAAGTCCTACCAGTTGTTCCGTGGAGAGATTGGTTAGCATCAGCGATGCGGCAATCACCGGCGCTTTTAACGAACGTCCCGCCAGAAAATATCCCTGCTGCGAACCGGTATCCGCTTTGCGTAACTTCCACCAGGTGATTACCGCCACCAGCAGCGTAAAGCCCACAAAGCTTAAAATTTGTAGCGTATTCATCTCATAGCCCTTTTTTTTCATTATGTCCCGGTAGCTGTAGGGTGTAACAGGAGGTATTGCGCACCGGGTCAGGCAGTCAGATTTCTTAAAATAAAAACGTCATATCCCTGAACGGATTTTTTCTGTTAAGTTCAGGTTGTGGGCATAATTCTCCGGCGGGAAATTAAAATGAATGGAAAGATGCAAAGTTCGCATGTAAAAAACGAAACTACGTACAATATTCCCCTGTTGATTAACGAAAATGTGATCTCAAGCGGAATTTCATTGATCTCGCTGTGGCATACCTATGCCGACGAACATTACCGGGTTATTTGGCCGCGCGATAAGAAAAAGCCACTGATAGCTAATTCATGGGTTGCTGTCTATACCGTCCAGGGTTGTGGAAAAATCCTGCTAAAAGGTGGCGAACAGATTACTCTCACCGGAAACTGTATAATCTTTTTAAAACCAACCGATATACAGTCTTATCATTGCGAAGGGTTGGTATGGGAACAATACTGGATGGAGTTCACGCCAACCAGCGTAATGGATATTCCGCTACGCCAACAAAGCATTATTTATAATGGTGATATTTATAATCAGGAGCTGGCTGAAGTTTCACAATTAATTACTTCCTCAGACTCAATGATAAATAATCTGGCCGTCGCCTTTCTCACAAAAATAATTTATCAATGGATTTGTCTTATTTACGCTGAAGGTAAAAAAGACCCACAACGGATGCAAATTGAAAAACTGATTGCCACTCTGCATGCCAGCCTGCAAAAACGCTGGAGCGTAGCGGATATGGCAGCCACCATTCCCTGTAGCGAAGCCTGGCTACGCCGTCTGTTTTTACGTTATACCGGAAAAACGCCAAAAGAATACTATCTCGATGCCCGGCTGGAACTGGCGCTGTCACTGCTAAAACAGGAGGGAAATACGGTCGGACAGGTGGCAGATATGCTTAACTTTTTTGACTCGTTTCATTTCAGCAAAGCTTTTAAACACAAATTTGGCTATGCGCCGTCGGCTGTGCTGAAACATGCAAAGTGAAATGACAACCCCATAGATGTAAGGTGGACAACCTTTTTTGGTACATCCACCTGAAAGGTGCAGAATAATGTAGGAAAAGATGAAATCGTTAGATCAGTGAGCGTAATTCCTCATACGAAAAGATGCGGCCGCGATAGCCTAATCCCGTATCAATATTGTAAATAGAGAGGCCAATATTGTTATTTGTATCAAAGACGAAGAAGGATTGTTCTGCGCCAAAATAGACATTGTAATAGTCATTACCTACATCAAAGACCGACGATGTAAGCTCACTACGTTGCCCTGGAAAACTAAACTGATCCAATTGCTCTACCGTTGCAGCGGTTAAATCGACAGCAAGAATGGTAGGTAGGGAATCAAGCGCGGCTGAAGTATAAGAGACGGGATCAGATTCAATGATGCGAACCAACTCATTCCCACTCTCATCCGCACAGGAATTATTGTTAAAGAGAGAAAGGACAAACTTATTTTCACCCCGCCAGGCTTGATACTTGCTGTTTTGAGTAATAAAAACCGCATGCTCTCCGTTGGGATAGTTAAAATCGTCGATATTCACCACACTCAAATTGAGTGGGCTATTCAACACCGGAAAATCCGGATTATCAATAATCCACTCAGGATCGCCTGAGTCAATGTTCAGGCCAATAATCGTGCAGCTTGAACGTGAGTTGACGATTAACTGATTGGTTTCTTTTACATATTCGAGGCTATTAAAATGTACATCGTTGGTATCAGTATTATCCAGTACCGTGGCTCCCAAAAACTCCTGAGAGTAATCGCGCTGCCAGAGTAACCCCCCACTGGCGATGTCATATTTATAAATTACACACTCCAGTTTTTGCTCATCATTCCAGTTATCCAGCAACGAACCCAACAACCAAAGATTACCTTTCTCATCCGTAGTGATGTCGTGATGAAAACCATAGCCAGTAGGTGCGGTATAGGTTTGCGAGACGTTACCCGCCAGGTTAAAACGATACAAAGTGGGGGCAAATGCATGCTTATCAGGATCATACGTTTCACTGGCCAACGCTGACCACAACGCATTGTCTATAATCTTCAGGTTACCGTACATCCAGGGGAAGAGACCGGTAATGCGCAGATCGCCATTAATGTCATAACCATTCCAGGCACTGGTGACAAACCAGCCCTGTCCCAAGGTGCTTTCCGCCATCTCGCTGTCGTCAATATTGATTGTCAGCGCCAGAGGCACATCACCGTAGTCCTGACCCTCTGTTGAAATTGTTACCGTGAAGGTGGTGGTTTCATTGTCCGCCGTGTAAGTATTGATCTCGACAGTATTCAAATAGTCAGCATACAAGCCAACAACGATGACCTGTGTGTGAGAAGTATATTCGTCAGTACTGTAATAGAAGTCTGTATTTGATGTTTTACCATGAACAGTATAATCAAACCTTACCGCTTCTATATTTTCCAATGAAATTAATGCACAAAGTTTGTTTTGATTGTAAGGATTTATTTTCACTGTATACGTTGCTCTCATTTTCTATTCCTTTTTATAAAAAAACAGAATGTAATGACTTTCGCAAAAACAAACCTACATCTCATGTTGGTTTTTTTATGTGGATAAGTGCACAAAATGAAACAACCAATATAAAACCACACTATTAATTCAATAAAAATAAATACCACAAATAATTAAAGCATAAATATTCAATTATGAAATATAAATAAAATACATGACTACGCAAGTTTTATTTAAAAGTAAAACATAAATACAAATTAAATATATTTAAAACAATTAAATAAATGATGGTTATGATCATGGTATTTTTGCAAATTAAATCACAAAAAATCACAAACAATCTTTTAATGAGCAATTTTGATTATTAGAGTGATTTTAGATTCATAAAAATATGTCACAGAAACAAATAGTCGTCCGTTACTGAATGAGTATCACCAACTTTGATCTGGAAGCGAATATCATGGAGGTTGACTGAACTATGTTTTCTGAATTTATCGATGTAATACAATCTTTTCTAACAGAACCCGCCATTCTAATAGGATTGTTAGTCGGTTTGGGGTATGCCCTTGATAAAAAACCGCTAATTAAAATTATTACTGGTATGGTCAGCGCGATGGTTGGGTTGATGATGGTGTTATTTGGCGGCTTCCAATTTTCAGCCACCTTTAAGCCTGTCGCTGATGCAGTCAGTAAATCTTACGGTATTCATGGTTATTTAATGGATTCGTATGCCATGAAAGCCGCCACCCAAATTGCTCTCGGGGATAACTTTGGTTATGTGGGCTACGTTTTCGTGTTGGCCTTTTTCACAAACCTTTTGCTGGTATTATTTGGCCGCTATACACGTGTAAAAGGGATCTTCTTAACCGGTAACACCGGAGTTTCCCACTCGCAGGCCGTACTCTGGTTGATCGTATTCTGGTTAGGTTTTGGTTGGGTACAGTCAATCATCATTGCTGGTGTTTTAACGGGTATTTTCTGGGCCTTTGCCACAACGTTAATCGCTAAACCCGTTGCGAAAATCACCAATAATGCCGGTTTTACTATCGCCCATAATCAGATGCTCGGGATCTGGTTTTTTTCAAAATTTGCCCACCTGTTTGGCGATGCCGAAAAACAGGATGCAGAAAACATGAAGCTGCCCGGCTGGCTGGCTATTTTTAACCATAATGTAACCGCTATTGCCATTGTGATGACGCTGTTCGTCGGCGGATTTCTGCTGTCGACCGGTATTGAAAATGTTCAATTGATGGCAAAAGGTAAACCCTGGTATATCTATATTATCAACCTCGGACTGCAGTTTTCCATGTATATGGTCATTCTCCTGCAGGGTGTAAGAATGATGGTTGGGGAAATAAATGCCTCCTTTAAAGGCTGGCAAGATCGTTTAATTCCCGATGCAATTCCGGCAGTAGATGTTGCCGCTTTATTACCTTTTTCACCAAATGCAGCCACGCTTGGATTCATCTTCTGCACCTTCGGCACCATATTTTCGATGGGCATCCTGCTGATTACCAAAAGCCCTATTATGGTATTACCTGGTTTTGTGCCCCTTTTCTTCTCTGGCGGTCCTATTGGTGTTTTAGCCAACCGGATGGGAGGTTATCGCTCCGTTATCATTTGTACATTCCTGCTGGGGATAATTCAAACCTTCGGCACAGTATGGGCAATTCCCTTAACAGGTCTGGCAGCAGAAGGGGTTGGCTGGACCGGAATATTTGACTGGGCGACATTATGGCCTGCCATTTGCGAATTACTAAAACTGATCGCCACTGTATTCAATCTGGGCCCTTACGCGGGCTAACTAACTTTGCATAAAAAGGATATCGTCATGAAAGACAAAATTAACCTTCTGTTTGTTTGCGGCTATGGTGTCGGGAGTAGCGTAATGTTACAGACGGTCGTCAAAAAAGCGTTGGCTAAATATGATTTCCAGTTCGAATTTGCGATGGAACATACAGCAGCAGGCGAAGTAGGTGGATTTACTGAATGGGCTGATATCTATGCCATTTCAAAAAAACTGATTGATGTCGTCAGTCTGGATCCGCGCCATGGTCAATACCTTATACCCATCGAAAATATTATGGACGGAGAAACCATTGGTAAGCAGATTTACGCGGTGATTGAGGCGCATTTCCCACACTTGTTATCTGCCCGGTAAGGAGCAGTGATGAAAGCGATTATCCTGCTATTCGACAGCCTGAATAAACATTATCTGCCACCTTATGGCGATATGATCACCCAGGCTCCCAACTTCCAACGCCTGGCCGCACACTGTACGACGTTCAACAACAGTTATGTTGGCAGCATGCCCTGTATGCCAGCCCGTCGAGAATTGCACACAGGTCGACATAACTTTTTGCACCGGGAATGGGGACCACTGGAGCCATTTGACGACTCAATGCCAGAGTTATTGAAAAAAGCGGGGGTCTACACACATCTAATCAGTGACCATCTGCATTATTGGGAAGACGGTGGTGGTAACTATCATAACCGCTACAGCTCTTGGGAAATCATTCGTGGTCAGGAGGGCGATCACTGGAAAGCCAGTGTTGCAGATCCCGCTATTCCTGAGGTGTTACGCGTGCCCCAGAAACAGACCGGTGGAGGTGTTTCAGGATTATGGCGACATGACTGGGTAAACCGAAATTACATACAGCAGGAAGCAGACTTCCCGCAAACCTGCGTCTTTACCGCGGGATGTGAATTCCTCGAAAAAAACGCTAAACAGGACAACTGGTTGTTGCAGGTCGAAACCTTCGATCCGCATGAACCTTTTTATACAACCGAAGAGTATCTCTCCTTGTATCAGGATCCCTGGGATGGCCCACATTACGACTGGCCCAGGGGCAAGGTTGAAGAAAGCGCAGAGGCGGTAGAGCATATTCGCTGCCGATATCGGGCCCTTGTGTCAATGTGCGATCGCAATCTGGGACGTATTCTCGACCTGATGGACCGTTTTGACATGTGGAACGACACGATGCTCATTGTCGGTACCGACCATGGTTTCCTACTTGGAGAGCATGGGTGGTGGGCAAAAAATCAGATGCCGTACTACAACGAAGTGGCAAACAATCCTTTATTTATCTGGGACCCACGTGGTGGTCAGCGGGGTGTTCAACGTAACGCTCTGGTTCAGATGATTGACTGGGCGCCGACACTATTGGAGTTCTTTAACCAACCAATCCCTGCTGATGTGCAGGGTCATCCACTGGCGAAAATCCTTGCGGATGACACTCCAGTCCGTGATGCGGCCCTGTTTGGCGTTTTCAGTGGGCATGTCAATGTCACCGATGGCCGCTATGTCTATATGCGCGCGGCGCTACCCGGACGTGAGAATGACATTGCGAACTACACCCTGATGCCAATCAAGATGAATACTCGCTTTGATGTGGCGGAATTACAGTCGTTAACACTGTCCCCTCCATTTAGCTTTACCAAAGGGGTTAAAACGTTGCGTATTCCGTCCCGAGAGAAATACCCAGGAATCAATCGCACGGGCCATTTGTTGTTCGATTTGCACACCGACCCGCAACAGCTTACGCCAATCGATGATAAAGAGGTGGAGGAGCGGATGATTGCCCTGTTGGTACGTCTACTAAAAGAGAGCGACGCTCCAGCAGAGCAATTTATTAGACTGGGTTTAACGCTTTAACCCATTCCCCAGAAGATCACCGCCAACAGTTGCGGGGTGATAATCCTCAGGAACATGACCAGCGGATAAACGGTGGCGTAGGAGAGCGCTGCCGCCCCGCTGGTGGCATGCAGGTTGTTAGCAAACGCCAGCGCAGGAGGATCGGTCATTGAGCCGGCCAGCATGCCGCACAGCGTCAGATAGTTCATTTTGGCGAATATCCGCGCCAGCAAGCCCACGGTAATGAGCGGAATCGCGGTAATGAAAATACCGTAGCCCACCCAGCTCAGACCATCGCCCTGCGTCAGGGTATGAACAAAATCACCGCCTGACTTCAGACCAACCACCGCGAGAAACAGTACGATACCCAACTCTCGCAGCGCCAGGTTAGCGCTGGGAGGCATAAACCAGTACAGCTTACCTATGCTGCCAATACGTCCAAGAATCAAAGCCATAATAAGCGGCCCACCGGCCAGCCCCAGCTTTAACGCCACCGGGAAACCCGGGATAAACAGCGGGATTGACCCCAGCAGAACACCCAGTCCGATACCGATAAATACCGGTAGCATCTGCACCTGCTGCAGTTTTTGCTGCGCGTTACCAACAACATTGGCAACGGCGTCAATCGACGAAGGGCGCCCAACCAGATTGAGGATGTCCCCGAATTGCAGGCTGGCGTCGCTGCTGGCTACCAGCTCAACCCCCGCACGGTTCAGGCGGGAGATCACCACGTCGTAACGTTCTTTAAAGTGCAGATCGCGGATACGTTTACCCAGCACTTGTTCGTTGGTCACCACCACGCGCTCAACGCGTAAATCAGTCCCGCGTGTCGACAACGATGTGTCCACCTCCTGACCAATCACCACCTGCGCGTTGTGCAGATCGGCTGGCTGCCCGACCAGGTGTAACAGGTCGCCCATCTGGATAACCGTTCCCGGCGATGGCACCATCAATGTCTCGTCACGTTTCAGACGCGAGCAGATGATTTTGTCGCTGTTCAGAATCGGGACATCCTGAATTGCCATATTGTTGATGTTTGGGTTTTCCACACGGATGTTCATCGTCTGAATCAGTGCGTGCCCGTTGGTTAGCGTGGATTCATGCTGCTGGGCTTCAGCATCGACGTTAACGCGGAAAATAAGGCGCATCAGCCACATGGTGAGTAAAATTCCGCAAATGCCGAAAGGATAAGCCATGGCATAGCTCATCCCCATCTGGTCTACCACATCGCCAGGGGTACCCAGATCGCGCAGAATTTGCTGCCCGGCACCCAACGCCGGGGTATTGGTGACCGCCCCGGAGAATATACCCAGTACCACGGGAAGAGGAATGGCAAAAAGCTTATGCAGAATCGCGGTGACCAGGCCACCCATGATGACAATCAGCACGGCAAACAGATTCAGCCGCAGGCCCGAAACGCGCAATGACGCAAAAAAACCCGGTCCGACCTGGATACCGATGGTGTAGACGAACAGGATCAGGCCAAATTCCTGAATAAAATGCAGCATATCGCCGCTCAGGGTCATCCCTGCCTGATCGACAAAATGCCCGACAATAATACCGCCGAACAGTACACCTCCGATGCCAAAACCCACACCACGTATTTTTACGTTGCCGATCCATAATCCGACAACCGCCACTAATGCCAGAACGCTGACCGTCAATGCTATATCACTCATTATCCTGTTCCCTGTGAATAACATCATTAAGTAAATGGATTCTCGCAGAGTACAGTCGCAATGTATGGGTGGTAAAGCACAAAAAAGCCCCGTCATTTCTGGCGGGGCAAAGGCATGGAGCTATTTAACTATTTAATGCGGGGCGTTCGCTGATAGCGATACGTTGTGGAGCAATGGCTTCAGGTTCATTCCGGGTCAAATCGATATGCAGCAAGCCGTTAGTGAAGCTTGCGCCGGAGACCTCCATATTTTCAGCCAGCGTAAAGCTCAGGCTGAACGGCTGAATGACCAGCCCCTGGTGCAACCATTTGGTCTCTTTTTCCGGCTGCTGCGGCGTACCTTTCACGGTCAGGCGCGTACCTTCCAGTTGAATATCCAAATCTTCCTGGCGGAAACCGGCTAACGCAAGGGTAATGCGGTAGTGGTTATCATCGCTCTTTTCGATGTTATAAGGCGGGAAGCTCTGGCTTTCACCGGTGTTTTGCAAAGCATTGGCCAGTTTGTCAAAACCGATCCATTGACGCAGCAGTGGGGATAAATCGTAGTTACGCATAATAATCTCCTTCTAAGAAGCGAGTAGGTACCTTTCGGCTCCCTGACGGCAAGCCGATGACTTAGCAAGGCCGCCTGAAGCGGCCTGTAGAATTAGTTGATTTCGATGCGGCGCGGCTTATTCGCTTCAGGAATCACGCGCTCAAGATCGATATACAGCAGACCATTTACCAGGTTTGCGCCGCGAACATGAATGTTCTCCGCTAACTGGAACTTACGTTCGAAGTTGCGCTCGGCAATACCCTGATACAGGTAAGTACGTTCTTTTTGATCGTCCGCATGGGCGCCTTTCACCACCAGCAGATTATCCTGGGCAGTAATTTCCAGTTCGCTTTCAGCAAAACCGGCAACGGCAATTGCAATGCGGTAATGGTTTTCGTCTACCAGCTCAACGTTGTACGGAGGGTAGCCGCCATTGCTTTGGCCCTGATTATTTTCCAGCAGGTTAAACAGACGGTCAAAACCAATAGCAGAACGGTACAGCGGGGATAAATCAAAGTTACGCATAATTAATAGCTCCTGAAATCAGCGAGAATAATTGACCTTCCATCATGGACAGGTCAGGTAGCCAGGACACCCATCAGGCATGCCCTTCATTTGTCTACACTCTAAAAATGGGTCTTAATACAAACTTTTCAAGCGTATTCATCTGACTTTTTTTGCAGTTTGTTGTCTATTGCATACACTGGGGGGAGCAGTTGTTCTCGTTAAATCGCGATGGCCGCCACAGTGCGACGAAATGGTGATGTTATTTTCGCAACGGATCGCTTTAACTCACCATGCAAACACGATAAATACAGATGAATAAATGATGATTAAAAAAATGTTGGTAACACTGACGATGTGTAGTGGGATGGCGTTTGTAAGCGGCTGTTCCAGCATCATGTCGCATACCGGTGGCAAAGAAGGGACATATCCTGGCACGCGAGCCAGTGCCACAATGATTAGCGAAAGTGATACGAACTGGGGAACCAAGTCACTGGCAATTCTGGATATGCCTTTCACCGCGGTGCTCGATACGGTATTGCTACCGTGGGATCTCTTTCGCAAAGACAACTCGGTGAGATCCCGCGTAGAAAAGAGCGAGGAGAGAACCCAGGCCACGAACGCCGTTATTCCCCCGGCAGAAATGTCCGCTCCATAAGTTAACGCCCGGTTTCAGTCACCCACAGCTGGCGGAAACCCTCGACGTCTTCCATCCACGCAACCTGTCGACCATCAGGGGAGAAGACGATCGCATCGGCCGACGGCGGGTTACCATGACGTTCCGTTAAAAAATCAATCTCGCCCGTTTGAACATTACAACAAGCAATTCTGTTCTCCAGTACAAATCCCAGCCATTTCCCCGATGGGTGCCAGTTAAAGGCTGACTGAATATTCGTAGCGCATTGGGTAAGCTGACGCGGTGCTCCCCCCTGTGGGGAAATCAGCCATAGCTGCACAATACCGCTGTCATCACGCATTAAAAACGCAATCTCAGACGCCTTTGGATTACTGCGAACCCAATGGCGAGGTTGATTCACCAGCCCCGGGAAGGCGCGCTCATGGGTAAACGTCAGGCGACGTTGGCAAATACCGGATGGCGGCGCAGGCATGGTCATGTCAGTCCCCTCCAGAGGCGCGTCCCCCGGCTGTTTCCAGCCACTTTCATCCAGTGGCAAATCGACAATAAACAATTCCGGTACTTTTTCGCCATTCACTGACAACGTATCGCCGATAAACGCCAGCCTGTTTTCTCCTACCCAGCCCTCTTCATAGGCACGGTTAATCTCATCGCTACCCGGTTTTGGCGTTGGTGTCGTCTGGCTCACCAGCACGCACCAATGGCTGCCACTGTATTCACGCGGATGCTGCGCGGAGACCTTCACCGGCCCATATGGTGCAGCCACGCCGACGTTGCGTAAATCCAGCGCCGACGAGCGATCATGCAAAACATGGTCGTTATAGGTGAAACTGACAAACTCACCGTTCGGGCTAAAGACATGCACATGACTCCCGCCACGCAGCGCGCCTGGCGTGTACGGCGCGGTAATATCCATCGCATCCAGATTCTCCACCCCAGCCTGCGTAACAATCACCCCACGACGATGATGGAAGTCGTAATGCCATGTTTCATCAGGATTTTCAGGCCCGTGAATGAATACATATTTTTCCGACTTTGGATGAACGGTCACCACGCCAACGTGCGCTCCCTGAGTAGCCCGGTAAATCACCTCCAGTTCGCCAGTATGGATATTGACGCGCTCAATTGTTTCACCGGTAAAGGAGGTGCCAGAAGGACGCACATCAAAGACCAGCCACTGGCTGTCCGGTGTCCAGGTGTTAATATTGGTAAGCTGATGATTACGCGGCGTAAAGGTGATTTGCTTCATGGGATGCCCTGATACAAGACGATTAAAGCAATCATACTTCACAAGCACTTCACTTTCAGGCTTTAGCGTATCGCCATCTTCATTTTTGCGGACAGAAAGATGGAACATTTTGACGTGGCGATTATCGGATTAGGTCCGGCAGGCGCAGCGCTGGCGCGGCAGTTGAGCGGAAAAATGCGCGTGATTGCGTTGGATAAAAAACGCCAGTGCGGCAACGAAGGTTTCACTAAACCCTGCGGCGGTCTGCTGGCCCCGGACGCCCAGCGTTCGTTTATCCGCGATGGTATAACCTTACCCGTTGATGTCATCGCCAACCCGCAGATTTTTAGCGTTAAAACGGTTGATGTTGCCGCTTCTTTGACGCGTAACTACCAGCGCAGCTACATTAATATCAACCGCCATGCTTTTGATTTATGGCTTAAATCTCTCATCCCTGATGATGTGCAGGTGTACCACGACAGCCTGTGTCGGAAAATCTGGCGCGAGGGCGATAAATGGCATGTTATTTTCCGCGCCGACGGTTGGGAGCAGCAGATCACCGCGCGTTATCTGGTGGGGGCAGACGGTGCGAATTCACTGGTGCGCCGTCATCTCTATCCCCAGCACCAAATCCGTAAATATGTCGCTATTCAACAATGGTTTGCGGAGAAACATCCTGTGCCGTTCTATTCCTGTATTTTTGATAACGATGCAACTGACTGTTATTCATGGAGTATCAGCAAAGATGGCTATTTTATCTTTGGTGGCGCCTACCCCATGAAGGACGGACAGGCACGCTTTGACGCGCTGAAGGAGAAGCTGAAAGCATTCCATTTCCAGTTCGGCAAACCGGTGAAAAGTGAAAAATGTACGGTTCTGTTCCCCTCACGCTGGAAAGACTTTGTCTGCGGAGAGGACAACGCATTTTTGATTGGTGAAGCGGCCGGTTTTATCAGCGCCAGCTCGCTGGAAGGGATTAGCTATGCGCTGGACAGCGCGGAGATCCTCAAATCGGTACTGCTGCGGGATACGCCAGATATGAATCACGCTTACCGTAAAGCCACCCACAGGTTACGTCTCAAACTGTATGGCAAAATCCTGAAAAGCCGAGCCCTGACGTCGGCATTTTCCCGTAAATGGATTATGCGCAGCGGCGTGGCGCATATTCCCCAGGGAGACCATTCAGCACCACAAATCATGGCTGAAACAGGGCAAATGTAACAAGGCACTTGCCCATAATTTCTTAATTCAGCGCAAATTTCTCAATGGCATACGCGACGCCATCTTCGAGGTTGGATTTGGTCACGAAGTTGGCGATTTCTTTGACTGATGGAATAGCGTTGTCCATGGCAACGCCCACGCCTGCGTATTCAATCATCGCGATGTCGTTTTCCTGATCGCCTATCGCCATCACCTCTTCGGCTTTAATACCTAACGCATCGGCCAGCGATTTTACGCCCGTCCCTTTATTGACGCGTTTATCGAGGATTTCGAGGAAATACGGCGCACTTTTCAATACGGTGTACTTCTCTTTTACTTCTGCTGGGATGCGCGAGATGGCTTTATCGAGGATCTCCGGTTCATCAATCATCATCACTTTCAGGAACTGGGTTTCTGGATCCATTTTCTCGGCTTCACAGAACACCAGCGGGATGGTCGCGACAAACGATTCGTGCACCGTGTAGTAGCTGATATCACGGTTCGCGGTATACAACGTGTTGCGATCGAGGGCGTGGAAATGTGAGCCAACTTCCCGGGAAAGCTGCTCCAGGTAGCGATAATCGTCATAGCTTAACGCAGTTTGCGCTACGGTACTGCCATCTCCAGCTTTCTGCACCAGCGCACCGTTGTAGGTAATGCAGTAGTCACCGGGCTGTGCCATATGTAGTTCTTTCAGATAGCTGTGAACGCCGGCATACGGGCGTCCCGTGGTCAGCACCACATTCACGCCACGCGCGCGCGCTGCGGCAATCGCCGTTTTGACCGCAGGTGAAATGGTGTGATCGGGCAGCAGAAGTGTGCCATCCATGTCGATAGCAATAAGTTTGATAGCCATGAGTTCCCCGGATTAAATGAGTCCGTCCTCATGCTAACGCGATTCCGCTCAAAAAACAGCTACGAAAAGGGGGATAGAAAGGGGAATCGAGATTCCCCTTTTGACAATCGATGGTAGGCCGGATAAGGCCTGAGCCGGCAAACGTAAACGAACTGCCTGATGACGCTTCGCTTATCAGGCCTACAGGAGCAGGCCTGAGGTACATGTTAGATATCGATGTTCGCCGCTTTCAGGGCATTCTCTTCGATAAACGCGCGACGCGGTTCAACGGCATCACCCATCAGCGTGGTGAACAGCTGGTCGGCAGCAATCGCATCCTTCACGGTAACGCGCAGCATACGACGGCTTTCCGGATCCATGGTGGTTTCCCACAGCTGTTCCGGGTTCATCTCGCCCAGACCTTTATAACGCTGGATAGCGAGGCCGCGACGTGACTCTTTCTGCAGCCATTCCAGCGCCTGCTCGAAGCTGGCAACCGGCTGGCGACGCTCGCCACGTTCGATAAACGCATCGTCCTCGATCAGTCCACGCAGCTTCTCGCCGAGCGTACAAATACGACGATATTCGCCACCGGTCACAAATTCATGCTCCAGCGGATAATCGGTATCAACGCCGTGGGTACGCACGCGGATCACCGGCTCGAACAGGTTCAGTTCAGCGTCTTTACGCACAAAGCTGTTCCAGGTGCTGCCGTGAACTTCGTTTTCATTCAGCACGTTAACCAGCTGGGACACCCAGGCAGTGACTTTCGCTTCATCAGCCAGATCGGCTTCAGCCAGCGTCGGCTGATAAACCAGTTCTTTCAGCAGCGCTTTCGGGAAACGACGTTCCATACGGCCAATCATTTTCTGCGTCGCGTTGTATTCAGAAACCAGTTTTTCTAACGCTTCACCCGCCAGGGCTGGTGCGCTGGCGTTGGTGTGCAGCGTGGCGCCATCAAGGGCGATAGAGATCTGGTACTGATCCATCGCTTCATCGTCTTTGATGTACTGTTCCTGCTTGCCTTTCTTCACTTTGTACAGCGGCGGCTGTGCAATGTAAACGTGGCCGCGCTCAACGATTTCCGGCATCTGACGATAGAAGAAGGTCAACAGCAGCGTACGGATGTGCGAGCCGTCGACGTCCGCATCGGTCATGATGATGATGCTGTGATAACGCAGTTTGTCCGGGTTGTACTCGTCGCGACCGATGCCGCAGCCCAGCGCGGTGATCAGCGTCGCCACTTCCTGAGAAGAGAGCATCTTGTCGAAACGCGCCTTCTCAACGTTAAGAATTTTACCCTTGAGCGGCAGAATCGCCTGGTTCTTACGGTTACGTCCCTGCTTCGCAGAGCCGCCCGCTGAGTCCCCTTCCACCAGGTACAGTTCAGAGTGAGCCGGGTCGCGTTCCTGACAGTCCGCCAGTTTGCCCGGCAGACCCGCTAAGTCCAGCGCGCCTTTACGACGGGTCATTTCACGCGCGCGACGTGCAGCTTCACGAGCACGCGCAGCATCAATGATTTTGCCGACGACGATTTTCGCGTCAGACGGGTTTTCCAGCAGGTATTCGCTCAGCAGTTCGTTCATCTGCTGTTCTACCGCCGATTTCACCTCAGAAGAGACCAGCTTGTCTTTGGTCTGAGAGGAGAATTTCGGATCCGGCACCTTCACGGAAACAACGGCAATCAGGCCTTCACGGGCATCGTCACCGGTAGCGCTGACTTTCGCTTTTTTGCTGTAGCCTTCTTTGTCCATGTAGGCGTTCAGGGTACGGGTCATCGCCGCACGGAAGCCTGCAAGGTGAGTACCGCCGTCACGCTGCGGAATGTTGTTGGTGAAGCAGTAGATGTTTTCCTGGAAACCATCGTTCCACTGCAGCGCAACTTCAACGCCGATACCGTCTTTTTCGGTGGAGAAGTAGAAGATATTCGGGTGGATCGGCGTTTTGTTTTTGTTGAGGTATTCAACAAACGCCTTGATGCCACCTTCGTAGTGGAAATGGTCTTCTTTGCCGTCGCGCTTGTCGCGCAGACGAATAGAGACGCCGGAGTTCAGGAATGACAGCTCACGCAGACGCTTGGCCAGAATGTCGTATTCGAACTCAACGACGTTGGTAAAGGTTTCGTGGCTTGGCCAGAAACGGACCTGAGTCCCCGTCATTTCTGTTTCGCCAGTTACTGCCAGCGGCGCCTGCGGCACACCGTGCACGTAAGTTTGCTGATGCACTTTGCCTTCGCGACGAATCACCAGTTCCAGCTTCTGTGACAGGGCGTTAACGACGGAAACACCCACACCGTGCAGACCGCCGGAAACTTTATAGGAGTTATCATCGAATTTACCGCCTGCGTGCAGAACGGTCATGATAACTTCCGCCGCCGAAACGCCCTCTTCCGGGTGAATACCGGTTGGGATACCACGGCCATCATCGGTAACGGACACGGAGTTATCAGCGTGAATCGTTACCACGATATCTTTACAGTGACCCGCGAGCGCTTCGTCGATAGCGTTATCTACCACCTCGAATACCATGTGGTGCAGACCGGTGCCGTCATCCGTGTCGCCGATATACATACCCGGGCGCTTACGCACCGCATCCAGTCCTTTCAGGACTTTGATACTGGAGGAGTCATAAGAATTCGACATCAACGTTTCTCGCTCATTTTATCTTGGGTTAATCCGTTATTTTACCCTTTTCCACGGTAAACATCTTCGAATTTTCATCGGACATGTCTATAACGTGTTCAGCGCTAATTGCGCTGACAAAGACCTGAGATTGCGTGGCTTTTAAGCGGCTGGCCAGCAGCCCGCGACGCGCATCATCCAGTTCAGAGGCAAAATCATCTATCAGGTACAGGCAGCGCCGTCCGCTTTCGCGGGTCAGGAACTCCCCTTGCGCCAGACGTAAGGCGCACATCAGCAGCTTGAGCTGCCCACGCGACAACGTATCTTCCACCGGCGCACCGTCGGCGCGAATGCGGAAATCCGCCTTATGCGGACCGTGCGCGGTGTAGGTCAACATGCGATCGCGTTCAAAACTACGTTCCAGCACTTCGGCGTAATCTGTCTCTTTCTCCCAGCCGCGCTGGAAAGAGAAGGAGAGAGAAAACTCGGGAAGAAACTGCTGGCAGGTATCCGCCATATCCTGCGCGATACCGGCGCTGTACTCCGCGCGCCAGGTGCTGATTTGTTCCGCCAGTGGGATCAGTTCTTTATCCCACGGGCGCAGTTGCTCATAACGACTCACCTGGCGCAGCGCTGCATTGCGCTGCTTGAGCAGTCGCTTCAGGTTACTCCAGGCGGTGAAAAATCCGGCTTCATTGTGAAAGCATCCCCAGTCAAGGAATGCTCTTCTGTATTTGGGGCCGCCATTGAGTAAAGTAAACCCCTCAGGCGTGATCAACTGCATCGGCATCAGGTGCGCCAGTTCCGCGACCTTGTGCCCGTCAGTGCCGTCAATGCGCACTTTGCTGTCACCCAGTTTGTCTTTCGTCAGGCCAATCGACGTCTCACGTTCTTCACCCTGCAAACGCCCGTGTAAAACAAACGACTCCTGCTCGTGGCGAATCACGCGGCCAATCTGCAAACTGCGAAACGCCCGACCATGGCCGAGCGTATAGATAGCTTCCAGCACGCTGGTTTTGCCGCTGCCGTTAGCGCCTACCAGAAAGTTAAAGCCGGGAGATAAAGCGAGATCCGCATTTTCAATATTGCGGAAATCTTTAATCAGGAGTCGGGATAGCGACATATCAACTCATAACCAGGGCGTTATCGTCGCAGTTAGTCTGGTTACGGCCAGCGCACAGCAACCGGAGCGTACTGAAGTACGTGAGGATTGCGAGCACTGCCCGGAGCCAGAATAACAAGTAAGATAGCCCGATATTCTTTACAAGCGCATAGGCATGACGACATAGGCTGCAGATTGTGACGCTGCATCTTCAATCTGTACGCTCGATACGGAATCGGTCAGCAGAATACGCACGTTTTCGCACTTCAGCGCGTTCAGAACGTCCAGTACGTAGCTAACGTTAAAGCCGATTTCCAGTTCAGTACCAGGATAGGAAACATCCAGAATTTCTTCTGCTTCTTCCTGCTCCGGGTTGTTGGCAGTGATTTTGAGCTGGTTTTCGCTGACATACAGACGCACGCCACGGAATTTCTCGTTGGAGAGAATCGCCGCACGCGCAAACGCCTGTTTGAGGATATCGCAACCGGCTTCCAGATGTTTGTCCGGATTCTTCGGCAATACGCGGCGATAATCCGGGAAACGACCGTCAACCAGCTTGGAAGTAAAGATGAAGTCACCAACGTGCGCACGAATATTGTTGCTGCCAATCTGCACGCGCAGCGGGTTATCGCCGCCGTCGAGCATACGCATCAGTTCAATCACACCTTTACGCGGTACGATCACCGAATGGCTAGGCAACGGCTGACCGACAGGCATTGAACAGACCGCCAGGCGGTGACCGTCGGTCGCCACGGTACGCAACTCTTCCCCTTCGGTTTCAAACAGCATGCCGTTTAAGTAGTAACGCACGTCCTGATGCGCCATCGAAAACTGCGTGGCTTCAATCAGGCGCTTCATTGTCGCCTGTGGCAGGGTGAATTCGACTTCGCTCTGCCAGTCGTCCAGATTCGGGAAGTCGGCGGCAGGCAGCGTAGACAGCGAGAAACGGCTGCGGCCAGAACGCACCAGCATACGGTCGCCTTCCAGTTGAACGGCAATTTCCGCCCCTTCTGGTAATCCACGGCAAATATCGAAGAATTTACGCGCCGGAACGGTGGTCGCACCAGGTTCATGAGGCTGGATCAGCGCCACGCGCGCCACCATCTCCATTTCGAGATCGGTACCGGTAAGCGAAAGGGTGCCGTCAGCAACCTGCAGCAGCAGGTTTCCGAGGATCGGCAGTGTAGGACGTCCACCCAGCGGGCCGCTGACCTGCTGAAGCGGTTTTAATAAATGTTCACGTTCAACGGTAAATTTCATAGCGTCACGAAGATAATGTTCTGATTAAATTGGAGAAATCTTCTTTAATATCATGGCTTTCTTCACGCAACTGCTCAATCTTGCGGCAGGCATGAAGCACGGTAGTATGGTCACGCCCACCAAACGCGTCGCCAATTTCCGGCAGACTGTGGTTAGTGAGCTCTTTTGCCAGCGCCATCGCCATCTGGCGCGGACGAGCTACCGAGCGAGATCGACGCTTAGAAAGCAGATCCGCAATTTTGATTTTGTAATACTCCGCCACCGTCTTCTGGATATTGTCGATGGTGACCAGCTTTTCCTGCAAAGCCAGCAGATCGCGCAGCGCTTCACGCACGAAATCGATAGTAATCGCCCGGCCGGTAAAATTGGCGTTGGCGATCACGCGGTTCAGTGCGCCTTCCAGCTCACGTACGTTAGAGCGTAGACGCTTGGCAATAAAGAACGCTACTTCACCCGGCAGACGAATGTCGTTTTCGTCGGCTTTTTTCATCAGGATCGCAACACGCGTTTCCAGTTCAGGCGGTTCGATCGCGACAGTCAGTCCCCAGCCAAAACGGGATTTCAGACGATCTTCAACGCCGTTGATCTCCTTCGGATAGCGATCCGAGGTCAGGATGATCTGCTGATTGCCTTCCAGCAGGGCATTAAAGGTGTGGAAAAACTCTTCCTGCGATCGCTCTTTATTCGCGAAGAATTGGATATCGTCAATCAGCAGCGCGTCAACGGAACGGTAGTAACGTTTAAACTCTTCGATCGCGTTGTTTTGCAGGGCTTTGACCATGTCCTGCACAAAACGCTCGGAGTGCATATACACCACTTTGGCGTTTGGCTTACGCGCCATAATACCGTTACCGACAGCGTGCAGCAGGTGGGTTTTACCCAGACCCGTACCGCCATAAAGGAATAACGGATTGTAGGCGCCGCCAGGATTGTCCGCCACCTGACGTGCCGCCGCGCGCGCCAGTTGGTTAGATTTACCTTCAACGAAGTTATCAAACGTGTGTTTGACGTTGACGTTAGAACGATAGGTAGGTTCTGCCGGAGCCGGGACGTTATCCCAGCCTGGACGCGCCGCCGGAGCAGCACGTTGTGGTTGCACTTGCTGAGTCACGTGGGCGGGCGCAACAACGTTGTTGACCGGCGTTTTCAGCGTTTGCGTGACGGGTTTAGTACCGACTTCAAAGCGCAGCTGTGGGGCATCCGCTCCACAGAAATTATTGAGTAATCCATTAATATTATTAAGGTATTTATCCCTTACCCAATCGAGCACGAAACGGTTTGGCGCGTACAAAGCCAGCGTGTTATCGCTCAGTTCCGCCTGCAACGGGCGTATCCACATACTGAACTCTGTGGCTGGTAACTCATCCTGCAATCGGGCAAGACACTGCTGCCAAAGCGAAAGTGACACGGCGGACTCCACTCGAACAAAAGTCGATAAATGACAAAGGCTGAAACATTCATGATTGTTGACGCACACCGACAAGACCCTATGCAAAGGGTGACGTGCGAATTGCTATCTGCAATTTTTACCCGATCAGGATCCATTGAAACGATCAGGACCGCGGATCATAGCGTAAACTGAGAAAGAGATCTTCTGTTTCTCACAGATTCTTCCCGATTTATCCACAGGATGATCCAGAATCGGCTAAGTGTAAACGATCCTGGAGAAGTGCTGCAGGTTTTAGCGCGCATATTGAAAAAATTAATGAGTAAAGATGCTTTACTGCTTAAACGATCTAATAAAGATCCCGAGCGATCCTTGCGCTTTATCCACCAGCCCGTATAATTCTTACCCCCAGCGAGTAACGGTCGCCTTACGGCGTCAACGCTGCCTGTTTTTTACACGAAACCATGCGGAAAAAAGCGGGAAATAAGGAAAGAGAATTGACTCCGGAGTGTACAATTATTACAATCCGGCCTCTTTAATCACCCACACTGTGGCGTAAGTCGTTCGAAATTCGTTCGGGTATACGCAAAAGTCAGTGAATTTATTCAAGTTTAGGTAGAAATCGCCATGAAACGCACTTTTCAACCGTCTGTACTGAAGCGCAACCGTTCTCACGGCTTCCGTGCTCGTATGGCTAATAAAAATGGTCGTCAGGTTCTGGCACGTCGTCGTGCTAAAGGCCGTTCTCGTCTGACCGTTTCTAAGTAATAAAAGCTAGCCCCTGAGTGGTTAAGCTCGCATTTCCCAGGGAGTTACGTTTGTTAACTCCCACTCATTTCACATTCGTCTTCCAGCAGCCACAACGGGCTGGCACGCCGCAAATCACCATCCTCGGCCGCCTGAATTCGCTGGGGCATCCCCGTATCGGTCTTACAGTCGCCAAGAAAAATGTTAAACGTGCGCATGAACGCAATCGGATTAAACGTCTGACGCGTGAAAGCTTCCGTTTACGTCAGCACGACCTTCCAGCAATGGATTTCGTGGTGGTGGCGAAAAAAGGGGTTGCTGACCTCGATAACCGTGCTCTCTCGGAAGCGTTGGAAAAATTATGGCGTCGCCATTGTCGCCTGGCTCGCGGGTCCTGATAGCCCTTATTCGGGTCTATCAACGCCTGATCAGTCCGCTGCTTGGGCCGCATTGCCGTTTCACTCCAACCTGTTCGAGCTACGGAATTGAGGCATTGCGCAGGTTTGGAGTGATAAAAGGCAGTTGGTTGACGGTGAAACGCGTATTAAAATGCCACCCTTTACACCCTGGTGGTGACGATCCCGTCCCGCCCGGACCATTTGATACCAGAGAACACTAACGATGGATTCGCAACGCAATCTTTTAGTCATCGCTTTGCTGTTCGTGTCTTTCATGATCTGGCAAGCCTGGGAGCAGGATAAAAACCCGCAACCTCAGGCCCAACAGACCACGCAGACAACGACCACCGCAGCGGGTAGCGCCGCAGACCAGGGCGTACCGGCCAGTGGCCAGGGGAAACTGATTACGGTTAAAACTGACGTGCTTGATCTGACCATCAACACCCGTGGTGGTGATGTAGAACAGGCTTCACTGCCAGCTTACCCGAAAGAACTCGGTTCTACCGAACCGTTCCAGTTACTGGAAACCACGCCACAGTTCATCTACCAGGCTCAGAGTGGCCTGACAGGTCGTGACGGCCCGGATAACCCGGCTAACGGCCCGCGTCCGCTGTACAACGTCGAGAAAGACGCGTTTGTACTGGCTGACGGTCAGAACGAACTGCAGATCCCGATGACCTATACTGACGCAGCGGGTAACACATTCACTAAAACGTTTGTACTCAAGCGTGGTGAATATGCTGTCAACGTTAACTACAGCGTGCAGAACGCCGGCGAAAAACCGCTGGAAGTATCCACCTTTGGTCAGCTGAAGCAATCCATCAATCTGCCATCTCATCGCGACACAGGTAGCAGCAACTTTGCGCTGCACACCTTCCGCGGCGCGGCGTACTCCACGCCGGATGAGAAGTATGAGAAATACAAATTCGACACCATTGCTGAAAACGAAAACCTGAACGTCAATGCTAAAGACGGCTGGGTCGCAATGCTGCAACAGTATTTCGCAACGGCATGGGTTCCGCGTAACGACGGCACCAACAACTTCTATACCGCTAACCTGGGTAACGGCATTGCCGCTATCGGCTATAAGTCACAGCCGGTACTGGTACAGCCTGGCCAGACTGGCGCGATGACCAGTACCCTGTGGGTCGGCCCGGAAATTCAGGATAAAATGGCGGCCGTTGCACCGCACCTGGATCTGACCGTGGATTACGGCTGGTTGTGGTTCATTTCTCAGCCGCTGTTTAAACTGCTGAAGTGGATCCATAGCTTCCTGGGTAACTGGGGCTTCTCCATCATCGTTATCACCTTTATCGTTCGTGGCATCATGTACCCGCTGACCAAAGCGCAGTACACCTCCATGGCGAAGATGCGTATGCTGCAGCCGAAGATTCAGGCAATGCGTGAGCGTCTGGGCGATGACAAACAGCGTCAGAGCCAGGAAATGATGGCCCTGTACAAAGCTGAGAAGGTTAACCCGCTGGGCGGCTGCTTCCCGCTGATCATCCAGATGCCAATCTTCCTGGCGTTGTACTACATGCTGATGGGCTCCATTGAACTGCGTCATGCACCGTTCGCTCTGTGGATCCATGACCTGTCTGCACAGGACCCGTACTACATTCTGCCAATTCTGATGGGCGTGACGATGTTCTTCATTCAGAAGATGTCTCCGACCACCGTAACCGACCCGATGCAGCAGAAGATCATGACCTTTATGCCGGTCATCTTCACCGTGTTCTTCCTGTGGTTCCCGTCAGGTCTGGTGCTGTACTATATCGTCAGCAACCTGGTAACCATTATTCAGCAGCAGCTGATTTACCGTGGTCTGGAGAAGCGTGGCCTGCATAGCCGCGAGAAGAAAAACTCCTGATTCGGTGTAGGCCGGATTAGGCGAAGCCGCCATCCGGCAAACGGAACATAAAGTAAAGGGCGGTCATTAGACCGCCTTTTTTATTGCATTAAGAAGAGACAAACCATGAGCCATAACGACACCATCGTCGCTCAGGCCACCCCACCGGGACGTGGTGGCGTGGGTATCCTGCGTATCTCCGGCCTGAAGGCGCGTGAGGTCGCAGAAACCGTACTGGGGAAACTACCCAAACCGCGTTATGCCGATTATCTCCCGTTTAAAGACGCGGATGGCAGCACGCTGGATCAGGGGATTGCCCTGTGGTTCCCCGGCCCGAACTCCTTTACCGGCGAAGACGTTTTAGAGCTTCAGGGCCACGGAGGTCCGGTGATTCTTGACCTGCTGCTCAAACGTATTCTGACCATTCCCGGGCTGCGCATTGCCAGACCCGGTGAATTCTCCGAGCGCGCGTTTCTCAATGATAAGCTCGATTTAGCCCAGGCCGAGGCGATTGCCGACCTGATCGATGCCAGCTCGGAGCAAGCCGCTCGCTCGGCGCTGAACTCGTTGCAGGGCGCATTTTCCGCACGGGTAAATCATCTTGTGGAAGCACTCACTCACCTGCGCATCTATGTCGAAGCGGCGATCGACTTCCCGGATGAAGAAATCGACTTCCTGTCTGACGGCAAGATTGAAGCGCAGCTCAATAGCGTTATCAGCGATCTTGATGCCGTACGTGCCGAAGCGCGTCAGGGTAGCCTGCTGCGCGAAGGGATGAAGGTAGTCATTGCCGGTCGCCCTAACGCCGGGAAATCGAGCCTGCTGAACGCGCTGGCAGGCCGTGAGGCGGCTATTGTGACCGACATTGCGGGGACGACTCGCGACGTACTGCGTGAGCATATTCATATCGACGGTATGCCGCTGCACATCATCGATACTGCCGGTTTGCGCGATGCCAGTGATGAAGTTGAACGCATCGGTATCGAACGTGCCTGGCAGGAAATCGAACAAGCCGACCGTGTGCTGTTTATGGTGGATGGCACCACCACCGACGCCGTGGACCCAGCTGACATCTGGCCAGACTTTATTGCCCGTCTGCCAGCCAAACTGCCGATTACCGTGGTGCGTAACAAAGCGGATATTACCGGTGAGACGCTGGGCCTTAGCGAAGTAAATGGCCACTCACTGGTTCGTCTCTCCGCACGTACCGGTGAAGGTGTTGACGTACTGCGTAACCATCTCAAACAGAGCATGGGCTTTGAAACCAATATGGAAGGTGGCTTCCTGGCGCGTCGTCGTCACCTGCAGGCACTGGCAGAAGCGGCGGAGCATCTTGAGCAGGGTAAAGCCCAACTTCTCGGCGCATGGGCCGGAGAATTGCTGGCAGAGGAGCTACGTCTGGCGCAGCAGAACCTCAGTGAGATCACCGGGGAATTTACCTCCGACGATCTGCTGGGACGAATTTTCTCCAGTTTCTGTATTGGTAAGTAACGTTGTGTTGCCCGGTGGCGCGATGCTTGCCGGGCCTACAGGCCCTGTAGGCCGGATAAGGCGTTTACACCGCCATCCGGCAACAACAATTTCCCATGCGGAAATCACTGTTGTCCAAATGGCAACTCGTGCAGTTGACTCTCTGACCGTATGCTTAGCGCCACATTTCTCATGAGGTCGCTATGACACGCTTTCTAATCTGCAGTTTCGCCCTGGTTCTTCTTTATCCTGCCGGTATTGATATGTATCTGGTGGGGCTGCCCCGTATTGCGGCCGATCTACAGGCCAGCGAGGCGCAACTGCATATCGCGTTTTCGGTTTATCTGGCGGGAATGGCGACGGCGATGCTTTTCGCCGGAAAAGTTGCCGACCAGTCAGGACGTAAACCAGTCGCTATTGTCGGTGCACTCATCTTTATTTTCGCCTCTGCGCTGTGTTCATTTGCCGAGAGCGGTACGCCGTTCCTGGTAGGCCGCTTTATTCAGGGTGTGGGCGCCGGCTGCTGCTATGTGGTGGCTTTCGCTATTCTGCGCGATACGCTCGACGATCGTCGCCGGGCGAAGGTACTGTCGTTGTTGAACGGTATTACCTGTATCGTGCCGGTGCTGGCTCCGGTGATGGGGCATCTGATCATGCTCAAATACCCGTGGCAGAGCCTGTTCTACACGATGATGGGAATGGGTGTGGCTGTTTGCCTGCTGTCGGTATTTGTCCTGCGAGAATCGCGCCCAGCAACGTTTATGGCGACGATGGAAAAGAACCACACTACCGAATCACTGGTAAACCGCTTTTTCTTAAGCCGTCTGGCCATTACCACCCTTAGCGTGTCGGTGATCCTGACCTTCGTGAATACGTCTCCGGTGCTGCTGATGGAAGTGATGGGCTTCGACCGCGGCGAGTACGCCACTACCATGGCCATGACCGCTGGCATCAGTATGGCGGTCTCTTTCTCTACGCCATTCGCCCTGAGCGTGTTTAAGCCTCGCGTTATGATGCTAACCTCGCAGGTGCTGTTTCTGTGTGCTGGCGTGGTGTTAACCCTTGCTACTTCACACGCGGTAACGTTGTTCGGGCTAACCTTAATCTGCGCCGGATTCTCGGTCGGTTTCGGTGTTGCGATGAGCCAGGCGCTGGGACCGTTCTCGCTGCGCGCGGGCGTCGCCAGCTCGGCATTAGGTATTGCACAGGTTTGCGGTTCCTCGCTGTGGATTTGGCTGGCGGCTGTTCTTGGCCTTGATGCGCTGAATATGCTGATCGGGATTCTGATTGGCTGTAGCATAGTGAGTATCATGCTGATTATCACTGTTGCACCTAACCGGTCCGCGCCAACTCATGAAGAAATCCCTCAGCAGTCTCGATCTTAATTTATTGCTCTGCCTGCAGTTGTTGATGCAGGAACGCAGCGTCACTAAAACCGCTAAACGGATGAACGTCACTCCGTCGGCGGTCAGTAAGTCGCTGTCGAAGCTGCGGGCCTGGTTTGACGATCCCTTGTTTGTGAACACCCCGCTGGGGCTATCGCCGACGCCGCTGATGGTCAGCATGGAGCAGAGCCTGGCTGAATGGATGCAGATGGGCAATCAGCTGCTCGATAAACCGCACCATGAATCGCCGCGCGGGCTGAAGTTTGATCTGGTGGCCGAAACGCCACTGGTGATGATCATGTTCAACGCGCTCTCCCGGCAGATTTACCAGCGCTATCCTCAGGCGACGATCAAAATACGCAACTGGGACTATGATTCGCTGGATGCCATTATTCGCGGTGAAGTGGATATTGGCTTCACCGGGCGCGAAAGTCATCCGCGTTCGCGCGAACTGCTGAGTTTGTTGCCATTGTCGATCGACCATGAAGTGCTGTTTTCCGATCTGCCCTGCGTCTGGCTACGTGAAGATCATCCCGCACTGCAGGAAGAGTGGAATCTGGACACCTTTCTGCGCTATCCGCACATCAGCATTAGCTGGGAGCAAAGCGATACCTGGGCGCTGGATGAAGTCCTGCAAGAAATGGGGCGCGCACGCAATATCGCGTTATGTCTGCCTGGTTTTGAGCAATCGCTGTTTATGGCAGCGCAGCCGGATCACGCGCTGATTGCCACCGCACCGGTTTATTGCCAGCGTTATAACCAACTCCACCAGCTTCCACTCGTTGCGCGGCCGATGCCATTTGATACGGCGCAACTGGAAAAAATGCGCGTACCGTTTACTCTTCTTTGGCATAAACGCAACAGCCACAATCCTAAGATCGTCTGGCTAAAAGACACGATCAAGGCGCTTTATCGCGATATATCCTGACGATCCGTCATTTTGGTGTTTCAAAATCGACCATTCTGGCAACAGAAATGTAAATATCGCGTAATGTACCCCATTTCCGCTTACTTTTTGGGCAGCAAAGCCTGCCCGGAAGCCGTGTAAATGTTACTCTGGTGATAATCACGGACCATTAATCACGGAGCGAAAAATGGCGACACATTTTGCCAGAGGGATTCTTACGGAGGGACACCTGGTATCAGCTCGCCTCCCTTCTCCATGCCATATCGAAGCAAGAGATCTGCCCGCTCATCGCCGAACACGCTTCCTGGCCTCCCGAAGTCTTCTCGCCGAACTGATGTTCATGCTTTACGGCACCAGCACGTTGCCTGAGATTGTTACTGAGGCGAAAGGTAAGCCCGTTTTTCGCGATAAGAATCTACCGGGATTTTCGATCTCTTATGCCGGGAATATCGTCGGCGTTGTGCTAACGACTGAAGGAACGTGCGGCCTGGATATGGAACTTCAGCGGGCAACCCGCGGGTTTAACAATCCAAATTCAGCGGAAACGTGGCGCTTCTCCAGTAACGAAAACCTGTGGATCAATAATCAAAACGACCCCAATGAAGCACGCGCGCAGCTCATTACATTGCGCCAGAGCGTACTCAAACTCACTGGCGATGTATGCAATGACGATCCGCGCGAACTCCAGCTTTTACCCGGCGCAGGACGCCTGAAATGTGCCCATGTTGCGCAGATTGAAGCCATTTGCGACGCGGAAGATGTGCTGGTGTGGTCGGTTGCGGTTTCGCCAGCCATTGAAAAACTCAAGGTTTGGGAGTTTGATGGTCAGCAGGACTGGAAAAGTTTGCCTGATATCCAGACTCGCGCCAATGAGCCAACGGGTCGTCTGATCCGGTTCTCTCAATTATGCGCAGCGAAAAGCCATACGCTTTGATTTAACCTTTATGATGAAACAGGAGTCACCATGTCTGAAACATTGAATGTTGTTACGTTACTGGGAAGTCTGCGCAAAGGTTCGTTTAATGGAATGGTTGCCCGTACACTGCCCAAGATTGCTCCCGCAGGAATGGAAGTGAGCGCGTTACCGTCGATTGGTGATATCCCACTGTACGATGCCGATCTCCAGCAGGAAGAAGGTTTTCCGGCCAGCGTAGAAGCACTGGCTGAGCAAATCAGAAAGGCTGACGGTGTCGTCATCGTCACACCTGAATATAACTATTCTGTTCCGGGCGGACTGAAGAACGCCATCGACTGGCTGTCTCGCCTGCCCGATCAGCCATTATCCGGCAAACCGGTGCTGATCCAGACCAGCTCCATGGGTGCCATTGGCGGCGCGCGCTGCCAGTACCATCTGCGTCAAATCCTGGTGTTCCTCGACGCCATGGTAATGAACAAGCCGGAATTTATGGGCGGGGTCATTCAAAACAAGGTGGATCCGCAGACGGGTGAAGTGATTGACCAAAGCACGCTGGACCATCTGACCGGCCAGTTGACCGCATTTGGCGACTACATCCAACGCGTGAAAGCCTAAAAGAAAAAGCCCGCCAGCAACGATGCCTGGCGGGCAGTTGTCCAGACCGATATTTTAATGCGCGTCGATAAACACAATCTTCAGCACAAACAGCAGCGCGACAACGATGACGCACGGGCTGAGATCGCGGAAACGTCCAGTACCGATTTTCATCACGCAGTAAGAGATAAAGCCCAGCGCAATACCTTCGGTAATTGAGAAGCTAAACGGCATCATCACGGCGGTAATAAACGCCGGAACCGCTTCAGTCAGATCATCCCACTTCACGCGTGACAGGCTTGATGTCATCAGGACACCAACGTAAATCAGCGCACCTGCAGCTGCATAGCCCGGTACCATTCCCGCCAGCGGCGACAGGAAGATAACCAGCAGGAACAGCAGGCCAACGACGACTGCAGTCAGGCCGGTACGGCCACCAACCGACACCCCGGAAGAGGATTCAATATAGGCGGTAACGGAAGAAGTCCCGATAAACGCCCCGGTAACCGACGACACGCTATCCACATACAGCGCCTGCTTCATGCGTGGGAACTTGCCCTTCGCGTCCGCCAGACCGGCTTTATCCGTCACGCCAATCAGCGTACCGGAGGAGTCAAACAGGTTGACCAGCATGAACGAGAAAATCACACCCGCCAGGCCAATGTTAAACGAACCGGCCAGATCGACATGTCCGATAACGGACATCACGCTCGGCGGCGCAGAAACGATACCGTTGTAATGGACATCGCCCAGCATCCAGCCCAGCAGCGTGGTTACAATGATGGAAATCAGCACCGCAGCATGAATATTACGTGACGCCAGAATCGCGATGATAAAGAAGCCCAGAATACCGAGAAGTACGCTGTGGGACGTCAGGTTACCGATAGACACCAGCGTGTCTTTGTTGGCGACGATAACACCTGCGTTTTTCAGCCCCATCATGCCGATGAACAGACCGATACCACTGGTGATCCCCACTCGCAGGCTCACCGGGATATTGGCAATCATCCAGTAACGTACGCGGAAAATGGTCAGCAGCAGCAGACCTACCGCGCCCCAGAAGATAGCCCCCATACCGATCTGCCATGACAGGCCCATCGCGCCGACGACCACGAAAGCGAAAAATGCATTCAGGCCCATAGCAGGCGCAAGTGCGACCGGCAGGTTAGCAAATAGCCCCATCAGGATGCTACCAAAGGCAGCAATAAGGCAGGTGGTAACAAAGACGGCGCTGGTATCCATGCCAGCCACGCCAAGAATTTGCGGGTTAACAAAAACGATATACACCATCGTCAGGAAGGTGGTTAAACCGGCGATCACTTCGGTCCGTGCCGTCGTGCCATGTTCGCGCAGTTTGAACACGCGTTCCAGCATCCCCTGGCCAGAAGCCTGGGTTGTGTGTTGTTGACTCATTATCAATTTCCGAACAAGGAGGGAAAATTCGTCGCTATCCTATACCAAAATGCGACAATAGGGTTGGGTTATGAGCAACTTTTTTCATTGATTTTGCTTATACGGCAACGATTGCGTCGCCCAATAATGCATTACGAAAACGTTAAACTTGTTAAAACGGAAATGACATGTCCCAGATAGAAGCCGTATTTTTTGACTGTGACGGTACCCTTGTCGACAGTGAAGTGATTTGTTCTCGCGCGTATGTCAGCATGTTCCAGGCGTTTGGCATTACGCTCGATCTTGAAGAAATTTTCAAACGCTTCAAGGGGGTAAAGCTGTACGAGATCATCGACATTATCAACGAAGAGCACGGTGTCGAACTGGCAAAAGCCGATTTAGAACCGGTTTACCGCGCTGAGGTCGCACGTCTGTTCGATACCGAGCTGGAAGTCATTGCTGGTGCGAACACGCTGCTGGACAGCATGGCTGTGCCAATGTGCGTGGTGTCTAACGGTCCGGTCAGCAAAATGCAGCATTCGCTGGGTAAGCTGGGCATGTTGCACCATTTTCCTGATTTACTGTTCAGCGGCTACGATATCCAACGCTGGAAGCCCGATCCGACCCTAATGTTCCATGCGGCAAAAGCAATGGACGTTAATGTTGAGAACTGCATTCTGGTTGATGATTCCAGCGCAGGCGCGCAGGCGGGGATTGCGGCGGGGATGGAAGTGTTCTACTTCTGCGCCGATCCGCATAACAAACCGATCGATCATCCAAAAGTCACGACCTTTACCGATCTGACACAGTTGCCGGAATTGTGGAAGGCACGGGGTTGGGATATTACCCGGTAATTTTTTGTAGGCCCGGTAAGCTTGCGCCACCGGGCAATTGCCGGATAGCGCTAACGCTTATCCGGCCTATTTTCTACGTTTTTATCACTCTTTAGGATCTTTGCCCGCCAGCAGCTTATCCAGCTCATCGCCGCCCACGTGACGGAAGTCTTGTCCCTTCACGAAATAGAAGATGTATTCGCAGATATTCTGGCAGCGGTCACCGATACGTTCGATGGAACGTGCGCAGAACAGCGCGGTCAGCACGCTTGGAATGGTACGTGGGTCTTCCATCATATAAGTCATCAGCTGACGCACGATGCCTTCATACTCCTGGTCGACTTTCTTATCTTCGCGATAAATACGTACCGCTTCGTCGAGATCCATACGCGCAAACGCATCCAACACGTCGTGCAGCATCTGCACGGTGTGACGACCCAGCGACTCCAGACTTACCAGCAGCGGCTGGTGTTGTTGCGAGAACTTCTCCAGCGCGGTGCGGCAAATTTTATCTGCCACGTCGCCAATACGTTCCAGCTCAGCGATGGTTTTGATAATCGCCATCACCAGACGCAGGTCGCTCGCTGTCGGTTGACGCTTGGCGATGATGCGCACGCAGGCTTCGTCGATCGCCACCTCCATCATATTGACGTTCTTATCGCCTTCAATGACGCGCTTCGCCAGCTCGCTATCCTGATTGTGCATCGCCGTGATTGCATCAGAAAGCTGCTGCTCGACCATGCCGCCCATGGTCATCACCTGGGTACGGATGCTTTCCAGCTCTGCATTGAACTGGCCGGAAATATGTTTATTAAGGTTAAGGTTATCCACAACAAGCTCCTGAATCAGCCGTAACGACCGGTGATGTAATCTTCAGTTTGTTTCTTCGCGGGCTTGGTGAACAGATCGTCCGTGTTACTGAACTCAATCAACTCGCCCAGGTACATAAATGCCGTGTGATCGGAACAACGCGCAGCCTGCTGCATGTTGTGGGTAACGATAACGACGGTGTAATCCTCTTTCAGCTCAGTGATCAGCTCTTCGATACGCCCGGTAGAAATAGGGTCGAGCGCTGAACATGGCTCATCAAGCAGAAGCACTTCCGGGCGAATGGCGATGCCACGCGCAATACACAGTCGCTGCTGCTGACCACCCGAGAGAGAGTACCCGCTCTGGTGTAATTTATCTTTGGTTTCATTCCACAATGCGGCCTTGGTCAATGCCCACTGCACGCGTTCGTCCATATCCGCACGCGAGAGTTTCTCAAACAGACGTACGCCAAAAGCGATGTTGTCGTAGATGGACATCGGGAACGGCGTGGGCTTCTGGAATACCATGCCCACTTTGGCTCGCAGCAGAGCGATATCCTGGGTATTGGTGAGAATATTGTCGCCATCCAGCAGAATTTCACCTTCCGCACGTTGCTCCGGGTACAGTTCAAACATTTTGTTGAACGTACGCAGCAGCGTCGATTTACCACAGCCAGAAGGACCGATAAACGCCGTTACCTGGTTTTTAGCAATATCCAGGTTGATGTTCTTCAGGGCATGGAATTTGCCATAGTAGAAGTTCAAATCACGAACCTGAATTTTACCTGGGGCAGTATCAACCATACTCATTTCAATCTTTTCCTCATCCGGCGCCGCATCAGCCACGCCGTAAAAATTAACCGTGTTTCTTCTTCGCGAAAATGACGCGCGCCAGAATGTTCAGCAGCAGTACGCACAGGGTAATAATCAGTACCCCGGCCCAGGCCAGTTGCTGCCACTCAGCAAACGGGCTCATCGCAAACTTAAAGATAGTGACCGGCAGGTTGGCGATAGGCTGCATCATGTCAGTGCTCCAGAACTGGTTGGAGAGCGACGTAAACAGCAGCGGAGCCGTTTCACCTGCGATACGAGCAATTGCTAACAGAACACCTGTAATGATCCCCGAGACAGATGCCTTCAGGGTGATCGCAGAAATCATCTTCCATTTCGGCGTACCCAGTGCATAGGCGGCTTCACGCAGGCTATCTGGCACCAGCTTGAGCATGTTCTCTGTGGTACGAATAACAATGGGCACCTGCAGCAGCGCCAGCGCGATCACGCCCGCCCAGCCGGAGAAATGCTCCATTTTTGCTACCACGATGGTGTAAACGAACAGACCGACCACGATGGATGGCGCAGAAAGCAGAATGTCATTGATAAAGCGGATGACCTCAGCCAGCCAGGACTTACGCCCATACTCCGCCAGGTAGATACCCGCCATAATGCCGAGCGGGGTACCAAACACGGTCGCCCACAGAATCAACAGACCGCTACCGGCCAGGGCGTTCGCCAGACCACCACCCGCCGTATTCGGCGGCGGCGTCATTTCGGTGAACAGCGCTAGCGACATACCGTCAATGCCGCGGGTGATCGTGGACATCAGGATCCAAATGAGCCAGAACAGACCGAACGCCATGGTCGCCATAGAGAGCGTCAGCGCGATGCGGTTTTTCAGACGACGACGCGCCTGCATTTTACGGCGGGATTCCGCAAGCTGAGCGGTGTTTTGCATTTCAAGCGTAGCCATTAGCGTGCCCCCTCGTTCTTCGCAAGGCGCATGATCATGAACTTAGACGCAGCCAGCACGATGAAGGTGATCACAAACAGAATCAGACCCAGCTCCATCAACGCGGCAACGTGCAGTCCAGATTCCGCTTCGGCAAATTCATTCGCCAGCGCAGAGGTAATACTGTTGCCCGGCATGTACAGCGAGGCACTGTCGAGCTGGTAGGTGTTACCGATGATAAAGGTCACCGCCATGGTTTCACCCAGTGCGCGGCCCAGCCCCAACATCACGCCGCCGATCACGCCATTTTTGGTGAACGGCAGGACGATGCGCCAGATAACTTCCCAGGTGGTACAGCCGATGCCGTAGGCTGACTCTTTCATCAGTACCGGCGTTTGTTCGAACACATCACGCATAACCGCCGCAATGTACGGGATGATCATGATGGCGAGGATCACGCCAGCCGCCAGAATACCGATACCAAAAGCCGGGCCGGAGAACAGTGCGCCAACAAACGGAATGTTGGAAAGGATGTTTCCGACCGGCTCCTGGAAATAAGTCGCAAACAGCGGGGCAAAGATAAACAGCCCCCACATGCCGTACACGATACTCGGAATTGCCGCCAGCAGTTCAATAGCGATGCCCAGCGGGCGACGCAGCCAGCCAGGTGCAAGTTCAGTCAGGAACAGCGCAATGCCGAAACTCACCGGAACGGCAATCAGCAGTGCAATAAGTGAGGTAACCAGCGTACCGTAAATCGGTACTAAGGCACCGTAGATATCGTTTGGCGCATCCCAGTCTTTGGTCCACAGAAAGGAGAAACCAAATTTCTGAATGCTTGGCCAGGAGGAGATAACCAGAGAGACAATAATGCCACCCAACATCAATAGCACAATCAGCGCAGCCAGTCTTACCAGCGCGCTGAAGATCATGTCACCCTTTTTACCCGGTGGGTTAAAAGCAGGCTTGGTTGCAGCCATAAATCACTCTTTAAGTTAAACGCGTTTACGAAGTTGCCCATGCCGGATGGCGCTACGCTTATCCGGCCTACAAAGCGGGCCTACAGTCGAAACCGTAGGGCGGATAAGCGTAGCGCCATCCGCCAACTCGTTAAAGATATTCTATTAGTACAGCGCTTTACCGCTGCTGTCTTTCACGTTGGTCTTCCATGCAGCACGAACCTGCTCAACCACGCTGTCCGGCAGGCTGGCGTAATCCAGGTCGTTAGCCTGTTTGCCGCCATTTTTGTACGCCCAGTCGAAGAACTTCAGCACTTCTGCGCTCTGCTCTGGTTTCTTCGACTCTTTATGGACCAGGATGAAGGTGGTGGAAGTGATTGGCCACGCGTCGTCACCTTTCTGGTTAGTCAGATCCTGAGCGAAAGTTTTGCTCCAGTCAGCGCCTTTTGCGGCGTTAGCAAAGCTCTCTTCTGTCGGGCTTACCGGTTTGCCATCAGCAGAGAACAGCTTGGTGTACGCCAGGTTGTTCTGCTTAGCGTAAGCGTACTCAACGTAACCGATAGAACCCGGCAGACGCTGTACGAACGCAGCGATACCGTCGTTACCTTTACCGCCCAGACCGGTCGGCCAGTTCACAGTAGAGCCGGAACCAATTTTAGATTTCCACTCTTCGTTTACTTTTGCCAGGTAGCTGGTGAAAACGAAGGAAGTACCGGAACCGTCAGCGCGACGCACAACGGCGATATTCTGTGAAGGCAGCTTCAGACCCGGGTTCAGTTTGGTGATGGCTTCATCATCCCACTTCTTAATTTTACCGAGGTAGATGTCACCCAGCGTTTTACCGTCCAGCACCAGCTCGCCGGATTTCAGGCCCGGGATATTCACAGCCAGCACTACGCCACCGATCACGGTCGGGAACTGGAACAGACCTTCTTGCGCCAGTTTTTCGTCAGACAGCGGTGCATCAGAAGCGCCGAAATCAACGGTATTGGCCGTAATTTGTTTTACACCACCGGAGGAGCCGATACCCTGGTAGTTTACTTTGCTACCGGTCTCTTTCTGATAGGTATCTGCCCATTTGGCATACACTGGCGCAGGGAAGGTTGCACCTGCACCTGTCAGGCTCGCTGCTGCAAACGCAGAGAACGCGCTCATGGATAAGGTCGCGGCGACAACAGTTGCGACAGTGGTACGCATAACTTTCATAATGTCTCCTGCACGGTTTTCGTAAATCGTTGTTTGAGTTGCTACTGTGAGCAAAATAGGACAAACAGGTGACAGTTAAATGTACGAAATATGACAGTTTTATGACAGCAACAACATAAAATATAACACATTGAAAAATAACAAAAATAAATCAATTAGCTTTCATTTTTTTGTCATAAAATTTTTGATGCGTTGGGATTCGGATGGTAAATATGACAACGGCTGTCATAAACAGCCGTTGCCTGAGGAGGATTAGTTTTTAATTTCCATGATGATCGTAGCATTGGCGCTAAAGGTACCGGGCTTTGGCCTGGCACCGGTGGCGCTACCGGGTGCGGCAGAGAAATTGAACTCGCCATCTTCTTCACCCAAACGCGAACGTTTTCCCATATCTGTTTCCATGCGCCCGCCGTTCACATCAACTTCTTTATCGTATTCATCATAAATCTTGATTCCAACATCGTCGTTTGATGTCTGTAACATTGTGGGCGATGTCGCCGTCTGCGTCGCATGTAGCGAAACTTCAACATCTTGCCCAGCCGCCATTCCCGTACATTTAACCGATGCCTTTATCGGAATTTTACGGCTGGTAATCGCCGCACCCGGCGTCGATGAAAATTCGGAGGCGGGTATTTTTTCAAAATTGACTTCAATCACTTGCCCTCCATTAACTTCACACTCCTGTGGAGCGGTAATATCCCCCTGGATATAGACATCGGCTAACGGAGTGGGACTATCTGCACCAGTGGCGTTCGTTTTACCATACAAAGAAGCCATTAACATAGTTGGAATAGTCACTTTTCCAATAAATGGCTCCTTGACATAAAAATAAATAATCGCATCTGACCCACTATCAAAAGTCGCTATTTTTTTATTATCTGTACATGTGTTTTTGCCATCAGGATTGTTAGGTTGATTGGAAAAAGGTACATTAATATAACCTCTACCGAGAATAGCGATGGAGATCCCCACATCCAAATGTTCATTAAGATTATAATATTGTATATTACTCCGCACACCTGATTTAGCTAACGAGGAATTTTCCACGGCAGTATAATAAACATAGTTAAAATTACTAGTACAGTAGCAAAACCCATGATACCTATTTCCATTATCAACATGCTGCTCAAATGTTTGCCCACTTTTATTTTGAGTTGCACTAATTTTTTTATTGGGGAATGTTAATATACTATGATGCGTTCCACCATCTGCCTCACAATAAACGTCGGCGGCTAATAGATTTTTGCAAAAAATAGCAGACGTGAGAAATATAAAACAGATAACCAGTCTCAAATTAATATCCTTTTTATTTGCAGCCAACTTTAACCTGAATCAGTTCATTATCTTTCGGTTCAGAAAAATGGTAATGTGCAGAACAGGTGCCAAGATTACCCGTAATCGTAAAATGACCTTCTGCCGGCATTCCGGATAAATAAAGCTCACCATTATCACCCACAATCCCAGTTACCGTGCCGGACTCCAAATCCGCCGAGGCCATAGCGCCAAATGGTGCGGGTTTACCATCTGGCATCGTTACCGTAAACAACACACGATAACCAACATGAGTGACAAACGTCGCTTTCACCACAGCGCCGCGCGTAGGTACCAGATTAACCACGGTATTTTCCAGTTCGACATTAGCGCGCGAGAAATAATTGCTGTTGATCGCCACCCGGTTTTCATCATACGGATTCATTTGCGTTTTTACCGTATAGCCTCGCCAGTCGGTGGATACGCCGGTGGCGTTCTCCACTGAGAGGCCATCTGCCCCCGGCGCTTCAACCAATGCCACCGTTTCCCCTAGCTCTTGCGAAAAAGTGATGCCGCCGCTGTGAACCAGAATACCGCCGCGAACCCCGTAGTTAAGGCGCTGTGAATCCTGACTATAGGCATAGCTACCGTTAACTGAGCCATAGGTACCGTCATAGCTCAGGCTGGCGTTACTGCTATAGCTGTCTTGCGGATCGCTAACCCATGATTCCTGAACGTTATAGGCAAGGTTATGTCCTTCCAGCGCGGTACCGCCCAATCCGACCTGCATCGTGCTGTCATTGTGATTGTTTTGCGTCAGCGAATAATTGACGTAACTGTTCTCCAGCCAGCCGGAAAGCGGTACCGAAACCGACAGCATAAAAATATGCTCATGATCGTTCTCATCATCATAAGACTGACTGCTTCCATAATGATTGACAGAATCGGTGTAGTTCCAGGAAACGTTCCACGAAATACGCCGCCAGGTGTTGGCATAACCAAACTGAACCAATTTCTCGACGTCATCCGTTTTCCAGTACTGCTGTCGACTCAACGTCAGATAAATATTACCGTAGCCCCGGGCAAAAGATTGCGACCACGTCCCTTCAATACGGCTACGTCGGTTACCAATCATCCAGAAATCTTCATCATTATTCTGCCGGGATGCCCATTCATTGAGCGTGTAGTACCCCTCAGTGGAATAACGGTATCCAACCAGACGGAAATTCGTATCAGTTTCATCGAACCGCTTAGAATAGAGAAAGCGATAAGATTGCCCGGTTTCATCGTCACCATCGTCAAAGTTGGCATGCGCGTGAGTCACATCCAATGACAGCGCGCCGAGCGAGCCCATATCCTTACCCATCCCCATCGCCGCAGATGCATAATCATCCGTGACCTGTGTACCGCCATACAGCGTCAGCCCCCACGGCAAACCATGGAGAACCTGAGCCTGTAGCACATTGGGCGTAAAGCCGCTCTCATCGCGTATTTCACCGACGCTAATGTCCACATCGGTTTGCCCTTCACGTTTCAGAATGGCAAGCGAGGCATACGGCTGGGTAAAGTGCAGCTCGCTGCCATCCTCCTCTTTGATGGTCACATCCAGATCGCCGCCGCCGCTGGTGGTGTTAAGATCGGTGATCTCAAAAGCCCCTTGCGGTACAGCAGACTGATAAATAACATAATTATTCTGCCGAATAATCACCGTCGCGTTGCTTTTAGCGATACCACGAACTATTGGCGCAAAGCCATTCTGGCTGGATGGCAACATATCGTCGTCGGTATACAACCGTGCCCCACGGATTTGCGTGCTGTCAAAAACATCACTCGCCGTCCAGGTATCACCCAGCATAATCTGGCTACGCAGCGCGGCAATATCTCGCTGAACGTAGCTACTGATAGAGTGGTATTCAGTACTGTTTTCCGTCGCGTTTAAGGTGCTGTAGTTACGTAGCCGCCAGGCACCGATATTCAAACCGTTGCGTAAGTTGAGGTAATAGCTGTCATCCTCAGAGGAGTCATAATTGGATTTTAATGTGTGTGCCCCGGAGAAATCATAGTTAACCATCAGCGCATTAATCCCCTGATCCCAGCGGGAGGGGCTGATATAATCAGCCGCCGAACTATCCAGATAAATTTGTGGAACAGAAATATTCAACGCCAGTTTGTTAGCATCAAAAAACCACGATGAGCCATCGATCAAGGGAACCGGATTGATACACGCTTCACTATCAGCCTCATTCAGTTCCTTCAGCGCATTAACTTTTACACCATAGGAAGATAAAACATCCTTTATGGCAATAAAGCAGGGGTGAAGCTCCCCTTCCGGTGAGTCCTGAATAAATTTAATATCCTGTCGTTCAAAAAAACGACCATTAACGATTACATCAACCTTATAATTACCCGGAGGAAGCGCATTTGAGCGGTTAAACTGACGGATATCGACATTAACCGGGTGATCGATCTCCAGAAGATTCGGGTTAAATAATGAATCCTGCGCCATACTCTGAAAAGTAGCGCTCATAAAAACGCCGGAAACCAGTATGAAATAACGACCTGAATCAATCATCGTGACGTCCTTGTCGGGTAGTTAAAGGGCCCTTTTTATCGGATCGCTGATCGCGCCATAATCATTAATAAATTGCCATACCAACGAACGCCCAGCAGCCCCTTCAGGAATGTCCAGGGCTATCGTTTCAAACGGCTTAATCATATTTAAGGTGATATCTTTTCCGTCAACAATTACGCTCATCACATTGATATGAATAGGCGTTGGATTATTCACCATCAGTTTATTTCCCTGACGCTGCCAGGATACTTTGGCTACTGCCTTTTCCGGCGTAATGGTTATCGACGCGGGACGCCAGAAAAGCTTAATTCGTGTTTTAATAGCAATTTCAAGAGAGCTCCCCTCTTCTTTATTCGTTGACGGGGGAATATTTTTAACATTAAACCAAAAAACAGATTCACGATCGGTAGGAAGATTACCCTCTGTTTTAATAATACGTAATATTTTTTCTTGCCCAGCCTCGAGTCGCGACACAGGAGGAATCGTCGTAAAGGGCGGTTTGCTCTTATCATTTTTGTCAAATGGATCGACCCACGACTGAATTAAATAAGGGAGTTTAGATTCTTTATTATAAATAGATATCGTTGCATCGGGTGCATTACCTGGAAAAATAACTCGTGTGCCTCCAACAACGATACCTGAAAAAGATACCGATGAATAAAATGAAAAGACCATAAACAGAACTATTTTAAAATAATGACCAGGCATACATGTATCCAGAAATAAAAAGACGCTCGCTATAACAAAGAAAAAGGAATAGCACAATAACGAGCGCCATTTAATTAACAATGAATATTCAATTGAAACGAATGACTCTTTGTATTACTTCACATATTCAACGGTGAACTGGGAATCGGCGTTAGCGGTACCGGCAGTCACTGTCGCAGAAGTGGCAATATAACGAGCAACAAACTGCATAGACGCTTTAGTCGCAACAATCGGGGTTTCAGCTGATTTTGTATACAGCTTAACCTGAGAGTTATCAGCTTTGTTATAGATACGGATCGCAACACCTGTTGCGGTAATCGGTGCAGGTTCAGTTCCTGTATAATCACCCGGAGTCGTCGTATTCAGCGGATCGCCAATAGCCAGGTCGCCATTACCGTCGGCAGCTTCTGTGCCATCGAAGCGAACGCCCGCTTTGGTATATGTATCCGGGCATTTCTCCAGGTCAATATGGAAAGCCGTCGGCGCGGCGGTAGAACCTGCACCGGTGAATGCAGTACGGTTTACTTTACCTAAGTCGACACTCTGATCTTTGGTATCTGCGGTCACTTCACACGTACTGTCAATCACTTCACCACGAAAGTGGACGGTACCATCAGAAGCAAATACCTGGCTTGCCATAATCGTAGAAGAAAGCACCAACGCACCCGTAATTAAATTTAGTTTCATTTTATCCCTTTATATATTAAATTATCTTAACGTTTTATTTTCACAGATAAAAAATAAAACAAATACCCTTTACATCGGGATAGATAATACTCCTTAAAATATATAAACAGCAAATTACAAAATCTGTAAAACAGAAATAATCAGGTTTACAGATTTCATTAACTAATAATACAAGCATATACATTAATTATTAATATAACAATTACCTCACATTTTATATATCAGAATTTAAATTTTCAGAATTCACCCATAAAAAAGTGCAAAAAAAACACAATCAGCTCAATCTACAAGCTAACATCATTATTATTTATATGATTTAAATATAATTACAAACAGGTGATTAATCTATAATTAAAATACTATTTAGAATATTTGTAAATGCAAATAAAAAAGGTTGCTGTATTGCTACAGCAACCCTTAATAGCTTTGTACTAAGTATTATTCTACGGTAACTGACTTCGCCAGGTTACGCGGCTGATCGACGTCGGTGCCTTTAATCAGTGCCACATGATACGCCAGCAGCTGCAGCGGAACGGTGTAGAAGATCGGTGCAATCACCTCTTCCACATGCGGCATCTCGATGATGTGCATGTTTTCGCTGCTGGTAAAGCCAGCATCCTGGTCAGCAAAGACGTACAGCTGACCGCCACGGGCGCGAACTTCTTCAATGTTGGATTTCAGTTTTTCCAACAATTCGTTGTTCGGCGCAACCACGATAACTGGCATATCGGCATCAATCAGCGCCAGCGGACCGTGTTTCAGTTCACCTGCGGCATAAGCTTCAGCGTGAATATAAGAGATCTCTTTCAGCTTCAGCGCGCCTTCCAGCGCAATTGGATACTGATCGCCACGGCCAAGGAACAGCGCATGATGTTTGTCAGAGAAACCTTCTGCCAGAGCGGCAATGCGTTTGTCCTGAGACAACATCTGCTCAATACGACTCGGCAGCGCCTGCAGACCGTGAACGATCTCCTGCTCAATAGACGCATCAAGGCCTTTCAGACGGGACAGTTTCGCCACCAGCATCAGCAGAACGGTCAGCTGAGTGGTAAATGCCTTCGTGGAGGCCACACCGATTTCGGTACCGGCATTGGTCATCATCGCCAGGTCAGATTCACGCACCAGAGAGGAACCCGGAACGTTACAGATAGCCAGCGATCCCAGATAGCCCAGCTCTTTAGATAAGCGCAGGCCCGCCAGGGTATCCGCCGTTTCACCAGACTGAGAAAGGGTAATCATCAGGCTGTTACGACGCACGGCGGATTTGCGATAGCGGAATTCGGAAGCGATTTCGACATCACAAGGAATACCCGCCAGCGATTCAAACCAGTAGCGGGACACCATACCGGAGTTGTAAGACGTACCGCAGGCGATAATCTGGATATGCTCAACCTGAGACAGCAGCTCGTTGGCACGCGACCCCAGCTCGCTTAAATCCACTTCACCGTGGCTAATGCGCCCGGTCAGCGTATTTTTAATCGCGTTCGGCTGTTCGTAGATCTCTTTCTGCATGTAGTGGCGATAAATACCTTTTTCGCCCGCGTCATACTGCAGATTCGATTCGATATCCTGACGTTTCACTTCTGCGCCAGACTTGTCGAAAATAGAGACAGAACGACGAGTCACTTCCGCGATGTCACCCTCTTCCAGGAAGATGAAGCGACGGGTTACCGGCAGCAGCGCCAGCTGATCGGAAGCGATGAAGTTTTCGCCCATACCCAGACCAATCACCAGCGGGCTACCAGAACGGGCCGCCAGCAGGGTTTCCGGATTACGGGTATCCATGATCACCGTGCCGTAGGCACCACGTAGTTGGGGAATAGTGCGCAGCACGGCTTCACGCAGCGTACCACCCTGTTCCAGTTCCCAGTGCACCAGGTGAGCAATCACTTCGGTGTCGGTTTCAGAAACAAAGGTATAGCCACGCGTTTTCAACAGCTCACGCAGTGGTTCATGGTTTTCAATGATGCCGTTATGCACCACAACAATGTGTTCAGAAACATGAGGATGCGCGTTCGCTTCTGAAGGTTCACCGTGTGTCGCCCAACGGGTATGAGCGATACCTGTACCACCATGCAACGGATGTTCTTCCGCAGCAGCAGTCAGCATCTGCACTTTACCCAGACGACGCAGACGGGTCATGTTACCTTCAGCATCGACGACGGCCAGACCAGCAGAGTCATAACCACGATATTCCAGACGACGTAAACCTTCGAGAAGGATTTCAGCTACATCACGCTGCGCGATAGCGCCAACAATTCCACACATATTTTTTGATTCCGAATTTAGGCATTATGCCTGTCGTTGTCGCTGACCTGTATTTGCCCATTTCGGGCGCCCCGAGCCTTGTAGAGAGTGGGGTTATTTTTATGGTACTGCTTGTTGAGCGGAGGATTATGTTATCCCCTCATCTCTTGTGTGCCTGATGGCGCTTACGCTTATAAGGCCTACAGAACGTCACCGCACGTAGGCCGCCATCCGGCAAAAATCACTTACTTCTTCTTCACCGGACGCTGCCAGCCCTGTTTATGGACCTGAGGTACACGGCTTAATACCAGTTCGTTATCGGCGACATTACGCGTTACGGTGGTTCCGGCGGCAATCGTCGCACCTTTACCCACGGTGACAGGCGCCACCAGCTGAGTATCAGACCCCACAAACACATCATCACCAATAATGGTTTTAAACTTATTGGCGCCATCGTAGTTGCAGGTAATCGTACCCGCGCCGATATTCACGTTATCGCCAATCTCCGCATCACCCAGGTAGGTCAAATGACCGGCTTTGGAGCCTTTACCCAGACGCGCTTTTTTCATTTCGACAAAGTTACCCACGTGCGCGCCTTCCTGCAGCTCAGCACCCGGGCGCAGACGTGCGAATGGACCAATGGTGCAAGCGGCTTCCAGATGCGCATCTTCCACCACACTGTATGGGCTAAGCTCGCAACCCTCACCAATCACGCTGTTTTTGATGATGCAACCGGCGCCAATCTTGACGCGATCCCCAACGGTTACGTTACCTTCAATGATAACGTTAGTATCAATTTCAACATCGCGCCCGTGAATAAGCGTACCGCGAAGATCAAAACGTGCCGGATCGCGCAACATCACGCCCGCCAGCAGCAGTTTTTCTGCCTGCTCGGACTGATAAACACGTTCCAGACGGGATAGCTGAAGACGGTTATTCACCCCTTCAGTTTCGCTAATGCGTGCCGGATGTACTGCAGCAATTTCACGTCCTTCCTTATACGCCATCGCGATGATATCGGTGATGTAGTATTCACCCTGCACGTTGTTGTTGGTCAGTTTAGACAGCCAACGCTTCATGTCAGCGCCGTTGGCAATCAGGATACCAGTGTTTATTTCCTGGATTTGACGCTGCTCGTCGGTGGCATCTTTATGCTCAACGATACCCGTGACATTGCCGTTATCGCGGGTAATTCGGCCATAACCGGTTGGGTCATCAAGTTTTACCGTTAGCAAGCCAATGCCGCCCTGCGGTTTGGCTTCACGCAGGCGACGTAAGGTATCGGTAGAGATCAGCGGCACATCGCCATAGAGCATTAAAATGTCTTCATCATCACCAAAGAATGGCGCCGCCTGCTGCATTGCATGGCCGGTACCCAACTGTTCCGCCTGCAGAACCCAGTTCAGATTGCCATCTTTCAGCGTCTGCTTGAGCAAATCACCACCGTGCCCGTAGACCAGATGTACGTGAGTCGCACCTAATTCATTAGCAGCATCAATGACATGCTGAACCATCGGTTTTCCTGCGAGGGTATGCAGCACTTTAGGGAGATCGGAATACATACGCGTGCCTTTGCCTGCGGCAAGGATCACGACGCTCATAGCATTATTCAACATACACATCCTGACTGTAATTTGAGAACGAATTTATACCGTTTCACATTGAAAATACTACATTTTTTTCAGCGTGAAATGGACCGAAGATAAAACGTTCAACAGGGGTAATTCCCCATCTGATAACTCACTATTTTCGTCTAAATCAGTATCTTTTGTCTGCCAAAAACCTGGGGACTGCTCTTATTAAAGCCTTAGGTTAATGTTTTTGCTATTTTTTTACCGCATGAATAAAGAGTTACACATGCAAAGCCCGATTTTTTTTATGTGATTCAGTGAGAAACCGAACATGTGTACGCGAAATAAAAAGTTGAGGGAGAAGAGTAGGGGGAGGGGATTTATAACAACAAGTGGCGCTGACTGATAAACCATATCAAGCATCGCGCCACAGGACAGGCAGGTAAAGTCTAAAAGCTCATATTGCTGAACATGGCGATGATTTTATTGAGTAATTTCATGTTGGCATCTCTTTTTATCTGATTTTATTATGTGACACACATCACATAAAAAGAGTCTACGCCGCATTTTTTAGCCAATCAATATTTTTATGATCTAAATCACAAAACAGCTTTCAATTTAAATGTTCTTGCAGCAAAAGCAAAAAAAAGCCAGCCTGGAAACCAGACTGGCCTTTATGCTTTTCAAGCCGGTGTTACATCGCTTTTTTGGTCAACTCGATAACGCGCAGTTTCGCGATCGCTTTGGCCAGTTCCGCAGATGCCTGAGCGTAATCCACGTCACCATGAGAGCTCTTGATGTGCTCTTCAGCCTTACGCTTCGCTTCCAGGGCTCTCGCTTCATCGAGATCCTGTCCGCGAATCGCGGTATCAGCCAGAACGGTCACGCTGCCAGGCTGCACTTCGAGAATGCCGCCGGACAGGTAGATAAACTCTTCATGACCGAACTGTTTAACGATGCGGATCATACCAGGCTTAATGGCGGTGAGCAGCGGTGCGTGACCCGGGAAAATACCCAGTTCACCTTCACTACCCGTTACCTGGATTTTCTCGACCAGACCAGAGAACATTTGTTGCTCTGCGCTGACGACGTCCAGGTGGTAAGTCATTGCCATATCACCCTCCGATTAAGGCGTTAAAGTTTTTTGGCTTTTTCCACGGCTTCGTCGATAGAACCAACCATGTAGAACGCCTGCTCTGGCAGGTGGTCGTATTCGCCTTCCATGATGCCTTTAAAGCCACGGATGGTGTCTTTCAGGGAAACGTATTTGCCCGGAGAACCGGTGAATACTTCCGCAACGAAGAACGGCTGGGACAGGAAGCGCTGAATCTTACGTGCGCGTGCTACCACCAGTTTATCTTCTTCAGACAGTTCATCCATACCCAGGATGGCGATGATGTCTTTCAGTTCCTGATAACGCTGCAGCAGGGACTGTACGCCACGCGCGGTGTCGTAGTGTTCCTGACCAACAACCAGCGGATCCAGCTGACGGCTGGTGGAGTCCAGCGGGTCAACTGCCGGGTAGATACCCAGAGATGCGATCTGACGGCTCAGTACCACGGTTGCATCCAAGTGAGCAAAGGTGGTTGCTGGGGATGGGTCAGTCAAGTCATCCGCTGGTACGTATACCGCCTGAACGGAGGTGATAGAACCGGTTTTGGTGGAGGTGATACGTTCCTGCAGAACACCCATCTCTTCCGCCAGGGTCGGCTGGTAGCCTACCGCTGATGGCATACGACCCAGCAGTGCAGATACTTCTGTACCGGCCAGGGTGTAACGATAGATGTTATCAACGAACAGCAGAACGTCACGACCTTCGTCACGGAACTTCTCAGCCATGGTCAGACCGGTCAGCGCAACACGCAGACGGTTTCCCGGCGGCTCGTTCATCTGGCCATATACCAGGGATACTTTGTCCAGAACGTTGGAGTCGGTCATTTCGTGGTAGAAGTCGTTACCCTCACGAGTACGTTCACCTACGCCCGCAAACACGGAGTAACCGGAGTGTTCGATCGCGATGTTACGGATCAGCTCCATCATGTTTACGGTTTTACCTACACCCGCACCACCGAACAGACCAACTTTACCGCCCTTAGCGAACGGACACATCAGGTCGATAACTTTGATACCGGTTTCCAGCAGTTCCTGAGAGCTTGACAGCTCTTCGTAGGAAGGTGCTGCACGGTGGATAGCCCAACGCTCTTCTTCACCGATATCGCCTTTCATGTCGATCGGGTGACCCAGAACGTTCATGATACGACCCAGCGTTGCTTTACCTACCGGGACTTCGATCGGGTGCTCGAGGTCTTTAACTTCCAGACCACGACGCAGACCGTCAGAAGAACCCATGGCGATGGTACGTACGATACCGCCGCCGAGCTGCTGCTGAACTTCCAGCACCAGGCTCTCTTTACCATTCATAACCTCAAGAGCATCGTACACGCGCGGTACGGCATCCTGAGGGAATTCGACGTCAACCACGGCGCCGATTACCTGGACAATTTTTCCAGTAGCCATCTTGAATCCTCTACGAATTAACCTGGTTATACCGCGGATGCACCACCGACGATTTCGGTGAGTTCCTGAGTAATGCTGGCCTGACGAGCTTTGTTGTATACCAACTGCAGCTCTTTAATCAGGCTGCCGCCATTGTCGGTCGCGGCTTTCATCGCCACCATACGTGCGGCCTGCTCGCTGGCCAGGTTTTCTACCACGCCCTGATAAACCTGAGACTCGACATAACGACGCAGCAGGGTATCCAGCAGCGCTTTCGGGTCTGGCTCATACAGGTAATCCCAGGATTTACGCTTCAATTCATCATCATCTGATGCCGGCAGAGGCAGCAGTTGGGTGATGGTTGGCGTCTGAGACATGGTGTTAATAAATTTGTTGCTGACAACGTACAGTCTGTCCAGGCGACCTTCATCGTAGGCCTGCAGCATCACTTTAACCGGACCGATCAGTTCGGACAGGGAAGGGTTATCCCCCATACCGGTTACCTGAGCAATCACATTACCGCCAACGGAGTTAAAGAAAGACACGCCCTTAGAGCCGATCATTGCGATATCGCACTGAACGCCTTTATCGGACCATGTTTTCATATCCGCCAGCAGCTTTTTGAACAGGTTAATGTTCAAGCCACCGCACAGACCACGGTCGGTCGACACCACCAGGTAGCCCACGCGTTTAACGTCGCGTTCTTCCAGGTAAGGGTGCTTATATTCCAGATTACCATTCGCAAGGTGACCAATCACTTTGCGCATGGTCTCTGCATAAGGACGGCTGGCCGCCATGCGATCCTGCGATTTACGCATTTTGGAAGCGGCGACCATCTCCATCGCTTTAGTGATCTTCTGCGTGTTCTGGACGCTTGCGATCTTACTACGTATCTCTTTTGCGCCGGCCATGAGCTTCTCCTCAATGCCTTGCGGTCCACCCTAAAGCAGACCGCCAGACGTTACCAGGACTGGGTTGCCTTGAAGGAATCGAGGATAGCTTTCAGCTTGCCTTCGATTTCATCGTTATAGCCACCGGACTGGTTGATCTCTTGCATCAGCGGAGCGTGGTCACGGTCAACGTAAGCCAGCAGAGCGGCTTCGAAGCTACCGATTTTCGCCAGTTCCACATCTTCGAGGTAACCGCGTTCAGCCGCGAACAGCACCACACCCTGCTGTGCAACAGACATTGGCGCATACTGTTTCTGCTTCAGCAATTCAGTTACTTTCTGACCGTGGCTCAGCTGCTTACGAGTAGCTTCATCCAGGTCGGAAGCGAACTGAGAAAACGCTGCCAGTTCACGATACTGCGCCAGCGCGGTACGAATACCACCGGACAGTTTCTTGATGATCTTGGTCTGCGCTGCACCACCAACACGAGATACGGAGATACCCGGGTTAACTGCCGGACGAATACCGGAGTTAAACAGGTTGGTTTCCAGGAAGATCTGACCATCGGTAATAGAAATTACGTTGGTCGGAACGAACGCAGAAACGTCACCCGCCTGGGTTTCGATAATCGGCAGAGCGGTCAGGGAGCCGGTTTTACCTTTAACTTCACCATTGGTGAACTTCTCAACGTATTCCGCGTTTACGCGGGATGCGCGTTCCAGCAGACGGGAGTGGAGGTAAAATACGTCGCCCGGGAATGCTTCACGTCCTGGTGGACGACGCAGCAACAGGGAAACCTGACGGTAAGCAACAGCCTGTTTAGACAGGTCATCGTAAACGATCAGTGCATCTTCACCGCGGTCACGGAAGTATTCGCCCATTGCGCAACCGGCATATGGTGCCAGGTATTGCAGTGCAGCAGATTCAGACGCGGTCGCCACAACAACGATGGTGTTGGACAGTGCGCCGTGTTCTTCCAGTTTACGAACCACGTTAGAAATGGTGGACGCTTTCTGGCCGATAGCCACGTACACACATTTGATGCCGGAATCACGCTGGTTGATGATGGCATCGATTGCCATCGCGGTTTTACCTGTCTGACGGTCACCGATGATCAGCTCACGCTGGCCACGACCGATTGGGATCATGGCATCAACAGATTTATAACCGGTCTGTACTGGCTGGTCGACGGACTGACGTTCGATTACGCCCGGTGCGATAACTTCGATTGGCGAGAAGCCATCGTTATCAACCGGACCTTTACCGTCAATCGGGGAACCCAGAGTGTTCACCACACGACCCAGCAGGCCACGGCCAACCGGAACTTCCAGAATACGACCCGTACACTTAACCTTCATGCCTTCGGCGAGGTCAGCGTATGGACCCATCACAACTGCACCTACGGAGTCGCGCTCCAGGTTCAGTGCGATAGCGTAACGGTTACCCGGCAGGGAAATCATCTCACCCTGCATACAATCGGCCAGGCCGTGAATGCGGATAACACCGTCACTTACAGAAACAATAGTACCTTCGTTGTGAGCTTCGCTCACAACATTGAACTGAGCAATGCGCTGCTTGATCAGTTCGCTGATTTCGGTGGAATTCAGTTGCATGCTCCAGTCCCCTTAAGACTGCAAGACGTCTGCAAGGCGTTCAAGACGGCCGCGTACGCTGCCATCAATGACCATATCACCCGCTCGGATGATTACGCCTGCCATTACAGACTTATCGATTTTGCAATTCAGCTTAACTTTGCGTGACAGACGTTTTTCCATCGCTGCGCTAATCTTCTTAAGCTGTTCATCACTCAGTGCATTGGCAGAAGTAACTTCTACCTCAGAGATAGCCTCACTGGCTGCACGCAGGTGAATAAACTGCTCAAGAACATCCGGGAGCGCATTCAGACGGTTATTTTCAGCCATTACCCGAATCAGGTTTTGGCCGCTTTCGTCCAGTTGCTCACCGCATACGGCGATAAACGACTCAGCGAGCGTTTCCGGCGCCAGCGCGCCAGAGAGAAGCTCTGCCATTTGTTCGTTTTTTGTCACCTCAGCGGCAAACATCAGCATATCCTGCCAACGGTCAACGCTTTGGTGCTCAACGGCAAAGTCAAAAGCTGCTTTGGCGTAGGGGCGAGCTACCGTAACAAATTCAGACATCAGCCCCTCCCTCCTTACAGTTCAGCGACAAGTTTGTCCACGATGTCGCTATTAGCAGCTTCATCCACGGAACGTTCGATGATCTTCTCGGCGCCAGCAACAGCCAGGATAGCAACTTGCTTACGCAGCTCTTCGCGAGCACGTTTACGCTCGGCTTCAATTTCCGCCTGCGCCTGTGCCACGATTTTAGTACGTTCCTGCTCTGCTTCAGTTTTAGCTTCGTCCAGGATCTGAGCACGGCGTTTGTTCGCCTGCTCGATGATTACCTGAGCTTCCGCCTTCGCTTTTTTCAGCTGGTCGGTCGCGCTGGCCTTTGCAAGGTCAAGATCCTTATGTGCTCGTTCTGCAGAAGCAAGGCCGTCAGCAATTTCTTTTTGACGTTTTTCGATGGCAGCCATTAAAGGCGGCCATACGTACTTCATGCAGAACAGAACGAACAGGACAAACGCGATGGCCTGGCCGAGGATTGTTGCGTTAAGATTCACAGCACAATGCCTCTATCTAGTTAACGTTCTGATATTGCTCTTAATTCAAGCAACGCTTACTACGCGACAGCAAACATCACGTACAGACCCAGACCTACAGCGATCATTGGGATTGCATCCACCAGACCCATAACGATAAAGAACTGAGTACGCAGCAGAGGAATCAGATCCGGTTGACGCGCTGCGCCTTCCAGGAATTTACCCCCGAGGATGCCGATACCGATCGCAGCACCGATTGCCGCCAGACCCATCATCACAGCGGCAGCAATGTACAGCAGATCCATATTCAGGTTTTCCATGACAGTCTCCAGTTTGTTTCAGTTAAAACGTAGTAGTGTTGGTAAATTAATGCTCTTCAGATGCCATCGACAGATAGACAATCGTCAGAACCATAAATATGAAGGCTTGCAGCGTGATAATCAGTATGTGGAAAATGGCCCACGGCACATTCAGGATCCACTGTGACCACCACGGCAACAGACCAGCAATCAGAATGAAAATCAGCTCACCAGCGTACATGTTACCGAACAGTCGCAGACCAAGTGAGATTGGTTTGGACAGCAGGCTTACCCCTTCAAGGATTAAGTTGACAGGGATGAACGCCCAGTGATTGAACGGCTGCAGCGTCAACTCTTTCGCGAAGCCACCGATGCCTTTCATTTTGATGCTGTAGAACAGAATGAGGATAAATACGCCCAGCGCCATCGACAGGGTGATGTTCACGTCAGCAGACGGAACCACACGCAGAGCCGGTAGGCCAAAGATATGCTCACCGATGTACGGCAGCAGGTCGATAGGCAGCAAATCCATCAAGTTCATCAGGAATACCCAGACGAAAATCGTCAGGGCCAGCGGAGCAATCAGCTTGCTTTTGCCATGGTACATGTCTTTCACGCTACCATGCACAAAGCCGATTACCAGCTCAATCGCAGTCTGAAATTTACCTGGTACGCCGCTGGTCGCCTTTTTGGCTACGCTACGGAACATAAGCAGGAACAACAGACCCAGAACCACCGAGAAGAAAATGGAGTCAATATTGAGCGTCCAGAAGGTGGCTGGGGGGTTGTGCGGATCCACCAGCGAGAATGTACGTAGGTCCAACTGAAGGTTATTCAGATGGTGTCCTATGTAATCCTGCGGCGTCATATTTTCTGAAGCCATGATGCCTTTACCCTTTGTTGTTAATTACAGCCGGCGCCAGTATCTGAACCACCAGCACCAAAACCCACGTAACGATCAGCGGCATGAATACCGCTTTCAAAACAGCCAACGCCACCACCAACAACACCAGCATAGCTAATACCTTGAAGGCTTCGCCGAAAGCGAACGTCCAGGCTACTCGGCCTTTAGCTGGTGTATGTGCCTGGTGACGCCAGGCAAATATCATAAACAACACATTAGGCAGTAACACTGCCAATCCACCGCACAATGCGGAGATGCCCCAGAAAGGGTCTTTGAGGCTAAATAGCAGTCCACTTGCTATTACCGCCAGAAACTGTGTGAGCAAAAGCTTACGAGCAACGTTTCGACTCAAGAGCGACATAGACATCACGTTTTTACTCCTGCTCCCTTCGAGGTATGCCGCGTGTCGTATAAAACGTTCTTTATGGCTTAGAGTCAAGCATCAAAAAGCGGTCAAATTATACGGTGCGCCTTCTCGATTTCAAACAATAAGTAGCTAAAAAGTGAATAAATGTTTAAATATTTTTCGCTACGCCACATTTATCACTTTTATGCAAACTGTGAACGATCATGCAAAACTGCAAAAGCCGCGTAAACACTGGCTGCAAAGCGTGCACCAGATCACATATTAAGCATATTCGCCCCGGCACTATTTATTTACTTGGCAAATGATGCCATTTCAACTTTTTGATATTTAAGCCTAAAATTCGTTACTGTTTTAAAAATAGCGAATAACAACAAAAAAACCACCCATTGACATTTATAATAAAAAATTAACACGAGCGGTGATTCTTTGATTCTATTTTTAGCAGGCTGATATTTTCACAGCTGACTTGTTTCACTTTCAACAAAAAACGGTACGTTATAGTTATGATGCAAAACCGTAAGGCATTAGTGAAATGTAACGACATTTAACCACACTATTCCTTATGACTTTTAACACCCGAAGAACCGTTTTTTTTCTATTTTTTTTGATAAAAATTAAATTTTGTTTGGCTTAATAACCACCAGATGACGTTCACCATCCAGTTGCGGAACGTGTAATTTTTCGACCGACTCGACGCTGAATTCTGCAGGCAACGAGGCAATTTCATCTTCAGGCAACTGCCCTTTTAGCGCATAAAAACGCCCTTCCTGACCAGGCAAATGATGGCACCAGCTCACCATATCATTGAGTGACGCGAAAGCACGGCTAATCACCCCATCAAACGGCGGCTCTGAAGGGAATTCTTCAACGCGACTTTGCACTGGAGTGATGTTAGTAAGCGCAAGCTCATGCTGCACCTGGCGCAAGAAACGAACGCGTTTTCCCAGGCTATCCAGCAGTGTGAAATGCGCTTCAGGACGTACGATGGAGAGAGGGATTCCCGGCAGGCCCGGACCAGTGCCGACATCGATAAAACGCTCGCCCTTCAGGTACGGCGCGACGACAATGCTGTCCAGAATATGGCGCACCAGCATTTCGTTGGGATCACGCACCGACGTCAGGTTGTACGCTTTGTTCCATTTATGCAGCATATCGACATACGCAATCAGCTGATTTTTCTGGTGATCGGTAAGAGAAATACCGGCATCAGCCAGCAGACGAGAGAGTTTGTTGAGCACGGTCGTTACCTGTAAATAATCTATTGCCCGACGCGCTGTCGCTTATCGGGCCGACAAATTTGTAGGGCGGGCAAACGAAGCGCTCCCGCCAAAAAGTGATATCAAGCGCTGCGACGCAGCATACCTTGTTTTTTCAGCCATACCAGCAGAATGGAGATGGCGGCAGGTGTTACGCCGGAAATACGCGATGCCTGACCGATCGATACCGGTTTGTGATCGTTCAGTTTGGCAATGACCTCATTCGACAAGCCGGAGACCTGACGATAATCCAGCGTTGCAGGCAACAGGGTGTTCTCATTACGCTGTTGTCTCTCGATCTCTTCCTGCTGACGGGCGATATATCCTTCGTATTTCACCTGAATTTCAACCTGTTCTGCGGCCTGAGCATCATCAAGCGCAGGTGCAAACGCAGATAAAGAGGTCAACTGAGCATAGGTCATATCCGGGCGACGCAGCAGATCTTCACCGCTCGCTTCACGTGACAGAGGTGTCGCCAGGTGAGCATTCACTTCTGCAGCGGACTCCGCTAACGGATTCACCCAGGTTGATTTGAGACGCTGGCGTTCTTGTTCAATACGCTCCAGCTTCTCGTTGAAGCGAGCCCAACGCTCATCGTCCACCAGTCCCAGCTCACGGCCAATTTCGGTCAGACGCAGGTCGGCGTTATCTTCGCGCAGCATCAAACGGTATTCCGCGCGTGAGGTGAACATGCGGTACGGTTCTTTGGTGCCCAGCGTACACAGATCGTCCACCAGCACACCAAGATAAGCCTGATCGCGGCGCGGCGCCCAGCCGTCTTTGTCAGCAGACAAGCGTGCGGCGTTCAGACCAGCCAGCATCCCTTGCGCGGCAGCTTCTTCATAACCGGTCGTACCGTTGATCTGACCAGCAAAGAACAGACCCTGGATGAATTTGCTTTCCAGAGTAGGTTTCAGGTCGCGCGGATCGAAGAAATCATACTCAATTGCGTAGCCAGGACGGACGATTCTGGCATTTTCCATCCCCTGCATGGAACGGACAATTTGCATCTGCACATCGAACGGCAGGCTGGTGGAGATGCCATTCGGGTAAATTTCGTTAGACGTCAGTCCTTCCGGTTCGAGGAAGATCTGATGTTGGTTACGATCGGCAAAGCGCATCACTTTGTCTTCGATCGACGGGCAATAGCGTGGGCCGATACCTTCGATCACGCCTGCGTACATCGGGCTACGATCGAGGTTATTACGGATCACATCATGGGTTTTTTCATTGGTATGCGTGATGTAACACGGCATCTGGCGCGGATGTTGAGAAGCATCGCCCAGGAATGAGAAGACCGGCATCGGGTTATCGCTGTTTTGCTGGCCGAGCACGCTGAAATCAATCGTGCGCGCATCGATTCGCGGCGGTGTACCGGTTTTCAGGCGACTGACGCGCAGCGGCAGTTCACGCAGACGACGTGACAGCGGAATAGACGGCGGATCGCCAGCGCGGCCACCGCTGTAGTTGTCCAGACCAATATGAATTTTGCCGTCGAGGAAAGTCCCCACGGTTAACACGACCGCTTTGGCACGGAACTTCAGTCCCATTTGGGTTACCGCGCCTACGACACGATCGTTTTCAACAATCAGATCTTCAACCGCCTGTTGGAAGATCATCAGGTTGGGTTGATTCTCCAGTGCGGTACGTACCGCCTGGCGATAGAGCACACGATCGGCCTGAGCGCGAGTAGCACGAACGGCAGGCCCTTTGCTGGCGTTTAGTATCCTAAACTGGATACCGGCATGGTCGATCGCTTTTGCCATCAACCCACCAAGCGCATCCACTTCTTTTACCAGGTGTCCCTTCCCAATACCGCCGATCGCCGGGTTGCAGCTCATCTGTCCCAGAGTGTCGATATTGTGTGTCAAAAGCAGAGTCTGTTGACCCATTCGCGCCGCGGCCATTGCGGCCTCGGTGCCTGCATGACCCCCGCCAATGATGATGACGTCAAAAGGATCCTGATAAAACATGGTGATTGCCTCGCATAACGCGGTGTGAAAATGGATTGAAGCCCGGGCCGTGGATTCTACTCAACTTTAGTCGATGGAGAAAGACCTGGGATCCTGGGTATTAAAAAGAAGATCTTTTTATTTAGAGATCTGTTTTACTGTGATCTCTTATTAGGATCGCACCTTTCTGTGGATAAGGGCGATCCTTTAAGTAAGATCAACAGGTTGCTGAGGATCATTAGCTGTGAATGATCGGTGATCCTGGTCCGTATAAGCTGGGATCAGAATGAAGGGTTATACACAACTCAAAAACTGAACAACAGTTGCTCTTGGGATAACTACCGGTTGATCCAAGCTTTTAACCAGAGTTATCCACATAAAAAAGTACGATCTTTACAAATCTCTGAGCAACGGATGCCACGATCCCAGCCAAATTTCAGCCGGATCTTCCGGAATTTCATGTTCCAGTACGTTGATCCTGAGCGTTTCGCCGATCTGTTTTGCCCCACAGGCCTTCAATTCGGCTTCCAGCTTGTCGATTGCGCCGCAAAAGGTGTCATATTCACGACTGCCGATCCCGATTGCACCAAAGTGCACTTGTGACAGGTTCGGTTTCTGCTCGCGTAAGGCATCATATAAAGGCTGCAGGTTGTCAGGAATGTCTCCTGCTCCGTGTGTGGAGCTGATAATCAGCCAGATCCCGTCAGTCGGAACCTCTTCAAGCATTGGCCCATGCAGTATTTCGCTGGAAAAACCGGCGTCGTCCAGCTTTTCAGCCAGATGCTCTGCTACATATTCCGCACTGCCAAGCGTACTACCGCTGATAAGAGTGATGTCTGCCATGATCGCCCACCTTTATAAAGAGGGCGTATTGTACGCTGTGTGCGAGCTGGGATCTACCTGTGGAAAAATAGGGGATTAAAAAACCCGATCACGGCTTGATGGTACGCATAATCGGGTTCTGCAAGACGATCAGGGTTTCAGTGGACTGAATTTCGTCAATTGTTTGGATCTTGTTGATAAGTACCTGCTGCAACGCGTCGATCGATTTGCACATTACCTTAATAAAGATGCTGTAGTGCCCGGTGGTGTAATACGCTTCGGTCACTTCATCGAGGCTTTCCAGTCTTGCAAGTGCTGACGGATAGTCTTTCGCACTTTTCAGAATGATGCCGATAAAGCAGCCGACGTCGTAACCCAATTGTTTGGGACTAACATCAATCCGCGCGCCGGTAATGATCCCGGCCTGCTTCATCTTTTCTACGCGAACGTGAATTGTTCCTGGGCTGACGCCGAACTGTTTGGCTAATTCTGCGTAGGCAGTACGGGCATTTTCCATCAGGGCATCAAGAATGCCGCGGTCCAGATTGTCGATCTGATAATTTTCCATAGGTTTTTCTTATGTAGATTAATGATTCCCTCTATTTTAGTCGTTAATTTTAACGAATCAAAATCGAAGTCGGCTTTTTGTTTGTTGATTATTGAATATTACCTCCATTCTGTTGCTTAATCATAGGCAACAGGACACAGGAGTACACATAATGAAAACCGCTTACATTGCCAAACAACGTCAAATTAGCTTCGTAAAATCTCATTTTTCTCGCCAGCTGGAAGAGCGTTTAGGTCTGATCGAAGTTCAGGCTCCGATCCTCAGCCGCGTTGGAGATGGCACGCAGGATAACTTGTCGGGCTGTGAAAAAGCGGTGCAGGTGAAGGTTAAAGCATTGCCAGACGCTCAATTCGAAGTGGTTCATTCACTGGCGAAGTGGAAGCGTCAAACGTTAGGACAACACGACTTTAGCGCAGGCGAGGGGCTGTACACGCATATGAAAGCCCTGCGTCCCGATGAAGATCGCCTCTCCCCGCTGCACTCAGTGTACGTTGACCAGTGGGACTGGGAGCGCGTGATGGGCGACGGTGAGCGTCAATTCTCCACTCTGAAAAGCACGGTAGAGGCTATCTGGGCGGGAATTAAGGCCACCGAAGCTGCGGTTAGCAAAGAGTTTGGTCTGGCACCGTTCCTGCCAGAGCAGATCCACTTTGTTCATAGCCAGGAGCTGTTATCTCGTTATCCGGATCTTGACGCAAAAGGTCGTGAACGTGCGATCGCTAAAGAGCTGGGCGCGGTATTCCTGGTGGGAATCGGCGGTAAGCTCAGTGACGGTCACCGTCATGATGTACGTGCGCCGGATTATGATGACTGGAGTTCAGCGTCTGAGCTGGGTCATGCCGGTCTGAACGGTGATATTCTGGTCTGGAACCCGGTTCTGGAAGATGCGTTTGAGCTGTCTTCTATGGGGATCCGTGTGGATGCTGACGCTCTGAAACACCAGCTGTCTTTGACTGGTGATGAAGATCGCCTGAGTCTGGAATGGCACCAGGCGCTGCTGCGTGGTGAAATGCCGCAGACGATTGGTGGGGGGATTGGGCAGTCGCGTCTGACCATGCTGTTGCTGCAATTACCGCACATTGGCCAGGTTCAGTGTGGCGTATGGCCGGCCCAGGTACGTGAAAGCGTCGCTTCTCTGCTGTAACAATTAACGCCGCCAGCGTCTGAGCAGGCGGCTTCGCATCCCGGTATCAAAGCGCCAGATATGATCGAAAATGCGCATGATGCCGGGTTTGCCATGTGCTGACATCGCTACCGCATGAAAACGGTGCTGGTGCACCCGCTGTAATTCCCCCACTTTGCTGACGACTTCATCGGGTAATCGCTGAGCGATAAAATCTGAGATAACCACCGCATCGGCATCAAACCATTCCCGACCCTGCATGCGTTCAATAATGGCGCGAAAACAGCTGGCAATATCAGTGCCACCACGAAAGCGTTGACTTAAAAAGCGGATCGCCTGTTCGATGCCCTCCGGACCGGAAAGCTCATAGCGCACCACTTCTGTTGAAAACAGCATAATGAAACAACGCCGGTTATCGGCAAGGGCGACGCGCATTAGCGCCAGGCAAAAGGCTTTCGCACACTGCTCATTAAACCCGCCCATCGATCCTGATGTATCAACGCAGACGATAAAAGGTCCGCGCGGCTGCTCGTCAAAATCCTGATGCACCACCGGACGTTCTGTTACTTTCTCACGCCATGCTTCGCCGTGCAGGCGGTAGGTCAGCAGTTGCTTTTCCACCAGCCGTCGGTAGAACTCGTATTCCAGTTCGGTTATGCCCAACGTGGCCAGTTCTGGCGGTAGCAGGCGCAGGATATCGTCACTTTGCTGGATGCCATCCACCTGCTCCGGGACGGTTGCCGGTTCGCGCACCAGGGTACGGAAGGTTTCCATTGGCGCATCTTTACGCGGCACGGATTTCGCCTCTCTGGAACGACCTAACTGCTCGGCCAGGCGCTGGAGTTCGGGTTGTTGCGTCAGAAATTCGCCGTATTTCACCATCAACTGATAATCACCGCGCTTGATTTGGCCCGCGCTCATATCCCACAACCGGCCTGCAGCGTTGTCATTTTCCGCCAGAACGGGTTCCAGTTGTCCGCTAAGGGTCATCCGTTCCTGTACTTCACTGAGCAAATGCTCGCGCTCTTCTTCCAGCAGTTGCTGATTCAGCGTTGTGGTTTGCACCACCAGGCTCAGGCGCCAGCGCTGGAGAAAAAGCGTATGTAGGGCGGGCGTAAAGGTGCTGTTGTCATTGACCAGTTGCTGCGCTTGCCCAGCCCAGGGCGAATGGAGTCGGTGCAATAGCGATAATATTTGCGGTAGTTGAACGATAAACTGTGCATGAGAGAGGAGCTGGCTTTGTTGATAACAAATGACTTCTTCTGCCAACTCCGGCGGCACATGGGTATCTTTGAGGCGGCTACGCAAAGATTCGCGCCAGCGGGGAATATCGTCAGTGATCGCTTTTTTAAGGCGAGGAAATTTTTTAAAAAATACCACCATCTTTGGGGAAGCCAACAGGGCGACGATCATCTCTTCGATCATCGCCTCTTCGCTGACTGCCAGCATTATGTTGAGTGTATCAAGGGTCAGCATTGTTGCGCCTGGCGGATTTGCGCCCCGACATCCTGCAGGCTGGCCTCAATGCGGCCTAACCAGTCGCTATGAATAAACAGGCATTTTTGCTGTTCGCTGAATGCGCTGTGCTGCTGATGCCACTCGTTATCGAGCGCTTCAAGCTCCTGCTTTATCTCTGCGGGCATACTCTCTTGCGAAGCCCCCGGCAGCGCCAGGCGAGAACCCTGTAAACTGACATCGCGCACAACCAGATGCTGTGCACTATCGACTTCCATATTCAGTGTTTGGGCAAAGCCGATCCCGTTTAATTTTCCGCGGATTTCACCGCCTTTTGTTAGCCACAGTTCCAGCGCACTGCGTTCAAAAGCAATATGGATAACTTCCATATCATGCAGCTTTAATGGCTTTTGTAGCAGTAATGTCACGACTGAGGACGTAGCTTCTGGTGGTAAATCATAATGAGGACGACGACTGAACATGCCACCCTGACGGATTACCGTGAACGCCGTTTTGTCGCTTTGTTGCTGCTGGAGTTGAATGCGGCGCTGCACAATACTGCCCAGGCGCGTCAGCATGGCTTGCTGCTGCCAGGCGTGTCCGGTCATCAATATTTCAAGCTGCTGTTGCATCAGATTCAGGCTTTGCGCGTCGTACCACAGACAATCTTTCAGCAGGATCAGGTCGATAGGTACTACCGCATCACGTCCGCTAAAGAAAGCGCTGGCCTGGAGTAAGCGGATCGCTTTTTTCCAGCGACGATCGGACACGTAGGGGGCATTTGGTAGCGTGTCCAACTGCTGGCGTAGGGTGAAAATAAGCTCAAACACGCGATCGGGAAGCTTGATGGCGCCAATGTCTTTTTGCCACTGGTGATACTCTTCATCCGTCACCTGCAATGATGCGGGGACCGGGTTGTCGCTTTCATCCTGCTGACTTAGCAGCATGGAGCGGAAATTGGCCTTGTCCTGAACTTTATCCAGCCACAGACGAATCAGCATACGGTCGTACAGCGCTTCCAGGCTGCTGTCGGCTTCAGGCAGTTCGTTGGAAGCGGCAACCAGCAGACGCATCGGAATTTTTTCTTCATACGCGCCGTTGCGAAAGTGACGTTCGTTAATGGCGGTCAGCAGGGTGTTAAGAATTGCCGGGCCTGCTTTCCAGATTTCATCAAGAAAAACGATTTCAGCTTCAGGAAGATAGCCCGCCGTTAAGCGTTCATAGCGACCTTCGTCTTTAAGGGCCTGTATGGACAGCGGGCCGAAAACTTCTTCCGGCGTAGAGAAGCGCGTCATCAGGTATTCAAAAGCGCGTGCATTTTGGAAGGCAAACTTCAGTCGGCGGGCAATTAAGCTCTTTGCGATCCCCGGGGGGCCTAATAAGAAAACGCTCTCGCCGCTGAGTGCTGCCAGCAGACACAGACGAATGGCGTGGCTACGTTCATAAAGTCCCTTTTCCAGCGCATTGCTCAGACGGGAAATTCTTTCCGCTAATAAATGTGGGTGAGCCATAATGAAGTGGCGTCCTTTCGCCAAATGTACTGCATAAACTGCGAGTATAGATGCTTCACACCATTGCAGTAATAGACTGAAGGTGCGCTTATTTTTCTTTGAGCCAGATTAATCTGGTCTCATTTAGGGGTACGATTTTGTGATTAATCGTGCATACTGTGCGCCTTTTTGTGGGCCAAGGGACGACGCACACATTTCTTATATATACACCAAATCAATCAAGCTGCACCAAGGCGGCAATGGAGTTTTCTCCTGGGATGGGGGGAATAACGAATGCAGCCCACACGGAGTGGCTTGAAAGATGATGTGTATAAACGAAAGACGAGTCTATGAGCACTGATAATAAACAATCATTGTCTGCGATTACCCTTGCAGCCATTGGGGTTGTCTACGGTGATATTGGTACCAGCCCACTTTATACGCTTCGTGAATGTTTGTCCGGCCAGTTTGGTTTTGGCGTTGAACGTGATGCCGTATTTGGTTTTCTCTCGCTGATTTTCTGGCTGCTGATCTTTGTTGTCTCCATTAAATACCTGACGTTTGTCATGCGCGCAGATAACGCCGGAGAAGGCGGGATCCTGACGCTGATGTCATTGGCCGGGCGCAATACCTCGGCGCGAACAACCTCCATGCTGGTCATTATGGGATTGATAGGCGGCAGCTTCTTCTATGGTGAAGTGGTGATTACGCCAGCCATTTCTGTGATGTCTGCGATTGAAGGTCTGGAGATTATTGCCCCGCAACTGGATACCTGGATTGTTCCGCTCTCGATAATCGTACTGACCCTGCTGTTTTTGATTCAAAAACACGGTACCGGCATGGTCGGTAAGCTGTTTGCGCCGATTATGCTGCTGTGGTTCCTGACGCTGGCGGTTTTAGGCGTACGCAGTATTATTGGCAATCCGGAAGTACTGCAGGCGCTAAATCCGTATTGGGCGGTGCATTTCTTCCTCGAATTCAAAACGTTGTCTTTTATTGCACTGGGTGCGGTGGTGTTGTCGATTACCGGTGTTGAAGCGCTGTATGCGGATATGGGCCACTTCGGTAAGTTGCCGATTCGCCTGGCATGGTTCTCTGTGGTGTTGCCTTCACTGGTACTGAACTATTTTGGTCAGGGGGCGCTACTGTTAAAGCATCCTGAAGCGATCAAAAACCCGTTCTTCCTGTTGGCGCCAGACTGGGCGTTGATCCCGCTACTGATCCTCGCTGCGCTGGCGACGGTAATCGCTTCGCAGGCGGTTATCTCCGGTGTGTTCTCGCTGACGCGTCAGGCCGTGCGTTTGGGATATTTATCGCCAATGCGCATTATCCATACCTCGGAAATGGAGTCGGGCCAGATCTACATTCCTTTCGTTAACTGGATGCTCTATTTTGCGGTGGTTATTGTGATTGTGAGTTTTGAACACTCCAGTAATCTGGCCGCGGCGTACGGGATTGCGGTAACGGGGACGATGGTGCTGACCTCTATTTTGTCGACCACCGTGGCGCGCAAAAACTGGCACTGGAATAAATACTTCGTCTTCCTGATCCTGGTGGCATTCCTGTGCGTCGATGTTCCGCTGTTCTCCGCGAACCTCGATAAACTGATTTCCGGCGGTTGGCTGCCTCTGACGCTGGGTCTGGTGATGTTCACCATCATGACCACCTGGAAAAGTGAACGCTTCCGTCTGCTGCGTCGTATGCATGAGCACGGTAACTCTCTGGAGGCGATGATTGCTTCTCTGGAGAAATCACCACCGGTACGCGTGCCGGGAACGGCTGTATATATGTCCCGCGCACTGAACGTCATCCCGTTTGCGCTTCTGCATAACCTCAAACATAACAAGGTGCTGCATGAGCGCGTTATTCTGCTGACGCTGCGCACGGAAGATGCGCCCTATGTTCACAACGTGCGTAGGGTGCAGATTGAGCAGTTATCGCCCACCTTCTGGCGCGTGGTTGCCAGCTACGGTTGGCGCGAAACGCCGAACGTGGAGGAAGTGTTCCATCGCTGCGGTCTGGAAGGCTTAAGCTGCCGGATGATGGAAACCTCCTTCTTCATGTCGCACGAGTCGCTGATTGTCGGCAAACGACCATGGTACTTGCGTCTGCGCGGTAAGCTGTATCTGCTGTTACAGCGCAATGCGCTGCGTGCGCCGGACCAGTTTGAAATCCCACCGAACCGGGTTATTGAGCTCGGTACTCAGGTCGAGATTTAATCTCATCAACGCCCTCTTTCATCGTGAAAAGGGGCGTTTTGTTTTGCCCCTCCCAGTTTTCATTTCATCTAATGATAATCCTTGCGAAACGTTTCGATGGCGATCACATTTTCGTAACGTCGCGGTGGTTTTCTGTCCACTCTTCGCACTACACTTATCTCCAGCGAAACGTTTCGCTAGTGGGGAAAGAAAATGAAGAAAGGCACGGTACTCAACTCTGAAATTTCATCGGTGATCTCCCGTCTGGGGCATACCGATACGCTGGTGGTGTGTGATGCAGGTTTACCCATCCCGAACAGCACAACGCGTATCGATATGGCATTAACCCAGGGCGTACCTTCTTTTATGCAGGTACTGGATGTGGTCACACGTGAAATGCAGGTCGAGGCGGCCATTCTCGCGTCGGAAATTAAACAACATAATCCGCAACTCCACGAAACGTTGCTCAGCCACATTGAGCAACTGCAACAACACCAGGGAAACACCATAGAAATTCGTTACACCACGCATGAACAATTCAAAAAACAAACCGCAGACAGTCAGGCGGTAATTCGCAGCGGAGAGTGTTCTCCGTATGCGAATATCATTCTCTGTGCTGGCGTCACGTTCTGAGGCCATCATGAACGCATTACTGCAACTCAAAGGGATCGATAAAGCGTTCCCGGGCGTAAAAGCGCTATCCGGCGCCGCGCTGAATGTCTACCCAGGCCGCGTAATGGCGCTGGTGGGCGAAAACGGCGCGGGTAAATCCACCATGATGAAGGTGCTGACCGGAATCTACACCCGTGATGCCGGTTCCTTATTGTGGCTGGGGAAAGAGACCACCTTTAACGGCCCGAAATCCTCCCAGGAAGCCGGAATCGGTATCATCCACCAGGAGCTGAACCTGATCCCGCAACTCACTATCGCTGAAAACATTTTTCTCGGTCGTGAGTTTGTGAATCGCTTTGGCAAAATTGACTGGAAGAAGATGTACGCCGAAGCCGATCTGCTGCTCGCCAAACTCAATCTGCGCTTTAAAAGCGACAGGCTGGTCGGTGAGCTGTCGATTGGCGATCAGCAGATGGTCGAAATTGCTAAAGTGCTGAGCTTTGAATCGAAGGTCATCATTATGGATGAACCGACGGATGCCCTCACCGACACCGAAACCGAATCCCTGTTCCGCGTCATTCGCGAACTGAAATCCCAGGGACGCGGCATTGTCTATATTTCTCACCGCATGAAAGAGATCTTCGAGATTTGCGACGACGTAACCGTCTTCCGCGATGGGCAGTTTATTGCCGAGCGTGAAGTCGCATCGCTTACCGAAGACTCGCTGATTGAAATGATGGTGGGACGTAAGCTGGAAGATCAGTACCCGCGCCTGGAAAAAGCGCCGGGTGATATTCGCCTGAAGGTCGATAATCTGTGCGGTCCTGGCGTAAACGATGTGTCATTCACGCTGCGTAAAGGCGAGATCCTTGGCGTATCGGGGCTGATGGGGGCCGGACGTACCGAGCTGATGAAAGTGTTGTACGGCGCATTGCCACGCACCAGCGGCTACGTCACGCTTGATGGCCATGAAGTGGTTACCCGTTCGCCGCAGGATGGACTGGCTAACGGCATCGTCTATATTTCTGAAGACCGTAAACGCGATGGTTTAGTGCTCGGCATGTCGGTGAAAGAGAATATGTCACTGACCGCGCTGCGTTATTTCAGCCGTGCAGGCGGAAGCCTTAAACATAAAGATGAGCAGCAGGCGGTGGGTGATTTTATTCGCCTGTTCAATGTTAAAACGCCATCGATGGAACAGGCTATCGGCCTTCTTTCCGGCGGTAACCAGCAGAAAGTGGCGATTGCGCGCGGTCTGATGACCCGGCCAAAAGTGCTGATCCTTGATGAACCAACGCGCGGCGTTGACGTTGGGGCGAAAAAAGAAATCTATCAGCTTATCAACCAGTTTAAGGCTGATGGGCTGAGTATCATTCTGGTCTCTTCTGAGATGCCAGAAGTATTGGGCATGAGCGATCGAATTATCGTTATGCATGAAGGGCATCTCGGCGGTGAATTCACTCGCGAGCAGGCCACTCAGGAAGTATTAATGGCTGCCGCTGTGGGCAAGCTTAATCGCGTGAATCAGGAGTAAAAAAGATGACTACCCAGGCTGTTTCTGGTCGCCGTTATTTCACTAAAGCATGGCTTCTGGAGCAAAAGTCGCTCATCGCTCTGTTAGTGCTGATCGCGATTGTTTCCACCATGAGCCCTAACTTTTTTACCGTTAATAACCTGTTCAACATTCTTCAGCAAACGTCGGTGAACGCCATCATGGCGGTTGGCATGACGCTGGTTATCCTGACGTCGGGTATCGATCTGTCCGTCGGTTCCTTGCTGGCGCTGACCGGTGCGGTTGCGGCTTCGATTGTAGGGATTGAAGTCAATGCGCTGGTGGCTGTTGCTGCGGCCCTGGCGCTCGGCGCTGCCATTGGCGCGGTAACCGGGGTGATTGTCGCGAAAGGTCGCGTGCAGGCGTTTATCGCGACTCTGGTTATGATGCTGCTGCTGCGCGGTGTGACCATGGTCTACACCAACGGCAGTCCGGTAAACACCGGGTTTACTGACAATGCCGATCTGTTTGGCTGGTTCGGGATTGGTCGTCCGTTAGGCGTCCCTACGCCGGTGTGGATCATGGGGATTGTCTTCCTCGCGGCGTGGTACATGCTGCACCACACGCGTCTGGGGCGTTATATCTATGCGCTGGGCGGTAACGAAGCGGCAACGCGTCTGTCCGGTATCAGCGTCAGTAAAATCAAAATTATCGTTTACTCACTGTGCGGTCTGCTGGCATCGCTGGCGGGCATCATTGAAGTTGCGCGCCTTTCCTCTGCGCAACCGACGGCAGGTACTGGCTATGAGTTGGATGCTATCGCTGCGGTGGTATTAGGCGGTACTAGCCTGGCGGGTGGTAAAGGACGAATTGTTGGGACGCTGATCGGCGCATTGATTCTTGGTTTCCTCAATAATGGGTTGAATTTGTTAGGTGTATCCTCCTATTACCAGATGATCGTCAAAGCGGTGGTGATTTTGCTGGCGGTACTGGTAGACAACAAAAAGCAGTAACAACGATTACAGGACATCTTAAATATGAACATGAAAAAACTGGCTACCCTGGTTTCTGCTGTTGCGCTAAGCGCCACCGTGAGCGCGAATGCGATGGCTAAAGATACTATTGCGCTGGTGGTCTCCACCCTCAATAACCCGTTCTTTGTTTCTCTGAAGGATGGGGCGCAAAAAGAGGCGGATAAGCTGGGTTATAACCTGGTGATTCTGGACTCGCAGAACAACCCGGCGAAAGAGCTGGCTAACGTTCAGGACTTAACGGTTCGTGGAACTAAAATTCTGCTGATCAACCCAACCGACTCTGATGCCGTTGGTAATGCTGTGAAGATGGCTAACCAGGCAAAAATTCCGGTTATTACCCTTGACCGTGTTGCCTCCAAAGGCGAAGTGGTAAGCCACATTGCGTCTGATAACGTGTTGGGCGGCAAAATTGCGGGTGATTACATCGCGAAGAAAGCAGGTGAAGGCGCGAAAGTTATCGAACTGCAGGGGATTGCCGGAACTTCAGCGGCGCGTGAGCGTGGCGAAGGTTTCCAGCAGGCCGTTGCGGCACACAAATTTAACGTACTGGCCAGCCAGCCGGCAGACTTCGACCGCACTAAAGGTCTGAACGTCATGCAGAACCTGCTGACCGCGCATCCTGATGTGCAGGCCGTATTTGCTCAGAACGATGAAATGGCGCTGGGTGCGCTGCGCGCACTGCAAACCGCGGGTAAATCTGATGTGATGGTGGTTGGATTTGACGGCACTCCAGATGGCGAAAAAGCAGTAAATGATGGCAAACTGGCTGCGACCATTGCTCAGTTGCCGGATCAGATCGGCGCGAAAGGCGTTGAGACTGCGGATAAAGTCCTGAAAGGCGAGAAGGTTCAGGCTAAATATCCGGTTGACCTGAAGCTGGTCATCAAGCAGTAATACCGATTCAGGTCGCTCGCGGCCTGATGGAGACATAAATACGCCATCCCCGTATCTGGTTTTGGGGATGAAAGCGTAAAAAGAAAAGCAGGGCACGCGCCACCCTAACCCGGTGGCGCACTTTGACTTGGAACACCAAATATGAAAACCGCAGGCAACCTCGTTGTTCTTGGCAGTATCAATGCCGATCACATCCTTAACCTTAACTCTTTCCCGACACCTGGTGAAACCGTAACCGGTAGTCATTATCAGGTCGCATTTGGCGGTAAAGGCGCGAATCAGGCTGTTGCTGCGGGTCGTAGTGGCGCGAATATCGCATTCATTGCCTGTACGGGCGATGATGATATTGGCGAAAGTGTGCGTAAACAGTTAGCCAAAGACAACATTGATATTGCGCCGATTAGCGTAATTTCGGGGGAATCGACCGGTGTTGCGTTGATTTTTGTGAATGGTGAAGGTGAGAACGTTATCGGCATTCATGCTGGAGCTAACGCAGCGCTTTCGCCAGCGCTGGTGGAAGCACAGCATGAGCGTATTGCGCAGGCGTCCGCTTTACTGATGCAGCTAGAGTCGCCGATCGAAAGTGTTCTGGCTGCGGCAAAGATTGCACATCAAAATAAGACCATGGTCGCCCTAAACCCGGCTCCGGCGCGTGAACTTTCTGACGAGCTGTTGGCGCTGGTAGATATTATTACCCCGAATGAAACCGAGGCTGAAAAGCTGACGGGGATCCGGGTTGAAAATGATGAAGACGCGGCCAAAGCGGCGCAGGCATTGCATGCTAAAGGAATCCATACTGTACTGATTACCTTAGGGAGTCGCGGTGTGTGGGCCAGCGTGAATGGCGAAGGTCAGCGAGTACCCGGTTTTAAAGTGGAAGCCGTTGATACTATTGCCGCCGGAGACACCTTTAATGGCGCGTTAATTACAGCGTTACTGGAAGAGACTCCACTGCCTGAAGCGATCCGTTTTGCGCATGCCGCTGCGGCGATTGCGGTTACCCGTAAAGGCGCACAGCCTTCCGTTCCGTGGCGCGAAGAAATAGAAGCGTTTTTAAGTCAACAGAGGTAACGCTTGGCTACAATGAAGGACGTCGCCCGCCTGGCGGGTGTTTCCACGTCGACGGTTTCTCACGTCATTAATAAAGATCGCTTTGTCAGTGAGTCTGTCACTGACAAAGTAGAAGCTGCGATTAAAGCGCTTAACTACGCTCCCTCCGCGCTGGCGCGTAGCCTCAAGTTAAACCAGACCCGCACAATTGGCATGTTAATCACTGCCAGTACCAATCCCTTCTATTCTGAGCTGGTGCGCGGCGTTGAACGTAGCTGTTTTGAGCGCGGCTACAGCCTGGTACTGTGCAATACCGAAGGCGATGAACAGCGCATGAACCGTAATCTGGAAACGCTAATGCAAAAACGCGTGGATGGCTTGCTGCTGCTCTGCACGGAAACACATCAGCCTTCCAGAGAGATAATGCAGCGTTATCCTTCTATACCGACCGTGATGATGGACTGGTCGCCCTTTGATGGTGAAAGCGATCTGATTCAGGATAACTCCCTGCTGGGCGGGGATTTAGCCACGCAACATCTTATCGAAAAAGGTTTTACGCGCATTGCCTGCATCACCGGGCCGCTGGATAAAACCCCGGCGCGTTTGCGTCTGGAAGGATATCGGGCGGCAATGAAGCGGGCGGGCTTGCCTGTCCCGGAAGGCTACGAGATTACCGGTGACTTTGAGTTTGGTGGCGGCTTTGAAGCTATGCAAACGTTGCTGTCGCATAAACAGCGACCGCAGGCCGTTTTTACCGGCAATGATGCAATGGCGGTTGGCGCGTATCAGGCTCTGTACCAGTCGGGATTGCGCATTCCGCAGGATATGGCGGTGGTGGGTTATGATGATATCGAGCTGGCGCGCTATATGACGCCTCCGCTGACGACCATACATCAACCAAAAGATGAATTGGGCGAACTGGCCATCGATGTATTAATCCATCGGATGGCCCAGCCCGCATTACAACAACAGCGTTTGCAGCTTACTCCTGTTTTGATGGAGCGGGGGTCGGTTTAGGTTTGTGCCGATCTTTGATCAGGTTACGTCCATCTTTGGCTTTTAGCAGCATGAACATCAGCGCGGATATTACCGTGATAGCGCCCATCGTCATAAAGGTGTAGTGGAACTGTTCGACCGTATTGGTTCCTTCCATACCTTCATAGATACGCAGAACGGCGGCGCTGATGGCAACCCCTAAACTGATTGATAACTGCTGAGTAACGGCCAATACGCTGTTGCCGCTGCTGGCGTTTTCATCGGTCAGATCCGCCAGAGTGATAGTATTCATTGAGGTAAACTGGGTGGACATCGCCATACCTAAAATGAACAGCGGCAGGATCAGCATCCAGACCGGCATGGCAGGAGATTGCAAAGCGAACTGCGCAATCATCAGGCCGATAAAAACCGTAACACCCACCAATGTGGTCCTGTAGCCGAGTTTGCGCAGAACCTGCGTCACCATGGATTTTGCCAGAATTGAACCCAACGCCGTTGGCGCCATCATACAACCGGCTATCAGAGCCGGATATCCAAAGCCTACCTGCAACATCAGCGGCATTAAGAAGGGCACGCAGCCTGTGCCCAGGCGAGTGGCGAGGTTGCCGGCGATCCCAACAGAAAAGGTTCGAGTCTTAAATATCGGAAGAGATATTAGTGGCGTTGGGTGACGACGAGCATGGCGAATATAGGCGAGTAGTAACAACACACTGACAAGAATAATACCGAGTGCGACCCAGGTAGCGACAAGCTTCTCGCCGAACAATTCAACGCCGCTGGAAAACAACACCAGGCTCAAACCAAACAGAAAGAAACCGGTCATATCAAAACCGCGGCGTGGGGTGGTGAAGTTCGGCATATATTTGCGAGCGTAGAAGATACCGGCAATGCCAATTGGAATATTAATCAGGAAGATCCAGTGCCAACTGGCCCATGTAACCAGTACACCGCCCAATACCGGACCTAAAATCGGCCCCACAAGTCCAGGCATGGTGACGAAGTTAAGCACGGGAAGCAGTTCACTACGAGGGTAGGCACGCAATAACGCCAGACGGGCAACGGGCATCATCATGGCGCCACCGATCCCCTGAATGACACGGAAAATCACCAGCTCGCTTAGGGAGTTGGACAGCGCACAGGCCAGCGATCCCAACGTAAACAGGCTAACAGCAATCATAAAGACGCGTCGGGTACCAAATCGGTCTGCCAACCAACCACTTACCGGGATCAGCATCGCGACCGTCAGGGTATAGCTGATAATGGCCGACTGCATGGCGAGCGGAGAGCGGTTAAGACTATGTGCTATTGCGGGTAGGGCGGTATTGAGGATAGTGGCGTCTAGTGCCTGCATAAAAAAGGCCATGGCTGCTATCCACGGTAGCCCGGCCATACTACGTGATTTCTTTTCTGACATATTATTTATCCGGTAGCACGTTCGGTGCTATCAGCAATGCCTGACAAGCAGCAAAGGCGCGATCGCCATCGTTATCATCTATTGCATCGACAATGGCCTGGTGCAAATCCAGTTTCACCACATCGTTATAGGTAATAGAGGTAAAGTAGGTCTGGTAAACCGAATGGAACAGAGATGCAAAGGAAATAAGGAACGGATTCGCACTCATTTCATAGATGTGTTCATGCCAGGCGATATCAACCTCAATCCAGCGTTCGCGTCTGAAGTTTCTTTTCAGCTCGACCATCTCTTCCATCAGCGTGTTGAGGTGCGCTTTCTGTTCAGCCGTACCAATGGTCGCCGCCAGTAAACACGCCTGAGGCTCCAGGCTGATACGCATCACCAGAAAATGTTTAATGACCTGTGGGAAATTATCTTCCGTCATCCACCAGGTGAGCAGCTCCTGGTCGAGGAAGTTCCAGTTTGCTTGCGGCATGACGCGTGTGCCGATACGTGGGCGTGGTAATACCATACCTTTTGCCGTTAACGTTTTTACCGCCTCTCTTACCGCGGTGCGACTCACACCAAACTGATCGCCCAGCTCTATTTCGCCAGGCAATATAGCGCCCGGCGCGTATTCACCTTTTAATATTCGCTGAGCCAGCTTTTCGGCCAGAACGTAGGACAAGTTTTTCTGTGCGGCTAGCTGTTGGGCATTTAACGGCATGAATGTTCTTCCTTACTCTTTTTCTTATTCATTAGTATGCCACCTGGAAGTGTGATTGCGGCTGCAAAAACGGCAATTTGCTTATTTTATGGCATGTTAATGGTTGTTTTGGTGAAAAAACACGCACTCAGAAAGTTATTTTAAATTTCCCCTTGTCAGCCTGAAATAACTCCCTATAATGCGCCTCCACTGACACGGAACAACGGATTATAAGCCGCCGGGTCAGCGGGGTTCCACTGAGAACTCCGGCGAAGAAAGCGAAATTAAATGCTTGACTTCGCAGCGGGATGGCGTAATATGCACACCCCGCGCCGCTGAGAAAAAGCGAAGCGGCACTGCTCTTTAACAATTTATCAGACAATCTGTGTGGGCACTCGAAGATACGGATTCTTAACGTCGCAAGACGAAAAATGAATACCAAGTCTCTGAGTGAACATACGTAATTCATTACGAAGTTTAATTCACGAGCATCAAACTTAAATTGAAGAGTTTGATCATGGCTCAGATTGAACGCTGGCGGCAGGCCTAACACATGCAAGTCGAACGGTAGCACAGAGGAGCTTGCTCCTTGGGTGACGAGTGGCGGACGGGTGAGTAATGTCTGGGAAACTGCCCGATGGAGGGGGATAACTACTGGAAACGGTAGCTAATACCGCATAACGTCGCAAGACCAAAGAGGGGGACCTTCGGGCCTCTTGCCATCGGATGTGCCCAGATGGGATTAGCTAGTAGGTGGGGTAACGGCTCACCTAGGCGACGATCCCTAGCTGGTCTGAGAGGATGACCAGCCACACTGGAACTGAGACACGGTCCAGACTCCTACGGGAGGCAGCAGTGGGGAATATTGCACAATGGGCGCAAGCCTGATGCAGCCATGCCGCGTGTATGAAGAAGGCCTTCGGGTTGTAAAGTACTTTCAGCGAGGAGGAAGGCGTTGTGGTTAATAACCGCAACGATTGACGTTACTCGCAGAAGAAGCACCGGCTAACTCCGTGCCAGCAGCCGCGGTAATACGGAGGGTGCAAGCGTTAATCGGAATTACTGGGCGTAAAGCGCACGCAGGCGGTCTGTCAAGTCGGATGTGAAATCCCCGGGCTCAACCTGGGAACTGCATCCGAAACTGGCAGGCTAGAGTCTTGTAGAGGGGGGTAGAATTCCAGGTGTAGCGGTGAAATGCGTAGAGATCTGGAGGAATACCGGTGGCGAAGGCGGCCCCCTGGACAAAGACTGACGCTCAGGTGCGAAAGCGTGGGGAGCAAACAGGATTAGATACCCTGGTAGTCCACGCCGTAAACGATGTCGACTTGGAGGTTGTGCCCTTGAGGCGTGGCTTCCGGAGCTAACGCGTTAAGTCGACCGCCTGGGGAGTACGGCCGCAAGGTTAAAACTCAAATGAATTGACGGGGGCCCGCACAAGCGGTGGAGCATGTGGTTTAATTCGATGCAACGCGAAGAACCTTACCTACTCTTGACATCCAGAGAACTTAGCAGAGATGCTTTGGTGCCTTCGGGAACTCTGAGACAGGTGCTGCATGGCTGTCGTCAGCTCGTGTTGTGAAATGTTGGGTTAAGTCCCGCAACGAGCGCAACCCTTATCCTTTGTTGCCAGCGGTCCGGCCGGGAACTCAAAGGAGACTGCCAGTGATAAACTGGAGGAAGGTGGGGATGACGTCAAGTCATCATGGCCCTTACGAGTAGGGCTACACACGTGCTACAATGGCATATACAAAGAGAAGCGACCTCGCGAGAGCAAGCGGACCTCATAAAGTATGTCGTAGTCCGGATTGGAGTCTGCAACTCGACTCCATGAAGTCGGAATCGCTAGTAATCGTGGATCAGAATGCCACGGTGAATACGTTCCCGGGCCTTGTACACACCGCCCGTCACACCATGGGAGTGGGTTGCAAAAGAAGTAGGTAGCTTAACCTTCGGGAGGGCGCTTACCACTTTGTGATTCATGACTGGGGTGAAGTCGTAACAAGGTAACCGTAGGGGAACCTGCGGTTGGATCACCTCCTTACCTTAAAGAACCTGCCTTTGAAGTGCTCACACAGATTGTCTGATGAAAAGTAAATAGCAAGGCGTCTTGCGATTGAGACTTCAGTGTCCCCTTCGTCTAGAGGCCCAGGACACCGCCCTTTCACGGCGGTAACAGGGGTTCGAATCCCCTAGGGGACGCCACTTGCTGGTATGTGTGAGTGAAAGTCGCCGACCTCAATATCTCAAAACTTACCTTCGGGTGACGTTTGAGATATTTGCTCTTTAAAAATCTGGATCAAGCTGAAAATTGAAACGACACACTGTGTCTGTTCTCCGTAAATAAGAACAGATAAGCGGTGTGTTCGAGTCTCTCAAATTTTTGCAAGTCGATGATGAATCGAAAGAAACATCTTCGGGTTGTGAGGTTAAGCGACTAAGCGTACACGGTGGATGCCCTGGCAGTCAGAGGCGATGAAGGACGTGCTAATCTGCGATAAGCGTCGGTAAGGTGATATGAACCGTTATAACCGGCGATTTCCGAATGGGGAAACCCAGTGTGTTTCGACACACTATCATTACGTGAATACATAGCGTAATGAAGCGAACCGGGGGAACTGAAACATCTAAGTACCCCGAGGAAAAGAAATCAACCGAGATTCCCCCAGTAGCGGCGAGCGAACGGGGAGCAGCCCAGAGTCTGAATCAGCTTGTGTGTTAGTGGAACGGTCTGGAAAGTCCGACGGTACAGGGTGATAGTCCCGTACACCAAAATGCACAGGTTGTGAACTCGAAGAGTAGGGCGGGACACGTGGTATCCTGTCTGAATATGGGGGGACCATCCTCCAAGGCTAAATACTCCTGACTGACCGATAGTGAACCAGTACCGTGAGGGAAAGGCGAAAAGAACCCCGGCGAGGGGAGTGAAAAAGAACCTGAAACCGTGTACGTACAAGCAGTGGGAGCCTCTTTGTTGGGTGACTGCGTACCTTTTGTATAATGGGTCAGCGACTTATATTCTGTAGCAAGGTTAACCGTATAGGGGAGCCGAAGGGAAACCGAGTCTTAACTGGGCGTTAAGTTGCAGGGTATAGACCCGAAACCCGGTGATCTAGCCATGGGCAGGTTGAAGGTTGGGTAACACTAACTGGAGGACCGAACCGACTAATGTTGAAAAATTAGCGGATGACTTGTGGCTGGGGGTGAAAGGCCAATCAAACCGGGAGATAGCTGGTTCTCCCCGAAAGCTATTTAGGTAGCGCCTCGTGAATTCATCTTCGGGGGTAGAGCACTGTTTCGGCTAGGGGGTCATCCCGACTTACCAACCCGATGCAAACTGCGAATACCGAAGAATGTTATCACGGGAGACACACGGCGGGTGCTAACGTCCGTCGTGAAGAGGGAAACAACCCAGACCGCCAGCTAAGGTCCCAAAGTCATGGTTAAGTGGGAAACGATGTGGGAAGGCACAGACAGCCAGGATGTTGGCTTAGAAGCAGCCATCATTTAAAGAAAGCGTAATAGCTCACTGGTCGAGTCGGCCTGCGCGGAAGATGTAACGGGGCTAAACCATGCACCGAAGCTGCGGCAGCGACACTATGTGTTGTTGGGTAGGGGAGCGTTCTGTAAGCCGTTGAAGGTGTGCTGTGAGGCATGCTGGAGGTATCAGAAGTGCGAATGCTGACATAAGTAACGATAATGCGGGTGAAAACCCCGCACGCCGGAAGACCAAGGGTTCCTGTCCAACGTTAATCGGGGCAGGGTGAGTCGACCCCTAAGGCGAGGCCGAAAGGCGTAGTCGATGGGAAACAGGTTAATATTCCTGTACTTGGTGTTACTGCGAAGGGGGGACGGAGAAGGCTATGTTAGCCGGGCGACGGTTGTCCCGGTTTAAGCATGTAGGCGGAGGTTCCAGGTAAATCCGGTACCTTTTTAACGCTGAGGTGTGATGACGAGGCACTACGGTGCTGAAGTAACAAATGCCCTGCTTCCAGGAAAAGCCTCTAAGCATCAGGTAACACGAAATCGTACCCCAAACCGACACAGGTGGTCAGGTAGAGAATACCAAGGCGCTTGAGAGAACTCGGGTGAAGGAACTAGGCAAAATGGTGCCGTAACTTCGGGAGAAGGCACGCTGATATGTAGGTGAAGTGATTTACTCATGGAGCTGAAATCAGTCGAAGATACCAGCTGGCTGCAACTGTTTATTAAAAACACAGCACTGTGCAAACACGAAAGTGGACGTATACGGTGTGACGCCTGCCCGGTGCCGGAAGGTTAATTGATGGGGTTATCCGTAAGGAGAAGCTCTTGATCGAAGCCCCGGTAAACGGCGGCCGTAACTATAACGGTCCTAAGGTAGCGAAATTCCTTGTCGGGTAAGTTCCGACCTGCACGAATGGCGTAATGATGGCCAGGCTGTCTCCACCCGAGACTCAGTGAAATTGAACTCGCTGTGAAGATGCAGTGTACCCGCGGCAAGACGGAAAGACCCCGTGAACCTTTACTATAGCTTGACACTGAACACTGGTCCTTGATGTGTAGGATAGGTGGGAGGCTTTGAAGTGTGGACGCCAGTCTGCATGGAGCCATCCTTGAAATACCACCCTTTAATGGCTGGTGTTCTAACGTGGACCCGTTACCCGGGTTGCGGACAGTGTCTGGTGGGTAGTTTGACTGGGGCGGTCTCCTCCTAAAGAGTAACGGAGGAGCACGAAGGTTAGCTAATCCTGGTCGGACATCAGGAGGTTAGTGCAAAGGCATAAGCTAGCTTGACTGCGAGAGTGACGGCTCGAGCAGGTGCGAAAGCAGGTCTTAGTGATCCGGTGGTTCTGAATGGAAGGGCCATCGCTCAACGGATAAAAGGTACTCCGGGGATAACAGGCTGATACCGCCCAAGAGTTCATATCGACGGCGGTGTTTGGCACCTCGATGTCGGCTCATCACATCCTGGGGCTGAAGTAGGTCCCAAGGGTATGGCTGTTCGCCATTTAAAGTGGTACGCGAGCTGGGTTTAGAACGTCGTGAGACAGTTCGGTCCCTATCTGCCGTGGGCGCTGGAGAATTGAGGGGGGCTGCTCCTAGTACGAGAGGACCGGAGTGGACGCATCACTGGTGTTCGGGTTGTCATGCCAATGGCATTGCCCGGTAGCTAAATGCGGAAGAGATAAGTGCTGAAAGCATCTAAGCACGAAACTTGCCCCGAGATGAGTTCTCCCTGAGACTTTAAGTCTCCTGAAGGAACGTTGAAGACGACGACGTTGATAGGTCGGGTGTGTAAGTGTAGCGATACATTGAGCTAACCGATACTAATGAACCGTGAGGCTTAACCTTACAACGCCGAAGATGTTTTGGCGAAAGACAGACATCATATTCAGCTTGATACAGATTACATCAGAACGCATAAAGTGGTCTGATAACAGAATTTGCCTGGCGGCTGTAGCGCGGTGGTCCCACCTGACCCCATGCCGAACTCAGAAGTGAAACGCCGTAGCGCCGATGGTAGTGTGGGGTCTCCCCATGCGAGAGTAGGGAACTGCCAGGCATCAAATTGCAGTAAACCGGGATGAAGAATCCGGGTAGTGACAAAGAAATTCGGTGGAGCGGTAGTTCAGTTGGTTAGAATACCTGCCTGTCACGCAGGGGGTCGCGGGTTCGAGTCCCGTCCGTTCCGCCACTTATTAAGAGCCCTGAGCATTAGCTCAGGGCTTTTTCTTTGCCTGCAGTTTGATTATTGCTACATCCGCAAAAATCCTCTGCATTTATCACTCTTTTTCTATAAAGAGCTGGAAGTCATAATCCTCTTAGTTGATGAACATAGTGATTAAAAAGAGGAATTCTATGGCTATCCCTGCATTCGGTTTGGGTACTTTCCGCCTGAAAGACGACGTGGTTATCGCTTCTGTTAAAACGGCGCTTGAACTAGGCTACCGTGCTGTCGACACTGCGCAAATCTATGATAATGAAGCGGCTGTTGGTCAGGCGATTGCCGAAACCGGCGTACCGCGTAACGAACTGTACATCACCACCAAGATCTGGATTGAAAATCTCAGCAAAGAAAAACTGATCCCAAGTCTGAAAGAAAGCCTGAAGAAACTGCGTACAGATTATGTTGATTTGGTGCTGATCCACTGGCCATCTCCAGGAGATGCTGTATCTGTTGAGGAATTCATGCTGGCGCTGCTCGAAGCAAAACAGCAGGGACTGACTCGTGAAATTGGTATCTCAAACTTCACCATTGCGCTGATGGAAAAAGCCATTGCCGCAGTAGGCGCAGACAATATTGCGACCAACCAGATTGAGCTTTCTCCGTATCTTCAGAGCCGTAAGGTGGTTGACTGGGCGAAAGCACACGGTATCCACATCACCTCTTACATGACACTGGCTTACGGTAACGCGCTGAAAGATGAAGTGATTGCGCACATTGCCGCTAAACATAATGCGACTCCGGCGCAGGTTATTCTGGCATGGGCAATGGGGGAAGGTTACTCCGTAATTCCTTCTTCTACCAAACGTGAAAACCTGGCAAGCAACCTGCTGGCGCTGGAACTGCATCTGGATGCCGAAGATAAAAAAATGATCGCGGCACTGGACTGCAACGATCGTCTGGTCAGCCCGGAAGGTCTGGCTCCTGCCTGGGATTAATTGCCCGAGCCTGTGTATCCCTTACCCCTATTTTACAGCTCCTTCGGGAGCTGTTCTTATATATTCACTTAAAAAGTCTATAAATGCACGAATACGTGTACTGACCGCACGATCGCTGTAGTAAACGGCGCTGAAAGGCATTTTTACCGGCAGACGTTTATCGGCCAGCAGTTCCACTAGCTCTCCCTGCGCGATCTCTTTATCTATCATATAATCTGAAAGACAGGCGATGCCGTTGCCGTTCAGGCAAAGCTGTTTTAGCGTTTCCCCACTGTTGGAAGAAATTCCACACTCGACCTCATGCAGCTGTCCGTCGCTACAGGCAATTGGCCAGGTATTGAGCGAAACCGGTTCGGAAAACCCCAGACACAGATGCTGTTTTAACTCCTCGACGGTCTCTGGTCTACCAAAACGGGCAATGTACTCCGGTGAGGCAATAATCTTGCGATAGCTGGTAAATAACGGACGCGCACGTAGACTCGAGTCAGTCAGTGTACCCGCTCGTATAGCAACATCCACTTTTCGTTCAATAAGATTGATGAATGTTTCCGAGGAGACGAGAGACAACGTCATCTCGGGATACCGCTCCCGGAACGGTTTGATTAGCGGCATCAGGAAATGCAACATCACCGGTGTTGCTGCGTCGATGCGCAGCAGGCCGCGCGGAGTATTACGCGACTCCATGATTTCCGTTTCTGCTGCAGCCATCTCTTGCAGTATCTGCTGCACCCGCCTGAAGTAGCGCTCTCCTTCCTCAGTGAGACTTAGCTGTCGGGTCGTTCGATTAAGCAAACTGACGCCCAGTTTCATCTCCAGCTTTTTTACTGCCCGACTGACCGCGGAATTGGCTTGTCCAAGCTGTTCTGCCGCCCGGCTAAAGCTGCCGCTTTCGACTACCGCTACAAAAATCGCAAGTTCTTCAGAGGTTGCTTTCATTTTTGCACCTGACGCAAAATTATATTGAGATTTTGAATATTTTTGTCATTAAAACATCCAGGCATACTGCGTGTCATCTGATTACTGATGTTACGGAGTTATTTATGCCTCTCGCTTTATTTGCACTAACAATTAGTGCCTTCGCTATAGGCACTACTGAGTTTGTGATTGTTGGTCTGGTGCCGACCATCGCTAAACAACTGGCGATCTCGTTACCTTCCGCCGGGATGCTGGTTTCCATCTATGCGCTGGGTGTGGCGATTGGCGCACCGGTACTGACCGCTTTGACCGGACGCCTGCCACGTAAGCAGTTACTGGTTGCGCTGATGGTTCTGTTTACGGCGGGGAATTTGCTGGCATGGCAGGCTCCCGGGTATATGACACTCATTGTCGCTCGTCTGCTGACTGGGCTGGCACACGGTGTATTCTTCTCGATTGGTTCTACCATCGCGACAAGTCTGGTGCCGAAAGAGAAAGCGGCCTCCGCCATCGCCATTATGTTTGGTGGCTTAACGGTGGCGCTGGTAACCGGCGTGCCGCTGGGAACGTTTATTGGTCAACACTTTGGCTGGCGCGAGACTTTCCTTGCGGTATCAATGTTAGGCGTGATTGCACTGATCAGTAGCCAGCTGTTGATCCCCGCCAACATTCCCGGTCGTGCAGCCGCCAGCATTCGCGACCAGGTGAAAGTGCTGACTCATCCCCGTCTGTTGTTGATTTATGCCGTTACGGCACTGGGCTACGGCGGTGTATTCACGGCATTCACCTTCCTGGCACCGATGATGCAGGATCTGGCGGGATTCTCTCCGGCAGCAGTAAGCTGGATCTTACTGGGTTACGGTGTTTCAGTGGCTATCGGTAATATCTGGGGTGGTAAGCTGGCGGATAAGCATGGTGCCGTTCCTGCGCTGAAATTCATTTTCGCCGCACTGTTTGTTCTGCTGATGGTTTTCCAACTGACGGCTTCTACACAGTATGCCGCGCTGGCTACCATCCTGGTAATGGGGATCTTTGCCTTTGGTAACGTACCGGGGTTGCAGGTCTATGTGGTACAGAAAGCGGAACAATTTACGCCTAATGCTGTAGATGTGGCGTCAGGGTTGAACATTGCGGCGTTTAACATTGGCATTGCACTGGGTTCAGTGATTGGTGGACAAACGGTCGAGCATTATGGTCTGGCGCAGACGCCGTGGATTGGCGCACTTATTGTCCTGGTTGCTTTCCTGCTGATGGGACTCAGCGGTCGTCTTGATAAGCCCGCGCGCGTTGCTTTGGGGTAAATCATTGATGTAAGCGCCCACTTACAAAACAAACTGCAATTGTTCGTTGAAAGTGAGTGCTAAAATCCCTATAACAGAAGAACCAGTCCGGCTGCGGACTGGTTGACGTTACAGAGGTTTGAAAGTCTAAAGTGCGAAAAAACACCTATGCCATGCGTTATGTTGCCGGACAACCCGCCGAGCGGATTTTACCGCCGGGGTCGTTTGCGCATATTGGCCAGGCATTACCCGCAGGCGTTCCGTTAAGCAGTGAAGATCGCATTCGCGTGCTGGTATGGAATATTTTTAAACAGCAGCGCGCAGAATGGCAGTCGGTGCTGAAGAATTTTGGCAAAGATGCGCATCTGGTGTTATTGCAGGAAGCACAAACCACGCCAGAACTGGTGCAGTTTGCGACCGCTAACTATCTTGCTGCCGATCAGGTTCCGGCCTTTGTGCTGCCTCAGCATCCCTCTGGCGTCATGACGCTCTCTGCTGCTCATCCTGTTTACTGCTGTCCATTGCGCGAGCGTGAGCCTATTTTACGGCTGGCGAAATCGGCGCTGGTGACGGTGTACCCGTTGCCTGACACTCGGCTGTTAATGGTGGTGAATATCCACGCGGTTAACTTTAGCCTTGGCGTTGATGTCTATAGTAAGCAGTTACTTCCCATTGGCGATCAGATTGCTCATCACAGCGGTCCGGTGATCATGGCTGGCGATTTTAATGCCTGGAGCCGTCGACGGATGAATGCGCTGTACCGTTTTGCGCGTGAAATGTCGCTGCGCCAGGTTCGCTTTACTGACGATCAGCGCCGCCGTGCGTTTGGTCGCCCTCTTGATTTTGTGTTCTATCGCGGTCTGAACGTGAGTGAAGCCTCTGTGCTGGTCACCCGTGCATCCGATCACAACCCGCTACTCGTTGAATTCAGTCCCGGCAAACCTGAACAATAACGGTGTGTCAGGTCTGCCATAGGGCAGGCCTGTGATGGTTGCCCTTCATATTTCATAACAACCGAAGGACAACACAATGACAACACGCTCTCACCATGACAACGTCGAAAAACAGTTTGGCTCTCAGGCTAATGCCTATTTAACCAGTACGGTGCACGCCTCTGGCCGTGACTTGCAACGTCTGGGGGAAAGGTTGTCGGCATTTCCGCAGGCTCGCGTATTGGATATGGGATGCGGAGCAGGGCACGCTAGCTTTGTGGCCGCGCAACAGGTAAAGCAGGTCGTGGCTTATGATTTATCGTCGCAGATGCTTGAAGTGGTTGCTAAGGCGGCAAAAGACCGAGGTCTGGAAAATATCGCCACACGGCAGGGGTATGCTGAGAGCCTGCCATTTGAAGATAACGTATTTGATGTGGTGATTAGCCGCTATTCCGCGCATCACTGGCATGATGTCGGGCGCGCGCTGCGGGAAGTGAACCGCGTTCTGAAGCCCGGGGGTGTACTGATTGTGATGGATGTGATGTCGCCTGGCCACCCAGTACGTGATATCTGGTTGCAAACCGTGGAGGCATTACGCGATACCTCACACGTACGCAACTATTCCAGCGGAGAGTGGTTGTCGTTAATCAATGACGCCAATCTGATTGCCGATACCTTGTTAACCGATCGCCTGGCGCTGGAATTCAGTTCGTGGGTGGCGCGGATGCGTACGCCTGCAGCGTTGAGCGACGCGATTCGTGCCTACCAACAAAGTGCTTCTGCACAAGTGAAAGACTACTTTGCGTTACAGGAAGATGGCTCGTTTACCAGCGACACGATAATGGTTGAGGCACATAAAGCGGGATAAATGAAAAAGGCACTGGGGGGAAACCAGTGCCTTCATTTCTACAATGCTATCAGGAGTCCGGCATGTCGTTGTTTTTCACAAACAACGTTAGCTGATCGCCTGGCTGTAGATTATTCGTATCGCTGTTCCAGCGCATCACATCCTTGATGTTAACCCCGTGGCGTTTGGCAATACTCGAGAGCGAGTCGCCTTTACGCACACGATAGGTGATGCTATCGCTGTTGTTCGCCAGTCGCTGTGCGCTGCTGCCAGCGCCCACCGTCAGATTCTGGCCTACTTTCAGCGACGACCCGCGCAGATTATTCCACTGCTTAAGGTCATTGATGCTCACGCCAAGACGTGAAGCAACGCCAGAAAGCGTATCGCCAGAGCGAACTTTGTAGCTACGGCTGTTCAGCGGCGTGTTATCCGCGACCAGCGTTGACTGCACGGCTGCAATTTCGCCTGAAGCCAGAGACTCACGCAGCTTCTCTGCATGCTTCTTTGGCACCATCACATATTGCGGGCCGCTGGCACCCAACGTGGAACCTTTCACGCCTGCATTGAAGGTCTTCAGCTTGCTAACGGAAATACCCGCCATATCGGCAACCTGAGCCATCTCAACCGGGCTACTCAGGCGAACACGTGCCAACGCGCGGCTTTCGTCTGTTGTTGGCAGACGTACGCCATAGCGTTTGCTGTTTTTGAGTATATCGCTCAATGCCAGCATTTTGGGCACGTATAGCTTCGTTTCCTGAGGCAATGGCAACGACCAGAAGTCAGTGGGTTTACCACGAGCTTTGTTCGTTTTGATTGCCTTCATGACACGACCTTCACCGCTATTATAAGCAGCAACGGTCAGCAGCCAGTCGCCATCAAACATCTTGTTCAGACGCTGCATCATGTCCAGCGCGGCGGTGGTGGAAGCCACAACGTCGCGACGTGCATCATAACTGCGGGTCTGTTTTAAACCATAATTGCGCCCCGTGCTCGGAATGATCTGCCAAATACCTGCGGCATTGGCGCCAGACGTTGCGTGAGGATCAAAAGCGCTCTCCACTATGGGTAGTAGTACCAGTTCCATAGGCATGTTACGTTTCTTAACCTGCCCGGCTATCCAGTACATATACGGCTCTGCCCGTAAAGTTACATCGTGGAGATAGCTCTTATTGCGTAAATACTTCTGTTTCTGTTCGCGAATCCGGCTGTTTTCCGGAATTCCCATCTTTAGCTCGTCACCAATGAAAGCCCACAAATCTTGATCAGCGGCGATAGATGTTCCGTCGTCCATCCATCGCGCCTGACTTGTAAACTTTCCTGCTTCCCCTTGACCAGCTGCAGAAAGGCTCTGTGCGTGTTGTTGGACGTTACCAGTATTCTGGCACCCAACAAGCAGGACAGAGGCGAGTAATATCGCTTTTGCCTTCATGTGTGTGTCAATAGTTGCTTAAAAGACGACCGATCATAACGGCGAAGTTTTCAAAAGGCAACCCGGAATTGTCAGAACGTATCTTTCTTTGACCTTAACCAGGCAAAACGCTCTTCAGGTTGTTGCAATATTGTTTCTTTGTTAATTTCATTAATTAAATCAACATCTTCCGCTCTCAAAAAAAGATTAATTCGTCGCTCATTTTTCAGAATTACGGGTAGTGTCATTTGTTTTTTTACGCGTAACTCATTAACTTTACGATAATATTCATTTATGAACGAATCGTGCGGCAGAATGCTTAAAGCAAACTTCATATTTGCTAATGTGTATTCATGTGCGCAACAAATCAATGTGTCGTCAGGAAGTGAGTTTAGTTTTTTAAGTGATTGATACATTTGGGATGGGGTGCCTTCAAAAAGCCGACCGCAACCGCCAGAAAAGAGCGTGTCGCCACAAAACAGATAAGGCTGACTAAAGTAACAGATATGTCCTAAAGTGTGACCCGGAGTGGCAATTACCGTAAATTCATGCCCCAAAACGAGTGCAATATCGCCATCTTCGACTATATGCGTCGTTCCCTTATCTTGCGTTTCAGCTGGTCCGTATACCACTATGTGTGGGAAATGTTGCAGTAGCTCTTTCACTCCGCCCACGTGATCCTGATGATGATGGGTTAGCAGAATGGCTTCAGGCACCCAGTTATGCTCTGCAATGGCTTTCAGAACAGGAGCCGCTTCACCCGGGTCCACAATCAGACAATGCTGGTCATTATTTGACAAGACCCAGATGTAATTGTCCTGAAATGCAGGAATACTGTTAAGATTCATATATTACCTCTCAATGCGTAACGGAAGGTTGTGATGAAACCGGCAAGGATCCCTCAAACTGTCGTAGCGCCCGTTAGCTGGGATGATCTGCCCTGGGGCGAACACTATCGTGAGGCGCTGGAGTATCAGCTTAACCCGTGGTTCGCAAAAATGTACGGTTTTCATCTGCTTAAGGTTGGTAATTTAAGCGCAGAAATCGATTCCGAAGCGTGCGCGGTTTCTCATCAGGTAAATGTTTCTTTGCAGGGTTCTCCCATGCAGGTGACGGCCGATCCTTTGCATCTTCCCTTTGCCGATAAGTCCGTGGATGTCTGTTTATTGGCCCATACGTTACCGTGGTGTTCCGATCCGCATCGCCTACTGCGTGAAGCCGATCGCGTGTTGATTGATGACGGTTGGTTGATTTTGAGCGGCTTTAACCCGGTAAGCCTGATGGGTTTGCGTAAACTGGTGCCCGTATTGCGTAAGACATCGCCCTATAACAGTCGGATGTTTACCCTCATGCGTCAATTGGACTGGCTATCATTACTGAATTTTGAAGTGCTGCACTATAGTCGTTTTCATGTTCTGCCCTGGAATAAGAAGGGCGGGAAAATGTTAAGCACCCATATCCCCGCGCTGGGCTGTTTACAGCTGGTGGTTGCGCGCAAGCGAACCATTCCGCTTACGCTCAACCCGATGAAACAAAATAAAAGCAAAACGCCTATCCGTCATGCCGTTGGCGCGACCCGGCAATACCGTAAACCGGACGCTTAAGCCTCAGTCTGATACCCAATATCATCCTGAGTCGGGCTCATGGCCGCGGTGCGCGCAAGCTCATCGCAGCGTTCGTTTTCCGGATGGCCCGCATGGCCTTTAACCCATTCCCATTTGATTTGATGAGGGCCTAAAGCGGCATCGAGACGCTTCCACAGATCGACGTTCTTCACTGGTTTTTTATCTGCTGTTTTCCAGCCACGCTTCTTCCAGTTGTGGATCCACTGCGTAATGCCCTGGCGCACATACTGGCTGTCCGTGCTGAGTATCACTTCACACTGTTCTTTCAGGGCTTCCAGCGCAACGATTGCTGCCATCAGCTCCATGCGATTATTAGTTGTAAGGTTGTAGCCTTCGCTAAAGGTTTTTTCGCGCCCGCGATAGCGTAAAATCGCCCCATAACCACCCGGTCCTGGATTTCCCAGGCAAGAACCATCGGTGAAAATTTCTACCTGTTTAAGCATCTCTGGTAGACTTCCTGTTTTAGCAAATCGAAATCAAACGATAAGTCTGACATAAATGACCGTTATGAGCACTGGAATTACACGACAGATCGTCCTCGATACCGAAACCACCGGTATGAACCAGATTGGCGCCCACTATGAAGGCCACAAGATCATTGAGATCGGTGCGGTTGAAGTGGTGAACCGCCGCCTGACCGGCAATAACTTCCATGTTTACCTGAAGCCGGATCGGCTGGTGGACCCGGAAGCGTTCGGCGTACACGGAATCGCAGACGAATTCCTGCTTGATAAACCCACGTTTGCTGATGTAGCCGACGAATTTCTCGACTACATTCGCGGCGCGGAGCTGGTCATCCATAACGCATCGTTCGATATCGGTTTTATGGATTACGAGTTCGCGAAGCTCAAGCGGGATATTCCGAAGACGAACGAATTCTGCAAAATAACCGATAGCCTGGCGCTGGCGAGGAAAATGTTTCCTGGCAAGCGAAACAGCCTTGATGCGTTGTGCTCGCGCTATGAGATAGACAACAGTAAACGAACCCTGCACGGCGCATTGCTTGATGCCCAGATTCTGGCCGACGTTTATCTGATGATGACCGGCGGGCAGACCACGATGGCGTTTTCAATGGAAGGCGACAGCCAGCAGAGGAATGACACAGGGATCCAGCGTATTGTGCGCCAGTCCAGCAAACTACGTGTTGTTTTCGCCACTGATGAAGAGTTAGCGGCCCATGAGTCACGCCTTGACCTGGTGCAGAAGAAAGGCGGAAGTTGCCTCTGGCGGGCATAGTTTGTACATTTACGGTATGAAAATGGCCATTCGGGTGATTTTTGCAGCAAACGATTAAAAAACGTGAGAAAAGGCGTTGACGAGGTGCGAGGCAATCCGTAATATTCGCTTCGTTCCCAAGCGGAACACAACGCGGAGTGGTAGTTCAGTTGGTTAGAATACCTGCCTGTCACGCAGGGGGTCGCGGGTTCGAGTCCCGTCCATTCCGCCACTATTCAGAAAGCCTGAATCAGAAATGATTCAGGCTTTCGTCGTTTTAACCCACCAAAAATAATAATCTCATTCTCACGTTCTATCGACCGCGCCCGTGCTTTCGGGTGGGCAACACATCAGGTCATCCTTAACCCGACGCATATCCAGAAGGCGATTAACTCGCGAAGTGATTCATCACGCAGGCGAAGCGGGGTGAAAAGTTATCGCCAATAAGAACCGTTTCCTCATTCAGGTGCTTTAGCATATACAGCTTGTCGGCACGTTCGTAAGCGTCAAAGAAAAGATAATCTATAGCATCCGTTGCTTCATCATCCGGGGATTTTTCGCGTCCGTCGGGGGTGAGCATAAAAACGCCGGCGGTATGGCCGAGTGGTCGGGCATAGCGAAAGAACAGTTTTCGGTTAACAGCAAACTCGCCATCATCACTTTTGAGTTTCCCTTGTACTGACAATGAGAGGTGTCCAGAGTTGTAGCTGGTGATCAGCATTATTCCGTGGAGTTCCTTTTTGGTGTTTTGGATGTCGAGTATCGACGTGAATTCCGAGGAACAGGAAAAACTGATTTCTTGTTTTTTCGCATTCCCGGCGATAATAAAAAAAGCGATAGTCGCCAGCCCAAAAATGGCAATCACGACTGACCATAGTAAAGGAGAGTGATCGCTTTCCTGCTTCATATCATTCCTCATGATGGCGATACTGGCTGATGCAATGGTAATAGCCGAGGTTTAGCCCACATTCAGCTGCAAACGACCACTCAACCAGATTATGGTTGCTCGCCCAGGTATTGAGATACAGATCTTTTGGATACGAACAGTTAGGGTTAATACCCACGGACTTGAAAATATCCAGCGCTTTTTTTTCGGTAATGGTGTCGGTGAGGGCGTTTCCTAATATATGCACTCGGCATTGCTCGTAGTCGATAGTCCGCAGGATCGCCGCGTCCGTCATAGCGATTTTATTGGGTATCCATGTTAACCACGCTGTCGCCAGCACGGCGATGCCGGTAATTAACGTTGTTATCATGACAGGCCACAGGTTTCGTTTCTTTTTCCTGGGCATCAATGCAACATTGGCTATTCTGGTGGGTGCTTGTGCTTCCTCCAGTTGCTGAATATTGATACTGGCGTCGCCCATCCGAAATCCTATTCGCGGAATGGTGACGATCAGTTCTGCAGGATGGCCCGTAGACGTTATTGCTTTGCGCAGAAATGAAATGTGCTGATTGAGATTAGCATCCGTCGCTCTGGCGCCATTATGCTGGAAAACATTCTGCAGAATTTCATCGCGCGAGGATATCTCTTTACCATTTTGCAACAGATAGAGCAGTAATTGTGTTGCCACATTATTCAATGTGGCCATTTCACCAGACGCCAGGTCTTTTAGGGTATTTTTATGTGGTCTGAAAACTAAGCCATCACCAATAATTACGGATTTGATTTTGTTTATTGGTATATGAGAAATCACTGATGTCTCCTTTAAAGCAGGATATCTCGCATTCGAGTGGGGGAAGCAATAGCATAACATAATTCATTTATAAAAAATGATTGTACCATAGAACTCTTTATTAATATTTATATAACAATCTTTTAATATATCTAATAGAATCCTCCTATGTCCTTCCTCTCTTTCACTATCTTATTGTCATTACTCGCTTTTGATACCTAATTTCATTTTTACAAAACTTTCATAAATACATTTTGCCTGTTCTTCTGGCTAAATAAAAAAATATTTGATAGATAAAAACTCTATAAAAACCATAAATAATAGCAATTAACACTGGGTGTGGTATGTTTTTTGGCTGTTTTTTAGGTAAACGATCGCTCGACAGACTGTGTTACAACACGATTCCCTGAGTTTGATTAATACCGGATTTTTGCATTGTGTCATTTTTTCGTCGACTTAATATAAGTCCCGAAACAGCGTAAACACCTGTGGACGGTATTTCGGATGGAATACCAATGAAGTTCAAAATACGGGGTGGCTTGAGATGGATTGTTTGCAAGGATATGCACTACCGCCACCTGCAGATCAGGATTTCCCTTGCATTGATTGTCTGCGGAAATAGATCGTCGGAATAACCAAAAAAAAGATATAAGGTTAAGTAGTAATATGAAAATGAAAAACGTGGCTGTGGCCTGTGCGCTGATGGCGGGAATGACTTTTACTGCATCTTCTGCTTATGCTGCAAAAAATGTTGAACCGACTAACGGTAAAATTCACTTCACTGGTTCTCTGGTTAATTCCGCATGCGGTCTGGCCCCAGAATCCAGCCCGGTGCAGGTAAATTTTGGTGAAATCCCAACCTCTCAGTTAAAAGACAACCAACGTGCAGGCGTTAAGCATGCCAAAATCGTGCTGCAGGGCTGTGATACGACCGTCGCGAAAACGGCTACTGTGACCTATACCCCGGCAACAATTGATTCAGATAACAACGCGCTGGCCGCGTTCACCTCGGGTACTGCAAAGGGTGCGGGCATCGGTATGGTTGACAGCGGCAACCAGGACGTGGAATGGGGCAAAGCGGCCTCTCAGGTCAACATTACCGATGGCGAAACCGACATTGATTTCGTCGCTTACCTGCAGGCAAACAACGCATCTGCAGCGGTAACTCCGGGTGATTTCGAATCTACCGTTAATTTCCAGATCGACTACCAGTAACGATCTGCAGCAGGCGCAATTATGCGCCTGCCTAACCCTTCCTGCGAATAACTGAAAGGAAATGCGGTGATGCCTGGATGGCGTATTTTACTGCTTTTTATCTTTATATCGCCTGCATGGGTTTTGGCTGACACTCATCGTCTTGTCAGTACGCCCGGCAAAATGCGCATGCGGGGAAATATTATTGAAGCTGCCTGTTATGTCGATCCGCGCGACCGGTCGCTACTGGTTGAATTTGATGATCTCTCAGCCAGAGATATTTCCGGTAAACCTGAAAAAGTATCTGCGCATGATTTCAGCATTCATTTGCTGGGATGTTCCCTTGGGGATTCTCAACATCCGGGGAGTCTGTTTCAACGCGCCAATATTACCTTTTCCGGCGCACCCGATAGTGACAATCCTGATTATCTGAGCGTGCAATCGGAAACTGAAAATTTAGCGATAGAAATATATGACGGCAAAGGACAGCAAATTCATCTGGGTGAGCCATCACCGGACTATGCGCTTAACCCAGGGAAAAACACGCTCAATTTTACGGCTTATTTGATCTCCCGCGACGGAAGAATGACATCCGGCGAATTTACTGCGGTCACGCATTTTGTTGTGAATTATCTCTGAGCTGCACTGCAATTCGGGTATCTGAAGGTTTGCGAACGAAAATGATCACGCTGAAAACAGATAAAAAACGTCTGGCGCTTTTTATTGCTCTGGTCTGTGCCTCTTCATTTGTTGAAGCGGATGAGGCCATTGAATTTAATACCGACGTACTGGATGCCAGCGACAGGCACAATGTCGATTTGCAGCGTTTTTCCGAAGGCAACTTTGTGACTCCCGGAGAATATCTGCTGGATGTTCGTATTAACAGCCAGGAGATCCCTCAGCAGTCGATTCGTTATATCGTCGACCCTGCCAACCCGCATAAATCCATGGCCTGTCTGACGCCACAACAACTTGAATTACTGGCGCTCAAAGAAGAGGCGCTGACCTATATTCACCCGATCAGCGCGGCCTGCTATGACATTTCCCGCCTGCCGGGTGTGGTGCTGAATAATAGCGCCGGCGTACTGGACATTACCGTGCCTCAGGCATGGATGAAATATACCGATCCAGACTGGACGCCGCCGGAGCGTTGGGATAACGGTGTCGCAGGGCTAATTTTTGACTACAGCGTTTCAGGCCAGGCCACACATTACGAGCAGGGCGGCGATCGTTATCGCTCTCTGTCTGGCTATGGGCAGACTGGCTTTAACCTCGGCGCGTGGCGTTTTCGTGGCCAGTACCAAGCCAATTACGCTTCGGATGAGAACCGAGGGCGAATCGATTGGGATCAGATCTATGCCTATCGCCCGTTACCGATGCAGGCGGCAAAACTGACGCTCGGCGAAATCTACCTGAATTCTCAGGTTTTTGATTCGGTACGTTTCACCGGGGCGAACCTCGCCAGCGACGAACGCATGCTGCCGCCGAATTTGCAGGGCTACGCGCCCGAAGTACATGGCATCGCGCGCAGCAATGCGAAGGTCACTGTCAGTCAGCAGGGGCGTGTTATCTATCAAACCACCGTTCCTGCGGGGCCATTTAATATTCAGGATCTGCACGGCTCGGTACGCGGCACGCTGGATGTTCGCGTCGAAGAGCAGGATGGCAGTGTACAAACCTTTCAGGTCAATACGGCCGATATTCCTTACCTGACGCGCCCGGGCTATGTTCGATACAACGCCGCGGTCGGTAAGCCATCGCGTTATAACCACGACGTCCAGGGGCCTGCGTTTTATAGCGGTGATTTTTCCTGGGGGGTCAGCAATGCGTGGTCGCTGTATGGCGGCGCGTTGCTCACTGGCGATCGTTATAACGCCTGGTCGATGGGGATTGGGCGGGATTTGAGCTGGCTGGGTGCGCTGTCGGCTGACGCGACGCAATCCGTGAGTCGGGTGAAGCATCAGGCTGAACAAAAAGGGATGTCCTTTAAGCTCAGCTATGCCAAAACCTTTGATGAGTACAACAGCGCCATCACCTTTGCTGGTTACCGCTTTTCACAGCGTAACTTCCGCACCTTCTCGCAGTTCCTTGACGAGCAGTATGAAAATAACAACAGCGCCGGCAACGAAAAAGAGATGTACACCATCACCGGTAACAAGACCTTTTTTGCTGACGACCCGCAATTAGCGACCACGCTGTACCTGACCTATACCCACCAGAATTACTGGGATCGTGGCTCTCAGGATCGTTACGGGTTGTCGATGGGGCACAGCTTTTCGTTCGCAGGCATTCAGGGGATCAGCGCCAACCTTGCTGCTTACCGCTCTGAGTATCAGGGCAAACGGGACGACAGCCTTTCGCTGTCCATTTCTGTGCCATGGAGCGATGGCCGCTCCATGGATTATGAAGTGCAAAACAGCGGCAACCAGACCAGTCAGATGGTTTCGTATTCCGATAACCGCGACCGTAACAATCCATGGCGACTGCGCGCAGGGGTTTCCGGTGAAGGGCACACCGCGTTTGATGGTTACTACAAGCATCGCAGCATGATGGCTGAGCTTGAGTCTAACGTCAGCTGGCAGCAATCACGTTATTTCTCCGTTGGCGGCACGATGCGCGGCGGCTTTACCGCAACGCGTCACGGCGCGGCGCTGCATAACAGCCAGGCGTCAATGAATACCGCCAGGGTGATGGTTGATACCGACGGTGTGGCGAATGTACCGCTGAACGGTGAACAGGCGCACTCAAACCGCTTCGGTATTGCCGTCGTACCGGACGTCGTCAGCTATCACAGCTTTGATACCCGTATCGATGTGGACGCAATGGACGAGGATATTTCCGCGACCAAAGCCATCGTCACCAACACCCTGACGGAAGGCGCGATTGGTTATCAGCGCTTCGCCGTGGCGCAGGGGCAAAAAATGATGGCGCTGCTGCGCCTGAAGGATGGCTCTGTACCGCCGTTTGGTGCCGAAGTGTTTAACGCCAACGGTGTCAGCGTCGCCATGGTGATGGAAAACGGCATGGCCTGGATTGCGGGTGTGAATCCAGCTGAGCGTCTTTCTGTTGCCTGGGGCGGTCGTGCTCAGTGTCACTTACAGATGCCGCAACAAATCAACCCGGAAGGTAACGTGCTGTTGCCTTGTGAATAATTTCAATAACCTGAATGAATTTTGTCATGAAAAATCAAGCTTTTTACTCCGTGCAGCGTTGGCTGAAACCCGTGGCCTGCGGTCTGCTTTTTATTGCAGAGATCAACGCCTCATGGGCGGGTATCGCACTTGACCGTACCCGCCTGATCATCACCGGTGATGCGCGCTCTGTCAGCGCGAACTTAACCAACACCAGTCCGAGCATTCCGTTTCTGGCTCAGTCGTGGGTGGAAGACGCCAATGGAACAAAAATCACCTCGCCGCTGATGGTTTTACCGCCGCTACAACGGATTAACGGCGGGCAAAAGGGCATTGCACGTGTGACGAAAACCAGCGGTATTAACGCTCTGCCACAGGATCGAGAAAGTCTGTTCTACCTGAACGTGCGCGAAATTCCGCCCAAGCCGGATAAGCCGAACGTGCTGCAGCTGGCGATGCAGTCGCGTATCAAACTGTTCTACCGTCCGACCGCCATCGTGCCGGAAACACCGGGCGCCGTGTGGCAAAACCAACTGGTCTTTCATAAGCAGGGCCTGCGCTGGAGTGTGGATAACCCAACGCCGTACTTCGTCACCTTGATCGGCTTAAGCCGCAAACCTGAAGCTCAGGGCGGCGACAGGCTGACTGACTTCCCTGGGGTTATGGTTTCACCAAAGTCATCTCGCGATTTCAGCGTGACCGACGGCAGCGTTAGCCAGTTCAGCATGATGTATGTGAACGATTTTGGCGGTCATCCCGAATTGAAATTCAGCTGCACAGGCAATGTGTGTAAAGCATTGCCAATGGAGCAACAGCCCCGGTAACAGGATTCGTAAATGAAAAAGATGCTTTGCGCTCTGCTGATGGCGGGCATGGCCTGCTCGGTTCAGGCCACAAGCGGTCGCCAGGATATGAGCAACGTGTCCGGTGAGTATGGCAATGTCCGCTTTCATGGTCGGGTATTCGTTTCGCCGTGCGTGCTGGATATGGCCTCCCGCGATCAGACTATCGATCTTGGTGATATTTCCGCCAGCCGATTTCGCCAGGGCGGCGATCGCAGCGATCCGGTATTGGTCACGCTGTATCTGAACGGTTGTTTAAAGGGCTCCGGTCATACCTTAAGGGATTTTCCCGGGCAGACCAGTGAGATGCCTGAGCTTGCTTACAGCACGGTGGAGCGTGGTGTTTCGATGACGATGATGGCTGAAGGCGCACCGGAAAACAGCGATTTGGGGCGCATTCGTGGCGATGTTCGCGGCGCGGGCATCCGGCTACTGACTGAACGTAAGCAGTTGATCCACCTGAATCAACCGCAACGCATGTGGATCCTCAAACCGGGCGATAACGCCATTCATTTTCTTGCCGCGCTGGAATCTTTTGGGCGAGAGGTGACCGCCGGAGAGTTTAACGGTCTGGTCAGACTTAAGCTGGAGTATCTATGAGCGTATTGCGCAAAATGCTGCTGTGGGGGGTGCTGGCAGGCTGTCCTCTGGCCGGGCAGGCATTTACACAGGGAGAAGGTGAGCCGGAAGGTGGGTCGCCGCATCAGTACGATATTGAACTGAACTCGCTGGATGTCAGCAAAAACCACGTGGGCGGCAGAACGGAGCCGTTCCCCTGGAATCTTGGCAGTTGGTATGTAGTGGATTTTCACTGCGAACAGGCTGACATCTCCCGACAACCGATTTACTACACCACCACGACCACGATGCCGCCTTCCAATCAGGGAGCGAACCGTTTTCGTCTAAACGAGTATCTGGATGTGGAAGTACAGGTGTGGGTCGCCGGGCGTTATAACAACTACGTTCAGGCACCTTTTACCAATTTTTCAAATCGTTATAACGATCATAGCTGCAAAAAGCGCAAAGGTTACGAGCGGGCTACCAACATAGAAAGTGGTTCAAAAGGGAAAGTGACGTTTATTGTCACAAAACCCATTATTAATGGCATCAATATTACCTCCCAGTCGCTGGTGGAGGTTGCTGGGCGCTTAGGGGATGCTGGTCCTACGCCGACAACGCCAATTTCCCGCGTGGTGATTAAATCCGGGCTGATTACCGTACCGGACAAATGCACCTTCAACCGGGGAGACAAAATCAGCATTGAGTTTGGCGATTTGCCAGGATCCGCTGCCCGGCTCAACGGCACTAACTATAGTAAGCCAATCCCTATACATGTGGTGTGTGAAGGCGGCAGCTTCGATCAGGGCGCGCTGAATATCAATCTTGGCGTGCAAACGACCACGGCGTCAGGCACGGCGGGATTTAACGGTAATCTCCTCGGCACGTTAAGCGGCGGACAAAAACGCGACGATCTCGGCATTATGCTTAAAGACGAGAGTGGTGGCACCGTCGTGCCCAATCAATTTTACAACGTGAAGGGGTTTTACCAGAATCAGGGCGACTGGAATCTCACCGCCGCGCCGGTGGCAAAGCCGGGCGTGGGAAGCGTGAAGGAAGGTGAATTTGAAGCCTCTGCCACCGTTGTCGCGCAGTTTCAGTAGGGGGATGTCATGAGATTCTCGGCGTTATTCGCGACCGGTATGTTACTGCTTGGCAGCATGGCACAGGCCGACACCAAACTGGTCGGCGGCGATATGTATTTTCACGGCACCATCAGAGCACTGGCCTGCAGCCTTGCACCGGGTGGCGACAAAATCGAGGTCGATTTCAAGCAAATCGCGACGCAGGATCTCTATCTATCGGGGCGCAGTAAGCCGGAAAAATTCAGCATCCAGTTACGCGACTGCAATCCTGAGGTTTTCCGTGGGATCTCGGTTACCTTCAGCGGTCGTGAGGATGCGGAGCTGGCCGATCATCTGGCGCTGGATAGCAGTGAACAAGGGGGCGCGTCAGGGATCGGGATTGGGATGAGCGAAGAGGACGGCACGGCAATCCGCCTTGATGAGAGCACATCAGTCAAAGAGATAACAGAAGGCTCGATGACGCTGAATTTTTTGGCGTGGGTCGCAGCGGAGCCATCGGCGATAAAAAATCAGTCTCTCGAATACGGTCCGTTCAGCGCCAGCGGGACCTGGACGTTGAACTACCAGTAGCATGATGAACGTACTGAATCGGATTGCGCCGTTGCCTGCGCAGAAATTATTGCTCGGTATTAGTCTGTTTTTCTGGTGTGGGGCCATGCATCTCTACTGGCCGAACAACGGCGGCAGCGGTCTGTCGTTGCCGCTTAATATTACGAGCTGGATCTACGCTGTTGTACTGGCTGCAAGCGCATTGATGCTGGCGCCTCGTCAACGCTGGCGCATCACTGTGCCAGCTGCGGGTTTTACGATCGGGGCGTTCATCCTGATGTTGCTTTGCCTGCTAACACCTGACGTCAGGCAGGCCGAGGCACTACTGGTGGCGGGGGCGTTACTGGGAGGTGTGAGCGTCTATCTGGTCACATTGCAAATTCCTCTCACGGCAAACACCCTGACGGCACTGCTGGCCCTGCTATGGGGGGCGTGCGTGATTGAATGTCTGGTGTTTGTCTATCAGTACTGGCATTTGCCGGGCGTGGATTACTGGGAGTTTGCCTGGCGACGTGGTACACGGCCTTACGGCATTTTTCAGCAGGTCAACCTGCTGGCCAGCTTTGCGGCCTGTGGCGTGTTGCTGTCAGCCACGCTCTTTTTACGGCTGCGCGACGGGTATCGAATTGTCATCGGGGTTGGCCTGGTGATGATGGGATTTGTGCTGCATGAATCCCAGTCGCAAACCGGTTACCTGTCTCTGGTAATCGGTGAAGTGCTGCTGCTGGCGGTTTTCCCGGCGCAACGGCGTACGTTGTTACTACTCCTGTTGCCGTTGGCGTCAGGCATGGCGGCGGGGTCGCTCGTTCGCCATTTTTTGTCCGTTGCAACGGTCGATCACTTCACCACTTCCCAGGTGCGCTGGACGGTACTCAAAACGTCGTTGGCATTATTTGCCGAACGCCCGTGGACGGGGTGGGGCGTGGGCAGTTTTGCCGCCGTGTTTCTCGAACGTGCGGGACCGTTGGGGTTGAGCAGCATCTCGCATCCGCACAATGAACTGGTGTTATGGCTGGTGGAGGGCGGTCTGGTTGGGCTGGTGGGAGCGCTGTGTTTTATTGCGAGTGGTTTCTGGCTCTGGATGCATGGAAATCGTTGGCGTCGCGCCTGTCTGGTGGCGGCGCTGCCGGTGGTGATTCATATGCTGACGGAATACCCCGTCAGGCAGTCAACGCCGCATTGGCTACTGCTGATCCTGTTGCTTCGATGTGCAGACAGCGACCGAGCTGGAATACGCCTGGTGCTTACGTCGACGTGGCTGATTCGCGCGCCAGGGGTTATCTCGCTACTGACCGTCGCGCCATTGCTGCTTCTCACGCTGCATACGCAACAGCAACTGACGCTGGCGGAAAGGCAGTCATCGCAGTGGCATCTTGCCGAATCGCTCCCTGTAGGAGGCTGGCTTCTTACCAGTCGCTATCGGTTTGATGTCCAGATGGGGTATCTGCAACGGTATCAGCGTACCCGGGACGCTCGTTGGCTGGAGGCGGTTCGCCGCTGGGCGCCTGACTATGTGCGCGTTCACCCAGACCCTAATGTCTCCTTCACGCAAATCTTGCTGGCGTTGCAACAGCGCGACCCTGTCGAGGCGCATCGTCTGGCGACGCGCTTTTGCCTGATATACCCGAACGATCGCCGTATCCCGTGGCTGCAGGATGCACGACGTCCTTTTAATAAAATAATGGAATGATATGAACAGATTCAGCGAACAGGCCCGTTATGTGCCAGAACTTCCCCGCAACGCCGAACTGCTGCAGATCACTGGGATCCGTTTGCAGCGCATTCATTTTTTTGATGACGTATCGCTGGATGTCTGTGAAGTGTTAAGTCAGGTACGCACTCCGCTCCCACTGGATTTGTTTTTCAAGCACCTTTCAATTGCGGCAAAACAGCAGCTTTTTCTATGGCAAATGCAACGGGTGCTGGCTCTTTCTGGAAGCTATTCGTTGAATTTATCCGTCAGGATGCTGACCTGTCTGTCATGGGTCACGCGTCTCACAAAGCAGGTGCATCAGGGGCGGATTGTTATTGAGATTCAGGATCCGGGCTCCATGATGCGGCTGGAGAAGGCAGAGCAGCAGGCCGTATGCATCGCCGTAAAAACGCTGGTGCGTCACGGGTTTCGCGTGTGGCTGGATGATGTTTCACCTGAGCTATTTTTTGTCTGGCGGCTGTCGGGCATCCGTTTCGATGCCATCAAAATTGAAAGTGGAATGTTTCATCAGTTCAGAACATCGGAGTGGCAGTTGAGGGTTCTGGTCAATCAGTTTCGTGGGCTGGGTGAACGGGTTGTCATTGAGGGGGTAGAAACGCCACAGGATTATGCCATTTGCCGTATGAGCGGCGCAGATGCTGTACAGGGGTTTCTGTTTGAACAGGCGATTTTACCGAAAAGCCTGAATCATTGCTGATTCAGGCTCTGGTAATTATTCGCTTAGCGTCTGTGCGATGTCTTTTTGCACCTGCTGGCGCTGTTCTGGAGTCAGCACTTTGTTCAGGTCAAAATAGTATTTCACGCGATAATAACGCGCCTGCTGTTCGATGTTGCTGAATGCCGAAAGCTGTTTTTTGACGACTGCTTCATCCCACTTCCCGGACTTGATGACGTCAATCAACGCGCCGTCTTTAACATCCTTCACCGAAATCTGGCTTACGTTGGTTTCAAGCTGCTGGTGCAGTTTTTTAATCTGCGCAACCTGGTCAGTGCTCAACTTAAGATGTTGTACTATCGGATCCTGGGCTGGAGCCGGAACATTAGATGTGGTTGCTGCAAGCGTGCTAAAAGAAGCGCCAGCCACGGTAACTGCTAGCAAAGTCATGCGTAAGAAGTTCTTCATGTCGAGATCCTGATAAGGGAATTATTAACATTGTCAGTCACTCGCTGATTACGAGTGATTATCTTTTGCAGGATACGATGCCCACCGCATGTCGCCACGCGAATTTGTTTTGCGGTTGGTTACGGAGTGCAACAATCCCGCCACGGAAAAACGTTGTGCAGCGGGAGTTAAGGCGATAGTTATAGCGTGAAGGGGTCGGCGTCCTGCCAGGCGGGAAATTTCTCGTGATATTCACGCAGCGCTGAGAGAGACAGTTCTGCGTCAATGCGTGTGGCCTGATGCGGCTCGGCGGTGGCAATAATCTCACCCTGCGGATTAATCACCCGGCTGTCACCGCGATAATGATGCCCGTTACCGTCAGTGCCCACGCGGTTACATCCTGCTACATAAGCCTGGTTCTCAATCGCCCGTGCGGCAAGCAGAACCTGCCAGTGCAGAGAACGCGGCGCAGGCCAATTGGCAACATACAACGCAAGGTCGTAATCGTTGCGATTGCGCGACCATACCGGAAAACGCAGGTCATAACAGACCAACGGCAGAATGCGCCAGCCGCGCCATTCAACAATAACGCGCGCGTCACCCGCCTGGTAATGCTGGTGCTCATCCGCCATGCGGAACAGATGGCGCTTGTCGTAGAAATGCACATTACCTTCGGGTTCAACCAGCAAAAAACGATTCACCGGCCCCCGTTCAGACTGTATCGCCACGCTACCTGCTATCAGGGCATTTGTCTGCTGCGCTTTGCTACGCATCCAGCTTACAACTTCTTCTTGCGGCAACGATTTATTTGCCGCTTCCATGGCAAATCCGCTGGTAAACATCTCAGGCAATACAATGACATCACGTCCGGCGACGGTTTCCAGTTGTCGGTCAAAATGGCGCAGGTTGGCCGGGCCATCCATCCAGATCAATGGTTGTTGCAGCAGAGTAATTTTCAAACCAGGCACGATCGAGGCTCCTCGTTGAACAACATTTTGACACTGTAGCATGAGCATTAATGAAAATGTGGCAATAAAAAGCCCCGCATTAAGCGGGGCTAAACGTCGTGCGAGTGTCGTTATGCGGCTTCGACTTTACGCACTTTCTCTGGCAGCTTTACCGGCTGAGTCGCCAGCTCCTCGGGTTCAAAGTCATCCACGTTGATACTGCGCAGGCGGCTCGCTTCGGCTTTCACCAGAATCGCGGCTTCATCTTTATCAATCAGCCCTTTCGCCAGCGCATTGTGCGCCAGTTCGTCGAGACGGGTAAATGGCAGGTTTTTACCCAACTCTTTACAGATCCGCTGGTGGATTGGGTCGGCTGCAATCACGTCCAGCAGCGCCTCTTCCAGCAAACCAACCGGGTTATGCTCGCTTGGCGTCAGATATTGACCGCGACCAATACGAGAACGAGTAGCGCTCGGAACCTGCAAAATCTTCGCGACTTTATGATCCAATTTGTCAGACGGTGCATGGTAGTGGCGACCGGTAGGGAAGATAACCACATTCAGCAAGCCCGCGACCAGACGGTTCGGGAAGTTCTTCAGCAGATCGTCCATCGCCTGTTCCGCTTTGTACAACGCATCCTGAACGCCCCAGTGAACCAACGGCAGGTCCGCTTCATGACGGCCTTCGTCGTCATAACGCTTCAGCACCGCGGAGGCCAGATACAGCTGACTTAACACATCGCCCAGACGTGCGGAGATACGTTCACGACGCTTCAGACTACCGCCCAGTACAGCCATCGACACATCTGAAAGCAGGGCCAGGTTGGCGCTCAGACGGTTCAGGTGCTGGTAGTAACGTTTGGTCGCATCGCCAGTTGGCGTGCTGCTGGTTAAACCACGCGTCAGGCCAAGCCAGAAGCTACGCACTTTGTTACTGCCGACGTGACCGATGTGTTTGAACAGCAGCTTGTCGAACGCATTCACATCGTTACTCTGTGCCGCAGCCATCTCTTCCAGAACATACGGATGGCAGCGAATCGCACCCTGACCGAAGATCATCATGCTACGGGTCAGAATGTTGGCACCTTCAACGGTAATAGCGATTGGCGCACCTTGATAAGCACGGGCGAGGAAGTTGCTTTCGCCAAGCATAATGCCTTTACCGCCAGTGATATCCATCGCATCGATGATTGACTGCTGTCCGCGGTGGGTGCAGTGATATTTCACGATGGCCGACAACACCGCCGGTTTTTCACCCAGCATAATGCCGTAGGTAATCAGTGATGCTGCAGCGTCCATCACGTAGGCGTTACCGGCAATACGTGCCAACGGCTCTTCAATACCTTCCATCTTGCCGATAGAGATTTTGAACTGGCGACGAATGTGCGCATACGCGCCGGTGGCCATCGCGACCGATTTCACGCCGCCCGTCGAGTTAGATGGCAGGGTAATACCACGTCCCACAGACAGGCATTCCACCAGCATGCGCCAGCCCTGACCGGCCATTTTCGGACCACCGATGATGTAATCAATTGGTACAAACACATCTTTGCCCAGTGTCGGACCGTTCTGGAACGGCACGTTCAGCGGGAAGTGACGACGCCCAATTTGTACACCTGGCGTTGAGGTTGGGATCAGCGCACAGGTAATGCCAAGATCTTCTTCGCCACCCAGCAGTTTTTCCGGGTCGGAGAGTTTAAATGCCAGACCCAGCACGGTAGCGATAGGCGCCAGCGTGATATAGCGTTTGTTCCAGGTCAGGCGCATACCCAGCACCTGCTGGCCCTGCCAGTCGCCCATACAAACCACGCCGGTATCAGGGATCGCGCCTGCGTCGGAGCCGGCTTCCGGGCTGGTCAGAGCAAAGCATGGGATCTCCTGACCGCGAGCCAGACGTGGCAGATAATGATTTTTCTGCTCTTCGGTGCCGTAATGTTGCAGCAGTTCGCCTGGGCCTAATGAGTTAGGCACGCCAACGGTGATCGCCAGGATCCCAGAAACGCCGGAGAGTTTCTGTAGAACGCGAGCCTGAGCATATGCTGAGAATTCCAGCCCGCCGTACTCTTTCTTAATGATCATCGCGAAGAAGCGGTGTTCTTTCAGATATGCCCACAGTTCCGGAGGCAGATCCGCGAGTTCGTGAGTGATCTGAAAGTCGTTCGCCATGCGGCACGCTTCTTCCACTGGACCATCAATAAACGCTTGCTCTTCAGCAGTCAGATGCGGCTGAGGATAGTTATGCAGTTTTTTCCAGTCAGGCTTGCCCTGGAACAGATCACCTTCCCACCAGGTCGTACCGGCATCAATCGCTTCTTTCTCAGTACGCGACATTGGCGGCATGACTTTACGGAAACCGCGGAACACCGGTGCAGAGATCATAGATTTGCGCATCGGCGTAAAGTTAAACGGTACGAGAATAATGGCCAGAGGAACCAGCAGCCAGACTGACCACAGGCCAGCCACGCCAAGCGCGGCCGTCCAGGCGAGCAAAATTAAGCTGCTGAGGAATAAGCTCACGCGGTGATAAAACAGAACGCTGAGCAGAACAACCGTAGCGATAATACTCAAAATCATCATAACGAAAAGCTCCCTTGCTTGTAGGAGGTCTGACCACTTGTGATGATATGGTTGTAGTGGATGTAAATTCTTTTAGCAATGTGTTTACAAAATAATTACAACAAAGCTCACATTGTTGCTGTTTTAACCGGCACAAAAAATCAAAAGCCGTAACCATTCCTGTGGCTTGTACTTCTCGCTGGTAGCGCTATCCGGTACACTGCACCTTGTCATTTACATTCATGCTGAAGGATATCCTCATGTACCAGGATCTTATTCGTAACGAACTGAGCGAAGCGGCGGAAACGCTGGCTAATTTTCTTAAAGATGACGCCAATATTCACGCCATTCAGCGCGCGGCGGTCCTGTTGGCAGACAGCTTTAAAGCCGGCGGTAAGGTACTCTCTTGCGGTAACGGCGGTTCCCATTGCGACGCGATGCACTTTGCCGAAGAGCTGACCGGACGCTATCGTGAAAACCGTCCTGGTTACCCTGCTATCGCTATCTCTGACGTCAGCCATATCTCCTGCGTCAGCAACGATTTCGGTTACGATTATGTGTTCTCTCGCTACGTAGAAGCCGTGGGTCGTGAGGGAGATGTCCTGTTAGGCATCTCGACTTCGGGTAATTCCGGTAACGTAATTAAAGCGATTGCCGCAGCGCGTGAGAAAGGGATGAAAGTTATCACCCTGACCGGTAAAGATGGCGGCAAAATGGCGGGCAGCGCGGATATCGAAATTCGCGTGCCGCACTTTGGCTACGCTGATCGTATTCAGGAAATTCATATCAAAGTGATCCATATCCTGATCCAGTTGATCGAAAAAGAGATGGTTAAACCATAAGAAGACGATTGCCGGATGGTGGCTGAAGCCTTATCCGGCCTACATGAGCGCCATGTAGGCCTGATAAGCGCAGCGCCATCAGGCAGTTCACGGTTTTAAGGTAGGTGATGTATGTGCGAACTGCTCGGGATGAGCGCCAATGTGCCAACCGATATCTGCTTTAGCTTCACCGGGCTGGTCCAGCGCGGCGGAGGTACCGGGCCGCACAAAGACGGCTGGGGTATTACGTTTTATGAAGGTAAGGGCTGCCGTACGTTTAAAGATCCGCAACCCAGCTTTAATTCGCCTATCGCCAAACTGGTACAAGACTATCCCATCAAATCCTGTTCCGTGATTGCCCATATTCGTCAGGCGAATCGTGGAGAAGTAGCGCTGGAAAATACCCATCCATTTACCCGTGAACTATGGGGACGTAACTGGACGTATGCCCATAACGGGCAACTCAGCGGTTATAAATCACTGGAGACCGGTAATTTCCGCCCGGTCGGTGAAACCGACAGCGAAAAAGCCTTCTGCTGGCTGCTCCACAAGCTGACGGAGCGTTATCCGCGCACGCCAGGCAATATGACGGCGGTGTTTAAATATATCGCGATGCTGGCAGGAGAACTGCGGGAGAAGGGCGTCTTCAACATGCTGTTGTCTGACGGACGTTATGTGATGGCCTTCTGCTCGACCAATTTGTTTTGGATCACGCGGCGTGCGCCGTTTGGCGTGGCGACATTGCTGGATCAGGATGTGGAGATTGATTTTAGCTCAGAGACCACACCCAATGATGTGGTCACCGTGATTGCCACTCAACCGTTAACCGGCAATGAAACCTGGCAAAAGATTATGCCAGGCGAGTGGGCATTATTTTGTCTCGGGGAGCGCGTAGTTTGATGCCAGTTGCGGCTGAACCACTTCGTGACTCAACGGCTTGCTGACGACGTAACGGCCATCGACGACGGAAACGGTCGGTGGCTTACGCGTTTGTTCGAAGTAATCGTATCCCGGTTTTAGCTGCGACCAGAACTCTTTGTAATACGAGAACTTATGGCGCTGCATGTTGGCATCGGTCATGCGGAACGGATAAATGCTGACCTGCACACTGGATTGCCCGAACACCAGCGCGCCGGTGACAAACTGGAAAATCTCATCAATGCCGTTGTCGGTCATTGCGTAGCAGCCGACGGAAACACAGGCGCCGTGGATCATCAGGTATTTACCTTCATAACCGTGTGCGCGATCGTAGGCATTAGGGAAACCAATGTTAATCGCTTTATAGAAGCGGCTATCCGGTTTCAGCTGTCCACGCTGAACGCTGTAAAATCCTTCCGGACTTTTGAAATCACCCTGACGCTGTTTCGGCCCTAAGCCACCGGAATAATTACAGATCTTATAACTGTCGAGCAATTGATACTGTTCGCCCATCTTGACGTACAGATCCAACGTTCGCTCTTCTTTGAAGATCTGGATATAAACGGGGGAGCCCATTAATTGCTGCTTATATTCTTTGCTGACAGGCGTAGTCGGGCTGCTGCTGCTCAGCAAACCGGCAAATGAAACGCACGGCAATAAAAGCATCGCAAGAAAAAATGCGATTTTACGCATACTGCTTATTCCTTGATAAAACGATCACACACGCCAGGACGGCAAAAGAGTCCCCAAATCGGATAAATCTGGATCTGGAGCGCTCACATTATCACCCAGAGAGTTTTTCGCAAGTCTCTCTTGCTGCGTTTACACTTTAGATTTTCTTTATACGGATAATTGTGCTTAAAGTCTGTCAGACACTGGCGTATTTTGCGGGTGAGCGACCGTCATTGAGCCCTATTAGTGCAAAATTCCTAATGTATTGAATTTAAAAAATTAATACTTTAATAATCAAATATTAAAATGGAATACCCGGTAATAGCGGTAGACTGCGCGGAACGTGTTTGATTAGGTATTTTTGTTTTCATGTCTTTTGTCTCTGCACCCCGACGCTTTTTGCCGGGTCTGCTGTCTTTGTGTGTTGTATTGTCCTCACCGTCTGTCGCCAAAGTTCAGCCCCTCTTATCTGACGCCCATGTAAGCTATGCGGCGCACTTGCGGATGCGTAACCGCGCCCGGCTGCTGAAGCAGTATCACGCACAGGTAAAAAAGCAGGCAAGCTACGTGGTGGAAGGCAACGCAGAAAGTAAAAGCGCGCTGCGCCAGCAGAACCGAGCGCTGATTAAACAGCACCCGGAGTGGTTCCCTGGCCCACTAAAAGCCAGCGACCATCGCTGGCAGGAACTGGCTGAGAATGACCATTTTCTCAGTAGCAATCATCTACACAATATCACTGAAGTGGCCATCCACCGACTTGAGCAACAGCTCGGTAAACCCTATTTGTGGGGCGGTACCGATCCGGATGAAGGGTTTGACTGTAGCGGGCTGATTTTTTATGCCTACAACAAAATCCTGGCAGCAAAATTGCCCCGGACAGCGAATGAAATGTATCACTATCGACGGGCTACTATTGTCGCTAACCGCGATCTTCGCCGTGGTGATTTAGTGTTCTTTCATATTCACAGCCGGGATATTGCCGATCATATGGGCGTCTATTTGGGGCAGGGACAATTTATTGAATCACCACGGACAGGAGAAACAATTCGGGTGAGCAATTTATCCGATGACTTCTGGCAGGATCATTATCTTGGCGCTCGTCGTATTCTTACGGAAAATACGATTCTGTAATCAAAAAGGCGGTGTAATGACACCGCCTCGGCAGGCGTTAACTTAACGCCCCCATGATCTTTAATTCCAGTTCATCCGGAACTTCGTTATAAGACAACACCTGTAGGCCCGGGGCAAACAGGCGCGCATAGCGCGCGAGCAAAGGACGTAACTGCGGCGCGACCAGCAGCACAGGCTCTTTCCCCGCCGCTTTCATCTGTTCTTTTATCTGCGGCATATTGGTCTGAAACTGATTCAGCATATTGGGATCGACCGGCACGCTATCCAGCACCACTTTTCCACTTTGCTGAGCCTGATTCACCACATTCGCCAGCAGATTCTCCAGTTCACTGTTCAGCGTATATACGGCCAGCTCATCTTTGCGCACAAACGGGTGGGTAATGCTGCGACGGAGCGCCAGGCGCACATCGGCCGTTAACAAAATATGATCTTTGGTCACGGTGCTACTGGCGACAAGTACGGTGGCTATGGTGACGATATCGCGCAATGACACACCTTCGATAAGCAGCGCCCGGTACACTTTCAAGAGCTGGCTGTAATTCAGCGCTGCGCTCAAATCTTCCGCCAGACGTGGCGCCATAGAAGAGAGGCGGTTATGCAACTGCGTAATATCATCGTAATTAAACAGCTCTGGAATATAGTTACGAATGATCTTATTCACATGCGTCGCAATGACGCTGGCACTATCAATAACCTGGTACCCCATATTTAACGCTTTAGCTTTTTGCGCCGGAACAATCCAGGTGACCGGCATACCATAGGCCGGATCGTGGCCTAAAACACCGTCGATCTCGCCATAGGTTTCACTGGAGGGCAGCGCCATCAGCTTATCTGCGGGAATATCGGCTTCATCGGCCTTGATCCCATTGATAAAAATGGCGTACTGGGTGGGTTTAAGGCGGAAGTTTTCGCGAATGCGAATTTCCGGTAACAACACGCCGTTGCTGTCTGAGATCACCTGTCGCACACCGCGAATGCGTTGAGTGAGCGGATTCCCTTTGGATTTATCGACCAACGACACCAGCTTATATCCCAGGCTCAGGCTGATAGGTTCTATTAAGGGGATAGTTTCCCAACTGACCTGCTGCTCGGTGGTTTCAGCGATGGTTTTGGTCAGCGTTTCGAGATTTTTCTCTTCGGTCTCAGCCACCTTCGGTCGCTTGCTCATGCGCCAGGCGGTGAATCCCAGCAGGGCGCTGAAAATCAGGAAGGGGAAATGCGGCATCCCCGGCACCACTGCCAGCACAAACATAATGCTGGTGGCGGTATACAGCACGGAGGGGCTGGCCAGCAGTTGGCTACGTACGTCCGTGGCAATATCGCCGCTGTCGCTTACGCGGGTGACGATGATCGCTGCAGCTGTCGACAACAGCAGAGAAGGGATCTGGGCGACCAGGCCGTCACCGATGGTCATCAGTACGTATTGCTGGAAGGCGGCTTCGGCGCTTAAATCGTATTTAAAGATCCCGATACAGACGCCGCCGATCAGGTTGATAGCCAGGATCATCATCCCGGCGATGGCATCGCCGCGCACGAACTTTGACGCACCATCCATCGCGCCATAGAAATCCGCTTCGCCCGCTACGTCTTTACGTCGCGCTTGCGCCTGCGCCTGATTAATCAGTCCTGCGTTCAGATCGGCGTCGATCGCCATCTGCTTACCGGGCATGGCGTCCAGCGTAAAGCGGGCAGAAACTTCGGAGATACGCTCCGCACCTTTGGTCACCACGATAAAGTTAATTGTGAACAGCGTCAGCAAGGCTGACCGAGAAAATATTGTGGCGGCGCTGCACGGCCAGTCAATCTTTAACGGTGGCGGTATGGCACCTTTAAACAAGCTGGGCAAGCAGCCGATAGCGCCGGGTGCGCAGAAGAAAAACGTCACGCGCAACAAGCTGGATAAAACGGTTACCCCGCAAGAGACGGCGAAGATAACAGAAGATAACGCCAAAAAAGCGCTGGATGTAAATGAAAAAGCGGTGTTGCTGAAGCAAAAATCAGCGCGTGAATTGGGTGAGCTGGCGACCGATATTAACGTCATTGCCCGCAACGCACATATGGAAACCAACCTCGAGATGGAGATTGTTCCTCAGGGGTTGCGCGTACTGATTAAAGATGACCAGAACCGGAATATGTTTGAACGCGGCAGCGCCAAAATTATGCCGTTCTTTAAATCGCTGCTGGTTGAGCTGGCCCCCGTGTTTGACTCGCTGGACAACAAGCTCATCATTACCGGACATACGGATGCGATGAGCTATAAGAGCAACATTTACAACAACTGGAATCTCTCCGGCGACCGTGCTTTGTCAGCACGACGCGTGCTGGAAGATGCCGGCATGCCGCAGGATAAAGTCATGCAGGTTAGCGCCATGGCGGACCAAATGCTGCTGGATGCGAAAAACCCGGAAAGCGCAGGCAACCGCCGTATTGAGATCATGGTGTTAACGCAAAGTGCTTCCGATACGCTGTATCAATATTTTGGTCAGCACGGCGAGAAAGTGGTTCAGCCACTGGTTGATAAGCTGGACAAACAAAAGCAGGTGACTTCTTTACGTCAGCCCTCTGTTCCCGTCACTCATTAATTCTGTTTTCCGCCCCCCACGCAACGTGGGGGCAAATTATCCCTCAGGAAGGTAATGTGATAGATGTAACCCATATTATTCCATTGGATATTCATACTGATAATGTCACTGATGGGGCTTGTCAGGGCGCGCATTTCGACCCGGTTTCAGGTATCTGGTACACCGAGCCTCATGTGTTAAATGAGGGGCTTCGTGACTATGTCTACAACACCGACAGTTTTAACATCGTTGCGCCGTACTATCTGGTGATTACCTCGAAGATGCACTGCTGGAGCTGCCACCAGCTCACCCATATTCACGGGGTGATGTTTACCCGCTTTATCAGAAAAGATCAGGATGGCAAAGGCTGGCAATCTATTCGGCGGAATACCTTTCTGTTCCACATTAATTCTCTGCCTGAAGAGATACAAAAGAACATCAAAGCCAGCAATTACTATCTGGATAAAAGTAAAACTACCGGGCTACGTTACTGGATGAATCATTGTGAAATTTGTGGAGAACGTCTGGGCGACTATGAGCTTTTCTGCGTGGAAAATGATGCATTTCGCCTGATGACGATCGAAAAACTGCTGCGGGCAAAGATTCGCAAAGTGAATAAGCTTTTTGTCAGTACGGCGGGTAATCCCGCAGAACATAAGATCACGGACATCGTGCGTTACCTGTGCGATGCACGCTTCGTCATGAATGGTCCGGCCTAAGGCATAAACAGACTTCTCACAACATAAAAATACTGTATACTTAAACAGTGTTGTGGGAGGCGAGCGATGCGCAAAATCATACATGTCGATATGGACTGCTTTTTCGCGGCGGTGGAAATGCGCGACAACCCCGCCTTGCGTGATATTCCCATTGCTATTGGCGGCAGTCGTGAACGTCGGGGAGTCATCAGCACGGCCAATTACCCGGCGCGCAAATTTGGTGTGCGTAGCGCAATGCCGACCGGAATGGCGTTAAAACTGTGCCCGCATCTCACGTTATTACCTGGTCGTTACGAGGCCTATAAAGAAGCTTCCCGCCAGATTCAGGCTATTTTCTCCCGCTATACCTCGCTGATAGAACCGCTTTCGCTGGATGAAGCCTATCTGGATGTGACTGACAGCACTCACTGCCATGGCTCAGCTACGCTGATCGCTCAGGAGATCCGCCAGACAATTTTTGCCGAGCTACAGTTAACCGCCTCTGCCGGAATTGCGCCGGTCAAATTTCTGGCAAAAATAGCCTCCGATCTCAACAAACCCAATGGGCAATATGTGATTACCCCTGCCGATGTTCCTGAATTTCTCAGAACATTACCGTTAGGCAAAATTCCCGGCGTTGGCAAAGTCTCTGCCGCTAAGCTGGAAGCGATGGGGTTGCGAACCTGCGAGGATGTTCAGAAATACGACCTGGCCATGTTGCTCAAACGTTTTGGTAAGTTTGGTCGCGTGTTGTGGGAACGTAGCCAGGGCATTGATGAGCGCGACGTCAACAATGACAGACTGCGCAAATCAGTCGGCGTCGAGCGTACTTTGGCAGAAGATATTCATGAGTGGGCTGAATGTGAGGAGATTATTGAGCGGCTATATCCCGAACTGGAACGACGTCTGGCCAAGGTAAAACCGGATCTGTTGATCGCCCGGCAGGGAGTAAAACTCAAGTTTAATGATTTTCAGCAAACCACGCAGGAGCACGTCTGGCCGCGCTTAAGTAAAGATGACTTAATTGCGACGGCGCGCAAAACCTGGAATGAACGTCGGGGAGGGCGGGGCGTAAGGCTGGTGGGATTACACGTCACGCTGTTGGATCCACAGCTGGAAAGGCAACTACTGTTGGGGCTGTGATGTTGATGTATTGCCGGATGGCTGCGTAAAAACTATATCCGGCCTACAAATCAGCATGTAGGCCGGATAAGCACAGCGCCATCCGGCGTTTAGCGCAGACTTACTTCGCCGGAATAGACTTCAGCAGTTCAGTCAGCAGCGTCCAGTAATGGCCGACGCTTTCGATATGAACCTGTTCATCCGGGGAGTGCGGGCCGGTGATGGTTGGCCCGATGGAAACCATGTCCATATCTGGATACGGTTTCTTGAACAGACCACATTCCAGACCTGCGTGGATGATTTGGATGTTAGGCGTTTTGTTGAACAGACGCTGATAGGTTTCACGAACCAGGTGCATAACCGGAGAGTTGGCATCCGGCTGCCAGCCTGGATATCCGCCTTTTGCCTGGGTTTTCGCGCCAGCCAGTTTACCCAGTGAATCCAGCATGCTCACCACGTAGTCTTTACCGCTGTCGATCAGAGAACGAATGAGGCAGTGAATTTCAACGTTGTCGTCAGTCATGGTTACAACGCCGACGTTCAGGGAAGTTTCTACCACGCCTTTGGCGACGTCGGAGTTGCGGATAACACCGTTCGGGGTGGCGTTCAGCAGACGCACAAAGCTGTCACGAGACTCAGCGGTCAGCGCGGCTTTGTCTTGAGTAACGGCATCCAGCAGCAGAGCCAGGTTCTTCTCTTTGGCTTCCAGTTCGTTTTTCAGGATTTCCTGATAGGTGTTGACCAGCGCTTTTAACGCATCAACTTTATCTGCAGCCACGGCCAGGGTGGCAAAGGCTTCACGCGGAATTGCGTTACGCAGCGTACCGCCGTTGAAATCAACCAGACGCAGATCCAGCTCTTCAGCGTGGCCCGCCAGGAAGCGTACCAGCAGCTTGTTCGCGTTACCGAGACCCACGTGGATTTCGCCGCCGGAGTGGCCGCCTTTCAGGCCTTTTAACGTCAGCTTAAAGCTCTGGAAGCCAGCAGGGATTGCTTCACGGGACAGCGGCAGGTTGGAGGTAAAGTCGATACCGCCTGCGCAACCCATGTAGATCTCACCTTCTTCTTCTGAGTCGGTGTTGATCAGGATATCTGCCTGTAGCCAGTTAGCCTGCAGACCAAACGCGCCATCCATACCTGCTTCTTCGGTCATGGTCAGCAGCACTTCCAGAGGACCATGTACCACGCTGTCATCAGCCAGAACGGCCAGCGCGGACGCCATACCGATACCGTTATCCGCACCCAGCGTGGTGCCACGGGCTTTTACCCATTCGCCATCAATATAAGGTTGGATAGGATCTTTGGTGAAGTCGTGCACGGTGTCGTTGTTTTTCTGCGGGACCATATCCAGGTGCGCCTGCAGAACGACCGGTTTGCGGTTTTCCATGCCTGCGGTAGCGGGTTTGCGAATCAGGATATTACCGACTTGATCGCGCTCGACGTGGAAACCTTTTTCCTGGGCCCAGCTCAGAATGTGTTCAGCGAGCTGCTCTTCATGATAGGACGGATGAGGAATAGAACAGATTTTGGCAAAAATATCCCATAGCGGTTGCGGGGATAATTGAGACAGTTCAGACACGTTGAGTCTCCTTGGCGATGTCCTACAAAACTTGCTTGCAGGCCACGGGGTTAGCAGAATTAAAAACACCACAAGTCAGGCTTGCGCGATGCGATTGAGAATACCACTTTCTCCGCTGACGGCTAGCATAAAGCATGCAAAAAGAGGCGCGGATTCCGCGAAACACTGGTTTTTAGTGCGTCAGATCTCTATAATCTCGCGCAACCTATTTCCCCCTCGAACACTTTTTAAGCCGTAGATAAACAGGCTGGGACACTTCACATGAGCGAAAAATACGTCGTCACCTGGGACATGTTGCAGATCCATGCACGTAAACTGGCAAGCCGCCTGATGCCTTCTGAACAATGGAAAGGCATTATTGCCGTTAGCCGTGGTGGTCTGGTACCGGGCGCATTGCTGGCGCGTGAATTGGGTATTCGTCATGTCGATACCGTATGCATCTCCAGCTACGATCACGACAACCAGCGCGAACTGAAAGTGCTGAAACGTGCCGAAGGCGACGGTGAAGGTTTCATCGTAATCGATGACCTGGTTGACACCGGTGGTACCGCCGTTGCGATCCGCGAAATGTATCCTAAAGCGCATTTCGTTACTATCTTCGCTAAGCCGGCAGGTCGCCCGCTGGTGAATGATTATGTTGTTGATATCCCTCAGGATACCTGGATTGAGCAGCCGTGGGATATGGGCGTGGTGTTCGTCCCACCGATCTCTGGTCGCTAATCTAAAAAGTTTTCAACGCCTGGCAACTGCCGGGCGTTGTTCTTTTTGTGCAGTGTCAGGTTACACTATGCCTTAGTGAGTACTCATGGAGGCTGCAATCATGTCACAGGCTAACCTCAGCGAAGTCCTGTTTAAACCCCGCTTCAAACACCCTGAAACGTCAACGCTGGTTCGTCGTTTTAATCACGGCGCGCAGCCGTCCGTACAATCTGCCCTGGATGGTAAAACCATTCCCCACTGGTATCGCATGGTGAATCGTCTGATGTGGATCTGGCGTGGCGTCGACCCGCGTGAAATCCTTGAGGTGCAGGCACGTATCGTGATGAGCGAAGCCGAGCGTACGGATAAAGAACTCTACGATACGGTTATCGGCTATCGCGGTGGGAACTGGATCTATGAGTGGGCGAAGCAGGCGATGGACTGGCAACAGAAAGCGTCTATGGAAGAGGATCCGCAGGTGAGCGGACGCCACTGGCTGCATGCGTCTACGTTGTACAACATTGCCGCTTACCCACACCTGAAAGGCGATGAGCTGGCAGAACAGGCACAGGCTTTGGCCAATCGCGCCTATGAAGAGGCCGCGCAGCGACTGCCGGGGACGTTGCGCGAGATGGAATTTGCCGTTACTGGCGGCGCGCCAATCACTGGATTCCTGCATATGCCAAAAGGCGACGGTCCGTTCCCGACGGTGCTGATGTGCGGTGGCCTCGATTCCATGCAAACGGATTATTACAGTCTGTATGAGCGCTACTTTGCTCCACGTGGCATTGCCATGCTGACGCTGGATATGCCGTCGGTTGGGTTCTCATCAAAATGGAAACTGACTCAGGATTCCAGCCTGCTGCATCAGCACGTATTAAAAGCGCTGCCTAATGTTCCCTGGGTGGATCACACTCGCGTGGCGGCCTTCGGTTTCCGCTTTGGCGCTAACGTAGCGGTACGTCTGGCATATCTGGAATCATCACGTCTGAAGGCGGTGGCCTGTCTGGGACCAGTGGTTCATGCGCTGCTTAGTGACCCGCAGCGTCAGGCGAGCGTCCCGGAAATGTATCTTGATGTACTGGCTAGCCGCCTGGGGATGCATGACGCCTCCGATGAAGCGCTGCGCGTTGAGCTTAATCGCTATTCATTAAAAGTGCAGGGCCTGCTGGGGCGACGTTGCCCGACGCCAATGCTTTCGGGGTTCTGGAAGAACGACCCGTTTAGCCCGGAAGAAGAGTCACGTTTAATCACATCTTCATCTTCAGACGGTAAGCTACTGGAGATCCCCTTCAATCCGGTGTATCGCAATTTTGACAAAGGGTTGCAGGAAATAACCAGTTGGATCAATCAGAGATTGTGTTAAAAGTTTGCTAAATTTTATCGATTTGGTAAAACAGGTGCTTCACCTAAGGAGATCGTAATGACGTTACCGAGTGGGCATCCGAAAAGTAGATTGATCAAGAAATTCACCGCGCTTGGCCCGTACATCCGGGAAGGGCAGTGCGAAGATAATCGATTTTTTTTCGATTGTCTGGCTGTTTGCGTCAACGTGAAACCCGCCCCTGAGAAACGCGAGTTCTGGGGCTGGTGGATGGAACTGGAGGCGCAGGAAAAACGCTTCACGTATAGTTATCAGTTTGGTTTGTTTGATAAAGACGGTAACTGGACTGCGGTGCCGGTGAAAGAGACTGAAGTGGTAGAGCGACTGGAATACACCTTACGTGAATTCCATGAAAAATTACTTGGCTTGTTAACGACGCTGAATCTGGCGCTGGAACCTGCTGACGACTTTAAGGATGAACCGGTTAAGTTAACGGCATAATGAACAGTGAAAAGCCGGATGGCGGCGCAACCCCATCCGGCTTTTTTTATGCTATATCAAAACTGGTAGACCATACCGACGGCAACGATATTATCATCGTTGATGCCCAGCTTATTATCGCTATCGAGCTGGTTGATTTTATAATCGACAAACGCGGACATATTTTTGTTGAAATAGTACGTTGCGCCGAGATCAATATAATTCACCAGATCTTCATTGCCGACGCCTTCAATATCTTTCCCTTTAGACAGCACATAACCCAGTGACGGACGCAGACCAAAGTCAAACTGGTACTGAACTACCGCTTCGAAGTTCTGTGTTTTATTAGCAAAGCCACCGGAAATTGGCGTCATATTGCGCGTTTCAGAATAGAACGTTGCAATATAAATATCGTTAGCATCATATTTTAAGCCAGTTGCCCAGGCTTCTGCTTTATCGCCTGTACCGCGAGTTTGCAGATTCTGCTGGTTAGTACGATCGGAGTTGGTATAAGCGCCGCTCACCGCAAAGTCGCTGCCGCCAAAGTCATAGGTAACGGAAGTACCAAAACCGTCGCCGTTCTGTTTTTTCACATCGCGGTCCTGGTTTTTACCCTGATATTGCAGGGTCAGATCCAGGCCATCCACGACGCCGAAGAAGTCGGTGTTACGGTAAGTTGCCAGGCCGCTGGCACGTTTGGTCATAAAGTTATCGGTTTGTGCGGAGGAGTCGCCGCCGAATTCCGGGAACATATCGGTCCATGCTTCCACGTCATACAGCGCACCCAGGTTACGGCCATAATCAAACGAGCCAAAATCTTTTAATTTCACACCGGCGAAGGCCAGACGTGTTTTTTGTTGGTTAGAATCGCTTTCAGCTTTATTGCCGGCGAATTCAGCCTCCCAACGACCATAACCGGTCAGTTGATCGTTAATTTGCGTTTCGCCTTTAAAACCTAAACGGATATAGCTTTGGTCACCATCTTTGCTGTCATAATCCGTCATGTAATGCATGGCTTTTACTTTGCCGTATAAGTCCAGTTTATTACCGTTCTTGTTATACACTTCCGCAGCCTGTACGGATGCCGACGCAACAATTCCCATCACCACTAATGCCAGAGTGCTCTTTTTCATTTTCATTCCTGATTAAAAGTACGCGCTAATATTCACTGGGTGTGATCCCCGTTAAAAGACAGGAGGGTTTTTAACGTCTGGCAATGAACGTTTTATGACAAAGTAAGAATATTTTTAAAAAAGGATGTTTTTTTGTTTCTGTAATAAATGCGTCAAAATCTGCCGCTACGCTTGCTGATCCTGCGCAATAAAATTTCATGCTTTGTGCGCTGGTTGTTGGCAACCGGGGCCAGTCCTGCTAAAACGTTCGTTTGATATCATTTTCCCCAATTTTGAATGGCAGAGAATCATGAGTGACAGCCAGACGCTGGTGGTAAAACTTGGCACCAGTGTGTTAACGGGCGGATCCCGCCGCCTGAACCGCGCCCACATCGTAGAACTGGTTCGCCAGTGCGCGCAGCTCCATGCCGCAGGGCATCGTATTGTTATTGTTACCTCAGGCGCGATTGCCGCCGGACGTGAGCATCTTGGTTACCCTGAACTCCCGGCAACGATAGCCTCGAAACAGCTGTTGGCAGCGGTAGGGCAGAGCCGACTGATTCAACTATGGGAACAGCTTTTCTCGATTTACGGTATTCATATCGGGCAGATGCTGCTGACGCGTGCGGATATGGAAGACAGAGAGCGCTTCCTCAATGCCCGCGATACCCTGCGCGCGCTGCTGGATAACAACATCGTTCCGGTCATTAATGAGAACGATGCGGTGGCGACCGCTGAAATTAAAGTGGGTGATAACGACAACCTCTCAGCGCTGGCGGCAATTCTGGCTGGAGCCGATAAGCTGCTGCTGTTGACCGATCAGCAGGGCCTGTTCACCGCCGATCCGCGCACCAATCCGCAGGCGGAGCTGATCAAAGACGTGCACGGTATTGATGATGCGCTGCGCGCCATTGCCGGAGACAGCGTCTCGGGTCTGGGAACCGGCGGGATGGGAACAAAACTGCAGGCCGCCGATGTCGCGTGCCGCGCCGGGATCGACACCATAATTGCCGCAGGCAGCAAACCGGGCGTCATTGGCGACGTGATGGAAGGCGTTTCCGTTGGGACGCGTTTTCATGCTCAGGCATCTCCACTGGAGAACCGTAAACGCTGGATCTTCGGCGCGCCGCCTGCCGGAGAAATTACTGTTGATGAGGGCGCTACCGCAGCGATTCTGGAACGCGGCAGCTCATTATTGCCAAAAGGCATTAAAAGCGTGACAGGCAACTTCTCTCGTGGTGAAGTGATCCGCATCTGCAATCTCGAAGGGCGTGATATTGCCCACGGCGTCACCCGCTATAACAGCGATGCGCTGCGCCGTATTGCCGGACATCACTCACAACAGATCGACACCATCCTGGGCTACGAATACGGCCCGGTCGCTGTCCATCGTGACGACATGATCACCCGTTAAGGAACAGGCATATGCTGGAAAAAATGGGCATTGCTGCCAAAGCCGCGTCATATAAGCTGGCGCTGCTCTCCAGTCGCGAAAAAAATCGCGTACTGGAAACCATTGCTGATGAGCTGGAAGCGCAAACCGAAAGCATCCTCAGCGCAAACGTACAAGATGTTGAGCAGGCGCGAGCCAACGGCCTGAGCGATGCGATGCTAGACCGCCTGGCCCTGACGCCAGCGCGTCTGAAAGCGATTGCTGACGATGTACGCCAGGTGTGTAATCTCGCCGACCCAGTCGGGCAGGTGATTGACGGTGGGCTGCTGGACAGCGGTCTGCGTCTGGAGCGTCGTCGCGTCCCGCTGGGCGTGATTGGCGTAATTTATGAAGCGCGCCCAAACGTCACCGTTGACGTTGCCTCCCTGTGCCTGAAAACCGGCAATGCCGCGATCCTGCGCGGTGGGAAAGAGACCTACCGGACGAACGCTGCCACCGTGGCGGTTATCCAAAAGGCGCTGGAAGCCTGCGGTTTACCCGCGGCTGCCGTACAGTCGATTGATAACCCGGACCGCGCACTGGTCGCTGAGATGCTACGGATGGATAAGTACATCGATATGCTGATCCCTCGTGGGGGCGCGGGCCTGCACAAGCTGTGTCGTGAGCAGTCGACTATCCCGGTCATCACCGGCGGCATTGGCGTATGTCATATCTATGTTGATGATACCGCGGAGATCGCCCCGGCCCTGAAGATTATCGTCAATGCCAAAACCCAGCGTCCGAGCACCTGCAACACCGTAGAAACTCTGCTGGTGCATCAGGATATCGCCGCGCGTTTTCTGCCAGCATTGAGCCAGCAGATGGCACAAAGCGGCGTAACTCTGCACGGAGACGAAATGGCGCTGGCTACATTGAAGGCAGGACCTGCTAATGTGGTTGCGGTGAAAGCTGAAGAGTATGACGACGAGTTTCTGTCGCTGGATTTGAACGTGAAAATCGTCACCAGTCTGGATGATGCCATCGCCCACATCCGCGAGCATGGTACCCAGCATTCCGATGCGATCCTGACGCGTACGCTACGCAACGCCGATCGTTTTGTGAATGAAGTCGATTCTTCAGCTGTGTACGTTAACGCCTCTACGCGTTTTACCGATGGCGGCCAGTTTGGACTGGGCGCGGAAGTGGCGGTAAGTACGCAAAAACTGCACGCGCGTGGCCCAATGGGGCTGGAAGCACTGACTACATACAAATGGGTTGGTTTCGGCGACGACACGATCCGTGCGTAATTGAAAACGGGCGATTCCATAATAGCACTCTGATTTTCAAGGCTATTAAGGCATCGCCCTGTTAATTCCAACCTTCACTCCACTGCCACATTTTTCTATCCTGCGTTTTAACATCATCAGTCTGGTTTTGACCCATGCGTCCCTGTGCCAGAAAGGCGATGTATCACAGAATTTTCCCTGCCAGCATGAATTTTCCTGGTCTTCAGTTCACGTATTGTTCCCATGGCCCGATCTATTAGAATCAGTCTCATTTTTATGAGGAGTTGTTGCGTGAAATCGGATATTCACAAACATCGCATTCCTGTAGTGCCGCTCGGCAACCCGTTTCCCCCCCGCCATTGTTCGCTGTGTCCAAAGGGAGCGGCAATTGATCGTGATAATCAACACCGATTAATAGACAAAAGAAGAAGGTTTAAAGCAGGGGAGATACTCGCCCGGCAGGATGAAGCCGCAAACATGCTTTTTGTTATTCACGAGGGATACTGCAAGTCCAGCGTGGAATGCGGTGATAACGATTTTATCAGTCGCTTTTATGTTCCGGGAGATATCATGGCGCTGGATGCTGTCGAAGGGGGGAAGTACCTGACAACGATTAAGGCGGCAACGGCTGCGGAGGTATGTCATATCGATATTGCGCGGTTGTTCAAAGTAGCAGAAAAGGATCCGTCGGTTGCTGCCGCAGTCATCAAGTTTCTCTGCAGGGACAATGGATTCATTGTTGAAAAACTGCGGCGCTATGCGAATAAACATGCTGAGGCCAGGATCGCTGCTTTTCTGGTGGAGTTTTACGAGATGCATTTACGTATTGGCAGGCCAGAAACGACGCTTCACTTGCCATTCTCCCGGGAGGAAATTGCCAGTTATCTCGACCTTAAAATTGAAACCGTTAGCCGGTCATTTAAATCCCTCGAACAACAAAATTTGATTACCCTACATCGGGTGCGAACGGTAACACTTAATAGTTATTTGGGATTAAAAGGTTTCAGCTAAATCTCTCCTGTTGAGCGTTATATAACTCTTGATATTCCAGGAATATTCTTTTTATATGGAAAATTCCTGGTTTTATTTCTGTGAAATAATTATCAATTCGAATACTAATCCTCCAGCTTGGCGATTATTTTATAAGAATATTCCCCCTCATATGAATATTTCATGAGAATTTTCTTGTGAAGTTAAAAAATTAGCATAATTGCAACAAATAATAAGCATTATAGAGAAAATATGGAGGCGTTAATTATCTTTATGTTTTGTAAGGGTTTTGCTTAGGTGGTATTTGTATGATCTTTTTGATATTTATCAAAAACATAAAAAAGATGAATTGTTTGGTATTGCTTGTTTGTATGGGTGATAATTCTGAAACAAGGCACATTTCAAGTAATTCTGTCTTAGGATACTTCTTAGATAAATTTTTTTGTGGGAAAATTCTTAGTTTTTTGTAATTTTTGCGTTTCAGGGTTTGTTGAGATGTTACTTAATTCAAATGATAATTTTTTGGCGCGGCAATTCTGGCTCGCAATTAATGGAACCGCTGGAGTGACTTAAAAATAAGACTCGGTGGTGAGTTTGTTCTTAGGAGAAGATAAAAATGAAAAAATTATTATTAGTAACCTCTCTGGCTTCTGTATTTGTTGCAGCAAATGCAATGGCAGACGTTACTGCTTCTGCAACTGCCTCGTGGGACGCGACGGCAACAAAAGATACCACCAGTATGTTGGTTGTCACCCCGCTGAACTCTTTGACTTTCCAGTATGCTGAAGGACTGAAAGCCTTCAACTCTCAGGACGGTGCTTTTGATGTGACTATTCAGGGTCAGGAAACGGCAACTGATTTTGAGCTGACTGCTCAGATCATTAGTAACACGCTGACCAACGCCAGTGGCGATGCGTCTACCCTGAACGTAGGGGTGGCATGGAATGGCACCGCGCTGACTAACTCATCAGATACTGTCCTGGTTAACTCCAGCTCGACTTCTGGTCTTGAAAGCCTGATGGCTGATGGCGCTTATAACGGTGCTGCTCGTGTCAGCGATCAATCCAACTTCAAATTCACCATCGCGTCAGCGACTTCTGATGGTAGCCAGGCAGTAACGGATTACTCTGCTCTGCCAGACGGCTATTGGACTGGCGATGTAAAAGTACAGTTTAATGCAACCTGGACGACTCCGTCTGCCTAAGTAATAAAAATTCGGGAGAATTTTTTCTCCCGAATTTATCAGGAATGGCGTCATGAAAAAATATTTACCGGCAGTGATGTTGGTAGGGTTAGTAGCATCTTTTCCCGGATGGGCAATTAATGTGGGTGAAATCACATCGATAATGACTTCTGCTGAGAGTTCATTATCGAAAGAAATTACTAATACAACTGATGCGGCGCGTTATGTCAGTGTTTCGGTAAAACAATTGTCATCACCTTTGGCGGGGGGAGTCGAAATAAAGCCTGTCAATTCCGGAGAGTTACTTTCTACACCTGCCAATCTTATTCTTCCTGGTCAAGCAAAGGATGTTTTCCGCTTCTTTTATAAAGGACCAGCAGATGATCTCGAACGTTATTATCGTCTGCAATGGATAGATGAGCCGGTCACCGAGAGCGCGGAAACCCGGGCGAATAAAATGGCGGTAGCAACAGCGTCGGCAGAAATTGGCACTATTCTGGTGGTCGCGCCGCGAAAAGAACGTTTTGAATATAGCCGAAATGGCGATGTTATTACCAATACTGGCAATGTTTCGTTTCGTGTGATCGCCTATGGCGCCTGTAAGGATAAGGCTCGCGATCAGGGACGAGGTTGTCGCGAACGCTATTACATTATGCCAGGTACAAAAATAAAACTGCAGTTCACCGACATTAGTAATAGCCGCTCACGCATTGGTATCTGGCACGGTAAGCAGTTTATTACAGTGAAGTGATGGTCAATAGCAGCCATCTGTACGGGATAAATAAAAATACCGGATTGTAAGGATGCATATGACAACAAAATATATTGTCGGCGGTAGCATTTGTCTTTTTCTTGCGCTGACACCAGGAACTTCACATGCAGCCCCAGTAAAAGTGGGTAATTACGTTATTCCCAGCGCTTTCGCCCGTTCACTGGAGCAGGGAATGACGGTGCCGGTATATATTCGTTACAACGAGACTGACGAGAAAAGTCAGCAAAAAATTGCCGATGCGATGATTTCGCTTGTTGATGGCAATATTACAGTTAAAGCCCTGACTCTTGCTGAATTGCCTAATAATGCCGTGTTATCTGGAAAAACTCGTGCGTTGGTAGAAAAAATTCGTGATGTGAAATTTCACGATAACACCAATATCGAGCTATCGGACAATGCACGCCTGCAACTCAACGTCTCTTCATTTCACCTGGAGATGATAGTCAGCAAAGATGCGTTAACTGAAGCGATTGTCGCACGCAGTAGCCTGCTTGGACCTTCCAGCGTGGAGTCTCTCTCTAACGTCCTGAATTATAACTTTGGTACCTACTACAACGATTATCATAATGGCAGCAGTACCCGCAGCTATCTGACGGTGGACAATACAACATCGCTGCGTGAGCACCATATCAATATTAACGGTTCGTTTTACGGCATCGGCGACAGCAACGGCACCAGTAAACTCTATCGTGCGATGTATGAGCGTGATTATGACGGGTATCGACTGGCGCTCGGGATGCTCGACACCTGGAACGTGCAGTCTATTGCTAGTTTGAATGCGTTGAATGGTGGGAAAATTTACGGTGTGAGCTACGGAAACAAAGGAAGTACGGTTGTTGAGAATACCGCGCTTTCACTCACGCCGATTACCGTATTTTTGCCAGCCGCTGGCGAGGTTCATGTCTTCCGTGATGGGCGTTTGCTCAGCGTGCAGAACTTTAATATGGGCAGCTATGAAATTGATACCAGTCGCTTTCCGTATGGTGTTTATGACGTCACGGTAGATATCGTGGTCAATGGCCGGACAATTAATAGTCGTATTAGCAGGGTTAATAAAATCTTTGCCCGCCAACAAGCCGCCGGGATTGATCAGCTTTCGTGGCAACTGTTTGGTGGCTCACTGGATTATGACCGTGTGAGTTACAAGCGAAATCATTATCAAGATTTGGGCAACGAGCAGACCTGGATTGCCGGGGGGGCCGCATCGATGACGCTGGCGATATTATCGGGGCTGGGCCTGAAATCCACGCTCTACGGTTTTGACAACAATGCGGTTAATGAAACGGATGTCACGCTCAATGTGAATGAATACGTAAGTATTGGCAATCAGACGCTAGTGGCGAACGATTCGTCATGGCGAAATATCAGTAACATCAACCTTAATGTCCCTGAGGGATACGGTTCCCTATGGGCATCTCGTGAAGACAGTAAAATTGGCGATCGTCTGCCTTTACAGGAGCGTGATAATTATTCCATTGGCGGGACTCTTAACCTCGGAAAGTTTATTCCTCATGGGGGCTCGCTCACCGTGAGTCAGACGGAGAATCGCTACTCGGGAAATAAATATCGTAATCTGGACTACAGCACGACCCTTTATTCAGGCAGGTATGCCACGGTTGGGTTGCGTGCAGGTATTCAGCGTTATTACTACAACAATCGGAATGACGATGGGCGACAGGAACGTTATGTCAGTCTGGATTTATCGTTGCCGTTGGCGACCTGGTTGAGCATGGGCGTCTCCCGGGATCGTTATGGCAGTACTCAGGGTAATCTCAGCGCGCGTAAGCAGTATGCTGAGGGCCCGATTAAATCGGTCGGATTGTCGGCATCAACGCGTCTGAGTGGCGAACAATATTACGACAATAATTATTCGGTAAACGGCAATTTGAGTTATGACACGAAATATAACGCCGGCACCGTATCGGTAACGCGTTCTGCTGACAACTCCACCAATATGAACTTCTCTTCTCAAGGTTCTCTGGCGTGGGCAGGTAAAGATTTCGGCCTGAGTAAAGAGCGGCAGCGGTCCGGCATCATTGTGAAAACAGATTTGACCGGTGAAGGGAAACTAGCTGCGAAGATTAATAACCGCAATTATCTTCTCAGCGGTAAATCAAATTTCATTGCACTGCCGCCCTATGCTCAGTACAAGCTGGAAATCCTCAATGATAAAAACTCTGAGGACAGCTTCGATATTGTTTCAGGACGCAAACAGGAGCTGACGCTATATCCGGGTAACGTGGGTGTTATCAATCCTGAAGTGAAAAGCATGGTCACTGTATTCGGGCGCATTCGTTATCCCGATGGACAATTGGCTGCAAATACCGATATCCATAACCACATCGGTAAAACGCGTACGGATGAAAAGGGTGAGTTTGCTATCGATATCGATAAAAAGTATCCGGTCATCACGTTAATTTCAGCCAATGGCAGCATATGCGAAGCCGATCTTGATTTGGAAAAAGCACGCGGCGCAGCGTGGGTTGGCGATGTGAAATGTGCAACGCAAACCACGATGGCGCAGAGGTAATAAAATGAAAGTATTAATTAAATTAGCTACTGTAATCTGTGCCGTAGGGAGTTTTTCACCTGTGCCTGCTTTGGCGTTGAATGCAATCTCTTCCGGCTCAGTTAGCAATAACTATTTGTTTATCGAAAATGCCATTGATAGTGAATACTTTATTACCCCATCGGCACTTGATCCGCGTTTCAGCGGGTCAAACACGTGGATAAAATACGGTACCTCTCAGGTGAGTCTCGGGTATTTAGGTTTTGTCGGCTGGACTGCGCCTGGAAATTATTATCAGGACATGTGGATTGATAACTCCCCGATTAACGGGCCTTTCCGGGGAATCCGTTGTTATAGTGGCACCCAATGCCCATCAACCGGGTTTATTGCCGGATTGGGCACTGACAAAAACGGTTTTTATCATGCGCAGGTCGGCTCTGTCGCAGGCGTTATTGGTGGCGCCTACGGATTCGCTTCCCTGACCGATACTGCTTATGAGTACTTTCGCAATGTGCCTACCGGTAGCAGCGAAACCTACGTGTTCAACCGCTGTTATACTTCTGTAAATTATGATTATTCTTCCGGGCAACGGTGCAAAGACCAATCGACAGGATCATGGAATTACGTCAATTACACGTTAACTAAACGCGGTCATCTGTCACTTGTCTCGACTAACGCATTTCAGGAGCTTTGGGTTGCCAGCGACGGTACGCCGAGCATCACCAAAGACTCTGGTTATTGCGAACTTGGCGTGGTAGGCGGTACTGACGGTGTGATTTGCAAAATGGTGAGTTATAACCTGCAACAAACGGCCAATCTGACCGCCTCCTTGACGTTTCGCGCTTTTGTCGATACGGCGATGCTTGGTTTTACGCCCGGAGCGGCCACCGTGAGATACTCCGGGAATGGTTCAAACTGGTATAACTATGGTACTTCAACTGCTTATTACAACGTTTTTACGACCTCCGGAGAATACATTTATATTTTTCTGTCAAAAGCATTTTTGAAGAATCTTGTCGATTCAGGGATCAGCATTACTAACAGTCAGCCCTTTACCTTCGGCTTTTATAATGGCTTAACACCAGAGTCAGGACACTACCAGTTTACCCCTTCGCTACAGCTCAATATTGTGCCGAAGGAGTATGGGATCAGTATCGTCTCTTCGGACAACACAGCTTCTGCGAGCGGTAGTGGCACGATTGGCGATGCCGCTCCTATAGAAATGGAGTACACCGTAACCGTCTCAGGTCCCCGTCAAGCAGACAGTATTACCGCGCAAGTTATTGGGGAAAGTACGACGATAAACAGTGTCCCTTACTGTCTGTTTACGTCTGCGCAAGGCGGGCTGTCCGTCCCCATTCCCGCTTTTCTGCAGTACAACAGTCAGTCGGGGGGCGTGGTGCAAAAACGAAATAGCTGCAGTGAAGCGGCAGTCAGTATGAGAGATGCGCAGTGGCAACAGACGCCCTGGGACGCAAATAACAATGACGATGGAAGCTATTATGCTACTGATTTGAAATTGCTTTTCCCAATGAATGATTCACGTTCGATGTTAACCGTTTCCGGCGCTGACTGGGAAGGTGTCGTCAGCGCCAGTGGAGAGATAAAAGTCACGGCGAATTGGGTGGGAGTGACGCCATGAACCGCCGTCGTCTGGCGCTTAGATGGGTATTTATTCTACTTTCCGGTCTGACAGCATTCTCTACACAGGCAGTCTACCTGGAGTCGACCATTTATGAGATGCCATCGGATAAAGCATTTATCAGTAAACGAATCTATAACGATAGCCAGAAACAGAATTTATACAGTATCGGCGCAGTAAAAATTGACAAGCCGGGACCGGGAGGTGAAAACAGAAGTGCTATTGCTGAAGGCGAACTTCTGTTTACTCCGCTGAATTTTTCACTGGCTCCGCAGGCGAGTGAGTTTTTTAAGATTTTCTACCGCGGGCCGCAGGATGATAAAGAACGCTATTACCGAATTCTGTTTCGTGAAATGCCGATCACGCTGTTTACCGAACGTAATCAAGGGAAAGGCGGGCAGGCTCTCCCGGTGATCGCTATGGACACCATATTGGTTGTTCGCCCGAGAAACATAAATCTGGCCTACACCATTGATGAGGCTAACGGAACACTGAAAAACACTGGGAATACTTTTTTTAAAATCATCGTACACCAAGGGTGCAATTCAACCGATGATGAAGCCACCATGCGTTATGTGTTGCCGGGTGAAACCTGGCGTAGTAGTGAGCTCAAAACAAAAAACCGAAAGTTTATCGTAGCGTTGCAGAAATACATCCCAGTAGGTCAGGGGTGCTTCAAACTCAATCAATAGTAAGCATTGAGTCTGATCCGATATGTCATGGTTAGATATCGAACCTATACTGTAACTATCTTTATACAATGCAGTATTCAGCTCAGCACAGATGAAACTTTGGTCATTTGTACTCCATGTCACGGTATTCAAGAGTCAGGCAGTATGAAAAGTATAATTAATGATCAGGTTGAGTACGATTCCACCAGAAAAAGCCTGAAACATCGCGATACTACAATAATCCTTTCGGCATCTACAGCGAGACTACTTGAGCTATTCATTGCCCATAAAAATCAACAACTCCATCGTGAGTTTATCATTGAAGAAGTATGGAAAAAGCATGGCATGGCCCCATCGGGTCATAGCCTTAATAAAAGTATCAGTATATTGCGAAAAGCATTTAGTGAGTTGGGGGCCGATAATCCCATTGAAACATTGCCCCGGCAGGGATTTTTGTTCCATGCTTCGGTCAATGATGAACAGTCATCTTTCAGTGGAGATGTACCTGTTCGTTCGGTAACAGAAACGGTGAACTCACCCGCAACACCGAAACGCAAAAATATTGTTCTGTTCATTTTATTGTTTGCCTTTCTTGGGAGCTCTGTTTTGATATTGCCAGCTCTTAATTCAGGTGCCACGAATTTTATCTATATCAGGGCAATAGGTGATTGTGAACTTTATACTGCCGATGACAATAATGCTGATAAAACGAAAGCGTTTTTATCTTCTGATATGTGGCGAAAAATAAATGCGACTTGTCATGATGGCAAGAAAACAATTGTTTTTTATGATGATAATAATTTATCGGCAGGTAATGATCTTAAAGAGAATTTTTTGGGGATCTGTACGCTGGATAAAGGAGGGGCTGCCCGTGAATGCGAAAATTATCTTTATTAGCGGGGCGATCTTTCTTGCGGTGATAACAGCATACTTTTTTTATCGCCATCAAGAACCTGAGACGCTGACCTGCTCTGCCAAGAATTACCTGCATCTGGAGGCGCAAACTCAGGGCGTAAAAATTGAAGGTGAAGTTCTGTTGGTTTTTCGTATTTCTTCCGCTACCGAAGGGCGGGTATCCCAGATAGGGAGCCTTAATATTCAGGGTAAGCACTATGCTGTAGATCGTAATGTTGTCCTGAATTTTATTGGCAAAGACCGTGACGGATATCTGCAGACTCGTCGCTTGGCTATTGTCAAAAATAAAAATGACAATGTTCCCGATGACATTACCGAACTGCTTATGTCTCAACAGGATATTTTCTATTATAAGGTCATCCGTATCGCAGGAAATGTCTATGCAATAAGAGATCTGCGACGTACGCTCATGGTTTGTCGGGCAGCATAAATCAAGGTAATGTGTTAGTATTTTGATTTTTGTGGTTGTATATTTTGTCGTTGCTTGCATTCGTGGTTTTTTGTTTTGCCTTGTAGTGAAAATGAGTAAAAGGATTTGTACTGATGAAAATTAGGAATTTTCCTTTTTTGATATTTAAAATGGATTTACCATTTAATGGGAATACGCATATGGATAATTGTGATTATAAACTCTGAAATTACGTGATATGGCTTATGGATAAAGTTAATTCACGAACCGCCTTATAATTGCTGGAGGCTGAAGGTGTTGTATATTCTCTCGTGTATATAACGAGGGACCTGCTATGCCATAAATTTAAGTTGGTGGTAACTATGAATACGAAAAAGGTTTTTCTGCTCAGTTATGATATTTTTCTTTTCTCAGGGATAAAAGCGTGGCTGCCAAATCTGGTACTGGTTGATGCGCGATCATTTATTTCTGGTACACAGTCAGTTATTCCACGATACCCGTCCTGTTTGCTGGTGATCGATAACCGGTTACCATTGCTACTGGTCAGGAAATGGTTTCAGAGAAATAGCACGCAGTTTATCAACATCAACTGTATTGTTCTTCGGATGAATGAAACTCGTTCTGTTAATCGAGGATACGAGGAGTATGCTTTCATTAATGGACGAGAATTATCTGATCAATTGATTTCTCAGCTAAGAGCCAATTTAATGGCACCCAATGAGGTTGTGGAGGTCACTAAAGGTTCGACGATTTTTAATTTTCATTTGACTGAATTTGAAGAGGAAATGTTGTATTCATCATTCACAAAAGAAAAATTGCACGACTTTTGTATTGCTAACTCACTAACAACTAAGTCAGTTTATCGATATCGGGAGCGGATAACCGCTCGTCTGGGATTTTCTCATTTTAATGAAACTATCATTTTTTTAACCAGGAATAATTTATTGCATGAAGGCTACCCGACAAACAGTCATTCTGGTGAGAATGTAATTTATGGCGATGCATATGATGTTTCAGATTCTGGCCGACTGAGTATGGCAATAAGGAATGAAGAAATCATTCCTTATTTTCAGCCCATCGTAAATATCAATGGGGACGTTTGTGGTGTTGAGGTTTTAGCTCGGTGGCCACAGGGCCATAATTATGCGATTTCTCAGCGTGAGTTTATACCTCTGGCTGAAAAAAGTGGCTTAATGAATGAGTTAACGAGCTATTTAATGACCACCGTCGCGCGTAATCTGGTCGACGGAAGCGAGGATATTAATAAAACGCTATTCGTCTCCTTTAATGTCAGTCCATCAGGTTTAAGTAATCCTGTTTTTTATTGGGAATGCCTTAACTTTATGGAGATAACGCAAAGACTACCGATAAAATTAATGATTGAAATAACCGAAAATCAGACTCTAACTATCACTCCAGCTCTCAAAGAGCTGATACGATCGTTGCGAAACAGAGGGGTGCTGTTTGCTTTAGATGATTTTGGCACGGGATACGCTAATCTCTGCTATCTCAATGAGTTAGACCTGGATGTAATCAAAATTGATAAAACGTTCATCAAGGCTATTAAAGAAGTTGAGCAACATATCCCTATGCTCGAGTCAATCATTCATCTTTCCGGACTCCTGGGGTTACGCATGGTGGCGGAAGGCGTTGAATATGGCTATCAGCAGCAATGGTTGCGGAAAAATAATGTGGATTACCTGCAGGGTTATCAATTTTTACCACCAGTGATGTTTGATGATTTTATGCGTTTTTACAAGCAGTCTGTAGGGCTGTTTGAATCAGCGTCGGATTCAACTTTTTCAGCGTAAACTTGTCGGGAACATCAGGGGCGGATGCCTCTGATGCCGGTTTTTTTGCCGAGGTTAGTACTACAGATCCTGCCTGTCTGGTGAAGACGATAGCCTGTTCTGAGTGAAACATTGTTTGTTTATGTGTCTTTTACAGGGTATTTATAGCGGTATCAGCGTTAATCAAACCGCTTCCGAGGTTAGTCTATAGCCATGCGTCATTTCCTGACAAAATTAAGAGTCTGGCTTCCACCACCACTCATCTTAATATTATTCCTCATCGCGGATGCGTTGACGGCGATCCCGCGTTTCACATTTGGCGCGGCGACTATTGTAATAAGTGCATTGTTGGCTAGCGCCAGTTTGGCGATGATACTGCATACCGCGTGGCAGATGCGGAAGAAACGTACGACGCTAAACCCACTGCATGCAGAGAAATCGACCACGCTTGTTACTGGCGGATGTTATGCCTGGAGCCGCAATCCAATCTATCTTGGAATGAGTGGACTCCAGTTAGCTTTTGCTCTCTACGTCGGTAGCCTGATTGGAATATTGGTTGCACCACTGTTTATGCTGGCGGTTGCCAGATTGCACATTGATTTTGAAGAGGAACAACTGCGAAAACATTTCGGGCTGGAATGGAAACACTATGAGCAGCGTGTTCGCCGCTGGTTATAGCGTTCCCTTGCTGCGTACAGGATGCCTGTGACGACACGATTCGTGCGTAATTGAATCCGGATGATGCAAAAATAGGCGTTTGATTCGCAAGGCCATTGACGCGTCGCCCGGTTAGTTTTAACCTTCTACCCCGTGCTCACATTCGTGGACATGTCCTTTTCAGGGCCGATATAGCTCAGTTGGTAGAGCAGCGCATTCGTAATGCGAAGGTCGTAGGTTCGACTCCTATTATCGGCACCACCTTTTCTCGTAAAATCATCAAGTTACTATTGCAGTGTTTTGCTTTGTTCAGCACTAATGTGCATTTTGCGCGTTGCGGATGTGACAAAATTGAGGCAACTGATGATCAATATATTTGTTTCAATGAGTTGAACAATGCAAAGTGGGAGTTTTGTAAGACGTGCAATCGCAGGTCCTCGCCATTCTGTGAGCGGAGGTTTTAGCTCCGAATTACATGAAAACCACAATTTTACTTAGGGATGGGGTGATTTTACATGAATAAGAACATTTACCTAGAAAAAACAAGCGACTAACATAAACTTCTTGGCAGAAATCCTTGTCATCTTGCGCTGTATTTTTTAATCTATCTTCAATATCTACCAGAAGATAGGCCCCTCATGAAATTCCAGGACATTGCTACTTTTTCCGGAAATATTCTCACCTTTTTGGGATTGCCAGCACTGATTTTTTTTAATTTTTCCTCTTTTTTGTTTTTTCTGAATGAATGGAAGATTCCTTTCATATGTGGTTCTGTTGTCATTCTAATAACTACATTAATTTATCATCGAAAAAAAAGACGTTATCCCAACAAGTCGAGTTGTTTCTCATTGCTTGTGTTGTTTTTTGCAATGGGTTGTGCGATTTTCTACCAACCATATCCTGAATTTGCACAGATAAGCATTTCTGGCTTCTATAATGAAAAAGATGGGGGGTGGAACAGTAGTAATACAGATGAAAATGCTTATGACATCACTCACCAGATGGAGGAGACATGGAAAAGGGCCACATCTAAAGAGAATCCTTCATTCCAATTTGTGCCCCCGTTTGCGGTTGAGAACTGGCAATTTCCGACATTGTTTTTGACTCATCGTTCTAAACAGCAAATAATTAATTTGGCTGAAGCGAATTCTCGCTCAGTCGTAACGTTGGTAGGGTTTACACGTGATAATAAAATAGAGAAAATCCACTATAGTTTGAACGGGAAGTTGTTATCACCCAATGCGCATAGCATTAATTTAGAGAGTAGATGGTTTAATCAGATTTTTGATAAAATTATTTCGCAATCACAGTTAACTGATGCTCAAAAGCGAGAGATAATAGCTAAGATCCTCTTCATTGATATAAATGCCCGTACACTAAGTGCCCGAAAAGATGAAATGGACGCTATTGGTATGGCTAACCTGGTCGTTAAGATAAGGAGTGAGGTCATTGATTTAAAAGGGAGATATCCTTTTATAGACGATGAGCTCAACTTTTTGATGGCTGGTCTGACAGCTTCTTTCGTAGATGTTTATAGTGCAGAACTATCTGATGACGTCGCTGCTGGGTTTTTAGTGCAGGCACTCAGCTTTCATCCTTATTATCCTTATCCAGATAAGGAGAGTTTTCAACGCGCTTATGTCAAAAATAGTTATGATAAATGGAAACTAACTAATGACGCTGAAAATGATGTGACTTTATTGAGCCACCTGGCGCAGTTGACATATTTTATCGAAGATACTAAGGAAAAAGAAAAGATCATTGATGACTTTAAAAATCAGGTTTTTCTTCAAAACCAATCGCCTACGATTTTTTATTCAATGTTAGAAATGATCAAAACCAGTAATTCACTGCTTGATATACCAGTTAAACAAATTCATGAAATTAAAGAAATAGAAGATTATACGGATAATTTTCTTTATCAACATCCTGGCATGGATGATGAATTCATTGAGTTAAAAAGCGCATTGTTATACGGTGTATGCCATACCTGGTATGTTAATCATAATCGAAAAAAAGATGCTTCAAGGTTATTGAGAAAATTCACAAATATTGTGGATAATAATCCTAATGTGTTGCATTTTTTAATGAAAATGAAACAAGAGGATAGTGAATGAAAATAATAGTGCCTGAATCCTCGTTTTAGCTTGTAATAGCAAAAACGCGCTTAGACGCCCCTGTCTGTTGGTGGCTAACTGGTACTATATCACTTGGTTTTTCATTAAAATGGCTGATAATATCGAGCGGCCCTGCGCCAGGGCCGATTCGTTTACTGAGCAGATTTAGCAAGATGTAAATGCAATACGCTTCAACCCCTCTACCGCTTTTTCGAGGTAGGCGCGTGGACATCCCATGTTCAGGCGGATAAAACCTTTTCCAGCAGGACCAAAGCTATTTCCCATTGAAGGCGCAATACCGGCAACATCAAGCATTACCCATTTGAGCTGCTCATCATCCAGTCCAAGCGCTTTGCAATCTATCCACAGTAGATAAGTTGCCTGGGAAGGAACAACCCGAGCCCACGGGAGATGTTCATCAATTTGTTGAATAAACCAGCGTCGATTTTCAGCCAGATAGCCAAGTAACTCGTCTAACCATGGTGCACCATGTTGCCATGCTGCCGTACTCGCTTCGACGGATAGCGCATTGAATACATCCAGCCCATGTGCATCCAGACGGCGTAAAAAGTGTTCACGCAATGCCGGTGCCGGTATCAGAAAATTAGCAATACGCAATGTCGACAAACCAAACGTTTTACTGGCTGAAGTGGCTGAAATTACACGCGAATGCCAGCGTTCTCCCAGATGCAGAACTGAAGTAAATTGTTCTCCAGGAAGCAATAAATCTGCCCATATTTCATCAGACAGCAACGTCACATCATAGGTTTCGCACAGCGTAAGTAGCTGTTCCAGCTCCTGTACAGACCAACAACGGCCGGTTGGATTATGCGGATTACATAAAATCATCAACGGTGGACGTTCAGTCCGGAATAACATTTCCAGGTGAGCAAAATCCATTTGATAACCGGTAGCCGGGTCCTCATACAACGGATTTTCCAGCAACTGTCTGCCGTTCAAAGAGATAATTTTAGCGAATGAGCCATAATAAGGCCCCTGAACGACCACACCTTCACCGGGTTGACTCAGCATTTGTACGAGTAGCGATAATCCCGGAACAACACCTTCAATACTGCAGATCCACTCTTGCTTGATTTCCAGCTGATGCCGGGTTGAGAGCCATGAGATTAATGAATCAAAGTAGCTTTGTGGCCGTTCGCTGTAACCAAAAATACCGTGCCCGACGCGGTGAGTTAAAGCCTCCTGAACAGCGGGCGGGCAAGTGAAGTCAAAATCAGACACCCACATTGGCAACAGTTGATGTGTATCCTCGCCGAAATATCGCGCCATAAAGTCCCATTTCAGCGAGGCTGTATCGTGGCGATCGATAATCTTATTAAAACCCATTACATGCTCTCCCTATTCTGTTGCCGTAATATTTTTTTCTGTTTCTGTCACTGATGGCGCCTTCGCAATACCGATTCCCGTGAAGCCGTAAATCAAGGCGAAGAAGATTGCGGCATAGCACTGAATCGCCCATGGCAATAAATCCAGTGTGCTCACTCCTAATGTTGTGGCCATATAAACTCCGGCGGCGGTCCATGGCAACAACGGCTCAATGACGGTGCCAGCGTCTTCAATTGTGCGGGACAGATTTTTGGTATCCAGTCCCATGCGGCGGTATGCGTCTTTAAATAATTCAGCTGGAACCAGAAGAGCCAGCTTGCCGTCGCTTGTCGCTCCGGTAACAAGAAGGGTGGTACCAATGGTTGCCGCAATTAACTGACCGACGCTGTGAATGACCGTCAGTAAGCGGTTAATGATAATGTTGAGTGCGCCCGTTAACGTTAAGGCACCGGCAAAAGAAAATGCGCAAAATACCAGAAGAATAGTGCTCATCATTGAGAACATTCCGCCACGGTTCAGCAGGCGCGGAACATCAGCAATAATGCCCTCACTCCCTTGCGGGAACATAGTAATGTTGAACCCATCTATAAAGGCATCCAGCCCCTGCTTGATGCTGAGTCCTTGCATGACAACGCCCAGAATCAGGGCTAATACGCATGCGCTCAGCATTAAAGGAATGACCGGCTTTTTACGAATCGCGCCCCACAACACAATAACCGGCGGCAAAATCAGAATGATATTGAAGTGGTATAGCGACTCCAGAGCGTTGACAATATCTGTAACCCGTTGCGGTGTGGCGACCTCGCCGAGCATATTGCTGTGGCCCGCAATAAGATAAACCACGGCGGCAAGCAGAAAGCTGGGAATAGTGGTCCACAATAAGTGCTGGATATGCTCGAAAAGGGTGGTATCTGCGACAATGGCCGCAAAGTTGGTGGAGTCTGACAGCGGCGATATCTTGTCACCGAAGTAAGCGCCAGAAACAACGGCACCTGCCGCTGCTGCCAATGAGACATCCAGCCCGGCGGCAACCCCCATCAGCGCTACGCCAACCGTTCCGGCGGAACCCCAGGAGGTTCCGGTACACACCGATACGACGCTGGTCAAAAAGAACGCGGCGATGAGAATGTATTCGGGGCTGATGAGTTTAAGTCCCCAGTACACCATGTAAGGGATGGTGCCGCTGAACATCCATGTACCAATCAGGCCGCCAACACAGATAAGAATCATGATAACCGGCATTGCTTTGGCGAGTTTATCCACCACCGAATTAATGATGTCTTCCCAGCAATACCCTTGCCACCAGGCCATGCCCGCGGCGACTGCAGCAGAACAAAGCAATAAAGGTTCAATACGTAGCCCCATGATGCCGTAGCCAATAATTAACAGCAGTAGCATGGCTAAAATAGGGATCACTGCCAGTCCAAATGAGAGTGCTTTTTTCTGATTTTGAGAGGCATTCATTCATGAATCTCCAGTCTGTAAGGTCGCTCAAGAGTAGAGAACACTCTTTTGTCTGACTGTGATCGTTCATTGGCCCTCATGTAAGCGATTACATGAGGGCGCTAAATTTGAAGTCGATCACAACTCAGGGTCTTGACGATTTACGCATTGATTTCAGAGAGAGGGGGGAAGAACAGAATCGCGGATCACCAGCTCTGCAGTGAAACTATTCACGCTGGGACGCTGAGTTGCGCCCTTAAAAAGCTGTATCGCCAGCTGCGAAGCGCAGCGAGCCATGCGCTCAACGGGATAATGCATTGTTGTGAGTGCAGGGTAGAGATAGCGGGCCATCACCACATCATCAAATCCAACGATCGAAAGCTGTTGCGGAAGTGTAATTCCCTGCTGATGGAGGATGCGCATAATCCCGGCGGCCATCACATCATTAAACGTCACCGCTGCGGTGAAAGGAATGCCGCAATTAAGCAGTTGATGTGCAGCGCGTTCGCCACCTTCTTCATTAAAGGGCACGCTAATCACCCAATTTTTATCTGGCGTAATACCATATTCAGCCAGCGCCTGGCGATAACCTTCCAGCCGCTCACGGCGATCGATAATCGGTAAGTCACTTGTCACGCAGGCAATACAACGGTGTCCTTGCTCCAGGAGGTGTAGCGTGGCTGTTTTAGCTGCTTGACTATTTTCCAGCCACACGCAGCGATTGGCCATCCCGGCAATATAGCGATTTACGACCACCATGGCAGGAAAATGAGCGGCATATCGCAACAGTTCCTTTTCAGACAGTCTACTGGCATGGACCACAATAGCTTCGCAGCCCTGGTTTATCAGGAAATCGAGTCCTGATTTCTCCATTCCTTCATCGTGACCGCCGCTGCATACCATCAGCCGAAATTGCTGCTGGCGTGATACTTCTTCCACGCCTCGTGCAAGCCTGGCAAAAAAGGGATCGGCAAGATTGCCGGTCAATAACCCGAGCATGTCACCGCTGCGTTTCGCTAATGCAATAGCGGCAGCATTGCGATGATAGTTCAGTTCGCGCATGGCTTTTTCAACACGTTCACGCGTCACGGGTTCAACCCATGCGGTTTGATTAATAACACGTGAAACTGTTGCGGTGGACACTCCCGCTGACTCTGCAACATCTTTTATCGTTGCCATGCTGGCTCTTTACCTTTTTAATTCTTAAGAATTTGCTTATCGCTGGTTTTTTTCCTTATCTTATTCAGGTTGGGGGGATTTGTCACCGATACATCCTCTGAGTAGATATACTCAGAGGCTTATTTTTAGTGTTTAATTATTCAATACTATCCTGAGTATTATTACACTTACATGCGATATTCGATCATTCCGCTCTTTTTGGCCACCCAGTCATACAGACGTTGCCCACGGAGGTTGGTTTCATGCGTATGCCAGTATAATCTTGACGCGTGATGTTTTTTGGCTTGTTGTTGGACATATTCGATAAGTTGTTTACCGATGTGTTGGCCGCGTACATCTTCGCTAACAAATAAATCTTCGAGATAGCAATAGTTTGATTCTGCCCAGGTTGAGCGGTGAAAGAGATAATGAACCAGTCCCACTATTTTCCCATCATATTTTGCAACAGCACAATAAACAGGTTCGCTCGGGGTAAAGAAACGCTCCCACGTTAATTTTGTTACTTCATCTGAAATTATAGTGCGGTAAAATGTTTGATAGTTTATCCATAAAGGAAGCCAGCTGGCGTAGTCTTTTTGTTCTGCACTTTCAATAGTAACAGCATTCATGTTAGTCATATATATCCTGATATTTTATACGAGTAATGTGTTAGTATGATGATACTAAGAATTTTATAAACTCTCGTAAAGAGACACTTTCGATATATTGATAGGATCCACTTTAGTATAAAGGTTAATACAATGAAGAAAAACAATGCGCCTTTATTTCAAGGATTTGTTTTAGGAAAAGGTGCGGTTAAGGAGCAGGTTTACCACATCCTCCGCGATCACATCCTCGAAGGGCGATTGCCGCCAGGAACAAAAATGCCGTCAACCAGGGCGTTGTCCGAAATGATGTCAATTTCACGAAACTCAGCGATCGCTGGTTATGACCGGCTATTAGATGAAGGGTATATCCTGACTCGTAAAGGGTCTGGAACATATGTCTCACATAATATTCCGGATCGGAGTATCAGCAATAGCTTTCCAGAGATGGCGTTGGGGGACGTCGTATCGCCTGATGAGCAGGTTCACAGCCGAAATAATCCTGTTCGCGATTTATGGTCAAATGAGTATGAAGGGCGCGGCATGAACCGTCTATTTGCGGTTGGTGTCGGGTGTACGGATCTCTTCCCGCATGCGTTATGGGGAAAGCTACTGCAACGTGTCTGGAGACAATCCCGGCATCAACTGGGAGCTCACACTCATCCTTGCGGGTACCTTCCTTTGAGAAAAGCGGTTTGCCGCTACATTAAAACAACGCGTGGAGTGAACTGTAACGAAGATCAAATAATCATCGTAAATGGTATTCAGCAGGCATTGAACATTACTGCACGAGCATTGCTGTCGGCAGGAAATGACGTTTGGCTGGACGACCCGGGTTACAAAGGCGCCCGCGGAACCTTCATGTCTGTTGGTGCTATGGTGAGGCCGGTACCGGTAGATAGCGAAGGAATGAACGTCCGCTATGGTATTGATCATTTTCCTGACGCCAGGCTGGCCTATGTCGTCCCGTCGGATCAATATCCATTAAGTGGAACGTTGAGTTTATCCCGGCGTTTTGAGTTGCTGGAATGGGCGAAGTCGAATCAGGCATGGATATTTGAAGATGATTATAATAGTGAGTTCCGTTATGCCGACCGTTCTTTACAAGCTCTGCAAGGATTAGATCAGAATCAACGCGTAATCTATGCCGGAACATTTTCTAAAATGATGTACCCGGAATTCCGTTTAGGTTTTTTAGTTGTTCCGCCGGGTTTACAAGAACAGATTATGGTGACCAAATATTATTCCGATCTCGGTACCAGTTATCTTGAACAAGCAGTGATGGCAAATTTTATTGAGGAGGGGCACTATGCCAGTCATGTGCGTCGAATTCGCAAAGCATGCTATGAAAGAAGAACTGCGTTGGTCAATGCTATTCAATACTATCTTGCTGATAAAATGATTATTCAACCTTCAGACTCAGGCGTTCATATCGTATGTTGGTTGCAAAATGGGATGACTGGAAGTGAAGTTGAAGAGAAAGCCAGATTACTAGGGATGGGAATACTATCACTAAGTCGTTATTACCAGAGCGATGTTTCACGACAGGGAATTTTGATTGGTTTTGCAAATCATCCGGTAGAGGCAATTGTTGATGGGATTCGCCGTCTGGCTCAGGTTATTTAACTTATAATTTATTCAGCTCTAAGCATTAATGCAGTAAATACGTTTCTTTTGCTACGTGTAAAAATATTGCGCCTGTTTTTTGTACAGATAAATAGTGTGGATCTGTTAAAAACACGCATTGTGGTTCTTTTGGACTGCCCAGTTTGATCATACTCTGCGCTGGTTTAGCCCTGTTTTGTAAGAGGTATGGATATGTCGGGCATCTTTAATCAATTTCATCAACCCGTTGGTATGACTTTGTCTGACTGGAAAGGCGCACCCTTTCCACAGGCTCAGCAAATTACAGGTCGCTATTGTAAGCTTGAACGTATTAACGCCGAACGCCATGCAAAAGAGTTGTATGAAGCGTACTGCGAAGCAAGCGATTGTCGTGACTGGACATATCTGGCGGTCGGGCCTTTTGAGACCTTCGATACCTTCCTGGATTATGTAAAAAAGATGGAAGAACAGACCGATCCGATGCATTTTGCTGTGATCGATTTAACCAGTATGAAACCTGTTGGTACGTTTGCACTGATGCGGATTGATACCTCAAATGGCGTGATCGAGGTTGGCCATGTTTCCTACTCCGTACGCATGAAACGTTCGCGAATCTCAACAGAAGTCATCTCATTGCTTTTAAAGTACGTTTTTGAGGATCTGGGCTATCGCCGTTTTGAATGGAAATGCGATGCTCTCAATGCTCCTTCCCGTGGGGCGGCGGAGCGATTTGGCTTCAGTTTTGAAGGCATATTTCGTCAGGCTGTCGTCACGCGGGGGCGTAATCGAGATACCGCATGGTACTCAATCATTGACGGTGAGTATCCGTCACTTCGACCGGCCTACGATATGTGGCTCGATGAGCGTAATTTCGATAATCAGGGACGGCAGATTAGGCGTCTTGGCGAGCTGATGGAAAGGGGATAAAAAAGCTCCCCGAATAAACCGGGGAGCCAGAAAGCGTAGCGCCCGTGTAGAATTATCTCTGCCGCGACTCAAGCCAGACCAGCGCCAGCGTGGAGAGTCCGCACATCAGCAGAATGCCGACAAACCAAAACAGATACCACATCGTACAGTCCTCCTTAATAAAGTTCGTGGTTGTGGCGGCGGATCGTTTCTACATTGATGCGCCCGAGCATTTTGTAATAACTCCACACGGTATAAAGCAGAACGATCGGTAGAAAAATCAGCACAATAACCAGCATGATACTGAGTGTCATCTGGCTGGAGGTGCTGTCCCACACCGTCAGGCTGGAGAGCGGATACGCGCTTGAAGGCATCACAAACGGAAACAGGGTGATTCCAGCTGTGAAGATCACGCAGGCCTGGCCCAGTGAAGCAAACAAAAATCCCCATATGGCCCGACGTTGTCCGCAGGCATAGATCGCGAGCATCGGGAAAATCATGCCAAGCAGCGGAATAATTAACAGCAGTGGCGACTGATAAAAGTGCGCCATCCACGCGCCCGGCGAGGTAGTTACTGCTTTTAATAGCGGGTTGGAAGGACCATTAGGATCCTGGCTTAGCAACACATAGCCATCGATCCCCGTCCATAGCCAGTAACCGGCTAACAGAAAGCAGAGCACGACCAGCATCGCGCTGCGGCGGGTAGCAGACAGCGCACGTTGGTGAAGAATGCCGTCGGTCTTCAACTGGAGCCACACGCCTCCTTGCAGAATAACCAGCATCAGGCTTAATGCGCCGCACAGCAGGGCAAAGGGTGAGAGTAACTGCCAGAAGGTGCCCAGGTATTGCACATGAAGCTGTGGTGTGAAGATAAAAGGCACGCCCAAAAACAAGTTACCGAATGCAACGCCGAAGATAACTGGAGGGACCAGACTGCCAATCACCAACCCGGTATCCCACATGGCGCGCCAGCGTGCATTGGCTATTTTTCCACGATAATCAAAGGCCAACGGGCGAAAGAAAAGGGCGCACAACACCAGAATCATCGCCACATAAAACCCTGAAAATGCCGCGGCATAGACCCGCGGCCAGGCCGCGAATAATGCACCGCCCGCCAGAATGAGCCACACCTGGTTACCTTCCCAGTGCGCTCCGACGCTATTGATTAGTACCCGACGCTCATCATCGTTACGCGCGATCAGCGGCAACAGGCAGCCAACCCCCATATCAAACCCGTCGGTGACCATAAATGCCACCAGGATGATGCCAATCAGCAGCCACCAGATGAGCCGTAACGTTTCATAATCCAACATGATTATCTCCTTTATCCCTGTTGTTGCGCTGGTTGTTGGTTATGCATTGCATCCGGGCCAAGGCGCGCGTATTTCTGCATCAGGTAGACTTCGGCAATTAAAAACAAGGTGTAAAGCGTGAGAATTAGCCCCATGGAGAAGGCCAGTTGGCCTGCGCTTAACGCGGAGTGGGCGTACCAGGTCGGCAAAATATCCTGAATCGCCCACGGCTGGCGGCCAAACTCCGTCATAAACCAGCCGGCTTCAATGGCAATCCACGGTAGCGGCAGGCTCCACAGCGTCATGTGCAGTACCCAGCGATGCTGGTCGATACGCCAGCGTAAGGTCTGTATCAGGGCAATCGCCATCACCAGCAGCAGAAGTGAACCGCATGCAATCATGATGCGAAAACTCCAGAATACCGGTGCTACTTGCGGGATCGCACCGCGTTGTGCGGCCTGATATTGCTCCGGAGTGACATGGTTCATATCAGGCGCGTAGTTCGCCAGCAGGATGCCGTAACCCAGATCTTTCTCCACAGCGTGAAAAGCGTTCAGTACCTGAGGCGTGCGGTTACCTTTGGCGATTTCCTGCATCAGCAGCCACGCTTCCCGACCTCGTTGCAGGCGGGGGAGAGCATCCTCCATCAGATTTTTCAGCCCCGGAACCGGCGTGTCTAAAGAGTGCGTGGCCAGGATGCCCAGCAGAGCCGGTATCTTCACAGCAAAGGCGTTACGTTCTTGCTCCTGCTGCGGCCAGGCGATGACATGAAAGGGCGCGGGTGCCGGTTCGGTTTGCCATTCGCCTTCCATTGCCGCCAGTTTTACCGGCTGGCGTTGGGCAACCTCATAGGCTGAGCTATCACCCAGTTGTAGAGTGCCGAGGATAGCCAGCGTGCCAAAAACGGAACCCACCGCGAAGGAACGCCGGGCGAACTCGCGATTGCGACCGCGCAGTAAATACCAGGCGCTGATGGACATCACAAACATGGCGCCGGTGACATAACCGGACATCACGGTATGCACAAATTTCACCTGGCTGATGGGGTTAAAGACCAGCTCGCTAAAGCTGCTCATCTCCATACGTAGGGTATCAATATTAAAGTGAGCGCCGGTTGGATATTGCATCCAGCCGTTGGCGTTGAGGATCCACAGGGCCGAGATATTGGAACCAAACGCGACCAGCCAGGTGACCATCAGGTGTTGGTATTTGGTTAAGCGTTGCCAGCCGAAGAAGAACAGACCAACGAACGTGGATTCGAGGAAGAAGGCCAGCAGGGCTTCCATTGCCAGAGGCGCGCCAAAAATATCGCCCACATAGTTAGAATAGAGCGACCAGTTAGTACCGAACTGAAACTCCATGGTCAGGCCGGTTGCCACGCCGAGCGCAAAGTTAATCCCGAATAACTTGCCCCAGAAACGCGTCATGTCGCGGTAGACTGTTTTGCCGGTCACCACATAAATGGTTTCCATGATGGCCAGCATAAAAATTAGCCCCAGCGTCAGGGGAACAAACAGAAAATGGTACAGCGCGGTCAGCGCAAACTGCCAACGCGATAAGTCAATGACGTCCCACATGCGAACTCCATCAGGCATTAGAGAGTGAATAGATAAGGTAGAAAACGCCAGACCCGCAGCATAAAAGCATGCGGGCCGGGAGAGAGGGTCAGGCCGGTGGACCAGATGTCAGCCAGCCGCAGACTTCATCCAGACGCTGGAGCGAGTCGCGAAGATCTTCCGGCGCAGCCTGCACCAGTTCCGGTAATGGACAGATCTCATAACTTTCGAGCAGAAGCCCTTTCAGGGTATCCAGACAGCGCACATGCCAGACATGGCGCAGCGCCGTGGCGTCGATTTGGCTCTCGCCGTAGCCGATAGTGCGGATCTGGATGTGTCCTTCGCCACATAACCGAGCAAGAAACAGGCGATCCGCATCGCTAATTGGCAGTTGTGTGAGGTTAATGCTATGGGGTTGCAAGGCCGGATCGCGCACGTGCGCCAGCAGTTCCTGAGCCAGTGTCAGGCCATTCATTAGCCCGTCCACCGGCGGGGGCAACAGGCTGTCGTCCGGCAGTGTATTGAACGTTGCCGCCAGCCACAGTGCCCGCGGCGCGCTGCCTGCTTCCAGATGCTCCTCCCACTGCCCGTTGTCATTCTGACAACGCACCCGCCAGATACCGCAGAAAATCGACTCCTGGATCTCGCATGCTCTGCCGTCAGCATGCTGGATGCGCACTGAAACTTCGCCTTCGCCGAGCAGCGTATTCAAAAACGTGAGATCGTCTGCGTTGAGCGCGGATAAATCCCATCCCAGCACGTCCTGTTTGGCGGGAATGCGCCTCCTGAGCTGGTGGCGCACATCGGCTAACAATGCCATCACCGCCGGACTGTGCGGGCAGTTTTCCAGTGATGCCATGCTGGGGTCGCTGTTGACCTGGCAGGTGAGGGGTAAGGGATTCATGCTGAAGCTGTCATCGTCCGGCTGCGTTCCCGGCCCCAGCAGATGAAAAAAAGTGTCGCTCATCGTTCAGACTCCGGCGGCGTGCGTGGTTCAACTAAGGGGCGCATCAGGTTGAGCAGATCGGCCCACGGGTGGATGCCGCTGAGAATGCCGCTCAGTTCGCCGTGGATAAACACCAGTGTGGCCGGGAAGCGGAATACGCTAAAACGATCGCCAATCGCCTCGCTATGCTCGAGATCCGCCATGGCGATGTGCCAGTCAAACTGGGGAAACTCGCGGAGCAACTCGGCAATCATCACCGGGTTATCGCTGACTTCCGGTGTCCGGCGGGGATCGCTACTGAGTAACACCACACCGTCGCGAACCTGGGTTACCCAGTCATCCAGTTCGGGTGCGGTTAGCGGCTGCCAGCCTCGTGCCAGCATACGTTGCCATAGAGCAGGAAAAGGGTTGTTATTCAACACGTTGCTTATCTCTCCAGCGTTACGCGATACTGGCGAATACGTACACCTTCATAGTTTTCCATCGACAGGCATTCATAGTTCAGGCAACGCGTTTCATCGTTGGTCTGTGGCACAATCCCCCATGCAGCCAGTTGCGTAAGTGCGGCCTGCTCCGCCGCCGGAAGCTGAGCGCGCGCGATGTCGGTCAGGCTGCCGCCATAGTCATCCAGCTGTACCGGCTGTAGTCCCACCAGAGCGATGTGTGCGGGCAGATGGCCGCGAATATCCGCCAGCGCCAGTACTTCGGAGAAGCTGTTCTGGTGCAGACTCATTTTTTTGGCGCTGAGGTAACTGGGGACTTTTTCACCGGCGTAGGTTTGCAGGGTGCCCGGCGCGAGACCGTAGTCGATGGCGTCCAGCAGCAGCAGATGACTGGCCTGTTCAACGTAACCCAGCAGATTCAGCCCCTGCGTGCCGCCGTCGACGATCTCAACGTATTCCGGCCAGTGATAATGGGCGTACAGGCGTTCGGCGACGCGAATGCCAAAGCCTTCGTCTGCCCACAGCAGGTTGCCTAGACCCATCACGATGACGTGTGGTTCGCTCATGACGCCTCCTTGTCGTGCTGACGTCGGGTAAATTTGTGGCTACGGTAGCCATTGACCATGGTGGAGATGACGGTATCGTCAGACATGATGTCCTCACGAATCGCCATATACACATGGCCTACGATGAAGGCGGCGATGAACCACATCCCCAACCGATGCCAGCTATGGATGTCGAGAGAGTTCCCGCCGGTCCAGTAGAAAAACTCCGTCACATAACGAAAGGGGGTAAAAATGGCGTACTGGCTGTGCTCGCTGTATAAGGCGAAGCCGGTGAGGATCATAAAAACGGAGAGCAGGAAATAGCCGAACATCGCCGCCTGCGCGATGGGGTTATGACCGATATCATCTCCCGGTTTTTTTTCCAGAAACAGATACCAGCGCACCACCGAAAACGCGCCTCGCCACCAGCTGCGCCGCCAGATCGGCACGATAAAAAGTTCACGTGAATAGCGGTTACCGACGAAGGCCCAGTAAATGCGCATCAGCAGTATCACCGTGAATACCATGGCGGCGGAGAAATGCACCAATCGGATGTCACCCATATAGAACAGATAAGTGGCCTCACCGCTGACCGACGGCAGCGGTCGGCCAATGAAGTATCCGGTCACCATCAACACCAACATGCAGCCCACTGTCAGCCAGTGCCACAAGCGCACAGGCGCTTCAAATACATAGTGGCTGATAGCGGTATCACGCGCCTCCCCGACGCGTGGGGATGTTTTTCCAGTCATCGTTCCGTTCCTTAACGCTTAGCGAACCTGGACGGCGATAAGTTCGCTGCCGTCGTCGCCGAGTACGTGGGTTGAACATGCCAGGCAGGGGTCGAAGCTGTGCAAGGTGCGCAGGATCTCCAGCGGTTGATCCGGTATCGCCATTTGGGTGCCCATCAGCGCCGCCTCGTAAGCGCCAATTTGTCCCTTCGGATCGCGCGGGCTGGCATTCCAGGTGGTTGGCACCACGCACTGGTAGAGATCGATTTTCCCGTCGCGAATTGATGCCCAGTGACCTAACGCGCCGCGCGGTGCTTCGGTAAAACCGATCCCGCGGCACTGCTGCGGCCAGCTTTCAGGCTCCCATTTTTCGGTGTTTGCGGTCGCCAGATTGCCGTTTTTCAGGTTTGTCATTAGCTTGTCGAAGAAATATTGCAGTTTGCTCACGGCCCACTGGGCTTCGTGCGCGCGGCACAGAATACGCCCCAGCGTCGACTGCATACCCGAAAGCGGCAGCTTGAGGGCAGACATCATGCGATCGACGGATTCAATCGTGGCGGCATCCCCTTTGTGATAGGCAATCAGCGTGCGCGCCAGTGGTCCAACTTCCATGGCGTGTCCGCGCCAGCGCGGGGCTTTAATCCACGAATAGCGTTCCTGTTCGTTGAGCTGTTTGATATCAATATCGCTGCCTTTGACATCGCCCGGGTTATACCAGGGTTCAGTAATCCCTTCGAACGGGTGACGACCTAATTGATCGTCCGGATAACGGTACCAGGCATGATCGACAAACTCCTGAATTTGTTGCGGATCGGCCAGATCCACTGGCAGCACGTTTTTAAAATCACCGTTAATCACCGCACCGCCTGGCATCAACAGGCTCTTCGCGCTGAAGTCATTGGCGATATCCGGGAACGCGCCGTAGCTCAGGACGCACTTATCAGAAAGCCCGGTACCAATCTGGCTCCAGGACTTATTGAACTGGCCGATAGCCAGCGCGTCAGGCACCATGACGTTGTTGATGAAATCAGCGGTGCGGGTGATGATCGACTGCACCAGGTTCAGGCGTTCCATATCGACTGCGCCAACCGCGCCGCGCTGATCGATATTAATCGCGCACGGCATACCGCCGACAATCCAGTTAGGATGCGGGTTCTTACCGCCAAACACCGTATGGATTTTGATGATCTCGCGCTGAAAATCGAGTGCTTCCAGATAATGGGCAAAGCCCATCAGGTTAGCCTCAGGCGACAGTTTGTACTGCGGATGACCCCAATAACCGTTGCGGAAAATCCCCAGTTGACCGCCGTCGACAAATTTCTTCAGGCGATTTTGGACGTCAAAAAAGTAGCCAGGGGAGGACTTCGGCCAGGCAGAAAGGCTTTGCGCCAGCTGTGATGTGGCGCGCGGGTCTGCTTTCAGGGCATTCAGCACGTCAATCCAATCCATTCCGGCTAACTGGTAAAAGTGCACCAGATGGTCGTGGCACCACAGCGTCGCCAGCATAATATTGCGAATGATGTTGGCGTTGTCGGGCACCTTGATGCCAATGGCATCTTCAATGGCATACACCGATGCCAGGGCATGTACGCCGGTGCATACTCCGCAAATACGTTCGACAAATGCCCAGGCATCGCGCGGGTCGCGCCCCTGCAGAATGATCTCCAGTCCGCGGAACATGGTGCCGCAGGAAACCGCGTTGGTGATGATGTTCTGTTCATCAATGTTCACTTCACAACGCATATGGCCTTCAATGCGGGTTATGGGGTCCACAACCAGGCGGCGACCCGCATTGTTTAACGTATATCCCTGGGTTTGATACGAGTTGCTCATGCCTGGTTATCCTCTTTGTCCGGCTGCGGTTGTTCGGCTTCTGTTAACTGCTGTTTGTGGCGGTTATGTTGATTGACGGCGCTGGCGACTGCGTGGACGCCGACGCCAGCCGCCACTACGCCGAGCGCGGTGAGGCCCACGGTGTCAGCGGTAGAATGCGTTCCCATCTGTGGAATATCGACCACGCGGCTGTAGAACGAACCGCGATCCCAGAAGCCGTTCTCCGAACATCCCAGACAACCGTGGCCGGACTGGATGGGGAAGGAAACGCCACCATTCCAGCGGGTGGTGGAACAGGCGTTATAGGTGGTTGGCCCCTTGCAGCCCATTTTGTACAGGCAATAGCCTTTGCGGGCAGCGTCATCGTCCCAACTTTCAACGAACTCCCCGGCGTCAAAGTGGGCGCGGCGGTAGCATTTGTCATGAATACGCTGACCATAAAACATCAGCGGACGCCCCAGACGATCGAGTTCCGGCAGTCTTCCAAAGGTCACCATGTAGGTAATGATGGCGCTCATGACGTCTGGAATCGGCGGGCAACCGGGCACTTTCACGATCGGCTTATCGGTAATCACTTTATCGATCGGTGTTGCCTGAGTTGGGTTAGGCCGGGCAGCCTGCACGCAGCCCCAGGATGCGCAGGTGCCCCAGGCGATAATCGCGCTGGCACCGGCGGCGGCTCTTTTAAGCTTTTCAATAAACGGTCGCCCGCCGCTAATGCAGAACATCCCTTGTTCTCCCAGCGGAGGATTACCTTCGACGGCCAGAATGTATCGGCCGTGGTAGCGGCTTAGAATGTCTTCAAAGACCTCTTCGGCCTGTGTTCCGGCGGCGGCCATCAGAGTGTCGTCGTAATCAAGGGAAATCAGAGAGAGGATGACGTCTTTGGCGAGTGGGTGAGAGGAGCGGATAAATGATTCGGTACAGCAGGTGCATTCCAGACCGTGGATCCAGACGACCGGGATCCGGGGTTTGTTTTCCAGCGCCCAGGCGATTCTGGGCGTCATTCCGGCCCCCAACCCTAGCGATGTTGCCGCGAGGCTACAATATTTAAGAAAACTGCGTCTGCTCACGCCCTTGCGGCGCATCGCCTGATAAAAGGTCTCCTCGTTATTCGTATTCATAACACGCGTTTCTTCCCCCGTTTAGTTCTGGCGCACGCCGCCAGCGATAATCTAAAAAAGCCTATCCGATTAGCGGGGAGAAACAATGCAAAGTGTGTGGTTATGTCCTATTGCGATATTTTCGTGCCTGTTATCTGTTTTTCGCTTTTCGGCAATAAAAAAACGCACAGGGGGGACCGCCCTGTGCGTCGGGTTTATCGCGGAAGAACTTAAACCCCAAGGCGATCGCGTAGGCTGTAATATGCCGCCCCCATGGCGGTAAACGGAATGCGCAGGCTTCGGCCTCCCGGGAACGGGTAGTGCGGCAGTTTGGCAAACGCGTCAAAGCGCTCGGCATCTCCGCGCAGCAGTTCGGAAATCAGGCGCCCTGCCAGGTGAGTACAGGTCACGCCGTGGCCGCTGTAGCCCTGCATATAGTAAATGTTGGTATCAAGACGGCCGAACTGCGGCATGCGAGACAGCGTTAACAGGAAATTACCGGTCCAGCGGTAATCAATTTTTACCCCCTGCAATTGCGGGAAGGTCTTCAGCAGTTTCGGCATCACCAGACGCTCAATATCATCCGGATCGCGAGCGCCGTAGACTACGCCACCGCCGTACAGCAGGCGGTTATCGCCGGTCAGACGGTAGTAATCCAGCAGGTAGTTACAATCTTCCACACAGTAGTTTTTCGGGATCAGCGAACGCGCCATCTCCGCAGACAGCGGTTCGGTGGTTAATACCTGCGTGCCGCACGGCATGCTGCTTTTTGCCAGCGCAGGTTCCAGTTTGTCGCCGAGGTAGGCGTTGCCCGCGACGATCACAAAGCGGGCCGTCACCTGACCTTTTTCAGTGCTGACCACCGCTGGGCTGGTGTGCTGAATACGGGTGACTGGCGACTGTTCAAAGACGCGCCCACCGTTCAGACGAATGGCGTTAGCTTCGCCAATCGCCAGGTTCAGCGGATGAATATGGCCGCCGCTGTGGTCCAGCAGCGCGCCGACATAACGATCGCTGCTGACTTCGCGGCGAATTTCGCTGCTATCCAACAGTTCAAGCTGCGTATTGCCGTAGCGTTCCCAGTTCGATTTCTGCTCCTCCAGCGTTTCCATCTGTTTGTGGTTCAGGGCCACAAACAGCCCGCCAGGACGATAGTCGCAGTCGATCTGATAACGTTTGATACGTTCGCGAATGATATTGCCGCCTTCAAACATCATACTGCCAAGCATTTTAGCGGCGTCCGGGCCGTAGGTGCGTTCAATGACGTCGATATCGCGACTGTAGGAGTTCACCAACTGACCACCGTTGCGCCCGCTGGCTCCGAAGCCAATTCGTGCGGATTCCAGTAGCACCACGTCGTAACCCATTTCTGATAAATGCAGGGCGGAGGAGAGTCCGGTATAACCACCGCCCACGACGCAAATATCACAGCTTACCGATTCGCTAAGGGTCGGGAACGGTTCGTATTGATTGGCGCTTGCGGCGTAATAACTGCTGGTATGTTCAGTCATGATTAAGACTCCAGGGAGATCCAGATGGTTTTTAATTCGCTAAATTTTTCCAGCGCATGCAGGGATTTATCGCGTCCGTTACCACTTTGCTTATAGCCGCCGAATGGCACGGTCATATCACCGTCGTTGTAGTTATTCACGAAGACCGAACCGGCCTTCAGGCGGCGACTCATGCGGTGCGCGCGCGACAAATCGCGGGTCCAGACCGCGGCGCCCAGACCGTAGTCGCTGTCGTTGGCCAGCGCCAGAGCTTCGGCTTCACTGCTAAAACGGGTGATGACCAGTACCGGCCCGAAAATCTCATCGCGGCTGACGTGGGCTTGCGGCGCGGTGTCGACAAAAATAGTCGGGCCGATGGCCGCCGGGTGTACGTGGCTGCGGCCATCCAGCGCCAGCGTGCCTTGCGCTTCACCGTCGCGAATAAAACTGTGTACGGTGTCGGCATGCGTGTTGTCGATAAGCGTGCCCATCGTGGTTTCCGGATCCAGCGGGTTGCCCGGCTGCCAGTTTTTCGCCTGCTCTTTTAAAAGCGCGATAAACTCGTCGGCAATACTTTCTTCCAGCAGCAGACGTGTACCGGCGATACAAACCTGGCCCTGGTTATAGAAAATACCTGCCGCTGCATTAGCGGCGGCTTTCGGCAGATCCGGGCAGTCGGCAAATACGATGTTGGCACTTTTACCGCCGGCCTCCAGCCAGACGCGTTTCATGTTGCTGTCGCCAGCATCTTTGAGCAGTTGCTTGCCGGTGCGGGTCGAGCCGGTAAAGGTGATCACATCAACATCCGGATGCAGCGACAGTGCCTGGCCCGCCTCGTGACCGTACCCGCTCACAACACTGAGCACGCCATCGGGCAAACCTGCTTTTTTAGCCAGTGCGGCCAGGCGAATCGCGGTCAGCGGTGATTTTTCGGAAGGCTTGAGGATCACGCTGTTACCCGCAGCCAGAGCCGGGCCGAGCTTCCAGCATGCCAGCAGCAGGGGAAAATTCCACGGCACGATGGCCGCAATCACGCCCACCGGTTCGCGGACAATCAGCGCTAAATCGTTCACCGAGGTAGTGGCAACTTCACCATAGACTTTATCTATCGCCTCGGCGTACCAACGGATGGCGCGTGCCGCGCCGGGAATATCATCACGCAGGCTATGGCGAATCGGTTTACCGGTATCGAGCGTTTCCAGTAGCGCCAGCTCCTCGTGATGCTGCTCCATTAAATCGGCGAGTTTGTGCAGCACCGCTTTGCGCTCTGCGGGTGATGCCTGCGACCAGTCCCCGCGTTCAAACACGGTGCGGGCTGCGGTGACCGCGCGGTCAACATCCGCTTTTTTGCCGCGGGCGACTTTGGCGAGCGGGCGTTGTCCTGCCGGATCCTGGGTAATAAAGGTTTCGTTATCGGCGGCGGCACAATATTCGCCGTTAATAAATAAACGGGTTTCCGGTGAATAATGGCTGGCTTTCTCACGCCAATATTTAAGATTCTGAAAGTTCATAGCTACTCCTTTTATATCAATAAGATAAAGTTCGTTGCTGATCTTTTTCAGGCAAAATCAGGCTGCACGATGCCCCAGGGATGTACCCTGTTAATGCGCGTTATTTAAGAAGGCCTGAGAAACTCAGGCCGCTACTGATTAGAACGTGGTGGGAGTGTGGGCACTGATGATGCGGCAGATCCCCGCCGAAGTGTTGCTGAAGCTGTGTGGTATGCCGGTGTTAATGGCATAGCTTTGCCCTGCAACAAGAGGATACGTTTGACCGTTGATGGTCAGTATCACTTCACCTTCCAGTATTGTGCCAATCTCTTCACCCTGATGTTTAATTCTCTCCCCGGTTGTCGTGCCTGGCTGATAGGTTTCAAACATCATTGCCAGCGTACGATTCGGATTTCCGTTGTGTACCAGCTTCATGGATACTCCCTGACTCCCGATCTCAATCAAATCATCCTGATTGATAACCACCTGCGGTTCGTCAGGCTTTTCCGGTTCCGCGAAGAACTCGGAGAGCGACAGCCCATATACTTTCAATAGCTTTTGCAGCGTACTGATGGCAGGACTGACTTTATCCTGCTCTATGGTGCTGATGGCGCTATGCGTTAACCCAGACAGTTCGGCGGCACGACGCTGCGAAAGACCCAATTGCTGGCGGATCTCTGACAAACGTTTACCCGGCGCCAGGCCGTCATCGCTCATAATTGCATTTCCTTAACTGTAGTGGTCAGAGTCGCTGTTTTTCAGCGAGGTGGTTCTGACAAGCGGTGATAAAACCTTCAAGTAACAAACGCGACAGGGCGTATTCGCTACTGTTCCATTCCGGGTGCCACTGCACGCCGAGCGCGAAAGGGTGGTCATGGACGCTGGCAGCTTCCACTAATCCATCCTGCGAGCGTGCTTCCACGCGCAGCTGCGGGCCAAGGGTTTTTGCTCCCTGACCATGCAAGGAGTTAACCCAAAACGTGCTGCAACCTGGTATTAACTGAGATAGCAATCCTCCCTGTTGAACCTGGACTTCATGAGATGGCGCATATTGCTGCTCCACCGGGAGTTCCGCATCTTCACGATGTTCCAGGAACTGTGAGTGATCGCACAGGCGACGATACAGAGTCCCGCCAGTGGCGACAACTAATTCCTGTAAGCCCCGGCAGATGGCGAAAATGGGAATGCGCCTTTCGAGCCCGGCGGTAATTAGCGCCATGCTCAGAAGATCACGCCCGGGATCGGCGTCAGACTCATCGCCATTTTCACCATAGAGGTGCGGCTGCACATTGCTTGGGCTTCCTGGCAGGAAGATACCATCCAGTTTCGGTAACAGCGCGTTCAGCAATTCGGGTTCCGCGAGCGCATGGGGCAGCGCTATCGGTAATCCACCGGCATTTAATACCGCATTCAGGTACTTTTCTTGCAGAGTCTGGGTCTCATGACCCTTAAGCCTGTTCCTACACATCACTACACCAATAACTGGCTTGTCAAATATATTGCCCATGATCGACCTCACGTTTTGGAATAAATTATTGCCAAACGGTTCCTTGTTGTGCAATTCCGTTCATTATTTTCTCAATCTAGCAGCGGAATAACCTTCTAGCAAACTTAATTTAACATTTGACAAACAATTTGTTTGCATCCAGAGTCGAATGGTGGACATTATATTTAACAGTCAAATCACAGAGCAGCTTACCAGGCCAACGGCGGTGAATCATGGAAACCAATATCGTAGAAGTTGAGAATTTTGTTCAGCATTCTGAAGAGAGACGAAGTAGCGCGTTTGCGCGCGAAGTTAAACAGTATCTGGAACGCTATCCTAATACGCAGTATGTGGATGTGCTGTTAACCGACCTTAATGGCTGTTTTCGCGGTAAGCGCCTTCCGGTTGCTGGATTGCATAAGTTAGAGAAAGGCTGCTATTTCCCGGCATCCGTTTTCGCGATGGATATTCTTGGCAATGTGGTTGAAGAGGCGGGATTAGGCCAGGAGCTTGGCGAACCGGATCGGACTTGTGTACCGGTGGCAGGCACGTTAACCCCTTCGGCCGCCGATCCTGAATTTATTGCACAGATGATGCTGACGATGCTGGATGAAGATGGCGCTCCCTTTGACGTTGAGCCGCGGAACGTACTGAACCGACTCTGGCAGAAACTTCGCCAGCGCGGTCTGTTCCCCGTCGTAGCGGTAGAGCTGGAGTTCTATTTACTCGATCGTAAGCGCGATCCCGAAGGTTATCTGCAGCCGCCGTGCGCGCCGGGTACGGACGATCGCAATACCCAAAGTCAGGTTTACTCGGTTGATAACCTGAACCATTTTGCTGATGTGTTAAACGATATCGATGAACTGGCCCGTTTACAGCTGATCCCGGCTGACGGCGCAGTGGCTGAAGCCTCCCCTGGGCAGTTTGAAATCAACCTCTACCATACCGATAACGTGCTCGACGCCTGCGACGACGCGCTGGCGTTGAAACGTCTGGTACGGCTGGTGGCGGAGAAACATAAGATGCATGCCACGTTTATGGCAAAGCCTTATGAGGAACACGCAGGGAGCGGGATGCATATCCACATCAGCATTATGAATAATAAAGGCGAGAACGTGCTGGCCGATGCGAATGGCGATGATTCCATGTTACTTAAGCGCGCGCTTGCCGGGATGATTGATCTGATGCCCGCGTCAATGGCGCTGCTGGCGCCGAATGTGAACTCTTATCGCCGCTTCCAGCCGGGTATGTATGTGCCGACTCAGGCTTCCTGGGGGCATAACAACCGTACGGTGGCGCTGCGTATTCCCTGCGGCGATCGTGATAACCATCGGGTTGAATATCGCGTGGCGGGGGCGGATGCCAACCCATATCTGGTGATGTCGACCATCCTGGCGGGGATCCTTCACGGTCTGGATAACGAGCTACCGTTGCAGGAAGAGGTGGAAGGCAACGGACTGGAGCAGGAAGGTTTGCCGTTTCCTATCCGCCAGAGCGATGCGCTGTGGGAGTTTATGCAAAACGACAGTCTGCGTGAATTATTGGGTGAGCGTTTTAGCCACGTGTATCACGCCTGTAAAAACGATGAATTAATCCAGTTTGAACGTCTTATCACCGACACTGAAATTGAGTGGATGTTGAAAAACGCCTGACAGTCGTACAGGTCATTTAAAAAGAAGTCGCATCATGCGGGCTGAGCGGAGCCAGCCCGTCAAAATTGCAGGAATACCTGCCATTTCCCGGATGTCGCGTAATGGAGCGCGGGCGACAACGGGTCTTCAGATAACCGACAGAGTTTGTGACGAGGAAATGTGATGATGCCAATGTTTAAAAACCAGCCCCGCGTGAGCATCCATGGCTCCCGCAGTAAGTACGGACCGCATCTGTGCCGTGCAACATTGACGCCTTTCTTATGGCTTTCTACCCCGATACGACCCAGGTCTGCTGTTCCCACATTTCGAACGCAGATCTGGGCTCGTCGCGGGGAGGAAAGCTATGTCGACTAATTCTTCTGTGGATCTTGCAGCCCAGCCGGGCAAAGCACAGCTGCGTAAATCTCTCAAGCTGTGGCAGGTAGTGGTGATGGGGCTGGCCTATCTCACGCCGATGACGGTGTTTGACACCTTTGGCATTGTTTCGGGTATCAGCAATGGCCATGTTCCAGCCTCCTACCTGCTGGCCCTGGCGGGCGTACTGTTTACCGCCATCAGTTACGGAAAGCTGGTGCGCCAGTTTCCGCAGGCCGGTTCGGCCTATACCTATGCGCAAAAAGCGATTAATCCGCATGTGGGGTTTATGGTCGGCTGGTCGTCACTGCTTGACTACCTTTTCCTGCCGATGATTAACGTACTATTGGCGAAAATTTACCTTTCCGCGTTATTCCCGGGGGTTGCGCCATGGATTTGGGTGGTGCTGTTCGTGGCGATCCTTACCGCGGCCAATTTGAAAAGCGTTAACCTGGTGGCGAACTTCAATGCCCTGTTTGTCCTGGTGCAGGTGGCGATCATCGTGGTGTTTATTTTCCTCGTGGTGCAGGGGCTGCACAAAGGCGAAGGGGTCGGGACCGTCTGGTCGTTGCAACCGTTTATTAGTCAGAATGCGCATTTGATTCCGATTATCACCGGGGCGACCATTGTCTGCTTCTCGTTTCTCGGGTTTGACGCGGTAACGACTCTCTCTGAAGAGACGCCAGATGCTGCGCGCACCATTCCAAAAGCCATTTTTCTTACCGCGCTGTACGGTGGACTGATCTTCATTGCCGCTTCGTTCTTTATGCAACTGTTCTTCCCGGACATTAGCCGATTCAAAGACCCGGATGCGGCGCTGCCGGAGATTGCGCTGTACGTCGGCGGCAAGTTGTTCCAGTCTATTTTTCTGTGCACCACCTTTGTGAATACGCTGGCGTCAGGTCTGGCGTCGCATGCCAGCGTTTCTCGCCTGCTGTATGTGATGGGCCGCGATAACGTCTTCCCGGAGAAGTACTTTGGTTATGTCCATCCCAAATGGCGTACTCCCGCGTTGAACGTCATCATGGTCGGGATTGTGGCGCTGTCGGCCCTGTTTTTTGATCTGGTGACTGCTACGGCGCTGATTAACTTTGGCGCGTTGGTGGCCTTTACCTTCGTTAATCTGTCCGTGTTTAACCACTTCTGGCGTCGTGAAGGACGTAAGCATACCTGGCAGGAAAAGTTGCACTATCTGGTATTGCCAATGATCGGTGCCGCCACGGTAGCCGTACTATGGGTGAATCTGGAAGTGACATCGCTGACGCTGGGACTGGTATGGGCCGGCGTTGGGCTGGTGTATCTCGCGTACCTGACCGGACGCTTTCGTAAACCGCCGCCGCAGTTTGACGCCGCGAAATCTGAGCGCGCATGGGAGTGATGGAAACGGAATCGGCAGAGATCTGGTAATGACGATTAATATTTAGCAGTGGCCAGATTTACACCATCGGATGTGAAAGTCGGCCGTAGCTTTCGGCTAGTCAAATGAAAACGGTATGCCACTGTGGAAAGTCGTGGCATACCTGCTTAGCGGTGTTGTTTACTGAACCGCAAGTCGATTTTTTTCCCTGATGCGATTGATCAATTCCATTTGCTCGTGGGTTGCCCTTACCAACAAACCGTCCAGAACGGCATCGTTATATTGTTCACTTGAATAGGTTAATTCAAATAACCCCATCTTAATGATAATATCGCGAACCGCTTCATTTGGATCGTTAGCAAGTCTCAGTCGGATTTTCTGGCTGCTTCGTGGAGCAAGGAGCCCACTAAACAGGCACCGAGCCAAATCGCTTCGAATCGTGACATCAGGATCATTTGCCAGTTGCTCTTGCACCAGAAGAGAGAGCGGATTCATGCGATCTGATTCTTCAATCAACTTTCTTTTAACGCTGTTATCTATATCCTTTGCTAACAATATCTGGACCTCTGGCGTTAACCTTTTATTTTTCGCCAATGCGAGCCTTATTCTGAGATCGTTATCTTTTATCAACCGATGCTGCACTTCTTCACTCAGTGGCGAATTGAAGAGTCCTTCCGAACCTCTAGCCAGTGCTTCCCTAACACAGATGGCATCATCTTCTACCAGTATGAGTTGTGCCGACGGATGCAGTTTAGGATAAGAGGCCATTTTCTGGCGAATTGACAGATCGCTATCTCTGGCAAGAAGGGTTTGTGTTAGAGGATTCAGTGTAAAGAGATAGTTTTCCTCCTCTGGTATCAGGTGGGCACGTACTCTTTGGTCTCTATCGTTTGCCAATTTCACCTGAACTGCTTTTCCTGGGCTTTGTGAGGCCGCAACTGCGCAGCGTACTTTGACCGATTTATCGTTCGCCAGTTGCCATTCGATCTCGCGATCTGTCCACCAATCACGTAACAGGGCGATGCGAACCTTGTCTTCATCATCAAGGAGCAGCTCGTGGAGAATCTTAGTATTCGTATTTTGGTTGGCCGCCAGTTTCTGACGCACATTGGCCTCTTTGTGCGTAACCAACTCTTCTTGCCCATCCCTACTCAACGCCGGGTTACTGGCTAACGCTTCGAGTATCTCTACGCTGCAGTTCTCCAGATTCAGGATTTTATTCTGTAGGGCTTCCGATAGCGCGGAATTACCAGCCAGCGCTAGCGCGATTTTTGTCACACTCTTCGTTGATGGTAAACCTGAGTTTGCCCTCATGCTGGCTAAAATCGACTGTACGCTTTCCATCGCCGTGGCCAGATTGTTTACCGCCAATTCTGTTTTATAGATGCGTTCCATTAACGGTTCGCCGATTTGTGGGTTGCCCGCTAGATTCTCGCGTATCGCAGCTGAGCCCGAGTCGTAAAGCTGCGTATAGTACTCTTCATTGAGATGCTGATTTAGTGCAAGCGCCAGTTGTACTTCCTCTTCATCCTTTATTAATTTACCAATGATTGGAGCGGTAAGGGCATTGTTCCTGGCCAGTTGAACACGGATTTCGCTATCATGCATTTCAGCGAGCTGCGCCATGATTGGACCCGTCAGGTTGCGATTACCTGCTAACGCGTAATGCACTTCCTGGTTACCGTTATCCAGTAATTGCTGTTGAGTTAATGCACTTATAGTGGCGTTACTTGCCAGCTCTTTTTGAACATCGTAGATATCATTGGCTAGTCGCTGCTGTACTTCACTCGGTAGATTTTCAGTGTAAGCCAACGATTTTCGAACCTGATGGTTTTGATCCATAGCGAGATGATGTATAGCTTTCTCTGGCAGCGAATTGCGCCAGTGTACCAGGCGTGCACGAACATCATCATCGCTATCATCCATTAAGGTACAGATCGTGTCGTCCGCAATGTTAGCATTGCCAGCTAATGCCTCACGTACTTCTGTGCAGCTGTCTTTGGTCAGTTGTTCCTGAACCTCAGGGTGAAGAGCGTAATTGCTGGCAAGGGCAATACGAATTTTTTCTGACGGATGCTGGCTCAAATTGTTTTGCAACAGGGCGCTATCAAAGTGTTTGCTACCGGCGAGTTCTCTAAGAACTTCATCTGTGTCCTTGAGCAAAGAGTTTAATGCGGGATTGGACAGATTAGGGTGTTCGGCAAGTTTGCGACGAACCGAGACACGCGTATCCTGAGTCAGCCGTATCTGTGCGGTTGCAGTCAGGTTGGGGTTAGACGCTAATGACTCCCTAACTTCCGTACATTCATCTTTTGCTAACTCTAGTTGTACAGCTTCCGCGAGTAATCCTTCACGGCGGCGTTTAGCCAGTGTTTCACGCACGTCCTGATCGCTGTCCAGCGTCAGGATCTGCTGTACCTTTTCGCTAAGCCCATCAAGATCTGCTAGATCTTCACGCACGGTAAAATCGCGGTCCCTTGCCAGTATTTCCTGCGCCTCAGGGTGAAGATTGCTATTGCGCGCCAAACGTCGGCGAATAGAGACCCTGGAATCCTTCGCAAGTTGTAATTGCATTAATTTACTGAGATTTTTATTGGTAATCAGCATCTCGCAAACGTCTAATTCTGGATCACGCATTAAATGTTGAAGCAATGTACTATCTGTGCTGTTGCTGGCGAGCTGGAGTCGATGTTGAATAGTGAGCTGAAGCCGTTCGAATTGTGTTGCCATCAGATCATGCGGTGCATTTGCATGTATACAGGCCAGATGTAAAAGATCGATGTCAAACTCAGGCTGGTCATTAACAATGTTAATACGTTGGGTGAGTACCTGCTCAGGACAGTTCGGGTTACGATATACTGCTTTGCGTACGTTCAGGTCTGCATCTGCCGCCAGTTTTTCCAGTAAATCATCCGGACAATCTTCGCTATTAGCGACCTCTGCGCGGCGCAACGAGTTTGCACTATCCGCCATCTGAATCATCTGCGCTACGCTAAGACCATCGCTGGTGGAAGCTGGTTTGAGCTTGAGTTTCTCAAACAACTCTTCGTATTGGGCAACCTGTTCACGCAGGGTCTCACGTAACGGAACTGTAAGCTGGATAGCAGCTTCCAGATCTTTCAGCTCCAACTGGCGGTTTTCAAGGAATGCTATTTCTCGAGCTTCGTTGATAGCATTCTGAATATCTGCACCTGCATAATCACGGCACTGTGTTACCAGCTTATTGCGTTCATTCTGGGTCAGTTCAAGCGACTCACCTTTCAGATGGATGTCCAGAATAGCTGCTCGCTCTACGCCGTTGGGGAATCCGACGTAAAACACCTCATCGAACCGTCCTTTACGCAGCAACTCTGGAGGGAGCACGGTAATATTGTTAGCAGTGGCAATGACAAATACCGCACCGGTTTTTTCTTGCATCCAGGTCAAAAAATAGCCGAAAAGTCGTGAGGAAACCTCCGAACCACTGCCACTGTTCATGCCGACAAAGGCTTTTTCCAGTTCGTCGATCCACAAAATACAGGGGCTAATTGATTCTGCCATTGTTAGCGCCCGACGCATATTATGTTCACTTTCTCCGACGTACTTACCCAATAATGAGCCGATATCAAGACGTAGGAGTGGCAACTGGAATAAACCGGACGCTGCTTTGGCTGCAAGAGACTTCCCACAACCGGGCATACCGGCGATAAGTACACCTTTAGGCGCCTGTACGCGTGAATCGCGAGCTTCACTCAGGCGGCGGAAAATCTGGGCGCGGCGAGTGAGCCAGGTTTTAAGGTTCTCAAGACCGCCGATGTCAGTTGCATTTTCGATTACGTGCAGCATCTCAAGCACGCCACTTTTTGCGATAATCTGCTCTTTCCCATGCTGGATAAGAGCCAACGCCTCGTCATTAATTTGTTCATGCTGTTGACGAACTAGTGCTAATACTGATCGGATCTCTTCCTGGTTCAGTCCGCAACACGCAGTATGCAGACGCTGATGCATATTTTCCGGGACAAACAGATCAAGCATCTGGCAAAAACTGCTGAGCTGCTGGTTAATTTCCTCACCCTGGGGCAGTGACAGGGGGAGCAAGGTGATTTGCGACTCGATTTGTACTGGGATGTGCAAAGTTTCTGAAACAAGTACTACAGCCGTTTTGCTCCGGTGGTGGCGCTGAATGCGGTTGAGCAATTGCTTTAACCGTGCAACGGCGAGTGGCTGGTTTTCCAGTGCACTGCGGGCATCTTTAATGATGAGGAGTTTTCCGTCCAAATCGTCATCGAGCAGCGAAGGTAAACTTTCTGCTAGTTCGGTGGCCTGACTCTGCGTGTTCCGAGGCTGCTTGTTATGGAAATCAACCCAGCCATATCCAAGGTTCCACTCTTTGGGAGACAGTGTCAGTTCTGTACTTATTTCCTGCAATAGCGTATCGACTCGGCTTTCTTCGCCGGAGTGGATGTAAAGCCCTGGATATCCAGCGAGGATATGGGATTTTATCTTGGTCTTAAGTTCGAGCAGATTCATCAGTATTTACCAGAATGAGAAAAGGTTTGAGGCAAAGTTACTGATACCCCGGCTAAAGGACTTAATGACATGACTCGTATTTTCAGTAACACTGGCAATGACTTTGGCAGCTGTTTTGGCAACAACCTTGCCCGCGTTATAGACGATTTCACCAATTTGCCCACCCGCTATACCACCTGCGACACCGCCAACAAACCCTCCAACGGCTGTACCGACTGGACCAAATACGGTACCAATCGCTGCGCCCAACGTGGCCCCCTCCGTTGCACCAGCAATAGCCATTGTCGTGGTTATAGTGGTGTTACCGATGGCATCGAGCGCTTCCTCTCCAGTCAGTTCACCTTTGCCCAGTTTATAAAGTACCTTTGCATTCTGTATGCCCACGCAGACGATATTGGTAATTAGGCCCGCAGGTGTACTGCGTAAGGCTGCGCCAAGAAAGCCGTTCTTGACAGCGACTACGACCGCTCCGGAAACAGCAACCTGTATAGCTGTTTGCGTACCGGTACGCAGCGAGCTTTCGAAAAAATCGTTGAGGTCTTCACTAGTGGATGGATTTTCACGACCGTTCAGGCGATTCCAGGCACGCCTTGCAAGGATTCTGGTTCCCTGCATACCCACCGCAATACAGGCACCGAGCACAGCCTGTTTACCAATTTGCTTGGCAATATCAATACGATTAGTGTCATTCCAGTCGTACTGACGCGCTTCGGCATCTTGTTGAGCTTTTTTCTGTAATTCTTTTGCTTTCTCTTTAGAAAGTGGCTGAGAAGACACTCCGTCAGCTTCAATAACCTCTGTGCTGTTGACCACATCTGCGCCTTGCCCCTCAGGAACTAGCGCTTGTTGATCGTTATAGTCGCCCCGATTGAGCTGTGTATTTGTGGCGTTTGAGTCAGCACCATATTTCGACTGATATTTGCAGACCACATTGCCGTTGCCGTCAACAATCTCAATATCAACGGAGTTTAGCTCCTGTGAACCAACAACCCGTGCACGATACGGACTGCCTTTGGTGGTTGCATCGATATTAAATGTATCGACGTGATGCTGTTCCGCAACAAGACCATCTAGATTGGGGTTTTGGTTGATATTCCCGGCCAGCGTGGTGATTGTTTTGCGCGCATTTTCGTTAGCGTCTACCAAGGCGCTATCGATAAGGCTGGCGTATTGGCCTACGTGTACCGAACCGGAAACTGCTGCATTTTTTTCTATCTCGCCAGCCAACCAGGAGGCACGGCTACGACCTTTATCCATATGCTGCTGTAATGAGTCGCGAGACTGATTAAAGGCTTCCGTAGACCGTATTATCTGCCGACGAGTGTTTAGTAACTCTTCTTCGTTTTTCCAGATCTGTGGATATTTACGAAATTCATCATCCAACCATTGCCCCAATGGCTGATCGCCGCGAGCCTGGCAGGAGGTTACGAAAGAGCTAATAATGGATGCGGTCTGCTCGGGAGCATTAATCTCCTCTACAACTTGCAATTCTACCTGTGTGATGGAGGAAAATTCATCATCGTTAATATTCTGAGCGAGATTATTATTTTGTTGTGTCATCATTTTTACCGTTAAATCTGCTGTGTGATATATCATCAAATGACTATGATAATTGACGCAAATGATATTAGCCGTAATGCTAAATGCAGACTAGCGCAGCGATCACTAATATTGATTATGAACTCTATGACTGAGGTAGCCAAAATCTTCAGGTTGCCACCCGATTTAAAGCTTCTTGGTCAGTTTCTCATTAGGGATTAATTTCGGGGAAATACCACGTTTTTAAGGCTAAACCAGCCTATCATGCAGGAAAGTCCTTCTCGCCGTTTTTTTTGCACAATACAAAACCTCCATATGGAGGAGCATTAATCTCCATATAAATTTCAAAGATCCTCTAAAAAAAACCTTATTTTTAGGAGGGGGGAGGCTCTACAACTCATGGCTGTATGGCAATATCTGTAGACTGATAGGTAGCAACAACACGATGTTATGACGTTAAGTTGTATAGTGTTTTGCTTAATTAATATGCAGTTTTAGTTAAGGGAATAAAAAACCGGCACGGGAGCCGGTAAGTGGAACAATGTAGGAATATAATTATTATTATAATTCAGCCAACTCAATAGGAACGGGTTTCCCTATATGGTATCCCTGTAACCAACCAATACCCATGGTAATTAGAATCTTTTCAATTTCCTCATTTTCAACAAACTCAGCTACCACTTCCATATTTTTGAGTTTTGCTACTTCGCAGAAGGATCTGACGGCGCATCGACTAAATTCATCTGTCAGTATATTACGGATGAAGGAGCCATCAATTTTCAGAATATCTGCGTCTAATGTTCTGAGTCGTGAATAGCTTGACGCCCCTGTGCCAAAATCATCAATAGCAATTTTAGAACCGGCTTTACGTAATGCTCTCAGAACATCAGTGACATTAGCGTTGTCAATGATATCTGATTCAATGATTTCAAAAATTATACGTTTAGGTGTGATGGAATATTTTCTAAACAATGTGAAAACATTATCAAGAAAATCAATTTTATTAAGCGAGTCAGGTGTCAGATTAATGGAGAAATGACTGCTCGGGTCAGATTTCTGCCGTGACTGTATAAAACGAAATGTTTGCTCTATAACAGTGATATCCAGTGCAGGAAGTAATCCTGCCTCACGAGCAACGGGTAGGATGGTATCTGGAAAGATTAACTTACCATCAACCATTTTTATCCGAATAAGTATCTCGTGATAACGTGTCAGTCCCGTAGTTGAAACGATAGGCTGAACAACCAGCATCGTTGATACGATGGGTTGAGCCATAAGCTCAAACGATTTTCTGTCAATTGCTTTTTGCAACATATGACGAATGACTGCCTGACTGACAATTTTATCGCCTGGCACCTGCGGGCTGAGTAACAACGGTTGCCCCTGCATTAACGAGATGTAGCTTTGGGTATTAAGATGTTTAATTGCTTGTGATAAATTTTTAATCAGGTTTTTCTCGGTGGTATATGCCACACCACAAGATAGTCCCAATTGGTAATCCTTCCAGATAAAACGAAAAGAGTTTAGGTCTTTGTAAAGAGTAGGAATGTCAGGGGCAGTATTAAGGCGAAGAATTATTCCATGACCAGGTGCGTAATAAATGTTACCTGTATCCTTAATCAATTTACGTACATATGAGCTTAGCGCTTTTACAAATTCAAAACGGAATTCTATTCCATGGGTTTGCTCCAGCGTATTCAACTCTGTACAACGGATGTAACACAAGCACTCTGTTGCGTGTTTACGGATGTCCATTTGCAGGGCCTGAAAGTTAGGCAGTCCGGTATTAGGCTCTGATCTAAAAAGTTGTTTGAGGCGGCGGAGATATTTTCGGTTACGGACCACAAGTACACCGGTAACAACAATCGTAAGAGAAAAGACAAACACTATCGTGGAGGAAATCACGAGACTATGTAAATAATTATTATAGTTATCCGGCGAAATATAACTGTTTATATAATATCCCAACAGGATGAGCATTGTTACCCATACAGGGGATATAAAAGCATGGCCAATGCAGATCACTCCCCACAGCATTACTGGAAGTAACCACAGTAATGAATAGTCTGTAAATATAAGAATATCTTCTCTGATGACGATCAAAGCGGACATAATGCAGAGTAACAGCACCAGCCATAATACTTGATACAGAATAGGAGGGCCGGATTTTATCAGCGTCTTCACTTGTCTGATGTATAAAATGCACCATGCAGGGTTTTGAACGCTTCTAAGCAACAGATAACAAAAAGGGATGCCAGTCAAGCAAGAGTTCATCAACCACTGTAAGTTAATTAGTGTTTGTAGTGTAAAAAGGTTTGTGATCGGTGCTGAGGCAGTGTTCGACTGGAGCCAGTAATCAATCGAGATGAATAGTAAGGCGTTGCAACACACGAGCCAGACAATACGCAGGGTTGTAAGCTGGCTACGACCAAAGCTAACCGCGCCTCGTTTACCTGTCGAGAAAAAGTAGAGTGTCTGGCTAATGAGAGCAGCCAGCAGTTGAGCCGTTAGCGTGAACACCGAAGATAAAGAGTAAGAATAAAGGGCATACAAGAAAAAGGCACCCAAAATTGGCAGCGCCTTTTGCCGGTATAAAACCAGCAGTGCAGAAATAAGAGGTAAAGTGAGATCGTAAAAATGCAGTGTTATACCCGCAACATCCTCTTGCTTACTGAGATGACCAGCGACCAGCTGTAATGCAAAAAACGCGATGCCTACACAAAAATAGCCTCTAAATGTATTAATGAAATTTATATTTTCAGTTTTTCTTAGCAATATCATCATTCGCAATTTTCAGTGAGTTATCACCGTTCTCGATTTAAGTCATCTACTTAAAAAAGGTTAGACTGGAGGTTTGAAATGTGTATTTTTGGATGTTTTCGCTAATTGAAAACCATTCTAAAATATGTTATGTAAATTTTTTAAAGGTAACCTCGATAATTTCCGTGTGTTTCACAACGCAGGGAAGAACAATTTTTGTGACTGTACTGATAATAAAAATTCCGTCAGTAGCCATTATTTAAGACAGAATAGACGATCGATAAAAACGATCAATATAAATCTTTTGATAGATTTTATCGATAGGTTTGGCAGATCATAAATACCACGAAAGATCGATAAAATCTATTAAAATGTTATTTTTTAAAGGTGTTTATTTCATAAATGTTAATTGAGCACTTTGTTTATTAAAAATTAACCTATGCAGGCATCCTTCTAAAGGAATTATTATGATATTGGCAGGAAAGTGAGTTTCCCCACCTTCCCACAATACACTCAATTGTTAATCATTAACGAGATTGCTGCTGTGTCGCGCAGTGAATGCCGCCGCCGCCAGCTGCAATGCCATCAATATTCAGTTGTATAATTTCACGATCGATAAACTGCTCCTGCAAAATAGCATGGGTATTACGTTCGTGCTCTTGCTTATTGCCCCAGCCGTTGAAATTAAATCCCACACCGCCGAGCGCACCGCTGGCGCTTATCACAAACACCGGCCCGGTGTCGCGGATCCACAAATCGTCTATCGGGTGAACCAGAAGATTGACCGACGGTCCGCACAGACGCGCGGCGAGCTCGCTGTCTTCTTCGCGTACCAACATATTTACGGGTTCAAATGCGGCGATGGTTTTAGCAACTAGCGCCAGGTTTTCCTGCACCACCGGTAGCAGATGAGGCTCCCAGATCTCGGCACTGGCACCAAACGCCATCCAGGTTGCCGCATGCGGTGCGCCTTCATCCGGCATTTGCCAGCGGCGGTCCTCTGTTGCGCGGGCAAATTGGCTAAAACTGATGCCTGTCATACCGGCGAGTAGCATACTCGTTGAAGTCACCAGACCTTGCCAGACGAACGAACGTCTTGTCATCATAGGATTAACCTTTGCGTATATTTATCTGATATTGGATGAATAAAATAATAATAGATAATTAATGTTCTGCGTATTTTAAATATTGAATAATAAATAAATTGATTGCGGATAAGTTTCATGCGGAATATAGCACAGGAGATATTCGTTGCAATCTCTTCTTTTTATATTATGAGTGAGGCTGACTACTATTAAAAATTATCAACTATATATTTATATATAATTTATATTTATCAGCATGAACATGTGTCACGTCGTAGGCTCTGAAGCCTCGTCTGACGGGCCTTGCCGCGGATTGTGATCAGGCCGATTGTTCTGTTGTATTTATTAATGCCATGAACCGTGTGGACTATAGTAAAGATGGCCGTTATTTCTCATCATTAATAACCGTGAGTGGGGGATGTGAATGAAGAAGATACTGATGCTGGTCGGAGATTATGTCGAAGATTATGAAACGATGGTGCCTTTTCAGGCTTTGCAAATGCTTGGGCATCGTGTGGATGCCGTCTGTCCGGAGAAAAGTCAGGGTGACTACGTTCAAACCGCCATTCACGATTTTGATGGGGCGCAGACATACAGTGAAAAGCCGGGGCATCGTTTTACGTTGAATGCGAATTTTGCCGAGGCGCGGGCCGCCGATTACGACGCTCTGTTGATCCCCGGCGGGCGTGCTCCGGAATATCTTCGACTGAATCCAGATGTCATTAAGCTGGTGCAAGATTTCAACACTGCCGATAAGCCTATCGCTGCGGTTTGTCATGGGCCCCAACTATTAGCGGCGGCGGGAGTGTTAGAAAACCGGACCTGTAGCGCTTATCCGGCCTGTGCGCCTGAGGTCCGTCTGAGCGGTGGACATTATGCCGATATTGGCATTGATCAGGCCCACGTTGATGGCAATCTGGTGACGGCACCAGCATGGCCCGCGCATCCGCAATGGTTAGCTAAATTTGTTGAAGTATTAATGAAGTAAGCGACGATGAGATGAAAAAGTCGGTATAACCAGCCTGGCTATACCGACAGGAGATATTACCTCCGCATGAGTGCGAACACGCCCCACCCGATATATTCCCGGGTGAAGGTAACGTGGCGTGCTGGTGAACTTCTCAGTTGCTCTCTGACTTCGACGGCAAACTCATCGTCCGGATTTGCCTCCAGCCACCGGCGCATCGTCAACCATTTTGCCGCCTCGTATCTGTCCCAACCCTCCTGGTCCGCCAGTACCATTTCAACCACGTCATAACCGAGCTGGTCGAAAGACGAAATGCGTTCTGGCAGAGAGAGAAAATCAGTCACTGAAGTCGCGCCGCAAGACTTAGCGATCTCCTCCGTTGCGGGTATCTGGCGCCAGTACGGTTCGCCGATGAGCAGGATCCCGCCTGATTTGAGACTTTGTTCCAGCTGTTTGACCGTTCCGGCCACGCCGCCGGCAATCCAGGTTGCACCAATGCAGGCGGCAATATCGAATTTTTCTTCGGCGATATAACCTGTTGCATCGGCATGAATAAAACGCACGTGCTCAGTGACGCCCAATTCACTTGCCCGCAGGGTGGCTTGCTCGCTGAATAACTGGCTCATATCGATACCAACGCCGGAAATTCCATGATCGCGTGCCCAGGTGCACAACATCTCGCCAGAGCCGCTGCCGAGATCCAGGATGCGGGTTCCTGGGGCCATCCGTAAAACCTGACCTAACGTTGCATATTTCTGCGCGGTGAACGGATTATGAATGCGATGTGCGCTTTCGCTGATTGTAAAAATCTTCGGGATATCCATCTCTCTCTCCTTAGCGATTATCCAGTTGGGCGCGAACATTGTTCAGCCCAGTGGTATTGATGCGGTAGGGCTGACCATTGACGGATTTGATCAGTTTTTTCGTTCTGAGCTTTTTGAATACATCGAGCGTGCAGTCGCAGAGCAGTAACCCTTCGCGGCTATAGCATTCGACGGAAGTGACACGGCCTGATGCATCACGGACGTGAGCAATACGGCCACCTTTGGCGAGTACGTGTAAGGTACGTTGTTCCTGACGGGATAAATTCATACTGGAAAACCTGTTTAATCATCATGTGCAAAACGTGCAAACACACAGTGGTGTCCGCATTCGATTTCGGCGCATTGATAACCAGTCCGGCCTGAAAAGGTCGGTAAGCTGATTATCTGATGATTACATTCTCCAGCATCAAAGCCTCGGGTTGAGTTGATAGATATTTACCTGCTGAATCATACCAGCCTGGACGAGTAGGGGAATCGTCCTGTCGGGAAAATGTGATCTATGACGAAAAATTGCGTTTAGCTTATTTTATAATTTTTTAACTCTCAGCTAGCTGAGCGGTGTATGAATGTATTAAATTTATTGAATTTTCAGACATCGTCAGTAGCGGTATTGGTCGTAATGATGTGTAGTTGGTCTCACTTGCGTCACACTATAGATTAGTGATATTTAATCTTTTCTTATCTTAATTTTGTTTTATTTGATAAACAGGTCTTTATTATAAAAAGAATTTTTAATGGTGTTTGTGTTTAATTCTATTTAGGAATTTTCTTAACGTCATGAAGTGTGTATACTCAATCCTGCAAGAAGCTCTTCTGTTATCATCAAAACTATAAAAATGTCCTTAACACCCGTATTACCTCTGCCCTGTATCTCTTCTCAGGGGAGAGGTTTTTTTCTGTATATTATTTTGATAGTCGTCATAAATAGATAGTTTAATATTATTGTTCTTGTTGCTTTACATTAGTGATGACGACAGATTTTTTTCTGTGAACCATACGGTACTATTGAAATAGTATCGCTATGAATCTATTTTATAGTGAATAGTGTAATTTTGTATTTATTTATAATGGTATTATATAGTTTTTCTTATAACTGCCTGTTTTTCAGCGTTATGTTAATTCTTGCTTTTGAAATAATTGTGATTTTGTTCACGGATTTTAGTGCGTTAAGTAGCTATTTGTAGAGAGGTGCAAACGGTTGCATTTTGCTGTTACAGCATTCGTTCATTAAAAAATATAGCGATGGTATATCTTGTGTCGGTATTGGGTGCAAGAATCTAAATGATTTTTATTATCTCTTAGATATACGAATACCGTTTATGACTTCTGTTAGCTTAACACCATGGAAAATGCAGTAAAAACAGACAGGGAATATGATTTTATCAATCAGAACGGAGCTTTTAATTACTGGCATAATTACTGGCTTTTTATCTTCCTTTTTATAAATCGTTGTCGTAATGCCCATAAAATCAGCATTCTGGGATGAATGCTGATTTTATTTTGTTCTCAGATTATTCAACCCACGCTGTATGCAGGTCTTCTCTTGCAGTACCTCGTAAATGATACATTAAAGGATCTCCTGGAATGGATATTGTTGAACGCTTTATTAACTACACGAAAATCAATACCACGACCTCAAGGGAAAATGGTGCTAATGGGATAATGCCTTCTTCACCTGGTCAAATGGAACTGGCAAAACTGCTGGCAGTAGAACTTGAAGCATTAGGAATGGAAAACATTGAGGTCAGGGATACCGCTATTGTGACAGCGACATTACCTGCAAATACGGACGACGCGATCCCTGTCGTTGCCTTTTTTGGTCATCTCGATACCAGTGCGGAACAGACTGCGGACACAAAAGCACAACGTCTTCACTACAGCGGTGGGGATTTGTGTCTGAACCAGGAGCTAAAAATTTATCTGCGCGAAAGTGAATTTCCAGAACTGAAAAATTATATCGGTGATGACCTGCTGGTGACGGATGGTACCAGTCTGTTGGGGGCAGATGATAAAGCCGCCATCGCCGCGATTATGAATGCCCTGGAGTACCTTGTCGCACATCCGGAGATTAAGCATGGGCCAGTGAAGGTCGGTTTTGTTCCTGATGAAGAGCAGGGATTACGAGGTGCAAAAGCATTTGATGTTGCGGCGTTTGGGGCTGATTTTGGCTATACCCTGGATTGCTGCGGCATTGGAGAATTTGTCTATGAGAACTGGAACGCGGGTGATGCGGAAATCATCTTTACCGGTCAGTCCGCACACCCTATGTCGGCCAAAGGTAAGCTGAAGAACTCTCTGCTGATGGCGCATAAGTTTATTGCGATGCTGCCCGGAGGAGAGGCGCCTGAGTATACGGAAGGACGCGAAGGGTATTACTGGGTAAAACAACTTCAGGGTAACAGCGCCCGTACGGTACTTAAGCTGGATATCCGGGATTTTACCGAAGAGGGGTATAAGGCGCGTATGGCATATATCCGCCAGCTGGCCGTCAGCACCTGCGCGCTGTGGGGAGAAAACAGCGTGGTCTGCCATTTAACCGATCGCTATGCCAATGTGTTCAATAGATTGCAGGGCGATGCTCACTACCCGATTGATATTGCGTTACGCGCGTATCAGAAGTGTGGCATTACCCCGCAACCTGTCGCCATGCGTGGTGGATATGATGGCGCAGTGTTATCGCAGAAAGGACTACCTTGCCCGAATATTTTTACCGGTGCCCATAACTTTCATTCGATTTATGAATACCTGCCGGTGCGTTCACTGCGGGCCGCCAGCGATGTCGTGGTAGCGGTCATTGAGGAAACCTTTGCTGAGTTCGCGCAGGGGAGAGCTCAGTCATGATTCAGGTGTTAATTGCCCTACTGGTGATCGTGGTGGTCGCGCGTCTGATCCTGAAAGGTTATCGCGCTGAACCCGTGTTGTTCATTGCTGGCCTGGTGTTGATGATTTGTACGGCGTTAACCGGATGGGGTTCTGTATTACCGAAGGGCGTTGCCAGTACGGGGATTTCATTTCTCGATCCTTTCGAGGTGATGCGCGATCTCTTTAGTACGCGTGCCGCCGATCTCGGCCTGATGATCATGGCGCTCATGGGATTTGCGCATTACATGGATCATATCGGGGCAAATGAAGCGGTTGTGCGGGTTGTGACGAAACCTTTGCGTGCGCTGCGTTCGCCCTATGTGCTTCTATTTTTCTCCTATCTGCTCGCCAGCCTCCTGCAGTTGGCCATTCCATCCGCCACTGGGCTAGCCGTGTTGCTGATGGGGACGATGTTCCCCATTATGCTGGGGTTAGGGCTTTCTGCGGCCTCAGCCGCTGGGGTTATTGCCACCTCGCTTGGTGTGGCATATACCCCGACGGCCATCGATGCTATCAGGGGATCTAAAGCGGTCAATATGGATGTGGTGGAATACGTTGTTTACCACCAGGGACCCGCAGCGCTGGCAACCGTGCTGGTCGTCGGCGTCTGCCATTTCTTCTGGCAGCGGCATTGCGACCGTAAAGCGGGGACGCTTCCACGAGAAATCGGTAGCGCTGAGGTGACTGACTCAGGAAAAGCCCCGGCTTTTTATGCGCTGCTCCCGATGCTTCCGATACTGATGGCGGTGGGATCATCGGAAATGTTTGTCAGTGGTATTAACCTGAATATTATCACCATTGTGCTCATTTCGATGGCTGTCTGTATGTTGATTGAATGGCTGCGGGTGCGTGATTTAAAGTCAGTATGCGAAGGATTCAGCCATTTCCTTAAAGGCATGGGCACTGCCTTTACCGGGGTAGTTGGGCTGCTGGTTGCGGCAGGTGTTTTTGCCCACGGGATTAAAGTTATTGGTGCCATTGATCAATTAATCCTGATGGCGGAGCACGTGGGATTACCCCCATTTGCTATGGCGGTGGTGTTTGCGCTGGTGACGCTGGCCGCGGCTATTATTATGGGGTCGGGTAATGCGCCATTCCTTGCTTTCGTTGAGCTGATCCCGCAAATCGCGGCAAGTATGGGCGCTAACGCTGTTGCCATGATCCTGCCGATGCAGCAGGCATCACATATGGGGCGGGCAATTTCACCGGTTTCCGGCGTGGTGATTGCCGTTTCCAGTGGGGCGAAAATAACGCCATTTGATGTGGTTAAACGTACCGCCGTACCGCTGATTGTGGGCTTTGTAACTCATACCCTGATCATCGGTATTTTCTATTAACTTCGTTTGTAACAAGCAAACTTCCGGCTTGCTAAATGCCCGGTAGTTTGCTTTTTCTGATTACAGCTCTTATCACCGCAGATGATATTGATTACTGGTGATTATTATTAACTTTTATCTTTATCGCATTATTCTTATTGGACATTGTTGAGCTATTCTGGATTAATGATTAATAAGTATGATGTATTGTATTTGCACGTTTATTACATAGGGATAAGTTAACCTGGATCATATTTTGGCGATTTTAGTTGTAGTAGTTTTTTAATAGAGTAATACAAGAATAACGTGGAATAACAATGACGATTTATTTGGGCAGGTTTAAGTGGTAAGGGATTCTGGAAGAGTCAGTACGTTACGACATCATTATCAGGATGATCTGGAAACATTTACCTGGAGTGCGTTAGTTGCAATTGGTATCGCAATAAAGGATCATAAGATCTACTCCAAAATGTCAGAGCATCTATTCATTATGCATTGGCTGGCTATTGCAAAAAAAAGAAAAATATTTTCGAAGAGCATTGTCAGTGAGCTTCAGTGGCTAATTGATGAGGGGAAGAAAAAAAGCATCAATGCACAACTTAAATTTAAAATAGAATATTTGTACGCCACGTCGAGTGGTGACGTGACAATGCAAAACGACTATTTTAAATTTACTCATACGATTGAAGTGTTGAGAAATAATGGATGGGAGAGCTTTCTGCTCACTCCAGAGAAGTGGCAAGGACTTCATGAAAGTATTAAAGTCAGAAAAGGTGACTTTATCTTTATGGATGATGCCCGGCTTCAGGAGTGCTTTGGCGTGCAGGGCGAGATTGTCAAACCTTTCTGTATTCGAGTGTACGGCGATGTTGAGTTTGCAAAGTTAACGTTCATCAAACATAACCTGCCGGTTGAATTTGTGAAACACATTTCGAATGAGTTTCATTATTTCAATTTTCTTTCTGTTAAGTAATGCTTAACTGATATAGAGGAAAAATTTCTGTTTGTTCAAAGAGTAGTGATCTACTTGTGAAAGTATCAGATATATACTACGCGCAAAGGATAGCGAATGTTTACTCGAAAGTTAGTGATTACAACCGAATGGATAAAGTTGTCGGATACGTCGGACAATATGTCCATTTCTTTTCGGGGCGTTCTTGAGATCGGTGAAAGCACGGTTGTGCCAGATGACAATACACCTCTACTTCGTTTAGAAAATGACATGGCACCTATCGCCGTTGATGCGTTATCATGGGTGAGGGTGCCAGTTGAACGCCATGAAAATGTTATCGTCTATATTTTCTGAATCCGGGTTTATTAATCCATTAATAATATTAATGTCGATTTGTTCTTATTTTATCCTTCCCGGTGCAAGATGAGATGTCTGGCTGAACAATTTGTTGAGGATCACAGCGCGGGTGAGAGCATTTGTAGTGCGTGTACATTATAAATAATGCCAAACACCGCCACCGCGAGCAGAAAAAGAGAGGAGATAAAACTGCTGCATCTGGCAAAGCGCTCTGGTATCCAGCGTTTGAAAACCACGATGTAAAAAGACAGCACCGTCAGATCAAAAATAACCCACACCAGCGTTAGCGTCAGAATGCTGGTGGTGAAATCTTGCGTAATGGCAATGAACTGGGGGAAAAACGCTACGAAAAACAAAATGTCCTTTGGGTTGGCGACCCCGGTCAGAAATCCGTGGATAAGCCCGCTGTTATTGCGTTTTCGCGCACCCAGTCCGGGGTTTGAGGCCCTGGCCCGCAGGCCGTTAATCGCCATCACTCCGATATACAACGATCCCACAAGACCCAGTACGCCAAGCCATATCGCAGAGATTGAAACCACGCCAGCTAGCATCAGTGCAGCCAGAGCAATCAGTACTAAAGAAGCGCCGTTAGTGCCAATCAGCGTGAGAAAAGCCCGGCGATAGCCGTGCTGCGCCGCGGTGGTGGTAATCAGCGCCACGACAGGACCCGGCGTTAACAGCAGGGTTACTACGCTGAGGCTATAGGCAGCCAGTAAAGTGAAATTCATACCTGATTATCCTGATGATATTTTCCACCAGTATTCCGTTTACGTAGCGCATTGAAAAACGAATAAAACTGCGCTCTACTGTGAGTAAAACTCAACATAGAAACTCACGATGACGCTACCTCCGTTGTATGCCCTGAGGGCTTTTGAAGCCGCAGCCCGTCTGGGAACGTTCAGCAAAGCCGCTATTCAACTTAACGTGACGCCGGGCGCGGTAAGCCGTCATATTCGCACGCTGGAGGCATGGTTTGGCTGTGAGCTATTTATCCGCAGCGGCCCGCGTATCGAGATAACACCTTCTGGCCAAGGGTTAGCGCAGCAGTTGACGGCTGGGTTTCAGAGTCTGGAACACGCGTGTCATGCCTTTCGCAGCAGCAGTTATGAGCTACGGCTGAAAGCGCCGTCTACGTTGACAATGCGCTGGCTTCTGGATGTGCTGCGTCTTTTCCGTGAAGCGCATCCGACCCCGGTGATCGAAATTTCCAGCGTCTGGATGGATACCGATTCGGTATCCTTCAGTCGTGAACCGTATGACTGTGCGATCCTGTTAGGGAATGGCCATTTTGGCGACGATACCGACAGCCGGTTGCTGTTTCAGGAGTGGCTTATCCCAGTGTGTTCACCCGCACTGCTGGTGCAGGCGGAGCGCGATCTTTCTGCCTGTGAACTGATTCATCCCTCAGCGGATCGCCGAGACTGGCGTCGGTGGCTGCAACGCACTGGGAAGTTTCCGACGTTGAATCTTGCGCGAGGCAAAGTGTTCGACACCCTGGAGCAGGGTAGTCTTGCCGCGATGAGTGGTCATGGCGTGTCTGTTGCCGACCTGCTGCTAAGCCTGGCGGCCATTCAGGCAGGGATGTTGGCGTTACCGTTTAAAGATGCTGTGGCGACTGGCGAGGGGTATTACCTTGTCTGGCCAAAGGCTTCAACACGGCTCAGAAATATTGAGCTGCTGTATCGCTGGTTAAAAGAGGCTGCGCCGTGTGCCTCCTCGGCAGATCTAAACTGGCTGGATTAAGCTGTTTATTTTGCTGACTACCCATACTGATAATGGTTCTCATTATTATTGTCGTATTGTGCAGGTAATGGTAATGTTGCTTCAGTTATAAACCGCTAATTCTATTTCCTGTGCAGAAGACAGCATGAACAACACCACCGCCCTGAATGCCTCCGGACGCGTCGCTCGCACTTTCTCCGTAAGCGAGTTTATGGATTTTGGTGAGCGCTACGGGATCGATTACCGCTTTCCCCTGTTGGCACAAAGACCGGATTTGCCGTCTGGCAGCCCTGTTCTGCAAGGTGAAATTGAGGAGATGACTCTCCCCTGCGGGATGTGCGTGACGCACTCCGACGTACAGGTATTGCAACCCTACGAAACCACCTCTCGCCACGACAGTCCTCTGTATATGCTGGTGGTTCTGGAAGGCTGCGTGATCCTGACGCTTAACGGACAGGAGCATGTGGTGCGCTCCGGCATGGCGTTTAGCTCACGCCTGAGTGAGCACCAGACGATGCGTGCCCGTCATCATGCTGATTGTAAACTCCGGACATTATCGCTCGGTTTATATCCCGACGGCGCGTATCGCACGGGGTTGCTTGAATCGTTGATGCGCGAGTGGGAAAGGTGCCAGACGCCGACGCTTATCTGGCAGGTACCGGGGTTTTTACTCAGCGGACTGCAGTACGCGCAGCAGAGTACGATTAGCCATGTTTCTCGTCAGCTGATGCTGGAAGGGCTGATATTACAACTGTTCGGTCATGGCCTCAGCATGTGTCAGGTCGAGAGCGGTAAACGTCTTGCGGCGAGCGGTGAGCAGCAGCGGCTGGAGGTCGTTCGCCGACTGCTGGAGGAGAGTCCCGAAAATGACTACACCCTTAATGAACTGGCCCAACGCGCGGCGATGAGCCCCAGCAGCCTGCGCAGTAAGTTCCGTGCAGCCTATGGCTGTTCGGTATTCGACTACCTGCGCGATTGCCGTCTGGAACATGCGCGCGGCTATCTACTGGAAGGATATAGCGTACAGCAGGCGGCCTGGATGTCGGGTTATCAGCACGCCACCAACTTTTCTACCGCTTTTCGTCGCCGTTACGGCTTTTCGCCCGGCGATTTACTCAAACCTTGCTAATCCATATTTGCGTTTTACGCACGTGATTTCCTGACAATTTGGCACTGCGCATAGGCAACCTGGCATCCGGCATAGCTATCTCCGTAAGCAAAAAGGTAATAATTCTCACTTACAATTAGACATGCCTTTGGAGATATTCATGTTCGCGAAGACTCGCTTGGCGCTGCTGGTGGGATGGGTGACCGGCAGCGTGGCTTTTCCTCTGCTGGCGCAGGAAACAACAAAAAACGATACGGTGGTTGTCACCTCGCAGATGCAAAGCGGGGCCACGAAGCTTGCCACGCCGGATATTGAAACGCCGCAGTCGGTATCGATCGTTACCCGTGAACAGTTTGAAGAGCAAGGCGCAACTAGCGTGCGCCAGGCTGTCAGCTATACGCCGGGGGTGTACAGCAATCAGATTGGCGCCTCCAACCGCTTTGACTACATCGTGCTGCGTGGCTTTTCTGACGGTAGCCTGGATAACGTCTATCTCGATGGTCTGAAGATGATGGGCGACACCAACTCACACAGCTCGCTGGTGGTTGATCCGTGGTTCCTCGAAGATATCGAAGTCGTACGTGGCCCGGCTTCCGTACTGTATGGCCGTTCCTCCCCGGGCGGTATTGTGGCGCTGACCTCACGCAAGCCGTCGTTTGATGCGGGCGGTGAAGTGAAGCTGTTTGCCGGCAACAATAACCAGCGCGGCGCGGCGTTTGATGTCACCGGGGCGCTGGATGATAACGATCGAGTGGCGGCGCGATTGAGCGGGATGACGCGTTATGCGGACTCGCAGTTTGGTCCATTGAAGGAAGAACGTTACGCGCTGATGCCCAGCCTGACCTGGCGTATCACCGACCAGACGCGTCTGGATCTGATGGCCTATCTGCACCGTGACCCGGAAGGCGGAAGCCACTCCGGTCTGCCGTATGACGGCACCGTGGTTCCGCATTACGGGCAAAAGATCTCCAATACCTTTTACGAAGGCGAGGATGATTATGACAAATACGATCGCCGTGAAAACATGGTGGGCTACAACATTGAGCATATGTTTGATAGCGGTTGGTCGGTGCGGCAAAAGCTGCGCTATCTGCATACCGACGTTGAGCTGAACCAGGTGTATGCGGCGGGCTGGTTGAATGAAACCGAGCTTAATCGCGGCTACTCCGGCTCCGATGAAAAAATGTCGGCGATTACGCTGGATAACCAGCTCGACGGCAGCTTTGATACCTGGCAGGTAAACCACCGTCTGCTGGTGGGGATCGACTATCAGGATCGCAGCAACAATACCACCGGCTACTACGGCGCTTTCCCCCCGATTGACGCCTTTAATCCGGTGTACGGCGCGAAGCCTGATTACATCGACATGTATGCGCGTGAGAAACACAAGCTGCGCCAGACGGGTTACTATTTGCAGGATCAGATGTCATGGGATCGCTGGCGTATTACGCTCGGTGGTCGCTACGATCAGGTCAGCGTTTCTAACATTGATAAGATCAAGGATACTCGCAGCGATCTGGATAAAAACAACTTCAGCACCCGCGCCGCGTTGCTCTATTTGTTCGATAACGGCTTTGCGCCGTACGTGAGTTACTCCACTGCCTTTACGCCCACCAGTTTTGCCGATGAGAACGGTAATCTGCTGGACCCGATGAAAGGCAAGCAGTGGGAAGCCGGGCTGAAATATGAGCCGGAAGGACTTAACAGTCAGTTCAGCGCGTCGGTGTTCCGTATCAATCAGACGAATATAGCCACTAAAGAAGAGCCGACCGATCCATACCGCTCGATTGGGGAAATTGAATCTGAAGGGGTGGAGCTGGAGGCAATTAGCCAACTGACGGATAGCTTCCGTTTGCAGGCGGCGTATACCTATACCGACATTCGCTATAAGAAAAGCAGCCCGGAAGAGCAGGGCAAGCGCGCAGTGTACGCCCCGCGTAACCAGGCCAGTGCCTGGCTGAGCTACGATGTAAAAAGTGGTCCGCTGGACGGTCTGACGTTGGGTTCAGGCGTGCGCTACGTTAACGGTATTACCAGCGATCGCTTGAATACTCACACCCTGCCGTCATACACACTGGTGGATATGGTGATTGGTTACGACTTAACGAATATCGGTATTAATGGGTTGAGCGCGCAGCTGAACGTTAACAACCTGACCGACAAGCGCTACGTTGCGGCCTGTAACTCTCTCTCATACTGCTACTTTGGCGCCGAGCGCAGCATTGTCGGCAGTGTGTCCTGGAAATTCTGATGTTTTAGCCGGATGCAGCGCTGGCGCCTTATCCGGCCTGGTGCAGCGTGCAAATTGTATGCCTGATGAGCGTAGCGCATCAGGCATAGTGGATTGCGGTTATTGTGTAAAACCGTTTTGCATACAAATCTGCGCGCTGGTTCTCAGAGTAAAGGCGACTTTGTCTGGGTACTGACTGTAATAGTTATGCTCTTCTTCCAGCCCTTTTGCCTGCGCCAGACGTACCGTTTCCAGCGAGCAGGTACGGTAGATCAGGTCTTTATTCATATTGGTCTGCTTCTCGCGCTGTTTATCTGCGGAAAGCGCCAGCCAGTTTTCGGACAGTGAGTAATCGTAGACCACCCGATTTCCTTTCGCCTGTACGTTCTCAATGGTAATAAATTCGTCGATTTTCAGTCTTGGCTGCCCACGCATTTTTTTCTTATCTTCTGCGGCGGCATATTGGGCCAGCGCATGAATATCCATACTGGCTATTTTCTGTTTATAAGCATCTACATAGGCGGTAGGTTGCTGATAATGCTGAGCGTAAGCGTTTCTTAATTCCCCGTCACTCATCGTACAACCTGCCAGAAACAGAGGTAATAGCAGTGCCAGTTTTATTTTAGTCATGATGTTATCCCGTTCATTATTTTGATCCCAGTCGCCCATAACAAAATAGAAAAATTATTACGGATGATATTTAAGGTTGTATAAACGAGAGCACGATGGCACAAGTTCAATTGTCTTAAAATGGCAGGACAGACGGGAAACCCTGCCAGAATTGGCAGGGTTAATGGATGAAGAGGATCAGAATTCCATTTTCACCGTGAACTGCACTTCTCGTGGGTCGCCAATCTGATTACCCAGATTATTGGTGGCAATGGATGAAGTGTAATAGGTCTTATCAAACAGGTTTTTCACATTGAGCTGCAATGTGACCGGATACTGCAGCTTCATTTTATAAGCGGCAAAGGCATCGGCGACAAAATAGCCCGGCAGATAATAGTCTGCGCCATTGGTTGCGGAACGGCGGCTCACCCCATGACCCCCACCGCCAATCGTCAGGGTATTGCCCATAAAGGCATTCTGAATATCGTAGGTGAGGAATAATGAGCCGGTATGCTTCGGTACATTAGGCAGCGGCTTACCTTTGTAATCAGGATCTTCCGTCACTTTCGCGGCGGTATAACCGTAGCTGGCGATGATATTGGTGTTGGTGGTCAACGAACCGGCGACATCCACTTCCACACCTTGTGAACGCACGCGACCCGCAGTTTTCGCCACAGTTTCGCCATTGATCATTTCGTTGTACAGCACATTGCGTTTATCAATATCAAACAGGGCAATATTGGCGGTGATACCGTCAAAGATATCGAATTTTGCCCCCACTTCATAAGCCGTTGAAGTTTCAGGTGGCAATTCGCCAATATAACTGGCGATAGAATATTGCGGCATGAAGGATCGCGACACGTTACCGAACAGCGATACCGACGGCGTCAGTTTGTACACCATACCGAATTTGGGCACCCACTGTTGGTCGGTACTGTCGGTGTTGACGTTGAACGGACGGCCTTTGCCAGCGTATTCGGTGTAGTACTGATAACGCATCCCGGCGACGGCGATCCATTTATCGGTCAGGTACAGCGCGTCCTGCACATACGCAGAATAGCTCTCTTGTTGAATAGTCTGATCGCTATCAGCGGCAGAAACGTTAGTACATTTACCCAACGTACCGTAGACAGGATTATAAATATTGAACCCTTTTACGTTCTTGCAGCGGATCATGTCGGTGCGTAGCAGATCGTAGTTCTCATAAGAGACGCCGGTGAGGATCTCGTTATAAAAGCCAGCGATATCGACGTTGCCCTGTAAATCGGCACGTGTGGCGTGCATGCGCTGAGTGGAGCCTTGAGTGGCATCAACACGGCGGGTAAGATTTCCGCTTGCAGAATCATAAGCCATCACGCGAGCCTGATTATCGCTGTATTTATCCTGACTAAAGCTGTAGTCGAATTTCGCTGTCCATTCGCTGTTGAAACGGTATTCGGCATTCAGCTGCGCCAGATCCGATTCGCCATCGGTGATATTAAACGGCTCATCAAAACGGGTTTTGCGATCCACATTCACCGCGTGTTTGGTGTTGAGATCGAAAATGGTGCCGCGATCGAACGGGGCTTTATAGTCGCGATGTGAATAGAGCACGTTGACGGTGGCCTTGTCGCCAAACCAGGTAAGGGACGGGGAGATGAAGCTGCTCTGATTGGTGCCGAAGTTACGCCAGTAATCCTCATGCTGATATTCGCCAATCAGGCGATAGGCTAACTGCGTGCCTTCAATCGGCCCGGTCACGTCAAACTGCCCTGTGCCGCCGCCAAAGCTGCTGGAGGTTGCTGAAATCGACCCGCCAAACTGTGTTTCCGGACGTTTGGTGACGACATTAATCAGGCCGCCGGGATCGAGAATCCCATACAGGGTTGAGGCCGGGCCTTTCAGCACTTCCACGCGTGAGGTGGCGGCGTTAAAGCTGCGCGGCAACACGGTTTTCAGACCATTGGTCATCACCGAACCGTCACGGTTTGCGCCGAAGCCACGGCGGACAAACGCATCCTGTGTGCCACCTAATGTGTTGGTTTGCACGACGTTACTAACGTTATACAGCGCTTCGTCCAGCGTCGTGACATGCTGATCTTCCAGAACTTTATCGCTGACAGTGTTCACCACTTGTGGGATATCCAACAATGGCATGGATGTCAGCGTCGCGGTGGACGAACTCAGCGGTTGATAACCCGATGTTACGGCCTGATCGGCAGACGATGCATCTGCCCGAACGGTGATGGTATCTTCCCCTTTAGGCGGAGTCGTCTCTTTCTCCGCTGCAAATACCGCAGGTGTTGTTGTCATGCCCAGAAAGAGAGCAGAGCACAATGCCCGCCCTTTCATCCCCGAAAAGTAAGTCGTTAACTCAGCCATTATTTTATTTATTCCGCAAAAGACCCTGCCAAAAATGGGCAGGGAAACAAGTTGATTCAATTCATTGCCCGGCTTGCCAGCCCTGCATTTATCCATCTGTAAGCCAGCGTTACTGGCGTCAGATGTGTAATTGAGAATCATTCAATCATGAGTGTTTGTAGTAGTAAACGTAAAATTGAAAAAGAAACTACAAGCGATTTGACGCAATTTAACCGTCGTTTTTTTAAGGGTGTTTAATTTTCAATATATTGAAAAAGAATGATTTTTATTGATTTTTCAGCGTTTTTTATTTGTGCTTTAGTTGTTGGCGACAGGTGATGTAACTACAGGGTGTAATTGCTTGACTACTACAGTGCAAGCCAGCAAGATCACAAAGAGAATGAGTTTTATTTTTATTTAGAGAATTACGCATGCAGGCTTTGCCATGCGGCGGCGCAGGAGTGAACATGCCACAGCATGTGGAAAATATCGCCCACAGAACGGGCATTGAACTACAACAGCTTTCTGCGGGTTATCGCCATAACACCATTGTCCACGATATCTGTCTCACTATTCCGCAAGGCAAAATGACGGTACTGGTGGGGGCGAACGGCTCGGGTAAATCAACGTTGTTAAGCACTATCGCCCGTATGTTGAAACCGCACGGCGGCAGCGTATTGCTGGATGGAAAAGCCATTTATCAACAGCCTACCAAAGCGGTTTCACGCCAGCTCGGCATCCTGCCGCAATCCCCATTGGTGCCCGAAGGACTTACCGTTTTCGAACTGGTATCGCGTGGGCGTTTTCCCTGGCAGAACATGCTTTCGCAATGGACGGACGATGACGAACGCGCCGTGGAGCAGGCACTCCAGTTAACCGGAACTGCTGATTTTGCGCATTTGCCGGTAGAGAGCCTTTCCGGTGGGCAACGTCAGCGCTGCTGGATTGCGATGGCGCTGGCACAGCAAACGCCGGTCATCTTGTTGGATGAGCCGACTACGTTTCTCGATCTGCGCTATCAGGTGGAGATCCTCGAACTGTTGCATTCACTGACTCGTCATCATGGCCGTACTGTGGTTGTGGTCCTGCATGACCTGAATTTTGCCGTGAATTACGGGGACATGCTGGTGTTCCTCAAACAGGGGACGTTGCAGGGCGTCGTGCATGATGGCGAAAACTGCACGCCCGAGTTGATTAAGCACGTGTTTGACGTCGACGTGCAGATGTCGGTGAATCCTCTCACCGGCAAACCGTTCTTTATGCCGTTCCGCGCGCTGGGCGGGCAAGAGCAATGACGGTCATGGCAAGCACACTGGCTCGTCGCCGTGGCCGGATTATGCTGGCGTTCCCCGTGTTAACGCTGCTGTTGTGTGTTCTGGCAGTGGTGCATCTGGGTGTGGGCGCACGCACTATCAGCCCGCAGACCGTCGTGCAGGCGCTGTTCCACTTTGACGCGAAAAATTTCGACCACCGGATTATTGTCTCCTTACGTCTGCTGCGCATGACGGCGGCGATGCTGGTCGGCGCGGCGTTAGGTGTTGCGGGGGTTCTGTTGCAGGCGTTGATTCGTAATCCGCTGGGAGAACCGCATATTCTGGGGCTGAATGCCGGTGCGGCGTTTGTCGTTGTGTTGTGCACCGCGCTTGGCGTGACGGGGGTAAGCCAGCCATTGCTGGCGGCAGGCGGTGCTGCGGCACTCTTTTCGTTGGTGATGGCGCTTGCATCTGCCGGGCGCGGTGGCTTAACGCCGCTGAAGGTCACGCTGTGCGGCGTGGCGCTGTCGGCCATGGTGTCATCGCTTACTGCGGCCATCCTGATTCTGGATGAACAAACCCTGTTGGCAATGCGCACCTGGCTGGTGGGTGATCTCGCGGGTCTGCGTTGGGAAAGTGTCAAAAGTGCCGTTCCCCTGTCGCTTGCCGGTATGGTGCTGGCGATCGCTATCGCGCCGGGCCTGAATATTCTGGCTCTCGGCGACCGTATGGCCTGTGGGTTAGGGGTGAACATTCTGCGCATACGCTTGCTGGCGATGATCGCCATTGCGCTGTTGTGCGGTGCGGCAGTTTCTGTCGTGGGGCCGCTGGGATTTATCGGCCTGTTAGTGCCTAACGTTACCCGCCGTCTGGTAACAAAAGATATTCGTCAGATGCTACCGACGTCGGCATTGCTGGGCGCGGCGCTGCTGCTGCTGGCGGATATTGCCGCCCGCACGGTGCTGGCTCCGCAGGAGCTGGCTACAGGGATCATGACCGCCCTGGTGGGCGCACCGGCGTTTATTTTCATTGCGTCGAGGTTTTTGAAATGAACGATATGCTGCAACGTGCAGGGCTTCGTGCATGGCGGGTGGGTGGATTTTCTCGTGTCATTCGTCCCAAAACCGTGCTGTACAGCCTCAGCCTGACGGTGCTGGCAATCGCATTACTGCTGTTTGGCGTGATGCAGGGGTCGCTCCCGGTTCCGGCTTCCGCTATCGGACGGGCGGTGTTTGACCCTCAGGCGTTGACGGCTCAGCAACAGTATGTCGTTTGGGATGTACGACTGCCTCGACTGCTGATGGCGCTTCTGTGCGGGGCGATGCTCGGATTGGCAGGGGCGGCGATGCAATCTATCACCCGCAACGGGTTGGCCGATCCCGGGCTCATCGGTGTCAAAGAAGGGAGTTGCGTGGTGGTACTGGCCCTGGTGCTGCTTTTCCCGTCAGCAAGTCTGGTTTGGCGGCCCCTGGCGGGAATGGCCGGCGGCGCACTGGTCGCCACACTGGTGATGCTGCTGGCCCGTGATTTCTCCCGGCCTCGCTTTGTGTTGATAGGCATTGGCGTGTCGTGGTTCTTTGCCGCGGGAATGGGCGTATTTATGACCACCGCCGATGTCCGTGACGTACAGACTGCACTGGTCTGGCTGGCGGGGAGCCTTCATGCCGCCACCTGGCCACTGCTGCTGGTGGCACTGGTCTGGACGTTGCCTGCGGCCATCATCTTATTTGCCACGGCGCGCGCTTCGGATGTGGCGCTACTTGGCAATGCGACGGCAACGGGGCTGGGTGTCCATTTACCCCGACTGGCGTTGTTGCGTTTTCTCGCGCCGGTTGTACTCACCGCCGCCAGTGTTGCCTGCGTGGGCAGCCTCGGTTTTGTCGGGTTGATGGCGCCACACATGGCACGATTCTGGCTGCGTGGCGGACAAACAGCGCTGCTGTGGGGAAGTGCGTTGATCGGTGCGTTGCTGGTGCTGGTTACCGATACCGTGGGTCGTCTGGCGTTTGCACCACTGCAAATCCCCGCCGGGATCGTCATTGCCCTGGTCGGTGGACCGTTCTTTTTGCTGTTGCTCTGGCGTCGCCGGGATCGTTTGTAATTGTTAAGAGGGTATATGCGTTTAATCTTTTCATTGCTGCTGCTGGTCGGCTGCACCGTCCAGGCGGCAGTGCCTGTTCAGTCATTTACTGACGATCTCGGGCGAGTGGTGAACGTGCCGCTGCATCCGCAGCGTATTGTGTCATTGCACGATCTCGACATCACTATTCCGCTGATCGAACTTGGCGTGCCTCCGGTGGCCAGTCATGGCCGAACGCGCCCGGATGGCAGCCATTTTTTACGCTCCGGCGTGCTGCTGACCGGCGTGGATTTTGATAATTCGAACATGACGTATATCGGTACGGCAGACATTGATATTGAAGCCATTGTGGCGGCAAAACCGGATTTAATTATCACCGAACCCAGCCGTAACACGCCGATTGAGCAACTGGAAAAAATAGCGCCGACGGTCAGCATCGATCATCTTGATGGCGGTGCGCCGGAAATCTACCGCAAGCTGGCGCAGCTTACCGGTACGCAGAACCGGCTGGCATTGCTGGAACGGCGCTACCGTGAAGAAATAGCCCAGCTCAAGCGGACGGTCGATACGCAGCACATCTCTGTGGCGGTAATACAGGCCAATCAGGGCAAAATCAATGCGTTGCACACCTATCATTCCCTGGGGCGAGTTTTACGCGATGCTGGTTTCACTTTCCCGAAGATTATCGACAGTATTCCGCCGGGTGGGCGCATTGATGTCAGTGCGGAACGTCTGCCTGAACTGGATGCCGATTTTGTCTTCGCGACCTGGCGTGGCGATACCGGCGGTAAACCGCAGGATGAAATCGCGGCGATGGATGCGGTGATGCCTGGCTGGTGTGAGTTCCTGACCGCCTGCCAGCGCGGACATTACGTTTTACTCTCCCGTGAAGAGGCGATATCTAATTCCTATGCCTCGCTCAGTCTGATGGTGGCGCAGGTGCAAACGCACATCGCCGGACGATGGCTACCGGAGGCTAAATAACCATGCTGACGGCGAAAAAAGCCAAAAACCGTATTGATGTCTATGGTGACCGTTTTCGCGCCCGGGCGCATTTACTCTCGCCACGTATGCAGGCCGTGGCGCGTTATATCAACGAAAACCGCGAAGTGGTGCTGGAGTTTACAGCGATAGAAATCGCTGCCGCCACGCAAACATCTGACGCGACGGTGGTCAGGGCAATTCAGGCGCTGGGGTTTGCCGGGTTGCGCGATTTAAAGCAGACCATTGAACACTGGTTTGGCCCTGGCGTGACCTCAGAAGAGAAGATGACCACCACGGTGAATACGCTCTCTTGCGATGTTAATTCCAGTATTGATTTTGTCTTGCAGGGGCATCAGCGTACCTGCGAAGCGCTTTCTACACCGCAAAACCGCTATGCAATTGCCCAGGCGGTGGCATTACTGGTAGAAGCCCGTCAGGTGGGAATTTTTGGTATCGGCGCATCCGGCGTATTGGCGGATTATACCGTTCGTCTGCTCAGCCGTATTGGCCTGCCTGCGGTAGCATTTAATCGCACTGGGATTAACCTCGCGGAGCAACTGATCGCATTGCAGCGTGGAGATGTGCTGATCATGATGGCGCAGAAATCTCCGCATCGTGAAGGGCTGACGACCATTCGCGAGGCCAGGCGGTTGGGTGTCCCGGTTATTTTACTGACGAACGCGCTGGACTCCCGTTTTAGTAAAGAAGCGGATGTGGTGATTAACGTGCCGCGCGGCGGCGAGAATGGGAAAATGCCGCTCCACGGTACGGTGTTGGTGTGTCTGGAAATGATTGTGCTGTCTGTCGCTTCCACTGCGCCGCAGCGATCAATTAAATCCGTGAAGCGGATTAACGAACTGTATCGGGGCATTGGTAAATCCGGGGCGAAGAAATAAACCGGTGATATCCGCTTTGTAGGCTGGGTAGGGTGTCGTCGCCACCCGGCATAAATGCAGACAGTTCAAACCATTAATGGCCGATCATTCTGGCCTTCGGGATCAGCTGGAAATACATATGATCCGGCACCGGCGTCTGCCAGACGTTGGCGTACACCGCATAACCTACGGCGGCAAACAGAATACCGAGCAGCAGTAGCGTCATTGTCCACCCTGATAACCTACCTTGTCGCCACCATGGTGTCGGCGCTGCGCTATGCCCTGATTGTGCGCCAGGCGGAGTCTGCAGTGAAAAGCTCAGCGTTGAGGCTACCGGGCAGGATTCAACGCAGGTCATGCAGCCAGTGCATTCCACGGTACGCACCTGAATCAGTCTGTCGACAGGGATATTCGACGGGCAGTTTTTCGCGCATTTTCCGCAGTCGATGCAACTGTCTGCGTTACGGCGGATTTTAAACGGCGAGAATAGCGAGAACAGGCCGAGCAGCGCGCCATAAGGGCACAGATAACGGCACCAGGCATTGCGAATAAACAGGCTCAGGACGCTGATAACGACAACAAAGATGAGCGTAGCGGGGCCAATATGGCGAAAGAAATCGAGCATCTTCACGTCGATAATCATGCCATAGGCCGACATTAGAAAATACTGAATCCCCTGTGCAGGCATCGACAGGGCGATATACAAAAAGAAACTCAGCAACAGATACTTTAGACTGAGCAGCGGGATATCCAGCCAGCGCGGCAGCGTGAAGTTGCGACCAAAGACTTTTTTCCCCAGATTGCCGAGCAGTTCGGACAGTGTGCCCACTGGACATAACCACGAACAGAAGGCTTTTTTTAACAACAGACTAATCAGGATAAACGCAACTAACAGCAGCATGGAGGCGGCATGGATAGGAGGAAGAAAACCAGTCTCCAGCGTATAACGGATATTCATCAAGCCCGCGATCGGTAGCCATCCCTCAATACCACCAGGCCTTGGAATATAGACGCTGGTGCCGGCGGTTTCGAAATAGCGGACCCAGTAATAGAACGTTACGCCAATATAAATATTAATAGCCAGCAGGAGAAACTGGGTGGCTTTTCGCCAACTGCTGGCATTTCGCCAGTCATTCCACGGCAGTTTGCCTCCGATCGTGCCAGGACGGCGCTGCCAGCGCGTTCTCTTCTTCCCATTCATGATTTTATACTATCCCTCATATTTCCCCTTCTGCATTCAGAAGGCGTTATCACCGGGATATGCTAGCGCTATTTAGATTTGGTGTATTTGATTTGCATCTTATTACGTGGCTGTTATTTTCATCATGCAAATATGCCTGAATAAAAATAACAGCTCGATATTTATCACAAGCCAGATAAATACCCTGAACGGGGTATTTATTTCTCTGCAGGGCAATGGTTATTCCTGATAAACCTCAACGCGGTCGCGACCATTACTTTTTGCCAGATAAAGTGCGCGATCGGCTTTATCAACCAGCTGTTTGTAGTCGGGATGATAATCATATTCGGCAATACCGATACTGACGGTAATAGAAAACGTTTCTGTCGCAGAGGCTGCCATGCGCATCTCAGCAATTTTCATGCGCAGCGTTTCCAGAATAATACTGGCCTGCGATTCATCTGACTCGACGAGCAGAATCATAAATTCTTCACCACCGTAGCGGAACACGTAATCGCTGCTACGGATATGTTCATAAATGACCGCTGCGACATTTTTGAGCGTCAGATCGCCGATATTATGCCCGAAGTTATCGTTAATTTGCTTGAAGTAGTCGATATCCAGCATCGCCAGGCTAAAAGGCTTACGCGCATGTAACGCCAGCGAGATTTCACGTCGCATGATGGTCGGAATAAAGCGGCGATTAAGCAACTGGGTCAGCGAATCTTTACCATTTTCCTGCTTAACCAGCGCCTCAAACATTGAAGCGAGCAGGAAATGGATTTTTGCCGACAGCTGGCGAACATCCTGTAATAAGCTCATCCGCTCGGGTTCTGTGGGCTGATGCTGAGGTGACAGGGTTGTCGTCAGACGGGTGTCGATCTCTGCAATCAGTGATTCCATTTCTTTGAGCAAATTGCTGTTGCCAAGAATATGTTTTCCCTTATGTGAGAACCACATACCAAAATCAGAGTTCGCCAGAAACACCATTTCACCGAAAGGCATTCCGGTAGCAATGTTATAGATAAACTGGTTTTCCCAGTCGGTAAACGAACGGATTTGCCGCTCGCGCTCGACGTTAACGTCATCGTAAATAGTCTGCAGACGATACTGCTCTTGTGTATGCAGGGAGTTTTGGTAGCTTGGGGAATAGGAGACGGTCATGGCCTCCAGCGCAGTATCCATTGCCAGACTGCTGAAACAGATAGCATTGCTCAGCAGGGAAGACGAGTCGTCAGCTTTGGTTTTCAACACCCGATACAGCTCATCTTTGAGCTTACGCGCGCCGCGGTTCACCAGATCGATGGGCAGACCGATACGGGCATGCACTACGCCAATTTTGCGTTGTTTGGCCAGCAGCTGTGAGAGATCTTCGTGCGCGCTGCCGAGCACGCTGCGTAACCAGTCAAACATACTGCCGCTGAGGCGGGTACTGACCTGTTCTGTATTGAGGAACAATGCACTCTGGGCATGAGAGAGCATATAGTCATAAAAAACGGTCACTAAATGGTGGATCTCTTCATCGCTTAACGATGTGAGGAGCGTGTGAACGTCAGGCGATGTTTGTCGTATCAGCGCCTGCCATTCTGTAAGGAGTAATGTGTCGTTTACCGGTTCAATCTGTTCCATCTCGCTGCCACTCAACATGCGATTAAAAATTCAGGCAGTATTACGGACAATTACCTCACGATGGTCAAGTTAAACTCTCTTATCGATGGCTAATACCCTCATAAATAAGCCTGAGCGCGAAGACACCTATTATTGCGCCAATGACTCGGCTGGCAACGCATTGGATGCGACCATACGCCCGTCGCACTGCAGGCAAAGAAAATGCCTGGCTGAGAAAAATACGCCAGATAACGGAAGACAACACAATACCTGCCCAGGCCATCACTCTGGCCCACGTAGGTGTGTCTGCGCTTAAGGTGACCGAGAAGATACTAATAAAAAACAGTACGGTTTGCGGGTTCGATAAATCCGTTAGTAATCCTCGGCGGAAAAATACATACCAGGGGGCGGAAATCGGCTGCTGTAGCGTGGGCATTTGCGGCGTGGCCTGATGGCGGATGCTGTTCCAGGCAAACCACAGCAGATAGACGCCGCCGACAATCTTAATCAATGAAAATATCTCTTCACACTGGGTGATTAGCGTTGCCATACCAAAAAGCCCAAGGCCGGAGTAAAACGCATCACCTAAGGCGACCCCCAGACCGGTCATCACACCTGCGCGTCGTCCGGATGCCAGGCTAGTTTGTACCACTACGAACAGATTTGCGCCGGGGTTAAAAAAGGTTAAAACAAACAGGCTGACGGTGAGCATGACGGCGTGTAGCGGTTCCATAGACAACCATTCCTCAAATATTCATAAAGTTAACACTATAATTTCAGCGAGCTGGCTGTTCTGAGGATCAACTCACACTGGCTATTGAAACTTTGATCTGGTTGATGTGCTGATACTCGACGGCCGGTTTTTTCTGCGCTGCAAAATTCCTATATATTTCTGCTGAGTGTGGATTTTTTATCCAGGCTGGACTAGTTATTAATCATCCTTGAATCGCGTTATCTCATGTTCAGGGATCGATGATGGCGTCATAACAAAACCTGGAGCTGGTCTATGAAAACTGGAATTAAAGTACTTATTGGTGCGTTAGCTTTTGTCGTGACCAACGCATATGCCGCGGAGTTTATGACAAAGCTTGAGTTTGAAAAGGTTGAGTCGCAGTACACAAAAATCGGTGATATCTCAACGAGCAATGAAGTTTCTGTCGCAGATGCCAAAGAAGAACTGCTGAAGAAAGCCGAAGAGAAAGGTGCCGATGTTGTGGTATTAACTTCCGGTCAAACGGATAATAAAATCCATGGCACAGCCAATATCTACAAGAAAAAATAATACGCTGCTGTAAAAATCACGATTCCCGCCGGTCATTGTACCGGCGGGTTTTCTTTTAATCTGCGCCAGAACGTGGTTCTGCTAATTCCGAGATAGCGTGCAGCCGCGGTTTTATCACCATTGAATTGTGCCAACACCTGCTGCGGCGTCAGCAATGACGATGATTGTGGTGAGTCTGCAACAATGGCCAGTTCCGGTAATAGCTGTTGTAAAAAATCAACATTCAGCTCCGGCTGCGGCTCGACGCTTAAAAATAGTGCCAGGCGCTCCATCATATTACGCAGTTCGCGGATATTCCCCGGCCAGCCATAATTCAGTAACGTCGGCTGACTTAAACCCAGCCCCTTGCGTACTGGCTCAGAAAACGGCACATCCATTTCCGCCAGCGACTGTTTTAAAAAACCTTCTGCCAGCGGCAGGATATCGGGCAAGCGCTCGCGTAGCGGCGGCAGCTTGAGGCGTAAAATGCTCAGGCGATAAAACAGATCGGTACGAAACTCCCCCTGTTTCATCTCCTGCTCCAGATTACAGTGTGTGGCGCTAATCACCCGGACATCGACCGGAATAGGCTGATGCCCACCGACTCGGGTGACCTCTTTTTCTTCCAGTACGCGCAGCAGCCGGGTTTGTAACGGCAGCGGCATCTCGCCTATCTCATCAAGAAAAAGGGTTCCGCCATGAGCAATTTCAAACAGGCCCGCGCGTCCTCCCCGACGAGAGCCGGTAAAGGCACCATCTTCATAGCCGAACAGCTCCGCTTCCAGCAATGATTCGGTGATTGCTCCGCAGTTGACGGCAACAAACGGCGGCGAGGGTTTACCGCGCCGATTCTCCTGACGAGTGAAAAACTCACGGTGAATGGCCTGTGCCGCCAGCTCTTTGCCCGTACCGGTTTCACCCTGAATTAGCACCGGCGCACGCGAGCGGGCGTAGAGCATAATGGTGTGTCGCACCTGTTCCATCTGCGCAGAATGACCGCGCATATCACCGAGCGCGTAGCGGGTGCGTAACGTATCGCCAGAAGCGTACTGACCGTTTCTACGCAGCGTCAGGCGGGTCATATCAAGCGCATCGACAAAGGCCTGGCGCACGGTGGCCGCCGAATAGATAAAGATGCCGGTCATACCTGCTTCTTCTGCCAGATCGGTAATCAATCCCGCACCAACTACCGCCTGCGTGCCGCCAGCCTTCAGCTCGTTGATTTGCCCGCGGGCATCTTCCTCGGTGATATAGCTGCGCTGTTCAAGCTGCAAATTAAAGGTTTTTTGAAAGGCGAGAAGCGCAGGAATGGTTTCCTGATAGGTAATGACGCCAATCGACGAGGTGAGCTTTCCTGCTTTTGCCAGCGCCTGTAGCACGTCAAATCCGCTGGGTTTAATCAGGATCACCGGGATCGATAAACGGCTTTTCAGATACGCCCCGTTGGAGCCCGCCGCAATAATGGCATCACAACGCTCGGTAGCCAGTTTTTTGCGGATATACGCCACCGCTTTTTCGAAACCAAGCTGAATGGGGGTGATGGTCGCCAGGTGGTCGAACTCCAGGCTGATGTCGCGAAACAGTTCGAACAGACGCGTGACCGAAACCGTCCAGATAACCGGTTTGTCGTCGTTCACCCGCGGTGGAAGATGCGTATCAGCCATAACCAACCCAAAAAGTAAGGAACTGAGTATTAGGGTTTAGTTGTGTTTCATAAATGTTGCAATGAAACGTGAAGGAACGTTTCATGAAACGATAGCTGACACGCTTTTGTGCATCAAAGATACAGTAATTTATGTTAACATATTGTTTTTTAAGGGGGATGTATAAATTAATTAAAAATTAAGGTCTTTGGCATACCCCTTGCTTTAAGTAAATCAACGAATGCTAACAAGTTGATAACAAGAGGACTGGATATGTCTCTACACTCCCCAGGGCTGGCGTTTCGCGCCGCGCTCAGCAAAGAAAATCCATTACAAATCGTGGGCACCATCAACGCCAATCACGCTCTGCTGGCCCAACGTGCCGGGTATCAGGCGATTTATCTCTCCGGCGGCGGCGTCGCTGCGGGGTCACTGGGGCTGCCGGATCTTGGTATTTCAACCCTTGATGATGTGCTGACCGATATTCGTCGCATTACTGATGTTTGCCCGCTGCCCTTGCTGGTGGATGCGGATATCGGGTTTGGATCGTCAGCGTTCAACGTGGCGCGTACCGTGAAGTCGATTTCCAAAGCGGGTGCTGCAGCGCTGCATATTGAAGATCAGATCGGCGCTAAGCGCTGCGGCCATCGCCCGAACAAAGCGATCGTCTCTAAAGAAGAGATGGTCGACAGGATCCGCGCCGCGGTGGATGCACGTACCGATCCCAACTTTGTCATCATGGCGCGGACCGATGCGCTGGCGGTGGAAGGGTTAGAGGCAGCCATCGATCGTGCCCAGGCGTACGTCGAAGCAGGCGCGGACATGCTGTTTCCGGAAGCCATCACCGAGCTTGCGATGTACCGCCAGTTTGCCGACGCGGTGCAGGTGCCGATCCTTGCCAACATTACCGAATTTGGCGCTACGCCGCTGTTCACCACCGATGAACTGCGCAGCGCAAACGTCGCGATGGCGCTGTATCCGCTGTCGGCTTTCCGCGCTATGAACCGTGCTGCGGAAAAGGTTTACAACGTGCTGCGTCAGGAAGGAACGCAAAAGAGCGTGATCGACATTATGCAGACGCGTAACGAGCTGTACGAAAGCATCAATTATTACCAGTTCGAAGAGAAACTCGACGCGCTGTATAGCAAAAAGTAACCGTCGTAGGCCGGATAAGGCACAGCCGCCATCCGGCAATAAATTTGTACCCTACATATTATAAAAATGACGAGGACAACATGAGCGACACAACGATCCTGCAAAATAGTACCCATGTCATTAAACCTAAAAAATCGGTTGCGCTGTCAGGCGTTGCCGCCGGAAATACCGCGCTGTGTACCGTAGGCAAAAGCGGTAACGACCTGCACTATCGTGGCTACGATATTCTCGACCTGGCGCAGCAGTGCGAATTTGAAGAAGTCGCGCATCTGCTGATCCACGGGAAATTACCCACCCGCGATGAACTCACCGCCTATAAAAGCAAACTCAAAGCGCTGCGCGGACTGCCTGCTAACGTACGCACCGTGCTGGAAGCGCTGCCTGCTGCCTCGCATCCGATGGATGTGATGCGCACCGGCGTCTCCGCGCTGGGCTGTACGCTGCCGGAAAAAGAAGGTCATACCGTCTCCGGCGCGCGCGATATTGCCGACAAGCTACTGGCATCGCTCAGTTCAATCCTTTTGTACTGGTATCACTACAGCCATAACGGCGAGCGTATTCAGCCGGAAACTGACGATGATTCCATTGGCGGTCACTTCCTGCACCTGCTGCATGGCGAAAAGCCTTCGCGAAGCTGGGAAAAAGCGATGCATATTTCGCTGGTGCTGTACGCCGAGCACGAATTTAACGCCTCCACCTTTACCAGCCGCGTGATTGCCGGGACCGGCTCCGATATGTATTCCGCGATTATCGGCGCGATTGGCGCACTGCGTGGACCGAAACACGGCGGGGCGAATGAAGTGTCGCTGGAGATCCAACAGCGCTACGAAACGCCGGACGAAGCCGAAGCGGATATCCGTAAACGCGTGGAAAACAAAGAAGTGGTGATTGGCTTTGGTCATCCGGTTTACACCATCGCCGACCCGCGCCATCAGGTGATCAAGCGCGTGGCGAAACAGCTTTCTCAGGAAGGTGGTTCGCTGAAAATGTACAACATCGCTGACCGTCTGGAAGACGTAATGTGGGAAACGAAAAAGATGTTCCCCAACCTCGACTGGTTCTCGGCGGTCTCTTACAACATGATGGGCGTTCCCACCGAAATGTTCACCCCGCTGTTTGTTATCGCCCGCGTCACCGGCTGGGCGGCGCACATCATCGAACAGCGCCAGGACAATAAAATTATCCGTCCTTCCGCCAACTATACCGGCCCGGAAGATCGCGAATTTGTCCCGATTGAAAAACGTTGCTAATTCAAAAACCTCTAAAGATAAAAAACAGGAAATGTACCCTATGTCCGCACATATTTCGAACGTCCGCCCCGAATTTGACCGTGAAATCGTTGATATCGTTGATTACGTCATGAACTACGAGATCACCTCGAAGGTGGCGTATGACACTGCGCATTATTGCCTGCTTGATACCTTAGGCTGCGGCCTGGAAGCGCTGGAATATCCGGCCTGTAAAAAACTGCTGGGGCCGGTCGTCCCAGGTACAGTGGTACCGAACGGCGTGCGCGTACCTGGCACCCAGTTCCAGCTCGACCCGGTGCAGGCGGCGTTTAACATCGGTGCGATGATCCGCTGGCTGGACTTCAACGATACCTGGCTTGCCGCTGAGTGGGGTCATCCTTCTGATAACCTCGGCGGTATTTTGGCCACGGCTGACTGGCTGTCGCGTAATGCGGTGGCGGTGGGGAAAGCGCCGTTGACCATGAAAACGGTGCTGACCGGGATGATCAAAGCTCATGAGATTCAGGGCTGTATCGCACTGGAAAACTCGTTTAACCGTGTTGGTCTCGATCACGTCCTGCTGGTAAAAGTGGCTTCCACGGCGGTGGTCGCTGAGATGCTTGGCCTGAACCGGGATGAAATTCTCAACGCCGTGTCGCTGGCGTGGGTCGACGGCCAGTCGCTGCGTACTTATCGCCATGCGCCAAATACCGGCACGCGTAAATCCTGGGCCGCAGGCGATGCGACCTCGCGCGCGGTACGTCTGGCATTGATGGCTAAAACCGGTGAGATGGGGTATCCGTCTGCGCTGACGGCGAAAACCTGGGGCTTCTATGACGTTTCTTTCAAAGGCGAATCTTTCCGCTTCCAGCGCCCGTACGGCTCTTATGTGATGGAAAACGTGCTGTTTAAAATCTCCTTCCCGGCCGAGTTCCACTCGCAGACCGCGGTAGAAGCGGCCATGACGCTGTACGAGCAGCTACAGGCCGCAGGTAAGACCGCTGCCGATATCGAAAAAGTGACCATTCGTACGCACGAAGCCTGTATCCGCATCATCGATAAAAAAGGCCCGCTGAATAACCCGGCGGACAGGGATCACTGTATCCAGTATATGGTGGCCATTCCGCTGCTGTTCGGGCGCTTAACGGCGGCAGATTACGAAGACGGCGTGGCGCAGGACAAACGCATTGATGCACTGCGCGAGAAGATCAACTGCTTCGAAGATCCGGCCTTTACCGCCGATTACCACGACCCTGAAAAACGCGCCATCGCCAACGCCATCACTCTGGAATTCACCGACGGCTCACGCTTTGAAGAAGTGGTAGTGGAATACCCAATCGGCCATGCGCGTCGTCGTACTGACGGCATGCCGAAGCTGGTCGAGAAGTTCAAAATCAACCTGGCGCGTCAGTTCCCGACCCGTCAGCAGCAGCGCATCCTGGATGTCTCCCTGGACAGAACTCGCCTGGAGCAGATGCCGGTCAATGAGTATATGGATCTCTTCATTATTTAAACCAGCGTGCAGCAAGGCGTAAGTTCAACAGGAGAGCATTATGTCTTATAGCGAGTTTTATCAACGTTCCATAACGCAACCGGAGTCGTTCTGGGCCGAGCAGGCCCAGCGTATTGACTGGCAGCAGCCGTATACGAAGGCACTGGACCACAGCAACCCGCCGTTTGCCCGCTGGTTTTGCGGCGGCACGACCAATCTGTGCCATAACGCCATCGACCGCTGGCTGGAGAAACAGCCTGACGCGCTGGCGCTGATTGCTGTGTCATCAGAAACTGAAGAAGAACGCACTTTTACCTTTCGTCAGCTGTATGACGAAGTGAACGTCGCGGCGGCGATGCTATTGTCGCTGGGCGTACAGCGTGGCGATCGGGTGCTGGTGTATATGCCGATGATCGCCGAGGCGCACATTACGCTGCTGGCCTGCGCACGCATTGGGGCAATTCATTCGGTGGTGTTCGGTGGTTTCGCCTCGCACAGCGTGGCGGCGCGCATCGACGACGCCAGACCGGTGGTTATCGTCTCGGCGGATGCCGGGGCGCGCGGGGGCAAGATCCTGCCGTATAAAAAGCTGCTCGATGATGCGATCGAACAGGCGCAGCACCGACCGCGTCATGTGGTGCTGGTCGATCGCGGTCTGGCGAAAATGGCGCGGGTCGAGGGACGTGACCTCGACTTTGCCGCCCTGCGCCAACAGCATCTCGGCACGAGGGTACCAGTTGTCTGGCTGGAATCAAACGAAACGTCCTGCATTCTCTACACCTCCGGGACAACCGGTAAACCGAAAGGCGTCCAGCGCGACGTTGGCGGCTATGCGGTCGCGCTGGCGACCTCGATGGACACCATTTTCGGCGGTAAAGCGGGCGGCGTGTTCTTCTGCGCGTCGGATATCGGCTGGGTAGTTGGGCATTCGTATATCGTGTATGCCCCGCTGCTGGCGGGGATGGCGACGGTGGTTTACGAAGGTCTGCCAACGTATCCGGACTGTGGTGTATGGTGGAAAATTGTTGAGAAGTATCAGGTCTGCCGGATGTTCTCCGCCCCGACCGCCATCCGCGTGCTGAAGAAATTCCCGACCGCGCAAATCCGTAATCACGATCTCTCCTCGCTGGAGGTGTTGTATCTGGCGGGGGAACCGCTGGACGAACCAACCGCCAGTTGGGTAACGGAAACGCTGGGCGTCCCGGTTATCGATAACTACTGGCAGACCGAATCCGGTTGGCCGATTATGGCAATTGCCCGCGGGCTGGACGACAGGCCGTCGCGTCTGGGCAGTCCCGGCGTGCCGATGTACGGCTACAACGTACAACTGCTCAATGAGGTGACCGGTGAACCTTGTGCGGCGAATGAGAAGGGCATGCTGGTGATTGAAGGGCCGCTGCCGCCGGGCTGTATCCAGACTATCTGGGGGGATGACGCGCGGTTTGTGAATACCTACTGGTCGCTGTTTTCTCGCCAGGTGTACGCCACCTTTGACTGGGGCATTCGTGACGCTGACGGCTATTACTTCATTCTGGGGCGTACGGATGACGTGATAAACGTGGCAGGGCACCGGTTGGGGACGCGCGAGATCGAGGAGAGTATTTCCAGCTATCCGAACGTTGCGGAAGTGGCGGTAGTCGGCGTGAAGGACGCGCTGAAGGGGCAGGTAGCGGTCGCGTTTGTTATTCCGAAACAGAGCGACAGCCTTGAAGATCGCGACATCGCACATTCGGAAGAGAAGGCGATTATGGCGCTGGTGGACAGCCAGATTGGCAACTTTGGCCGTCCGGCACACGTCTGGTTTGTGTCGCAGTTGCCGAAAACACGTTCCGGTAAAATGCTCAGACGGACGATCCAGGCGATCTGCGAAGGCCGCGATCCCGGCGATCTGACGACCATTGACGATCCCGCGTCGCTGCAGCAAATCCGTCAGGCGATCGAGGAGTAACATCGTGTGATGCCCGGTGGCGCGATGCTTACCGGGCCTACGTTCTAATCCACTTTCTTATACGGCCCGTGATAGTAATCAAACGGCGCATAAACCGTATCGGCCACGAACGATAACGGCACATCAACAAACAACAGCGCTAAATCGAAATAGTTATAATCGTAAGCGCCTGGGTTTTTTAGTTTATCAATATCATGATGCATACCCACGTAATAGGTATCTGAATTCTCGCCTGCCGTGCGTGCATCAATGCTGCCACATCCTGAAAGTAGTGCGCTGATAAAGAGCGCCGTTACCGCAATTGCCTTTCTGCTCATGCTATGACCTGGCTTCTCACCCCGTTTTACCATAACGGTAAAAAAGCGGTTTGTTGCCCGCAGAACTTAAACCTTCAGGTCAGGATGGTCGTGTGAAGATGACGCGTTGTAGGCCGGATAAACCACGTGAGGTGCATCCGGCAAAGATGCTTTCACAGCGCGACGCTTTCGCGACGACGCAGCAGGGAAAACGGCCCCGGTCCACTTAGGGTAAATACGGAAATCAACGTGAAGCTCAGCGCAATAATCCCCAGCACCAGATAAGCTCCCTGGAAACCAATACTTTCATACATTTTCCCGGCCAGAACTGACATGAAAATCATTGCTAACTGTTTGAAGAAGCAGAAACACACCAGATAAATCGTCGCCGAGAAACGCACTTCAAACTGACTGGTGATGTATTTGAAGCAACCGACGATCAGGAACGGTATCTCAAACATATGCAACGTTTTGAGAATAACGACTTCCAGCGCAGTGGTGGCGAATGAGGAGCCAATAATCCTTACCGACATGATCGTACCTGCCAGCAGCAGGGCGTTCTTGCCGCCGATGCGATTCACAATCAGCGGCGCAAAGAACATGATTGAGGCGTTGAGTAATTCTCCCATCGTCGTGACGTAGCCAAACACGCGGGTACCCTGTTCGCCGGTGGCAAAGAACGAGGTAAAGAAGTTGGCGAACTGCTGGTCAAACACATCGTAAGTACAGGAAACGCCAACTACGTACAAGGAAAGGAACCAAAGTTTTGGTTGTTTAAATAACTCCAGCGCCAGCTTCAGGCTGAATGCCGAGTTATTGGCGCCTACCGCATCTGCGACTTTTGCAGAAGAGGGGGCATCTGTTTTTGAAAATAACAGCAGCAATGCCAAAATGACCGCGCAGCCGGAGCCTAACCAAAAGACAAATTGGTTATTGATGGTGAACATAATGCCGGCAATCGAGGCGCACAGCGCCCAGCCCACGCACCCAAACATGCGCGCGCGACCAAATTCAAAGTTGCTTCGGCGGCTGGCTTTTTCAATATAGGCTTCAATCGCCGGAGCGCCGGCATTGTAAATAAAGCCAAGGTAAATCCCACCGACAATTGAACCCAGTAAAATATTAACTTGTAATAACGGACCAAAAACGTAAATAAAGAACGGGGCAAACATTACCAGCATGCCGGTAATTACCCACAGTAGATGTTTACGCAGGCCAAGCTTGTCGGATAGTAGTCCGAAAATTGGCTGGAATAACAAAGAAAACAGTGAGATACAAGCGAAGATGATGCCGGTATCGCCTTTGCTTATATGGTTTACCTCGTGTAACCAGATAGGGAAGAAGGGGAAATACGCGCCCATAATAAAAAAGTAAAAGAAGAAGAAAAAGCCGAACATCCAAAAGTTAGTGTTTTTTAAATAATACATAACAGACTTCCTATAAATGCGGGCAGGTTTGGGCCTGCCCAACTTATATTATTATTTTTGGCCCCAGACGAACTGGAAGTGGTAGCGTCCGGCGCTCAGCAGAAATTCCGGCGACACGGAAGGGCTCCACGAATCATCGCCGCCAACGCCCATATGGAAGCCATCAATATTGAGCCAGGTGCCCGCCTCAGGTTGCAGCAAATGGCGGTGGCTGGTTGCCATCAGTTGCTGCTGGCTAAAGCGGCTGATGTTGAACAGGAAGTCCCCACGCCACTGGTGCGCGCCGTAGTGCAGTTCGCGCGTGCCGCAGCGCAGACCGTTTTCACTTGGGAAAACATACGGGGTGTACATCTCATCAAGCGACAGATCCCAGCGATCAAAACAGGCGGCGCCCAGACGGTCCGGGTAGTTCTCATGTGGACCGAGACCTAACCAGTTCACTCGCTCTGCGATCTGCACTAACTGGCAGCTCAGGCCGATGCGGGCCGGATGCGGCGTACCGCTGGCAACGTCGACATCCACCGTTATCTGCATTTCACCCTTGCCGTCAATGCGGTAGCTTTTTCGGCTAATGAACAGCGTTTCGCCCTGATACTGCCACGCATGTTCAGTGGTGATCAGTACCGCATCGCTCAGCGTGTCGGCAGCACAGTGTAGTAACGTTGCTTCAGCCTGATAGTGACCGGCGGCCTTCCAGCGTTCGACCCAGGCGTTAGGGTCGATGCGGGTTGACTCGCTCACGCCGATGTCGTTGTCCAGCGGGGCGCGGGTGAACTGGTCAGTAAGCGGAGTCAACAGTTGGGCTGAATCGCCAATCCAGTACTGTGTCAGCAGGCCAGACTGACGGTCGAATTGCCAGCGCTTGTTGTCGTTCTCAACGGTAAAGACGTTTTCGCTCACATTGAGCTGTGGCGCGGTGTGGGCAGACGGCAGTTGCGTCAGGCTGAGCTTCTCTTGAAGCTTCCATTGCTGCCAGGCGCTGATGTGTCCGGCGTCTGACCACGCGGTTGCCTGAGGTTGTTCTACGCGTACCGTCAGCCACAGCTGACCTGCGGTTTCCGGCATCGGGACATCTGGCAGGGTAATCACCTGGCGACCCTGTGGAGCGATATCCAGAACGATTTCTCCGGCGGCCAGCGGGTTGCCGTCCTGGGCAATAGACCAGTGCAGAACTTCGTTATCGCTGCGGCGGAACAGATATTCGCTGGTCACTTCAATCTGGCGTTCAGTGCCCGGCAGTAACGTGAACTGGAAAAACTGCTGTTCATGTTTGGCCTCGTATAACGCCGGGTGTGGGGTGCGATCGGCGAACACCAGCCCGTTCATGCAAAACTGACGATCGTTAGGTGTGTCGCCAAAATCGCCACCGTAGGCTGACCATGCTTTGCCGTTCTCATCATATTTGGTCAGCGACTGATCCACCCAGTCCCAGACAAATCCGCCCTGCAGGCGCGGATACTGACGGAATGCTTGCCAGTATTTGGCGAAGCCACCGAAACTGTTGCCCATGGCGTGGGCATATTCACAAAGGATCAGCGGACGGTGATCGCCGGGCATCGACAGCCACTTTTTAATCGACCATTTGGGGACGGCGGGGAAGGGCTGATCTTGATCGACGCGGGCGTACATCGGGCAAATAATATCGGTCGCTGCGGTATTTGCGCCGCCGCCTTCATATTGTACCGGGCGTGACGGGTCTTCTGATTTTATCCAGCGGTAGAGCGCGTCGTGATTGACGCCATGGCCGGATTCATTGCCCAGAGACCAGATAATAATGCTCGGATGGTTGCGATCGCGCTGCACCATGCGCGTGACGCGCTGGCTCATGGCAGGCAACCATGCGGGATCGTCGGTGAGGCGATTCATCGGCACCATGCCGTGGGTTTCAATGTTGGCTTCGTCGACGACATACAAGCCGTAGCGATCGCACAGGGTGTACCACAGCGGGTGATTTGGGTAATGGGAGCAGCGCACGGCGTTGAAGTTATTCTGCTTCATCAGGATGATGTCTTGCACCATCGTCGCCTCATCCATCACCTGACCGTTGATCGGATGGTGCTCATGGCGGTTGGTTCCGCGAATCAACAGCGGCTTACCATTGAGTAACAGCAGTCCGTTTTCAATGCAAACCTGACGAAAGCCGACGTCACAGGCCTCCGCTTCTATCAGCGCTCCGTCCGCGGTGCGCAACTGCACAACGGCGCGGTACAGATTGGGCGTTTCGGCACTCCACAGAGCCGGTTTTTCGACGTTCAGACACAGAGTCACCCGGTCATGATAAGCACCGCGTTCATCAATAATCTCACTGCCGAGTGGGGAATTCGTTTCGGCTGTGAGCGTTTCTCCCTCCCACAATTGCAGGGCTACGCGTAAATCTTCGCTCTCGTTGCCCGCTACTCTGACTTCCGCTGCCAGCGTGGCGCGGCTGAAGTCGTCGTTAAACCGGGTATTAATGCGCAGGTCGCGAATTTGCGTTGTGGGCTTATGCAGCAAAGATACGTCGCGAAAAATACCGCTCATGCGCCACATATCCTGGTCTTCCAGATAGCTGCCATCGCTCCAGCGCAGCACCATCACCGCCAGACGGTTTTCGCCGTGCTGTAGATAATCGCTAAGATCGAATTCAGATGGCAGGCGGCTGTCCTGTCCGTAGCCGACCCAGCGGCCGTTGCACCACAAATGAAATGCGGAGTTCACGCCGTCAAAAATAATGCGCGTCTGACCCTCATCTAACCAGATATCGTCAATATTAAATGTGAGCGAGTAACATCCTGTCGGGTTCTGTGCCGGAACGTACGGAGGGTTAACCGGGATTGGGTAGGTGACGTTGGTATAAATTGGCGCATCGTAACCGTCCATCTGCCAGTTAGAGGGGACGTTGATAGTATCAGCTTGTGGCAGATCGCTTGTAAGCCAGCTTTCCGGCACAGCCTCCGGCGCGGCAAACCAGGCAAATTGCCACTGGCCATTCAGCGAGCGTAACTGACTCGAACGCTGATTAGTACGTGCGTCATCTGCTGAACGCCAGCTACAGAACGGTGGATGCGCCTCCAGGCGGTTGAGCTGCGTGACGCCGGGATTTTCCCAGTCACGTCGGGCCAGAACAGCGGAGAGTGAATCTGTGTTCAGGTTCATAACGGTATCCTGTTTGAATTTGTTATTCGCTCACAATTTCAATCAAAATACGGATAAGCGATCCCAACTGTAAAGGATAGGGCGTTCAATGAGTGAACTGACTCACACAATTGTTGTGCGTTCACAATTTGGGTGCGAGCTGAGAAACTTGCCGCGCGAGCTGGATCAATGAATCGGCCAGCGCCTGGGGTGAGGTGGTTTGGGTGTTGGGTGGCAGAACCGTTTTGCGCTTAACCAGGGTGACGGGCAGCAGTTGGTTGCCCACGGTTGATTCGCCACGGGGAAGTTGCAGCAGCCTGTCGACGCTGGTTTCACCCAATAACGGAAAATCCTGCCTGATGGTGGTCAGCGGTGGAATGTAGCAGGCGCTGTCTTCGGTATCATCGTAGCCAATCACCGAGATATCTACCGCCACCCGCAGACCGAACTCGCTGATTGCGCGCATCGCGCCCAGCGCCATTTGATCGTTAGCGACCAGCATGGCGGTAGGGAGGTTACCGTTATTCAGCATATGCATCGTTTGCTGAAAACCAGACATCGCACTCCAGTCGCCTTCCAGCTCCACAACGGGTTGTAGCTGGTAATGTTCCAGATACTTGTGCCAGCCCGAACGGCGAAGCCTTGCCGAAACGGAAGTGTGCGGTCCGCTCAGCAGGGCGATACGCTGATGTCCGTACTGGACCAGATGTTCAACACCGAGGCGCGCGCCGTCGTCATGCGAGAAAATCACGCTGTTAATTGGCGTCAGGTCAGAGACATCGAGAAACAGCACCGGCACCGTACCGCAGGCGGCGGCCACGGCAATGGCGTCTTCTTCATCCAGTGGATAGTTGATGATAAGCCCGGTTACGCGCTGAGAAAGCAGGTTGTGGACCGCGGCTTTACATGCCTCAACGCCGCTGCGCTCGACCATGGCGATCACCACGCTGGCACCGGACTGGTCGGCACGGGATTTTATGGCGGCAACGATTTGTGAGGGGGCATGCAGGGCAAGGTTCGCCGTCACAACGCCAATCAGCGGCGTCTGTTTGCCAGCCAGCTGCTGTGCGACGCGGTTAGGGATGTAATTGAGTTCCGCCATCGCGGCCTCAACTTTTTGTCGGGTTTTTGCGGAAACGTGGCTGGCCTGATTAACGACGCGCGAGACGGTCTGGTAAGAGACACCTGCATGGTCTGCCACATCGTATAGCGTTACCGGTTTCACGTTTATCACCCCTGTCATGACGTTATCTGCGCGCTATGATGCCACAGCGGGACGGTTTTGGGGGATTTACGCATAGGTTCTGCGAGGCGCATTCCAGGGTTGCGGATCGTGTGCTGGAGGATTTATCGTCGTTCTTCTTAACAGAAGAAAAAAGTGAGGACATTGTGAGCGACTCTGCGGCAAATAATATTCTGTCCATCTACCGACGTCATGCGGATGCCTTTGCCAGCCAGCGCTCGCGCACCTTGTTCGAGAAAAGCTGGCTCGATAAATTCATTTCCGTGATGGGCGGGCAGGGCAGCATTGTGGATATTGGCTGCGGCAACGGTCAGCCGATTGCCGGTTATTTTATCCAGCAAGGTTTTCAGCTTACCGGTGTTGATGGTTCCCCGGCGATGCTGGCGCGGGCCCGAAACACTTTTCCCGTACAGCGCTGGCTGGAGCAGGATATGCGCGAACTGGCACTCAATGAGACTTTCGATGGTCTGATCGCCTGGGACAGTTTTTTCCATTTAACTCAGCAGGACCAGCAAAAGATGTTCCCGATTTTTGACCGCCTCAGCCATCCCGGCAGCGCGCTGATGTTTACCAGCGGTACGGACAATGGCATCGCGATGGGGCAATTTGAGGGTGAGCCGCTGTTTCACGCCAGCCTCGCGCCGGACGAATACCGCGCATTGCTGTCAGCGCATGGTTTTGCGGTAGTCGAGATGGTGATGGAAGACCCGCACTGCGCCGGGCACACCGTCTGGCTGGCGCAAAAAAGAGGCTAATCGCCGCGAAAGGTTTTACGCCATTCAGCCGGGCTAACACCAAAGTGGGATTTAAAATGCTGACGCCAGGTGACGGGCGACTGAAAACCAACCTGTTCTGCAATGCGTTCAACGGGTAACTGGCTGGACTCCAGCAACGTCTGGCTACGGCGCAGGCGCTCGGCAATCAACCATTCTGCTACGCTTGACCCGGTGGCCTTCATAAAATGACGAGTGAGGGTACGACGGCTCATCATCACTCGCTGCGCCAGCTCGTCGAGATTATGCGGTTCGTGGAGATGCTGGCGCAAATAGTCGAGCAGGGCGTTGATGCGCTGATCCTGGGTATTTTTCGCTACCGGTTGTTCGATAAACTGTGCCTGGCCGCCCTCGCGATGTGGCGGCACAATCATCCGTCGGGCAATCTGATTCGCCACCGTGCTGCCAAAACGCTGGCGGATGACGTACAGGCAGCAATCCAGCGCGGCAGCGGTCCCTGCCGAGGTAATAATACCGTCGTCATCCACGTATAGCGCGTTGATATCCAGACGGGCCGCCGGAAAGCGCGCCTGAAAATCCTGCTCGAACTCCCAGTGCGTAGCTGCCCGTTTGCCATCCAGCAGACCGGCATAGCCGAGAACAAACGCGCCCAGACATAACCCAACAATTTGCGCGCCGTTTTGTCGTGCGCGGTTGAGCGCATCAAGCAGGCTTTGTGGTGGTCGATGTGCCGTGGTGCCCCACCAGGGGATCACTACAATGTCGGCGGCCTCCACCGCTTCATAGCCGTAGGCTGCGGTAATGGCGAAGCCATCCTGCGAGGAAACGATGCCCGGCTGTTCGGCGCACAGTTGCACCTCAAAGCGCTTTTTCGCCGCCACTTTGTCACTGAAAATAATGCACGGCACTGAGAAGTGAAACGGGCTGAAATCTTCCACGGCGACAATGGCGACGTTAAGCGGTTGCATACGATTCCTCTGTGGAGTTTAAAACGTCAGGGTTTCGCCATCTTCCGGCACGTTAATGAATTGCGCAATCTGGTTGTCGCGGGCGTACTCTTTCAAGGCCGCGCGGGTCAGCAGACAGTGGTTAATCGCCTCCATGTGGGTCGCCACAATTTGTGCCTCAGGTAGTACGAAGTGGGTTTTTAGCACATCTTCCGCGCCCATGATAATTGGGCCAAACCCGATAACGTGGGCAAAGCCTGCGTTCAGAATGACCACGCCTGGTTGAAAAGTCCGCATGTTGGTTTCCACCTCGTCGCGCCAAATGGTGTCCCCGACCAGATACAGCGTTTTTTCCGCCGGATGCTGGAAGATAACCCCGCAGGCATCACCCAGACGCTCAGCCATTTGCGGGATGGCGTAAGCGCGATCCGAACCGTGCTGGCCGCCGGTTTTACGCAGGGTGATATCACCAAGCGCGGTGTTTTGCGTCAGTACGGTCAGTTGCGTGAAACCTTGTTCCCGCAGTACCTGCGCATCGCGATCGTTTTGCACATAAATCGGTTTGTCTTTCGGCACGACACGAGCCGCTGCTTCATCCCAGTGGTCTTCATGCAGATGGGTCACGATCAGCGCATCAACGTTGAGCAGCCTGTCGATATCGACAGGCAGATCAACGGTCGGGTTGCGGATCTCGGCGCGAGCCGTTCCGGCAAAGCCCGGATAAGTACCTTTATCCGCTAGCATCGGATCAATCAGAAAAGTTTTACCGCCAAAGGTGATTTGCTGCGTGGCGTTACGGATTTGCGTGATGTTCATGATGTTTGCTCCACGTGTTGGATCAGTGGCGTCATCGTAGAGTGTTGTCCAGAAGATGAATGTGGGCAAATGGGCGACTAGCGATGGGATTGGGCCAATAGCAGATTACATATATCAATTATGTAATTAAAGTAATTTAATATTTCCTTTGTAGCTCGTTATTTAATTCGCAGCCATTATCTCGAAATGAATAAGAGTGCTGTTACTTAAATACGGAAAAATTTATTAAATACGAAGTGGTGCCAGAAAACATTATTGATATATGTAATGCATAGTGACCAATAAAACAGATCGCGAACCATGAAATAAGAATGCTATCATTCACATCAGACGCGGCAGGCAACTGCTGGCACACGCATATCCCCCCGGAGCAACTGATGAACAACGACATTCCGCTTAAATATTATGATATCGCCGACGAGTACGCGACCGAGGCCGCAAAGCCGGTGAGCGACACAGAACGTGACGCGCTGGCGCATTACTTCCAGCAGTTGATTACCCGTTTGATGAACAACGAAGAGATCAGCGAAGAAGCGCAGCAGGAGATGGCAACCGTGGCCGGTGTCGACGCTCAGCGTATCGATGATATCGCGGAGTTCCTCAATCGTTGGGGTAACGAGTAGCCAAAGGTATGGCCTGTGTTTTACACTGCGCGCAAATTGAGTAGGTATACTCTACGAGTAATAGGTTTAATCAGGCGGAAACAGCAATGAACGGAACAATCACAACGTGGTTTAAAGATAAAGGCTTTGGATTTATCAAAGATGAAAACGGCGACAATCGCTATTTTCATGTGATTAAGGTTGCTAATCCTGAGTTGATCAAGAAAGACGCGGCGGTGACTTTTGAGCCCACCACCAATAACAAAGGCTTGTCTGCCTACGCGGTAAAAGTCATACCAGACAGCAAGTACATCTATATCGCAGGCGAGCGTCTGAAGCTCACCTCGATCAAGTCATTTCTGGTCTACAGCGAAGAAGTCCCTGCCGAGACCCGTATCGACAAAGAAAATGCAGTGCTGTCTGTCGGCGTGCTGATGAACAGCATCCGACCAAAATCAGACGTCAAGCCTGGTGAAATGCGCACGCTGAAAAAGCTGGCTATCACCACCTTCCAGGGCACGACGCTGATTTTCTCTGAAGATGAAATCGACATTGACGAGACGGTGAAACTGCTTAAGGTCTGAAGCCCATTCAGAGTGAATGAATGCCGAAACACTGCTCTTTTCAGAGCGGGTTTCGGTTTAGTATTGTGTGAATGGGTTGAAATAAGAATAGCTTTCTTTGACAACCCTAATCACACTTGCAGCAGCATAAGAATGCTTTTGATTATATTGAATTGTTTTGTAAGCATTCCAGATGATACAGTTATCCCGAAAGTGACTAAACCGAGGTCTGATGCTTACCTCATTATGAGGACATAAATGTCTGTCGGAATTGATCACTTCGTAATGAGTTTATATGAATTTTTCGGGCGAAAGATGAAAATATATAAAATAGTGATCATTATAGCGGGTTTGTTTGTTTTGCAGGGTTGTGATAGTCAGGAAACGAAAGTTAAAAAATTACTAAAGTGTGGTTTGGCAGTTAATGAGATAGGTAATTCCCTGGCACAAGAAAATTACGAAAAAAACGGTGTCACGGCTATATTTGGCCGCTCACCACCGCATATTAGCTCTTATGACATGATGAGAATAGGTCAGGATGCCAGAGATGAGTTATGGATGAATGGCCGAAACCGTAGAGGAGAGGCCCAAAGAATAATTGAAGAGTATGAAGAGAGCTACTGTGTTGACATACACCAGGTTCCGGATGATGAAAATATTAAAAAATTAAAATTGATGTTGCGATTATGAAAAGCAGAAGGAGAGACTATTGACGCCACTCTTTATTGATATGGCCCTGGCCTCTTTACAAGAGACCAGGTTCAGCATCTGGCTACTTAAGCTTGCCTCGTAATCCTTCATAGACATCCAGTGCTTTCTGCACATTTGCCTCGTCCATCGATATCTCTGAGAAGTCGATAAACCAAGTACCGGAGCTATGTTTATTAATGACAAAGAGCTTTTTGCTCTGAACAACACGATACTCAACATCGTATTCTTTGTTAAACGTTGAGCCTGTATCAGGAATGGTGAACGTTGTTGTTACACCTGAATCATTTGGATCCCATTTTAAGAAGCCAGAATAAAGTGTGATCCAGTTTTCAAGATTGCTTTTCGTGACATAGCCGAATTGGGTAACCACATTACCGCCGTTATAAATAACGATCATTGCATAATCGCCATCGTCGTCGAGGCGTAAAGTCCCATGGAAAGCATCATTATATTTAGGATCTTTTGGCAGCTGAATATCGATGCCCGTTTTGTACTGTGTCCAGGGGTAGTAAAAGGCTGGTTTGCCTGGCGTGGAGCATCCTGTTAAAAACATAATTAATAGTAAACCAAGTACTTTCTTCATTACCTATCCTATTTCTTAATTATGATGTGACCGTTGGATTTACCACGCCATCCATCAATATGTAACGTGCTTCCTGTCGCGTGTATTGATCAATTAACGGTACAAGTCGTCGGAAATGCTCACTGGCACAATGTTCATCGAGAGCCGCATGGTTTGGCCATTCTTCGATAAAAATAAAATGACCCGGATCTTTTTCATCAATATAGAGGTCGTAAGCAATACAATGCGGTTCTTTCTTCGTTGCCGATATTAGCTCACGATACAACGGGAGAACGGTTTCAATAAACTCAGGTTTGATGAAATCTTCGGCAATGACCTTTAACACGCAGCCTCCTGGCAAATAAACAATTCACACTATGTAATGTAGATATCATTTGGACAAGACGTCACAAAGTTATATCGGCCGGTTAGTGAATTATGCCAGCTATCAATCAGATGATCCGCATAACTGTGATCCACTTCACCTCCCGGCCACCAAAATCTCCTGCGACTCGACGCCGTCCTCTATCTGTTTCGCCACCTTTTGTAAGGCCGGAAGATGCTTTTCCGCAGCCTGTTCGATGGTCATGGCGCTGGCCATATACACCAGATTCAGGCAGCCGATGACACGTTGTTCGCTGCGGATGGGGACGGCGATAGAAGCGATTTTCTCCTCCTGATCCCAGCCGCGAAAGTTCTGGCCAAAACCGTCTTTTCGCGCCCGGGTTAAAATGGCATTGAGCTTCAGCGGTTCGCGCGCAAGCTGGAACTCTTCTCCTGGTCGGGAGGCCAGCATTTCAATCAGTTCCTGACGTTCATTCTCCGGACAGAATGCCAGCCAGGTCAGGCCGGATGCGGTTTTCAGTAATGGCAAACGACGCCCGACCATCGCCCGGTGAAACGACAGGCGGCTGAAGCGGTGGGTTGTTTCACGTACCACCATCGCGTCCACATCCAGCGTGGAAACGTCGGTCGGCCAGATTACCTCGCGCAGCAAATCCCCCAGCAGCGGGGCGGCGAGTGCGGAAATCCACTGCTCGTCACGAAATCCCTCGCTGAGCTGGCGGACTTTAATGGTTAAGCGAAAGCTGTCATCGGACAGGCTGCGCCGAACATAACCCTCATCCTGCAGGGTTTCCAGCAGCCGTCTGACCGTAGTGCGATGCAGGCCGCTTAACTCAGCAAGTAAGCCAACACTGGCCCCACCATCGAGCCGGTTTAACATATTTAATAACATTAATCCGCGCGTTAATCCGCGTACGGTTTTGTACTCAGTGCTCTCGTCATTTTTCATATTCATTGACAAATCTACAGGTAAAACAACGTTGTGCACTTAGTGCACATCCAGGCATGTTTTGATTGTAGCGCAAAAACTCACTCCTATACTGACCGCACAACAAAAAATTATTCACATATTTTTAACAAAACAAATTGCGCCTCACCAGGATCCGCAATTGCGTTTTGTCCGAGTCGTGAGGTTCTGAAATGACAACAAAAAACCCGGATATCCAACCCGCTGTGCAGCACACCGTTCAGGTCGCGATTGCTGGTGCCGGCCCGGTGGGGCTAATGATGGCCAACTATCTTGGCCAGATGGGCATTGACGTGCTGGTGGTGGAGAAGCTCGACACGCTGATCGACTATCCCCGAGCCATCGGCATTGACGATGAAGCGTTGCGCACCATGCAGTCTGTGGGGCTGGTCGAGCGCGTTTTGCCGCACACCACGCCGTGGCACGCGATGCGCTTTCTCACGCCGAAAGGCCGCTGCTTTGCTGATATCCAGCCGATGACCGACGAATTTGGCTGGTCGCGCCGCAATGCGTTTATTCAACCACTGGTGGATGCGGTGATGTTGGAAGGGCTGTCGCGTTTTCCCAACGTGCGCTGCCTGTTCTCCCGCGAACTGGAAGCCTTTAGCCAACAGAACGGTGAAGTAACGCTGAATCTGAAAGCTCCGGACGGCCAGCGCGAAACGGTGAAGGCCCAGTGGCTGGTGGCATGCGACGGCGGCGGCAGCAACGTCAGACGCTCGCTGAATGTGCCGTTTGAAGGCAAAACCGCGCCGAATCAGTGGATTGTGGTGGATATTGCCAACGATCCGCTCAGCACACCGCATGTGTATCTGTGCTGCGATCCGGTGCGCCCGTATGTCTCCGCTGCGCTGCCGCATGCAGTGCGCCGTTTCGAATTTATGGTGATGCCGGGGGAAACCGAAGCGCAGCTCAGTGAACCGCAGAATATGCGTCAGCTTTTGAGCAAAGTGCTGCCGAACCCGGACAACGTCGAACTGATCCGCCAGCGCGTTTATACCCATAACGCCCGTCTGGCCGAACGTTTTCGCATTGACCGCGTGCTGCTGGCGGGCGATGCGGCGCACATTATGCCGGTCTGGCAGGGGCAGGGGTACAACAGCGGCATGCGCGATGCTTTCAATCTGGCGTGGAAACTGGCGCTGGTCATTAAGGGCAAAGCCGGTGATGAGCTGCTGGATACCTACCAGCAGGAACGCCGCGACCACGCCAAAGCGATGATCGATCTCTCCGTGACCGCTGGCAACGTGCTGGCGCCGCCAAAACGCTGGCACGGCGCGGTGCGCGACGGGGTTTCCTGGCTGCTGAATTATATTCCGCCGGTCAAACGCTACTTCCTCGAAATGCGCTTTAAGCCGATGCCGCAATACCATGTTGGAGCACTGGTGCGTGAGGGTGAGGCGAGAACGTCTCCGGTCGGCAAGATGTTTATCCAGCCTAAGGTGACGCTGGAATCGGGCGAAGTGACGCTGCTCGACAACGTTATTGGACCGAATTTCGCGGTGATTGGCTGGGGCTGTAACCCGCTATGGGGCATGAGCGAGTCGCAGATCCAACAGTGGCAGGCGCTGGGGACGCGTTTTATCCAGGTCGTGCCGGATACGCAGATACATACCGATCAGGATAACCACGACGGCGTTACCCGCATTGGTGATACGCAAAACCGCCTGCGCGCGTGGTTTGCCCAGCACAACGCCGCGCTGGTGGTAATGCGCCCGGACCGCTTCGTGGCCGCCATCGCCATTCCGCAAACCCTGGGCAGCACCCTGAATAAACTGGCGTCGGTGATGACACTTACCCGCGCTACTGCCGATATTCCTGTTGAAAAGGTTGCCTGATATGCACGCTTATCTTCACTGTCTTTCCCACTCGCCGCTGGTGGGCTATGTCGACCCGGCTCAGGCTGTGCTTGACGAGGTTAACGGCGTGATCGCCAGCGCCCGGGCGCGTATTGCGGCGTTCGACCCGGAACTTGTAGTTCTGTTTGCCCCCGATCACTACAACGGTTTTTTTTACGATGTGATGCCGCCGTTCTGTTTAGGCGTGGGAGCCACGGCGATCGGCGATTTCGGCAGCGCGGCGGGGGAACTGCCGGTGCCGACAGATCTCGCTGAAGCCTGCGCCCACGCGGTGATGAAAAGCGGCATCGATCTTGCCGTGTCCTACAACATGCAGGTCGATCACGGCTTCGCGCAGCCGCTGGAGTTTTTGCTCGGCGGTCTGGATAAGGTGCCGGTGTTGCCGGTGTTTATTAACGGCGTCGCCACGCCGCTGCCGGGCTTTCAGCGTACCCGCATGCTCGGTGAAGCGATTGGCCGTTTCGCCAGCTCGCTGAATAAGCGCGTGCTGTTTTTAGGCTCCGGTGGTCTATCGCATCAACCGCCGGTCCCGGAGCTGGCGAAGGCTGATGCCCATATGCGTGACCGCCTGCTCGGCAGCGGCAAACAGTTACCTGAAAACGAGCGCGAGCTGCGCCAGCAGCGGGTGATCAGCGCCGCCGAGAAGTTCGTGGCCGATCAAAACACGCTGCATCCGCTGAACCCTGTCTGGGATAACCGCTTTATGAGCCTGCTTGAGCAGGGGCGTTTGCAGGAAATGGACGCGGTCAGTAACGAAGAGCTGTCCGCGATGGCGGGCAAATCAACGCACGAAGTTAAAACCTGGGTTGCCGCCTTTGCCGCCATTTCTGCCTTTGGCAGTTGGCGCAGCGAAGGTCGTTATTACCGCCCGATCCCGGAGTGGATCGCCGGATTCGGCTCTCTGAGTGCCACTACGCAGAACTAAAACAGAACTGAATATGCAGGAGAACATCATGACTTATCAACCGCAAACCGAAGCCGCTACCAGTCGTTTTCTGGAGGTGCAGGAAGCAGGCGAAACACTACGCGTGCATTTCAATGACTGTGGACAGGGCGAAGAGACCGTCGTGCTGCTGCACGGCTCCGGTCCTGGCGCGACGGGCTGGGCAAACTTCAGCCGCAATATTGATCCGCTGGTACAGGCCGGATACCGGGTGATCCTGCTGGATTGTCCTGGCTGGGGCAAAAGCGATGGGATCGTTAACCGCGGTTCGCGATCTGATCTCAACGCTCGCATCCTGAAAAGCGTGGTCGATCAATTGGATATTCAAACAGTCCACCTGCTGGGTAACTCGATGGGCGGTCACAGTGCTGTGGCGTTTACCCTGAGCTGGCCGGAGCGCGTGGGCAAACTGGTGCTAATGGGCGGCGGAACGGGCGGCATGAGTCTGTTTACCCCGATGCCGACCGAAGGTATCAAGCGCCTGAATCAGCTATACCGCGAGCCGACCATCGAGAACCTGAAGCTGATGATGGAGATCTTTGTCTTCGACACCAGCGACCTGACCGAGGCGTTGTTTGAGGCACGACTGAATAACATGCTGTCGCGTCGCGATCACCTGGAAAACTTTGTCCAGAGTCTGGAGGCCAACCCGAAACAGTTCCCGGATTTCAGCCCGCGTCTGGGTGAAATCAAAGCCCAGACCCTGATTGTCTGGGGACGCAATGACCGCTTTGTGCCGATGGATGCCGGTCTGCGCCTGCTCTCCGGAATTGCCGGTTCTGAGCTGCATATCTACCGCGACTGCGGGCACTGGGCGCAGTGGGAGCATGCGGATGCCTTTAACCAGTTGGTGCTGAACTTCCTCGCACGCCCTTAAGGAACGGACATGACGAATCATAATCTTGAGCAGCTGGCCGCCGATTTACGTCAGGCTGAAGAAAAAGGGGAAGCTATCGCCCCACTGCGTGAATTGATTGGTGTGGACAACGGCGAAGCGGCCTACGCCATTCAACGCATCAACGTGCAGTATGAAGTGGCGCGCGGGCGTCGCGTGGTCGGGCGCAAAGTAGGGCTGACACACCCGAAAGTGCAGCAGCAGCTTGGCGTCGATCAGCCGGACTTCGGTACGCTGTTTGCCGACATGTGCTACGGCGATAACGACACCATTGCGTTTGAGCGCGTGCTGCAACCGCGTATTGAAGCGGAAATCGCGCTGGTGCTGAACCGCGATCTGCCCAATGCCGACACTACCTTTGACGAGCTGTATAACGCCATCGAGTGGGTGCTGCCCGCGCTGGAAGTGGTCGGCAGCCGTATCCGTGACTGGTCAATCAAGTTTGTTGATACCGTGGCGGATAACGCCTCCTGCGGGGTGTATGTGGTCGGCGGCCCGGCACAGCGTCCGGCAGGATTAGATCTGAAAAACTGCGCGATGAAAATGACGCGCAACAACGAAGAGGTTTCCAGCGGACGCGGCAGCGAATGCCTGGGACATCCGATCAACGCCGCCGTCTGGCTGGCGCGCAAAATGGCCAGCCTCGGCGAGCCGCTACGTGCCGGAGATATCATTCTCACCGGAGCGTTAGGCCCGATGGTGGCGGTGAATGCGGGCGATCGTTTCGAGGCCCATATCGACGGTATTGGTTCAGTTGCCGCCACTTTTTCAGCGGCGGTTACAAGAGGAAGTCAGTCATGAGTAAGCGTAAAGTCGCCATTATCGGCTCCGGCAACATCGGTACCGATTTGATGATAAAAATTCTGCGTCACGGGAAGCATCTGGAAATGGCGGTGATGGTCGGTATCGATCCAGATTCTGATGGTCTGGCGCGTGCCCGACGCATGGGCGTTGCCACCACCCATGAAGGGGTGACAGGGCTTATCGCCATGCCGGAATTCGCCGACATCGACATTGTTTTTGATGCCACCAGCGCAGGCGCGCATGTGAAGAACGACGCCGCGCTGCGCGCCGTTAAACCAGCGATCCGCCTGATCGACCTGACGCCCGCGGCAATCGGCCCGTACTGCGTGCCTGTGGTGAATCTGGAGGCCAACGTTGATCAGCAGAACGTTAATATGGTGACCTGCGGCGGGCAGGCGACTATCCCGATGGTGGCGGCAGTTTCTCGCGTGGCAAAAGTCCATTACGCCGAAATTATCGCCTCGATAGCCAGTAAATCTGCGGGTCCAGGCACGCGCGCTAATATCGATGAGTTTACCGAAACCACCTCGAAGGCGATTGAAGTGGTTGGCGGCGCGGCAAAAGGTAAAGCGATTATCGTCCTTAATCCAGCCGAGCCGCCGCTGATGATGCGCGACACGGTGTATGTGCTGAGCGAAGCGGCCTCTGAGGTTGAAGTTGAAGCATCGATTAATGAGATGGCGGCGGCGGTGCAGGCGTACGTGCCGGGCTATCGTCTGAAACAGCGTGTCCAGTTTGAAGTCATCCCGCAGGATAAACCGGTCAATCTGCCGGGCATCGGCCAGTTCTCCGGGCTGAAAACCGCGGTGTATCTGGAAGTGGAAGGCGCGGCGCACTATTTACCTGCCTATGCGGGCAACCTCGACATTATGACCTCCAGCGCGCTGGCGACCGCTGAGAAAATGGCGCAGTCACTCACTCGTCAGGCAGGAGAAGCAGCATGAACGGTAAAAAACTCTATATCTCTGACGTGACCCTGCGCGACGGCATGCACGCCATTCGTCATCAATATTCGCTGGAAAACGTGCGCCAGATTGCCAAAGCGCTGGACGACGCGAGGGTGGATTCCATTGAAGTGGCGCACGGCGACGGTCTGCAGGGTTCCAGTTTTAACTATGGCTTTGGCGCGCACAGCGACCTGGAGTGGATTGAAGCGGCGGCGGACGTGGTCAAGCACGCCAAGATCGCCACGCTGCTGTTGCCGGGCATCGGCACGATTCATGACCTGAAAAATGCGTATCAGGCTGGGGCGCGCGTCGTACGCGTGGCGACCCACTGCACCGAAGCGGACGTGTCGGCCCAGCATATTCAGTATGCGCGTGAACTGGGCATGGACACCGTCGGCTTTCTGATGATGAGTCATATGACCACGCCGGAAAACCTCGCACAGCAGGCGAAACTGATGGAAAACTACGGTGCGACCTGTATCTATGTGGTCGATTCAGGCGGGGCGATGAACATGTCTGATATCCGTGACCGCTTCCGCGCCCTGAAAGCGGTGCTGAAGCCGGAAACAGAAACCGGGATGCACGCCCACCACAACCTGAGCCTTGGCGTGGCGAACTCGATTGCTGCGGTAGAAGAGGGTTGTGATCGTATCGATGCCAGCCTGGCCGGTATGGGCGCAGGCGCAGGCAACGCGCCGCTGGAGGTGTTTATCGCCGCGGCGGATAAGCTTGGCTGGCAGCACGGCACCGATCTGTATGCGCTGATGGACGCCGCCGACGATCTGGTGCGTCCGCTGCAGGACCGCCCGGTGCGGGTGGACCGCGAAACGCTGGCGCTGGGCTATGCCGGCGTGTACTCCAGCTTCCTGCGCCACTGTGAAGTGGCGGCGGCGCGTTATGGCCTGAGCGCGGTAGATATTCTGGTTGAACTGGGTAAACGCCGGATGGTGGGCGGCCAGGAAGATATGATCGTCGACGTGGCGTTGGATCTGCGCAACAGAAAATAAAAATGATTACGCGGCTGGCAACGTATCAGCCGCGATTCACCTGCATCGTGACCTCAGAGGTACATCTTATGACTACCCGTACCCCCACATCCTCATCCCGCCTGACGTTGACCGTCGGGCTGTGTTTTTTAGTCGCCCTGATGGAAGGGCTGGATTTACAGGCCGCTGGGATCGCTGCCGTCGGTATCGCCCATGCGTTTGCATTGGATAAAATGCAGATGGGCTGGATCTTCAGCGCGGGCATTCTTGGGCTGCTGCCCGGCGCGCTGGTGGGCGGCATGCTGGCCGATCGCTATGGCCGCAAACGCATTCTTATTGCCTCCGTGGCGCTGTTCGGCCTGTTCTCACTGGCGACGGCGATATCCTGGGATTTCTCATCGCTGGTGTTTGCTCGCCTGATGACCGGTGTTGGGCTGGGTGCGGCGTTGCCGAACCTGATCGCGCTGACTTCTGAGGCGGCGGGCCCGCGTTTTCGTGGTACGGCGGTGAGCCTGATGTACTGCGGTGTGCCGATTGGCGCGGCGCTGGCGGCAGCACTCGGGTTTAGCGGTCTGGCCTCTGCCTGGCAAACCGTGTTCTGGGTTGGCGGGGTGATCCCGCTGCTGCTGGTACCGCTGTTAATGCGCTGGCTGCCGGAATCACAGGTTTATACCCAACAAACGCAGGTGGCTGCCGCGCCGCTGCGCGCTCTGTTTGCGCCAACCACCGCGACAGCCACGCTGCTGCTGTGGCTGTGCTATTTCTTCACCCTGCTGGTGGTGTATATGCTGATCAACTGGCTGCCGATGCTGCTGGTCGAGCAGGGCTTTCAGCCCTCGCAGGCAGCAGGAGTGATGTTTGCTCTGCAAATCGGCGCGGCCAGCGGGACGTTAATTCTCGGGGCGTTGATGGACAAACTGCGTCCGGTGGTGATGTCACTTTTGATCTACACCGGGATGCTGGCATCACTGCTGGCGCTGGGCACGGTATCGTCATTGAGCGGCATGCTGATGGCGGGATTTGTGGCGGGGATGTTTGCCACCGGTGGGCAAAGCGTGTTGTATGCGCTGGCACCGTTGTTTTACAGCACGCAGATCCGCGCCACCGGCGTGGGAACCGCCGTCGCCGTCGGTCGTCTGGGCGCGATGAGTGGTCCGTTGCTGGCAGGAAAAATGTTAGCGCTCGGCACCGGAACGGTAGGGGTGATGGCGGCTTCTGCGCCGGGGATATTGCTGGCAGGGCTGGCGGTATTTATTCTGATGAGCCGCAAATCGCAGATGCCGATCCCTGCCAGCGGTGCTTAAGCGCTCATTCGGTAGTATGAGCTGGGAGATACGGTTCCCACTTCCGGGTGAACGCCAGTCGGTGAGGACGTTGCCAGAGTTTACATAAAGCCTGGCAACGGAGGCGTTATGAGCTGGCGGCCCTTTTTGTATTTGATTATTAATCCCCATCCGATATTAAGCGCCCGGCGCGGGCATCTGCGCCTGGTGCAGGGTTGACTTTGCATTCTGTTAACAAACGCGGTATAACAAACCTTCTTTGGATGTTTAGATGTCCATACGTTTAGAAGGTTATATGCAAACAACACAACAAAATGCGCCACTGAAGCGCACAATGAAAACGCGTCACCTGATAATGCTCTCCTTAGGCGGCGTGATTGGCACAGGGTTATTCTTCAATACCGGGTACATCATCTCCACTACCGGGGCGGCGGGAACGCTGCTGGCTTATCTGATTGGCGCGCTGGTGGTCTGGTTGGTTATGCAGTGTCTGGGTGAGCTGTCGGTCGCGATGCCGGAGACCGGGGCGTTTCACGTCTATGCTGCGCGTTATCTCGGCCCCGCAACGGGATATACCGTGGCCTGGCTCTACTGGCTGACCTGGACTGTAGCGCTGGGTTCGAGTTTTACCGCCGCCGGATTCTGTATGCAGTACTGGTTTCCACAGGTGCCGGTTTGGGTCTGGTGTGTGGTGTTCTGCGCGATTATTTTTGGCCTGAACGTCATCTCCACGCGCTTTTTTGCCGAAGGGGAGTTCTGGTTCTCGCTGGTAAAAGTGGTCACTATCATCGCCTTTATCATCCTCGGCGGGGCGGCGATTTTTGGTTTTATCCCGATGCAGGATGGCTCGCCCGCGCCTGGACTGAGTAATATCACGGCGGAAGGCTGGTTCCCACACGGTGGCTTACCGATCCTGATGACGATGGTGGCGGTGAATTTTGCTTTTTCGGGAACCGAGCTTATCGGTATTGCCGCCGGAGAAACAGAAAACCCGCGCAAGGTCATTCCGGTAGCGATTCGTACCACTATCGCGCGACTGATTATTTTCTTTATCGGCACCGTGTTTGTGCTGGCGGCGCTGATCCCGATGCAGCAGGCGGGCGTGGAGAAAAGCCCGTTTGTGCTGGTGTTTGAGAAGGTGGGTATTCCTTACGCCGCCGATATTTTTAACTTCGTGATCCTGACGGCTATTCTATCCGCGGCGAACTCCGGGCTGTATGCCTCCGGGCGCATGCTGTGGTCGCTGTCGAATGAACGTACGCTACCGGCCTGTTTTGCGCGAGTAACGAAAAACGGCGTGCCGCTGACGGCGCTGTCGGTCAGTATGCTCGGTGGTGTACTGGCGCTGTTTTCCAGCGTGGTGGCCCCGGATACGGTATTTGTCGCGCTGTCGGCAATCTCCGGGTTTGCGGTGGTGGCGGTGTGGCTGAGCATTTGCGCTTCACACTTCGTCTTTCGCCGCCGTCATCTGCAGCAGGGTAAGGCATTGAGTGAATTGCATTATCGCGCGCCGTGGTATCCGCTGGTGCCGGTACTGGGATTTGTGCTGTGCCTGGTGGCTTGTGTCGGGCTGGCATTCGATCCAGCGCAGAGAATTGCGCTGTGGTGCGGGTTACCGTTTGTGGCAGTGTGTTATGGTGCTTATTTCCTTACTCAACCGCGTAAAACCAAACAGGAGCCCGAACATGTCGCAGAATAATCCGTTAAGCGCCATCCTCGATAAACAGGATTTCCTGCTGCTCGATGGTGCGATGGCGACGGAGCTGGAAGCGCGTGGCTGTAACTTAGCCGATAGTCTGTGGTCAGCCAAAGTGCTGGTCGAAAATCCGGAGCTTATCCGCGAAGTCCATCTCGATTACTACCGGGCGGGGGCGCAGTGCGCGATCACCGCCAGCTATCAGGCGACGCCGGCGGGCTTTGCCGCGCGAGATCTGGATGAAGCGCAGTCGAAAGTGCTGATTGGCAAAAGCGTGGAGCTGGCGCGTAAAGCCCGCGAAGCGTATCTGGCAGAGAACCCGCAGGCGGGCACGCTGCTGGTAGCAGGATCGGTCGGGCCTTACGGCGCGTATCTGGCGGATGGTTCTGAATACCGTGGTGATTACCAACGTAGCGCTGAAGAGTTTCAGGCGTTTCACCGCCCGCGCGTGGAAGCCTTGCTGGATGCCGGGGCCGATCTTCTGGCCTGTGAAACCCTGCCAAATTTTGCCGAAATTAGCGCGCTGGCTGAGTTATTGACTGCATATCCGCGTGCGCGGGCGTGGTTCTCATTTACCCTGCGCGACAGCGAGCACCTGAGCGACGGTACGCCGCTGCGTGACGTGGTTGCGTTGCTGGCGGATTATCCGCAGGTGGTGGCGCTAGGTATTAACTGCATTGCGCTGGAAAACACCACCGCTGCGTTGCAGCATTTACACAGTTTAACGGCGCTGCCGCTGGTGGTGTATCCGAACTCGGGCGAGCAGTATGATGCCGTGAGCAAAACCTGGCATCATCACGGTGAGCATTGTTCGCATCTGGCGGATTATCTGCCGCAGTGGCAGGCCGCTGGCGCACGGTTGATTGGCGGGTGCTGTCGCACCACGCCGAAAGATATTGCCGCGCTAAAAGCGCGAAGCTGAGAGTTTATCGGGCCTACATCGTTCAATGTAGGCCTGATAAGCGCAGCGCATCAGGCATTGCCGGATGGTGGCACAAGCGCCTTATCCGGCCTACAAAGCCACAAAACGTTATGCCGCATCCGCCAGAACAAACATGCCGTACGGATGGATTTCGAGATAATACTGCTCGCCTACGTCCGGCTGTAAACGCGTAGCGTTGACCTGCAATAAGATCTCCTGCCCGTGCCATTCCACCGTGACTTCATACTGGGGGCCCATATAGGCCACGTGGCGGATCACGCAGCGCTGACTCTCTTCGCCGCGATCGCTAAGCGTGATCGCTTCCGGGCGCACGCCGACCATGCCTTCGCCTTGCGTATCAAAGTGCAGCGGGCGCGGCAGGTGGTAGCCGTAGATATCAACGTATTGGTCACCGAAGGTGGCCGGGAACAGGTTGGCGTCACCCATAAAACTTGCCATAAAGCGCGAGGCGGGCTGGCGGTATAGATCCTGCGGTGAACCGATCTGCATGATGTGCCCCTTGTTCATCACCAGCACGGTATCGGAAACCGCAAAGGCTTCGCTCTGATCGTGGGTGACGTACAGCGAGGTGATATCAAACTGCTTTTGCAGTTCGCGGATCTTGTCGCGCATGCTGCGACGCAGGTTGGCGTCGAGGTTACTCAACGGCTCATCAAACAGCAGCACTTTCGGCTTGAGGATCAACGCACGGGCCAGCGCTACGCGCTGCTGCTGACCGCCGGAGATCTGATCAACATAGCGCTCTTCGAATCCTTCCAGATCGACCATCGCCAGTGCCTCTTTGACACGGGTTTTCACCTCAGCGCGGGACACGCCGAGCATCTTCAGGCCGTAACCAACGTTCTCTCCCAGCGACATATGCGGGAACAGGGCATAGGACTGAAACACCATACAGATATCACGCTGCTGAATTGAGCGATGGGTGACGTCTTCGCCATCAATGAAAATCTGCCCTTCGCTCGGTTTTTCCAGCCCGGCGACCAGGCGCAAAATGGTGGTTTTGCCACAACCGGACGGGCCGAGCAGCGTCACCATTTGCCCCTGCGGGATGGTGAGGTTGATATTGTCGATTACCGTATTACTGCCAAATCGTTTGGTGACGTTGCGCAGTTCAACGAAATTTTTCTGAGTCATAGTGCGCTCCATTACGCCTGGTTTTTGGCTTTTGAACGGGAGGTACGTGATTCACCGATCAGCCAGTCAAAGATGAAAATAATCGCCAGCATCACCACGATCAGAATGGAACCGTAGGCAATCGCCACACCGTATTCGCCGTCTTCCACGCGGTTAAGGATGTAGGCCGTCGCTACGCGGGTATCCGGCGTGACGAGGAACACAATGGCGCTGACGGTGGTAATGGCGCGCACAAAGCTGTAAATCAGCGCCGAAAGGATCGCCGGGCGTAGCAGCGGCAGCAGGATATGCGTAATGGTACGCAGCGAACCGGCGCGCAGGCTGAGCGAGGCTTCATCCAGTGATTTATCGATCTGGCCTAAGCCCGCGATACCCGCCCGAATACCGACCGGGACGTTACGCATTACCATCGAGATAATGACAATCGCCGCCGTACCAGTGAGGTAAACCGGGGCGCTGTTAAAGGCCAGAATGTACGATACGCCCGCGACGGTGCCTGGAACGGCAAAGCACAGCATGGTGGTGAACTCGATGGTCTTTTTGCCCTTAAACTGCTGGCGCACGACTACCCAGGCGATCAGCAGGCCGAAGATGGCGGTGATCGGCGCGGCAATACCGGCGTAGAGCAGGGTGTCGAGCAGTGAAGGCCATGCGCCGTCGCTCATCCCCTGACCGAACAGTTTGGTAAAGTTCGCTAACGTCAGGGTGTAGTCCACGCCCCAGTTAACGGTGAAACTGCCGTAGAAAATGCTGCCGTACAGCAGGGCGTTAAAGGCAATCCACACCGCCAGCAGCGCGACCACGCTCCATACCAGCGTCACAGGTAACGGCTGCACGTCGCCCCGGTAGGATTTACCGGAAACGGTGACGTATGAGCGTTTACCAATCCACATATATTGCACGCAGAACACCAGCAGCGAGAACAGCAGCAGGAAGGCACCCAGCGTACTGGCGGCCTGGTAGTCGAGCTGCGAACCAGTGATGTAGAAGTAGATTTGCGTTGCCAGCACGTCGAAGTTTCCGCCGAGCACCAGCGGGTTACTGAAGTCAGCCAGCGACTGCACAACCACAATCAAAAAGGCGTTCGCCAGCGCTGGTTTCAGCAGCGGGACAAACACGCCGTTAAAGGTCTGCCAGTGGCTGGCACGCAGGGTGTATGATGCTTCTTCCAGCGACGGATGAATGGTTTTGATTGCTCCGTCGAGGATCATAAACGCCATCGGAGTGAAGGCCAGCACCTGCGCCAGCCAGATGCCGGTAAAACCGTACAGCCAGTTGGTGTTGGTTAAGCCAAACCATTCGACCATAAATTCGGTGATGTAGCCGGAGCGTCCCATCATCAGCGTGACGCCTAAACCCACGACAAACGGCGGGGTGACGATCGGCAAAATCGAGAAGATACGTCCGATTATGGCGCTGCGTCTGGCGATACGGGTAGTATAGATAGCCAGTACCAGACCAAAGAAGGTACAGCCGACGCCGACGGCAATCGACAGCATAATCGAGTTGAGGATCACCTGAATGATATGTGCCTGCGACAGCACATTCATAAACGCCAGCGGGGCAAATTCCCCGGCGTCGTTGGTGAACATCGGAATAAAAATAGCGATACTCGGCCAGACGATAAAAATACCGATTAGCGCGACAATCGCGGTGAGCGAACCGATGACGAAACGGTCGCCGCCCAGCCATTCCAGACGGGTGAGCGCCAGGGTCATGATCGCGCCAAGTGCCACAAACAACACAATGGTGGCATAGCCTAAGCCGCGCCCCTCAAGAGTCGCGCTGGCGACGATAAACGCCATACAGAAAAAAGCCCAGCCCGCATCAAGATAATGGCGGCCGCGCTGTTCGCGCCTGGCCTCATGGAACGGGCGCACCAGTAGCAGGCTCGGCAGCAGATACCATAACCAACTGATATTGAACTGTGACCAGCCGTAGGCAGCGAGTATTTCCTCGCCTGTCGACTCCAGCAGACCGTAGTCCAGGCTCCAGCTTGGCAACAGGGCAAACGCCAGCCAGCCAAGCAAAACCCAAAGAAATATCGCATCCCGTTTTTTCACGGGATGGAGTGCAAGTGTGTGTGACATAGCGGTTCCGGTATTCCAGGCCGGATGCGGTATTTACACCGCACCCGGCAAATGATCGCCGATGTAGGCTTATTTACCCATCTTCACTTCGCTGACCCACTTATTGATCAACGCTTTACGCACGTCGGTCGAGCCGTACTTATCCATGTCGTAATTGATAAGTTTCAGGTCGTCGAGCTTCAGCGAGTTAGGAGACGTCTCGGCGGTGGTGTTGGTCAGGATCTGATAGGACTTACCTTTCTTCCACGCCAGTTCCTGGGCATCTTTTGACAGTACCCAGTCAACGAACAGTTTGGCGTTATCGAGGTTGCGCGCGCCTTTCAGAATGCTAACGCCGCCGATCTCATAGCCAGTACCTTCGCACGGTGAAATTAGCTCCAGCGGTGCGCCCTGTTCTTTTTCCAGCGAGTAGTCGTGCAGGAAGCCAATGCCAATCGCCGTTTCGCCACGGGCGGCGTTACGCGCTGGGGCAATGCCTGATTTAGTGTATTGAGAGACGTTGGCGTTGAGCTGTTTCAGGTAGTCAAAGGCCTGATCTTCACCCCACAGCTGGGCAAAAGTCGCCAACGCGGTATAGGCGGTACCGGAGCTTTGCGGGTCAGCAATCTGGATTTCACCTTTGTATTCCGGTTTGGTCAGATCCTTCCAGCATTTTGGCACCGGCAGGTTTTTCTCTTTCAGGCGCTGGGTATTGACGCCAAAGCCCAGAATACCGACGTAAACCGCTGAGGAGAGATTGCCTTTCACCTTCGCGGGATCGCGGAATTTCTCCATGATCTGTTCGAGATTGGGTGATTTATACGGCTGCAGCAGGCCCATTTCCCCGGCCTGGGACTGCGGATCCAGCGTACCGCCGTACCAGACATCCGCCTGCGGATTTTTCTTCTCGGCATCCACTTTCGCCAGCGTACTGCCCGAACCGTTGCGAATGAATGAGGTTTTCACATCATATTTTTCACCGAAGGCTTTGGTTTCGGTTTCGCACATCTCGTTAGTGGCGCTGCAATACACCACCAGACGGCCCTGCGCCTGAGCTGCGTTACTGAAGGCTGCCAGCGTCAGAGCGGAGGCAATTAGTGTAGAGGTAAGCGTCAGTTTCATTGTTTTATCCTTTGACTGAGAGAAGGGGTAATGCCTGCAATGAGCAGTGGCATCAGCAATAAACCCATAAAGACAGCGGCGACCGAGAGCAAACTGAACATTCCCGACCAGCCGTAGTGTTCTATGACCAGCGACAGTGGCCAACCCGCCAGCGCGGCCCCCAGATAGGCAAACAGCCCGAGAAAACCGGTAATTGAACCTGCTGCCGCTTTGTGTCCGCACTCCACTGCCGCGAGGCCAATTAGCATCTGTGGGCCAAACACAAAAAAGCCCACCGTAAAGAAACACATTGCCAGTAGCGCGTAGTGGTGCACCGGCGCCAGCCACAGCGCGGCGACGGAGACCATCAGCCCCAGCGTGAACAGCAAAATCATCGGCGCACGCTGACCGCTGAACAGCAGATCCGATCCCCATCCAGCAAACAGCGCCCCCAGCAAACCGCCAACTTCAAACAGCATCACCGTGGCATTGGCGCTGAGCAGATTCACGCCGTGGCTTTCCGTCAGCCAGATGTTGCCCCAGTCGTTGAGCGCAATGCGGATCAAATAGACCAATACATACGACACGCCGAGCAGCCAGATCATCGGGTTTTTCAGCATGGTGGTACGTAACATTTGCCATAGCCCCATCGGCGGACTTTGCTGTTCCTGACGCAGCTCCAGCGGGTCATGCCGCCATTCCCCAACCGTCGGTAATCCCTCTTCCCGGGGCGTGCCTTTCAGTTGCAGAGTGAGCCAAATGCCTAACGCCATGCTGATAATCCCCGGTGCCAGCATCGCTGCCTGCCAGCCCCACCAGTGGGCGGCAAAGGCGCTAATCAGCGGGATAACTGCCCCACCAATGTTGATCGACATATTCCAGCAGCCCCACCAGAATCCGCGTTCGTTGCGCGAGTACCAGTGGGTCAGTAGTCGGGCGCAGGGCGGCCAGCCCCAGCCCTGAAAAAATCCGTTCAGCGTCCAGACCACCAGCAGTAGCGTCAGCGATTCACCAAAGGCGAACAGCACATTCAAAACACCGGTGGCGAAAAGGCCAATGCCCATAAATGCGCGTTGTCCGTGGCTGTCGTGCCACAGGCCGGCGGTAAATTTCGACAGACCATAGGTCAGGTAAAACAGCGACCCCAACAGACCGATATCGCCTTTATCCAGACCGAGGTCCGTTTGTAGCGCCGGGAGGACGTAGTTAACGCTTTTGCGCGTCAGATAAAACGCGGCATAGCCAATGACCATACACATCAGCAGCCGAGGGCGTAGCGCCCGGTATTGTTGGTCTGTTTCGCTGGCTGGGCGTGCGTGCATGGCTGTCTCCGTTTGTGCTGACTATAGGAAAGTGAAAGCAAAAGAGGATGAGAGAAAGTCCAGAGTGGCTAAGACTTTTTCCTGGTTAGCGGCTGATTTGTTGCAAATTTGTGGGCAGGTTAACAATTACCCGCGTGCCGCCGTTTGATTCGAGCGTCAGTTCGCCGCCAAGAGCGCTGACCCGCTCACGCATTCCCTGGATACCGAAACCGGGAATTTTTTCCGGCAGAATACCCACGCCGTTGTCAGCGACGTCCAGAAACAAGCGCTGTTCCTGCTGGCGCAGCGTAATCGACACATCGCTGGCATCGGCATGTTTACAGACGTTATTGAGTAACTCCTGCAACAGGCGATACAGCGTGAAGCGCACCGTTTCGTTTTCTGGCGTATTCTCTAGCTGATAATCAAAGCGACAGCGAATACCCCGTTCAGCAAAAGCAAATTCATTCACCAGATGATGTAGTGCATCTTTAAAAGACAGTTCATCGAGCGCGGGTGGGCGCAGCTGGCGCAGCAGCTGGCGGGTGGAGTGGTGAATACGCCGGGCCAGGTCGTTGATCTGATTTGCCGCCTCAAGCGTTTGCTCGCGACCCGGTGCGCGTTTGACCAGTTGTGATTGAATTTGAATGGCGGTGATGTTCTGACCAATTTCGTCGTGCAGTTCCCGCGCCAGGCTTTTGCGCGTGTTTTCTTCGGTGCGGATCAGCTGTTCGGTCAGCGCGCGACGCGCCGCCAGTTCAGTTTCCAGACGCTGGCGATAATGGTGCAGGTTTTGCGCCAGATGCTGCTGGCGGCTGATGGCGATCCCCAGCCCTATGCCGAGCAGCGCCTGGGTGGCGAGGAAAATCTCCAGCTCCAGTAAATTACTGAACCCGACGCCGATTTGCCGGGCGATGGTGATCATCATACTGCCGAGCAATCCGGACAACACGCCGCCCTGCCAGCCAAATTTCCACGCCATCACCACGTTCGGTAAGAACACCACGATCAGCAACAGGCGCTCGATCTCCGGCGACAACACCATCTGGGTGCCGATGCCAATAATAAAAAACAGGCTGCACCAGATGATAAGCGAGGTGCGCAGCGGGGGATTGGTGGTATCCAATCCGAGCAAATGATAGCGGTGCTGCTGGCGCAGAAATTCATAGATCAGATAGACAAACGGCGTCAGCAGCACGCCGCCGGTAAATGACGCCAGGCCAATTAACGTTGCCGGACTTTGGATAAACGGTGAAAGCAGGGCGGTATTGAGCAATGAGGTGATCGTCACCGCGGCCAGCAGCAGCGTTAAGCGCTGCCAGTAAAGGGGGAAGCGGTGCCAGTATGACTGGCCGATGCTCGCCGGAATCAGACTAATTAACGGCGCAGCCAGCAGGATATAGCCATTCAATAATTGCTCACTGTGCAGCCAGAACAACATCAGCACCGGCGGCAATACCAGCGCGGGCCAGTAACGGCGAGAAAGCAGGATGAGCAGCGCGAGATAGACGCCGTGTGGCAGGAACAGCGCCGCCTGCTGGCCGTTGTGGGTCAGGTAAAACCCCAGCGTCCACAGCATCAACCAGCCCGATCCCCAGGCCAGCAGAATAAACAGAGAAATAACCCAATGCCGAAGGCTACGCGACATTAATGCCCCGTTAATAGCTGGTGTTCGAGGGCAAAATGCACCAGATCGATGGTGCTGTGGCATTGCAGTTTGCCCAGCACGTTCGCCCGATGAACGTGCACCGTCTTGTGGCTGAGGTCGAGCTTGAAGGCGATCTCTTTTACGCTGTCGCCTTTGACCAACAGCTCAAACACTTCGCGCTCGCGTGGGGTCAGTACTTCCAGTACCTGCGCGGGCTGTTCGCCGCCGCGTAGCGCCCGCAGCGCATCGGCGCACAGGTAATGCCCGCCCATACCGACCGATCGTACCGCCTGCACCAGCTCCTCTGGTCCGCAGCGTTTGGTCAGGTAGCCACTGGCGCCGGCATCCAGCGCACTTTGCACAAACGTGGGTGAGTCATAGATGCTGAGAATGATGGCGCGAAAACCGGGCTTCTGTGCCCGCAGTCGTTTTAACAGGCTCAGACCATTTTCATCCGGCATGGCGATATCCATCACCGCAACGTTGACGTCATCATGCAGAAGTGCAGGCCAGGCCTCCGCTGCGCTGCTGTACTGACCGGTAACGTTGAGATCGTCTTCGAGACTGAGTAATTGCGCAAAGCCGGAACGCACCACCACATGGTCATCCACCAGCACAACATGAATCATGATTTTACTCTCTTGCCTGATAATGGCGTCTATGATGCCGGTCAGCGCCGCGCTGGCAATCATCCAGGTGTAGTTATGTAACGAATGTAACAAAATCGCAATAATTTGCCGGGTGTTGTAGGCCGGATAAGGCGCTTGCGCCGCCATCCGGCAACAGTGCCTGATGGCGCTGCGCTTATCAGGCCTACGAATTCCATCTGTAATGAGCAAAATCGCTAACTATTGCCGCTTTTTTTCTAAAAACGCTTTGTTCTTAGCCAGAATTTTTAATTCCTTTATCAAATTGTGCCGCAACGAAATACTGCCTCCATAACAAGACAGGGGAGCAGACAATCATGGCTATTTCATCGCGTAACGCACTTCTCGGTGCACTGGCATTCATCGCATTTCAGGCGCAGGCGGTGAACGTAACCGTCGCTTATCAGACCTCCGCCGAACCCGCCAAAGTGGCGCAGGCGGATAATACTTTTGCCAAAGAGAGCGGCGCTACCGTTGACTGGCGCAAATTCGACAGCGGCGCGAGCATCGTCCGGGCGCTAGCCTCCGGCGACGTGCAGATCGGTAATCTTGGCTCCAGCCCGCTGGCGGTCGCCGCCAGTCAGCAAGTACCCATTGAAGTTTTTCTGCTGGCGTCAAAGCTTGGTAACTCCGAGGCACTAGTGGTGAAGAAAAACATCAGTAAACCGGAAGATTTGATTGGCAAACGCATTGCGGTGCCGTTTATCTCCACCACCCATTACAGCCTACTGGCGGCGTTGAAACACTGGGGGATTAAACCCGGTCAGGTGGAGATTGTGAACCTGCAACCACCTGCGATTATTGCCGCATGGCAGCGCGGGGATATTGACGGCGCGTACGTCTGGGCTCCTGCGGTCAATGCGCTGGAAAAAGACGGCAAGGTGTTAACCGACTCATCGCAGGTTGGTGAGTGGGGCGCACCGACGCTAGACGTGTGGGTGGTACGCAAAGATTTTGCAGAGAAGCATCCTGAGGTGGTGAAAGCCTTTGCCAAAAGCGCTATCGATGCGCAGCAACCTTATATCGCTAATCCCGATGAGTGGCTGAAGCAGCCGGAGAATATCAGCAAATTGTCGCGTTTAAGCGGCGTGCCGGAAGCGGATGTGCCGGGACTGGTGAAAGGTAATACTTACCTGACGCCGCAACAGCAGACTGCCGAACTGACCGGACCGGTGAACAAAGCCATTATCGACACCGCGCAGTTCCTCAAAGAGCAGGGCAAAGTCCCCGCTGTTGCGACGGATTACAGCCAGTATGTGACCGATCGCTTCGTGCAATAAATAAGGAGGCGCTGATGCTGCAAATCTCTCATCTTGCCGCCAGCTACGGTGGAAAACCGGCGCTGGAGGATATCAACCTGACGCTCGATAGCGGTGAGCTGCTGGTGGTACTCGGACCTTCCGGTAGCGGGAAAACCACATTGTTAAATCTGATTGCCGGATTTGTGCCGTATCAGCATGGCAGCATCACGCTGGCGGGTAACAGGGTTGATGGTCCGGGGGCAGATCGCGGGGTCGTGTTCCAGAATGAAGGTCTGCTGCCCTGGCGTAACGTGCAGGACAACGTGGCTTTTGGTCTGCAGCTGGCGGGGGTGGATAAACCACAGCGTCAGCGTATTGCCCTGGAGATGTTGCAGAAAGTCGGGCTGGAAGACGCGGGCAAACGCTTTATCTGGCAGCTTTCCGGTGGACAGCGGCAGCGCGTCGGCATTGCGCGGGCGCTGGCGGCCAATCCACAGTTGTTGTTGCTGGATGAACCTTTTGGCGCGCTCGACGCCTTTACTCGTGAGCAGATGCAAACCCTGCTGCTGAAGCTGTGGCATGAGACTGGCAAACAGGTGCTGTTGATTACGCACGATATTGAAGAAGCGGTGTTTATGGCGACAGAGCTGGTATTGCTGTCGCCAGGCCCTGGCCGGGTACTGGAGCGTCTGCCGCTGAATTTCGCCCGTCGCTTTGTGGCTGGAGAGTCGAGTCGCAGCATTAAGTCCGATCCGCAGTTTATCGCCATGCGCGAGTACGTGTTAGGTCGAGTCTTTGAACAACGGGAGGCATTTTCATGAGCGTGGTGATTAATGATAAACCCCGTCGCCAGCGCGCGCTCAACTGGCGCTGGCCGTTCTCGCGGCAGATTACCTTAAGCCTTGGTACGTTGGCCGTCATTTTGGCTTTGTGGTGGACGGTGGCGGCGCTGCAGTTAGTCAGTCCGCTGTTTTTACCGCCACCGGGACAGGTTTTACAAAAGCTGATCGTTATTGCCGGTCCGCAGGGATTTATGGATGCCACGCTGTGGCAGCATCTGGCGGCGAGTCTGACACGTATTGTTATCGCGCTGCTGGCGGCGGTGCTGCTGGGCGTTCCGGTTGGAATCGCTATGGGGCTGAGTCCGACGATGCGCGGCATTCTCGATCCGATCATTGAGCTGTATCGTCCGGTTCCGCCCCTGGCCTATCTACCGCTGATGGTCATTTGGTTTGGCATCGGTGAAACCTCCAAGATCTTGCTTATCTATCTGGCGATTTTTGCCCCTGTAGCGATGTCGGCGCTGGCGGGAGTGAAAAGTGCGCAGCAGGTGAGAGTGCGCGCCGCGCAATCGCTGGGAGCCAGCCGTGCGCAGGTGCTGTGGTTTGTTATTTTGCCGGGGGCATTACCTGAGATCCTCACCGGATTACGTATCGGACTTGGGGTGGGCTGGTCGACGCTGGTGGCCGCAGAGCTGATTGCCGCCACGCGAGGCTTAGGATTTATGGTCCAGTCTGCCGGTGAGTTTCTGGCAACGGATGTGGTGCTGGCGGGGATCGCGGTGATTGCTGTTATCGCGTTTATTTTAGAACTGGGTCTGCGTGCGCTTCAGCGCCGTCTGACGCCCTGGCATGGAGAAGTACCATGAGTGAACGTCTGAGCATAACCCCGCTGGGGCCGTATATTGGCGCACAAATTTCCGGTGCGGATTTGGCGCGTCCGCTGAGCGATAATCAGTTTGAACAGCTTTATCATGCGGTATTGCGCCACCAGGTGGTGTTTCTGCGCGAGCAGGTGATTACGCCGCAACAACAGCGGGCGCTGGCGCTGCGTTTTGGCGATCTGCATATTCACCCGGTCTATCCGCATGCCGAAGGAGTAGAAGAAATTATCGTGCTGGATACCCATAACGATAATCCGCCGGATAACGACAACTGGCACACCGATGTCACCTTTATCGACACACCGCCTGCCGGGGCGATTTTAGCGGCGAAAGAGCTGCCATCAACCGGGGGCGACACCCTGTGGACCAGTGGGATTGCCGCTTATGAAGCATTGTCTGAGCCGTTCCGTCAGTTGCTGAGTGGCCTGCGGGCAGAGCATGATTTCCGTAAATCATTTCAGGAATATAAATATCGCAAGACCCCAGAGGAGCACCTGCGCTGGCTGGAGGCCGTCGCTAAACATCCACCGTTGCTGCATCCGGTGGTGCGCACGCATCCGGTGAGCGGGAAGCAGGCGCTGTTCGTGAATGAAGGATTTACCACGCGAATTGTTGATGTCACGGAAAAAGAGAGCGAGGCGTTACTGAGCTTTTTGTTCGCGCATATCACCAAACCGGAGTTTCAGGTGCGCTGGCGCTGGCAGCCCAACGATGTGGCGATTTGGGATAATCGCGTGACGCAGCATTATGCGAATGCGGATTATCTGCCGCAGCGGCGCATTATGCATCGGGCAACGATTCTGGGAGATAAGCCGTTTTATCGGGCGTGATGATTACCGGAGACGCTTCACTTGCCGGGCCTACGACCTGTAGGCCCGGTTAGGCGTTATTAACGCAGAATTTTTTTCTCAGCCAGATCCAGTGCGAAGTAGCTGAAGATCAGATCCGCGCCAGCGCGTTTGATCGACCCTAAGCTTTCCAGCACCACTTTCTCTTCATCTATAGCCCCCGCCAGCGCCGCGAATTTGATCATCGCGTATTCACCGCTGACCTGATAAGCGCCAATCGGCAGCTCGGTGCGCTCGCGGATATCACGCAGAATATCGAGGTATGCGCCAGCCGGTTTGACCATCAGGCAGTCTGCGCCCTGGGCTTCATCCAGCAGCGATTCGCGAATCGCTTCCCGACGGTTCATCGGGTTCATCTGATAGGTTTTACGATCGCCTTTCAGCGCGGTGCCCGCGGCTTCACGGAATGGGCCGTAAAAAGATGAGGCAAACTTAGTGGAGTAGGACATGATAGCGGTATCGGTGAAGCCCGCGGCGTCCAGCGCCTGGCGAATCGCCTGTACCTGACCATCCATTGCGGCGGAAGGTGCGATGAAGTCCGCACCCGCTGCGGCGGCAACCACCGCCTGCTTGCCGAGGTTGGTAAGGGTTAAATCGTTATCCACGCCGTGATCGCATAACACGCCGCAGTGGCCGTGTGAGGTGTATTCGCAGAAGCAGGTGTCGGACATGACGATCATTTCCGGCACGGTCTGTTTGCAGATACGCGACATGCGCGCCACCAGGCCGTCTTCTTTCCAGGCATCGCTACCGGTGTCATCCGTATGGTGGGAAATGCCGAAAGTCATCACCGAGCGGATGCCAGCACTAGCAATGCGTTCAATTTCGCGCGCCAGGTGCTTCTCTGGAATACGCATCACGCCTGGCATGGCGTCGATAGCTTTGTAATCGTCGAGTTCTTCTTCAACAAAGATCGGCAACACCAGGTCATTTAAGCTGAGTGTTGTCTCTTCAAACATAGCGCGCAGCGCGGGAGATTTGCGCAGGCGGCGAGGGCGTTGGATTAGGTCTGTCATGGTATGCCTGATGTTTGTGGAATCGAAGGCCGTAGTATACCCGAACCTGAGGGCGTGTGGTTTACGAAAGTTGGCGTTATATCTGGATTTCCTGTAACGAAGGGATGAATCATTAGCACAATTTATTCACAAGCATAGCAATTTATTTATATTCATTATTTTGTTTATTATTTTTTTATTATTTTAAATATCTATGTGTTTGCTTTTATAGCGTGGCGTATAGATTTTGTTTATTTATTAGCTATATATTTGTTTGCGTTCTGATTCATTAGTGAATTGTATGATTTGAATGTTGGTTAGCTTTTAATTGATTGAAAGTGTTGGTTTTTATATTTCTTAAATGGCGTAACTTGGATTTATTACGTTGTCCGTTTTCGGACAACGGGCAAAGAATAATTGAACCTTTCCTTAATGAAACCGCATAATCGTCCCTGCGAAACATAAAATGTTTTCTTTGCATTGATAATTGATGGATCAACTATATTACGTCCCTGAGGAGGGATGACAAATGCACACTTGGAAAAAGAAACTCGTAGTCTCACAATTAGCATTAGCTTGCACTTTGGCAATCACTTCTCAGGCGAATGCTTCTACTGATATCTCTGGGACCGCCTACACAACGTTTACCCATTATAATGATGCATCTTATGCTGATGGCGTCTATTACGATGGATATGTCGGGTGGAACAATTACGACACCGATAGTATTTATAACGGTGATATTTATCCGGTAATCAATAACGCTACTGTCAACGGCGTTATTTCTACTTATTATCTGGATGATGGGCTGTCTACTAACACCAATAACAACAGCCTGACGATTAAAAACAGTACCATTCATGGTATGGTGACATCCGAATGTATGACCACGGATTGTACTAACCGTACAGGTACCGACTACTACTACGATCGTCTGGCGATGAACGTTATCAACTCAACGATTGATGACAACTACGAACATTATACCTACAACGGTACGTATAATGACGCGGCTGACACGCACGTTGTCGACGTTTATAACCTGGGGACGGCTATCACGCTGGATCAAGAAGTTGATCTGTCTATCTCCAACAACTCTCACGTTGCGGGTATTACGCTGACTCAGGGTTATGAGTGGGAAGATATTGACGATAATACCGTCAGCACTGGCGTAAATAGCGGCGAAGTGTTTAACAACACCATTGTTGTTACCGATTCTACCTTGACCTCTGGCTCATGGTCTGATGAAGGTACCTCCGGTTGGTTTGGCAACACCAGCAATGCGAGCGACTACAACGGTAACGGCTGGAACGCTAATGATGTCGCATTAGCGGTTATTGCTCATCCGAATGCTGATAACGCGATGCAGACCAGCGCCACGTTTAATAATTCCACGCTGATGGGCGATGTGCTGTTCTCCAGCAACTTTGACGAGAACTTCTTCCCGAACGGTGCTGATACTTATCGTGATACCGATGCCGATCTGGATACCAACGGATGGGATGGTACTGACCGTCTCGATCTGACTCTGAACAACGGCAGCAAGTGGGTTGGCGCGGCCATGTCCGTACATCAGGTTGATGTTGATGGTGACGGTGTTTATGACAGCTACGCTGCGGGTACTGAAGCCACCGCTACGCTGATCGACATCACCGCTAACAGCCTGTGGCCAGATTCAACCTACGGTATTGATAGCGACACGACCTCTTATGACGAAAATGGTCATGTGGTTGGCAACGCTGTTTACCAGAGTGGTCTGTTCAACGTCACGCTGAACGGCGCTTCACAGTGGGATACCACCAAAACGTCTCTGATTGATACCCTGAGCATCAACAGCGGTTCCGTCGTCAACGTGGGTGATTCTACCCTGATCTCCGACACTATTGGCCTGACCGGTGGTTCTGCACTGAACATCAACGAAGATGGTCATGTTGCGACCGATACCCTGTCTATTGACAACAGTACCGTCACAATTGCTGATGATGTTGCTGCTGGCTGGAGTGTAGGAAGTGCTGCACTGTATGCCAACACCATCAACGTTACCAACAACGGTGTTCTGGATGTGGGTAACAGCACAGGTGATGCACTGCAGGTTGATACGCTGAATCTGACCAGCTACACCGACGCTTACAACCATGTTAATGCGGGTGTTTTCGACATCAACAGCACTAACTATGTACTGAATGCTGACCTGACCAACGATCGTACCAACGATACGACCCAGGCTAACTACGGTTATGGCGTGATCGCGATGAACTCTGATGGTCATCTGACTATCAACGGTAACGGCGATTCCGACACCTCAGGCGATCAGTCTGAAGTTGATAACTACGGTGACCATGTCGCGGCAGCAACCGGTAACTATAAAGTGCGTATCGACAACGCGACCGGCGCAGGCTCTGTTGCTGATTACAAAGGTAACGAGCTGATCTACGTTAACGACACGAACAGCAACGCGACCTTCTCTGCAGCCAACAAAGCTGACCTCGGTGCTTACACCTATCAGGCACAGCAGCAGGGTAACACCGTTGTTCTGCAGCAGATGGAACTGACAGACTACGCGAACATGGCGCTGAGCATCCCGTCTGCTAACACCAATATCTGGAACCTGGAACAAGACACCGTTGGTACTCGTCTGACTAACGCACGTCATGGTCTGGTTGATAACGGTGGTGCATGGGTAAGCTACTTCGGTGGTAGCTTCGATGCAGATAACGGCACCATTAACTACGATCAGGATGTTAACGGCATCATGGTTGGTGTTGATTCCAAAATTGATGGTAACAACGCTAAGTGGATTGTCGGTGCTGCAGCAGGCTTCGCGAAAGGTGATATGAGCGACCGTACCGGTCAGGTGGATCAGGATAGCCAGACTGCCTACATCTACTCTTCTGCTCGCTTTGACAACAACATCTTTGTTGACGGTAACTTAAGCTACTCCCACTTCAACAACGATCTGTCTGCTAACATGAGCAACGGTCAGTATGTTGATGGCAGCACCTCTTCTGATGCCTGGGGCTTTGGCTTGAAACTGGGTTATGACCTGAAGCTGGGTGACGCAGGCTACGTAACGCCATACGGCAGCGTATCCGGTCTGTTCCAGTCTGGTGATGATTATAAGCTGAGCAACGACATGAAAGTTGACGGTCAGTCTTATGACAGCATGCGCTATGAACTCGGTGTAGATGCAGGTTATACCTTCGCCTATAGCGAAGATCAGGCGCTGACTCCGTACTTCAAACTGGCCTACGTTTACGACGACTCTAACAACGATTCTGACGTAAACGGCGATTCTATCGACAACGGTGTAGAAGGTTCTGCGGTACGTGTTGGATTGGGTACTCAGTTCAGCTTTACCAAAAACTTCAGCGCCTACACCGATGCTAACTACCTCGGTGGTGGTGATGTAGATCAAGACTGGTCTGCAAATGTTGGCGTTAAATATACCTGGTAAGACATCTCTCGTTGTTAAAGAAAAGATAATCTAACTCAGAAAAATGCCCGTCACGGATTTGACGGGCATTTATTGCAAGGAATGCCCAGATGTTGTCTGCAAATAAACCGCTTGTGGAATTTGGTAAGCTTGATAAATGTTTGTCGAAATATGGCAAACACTTTGAGTGTGATAACGATAAAGAAATAATTTATTCCAGTGATATAAACAGTGACGATACCTTTATCATTTTAAATGGTGTAATTTCCCTGAGGCGAGGGGAGAATGTGCTGGTCGGTATTGCACAGGCGCCATTTATTATGGGGCTTTCAGATGGCGTGATGAAAACAGATATACAATACAGATTAATCACGGAAAGCGATTGTACGGGATACCATCTACCTGCCTCACAAACAATTAATATAATTGAAGAGTGCCAGCTTTGGCGTGAAGCTTTTTGTTGGTTGGCATGGCAAAATTCCATGCTTGAATTGCGAGATCTGCAGTTGATCGGCAATAACTCCTACGATCAGATTCGCGCGACGCTGATATCCATGATGAAATGGGACGACGTACTGCGTTCGCGTATCGGCGTCATGAACTATATTCACCAACGCACGCGAATTTCCCGCTCGGTTGTCGCTGAGGTTCTCGCGGCTTTGCGTAAAGGTGGTTACATTGAAATGAATAAAGGCAAACTGGTGAGCATTAACCGTTTGCCTTTTGAGTATTAACTCAGGATGCGGGAATAACCTGCGGTTTGTTCCCGCTCAACTCTGCAACCAGATCGTTGATACCGTCACTCATATTGGTAAAACGGGTTAGCGGAGAACGGGTCACCACGATAAACGCACCGACGTTTTGTTGTGGGATCATCGCCATATAGGTGATGAAACCACCACCGCCGCCGGTTTTTTGAATAATTCCCGGTCGGCCATTCTTCGGCGCCATGTAGACCCAGCCCAAACCAAGCGCATCGGCTCTGCCTGGAACATCCATTCCCACCACTTTAGTTAACTGCGTACGCTGATAAATCAGCGTCTGCATCCGGTCGGCCTGCTGGCTACGATGATAAAAGTCAGAAGAGAGATACTGCTGCATCCAGCGCATCATATCGCCGGGCGTAGAATAGACACCGCCGCTGCCCATTGCCGCCAGCGTATTGTTACAGGGGCTGGCGCCTTTTTCCGCGACCATCAGGCGTCGGCATTGATCGGGGGACGGGGTAAAGGTGGTGTCTTTCATCCCCAGCGGACGGGTGATTTTTTCTTCAAACAGCTGCGGATAAGGCTTACCAGAGGCCGCTCCCAGCGCATCGGCCAGCAGGTCAAACGCCAGGTTGGAATAAGATGCCTGTGAACCCGGTGCGGCTTTCAACGTGGCAGTAGAGAGATAGCTCCAGCGCTGCTCGCGGGTTGGCCAGACAAACACCGGGCGCTTTGCCGCGCCGCCAGGCTGTTCGCGCGGCAGCGCGCTGGTATGCGTCGCCAAATTCACCAGCGTAATCGGCGTGCCCTGATAAGTCGGCACGCGTGCACCTGGAGGTGCATATTTACTCAATGGATCGTTGAGTTTGACCGTGCCCTGATCGAGCAATTTCACCAACATTTCGCTGGTCATTAATTTAGTGATTGAGGCAATTCGAATCACGGAATCAAGCTGTGGATGGACGTTGTTACCGGGACGCGTTTCGCCAAAGCTGCGAAATACGCGCTGATTACCATCAATCACCACGAGCGCCATCCCCGTAGCACCACTGCCGTAAAATATATGGTCGGCATAACGATCGACGATATCGGAGGCGAAAACCGGATCGGTTATAGGCTGTGCCGCCTGGACTGATGTCAATGACGCCGCACACAGCGCGGCAGAAAAAAGCAGACTACGTTTCAACGGTGGTGTCCATGAGTTAGAGAAAGTGAAAAAGGATGTCGTGCGTATGCGTATTTATACTACTCATCGGCGTATTGCAAAGCGCTTATCAACCAATGATAGTGGGAAAAACGTAACGATGAGTAAACGTAGGAGTTTCCTGGATTGCGGATGTTCGCTTTTGTGATCTCACGCTGTGATAATCTGCACATACTGGAACGTTGTCGAGTGTGAAAACCACAGAAACAATTCTTCATAACCGAGGTGCGAACTAAGTGCCTCGGTTTTGGTCACAATTTTCGGTTTCAGCTTGTGTTTTTGGGCGTAAGCCGTCTGGCCTCCGCACTCCACGGTGGCAAATGCACAGCAGTCGTCATAACGATAAGAAGTTAGCAGGAGAGCACTATGTTTAAGTCTTTTTTCCCAAAGCCGGGGCCGTTCTTTATTTCGGCATTTATTTGGGCATTTGTCGCCGTTGTATTCTGGCAAGCAGGTGGGGGAGCCTGGGTTGCACATATTACCGGCGCGTCGGGAGACGTACCTATTAGCGCAGCGCGTTTCTGGTCGTTGGATTATCTGATTTTTTATGCGTACTACATTCTTTGTGTCGGAGTGTTCGCGCTGTTCTGGTTTCTCTACAGCCCACACCGCTGGCAGTACTGGTCTATTCTGGGCACATCGCTGATTATTTTTGTGACCTGGTTTCTGGTTGAAGTCGGCGTCGCTGTCAACGCCTGGTACGCGCCATTTTATGACCTAATTCAAACTGCGCTCAGCACACCACACAAGGTGAAGATTGAGCAGTTCTATCATGAAGTTGGCATTTTTCTCGGCATTGCGCTAATAGCCGTGGTCATTGGCGTGATGAACAACTTCTTCGTCAGCCACTACGTGTTCCGCTGGCGTACCGCGATGAACGAACACTATATGGCGCACTGGCAGCATTTGCGTCACATCGAAGGCGCAGCGCAGCGTGTGCAGGAGGACACCATGCGTTTTGCTTCTACGCTGGAAGATATGGGCGTCAGTTTTATCAACGCGATTATGACGCTGATTGCCTTCCTGCCTGTACTGGTTACGCTCTCTGCCCATGTTCCTGACCTGCCGATTGTTGGACATGTGCCTTATGGCCTGGTGATTGCCGCGATTGTCTGGTCGCTGATGGGAACCGGTTTGCTGGCCGTGGTCGGGATAAAACTTCCTGGGCTGGAGTTTAAAAACCAGCGCGTGGAAGCGGCCTATCGTAAAGAACTGGTCTATGGCGAAGATGATGGCAACCGTGCGACGCCACCGACGGTGCGTGAACTGTTTCATGCGGTACGCCAAAATTACTTCCGTCTCTATTTTCACTATATGTACTTCAATATCGCCCGTATTCTTTACCTGCAGGTTGATAACGTTTTCGGCTTGTTCCTGCTGTTTCCGTCGATTGTTGCCGGTACGATTACGCTCGGCCTGATGACGCAAATCACCAACGTGTTTGGCCAGGTGCGCGGCTCGTTCCAGTATCTGATTAACTCCTGGACAACGTTAGTGGAACTGATGTCTATTTATAAGCGTCTGCGCAGCTTTGAACGAGAGCTTGATGGTCAGGACATTCAGGAAGTTACCCATACACTGAGTTAAATAATAAGGAGATGTTATGTCGACGGTTTCCCGTCTTTACCCCTTGTCTGGTCTGGCAGCACTGGTGCTGGTGGGATGTAGTAGCCAACCCGCGCAGCCGCTAAAAAAGGGGGAGAAAGCCGTCGATGTGGCGAGCGTGGTGCGCCAGAAAATGCCCGCCAGCGTGAAAGACCGGGACGCATGGGCGCAGGATTTGGCAAAGACTTTTGAAAGCCAGAAGCTGGCGCCGACGGTTGAAAATATCTGTTCGGTGCTGGCGGTCGCGCAACAGGAGTCAAATTACCAGGCGGATCCAGCCGTGCCGAACTTAAGTAAAATCGCCTGGAAAGAGATCGATCGTCGTGCCGAGCGTATGCACATCCCGCTATTTGTGGTGCATACCGCGCTGAAGATTAACTCGCCAACGGGGAAAAGCTACAGCGAGCGCCTGGATACGGTGAAAACCGAAAAACAGCTTAGCGCGATCTTTGATGATTTTATCAACATGGTACCGATGGGGCAGACGTTATTTGGTTCGCTTAATCCGGTGCATACCGGTGGGCCGATGCAGGTTAGCATCGCCTTTGCTGAGCAGCATGCCAGCGGCTACCCGTGGAAAATGGCGGGAACCGTGCGCCAGGAAGTATTTAGCCGCCGCGGTGGGCTGTGGTTCGGTACGTATCATCTGCTTAACTACCCGGCGAATTACAGTGCGCCAATTTTCCGCTTCGCCGATTTCAATGCCGGGTGGTATGCCAGCCGCAATGCAGCTTTCCAGAATGCGGTCAGTAAAGCCAGCGGCGTGAAGCTGGCGATGGACGGTGATTTAATTCTCTATGGCAGCAGCGAGCCGGGCAAAACGGAGCTGGCGGTACGTAAACTGGCCGGGAAGCTGGACATGAGCGAGAGTGAGATCCGCCGTCAGCTGCAAAAAGGCGACAGCCTGGCCTTTGAAGAGACCGCGCTGTACGAGAAAGTCTATAAGCTGGCGGAAGCGAAGGCGGGGAAAACGCTTCCCCGTGAAATGCTGCCTGGCATTCAACTGGAAAGCCCGAAGATCACACGTAACCTGACTACCGCGTGGTTTGCTAAACGCGTGGACGATCGTCGGGCGAAATGTATGGGTCAGTCATCGTTATGATGACGGCGGCGCCAACGCGCGAATGCCGCGATGGCGCCAAGAATCAGGCTTCCGGCGAGAAAAGGGACCAGTCCAAAAAGGGTTCCGACGCCCAGGCCGATTTCAACTCGCGGGCGCCCTGTCTCTTGCATTTGCAACTGCATCAACTGCTCATAGATGCCGGGAGCGTGGGCCAACAGATTTAAAATCTGCGCGCCTGCCCAGAAGCAAAACAGCACAAATACGGCATACGCAATGTTGCCGGGCAGGGTGGAGGGATCCCGATGCTTGCCCTTAAACAGGGATTTTGAGAGCGTAAAATCAGCCATAAAGACCTCCGGAAATAACCTGCTTTTTTTGACGTAATGCCTGTAACTGAAAGTGAGTCTGACAGGTGATCGGCAATGTCAATATCAGAATGATGGTAATTTCAGGTAGAGATTATTCCTGGATTTCGGTTTTTTGTTGGTGGTCACAATTATGTAACCTTAAGTGAAATTGAGTTACATTTAAGAAATTCCGCACAGGCCACAGACGCCCACGGGGAAATGTGCGAGGATGCCTCCCTGTGTTGTATATCCACCGGAGCCGTTATGAACCTGCCTGTTAAAATCCGCCGAGACTGGCACTATTATGCCTTCGCTATTGGGCTTATCTTTATTCTCAACGGCGTGGTGGGCTTACTCGGTTTTGAAGCGCAGGGGTGGCAAACCTATGCGGTAGGGCTGGTCACCTGGGTGATTAGCTTTTGGCTGGCCGGATTAATCATCCGTCGCCGCGTTGAAGATGATGAAGTAAAGGATGCCCAATAGCTATATCAGGCATCCTGGCGGGTTTACATACTGGTTTTCAGCGCGCTATCCGCAGCATGGCGTTCCAGCGCCAGTTCGATCAGGCGAGTGATCAAATCGGTATAGCCTAAACCGCTCGCCTGCCACAGCTTCGGATACATACTGATATTGGTAAAGCCTGGCAGCGTGTTGATCTCATTGATCACAACGTCGTTTTCAGCAGTTAAGAAAACGTCCACGCGCGCCATGCCGGCACAGCCCAGTGTCTGGTAGGCCTGAATGGCGATTTCGCGGATCTTGTCGTTAATCTCTGGTGCAATTGCTGCCGGAACGACAACTGTGGCACCGTTATCGTCAATGTATTTAGTGTCGTAAGCGTAAAAATCGCTGTTCAGCACAATCTCTCCACAGGTACTGGCCTGCGGATGATCGTTGCCCAGTACCGCACATTCGATCTCGCGGCCTTTGATCCCTTGCTCCACCACGACTTTATGATCGAATTCAAATGCCAGCGCAACGGCCTGATCGTATTGGGCTTCGCTGGTTACTTTGCTGACGCCAACGGACGATCCCTGGTTGGCCGGTTTTACAAACAACGGCAGACCCAGGCGGGATTCCACTTCGCTAAAGCTGATGCTGTTGCGATTGGCGCGAGTGAGCGTAATAAATGGCGCGATGATTAATCCGGCATCACGCAGCAGACGTTTGGTCACGTCTTTATCCATACAGGCCGCAGAACCCAGCACATCAGAACCTACGAACGGTAGGTTTGCCACGCGCAGCATGCCCTGCAGAGAGCCATCTTCACCCAGAGTGCCATGTACGATCGGGAAAATAACATCGACCGTCGGCAGCGGTTGACCGTTTTGTGCATCGATCAACTGGTGCGCTTGTTTACCCGGTACCTGCGCCAGGCTGGTCTCAGAAGGTCGCAATGCAATATGCGCCGGGTCGTCTGAATTGAGCAGATAATTACTGGCATCGCTGACGTGCCATTGCCCTTGTTTATCAATACCTAACAGCACAACGTCAAAGCGAGTCTTGTCGATGGCATCGACAATATTTTTTGCCGATTGCAATGACACTTCATGTTCCGCTGATTTACCACCAAATACGATTCCTACCCGCAACTTTGCCATCTTAAAAACCCATTCCATGAATGCAAAGCACATACATTACCACGACAAAACGCAGGTTTCCTCGGCTTCTGGCAGATTGTTTTGGCTGACGACAGGGGAATAGAACAGAACAAACAAGAGGCCCGCACGCGAAGCATAATCCCCTGCTTATATTATGGGTTTGATGTGAGCTGTATCACAAATATGATGAGCGGGAAGATAAAATACTAAACTGTGATTTATCGCACCTGTGGACCCTTATTCAGCTAAGTAATTTGTTAAGCTGCTCGCAGTTTTCAGCTACTTATCGTTATGAGTCCTTATGGAATCCTGGAGAGTTAATCTTATTTCCGTTTGGTTCGGGTGTTTTTTTACCGGACTGGCGATTAGCCAAATCTTGCCTTTTTTACCACTCTATATCTCCCAACTGGGCGTGACCTCGCATGAAGCGCTCTCAATGTGGTCCGGATTAACGTTCAGCGTCACCTTCCTGATTTCAGCTATTGTCTCTCCAATGTGGGGCAGTTTAGCCGACCGCAAAGGACGCAAGCTAATGCTGCTGCGGGCCTCACTGGGTATGGCCATTGCGATTTTGCTACAGGCATTTGCTACTAACGTCTGGCAGCTTTTTCTGCTGCGCGGGGTGATGGGGTTAACCTCCGGTTATATTCCTAATGCGATGGCGCTGGTCGCGTCACAGGTTCCGCGTGAACGCAGCGGCTGGGCGCTGAGTACGCTGTCGACGGCGCAAATTAGCGGTGTCATTGGTGGACCGTTAATGGGGGGCTTTATTGCCGATCACGTTGGCTTACGGGCGGTATTCTGTATTACCGCCGCTTTGCTGGTAGTGAGTTTTCTGGTCACACTGTTTTTGATCAAAGAGGGCGTTCGTCCGACGATTAAAAAAAGCGAACGTCTGAGTGGGAAGGCCGTATTTGCCTCGCTTTCACATCCGGCGCTGGTGATCAGCCTGTTTTTTACCACCATGGTGATTCAACTTTGTAACGGTTCAATTGGGCCAATTCTGGCGCTGTTTATTAAATCAATGGTCCCAGATAGTTCGAATATTGCCTTTCTCAGCGGGCTGATAGCCTCAGTACCGGGCATTTCTGCTCTGATTTCCGCGCCTCGACTTGGTAAATTAGGCGACCGTATTGGTACTGAGCGGATTTTAATGGCGACGTTAATCTTCGCGGTGGTGCTGTTTTTCGCTATGTCGTGGGTCACCACGCCGTTGCAGTTGGGAGTTCTCCGTTTTCTGCTTGGCTTTGCCGACGGTGCGATGTTGCCGGCGGTGCAGACGCTGTTAGTGAAATACTCCAGCGATCAGATAACCGGGCGCATCTTTGGTTATAACCAGTCATTTATGTATCTCGGCAACGTCGCCGGGCCATTAATGGGGGCGACGGTTTCGGCAATGGCGGGGTTCCGTTGGGTGTTCATTGCTACAGCAAGCATTGTGCTTATCAATATCTGGCAATTGGCTATTGCGTTGCGACGTCGGCGCGGGGGGCGTTGAGCTCCTGATTAACAACGCTGCCTGTCAGCGTTGTTAATCCATAATTGTGTATTATATATTTGTGTGATTATTAATTTTCTTACCTTTTTATATTGAATCATTCTGCGTCAAGACGCATTTACCCTTATTTTGTGTTGTGATTGTTTTCGCAAATCGTTTTATTACTTATAAAAATACAACTTTCATCCTCTAGGCAGTCGTGAGCCTTAATGATAACGTGACCCATATTTTGTTAAGGGAATAGGCAAATGAAAAACCTCGTCACTGAGTTGTTACTTAAACTCGCGCAAAAAGAAGAAGAGTCGCAAGATTTGGCGGTACAGGTCGAAACGTTAGAGCGGGTAATCATCGAAATGCTGCGCAATATGGCGTGGAACGATCGGCAAATATTTATTCGTCAAATTGAGGGGGCGCTGGCTGATGTAAACCGCATGCCCGCGTTTCTCACGAACATACATAACGCTTGCGAGATCGTACCAAAAGCGTTTTGAACCATCTGTGGCGGGGCACCCACAAATTATCATAAAAGTGTCACATCAAATACTTATAGTCGCTTTGTTTTAATTTTACCGTATTTATACATGGAGAATATAAAGTGAAACAAAGCGCACTCGCTATTGCCCTGTTACCTTTGCTGTTTACCCCGGTTATTAATGCAGAAACATCTACTGTAGCGGTTTTGGATAATCGTGCCGCTCAAGGTGATATCTCCACGCCGGGTGGCGCTCGCCGATTGTCTGCCGACCAAACCGCGGCTCTGCGCGAATCGCTGAACGACAAACCGGCCAAAAATATTATTTTACTGATTGGCGATGGGATGGGTGATTCCGAAATAACGGCAGCGCGAAATTATGCTGAAGGCGCGGGCGGCTTTTTTAAAGGTATTGATGCTTTACCGTTGACCGGACAATACACACATTATGCGTTGGATAAGAAAACCGGCAAGCCCGATTATGTGACAGATTCTGCAGCATCGGCGACGGCGTGGACGACCGGTGTTAAAACTTACAATGGTGCTCTGGGCGTTGATATTCATGAGAAAGATCACGCTACTATTCTGGAAATGGCCAAAGCGGCGGGTCTGGCGACAGGTAACGTTTCCACGGCTGAATTGCAGGATGCCACGCCTGCCGCACTGGTTGCCCATGTCACTTCGCGTAAATGCTATGGCCCGAGCGTGACGGCTGAAAAATGCCCGACGAACGCGCTGGAAAAAGGCGGTAAAGGGTCGATTACCGAACAATTATTGAATGCCCGTGCGGATGTTACGTTAGGTGGCGGGGCAAAAACTTTTACTGAAACCGCTACGGCAGGTGAGTGGCAGGGTAAAACGCTGCGTGAACAAGCACAGGCCCGTGGTTACCAGATGGTGAGTGATACCGCGACGCTGGCGGCGATTACCGAAGCGAATCAGGATAAACCGCTGTTGGGTCTGTTCTCTGACGGTAATATGCCAGTGCGTTGGGAAGGCCCGAAAGCGTCTTATCACGGAAATCTGGATAAGCCGGTAGTGACCTGCACGCCAAATCCAAAACGTAACGACAGCGTGCCGACTCTGGCACAGATGACGGATAAAGCGATTGAGCTGTTAAGCAAAAATGAGAAAGGCTTCTTCCTGCAAGTGGAAGGCGCGTCAATCGACAAACAAGATCACGCCGCTAACCCGTGTGGACAAATTGGTGAAACTGTCGATCTGGATGAAGCGGTGCAGCGTGCGCTTGCTTTTGCGAAGAAAGATGGCAACACCCTGGTCGTGGTAACCGCTGACCACGCGCATGCCAGCCAGATAGTCGCACCGGATACTAAAGCACCCGGTTTAACGCAAGCGCTGAACACCAAAGATGGTGCGGTGATGGTCATTAGCTATGGCAACTCTGAAGAAGAGTCCCAGGAGCACACCGGCAGCCAACTGCGTATTGCAGCCTATGGCCCTCATGCGGCGAATGTGGTTGGCCTGACCGATCAAACCGACCTGTTCTACACCATGAAAGCGGCGTTAGGACTGAAATAACCCGACGCCCGGCGGCAATACTTTTGCCGTCGGGTGGTTTTTTTATCGTTAGCAGCCAAACTTACCTGTGTGTCGTCGTTCAGAAAAGGATGGTGCTATGAAAATTACATTATTAATGACGTTGCTTTTTGGTCTTATTTTTTTAACTACCGTCGGTGCTGCCGAGAAGACATTAACCCCGCAACAACAACGTATGACCACCTGCAATCAGCAGGCAACGGCGCAAACCTTAAAAGGGGATGCGCGTAAGACGTATATGAGTGATTGCCTGAAAAACAGTAAATCTGGGCCTGAGGAAAAGAGTCTGACGCCGCAGCAGCAGAAAATGCGTGAATGCAACGTCAAGGCGACGGAGCAGTCTCTGAAAGGCGATGATCGTAATAAGTTTATGAGTGCTTGCCTGAAAAAATCTGCTTAGCACTTCCGGGTGAGCAGATAAAATCGCTCACCCGAAATATCATACTTCCGCCGCCAGACCCCTTCCTATAATTTGGGAAATTTGTTTCAGAATATTCCCAAATACGATGAATGATGAAAATTTTTATCAAAAGAAGGTCGTCTCAAATGAAGCATTTATATTGCTTCATCAAAATGACCACCAACGTTCCGGTCTGCGATTTGCCCGACGAATCAGGCTGCCGCGAGCAGTGGGATTGGGGGGAATGTTTTTCCCTATCGCGTCGGTATTAGTTTCTCAGCCAATAACCGGAGGCTGGTGGCTTTTGCTGGTGGGATGGGCATTTGTCTGGCCACATCTGGCATGGCAATTGGCAAGTAAAGCTGTCGATCCACTGCATAGCGAATATACCAACTTAAAAGCCGATGCCATCCTCGCCGGGATGTGGATGGGGATTATGGGGATAAACTTGCTGCCATCCACGGCGCTGTTGATGATTATCTGTATCAACCTGATGGGCGCAGGAGGTATGCGAGTCTTCATCGCAGGCGCCGTGTTGATGGTGGTTTCCTGCCTGGTGACGTTACAGTTAACGGATATCCCCATGGCTTTTAGCAGTACGCAGCTGAGCGTGCTGCTGTCACTGCCAGTGTTAGTGGTTTACCCGTTGCTGTTTGCCTGGGTGAGTTATAAGACGCTCATCCGGCTGGCAGAACATAAACGTCGCTTACAGGTTATGAGTACGCGAGATGGGATGACCGGGGTGTATAACCGACGTCATTGGGAACTGTTGCTGCGTAATGAATTTGATAATTGCCGCCGCCATCAGCGTGATGCCACGCTTCTTATCATCGATATCGACCATTTTAAGAGTATCAATGATACCTGGGGCCATGACGTAGGGGATCAGGCCATTGTTGCACTGACCCGCCAGTTACAGATGACCTTACGCGGTAGCGATGTGATTGGGCGTTTTGGCGGTGATGAGTTTGCGGTAATCATGTGTGGCACGTCGGCGAGCAGCGCGATTGCAGCGATGTCTCGTGTTCACGAACGGCTTACCCAACTGCGTTTATCTTGCGCGCCGCAGGTTGACCTGCGCATTAGCGTGGGCGTTGCGCCGCTGACATCTGAAACTGAACACTATAGAGAATGGTTAAAATCAGCAGATATGGCGCTCTATAAAGCAAAGAATTCCGGACGTAACCGCACTGAAGCGGCGGCATGACGTCCGGCGGTGTTAACTCAGGAGCGGCTGAGTTTTTCCGATTGCTCCATGCACTTAATCATCGCTTCAATTACTGATGAACGGAAACCGCGTTCTTCCAGGACGCGTACCGCCTCAATGGTGGTTCCACCTGGCGAGCACACCATATCCTTTAATTCGCCAGGATGTTTACCCGTTTCCAGCACCATCTTCGCCGAACCCATTACCGCTTGTGCCGCAAATTTATAAGCCTGCGCGCGGGGCATTCCCCCCTGAACGGCGGCATCTGCCATTGCTTCGATAAACATAAATACATAGGCCGGTGCTGAACCGCTGACACCAACGACCGGATGAATCATTGCCTCCGCAATGACTTCAGCTTCGCCAAAGCAGCGGAAGATATTCAGCACGTCAGCCGTATCTTCCGGCGTGACTAAGGCGTTTGGCGTGACGGAGGTCATTCCGGCGTTCACCAGCGACGGCGTGTTTGGCATCGCGCGAATGATTTTACGGTCGTGACCCAGCGCGCGGGCAAGCTGATCGAGGGTGACGCCTGCGGCAATTGAGACGACCAGGGAGTCTTTGTTCAGGCTGGAGGTAATTTCGCTCAGCACCTTAATCATAATGCCTGGCTTTACAGCCCCAAAAACAATATCAGCGATCTGCGCGACTTCTTGTGCAGACTGCGCCGCATTAATGCCGTACTGGTCGTGTAGCGCGGCGACCTTATCGGGGGAAGGGGTATAGACCCAGATTTGTCCGGGGAGAACCTGACCGCTGGCGATCATGCCGCCAAGAATGGCTTTGCCCATATTACCGCAGCCGATAAAACCAATTTTCTTGTCCATCTTGTCACTCCCTATGGATGATATTCATTGTTTTATACCCTAATTACTTCAAGTAACTTGAATTATTTGGGGTAAACCTGGGAAAGCTAAGCTTAGCGCGGAATGAATATGTTCAGAAGGAGAAACAGCACTTTGCCTGAAAGTAAAAGCACGCGACAATGTGCGGCAGCACAACAGTGGGGAGAAGTTATGACAATATGGGTGGATGCCGATGCGTGTCCGAATGTGATTAAAGACATTTTGTACCGCGCTTCTGAGCGCATGCAAATGCCGCTTGTTTTGGTGGCCAACCAAAGCCTGCGCGTCCCGCCTTCGCGTTTCATCAGCACATTACGTGTGCCTGCGGGCTTTGACGTGGCTGATAACGAGATTGTGCGTCAGTGCAGTGCTGGTGATTTAGTGATAACGGCAGATATTCCGCTGGCGGCTGAAGTGATTGAAAAAGGTGCGGCGGCGCTTAACCCGCGTGGCGAACGTTATACCGAAGCCACGATCCGCGAGCGTCTGATGATGCGTGATTTTATGGATACGCTACGCGCTAGCGGTATTCAGACCGGGGGGCCGGACAGCCTTTCGTCCCGCGACAGACAGCATTTTGCAGCTGAACTGGATAAGTGGTGGCTGGAAGTTCAGCGTAGAAAATAGTGTGTGTAATTTATTATTTACACTTTATTCGTTGTGAATTCTTGTTATAGTAGGGGTTAACTCATTTCGCCATTCTTTATGTAATTTTTTCTTTACGGTTTTGGCTGTGTACTAGTTTGATGATATGATTATATTTTTAACCGCATCAGATCCCGCTTGTTGGCGGCTCTCTGGGGAAATTCTGTGATGACGCAACCTCTTTTTCTTGTTGGCCCCCGGGGGTGTGGTAAGACGACAACCGGTATGGCGCTGGCAAAGGCTATTGATTTCCAGTTCGTTGATACCGATCGCTGGTTGCAATCGCACGTGCAAATGACCGTGGCGGAAATCGTCGAAAGAGAAGGGTGGGAAGGGTTTCGTGCCCAGGAAACGACCGCTCTGCAGGCTGTCACAGCACCAGCAACGGTTGTTGCGACCGGCGGCGGTATTATTCTTACCGAATTTAACCGTCACTACATGCGCAGCCACGGCGTGGTTATCTATTTAAGCGCACCGGTATCGGTACTGGTTGATCGTCTGGAGGCGACGCCTGAAGAAGGATTACGACCTACCTTAACCGGCAAGCCGTTGACTGAAGAAGTGCAGGAAGTGCTCGCCCAGCGAGATGCTTTGTATCGCGAAGTCGCGCACTATATCGTTGATGCCACCAATGCGCCTGCGCAGGTGGTGGAAGACATTCTTGGAATACTGGCGCAGGCAGCGCCACGGTTGCAGGGCGGTGTCTATACTTAATGTTCATCCAGTGAAAAGGAAGAACTATGCCGACACAACCACCTTACCCACGTCAAGCGACCATTGTTACGGTTGAAAAAGGGACGCCAGGCCAGACGGTAACCTGGTATCAACTTCGTGCCGATCACCCTAAACCGAATTCGTTGATCAGTGAGCATCCTTCAGCTCAGGAAGCGATGGATGCTAAAAAACGCTACGAAGACCCCGATAAAACCTGATGTGAAGACCGCTCTGGCACGAGTCTTAAAAGTGCCAGTCCGTGCGTGCATCACATTATTTTAAATTTCGCCGTATACAGTAAAAATTGAAAATTAAACAATAACAATCCAGTACTGGAATGATCTGGAATCTTTACACAATACACCGCCGATCTACTGCTACGCTTTTGAGCATTTGTAGCACAGGTCAGCGCCCGGCACTTATCCGGGATTTCACAGCAAAGTAAGAAGACGGTGGAGCAACAAATGAGTACGTCGTTGGCTATCCTCACGATTGGCGTTGTGCCGATGTGTGAGATGTTACCGCTCCTGACGGAATATATTGATGAACAGCACATTACTCACCACAGTCTGCTGGGGCAGATGCAGCGAGAAGATGTGATGGCCGAGTACGGGGCTTCACCCGGTGACGAGCTGTTATTAACACTGCTTAGCGACCACCAACTTGCTCATGTCTCACGTCAGAAAGTGGAACGCTCGCTGCAAAGCATTGTGGAGGTTCTCGATAATCAGGGATTTGATGTGATCCTGCTGATGAGTACCGCCTCAATCACCCGTCTGACCGCCCGCAATAGTATCTTGTTGGAACCCATACGCATTATTCCCCCGTTAGTGGCTTCAATTGTCGAAGGGCATCAGGTTGGGGTCATTGTACCTGTTGCTGAATTGCTCAAAGCCCAGACACAAAAGTGGCTGGTGTTACAAACTCCGCCAGTGTACGCCGTGGCGAATCCAGTAGAAGGTTCTGAACAACAGCTGATTGATGCCGGAAAATATCTCCTTGAGCAAGGCGCTGATGTTCTCATGCTGGACTGCCTGGGTTTTCATCAACGCCATCGTGATTTACTGCAAAAGTCGCTGGATGTCCCGGTTCTGTTGTCCAATGTGTTGATTGCTCGACTGGCTTCGGAATTGCTGGCGTAATTTTGCGTGACAGGTGGAACGTCAGCCCCCTATATTGGTTCCTAACTTAATCACGAGATAGGGCCAGTTGTATGCTTCAAAGTAATGAATACTTTTCCGGCAAAGTAAAATCGATCGGTTTTACCAGCAGCAGTACTGGCCGCGCCAGTGTAGGCGTGATGGCTGAAGGTGAATATACCTTTGGTACTGCGGCGCCTGAAGAGATGACGGTAGTTAGTGGCGCACTGAACGTGCTGCTGCCAGGGGAAACCGAGTGGAAAGTGTATGCCGCAGGAGACGTGTTTAACGTACCGGGCAACAGCGAGTTTCATCTGCAGGTAGCAGAGCCAACATCCTATCTTTGCCGCTATTTGTAAGCGTAAAAATGACGAATGGCGATATTGAGTCGCCATTCGCTAAACACGGCTTAACGTTGCGCTTCGCCGCCTAATCCTTCCACCAGACTTTTAATCAGCGCCGCCAGTTCACCTGTCATCAGGATGAAATCGGCATCAAAACGCTGAGCATAATCTTCGCGGTCGATATCTTCATTCTGATCGCGCAGCTCGTCGCTGAACTTCAGACGCTTAATGGAGCCGTCGTCACACATAACGAACTGAATACGCTGCTGCCAGTCGAGGGCCAACTTGGTGACCAGTTTGCCCGCCTCAATATGCACGGCGATTTCGTCGCAGACCAGATCCTGTTTTTTCGCGTGGATCACACCGCCGTCTTCAAGGATCGCTTTCAGTTCAGCTTCATCCAGTAACTGGAATCCTTGTGCTGTTGTGCCGGAGCGAACCCATTCGGTCAGCGTCAGCTCAATAGGGTTCTCCATCGTCAGCGGAACGACCGGCAGCGAACCGAGGCTTTTACGCAGCAGCGCCAGCGTATCTTCCGCTTTTTTCGCGCTTGCACAGTCGACCATGATCAGATCGTTGACGGTGTCGATCCACATCATTGTCTGGCTGAAGCGGCTAAAGGCGCGCGGCAGCAATGAGTGCAGAACTTCATCTTTCAGTGAGTCTTTTTCGGTCTTCTTGAGTTTGCGACCTTGCTCAGCTTCCAGTTTGAATATTTTGGCTTCCAGCGCCTGTTTGATAACCGGCGACGGCAGAATTTTTTCTTCTTTGCGGGCGCAGATAATAATTTGGCCATTGGCGGTATGCGTTAATGCATCGCTGTGCGATCCCATCGGCGGAACCCAGCCCATTTTTGCCATATCCTGGCTACCGCAAGGGGTGAACGTCATTGATGCCAGCTGTTTTTCCATCTCTTCGGCACGCAAAGAAACATCGCGGCTAAGACGGTAAACCATTAAATTTTTGAACCACAGCATGATAATTTCCACGGCCTTGTCGTTAAATCCAGCGGGCATGATAGCGAATTGTCGCTATGCTTGCATTGTTAATCGGGAAGAGGAGCAAACAGTGCGTATAGGTATCGATTTGGGCGGTACGAAAACGGAAGTTATTGCGCTTGGCGATGCGGGCGAACAGCTTTTTCGCCATCGCCTGCCCACGCCGCGTGATGATTATCGGCAAACGATAGAAACCATCGCCATGCTGGTGGAGATGGCGGAAAACGCCACCGGGCAGACGGGAACCGTTGGAATGGGCATTCCCGGTTCAATCTCGCCCTACACCGGGGTGGTAAAGAATGCCAACTCGACCTGGCTTAACGGGCAACCTTTTGACAAAGACCTGAGTGCGCGTCTGAATCGCGAAGTGCGGTTGGCAAATGATGCCAACTGTCTGGCGGTTTCTGAAGCGGTGGATGGTGCGGCGGCGGGGGCGCAAACCGTGTTTGCGGTGATTATCGGCACCGGATGTGGCGCAGGCGTGGCGCTGAATGGTCGGGCGCACACGGGCGGTAACGGTACCGCGGGCGAGTGGGGGCATAATCCGCTGCCGTGGATGGACGAAGATGAGCTGCGTTTTCGACAGGAAGTACCTTGTTATTGCGGCAAACAAGGCTGCATTGAAACCTTCATTTCCGGTACCGGTTTTGCCACCGACTACCAGCGCCTGAGCGGTAAGCCGCTCAAAGGCAGTGAAATTATCAGCCTTGTTAATGCGCAGGATACTCTTGCGGAGCAAGCGTTGAGCCGCTATGAGCTTCGTCTGGCGAAATCACTGGCACATGTGGTGAATATTCTCGATCCGGACGTCATTGTGCTGGGTGGCGGAATGAGCAATGTCGATCGACTGTATCAAAACGTTCCGACGTTGATGAAGCAATTTGTTTTTGGCGGCGAGTGTGAAACGCCTCTACGCAAGGCGTTGCACGGTGACTCCAGCGGCGTGCGTGGCGCGGCCTGGCTGTGGCCGCACGTATAAACGGTTGTTATGTCGCGGGTGCAACCTGTTGTTGCACGCCGCGCTTCAGGCGACCATAGAGCAGCAGCGAGGACATCGCAGAAAACGACAGCAGTGCAGCCGGCAGCGTCACGTAGTTGTAGGTAAATCCCAGCGTCAACATCATGCCACCGCAGTACGCGCCAATCGCGCTGCCGAGATTGAAGGCAATTTGCCCGCCAGCCGCGCCCAGTAGTTCTCCCCCTTTAGCATTTTGCAGCAGCAAAATTTGCAACGGCGCCGACAGAGCAAACAGACCCGCGCAGCAAATGAAAGCGAAGGTCAGCGACGCGGCTTTGATGCCGCCAAAGGCAAAGAGCAGCAGCAGAGCCAGCACAATGACGAAGTCGGTTATTACCGCAATTCGCAGCGGCGTATAACGGCCTGACAGCCTACCGCTTAGCAGATTTCCCAACACCATTCCCAATCCCACCAGCATCATGATGAAGGTCATTAGCGCCTCGGAGAAGCCGGAGATATACATCATGTACGGTTTGACGTAGCTGAACCAGGCGAAAACCCCGGCGTTCCCAAACATGGTGGCGGAAAAAATGAACCACGGGGCGGGGCTTTTCAAAAAGTGAAATTGTTCGCGCAGTTTCCCTTTTGCCTCATCGCTAATGTTGGGGACCCAAAAAGCGACCGAGACTATTACGGCGATATTAAAGACGGCTATCAGCAGAAACGTGTAGCGCCAGCTAAATTCCTGGCTTAGCCAGGTGCCGACGGGAATGCCAACCAGATTGGCAACGGTCATCCCCGAAATCATGCCCGCGACGGCGGCAGTGACTTTTCCCGGACGGGCCAGCTTCGACAGGATAATCGCGCCCACGCCGAAAAATGCGCCATGAGGGAAGCCGGAAACCAGCCTGCCCACCGCCAGCATAAAATACGAGGAAGAGAGGGTGAAGATGGCGTTGCCAATCACGCACAGGGTGACCAGAAACAGCAAAATATGTTTGAGCGAAAAGCGATTGGAAAAGAGCGCAATAATGGGCGCGCCCAGCACTACGCCAAAGGCGTAAAACGAAATCATATGGCCAGCGGCAGGAATGGAAATTCCCACGTCTCGCGCCAGCTCAGTGAGGACACCCATGATGCCAAACTCGGCCATGCCCAGCCCAAATGTTCCGAGCGCTAAAGAGAAAATGACTTTTTTCATACCACCTGCCAACAAGAAAGACGCAGGATATGCGTCATAGCGACGAACGTTCGCCGCCAATAGCGATAGCTTGCGGATAAGTGAAGTGGAATGCCATTTCATATCCGTCCCTGAGTATGCAATATTGTGCTACCTAGCGTGCCGGATAGCGTTAGCGCTTATCCGGCCTGTGACACCACATCCGCTGGCCGATTACTCCACCGCAAACATTTTGTCGAGTTTGCTGTAGCCCAGACCGTTGATTTTTTTCACTTTGATCTGTACCGGAATGCGCTCTTTCATCGCTTCAACGTGGCTGATGACGCCAATGGTTTTACCGGTAGCGTTGAGCGCATCCAGCGCGTCCAGGGCGGTATCCAGCGTTTCGCTGTCCAGCGTGCCGAAACCTTCGTCGAGGAACAGGGAGTCAATCCGCGTTTTGTGGCTGACCAGATCAGATAATGCCAGCGCCAGCGCCAGACTCACGAGGAAGCTCTCGCCGCCGGAAAGCGTACGCGTATCACGTACGGCATCGGCCTGCCAGGTATCAACCACTTCCAGCTCTAACGCTTCGCTGGCCTTGCGCTGCAACAAATAGCGACCGTGCAGACGGGTTAACTGGTTGTTGGCAAGCCAGACGAGGTTATCCAGCGTCAGCCCCTGGGCAAATTTGCGGAACTTATCTCCCTCTTTCGAGCCGATCAGCGCATTCAAATACCCCCAGTCTTCGACCTGCTGCGCGACTTTTTCAATCTCCTGCATCAGCGCCTGCTGCTGCTGGCGGTTTTCAGCATCTTGTTTGAGCTGCTGGCGAATTTCGCCCTGACGAGTAGTGTTATCGCGTAGCAGTTGGGTGAGCTGCGCCAGCGCGTCGTGCAGATGCTGCGCCGTCAGCGTGAGATCCACTTCTGTTGGTTGCTGCTGTTGATGAGCCGCCAGTGCCTGCAGGGCCTGATTAACCAGCGTTTGCGCCTGCTGTCGCTGGCCTTCCAGTGATTGTTTCAACTGCTCCAGGCGATTAAAGGTCTCTTCGTCCAGCAGGGCGGCAATAAAGGCGTCGCGATCGGCAAAGATGCTGGCCTGCAATGCGGCATCAAACTGCGCCTGGATTTCCGCGGCGCGCTGAACGTCCTGCGCCTCCTGCTGTTGCAAGGTTTGCCACTGTCCCTGTAAAGAGAGGCAATCGTCGTGCACCTGACGCCAGTTTTCCAGCGACAAATCCTCAATGTTTTCAGAAAGCGCCTCGGTTTCAGGCAGCGTTTCCAGCAGCGGCGCAAGCTGGGCAATCCGGGCCTGTAACTCGGTCAGTTCATTCTGACGCTGTTGCCACATTCGTGCTTCGTTCGCCCGTTCGCTTAGCCATGAGGCGACGTCATCCTCAGGCGGAAGGGCCAGACCATAACGGGAAAGCTCGGCGGTTAGCGTCGCCTGGCGCTGGTCAATATGCAACTGGAGCTGGGTAATCTGCTCGGTATGCGCGGTGATTTGCGCCTGCAAGGTATGACGCAGGCTCAACTGGTGAAGCTGTTGTTCGTGCTCTTCCTGAGCGGCCAGCCACGGGGCAATGTCATCCTGCGGTTGCAGCGTGACGTTGAGGCTGGCGGTGACGGTCAGCCATTCTTGAGTAAGTGCTTGCTCCTCCTGAGAAAGCGTCTGTGCTTCGCGTTCATCCCGCTGAAGTTGCTGGGTTATCGCCTCAAGCTGGCCGCGTAACGTTGAACCCTCATCGGCCAGCGTTTTGACCTCTTTTTCCAGTGCCTCACGCCGCGTCTGATTCACGCTCAGTTCGAGCGTTTGATAGCGTTCAATCGCCGGATGTGCGGTGGAGCCGCATAGCGGGCAAGGCATGCCGGATTGCAACAATGCCCGTTGGCTTTCCAGATCTTTGATGCGGGCTTCTTGCTCGCAAATGACTCTCACATCGGTAAGTTGCTGATTTTTATCTTTATAGCGCTGACGTTTTTCGGCAAGCACCGCGTTGCGCTGGGTCAACTCTTGTTGACGCTGTACAAGCGTGGCGCGTAACTGTGCCAGTTGTTTTTGCTTCGGGGTGATTTGTCCGTGTAAATTGCTCAGCCGCTGGCGTAATGGACGAAGCTGCGCATGTTGCGCCAGCGCATCCGTTACCTCCTGCGGCGAAAGGGTCAGCGCGGGAAGCGTTAGTGCATTGAGCTTACGCGTGTCGTTCTCTCGCAGCTGCTGCCATTGGCGTAGCTGGGTGCTGGCGTCGGACTGTTGGGCCAGCAGCGCTTTCCATCCTGCCAGTTCGCTACTCCATAAGCGGAAGCGATCATGCTCATTAAGCCAGTCGGTTAACGTCTGTTGTTCGGCTAGCATCAAGGTCGACTGCATTTGCGCCTGCTGACGAATACGCCCGCGTAGCGTTAAGCTGCTTTGTAAGCGAGCATTCACTTCCTGAATCTTCTGGCGCGTACGCTCGATAGTAGCCGTTTGTTCCTGAATTCGCTCCCAGTGCGGGCGTAACGCCCTGGCCGGCAGTGCCAGACTCAGTGCCGCCAACTGCGGCTGCGCGTCTTCTTGCGCCTGAAGTGCTGCCTGTAATGCCTGCTGGTGATGGTTTATATCCGTTTGTAGCTCATTTTGCCGAATGAGCCAGTTGAGGTGCTGTTGCTGGGTTTGTTGGCTGGTAAGGTATTGTTTTTCTTCGTCAGTAAGTACCTGCAAACTTTCTGTCAGAGAGTGCACCTGCTCTGGCGCTAACAGCGCCACGCCGCTGGCCTGGGCCTGCAGTTTTTCCAGCTCCGTACGCGCTGATTTGTGCTTTTCAAACACCATAGCGGAGATTTGGCCGTAGATCTCAGTACCGGTTAACTCTTCGAGCAGCTCGGCGCGCTCTTTTGGTTTGGCATTAAGGAATGCGGCAAACTGGCCCTGAGAGAGCAGCATGGAACGGGTAAAACGACCGTAATCCAGCCCGGTAAGCTCGGCGGTCATCTCCAGCTTGTCTTTGACTTTATCGGCGAGGATTTTACCGTCGGCGCACCGGGCCAGCTCTACGCGCGGGACCTGCAGGTTGCCCTCAGGCTGGTTGCGTGCCCGGTTCTGGCTCCAGAATGCGCGGTAGGCTTCGCCCCGCACTTCAAATTCCACCTCGGCCAGACACTCCGCTGTGTCGCGGGTCATCAGGTCGTTTTGCGACTGTGACACAGTATTCAGGCGCGGCGTTTCGTGGTACAGCGCAAGGCAAATTGCGTCCAGCAGGGTGGTTTTCCCCGCGCCTGTGGGCCCGGTGATGGCGAACAGCCCGTTGCTGGCAAAAGGTTCTGCCGTGAAATCGACTTTCCATTCTCCCTTCAGGGAGTTGAGGTTTTTCAGGCGCAGGCTGAGAATTTTCATGCTTCAGCCTCCCCGGCAAGCGTCTGTACGGTTGCGCTAAACAGCTGATTAAGCCGCTCGCGCTGCGGTTCTTCGAGTTCTTCCAGCGCCAGGCGGCGGTCAAAAACCTCCGCCACGCTCAGCTCGCTTAATGTTTCACGACGTTCATTGGCCATAATACGTTCGCGCTGTTCCCGACTGCGGCGCACCAATAACACCTCTACCGGTAAATCTTCGGTCAAGGTCTGGATTTTACGCTGCATATCATGCAGATAGTCATCGGTGGTAATTTCAATATCCAGCCACACAGGCGGCTCTTGCTGTACGTTGCGCCACTGCTCAAGCTGGGCGGTAATGGCGGCGAGATCGCCTTTCAGTACCGCAAGCGGCTGGGTGACCGGTACGGTGAGATTCTCGACGGCGTTGAGTTTCCCTGCTTCAAAGCTCACCAGATGCACGCATTTGTTTTTGCCGCACTCGTCAAAACTGAGAGCGATCGGCGAGCCGCAGTAGCGAATATGCTCCGTGCCGCCGATAACCTGCGCCCGGTGAATATGGCCCAGCGCGATGTAGTCCGCCGGAGGGAAGTTTTGTGCAGGGAAGGCGTCCAGCGTACCGATATAAATGTCTCGGACGGCGTCACTTTTACTGGCGCCGACGGTGGTCAAATGCCCGGTCGCGATGATGGGCAGATTCTGATCACCACGCAGCGTGCAGGCATCCTGATACTGCTGCTGGTAATAGTCGGTGATGGCTGACAGCAAATGTTGCTGTTTTTCTTGCCCGGTTAGCCCGGCCTGGCTGGTAATGATGTCGCGTGGACGTAAAAAAGGAACCGGGCACAGAATTGCCCCCGGCGTGCCGTCGCGTTGCGGCAGTACCTGCGGAGCATGGCCGGCGCTGGCAACGACCGTGGTGTTGAGAAACGCCAGTATATCGCGGGATTCATTGAGTGTGGCGACGGAGTCGTGGTTGCCTGCCAGCACCACCAGATGACACCCGGTTTGCTGTAAATTAACGACAAAACGGTTATACAGCTCACGAGCGTAGCTTGGCGGTGAGCCGGTATCGAAAATATCACCCGCCACAATAATGGCATCCACCTGATGGGATTGTGCCGTTTCCAGCAGCCAGTCGAGAAAGGCCTGATGTTCAGCGGCACGGCTCTTGCTGTAGAAATTTTGGCCCAGATGCCAGTCAGACGTGTGAAGGATGCGCATAAGAGTTCCATGACGATAAAACAGTGGTGGGGATTATAACCTTTCAAGGACGGTAATATCTTGTCTCCGGGCTGTCATAATTCGCCGGGCTGCGTTAAACCTGGGCTATCTTTTCATAAATCTGTCATAAAACTGACGCATAATGGCACCGTATTGATGGCAAACGATTTAATTATAAACAGGGCAAATCATGGCGAGACGTATTCTGGTCGTAGAAGATGAAGCTCCAATTCGTGAAATGGTCTGCTTCGTGCTCGAGCAAAACGGTTTTCACCCCGTAGAAGCCGAAGACTATGACAGTGCTGTGAACCAACTCAATGAACCCTGGCCGGACCTCGTCCTGCTTGACTGGATGCTTCCCGGCGGCTCGGGTCTGCAGTTTATTAAACATCTCAAGCGCGAAGCTATGACGCGGGATATCCCCGTGATGATGCTGACGGCGAGAGGTGAAGAGGAAGACCGCGTCCGGGGTCTGGAAACCGGTGCGGATGATTATATTACCAAGCCGTTTTCTCCCAAGGAGCTGGTGGCGCGTATTAAAGCGGTTCTGCGTCGTATTTCACCGATGGCGGTGGAAGAGGTTATTGAGATGCAGGGGCTAAGCCTTGATCCGACCTCGCATCGCGTGATGACCGGCGAGGATCCGCTGGATATGGGGCCGACCGAATTCAAACTGTTGCACTTCTTTATGACCCACCCTGAGCGCGTCTACAGCCGTGAACAACTCCTCAATCATGTCTGGGGAACCAATGTCTACGTGGAAGACCGGACAGTGGATGTGCATATCCGCCGCTTACGTAAAGCGCTGGAGCACAGCGGACACGATCGAATGGTGCAGACAGTTCGCGGGACGGGATATCGTTTTTCGACCCGCTTCTGACTGACAAGAATCAGGGCCTGATGGATTAGGCCGTTTATGGAGTAAGACGTTTGCTAGAACGATTGTCATGGAAAAGGTTGGTACTGGAGCTGATCCTGTGCTGCATACCGGCATTTATCCTTAGCGCTTTTTTCGGTTACCTGCCCTGGTTTTTACTGGCGTCGGTAACGGGCCTGCTTATCTGGCATTTCTGGAATCTATTACGTTTGTCCTGGTGGCTATGGGTCGACAGAAGCATGACGCCGCCGCCGGGGCGAGGCAGTTGGGAGCCGTTGTTATATGGGCTGCATCAAATGCAGCTGCGCAACAAAAAACGCCGTCGAGAACTGGGTAACCTGATCAAACGTTTTCGCAGCGGGGCGGAATCACTACCCGACGCGGTGGTATTGACCACCGAAGAAGGCGGTATCTTCTGGTGTAACGGACTGGCTCAGCAGGTTCTGGGACTGCGCTGGCCGGACGATAGCGGGCAAAATATTCTTAACCTGCTGCGATACCCGGAATTCACACAATATCTGAAAACGCGCGACTTTAGCCGGCCTATCAATCTGGTGCTCAATACCGGACGGCATCTGGAAATTCGCGTGATGCCCTACACGGATAAGCAACTGCTGATGGTGGCGCGCGACGTTACCCAGATGCACCAACTGGAAGGTTCACGGCGAAACTTTTTCGCCAACGCCAGCCATGAGCTGCGCACACCGCTGACGGTGCTGCAAGGTTATCTGGAAATGATGCAGGAGCATCCGCTGGAAGGGACAACGCGCGAAAAAGCGCTGCATACCATGCGCGAACAAACGTACCGTATGGAAGGCCTGGTGAAACAGCTGCTGACGCTGTCAAAAATTGAAGCTGCTCCGACGTTGCAACTGAATGAGAAAGTCGATGTGCCCATGATGCTGCGCGTGATCGAGCACGAAGCGCAAACCCTGAGCCAGCATAAACATACGTTTACCTTTGATGTCGATAACAGCCTGAACGTGCGGGGCAACGAGGAGCAGTTGCGTAGCGCTATCTCGAATCTCGTCTATAACGCGGTGAACCACACCCCTGCGGGAACGCACATTACCGTACGCTGGAGGCATGTGGCCTCGGGAGCGGAGTTTTGTGTGGAAGACAACGGTCCAGGCATTGCCGCCGAGCATATTCCACGCCTGACCGAGCGTTTTTATCGGGTAGATAAGGCGCGATCGCGGCAAACGGGCGGTAGCGGGTTGGGCCTTGCCATCGTGAAACATGCGCTGCATCATCACGACAGCCGTTTGAATATCGAAAGCGAACCAGGCAAAGGGACGCGATTTAGTTTCGTGATCCCGGAACGTTTGATTGCCAAAAGTAACGGTTAAAGCACATTCGTAAGATTATCTTTCCAAAAGCCAGCACAAGCTGGCTTTTTCTATGCGGTCAATATATGACTCCTGAATTTTACGACGTTTGATTGTTTTTTGTTCGAACTATTACCCATACCTTTTTCCATGGAATGGTGTTTTGTGCTAACCTCATTTTTCATATCGCTATATTGTTCTGGTTTTTGGATCCCACCTTGCTTTAAAACGTTATAAGCGTTTAAATTGCGCTCCAGGTGCTGTCATACCGACTGCATTTACGCGGTAAATCGAAAAACTATTCTTCGCCGCGCCAGGTCGGGAGTGTTTCCCGCTGGAATTGAGCAAAAATGCCGCTGTATTGTCCCCCAGGGAAAGGCAAAAATTTACTATTTTCAACACCACATCCACAGGCAGTAAGACTTTATGACCCATCAGTTAAAATCGCGCGATATTATCGCTTTGGGATTTATGACATTTGCACTGTTCGTTGGTGCAGGTAACATCATCTTCCCCCCAATGGTTGGTTTGCAGGCAGGTGAACACGTCTGGACTGCGGCTTTTGGCTTTTTGATTACCGCCGTTGGCCTGCCGGTACTTACCGTTGTCGCGCTGGCGAAAGTCGGTGGTGGTGTGGACCGACTGAGCACACCTATCGGTAAAGTTGCTGGTCTGCTACTGGCGACTGTTTGCTATCTGGCCGTTGGGCCGTTATTTGCTACCCCGCGTACCGCGACGGTCTCTTTCGAAGTCGGGATTGCACCGCTGACCGGAGACTCTGCGCTGCCGCTGTTTATCTATAGCGTTATCTATTTCGCGATTGTGATTCTGGTTTCGCTGTATCCGGGCAAACTGCTGGATACGGTGGGTAATTTCCTGGCGCCGCTGAAAATCCTGGCGCTGGTGGTTCTGTCTGTCGCCGCAATCGTCTGGCCAGCAGGCCCGATCAGTAATGCGATGGAAGCCTACCAAACTGCGGCATTTTCTAATGGTTTCGTGAACGGGTATCTGACCATGGATACGCTGGGCGCGATGGTGTTTGGTATTGTTATCGTTAACGCCGCTCGCTCGCGTGGTGTTACTGAAGCGCGTCTGCTGACCCGTTACACCGTTTGGGCGGGTTTAATGGCGGGTGTGGGCTTAACGCTGCTGTATCTCGCGCTGTTCCGTCTGGGTTCAGATAGCGCGATTCTGGTCGATCAGTCTGCTAACGGCGCGGCGATTCTGCATGCGTATGTTCAGCACACCTTTGGCGGTGCAGGAAGCTTCCTGCTGGCGGCGCTGATTTTCATCGCCTGTCTGGTCACCGCGGTTGGCTTGACCTGTGCGTGCGCAGAGTTCTTTGCCCAGTACGTTCCACTGTCTTATCGTACGCTGGTATTTATCCTCGGCGGCTTCTCGATGGTGGTTTCTAACCTGGGTCTGAGCCATCTGATTCAGATTTCTATTCCGGTGCTGACGGCTATCTATCCGCCATGTATCGCACTGGTTGTATTAAGCTTTACCCGCTCATGGTGGCATAATTCTTCCCGCGTCATTGCACCTGCGATGTTTATCAGCCTGATTTTTGGTATCCTTGATGGCATTAAAGCTTCTGCAATTGGCGACGTGTTACCGGCCTGGACCCAGCGTTTACCGCTGGCGGAGCAGGGGCTGGCGTGGTTGATGCCAACAGTCGTGATGGTGGTCCTGGCAGTTATCTGGGATCGCGCCGCGGGTCGACAAGTGACCTCCAGCGCACACTAATATCACTGACAATAAGTTTTAACCACGGGGCTATTAACATGGCCCCGTGGTTTTTTTATTGTGTTAACAGGTTAGGAATCGATGGAAAGTAATAACAAGCTAAAGCGTGGGCTGAGCACCCGGCACATCCGCTTTATGGCATTAGGTTCAGCAATTGGTACCGGGTTGTTCTATGGCTCGGCCGATGCCATCAAAATGGCGGGGCCAAGCGTGTTGCTGGCCTATATTATCGGCGGCGTAGCGGCGTATATTATTATGCGCGCGCTGGGCGAAATGTCTGTTCATAACCCTGCAGCCAGCTCCTTCTCGCGCTATGCGCAGGAAAACCTCGGACCGCTGGCAGGCTATATCACCGGCTGGACCTATTGTTTTGAAATCCTGATTGTCGCCATTGCCGATGTGACTGCCTTTGGTATTTACATGGGCGTCTGGTTCCCGGCCGTACCGCACTGGATTTGGGTACTCAGCGTAGTGCTGATTATCTGCGCCATCAACCTGATGAGCGTGAAGGTGTTTGGCGAGCTGGAGTTCTGGTTCTCGTTCTTTAAAGTCGCCACCATTATCATCATGATTGTCGCCGGTTTCGGTATCATCATTTGGGGGATTGGCAACGGCGGGCAACCGACCGGTATCCATAACTTATGGAGCAACGGTGGCTTCTTCAGCAACGGCTGGCTCGGCATGGTGATGTCGCTGCAAATGGTGATGTTCGCTTACGGCGGGATTGAGATTATCGGGATTACCGCAGGCGAAGCCAAAGACCCGGAAAAATCTATTCCGCGCGCTATCAATTCCGTACCAATGCGTATCCTGGTGTTTTATGTGGGGACGTTGTTCGTCATTATGTCTATCTACCCGTGGAACCAGGTGGGTACCGACGGTAGCCCGTTCGTTATGACGTTCCAGCATATGGGCATTACCTTTGCTGCCGGGATCCTCAACTTTGTGGTTCTGACTGCGTCGCTGTCGGCGATTAACTCTGACGTCTTCGGTGTGGGACGTATGCTACACGGCATGGCGGAGCAGGGCAGTGCCCCAAAAATGTTTGCCAAGACGTCGCGTCGTGGCGTGCCGTGGGTTACGGTGATGGTGATGACCATTGCGCTGCTGTTTGCGGTTTATCTTAACTACATCATGCCGGAAAACGTCTTCCTGGTGATCGCCTCTTTGGCAACGTTCGCCACGGTTTGGGTGTGGATTATGATCCTGCTGTCACAGATTGCTTTCCGTCGTCGTCTGCCGCCAGAAGAGGTCAAAGCGCTGAAATTTAAAGTACCGGGTGGGGTAACGACGACCATTGTTGGCCTGATTTTCCTGGTCTTTATCATCGCGCTTATCGGCTATCATCCGGATACCCGCATTTCGCTGTACGTCGGCTTTGCGTGGATTGTCCTGCTGCTGGTCGGCTGGGGATTCAAGCGCCGTCGAGAGCGCCAACTGGCTGAAGCACAGTAATATTTTTGCCGGGTAGCTTTGCGTTACCCGGCAATTTTCTCCTCCCCCGAACTCCTCCCCCAATAAACGTTAAGATGATGAGTGATCCTGCACTTCGCTATGGCAAGGTGACGTCATTATCATCAAAGGGGATACGTGATGTTGAACGCCTGGCACCTTCCGGTTGCCCCATTTGTTAAGCAAAACAAAGATCAACTGACGATTACATTATGGCTGGCGGGGGAAAATCCCCCCCAGCGGGTGACGCTACGCGCAGAAAACGATAACGAAGAGATTTCGCTAGCTATGCACAAGCAGCGCAGCCAGCCGCAGCCGGGTGTGACCGCGTGGCGAGCGGCGATCGATCTCTCCAGCGGGCAGCCTCGTCGACGCTATAGCTTTAAATTACTTTGGCTCGATCGTCAGTTGTGGTTCACCCCACAGGGATTCAGCCGTTTTCCGCCTGCGCGTCTGGAGCAGTTTGCCGTCGATGTGCCGGATAACGGTCCGCAGTGGGTTGCTGACCAGGTCTTTTACCAAATTTTCCCGGACCGTTTTGCCCGCAGCCAGTCGCGTGAAGCGGGCCAGGATAACGTCTATTATCACCACGCGGCCGGGCACGACATCGTGCGGCGCGAATGGGACGAACCGCTTACGGCTCAGGCCGGTGGCTCCACGTTCTATGGTGGTGATTTGGACGGCATCAGCGAAAAGCTACCGTACCTGAAAACGTTAGGGGTCACGGCGCTGTACCTGAATCCTGTGTTTACCGCGCCGAGCGTGCATAAATACGATACCGAAGATTACCGTCATGTTGATCCGCAATTTGGCGGCGACACGGCGCTGCTACGCCTGCGGCACAACACCCAACAGCAGGGCATGCGCTTGATTCTGGACGGTGTTTTTAACCATAGCGGCGATTCGCACGCCTGGTTTGACCGGCATAGTAGGGGAACGGATGGGGCGTGCCATAACTCAGAATCCCCCTGGCGCGACTGGTATCATTTCTCAGCCGACGGCGTTGCGCTCGACTGGCTGGGGTATTCCAGCCTGCCCAAGCTGGACTTTTCTTCGGAAAGCCTGGTAAATGAAATTTATCGCGGCGAAGACAGTATCGTCCGTCACTGGCTGAAAGCGCCGTGGAGTATGGACGGCTGGCGTCTTGATGTGGTGCACATGCTGGGAGAAGCAGGAGGCGCACGTAACAACCTACAACACGTGGCCGGCATTACGCAGGCGGCAAAAGAAACCCAGCCAGAGGCGTATGTGGTGGGTGAACATTTTGGCGATGCTCGCCAGTGGTTGCAGGCCGACGCGGAAGATGCCGCCATGAACTATCGCGGTTTTACTTTCCCTCTCTGGGGATTCCTCGCCAATACCGATATTTCATACGACCCACAATCCATTGACGCTCAGACCTGCATGGCGTGGATGGATAACTACCGCGCGGGGTTGTCGCATCAGCAGCAATTGCGCATGTTTAACCAGCTCGACAGCCACGATACCGCTCGCTTTAAGTCTCTGCTCGGTAAAGACGTCGCACGTTTACCGCTGGCGGTGGTGTGGCTATTTACCTGGCCTGGCGTGCCCTGTATTTACTACGGCGACGAAGTGGGGCTGGATGGCAACAACGATCCGTTTTGCCGCAAACCTTTCCCATGGCAGCCTGAAAAACAGGACGCTAACCTGCTGGCGTTGTACCAGCGGCTGGCAAAATTACGCCACCAGAGCCAGGCGCTACGCCACGGTGGTTGTCAGGTGATTTACGCCGAGGATAACGTGGTGGTGTTTGTACGGGTGCTAAACCGCCAGCGCGTGTTAGTGGCGATTAACCGTGGCCAGGCTTGTGAAGTGGTCCTGCCAGCCTCGCCATTACTGAGCGTGAGTCATTGGCAGCACAAAGAGGGCACAGGTGTGCTTGCCGACGATATCCTGACGTTGCCGGCGATTTCCGCCTCGGTATGGTCAGGTCATTGATATAAGTGCGCAATCGCCGGGCTTGCCAGCAGCGCGTCTCGCCACCAGCGCTGCGCCAGCCCATCACGGTTATTACGCCATGCCATATAGGCCACGTCTTTTTGGCGAAATGAGATAACCGTTTTTTCCACCAGCTCGCCCGTAGCAAGCCACGGGCTGGCAATATGGCGGGGGAGAAATCCGCAGCCCATGCCGGCTCGCAGTAGCATCACTTTACTGTGGAAGTCATCGACACGGATCTGCGCCTGCTCCTCCATCAGATTGGTTTGTAACGGATGACAGAAGCGGGCGCTGTCGCTGATAACAATCGCCCGATGCAGGCACAACTGCTCGTTGGTCAGGCCATCAGGTGCTGCGGCCAGCGGATGCTCAGGTGCCACGACAAATACGTTGTCCAATGTACCGAGCATTTTGTAGGACCAGGCCGCTGACGTTGGTGGTTCATTAATCGCCCCCAGAATAATATCTGCTCCATTATGGGTCAGCTCCTCCCAGGAACCCGCCAGCGTATGATGGGTAAAACTGAGGCGGGTTTGCTTATTCAGCGCGTGAAATTCATCGATAATGGGTAACAGCGAGGCGAAAGGAAAGGAGTCGTCCAGCGCAATCGCCAGCTCTTTTTCCCAGCCTGAACTCAGCTGTACCGCCTGTTTTTCGAGATCTTTTGCCGCACTTAGCAATAAACGTCCCTTTTCCAGCATCATCTGTCCGGTGTCGGTAAATTTAGCCCGGTGTCCGGAACGGTCAAGCAACTCGATATTCAGGTCGCTTTCCAGCTTTTGAATCATATAGCTGAGTGCCGCAGGCGTTTTAAACAGCGATTCGGCCGCCGCGGCAAATGAACCCTGTTTGTCGAGTGCGTCGAGAATAAGCAAAACATCCAGATTAATGCGCATAAGCAGAAAAGCTCCTGAAAATTAAACCCTTCTGTTGTACCGAATGAAGAAAAACAATGCCAGTGAATAAATTAGATGAATCATGCGTATTTTTTTGATGTTGTTTAGGATATATCGCAACACAGAATTAATAGTTTCACAGGATGGTAAGTTTTCTTTAATAACTCGTTAGAAATTTCCCGCTATACTCAACAAGCTTTCTGATTCAGGATCCTGCTGCTGACGGCAGATACAGACCGTTGCCTTTTAACTTATTGATTAAGAAGGTGTGATATGTCTATTCGGGAACTGATTGACCCTCAAAACTCTACGCTTATTTTTATTGATCATCAGCCGCAAATGTCATTTGGTGTAGCGAATATCGATCGCCAGACTTTAAAAAATAATACCGTGGCATTAGCGAAAGCCGGAAAAATATTCAATGTTCCGGTGATTTATACTTCTGTAGAAACGAAAAGTTTTAGCGGATATATCTGGCCAGAATTGTTAGCGGTTCATCCTGATGTAAAACCCATTGAACGCACCTCAATGAACTCCTGGGAAGATGCGGCGTTTGTGAAGGCCGTGGAAGCGACTGGGCGTAAAAAACTGATTATCTCCGCGCTGTGGACCGAAGTCTGCCTGACTTTCCCGGCACTGATGGCGCTGGAAGCGGGTTATGAAGTATATGTGGTGACCGACACTTCCGGCGGCACGTCCGTGGATGCCCATGAGCGTTCTATCGACCGCATGGTACAGGCTGGTGCCGTACCCGTAACCTGGCAACAGGTTCTTCTTGAGTACCAGCGCGACTGGTCTCGCAAAGAAACCTACGACGCCGTCATGGATCTGGTACGCGAGCACAGCGGTGCCTACGGTATGGGCGTGGATTATGCCTATACCATGGTGCATGGCGCGCCAGAACGTAAAGCCTAAATACACGTCATCCTTCATGTTGCATCTTTGTTGGCTTCGCTTGCGTACCCCGGTCACTTACTTATGAAAGCTCCCGGGGATCCACAACCTTGCCGCCTCGATGCACCATGAATGATTTTGTGTATTGCTTTCCTGGCCTAAGCGGCCTGTTTCCTCTCAACAAGGAACCCTTCATGGCGCAGAACAAACATGTGACGTTGGTGATTACCCACACCCTGCTGCCTGAGCAGGCGCAGCGGTATGAGCAATGGCTGGGGAAAATTATGCCGGTGGCGGCCGAGTTTCCCGGTCATCTCGGGGCGAACGTGATTCGCCCTGCGGATGGCGACAACCTGTGGAATATCATTATTCGCTTCGACACGCTTGAGCATCTGTATAACTGGACCCAGTCCGATACGCGCCGTGTGCTGGTGGAAGAGATTGCCCCACTGCTGGCGGAAGGTGATAAAACCGAAATTCGTACCGAAGCGGCATTCTGGTTTACGCCACCAGCGCCCCATGTACGCCAGCCCAAACGCTGGAAACAGTTTCTGATAACCCTGCTGGTGATATTTCCTAGCACCAATCTGGTGCCGTGGTTGACCGGCATTGTGCTGCCTGCAATGAAGGGCTCGTTACTCCTGCATCTCATCAATGATGCCTGTGTGGTTGCGCTGGTGGTCTGGTTCTGGATGCCCATCGTAACCCGTCTGTTTGCCGGATGGCTGAAAAAAGCCTGACCGGTATCTCAGGAGATTGTTATGTCTCAAACTGCCACACTGATTCTGACTCACGGAAAAATTCATACTCTCGATAGGCAACGCCCGCAGGTCGAGGCGGTGGCGATTGCCAACGGAAAGATCCTGGCGACCGGTAGCCACGAGCGGGTAATGAGCTTTGCTGCCGAAGGGACGCAGGTTGTCGATCTGCAAGGACATACGGTGATCCCGGGCCTGAACGATTCGCACCTGCACCTTATTCGTGGTGGACTGAATTACAACCTGGAATTACGTTGGGAAGGCGTGCCGTCGCTGGCGGACGCCCTACGTATGCTCAAAGACCAGGCGGACAGAACGCCGTCGCCGCAATGGGTACGCGTGGTGGGCGGCTGGAGCGAATTCCAGTTTGCCGAACGTCGCATGCCAACCCTGGAAGAACTGAATGAAGCTGCTCCGGATACCCCGGTTTTTGTTCTGCATCTCTACGACCGGGCTTTGCTGAACCGCGCTGCGCTGAAAGCCGTTGGCTACACCAAAGCGACGCCGGATCCGGCGGGCGGTGAGATTGTGCGTGATAGCAACGGCAACCCGACCGGGATGTTGATCGCTAAACCAAACGCCATGATCCTTTATTCGACGCTGGCAAAAGGACCCAAACTGCCGCTGGAAATGCAGGTTAACTCGACCCGCCAGTTTATGCGTGAACTGAACCGCCTGGGGCTGACCAGCGCCATCGATGCGGGCGGCGGCTTCCAGAACTATCCGGAAGATTACGAGATCATTGAGCAGTTACACGCCAACAAGCAGATGACGGTGCGTATTGCCTACAACCTGTTTACCCAGCGTCCAAAACAGGAACTGGAAGACTTTGAACGTTGGACCGATATGCTCAAACCGGGGCAGGGGACCGACTTCTACCGCGCCAATGGGGCCGGGGAAATGCTGGTTTTTTCGGCAGCGGATTTTGAAGATTTTCTCCAGCCGCGCCCGGACTTGCCGGAGGGTATGGAAGATGAGCTGGAGCGCGTGGTGCGACACCTGGTGGAGCACCGCTGGCCGTTCCGCCTGCACGCCACCTACGATGAATCTATCAGCCGCATGTTGGACGTGTTTGAGAAGGTGAATCGTGATATCCCGTTCAATGGCCTGCACTGGTTCTTCGATCATGCCGAAACCATTACTGAACGGAATATCGAGCGCGTTAAAGCGCTGGGCGGCGGGATTGCTGTTCAGCACCGAATGGCGTTCCAGGGCGAATATTTTGTCGAGCGTTATGGCAAAGATGCGGTCAAACACACGCCGCCGGTGGCGAAAATGCTGGCGGCTGAAGTTCCGGTAGGGCTGGGGACTGACGCCACCCGTGTGGCCAGCTACAATCCGTGGACAGCGCTCTACTGGCTGGTTTCGGGCCGCACTGTTGGCGGTATGGCGATGTACGATGATAACAACCGCTTGCCGCGTGACGTGGCGCTGGAACTGTGGACCGCTGGCAGCGCCTGGTTCTCCAGCGAGCAGGGTAAGAAAGGGCGAATCGAGAAAGATCAACTGGCCGACCTGGTGGTGCTGTCTAAAGATTACTTCAACGTGGCGGAAGAAGAGATCAAAGGCATTGAGTCAGTGATGACCATTGTCGATGGCAAAGTCGTGTATGCGGCAGGGCATTTCACCCAGCTGGCACCACCAGCCATCCCGGTTGTGCCGGACTGGTCGCCGGTGGTGAAGGTGCCGGGGCACTATCGCTCAGCGCCGCCTGCTGCGGCAAAAATTGGCGCAATGGTGCAGATGCATCAGTGCTGTGGTAGCTGTGGCGTACACGGTCATCAGCATGATATTGCGCGTCAATCAGGCATTCCGGTGTCAGATGACCGGGCTTTCTGGGGCGCGCTTGGCTGTTCCTGTTTCGCGTTCTGACTGTAACGTTTTTAATGCCGGATGGTGACGCTTTGCGTCTTATCCGGCCAACAAAGAATCGCAACTTCGATAAGTTAGATAATCCTTGTAAGCCTGCTATGCTGAGTGCCATCAGGCAATGGGGTTCATACATCTGCATTTCGCTTTGCTACAGCCAATTGTCTACGGTTGCCACAAAACCATCTTCCTAAAGGTCGCTATGCCATTCTTACTACGGCGTAAAGCCGGGGCCGTGTGATCTTCTCTATCCGCACCAACATAGTTATATTTTCAATGTAAGAATGTAGTTCTTATGATTATTTGTATTGTTTGTAAAGTGTAAATTTTATTTTTTATTATTGGCTATCAAAGCTTGATTGCATAATTAAATCAATCAAAATATGAAGGTAGCTCACACAATATTACTAACCATAAGTTAAAATAATGCGTGATTAATTACAATAATGAGTTGTTATTAATTAAATGAATATTATTGGTGACGCGTTTAGTTGGATAGTAAAGCATTTGTAATTGTAATTGTAATTGTAATTGTAATTGTAGGAGCTGAAATGCCAGTAAATGATATATCTTTAGGAAAAACCAGAAGATCAAATGACAATGGTGAACCCAATGTTGTTCATGTTGCAATTTCACGACCTATTCGATATGACGTGATGATAGCCTATGGTGGACACGGTGGTGCCGAGATGTTGAAAGCGGCGGAATTCAAGAAAAAGCGGCTTGAATCTAAGTATCCCAAAGGTGAAGTAAAAGGACCGATGATCTTCAAGAGTTTGGCCGACTTCGAAAAAATTTGGACCGCGATATTCTATGATATTTGCAAGCTAAATAAATCAGGTCAACCTAAATATGATTTGTGTGAAATTCATATTTTTGCTCACAGCAATCCAGATAGGATATCAATTAAGAAGGGGGAGCATATTACGGCTGAGGTGGTTGAATCTCTTGAAAATTTAATCTGGAATCCTGAAAAGGGTTATTTGGTATTACATAGTTGCCGATCTGGTCGATATGAAAGTGATGATTTAGATCAGCGTAGTGGTGGGGAGTGTATTGCTCGCGCATTTTCCAGACATGAATCATCAGCATATGTTATTGGCCAAATGGTTTATGCGTCATTTAACTATGGCCCCGGATTGGAAGACTGCAAATATAGAAAAACAGTGAATGATTATGTAGTAATAGATTTGTTTGGAAAGCAAGAGCTATTATTATGGGGCTATAAATCCGGAAGTAAAGTGAAGAAACGATTTTCAAATGATAGAGAGTATGAAAGCTTAGTTGATGGTCAGATCTGGCCATGCAGAAAATATCGAAATGGTGAGAAGTTAGATAGGACCGTTACCAGTGATGTGTTTAACTATGATGATTTGAATTTTGTTTGAATGTTCTGGATGTTGATAAATTATATCATTCATAGCGACTAAAGGAAATTTATATGGATTATGTCATCGCGGCCGCATTACTTCCGCAAGATAAGTTATGGACAGTTGAGTATTCATGGAAAATGGTAGAGGCTATAACACCAGAAATACCACAAATTGAGGATGAAACAGAACTTATTGAATTGATTCGTCATGCCTGGTTGTGGGATAAAAATGCTATGATTCAGTATGCCAGAATTCAGAAAGAAGTTGGTGACGATGATGTTTTAGATGATTTCATCAGGAGCAATGCTCACAGATTAGTGAGTTATGATGGTTTGTCTCTTCGACGGCCTGATGTATTTAATATGAATTATAGTGAATTTATCACCCGACTAGCTGATTTACAGTATCCCTTGGCGAGCAGGCTTGCTGCTAATGGCCTTTTATGGAGTGCGGGTGAGACAAATTCGACCTTCAACCCGTTAGCACAAGATGTACGAAAAAGGTTGATTCGTTATACTCGTTATGCCATAAAGGGAGGCTATCATATCCATTCTTATCTGGCTGATTGCATTTTATTTCCTTCCGGTTTTTCGTATAAAGATAGTAATAATAAGCAGCTAAATTCTCTGGAAAACAGAATAGATAATTTAACAAGAGAAGAGCTTGAAGATAGTTTTTCTGCTTATAAGGTGAGTGGAATTCACGGTTCTCAGTATGCACAAATAAGATTGAGTGAGTTTTATTTTTATGGTGTTAGCGTTAAACGAGATATTGAAATGGCATATGCATGGTCTATGATTGCTAACGATTCCTTTATCTATTTTAATAAAGAAGGTTACAAAAGACATGCTTCGGAAAGATATAAAGAAAATATTCTGAATGAATATAACAACGTTAACTTAAAAAATCTGATTCCGCTACAAATGACGAAAATAGAGATAGAGAGAAGTGTCGCGCTGGCGTCAAAAATCAAAGAAACGTTGGTTGAGGATGACTATTATTCCTGGGAGGTTCAAATGGATGCGGTTCCGCCGGCGCCTTGATGTTCAACGTTTGGTTTGTACCTGTATGCGATTATTCATCGGCCGTATAATGAGACAACAAGTGTCTGCTCGCGTAGGGCCAATACGCGCAGCGCCATCGGGCATTCCGAGTTCTGACATCAGAAAAAGGCCCGCACTAGCGGGCCTTTTGTCGATTCATGCCAATTACAGGCTGGAAACGTTCTCGGTCAGGTATTTTGCTACGCCGTCCGGAGACGCGTTCATACCTTCTTTACCCTTTTCCCACTGTGCCGGGCATACGTCGCCGTGCTCTTCGTGGAACTGCAGCGCGTCAACCATGCGCAGCATTTCGTCGATGTTACGACCCAGCGGCAGATCGTTAACCACCTGGTGGCGAACAACGCCGTTAGCGTCGATCAGGAAAGAACCGCGCAGAGCAACGCCAGCTTCCGGGTGCTCGATGCCGTAGGCTTTCTGGATTTCGCGTTTAATGTCAGCAACCATTGCGTATTTCACTGCACCGATGCCGCCTTTGTCGACAGGGGTGTTACGCCATGCGTTGTGGACAAATTCAGAGTCGAAGGAAACGCCAACAACTTCAACGCCGCGCTTCTGGAATTCTTCGTAACGTTTGTCGAATGCGATCAGTTCAGACGGGCAAACGAAGGTGAAGTCCATCGGCCAGAAGAACAGAACGGTAGTTTTACCGTTGGTATGCTGTTTGAAGTTGAAGTTTTCAACGATCTCACCGCTACCCAGTACCGCAGCTGCTGTGAAATCCGGAGCCTGACGAGTTACCAGTACCATATAATTCTCCTGCAATGTTAAGGGGTTTTTGGAACGCAACGCGGGCCAGTATAGAGAGTGTTCGTGAATAAGACAAAGAGGCGCTGGCAATCAATGAGACAGGTTTTGTCTATCAATCTTTTGCCGGATGACGGCTACGGCTTATCCGGCGGGGAATGCGGGTTGCAATCAAAGGGTTTTACGCCGCGCCTGGTCCATCATTTGCGGATAAAACTGCCAGAATCGTTCTTCTAACGCATCGTAATGCGTATTGAGGTCATACCATGAGTCGCGTAGGGCATCGAGCCGTGGACGGCGGCTGGCCATGCCGTTCAGGACGTTCTGGATAAAATCCATGTCCCGGTAGCGCTCAAGCCATTTCTCTGACCATATATAGTTATTCAGATTGATAAAGCGTGGCGGCGATTCCGGCAAAATAGTGGTTACCTGGGTACGGGCATAGCGCACAAAGTCCGTAAGCGGGAAGTCAGGGGAGATCTCCGACCAGTGGCGCGACAGAAAATGATCCCACATGACATCCAGCGTAATCGGCGCGACGCGGCGCGTTTCGCTACGAAACCATTCTTTGGCTTCACGCACCTGCGGCAGGTTATCTGTCATCACGTCGATACGACGATGCATGAAGATGCCTTCTACCACATCAGGCGAGTAGTGCGTTTCCGGATTACCCCGGACAAAATCGGCCAGCAGATTGCCGGAAAGCGAACTGTCGGCAAGGTGAGCGAGATGCAAATGTGCAAGAAAATTCATAGTTAAATGTTTATCCAGAGGGGTAAAGGTTGCAGGGAGAACGCCCCGGCACTAGACTACCCGCCTCTTATTTTAGTCTGAGTCAGTGTCATGCGCGTTACCGATTTCACCTTTGAACTACCCGAATCCCTGATTGCCCACTATCCGCAAGCTGAGCGCAGTAGCTGTCGCTTGCTGTCTTTGGACGGGCCGACGGGCGCGCTGACGCACGGTACTTTCACCGATTTGCTCGATAAGCTCAACCCTGGCGATTTGCTGGTCTTTAACAACACCCGCGTCATTCCTGCGCGTCTGTTTGGTCGTAAAGCCAGCGGCGGTAAAATTGAAGTGCTGGTCGAGCGTATGCTGGATGACAAACGTATTCTGGCGCATATTCGTGCCTCGAAAGCGCCGAAACCGGGCGCCGAGCTGCTGCTGGGCGATGACGAAAGCATTAAAGCAACGATGGTGGCGCGCCATGACGCGCTGTTTGAAGTTGAGTTTAACGACGAACGCAGCGTGCTGGATATCCTCAACGCGATTGGCCATATGCCGTTGCCGCCGTATATCGACCGTCCGGATGAAGACGCCGACCGCGAGCTGTACCAGACCGTGTACAGCGAAAAACCGGGTGCCGTCGCTGCGCCGACCGCGGGTCTGCATTTTGACGATCCGCTGCTGGCTAAACTGCGCGATAAAGGCATTGAAATGGCGTTCGTCACCCTGCACGTTGGAGCGGGTACTTTCCAGCCGGTGCGTGTAGACACTATTGAAGACCACATTATGCACTCCGAATATGCGGAAGTGCCGCAGGATGTGGTGGACGCGGTGATGGCGGCGAAAGCGCGCGGTAACCGCGTGATTGCGGTGGGCACCACCTCCGTACGTTCACTGGAAAGTGCGGCGCAGGCGGCCAAAAACGATCTAATCGAGCCGTTCTTCGGCGATACACAAATCTTTATTTATCCAGGCTATAAATATCAGGTGATTGATGCTCTGGTCACCAACTTCCACCTGCCGGAATCGACACTGATTATGCTGGTTTCCGCATTTGCTGGTTATAAAAACACCATGCACGCCTATCATGAAGCGGTAAAAGCGGAATATCGCTTTTTTAGTTACGGGGATGCGATGTTTATCACGTACAATCCGCAGGCTATTTCTGAGCGTGTCGGGGAATAAGTTTCCGGCATGAGTGTTTAAAACGTCGGACTGTTTTTCTGACGCAGGAGTGAAGATGAAATTTGAACTGGATACCACAGACGGTCGCGCTCGCCGCGGTCGCCTGGTTTTTGATCGTGGCGTAGTAGAAACGCCTGCTTTTATGCCGGTCGGTACTTACGGCACAGTAAAAGGCATGACGCCGGAAGAAGTTGAAGCGACCGGCGCACAGATCATCCTCGGCAACACTTTCCACCTGTGGCTGCGCCCGGGGCAGGAAATCATGAAACTGCACGGCGATCTGCACGATTTTATGCAGTGGAAAGGGCCGATCCTCACCGATTCTGGCGGCTTCCAGGTGTTCAGCCTGGGCGACATCCGGAAGATAACCGAACAAGGCGTGCATTTCCGTAACCCGATCAACGGCGATCCGATTTTCCTCGATCCCGAGAAGTCGATGGAGATTCAATACGATCTCGGTTCCGATATCGTGATGATCTTCGACGAATGTACACCGTATCCGGCCGACTGGGACTATGCTAAACGCTCGATGGAGATGTCTCTGCGTTGGGCGAAGCGCAGCCGTGACCGTTTTGATAGCCTCGGCAACAAAAATGCGCTTTTTGGCATCATTCAGGGCAGTGTTTACGAAGATTTACGTGATATCTCCGTCAAAGGTCTGGTAGATATCGGCTTTGATGGCTACGCTGTCGGCGGTTTGGCTGTCGGTGAGCCGAAGGAAGATATGCACCGCATTCTGGAACATGTTTGCCCGCAGATTCCGGCAGATAAACCGCGTTACCTGATGGGCGTCGGTAAACCAGAAGATCTGGTTGAAGGCGTGCGTCGCGGTATCGATATGTTTGACTGTGTGATGCCAACGCGAAATGCCCGTAATGGTCATTTGTTTGTGACTGACGGCGTGGTAAAAATTCGTAACGCGAAACATAAAAGCGACACCAGTCCGCTCGATGCTGAGTGTGATTGCTACACCTGTCGCAATTATTCGCGCGCTTACTTGCATCATCTCGACCGTTGCAACGAAATATTGGGCGCGCGTCTCAACACGATTCATAACCTTCGCTACTACCAGCGTTTGATGGCGGGTTTACGCAAGGCTATTGAAGAGGGTAAATTAGAGAGCTTCGTGACTGATTTTTACCAACGTCAGGGTAGACCAGTTCCACCTGTGAACGTTGATTAATTTTAATAATGAGGGAATTTGAATGAGCTTTTTTATTTCTGATGCGGTAGCGGCAACAGGTGCTCCGGCGCAGGGCAGCCCGATGTCTCTGATTCTGATGCTGGTGGTGTTTGGTCTGATTTTCTACTTCATGATCCTGCGCCCGCAGCAAAAGCGTACCAAAGAACACAAAAATCTGATGAACTCCATTGCGAAAGGCGATGAAGTGCTGACTAACGGTGGTCTGGTGGGTCGCGTGACCAAAGTAGCAGAATCTGGCTACATCGCTATCGCGCTGAACGACACCACTGAAGTGGTTATTAAACGTGATTTCGTAGCTGCCGTTCTGCCGAAAGGCACCATGAAGGCGCTGTAATTTATTGTTTTCCCAAAGGGAACTGCCGTGTTAAACCGTTATCCTTTGTGGAAGTATGTCATGCTGATCGTCGTTATTGTCGTCGGTCTGCTCTATGCGCTTCCCAACCTGTATGGTGAGGATCCGGCTGTTCAAATCACTGGCGTGCGCGGTGCCGCCGCCAGTGAGCAAACGCTGATCCAGGTCCAGAAAACGTTACAAGAAGATAAAATCACACCTAAGTCTGTGGCTCTGGAAGAGGGTGCTATTCTCGCGCGCTTCGACTCCACTGATACCCAACTGCGCGCACGTGAAGTATTAATGGGCGTACTGGGCGATCAGTACGTCGTGGCGCTTAACCTTGCTCCGGCAACCCCGCGCTGGCTGGCTGCCATTCATGCAGAACCGATGAAACTCGGTCTTGACCTGCGTGGCGGCGTTCACTTCCTGATGGAAGTGGATATGGATACCGCGCTGAGTAAGTTGCAGGAACAAAATATCGATAGCCTGCGCAGCGATCTGCGTGAAAAAGGCATTCCTTATACTACCGTTCGCAAAGAAGATAACTACGGTCTGAGCATCACTTTCCGTGATAGCAGCGCCCGTGATGAAGCTATCTCTTACTTGAGCAAACGTCACCAGGATCTGGTTATTTCCAGCCAGGGCAGCAATGCACTGCGCGCTGTAATGACCGATGCGCGCCTGAGTGAAGCCCGTGAGTACGCGGTACAGCAGAACATCAACATTCTGCGTAATCGTGTTAACCAACTGGGTGTTGCTGAGCCGGTGGTACAACGTCAAGGTGCTGACCGCATCGTGGTCGAACTGCCGGGTATTCAGGATACCGCGCGTGCGAAAGAAATTCTGGGCGCAACCGCGACGCTGGAGTTCCGTCTGGTAAACACCAACGTTGACCAGTCCGCTGCAGCATCGGGTCGTGTTCCGGGTGATTCGGAAGTGAAACAGTCTCGTGAAGGTCAGCCTGTTGTGCTGTACAAGCGCGTGATCCTGACCGGTGACCATATCACCGATTCTACTTCCAGCCAGGACGAATACAATCAGCCGCAGGTTAACATCTCGCTGGATAGCGCGGGTGGTAACATCATGTCCAACTTCACCAAGGACAACATCGGTAAGCCGATGGCGACCCTGTTCGTGGAGTACAAAGACAGCGGTAAGAAAGATGCTAACGGTCGTGCAGTACTGGTGAAACAGGAAGAGGTGATTAACATTGCCAATATCCAGTCTCGCCTGGGTAACAGCTTCCGTATCACCGGTATCAACAACCCGAACGAAGCGCGTCAGCTTTCTCTGCTGTTACGTGCCGGTGCGTTGATTGCGCCGATTCAGATTGTGGAAGAACGTACCATCGGCCCAACCCTGGGTATGCAGAACATTAAACAGGGTCTGGAAGCGTGTCTGGCCGGTCTGGTGGTGTCTATCCTGTTCATGATCTTCTTCTATAAGAAGTTCGGTCTGATTGCGACCAGTGCGCTGATTGCTAACCTGGTATTGATTGTCGGTATTATGTCGTTGCTGCCGGGCGCTACGCTAAGTATGCCGGGGATTGCGGGGATTGTCTTAACCCTTGCCGTCGCGGTCGATGCGAACGTACTGATCAACGAACGTATCAAAGAAGAGTTGAGTAACGGGCGTTCGGTGCAGCAGGCCATCAACGAAGGTTATGCGGGCGCATTTAGCTCCATCTTTGATGCGAACATTACGACGCTGATCAAGGTCATCATCCTGTACGCAGTTGGCACCGGGGCAATTAAAGGGTTCGCGATTACTACCGGTATTGGTGTGGCGACGTCGATGTTTACCGCGATTGTCGGTACACGTGCCATCGTAAACCTGTTGTATGGCGGCAAGCGCGTCAAAAAGCTGTCAATCTGAGGAGTGCGAAGTGGCACAGGAATATACTGTTGAACAATTAAACCACGGCCGTAAAGTCTGGGACTTTATGCGCTGGGACTACTGGGCTTTCGGCATTTCAGGTTTCCTGCTGATTGCGGCCATCGTGGTGATGGGCGTACGCGGGTTTAACTGGGGTCTCGATTTCACCGGTGGTACGGTTATTGAAATCACGCTGGAAAAACCGGCCGATATGGACGTGATGCGCGATGCGCTGGAGAAAGCGGGCTTCGTTGATCCGCTTCTGCAAAACTTCGGCAGCAGCCACGACATTATGGTACGTATGCCGCCAACTGAAGGTGCGGACGGCGGTCAGGTGCTGGGCAGCAAAGTGTTGAGTGTGATTAACGAATCCACCAACCAAAACGCCGCGGTGAAGCGAATTGAATTCGTGGGTCCGAGCGTGGGGGCTGATCTGGCGCAAACCGGTGCGATGGCGCTGATGGCGGCGCTGATCTCCATCCTGGTGTACGTCGGTTTCCGCTTTGAGTGGCGACTGGCGGCGGGGGTGGTTATCGCTCTGGCGCACGACGTGATTATCACACTTGGGATCCTGTCGTTGTTCCATATCGAGATTGACCTGACTATCGTCGCATCACTGATGTCGGTAATCGGTTACTCGCTGAACGATAGTATCGTTGTATCTGACCGTATTCGTGAAAACTTCCGCAAAATTCGTCGCGGTACGCCTTACGAAATCTTTAACGTGTCACTGACTCAAACGCTGCACCGTACGTTGATTACGTCCGGTACAACGTTGATGGTTATTCTGATGCTGTTCCTGTTCGGTGGTCCGGTACTGGAAGGCTTCTCGCTGACGATGCTGATCGGTGTTTCCATCGGTACCGCATCTTCTATCTACGTGGCATCAGCGCTGGCGCTGAAGCTGGGTATGAAGCGTGAGCACATGCTGCAGCAGAAGGTCGAGAAAGAAGGGGCGGATCAACCGTCGATTCTTCCTTAACCATTAAGAGTGAAGATACTGGAATCCCGATCGTAAGGTCGGGATTTTTTTTTGCCTGTGAATTAGCGACAGGCAATTATCTTTTCCTGTCGCCACACTACTGACAGTATGCTGTCAGTAGCCCTGTCTTATAGTCCTTCTGAGATTACCCACACAGGCAGGAGGAAGTATGAGCAACGTAATTAATTGGTTTGAAATCCCTGTAGCACAAATGGATCGCGCCATCGCTTTTTATGAACCAGTGATGCAGGTTTCTTTGCGTCGGGAAAATATGGACTGCGCTGAGCTGGCCGTATTTCCGCATCAGGATCCCGCTTCCGGCGGGGCGCTGGCTAAATTTGACGGTATTACTCCTTCAGCGCAGGGCGCTATTATTTATCTGCATACGGACGATTTGGCTGCAACGCTTGAACGCGTCGCCACTGCTGGCGGTCAGTGTGTGTTTGGCCCACTCGAACTGGGGCAGGACATTGGTACGATTGCGCTATTTACTGACAGCGAAGGCAATCGTGTTGGTTTACATCAACCCGCGTAATATTTTCAGCACTGAGGATTAAAATGAGCAGACGCGCCGACCGCTTGTTTCAGATTGTACAAATCCTGCGTGGCAGGCGAGTGACAACGGCGGCGCTGCTGGCAGAACGTCTTGAAGTTTCTGAACGGACGATTTATCGCGATATCCGCGATCTCTCTTTATCCGGCGTGCCCATTGAAGGCGAAGTGGGCAGTGGATACCGCTTAATGGCGGGGTTTGATCTGCCGCCGTTGATGTTAACCCAGCACGAATCAGAAGCGTTGATGGTAGCGATTCGGTTGCTGAAAACATGGGGCGGGGATTCACTCTCACAGGCGCTGGAATCAGCACAGGAAAAAGTGTTGGCGATATTGCCGCCAGAGAGTCGGCGCAGAGCCGAGCAAACGCGGATTTTCGCGCCAGATTTTGGTAATCAGCCGCATTCACGCAGTGCGTTCGATCTCATACATCGCGCGGTTTCAGCTCAGCAGGTGCTGGCGCTGCATTATCGCGATGAGTCCGGGAACCTCTCGTGGCGCGACGTTCAGCCGCTGGGATTATTTTTCTGGGGCGAGCACTGGCTGCTGGTTGGCTGGTGCGAGAAGCGTGATGATTATCGTTGCTTTCGCGTTGATCGATGTCTGAAGATCACGCCACTCGACAGGCACTTTCGCGAATCTGCGGAGCGTTCGCTAAGTGACTTTTTACGTAAAGTACGCTGTGAAGACCAGCCATAAAAAAGCCAGCGGTTAAGCTGGCTTGTTTGCGATAAATTGTCTGGATTAGAAGTTGTAACCTACGACCAGGTAACCACCCCAACCGGTAGATTTCGCGCTGAAATCGCCTTCGCCCCAGTTCAGAGTATCCCCACCTTTCCACTGACCGCCGTTATGGAAGTAACGCGCTACGACAGAGTAGTGCCAGTGATCGTAGTTCAGCGCCAGGACGTGGCTGGAAGCGATAGAGTTGCTGGTGCGGTTCGGGTCATCACCCAAATCTGAGCCCCAGTCGAAGTTGGTGAAGCCGATGTAGGTCAGTTGGCCGCCCCAAACCTGGGTGATCGGCACAAAGTATTTCACTTTGAAACGGTAGCCATCCCACTCGTTTTCGTTGGATGCGCCATAGTTCTGCCACTGGTATTTAGCATAGACGTTCAGGGACAGACCCATCGGCAGACCGGTATCGATATCGGTACCCAGACCCATATACCAGGTGCTCTGGCGGCTGGCTTTGTTATCACCCATGTCGTAGATGTAGTTGTTGGCGAAATACCATTCTTTGAACGGACCAAAGCTCAGGTCAGCGCCGGTCAGTTTGTCGATGGAGAAACGCGGTTCGATTTCCATAAACAACGGGGAACCGTCAGACCAGATACCTTTATCGTTGCCGTTACCCCAGTCGAAGGTTTTCGGAATATCGATGTAGCCATAGAAATCAAACCAGTCTTTTTTGGCAAATGCTTCGTATTCCAGATACACGTCGTTGTTCAGTTTCGGAGAGAAACGGGTGTGATAGCTACCCACCACGTTAACGCTCTGGTGCCACCAGTCGGACAGATATTGCGGTTTGTCATTTTCTGCTGCGTTGGCAGTAAAAGACGAGGAGAGCGCCAGCACTGCACCGGCTGCAAGTAATGTTTTTTTCATATGTATGCCACTGTTTGAAATCCCTTTCGGGAGTGAAAAATGCGCAATTTGCGTTTCTAAATATTTCGTAATTCTTCGGAGCCTATTATAAAAATCATTGTTCACAAAAATATGTCTTGTTTCACAGTTCTATCATTTACGTAATCGATTGCGTTCACGTTTGCGTACTTTAGGCGGCGAATTGTACTGGCTCTCATGAATGTTGCCAAGTTTTACCAGAAATATCGGTTATGTCAGAGGAGTAACAAAATGGAGCGGAGTGATGTTGCGGAACGCACAAAACGTTCCGCAAAAAAGTTTATTGGCTAACAGGCTGGATGTCGTGGATGCGAACAAATCCTAACTGATCTGGAGTGAGGCCATTTATCTGCAACGGAATGTCTACGTCGCTGGGAGCAAGAATACTCGCCGGAGCGTTGACCAACTGGTTGTGAACGTTCACTTCCTGATAGTTGTCCGTGGTGCCCTGAATTTGCCCGTACTCGACGGTGGCGCTAAAGGCGGGTAAAGGCGTGTTGGATTCACCCTGAATCCGTAGCGTCAGGCGCGTACCATCCGCGTTCGGTGCAATGTTTACCAGCGACATGCGTAAAGTGCCAATCTGGCTGTCCAGTCGTGCCGGGGTTTTGGAACCCGGTAGCAGATAGACGCCGCTGGTTGATTTTGCATTCAACATATTTTGTTGCGTAATTTTTACTGTTTGCTGATTAAGCTGCGCCATCTCTTTATTCAATGTGCTAACGCTTTGATGCATCTGGCGTACTTCGCTTTGCTGTGCGCAGGCACTAAGACTAAAGAGACTTCCCACTAGGAGAATTCTTAGGTAACGTCTTGTCATTGTGATTACTTCCTTCATTGTCGCGATAGCATAATGGTAGTGTGGACTGAGCACGAAGGCATCGATCCTTTGTCTCAAAAGCGCAGTGCCTTTGTTGTCACGGCAGTTCAGGGTAAAATAGATTCTGTTAACCACTGAGGTACAGGACGCCGTATGCATTGCCCATTCTGTTTCGCCGTAGACACTAAGGTAATTGACTCTCGTCTTGTAGGCGAGGGCTCCTCGGTACGCCGCCGTCGGCAGTGTCTGGTCTGTAACGAACGTTTCACCACTTTTGAAGTGGCTGAACTTGTCATGCCGCGCGTTGTGAAAAGCAACGACGTGCGTGAACCCTTTAATGAAGAAAAGCTGCGTAGCGGCATGCTCAGAGCGCTTGAGAAACGGCCTGTTAGCGCGGATGACGTCGAAATGGCGTTAAACCATATCAAATCACAGCTGCGTGCGACTGGTGAGCGTGAGGTGCCGAGCAAGATGATTGGCAACCTGGTGATGGAGCAGTTGAAAAAGCTCGATAAAGTCGCCTACATCCGCTTTGCCTCTGTCTACCGGAGTTTCGAAGATATCAAAGAATTTGGCGAAGAGATTGCTCGCCTACAGGACTAAGCCATGCAGGATGAATTGTACATGGCGCGTGCGCTGAAGCTTGCTGCGCGCGGACGTTTTACCACTCACCCCAACCCCAACGTAGGCTGCGTGATTGTGAAGGATGGGGAGATCGTCGGTGAAGGATATCATCACCGTGCGGGCGAACCGCATGCCGAAGTTCATGCTCTGCGGATGGCTGGAGAAAAAGCGCAAGGGGCAACGGCCTATGTGACGCTTGAACCCTGTAGTCATCATGGTCGCACGCCGCCGTGTTGCGATGCGCTGATTGCGGCGGGTGTATCGCGAGTGGTTGCGGCGATGCAGGATCCCAATCCGCAGGTCGCAGGACGTGGGCTCTACCGTTTGCAGCAGGCGGGCATCGACGTCAGCCACGGGCTGATGATGAGCGAAGTTGAGCAACTGAATAAAGGCTTTCTCAAGCGCATGCGTACGGGATTCCCGTATCTGCAGCTTAAGCTTGGCGCGTCGCTTGATGGCCGTACGGCGATGGCCAGCGGTGAAAGCCAGTGGATTACCTCACCACAGGCGCGCCGCGATGTGCAACGTTTGCGCGCGAAAAGCCATGCCATTTTAACCAGCAGTGCTACGGTGCTGGCAGACGACCCTCAGCTTACCGTGCGTTGGTCGGAGCTTGGGGAGTCAACTCAGGCGAGTTACCCGCAGGAAGAGCTGCGCCAACCAATCCGCATTGTTCTGGATAGCCAGAATCAGGTCACGCCGGAGCACCGTATTGTGCAACAGCCTGGAGAAACCTGGATTGTCCGGACTGAAGACGACCCCGGTAGCTGGCCGGAGACGGTTCGTAGCCTGAAGGTGCCGGAACATAACGGGCATCTGGATCTGGTGGTGCTGATGATGCAACTGGGCAAACAGCAAATTAACAGTATTTGGGTTGAAGCAGGCCCAACGCTCGCGGGGGCATTATTACAGGCCGGTTTGGTCGATGAGCTAATCGTGTATGTTGCGCCTAAACTGTTAGGCAGCGATGCGCGAGGATTATGTGTGCTTCCAGGCCTTGAGAAACTGGCTGACGCACCCCATTTTAAATTCAATGAGATACGCCAGGTGGGCCCGGACGTTTGCCTGCATTTAACGACTGCGTGAGGCTTTCTGATTTAGAGGAAGCAGCGCACAGAATATTATGATAAAATCCGCCCCCCTTACGGGGCCATAAATCGAACCCGAAGGAAGAATATGAACATTATTGAAGCTAACGTTGCTACCCCGGACGCTCGCGTCGCCATCACCATTGCGCGTTTCAACAACTTTATCAATGACAGCCTGCTGGAAGGGGCTATCGACGCCCTGAAACGTATTGGCCAGGTTAAAGATGAAAACATTACCGTTGTTTGGGTTCCAGGTGCATATGAGCTGCCGCTGGCCGCTGATGCACTGGCAAAAACCGGTAAATACGACGCGGTAATTGCGCTTGGTACGGTGATCCGTGGCGGTACCGCGCACTTCGAATATGTGGCTGGCGGTGCAAGCAATGGCCTGGCGCATGTCGCTCAGGACAGTGGCATTCCGGTAGCCTTCGGTGTTCTGACCACCGAAAGTATTGAACAAGCCATCGAACGTGCTGGCACTAAAGCCGGCAACAAAGGCGCAGAAGCTGCACTGACTGCGCTTGAAATGATTAATGTATTGAAAGCCATTAAGGCCTGATTTTTGTAAGGGGAAATCCGTGAAACCTGCTGCTCGTCGCCGCGCCCGTGAGTGTGCCGTCCAGGCGCTCTACTCCTGGCAGTTGTCCCAGAACGACATCGCTGATGTTGAATACCAGTTCCTGGCGGAACAGGACGTTAAAGATGTCGACGTTCTGTATTTCCGTGAACTGCTGTCCGGGGTGGCGACTAACAGCGCGTACCTGGATGGATTAATGAAGCCTTACCTGTCTCGTCTGTTAGAAGAGCTGGGTCAGGTAGAAAAAGCCGTACTGCGTATTGCGCTGTTTGAACTGTCTAAACGTAGTGATGTGCCGTACAAAGTGGCCATCAACGAAGCGATTGAACTGGCGAAAACCTTCGGCGCTGAAGATAGCCATAAATTCGTGAACGGCGTACTGGATAAAGCAGCACCTGTGATTCGCCCCAACAAAAAGTAATCCCGAGGCCGGCTGGATGGTGGAACCTGTTTCCGCTGTCCCCGGCTTTTTCTTTTTTTTCTGCTGAGGCATAACGTATGGCATGCGGCGAGTTTTCCCTGATTGCCCGTTATTTTGACCGCGTAAGAACGTCTCGTCTTGATGTCGAAACCGGTATTGGTGACGACTGCGCACTTCTGAATATCCCTGAAAAACAGACGCTGGCGATCAGTACCGATACGCTGGTGGCAGGCAATCACTTCCTCCCCGACATTGATCCCACCGATCTCGCCTGGAAAGCACTGGCGGTGAATTTGAGCGATCTGGCGGCGATGGGGGCCGATCCTGCGTGGTTGACGCTGGCACTCACGTTACCTGACGTTGATGAAGCCTGGCTTGAAGCCTTCAGTGATGGCCTGTTTGAACTGCTTAATTACTATGATATGCAGCTGATTGGCGGTGACACCACGCGTGGGCCACTGTCGATGACGTTGGGTATCCATGGCTACGTTCCTGTAGGACGGGCCTTAAAACGCTCTGGTGCGAAGCCGGGGGACTGGATTTATGTTACCGGTACGCCGGGAGACAGCGCGGCGGGGCTGGCGATTTTACAGAATCGGTTGCAGGTTGGAGATGCAAAAGACGCAGACTATCTGCTTAAACGCCATCTGCGTCCCACGCCGCGTATTTTGCAGGGACAAGCCCTGCGCGATCTGGCCAGTGCGGCTATCGATATCTCCGATGGCCTGATTTCCGATCTGGGGCATATCGTTAATGCCAGCGGCTGTGGCGCGCGGGTTAACGTCGATGCGCTGCCTTACTCCACGGCATTCGCCCGGCACGTTGAGCCGGAACAGGCCCTACGCTGGGCGCTCTCGGGCGGTGAAGATTATGAGTTATGCTTTACCGTACCGGAAATTAACCGTGGTGCGCTGGATGTGGCGCTGGGAAATCTCGGCGCAGCGTTTACCTGCATTGGGCAGATGAGCGCAGACGTGGAAGGCATTCACTTTACGCGCGATGGAAAATCCGTCACATTTGACTGGAAAGGATATGACCATTTTGCCGCGCCTTAAAAAAGATGTCGCCAAAAGCCGCCTGAGTATGCGCAATCCGTGGCACCTGCTAGCCACCGGTTTTGGCAGCGGGTTGAGCCCAATTGTTCCTGGCACGATGGGATCGCTGGCGGCGATCCCTTTTTGGTATTTAATGACCTTTCTACCGTGGCAGCTGTATTCACTGGTGGTGATGTTATCTATCTGTATCGGCGTTTATCTGTGCCATCAAACGGCGAAAGATATGGGTGTGCACGATCACGGTAGCATTGTCTGGGACGAGTTTGTCGGGATGTGGATTACCCTGATGGCGCTGCCGACCAATGACTGGCAGTGGGTTGCCGCCGGATTTGTGATTTTCCGTATTCTGGATATGTGGAAGCCGTGGCCGATTCGTTGGTTCGATCGCAACGTGCATGGCGGGACGGGGATCATGATCGACGATATTGTGGCCGGAATACTCTCTGCCGGAATTTTGTATTTTATCGGTCATCACTGGCCGGTAGGTATCATTTAACCCTTTTGGGGGGCTGTTGTAGGCCCGATAAGCGTCGCGCCATCGGGCAATCAGTGCCGGATGCGCTATGCTTATCCGGCCTACAATTAGCCATCGCCAATACTTATTTAAATCCCACCACCGGATGCTGTTTGTACGGCGTTTCCAGCTCGGCAATCTGCTCCGGCTTCAGCGTTAAATCCACCGCATTGAGCAACTCATCCAGCTGTTCCTCGCGCGATGTGCCGATAATCGGCGCTGCCACCCCCGGTTTGCTCAGCAGCCAGGCCAGCGCAACCTGCGCCCGCGTAACACCCAACTCCTCACTGACACCGGTCAGTCGTGCGGCAATTTGCGCGTCGTTTTCATCGCTCTCGTTGTACAAATTTATACCGACTTCATCGGAAACCAGGCGTGCTGTCGTTTCTCCCCATGGGCGCGTCAGGCGTCCACGTGCCAGTGGACTCCAGGGGATCACTGCCACGCCTTCCTCGTAGCACAGTGGCAGCATTTCGCGTTCTTCTTCGCGGTAGATCAGATTGTAGTGATCCTGCATGCTAACGAACTGCGCCCAGCCGTGTTGCTTCTGTAAGGCCAGCGCCTGAGCAAATTGCGAAGCGTGCATGGAGGAGGCGCCGATATAGCGCGCTTTACCGGCTTTCACGACGTCGTTTAGAGCCTCAAGGGTTTCTTCAATAGGTGTGTTGTAATCCCAGCGGTGAATTTGCAGGATGTCGACATAGTCCATACCCAGACGTCGGAGGCTATCGTCGATTGAGCGCAGGATTTGTGCGCGGGATAATCCTTCTGCTAAATCATCAACCTGGTGAAAAACCTTGGTAGCGACCACGACATCTTCGCGGCGGGCGAAATCACGCAGCGCGCGACCGACAATCTCTTCGCTACTGCCAGCGGAGTAGCTGTTGGCGGTATCGAAAAAGTTAATGCCGCCCTCAAGGGCGTGTTTGATTATCGGGCGGCTGCTTTCTTCAGGTAGCGTCCAGGCGTGATTGCCGCGATTAGGCTCGCCAAACGTCATGCAGCCCAGGCAAAGGCGGGAGACCCGTAGGTCGGTTTTTCCTAAGATGTTGTATTTCATCAATCCACTCCTGCTTAGCTCGTGATGAATTAAGCATAGCAGGAGCGGGGAGGGGTTTATGCCAGCCAGGCCTTGATTTTGGCCTCAATTCCGACGGCATTCAGACCCAGATCGGCGCGAGCTTCATCCTGAGTTCCCTGCGGGATGAAGAAGTCTGGCAGGCCAATGTTCAGCACCGGGACGGGCTTACGATGGGCCATCAGCACTTCGTTTACACCGCTGCCAGCACCACCCATAATGGCGTTCTCTTCAATGGTAACCAGCACCTCGTGTTGGGCAGCCATTTCAAGGATCAACGTTTCATCCAGGGGTTTCACAAAACGCATATCGACCAGCGTGGCGTTCATCGACTCTGCGACCTGAGCGGCTTCCGGCATCAGGGTACCGAAGTTGAGAATTGCCACTTTCTCCCCGTGACGTTTCACTATACCTTTCCCGATAGGCAGTTGTTCCAGCGGGGTCAACTCTACGCCCACCGCGTTACCGCGCGGGTAGCGCACGACCGTTGGACCGTCGTTGTAGTGATAGCCGGTGAACAGCATCTGGCGGCATTCGTTTTCATCACTCGGGGTCATAATGACCATTTCCGGGATGCAGCGCAGGAAGGAAAGATCGAACGCCCCTTGATGGGTTTGGCCATCTGCGCCAACAATTCCTGCCCGGTCAACGGCGAACAGAACTGGCAGTTTCTGGATGGCGACATCATGCAGCACCTGATCGTAGGCGCGCTGCAGGAAGGTCGAGTAAATAGCCACGACCGGCTTATAGCCGCCAATCGCCAGACCGGCAGCAAACGTCACCGCGTGCTGTTCGGCGATCGCCACATCGAAGTAGCGGTCCGGAAACTTACGTGAAAATTCCACCATACCGGAGCCTTCGCGCATCGCCGGGGTGATTGCCATCAGCTTATTGTCTTTCGCCGCGGTTTCGCACAGCCAGTCACCGAAGATTTTTGAATAGCTCGGCAGGCCGCCGCTGCTTTTCGGCAGGCATCCGCTGGATGGATCGAATTTTGGTACCGCGTGGAAGGTGATTGGATCTTTTTCTGCCGGCTCGTAACCACGACCTTTTTTGGTCATGATGTGCAGGAACTGCGGGCCTTTCAGATCGCGCATGTTCTTCAGTGTGGTGATAAGCCCCAGCACGTCGTGACCGTCCACCGGACCGATATAGTTAAATCCCAGTTCTTCAAACAGCGTACCCGGCACAACCATGCCTTTGATGTGTTCTTCGGTACGTTTGAGCAGCTCTTTAATCGGCGGTACGCCGGAGAAGACTTTTTTCCCTCCTTCGCGTAGCGAGGAGTAGAGTTTGCCAGAGAGTAGTTGCGCCAGATGATTGTTCAGCGCGCCAACGTTCTCTGAAATCGACATTTCATTGTCGTTGAGGATAACCAGCATGTCGGGCTTAATATCGCCTGCGTGGTTCATCGCTTCAAAAGCCATCCCGGCGGTGATAGCGCCGTCGCCAATCACACATACGGTACGACGTTCTTTGCCTTCTTTCTCAGCGGCAACCGCAATACCGATACCTGCGCTGATGGAGGTTGAAGAGTGCCCAACGCTCAGTACGTCATACTCGCTCTCACCGCGCCACGGGAACGGATGCAAACCGCCTTTCTGACGAATGGTGCCGATTTTATCACGGCGGCCGGTCAGTATTTTGTGCGGGTAAGCCTGATGTCCTACATCCCAGATTAACTGGTCAAACGGGGTATTGTAGACATAGTGCAGCGCGACGGTGAGTTCCACCGTGCCCAGACCAGAGGCGAAGTGCCCGCTGGAACGGCTTACGCTGTCGAGCAAATAGCGGCGCAGTTCGTCGCAAAGCTTTGGCAGGCTCTCTTTTGGCAGCAGACGTAACTCCTGGGTGGAGTCGACCAGCGCCAGGGTCGGGTATTTGGCTATATCAAAACTCATCGCAAGCTCATGGGATATGTTGGTTTATTTATCACGCTGGATTATGTAGTCCGCTAGCGCTTCCAGTGCCGAGGTATCGAGTGACTGTGCGGCCAGCAAACTTAGCGACTGGCGGGCATCCTCGATTAAATCCCGGGCTTTATTCTGGGCTTGCTCAAGACCCAGAAGTGCAGGATAGGTACTTTTGCCAAGCTGCTGGTCAGCACCCTGACGTTTACCCAATGTTGCAGTATCGCCTACCACATCCAGGATGTCATCCTGAACCTGGAAGGCCAGACCGATGCTTTCTGCGTATTTGTCGAGTATTGCCAGGCATTCTCGCCCTTTATCGCCTGCGCTTAATGCTCCCAGACGTACGGCGGCGCGAATCAATGCCCCGGTTTTATGGCGGTGAATACGCTCCAGCGCATCCAGCTCAACCTGATGACCTTCAGCTTCCAGATCCAGCGCCTGACCGCCGCACATACCGGCGATACCGCTGGCCTGAGCCAGTTCAGAGATCATCGCGATGCGGTCACGGTCAGATACTTCCGGCATTGGAGCGTCGCTGATAATGGAGAATGCCAGCGTTTGCAGCGCATCTCCGGCCAGGATCGCGTTTGCCTCACCAAATTTTACGTGGCAAGTCGGCAGACCGCGGCGCAGGTCATCGTCGTCCATCGCGGGTAAATCATCGTGCATCAGCGAATAGGCGTGAATGCATTCGACGGCGGCAGCGGGAGCATCAAGCGTACTCAGGCTGACACCAAACATCTGACCGGTCGCATACACCAGAAACGGGCGCAGGCGTTTACCGCCTAATAATGCGCCATATTGCATGGTTTCGACCACGGGAGTGTTCTGAAAGGGCAGTGGCGCGATAAAACGGCTCAGTGCCTGGTTGGCCTGCTCAACGCAAGCCTGTAACTGCTGCGTAAAATCCATTTACTCATTATCCGGTGTAAAAGGCGTAAGGGCCGCGTCTTCAGTATCTGACAGCAGGATTTGTACGCGCTGTTCAGCCTGTTGCAATTTGACCTGTCCCTGACGCGCCAACTGTACGCCACGTTCGAATTCGTTCAACGCTTCTTCTAACGGCAGGTCGCCGCCTTCCAGACGGGTAACAATTTGTTCCAGCTCGCTCAGCGCGGTTTCAAAACTGGCGGGCGCTTCATTTTTCTTCGGCATAATGAATGTCTGACTCTCTGTATTGGCAGCACAAGACTATGGTAACGGACTCGCACTGATAAGCAAATAACGCGCAATGTGCACAGTAGCCGCGTGATGGTGATATACTTGCGCGCCTGGATGCAGTCGCGGGTATGGGCTGCTGTATTTTTTTCCATTACAAGTCATTCAGACTTGCCTAAGAACCATTGCCGCCATGAAGTTTATCATTAAATTGTTCCCAGAAATCACCATCAAAAGCCAATCTGTGCGTTTGCGCTTTATAAAAATTCTGACAGGGAACATTCGTAACGTTTTAAAGCACTATGATGAAGACCTTGCCGTTGTCCGTCACTGGGATCACGTTGAGGTTCGCGCTAAAGATGAAAGCCAGCGCCTGGACATTCGCGACGCGCTGACCCGTATTCCGGGGATCCACCACATTCTTGAAGTAGAAGACGTGCCGTTTACCGATATGCACGATATTTTCGAGAAAGCACTGGTGCAGTATCGCGATCAACTGGAAGGTAAAACCTTCTGCGTACGCGTTAAGCGTCGTGGTAAGCATGAGTTTAGCTCCATTGAGGTGGAACGTTATGTTGGCGGTGGACTGAACCAGCATATTGAATCCGCGCGCGTGAAGCTGACGAAGCCGGACGTGACGGTTAATCTTGAAATCGAAAACGACCGTCTGTTGCTGGTTAAAGGCCGCTATGAAGGTATTGGCGGTTTCCCAATTGGTACGCAGGAAGACGTACTGTCGCTGATCTCCGGTGGTTTCGACTCCGGCGTGTCCAGCTACATGCTGATGCGTCGCGGCTGCCGCGTGCACTACTGCTTCTTCAACCTTGGCGGGGCAGCGCATGAAATCGGTGTTCGACAGGTGGCGCATTACCTGTGGAATCGCTTCGGTAGTTCGCATCGCGTGCGTTTTGTTGCTATCAACTTTGAACCGGTGGTCGGTGAGATCCTGGAGAAAGTTGATGACGGCCAGATGGGCGTGGTTCTCAAGCGTATGATGGTTCGCGCGGCGTCGAAAGTCGCTGAGCGCTACGGCGTACAGGCGCTGGTAACCGGTGAAGCACTGGGCCAGGTGTCCAGTCAGACGCTGACCAACCTGCGTTTGATCGATAACGTATCAGACACCCTGATCCTGCGCCCACTTATCTCCCATGATAAAGAGCACATCATCAATCTGGCGCGTGAAATTGGCACCGAGGATTTTGCTCGTACCATGCCGGAATACTGCGGTGTAATTTCAAAAAGCCCGACGGTGAAAGCGATCAAATCGAAGATTGAGGCCGAAGAAGAAAACTTCGATTTCTCTATCCTCGATAAAGTGGTTGAAGAAGCGAATAATATTGATATTCGCGATATCGCCCAGCAGACGCAGCAAACCGTGGTAGAAGTGGAAACCGTGAGCGGTTTCGGCCCGAACGATGTGATCCTGGATATCCGTTCTGTGGATGAACAGGATGATAAACCGCTGAAGGTTGACGGCGTGGACGTCGTTTCTCTGCCGTTCTACAAGCTGAGCACCAAATTCGGCGATCTGGACCAGAGCAAAACCTGGCTGCTGTGGTGTGAACGCGGGGTGATGAGCCGCCTGCAGGCGCTTTATCTGCGCGAGCAGGGCTTTGAGAACGTGAAGGTGTATCGCCCGTAATTGAGTAAACACCGTGTTGTAGGCCGGATAAGGCGGTTACGCCGCCATCCGGCAATGCAACGATATTATTCAAAACGCACAGGAAGCGTCTTCCCGTTCGACTCCCAGACGCCTTGATAGACACCGTCTTTTAACTTCAGCGTTATCTTCTCTTGCGCTTGTTCAGCAGCAGATGTCTTCAGTTCATAATGTTGATTGTCGGCTGTATCGCATTTGCCGGTTAATTCAATCGGTGCGCCAAATTTCTGGTAAAAGTAAGCCCCTTCAAAAAAATCACCGTATTTGCAGTCCACCTTCAACACAATACGCATGCTTTTTCCCAGCGTGCCGTACATGACTTTGCCGTCAATGCCGGGCGCTGGCGAAACCTGTGTTGTACTCTTTGCTCCAGTCAGATACTGGCCGTACGGCGTGAGCCGATTTTGCAGTTCCGCGGTTGGGATTTTCGTGGTGAAATCACCCAACTCGTCGAGTGCGCGGCTGGCGTGGTTGCTACAGCGCCCGTTCAGGAAAGCCAGATGGTCTTTTTGCAGGGAGAATTTGTCGATGTAGTACAAACCGTCGGTGTAGGTTGCGCACGATGCGTAGAATTCGATGTAGTTGAAAACTTCACCTTTCTCTTCTTTTATTTGTTCTGGTGTTTGCGAATTATGCGCCGTAACAAAGGTATCAATCTGGCCACGGATATCTTTTCTGATACGGGTGTTTAATTCACCCATCGTGGAGCGGGAGAAAAGATCGTTAAGGGTAATGGCTGCGCCGCTGGCTAAATCAAAGCTGATCGGCACATTGAACGACTCGCAATATGCCCCGCAGCCTTCGACAAACATGTTCAGAGTTAGAACTTTGGCGTCGCGATACTCAACCGTGTAGTCAAGGTTTGCGGTGGGGTTTCTCTCTGATTTCGCAAACTGGTTCACTGTTGTTTGTGGATTATTACCCGGTAGCTGATTGATAAAGCTTGCGAAAATATAATCGTTAATACGTTTCGCAACCTTGGGGTTATCCGTCGAGGAAAACCATGGCACGCGATATTGCATTTCAGTGCTTCCGGGATAGCGATACTCAATACTCTTTATGTCGAGTTGCGTCGCTGTGGCATAACCGGAAAGGAGCAATAAAGCCACTCCACTCAGATATCCTTTCATTATGATTCCTTATAAGGGAGTGGCCTGAAGATTTACTCGTAGTAGTTATAGATTCCCGCTGCCATCACCAGTTGTGATGCAACTTCGTAAGCCTTTTCACGACTGACCAGAAGATCAATGATTTTCAAACCGAAATCGATTGAGGTTCCCGGTCCCTGGCTGGTTAACAGGTTGACGCGCGGATCCCATACGACGCGCTTGTCCTGCCATTGATCAGCGGGGATTTGGTCTTTCAGCGCCGGAAAACCGGTCATGTTACCGATGGGGAAAATATCGTGCGGGACGAGGACGGTGGCAGCCGCGGCACAGATTGCCGCGACAATGCGTCCGGAGCGATGAAACTGCTTCACGGTTTCGACCAGCAGAGGGCTGTCGCGAAAACACTCGGCGCCTTTAATACCGCCCGGCAGTACGATAATGTCGAAATCGCCGTCAGCAACTTCGACTAATGGCGCATCCGCCAGCAGTTTCACACCGCGCGAGCACACGATCGTCAGGTTGCCATCGCTGGCGACGCTGGCGGTTGTGACCTTAATTCCGCCGCGAACCAGTAGATCGATAGTAGTAACCGCTTCGGTTTCTTCACTACCAGGGGCGAGACATACCAGTGCTTGAGCGCTCATACTCACTTTCCTTTCTTTTAACCATTTCAAACAGGCGGGCATTTTCCGGAACGGCGATGCCGTGCGCGCGTGCACGTTTTAACAAATAACCGGTAATGTAGTCGATCTCGGTATGACGCATGGCGCGAATGTCCTGCAGCATAGATGAGATATTTTCCGCCGTACTGTCAATCACTTGCTCGACATAATAGCGTAAATCATCCGCTGATGTGTGGTGGCCTTCGCGTTCGATGACCGCTGCCACTTCCTCGCAGATGAGCGCTATTTTTTCAGGATGATGGCGTAACTCACCGTTTGGGCAATCCCATAATGCGGTCAGCGGGTTAATGACGCAGTTGACGGCCAGCTTGCGCCATAGCTCGGCGCGAATAGTGTTGTGCCAGGCGACGTCCGGCAGCACCTCTTGCAGGGTTTCAGCCAGATAGCTGAAATCGCCGTCTTGCTCACGCGCCGGCCCAATACGCGTTGTTCCCTGAGCGACATGAATGATGACGTTCCCGTCACGGCGTGCTGCGTGGGTGGTGGTACCCATCAGCAAGGGTTGCTTAATGTTATGTAACTCTTCAATCGTCCCCATGCCGTTGTGAATAAGCAGAATGGGCGTGGTTTCAGGCAGAATTGCAGACAGGCCTTTTACCGCATCAGAAACCTGCCAGGCCTTCAGAGTGACCAGCAGCAGGTCGCTTTTTGCCAAAAAGTCGGGGTCGTTTGCCGTCAGGGATTCATTAAAAACTGAGCCATCCGTGTCGATCAGGTTTACGCTGCAGTAGGGTTGCGGTACGCGCAGCCACCCTTGCACCTCATGTCCATGTTTGCACAGCGCTGTAAGCCATAGCTGTCCTAACGCTCCACATCCCAGTACGGTAATTTTCATTCTTCCTCCTCACCTGCAACAGCACCAGGTGTTAATCCATATCGACCGCACCCTATTATTGTTCGCAGATGTCGCTACCACGTACAATGAAAGGATACAGCCTAGTATAGCGCTGTCTGTTGAGTAACTTTGCAGGTATTATGCTTCGCATCAAAAATGAAGGGAGAGGAAAAGATGCCATCTTTCGATATTGTCTCTGAAGTTGATCTTCAGGAAGCCCGTAACGCGGTGGATAACGCCAGCCGTGAAGTCGAGTCACGCTTTGATTTTCGTGGCGTTGAAGCCACTTTTGAGCTGAATGAGTCAAATAAGACGATTAAGGTGCTGAGCGAGTCTGATTTTCAGGTTAATCAGCTGCTGGATATTTTGCGTGCCAAGCTGCTGAAACGCGGTATTGAAGGCACCTCGCTGGACGTACCAGAAACTTTCGTGCACAGCGGTAAAACCTGGTTTGTTGAAGCTAAGCTGAAGCAGGGCATTGAAAGCGCAGTGCAAAAGAAAATCGTTAAGCTGATCAAAGACAGCAAGCTGAAGGTGCAGGCGCAGATTCAGGGTGAAGAAATTCGTGTGACCGGTAAGGCGCGTGACGATCTGCAATCCGTCATGGCGCTGGTTCGCGGTGGCGATCTCGGCCAGCCGTTCCAGTTTAAAAACTTCCGTGATTAAGTCGTAATGCCTGATCCGGCCTACAGGTCGCACACGCTATTTGTAGGCCGGACGAGACGTTAGTTACCATCCGGTAATCATCACGTCTGGCTGATGGTCTGCTCAACCTCAAATCGATTGGTGACTTTGCTGTCGATTTTCACGTAGGCCGAATGCTCTTTCGCCACAATTAACACTTCGCTTATTCCTTCTTTTGCCAGCAGGCGCTGCTTTAACGTGTCATCTGCGGCAATTTCTGGTGGAATTTCCACACGCAGGCTGCTGACGTACGGTGGCTCTTTCATTGTGTTTGCCACAATCAACCAAACTGCCGCCAGCAGCGCACCGGCCAGAAATACGGCCTGACCATCAAACATTTCAACCACCCAACCGCCGAGCGAACCGCCAATCGCCACACCAAGAAACTGGCTGGTGGAGTAAACACCCATTGCCGTGCCTTTGTAACCCGCAGGCGATTCTTTGCTGATAAGCGAGGGGAGGAGGGCTTCCATCAGGTTGAAGGCGAGGAAGAAAATCTGCACGCCCGCAATCAGACCCCAGAAACGAATGTTAGCGCTCCACAATACAATCTCTGCAATAAGGATTAGTAACACGCAGGCGAGGAACACGCGTTTCATCTTGCGCTTCACTTCGGCGTAAATGATGAACGGCACCACGGAAACAAAGGATAGCAGCATCGTCACCAGATAAATTTTCCAGTGTTCTGCGGCGGGGAAACCGGCTTTCGCCAGTTGTCCTGGTAACGCGACGAAAGTGGACATCAGCAAAATGTGCAGGCACATAATGCCGAAATTGAGCTTCAGCAGTTTGGGCTCCGCCAGCACTTTGCTGAAGCTATCTTTTACCATGCCCGATTCACGGTTTAGTACGTGGCTGGTGCTATTGGGAACGACCCAAATGGTCAGCACGATACCCGTGGTAGCAAGGGCGGCAATCATCCAGAACAGCGCGTGGAGCCCCAGCGCATGGGTAACGATTGGCCCCAGCACCATCGCAATGGCAAAGGTGATACCAAAGCTGACGCCGATAAACGCCATCGCTTTGGTGCGGTTTTGCTCGCGGGTTAAGTCGGAAAGCAGCGCCATCACGGCCGCGGCAATTGCTCCGGAACCTTGCAATGCGCGACCAAGAATAATGCCCCAGATTGAATCGGAGAGGGCAGCAATCACGCTGCCGAGAACGAATACCGCCAGTCCGCCGACAATAAGCGGCTTACGACCAATGCGGTCAGAGAGCAGACCAAAGGGGATCTGGAAGACGGCTTGCGCCAGGCCGTAAATGCCGATGGCAAGGCCAATCAACGCTTCGCTGGCGCCCTGTAGCGCCATACCGTACGTGGTCAGAACCGGTAGAACCATAAACATGCCAAGCATGCGCAACGAGAATACGGTCCCTAAACCCCAGGTGGCGCGCAACTCACCGGGCGTCATTTTGTAATCGTTCATTCCCACCTCTGTATTAATTTCGCGCCTAGTGTAAAGCGCTAAGCAGGCTGGGTAAATATGCGCTTTATTAACAAATGTTGGGGTTGTGAGGGGAGTCGGCTGGAAACGAAAATGCCGGATGACGATACTCACGTATCTTATCCGGCCTACAAGCAATGTGCTTTTTTGTAGGCCGGATAAGGCGTCAGCCGCCATCCGGCATAGAAGATGTGACGATTAACTTACCAGACGTAAGTCAGCAGGTTCTGCGAGTTTGGCACCATAAAGTCGACGGACATCATCACGGAAAGCGCGGTAATGGCGATGATGGAGAAACCGAACAGCTTGCGCGCCCAGACTTTGTCATCTTCCACTTTATAACCGCGCAGCGCCATGCCCAACCACCAGACGCTCACCGCCGCAGCAACAATCAGGTATTTATAACCTGCATAGCCGCCCAGGGTTAGCATCAGCGTGGCGATAGCAAATGCGATGATATACAGCGTGATATGGTTTTTCGCGACTGAAATGCCTTTCACCACCGGCAGTACTGGGATGTTGGCAGCCTGATAATCCTTAAAGCGGAAAATCGCAATCGCGTAAGAGTGCGGCATCTGCCACAGGCTGAAAATAGCCAGCAGAATCAGCGCACCGCTATCGAACTCACCGGTTACGGCGCAGTAGCCAATCACCGGCGGCGCAGCGCCGGAGAGTGAGCCAATCAGCGTGCCATAAACGGAATGGCGCTTCATGTACAGGCTATAGACGCCCACATAGACCACGAAGCCCATTACCCCCAGCCAGCAGGCCAGAGGGTTCGCGCCAAACCACAGCAGCATAAAGCCAGCAATACCCAGCAGGGTGGCGTATACCAGTGAGACCGCAGGGGAAATCAGACCTTTAACCAGCACGCGGTTTTTGGTCCTCTCCATCTTCCTGTCGATATCCCTGTCGATGTAGTTGTTAAATACACAACCCGACGCCACAACCAGTGACACCCCAACCAGCGTGTAGATAAACAGGGGATAATCAATGCTGCCTTTCGAGGCCAGCAGGAACCCCCCAATCACCGAGATCAGGTTGCCAAAGATGATGCCTGGTTTCGTTACTTGCAGGTATTGCTTAAACATCATAATCGCCGCTCTTAGTGCATCATCATGTTGTAGTTAAGGTTCCACATAATCCAGATGGAGCCCACAACCAGGATGGCGATGATTAGCACAGTAAAGACAAAGGCCGTCATGTTCCAACCTTCATCAGATTTGCTATTCATGTGCAGGAAGCACACCAGGTGCACCAGAATCTGTACCACTGCCATTGCCAGAATAGTTCCCAGAATGACGGCCGGAGAGGCAGAACCTGTCATCACCATCCAGAACGGAATAACCGTCAGGATGATCGACAGGATAAAACCTGTCATGTAGGTTTTTACGCTGCCATGGGATGCGCCGCCGCTCTCGTTAGCATGACTCATTACATCGCCCCCATCAGATAAACAACAGTGAACACACAGATCCATACCACATCCAGGAAGTGCCAGAACAGGCTCAGGCACATGATGCGGGTACGGTTAGTACTGGTCAGGCCGCGACGAGCGACTTGCACCATCAGAACCGCCATCCAGATAAGACCGGAGGTGACGTGCAGACCGTGCGTGCCGACCAGCGCGAAGAACGCAGACAGGAAACCGCTACGATCCGGGCCCATGCCGTTAACAATCAGGTGATGGAATTCATAGAGTTCCATCCCGATGAATCCGGCACCGAACAAGAAGGTCAACGCCAGCCAGGAGATAACCTGGCTCTTGTTGTTCTTGTACATGGCAATCGCTGCCATACCGTAAGTAATGGAGCTGAATAACAGCAGGAATGTTTCAACCAGAACGAACGGCAGTTCAAAAATGTCTTTACCTGTTGGGCCACCTGCGGTGCCGTTCACCAGAACGGCATAGGTTGCAAACAGAATAGAGAACAGAATGCAGTCGCTCATCAGGTAGACCCAGAATCCGAAGATCTTGGTCTGGCCTGCATCGTGGTGCCCGTGTTCGTGCGCGTGGGCAGTCGCGTGCGTTAAAGTATCAGTTGCCATTTTTCAGCCCTGCCTTAGTAATCTCATCGAAATGCTGGTTTTCCAGTTTTTCGACTTCCGGGACCGGCACGTAGTAATCGACGTCTTCATCAAAGCTTTTCACAATCCAGCTGATGATCATGCCTGCGAAGCTTGCAATCGCCAGCCACCAGATATGCCAGATCATGGCGAAACCAAACAGTGTTGCGAAGGCGGTAATGACGATACCGGCACCGCTGTTCTTCGGCATATGAATTTCTTCATAGTGCGCAGGCTGCTTGTACGCTTCACCTTTTTCTTTCATTTCCCAGAAGGCATCACGCTCGTGAACGTGCGGCACAACGGCAAAGTTATAGAACGGAGGCGGGGAAGATGTTGCCCACTCCAGCGTACGACCACCCCATGGGTCACCGGTCAGGTCACGGTTCTGCTCGCGGTCGCGAATAGAAACGTAGATCTGAATCAGCTGGCACAGGATACCCAATGCAATCAGCGCGGCACCGCAGGCGGCAACGACCAGCATCGGATGGAACTGTGGGTCAATCTGCTGGCTGAGACGACGGGTCATACCCATGAAGCCCAGCACGTACAGCGGCATAAATGCCACGAAGAAGCCGATGATCCAGAACCAGAATGCGCGTTTACCCCAGGTTTCGTTCAGCGTGAAGCCAAACGCTTTTGGCCACCAGTAGGTCATACCTGCGAAGCAGCCAAATACGACGCCGCCGATGATAACGTTATGGAAGTGCGCAATCAGGAACAGACTGTTGTGCAGTACGAAGTCTGCGCCCGGAACCGCCAACAGTACGCCGGTCATGCCGCCGACTGAGAAGGTCACGATAAAGCCAATCGTCCACAGCATCGCTGAGTGGAATACGATACGGCCCTGATACATGGTGAACAGCCAGTTGAAGATCTTCACCCCGGTCGGGATGGCGATAATCATGGTGGTAATACCGAAGAAGGCGTTTACGTTAGCGCCTGCACCCATGGTGAAGAAGTGGTGCAGCCAAACAACGAACGACAGAACGGTGATACACACGGTTGCCCACACCAGCGAGGTGTAACCAAACAGACGTTTACGTGAGAAGGTTGCTGCGATTTCGGAGAACACCCCGAAGACCGGCAGAACCAGGATGTACACTTCCGGATGGCCCCAGGCCCAAATCAGGTTGATGTACATCATCATGTTGCCGCCCATATCGTTGGTAAAGAAATGGGTGCCCAGATAGCGATCCAGGGTCAGCAACGCGACGGTAACCGTCAGGATTGGGAAAGAGGCGATAATCAGGATGTTCGCGCACAGAGACGCCCAGCTGAATACCGGCATCTTGAACATGGTCATTCCTGGTGCACGCATCTTAATGATGGTCACAAAGAAGTTGATACCGGTCAGGGTTGTACCAATACCGGACAACTGGACTGCCCATATCCAATAATCGACCCCGACGCTTGGACTGTACTCTATTCCCGAGAGCGGCGGATACGCCAGCCAACCGGTCTGCGCGAATTCACCCACGCCCAGAGACAGGTTAACCAGGATTACGCCGACAACGGTGAACCAGAAGCTCAGGTTGTTCAGGAACGGGAATGCAACGTCACGTGCACCGATCTGCAGTGGAACCACCAGGTTCATCAGACCGATAACAAATGGCATTGCCACGAAGAAGATCATAATCACGCCGTGAGCCGTGAAGATCTGGTCGTAGTGGTGAGGTGGCAAGAAGCCCGCTTCACCTGCAGAAGCCAGCGCTTGCTGACTACGCATCATGATGGCGTCGGCAAAGCCACGAATCAACATGACGATTGCGACGATGACATACATGATGCCAAGGCGTTTGTGGTCAACCGAAGTCAGCCACTCTTTCCACAGGTAGGTCCACTTACCGAAGTAAGTGATTAGGCCCAGTAAGGCCGCACCACCGATGATAATGGCAGCGATCGTAACCATGACAATGGGTTCATGGAACGGCACTGCATCCAGCGTCAATTTTCCGAACATCGTATTCTTCCTCGGCCCCTTAGTGAGCGGATTCCGCGTGGCTCATGTCCATGCCTTCCATGCCTTCGTGTGCGCTGTGCTCACCTTCGGGTTGGGTCATGTCCATGCTCTTACCGTGAGCCATAAATTTGTTAATAACATCTTTAAACAAATCGGGTTTCACGTTGGAGAAGTATTCCACCTGGTTGTATTCGCTTGGCACAGCCACTTTCTCGAACGCAGCCATGTCGCTCATGGTGTTCGTGGACTGTTTAGCTTTAGCAACCCATTGGTCGAATTCGGCGCGGTCCTTTGTTGCGATAGCCTTGAACTTCATACCAGAGAAGCCTGGTCCGCTATAGCTTGCGGAGATACCATCATAAGTACCGACTTCGTTGGCGATCAGATGCAGTCGAGTCTGCATACCGGCCATGGCATAAATCTGGCTACCCAGACGCGGGATAAAGAAGGAGTTCATCACGGAGTTGGATGTCACTTTGAACTCAACCGGAGTATTCGCCGGGAAGGCGATTTCATTCACGGTAGCGATACCCTGTTCCGGATAGATGAAGAACCATTTCCAGTCCATGGAAACCACTTCGATGGTAATGGGCTTCTCGTCATGCGCCAGCGGTTTGCTTGGCTCAAGAGCGTGAGTGGTTTTCCAGGTCAGAACGGCAAGGAAAATGATGATTAAGATCGGCACCGTCCAGACCACAGCTTCCACTTTATTGGAGTGTGACCAGTTCGGGCTGTACTTCGCATCTTTATTGCTTGCACGATACTTCCAGGCAAAACCAACAGCCATCAAGATGGCAGGAATAACGACAATCAACATCAGGCCAAATGCCGTCAGTATCAGTGAACGTTGTTCCAGTCCAATCTGTCCTTTAGGGTCAAGCAGCGCAGAATTACAGCCACTGAGTAACGCAGTGCCTGCAATTAATGACAACCATCCCAAACTTTTATTGTATTTCCTGAGTCTCATTTAACGACCTCAATTCCACGGGACCGGGTGGCGTTTAAAGTGTGAGGGCATTTTACGGGAAGGTTACATTACTGTAAACATCCTTGGATCTGTGTTACTGGGTTCTGCCGTGCATGTCACATATGTTGCAATATATGTCGCTTTGACTTTAAGAACCTGTTGCAACATCACGTTATAACGAAAGCAGGCAGGTGGGGGACAGGCTGAGGGCAATTGGTATAACCAATACGAAAATAAAACAATTGTTTAACAATTAATTATCAATAAAAAGACAATTTGGGAACAAAAAATAAATCTGTAGTGGCTGAATCGAGTAAGGAAAATAAAATATATAAAAGGCGTCAATAATTTCCAAATTCTTTGGCGCACAAAATAACAAATATTATTTTTATCAATTGTTGTTTATTTAGCCGTTATAATTACGCAAGGTGATTACAACGGCTTATTAATACGGTTTTTTACGCCAGACGGTTTTTGCGCAGAGCCAGATAATCCAGCAATCCGCCAAAAATCACCCCGCAGACCGCGACCGCCACCGAGACTTCAAGCAGTTCCGGCAGGAAGGAGAAGTTGGTGTAATCCAGCGCATTCATGGTTAACAGCAGCAGCCAAGCCAGCAGCAGGCAGCAGCCTACTACCAACGTCATTAATGCCAGACTGTACGCTCCACGAAATTCCGTACGCGGAATAAAGCTTTCATTTTGCCAGCTATGTTCCAGGGTCTGGCGACATACCAGCAGCAGTATGAGGCCGGGGATCGCGGCAAACACGGAGAACAGATAAAACGTCGGCCAGCCGTGTGCTTCGACAAACCAACCTGCTACCGGGCCAACATAAACGCGACCAACGGCTGAAAGCGCGGAGAGCAGGGCGAACTGGGTCGCTGAGAAGGACTTATTGCACAGCGTCATTAATAAAGCGACAAACGCCGCTGTGCCCATTCCGCCACACAGGTTTTCAAAGAAGACGGCAGCCGCCATACTGAACATGTGTTTGTCAGTGATGGACAATAGCCAGTAGCCTGCATTTGACGCCCCTTGCAGGATGCCAAATATCAGCAATGCGCGGAACAGCGAAAGGCGCTGCATCAGGATCCCGCCGTACAATGCACCAACGATGGTTGCCAGAAGCCCGAGCGTTTTATTCACCACACCAACTTCACCTGCGTCAAATCCAACGCCGCGGATCAAAAAGGTGGTGGTCAGGCTCATGGCGAAGGCATCCCCGAGCTTATACAGCACAATAAGCAGCAGGATAAGCCAGGCGTTGTTACGACCAAAGAAGTCGCGCAGCGGAGCCGCAACCGCCTGTTCCAGCGTTTTAGGTACCGGAATGGTATCAGTCGGTTCAGGTGCTAACAGGGTGGCGATGATACAAGGAATCAACAGCGCTGCCATCAGCCAGTACATCCCTTGCCAGCCCAGCCAGCGATCGGCCATCCACAGGGCCAGTCCGCCTGAAACCAGCATCCCTAATCGATAGCCCAGCACGCTGATAGCCGCGCCGGTGCCGCGCTCTTCTGCGGGCAACACGTCGGTTTTCCAGGCATCAAAGACGATATCCTGCGAGGCCGAGCAAAAAGCGATCACCACTGCGAGTGCGGCCATCCAGCGTAACTGTGTGCCAGGCTCCAGAAAGCCCATCGCGGCGATAGAAATTAACAACAGCACCTGGGTCGCCAGCAGCCAGCCGCGACGTCGACCTAAAAACGGTGGCGTGTAACGGTCCATCAACGGGGACCAGAGAAACTTAAATACGTAGGCCTGACCTACCAGGGAAAAGAAACCGATGGTTTTAAGATCGATATTCTCGACCGTCATCCACGCCTGAAGCGTACCGGAGGTGAGTGCGAGCGGTAAACCGGAGGCGAACCCCAGAATAAGCAGGATAGCTGAGCGTGGTTGCTGAAAAATACGTAAGTAATGACTGGACATGGGCTTCTATAGGCCCGACGAACGCCGGGCCATATGGGCAGAAATTAACGAGCGTTCTGCTTGATGAAATCGTGAACGCTGGTGTCCTGAGACATATCAGCGATGGTGTCGGTCAGCACGCTGTTAACGGCGTCAGCGATATTTTTGTTAGAGGCCTGCAGTGCGCCTTCAACAGAATAGCTTGCGCGGTAGTTTTTGGTCATCTTGTTGCCGTTAGCAGCGGTCGCAATGATGGCGATATCTGCTTTGGTGGCAATGTTATAGCGCACGCTACCCTGAGACACGTCAGCGTACAGCTGGCTAACAATGATTTGCAGGTTTACAGCGCCGTTTGGTCCAATCATATAACCGCGTGCGGTCATCTGTTTTTCCAGTACTTCTTGCAGCAGGAAGCGCAGATCGCGGGACGCAGTCAGCGTAACCAGTTGGTTGTCGCGGGTGACTTTTGCCAGCGCTTGATCTTGACGCTGGTCGGCACCGTTGATGCTAACGGTCACGCCCATCAGGCTTGGATCCTGCTGTGGCAGGGTAATTTTCGGGGAGACTTCAATAGTGGTCGGCGGCGTTGCGCATCCAGCTAACATGAACATCGCGACTAACGGGAAGAGGATTTTTTTAAACATGCCAGGGCTCTCAGCGAATCTAAATTGTATGGTTGGAGAAAATTCCCGCCATCATAACATCGCCAACGATGAGGGGAAGTGGGTAACGCATGTAAATTCATTGTGTTGTCCGTTTTATGGCTTTGTGGAGACCATAAACGGACTTTTTGCAATAAATCGAAGTGAGGATTCAGTGAACTTCATCCGTTTGGCTGAGAAAATCAGACAAGCGCTAATTTTTTGTTGCTAAGGTGTAATGAAAACGGTAAAAGCGGCTAGTATTTAAAGGGATGGGTGACATCTCAGCGTTGTCGGAGGAAAATTTCATGATGATTCGTGAGCAAATAGAAGAAAAATTAAGGGCAGCGTTCGAACCCGTGTTCCTCGAAGTTGTGGATGAAAGCTATCGTCACAATGTCCCGGCTGGTTCTGAAAGCCACTTTAAGGTTGTGCTGGTTAGCGATCGCTTTACAGGTGAACGTTTTCTTAATCGTCATCGGATGATTTACAGCACGTTAACGGCGGAGCTTTCCACAACCGTTCATGCTCTTGCCCTGCATACCTACACCATTAAGGAGTGGGAAGCGTTGCAGGATACGATTTTTGCATCGCCTCCGTGTCGTGGGGCGGGAAGCATCGCGTAAAACGGATTTGCAACAACCGACGCTTTTCCAGTATGTTGCTACAGATTATGTGAAAACGGCCTGCGGGCCGTTTTGTTTTGTCTGAATTCTGGGGCAGTCGTACAGTATTCAGACAAAAATTAGCCGGGAATTGTGAAAAAAGCCGCAGCAACGCGCGATAACCGTTCTCGACTCATAAAAGTGATGCCGCTATAATGCGCGTCTTATTTTTCGGAATGTCTTCGGGATGATTCTGACGACAGGGAATGTGATTGCTTATGAGAACATCCCAGTTCCGCGAAGCCAACAACCTGTGCTTGCGGAGAAGAGTTGACCGAGCACTGTGATTTTTTGAGGTAACAAGATGCAAGTTTCAGTTGAAACCACTCAAGGCCTTGGCCGCCGTGTAACGATTACTATCGCTGCTGACAGCATCGAGACCGCTGTGAAAAGCGAGCTGGTCAACGTAGCGAAGAAAGTGCGTATTGACGGTTTCCGCAAAGGAAAAGTACCGATGAATGTTGTTGCTCAGCGTTATGGCGCATCTGTTCGCCAGGACGTTCTGGGCGACCTGATGAGCCGCAACTTCGTTGACGCGATCATCAAAGAAAAAATCAATCCGGCTGGCGCACCGAACTACGTTCCGGGCGAATACAAACTGGGTGAAGATTTTACTTACGCGGTAGAGTTCGAAGTTTACCCGGAAGTTGAGCTGACTGGTCTGGAAGCAATTGAAGTTGAAAAACCGGTTGTTGAAGTCACCGACGCTGACGTTGACGTGATGCTGGATACCCTGCGTAAGCAGCAGGCTACCTGGAAAGACAAAGACGGCGCTGCTGATGCAGAAGACCGTGTAACCATCGACTTCACCGGTTCTGTAGACGGCGAAGAGTTCGAAGGCGGCAAAGCGTCTGACTTCGTACTGGCGATGGGTCAGGGTCGTATGATCCCGGGCTTTGAAGAAGGCGTTAAAGGCCACAAAGCTGGCGAAGAGTTCACTATCGACGTGACTTTCCCGGAAGAGTACCACGCTGAAAACCTGAAAGGTAAAGCCGCTAAGTTCGTTATCAACCTGAAGAAAGTTGAAGAACGCGAACTGCCGGAACTGACTGAAGAATTCATCAAACGTTTCGGCGTTGAAGATGGTTCCGTAGCAGGTCTGCGCGCTGAAGTACGCAAAAACATGGAACGCGAGCTGAAAGGCGCTGTGCGTAACCGCGTTAAGTCTCAGGCGATCGAAGGTCTGGTAAAAGCTAACGACATCGACGTTCCGGCTGCGCTGATCGACAGCGAAATCGACGTTCTGCGTCGTCAGGCTGCACAGCGTTTCGGCGGCAACGAGAAACAAGCTCTGGAACTGCCGCGTGAACTGTTCGAAGAACAGGCTAAGCGTCGCGTAGTTGTTGGTCTGCTGCTGGGCGAAGTGATTCGCACCAACGAACTGAAAGCTGACGAAGATCGCGTTAAAGGCCTGATCGAAGAGATGGCTTCTGCTTACGAAGATCCGAAAGAAGTGGTTGAGTTCTACAGCAAAAATAAAGAGCTGATGGACAACATGCGTAACGTCGCTCTGGAAGAGCAGGCTGTTGAAGCCGTTCTGGCGAAAGCGAAAGTGACTGAAAAAGCCACTTCCTTCAACGAGCTGATGAACCAGCAGGCGTAATTCGTCGCTTTTTTAGCTCGAATTTCGTACGCAAGCCCGTCACCTTTTGGTGGCGGGTTTTTTTTTGTCACGCATTTTGCATGGGAAGAGTGCGAAAACAGCGTTTCAGTGTTAGCGTTACAACAAAAGATTGTTATGCTTGAATTATGGCGATGTCGTACCCATTACTGAGGGACTAGCTGATAATCCGTCCATAAGGTTACAATCAGCACAGCAGGTTTTTTCAAATTTTATCCAGGAGACGGAAATGTCATACAGCGGCGAACGAGATAACTTTGCACCCCATATGGCGCTGGTGCCGATGGTCATTGAACAGACCTCACGTGGTGAGCGATCTTTTGATATCTATTCTCGTCTACTTAAGGAACGCGTCATTTTTCTGACCGGCCAGGTCGAAGACCATATGGCCAACCTGATCGTGGCGCAGATGCTGTTCCTGGAAGCAGAAAACCCAGAAAAAGATATCTACCTGTACATCAACTCCCCTGGTGGAGTGATCACTGCCGGGATGTCTATCTATGACACCATGCAGTTTATTAAGCCGGACGTCAGCACCATTTGTATGGGCCAGGCGGCCTCAATGGGGGCGTTCCTGCTGACCGCCGGGGCGAAAGGCAAACGTTTTTGCCTGCCTAACTCTCGCGTCATGATCCACCAGCCTCTGGGCGGTTACCAGGGCCAGGCAACGGATATTGAAATTCATGCCCGTGAAATCCTGAAGGTAAAAGGGCGCATGAACGAACTTATGGCGCATCATACGGGTCAATCTCTTGAGCAGATTGAACGTGATACCGAGCGCGATCGCTTCCTCTCCGCTTCTGAAGCGGTAGAGTACGGTCTGGTCGACTCGATTTTGACCCATCGTAATTAATGCCCAGTGCGCAGGTGTGCCGCTATAATTACCTGGAGCGGCACAACGCTGACTAGCGTCTTGCGCCTGAGAATGGCATTTGCGTCGTCGTGTGCGGCACAAAGAACAAAGAAGAGGTTTTGACCCATGACAGATAAACGCAAAGATGGCTCGGGCAAATTGTTGTACTGCTCTTTTTGCGGCAAAAGCCAGCATGAAGTGCGTAAGCTGATTGCCGGTCCATCCGTGTATATCTGCGACGAATGTGTTGATTTATGTAACGACATCATTCGCGAAGAGATTAAGGAAGTAGCACCGCACCGTGAACGCAGTGCGCTGCCGACGCCACATGAAATTCGCAACCACCTGGACGATTACGTTATCGGTCAGGAGCAGGCGAAGAAAGTGCTGGCGGTCGCGGTATACAACCATTACAAACGTCTGCGCAACGGCGACACCAGCAATGGGGTTGAGTTGGGCAAAAGTAACATCCTGCTGATTGGTCCGACGGGTTCCGGTAAAACGCTGCTGGCTGAAACGCTGGCGCGCCTGCTGGACGTTCCGTTCACTATGGCCGACGCCACCACGCTGACCGAAGCCGGTTATGTGGGTGAAGATGTTGAAAATATTATTCAGAAACTGTTGCAGAAGTGCGATTACGACGTGCAGAAAGCACAGCGTGGGATCGTCTATATCGATGAAATCGACAAGATTTCTCGTAAGTCTGACAACCCGTCCATTACCCGTGACGTTTCCGGCGAAGGCGTACAGCAGGCGCTGTTGAAACTGATCGAAGGTACGGTTGCCGCCGTTCCGCCGCAGGGTGGTCGTAAACATCCTCAGCAGGAATTCCTGCAGGTTGATACCTCCAAGATCCTGTTTATCTGCGGTGGTGCATTTGCCGGTCTGGATAAAGTGATTGCTAACCGTGTTGAAACTGGCTCCGGCATTGGTTTTGGCGCAACGGTAAAAGCGCAGTCTGATAAAGCCAGCGAAGGTGAACTGCTGTCGCAGGTCGAACCGGAAGATCTGATCAAATTTGGTCTGATCCCTGAGTTCATCGGTCGTCTGCCGGTTGTGGCAACCCTGAGCGAACTGAGTGAAGAAGCGCTGATTCAGATCCTCAAAGAGCCGAAAAATGCCCTGACCAAGCAGTACCAGGCGTTGTTCAATCTTGAAGGTGTTGATCTGGAGTTCCGTGAGGAAGCGCTGGATGCGATCGCCAAGAAAGCGATGGCGCGTAAAACCGGTGCCCGTGGTCTGCGTTCTATCGTCGAAGCCGCGCTGCTCGACACCATGTACGATCTGCCTTCTATGGAAGACGTCGAAAAAGTGGTGATCGACGAGTCGGTGATTGGCGGCCAGAGCAAGCCATTGCTGATTTACGGTAAGCCGGAAGCACAGCAGGCATCTGGCGAATAATTCATCAATTCATACAGACATTTAATTAAAAAGGGGGGATTTTATCTCCCCTTTTATTTTTCCGTAAACATGGCGTTGAATGTGTGGGAAACATCCCCATATACTGACATACATGTTAAAGGTGGTGTGAAGCACAGTCGTACCACCTGATTACCTGGCGGAAACTAAACTAAGAGAGAGCTCTATGAATCCTGAGCGTTCTGAACGCATTGAAATCCCCGTATTGCCGTTGCGCGATGTGGTGGTTTATCCGCACATGGTCATACCCTTATTTGTAGGGCGGGAAAAATCTATCCGTTGTCTGGAAGCGGCTATGGACCATGATAAAAAAATCATGCTGGTCGCACAGAAAGAAGCGTCAACGGATGAGCCGGGTGTAAACGATCTTTTCACCGTCGGGACCGTGGCCTCTATTTTGCAGATGCTGAAACTGCCTGACGGCACCGTAAAAGTGCTGGTCGAGGGGTTACAGCGCGCGCGTATTTCAGCGCTGTCTGACAACGGCGAGCATTTCTCTGCGAAAGCAGAGTACCTTGACTCGCCTGCTATTGATGAGCGCGAACAGGAAGTGCTGGTGCGTACTGCTATCAGCCAGTTCGAAGGTTACATCAAGCTGAACAAGAAAATCCCACCAGAAGTGCTGACGTCGCTGAACAGCATCGACGATCCTGCACGTCTGGCGGACACCATCGCTGCGCACATGCCGCTGAAGCTGGCTGACAAACAGTCCGTGCTGGAGATGTCCGACGTTAACGAACGTCTGGAATATCTGATGGCGATGATGGAGTCTGAAATCGATCTGCTGCAGGTTGAGAAACGCATTCGCAACCGCGTGAAAAAGCAGATGGAAAAATCCCAGCGTGAGTACTATCTGAACGAGCAGATGAAAGCTATTCAGAAAGAGCTCGGCGAGATGGACGATGCGCCGGACGAAAACGAAGCGCTGAAGCGTAAGATCGACGCGGCGAAAATGCCGAAAGAGGCAAAAGAGAAAGCGGAAGCGGAACTGCAGAAGCTGAAAATGATGTCTCCGATGTCGGCGGAAGCGACCGTAGTGCGTGGCTACATCGACTGGATGGTTCAGGTACCGTGGAATGCGCGTAGCAAGGTCAAAAAAGACCTGCGTCAGGCGCAGGAAATCCTCGATACCGACCATTACGGTCTGGAACGCGTCAAAGATCGTATCCTTGAGTATCTCGCGGTCCAAAGCCGTGTGAATAAAATCAAGGGGCCGATCCTGTGTCTGGTTGGGCCGCCGGGGGTAGGTAAAACTTCTCTGGGGCAGTCCATCGCCAAGGCGACCGGGCGTAAATACATCCGTATGGCGCTGGGCGGCGTGCGTGATGAGGCTGAAATTCGCGGTCACCGCCGGACCTATATCGGTTCTATGCCGGGTAAACTGATCCAGAAAATGGCTAAAGTGGGTGTTAAAAACCCGCTGTTCCTGCTTGATGAGATCGACAAAATGTCTTCCGACATGCGTGGCGATCCGGCTTCCGCACTGCTTGAGGTGCTGGATCCAGAGCAGAACGTGGCGTTCAGCGATCACTACCTGGAAGTGGACTACGATCTCAGCGACGTGATGTTCGTTGCGACCTCTAACTCCATGAATATTCCGGCGCCGTTGCTGGATCGTATGGAAGTGATCCGTCTGTCCGGTTATACCGAAGACGAGAAGCTGAATATTGCAAAACGTCACCTGTTGCCGAAACAGATTGAGCGTAACGCGCTGAAAAAAGGTGAGCTGACGGTCGACGATAGCGCCATTGTAGGCATTATTCGTTACTACACCCGTGAAGCGGGCGTGCGTAGTCTGGAGCGCGAAATCTCCAAACTGTGCCGTAAAGCGGTGAAACAGCTGTTGCTCGACAAGTCGCTGAAACATATCGAGATCAATGGCGATAATCTGCACGACTATCTGGGCGTACAGCGCTTTGATTATGGCCGCGCGGACAACGAAAACCGCGTTGGTCAGGTAACCGGCCTGGCGTGGACGGAAGTGGGCGGCGATCTGTTGACCATCGAAACCGCCTGCGTACCGGGTAAAGGTAAACTGACCTACACCGGTTCTCTGGGTGAAGTCATGCAGGAATCTATTCAGGCTGCACTGACCGTGGTACGTGCGCGTGCGGAAAAACTGGGTATTAATCCGGACTTTTACGAAAAACGCGACATTCACGTTCACGTACCTGAAGGAGCGACGCCGAAAGATGGCCCAAGTGCGGGTATTGCCATGTGTACCGCGCTGGTTTCTTGTCTTACCGGTAACCCGGTTCGCGCCGACGTGGCGATGACCGGCGAGATCACCCTGCGTGGTCAGGTTCTGCCAATCGGTGGTTTGAAAGAAAAACTGCTGGCGGCACACCGTGGCGGTATTAAAACGGTCTTAATTCCTGATGAGAACAAACGTGACCTGGAAGAGATTCCGGATAACGTAATTGCCGATCTGGACATCCATCCGGTGAAACGCATTGAGGAAGTTCTGGCTCTTGCGTTGCAAAATGAACCCTCTGGAATGCAGGTTGTGACGGCAAAATAGTGACCTCGCGCAAAGAGCATTAATAAAAACAGGGCTGGCAGGCCATTTCGGGCTTGCCAGCCTTTTTTTGTATAGCTAATTTAGATGACGGATTAGGCTTGCCATCATTAACGGGTGTTGTAAGGGCATGGCAGGCCTGATATAACTGCTGCGCGGTCGCACTTTGAAGGATTCAGGTGCGATATAAATTATAAAGAGGAAGAGAAGAGTGAATAAATCTCAACTGATCGACAAAATTGCTGCAGGGGCTGATATCTCTAAAGCTGCGGCTGGACGTGCGTTAGATGCAATTATTGCTTCTGTTACCGAATCTCTGAAAGAAGGTGATGACGTAGCGCTGGTAGGTTTTGGTACTTTTGCCGTTAAAGAGCGTGCTGCCCGTACTGGTCGCAACCCGCAAACAGGTAAAGAGATCACCATTGCCGCGGCTAAAGTACCGGGCTTCCGTGCAGGTAAAGCACTGAAAGACGCGGTAAACTAAGTGATTTCCCCTTTGGGGATGTGACGAAGTACAAGGGCGCATCGACTGATGTGCCTTTTTTATTTGTAATTCCGGTACTTTCTACGTGTTGTGGGCTGACAATTACCCCTGTTTCTTGTCACAATAGGCCTTTGTGCGCAGCGTTCAGGAAACGCTATGCTGCGTGAAGCATATATACTCAAAATCCTTGCCGCCGTTGTTGTGTCAACGCGCAGGCGGCTTTAGAGATAACGCGTATAGTCATCTACAGCGGAGTGTGGTTACACCATGATGGACAGCTTACGCACGGCTGCTAACAGTCTCGTGCTCAAGATTATTTTCGGTATCATTATCGTGTCGTTCATTTTGACCGGCGTGAGTGGTTACCTGATTGGCGGGGGCAATAACTTCGCCGCCAAAGTGAATGGCCAGGAGATCAGCCGCGGGCAGTTCGAGAATGCGTTCAACAGCGAACGTAACCGCATGCAGCAACAGCTGGGCGATCAATACTCCGAGCTGGCCGCGAACGAAGGTTACATGAAAACGCTGCGTCAGCAGGTGCTGAATCGTCTTGTTGACGAAGCGCTGCTGGATCAGTATTCCCGCGAGCTTAAGCTCAACATCAGCGACGATCAGATTAAACAGGCTATTTTTGCCACGCCTGCTTTCCAGGTCGACGGTAAATTTGATAACAACCGCTATAACGCAATTGTTAATCAGATGGGCATGACCGCAGACCAGTACGCTCAGGCATTACGTAATCAGCTTACTACCCAGCAGCTGATTAACGGCGTTGCCGGTACGGACTTTATGCTGAAAGGCGAAACGGACGAACTGGCGGCGCTGGTCGCACAGCAACGGATCGTGCGCGAGGCGACGATTGACGTTAACGCACTGGCCGCGAAGCAGTCTGTTACCGAGCAGGAAGTTGCCAGCTACTACGAGCAGAATAAAAACAACTTTATGACGCCGGAACAGTTCCGCGTGAGCTACATCAAGCTGGATGCTGCTGCTATGCAGGAGACGGCCAGCGATGCTGATATTCAGTCTTACTATGACCAGCATCAGGATCAGTTCACTCAGCCGCAGCGTAACCGCTATAGCATCATTCAGACCAAAACTGAAGATGAAGCCAAAGCGGTACTGGACGAGCTGAATAAAGGCGGTGACTTTGCTGCGCTGGCGAAAGAAAAATCTGCCGATATCATCTCTGCCCGTAAAGGCGGCGATATGGGATGGCTGGAAGATTCAACCACCCCGGATGAGCTGAAAAATGCCGGTCTGAAAGAAAAAGGCCAACTGTCTGGCGTAATTAAGTCTTCCGTTGGTTTCCTCGTTGCGCGTCTTGACGACGTACAGCCTGCACAGGTTAAACCGCTGAGCGAAGCCCGTGACGACATTGCGGCAAAAGTGAAGCAGGAAAAAGCGCTGGATGCCTACTATGCGCTGCAACAGAAAGTCAGCGATGCGGCCAGCAACGATAACGAATCTCTGGCGGGTGCAGAGCAGGCAGCAGGTATGAAAGCGGTTGAAACGGGCTGGTTTAGCCGTGACAGCCTGCCGGAAGAACTGAATTTCAAACCAGTCGCTGACATCATTTTCAATGGTGGTCTGGTTGGCGAGAACGGTACACCTGGCAGTAACTCCGATATCATCACCGTGGATGGCGATCGCGCGTTCGTGCTGCGTATTGCAGAGCACAAAGCTGAAGCCGTGAAGCCACTGGCTGAAGTGAAAGAGCAGGTAACTGCGCTCGTTAAGCACAATAAAGCAGAGCAGCAGGCGAAGCTTGATGCCGATAAACTGCTGGCGGATTTGAAAGCCGGTAAAGGTGATGAAGCGATGAAAGCTGCGGGTCTGAGCTTTGGCGAGGCAAAAACGCTGAGCCGTACGGGTCAGGATCCGTTGAGCCAGGCTGCCTTTGGTCTGAGCCTGCCAGCGAAAGACAAGCCGAGCTACGGCGTAGCGAACGACATGCAGGGTAACGTTGTTCTGTTGGCGCTGGACGAGGTGAAAGCCGGTTCTATGCCTGAAGCGCAGAAGAAAGCGATGGTTCAGGGGATCACTCAGAACAACGCGCAGATTGTCTTCGAAGCGCTGATGAGCAACCTGCGTAAAGCCGCAAAAATTAAAATCGGTGATGCACTGGAACAGCAGCAATAACCGAGGCAGTTCGCAAAAAATTGCAAAAAGTTGTATCTACCAAAGGCCGCTTTCGCGGCCTTTTCCATTTCTGATATTTGCTATTTGTCTGCCGTTCTGCACCTCGCTATCGTGATTCCACTGTTAACAAACAAGGAGAAAACAGTATGAAACATGGAATCAAAGCCCTGCTTATCACTCTTTCATTGACCTGCGCTGGTATGGCCCAAACTGCATTGGCGGCTGAGCCTGTCGCCAAAAGCCAGGCGACTCAAACCAAAGCGGAAAACTCAGGGGCGGCACAAAGCAAAGCCACACTGCCCGCTAAAGCAAGCGACGATGAAGGCACCAGGGTAAGCATCAACAGCGCTTCTGCGGAGGATTTAGCGCGAGTCATGAATGGCGTCGGTCTGAAGAAAGCGCAGGCGATTGTGAGCTATCGTGAGGAGTACGGACCGTTTAAAACGGTGGAGGACTTAAAGCAGGTGCCGGGTATGGGCAGTTCGCTGGTGGAGCGTAATTTGGCATTTTTAACACTTTAATAACTTGCACAGCGCTGAAAATTTGCCAGACTAGAGAGGTCATACCAGTTATGACCTCACTACCCTGAATATATTCTTATAAAAACGTAAGGTTCCTGCGCTATGCAAACACAAATCAAAGTCCGTGGTTTTCATCTTGATGTCTATCAGCACGTCAACAACGCCCGCTATCTCGAGTTTTTGGAAGAAGCCCGCTGGGATGGTCTGGAAAACAGCGACAGCTTTCAATGGATGACTGCACACAACATCGCTTTTGTGGTCGTGAATATAAATATTAACTACCGTCGTCCAGCGGTGCTAAGCGACCTGCTGACCATCACTAGTCAGGTGCAACAGCTAAATGGCAAAAGCGGGGTGTTAAACCAGACAATTACTCTGGAGCCGGAAGGGCAGGTAGTGGCCGACGCGTTGATTACCTTCGTCTGTATTGATTTGAAAACGCAAAAAGCGCTGCCGCTGGAAGGGGAGTTACGCGAAAAACTGGAGCAGATGGTGCAGTAGCTCAACGTTGCCTGATGGCGCTTCGCTTATCAGGCCTACGGGCGATATTGTGTACGATGAATGCTGTCGGTAGGCCGGATAAGGCGTTTACGCCGCCATCCGGCACTATTCGCTCAATTATTTCAGGCCGGTTTTCTGCTTCATTGCCGCCATCACTCCCGGTTTATCCGCCAGATAATGGTTCAGGCCGTTGGCACGCAGATTACACGCCGCACAGTGACCGCAACCGTCACCTTTGATGCCGTTATAGCAAGTTAGTGTTTCTTCGCGTACCAGGTCCAGCTTGCCCCAGTAATCAGCCAGCGCCCAGGTTTCGGCTTTATCGATCCACATCAGTGGGGTTTCAAAGCGAATATCTTTCGCCATCCCCAGGCTTACGGCATGGTTCAGGGCTTTGACGAACTCATCGCGACAGTCCGGGTATCCAGAGAAATCCGTTTCACAAACGCCGGTAATGACTGCCTCTGCCTGCACCTGGTACGCGTAAATCGCTGCCAGCGTTAAGAACAGAATATTGCGTCCTGGCACAAAGGTATTGGGAATGCCGTTCGCATCCGGTTCGTAATCGGGTACCGGAATATTATCGCGGGTCAGGCTGCTGACAGCCAGTTCACTGAGCAGCGTGACATCAAGCACTTTGTGCGCGCGTGCGCCAAGTTTTAAGGCCAGGTCACGTGCGACATCAATCTCAGCGCGATGGCGCTGACCATAATCAAAGGTCACGCAGTGCACTTCATCATACTGATGCAGCGCTTGCGCCAGACAAGTCGTGGAGTCCTGACCTCCACTGAATACAACAACGGCACGTTTCATGGCTTTTCCTGACAAAATAACGAAGCCCTTATGGTAGCGCCTGGGCGTGTCGCCGACCAGCTTCTTCACGCTGAAGGAGGTGGCAACCAGGCTTCGGTAAATTCGAACCAGCCACGAGGATTCAGGCGTACGCCGTTCACCCCTGGTGGCGCGCTGATGCGATAGTGATAATTGAACAGTGGCGTCAGGGTAGCGTCATGCATTAGCGTGGCGAAAACTTGTTGTAAAGCCGCGTGGCGATCGTCCTCATCGGCCTGGATTTGTAGGGCATCCAGGGTCGTTTGCAAATGTGTGTATGCTGGCGCATTCAATACATGTGACCAGAGCTGATCGCAGCGCAACCACTGTTCGAGAGTATATTCAGGTGCTTCACCAATCAGCCTGTCGCCCATCATCAGGTCGGCCTGGGCTAGGGGATGATTGCCATCCCAGTTTTTAGCATTATGAAAAATAAGCGTTAATTCACAGCCGAGCAGAGCCAACGCATGGCAAAGCTGTTCAGCCATAGCGTGAAGTTCTACCGGCAGATGATAAGCCAGCGTCAGCTTTTCCGGTAATGCTACCTCGTCGAGTTCATCCCATTGCGGGATACTCCATCCGGGCAGCAGTGCATTGCTTGGCGTGATCAGATTTTCATCCACTTCAAGCGTTTGTAGCAGGGAAGAACGGTGGATAATATCGACCAGTCGACGAGCCTGCTGCGTATTCAGGCGCGCGCTTTTTCTGAGTGTGAGATAGCAAAAACCAAGGCTGATGCCGCTGCTTACCTGGCTTAGCATAGGTAACTCTTCGGGTTTACCAATCGCAATTTGCACCGGATGGCGGCAGCTGGTGCCCAAATCCTGGGAGAAGAGCTGCGGGGTTATCCAGTATTCAATGGCTTTTAGCAGCGGATGACTCAGATGGTAGTGATCATGACTCTCGATACGCACCAGCTCAGGAGTAAACAGTGTCAACCGGAACGGGCCGGTACCCACAAACGGGTGCTCAGGATGCGCCAGGTGACTGCTGTAGCTCGCCAGACGGTGTGCCAGCCAGAAGTCGGGACGATGCAGAATAAAGGTCAGACACTGGGGATGCGTCACCTCAATGCGCTTTACGCTGATAAATAGCTTATTCAGCGCAGGTAACTCTAACAGCTTCAGCAACTGTTGATGTAGCTGCGTGCTGCTTACCGTATCGCCGTTATGCCAATGCAGGGTGGAACGAATATAGAAATCCCAGCGCAGGCCGTCAGCGGAGATATTCCAGTGGTGGGCTAAGTCTCCACAGGGACGTTGCGTAGTGCTGTCAAATCGGGTCAGGCCAGAGAAAACTTGTCCAGCAAGGTGTTGCTCCGCGCGACCGGGGAGAAATCCAGGGTGCAAAGGGTCAAGCTGGCGATAATAGGGGATACGCAGGGTTGGCGTGTCGTTTTGCCATTGGCCGCCCATAAACGGTTGTAGCAACGTTCTTAATTCTCCCGGTGCTAACTGAGCGAGTTCCAGCACGCTAAGCTGTTCTCCCTTTTGCAGCGCCTGTTCCATCATGGTGTTGCGTAGGGAATCCGGCGTCACCAAAAAGCGTAATTGCCCGCGTTTCCCACGCCCAGACTGGGCGTGCCACTCCAGCCAGCCAGCATCCTGCGCTTGCTTCAGCAGGGTACGCACGTGGCGCTCACTGCAAAAACAGCGTTCGGCCAGTTCCCCGACGGTCACCGACTGCGGTTCGCCGTTCGAAGGCTGCCACAGGCGTTGGTACTGGTTCAGGCGATTCAACAATCTCATATAAACCCGGAACAATTCATTTTATCTATTCACTATTACTTCCGTATATCTCAGGTGATACTGAATCACAAGTTAACCGCGTCACAGTGTGGAGAAAGAAATGGCTCGTCTGGCTGCATTTGATATGGATGGCACCCTTTTGATGCCGAATCACCATTTAGGTGACGAAACGCTTTCAACGCTGGCGCGCCTGCGTGAACGCGATATCACCCTGACATTTGCCACTGGCCGCCATGTGCTGGAAATGCGCCACATTTTGGGTTCTATTTCATTGGACGCCTTTTTGATCACCGGTAACGGCACGCGCATTCACTCTCTTGAGGGCGATGTGTTGCACCGTCAGGATCTGGATCCGAATGTTGCGGATATCGTGTTACATCAGAAATGGGATACCACCGCCAGCATGCATGTCTTTAATGACAACGGTTGGTTTACCGGACAAGAGATCCCCTCGCTGCTACAGGCGCATGTGTATAGCGGATTTCGCTACCAGATCGTCGATGTGAAACGTATTCCGGCTCATCAGGTAACGAAGATCTGTTTCTGCGGCGATCATGAGTCTCTGATCCAGTTGCGCATTCAACTGAATGAAGCGCTGGGAGAACAGGCGAATCTCTGTTTCTCCGCGGTTGATTGCCTTGAGGTACTACCGCTGGGCTGTAACAAAGGATCCGCGCTGGCGGTATTGAGTGACCACTTAGGATATTCAATGTCCGAGTGTATGGCGTTTGGCGATGCTATGAACGATCGCGAAATGTTAGGCAGCGTTGGGCGCGGCCTGATTATGGGTAACGCAATGCCGCAACTGATGGCTGAACTGCCTCATTTATCGGTGATTGGACATTGCCGTAATCAGGCGGTGTCACACTTTTTGACGCATTGGCTGGACAATCCGCATCTACCTTATTCCCCCGAATGAGAGATCCCTTCCAGCAAGCCAGACTTCGCGTCTGGCTTTTTTTTGTCTGCTTAGTGTGTATTCAGCAACTGGGCAAGTTCCGCTTTCCACGGCGTTAAATCACCGATGTGTGCGTCAACCCATTGCGGGTTGTAGTAGGTTTCCAGATAGCGTTCACCGCTGTCGCAGAGCAGCGTCACCAGTGAACCGGTTTCTCCGGCATTGCGCATGCGCGCGGCAAGTTGCAGCGTTCCCCACATGTTGGTGCCGGTTGAGGCGCCGACTTTACGACCCAACTGCGTTTCCAGCCAGTGCGCGGTAGCCACGCTGGCGGCATCCGGCACGCGCAGCATTTCATCGACCACGTCAGGAATGAAAGAGGGTTCTACGCGCGGACGCCCGATACCTTCAATTTTGCTTCCTACCGGGCTGCGCAATGTCGCATCGCGATCCTGCCAGAAGGGCAGAAAAACCGAATTCTCCGGATCCACTACCATCAGGCGAGTATCGTAGCCCTGACAGCGGATATAGCGGCCAATGGTTGCTGAGGTGCCGCCGGTGCCAGCGCTCATCACGATATGGCGGGGAACGGGATTGGGCTCGCACTGCATCTGACGAAAGATGCTGTCGGCAATATTATTATTGCCACGCCAGTCGGTGGCGCGCTCAGCATAAGTGAACTGGTCCATGTAATGACCGTTCAGTTCACGCGCCAATTGTTCAGAGGCTGCGTAGATTTCGCAGGCGCTTTGCACGAAATGACAGCGACCGCCGTAAAATTCAATCTGTTCAACTTTACGTTTCGCCGTACAGGAAGGCATGACGGCAATAAACGGCAGCCCTAACAGTCGAGCGAAATAAGCCTCAGATACCGCCGTTGAACCGGACGATGATTCAATGATGGTGGTGCCTTCTTTGATCCAGCCATTGCACAATCCGTACAGAAACAGTGAGCGCGCCAGACGATGCTTCAGGCTCCCGGTCGGATGCGTGCTCTCATCTTTTAAATAGATCTGAATGCCCGGAAACGCCGGTAGCGACAGACGAATGAGATGTGTATCTGCAGAACGCTGATAATCCGCGTTGATTTCATTGATGGCGTTTTTAACCCAGGAGCTATTCATCATTAATAAATATCCATTTGTCATTTTGTGCCCAGAATAGCGAAAAGCACGGAAAAAATTGTTGCCATTTAGCCTTTAAAATAGAATGTAAGTAGAAAATTCTTCTCTGTGGAGTGGATATGCTAGACAAAATTGACCGTAAGCTGCTTGGCTTACTGCAACAGGACTGCACCCTTTCTTTGCAGGCGTTAGCAGATGCCGTTAATCTGACTACCACTCCCTGTTGGAAACGCCTCAAACGGCTCGAGGATGACGGTGTTCTGCTGGGCAGAGTCGCCTTGCTGGATCCGGAAAAACTGGGGCTGGGCTTAACCGCGTTTGTGCTGATCAAAACTCAGCATCACAGCAGCGAATGGTATTGCCGCTTTGTCACTGAAGTGACCGGAATGCCCGAGGTTCTGGGGTTCTGGCGTATGGCAGGGGAGTATGATTACCTGATGCGAGTGCAGGTCGCTGATATGAAAAGCTACGATGAATTTTATAAGCGCCTGGTGAACAGCGTACCGGGCCTGTCTGACGTCACCTCCAGCTTTGCCATGGAACAGATTAAATACACAACTGCTCTCCCTATTGAATAATTCTCCCGGCGCTTATTGCCGGAAATTTTGTCAGGACATAACGCGTGCGATTATTTGCTCAATTAAGCTGGTACTTCCGCCGGGAGTGGCGTCGCTACCTCGGGGCGGTGGCCCTGCTTATCATCATCGCTATCCTTCAGCTTATTCCGCCGAAAGTGGTGGGGATCATTGTGGATGGCGTAACGACACAACGCTTCACCACCGAGCGGCTGCTGATGTGGGTGGGAACCATTGCTCTGATCGCCGTGGTGGTTTATTTACTGCGCTATGTCTGGCGCGTGCTGCTGTTTGGCGCATCCTACCAACTGGCAGTTGAGCTGCGGGAAGATTATTACCGTCAGTTGAGTCGTCAGCATCCAGAGTTTTATCTGCGTCACCGCACGGGCGATCTGATGGCGCGTGCAACTAACGATGTTGACCGCGTGGTATTCGCCGCCGGGGAAGGCGTACTGACGCTGGTAGATTCGCTGGTCATGGGATGTGCGGTGCTGATCGTGATGTCAACGCAGATAAGCTGGCAACTTACGTTGATTGCGCTGCTGCCGATGCCGGTGATGGCGATAATGATCAAACGTTACGGTGATCGACTCCATAACCGCTTTAAGCTGGCGCAGGCGGCGTTTTCCAGCCTCAACGATCGTACTCAGGAAAGCCTGACCAGTATTCGTATGATCAAGGCCTTTGGTCTGGAGGATCGGCAGTCGGCATTATTTGCCGCTGATGCTGAAGATACAGGTAAGAAAAACCTGCGCGTGGCGCGCATTGACGCTCGCTTTGATCCCACGATTTATATCGCCATTGGGATGGCTAACCTGCTGGCGATTGCCGGGGGAAGCTGGATGGTGGTGCACGGTTCGCTGACGCTCGGCCAGCTCACCAGCTTTATGATGTATCTCGGTCTGATGATTTGGCCGATGCTGGCGCTGGCATGGATGTTTAACATCGTCGAGCGTGGCAGCGCCGCGTATAGCCGAATTCGCGCCATGCTGGCAGAAGCGCCGGTAGTGGATGACGGTACTGAACTGGTGCCGGAAGGACGCGGCGAGCTGGCGGTGGCGATTCGCGAATTTTGTTACCCACAAACCACCCACCCGGCGCTGGAAAATGTGAATTTTCGGCTTAAACCAGGGCAGATGCTGGGCATCTGTGGCCCAACCGGCGCGGGGAAAAGTACGGTGCTGTCGCTGATCCAACGTCATTTTGATATCACCGAGGGCGATGTGCGCTTTCATGATATCCCGTTAACGCGCTTGCAGCTGGATAGCTGGCGTAGCCGTCTGGCAGTGGTCAGCCAGACACCTTTCTTGTTCTCGGATACGGTCGGCAATAACATCGCCTTAGGACGCCCGCAGGCCACCCAGGCAGAGATCGAGCATGTGGCGCGCCTTGCCAGCGTTCATGAAGATATTCTACGTCTTCCTCAGGGCTATGACACCGAAGTGGGCGAACGTGGGGTGATGCTGTCTGGTGGACAAAAACAGCGTATTTCTATCGCCCGAGCGCTACTGCTGAATGCTGAAATCCTGATTCTGGATGATGCGTTATCGGCGGTAGATGGTCGTACCGAGCATCAGATCCTGCATAACCTGCGTCAGTGGGGCGAAGGCAGAACCGTGATTATCAGCGCCCACCGTTTATCGGCTCTGACGGAAGCCAACGAGATTATCGTGATGCAGCATGGGCATATTGCCCAGCGCGGTGAGCATGAATCTTTAGTGCAACAGCCCGGCTGGTATCGCGATATGTACCGCTATCAGCAACTGGAAGCGGCACTGTCTGATGCGCCAGAAATAAACGAGGAGGCGGCTAATGCGTAGTTTTGGGCAACTATGGCCGACCCTGAAAAGATTGCTGGCGTATGGTTCACCATGGCGAAAACAGTTGGTGATTGCGGTAGTTATGCTGTGGGTGGCGGCTGCGGCGGAAGTCAGCGGTCCGCTGTTGATTAGCTATTTTATCGATAACATGGTGGCGAAGAACAATCTGCCGTTGGCGATGGTTGTCGGGCTGGTTGCGGCCTATGTCGGTCTGCAACTGCTGGCGGCAGGCCTGCATTACGCGCAGTCGTTGTTGTTTAACCAGGCGGCGGTTGGCGTCGTACAACAGTTACGCACTGACGTAATGGACGCTGCGCTGCGCCAGCCGCTCAGCGCCTTTGATACTCAGCCCGTCGGGCAGCTTATCTCACGTGTGACCAATGACACCGAAGTTATTCGCGACCTGTACGTGACGGTGGTCGCAACGGTTCTGCGCAGCGCGGCCTTAATCGGTGCCATGCTGGTGGCGATGTTCAGCCTCGAGTGGCGTATGGCGCTGGTGGCGATGGCCATTTTCCCGGCGGTGATGGTGGTGATGGTGATTTATCAACGCTACAGCACCCCGATTGTGCGTCGGGTGCGCGCTTATCTGGCGGATATTAACGATGGCTTTAACGAAGTCATCAACGGCATGAGCGTTATCCAGCAGTTCCGCCAGCAGGCGCGATTTGGCGAGAGAATGGGGGAGGCCAGCCGCTCGCACTATATGGCGCGTATGCAAACCCTGCGACTGGATGGCTTTTTGCTGCGCCCGCTGCTGAGCCTTTTCTCGGCGCTGATCCTCTGCGGTTTGCTGATGTTGTTCAGCTTTACCTCTGGCAGCTCCATTGAGGTTGGCGTGCTGTACGCGTTTATCAGCTACCTCGGCCGTTTGAACGAACCGCTGATCGAGCTGACCACCCAGCAATCCATGCTGCAGCAGGCGGTTGTCGCCGGCGAGCGAGTGTTCGAACTGATGGACGGGCCTCGTCAGCGCTATGGTGACGATGATCGACCGCTGAAGAGCGGGGACATTGAGGTGGATAACGTTTCATTTGCCTATCGTGACGACAATCTGGTGCTGCAAAACATCAGTCTGTCCGTGCCTTCGCGCAGCTTTGTAGCCTTGGTCGGACACACCGGTAGCGGCAAAAGTACGCTGGCCAGTCTGCTGATGGGTTACTACCCGTTGACGCAGGGCGAAATCCGCCTTGACGGACGTCCGCTGTCTTCTCTGAGCCACAGTGCGTTACGTCAGGGCATCGCGATGGTGCAGCAGGATCCGGTGGTGATGGCGGATACCTTCCTGGCAAACGTCACGCTGGGTCGTGATATCTCAGAAGAGCGGGTATGGCAGGCTCTGGAGACTGTGCAACTGGCAGCACTGGCGCGGGGGCTGAGCGAGGGGATCCATACCCGGCTGGGCGAGCAGGGCAATAATCTCTCCGTTGGGCAGAAACAGCTGCTGGCGCTGGCGCGGGTATTGGTGGAAACGCCGCAGGTACTGATCCTTGATGAAGCCACGGCCAGTATTGATTCCGGTACTGAACAGGCCATTCAGCACGCGCTGGCGGCGGTACGTGAACACACCACGCTGGTGGTGATTGCACATCGGTTATCGACAATTGTCGATGCGGATACCATTCTGGTGCTGCATCGCGGGCAGGCGGTTGAGCGTGGTACGCACCAGCAACTACTGGCGGCGCAGGGCCGTTACTGGCAGATGTATCAGCTGCAACTGGCGGGTGAAGAGCTGGCGGCCAGCGCACATGAGGATTCGGTTATCGCCTGATGGCGCTGCGCTTATCAGGCCTACGGTCAACGCGGTTTTGTAGGCCGGATAAGGCGTTTACGCCGCCATCCGGCAATCAACAATCTGGTGCAAAAATGTAACGCACTATGCACCGTCATAGTGCGTTTTTTCTTTTTCTCCCCCAGCAATACCCTGCAAGCCTGAATTATTCCGCGTTTTTCATTCCTGGCACACCCCTTGCAATATTCCTCTCGTGTATCTGCAGCCACTACTGAATTCTGACTGGAGGGGATCTATGAAGCTGGTTACCGTGGTAATCAAACCGTTCAAACTGGAAGACGTCCGTGAAGCACTGTCGTCTATTGGTATTCAGGGGCTGACCGTCACCGAAGTGAAGGGCTTTGGCCGACAGAAAGGTCATGCTGAGCTGTACCGTGGGGCTGAATATAGCGTCAATTTTCTGCCAAAGGTGAAGATTGATGTGGCGATTGCCGACGACCAACTGGATGGCGTGATTGATGTCATCAGTAAAGCGGCATACACCGGAAAAATTGGCGACGGCAAAATCTTCGTCGCCGAGCTGCAACGTGTGATTCGTATTCGTACCGGCGAAGCCGACGAAGCCGCACTGTAACTTCTGGCACACAGTGATAGGAAACCAAAAAATGAAGATAGCAACGATGAAAACAGGTATTGCTTCACTGGCGCTACTGCCGGGACTGGCAATGGCGGCACCGGCGGTTGCGGATAAAGCAGATAACGCTTTTATGATGATCTGTACCGCGCTGGTGCTGTTTATGACTATCCCTGGCATTGCGTTGTTCTACGGCGGTTTGATTCGCGGTAAGAACGTGCTGTCGATGCTGACTCAGGTGACGGTGACATTCGCTCTGGTTTGTATTCTATGGGTGGTTTATGGCTACTCACTGGCATTTGGCGAAGGGAATAATTTCTTCGGCAACTTCAACTGGGTATTGCTGAAGAACATCGCGCTGACGGCGGTCACGGGGAGCTTCTACCAGTACATTCACGTTGCTTTTCAGGGTTCTTTCGCCTGCATCACCGTTGGGCTGATTGTTGGGGCGCTGGCTGAACGTATTCGCTTCTCTGCGGTGCTGATTTTTGTAGTGGTATGGTTAACGTTGTCGTATATACCGATTGCCCATATGGTCTGGGGCGGCGGCTTGCTGGCTTCCCACGGTGCGTTGGATTTTGCCGGCGGAACAGTCGTGCATATCAACGCGGCGATTGCCGGTCTGGTTGGGGCGTATCTGATTGGCAAACGCGTCGGTTTTGGCAAAGAAGCCTTTAAACCGCATAACCTGCCGATGGTCTTCACCGGTACCGCTATTCTCTATATTGGTTGGTTTGGCTTTAACGCCGGTTCAGCGGGAACGGCGAATGAGATTGCTGCACTGGCCTTCGTCAATACCGTGGTCGCCACCGCCGCAGCCATCCTCGGATGGATCTTCGGTGAATGGGCGCTGCGTGGCAAACCGTCTCTGCTGGGCGCGTGTTCTGGCGCTATTGCGGGTCTGGTGGGGGTAACACCGGCATGTGGCTATATTGGTGTCGGCGGCGCGTTGATTATTGGTGTCGTTGCGGGACTGGCTGGCCTGTGGGGTGTGACCATCCTGAAGCGTATTCTGCGCGTGGACGATCCGTGTGATGTGTTTGGCGTGCACGGCGTGTGCGGCATTGTCGGCTGCATCCTGACCGGGGTGTTCGCTGCCAGCTCTCTGGGCGGCGTGGGCTTTGCCGAGGGCGTGACCATGGGGCATCAGCTGCTGGTGCAACTGGAAAGCGTGGCGATTACCATCGTCTGGTCCGGTGTGGTGGCTTTCATTGGCTATAAGCTGGCGGATATGACGGTGGGTCTGCGTGTACCGGAAGAGCAGGAACGCGAAGGTCTGGATGTGAACAGCCACGGCGAGAACGCTTACAACGCTTGATGTTTCAATCTGCCGGATGGCAACGCTTTTGCGCCGCCATCCGGTAATTCTCAATTACGATTACGCATTACCCCTTCCTGCACGGTAGAGGCGACCAGCACGCCGTCCTGCGTATAAAACTCCCCGCGTACAAAACCCCGGGCACCGGAGGCCGAAGTACTCTCGACGTTATACAACAACCACTCATTGATATTGAACGGACGATGGAACCACATGGAGTGGTCAATGGTGGCGATCTGAATCCCTTTTTCCAGGAAACCAATTCCGTACGGCTGCAGCGCAACAGGCAGGAAGTTCAGGTCTGAAGCATAACCCAGCAGATATTGATGGACGCGCAGATCGTCCTGCAGCTCGCCATTTGCGCGGATCCAAACCTGGCGCGCCGGAGGTGCGACGTGACCTTTTAAGGGGTTATGAAATTCAACCGGACGCACTTCCAATGGACGATCGTTGATAAATTTTTCTTTCAACAGCGGCGGCAGCAAATGCGCCACTGAGCGGGCAATTTCTGTTTCTGATTTAAGCTCATCGGGACTCGGCGCATCCGGCATGGTTTTCTGATGTTCAAATCCGTCTTCCGGCGCCTGGAAAGAGGCTGTCATGTAAAAAATAGGTTTACCATTCTGGATTGCGGCAACGCGGCGTGCGCTGAAGCTGTTACCATCACGCAGGACTTCTACATCATAGATGATGGGCTTTTGGCTATCGCCGGGGCGTAAAAAGTAGCTGTGAAAGGAATGGACCAGACGCTCTTCTGGTACGGTTTCCTTTGCGGCATACAGCGCCTGACCGACAACCTGTCCCCCAAAAACCTGACGTAACCCTAAGTCTTCACTTTGGCCCCGAAAGAGTCCTTCTTCAATTTTTTCCAGATTTAACAATGTCAGCAAATTTTTCAGCGCCAGACTCATACGTGCTCTCCAGGTTATATCGTTCTCGCAGCGAGGTAGGCAGAGTATAACGCAATTTTGAAAGTGGTCCGATGGGTGCAATTGTCTGAATTAAAGGCCTATTACAGGCAAAAACAGCTATCTTGTGCCACACTTAGTCACGTTATGTTTTTGTTAACCACTCTTCTGGCGAGGAAAGTTCTCGCTGGTGCATAGATGAAAAGGAGAATTTAATGAAACTCGTGCACATGGTAAGTGGTTTAGCGGTTGCGGTCGCTCTGGCAGCTTGCGCCGATAAAAGCGCGGATATTCAGACACCTGCGCCAAGCCCTAATACGTCAATTGCTGACACACAGTCTAAAATTCAGCAGCCTAATGTCTCCGGTACAGTATGGATCCGCCAGAAAGTGGCCTTGCCACCTGATGCGGTGCTGACCGTAACGCTGTCAGATGCTTCACTGGCCGATGCGCCGTCAAAAGTGCTGTCGCAAAAAGCGGTCCGTACTGAAGGTAAACAAGCGCCATTCAGCTTTGTATTACCGTTTAACCCGGCTGATATTCAACCTAACGCCCGTATTCTGCTAAGTGCGGCAATTACGGTTAATGACAAACTGGTCTTCATTACTGATACCGTGCAGACGGTCATCAATCAGGGGGGGACAAAAGCTGACCTGACGCTGGTCCCTGTACAGCAAACGGCAGTACCGGTTCAGGCGAGCGGTGGGGCTGCCACCACGGTGCCGTCAACGTCACCAACCCAGGTGAATCCGTCTTCTGCCGTCCCTGCTCCCACACAGTACTAAGGCAGTCGTAACCCTCTCCGCCCAGAGAGGGTTAGTACACCCAGCGATAGCGCTGTAAATCGATCTGTCCGCTTCCTGAAACCACTACTCCTTCAGCCAGCAACGCCTGGCGCTGCCGTTGCAGGTCGGGGCCTGTCAGCGAAATGGCACCATGACGATTAACCACCCGATGCCAGGGCAAAGTGCTGCCTTCGGGGAGACGCTTAAGCACGCCGCCTACCTGGCGCGCAGCACGCGGCGAACCGGCAAGCCTGGCAACATCGCCATAGGTGGTGACGAAACCTTCGGGGATTGACGCGACGATTTGCCAGACGCGTTGGGGGAAAGTGTCTTGTATATCCATCATTTATTCCTGCGCTAATCCTCCAGCATAATGCTGAACGGCGAAGGAGTGAAGCCGCATTGCACAAGAAAACAGCATCCGATGCTGGATGGGTTGCAATTACAGGGTGCAGCAGTGATAATGCGCCTGCGCGTTGGTTAACAACGCTCTCAATGGGGGCTCTGTTGGTTCTCCCGCAACACTACTCTGTTTACCAGGTCAGGTCCGGAAGGAAGCAGCCAAGGCAGATGACGTGTGTGCCGGGATGTAGCTGGCAGGGCCCCCACCCAATTCTGCCGTCCGGCAATTTTCCTTCTGTTTATCTTCTTTTCTTTGTCATCGTATTGTCATTTTAATGTCATCAAATGCTGTCAATGTGTTTCGGGGATGTTATTTGATGCTTTTGCCGCCGCCATCGCACTGTAACGACAGGGTCTTACATTCGGTGTGTTTTGGCTGACCACAAGGATTTTCTACGATGTCGACCGCTGTATTGAATGTCAAAATTGATGAGGCGCTAAAAGAAAAGCTTCGCCATTACGCTGAAGTGCATAGTGAAAATTTAAGTATCGCGACGGAAAAACTACTGCTGATCGCGTTTTCCGCCGTTGAAGAGGCGGGAGTCTCCGCTGAGGATATCGATAGCCAGCATACGGAAGAATCCGTGGTTGAAGCACTGACTCCTAAAGAAATCAAAGCATTGCGAAGACTACTGAAGAAGAAAAAATGAAACAACAACCGCTCTCAACCGCCTGTAATTATGGCGAAGCCTGTGAAATGCTGCGTTCCGGTTATGTGAAACATGTTCGTCTGAGCTGGAACGTCGGCAGCGATGAGTTCTTCCGTATTGCCTCCGACTGGTGTGATGCCGGGGCAAAAATTAAGAAAGACGGTGAGAATTTCGTGATTTCTCTGAAGGGGTTTCCGGTTCCTCCTCAGCGTTAATATTGCCGGGACATCCTCGTCCATCACGGCATTCAAGGACGAGTCCTTTGACTCGTCGTTTAGATTATTTTACGTATTTTCCCGCTGCTGGACTGCAAACGCAGGTTATCCCAAATGGGTTGCAACACCCGGAAGGCGGCACGCGTTGTGTCATCCGGTAATGTGAAGGGCATACGCAAAAAGCGGTCAAATGCACCATCAAGACCGAAACGCGTACCGGTTCCCAACTGAATGCCTGCGATTTCGGCGCGCGTAGCGAATAGCGTTGCCAGCGTATCGGGCAGTTCAACCCAAAAAGAGAGTCCTCCCTGTGGCTGGGTAAACTGCCACTCCGGGAAATGTGCGTTCATCAGGTCCGAGCACAGATCTCGCTGCGATGTGAGTAGCCGTCTTCTGTCAGGAAGAAAGTCGGCGGCATTATCCAGCAGCCAGCTGGTGGCGAGTTGTTCAAGCACCGGGGAGCCTAAATCGAAGGTGTCGCGAGTTTGTACCAGCGCCGCGATGGTTCGCGCCGACGCCCGAATCCAGCCCAGACGCAATCCTCCCCAAAAGCTTTTCCCGGCAGATCCCAGCAGGATGATCGGTGCATTGCGGTTGAATGCGGCAAGCGGCGGTGGTGGCGGGGCGTCATACCACAGGTTCACCATGGTCTCATCAATCACCAATGTGGTGCGGGTCCTTTCAGCAATATCTGCCACGACCTGGCGAGTTGCAGCGTCCATGCAACGCCCGGTCGGATTGTGAAAGTCCGGCATCAGATAGGCCATTCTCGGTGCGGTTTGCGCGATGGTGGCGACCAGACCTGCCGTATCCCAACCGTGTTCGGGCAGCGACACACCGACGGGACGACATGATGCGCCTTGAATCGCGGCAATCGCCAGCGGATACGTGGGATGATCGACCACCACGCGATCGCCTGGGCCGGTGAGTAAACGCAGGATCAGCGCCAGGCCACTGACCGCGCCGTTCACGACCATAATCTCATCGGGCTGCGTCGGGAGTCCGCGTTCGCAATAATGTCGGGCGATGGATTCACGCAAAACCGCCAGTCCCTGCGGTAGATACCCGGAGCTCAGCAAATGCTGCGGCATCGCAAACAGCGCTTGTTGGTAAGCATGGTGAATTTCGGGACCGGCACTCAGCGCCGCCGTGGACAAATCCAGCGCTGTACCGGTACTGGTTCGTGTAGGCACATGACGAATGTGTTCCGGCAGGATCACCCGTGAGCCGCTCCCATGACGGCTTTCCAGATATCCCTCTTCACGCAGTTGCGCCATGGCGCTGGCGACGGTGGTTCGGCTCACTTGCAGAACGGCAGCGAGCTCGCGTTCGCCGGGTAAGCGACTATCCAGCGCCAGTCGACCATCAAGGATCAGCAGACGTAACGCTTCTGCCAGCTGTCGCCAGATGGGCGTTCGTGAGGGGTTTTCCTGCCAGTGTCCGAGCAGGCGCTGCAAAGACTGGCTTCCGTAACGGCGTGATGACATAGCAGTCCACTTTTTGAAAACTGGACATTAATCATAGTGCCAATTGCGGTGATGATGAAAGTTATCTGAGAGTGAGAGGGGAAAAGCATGCTGCGTCGTTTACTTCAGCTGTTCATCGGGCTGACGCTGTATGGTGTGTCGACGGCGATGTTTGTCCGTGCCGATTTAGGGGCCGATCCGTGGAACGTATTTCACCTGGGCGTGGCCAATTTATTGTCGATGAATATCGGCGTGGTGATTATTGCCGTGGGTGTGTTGGTACTGCTGGCGTGGATACCGCTGCGCCAGCGTCCAGGGTTTGGCACGTTGAGCAACGTGATTATGATCGGGCTGGCGGCAGATGCCGCGCTGCTGGTGATTCCGGGATTTGAATCCCTGTTGGCGCGCAGCGGGCTGTTGGTGTCAGCGGTGATCCTGAATGCGTTAGCAACCAGCCTGTACATTGGTGCCGGTTTTGGCGCTGGTCCGCGTGATGGTCTGATGACCGGTATCCACGCACGTACCGGCTGGCCAGTACGACGAATTCGAACCGCAATTGAAGTGTCGGTGCTGCTTATCGGTTGGTTGCTGGGAGGAACCGTGGGGGTTGGTACGGTGCTGTATGCCTTGGCTATCGGACCGCTCATTCAGCTTTGCCTGCCGTGGTTTCGCCATCAGCCGCAGGCACGTATTCGCATCAGGAATACGCCTGGGGCACGATCGCCTGCTGGCGACTAAACTTAACCTCGACTGACGCGGCCGGAATCGGCTTGCCGCGCAGTACACTTCGGAGGTTTTTCTCATGAAGTATGTTGATGGCTTTGTGGTTGCCGTACCCGCTGAAAACAAGGAGGCGTACATTGCGATGGCGGCAAAAGCAGCTCCGCTTTTCAAGGAGTTCGGTGCATTGCGCGTGGTGGAGTGCTGGGCAGATGATGTCCCTGACGGCAAATTGACCGATTTTCGCATGGCTGTGAAAGCGCAGGATCATGAAGAAGTGGTATTCAGTTGGATTGAATACCCTTCCAAAGAGGTCCGCGACGCGGCGAATCAGAAGATGATGTCCGATCCCCGTATGAAGGAATTCGGTGAATCTATGCCATTTGATGGCAAGCGAATGATCTACGGTGGATTTGCGCCCATTATGGAAGAGTGATGTGACTGGCTGTGCGGCGTGCCGCCAGCCATCTCAACATCAACAGCCATGTTAAAGCCGTTTTTCTGCCCACAGTATAAATTCCGTTTTCGGCAGCGCTTTGCTGTAAAGCCAGCCTTGACCGTACTGCACTCCGTGCTTGCGTAGCCAGGTTTCCTGATTCTCGGTTTCGATACCTTCCGCCACCATCTCAAGTTTCAGCGCTTTTGCTATCTCGATGATATGTGGCGTGACGTTGTTGTACTCCAGTGCATCGACGAACGATTTGTCTATCTTCAGAATGTCTACATCCAGATCCTGCAAATAACTCAGGCTGGAATAGCCTGTACCAAAGTCATCAATATAGATTGAATGACCCGCCTGACGGTATTTGGCAATAAACGGCGCGCTGTTTTTTGGGTCAGCAAATTCGCGTTCAGTTAGCTCCAGCGCGATTTGCGCAGGCTTAAGTTGCCAGTGGTTCACCTTCTGGCTTAACAGGGCTGGAAGCGTTTCGGAGGACAGATCGGCTGACTCAAGGTTGATGGATATATGCTGCTCAGGATGCTGACGCAGCCATTTGCCTAAATCTTCAAATACGCTTTCAATAATCAACCGGGTGAGGGACTCTGTCAGCCCGGTTTCATGCGCCAGCGCGACGAAAATTTCAGGTGACAGATAACTCCCATCGGCCTGCTGCCAGCGAGCCAGCGCCTCTGCCCCAACCACTTTCCCCGTTTTGAGCGAGATAATTGGTTGATAGTGGACTTTGATGTCCCGATGCTGGATAGCGTCCTGCAACTGATGATGGGGCGACTGTAAGCGGCGCAAAATACGCAAAACAAAGGCGGCGGTGAGCAAGCCGATAAGAATGCCTGCCGGGAGCCAGATCAGCGCCTGACGGTGCCAGGTTTTTTGCAATGGCAGGGTAGACGCCCAGGTTACGATCGTGATGCCCAACTCAGGAAAGGGGCGGGCGTTATAAATGCTGCCATCTTTGTTAAAATGGGTAATCGATCGTTCTTGCTGTATATGCTGCAAAACGTCCGATGGCAGATCGGCGCTACTGGCAACCACGACGTTGCGCATGGTGCCAATGATAGTCACTTCAATCGGCCATGAGCCAAACGGGATGACGTCAATGAAAGAACCCGGATCGACCATCACAATATAATGTTCGCTCCCTAATGCTGCCATAAAGCGCTTGATGCCCAAATCATTTTGCGTGGTAAGCCATGCGCGATATCCATCAGGAGTGACTTTCATTGCGGGTGGAAATGCGTCTGCCTGGCTTCTTTTTTCCAGAGATGAGCATTGCGGAACGTTATCTTTGAGGTACAGCACTTCCTGAATATAGCGATAGCTATATGACAAACGACGCATTTCCAGCAGATGCTCATCACTACAAGGCACCCCCTGAAATGCTTCAATATGGCGTAATGCTTTTTTCGCCTGCTCGCCTACGCGTTCCGTACGTAATGCGACTCGTGTTGAGAACATGTCGAGTTCATCGATAAATTTCGTTTCGACCTGACGATGTGCAAGCCACAGGCTTAAACCTACAGGCGCGAGGATGGAAAGGAACAGTACCCCAGTCACCAGGCTTATCAGATGTCGTGTTGTCACAGTGATATCCTTATTTACACAGCGTAGGGAAAGTATATCTGAAACCCCGAAAAGCTATTCGATTGACATCATATATTTACGGCCACTTATCATCCCGTTTAACTCCCTCTAGCGTAAATCAGGTTGTGGTTTGTACAAGAGTGGTGTATTTTGTCGGTTATGTTATAACGTAACAAATCGAGGTTGCCATGAAACCGGATATCCATCCTTTTTACCGTACCGTGGTGTTTCACGATACCAGTGCCAATGAATTCTTTAAGGTCGGTTCGACCATTAAGACTGAGCGTGAAATTGAGTTTGAGGGGGAAATGTACCCGTACGTGACCCTCGATATCTCTTCTAAATCGCATCCGTATTATACCGGGAAACAAAAAACCTTTGATAATGAAGGTAGTGCAGCACGTTTCCAAAAACGTTTTGGTCATTTTATTGGCGTTAAGCGGGGTTAAAATGCAGGTACTCAATTCACTTCGCAGTGCAAAACAGCGCCATCCTGACTGCCAGATAGTAAAACGCAAAGGGCGTTTGTACGTTATCTGCAAAACGAATCCGCGCTTTAAAGCAGTACAGGGGCGTAAAAAGAGACGTTAGTTTCTTTGCCAGCATTTCAGGGATTAAAGTGCGTTGCCTGGGCTGGAACGCACTTTTTTTATCTGCGCTGAGATGCCGTTACTGGGTGGTCTGGGCGCGGGTAAGCGTAAAGACATCGTAAAACGAGAGTTCGCCTTTGCGCGATATCATCTTTTGCAGCTGTGCTTTATGTTCGCTATCCACGGACGGTGAGTGCAGGATAGTATCGATGAGCGAGGAGGGGACAAAGCGCGTGTTGTACCATTCTCCGTTATAGCAAACTCTAAAATCCAGAACGTCGATATCTTCAAAGCGGTACCGTGGCGCAACGTCGAAAAAGAAAAAGCCGTTGAGTACAACGAACAGTACCACCAGCAGCCATACTGAATCGACTAACGTTTCTGACTGTAGCATCACCGCCAGCGTGGCAAACCAGGCAACATACATGCCGATAAACAGCCCTGGGTGTTTGCGAATAAAGCTGATGCTAAAGCGCGGTTTGTTGTCGCGCTTCTCGCGAATATTTAAGTCGTCGATTGTTTCAGTAAGCAGGCGCTGTATTTCTGTCATCTCTTGCCTTCATGATATCTGCAAAATTCAGGAGGGATCGCCCTATTTTAAAAGGGGATACCCTTTTAAGAAAGTAACAGATTAACCGCAATTTAGCATAACAGTTACATTTAAGATCACAGCGTTTTGATGATCCTTGCGGGATTGCCCCCAACCACGGTGTTTGCTGGAACGCTTTTAGTGACTACTGCGCCTGATGCCACAACCACGTTATCGCCCAGCGTGACGCCAGGATTGATCACTGCACGGCCACCTATCCAGACATTATTGCCGATAGTCACGAGCTTTCCGAACTCAAGGCCACTGTTGCGCTCGGTAGCATCCAGCGGATGGGTCGCGGTATAGATATGAACGCCAGGTGCCAGCATGCAGTTGTCGCCAATATGAATTGGACAGACGTCGAGCATAACGCAGTCGAAATTAGCGTAAAAGTCTTTACCAAGATAGATGTTATAACCGTAATCACACCGGAAAGAGGGTTCAATATAGGCACCCTCACTCTGACCTAACAGATCATGCAGGATTGCCTGACGCTCATTTTTTTCATCGGGAGCGGTGAGATTGTAGCGATGGATCAACTGACGAGCGCGTAGTCGGTCACTGCGCAGCGTTTCATCTGCCGGGCGATAGTATTCGCCGACGATCATTTTTTGCTTTTCATTACGCATTACGATTTCCCTGTGTACTGAAGGTTATTTCAGCACAGTAAAACGTAATGCAAGCAAGGGGAACGTTCCCGCTTCTTTGCTGTGATCATTGTCACGTGATTTGAATTAAATAACCATTGTATACCTTAAATAATTCGAGTTGCAGGAAGGCGGCGACGCAGCGAATCCCTGGGAGCGTACATTAGTACGTGACTAGGGTGAGCGAGGAAAGCCAACGCACATGCAACTTGAAGTATGACAGGTATAAATACGAAAACGGTCAGCCAGACAAATGTGCCGCTATACCTGACTTAACCTTGAGTGCAATTAGCGAATGAATTTCCAAACAGAAGTTGGAATCTTGTCGTAAAGCTTATTCATGGTCAATTCAGCAAGGCGATGATCTGCTGCTGAGTAAAATACAGCCAGTTCGTTGTCGGACAATTCATATTTATTTTTTTCAATAACGCGCTCTAGCGTATCAATAGTCTGGCAACGTCGCAGGCGCATCAAATAATCTGTTTTAGTTAATGGTTTATCGGACATAACTCTTACCTATGATTGTAATAATTTTTAACAAGACAAACTAACAGGATTAGCCCTGGTGGCATTGACAAAACAGCGAAACAGTCGATTACCTGACTTCCGCCATTTCTGCAGATCCTGCGTATTAATACCATAACTGCTGAACAACATAAAAGTGTCATCCAGGTATTCATCTATCTGCGCGATCAGCTTATTGTCCTCATTGTACTTAATTTTATAATTAAGTGCGAAGGTTGCAATATGCTCTATCAGTTCATTGAGCTGCAAGCTGGTTGCAGAGGTAGGGTCATTAACCCAGCCATGGTTACTTTGTTCAAGGTTTGCAAGACAGTCATGATACAGAGTTTCGCAGAGAAATTTAAGCTGCGCGATATCATGTCTTTTGGGTGAGTATTCATCCATAACGCATCCCCTTCTTAGTGGCTTAAACTAACCGAACACCTTTCGGGATGGATACAACAACTACCTGGAACTTGCCCGCGACTCCTGATGATTTAACTATAATCTACTCTAAAAAAGATTTCATCGTCATATCACGAAAAATTACAATTATGTAAAATTATGATGCTACGTCATTTTTACATTTTAACAGATAAATGCCGCAATTCGAAATGGGACAGTTTCTTTATTCTTCGGGCAATCATCGGGTTATCTTGTTTAGGTTTAGCAACGAAAGGCAACAACCGACAATGAAAACCAGTGGATAGGATTAATCTTAATATTTATTAAAGTAAATAAGAACTCTCGCTGTTTTTTTAAGAATAGCCTTTAAGGCTGCAAGGATTATATCGCTTATTTACCCGATAGAAAATAAACGGAATGGCAATAAGTGATTTTTATGATTTTTCCAGAAAAAAGGCCGCTTGCGCGGCCTTATCTTTAGAGATGTATCAATGATGCTCTACTGAGTGGCTATGCTCAATATCTTCATTTTTGCGGCTAAAGCGGCGGCGTACCACCACAAAGAACACCGGAACAAAGAAGATCGCCAACACGGTTGCCGTCACCATCCCACCCATTACGCCAGTACCAACGGCGTTCTGCGCACCGGAGCCTGCGCCGGAGCTGATGACCAGCGGCATTACGCCCAGAATAAAGGCCAGTGACGTCATCAGGATTGGACGTAAACGCATGCGTACTGCGTCCAGCGTCGCCTCTATCAGACCTTTACCCTCTTTATCCATCAAGTCTTTGGCGAATTCGACGATAAGTATCGCGTTCTTCGCCGACAACCCAATGGTTGTAAGCAGGCCTACCTGGAAGTAAACGTCGTTGGTCAGGCCGCGGAACGTTGCTGCCAGCAATGCACCGATAACACCCAGCGGTACAACCAGCATTACGGAGAACGGAATTGACCAGCTCTCGTACAACGCTGCCAGACACAAGAATACGACGATCAGTGAAATGGCATACAAGGCAGGAGCCTGGTTGCCTGACAGTCGTTCCTGGTAGGACATACCGGTCCAGTCATAACCGATACCGGATGGCAGTTTGCTGGCCAGTTGCTCCATCATCGCCATGGCTTCACCGGTACTTTTACCCGGAGCGGCCTGGCCTAAGATTTCCATGGAAGGCAAACCGTTATAGCGTTCCAGACGCGGCGAACCGTATTCCCAACGTGAGGTTGAGAAGGCGGAGAACGGTACCATCTGTCCATCGCTACCGCGGACATACCAGTTGCCAATATCTTCCGGCAACATACGGTATTTCGCTTCAGACATGACGTAAACTTTCTTCACACGACCACGGTCGATGAAGTCATTCACGTAGCTTCCACCCCATGCTGCACCCAGCGTTGTATTAATATCACTAATGGAAACGCCCAGAGCCTGCGCTTTTTCCTGATCGATATCGATCTTGAACTGCGGCGTATCTTCCAGACCGTTAGGACGAACACCGACCAACAGATCAGGATGCTTCGCGACTTCACCAAACAGTTGGTTACGCGCCTGAGTCAGCTTCTCATGGCCCAGACCCGCCTGGTCAATCAACTGGAAGTCAAAACCGGTTGCGGTCCCTAACTCCACAATCGCTGGCAGGTTAAAGGCAAAGACCATCGCGTCTTTAATCTGCGAGAATGCGCCCATTGCACGCTGAGTAATCGCTTCAACCTTGTTCTCTTCGCCAGGACGTTCACTCCAGTCTTTCAGAGAAACGAACGCGATGCCGGTGTTCTGACCACGACCAGCAAAACCGAAACCGTTAACGGCAAACACCGATTCAACGTTCGCTTTTTCCTTGGTCAGGTAGTAATCCGTCATTTCGTCCAGTACCTTCTGGGTACGCTCTTGCGTCGCACCCGCTGGCAGCTGAGCCATAGACAGGAATACCCCCTGGTCTTCATCTGGCAGGAACGAACTTGGCAGACGAACGAACAGATAGGCCATGCCCACAACGATAATCAGATACAGCGCCAGATAACGACCGGTGCTGCGCAGAATACCGCCCACGCTATCGGTATAATGATGCGTGCTCTTATCGAACATGCGGTTAAACCAGCCGAAGAAGCCTTTTTTGCCTTCTCCGTGATCGCCTTTAGCAATCGGTTTGAGCATGGTCGCACACAGGGCAGGGGTCAGAATCAATGCCACCAGTACAGACAGCGCCATCGCGGAAACAATGGTGATGGAGAACTGACGGTAAATTGCACCGGTCGACCCCCCGAAGAACGCCATTGGGATAAATACCGCTGACAGCACCATCGCGATACCCACCAATGCGCCCTGAATCTGGCCCATCGATTTTCGCGTTGCTTCCTTCGGCGGTAGTCCTTCCTCAGCCATTACACGTTCAACGTTCTCGACCACCACGATGGCGTCATCCACCAGCAGGCCGATGGCGAGCACCATCCCGAACATCGTCAGGGTATTTATTGAGAAGCCGAAAATCGCCAGGACGGCAAATGTACCCAAGAGTACCACCGGCACGGCGATAGTCGGAATCAGCGTCGCGCGGAAGTTCTGCAGGAACAGATACATTACCAGGAACACGAGGATGATTGCTTCTGCCAGCGTTTTCACTACTTCGTGAATAGAAATTTTCACGAACGGCGTGGTGTCATACGGGTAAACGATCTTCAGACCTGACGGGAAGAACGGCTCCATCTTCTTCAGTTCTTCGCGGATAGCGTTTGCGGTGTCCAGGGCGTTAGCACCTGTTGCCAGCTTGATACCCAGACCGGATGCCGGTTTACCGTTGAACTTCGCAATGATGTCGTAGTTCTCACCGCCCAGTTCCACTTTCGCTACGTCACGCAGACGAACCTGGGAACCATCCTGATTCACTTTCAGCAGGATTTTGCCGAACTCATCAGCGGAGGTCAGACGGGTTTGCGCAATGATCGATGCGTTAAGCTGCTGACCTTTCACCGGCGGCGTACCACCTAACTGACCGGCTGCAACCTGGGCGTTCTGCGCTTTGATGGCGCTGATTACATCAACCGGTGTCAGCTGGAAGTTGTTCAGTTTGTTCGGATCCATCCAGATACGCATCGCATACTGAGAACCAAACAGCTGAACGTCGCCCACGCCTGAAGTACGGCTAATGGCATCCTTCATGTTGGCGCCAACGTAGTCGGAAATATCCTCCTGCGTCATGGTGCCGTTGGTGTTGATAACACCGACAACCATCAGGAAGCTGCTGGATGACTTCTCAACGCTAACCCCTTGCTGCTGTACTTCCTGAGGCAGCAACGGCATGGCCAGCTGCAGTTTGTTCTGCACCTGTACCTGTGCGATATCCGCATCAGTACCAGACTGGAAGGTCAGGGTGATCTGCACGGTACCCGTGGAGTCACTGTTTGAGGACATGTACATCAGGTTATCGATACCGTTCATATTCTGTTCGATAACCTGCGTAACAGTATCCTGTACTGTTTTGGCATCAGCGCCAGGATAGGTCGCGGAGATCGTCACTGCTGGCGGTGCAATAGTCGGATATTGCGCTACCGGCAATTTGAGGATCGCGAGCCCCCCTGCCAACATGATAATAATGGCGATCACCCACGCAAATATTGGGCGATCGATAAAGAAATTAGGCATGTCTTAACGGCTCCTGTTTAAGTTAAGACTTGGACTGTTCAGGCTGGCTACCGCTTTGGCCTTGCTGGTTGTTATCAGCGGTGATTTCCTGCGCTTTTACCTGCGCGCCAGGACGTACTTTCTGCAGCCCAGTAACAATCACGCGGTCGCCCGGCTTAAGTCCATCAGTGACTAACCATTTGTCGCCAATCGCTTGTGCGGCGACAATTTGACGAGTTTCAACTTTGTTGTCTGCACCGATAACCAATGCACTGGCATCGCCACGCGGTGTGCGGGTAACGCCTTGCTGTGGAACCAATAATGCAGTTGGGTTAATCCCTTCTTCCAGACGTGCGCGGACGAACATACCCGGCAGTAAGGTATGATCCGGGTTCGGGAAAATTGCGCGTAACGTAATCGACCCAGTGGTTTGATCTACCGTCACATCAGAAAATTCCAGCGTACCGGACTGCGGGTATTTAATGCCGTCATTGGTCACCAGTTCGACTTTCGCTTTACCGTTCTCTTGCTTCAGCGTGCCGTTGGCCAGCTCTTGTTTCAGGCGCAGGAAGTCGTTGCTTGACTGCGTCACGTCTACATAGATGGGGTCCAACTGCTGAACGGTCGCCAGTGCGGTCGCCTGACCGTTTTGCACCAGAGCGCCTTCCGTAACGGATGATTTACCAATGCGACCGCTGATCGGTGACGTCACTTTGGTGTAAGCCAGATTGATGCGTGCAGTTTCTACCGCAGCTTTCGCGGCAACAACGGCGGCGTTTGCCTGCTGTGCGTCAGCCAACGCGCTATCGTAGTCCTGTTGGCTGATGTACTTAGTACCCAACAGTTTCTGATAACGTTTCACCGTCAGTTGAGCAATGTTTGCTGCGGCTTGTGCTTTAGCCAGATCGCCTTTTGCACTTTCATAAGCGGCCTGGTAAGTAGCAGGATCAATCTGATAGAGAGATACACCCGCTTCGATGTCACCACCTTCCGTGAAATTACGTTTCAGGATAATCCCGCTAACCTGAGGACGAACTTCAGCAATACGAAACGCACTGGTGCGACCCGGAAGTTCAGTTGTGATCTGTAGAGGTTCAGTTTTGAGCGTAACAACTCCAACCTCTGGCATTTGCTGGCCCCCTTGTTGGGCCTGTTTGTCGTCACATCCTGTTAGCGCTAAGCTGCCTGAGAGCATCAGAACGACTGCCAGAGGCGTTAACCCTCTGTTTTTGTTCATATGTAAACCTCGAGTGTCCGATTTCAAATTGATCAATGGCTTAAAGCCCATAAACCCATTGCTGCGTTTATATTATCGTCGTGCTATGGTACATACATTCACAAATGTATGTAAATCTAACGCCTGTAAATTCACTGACCTATGGCACGAAAAACCAAACAACAAGCACAGGAAACACGACAACACATTCTTGATGTCGCTCTGCGTATGTTTTCGCAACAAGGGGTCTCATCCACCTCGCTGGCTGAGATCGCAAAAGCCGCTGGTGTGACGCGCGGTGCAATCTATTGGCATTTCAAAAACAAATCGGATTTATTCAGTGAAATCTGGGAGCTAGCAAAACCTAACATTGATGAGTTAGAGACTGAGTATCAGGCAAAATTCCCTGACGATCCACTATCAGTATTAAGAGAAATTTTAATTTACGTTCTTGAAACTACCGTGACAGAAGAACGCCGACGTTTATTGATGGAGATTATATTCCACAAATGCGAATTTGTCGGGGAAATAGCATCAGTTCAGTTAGTCGAACGTAGCCTGTGTCTGGAAAACTATGACCGTATAGAAAAAACGTTACGCCACTGTATGGATGTCAACATGTTGCCGGAAAACCTGAACACACGTCGTGTAGCGGTGTTAATGCGTAGCTATATTTCCGGGATCATGGAGAACTGGTTATTTGCTCCCGAATCGTTTGATCTGAAGAATGAGGCTCGTCAGTACGTGGCGGTGCTGCTGGAGATGTGTCTGCTTTGTCCAAGCTTGCGCCTGCAGGCAGGAGAGACAAGCTAGTTTGCCATTCTGCACCAGGAATTCTCCTGGTCGTTTTGCCTGCTGCTATTCTGCCGGTCACAGCCGTGATATTCTTGCCGCTTGACTATTTCCGGTCACTTTCCCGGTTCAGAAACATTCATTCTCATGACTATGTTGCAGCTCTATAAACGTTCACAGCATGTAATTGCTATTAGCATACTTTTCTTCATTCTATTGTTATCCTGCCAGTCATCTGCATTTGCGCGGGCGCAACAGAGTGGTGAACTGCCGACGAAAGCAGATATTCAGAGCCAACTGGACGCACTGAGTAAACAAAAAGATCTCTCCGCGCAGGATAAGCTGGTCCAACAGGATCTCATCGATACTATCGCCACGCTGGATAAAATCGATCGCGTGAAAGATGAGACCGTACAGCTTCGCCAGAAAGTGGCCCAGGCGCCGGAGAAAATGCGCCAGGCGACGGATGCGCTAAATTCGCTCAGCGATGTCGACAATGACGACGAAACGCGAAAAACGCTGAGCACGCTTTCCTTACGACAGCTTGAGTCACGCGTCGCGCAGGTGCTCGATGACCTGCAAAGCTCGCAAAACGATCTGGCCACGTATAACAGCCAGCTGGTGTCGCTCCAGACTCAGCCAGAGCGCGTACAAAATGCGATGTACACCGCGTCGCAGCAGATGCAGCAAATCCGCAACCGACTTGATGGCACTAATGTAGGCGAAGGTGCTTTACGCCCCAGCCAGCAGGTGCTGTTACAGGCGCAGCAGGCGCTGCTGAATGCGCAGATCGACCAACAGCGAAAGAGCCTCGAAGGTAATACGATTTTGCAAGATACCTTGCAAAAACAACGTGATTACGTGACGGCGAACAGTAACCGCCTTGAGCATCAGCTCCAGCTCCTGCAGGAAGCGGTGAACAGCAAGCGACTGACGTTAACCGAAAAAACGGCGCAGGAAGCAGTCACGCCGGATGAAGCCGAGCGTATTCAGTCCAATCCGTTAGTGAAGCAGGAGCTTGATGTTAACCATCAGCTCAGCCAGCGTCTGATTGCCGCGACCGAAAACGGCAACAGCCTGATGCAGCAAAATATCAAAGTCAAAAACTGGCTTGACCGCGCGCTGCAATCCGAACGTAACATTAAAGAACAGATCGCCGTTCTGAAAGGCAGTCTGCTGCTGTCGCGTATTCTGTATCAGCAACAACAAACGCTGCCGTCGGCGGATGAACTTGCCGATATGACCAACCGGATCGCCGACTTGCGTCTGGAGCAGTTCGAGGTCAACCAGCAGCGCGACGCGCTGTTCCAGAATGATGCGTTTGTCGCCAAACTGGAAGAAGGGCACAGCAACGAAGTTAACGGCGAAGTCCATGATGCCTTACTGCAGGTTGTGGATATGCGTCGTGAACTGTTGGATCAGCTCAATAAGCAACTGGGCAACCAGCTGATGATGGCGATTAATCTGCAAATTAACCAGCAGCAGTTAATGAGCGTGTCGAAAAACTTGAAAGGGATCCTCACGCAGCAGATTTTCTGGGTTAACAGTAACCGTCCGATGGACTGGGACTGGATCAAAGCTTTCCCGCAAACGCTTAAAGACCAGTTTAAGTCGATGAAAATCACGGTGAACTGGGAAAAAGCGTGGCCCGCAGTATTTATTGCGTTCCTGGCGGGATTGCCGCTGCTGCTCATTGCCGGGTTAATCCGCTGGCGTCTGAAATGGTTGAAAGAGTATCAGGCGAAATTAGCCGCTGCGGTGGGTAACCTGCGTAATGACAGTCAGCTCAATACGCCAAAAGCGATTCTGATCGATCTCATCAGAGCCTTGCCGGCGTGCCTGATTATCCTTGCGGTAGGTCTGATTCTGCTTACCATGCAGTTGAATATCAGCGACCTATTGTGGGCGTTCAGTAAGAAGATGACAGTCTTCTGGCTGGTGTTTGGTTTGTGCTGGAAGGTGCTGGAAAAAGATGGCGTGGCAATTCGTCATTTTGGTATGCCAGCAAAACAAACTAGCCATTGGCGCCGCCAAATCGTGCGTATTAGCCTGGCGCTGTTGCCGCTTAATTTTTGGTCGGTCATTGCTGAACTGTCACCGCTCAATCTGATGGACGATGTGCTGGGTCAGGTGGTGATTTTCCTCAACCTGCTGCTGATCGCCTTCCTGGTATGGCCAATGTGCCGCGAAAGCTGGCGTGATAAAGAGTCGCATGGTCTGCGTCTGGTGACGATTACCGTGCTGTCTATTATCCCGATAGCATTAATGGTGCTGACGGCGACCGGCTATTTCTACACCACGCTGCGTCTGGCGGGACGCTGGATTGAAACGGTTTATCTGGTCATTCTCTGGAACCTGCTGTACCAGACCGTGCTGCGTGGGTTGAGCGTCGCGGCACGCCGTATCGCCTGGCGTCGTGCGCTGGCGCGTCGTCAGAACCTGGTGAAAGAAGGAGCGGAAGGTGCCGAACCGCAGGAAGAACCGACCATCGCGCTTGAGCAGGTTAACCAGCAAACGCTGCGTATAACTATGCTGGTGATGGTTGCCCTGTTTGGTGTCTTGTTCTGGGCCATTTGGTCTGATTTGATCACCGTGTTCAGCTATCTCGACAGCATTACGCTCTGGCATTACAACGGTACCGAAGCGGGTGCGGCAGTGGTGAAAGACGTCACCATGGGTAGCCTGCTGTTTGCGATTATTGCCTCAATGGTCGCGTGGGCGCTGATCCGTAACTTACCCGGCCTGTTGGAAGTGCTGGTGCTCTCGCGACTGAAGATGCGTCAGGGCGCTTCGTATGCGATCACCACGATCCTTAACTACGCGATCATCGCCATCGGCGCGATGACGGTCTTCGGATCGCTCGGTGTTTCGTGGGATAAGCTACAGTGGCTGGCAGCAGCCCTGTCGGTTGGTCTTGGTTTTGGTTTGCAGGAAATCTTCGGTAACTTTGTTTCGGGTCTGATTATTCTGTTTGAACGCCCGGTCCGCATCGGCGATACCGTGACTATCGGTACGTTCTCAGGAACGGTCAGCAAGATCCGTATCCGTGCCACCACCATTACCGACTTCGATCGCAAAGAGGTGATCATCCCGAACAAAGCCTTTGTGACGGAGCGTTTGATCAACTGGTCGCTTTCCGATACCACCACGCGTCTGGTGATCCGCATCGGCGTGGCCTACGGTTCGGATCTGGACAAAGTGAAGAAAGTGCTGCTGCAGGCGGCGATGGAACACCCGAAAGTGATGCACGATCCGGAGCCTGCTGTGTTCTTTACCGCCTTCGGCGCCAGCACGCTGGATCATGAACTGCGTTTATACGTGCGTGAACTGCGCGATCGTAGCCACACTGTTGATGAACTGAACCGTGCGGTCGATCGTTTATGCCGTGAAAACGACATTGATATCGCCTTTAACCAGCTTGAAGTGCACCTGCACAACGCGAAGGGCGACACCGTGACCGAGGTTAAGCGTGATATCATTAAAGGTGATGATCCGACGCCTTCGGTAGGTTAATAGAAAAACTCATCAGGCCTGCGAGCTTCGATTCATTCGTAGGCCTGGTAAGTGCAACGCTATCAGGCATTTCAGCTATAGCGCGTTTTTTGAAGAAGAGAGCTGTTTCTTTTCGTAATCCCGTTTAACAATCTCCAGCGCCTTCAGTACGGTTTCAGGTGCAACCTGATTTTCCTCAAGTAAAACAATCAAATCGACGGCCAGTTTGACCTCGTCCGGGGCGTTCTCTAATGACATAAATTCTCCGGGGATTAACGGGTTAAACGCGCCAACACGTTTTCTATTCTTGCCAGAGCATGACGGCAGCGCGCCAGTCGCGCCTCGAATGCTTCTACTTCACGATGCAGTTTTTGCTGTTCTGCAAAGCCGGTAGCCTGAGCCAGACGCTCTTTGCGTTCACGCGTCATTTCAACCAGACGGCGTTCAAACTCCTGATGTTGGACCCGCTTGCGCTGCCAGCGCGCCAGACCTGGAGATGAGCTGTCCCACTCGCGTAGCGACCAACTGGCAGTTTCACGTGAAATCGCCTCTAACTGTGAGGCAAGGTGTTCCGCAAGCCAGGTGATTTGTGGTAGTTGTTGCTGCTCAACGGCGCGACGTAGGGCAGTAAGATTATCGTCAGCTTCATCCAGGCAGGCCTGCAGCAATGTGCTGCGCGTGTGAAACAGATGCCTGTCAAAGCGGGCGCTAAGCGTTGTGTGGTGCGCCAGCGGAGCACAACGCTGTCGCAGGCGGTTAAGCTGGTTTTCGAGCGTCTGTAACAGCATGGCGGTTTTCACAACAACACTCCGATGAAAATGAGAACTGTTATGCTAAAGTAGCGATTCTCTGTGTTAAGTACTGATATTATGCAACGCATTATTCTAATCATCATTGGCTGGATAGCGGTAGTGCTAGGTACGCTGGGCGTAGTATTGCCTCTGTTACCGACGACGCCGTTTATACTGCTGGCCGCCTGGTGTTTTGCCCGCTCATCGCCGCGTTTTCACGACTGGTTGCTTTACCGTTCGTGGTTCGGCGGGTATCTGCGTCACTGGCAAAAACATCGCGCGATGCCGCCGGGAGCAAAACCGCGCGCTATTTTGTTGATCCTGGTGACGTTTGCTATTTCCCTCTGGCTGGTCAATATGATGTGGGTACGCGGCCTGCTGCTGGTTATTCTCGCCTGTTTACTGATTTTTATGTGGCGGATCCCGGTGATTGATGAAAAACAACAAAAGCAGTAAAGCGCAATAATCGCTGTTGCAATTGTCTCTCGCAGCCAGTAAATTCGACCGTTTTCGAGCACAGGCGCAGATGGTCAAAGGTTAACCAAGTGTAACCTTGGCCCTAATATAGACACAAAATCATTCAAGATACGTCGAGGATGAAGTGTATAGTGCGCCGTGAAGTAATACTGTATTAATCAGGCACAAACTTATGACCGCGACTGCACAGCAGCTTGAGTTTCTCAAAAATAGCATCAAAAGCATCCACGACTACCCAAAACCGGGCATTCTTTTCCGTGATGTCACCAGTTTACTGGAAGATCCGAAAGCCTACGCCCTCAGCATTGAATTGCTGGTTGAGCGCTACAAAAATGCGGGGATCACTAAAGTGGTTGGCACCGAAGCGCGTGGCTTCCTGTTTGGCGCGCCGGTAGCGTTGGGGCTGGGCGTCGGCTTTGTTCCGGTACGCAAACCGCGTAAGCTTCCGCGTGAAGTTATTGCTGAGACCTATGAGCTGGAGTACGGCACCGATCAGCTGGAAATCCACGTTGATGCCATCAAACCGGGTGATAAAGTCCTGGTTGTGGACGATCTTCTGGCAACTGGCGGCACGATTGAAGCGACCGTGAAGCTGATCCGCCGTCTGGGTGGCGAAGTGACCGATGCTGCCTTTATCATTAACTTGTTTGATCTGGGCGGCGAGCAGCGTCTGGAAAAGCAGGGGCTGACCTGTTATAGCCTGGTTCCATTCCCGGGCCACTAATTTAGGGCTATCTTTTTTGCCATTTTGGCCCCGGTCAGTGCTCGAAATCCTCACGTACTGCGTGTACGCTCCGGTTTCTGTGCGCTGCCCGAAACCAAACTGACTGCAACGATAACGCCCGAATATAACGTGTCAACCTCGCCGTTGCTGCGAGGTTGTGTTAGCATTACCCTCCTGTGAATCCACCCTCCAGCCTTTCAGAGCCTGCCAATGAGTTATCAGGTCTTAGCCCGAAAATGGCGCCCACAAACCTTTGCTGACGTCGTCGGCCAGGAACATGTGCTGACGGCACTGGCGAACGGCTTGTCGTTAGGGCGTATTCATCATGCTTATTTGTTTTCCGGTACCCGTGGCGTCGGAAAAACCTCTATCGCCCGCTTGCTGGCGAAGGGATTAAACTGTGAAACTGGCATCACCGCTACGCCGTGCGGCGTGTGCGATAACTGCCGGGAAATTGAGCAGGGGCGTTTTGTCGATTTGATTGAAATCGATGCCGCCTCACGCACTAAAGTCGAAGATACTCGCGATCTGCTGGATAACGTTCAGTATGCGCCCGCGCGCGGTCGCTTTAAGGTCTATTTGATCGACGAAGTGCACATGCTGTCGCGCCACAGTTTTAATGCCTTGCTGAAAACGCTCGAAGAGCCGCCCGCGCACGTCAAATTCCTGCTGGCGACCACCGATCCGCAGAAGCTGCCGGTGACCATCCTGTCGCGCTGTCTGCAATTCCATCTTAAAGCGCTGGATGTCGAACAGATTCGCCATCAGCTTGAGCATATTCTCAAAGAAGAGCATATCGCCCATGAACCGCGTGCGCTGCAACTGCTGGCTCGCGCCGCAGACGGCAGCCTGCGCGATGCACTAAGCCTGACCGATCAGGCGATTGCCAGCGGCGATGGTCAGGTCTCGACCGACGCGGTCAGCACCATGCTCGGCACGCTGGACGACGACCAGGCGCTCTCGCTTGTTGAAGCGGTTGTGGCTGCGGACGGCGAACGCGTGATGAGGCTGGTGAACGACGCCGCCGCGCGTGGTATCGAATGGGAAGCGCTGCTGGTTGAGATGTTGGCTTTGCTGCATCGTATTGCCATGGTTCAGCTTTCACCTGCCGCTCTCGGTAGCGATATGGCCGCCATTGAACAGCGTATGCGTGAACTGGCGCGAATTGTACCGCCTACCGATGTGCAGCTTTACTACCAGACCCTGTTAATTGGGCGCAAAGAACTGCCGTATGCGCCGGACAGGCGAATGGGCGTCGAAATGACGCTGCTGCGTGCGCTGGCTTTTCATCCGCGCATGCCACTCCCGGAACCTGAAGTCCCGCGCCAGTCGTTTGCCCCGGTCGCACCCACAGCGGTAATGACCCCGACGCAGGTGCCACAGCAGCAACCTGCGCCAGCGCAACAGCAACAGAATGTGCCGCTTTCCGATGCCACCAGTCAGGTGCTGGCGGCGCGCAGTCAACTGCAACGTGCTCAGGGAGCAACCAAAGCAAAAAAGAGTGAACCGGCAGCCGCTTCCCGCGCGCGGCCGGTGAATAATGCTGCGCTGGAAAGACTGGCTTCGGTGTCGGAACGTGTTCAGGCGCGTCCGGCAGTCTCTGCGCTGGAAAAAGCACCGGCGAAGAAAGAAGCGTATCGCTGGAAAGCGACCAATCCTGTTGCAGAAGTCAAAGAAGTCGTCGCCACGCCGAAAGCGCTGAAAAAAGCGCTCGAGCATGAAAAAACGCCGGAACTGGCGGCAAAGCTTGCGGCTGAAGCCATTGAACGCGACCCGTGGGCCGCCCAGGTGAGCCAGCTCTCGCTGCCTAAACTGGTAGAGCAGGTGGCGCTTAATGCCTGGAAAGAAGAGAATGGCAACGTGGTTTGCCTGCACCTGCGTTCCACGCAGCGACACCTTAATTCCAGCGGCGCGCAGCAAAAACTGGCCGAAGCACTGAGTTCCTTAACGGGGTCAACGGTTGAATTGACCATCGTTGAAGATGATAATCCTGCGGTGCGTACGCCGCTGGAGTGGCGTCAGGCCATTTATGAAGAGAAGCTCGCGCAGGCGCGTGAGTCGATTATTGCGGATAATAACATCCAGACGCTGCGTCGTTTTTTCGATGCTGAGCTGGACGAAGAGAGTATTCGCCCCATTTGATCGTCAGCCTAATGGTTTGACGGTCGTCATCCCTTAACGTGATTGAGAGAGAAGCCTATGTTTGGTAAAGGCGGTCTGGGTAACCTGATGAAACAGGCCCAGCAGATGCAAGAAAAAATGCAGCAGATGCAGGAAGAAGTCGCCAAGCTGGAAGTGACCGGCGAATCTGGCGCGGGTCTGGTAAAAGTGACCATCAACGGCGCGCATAACTGCCGTCGCGTGGAGATCGATCCAAGCCTGCTGGAAGACGACAAAGAGATGCTGGAAGACCTGGTTGCTGCGGCATTCAATGACGCGGCGCGTCGCATTGAAGAGACGCAGAAAGAGAAGATGGCCTCTGTTTCTTCCGGAATGCAGCTGCCGCCTGGCTTTAAGATGCCGTTCTGATGCAAACCAGCCCGCTGTTAACTCAGCTTATGGAAGCACTGCGCTGTCTGCCGGGCGTTGGCCCGAAGTCGGCGCAGCGCATGGCGTTCACGCTGCTTCAGCGCGATCGCAGCGGCGGGATGCGTCTGGCGCAGGCGTTAACGAAGGCGATGTCGGAAATCGGCCACTGTGCCGATTGCCGCACCTTCACAGAGCAAGACGTCTGCAACATCTGTTCGAACCCGCGTCGCCAGGAAAACGGTCAGATTTGCGTGGTGGAGAGTCCGGCGGACATCTACGCCATTGAGCAAACCGGGCAATTTTCCGGACGTTACTTCGTGCTGATGGGACACCTGTCGCCGCTGGACGGTATTGGTCCTGATGATATCGGGCTGGATCGTCTTGAACAGCGACTGGCGTCTGAGCAAATCAACGAACTGATTCTGGCGACCAATCCCACGGTCGAAGGAGAGGCGACCGCCAACTATATTGCTGAGCTTTGCATGCAATATGGCGTTGAAGCCAGCCGTATCGCCCATGGCGTTCCGGTAGGCGGCGAGCTGGAAATGGTCGATGGCACCACGCTGTCGCACTCTCTGGCAGGACGACACAAGATTAAATTCTGAACAAACGGAGGCCGCGACGGCGGCTTCCGCTTGAAATCCTTCCCGCTTGTCCCCATTTCACCCTCAACGTGTTTTTACCATTGAATATGGCATTGTTGAGGTAGATCTACATGAAAGGACAAGAAACTCGTGGTTTTCAGTCAGAAGTAAAACAGCTTCTGCACCTGATGATCCATTCTCTGTATTCCAATAAAGAAATCTTCCTGCGTGAGCTTATCTCTAACGCCTCGGATGCGGCAGACAAGCTGCGTTTCCGCGCACTGTCTAACCCGGACCTGTATGAAGGTGACGGTGAGCTGCGTGTGCGTGTTTCCTTCGATAAAGATAAGCGTACGTTGACCATTGCCGATAACGGCGTGGGGATGAACCGTGATGACGTTATCGATCATCTGGGGACCATTGCGAAATCCGGCACCAAATCTTTCCTCGAATCCATGGGCTCCGATCAGGCGAAAGACAGTCAGTTGATCGGTCAGTTCGGGGTTGGTTTCTACTCTGCCTTCATCGTGGCGGACAAAGTCACCGTGCGTACCCGTGCTGCGGGTGATAAGCCGGAAAACGGCGTGTTCTGGGAATCTGCGGGCGAAGGCGAGTACACCGTAGCCGACATCAGCAAAGACGATCGCGGCACCGAAATCACTCTGCATCTGCGCGAAGGCGAAGACGAGTTCCTCGATGACTGGCGCGTACGTTCCATCATCAGCAAATATTCCGACCATATCGCGCTGCCGGTAGAGATCGAAAAATCCGAAGAAAAAGACGGCGAGACCGTGGTTTCCTGGGAAAAAATCAACAAGGCGCAGGCGCTGTGGACCCGTAACAAGTCGGAAATCAAAGACGACGAGTACAACGAATTCTACAAGCACATCGCCCACGACTTCACTGACCCGCTGACCTGGAGCCACAACCGTGTGGAAGGTAAGCAGGAGTACACCAGCCTGCTGTATATCCCGTCGCAGGCGCCGTGGGATATGTGGAACCGCGATCACAAGCATGGTCTGAAACTGTACGTCCAGCGTGTCTTCATCATGGACGATGCCGAGCAGTTCATGCCGAACTACCTGCGCTTTGTCCGTGGTCTGATAGATTCTAACGATCTGCCGCTGAACGTTTCTCGCGAGATCCTGCAGGACAGCACCGTCACCCGTAACCTGCGCAGCGCGCTGACCAAACGCGTACTGCAGATGCTGGAAAAACTGGCGAAAGACGACGCGGAAAAATACCAGACCTTCTGGAAGCAGTTCGGCCTGGTGCTGAAAGAAGGCCCGGCGGAAGACCACGCCAACCAGGAAACGATCGCTAAACTGATGCGCTTCGCGTCTACGCACACTGACTCCTCCGCGCAAACCGTGTCGCTGGAAGATTACGTGTCGCGAATGAAAGAAGGGCAGGAGAAAATCTACTACATCACTGCAGACAGCTATGCGGCGGCGAAGAGCAGCCCGCACCTGGAACTGCTGCGTAAGAAAGGCATCGAAGTGCTGCTGCTTTCTGACCGCATCGATGAGTGGATGATGAACTACCTGACCGAGTTCGACGGTAAGGCATTCCAGTCCGTTGCTAAAGCTGACGAGTCCATCGACAAGCTGGCGGATGAAGTTGACGAATCGGCAAAAGAAGCGGAAAAAGCGCTGACGCCGTTCGTTGAGCGTGTGAAAACCCTGTTGGGTGACCGCGTGAAAGAAGTGCGTCTGACTCACCGTCTGACCGACACGCCAGCCATCGTTACCACCGATGCGGATGAAATGAGCACCCAGATGGCGAAACTGTTTGCCGCTGCGGGCCAGGCCGTACCGGAAGTGAAATATATCTTTGAACTGAACCCGGACCACGTGCTGGTAAAACGCACGGCGGATACTCAGGACGAAGCACAGTTCAAAGAGTGGGTTGAGCTGCTGCTGGATCAGGCGCTGTTTGCCGAGCGCGGCACGCTGGAAGACCCGAACCAGTTCATTCGTCGTATGAACCAGTTGCTGGTATCCTGATACCTGTAATGTAATGCCGGATGGCGCTAACGCTTATCCGGCCTACAACATCTTTTTGATCGTAGGCCGGATAAGGTGTTTACACCGCCATCCGGCAATTTCTTTCCTTATTTTCAATTTTCCCGCCATTAACCGTTTCAGCGCAGACTACCTTCCTTGAGCCAATTGCGTGATGGTGGTATCGTTTAGCGCTTTTTAAAAAATATCGACAACCTTTAAGGGGATTTTCGTAATGCGTATCATTCTGCTTGGCGCTCCGGGCGCGGGTAAAGGAACTCAGGCTCAGTTCATCATGGAGAAGTATGGTATTCCGCAAATCTCCACCGGTGATATGCTGCGTGCCGCCGTGAAATCTGGCTCCGAGCTGGGCAAACAAGCGAAAGACATCATGGACGCCGGTAAGCTGGTGACTGATGAGCTGGTGATCGCGCTGGTAAAAGAGCGTATTGCTCAGGAAGACTGCCGTAATGGTTTCCTGCTTGATGGCTTCCCGCGTACTATTCCGCAGGCAGACGCCATGAAAGAAGCGGGCATCAACGTGGACTACGTTCTGGAGTTTGACGTACCTGACGAACTGATCGTTGACCGTATCGTCGGTCGCCGCGTACACGCTGCTTCTGGCCGCGTTTACCACATCAAATTCAACCCGCCTAAGGTTGAAGGCAAAGACGACGTGACCGGCGAAGAGCTGACCACCCGTAAAGACGATCAGGAAGAGACCGTACGTAAGCGCCTGGTGGAATACCATCAGATGACCGCTCCGCTGATCGGTTACTATTCTAAAGAAGCGCAGGCGGGTAACACCAAATACGCGAAAGTTGATGGCACTCAGGCCGTGGCTGACGTGCGCGCAGCGCTGGAAAAAATCCTCGGCTAATTTTTTCGCGTAATAAACCTCTTATCAGGTCTGCCATTATCTCGTAGGCCTGATAAGCGCATCGCCATCAGGCAAATTCTCGTCTTACCTTTCACAGCAATTAGTTCTTCTTTACCGCTTTTCCGCTACAATTATCAACAATTTGAATCGATAAGAGGCGGTAATGCGTCAGACGAAAACCGGTATCCTGCTGGCAAACCTCGGCACTCCCGATGCCCCAACTCCCGAAGCCGTTAAGCGCTACCTGCGCCAGTTTTTAAGCGATCCACGCGTAGTTGATACGTCCCCTGCACTGTGGTGGCCGCTGCTGCGCGGTGTGATTTTGCCGCTGCGAGCGCCGCGTGTGGCAAAGCTGTACCAGTCAATCTGGATGGAAGACGGTTCCCCGCTGATGGTCTACAGCAAGGCGCAACAGCAGGCGCTGGCACAACGTCTGCCTGATACCCCTGTCGCGCTGGGGATGAGCTACGGTTCGCCATCGCTCGAAAGCGCGGTCGATGAACTGTTGGCAAGCGGAGTGGAACACATGGTGGTGTTACCGCTGTACCCGCAATATTCCTGTTCGACGGTTGCAGCAGTCTGGGACGAGCTGGCGCGCATCTTAGCGCGTAAACGTGGTATTCCCAGCGTCTCTTTTATTCGTGATTACGCCGATGACAGCAGCTACATTGATGCGCTGGCCAAGAGTGCCCGGGATTCATTCGCTCAACATGGCGAACCTGATTTACTGCTGCTCTCCTACCACGGCATTCCGCAGCGCTACGCCGATGAAGGCGATGACTACCCGCAGCGCTGTCGCGATACGACGCGTGAGCTGGTTTCAGCGCTTGGTCTGCCGCCGGAAAAAGTCATGATGACCTTCCAGTCTCGCTTTGGCCGCGAACCCTGGCTGACGCCGTATACCGACGAAACGTTAAAAATGCTGGCGGAGAAAGGAACCCGACATATCCAGGTTATGTGTCCGGGCTTCGCGGCTGATTGCCTCGAAACGCTGGAAGAGATAGCGGTGCAAAACCGGGAGATTTTCCTTGAGGCTGGCGGTAAGCAATATGAGTATATTCCGGCGTTGAATGCCACACCGGAACATATCGAAATGATGGTTAAACTGACCGCCGCCTACCGCTAAAGCTGTTGCTTAAAGAAACGCGCGCCGTCCTGCAGAGCTTCATCGGCGGTTTTCATCACCCGCGAATAGTGCAGGAAGGCGTGCAGCGTACCGGGATACATTTTGTACTGGCAGGGCTGCTGATGCGCCTGTAACGTCTGGAATAATAAGCGGCTATCGTCAATCAGTGGATCGAACTCCGCGCCGGCGATAAAACACGGCGGCACGTCACGCGTCAGGTCGTTATTAAACAGGCAATAGTACGGTGACTCGCGATCGTCAGCGCTACGTAGGTACGCGTTTTCATACATCTGCAAGTCCTCGCGGGTTAACCCATCCCACGCTCCGCCCATCAGCCGTCGGCTCAGTGAATCCTGTAGCCCGTAAAGCCCATACCACAACAGTATGCCAGCCACCTTGCCGCAAGCAATGCGTTTATCCCGCAGCCACAGCGCACTGGCAAGCGCCAGCATGGCTCCGGCGGAATCGCCCGCAAAACCAATCGTATTGATATTGAGGGAATAGTCGCCAGCATGTTGATGATAGTACTGGCAGACGGCGACGATCTCTTCGATGGCTTGTGGGTAGCGGGCCTCCGGCGCCAGCGAATAGTCGATGCCGATCACCGTGCACTGGGTGTAATGCGCAAGTAAACGCATAATACGGTCATGGGTATCCAGATTACCGAGAATAAAACCGCCGCCGTGCAGGTAATACAGCGTGGCCTGGCTTTGGGGCTGCGGAGCGTAGATGCGTGTGGCAACGGGGCCGCACGCGGTAGAAATCACGCATTCTCGGGTATGCATCTGCGGGGCATCGGCATTCCACAGTCGCCGCTCATGAATGTAGTGTTGGCGCTGGGCCACGAAGTCATCGGCAGCGGGCCACGGCGGCAAATCGTCGCGATGAAAATTCACCACGCTTTTCATTTCATCCGAAATTTTGTCGAGTACGGGGATTTTGTTTTCCGGCTTCATAAAACGCTCCTTGTGAAGGTGAGTTATTGTAGAAATTAATCCCGGATAAACTGCGATCTCACCGTCCGATATTGAAACTCAGCGTCGCATCGCATGCGCAGCAGGGAATGTGCTACCATGCATCGCTCAGTTAACCACCCGTAAAATCGACCATGAAATTTCCCGGTAAACGTAAATCCAAACACTATTTTCCCGTCAGCGCGCGCGATCCGTTGTTGCAACAAATTCAGCCAGAAAATGAAACCAGCGCAGCCTGGGTGGTGGGCATCGACCAGACGCTGGTGGATATTGAAGCCAAAGTGGATGATGACTTTGTAAAACGTTATGGATTAAGCGCCGGGCATTCTCTGGTGATTGCCGATGATGTCGCGGAAGCGCTCTATCAGGAACTGGTGCGTGAAAATTTGATCACCCATCAGTTTGCGGGCGGTACGATCGGTAACACGATGCACAACTACTCCGTGCTGGCGGATGACCGCTCGGTGCTGCTGGGCGTGATGTGCAGCAATATCGAGATTGGCAGCTATGCGTACCGCTATTTATGCAATACCTCCAGCCGTACCGATCTGAACTACCTACAAGGCGTTAATGGACCGATTGGTCGTTGCTTTACGCTGATTGGTGAATCCGGAGAGCGTACCTTCGCAATCAGCCCTGGGCATATGAATAAGCTACGGGCGGATAGCATCCCTGAATCGGTAATTGCCGGAGCGTCCGCGTTGGTGCTGACGTCCTATCTGGTGCGCTGCGAGCCGGGCGAGCCGATGCCGGAAGCGACCATGAAGGCGATTGAATACGCTAAAAAACACAATGTGCCGGTGGTACTGACGCTGGGCACCAAATTCGTCATTGCCGATAACCCGCAATGGTGGCAGGCATTCCTCAAAGAGCATGTCTCTATTCTGGCGATGAATGAAGAAGAGGCTGAAGCGCTGACCGGCGAGAACGATCCGCTGCTGGCGTCTGACAAGGCGCTGGACTGGGTGGATCTGGTGCTGTGCACTGCGGGTCCGGCGGGTCTGTATATGGCGGGCTTTACGGAAGAAGAAGTCAAACGTAAAACCCAGCATCCGCTGCTGCCTGGAGCGATTGCCGAATTCAATCAGTACGAATTCAGCCGCGCCATGCGCCATAAAGACTGTACCAATCCGCTGCGTGTGTATTCGCACATTGCACCGTATATGGGCGGGCCAGAAAAGATAATGAATACCAACGGTGCTGGCGACGGCGCGCTGGCGGCATTGCTGCATGATATTACTGCCAACAGCTATCACCGCAGTAACGTGCCTAACTCCAGCAAGCACAAGTTCACCTGGCTGACCTATTCGTCTCTAGCCCAGGTGTGTAAATATGCTAACCGCGTGAGTTACCAGGTGCTGAACCAGCATTCACCGCGCCTGACGCGCGGTTTGCCGGAACGTGAAGACAGTCTTGAAGAGTCGTACTGGGATCGCTGAGTTCTTGCCCGATGGCGCTACGCTTATCGGGCCTACGCGTAGCAATAGCAGGCCGGATAAGGCGTTTTACGCCGCCATCCGGCACGTAACATTAACTGGCGGTAGCAACTTCACCGGCAGGCGGCGTTTCAATTAGCTCCAGCATGGTACGGGCGATTTCACGCTCGCCCATGACGACCTGATTGGCTCCGCGCTCAGTAATATATTCCACCTCATCGTCATAATGTGCGCGGGCGATAATCTCAATCGACGGGCACTTCTCACGAGCGGAAGCGACAATTTCACCCGCTTCATAGCCATTCGGAATGGTTAGCAACAGCCAGCGTGCGCAATCCAGATGCGCCAGATTCATAATCTCTTCGTTAGCGGCATTTCCCAGCACCGCGCGGATCCCACGCTCGCGCAGTTCATCCACCCGGGTACGTGAGGTTTCGATAACCACCAGCGGGATCCCGGCAGCCATCAATTTCTCACCCAGCAGGCTGCCGACGCGACCAAAGCCAACCAGCAGGGCGTGATTGCAGATATCCACCGGAATTTGCTTCTCTTCTTCGATAGCCTCTTCCAGAGTCTGCTCTTCCAGCGTTTCTGTTTTGGCGAGATATTTTTCTAACACCGCGAACAGCACCGGGTTGAGCATTATGGACAGGATTGCCCCTGCCAGCACCAGATTCTGTCCGGCCTGCGGCAGCAGGTTTAACGCCATTCCCAGACCCGCCAGGATAAAGGCAAATTCACCAATCTGCGCCAGACTGGTGGCAATGGTGAGCGCCGTGCGTTGAGAGTGACCAAACATGCGCACCAGGAAATAGGCGGCAAGGGATTTACCAAAGATGATAATCGCCAGCGTGCCCAGTACTGCCAACGGCTGCTGGATCAGGACTAACGGATCGAACAGCATTCCGACGGAAACGAAGAACAGCACGGCGAACGCATCGCGCAGCGGCAGGGTGTCATGCGCCGCACGGTGGCTCAGCTCAGATTCATTCAGCACCATACCGGCGAAGAACGCGCCCAGTGCAAAGGAGACATCGAACAGCTCTACTGCGCCGAAGGCGATACCTAAGGCGAGGGCGAGGACTGAGAGGGTAAACAGTTCGCGTGAACCGGTTGCGGCGCTGCGGGCCATAATCCACGGTACCAGGCGACGACCCACCAGCATCATAATCGCGATAAACGCCACCACCTTACCGATGGTAATGCCCATATCGACAGCCAGCGAAGCGAAGCCGACATCTTCTTTTTCCAACATTCCGGCGACGGCTGGCAGGAGAACCAGCGTCAGCACCATCATCAGATCTTCGACAATCAGCCAGCCAATGGCAATTTGCCCGCGCTGGCTGTCAATGAGCTGTCGTTCTTCAAGCGCACGCAGTAGCACCACGGTGCTGGCGGTTGAAAGACACAGACCAAACACGATCCCCACCATCAGCGACCAGCCTAATACAGCTGAAAGCGCCATACCCAGCAGCGTTGCCACTGCTATCTGGGCAATCGCGCCGGGAATGGCGATTGACTTTACCGCCATCAAATCCTTCAGGGAAAAGTGCAGCCCGACGCCGAACATCAGCAGAATAACGCCAAGCTCGGCCAGTTCAGGCGCGAGCTTAGTATCAGCAACAAAACCAGGTGTAAATGGACCGGCCAGAACGCCCGCTAACAGATATCCCACCAGAGGAGAAATACGTAGTTTATTGGCAATCATGCCTAATATAAAAGCGAGTACAAGGCCGCCGACAATGGTGGTGATAAGCGGGGTGGCGTGATGCATTCCGTCTCCTTTGGTTGCTGTGATGATCCTAAAAACCCAAACTGCGAGTAATAGTTTATGACAATTTTAATGTTTATGTTTATGAATAATTATTGAATTTTGAAGAAAACAGGATTTTAAAGGAAAAAAAGCACGGATCGGAAAACTACGAGGGGATGTTTGAGGCAAACGCTGATGGTCACTGTAAGTGATGACGACCAAAGTTTACCTTTGGCCGTCAGAAAATCAGGCTTTATGTCGGTTATCAGGTAAGAATATGGTCAGTATCCCCAAAAGTGGCAGGAAAGCACATATTTTGTAGACCAAATCGATACTGGTATGGTCGGCAATCAGCCCTAACACCGCGGCTCCCAAGCCACCCATGCCGAAGGCAAAACCGAAAAATAACCCAGAAACCATGCCGATACGCCCAGGAAGCAACTCCTGTGCGTAAACCAGAATGGCAGAAAACGCCGATGCGAGGATAAAACCAATGATCACGGTTAAAATCCCGGTCCATTCCAGCGTTGCGTAGGGTAAAACGAGGGTAAATGGCGCAACGCCGAGGATAGACCCCCAAATAACATATTTTCTGCCAATTTTATCGCCTAATGGTCCGCCAATCACCGTCCCGGCCGCGACGGCAAACAGGAAGGCAAACAGGTGAAACTGGGCGTTTTGTACCGATAATCCGAATTTTTGCATCAGATAAAAGGTGTAATAGCTGCTGATGCTCGCCATATAGAAGTATTTGGAGAAAATCAGTACCAGCAGGATGCTTACAGCCAGCACCACTTTATTACGCGGCAACGGATTAACGATAGCGACCTTCGGCTTTCCTTTACTCATCCGATGCTGCGCGGCATACCAACGGCTGATTTGTGCCAGGACGACAATCGCTAATAGCGCAGCCAGAACAAACCAGGCCACATTACCCTTACCATATGGCGCGATGATGACAGCCGCCAGCAACGGTCCCAGTGAGCTGCCGAAGTTGCCGCCAACCTGGAAAATCGATTGGGCAAGGCCGTGGCGACCGCCGGAGGCCATACGCGCCACACGGGACGATTCCGGGTGAAATACCGAAGAGCCGGTGCCAACCAGCGCCGCGGCGAGCAGCACCATATGGAAGCTGCCGGCCATGGCCAGCAAAACAAGCCCGCTCAGCGTGAAGCACATTCCTATGGGCAGCGACCACGGCATCGGGTATTTGTCCGTCCAGTAACCCACCACCGGTTGCAGCAGCGAAGAAGCTAACTGGAAGGTTAGGGTGATCATCCCGATCTGCATAAACGTCAGCGAGAACTCTGACTGCAATAGCGGATAAATCGCCAGGATCAGCGACTGAATCATATCGTTTAGCAAATGGGAGAGGCTGATCGCTCCTAAAATGCCAAATGAGGTGCGTGCTTTAGCAACCGACGCTGACGCGCCAGCCACAGGCTGGGTTGGTTCACTTATTGCCATAGAAAGTCACTTCTGTTTGGGTTGCGATTATGAGGGTAATCTAATTTGTTATTATTACCTGACTAACATACCTGCGGAAGGTGTTTGAAGGAAGTCTCATTTCTGAAAACATTTTCGACTATTATTTCATATCATTGTAATTTCAGTCGTTGATTTTGGCTCAGGGAGAGAAATATGAAGTTTTTAAAACGGGGCGTGGCGCTGGCGTTATTAGCCGCATTTACGCTGGCAGGTCAGCCAGCGCAAGCGTACGAAAAAGATAAAACCTACAAAATTACCATTCTGCATACCAACGATCATCACGGTCACTTCTGGCGTAGCGAATATGGGGAATACGGACTGGCGGCGCAAAAAACGCTGGTGGACGGTATTCGTAAAGAGGTGGCTGAGGAAGGGGGCAGCGTACTGCTGCTTTCTGGTGGTGATATTAATACCGGCGTGCCGGAGTCCGATCTGCAGGATGCGGAACCTGATTTTCGCGGGATGAACCTGATTGGCTATGATGCGATGGCGGTCGGAAACCACGAGTTTGATAATCCGCTTAGCGTATTGCGCCAGCAGGAAAAATGGTCCAAATTTCCGTTTCTCTCGGCCAACATTTATCAGAAAAGCACCGGCGAGCGTTTATTTAAGCCGTGGGCCATCTTTAAGCGCCAGGATTTAAAAATTGCCGTACTTGGTTTAACCACTGACGATACGGCGAAAATTGGCAACCCTGAGTTCTTTACCGATATCGAATTCCGTAAACCTGCTGATGAAGCCAAACTGGTTATTCAGGAACTGAATATGGGTGAAAAGCCAGACATCATTATCGCGACCACCCATATGGGACATTATGACAACGGCAACCACGGCTCGAACGCCCCTGGCGATGTCGAAATGGCGCGCAGCTTGCCAGCAGGTTCGCTGGCGATGATTGTCGGTGGCCACTCGCAGGATCCGGTGTGTATGGCTGCGGAAAATAAGAAGCAGGTTGATTACGTACCGGGTACGCCGTGTGCGCCAGATAAGCAAAATGGGATCTGGATTGTACAGGCACACGAGTGGGGCAAATACGTGGGCCGGGCGGACTTTGAGTTCCGTAACGGCGAAATGAAAATGGTTAACTACCAGCTCATTCCCGTTAATCTGAAGAAAAAAGTGACCTGGGACAACGGTAAAAGTGAGCGCGTACTCTACACCCCGGAGATTGTTGAAAATCAGCAAATGCTTTCGCTGCTGACGCCGTTCCAGAATAAAGGTAAAGCGCAGCTCGACGTGAAAATCGGTAGCGTCAATGCGCGCCTCGAAGGCGACCGTAGCAAAGTCCGTTTCGTGCAAACCAATATGGGGCACTTGCTGCTGGCTGCGCAAATGGCGCGAACCAGCGCTGATTTTGGCGTGATGAGCGGCGGCGGTATCCGTGACTCCATCGAAGGTGGCGATATCACCTATAAGAGCGTGCTGAAGGTACAGCCGTTTGGCAACATCGTGGTGTATGCCGATATGAGCGGGAAAGAAGTGATTGATTATCTGACCGCGGTGGCGCAAATGAAGCCGGACTCCGGAGCCTACCCGCAGTTTGCCAACGTCAGCTTTGTAGCGAAAGACGGCAAACTTAACGATTTGAAAATCAAAGGCGAACCTGTTGACCCAGCCAAAACCTATCGTATGGCAACGCTGAGCTTCAACGCCACCGGCGGTGATGGCTATCCGCGCATTGATAACAAACCAGGCTATGTGAATACCGGGTTTATTGATGCGGAAGTGCTGAAAGAGTACGTACAGAAGAACTCACCGCTGGATGCCAGTGCGTATGAGCCGAAGGGTGATGTGAGCTGGCAGTAACAGGGCGGAGTGCCGGATGGCGGTGCTGGCACCTTATCCGGCCTACAGGTCAGTGCGATTTGTAGGCCTTAAAGCTGCGCGCCATCAGGCATTCATTCTATAACCGCTTAATCCCGGCGGGCGATATCGGCGAATTTCGCATCCAGAATTTTCGCCAGATCGCTCGCTGCCAGTTCGATATCCAGCCCGCGTTTGCCGCCGGAAACATAAATGGTGTCAAACGTTTGGGCAGGCGCATCGATAAGCGTCGGCAATCTTTTTTTCTGCCCCAGCGGGCTAATACCGCCTACCAGATAGCCTGTAGTGCGTTGCGCGGCCATGGGATCGGCCATATCGACCTTTTTGGCACCCAATGCTTTGGCAACCTTTTTGAGATCCAGTTGACCTGCTACCGGTGTGACGGCGACCGCCAGATGCTTCATGTCGCCATTCACGGCAACCAGCAGCGTTTTGTAAACCTGGTCCGCGTTCAGACCTAACTTTCGCACCACTTCATCACCAAAGTTCGTCTCGGACGGATCGTGATCGTAGGTGTGGATCTGGAAAGAAATTTTGTTTTTTTCGAGTAATTTAACGGCGGGTGTCATAGCAATTTTCCTGGCCCAGACAAAATACGACTCAAGCATACGCCTGATGTCTGTCTAAAAAATAGTACCATCTTGCGCAATAGTATTGGCAGGATGATGACTTTGAGCGACAATCGAACTACACCGACGCTTTAAGCGCCGGGATCATAATAATGATGAAATTCCTCTTTGACGGGCCAATAGAGATATTGGCCATTTTTTTTACCGTAACATCTCCGGCAAATTTCCTTCTCCGTATAAATGCAGTGCGCCAACGGCCACGACGTAGTGACCAGCAGGCATCGCTCTGAGCCGATCGCGCCAGGCTGTGTTGCGTTGATGCATCAATACGTCATACAACGACTGGCTAAAGGTATTGGGAAGCGTCAGTTCGCTATTGTGCGGCGGCGTTTCAAGCCACCAGCCCATCATCTGCTGTAGCAGTCTGGCATTGGTATGCCAATGCGTCAGAGTATCGTCCAACAGGGCCAGTCCGTTATCAGGCAACTGACATAACAGCTCGATTTGACTGGATGCGCCTTCCAGTTCGATTATCGGTTTATGCGCCTGTTTAGCCGCATTCAACAGTTGATAATCAATCCCGTATTCCGCTCGCAGCCCTAGCTGCTGTGCCTGCGTTGCCTGTAATACCATGGCAATTTGCCACAACGGCTGAGTAGATAACAGGGATGGGGAAATGCCCAGTTCGTTGGTGACTTTACGCAGGTTTTCTAACTGCTCCGGGCTGAGACGTTCTTCGAGTGCAGCAAAGATCGGAAGGTTGGCAAACGGCGCGTCGTCACCGGAAACATCCGCTTCGACAATCAGCGCATCGGCATGCTTGAGCTTTTTGAGTAATTTGGCAGGCAGAGGCGCCATATCGCGGCTGCCCATGTGAATGCTGCCAATCAGATGAAAATGGCGGTTGCCGGGCAAAGAGATGTCGATGGCAGGCCAGGTATAGTGGTTGCCGCGCAGTGCAGACCATAATGCTTTTACCCGGTATAACAAATCCATACGACCTCCCTAAGTGGAGAACCATGCTAGCGCGTGGCCGGAAAAGTCGCAATGTGTGAATTGCCGGATGGCGCAGTTGATAGCGCCATCCGGTAAAGGGTTACTCTTTAGGTTTGAAGCGCAGCAATCGGTTCGCGTTGCTCACCACGGTGATGGAAGAAAGCGCCATCGCCGCCCCGGCGACTACCGGGTTGAGCAGCGTGCCGGTGAACGGCCACAGAATCCCAGCGGCAACCGGGATGCCGATGCTGTTGTAGATAAACGCGCCGAGCAGGTTCTGCTTCATATTGCGTAGCGTTGCCCGGGAGATAGACAGCGCATCCGCAACGCCCATCAGGCTATGACGCATCAGCGTAATCGCGGCTGTTTCAATCGCCACATCGCTGCCGCCACCCATGGCGATCCCTACATCGGCCTGAGCCAGCGCAGGCGCATCGTTGATACCGTCACCGACCATGGCGACCTGACGCCCCTGGCTCTGCAGACGCTTGATCGCCTCGGCCTTACCGTCCGGCAGAACACCCGCAATCACCTCGTCAATACCCGCCTCTTTGGCAATGGCGTTGGCGGTCGTTGGGTTGTCGCCGGTCAGCATCACCAAACGATACCCGGCGCGGTGCAGGCGCTGGAGCGCTGCCACGCTGTCGCTACGCAGTGGATCTCGCACCGCTAACAGCGCCGCTGCTTTACCATCAATCGCCAACAGGACCGGAGTTGAACCCTGGGAAGCCTGAGCGGTGATTTCAGCCTCCATTTCAGTGGTATCTACCTGCTGTTCATTGAGCAGTGCCTGATTTCCCAGCAGCAACGTATGACCTTCGGTCTCGCCGCTGACGCCTAACCCGAGCAGCGTACGGAAACCGTTGACCTGCGGCAGCGAGACATCGCCTGCTTTGTCCAGAATCGCCCTGGCCAGCGGGTGGCTGGAACCCTGTTCAAGGGCTGCAGCCAGACGAATTGCCCGCGCTTCATCGGTGTTGCCAAACGTTTTGATGGCGACAACCTGCGGTTTGCCTTCAGTCAGCGTCCCGGTCTTATCAAAGACGAGAGTATCGAGCGTGCTGGCGCGCTGCAGCGCATCGGCATCGCGTACCAGTACCCCAAACTCAGCGGCACGCCCCACGCCGGAAATAATCGACATCGGCGTTGCCAGACCCAGCGCACAAGGGCAGGCGATAATCAGAACGGTGGTGGCAATGACCAGCGTATAGACAATCTGCGGTGCTGGTCCAAAGAAATACCAGATAGCCGCACTGACCAGCGCAATGGCGACCACGACCGGAACGAACACCGAGGAGATACGGTCGGCCAGTTTGCCAATTTCCGGTTTGCTGCTTTGCGCTTGACGCACCATACGAATAATGCGTGACAGCGTGGTGTGGCTGCCAACGGCGCTGGCGCGGAACAGCACGCTGCCGTCCTGTACGACCGTACCGGCGTGGACGCTATCGCCTTCACCTTTTTGCTGCGGAATAGGCTCACCGGTCAGCATCGCTTCATCCAGCCAGGCTTCGCCCTGCGTAATTTCTCCATCGACCGGCACGCGGTCGCCGGTGGTCAGGCGCAACAACATTCCCGCCTGAACGTCTGCCAGCGGCACGTTCTTTTCACCTTCGTCAGTAACGATGCGTGCGGTCGGTGGCGTCAGATCAAGCAGTTTTTCCAGCGCTTTGGACGAGCGCTGGCGAGCCCGCGCTTCCAGCATGTGTCCGAGGTTAATCAGACCAATAATCATGGCGCTGGCTTCATAATAGAGGTGTCGCGCTTCCATCGGGAACCATTGCGGCCAGAGGTTGACGCTCATGGAATAGAGCCATGCCACCCCTGTACCCAGCGCGACCAACGTATCCATAGTCGCGGTGCCGTTCATCAGGCTTTTCCACGCATTGCGGTAAAAGTGACCGCCCGCGAAAACCATCACCGCAAGCGTTGCCAGACCAATCGTCAGCCACAGGCTGCGGTTGTCATCGCTCACCATCATGTTGTCGCCAATCATTCCCCATACCATGACAGGGATACCCAGCAGCAGCGCGACGGCCGCCTGCCAGCGAAAACGTTTCATGGTTGCCACGGCGGTTTCTTGCTGACGCTCGCGGCGCTTAGCATCATCTTCAATGGCTTCTGCGCCGTAGCCTGCTTTTTCCACCGCCTGCACTAAATCTGCGGCGGAGGCACTGCCCATTACCAGCGCAGTGCGTTCCGCCAGGTTTACCCGTGCCTGGGTGACACCCGGTACGCTTTGCAATGCATTTTGTACACGGGTCACACAACTGGCGCAGCTCATGCCGTTTAACAGCAACTGTTGGCTGTCATCATCAGCCGTAGCTGCCGGAAGCTCGGAAGGGACCGCTGCCAGTGCTTCCGACGGGATTGATGACTCCGTCAGCGGTTTAGCCTTTGGGTGGCTTAACTCCGCGCCGTAACCGGCTTGTTTGATGGTTTCAATCAGCGCTTCTGCGCTGGCGCTCCCGGTAACATGGGCCTCTGTCACGGTAACATCCGCTTGCTCAACATCCGGACGTTTTTCCAGACTTTCTTTAACGCGTTTTACGCAGTGACCACAGGACAAACCGTCCAGGGTTAGATCGATTGTTTGAGACATAACCAACTCCTTCATTGCAGGTTTAACTGACTGTGATAAAGGTTAAACCTTCCAGCAAGGGGAAGGTCAAGGGTGTTTTTAGAAAAGATGAAAAAAGGGGCGAAGGGGGAAAAAACGGGAACGTCACCTCAGAGCGTTCCCGGTCTGTTATTGATTGAGAACGATAAGCGGCGTTCGATGCTCCGGTTCATTTATGACCGTGAGATCGGCACCGTACAGCGCGTTCAGCGCCCGTTGCTTCAGGACATCCTGCGGATACCCGTTATCAATAATCCTGCCGCGTTCCATCAATACCACGCGGTCGGCATAACGCGCTGCGAGGTTGAGATCGTGCAGGACGCAGCAGACGCTAAACTGCCGTTCACGCACCAGGCGACGCAGCAGACGAAAAAGGTGCTGCTGGTGGTGAATATCCAGGGCGGAGGTAGGTTCATCGAGAAATAACCATTTGGGCCGAGGCACGGGCTCCCAAAGCTGAACCAGCAGACGTGCCAGCTGTACTCGCTGTTGTTCTCCTCCCGACAGATGCCGGTAATCGCGCGCGGCCAGCGCCTGGCAGTCGCACAACGTCATGATGTGTTCCGTTTCATCGCCCGTATTGCGCGTGCGATACGGATGCCTGCCCATGCGGATAACCTCCTGCACGCTAAACGGGAAGGCCATATGACTATTCTGGCGCATCACCGCACGGGTTTTTGCCAGCTCGGTGATTGACCACTCGTTCAGCGGCTTGCCGAATAAGCTACAACGCCCACTGTGAGGTTGCAGATAACCCGTAAGCTGGCGGAGCAGCGTTGATTTCCCGGCGCCATTCGGGCCCAGAATCGCGATAATCTCTCCTTCAGGTAGCGTCAGGGAAACATCATCGGTCAATCGTCTGCCCTGAATGTGGTAAACCAGATTTTCAGCAACGATCATGACACCCTCCGGCTACGCAGTATTAACCACAGAAAATACGGTCCTCCGATCAGGCTGGTTAACAGACCAACGGGCATTTCGGCAGGCTGCACCAGAGTGCGGGCCAGCGTATCGGCAATCAGGAGTAGACAGGCGCCCGCCAGCGTAGAGCAGGGAATCAACCAGCGATGATCGGCGCCGGTAGTCATTCTGATCAGATGTGGGATCACCAGGCCAATAAAGCCAATTACGCCGCTGACCGAAACGGCAGCACCAACCAGTAGCGAGCTGAGCAACAGTAACTGCTGGCGCTTACGTTTGACGTTCACGCCGAGGTAATGCGCCTCTTCATCACCCAATTGCAGCAAATTAAGCGTGCCCGCCATACAGACGGTGACAGCAATGGCTGGAAGAACAAAGGTACTGGCAACCAGCAGCGTTGGCCACTGGGCCTGGCCGAGATTGCCCATCATCCACAGCGTAAGTTGACGTAGCTGTTGCTCATCGCCCACATAGCTCAGTACGCCAATAGCCGAACCGCACAAAGCATTGATAGCGATACCGGCTAACAGCAGTTGCATCATTCCGCCGTGGCTATGACGCTGGCTTATCAGGAAAATAATCGTGCAGACCACCATGCTGCCCGCGACGGCAAAAATCATCTGCTCATACAGCACCAGCACCACGGGAAACGAAAAGGGGATAACTATCGCGATACCGACCATCAGCGCGGAGCCGCTACTGACACCAAGCAGGCCAGGATCGGCCATCGGATTGCGAAAAAGCCCCTGCATGATAACCCCTGCCGTTGCCAGCGCTGCGCCTACCAGAACGGCCAGCAACACACGGGGCAAACGGATGTTCAACCAGATGTCACGGTATTCGTCGTTGAACAGCGCGCTGAAGCTAATGTTCAGCGCCCCCTGGCTGGCTCCGAAGAGCATCAGAGCGACCAACAACAGAGAAAGACCCGTCAGAATGCTGACGGAAGAAAGCGAGTCCTTAAGCACGCAACGCTCCATAACGTCTTTGCGGCGCGAAGTTCCCGCGCCGCGAGGGGTTTACGCGGGTTTCAGCCCTGGCTCAACCAAACTGTAAATCTGGTTATTGAGTGACGGGGCTGTAGCCAGTTCGTGAATGTGCCTTGCAACATCTGCACGCATCACAAAACCATGGCACTCCTCGGCCTGTATCCGTTGCGCCTGACCTGTGGCTGCACCGTTCAGCAAACCTCCGGGGCGGAGAATGGCGTAGTCCAGTTGACTGGTTTGTAGCCAGCTTTCAGCCAACGATTTTTCGCGTACAGCCTGACCAAATGCGGCCCTGGCGCGTGGGGACAAAAAGGGCCAACTGTCGCCACAGCCAAGCGAAGTCACCAGAATCATGCGTTTGATCTCCGCTTTTTCTGCTTCATCAATGACGGTTCTGTGCGCCAGATAATCCTGGGCACCGCCCATGGAGGAGATCACCGTGGCATGTTGACCCGCTGCGCGACAGGCACAGGCGGTGACCTGGCTGTCGCAGGCGTCGCCAATGAAGACCTGCACACCTTTTTCCTGCAACCCGGCAGCGACCTGCGCGTTGCGAACGACGGCAATCACCGGACGTTGTTCCGCCAGTGCGAGTGCCAGTGTTTTCGCGCCGACGCCGCTACCACCTGCACCAAAAATGAGCCATGGAGCCATCAGGCATGTTCCTTTAAGGATGAAGACAGCGCGTGAAAGGCGCTGACCTGGTCGGCCAGTAGCTGACGATGCTCATCCCGACCGAGGAAAATTTTGAACATAGCGCTACCCGCCTGGTTAAAGAAGAGAATGGACGCGGTGTCCATGCCCATAAATTTGCGTTCAATCAGGGCGATATGTGTGCAGTTTTCTGCCTTGATATGACCGGTCATGCCTTTTTTGCCGCGCAGGTTGAAGTAACCGTGGCGGTGGAATCCTGAAGGTAATTCACCCGTGAATTCCAGTATGACATCAGCAGTATGGACCAGGGTGGTGACTTTGCCCCATTCGCTGACGGTTTCCCAGACGGTATCAAATTGATCGCCGGAAACCAGCGTCGGGGAGGGGAGGTTTTTCACCACCTCCAGCAGCGTGGTGTTGTATTGGGCTGCGATAGCTTCCAGCGTACCGTCCGGCTCAGTTTTCAAAAAATCCTGTAAAGAGACATGGCTCATACTTCACTCCTTTTATGGTTGCTCTACCGCAATGCGCGGCGCGTTAAGTGCCTGAATCAGTTCATCAAGAGACTGCAAAATATTGCTCGCCCAAAAACGCCCTTCATTGGTCAGGCGTACACAGGTGCTGGCATCTCGCGTCAGTCCTGCGTGATGCCACTGGGTCAGTAGCGGGGCCAGTTTTTGTGCATGAGGTGTCAGTTCATCCAGCGGGACGCGGGCCGTTTCAATACCGGCCTGGAGGGTGTGTCGCCACTGGAAACCACGCTCGGCGGTGCGCATCATCATCATGAGCGGTTTTTTTCCGACGGCGATGGATTCATGCCATGTGGTCAGATTGCGCTCGACCATCCAGGAATAGCCATTGACTGACCCTCCTGCGCCAGAGCCGAATGCCAGACAGTCTGCGCCCTGTTTAATCAGCAGGTTGTACAGATTGCGTTCCCGTGTGGTGCGCGCCCAGTGGCTGTTGCTGATGCAGCGCCAGCCCGCGCTGTCCATAAAATCGCAGCCCTGAAGATAGAGGTCGCGACGTTCGGCAGGAGAGGGAACCGTTGTGCGCCCGGTTTCAACCGCTTTGCCAAGCGGTGTATTAGGGAGCAGATTCAGAGCATAAAGATCTACGCCGTCGAGGCCGATGTCGCGGGCAATCGCCAGATCCTCGCCCCACACCTTTGCGTCTTGTCCTGGCAGACCAAACAGCAGATCGCAGACCACGGCGGCTCGATCCCGTTTTACCAACCCCTGCATAAAGGCCATCGCGGTCGGGCCGTCCGAAGTGCGCGCCATTTTCTTGCGGATCCGGCTGTTAAATGACTGAATGCCGATCGAAAATCGATTGGCGCCAGCGTCAAGGCAGGCATCTATTCGCGCATCGTCAAAATTGAGTACCCGCCCCTCAATGGTGATTTCGCAGTCCGGCGCCAGCGGTAGCTTGTCACGTAGTGCGGTGATGATTCTGGCCAGATCCCGTGCCGACAGCGCAGACGGTGTACCGCCGCCAAAATAGACGGCGTGAATCGGGGCCGACTGATGCAATGCGCTATCGGCTTCCATCTCTATTTCGCGTAATAGCGCGTTGGTGTAGCGGGCGCAGTGATCCTCTTCAAAGCGGTTTTGATAAAAACCGCAGAAAGTACAATGTGTTGCACAAAAAGGGATATGCAAGTACACCAACCGTTTCCGCGGTGGGGTTGGCTGGCTGATGACCTCCAGCCAGGTTTGTGACAATAGCTCTTTGGCAACCGGGATCGCCCCACGCCAGGGCATCGTGGCGCGGCGATCCTTAAATGGCTGACTTCCCTCGAGCGCAAAATGCGCGGTGAGATCCAGCGAGTGTTCAGTTTTCATTGTTCTTTATAAATCCAGTTAGTGAGGCCAGAATTGCTGGTGCAGGGCTTCAACCGCATCGGCGACGCGCGGCCCCATACCCAGAATCAGCGCCTGGTCAATCGCCACAATGCGCTGGTTTTTCCAGGCCGCAGTGTGGGTAATCCCGGCAATCGTGCTCAGGCGAGCCAGACCGCCATCCACCATTTGCGACGTCACCACGATCACCTCTGGGTTGGCGGCGATCAGCGATTCCGCGCTGTAGCTTTTGTACTGTGCGTGAGTGGCGACATTTTGCGCGCCAGCGAGGGTCATAATGGCATCGGCAACGCTGCCTTTTCCGGCGACCTGTGGCGCGCTGCCGCCAGCGGAGAGAATGAACATGGCTTTGACCGGCGCGTTTTTCGCTGCCACGTTGTGCTGAACGCGATCCAGACGTTGACGTATGCGATCGATCAACGTCTCACCTTGTTCGGGAATGCGCAGGGTTTGAGCCAGTTCCCGAATGTTGGCGTACATCTGTTCGACGGTGGCCGGTACGCGCGGCAACGTCACGACGTTAACTTTTTGCGCCCGCAACTGATCCAACACGATTTGAGGGCCAGCATCCTGCCAGGTGATAAAGCTGTCTGGATGCAGCGATAAAATGCCCTCGCTGCTTAACTGCTTCCAGTAGCCGATATGCGGGAGTGCGGCAGTTTCGGGTGGATACGAGGTGGTTTCATCAACGCCGACCACCCGGTTGCCGATGCCCATGGCGTATATCAGTTCGCTAAGAGAGCCGCCCGCCACCACCAGGCGGTCGGCGGACTGGGCACTGAAAACGCAGGCGAGGCTCAGTAAGCCAATCAAGAGTTTTTTCATCGTCAGAAATTCCACGCAAAGCCAACGGCGGCATTGAAACCAGCGTCTGGAATAGATTCATGCGCGGTTCTGTAACGCTTGTCGGTCAGGTTGTTGAGCGCGAGGTTGACCTGATACTGATCCTGCGGACCGAACTCGGTGTTGAATGCAAGGTTAAGCGTGGCCCAGCCTGGGTAGTTGATTTCCGTGGTGCCGGTATTATCTTTGGCGCTGGACGCCGCGCGGATAAAGACATCGGACGTCAGGTTAGCGGCGTTCATCAACCAGGTATGTTTCAGGCCGACGCGCCCGGTCAGAGTGGGTTCGCCGGTATCCCAGGTTTTAAGGGTATTGCCTTCGTACTGACGGCGAATGAGATTACCGCTCAGGTAAGGTGAAACTGCCCAGCCGTTGTATTCTGCGGTGAGTTCCATGCCCCAGGTTTTGGCCCGATCGATGTTGTCGTAGTAGTAATAGCCGCCCCGTGAAGAGGTGGTATTACCGCTGCATACGGGTTGACCTGAACAGGCCAGGCTGGCGATATAGTCTTTGGCTTCGGAGTAATAAATGGCGCCGTCAATCAGCCACATATTCCCTTTATACCGTGCACCCAGCTCATAGTTATTCGAGTGTTCCGCCTTCAGGTTTGGATTGCCGTAGGTTACGCTGCCGCCTGCGGACGTCTGCATAAACAGCTGAGTCAGCGTGGGGAAGACATAGCCCTGGGCATATGCAGCCCGGAGTTCAAGATCTTTAAAACCGGAATAGCGTAGGCTGGTTGAGGTCACCAGTTCATCATCGTGAACGGAATTTCCTCCGGTGGATTGCCAGGTGCTGCCGCTGCTTTGCAGGGTTTGCGTATCGTTGCGCTTGAGCTTCGAAGACAGCCAGTACTGGCGTGCGCCTACGGTCCACGTCCAGTCATCGGCAAAGCGCCAGTCGTTTTGCGCGAACAATGAGGTGTTGCTTTGCTCCGCTTCGTTGTATGACAGGGTACGTGTTTGCGTATCGAAGAAGCCGGTAGCTGCGGTCTGGCGCGTACTGCCGTCCGTGTCCTGTTTTATTTTGTCATGCTGATATTGAGTGCCAATCACCAGCTCGTTGTTAGCAGGCAGGGAGAAGTTGCTCTGTAGCGTTACCCCCTGGGTATACTGTTTGTCGTTGGTATTGGTCTGATTGCTGACCGTCAGCGCTTTAATCATCGGGCTGGGGATAACCTGGGTCGTTTTGACCCGGTTTTCAAATTTGCGCTCTATTGTCTGGCTGTATGCGTCAACATGGATGTTCTTCAGGTAATCCCCATCGGCCGCGTAGTCGTAGAAAAGACCGATTTTCTCGCGTTCCAGCTTAGGTATTTTGACGCTAAAGTCGTCGAACTGGCCCTCTGGATCGTCAAACCAGGTTTGAGTAGACAGTTTGTAACGATCGAGGGAGAGCCCAATTTTGTGGCGATCGAAGTTGTAACCCAGCCATACGCCCTGGCCGTTATTACGGAAGTTGGTGTTGGGCAATCTTCCGTCAGGCGTATCGCGGTCCCCCTGGTCGGAATAGCTGCCATTGATGCGGTAGTCAAAGTTTCCGATGCTGCCCCAGGCCGCTGCCGACTCTTCCCATCCTGCCGTTGCGGAGTTATAAACAGCCTTAACGCTGCCGCCGAGAGGCTTATCACCGCCTTTTTTGGTAATAAAGTTTACGACACCGCCAATCGCCTGCGAACCGTAGAGGACAGAATAGGGGCCTTTGACCACTTCAATCCGTTCCAGCGCGGATTCGTCAATCAGCAAACCGGCTCCGTAGTTTTGTCCGGCACGTTGGTAACTGACGACCTGGCCGTCGATCAAAATCAGCACCCGCGAAGACGCTTCGCCACGGATACGAATTTGTTTCCGCCCTGCGAGGGCGTTATCGGTGACTTCGACGCCGGGAATATCTTGTAAATCATCAGCAATAGAAACGCTGGTGGAGTTTTGCAGCGTCTGGCGATCGATAACCTGGATGGTTGCAGGGCTATCCCAAAGGCTACTTTCTGTGCGGTTAGCCGTGACGATAACCGTGTCTTCGTCGGACGTAGAAGCGTGTGTTGGAGAGGTAGCTGCAAAAGCGGCGCCGGACATGCATAATGTCAGGGCTGAAAGAATAAATGGCCTTTGGTTATTCCGTGGCAACATAAGAGAACCTTTATTGAATGTAAATGATCATCATTATCATTCGCGTTTATATATAAAATTGTTTCCCTTTGTTCAAGATGAAAGATGTAGAACCAATATATCTTTTGATTTGAGTCAATTTCGTGCAGTCATTAAATGCATAAATGTGATCTAAATCGGATATAACAATGTGAATTAAAAGGATTTGTGCATCGCGGTGAGGGTAGGAAATGTGCAGGGTTCTCGGGTAAATCATCAGGACAATCTGGGCTATAATGGGCTCAGTACCAACAAGATCCGCGGGGGAAATGTGAATATTAGCGATGTTGCGAAAAGAACCGGTTTGACCAGCAAAGCGATACGCTTTTATGAAGAAAAAGGCTTAGTGACGCCGCCGCTGCGTAGCGAAAATGGCTATCGCACATACAACCAGCAGCATCTGAATGAACTTACGCTGCTGCGCCAGGCACGCCAGGTGGGTTTTAATCTCGAAGAGTGCGGCGAACTGGTGAATCTGTTTAACGATCCGGCGCGTCATAGCGCAGATGTGAAAAAGCGTACCTTAGAAAAGGTCGCGGACATTGAGCGGCATATCAGCGAGCTGCAGGCCATGCGCTTGCATTTGCTGGCACTGGCGGAGAGTTGCCCTGGCGATGACAGCGCCGAATGCCCGATCATTGATAACCTCTCCGGCTGCTGCCACCATAAAGCGAAGGCTTAACGGCGAGGGGGATTAAGCATAAATACCACCGTGCCGCGGTACCACGGGGATTTCTCAAGCTGCGCTTCAGCCTGCGGGTCCCGGCTACCGTTTTGCACCAGCCCCAGCTTAAACGGAATGCGCAGACGACTGAGTGCGGGCAGATACGCCTGATAATTCGTTACCGTATGACGACCCTGATAGCTCTGGACCACCAGTTCATCGACCGCCAGCGCATTCAGCGTGGCGACGTCGCCCGTTTTTGCCCAATCCAGCAGTCCAGTCACGCCAAGTGCAAACTCGGCCGGTAACTGTTGGCGTAATTGCTGCAGAAAGCGGGCATAATCGGCAAGCTGATGGGTCGCCGCGTCAAAATCAACCTGCAGGCCGAGCACATGATTCCCGGCGGTCTGCCAGCGTTGCATCAATCTTATGATGCGAGCCGGGATCGCCTCCGGTACGTCGAGCGTGGTAAAGCGCACGGTCAGCCAGATCGAGGAAAAAGACAGGCGGCTGACCGGCAGCCCGAGACGCTGGAAAACCACGTTACCCGAACGAACCAGCACCTCACCCTGATGCAGATAGACCGTTTGCGCGTCTTTCAGCTCATCACTGGCCTTCACGCCTGACCACAGCCAGAAGGCCGGATGCTCACGGGCGGCGACGATATCCGCCGCCTGTACCTGGCCTGTCAGCAGCGCGGTTACCAGTAGTATTTGAGTTTTTGCGCCCACGGACTTCCCGGATACTGCGTTTTCAGTTGGGTGAACCAGCCTTTACGCTGTAGTTTATCCACTTCCTCACCGCCGCACTCGTTAGAGCCTGACGGCGCATAGCACATGATGGCGCGATACAGCGCGAAGCTCTTGTCTTCAACCTCTGCTTTCGGCGAAGTGATCACCTGCTGATAGTAGCGTTGCCTGTCGAACTGACCGAACGGCTCCTTGCGCGATATTGCTGATTCAAGAACGTCGTTGCCAGCACTGTTTTTCCACAAATCGACGTGGGTTTGCGTGGTGCGGAAGAATTCGCCTAAGCAGTTCAGCGCGTGGGCATCATCCGCTTTTTTGCTCAATACCGTTACCGTTTCATTGAGGCTGCGACAGGTGTAACCGCGCTCGGCAGCGTCGCCGTTCCAGTCGAAAATACTCAGATTAACGTCATCAAACGCGTCGCCAATAACCGGCGGAGTAATGGCGCTGGCCAGTTTTCTGTCATTCAACCAGTCGCCAAAGCGGTTTTCGGTAAGATCGCGTACCAGCAGCGTATGCAGGGCGATGGTACGCTCTTCATTGTTAGGTCCATGGACGGCCTGCTGGCGCAGCAGTTCAGGCGAGGCCTGAGTTTTCAGTATCTGCGAGCGAAAACGCAGGTTGGTTACTGCGCTTTCTGGGGCAAAAACCGCCGCCACGTCGCCGCTATAAACCAGCGTTGCGGCGAGCTTAGCCTGTACATACTGCTGCTGTTCGTTGTCCTGGCTGAGTTTTAGCAACTGCAGCCAGAAATCACGCGCGGCGCTCCAGTTCTTCTGGCCCATCAGCGCTTCGCCGTACAGCACTTGTTCGCTCAAGGCGAGGGTATCGTGAACGGCGAGTTTCTGCGCTGGCGTAACTGCCTGAATAATCGCCGCGTAGTTCTCCGTCGCCAGCCACAGATTCAGTTGCAGATCGCGCCATAGCGGCAATTTTTGGCTCTGCTCAAACACCGGTTTGCTGGCATCGAGCTGCGCCTGGGTCAGCGTGGGTTTACTGTTGTTATCCAGACGCAGCGCGCGCAGCAGTTCGATATAGCTGACAAGCGGCGCATCGGGGAATGCTTCCACCACGGACTGTTCGTAGAACGCCATACCGTAGACATTATCGTATTCGATGACTATTTCTTGCAGTTGCCGAGCGTCAGCCGACTGCTGGAGCGTCTGCTCATACAACCCGGCCAGCTGCGGCCACGCCTGTAAATACCAGTTGATGCGACGCAGCATACCGCGCGCGGAGTCGGCATACAGGCCTTGCGGGAAGCGTTGCAGGTAGGCTTGTGCCTGCGTCTGAGCCTGAGTCGCGTCCTCGCGGTTAATTTTTGCAATATCAAAATCGCCGTACTCGCCCACGCTGTTCTGGCTGCTCTTGTTCAAGGCCGCACGCATCAGCATGTATTGCGCGGTCTCTGCCAGCCACGGGCGCTCACTTTTGGCAAGCTGAGTGAAATCCCGTTCGGCGCTGGCATAATCACCGGCATAGAAACTGGCAGCTGCGGCCAGATAATTTTTATAGGACTGAGCCGGTGAATCAGCCGGGAGGGTGGCAAGTGAAGACTCAATTTGCTCGCGGGTTGCCCCGGATAGCAGCCCCGTACGCGCCTGGGCTAAGGCCTGGCGCTGTTCCGCCGTTAACGTCGAGTCGGCCAGCAGTGCGGCAAAAAATGCGCTGACGCTCTCGGTGTTATTTGAAACATGACGGTTCTCAAGCTCAGCGTCGTTGACGTTTATTTCGTCTGCGCTAATGTTCAGTTCGGCCATCTGTCGGGAGAGTGGGCTGTCTGCGGCGGATGCCGGCGCAGCGGCTGGCTGCGGGGCTGCCTCATCCCATTGCGGGTGATAGGCAAAATAGAAATCCCGGGAGCGGGTGATATCCGCTGGCATTGATTGCACCGGCAGAGCAAATGATTTTTCCTGACTCAGCAGCCGCAGCAGGTTGTCGCGACTGTCGTTTTCAGGGTTAAAGGTCGGCGTGCCTTTCAGCAGGCAGCTGTCGTCGCTCCATTTGCAGTCTTCCATATCGAAAGAGGCGAATGCCTGCGGGGCGGCGGTCAGTAATGTGCAAAGGGCAAAGGCAAGGGGTGTCTTCCTGACCATAGTCTTATTTCCTGTCTTTTTAATGTGATACCGCTTTAATAATCAGGGTTATCCCTTCAACGGCAATGACTTCAACCTGCGTACCGGCGCTCAAATCGTCGCTGGCGCTAACGGGCCAGGAACTGTCGCCGACGCGCATGTGTCCGCGACCATTGACCAGGGCGGTTTCCAGAATAAATCGTCGGCCAACCAGCTGCTGTCCGCGCTGGTTAAGATGGCTGTCGGCGGGTTTCTGCTCCTGAACGCGCCTTGCCAGCCATTTCCACCACAGCCACGCCGCCAGCAGGGTGAGGGCGGCGAACATCGCCCCCTGCCACGGCCAGTCTAGCGGAACGAGCCAGACGACCAGACCGGTAATCACCGCTGCAACGCCGCTCCACAGCAGATAGCCGTTGCCGCCCAGCATCTCGGCGGCGAGTAGCAAACCGCCGAGGCTGAGCCAGAAGATGTGCGGGTGCACCAGAATCATCGCTATCATGATTTTTTCCGCTCGCTGGCGCTGTCCTTAACCAGTTCGGCGATCCCGGCAATAGAGCCCATCAGGCTGCTGGCATCCAGCGGCATCATCACCACTTTGCTGTTATTCGAGGAGCCGATATGCTGCAGCGCTTCGGTGTATTTCTGTGCCACGAAGTAGTTCACTGCCTGAATATCCCCAGCAGCAATGGCCTCAGACACCATCTGCGTTGCGCGAGCTTCGGCTTCTGCTGAACGTTCACGCGCTTCAGCCTGTAAAAACGCGGACTGGCGTTCACCTTCCGCTTTAAGGATCTTCGACTGTTTCTCACCTTCGGCCTTGACGATTTCTGCCTGACGGATCCCTTCGGCCTCAAGAATGTAGGCGCGCTTGGTACGTTCGGCTTTCATCTGCGCGTTCATCGCGTCGATAAGTTCTGCCGGAGGACGCACGTCGCGGATCTCGATACGGGTGATTTTGATGCCCCAGGGATTCGTGGCTTCATCAACAATATGCAGCAGGCGCGTGTTGATGTTGTCGCGTTGGGAAAGCATTTCATCGAGTTCCATCGAACCGAGAACGGTACGAATGTTGGTCATGGTCAGGTTGATAATCGCCAGTTCCAGGTTGCTGACTTCATAGGCCGCTTTCGGCGCGTCGATCACCTGAATAAAGCACACGGCATCAATTGCGACGTTGGCGTTATCTTTGGAGATGACTTCCTGAGAAGGGATATCAAGCACCTGTTCCATCATGTTGATCTTACGACCAATGCGGTCCATGAACGGCACAACAAGGCTTAAACCCGGTTGCAGGGTTTTGGTGTAACGGCCAAAACGCTCTACCGTCCACTGATATCCCTGCGGGACGATTTTGACGCCAGCGCCGACGATCACCAGCGCGACAAAAATAAGAATAGGAATAAAAATGAGCATTGATGAAACCTCCTGTTGTGCTGTCCTTTACTGCCTCATTAATCAAATTATACCCGATTTATCAAGGTGGGCTCCCTTATAATAAATTACAGGGATAGACTGTCTGCACGAAAGATGTAAAAAAGGAATGGGTAATGGAAGAAAGCAGTATTTTGCTTCAGTTAAAAAATGTCGCATGGCAGGCAGGTGAGACGCAGGTTCTCAATAACATCTGTTTTGATCTCCGCGCCGGAGAATTTAAGTTGATTACCGGCCAGTCCGGCTGTGGGAAAAGTACGTTACTCAAGATTGTGGCGTCATTAATGAGTCCGACTGCCGGTGAAATTCTCTTTGAAGGCAAGGAGATCAATACCCTCAAGCCGGAAACGTATCGCCAGCAGGTCTCCTATTGTGCGCAAACGCCTGCTTTGTTTGGTGACACCGTTTACGACAACCTCATTTTCCCCTGGCAAATCCGTAACAAACGTCCGGAACCGGATACGTTTCTGAGCGATCTGGCCCGTTTTGATCTCCCCGAGACGATCCTCAGAAAAAGCATAAATGAGCTGTCCGGTGGCGAGAAGCAGCGCATCTCGCTAATTCGTAATTTGCAGTTTCTGCCCAAAATTCTGCTGCTTGATGAAATCACCAGCGCGCTGGATGAGGCTAATAAACGTAATGTGAACGAATTAATTCACCACTATGTTCGCGATAAGAATATTGCGGTGCTGTGGGTGACGCACGACAAAGATGAAATTACGCATGCGGATAATGTCATAACCCTTCAACCGCACGCCGGAGAAATGCAGGAAGCACGCAATGAACGAGCATAATATTACCAATGAGTCCCTGGCATTAGCGATGATGCTGGTGGTGGTGGCGATCCTGATTAGCCACAAAGAAAAACTGGCGCTGGAGAAAGATATTCTCTGGAGCGTTTGCCGGGCAGTGGTTCAGCTGATTATCGTCGGCTATGTGCTGAAATATATTTTTGGCGTTAACCATAGTATTCTGACCTTACTGATGGTGCTGTTTATCTGCTTTAACGCGGCTTATAACGCACAAAAGCGCAGTAAATATATTGATAAAGCTTTCCTCTCGTCGTTTATCGCTATCACGGTGGGGGCGGGGCTAACGCTTTCGGTGCTGGTTTTGTCTGGCTCTATCGAGTTCACGCCGATGCAGGTCATCCCGATCTCCGGCATGATTGCAGGCAATGCGATGGTGGCAGTGGGGCTGTGTTACAACAATCTGGGACAGCGGTTTAACAGCGAACAGCAGCAAATTCAGGAAAAACTTAGCCTCGGCGCGACGCCGAAAGTGGCCTCTGCGCCGCTGATTCGCGACAGCATTCGCGCCTCGTTGATCCCAACGATCGACTCTGCAAAAACGGTAGGGCTGGTGAGTTTACCGGGGATGATGTCCGGGTTGATCTTCGCGGGTATTGATCCAGTAAAAGCGATTAAGTATCAGATTATGGTGACGTTTATGCTGCTTTCTACCGCCAGCCTGTCGACCATTATTGCCTGCTACCTGACTTATCGGAAGTTCTATAATTCGCGCCACCAATTAGTCGTAACGCATTTGAAGAAGACGTGATGTGATGCCGGAGGGATCGGTATTGGTAGAATTTGTATGCCCGATAAGCGCAAGCGCCATCGGGCAAAATCAAACGGATTAGTACAACAGTGCGTACAGTTGGCGGCGGTATTTTGAGGCCAGCGCATCGCCGGTTCCGAGTGCGGCAAGGATCTCCTGGAAGGTCTTACGTGCCTGACCGTCGGCAGCAGTGAGATCTTTCTTCAGGTGGCTGAACAGCAGTTCCAGTGATTCCTCGTTACGTCCGACCTGATGTAACTGGATGGCTAGTTGAGTTGCCAGCGCCGCATCCTGCGGATTACTGGCGACTTGCTGCTGCAGCTGTTGGATTTCCGGCGTATCCGCCGCCTGCTTCAGCAGTTCTATCTGCGCCACCAGTCCCTGATAGCGGGTATCCTGATCCTGCAACGGAATGGTTTTCAGCACCGCTTCGGCATCGTCAGAACGATTGAGGGCGATTTGCGTTTCCGCCAGCAGCAGGCCAATTTCGCTGCTCTGGTTGGAGATCTGCCAGGCTTCTTTCAGCAGCGGCAGTGCATCCGCGTGATTACCGGCTTCGATGAATTCGATAGCCTGACGCGCTTTCAGCTCTTCTTCGCTCGGCAACACTTTTTCCAGCAGTGCGCGGATAACCTCTTCCGGCTGCGGGCCCTGGAATCCGTCCACTGGCTGACCGTTCTGGAACAGATAAACCGTAGGGATGGCGCGCAGGCCAAACTGAGAAGCGATCATCTGCTCGGCGTCGCAGTCGAGCTTGGCGAGAATAAACTGGCCGTTGTACTGGGCGGCAAGGCTCTCCAGTACCGGCGTCAATTGCAGGCAGTGCTGGCTGCGCTCAGACCAAAAATAGAACAGGACCGGCGTGGTCATCGACTGTTCAAGGGTCAGCTGCAGGTTCGATTCGTTAATGTTAACAATATTCTGTGTGGACATGGAGTTACTCTCTTTTGTCGATTTCTTGTTACATGGGGGCTGACGCGCGTGCTTCAACTCAACCCTGTAAAATTTTGTCCATTATGCGGCCTGGCAACAGGCGTTTAAGTAGCATCACTGCCCAGGTCACCAGCGTAACCGGATAACGTAGCTTCGGTTTATCGCTCTCAAATGCATGACGTACTTTGGCGACAACCGCTTCTGGTCCCAGCGTAAAACGCGCGGCAATGCCGGGGTTTTCCACGGGAGCATCGCTCTGGGTCTGGTTGACGTTTTCGGTAAAGCGGGTACGGATGGGGCCGGGCTCAATCAGGCTGACCTTAATCCCGCTGTGGCGCAGTTCCATACGCAGCGCGTCGGACCAGGCTTCCAGTGCATATTTGCTGGCGGCATAGGCGCCGCGTCCCGGCGTTGAGATCAATCCCATCACCGATGAAGTCATCACGATACGTCCTTCGCCGTGAGGGAGCATAGCGGGCAACAGGCGCATGGTAAGCTGATGTGCGCCAAAGAAGTTGGCGGAAAATTGCTGTTCCATCTGTTCACGGCTGATGGTGGGCAGGGGACCATAGACACCGTATCCGGCGTTGTTAAAGATCCCATATAAACGATTATCGGTCAGGGCGATCACTTCATCGGCGGCACGATCCACGCTTTCGGGTGAATCCAGATCCAGCAATATGCCAGTGAATCCCATACTGTTCATACGCGCGACATCGTCAGGTTTGCGACAGCCTGCCAGAATTTGAAAACCCTGGCGCTTTAGTTCAAGCGCGCTTTCCAGACCGATTCCGCTGGAACATCCTGTTATTAAGACCGATTTTTGCATAACTTTACCTGTCAGGATCTCCGTAGCATTACGACTCATGATTTACTAGAGGTGTGAGATGTTGCGCCATCCAGTCGGCAATAAACGGCTGAGCGTCACGGTTAGGATGAATACCATCATCCTGCATCCACTGGGGTTTCAGATAAACCTCTTCCATAAAAAATGGCAGCAGAGGAATATCAAACTCTTTGGCGAGCTTTGGATAAATCGCGCTAAAGGTTTCATTATAACGGCGACCATAGTTTGCTGGCAGACGAATTTGCATCAGCAGCGGTTCGGCATTTGCCGCTTTCACATCCTGCAGAATCGTGCGCAGGGTTTGTTCGGTTTGCGCAGGCGCAAATCCGCGCAGGCCATCGTTACCGCCAAGTTCGACCAGCACCCAGCGCGGCTGGTGCTGCTTGAGTAATGCAGGCAGACGGGCCAGACCTTGCTGCGAGGTGTCGCCGCTAATGCTGGCATTCACGACTGGCGTTTTGGTTTGCCATTTATCATTAAGTAGCGCAGGCCACGCGGCGCTGGCGGACATACGGTATCCGGCGCTCAGGCTGTCACCCAGAATTAATAACGTGTCCGCAGCGGCGGCGCGGAAAGTTAACAGGACCAGGAACAGGAAAGGCCAATGCCAGCGGAAAACATTGTTGAAGTTCATCATCTTAAGAAATCCGTCGGTCAGGGTGATCAAGAGCTATCCATCCTTACCGGAGTTGAACTGGTTGTCAAACGCGCCGAGACCATTGCGTTGATTGGCGAGTCGGGATCGGGGAAATCCACGCTGCTGGCGATCCTCGCCGGGCTGGACGATGGCACCAGCGGTGAAGTCAGCCTGGTGGGGCAGGCGCTGCACACTATGGACGAAGAAGCCCGGGCGCAGCTGCGGGCGCGGCACGTCGGTTTTGTCTTCCAGTCATTCATGTTAATTCCAACTCTCAACGCGCTGGAAAACGTCGAACTGCCCGCGCTGCTACGCGGCGAAAATAGCGGAAAAAGTCGTGACGGGGCAAAAACGCTGCTGGAGCAACTGGGGTTGGGAAAACGCCTTGATCATCTTCCGGCCCAGCTTTCCGGCGGGGAGCAGCAACGCGTAGCGCTGGCACGGGCGTTTAACGGACGGCCTGACGTGCTGTTTGCCGATGAACCAACGGGCAATCTGGACCGCCAGACCGGAGACAAAATCGCCGACCTGCTGTTTTCTCTGAACCGGGAACACGGTACCACCCTGATTCTGGTGACCCATGACCCGCAGCTGGCGGCGCGTTGCGATAGGCGTTTACGCCTGGTGAACGGACAGTTGCAGGAGGAGGCATGATTGCACGCTGGTTCTGGCGCGAATGGCGCTCGCCTTCATTACTGATTGTCTGGCTGGCGTTAAGCCTGGCGGTGGCCTGTGTACTGGCGCTGGGCAATATCAGCGATCGCATGGAAAAAGGGCTGAGCCAGCAAAGCCGTGAGTTTATGGCGGGGGACCGGTCGCTGCAAAGTTCGCGCGCTGTGCCGAAAGCGTGGATTGACGAGGCGCGACAGCGTGGTCTGAAAGTGGGTGAACAGCTCACCTTTGCCACCATGACCTTTGCCCGGGATACGCCGCAGCTGGCGAACGTCAAAGCAGTGGATGATGTGTATCCGATGTACGGCACGCTGCAAACCAATCCGCCGGGGCTGAAACCGCAGCCGGGCTCAGTGCTGTTGGCCCCGCGTCTGATGGCGCTACTCAACTTAAAAATCGGTGATTCCATCGACGTTGGCGATGCCACCCTGCGCATCGCCGGAGAAGTGGTGCAGGAACCGGATTCCGGTTTTAATCCCTTCCAGATAGCGCCGCGCCTGATGATGAACATGGCGGATGTCGAAAAAACGGCGGCGGTCCAGCCGGGAAGCCGTGTGACCTGGCGCTATAAATTTGGCGGTACGCCACAGCAACTGGAAGCCTATGAAAAATGGCTGCTTCCGCAGTTAAAGCCGGAACAGCGTTTGTATGGGCTGGAGCAGGATGAAGGGGCGTTGGGGAAATCACTGGAGCGTTCGCAACAGTTCCTGCTGCTGTCGGCACTGTTAACGCTACTGCTGGCGGTTGCTGCCGTTGCCGTGGCGATGAATCATTACTGTCGCAGTCGTTACGATTTGGTGGCGATATTAAAAACGCTCGGCGCGGGCAGGGCGCAGCTGCGCAAGCTGATTATCGGCCAGTGGCTGATGGTGCTGACGCTTTCTGGCGTGACCGGCGGGCTGTTCGGGCTGTTATTTGAGCGGGTGCTGGTTGTATTACTGAAGCCAGTTCTGCCCGGTGAGCTGCCGCCCGCCAGCCTGTGGCCGTGGCTGTGGGCACTCGGTACCATGACCGTCATTTCTCTGTTGGTGGGGCTACGCCCTTATCGCTTGCTGCTGGCGACGCAGCCGCTGCGGGTACTGCGTCGCGACGTGGTGGCAAACGTCTGGCCGCTTAAGGTCTATCTGCCCGTAGCAACGATAGTTGTGGTTGCGCTGCTGGCCGGATTGATGGGCGGAAGTATGCTGCTGTGGGCGGTACTGGCCGGGGCTGTGGTGCTGGCGCTGCTGTGCGGCGTGTTGGGCTGGATGTTGCTTAACCTGCTGCGTGGTCTGACGCTGACCTCGCTGCCGCTGCGTTTGGCGGTCAGCCGGCTGTTGCGCCAGCCGTGGTCAACGCTGAGCCAACTGTCGGCATTTTCGCTGTCCTTTATGCTGCTGGCGCTGTTGCTGGTGCTGCGCGGCGATCTCCTCGACCGCTGGCAGCAGCAAATGCCGCCGGAAAGTCCAAACTATTTTCTGATCAACATTGCCACTGAGCAGGTGGCTCCGCTGAAGGCTTTCCTTGCTGAGCATCAGGTGATCCCTGAGTCGTTCTACCCGATAGTGCGGGCCCGTCTGACGGCGATCAATGAGAAATCGACCGAAGGTAATCAGGATGAAGCGCTGAACCGCGAGCTTAATCTGACCTGGCAGGATACCCGCCCGGATCATAACCCGATCGTTGCCGGGAGCTGGCCGCCAAAAGCGGGCGAAGTGTCGATGGAAGAGGGGCTGGCGAAACGACTGAGCGTTAAGCTTGGCGATCGGGTGACCTTTATGGGGGATACCCAGGATTTCAGCGCCACGGTCAGCAGTCTGCGCAAAGTGGACTGGGAAAGCCTGCGACCAAACTTTTTCTTTATCTTCCCTTCCGGCGCGCTGGATGCTCAGCCACAAAGCTGGTTAACCAGCTTTCGCTGGGAGAACGGCAACGGCATGCTGACGCAGCTTAACCGCGAATTCCCGACTATCAGCCTGCTGGATATTGGCGCTATTCTCAAACAGGTGAGTCAGGTGCTGGAGCAGGTGAGCCGCGCGCTGGAGGTGATGGTAGTGCTGGTCACCGCTTGCGGTATGTTGCTGCTATTGGCGCAGGTGCAGGTCGGGATGCGTCAGCGTCATCAGGAACTGGTGGTCTGGCGCACGCTGGGCGCGGGCAAGAAGCTGCTGCGTACCACGCTGTGGTGCGAGTTCGCCATGCTCGGGATGGTCGCCGGACTGGTGGCGGCCATCGGGGCGGAAACTGCGCTGGCGGTGCTGCAAACCCGCGTGTTTGATTTCCCCTGGGAGCCAGACTGGCGGCTGTGGGTTGTGTTGCCGCTTTGTGGGGCATTGCTGCTCTCTCTCTGTGGCGGATGGCTCGGTTCACGTCTTCTTAAAGGCAAAGCGCTGTTCCGTCAGTTCAGCAGTTAATTCATATTCGTGATGATTACGCACCGGTTTTTTTAAATCGGTGCTTTTTTTTATCTATGTAGCACAAAATGATAACTCATTGATATTTAACAGCACAGAACAATAAAAACCCGACAACACGAGTGTATTAATAAACGTTAATATTTGTATGCTGAATAATTGGCAGGCTATCTATCAAGGTACAAATAATGACTATAAAAAAAACGGCGCTGGCGGTATCGATCGGCGCAGCAGTGGCATTAACGACTTTCGCCTCCCAGGCGGAAATCACGGTCCTGAAACAAGATCCGCAGGCGGGCAACCCGCTGAGCCGTCTTAATTTCACCGTCGGCGGGAGTATTCGTCCGCAGTTCCAGAATATGGCCGGTGACGATGGTAAGAATGGCTACAAACGTAATGGCTTCGACGGTGGAACGCGTTTCCGCTTCGCCGCTGACTACTATCTGTTTGATGACATCAGTTGGGTGAGCTATTACGAGCTGGGCGTTAACTTCCCGGCGATGTTCAACTGGGACAATCACTATGCTAACGGCGCCAACGATACTACGCGTCGTATGCTGTACACCGGTCTGAAGAGCGCGACCTGGGGTACGCTGACCTTCGGTCAACAGAACAGCATTTACTATGATGTGGTGGGTGCGAAAACGGATATCTGGGACTACGACATGATCGGCCAGGCGCCAGGTAACGGTATCAATGGCGACTACGACGGTTCCTATCGTACACGTAAGTCACTGAAGTATAAAAATACGGTAGGCGATGTTGATCTTTACGCGTCTTATCTGTTCAGCGATGACTACAACCCGAACAACGGTTTGCGCTACAAACGTAAAGGCGGCGGCTCCCTGGGTGTGGATTATCACATCACTGATGACCTAACCTGGGGTACGGCGTGGAACTACACTCGCGCGGAAATGCGTGGCAACACCAGCAAAACCTACGATCAAAACATCGTCGGTACTGCGCTGAGCTGGAAACCGGACAACTGGACTTTCTCGCTGGGCGGCGGTTGGTATCAAAACTTCATGACCACCAAAAAAGTCTCTGTTAATGACTATTTTGCCGGTGACGCCTGGGGTCTGGAATACTTTGCGGGATATACCTTCCCGGTTGGCCAGTATGCGCTGAAATCCGTGCAGCCATACTTTATGGGCGATCGTATTGAATACGTGAATGGCCGTAACTACCTGCGTACCGACAACGGTGTGGGTATCAGCTTCCAGCTGGATTACGGTTTCCGTGTGGATTACGAACACGTCTTCACCTCCAGCACCGACAATCTGGGCGACATGAACCTGGTGCGTCTGCGTTACGACTTCTAATCGAACGCCTGCCGCCCGATGCGCTTGCGCTTATCGGGCCTACGAGAGCAGGGGGATCGCGTTATTTGTAGGCCGGATAAGGCACTTGTGCCGACATCCGGCTTTTTCATGCCTTCTCACATTTAAAAACACACTCTGCAACATCATGAAATAATTTCAAGGACAGCAGGTTGTGATCTGTGTCATGTTAACAATCAGCCTGTTAACAGGCCAACAAGAACAACGCCGCAAGAACGGCGTGAGACATGACACCACAACGTTAAAATGGAGAGATTATGGGATTGCGTCAGAGTTTACGCGTCGCGACCGGGGCGCTGTTACTGGCCTGTGGATTACAATTTGCTCATGCGAACAGTGATCCGCACACCATCGTATTTGGCGTCGCACCTGGGCCGTACGGCGATATGGTAAAACAAGCCATTGCCCCTACGCTGAAAGAGAAAGGCTATAAGGTAGTAGTACGCGAATTCAGCGACTACGTGCAGCCTAACATGGCGCTCTCCAATGGCAGCATCGATGCTAACCTGTTCCAGCATTCACTCTACTTTGACAAATTCACCGCCGATAAAGGCCTGAAGCTGAGCAAGCTGATTGTGGTCCCGACGGCCGGGATGGGTTTTTACTCACATAAAATCAAAAGCCTGGATGAGTTGAAAAAAGGGGATGTGATCACGCTTTCCAACGATCCCACCAACCTGGCTCGCGGTCTGCGTTTCCTGCAGTCTATTGGCCTTATCACCATCAAAGACAACATCGATCCAACTAAAGCCTCCGAGCGCGATATTGCCAGCAACCCGAAAGGGCTGGTGTTTAAACCGCTGGAAGCGGCACAGCTGCCGCGTACGCTGGACGGTGTGACCGGTGCGCTGGTCAACGGCAACTTTGCCGTAGCGGCAAAACTGGATCTCGCCAGCGCCATCAAGCAGGAACACCTGGACGAAAATCTGAAAAATATCATCGCGGTACGCAGTGAAGATGCGGATAAACCATTTGCGAAAGATATTGTCGAGGCGGTGAAATCTCCGGCGTATCGTGCGGTGATCGACGATCCGCAAAATATCTACAGCGCCTTCCAGAAACCGGAATGGATGTCGGTAGCCCAATAATCGCTGCGCACAAGGGTTAACAGGGGCAGCGACGACTGCCCTTTTCGCATTTCTGAGGTGGCTATGATTGAGATTGAGAAAGTTTGCGTGGATTTTAGCGCAGGCCGTGGAGCATCAACCCGGGCGGTTGATGACGTTAGCTTGCGCATTGGCGCAGGTGAGATATTTGGCATTGTCGGGACCAGCGGCGCGGGAAAAAGTACGCTGCTGCGCACCCTGAACGCCTTAACGCGTCCGAGCCAGGGAAGCGTTAAGGTGAACGGCGTAGAAATTTCCGCACTGGAAGGCGCGCATCTACGTAAAGCCCGTCAGCGTATCGGGATGATTTTTCAACATTTTAATCTGATGCATACCCGTACCGTGGCGCAAAACGTCGCCTTTAGCCTGAAGGCTGCCGGATGGGAACGCAGTAAAATTGGCCCGCGCGTGAGCGAAATTCTGTCGCTGGTGGGGCTGTCAGACAAGGCGAACCGCTTTCCGGTTCAGCTCAGCGGTGGGCAAAAGCAGCGTGTGGGTATTGCCCGCGCAATTGCCAATCACCCGGATGTGCTGCTGTGTGATGAACCCACTTCCGCGTTAGATCTCGAAACCTCGGCCACGATTCTGGCGTTGCTTAAGCAGATCAACCAACAGTTGGGGATCACGATCGTGCTGATCACCCATGAGATGAACGTGATCAAATCGATTTGCGATCGCGTGGCGGTGATGTCCGGTGGCAAGGTAGTGGAGTCTGGCGAGGTGTTTGATGTTTTTGCTCACCCGCAGCACGCTTTCACTCAGCAACTGGTGTCGCATACCCTCAATCTGACGTTACCCGACCGTCTGCGCCAGCATCTGCCTGGCCAGTTGCTAAAAATTCTGTTCATCGGTGATTCGGCAGAACAGCCGGTGTTGTCAGAAGTGGCGGTTAAATTTGGCGTGGCGGTGAACATTCTGCACGGCAAAATTGAATATATCGGCGAACGTGCGCTGGGGATTCTGGTGGTGCAACTGACCGCGCCGCATAACCCTTCTGCGGTGGATGTCGCCGTGGAACATATTCGTCAACGTACTGCACAGGTGGAGGTGATTCGTGGATGATTTATTGCCTGATTTGACGCTGGCGTTTAATGAAACCTTCCAGATGCTGAGCATCTCTACGCTGTTGGCGATTATTGGCGGTCTGCCGCTCGGTTTTCTTATTTTCGTTACCGACCGGCATTTATTCTGGCAAAACCGTTTTGTGTATCTGCTCAGCTCCGTGCTGGTGAATATTATCCGCTCGGTGCCGTTTGTGATCCTGCTGGTTCTGTTGTTGCCGCTAACCCAGTTTTTGCTCGGCAATACCATTGGACCCATCGCGGCGTCGGTTCCGCTGTCGGTAGCAGCAATTGCTTTCTATGCCCGTCTGGTTGATAGCGCGCTACGTGAAGTCGATAAAGGCATTATCGAGGCGGCGGAAGCGTTTGGCGCCAGCCCGATGCGCATCATCTGCACCGTTCTGTTACCGGAGGCGAGCGCGGGTCTGCTGCGTGGGCTGACGATAACGCTGGTGAGTCTGATCGGTTACTCCGCAATGGCCGGTATCGTTGGCGGCGGTGGAGTCGGCGACCTGGCGATTCGCTTTGGTTATTACCGCTACGAAACCCAGGTCATGATCGTCACCGTGGTGGCACTGATTATTCTGGTGCAAGTCGTTCAGGTGCTGGGCGACTGGTTGGCGAAACGCGCAGACAAGCGCGACAGACATTGATTACTGTACGCTAAGCCAGTCAGCCACCTCCTGCCATGAGCCGCGAAAGACGATTTTCGCGGCTTTCTTTTCCAGCTGATAGCGATACATCGGGTCGTAATACTCGTTGAGCAACGGTACCAGCCAGCTCATATGCGCGTCGGTGCTGCCCGTTGCCTGCTGTTCGCGCAGAGCCACGTCGAGCAGGGTGGTCAGCTCGGCAAAACGTTGCAAACCCAGACGACGGCGGATAGCAAACAGACCGTGGTGCAGATACTCGCTGTACTCCTGCCAGCCCTGACTCTCGCCATAAGCGTGAGTGAAATCGTGGTGCATGCGCACAAAATACTCTTCGCGCAGCCGCTCCAGCCGTAGCTCAAAAGGATCGTCCACCACCGCAATAGCGGCCTGGCTCATGCGTTCGCGCAAACATTCGGGCAGATGATTAGCGCCGATCATGCGGCCTTCGTCTTCAAGTACCCACAGACGCAGATCCTGACGGCTGTCTGTTTTCAGCATTTCGACCGCCAGCAGGTTTTCAAAGCTTGCCTGGCTAAGCTGCGGTTCAACGGTGCGACCAAATGAGGAACCGCGATGGTGCGCCAGACCTTCGAGATCCACACCGTTTGGCTGCTGTTGCACCAGCTGCGTTTTACCGTTCCCGGTACAGCCGCCAATTAAGACGATCGGTTTTTGCACCAACTCTTCAGTCAGTTGAATCACCGCCTGACGCAATGCTTTATAACCGCCTTGTATTAGCGGGTAGTCAGTACCGGACTCGTGCAACCATTGCTGCACAATGTGCGAACGCTGGCCGCCGCGCGCGCAGCATAAGTAGCCCGCAGGATTTTGACGACAGGCATTCAGCCAGGCCTTCATGCGTTGCTGGCGAGTCTCGCCACAGACCAGTTGATGGCCGAGCGCGAGGGCGGCCTCAGGCCCCTGACGTTTGTAACAGGTACCCACGGCAGCACGTTCGTCATCGTTCATTAAGGGAAGGTTTATTGCGCCCGGCATGGCGCCCTGCTGAAATTCGACGGGGGCGCGTACATCGATTAAAGGCGTACCAGCGAGCAGAATTGCGCGATAGTCCGTTCCATCGTTCATGTTTGATCCTGAAAATACAAAACAGCAATGGAGGGGATTTTACGCGCCAGGGGAGGGGCCGGGGAAGGATAAAATCCATTCCCCGGCATTAATGGCTTATTTCAGCTTTGACTGCGCCCAGATAATACCGCTGGCATATTCCGGCGGCAGCAGGGGGATAAGCGCTTCCAGTGTCGCGCTAAGGCGCGCGGTATCGCTGTCGCTCAGGTTCAGGTGACCCACCTTACGCCCTTCACGCACTTCTTTGTCATACCAGTGCAGGTGTACCAGCGGCAGCTTCAGCCAGTCGTAGTTCAGGTCGCTACCAATCAGGTTTACCATCACCGAAGGATGGTTCACCACCGGCGTCGGTAACGGCAGGTTGGTAATGGCACGCAGGTGCAGCTCAAACTGGCTAATGCTGGCGCCGTTTTGCGTCCAGTGCCCGCTGTTGTGCACGCGCGGAGCCAGTTCGTTGATCAGCAGACCTTCCGGGGTGATGAAACACTCCATCGCCATCACGCCGACATAGCCCAGCTCCTGCATGATGGCGGAGAGCATCGCTTCAGCCTGTGCCTGCTGTCTGGCGTTAGCCTGCGGGAACACCACGCTGGTGCGCAGAATACCGTCCTGATGCAGGTTATGGGTCAGGGGATAGAAAACGGTGCTGCCGTCATGCGCCCGAGCGCCAACCAGTGAGACTTCGCCAGAGAAGTTGATTCCCCGCTCGACGATGCACTCGCCATAGCAATCATCCGGCAGTTGTGCGGTTTCATTTGCGCGCAAACGCCACTGTCCACGACCGTCATAGCCGCCGACGCGACGCTTGACGATCGCCAGCTCGCCGAGTTTGTCGAATACCGCAGACCATTCGCTTTTATCTGCCAGCAGTTGCCACGGCGCGGTCGCCAGACCGAGCTTGTCAAAAAGCTGCTTTTGCGTCAGACGGTCGGCAATAATCGGGAAGACGTCGCGGTTAACAAACGCCGGGTGGCGCGCCAGTTCGCGAGTGAGCGCCGTTTCCGGCCAGCGCTCAATCTCTGCGGTGATCACGCTTTGCTGAAAAGGGACAGCAGCCGGTTCAGCGTCCAGCCCGACGGGCCAGACCGCAATGCCCAGCGGCTCGCCGGCCTGGCGCAGCATGCGTCCTAGCTGACCGTTACCGAGTACGCAGACCTGCTTCATGCCGCACCTCGCGGGTCCGGATTCTCCAGTACCTCATCGGTTTGTGCTTTGCGCCAGTCGTCCAGACGCTGGTGTAATGCGTTGTCGTGTGTAGCCAGAATTTGCGCTGCCAGTAGGGCCGCATTGGCCGCACCCGCTTTGCCGATCGCCAGCGTGCCGACCGGAATACCGCGCGGCATTTGAACGATGGAGTAGAGGCTATCTACGCCGCTCAACGCTGCGCTTTGCACCGGAACGCCGAGAACTGGCACCAGCGTTTTCGCCGCAATCATGCCTGGCAAATGCGCTGCGCCACCGGCTCCGGCAATAATCACCTGAAAACCGTTCTCTTCAGCGCTTTCGGCGAAGCTGAACAATTTGTCTGGGGTGCGGTGGGCGGAGACGACTTCAACATGATGCGGAACGTCCAGGATTTCGAAGATTTCGGCGGCGAACTGCATGGTAGCCCAGTCGCTTTTGGACCCCATCACGATGGCGACACGCGCCGGATTATTGCGGGAAGACATGCGTCTGAAAACTCCTGTGGTGCACTACACTCGACTTTTGAGGCCACAGAGAATAGCATAATTAACCTTCAAGGAAAACGATTGCGCGCTTTACACTTCACTCTTCAAGCTGCCTCTTTGTTGGCTGCATCTGCTCACCCCAGTCACTTACTTTTGTAAGCTCCTGGGGACTCACAGATTTGCCGCCTCGATGCAACTCGAATAGTTTTGTGTAAAGAGGAACTGGATATCTGCAGAATTAAAACGGAAACGCGATTAGCTCAACGTCGCTGGGCGTGACTTTCACCATTGAGCCTTCGGTATGCCATGCGCCTAATACCACGCGGAAAGCGGGTTGCTCATTGGCCGTGAGTTCGTGGACAGCCGGACGGTGTGTATGTCCGTGAATTAACCACTGGACCTGATGTTTTTCCATCTCGTTAATCACGGCCTGCGGATTCACATCCATGATTTCCAGCGATTTACTGCTATTGGCGGCTTTACTGTTGGCGCGCATTTTTGCGGCAATGCGCTGGCGAACAAACAGGGGCAGGGCGAGAAACAGCTTCTGTAGCCAGGGTTGATGCACTTTGGCGCGAAACGCCTGATAGCCTGCGTCGTCGGTGCATAAGGTGTCGCCATGCATGATCAGTACCTTGCGGCCATACAGATCGAGCACTTTTTCTTCGGGAAGCAAGGTCATGCCGCTCGCACGGGCAAAACGTTTGCCGAGCAGAAAATCACGGTTGCCGTGAATAAAAAAGCAGGGGACGCCGGAATCTGCCAGCGTTTTTATCGCTGCGGCCATTTCATGATGCAGCGGATTCGGGTCGTCATCGCCAATCCAGGCTTCAAACAGGTCGCCGAGAATGTATAGCGCATCGGCCTTGCGCGCATCGCCGGCTAAAAAACGCAGAAAACCGGCGGTGATCGCCGGTTCTTCTGTGCAGAGATGAAGATCTGCAATAAACAGTGTCGCCACGATTACTCGCTGACGGTCACGTTTTCGATGATAACGTCTTCTTTTGGCACATCCTGGTGCATACCGCTGCGACCGGTGGAAACGCCTTTGATTTTATCAACCACGTCCATGCCTTCAACAACTTCAGCGAACACGCAGTAACCCCAACCCTGCATGCTTTCACCGGAGAAGTTCAGGAAGTCGTTGTCAGCAACGTTGATGAAGAACTGTGCGGTTGCGGAGTGCGGAGCCTGAGTACGCGCCATTGCCAGCGTACCACGGGTGTTTTTCAGACCGTTGTTCGCTTCGTTTTTGATCGCTTCTTTCGTGGCTTTTTGCTTCATGCCTGGCTCGAAACCGCCGCCCTGGATCATGAAACCGTTAATAACACGGTGGAAAATGGTGTTGTTGTAAAAACCTTCGCGGCAGTAGTCCAGGAAGTTTTTAACTGTTTCAGGCGCTTTATCATCAAACGTTTTGATTACGATATCGCCGTGATTAGTGTGGAAAGTAACCATTTTTGCATCCTGTTCCGATAGATTGGTGCTTCGACCCCGTCAAGGGTCAGAGTTAGGGGTGTGTTATAGCATAACCGCAAGCTGTGATCACCTCGCAAAGTGTGCTGCTTCCGGTCTAAATTATGGGTATTATACAGACTTTACTATCCACACACGTCTACACGGAATCTTCGATGTTAAAAATCTTTAATACACTGACGCGCCAAAAAGAGGAATTCAAACCTATTCATGCCGGGGAAGTCGGCATGTACGTGTGTGGTATTACCGTTTACGATCTCTGTCATATTGGCCACGGACGTACCTTTGTTTCTTTCGACGTCGTCGCGCGCTACCTGCGCTTCCTCGGCTATAAGCTGAAGTATGTACGCAACATTACCGATATTGATGACAAAATCATCAAGCGCGCGAATGAAAACGGTGAAAGCTTTGTCGCGTTGGTCGACAGAATGATCGCGGAAATGCATAGCGATTTCGATGCGCTGAATATTCTGCGCCCGGATCTGGAGCCGCGCGCTACGCACCATATCGCTGAAATTATCGAAATCACTGAGCAGTTGATTGCCAAAGGTCACGCTTACGTTGCTGATAACGGCGACGTGATGTTCGACGTGCCGACTGACCCGAACTACGGTCAGCTGTCACGCCAGGATCTGGATCAGCTGCAGGCGGGTGCTCGCGTTGACGTGGTTGATGTGAAGCGTAACCCGATGGACTTCGTGCTGTGGAAAATGTCCAAAGAAGGCGAGCCGAGCTGGCCGTCTCCATGGGGCGCAGGTCGTCCGGGCTGGCACATCGAATGTTCGGCGATGAACTGCAAACAACTGGGTAACCATTTCGATATTCACGGCGGCGGTTCGGACCTGATGTTCCCGCATCATGAAAACGAAATCGCGCAGTCCACCTGTGCGCATGACGGTGAGTACGTTAATTACTGGATGCACTCCGGGATGGTGATGGTTGACCGCGAGAAAATGTCTAAATCGCTGGGCAACTTCTTTACCGTGCGCGATGTGCTGAAATACTACGACGCCGAAACCATTCGCTACTTCCTGATGTCGGGTCACTATCGTAGCCAGCTCAACTACAGCGAAGAGAACCTGAAACAGGCGCGTTCTGCGCTGGAGCGTCTGTACACTGCACTGCGCGGTACCGACAAATCCGTTGCCCCTGCGGGTGGCGAGGCCTTTGAAGCACGTTTCATTGAAGCGATGGACGATGACTTCAACACGCCGGAAGCTTACTCCGTGCTGTTTGATATGGCGCGTGAAGTTAACCGCCTGAAGGGTGAAGATATGGCGGCGGCTAACGGTATGGCTGCGCATCTGCGCAAGCTCTCCAGCGTGCTGGGACTGCTGGAACAGGATCCGGAAGCGTTCCTGCAAAGCGGGGCGCAGGCGGATGACGGTGAAGTTGCTGAAATTGAAGCGTTAATCCAACAGCGTCTGGATGCGCGTAAAGCGAAAGACTGGGCGGCGGCTGATGCCGCGCGTGACCGTCTCAATGAGATGGGTATCGTGCTGGAAGACGGCCCGCAGGGCACCACCTGGCGTCGTAAGTAACTCTCTATATTGCCGGATGGCGGCTTACGTCTTATCCGGCCTACGATGGAATGATCGGTAGGCCTGATAAGCGTAGCGCCATCAGGCACTATTAATGACGTTTGTACCACCACAGCACACCCATCATCATAACGCCCGGCAGCCATACCCACATCAACTCCGAAGTTATTACCTGATGCCCATACGGTGTGGCGTAGCGTGATAGCGCAAACGGAGCGACTTTAATCACCTGCCACGGTGCAAAGAAGCGTTCATCCGACCACGGCCACAGCCAGCCGACGCCTTTGCCGCCTGTCGTAACGGAATCCAGCAGACTGTGTGACAGCAGTGAAACCGTCAGGAATAGCCAGCAGCGAATCAATCCCGCCTTAAACCATCGTCGGCCAATCAATACGCAGAGCAGCGGTACCACGAAGGCGAACAGCAGTGAGTGGGTAAATCCCCGGTGGCCAAACACATTGCCATAGGCGACACCGAACTTAAATGACAACACATCGGCATCTGGCAGCATAGCCAGAACGACGCCAGCAAACAGTAATCGTGGGGGGATGACTTTAAGTCCGAGACCTAACCCTAAACAGAGCGGAACGGCTGCGTGGGTAACAATAGTGGGCATGATGATCGCTTCGTGTGGAAAAACAACATGCTAACAGTTCACTGTGAAGCGGGGATGAAGTCATTATCTGAAAACGAGAGGGAGAAGTGGCCGGATACGGTGTTTACCTCATCCGGCACTTAGGGTCATGCCACGACGGTAATGCTGTGACCTTCAAAGCTCACGGTCTGTCCGGCAACGATTTTGCAGCGTTTACGCGTTTCAACAACACCATCGACCTTCACTAACCCTTCGCCAATAGCAATTTTTGCCTGGGCGCCGCTTTCGCTCCAGCCTTCCAGCTTCAGCAGATCGCAGAGTTCAACATGTGGGTGTTTACCCAGTGAAAATGTGGCCATCTTAAACGTCCTTTACATCATGATATTCAACACACGCCTGCAGCGTGTTTTCGATAAGTGTGGCGACCGTCATTGGGCCTACGCCGCCGGGGACCGGCGTGATATATGACGCGCGTGCGGCAGCATCTTCAAAGACCACATCGCCAACAACCTTACCATTCTCCAGACGGTTGATGCCGACATCAATCACAATCGCACCTTCTTTGATCCACTCGCCAGGAATAAAGCCCGGTTTACCGACGGCAACAATTAGCAGGTCAGCATGCTCAACGTGGCGACGCAGATCTTTGGTGAAGCGATGGGTGACGGTGGTGGTGCAGCCAGCCAGCAGCAGTTCCATGCTCATTGGGCGACCGACGATGTTTGAAGCGCCAATGACGACCGCATTAAGGCCGTAGGTGTCGATGTTGTAACGCTCAAGCAGGGTCACGATACCGCGCGGGGTACAAGGACGCAGGCGCGGCGCACGCTGGCACAGGCGACCGACGTTATACGGATGAAAACCGTCAACGTCTTTATCCGGTGCAATACGCTCCAGCACTTTAACGTTGTCGATACCGGCAGGTAACGGCAGTTGTACCAGAATACCGTCGATGGTGGTATCTGCATTGAGCGTATCGATCAGCTCAAGAAGCTCCGCCTCGCTGGTGGTTTCGGGCAGGTCATAGGAGCGGGAGACGAACCCCACTTCGTCGCAGGCTTTGCGTTTACTCGCGACGTAAATTTGCGAAGCCGGATTGCTGCCTACCAGCACAACAGCCAGGCCTGGGGCGCGTAATCCAGCCGCTAAACGCGCCTGAACTTTTTGAGCAACCTCAGAGCGCACCTGCTGCGCAATCGTTTTACCGTCAATAATCTTTGCTGCCATCAGAGAGAGGATTCCGTCTGTTACGTTAAATCGAAGGGGATGCCACTATTTTGTCAGAAGCGGGACGTGCTGTCAGTTTTCGTTTGCGTTTTTATGTGCGCCAGGGCCGTCACGGGCTGCAAATGGTGTCGGCACAAAGGCTGAAGCCTTACGAATAAATAATAAGCATGCTAATTAAAATTAACGTGAATGAAACATCTCATCACCCTGGGTTCTTTATGGGTAATGCTTCATAAACCAGACTGTTACGTACTATTACGGCGGCATTTAGGTAATATTAACCAAGACTTTTCTTAGATCCCATTAAGAATTAGCCAGGGCTATTAAAAGGATTTGCAGGTATTTTTCATTAATTGAAATGTTTAATTTATCGCTGTGACGAATAGTCATATTCGCGAAGGATAATTAGTAAATCAAATACTCAGGAGAGTCGGGGTAAAAGGTTAGCTAATTCTCTTGCGATATATATCTTTACAGGATGCAGAGATAATTAGCCTGACATTTAATGTCGATAATGAAAACGGATCCCGCAGGATGCTGGAGCCGGATGTGTGTAATTCAAGGGAAATCCATGAAACGTAAATTAATGACCTCTTCTGTTATTGCCAGCCTGATGTTAGTCGCAGGTGCTGCGGTTGCAGCCGATCCGGTAAGTGTGAGCGGCGGTACTGTGCATTTTGAAGGTGAACTGGTCAATGCAGCCTGTGCAGTCAGTACTCAGTCATCCGATCAGGTTGTCACCTTAGGCCAGTATCGTACTGCCAGTTTTGCCGCAGTAGGTGATACAACGGCACAAATTCCGTTCTCCATCGTGCTGAACGATTGTGATCCGAAAGTTGCTGCAACCGCAGCCGTTGCTTTCTCTGGTCAGGCAGATGCCACCAACTCGGCTCTGTTGGCTGTTTCTTCAGGGAATAACACCACTACTGCTGGCGGTGTAGGTATCGAAATTCTGGACAACACGTCCACCGCGCTGAAGCCGGATGGAGCCACCTTCTCTACCGCTCAGGCGCTGGTAGAAGGAACCAACACCCTGCGTTTCTCTGCGCGTTACAAAGCCACTGCCACCAGCGCTACGCCGGGTCAGGCAAATGCCGACGCGACGTTCATCATGAAGTACGAATAAGCCGTTTTGATTTGCGCAAGGATGACGTTCGCCTCACTGGATGAGGCAATTTCCGGGGATGATGAAGGATGCGGCAGATGATAGGGAAAGGCGTGGCGCTGGCGGGAATGCTGTGCGTACTGCCTGTGTTTGCACATACGGTAATACTGGAAAGTGGCCGCCTTCACTTACGGGGGCAGCTCGTCAATGGTGCCTGCACGGTCGCTACTGACAGCCAAAATTTGCGGGTGCAAATGGGGCAGTATCGCACCAATGCTTTCTCCGGGACGGGGAGCTTTGCCTCTACCAGCGTGCCGTTTTCACTGCGCTTAACGTCATGCAGCTCCGATGTTTATGACCACGTTGGGATTGCGTTTGCAGGCGTGACGCCAGCGGAAGATCCGCAGGTTTTCCTTGCCAGTGGAGATGCGTCTGCGACTTCGGGGATCGGCCTGGCGTTATTTGACCAGCGCCAACGGCAAATTATTCCGAATGCGCTGCCGCTTCATTATGCGCCGATTATAACGCAAGAGATGACGTTTCATTTCACTGCTCGTTATCGGGCTGTCTCGGAAAATATAACGCCGGGAACGCTTCGTTCAGACGTGTGGTTTACGTTGGTTTATCCCTGATTTATTTCCCAACGATAATCACACCAAAGGTATTTGTAGCTATGTTTAATTATCTAAAATCAGGTTTTATCCTTTTACTATTCTTATTTCCTGTTGCCAGTGTTCAGGCTGCCGGAGGCATTGCATTAGGCGCTACCCGTGTTATTTATCCAGCCGATGCCAAACAAACGTCACTGTCTATTAGCAATAGTGATACCAAAGAACGTTACCTGGTCAATTCATGGATTGAGAATAGCGCAGGTGTTAAAGAAACATCGTTTGTGGTTACGCCTCCGTTGTTTGTCAGCGAGCCCAAAAGCGAAAACACGTTGCGTATTATCTATGCAGGTGTTCCGTTGCCCAAAGATCGTGAGTCGCTGTTCTGGATGAACGTAAAAGCCATTCCGTCAGTCAATAAAAACAGCCTTGAGGGCAAAAACGTTCTGCAACTGGCGATTCTGTCCCGCATCAAGCTTTTTGTGCGCCCGAATAATTTGCCGCAAATTCCGGAAGATGCGCCCGGGATGCTGAAATTCTCCCGTTCCGGCAACCACCTGAAAATTAACAATCCGTCAGCGTATTACGTCACGTTGGTCAATCTCAACGTGGGGAAAACGAAGGTCGATAACGTGATGGTTGCACCGAAAAGCGATGCGCAGGTTCTGTTGCCAACAGGCGTGCAGGGCAACGTTACGTTCCAGACGGTCAATGATTATGGCGCTGTGACCCCGGCCCAAACGGTTAGCGTGCGTTGAGATAACGATGAATAAGACAACGTATTTTCCTGGCCTGTTTCCGGGGGTTACGCCACCGCTGGCGGGGGTGGCGTTGTCCACGCTGGCGGCGCTCTTTCCCTCTTTAAGCCATGGTGAAAGCTATTTTAATCCGGCCTTTTTATCTGCGGATACGGCAACCGTGGCGGATTTATCACGTTTTGAAAAAGGTAATCACCAGCCTGAAGGTGTTTATCGCGTGGATATCTGGCGCAATGATGAGTTTGTGGCTACTCAGGATATTCGTTTTACGACCAGCGCGGGAAAATCCGGGGAGAAGTCCGGTGGGCTGATGCCGTGCTTTGGGCTCGACTGGGTGAAGCGCCTTGGCGTCAATATCGCCGCGTTTCCGGCACTCAGTAAGGATGCGAACGATACCTGCATCAATCTACCTGAGGCGATTCCAGGCAGCGAGATTGCGTTTGATTTTTCTACCCTGCGACTAAACGTCAGCCTGCCGCAGGCGTCGATGTTAAACAGCGCGCGTGGCTATATTCCACCGGAAGAGTGGGATGAAGGCATCCCGGCTGCGCTGGTTAACTACAGTTTCACCGGCAGTCGCGGGAGTGATACGGACAGTTATTTCTTAAGTATGCTCAGTGGCCTGAACTATGGCCCCTGGCGTTTGAGAAATAACGGCGCATGGAGCTATTCCAAAGGTGACGGATATCACTCACAAAGCTGGAAAAACATCGGCACATGGCTTCAGCGCGCGATTATTCCGCTGAAGGGCGAGCTGGTGATGGGTGACAGCAACACCGGCAACGACGTTTTTGACAGCGTCGGATTCCGCGGGGCGCGGCTCTATTCCTCAGACAGTATGTATCCCGACAGCTTACAGGGCTACGCGCCTACCGTTCGCGGTATTGCGCGAACAGCGGCAAAGCTAACCATTCGTCAGAATGGCTATGTGATCTATCAAAGCTATGTTTCACCGGGCGCTTTCTCGATAACCGATCTCAACCCGACGTCATCCAGCGGTGACCTTGAGGTGACGGTGGACGAAAAGGACGGCAGCCAACAGCGCTATACGGTGCCGTACTCCACGGTTCCCTTGTTACAACGAGAAGGGCGTTTCAAATATGACGTGGTCGCAGGGGATTTTCGCAGCGGCAATAGCCAACAATCTTCTCCATTCTTTTTCCAGGGAACATTAATTGCTGGGTTACCAGAAGGCTACACCGCTTACGGCGGTACGCAGTTGGCCTCACGCTACACGGCGGTGGTTTTAGGCACCGGCCGAAACCTGGGGGACTGGGGGGCGGTTTCTGTCGATCTGACCCATGCCCGCAGCCAACTGGCGGATGACAGTACGCACCAGGGGCAGTCATTGCGTTTTCTATATGCGAAATCGCTGAACAATTTTGGCACCAACTTTCAGTTGTTGGGATATCGCTACTCTACGCGTGGTTTCTATACCCTCGACGATGTGGCGTATCGCAGTATGGAAGGCTATGAGTACGAATACGACAGCGAGGGCAATCGCCACGATGTGCCCGATGTGAAGAGTTACCACAACCTGAGCTACAGCAAAAAGGGCCGTTTCCAGATAAACATTTCGCAGAATCTGGGGGATTACGGATCGCTGTATGTCTCGGGTAGTCAGCAAACGTACTGGAATACCTCAGACACCAATACCTGGTATCAACTGGGCTATGCCAGCGGCTGGCAAGGTATTAGCTATTCACTCTCCTGGTCGTGGAATGAATCGGTTGGCATCTCCGACACCGACCGTATTGTCGCGTTCAATATGTCAATACCGTTCAGCCTGCTGAGCGGACGGCGCTACTCGCGAGATAGCGCCTTCGATCGCACCTACGCCACCTTTAATGCTAACCGTAATAGCAATGGACAAAATAGCTGGCAGAGCGGGATCGGCGGTACGTTGCTGGATGGACGCAACCTGAGCTACAGCGTGAATCAGGGGCACAGCAGCACCAATGGCTACAGCGGAAACGCCAGTGCCAACTGGCAGGCGGCCTATGGCACGCTGGGCGTGGGATACAACTACGATCGCGATCAGCATGACTACAACTGGCAACTCTCTGGCGGCGTGGTGGGGCATGCGGATGGCATTACGCTCAGTCAGCCTCTGGGTGATACCAATGTGCTGATTAAAGCGCCTGGCGCACAGGGTGTGCGGATAGAAAACCAGACCGGCGTTCAAACCGACTGGCGTGGATACGCGGTGATGCCGTATGCCACCGTCTATCGCTATAACCGTGTCGCGTTAGACACCAATTCCATGAACAACAATACCGATGTGGAAAATAACGTCAGCAGCGTAGTACCAACGCAAGGGGCGCTGGTGCGAGCGGCGTTTGATACACGAATCGGTGTGCGGGCGCTGATTACCGCCAAACATGCCGGTAAACCCGTGCCGTTTGGCTCTATTGTGCGGGAAAACACCAGTGGCGTGACCAGTATGGTGGGCGAAGACGGGCAAATTTATCTCAGTGGTCTGCCGCTAAAAGGCGAGTTGCTGATCCAATGGGGGGAAGGCGCAAACGCTCGCTGCGTGGCGCGCTATGCCTTGCCTGAGGAGAGTCTGAAACAGGCGGTGACGCTCACGAACGTGACGTGCGAATCTCCAACGGCACGACAGGAATAATACGATGAAAAGACAAACGGGTTTGTTACTGGGAAGCGCTTTACTGCTGATGGCACATTCGTCATGGGCGACGGTCTGCCATAACTCGAATGGCACGCCAACGGATGTTTTTTACGATTTGTCGAATGTCTTTAACAGCAGCAACAACCAGCCGGGACAGGTTGTAACGTTACCGGAAAAATCGGGCTGGATTGGCGTGAATGCCACCTGTCCGGCCGGAACGTCGGTGAATTACACCTACCGAAGCTATGTCACTGAACTTCCGGTGCAAAGTACCGAGGGCGGTTTTCAGTATCTGAAGCTCAATGACTACCTGCTGGGAGCCATGAGCATCACCGACAGCTATGCCGGGTTGTTTTATCCTCCGCGTAATTATATCCGCATGGGGACTCACCCCAACGTATCGAAACAGCAGCCTTTTGGCGTAATGGATTCAAAGCTGGTGTTTAAACTCAAAGTGATCCGCTCGTTTATTAACATGGTTCCGATTCCGCGTCAGACGATGTTCAGCGTCTATGTCACGACCAGTACCGGAGATGCGCTAAGCACGCCGGTGTACACCATCAGCTACAGCGGTAAGGTGGAGGTTCCACAAAACTGTGAGGTGAACGCCGGGCAGATTGTTGAGTTTGATTTTGGCGATATTGGCGCATCGTTGTTTAGCAAGGCGGGGGCAGGAAACCGGCCCGAAGGCATTAATCCGCAGACCAAAACCGTGGCGATAAAATGCACCAACGTCGCCGCACAGGCCTACTTGACCATGCGTGTAGAGGCTGAGAAAGCCACCGGACAAATGATGGTTTCTGACAACCCGGATTTAGGTTTTATCGTCGCCGATAGCAGTGGTAACCCGCTGACGCCTAACAATTTGTCCAGCAATATCCCATTTCAATTGGATGATAACGCCGCAGCCAGGGTCGGTATTCGGGCATGGCCGGTCAGCGTGACGGGGAATAAACCTACCGAAGGGCCTTTTACGGCTCGTGGTTATCTGCGAGTGGATTATGACTAACAAGCAAACGCCATTCGCAGGGGCGCTTCTGGCGATGGTGTCCCTGCTAACATTCAGTTCGTTGGGCCATGCCTCCTCGTCGCTGGGGGAAATCAATATTGAGCTGCGTGGCAACGTGGTGGACTTTACCTGTGCGGTGATTGCCAGCGACAGCAATAAGTCGGTGGAGTTGGGGACCTGGCCGACAAAGCAGCTTCAGACCAGCGGAGATACCACTCAACCGGTCGCGTTTACGCTGAAGCTTGAAGGTTGCCCGCCGGGATCCGCATCGATAACGTTTTCCGGTACTCCGGCTCCGGGCACGACGCTGTTGGCGCTTGATGATGCGGTCATGGCACAAAAGGTGGCGATTGAACTGCACGACAGCGATCGTACGCGATTACCGCTCGAACAGGCGAGCCAGGCCGTGGGGATTGATGAGAACGGCAATGCCACGCTGACCTTTTTCGCCAACTATATCGCGTTAGCCGATGGAGTTCAGCCTGGCGTCGCCAGGGCTGATGCCACGTTTATGATTAACTATAATTAATCAATAAGCTGACAAAACGCTCCCGAACGACATCTCGCCGGGAGTGTTATTACATTAACTCATGCATTTTTGCATAATCGATCAGCTCAACGATGGTGTGCAACCCGAGCTTGGAGTAGATATTCGCCTTGTGAGCGCTAATCGTTTTATTGCTGAGTAACAACTGTTCAGCAATTTCCTTATTGGACAGACCGTTTGCCAGATAACGCAAAACCGTAACCTCGCGGTTAGAGAGCGGCATGTCATTCAGCACACCTTTTTGTGCGTTTATATTGTTAATGAAATTAAGGGTGTCCGACGGGAAAAAAGAATATCCCGATAAAATCATTTTTACTGCATTGTAGATATCATTGAGATCCTTTCGTTTACTGACAAAACCATTTGCACCGGCCCGGATAGCACGCCCGGCATAAAAAGACTCCGATTTGGAAGAGAGAAACAGCACCCGAGTTTTCTCCTGCAGAGACTTTATTCTCTTGAGTAATGTAAATCCATCCGAACCAGGTAGTTCAATATCCAGGATGACAAGATCGACCGGGTATGTGCGCAGGTGTTCTATTGCCGTACGGCTGTCGTCGGTTTTCAATACTACCTGAATATTACTGTTTTTCTCGAGTAGTACTTCTATCGACATTCTGACAATAGGGTGTTCGTCCATAATGATAACGGATGCTGGTTTCATTGTTGTATGCCTCAAACTGTTTGCGTATCTTGCGAATTTGATAAAACATCAGGCGTTATAATATTGTCAAATAGCCAAGAATTGTTCTGCGGGAAAACCGAATAAATATTATTTCATCCTTGTTTATTCGGTTGTTCTTCTGCAGAACAATGAATTTGTGGAAAATCCATTTCACACCGGGAAAACTAACAATTAATCAGGAAACTGTGGGGATTATACCTGCTCTGTTCTTTCGGAAAAGACTTACAACATCCCGGTTGTTAATGTCAGTTAGGATATTCTGAAAGATCCAGATGTGTTAATGACTATTGGTATTATTTATCTGCAGTTCGAATTATGGCAGATTGAAAATTTTTTTTAAATAGTAAAAACGATACAATAAACCAATTGTTTAGGTTTTGTTAAGACTGTAATTAGGCTTTTTTATATTGAAATGCACAGAATCAGTAAGGTTAAGTGTGACAGTGGCACCAGGCATAAGACCAGGAATAGTTGTAAATATTAAATATTTGTAAAAATTAGATCTTTTTTCTTATTCGAGAATAAGTAGTTTCCTAAAAAATCTTATCGCACATAGGGTTATGGTGTTAAATTAAATGAAGAGAGGTAACGTTGAGGCGGTGTATCAGATGCAAAAAGCGTTGTCTGCTGGGTAACCCCAGGCGCGTAATCAATTGGTTCAGGCGATAGATGATACGGTGGTAGGGTTGTGTTTGTAACAATGCAATCTTTTTTAAGGAGTTACCTTGTAAAAGTAAGGCAATCATCTCCCAATCGAGCTGATTTATGCGTCTGGAATGAATATAGTCAGGAACCGGCGATAATAAGGCGTGACGCACCTCCGGAAGGCGTAAATTACGTGATAAGATATAAAATGGTCCGGATAGTGAAATAAAGGTAGTCAGGTCTTCATCACGACTGGAAAGCATTATGAAGATCTGGATGTCATTACGCTGCTTAATTAGCTGGCGCAAACGTTCAAGTATATCGAAATAGGGGAGTGTTAAGCTTTCTATGTCAATCACTAACTGGCTAATTACTGGTTCTTGCATGCTGGGTAAGGCCGACTCAACGCTCTGGAAGACCGCCGTACGTGTGCCTGAGAATAAATGTCGACTTAACGCATAGGCCAGGTAGTAGTCTGTTGTAATTATCGCCTGAGATATAGTGTCGTCCGGTAATGTGTATTCGAGTTTTTGCGCCAGATACTCGAGCCGGTCAAATACTTGTGAGGTACAGTGGGGATATTGCCAGGTACAGTTAGTGTTTCGTATGCGGCGATAGCGGTCCCGGCGTTTTGCGCTGTGCATCCTTTTCCATTCCATTTCTGTTGCGGCAGGTCTGGATAAATTGCTGACTATAAACATCCCTGACCCAAATTTTTGCCAGCGTAAAGGTCAATGTCCTTGTGCCGTTGGGTTTCAGTACTTCAACAATCATCAGACTGGCAATTGCGTATCCCATCAGAATAATCTGCCGGAAGTTTTCTGATGTCTTACTCAATGCCCAAAAGATCGTTTTATCCAGTTCAACCTCTCTCTGATATTAGATAAAATATTACCGGGTGTGTCTTTCTGTTACCCCGGAAATAGTATGGCTGGATTATTCTGGCAGTCTGCGGATAGGTACAGTAGGAGTCGATACTTAATCGAGGATGAGATATTTCTCAATAAAAATTAGGCAGAGATACCCCGTCTAATTTTGTAGAAAATTCAGATGGGCGCGGATGTATCTTAAGAATTGCTGATCGTTTTTCACATGCAGCTTTTTCATTATGCCGCGGCGGGTCGCTTTGGCCTGAAGATCGCTTATTGAGAGTAGGTGAGCCGTTTCGGCTAAGGTATATCCGCTGGCGAGAAACATTAAGAACTTGCGTTCGTCGACAGAAAAGTTGCGGGTAGTGCAGTAATGGCAGATAGTTGCAGGCACGTTGTTGCGCAGCGCACGTTTTTGCAGGATGGGGACTAATTTTTTAGTCATTTCCTCAACGTCATCTTCCCGATAGATCAGCGGCAACATGTACAGGCAGGGCCGGAACATCAGCTTATCTTTATCGTTTCTGTTGCAGATGACAACCCGGTGTTGGCGGCGGGTATGGATCGGAATCTGATAGCAATCGGCGCTGAGCCAATCTTCATCCAGGGAGATAAACGCGATGTCAGCGCGATCGATATTCTCGACAGGTAAAAAGCAGATCTCCTGATGCCACTGATTTGCCAGATGGGAGATGATGATTTTCAGTCCATGTTCGAAGTGACTGTTTTCTTCCTTGATGGCGATACTTAACATTAAAGAGTTCCTGAACCACTGGAGGGGTAAGGGAATGTTAAGCAAAATCATAAATATTCTAAATACATGTATCCTTAAATCTGGCGTTTCGTGGGCTGAGTTGTTACCAGGTGATTTCCTGGATACCCTTGAACAAGCAGAAAAAATCAACATTCGTACACTTCGCCAGCAACTGAAATAAAAGGCATTGACTCAGCAGGCGCTGACCGTATAATTCACGCGTTTCATCTGCATGAAGTAATCACTTCGCAATGCGCCCTTAGCTCAGTTGGATAGAGCAACGGCCTTCTAAGCCGTAGGTCGTAGGTTCGAATCCTACAGGGCGTACCATTCAAAGTTAGTCCCTATGCTCAGCTTCAACGCACCGTTACGAGTGGGACGGTTTTTCTGCTTCCAGCCAACGTTCTACCTCATAAAGACTTTGTTGGATCTCCTCTCTGAGTGAAAAATCACCCAACGGCTGCTGTTCAAGTGCTGCACACATCGTACTGGCTGAGTGCATTCCCATGCTGGCGCAGCTGCTTTTGAGCTGATGCGCCAGACGTTTTATCTGCTCGCGCTCATTTAAATCTCGCGCCGTGTCAATTTCATCTAATAAAGGAAGGGTGTGTTGCTTAAAGAGCGCTAACCATTCGTGCACCTTTTGCCATCCCATGACCTGGATATCCCCAGCCAATTGCTGAAAATCTAACCGTTTGTTGTCATTGTCTGATGCAAGCGGGAGAGACTCGTTGGCGTGCAGATAATGCGTAATAAGTCGACTGAGTTCATCCCGTGGAACCGGTTTTTGAATAATGCCGAGAAACAGGGTACTGGTTCTTTGGTTTAGCGTTTCGTCGATGACGTGTGCGCTAAAGCCGATCAGGTTAAGTGCCGGATAGTCGTGGGCTAACTGCTGCGCCAGCGTGATCCCGTCGATATCAGGAAGATCGAAATCAACCAGAGCAGCATTAAAGCTGGCATCTTCCCGCAACAGGCTTAACGCCTCCTCGGCACAGTCGACAGCGGTGACCTGTGCGCCATTGAGAGTGAGCATTTCTGTGCTGATGCGCTGCGTAAGAGGATTATCCTCGATAAGCAATAAGCGTAAGCCCTGTAACGATATGGAGCGTTGTGCGGGTTTAATGACGGGCATCGTGGTTGCCCGCAATGGCAGACGTAGCTGGAAACAACTCCCGACGCCGGGTGTGCTGGTAACGCTTAGCTCTCCCTGCATTGCCTTGGCGAGACTGGCGCTGATGGTGAGTCCGAGCCCGGTTCCTCCGCGTTTACCGCTTACCTGAACGAACGGCTGAAAAATATCGTGCTGACGGGCAGGGTCAATTCCGCATCCCGTATCCTCAACCTCAACATACCAGTCCTGATCTTCACGCCGACTACGCAGGATAATGTGTCCTCGATCGGTAAAGCGTAGTGCGTTGTTTAATAAGTTAGTAATGATTTGCCGGATACGGCGCGGATCGCCACGCAGGGAAGCGGGAACGTCATCGGCAAAATCCGCAACCAGCACGACCGGGCGACCGCTAACGCGGCTGTTCATGAGTTGAAGCGTACTTTCCAGCAAGGGTTTGGGTTCAAAAGGCTCATCGCCTATCGCCACATTCTTTCCACCGGCTTCGATGGCGGAATAGTCGAGGATATCGTTGAGGATGGTCAGCAGAGACTCGCCCGAGTCGGTGATTGCGCGTAGATTTTCCCGATGCTGTGCCAGGGCTGGATTGTCTGAGAGCAACTGCGCAGTGCCGAGGATACCATACAACGGAGTGCGTATTTCATGACTCATGGCGGCAAGAAACGCCGATTTTGCCTGGTTAGCTTTTTCAGCTTCTGCACGGGCCTGCCGGTGTTCAGATACCATAGAATGCAGCTCGGCGGTGCGAGCTTTAACCTGTGCGGCCAGATGTTTGCGATGGTTATTGAGGGCGTGAACGCTACTGCGAAAGGCATCCATCAACCGCCCGATGGTATCCAGCTCGCGAACGCCTGCGGTTTCCGGAAAGGGGGAGTCAATATCCCCCTCAAGTAGACGCTGCAACGCCTGGGTTTGCTGTGCCAGTGGGCGTGTGACTGAGCGATAAACCACACGCCAAAGTATAAGAATCAGCAAACATAATGACACGCCACCTAACAGCAGCAGCAAGTGTTGCCCGCGCTGGCTGGCCTGTTTGAGATGCGCGAGTCCGCTTTGATTGCGTTGGCCGATGATTTCCACCAACTGGCTGACTTCGCTACTGAAACGGGTAAATTGTTCGATATTATTCTGCGATAAGATCTGCAATTGGGTCGTGAAGTCATTATCCTGGCGATACAGGGACAGCAGCTCAATATAACGGCTAATCGTATTGACGGTGTCGGCCACCTGAGTGCGCACCACTGGATCTTCAATACGTATTTGTCGGCGGTGAAGCACTCTGACGGCGGCATTCAACTGGCTTTCCAGCGCAGCCAGGTTATTCTGCGCCTGGTTATTCCCCAGATTCATCACCATTTGCTGCACGCGTAGCGCGCTCAGGCGCAGCTCATTCATCTGGTTATAATATTCCAGATCGATATCGATGAGCCTGTCCAACGCGTGTTCAGCCGCTTGCCCCTGATGACTCTCAATTAAATCATAAATGCTTGCCTGCGTGGCGCCCGCCGAGGTAGCTGCATTGCTGGCCTGGCCGCGCGCCATTTCGGCAACGTCAGCGGTGGCCTCAATAATTTGCTGGCTAAGTTGTTGCTGTTGAGCGCGTAATTTCAGGCGTTCGCCAACCATCTCCCCCTGATGGCTTAACGACTGGGCGATCTCTTTTTCCTGTTGTTCTATGGCCGAAGTATCAAAGCCCTGTTCACGAAGAGTTTTGAGTAATGTGGTTATTTTCAGACTCTGGGCGGTTAGCATTCTCCCCTGAGCCAGCCACATATTTTCATTGTCTGCGGTGGTCAGATTTTGTGCGGAAAACAGTTCCCAGGCACTGGCCTCGCTGAGCTGGCGCGCCATATCCATGGTTGGAATTAGCGCCTGGGTATTGGCCTGCTCAACTTGGCTGACAAAACGCAGGTTATACCAGCCTGTCAGCGTACTGATAAGAGTCAGTGCCGCCATCAGCGCAAAGCCTATCCACAGTCGTTTGGTCAGAGATAAATTCACTGTCTGGTCGCCACAGATTAAAAAGGTTGAGTCCAAAAGAGGAAAGCAACTAGGATAAAGCCTTATCAATGTTGAGGCTATCATGCGCGTATTGGTTTTCCTGCTTATCACACTTTTTCCCGGCTTAAGTCACGCGGCCGGGTCTGCACTGCTGCGCTGGCAGGATACCCGGCAGTCAGTCTCGGTGCCGCAGACGGACGTTACTGCAAGCAAAGTCTGGAAACTGTGCGCGTTGTATCCCAGCCTGAAGGATTCCTACTGGCTTTCAGTGAATTACGGCATGCTTGAGGCGGCAAAAAAATATGGAGTAAGCCTGAAGGTGTTTGAGGCGGGAGGGTATCGTCAGTTCACCACGCAAAAAACACAAATCGCCCAGTGCCAGCAGTGGGGCGCGGATGCCATTTTATTGGGCAGCAGCACAACGATTTTTCCGGATTTGCAGGCGCAGGTTGGTACGTTGCCGGTCATTGAGGTAGTGAATGCGATACACGATCCGACGGTGAAAGCACGGGTCGGAGTTCCATGGTTCCAGATGGGTTACCAGCCAGGCCACTATCTGGTTAAGTGGAGCGCGGGAAAACCGTTAAAGGTCTTATTATTGCCCGGACCTGATGACGCCGGAGGCAGCCGCGAAATGGTGGCAGGATTCCGTCAGGCGATTGCCGGTAGTCAGGTGCACATCGTGGATGTGGCGTTGGGGGATAATGATATTGAAGTTCAGCGCAACCTTTTACAAGAGATGCTTGAACGTCACCCGGATGTCGATGTGGTTGCCGGTACAGCAATTGCTGCGGAGGCAGCGATGGGAGAGAAGCGGAATCAGGGGACGCCGCTAACCGTTGTCTCTTTTTACCTGTCGCATCAGGTTTATCGCGGACTTAAACGCGAAAGAATCATTATGGCTGCCAGCGATCAAATGGTCTGGCAAGGTGAACTGGCGATTCAACAGGCTATCAGAGTATTACAAGGGCAACCGGTGGCGGAAAATATCAGTCCGCCGATCCTGGTGCTCACCCCGAAAAATGCCGACAGCCAGCATGTTCAGCACTCACTTTCTCCTGGCGGGTTCCGTCCGGTTTATCTGTATCAGTACACGTCGGCTGCTAAAAAATAACCTTCGCCGTGCTGCGTCACCAGTAAATCGGCCCGTAGCTTATGGCGCAAACGGCGGATCAATACATCCACGGTGCGTAAGTCTGGATTGTCTACCCGTCGTGCCGAAAGCATACGCAGTAAACGTTCGCGGCTGAGAATTTCCCCCGGATTGGTGACAAAGGCGACCAGCATTTCATACTCGGCGCGGGTGAGTTTGATCGCCTCATCGCCCAGCTCCAGGGTATGCCGGGAGACATTCAGACAGTATCCGGCAAACTGATAGCAGTTATCTTTGGTCTCCGGCTGTGCCTGGCGGGCAAGATCGATACGCCAGAGCAAATTTTTAACCCGAACCACCAGTTCACGTAGCTCCAGCGGCTTAGTGACATAATCATCAGCGCCCATTTCCAGGCCAACGATCCGGTCAATTTGATCGCTACGACCCGTCACCAGAATGATCCCTACCGTTGAGCGTTCGCGCAGGGCACGGGTCAGCATTAAGCCATTTTCGTCCGGGAGGTTGATATCCAACAGAATAAGATCGACAGGATGTTGTGACATGATTTCACGTAGGCCTGTAGCGCTGGCGGTGACCGAGACGTGGTAACCCTCCTGTTCAAAGTATGCCTGTAACCTCGCCTGGGTGACGGGTTCATCTTCAACAATTACAATGTGATGCGACATCCTGATGGCGTGCTCTTTCTGTTCATATCTGTTCACATTGTGCCGTAAGTCATTCATCCTGACCAGTGTTGCTGTTCACATTTGAGAAATAAGATCCTCTGTAACTAAACCATAAAATTACAGGGGCTATTATGCGGAAACTATGGAGGGCGCTGCTCAGACCGAGCGCACGTTGGTCAGTGTTGGCGCTGGTCGTTATCGGGATTGTGGTCGGTATTGCGCTGATCGTCTTGCCGCACGTTGGTATTAAATTAACCAGTTCTACCGAGTTTTGCGTGAGCTGCCACAGTATGCAGCCGGTTTACGAAGAATATAAACAGTCTGCGCATTTTCAGAATGCCTCCGGGGTACGCGCAGAATGTCATGACTGCCACATTCCATCCGATATTCCAGGCATGGTGAAACGTAAGCTGGAGGCCAGCAACGATATTTACCAAACCTTTGTTGCCCACTCTATTGATACTCCAGAAAAATTCGAAGCCAAACGCGCTGAGCTGGCGGAGCGCGAATGGACGCGAATGAAGGAGAACAACTCCGCGACCTGTCGTTCTTGTCATGACTATGATGCGATGGACCACGCTAAACAGCATCCTGAAGCTGCGCGCCAGATGAAGATTGCGGCCAAGGACAACCAATCCTGTATCGACTGCCATAAAGGAATCGCGCACCAGCTTCCCGATATGAGCAGCGGTTTCCGTAAGCAGTTTGACCAGTTACGCGCCAATGCAAACGATGATGGCGAGACGCTCTACTCTCTGGACATCAAACCTATTTATGCCGCCAAAGGTGATAAAGAACCTGCAGGCTCACTGCTGCCCGCTTCTGAAGTGAAAGTGTTAAAGCGTGACGGTGACTGGCTGCAAATTGAAATTGTGGGCTGGACCGAGAGTAATGGGCGTCAGCGCGTGTTGGCGCAACTGCCGGGCAAGCGCATTTTTGTGGCTTCCATTCGTGGCGACATCCAGCAGCACGTGAAGACGCTGGAGCAAACCACCGTTGCGGAAACGAATACACCATGGAGTAAATTGCAGGCCACCGCCTGGATGCAGAAGGGCGATATGGTCAACGACATCAAACCTATCTGGGCTTATGCCGACTCGCTCTATAACGGAACCTGTAACCAATGCCACGGCGCGCCAGAGAAAGAGCACTTTGATGCTAACGGTTGGATTGGCACGTTGAACGGCATGATTGGCTTTACCAGTCTGGATAAACGTGAAGAACGTACCTTACTGAAATATTTGCAGATGAATGCCTCTGACACTACGGATAAGCCGCATGGCGATAAGGGAGAAAGCAATGAAAAATAACGATCTCTTTCAGGCATCTCGCCGACGTTTTCTAATGCAGTTGGGGGGCTTGACCGTAGCTGGTATGTTAGGGCCTTCGCTGCTCACGCCGCGTAGCGCTAACGCCGCAGAAGTCCAGGGCACTGGTGTCAAAGAGGGGATTCTGACCGGTTCTCACTGGGGGGCTATCCGTGCCACCGTGGTTGATGGTCGTTTTATTGAGGCCAAACCGTTTGAGCATGATAAATACCCGTCAAAAATGATCGCCGGACTCCCGGATCACGTACACGGTGGGGCGCGTATTCGCTACCCGATGGTCCGCGTGGACTGGTTGCGTAAGCGCCATCAGAGCGATACCACTCAGCGCGGAGATAACCGTTTTGTACGCGTTTCGTGGGATGAAGCGCTGGACTTCTTCTACCAGGAGCTGGAACGCATTCAGAAGACCTATGGTCCGAGCGCGCTGCTGACTGCCAGCGGCTGGCAATCGACCGGGATGTTCCACAATGCTTCCGGGATGCTGGCACGTGCCATTGCGCTGCATGGCAACAGCGTGAGTACCGGGGGAGACTATTCCACCGGCGCCGCTCAGGTCATTCTGCCGCGCGTGGTAGGGTCAATGGAGGTATATGAACAGCAGACCTCCTGGCCGCTGGTACTAGAAAACAGCAAAACCATTGTGCTGTGGGGTTCCGATCTCATCAAAAACCAGCAGGCGAACTGGTGGTGTCCGGATCATGATGTCTACGAATACTACGAGCAACTGAAGGATAAAGTGGCGCGGGGTGAGATTTCGGTCATCAGCGTTGACCCGGTCGTCACCTCAACGCATGACTATCTGGGCCGCGACAAGGTTAAGCACATCGCCGTGAACCCGCAGGCTGATGTGCCGCTACAGCTGGCGTTGGCACACACGCTGTATACCGAGAAGCTCTACGATAAGCATTTCCTCGATAACTACTGCGTTGGGTTTGAGCAATTTCTGCCTTATCTGCTGGGCGAAAGTGACGGACAGCCTAAAGATGCCCAGTGGGCGGAAAAAATCTGCGGAATTGATGCAGATACGATTCGTGAACTGGCGCGGCAGATGGCGGGCGGCAGAACGCAAATTATTGCCGGCTGGTGCGTGCAGCGTATGCAGCATGGGGAACAGTGGGCGTGGATGATCGTGGTGCTAGCCTCGATGCTCGGACAAATCGGTTTACCCGGCGGCGGCTTTGGCTTTGGCTGGCATTACAACGGTGCGGGCACCCCGGGGCGTAAAGGGATTATCCTGAGCGGTTTTTCTGGCTCCACCACCGTACCTCCTGTGCATGACAGCACCGATTATAAGGGCTACAGCAGTACTATTCCGATCGCGCGTTTTATCGATGCGATTCTGGAGCCGGGCAAAATCATTAACTGGAACGGCAAAACAGTTAAGTTACCGCCGTTGAAGATGTGTGTTTTTGCCGGGACCAACCCTTTCCATCGTCACCAGCAGATTAATCGCATTATTGAGGGATGGCGTAAGCTGGAAACCGTCATCGCCATCGATAATCAGTGGACGTCGACCTGTCGATTCGCCGACATCGTATTGCCGGCGACGACCCAGTTTGAACGTAACGATCTTGACCAATATGGCAACCACTCCAACCGCGGAATTATCGCCATGAAGCAGTTGGTGCAGCCGCAGTTTGAAGCACGTAATGATTTCGATATTTTCCGCGATCTTTGCCGCCGCTTTAACCGTGAAGAAGCGTTCACTGAAGGGCTGGATGAGATGGGCTGGTTGAAGCGCATCTGGCAGGAAGGAAGCCAGCAAGGGAAAGGACGCGGTGTTCATCTTCCGGCCTTCGACGTTTTCTGGAATCAGCAAGAGTACGTTGAATTCGAACATCCGCAGATGTTTGTTCGTCATCAGGCCTTCCGCGAAGATCCCGACCTTGAACCGTTGGGGACGCCAAGCGGTTTGATCGAGATATATTCGAAAACCATTGCCGATATGCAATATGACGATTGCCAGGGGCATCCGATGTGGTTCGAGAAAATCGAACGTTCACACGGTGGGCCAGGGTCGCAACGTTGGCCGCTGCATCTGCAATCCGTCCACCCGGATTTCCGTCTGCATTCACAGCTCTGCGAGTCCGAAGCGTTGCGTAAGCATTACGCGGTAGGTGGCAAAGAGCCGGTGTTTATTAACCCACAGGATGCCAACGCCAGGGGCATTCGCAACGGCGATATAGTTCGTGTATTTAACGCGCGTGGACAAGTGCTGGCCGGGGCGGTTGTCTCCGATCTCTACTCGCCGGGCGTGGCGCGCATCCATGAAGGTGCCTGGTACGACCCTGATAACGGTGGAGAAACCGGAGCGCTGTGTAAATACGGCAATCCGAACGTGTTAACGATAGATATCGGCACGTCTCAGCTGGCGCAGGCAACCAGCGCCCATACTACGCTGGTGGAAATTGAGAAGTATACCGGCAAGGTGGATAACGTGACGGCGTTCAGTGGCCCGATAAAAATGGTGGCGCAGTGTGAATATGTCCCGGCTGAGCAGGTGAAGTCATGATGAAAGACACCTCCCTGACAAAAGAACAAATGGCCTGCGTGTACGCCTGGCTGGCGCAGTTGTTTTCCCGGGAGCGTGACGATGAAAGCCTGGGGCTTTTGCAGTCCAGCGAAATGGCTGAGTGGTTCGCGGTGCTCAAAGGCGAGCCTCTGCTTGAGGCGCAGGTCCTTCTGCTGGAGGCGAAAATTGCCGCGCTCAAGGTGCGGGAAGACGCTACCCTGGAACTGGCGGCTGATTTTTGCAGCCTGTTCCTGATGTCGGATAAACACGCGGCGTTACCCTATGCATCGGCTCATCTTGAAGGAGGGCCAAACTATGGGGTCATTAAACAACTATTATCTGATGCGGGCATGCAGGTAAGCGATACGTTTAGCGAGTCAGCCGATCATCTGGCGATTTTTATCGAACTGCTGAGCCATCTGCATTTTTCCCTGGCAGAGGCAGGACCGCGTCATCAGCAGGTGGATGCGTTGCGCAGAGAAACGCTGGCAGGGCTGTTACGCTGGTTACCGGAGTTCACCACTAAATGCTGTCGGTATGATGACTTTGGTTTTTACGGCGCGCTAAGTCAGCTGTTGCTGGCTTTGGTCAGACTGGATAATCAGCGCTGAGAGCAGCACATCCGGCAGTAATGAATCTGTTGCCTCCGTCGTATTGCTACGTTCACCTTATGTTTTTCACTTCTCTGAAACGATACTGTCTGTGAACGTGTTAAGGGTACTATCGCCGTACCCTTAACAATCCCGGCTCCCGGCGGGAAAATTGTTGCTGCGCAATACTCTCCGCTTATTCCTTCAGGCTACCGGGCCGGGCGCGAGGCAACATCCCTGTAAAACGCGCCCTGAACCCGCATCCCTGTGGGTTCTCCCGGCCTTACGGAAACACGTCGGCAATTTTCAGCCGGACCAGTCCACACTTGACCTCCTGCGCTTTTATTTGAAAATCGCTGAACAGCAAAACAGATTTAACTGGAAATTAGGGCGTTGAAGCGATGACCTCGCTATGGTTGTTCCACTCCCAGTTATTTCCATGGTCTTTCATCTTCGTGAACTGAATGGCATTAGCACATTCGCTCCCGTTTTAACCCTATCACCGTACAACCAGCACCGGACATTTCGCGTGGCGTACCACGGCTGCTGCCGTTGAACCCAGCAGATAAGTGCTAAAACCGGGTTTATGTGAGGCGATGACAATAAGCTCGGCGTCTACTGATTCCGCCAGTTTGAGGATCTGATCCTTTGGCGGGCCGTAAACGACATGAGTTTGACTCCTGCCTGCAGGAATATTGAACTGCTTAATAATCTCTTCGAGTTTTTCGCTGGCCTTGGCCTGCAGACCACTTCTGTCCGGGAATTCGGTAGAGTAGGCCAGCCCCAGCGAGGCATAGAACGGAACGGTAGGAATAACGGCTAAAAAGTGAACCTTCGCGGTTTTGGCATGCGCCTGAACCTGTGGAACAACATGGCGAGTCAAATCGGTTTCAGAGATATCAATGGGCACCAGAATTGAGCGATACATATTCACTACCTCCTGTTTGTTTACCTCTACTCTGAGTGTAGCGAAAGTTGTCTTTGTATAATAAGTGACCAGATCAAGGTTACGTGCATAAATGTGCGTCAATGAAATGTGTGTGTCGCATGTCTGGCCGTATATGTATATGTGAGCAAAATTGTAAGACAGATATCTTCATTAATACGTGTAATCGAAAAACAGAAAAGGGTTCTTTTTTATGTGTTTTCATTATATATTTAATTATATAACGATTGTCACCAAAGGATTAATTTCAGCAGCTTTTAATCGTTATCAAACTTTTATTCTGATGTTTGTGTGATTAATAGTTAATCAAACTTTATGTTTGGTTTAACATTCTAATTTTAAACGAAATTTGATATTTACATTTCGTTCTCATTAATTATGCGAGCCCCTTCAAACTTACCTATTGGCTGATTCTTATTTCTCTCTTCGCTTGATGAATATCAATAAGTAGCTGCTTTAGTATATTTATTGTCTACCTCTAAAAGGGTATTCGTCTGATGGAAATATAAGATGAGAAAAATAAATAAAACTATCATATGGACGATGCTGCTGTGCATTGTTCTTGGTGCAGTTATTGTTTTGGCAGGGCAATGGACATTGCACAAAACCTCGAGCACGGAATTTTGTTTGTCGTGCCATACGATGCAGGCACCTTACGAGGAATATACCGGCTCGGTTCACTTCCAGAATCAGAAAGGCATTCGTGCAGAGTGCGCGGACTGTCATATCCCGGAGGGCGGGCTGGATTATCTGGTGGCTAAGCTGCGGGCCTCAAAAGATGTTTATCACCAGTTCATAACCAAAAAAATCGATACCCCGGAAAAATTTGAAGAACATCGTCTGGAGATGGCGCAAACCGTCTGGGCACAGCTCAAGGCGAGTGATTCTGCGACCTGCCGTAGCTGCCACAGTATGGACGCAATGGATCTTGCTGCACAAAGCGCGGATGCCCAGAAGATGCACAAAATGGGCATCGCGGAAAAGCAAACCTGTATTGATTGCCATAAAGGCGTCGCCCATTTCCCACCTGAAATAAAAATGGATGACAGTGCGCTTAAAGGGCTTGAAGCGCAGTCAGCCTCTACTCCAGCCTCGGCAACTGAGCTTTATGCCGTAAGCAATACCGCGCTTGGCGATCTGGGAACCGTTTACCCGGCAACAAAAATGCAGGTTCTGAAAACAACGGACAACGCACGACTGGTCGAGATTCGCGGTAGCCAGATGCAAGGAAGTGAACAGGTTATTTACTACGCAGCAGGGCAGCGTTTGATTCTTGCCAGCCTGAGTGAAAAAGGTCAGCAGTCGCTGAAGATCCTCTCCGACTGGAAAAAAGATGACTACGGCAATGCGTGGCGAGATGTCGTGCTGCAGGGCGAATGGAGCGGTTCCGCTCTCGCCAGCCGCGAACCCATGTGGGATTACGCACGCAAACTCGACAATGTGTACTGCGCGGGTTGTCATGCGCCAATTCCGGCGAATCATTTCACGCTCAACGCCTGGCCTTCTGTGGCAAAAGGGATGGGTGCTCGTACCAATATCAGTGAAAACGAACTGGATATCCTGAGCCGTTACTTCCAGTACAACGCGAAAGACATGAACAAATAAGCGATAAATCAGGAGAAATCATGAAACTCACAAGACGTGACTTTATCAAGACGGCTGGCGCGGCAACCGGGACAATGGCGATTTCTTCGGTGATCCCAATGCCGGCCTGGGCCGAAGGCCAGAATGGCGGGGCAATCCTGACGGCAGCACGTTGGGGTGCGGTATACGTGGAAGTAAAAGACGGCAAAGTGGTTTCCTCAAAAGGTGCGTTGCCGAAAACGGTGCCGAACTCATTACAGCAAACCGCGCCGGATCAGGTTCATACCAATATCCGCGTTAAGTATCCGATGGTGCGCAAAAGCTATCTGGAAAACCCGGGTAAAGCGGATGGTAAACGTGGTAACGATCCTTTCGTGCGTGTGAGTTGGGAACAAGCGCTGAAGCTCATTCACGAGCAGCATAGCCGGATCCGTAGCAGCTATGGCCCGTCCTCAATATTTGCCGGTTCCTATGGCTGGCGCTCCAGCGGCGTTCTGCATAAGGCGCAAACCCTACTGCAACGCTATATGAGCATGGCCGGTGGCTACGCCGGTCATACCGGAGATTATTCAACCGGGGCCGCGCAGGTGATCATGCCTTACGTTGTGGGATCGGTTGAAGTCTATGAGCAGCAAACCACCTGGCCGATGGTGCTAGAGCACAGTCAGGTCGTGGTGCTGTGGGGGATGAACCCGCTCAATACCCTCAAAATTGCCTGGAGCAGCACGGATGAACAGGGGATTGAATACTTTAATCTGCTGAAAAAATCAGGGAAAAGCGTCATCGCCATCGATCCGATGCGTTCTGAAACCATCGAGTTCTTTGGTGATAATGCGACCTGGATTGCGCCACATATGGGGACCGATGTGGCGATGATGTTAGGGATCGCCCACACGCTGGTGAAGAAAAATCTTCACGACAAAGCCTTCCTGGAAAAATACACCACTGGATATCCGCAGTTTGAAGAGTACCTGCTCGGCAAGAGCGACAAAATTGAGAAAACCGCCGAGTGGGCATCTGGCGTGTGTGGCGTGCCTGCTGAGCAACTGGAAAAGCTGGCGGAAATTTTCTCCAGCAACAAAACCATGCTCATGGCAGGCTGGGGGATTCAGCGTCAGCAATACGGTGAGCAAAAACACTGGATGCTGGTGACTCTGGCGGCGATGCTGGGGCAAATTGGTACCGAAGGCGGTGGTTTCGGGTTCTCTTATCACTATTCTAACGGCGGTAACCCAACACGCACCGGTGGGGTATTGCCAGCAATTTCCGCCAAAATTGAGGGGGGATCATCTGCGGGCAACGACTGGGCGGTTTCCGATGCGGTGACCAGCCTGCCGGTAGCGCGAATTGTCGAGGCGCTGGAAAACCCAGGCGGCAAATATCAGCATAACGGTAAAGAGCAAACCTTCCCGGATATCAAAATGATCTGGTGGGCGGGTGGCGCTAACTTTACCCATCATCAGGATACCAACCGCTTAATCAAAGCCTGGCAGAAGCCTGAACTGGTTGTCATCTCTGAGTGTTACTGGACCGCAGCGGCCAAACACGCCGATATCGTTCTGCCAATCACCACCTCGTTTGAACGTAACGATCTGACCATGACCGGTGATTACAGTAACCAGCATCTGGTGCCTATGAAGCAGGTCATCGCGCCGCAGTTTGAAGCGCGTAGTGATTTTGACGTATTTGCCGATCTGGCTGAGATGCTCAAGCCGGGTGGTAAGGCGGTCTACACCGAAGGCAAAGACGAAATGGCGTGGCTGAAGCAGTTCTATGACGTCGCGCAAAAAGCCGCCCGCGCCCAGCGTGTCGCCATGCCTCAGTTCAACGCGTTCTGGCAGCAGAATAAACTGATCGAAATGCGTGAGAATGAAAAGAATAACAAATATGTGCGCTACGCGGATTTCCGCAGCGATCCGGTGATGAATGCGCTGGGAACGCCGAGCGGCAAGATAGAAATCTACTCGAAAACGATTGAAGGCTATCAGTATAAAGACTGTCCGCCGCATGCGTCCTGGATTGAACCGGATGAATGGAAAGGAACTGCGGATAAAGATCAGCTGCAGCTACTGACGGCGCACCCGGCACATCGTCTGCATAGCCAACTGAACTACGCGTCGCTGCGTAAAGAATACGCGATTGCCAATCGTGAACCGGTGACGATTCATCCGGATGACGCGAAAGCCAGAGGGATTGTCGAGGGCGATCTGGTTCGTGTATGGAATGCTCGTGGACAGGTTCTGGTGGGGGCGCACGTCAGCGACGGTATCAAACCGGGAATCATCTGTATCCATGAAGGCGCATGGCCGGATATTGAAAACGGTATCTGTAAAAATGGCGGTGCGAACGTGCTGACGGCGGATATCCCAACCTCACGGCTGGCGAATGGCTGTGCGGGGAATACCAGCCTTGTATATGCAGAAAAATTCACCGGTGAAGCGCCAAAACTCACCGTCTTTGATGAGCCAGCAATTGTCACCATGTAATGATGATGGCTGATAAACGGGGGCCGTAAGGCTCCCGTTTTTTATTACTGTTTGGGCAACGTTTTACTGTTGTTACTCAGCCAGCTCAATCACATCTCCCGTTGCCGGTGCGTCAGTTCCCGGTAGCCACAATCGACCCCATGAACCAGTGCAATGACAGCCGAGTAGTTTTTCGGGTTGCTGTTGCTTAATAAATTGTCGGGTCCGCCATAGCTTAGCGGGGGAGGCAGCACGTAAATGAAACCCACCGACCAGGGCATAAATTTGGTTAACCCCTGTGATTTTCTGGCAATGGCGTACGATGTTCTCTATTCCCCGATGCCCGCAACCAGTAATGATGACTAACCCGCGTTCAGATTTATAGATCAACACGCCTTCGTCACTGATGTAATCTGGTTGGAGTGTTTTCTCGCTAATCACACCATAGGATTGTGGCGTGGGAACGCTAATTTCCCCGGACCACAAAAAGCGATCGCTGATAGCCAGCGGCTCGCGGGTGTATTCCATGATGAATCGAGAGTAGTTGTTATCATGCGAGAGTTTTTTAATTTTTCGTGGTGTTCCCGCAACCGTAACTGAGGCGTATCGTTCACAGGCTATTTGGGGATGACAAATGATACGGCTGTTATCCGCAAGCCACGGCACGCCGCCGCAGTGATCGTAATGGCCGTGCGACAGCACCACGGCGGTTAAGTGCGTCAGGTCCACGCCCATTTGTGCAGCGTTATGCATGAAGCTGCCATCCGGCCCGGTATCAAACAATATTGTGGTCGTTTCATCCTGAACTAACAGACTTAATCCAGGCTTTGCCAGTAATGTTTTTCCAGCGCCAGCAGCACGTCGGTTTTCAAGCAGCACCGTGAGGGTCAAAGCCATGTCTGACTCCAGTATTAAAACGGCATACTGTAATGCATGGCTTTTGAGGGTGCTGTGATCGCAGCGCTCTTTAGCGGTATCTGTTATTCACGCACAATTTTGCCAGCGTTTCCTGCATCGCTGTCATTCCAGCTACCGCGACCATTTGTTTTAATGGTGTAAGTGGCATAACCGACGCGGAAGGTCATCGTATCCTTATAGGTATTTACGTCACGCACTTCCTTACCGTTGACGTAAACGCCGGAATCTTCGACGTGAATATCAACGCTGCGTTGACCATTGGCAAATTTGGCCACGTAATTTCCGCTGAATTTGCCATCAATACCCGCATTATCGTGGTTATCCCGGCCTGTGGTATTTTGCTGCTCTTCACCATGGCGATGATGACGATTCTGCTGGCTGTTATCGTTCTCGATAAAGCCATGATCGTGGTTCCACTGATAGGATTTGTTCACATCACAACCATTGAGTTCGCTCATTTGCGTACAACCTGAACGTTCATATTTTTTCTGCATTGCCGGGGTAATTGCATATGCTGTTGTGGCCGTTGTCAGACCAAGGACCAGGAGGGTCAGCAGACGTTTATTCATTTTTCACTCACTATCATCATTAAGTTTATTTATAGGAACACGAACTTTTTGGCTGTCATTTTTACGACGATGACAGTCTCCCATTAAATATTAACGACGCATACCAGGGGTAATCCTAATTTATAATTAGGGTGAGGTGATAAATGTTGTGATACGCAATATAATAAGTAGTTGATTTACGATTTTTATACAATCTGAATAAAGAGTTAAAAGGTTTTTACTTTTTAATGGAAGATTTAATGAATTATTAATGTTGACATTAACGATGAACAAGGATGCAGGCTTGTATATAAACAGGCCTGCACGGGGAGAGTAGTCCACAATATTAAAACTTAGCGTATTTATGGATATTGTCGTCAATACAGCTCGTCTTTACCCTTGAGTGGAGATCTGTGCGCGGTGCTGCTCGGCCTGTATCTCATGAGCAAATGAATGGCCGTTATTTACTGATTGGTGAACAACCATTGCTTTTTCATGTTCATTCATTTGTGAAAATGATTGCGCATTGGTTGGTGTTGACGATGAATTATTTGCCTGCGAGGCGTGTGTCTGCGCCATTTGTTGATGTGCAGAGGCATCACTGTTATTCATCATTTCATGAGCCATTGCGGCCTGTTGATGCATTTTAGGTGTTTCTGCCGCATTAACGCCAACTGAAATAAAAAACGCGATAGCTAAAAAAGAGGACATCTTATTCATCATATTTCTCCTGTTTGGGTTTACGGAAGAAAGTATAATTAATGGGGACTGTCAGTGGCGTGACAGGATTATGACGGTTGTGTCAGAGAATAGGTGATGACAGGTATAAGCGTCATCACCATAAATTACATCGCGTGCTTGGGAAGCGTCAGAATAAAGCGAGTGACATAAGGATCGGAAGTTACCGAGACTTTTCCGTGATGGGCAATCACAATCGATTTCACAATCGCCAGACCAATACCGCTGCCTTCGCCTTTACGCTGCCGTGAAGGGTCCACGCGATAAAAGCGGTCAAAGAGTCGCGGAAGATGTTGCGGGGGAATGGGGGGGCCGGGATTCTCAACGACTATCTGGACCAGACCATCCGCCTCTTTCACCCGCACGGTTACCGACTCACCTTTTGGCGTATAGCGCATGGCATTTGACAGCAGGTTACTCATTGCCCGGCGTAACATTAATGGGTCGCCTGAAACCCAGCATGCGCGTCCTTCAAACTGTAAACCAACCTCACGCTCCTCTGCCCAGGCTTCGAAAAAGTCGAACACTTTACCGACCTCATCAGCCAGATTGAGCGCTTTTTTTTCTGGGATCAGCTGATTGTTATCTGCCTGCGCCAGAAACAGCATATCACTCACCATTTTCGACATACGGCCAAACTCTTCGAGATTGGAATACAGCACATCTTCCAGTTCTTTTTGGGTGCGGGTCTGGCTGAGCGCAATTTCCGTTTGGGTGACGAGGTTAGTTATTGGCGTGCGGATCTCATGGGCAATATCCGCCGAGAAGTTCGACTGACGTTTAAATACGTCCTCGATGCGTTCGAGCATGTGATTAAACGAACTAACCAGTTGTTCCAGTTCAATAGGCACAGCCTGCGGATCGAGACGGACATCGAGATCTTTCGAGGTGATATTTTGGATGCGACGACTAACATTACGGATCGGTTCATGGCCTTTGTATACGGCGAACAGCACGATAAAAACAATCATGATGCTAATCAGCGAAGCCGTCATAATTAACTTGTTTTTCAGATCGTTAATATAGTGCAGGTGAAAATCGATCGATAACGCCAGATACAGCGTATACGCTGGTTTTCCATCGGCAAGCTTTCCTACTGGCAGACGAATCATTCGCCAGTTAGACGATGTTTTCTGTCCGTGGATATGTCTGGAGGTTTGCAGTGTAGGACCTGAGATAATAAAAACGTCGCTGGCATGAGCATTTTTATCCGGCCTTGCGCTGGCGATAAATTGCCGAAGATCCGGCGCATTGGGCGAATGAAAAATGGCCTTCTGGTTGCTATCTACCAGAGAAATAATGACGTTCGAGTAACCCGCCACCACATTTTTTAGCGTTTCCAGTCGGCGTGATTCTGGCTCGTTAGGTTGGTTAATAATCCGCTCCAGCGTGGTGCTAATCTCTTGTAAATCATTGATGTCCTGCTCGGCGAAGTGGACTTTCACGGAGTGGATCATTATCCATGCAAAGGCGAAAAATGAAGCAATTGTCGCCAGACTGATAAAAAAGGTTAGTCGTGTCGCCAGTGAAAAAGGGCGCCGCCATCGTTTACTGGCCATCAGGAACCTCAAGCATATATCCCACGCCGCGCACGGTCTGAATCAGTTTCGGCTCATAATCGTTATCAATTTTGGCGCGCAGACGCTTAACGGCGACGTCGATGGCATTAGTATCGCTGTCAAAATTCATATCCCAGACCTGGGAGGCGATCAGCGAGCGGGGTAAAACTTCCCCCTGATGGCGCAGGAAAAACTCAAGCAGCGTAAACTCTTTGCTGGTCAGAGTGATGCGCGTACCGCTGCGGGTAACTTTTCTGCTGACCAGATCGACCATTAAATCCGCGACCTGAAACTGGCTTTCGACAATCACCGCCGCGCCTCGACGCAACAGCGTTCTGACCCGTGCCAGCAGTTCGGCGAAGGCAAACGGTTTAACCAGGTAATCATCAGCACCCAATTCCAGACCTTTAACTCGATGTTCAATGGTACCCAGTGCGGTGAGGAGAAGAATGGGCATTCCTTTGTTGGCGGAACGCAGCATCCGCACTATATCCCAGCCGTTTACATCCGGCAGCATGATGTCGAGTATGAGCAGGTCGTAATCGCCGGTCATCGCCAGGTGATACCCGTTCAGGCCGTTATCCGCTAAATCCACGACAAAACCCGCTTCCGTCAGGCCTTTTGTCAGATATTCACCGGTTTTTTTCTCATCTTCGACTATCAAAACCTTCATCGCATTCTCCTTCACGCACGGGTTGTGCGGACTTTCAATTCTAGGGAAGCGGGATCGGATAGCAATCGGTTATTGGGAAAATGACAGTTTTGTCATTTTCCTGTCACCGGTTAAACAGAGTCACTTGGTTAAAGTACAGCACTATAAATTCCTACACATTTTAGGGACATCAGTCCGGTCAGGACGAGAAGAACTATGAGCAAATTTAAGCTTCTTACTCTCAGCGCTATATTCGTGCTCGCCGGTTGTTCATTGGCGCCGGACTATCAGCGCCCGGCTTTGCCGGTGCCGCAGCAATTTTCTTTAAAACAGAATGCCCTGGTACCGGCTCCAGGTGAATATCAGGACACGGGCTGGCGGAGCTTCTTCGTTGACTCCCAGGTAAAGGCGCTGATTGGCGAGGCATTGGTTAATAACCGCGATTTACGTATGGCTGTGCTAAAAGTTCAGGAAGCGAGAGCGCAATATGGCGTCACGGACGCCGACCGCTACCCGCAACTCACGGCAGGCTCCAGTGGTACTTACAGCGGTAAATTAAAAGGTGATAGCAGCACCGATCGTGAATTCGAAGCTGGACTCAATCTTAGTTTCGACCTGGATTTCTTTGGGCGGCTAAAAAATATGAGTGAAGCTGAGCGACAGAATTTCTTTGCCAGCGAAGAAGCGCGTCGGGCGGTGCACATCTCATTAATCTCCAACGTGTCGCAAAGTTATTTTAATCAGCGTCTGGCTTACGCGCAGTTGCAAGTTGCTGAAGAAACGCTGCAAAACTACCAGCGCTCTTACGCTTTTGTAGAGAAGCAACTGGTAACCGGTAGCACCAACGTACTGGCGTTGGAACAAGCGCGCGGTGTGATCGAAAGTACGCGTAGCGAAATTGCCAAGCGTAAAGGTGATCTGGCGCAGGCCAATAACGCGCTGCAGTTGTTGCTGGGTACATACGGGAAATTACCCGATGACCACGCGCGCAGCCGTGGGGATATTAAACCGGTAACGCTGCCGCCATCGCTCTCGTCGCAAATACTGTTGCAGCGCCCGGATATTATGGAAGCTGAGCACGGATTATTGGCGGCAAATGCCAATATCGGTGCTGCGCGGGCGGCATTTTTTCCATCTATAACGTTAACCAGTTCCGTGTCCAGTAGCAGCAGCGATCTTTCCAGTTTATTTAATGCCGCCAGCGGCATGTGGAATTTTGTCCCCAAAATAGATATTCCAATATTTAACGCCGGACGTAATCAGTCCAATCTCGACCTGGCAGAAATTCGCCAGCAACAGTCGGTAGTGAATTACGAACAAAAAATTCAGAACGCGTTTAAAGAAGTGGCGGATGCACTGGTGTTGCGCCAAAGCATTGCCGATCAAATTAGCGGGCAGCAGCGTTATCTGGATTCATTGCAAATCACACTACAACGCGCCAGAGCGCTTTATCAGAATGGTGCAGTTAGCTATATCGAAGTATTAGACGCAGAACGTTCTTTATTCGCTACGCGGCAATCGCTGCTCGATCTTAATTACGCCCAACAGGTTAATGAAATTAAGCTGTTTGCTGCCTTAGGCGGCGGTTGGGTGGAGTAATCCTTAATATTAACCTTTCAGGAGCATCAATTATGAATACGACCGCCAAAGCTGTGCTGTTTAGTCTTTTCTCTATGATCATGTTTAACGCTCAGGCCAATGAGCATCAGCATAGTGAGATGATGAATATGCAGCCAGCGGCTCAACAGGAACAACTCATTAGCGCTACCGGGGTGATTGAAGCTGTTGATATGGAAAGTAAAAAGATTACGATCAAGCATGATCCTATTCCTGCGGTGAACTGGCCAGCCATGACTATGCGTTTTACACTGGTTGCCGATACGAAGGCTGATGATATTACGCCAGGCGATAAGGTCGCGTTTACGTTTGTTCAGCAGGGAAATCTCTCTGTGTTACGCGATATTCACATTAGTAAATAACGTTCTCGTTGGTCTCTTTTATTCTTGCCCGGGTTTTTGCGAACGCGGGTGAGACTATCGCGCAATGGAAATCACTATGGCGTCTTTAAATATTAAAAATACCGCGCTCATTCTCGCTGGCATGATTGCCGGTGGGGTTATTTCTGTCGGTATTTATACTTATTATTCATCCGCAAAAGCAACGGCTGAAACCGGTCAGGCTTCGCCAAAAGAAGCCAGAAAAGTGTTGTTCTGGTACGACCCCATGTACCCAAACACGCGTTTTGATAAACCGGGTAAATCGCCATTTATGGATATGGATCTGATCCCGAAATATGCCGATGAAGAGACCGCGAACGCGTCATCACCAGGCGTGCGCATCGATCCTACACAAACCCAGAACCTGGGGCTGAAAACAGAGCCAGTGCGTCGTGGACCACTGCACTACGCGCAAACTTTCCCGGCCAACGTTAGTTATAACGAATACCAGTTTGTTATTGTCCAGGCACGCTCAGCGGGCTTTATCGAGAAGGTTTACCCACTGACCGTGGGGGACAAAATTAAGCAAGGCGCGCCGCTGATCGACCTGACTATCCCCGATTGGGTTGAGGCGCAGAGCGAATATTTATTGCTGCGAGAAACTGGCGGCAGCGCGACGCAGGTGGAAGGAATTCTGGAGAGATTACGTCTGGCTGGAATGCCTGAAGCGGATATTCAGCGTTTAAAATCGACGCGTAAAATTCAGACCCGCTTTACCCTGAAAGCGCCTATTGATGGGGTGATCACCGCATTCGATTTACGTACTGGTATGAACATTTCCAAAGACAATGTGGTCGCGAAAATTCAGGGTATGGACCCGGTATGGGTCAGCGCGTCGGTCCCGGAATCTATCGCCTGGCTGATTAAAGACGCCTCGCAATTTACCATCACCGTGCCCGCCTGGCCGGATAAGCCTTTCACCATCAGCAAGTGGAGTATCTTACCCAGCGTTGATGCTACCACGCGTACGCTCCAGCTCCGTTTACAGGTCGATAATCCTGACGAGGCGCTCAAGCCCGGGATGAATGCTTACCTGCAACTGAAAACACAAAGCGAGCCAATGCTGCTGATCCCGTCTAAAGCGCTAATTGATACGGGTACCGAGCAGCGGGTAATCACCGTTGATAACGAAGGTCGATTTGTGCCGAAACAGGTTGCGGTATTCCATGAATCTCAAGGACTGACGGCTATCCGCTCCGGCCTGACCGAAGGCGAAAAAGTGGTTTCCAGCGGTCTGTTCCTGATTGATTCCGAAGCGAATATCTCTGGCGCACTGGACCGTATGCGCGCCCAGAACAGTAAGACGCAAGACGCAGCCGCCATGCCAGCCCAGGCGACCCATTCACACTGAGGATATGATAAATGATTGAATGGATTATCCGCCGCTCGGTGGCAAACCGTTTTCTGGTGATGATGGGGGCGCTGTTTCTCAGTATTTGGGGAACCTGGACCATCATCAATACCCCGGTTGATGCGCTGCCCGATCTCTCTGATGTTCAGGTGATCGTCAAAACCAGCTATCCGGGTCAGGCGCCGCAAATTGTTGAAAATCAGGTGACCTATCCGCTGACCACCACCATGCTGTCGGTACCGGGCGCGAAAACTGTGCGTGGTTTCTCGCAGTTTGGCGATTCCTACGTGTACGTCATTTTCGAAGATGGTACCGATCCTTACTGGGCGCGCTCGCGCGTACTGGAGTACCTCAACCAGGTTCAGGGAAAATTGCCGGCTGGCGTTAGCGCGGAAATGGGACCGGACGCCACGGGTGTCGGCTGGATATTTGAGTACGCGTTGGTGGATCGCAGCGGGAAACACGATCTGGCGGAATTACGTTCTCTTCAGGACTGGTTTTTAAAGTATGAGTTAAAAACGATTCCCAACGTAGCGGAAGTCGCCTCGGTAGGCGGCGTGGTTAAACAGTATCAGGTCGTTATCGATCCGATGAAGCTGACGCAATATGGCATCAGTTTGGCGGACGTGAAATCGGCGCTGGATACGTCGAATCAGGAAGCGGGCGGCTCATCTGTTGAGATGGCTGAAGCGGAATATATGGTCCGCGCCAGTGGATATCTGCAAACGCTCGATGATTTCAATAATATAGTCCTGAAAACAGGGGCCGACGGTGTACCTGTTTACCTGCGCGATGTGGCGCGCGTACAGATTGGGCCGGAAATGCGCCGTGGGATCGCCGAACTGAATGGCGAAGGCGAAGTGGCGGGCGGGGTGGTTATTCTGCGGTCCGGTAAAAATGCGCGTGAGGTGATCTCCGCGGTTAAAGCCAAGCTTGATACGCTGAAAAGTAGCCTGCCGGAAGGCGTAGAAATAGTTACAACATACGATCGCAGTCAGCTCATTGACCGCGCCATTGATAACCTGAGCTACAAGCTGCTGGAAGAGTTTATCGTTGTTGCGCTGGTGTGTGCATTGTTCCTGTGGCATCTGCGTTCTGCGCTGGTGGCGATTATTTCCCTGCCGCTGGGGCTGTGTATCGCGTTCATCGTGATGCATTTCCAGGGGCTGAACGCCAATATCATGTCGCTGGGGGGCATTGCCATTGCCGTCGGGGCGATGGTCGATGCCGCCATCGTGATGATTGAAAACGCCCATAAGCGGCTGGAAGAGTGGGGGCATCAGCATCCGCATGAAAAGCTGGATAACGCAACGCGCTGGAAGGTCATTACTGACGCCTCGGTAGAAGTCGGCCCGGCATTGTTCATCAGCCTGCTGATTATCACATTGTCGTTTATCCCTATTTTCACGCTTGAGGGGCAAGAGGGGCGACTGTTCGGGCCGCTGGCGTTCACCAAAACGTATGCCATGGCAGGTGCGGCGTTTCTGGCCATCGTGGTTATTCCAATCCTGATGGGATTCTGGATCCGCGGAAAAATACCTGCAGAAAGCAGCAACCCGCTTAACCGTTTCCTGATCCGTATTTACCATCCGCTATTGCTGAAGGTATTGCACTGGCCCAAGACCACCATTCTGGTGGCGGTGCTTTCAATACTGACGATTATCTACCCGCTGAATAAAGTCGGTGGTGAATTCCTACCGCAGATTAACGAAGGTGACCTGCTGTATATGCCTTCGACATTGCCGGGGATCTCAGCGGCACAGGCAGCGGACATGCTGCAAAAAACCGACAAGCTGATCATGACCGTTCCGGAAGTGGCGCGCGTGTTTGGTAAAACCGGTAAGGCAGAAACCGCAACAGACTCTGCACCGCTGGAAATGGTTGAAACGACGATCCAACTGAAGCCGCAGGACCAGTGGCGTCCGGGGATGACGATGGACAAAATCATTGCCGAGCTCGATAAAACCGTACGCTTGCCGGGACTGGCGAATCTGTGGGTTCCGCCGATTCGTAACCGTATCGACATGCTCTCTACGGGGATCAAAAGCCCAATTGGCATTAAGGTGTCAGGTAACGTTCTGGCAGATATCGACGCCACGGCGGAGCAAATTGAAGAGGTGGCCAGAACCGTGCCGGGCGTCTCTTCGGCGCTGGCTGAGCGCCTGGTCGGGGGGCGCTATATCAATGTGGATATTAATCGGGAGAAAGCGGCCCGGTACGGAATGACCGTCGGCGCGGTGCAACTGTTTGTCACCTCTGCGGTCGGAGGCGCAATGGTCGGCGAAACGGTGGAAGGGATTGCACGTTATCCGATTAACCTTCGCTATGCGCAGAGCTATCGTGATAGCCCGGAAGCGCTGCGTAATCTGCCCATTCTGACGCCCATGAAACAGCAAATCACGCTGGCGGATGTCGCCGACGTGACGGTGGTTTCGGGGCCTTCGATGCTGAAAACCGAAGATGCGCGACCAACCAGCTGGATTTACATCGACGCCCGCGATCGTGACATGGTCTCAGTGGTGAACGATCTGAAAAAAGCGATCGCTGAAAACGTACAGTTAAAGCCGGGGACCAGCGTGGCGTTTTCCGGGCAGTTCGAGCTGCTTGAGCGCGCCAGTCATAAGCTCAAACTGATGGTGCCGATGACGCTGATGATAATCTTCGTTCTGCTTTATCTGGCCTTCCGTCGCTTTGGTGAAGCGCTGCTGATTATCACCAGTGTGCCTTTTGCGCTGGTGGGCGGCATCTGGTTCCTTTACTGGATGGGGTTCCATATGTCGGTTGCAACTGGAACCGGATTTATCGCCCTGGCAGGTGTTGCTGCGGAGTTTGGCGTGGTGATGCTGATGTACTTGCGCCACGCTATTGAAGCCGAACCTGCGTTGGAAAATCCGCAAACCTTTACGGCGGATAAGCTGGATGAAGCGTTATATCACGGTGCTGTGCTGCGCGTGCGCCCGAAAGCGATGACCGTGGCGGTGATTATTGCAGGTCTGTTACCTATATTGTGGGGGACGGGAGCTGGCTCAGAAGTCATGAGCCGCATAGCCGCGCCGATGATTGGCGGCATGATCACCGCACCATTGCTCTCTCTGTTCATTATTCCGGCCGCTTATAAGCTGATGTGGCTGCACAGGCATCGCCACCAAAAGTAATGCCCTGAAGCGCTCGTCTGCCTCGGTTTTACTGCCGAAGCAGGCGTTGCGTTATACCGCCAACGCTTTCACGCGTTTGCGGTACTCGCCCGGCGTGCAGCCAAATTCTCGTAAAAAGACTTTATGAAACGACGATTCGCTGGCGTAACCCACCGACTCGGCAATAACGATTAACGGCTGTGTACCGCGCGATAGCATCTGGGCTGCGAACTGCAGGCGCAGCGCGGTTAACACCGCCAGCGGCGTGGAGTTTGATACTTCACGGAATAGCTGTGCGAAACTGGCCCGCGACATATGTGCTCGTTTTGCCAGTTCTTCGACGGTCCAGGCAAAAGCCGGTGACTCCAGCATCATGAATACAACGGATCCAAGCCTGGGGTGCAGCAGTAAATTCAGCACATTTTTAGCGGGTGTCGACTGGGCGAGCCACTCGCGAACGGTTAACGCGAACAGCGTAGCGCATTGCTGGCTGCAAACGATACTGGAGCCAGGCAGGTCGTTGATGTATTCCTCCTGCATTAGCGCAATCATGGCCTTCAGCCAATGGCTGACGGGGCTGTTCTCCTCAGGCGCCAGTAATAATACTTCCGGAAGCGCGGTTAAAAAATAGCGTGAAGATGCCTGTAATCGCAGGCTCCCGCAGACAATATGCGTTTGTTCTTCCCCTGTCTGGCACAGACGATGCGCGGAGTTTTGCGGCAGAATGACTATTGTTCCAGGGCGTAATGTGGAAGATGTTCCGTCAGGCATATCCAGTTGAGCGAATCCCTGGGTTACCGTATGCCAGCGAATAACGGACAGTTCACCCGCCGCATGCGGCAGTTGCCAGTCCCTGCTCAACAGGCAGTTTTGATCAATCGAGCCCTGCGGGTCGTTAAGCATAAGTAATCGGCTAAGTGCGTCCATGAAGACTCCTGGGCAGTTTTTGCTAATGCTAATTGAGATGATAACAATGCTATTACACATAATTTTATTAATAATTTTATGGTATTAGTTTAATTGCTCAATAAGTTTAGTGGAAGGGAAAGAGCGGTTTTTTAGACGATTTGACAGTAATTGGCGCGTTATGGATACATTGTTCGTGCATCGCTAAACCTATAATTCAGTTCAACAAACGAACAGTGACATGGCGGAGAGACAGCATGAATCAGTATCAGGCGATTGTTATCGGATTTGGTAAAGCGGGTAAAACGCTGGCGGCAACACTGGCCAAAACGGGTTGGCGGGTAGCGATTATTGAACAGTCAAACACCATGTATGGTGGGACATGCATCAATATCGGCTGCATTCCAACCAAAACCCTGGTACACGATGCTGAACTTCAGCATGACTTTGCCGCAGCGATGCAGCGCAAGACCTCCGTTGTTAGTTTTCTGCGCGATAAAAACTTCCATAATCTTGCCGATCTGGAGAACGTGGATGTGATTGAAGGTCGTGCTGAATTCATTGATAACCATACAGTGCGGGTCGTGCAGCCAACAGGTGAGGTTGAACTGAGCGGCGAGAAAATCTTTATTAATACTGGCGCCCAGTCAACGATTCCGAACGTTGAGGGATTAACCACGACGCCTGGCGTATTTGACAGCACCGGGTTGTTGAATTTGACGCAACGTCCCGAGCGTCTGGGCATTTTGGGCGGTGGGTATATCGGCGTTGAATTCGCATCGATGTTTGCCAACTTTGGTAGCAAAGTCACTATTTATGAAGCAGCTCCGCAGTTTTTGCCTCGTGAAGACCGGGATATTGCTGACACTATCGCCAACATTTTACGCGACCAAGGCGTTGAGCTGATCCTCAATGCCAACGTGCAGTCGGTCTCCTCTCACGATAGTGCAGTACAGCTGCACATGCCGGAAGGTACCCAGACGGTGGATGTGCTGCTGGTGGCATCGGGTCGCAAACCGGCGACTGAAAATCTGCAGTTGCAGAATGCGGGTGTAGATGTAAATGACCGTGGTGCCGTTATTGTAAATAAATATCTACGTACCTCGGCAGATAACATTTGGGCAATGGGCGATGTCACTGGTGGATTACAATTTACCTATATCTCGCTGGATGACTTCCGTATTGTGCGCGACAACCTGCTAGGCGAGGGGGTGCGTAACACGGGCGATCGTCAAAATGTACCATATTCCGTCTTTATGACGCCGCCGCTTTCCCGCGTCGGAATGACTGAAGAACTGGCTCGAGCCAGCGGTGCGGCGGTGCAGGTCGTAACGTTGCCGATAGCGGCTATCCCGCGTGCGCGGGTGATGAATGATACCCGTGGCGTACTTAAAGCGGTGGTAGATAGCGAAACGAAACAAATATTAGGTGTGTCGCTGCTGTGTGTGGATTCTCATGAAATGATTAATATCATCAAGACTGTTATGGATGCGGGGTTACCTTATACCACATTGCGTGACCAAATATTTACCCATCCAAGCATGAGCGAATCACTAAACGATCTCTTTTCTCTCATTAAATAATAATAGCGTAGTCTACATATTTGCCCCACTCGTGTGGGGCTTTTTTTATATTTCCTGATACTAATTGACAGTTATTTTGGCGTTACGGATGAAATAAAATAAAGTGACATGTTTTATTATATTTCCACTGAAATAACTTGTTAATGGGAATAGAAATGAACATGTTTAAAACTACGTTACTAATGACTGCATTACTGACTGCTCCGGTGACATTTTCCGTGTTAGCGCAAACCGAGGTTGCCCACGTTAGCGTATCAGCCGTGTCTGGCACTCCTTCCGTGGTGGAAGATGCCATTGCGAAACTGGCACAGGAAAAGAAAGCGACTTCCTGGAAAATTACCTCAATGCGCATTGATAGCAGCACTCACGCAACGGCAATTTTGTACAAGTGAGGAGAGCCGGAATGGAAAAATATCTTCGTATATTGGGCAAAGGTGATAGGGTTGGATTAACCTTGATTCGCCTGAGTATCGCGATTGTTTTTATCTGGATTGGGTTATTAAAATTTGTACCTTACGAAGCCGACAGCATTACGCCGTTTGTCGCCAATAGTCCGGTAATGTCATTTTTTTATGAGCATCCAGAAGAATACAAACAACATTTAACCCACGAAGGTGAATTCAAACCGCAGGCTCGTGAATGGCAGACGGCGAATAACACGTATACGTTCTCAAATGGCTTGGGCGTAGTCGAAGTTTTTATCGCTTTGCTGGTGCTGGCTAATCCTGTTAGCCGTTGGCTGGGATTAATTGGCGGCGTTCTGGCATTTGCCACACCAATTGTAACTTTATCATTTTTAATAACCACACCAGAAGCATGGGTGATGCCGCTGGGTGATTTACACCACGGATTTCCGTACTTGTCAGGCGCTGGACGGTTGGTGTTAAAAGATACGTTAATGTTGGCGGGAGCGGTGATGATCATCGCGGATTCTTCCCGATCAATTATTAAGCCAAAGTATTGAATTTTTAACGTTGTACCCTCTGCAAGACAGTAAGCCACTATAGTTCGATTCGGTAATTACCGGGCCAGCAGGACGCTGGCCTTTTTTCTGCCCTAAGGGAAATTTATGTTATACATGAAATACAATGATTCGCTTTGCCACAATAACCAGTCGGACTTATATTACTGATTAATAATATAGTGACGTAAGCATCTTCTTTCTTCTTTCTTCTTTCTTCTTTCTTCTTTCGATAGCGCACCAGTTCGCATATTGCGTAGTTCCTCCATCAAAATCCATTCATTTTTCTCTGTTTTTTTCTGTGCAATTCTTGCTATTTGTTATCTCAAAATGACACTTTAAAAAAGATTGTTATTCACTTTTGTTATAATTAAACAACACGTTCGCATGGTTTTAGGCATGACTTCAGCTAGAATTAACTTTGATTAAATGTTTTTACGTATCAATAAATGGCTAAAGATAGTTAAAAACTTAATTTTTAATCAACTGTTCGACATGGAATCCACTATGGTAATTAAGCACCAGGGGTGGATGCTGATCTCGCGTTTTGTGAGTAACCAAACGCGGGACATATCTTAAATATGGAAATAAGGGTTTTAGAATGAGCTTTGGATTAGCAAAGGAAGATAAGTTTGAAATCATAGCTACCCTTCGTGAAGAGCTGCACAAGAAAACGAAACTGGAAGTGTTATGTGAAAACAGTAGCGTTATCACGCAGTTAGAGAAGGTTGATTTCGAGCGGTTTGTTATCTCCTGGCACGAAGACATTGTTCCTGAAAAGGTCCAATACTTTATCCTGCACAGCGAAAGCGGGATTGTGAAATTTAGTGCCAGATTCGAGCAAACCCCATCAGCAGGTGCAGAAGTAGGATTATCCTACCTCATACCGGATTTGATTTTCTTTGCCCAGCAGAGACAAAATCAGCGTTTTTCCTTCATGAAGGGGTATGACTTTTTCTGTTTTGGTCGTTACAAAAATGGAGAAAACTACTCTTTCAAGATCAAAAATATCTCGCAGGGTGGTTGTGCGTTAATCGTTAAAGATGTAAACGCCCGTTTTCTTTATAAAGATGCGGTGATTAAAAATGCATCTCTGGATTTCGATACATTTGGCAGTTTACAACTGGACTTAAAAGTGATCGATGTCGTCCTGATCAATGAATTTGATGAGGATAACCAGTTGTATTCCTGTCATCAGATCTCGTGTGAATTTGATTTTAAAAATCGTCGTGAAGAGACTGAAGTCGAGAAAATTATTATTAAATTTTTAATGAGTAACAAGATTAGAAGCTTATAAGGAACGGTGAACAGGATGTTGATGTGTGGCAGTGATAATTTTGTGGGCAATGGTATGTTTGCCTACCTCACCAGCAAACATGTACCGATACAAACATTCCAGTTTGAGGATATGTTGCATCAGTCATCATTATGCCAGCATCAAACCATGGTTTTTAATATCATCGATAATGAACATGCGTGTTCGGACATTGTTCAGTTTTTGAATAAAAACCGATTCAAATTTTATAATAACGTCGTGGTGATTGTTGCTGATAGTTTGGTGGCGAAATTATGCGTAGAGTTATTATATGTCGAAAAAATAATAGTTTTGACTGAAAAATCTTCATTGCGTGATTTTGGTCAATTGGCGACATTATCAGTCGGGAAATGGAACCCCCGACTGTATCGTTCGCAGAAAAGATTAACCGAAAGAGAGCAGCAGATCCTGAACTTACTGGTAAGTGGTTATACAGCCAAAGAAATTTCTGAGTTAGTTAGCCTGAACTATAAAACGATTCAGGCACATAAGATGAGAGTCGTCGCCAAGCTTGGCCTGACCAATACCTCTGATTTAAATAAGTTAATTGTCAGATTTACCCATCGTATGTCTTTTTTACCCTAACCTGACCATTCTTTTCTGATGTAATACACCTAATAGTAGATACAATTCGGGAGTGATTTTGACTGGTTTTTAATGTTATGATTTGTAGAGGGAGAGGGGAATGTTTAATTCCAATGAGGTGCTAACTGCGCTTGAAAAGGCTTTGAATACCAGTCAACTTTATATGGTTTATCAGCCTATTTTCAATTTACATGCCCAGTGTATAAGCGGATTTGAAGCATTAATGCGTTGGAATAGTCCTCAGATGGGTATGATCTCTCCCGATGTTTTTATTACGTTACTGGAAGATAGCGGCAATATTATTTCAATTGAAGATATGGTTACTCACTCTCCGTGGGATGTTGCAACTTCCTGGCCTGACCCCATTGTATTATCCGTCAATATTTCCGCGCTTGAATTCTGCGATCCTCTGTTACCCCAACGCGTCAGACAAAATCTTGCCACCTCCGGATTGCCGGTCCATCGATGCCAAATAGAGGTCACCGAAACGTCACCGCTGTACGACAGTCAGATTGCGGCTAAAAATATGACGGAATTAAAGGCGATAGGGGTCAAGCTTGCGCTTGATGATTTTGGAACCGGTCATGCTAATCTTAATTACCTGTTGAAATATCCTTTTGATACCTTAAAAATTGATAAGGAATTTGTCACCGCTATTGAGCCCGACACCCGATCGACAAAGATTGTTGAGGGTATTATTTCACTGGCGCATAATTTTGGTATCGAAGTTCTTGCCGAAGGGGTGGAAACCCAGTCCCAACTGGACCGGTTGATGCAGATTGGTTGTGACAAAATTCAAGGCTTTTTCATTTCTCCCCCGGTGCAGGCACAAGAGATCCCTTCACTCTTAGCGCAATATAATCGTTAATCCTTCCGTATTTACGTTTCCCAATCCCTTGATTGTTCCACATTGCTGGTAAGTCTGTAGGCCTGATACGCGTCGCGCATCAGCCACCCCTGTAATACTATAAGCAAAAAAAAGCCCCCTGCTAAGCAGGAGGCTGGCGAGTTTATGTCAGCTTAGAACGATTTCTTAAAGCCGATAGAGGCATTGACCGGCGCTTCGATCTGCGACTTACTGCCGCCGTTGCTGAATTGCGTACCCAGCTCACCGTAGACCTGCAGGTTTCTGTCGATAGACCATGACAGGCCGGCTGCAACTTCAGTGCTGGAGTACTGCTGTGAAGATTCCAGCGTAGTGGTGGCTACCGCATTGCTAAAGTGCGTTTTGTCTTTTGAACCCAGACCCTGCCAGACGTTAACCCTGCCGTACGGCTGGAATTTGCCATGGTTGGTGTCATAGTCAGCGACCAGACGCACGCCCAGACGCGCGGTAAAGGAGTCTGCGGTATCCATTTTCACTTTCGTTGGGGTCACACCATCCAGCGTGCTGTTATCAAAGTCGCTGTACTGGTAGATCAGCTGAGCCTGAGGCTCCAGACTCCATGCGCTGGCGCCTAAACGGAACGATTTACCCACCTCTGTCGACGCCGTCAGCGTGTTGCCTCTGACGGTATACGAGCCGTTGTTACCAGTCGCCGTCAGGCGGGATTTATGGTTACCGTACTGCAGGACGTTATCAACATACATACCGTCACCCGAGAACCAGGTCGCATAGCCACCGACGTAAAATGCGTTGTCGTCGATGTTACCGCCTTTGCCATCGCTGCCTGTCTTCGTGCCTTTCACGTTGCTGTCGATATCAAGGATGCTGGTATACATCCCGGCTTTCCAGCTTTCGTTAGCATACATATCAACGCCGACCTGGATACCCATGGTATGGGAGCTGGTTTGCGTACCGGCAGCATCATCCAGTTTGGTTTTACCGGAGTAGCCAATCATTCTTGCCCAGGCGCGATTGTCTTCATCAATGCCCGGTTTAACCTCGTCCCCCATACGTTGGTGCATGTTACCTAACAGGCTAATATCACCCTGACGTACTACGCTGGCGAGGCCAGAATACAGCATGGTTTCTGGACGGTATTCACTTCTCAGATACCAGTTTTCACCCTGGCCCTGAGCATTACCCGCATGTAGTTGGTACTCAAACGCACCTGCAGCCATACGATCGGCGGCAAGATGGAAGGCATCCCGCGACGTTTGCGCGGTTGTGGTTGCGCCATTGAGCGCAGTCACCACTTCGATACCATCCCCAATGGTCGGCGCGCCAAGACCAGAGCCATCGACATCCAGCAGTGTGCTACCGCTGGCTTTACCGCCATCGATAATCAGACGGTCGGCAATGCCTGCTCCGCTACCATTCTGGATAGCTGCCATGTTGATAGTCCCTTTTTCGCCGGTGTAATCCCCTTTGACGGTTAAGGTTGTGCCAGTCTGCTGACCGATGAGCGAGACATCGCCACCGTTGCTCAGGCCCGCTACCGTCTGGTTATAGCCCTGCGTGTTCAACGTGGTGTCTGCGACTACATAGTGGTGTGATGCGCTACTCAGGGTGTTGGTATTACCCGCTTGCAGCACGCCGTTGGCGATCAACGTAGCGCCGCTGTAGCTGTTTTCACCTTGCAGCTCGGTAATGCCGCTACCGGTCTGATGCAACTGGCCTTTACCACTGATATTGCCGGTCAGCGCCAGGGTATCGCCACGATTGACGTTGAGTACGCCGTTATCAACGACATCCCCCTGAATGCTGCCAATATCACCGCCGTTACCCAGTTGTAAAACACCTTGTTCGATGGTGGTGCCACCGGTGTAGGTGTTATCCAGCGTCAGGGTGAGGGAGCCTTTACCGGTTTTGGTCAGTTGACCGTTACCTTCGACTTCCGTCAGCAGAGAAACGTCATGCCCGTTGGTGTCGAATGTCCCGCCGCCGGATTCCAGCGTCACCTGACGGGCAGTATCAAACGCTTCGCCATACTTCAGCGTACCGCCATTAAAGGTAATTCCCGTATCTGCCGCACCCAGGTTGGTATCACCCGCCACCTGCAGCGTCCCTGAGGTGATGGTGGTGCCACCGCTGTAAGTATTGTCGCCGGTGAGAATCAGCGTACCGAGATCGCCTTTATTCAGGCCGCCGGTACCGCGGATAACGCTGTCGATAGTGGCGGTGTAACTGGCGCCGTCTACTGTGCCATCGCCGACACGAATCAGGGTGTTTGCCGTGTCGGTGGTAATGGCTTCGCCGCCCACACGATAACCATCGGTGGCAAACTGCGCGCCGCTGATGATGACATCGCCTTTGCTGTTATCGACGGTTACGTTGCCCGCTTCACCCTGGAAGACGGCGAATGCGGCATCGGTAAACGGTGCGTTCAACGCGCCTTCTGGCGTCGATTCATCGGTGGTCCAGTTGTCGTTACCCTGGCTGGATTGCCAGATACCGTCGCCGCCGTTAATGACGCCGTTATTTTTCAGCTCGCCATTCTCACCGCCGGTGCCGTCCCAGAAGCGCAGCGTCAGTCCGGCGTGGTTGACCAGGTTGACCTGATTTTTCACCGATGTCTGCACGTACAGGCTGTCAGCTGCTTCCGGTGCGTTAGCAATATCCATCACATTGTTGGTCAATGTGCCGGTGTAGTTGATGACGCGGTAAACGCCCACATCAAAGCTTCCACCTGGTGAGGTTTCAATGTTGAGCTTACCGTCGAGCGTCAGATCGCCATTTACGTCAATCAAGTCGTTGAAGGCACCGCCCGGGGTATAAGCCTGACCAAACTGATAATCCAGTTGGGCATTATCACTGAGCGTCAGAGAACCGGTAGTGAGTTTACCCACACTGTTGATAGCTGCACCCGCGGTAATATGCGCGTCGTCCAGCACATCAACCGCGCCGCCGATAATACCGTTACCGCCGAGCGTTGCCCCGGATTTCACCGTCACCTGGCCGGTAGCCGCAGACTGATTACCGTTGACCAGCAGCACGCCTTCATTGACGTCTGTGGTGCCGGTGTAAGTGTTATCGCCGGTCAGCGTCAACGTACCGTCACCGATTTTCACCAGGCTGCCGTCGTTGCCGCTGATAATACCGCTGATGGTGTCATCAAGATGCAGATTACCCAGCGACAGTTCTTTATTGCCCAGTTCGACATTACCCGCGCCGGACAACGAGCCGATAGACGTTGCGCTGTCGACTGCGCTGATATCGACCTTACCGCCCACCAGGTTTTTAACGACGGTGTTCTCTGCCATCGCATAGTCAGCAAAGGTCATCAGTCCGCTGTTATTCACGGTGGCATTGCCCCCGCTGGCATTTTCTTCCAGCGCCAGGGTACTGTCTTTTGACACGTTAACCGTCGCGTTGCCCGCACTGGCGTTGTTGGTTAACACCGCTTTCGCCGTGCCCGTCAGGTTCAGCATTGCGCTTGCGGCGGTGACGTTATCCGCCAGCGTTAACAGGCTGTCGGCGATGTTCATAGTCAGGGATTTCAGGCTGGTATCTGTCCCGCTGACATTGAGCGTCGCACCCTTATTGACGTTCACGGTGCTGCTTTCATTACTGCCAAAGGCTCCGGTTTTGCTGACGTTGACCGTCACATTGTTGGCGTTTCCGGTACCGGCAATTTCGGTGTCGCCTTTGTAGCTGTTTGCGCGGTCGAGCGACAAGGTGCTGCCCGCATCGCTAGAGCTGCTGGTGACTTTCAGTTTACCCTCGCCGGTAATCTCACCGGTTGGCGTGAAGTGGTGCGAATTAAGGTCAAACACCGCAGCATTCTCATTCGCTCCCAGCTCAATGGTGCGATTGCTGGTCAGGTCCGCGCCCAGTTGCAGCGTTGAACCGTTATTGATGGCCTGGTCAGTTCCGCTCTGGCCGAGATTGCTGTCGGAGGAGATCTGCAACGTGCCGCCATCAATGCGCGTGCCGCCGCGATATTCGTTGTCACCGCTGAGGATCAGACGGCCAAGGTCGGTTTTCACCAGCGTCAGCTTGTCAGCAGTACTGGCCTCGCGGATAACGGACTCAATGGTCGCGGTATAGTTTTGCCCCGCGCCACCAGCGCCAACGCGCACCAGCAGTTCGCCAGTCCCCGGCGTCTGGCCTGCGTGGGTCGCGTTTTCCGTGGTGGCATACGCGTTAAGCGCATCGCCTTTAACGACATAGCCATCGGCATCAAACTGTGCTCCGGAGAAGTTAACTTCTCCCGCGGCGTTATCCACGGTAACGGTACCGCCTTTGGTGGTGAAGACGGCGAAGGACTTCTGTGCCCAAGGGGCGTTACCCTCACCGGTTGCGGTGGTCCAGTTGTTATCACCCTGACTGCCGATTGCCATCCATTTGCCATTGCCACCGTCAATTTTGCTGTCGCCTTCAATGCCTGACGCGCCGTGGCTCTGATTAACGGTTGCGCCGTCCCAGAACTGCAGGGTAACGCCGTTGGCATTCACCAGGTTGACCTGTTTGTCGATGGAGGTTTGAACAAAAATATTGCTCTTATCCTGGCTATTCGGTATCGCGCCTAATTCCAGCGTCTGGTTATCCAGCGTGCCACCGTAGTTATAGATACGGTACACGCCCGGTCCGAAGTTACCACCCTGTGAAGTGGTGACGTCCAGAGTCCCGTCCAGTTGCAGATCGCCTGCGACGTTAATCAGATCGTTTAGCGCGCCGCCTGGCGTATAGGCTTGACCCAGTTCGAAAGCGGAGGTCGTTTTGCTGCCAAGCTGCAGATTACCGTTAATGGATAACGTACCCGCACCGCCGTCACCGGCGCTGAGGGTAGAGGCATCGTTCATCAGCACGTCGCCGCCGATCACCCCGTTACCCCCCAGCGTCGCCGTACCGCTTACTTTGGTCACACCCGTCGCGGCACTCTGATTCCCTTTCACCAGTAGCGTACCGCTGGTGACGGTCGTGTCGCCGGTATAGGTGTTATTGCCCGTAAGGCGAGTAATACCGTTACCAATCTGCTGTAACGCACCGATCCCGGAGATTACGCCGCCAAGCAGCACATCATTGGCCCGATTAATCGCCAGTACGCCATTGTCGATGATGTCAGACACGGCGTTGACTCCGCCTGTATTTCCGCCGTCACCCAACTGCAGCGTACCGGTTTGATCAATAGTGGTAGAGCCGGTATAGGTGTTGTTGGCGGTAAAGACAGTGGTGCCGCCCGCCGCGCGTTCAAACTTCCCATCACCGCTGATGACGCCGTTATAGATCTGCGCAGCCGCCGTATCGCCCTGCGTGTCAAAGATGACCCGGCTGCCTGCACCCTGAGTCGTCACATTGTAGTCAGCGATGGTCGCGGCAGTGCTGGTGGACTCGCCGTGATCGCCGGTACGCAGCGTTGCGCCATTGGTAACCGCAATGGTTTTACTTGCCAGTTGCAGACGATCGACGATGCGCATATCTGCACTTGAACCGCTAATGGTCAGTGAGTCCCAACCCGTGCCGATGTTGGTACCGGTGGTCAGGTTATCGCTGCTCAGGCTGCCAATTTTCGCACTGTTACCGTGTGTATTGGTGAAGGTGAGGGCGTTGCCACTGCCGGCTTCGGTAGTGATATGGCGCGTTTTATCCAGCGTCACATTGCCGATGTTGGCTTTATTGTTGCCGCCGGTTCCGGCGAAATTCACCTCGCCCGCAAAGGTTCCGCTTTGCCAGTTAAAGGTGTCCTTGCCTTCTCCGGTGTTGATGACGCCACTGGTGATACCCTGGCTGATATCAATGGTGTCATTGCCCTTGCCAGATTGAATCGCCACTGCTGTATCGTTGATAGCCTGAAGGGTACCGGTATTGGTGATTTTTTTATTGCTGTCACCGCTGGCATCAATAACGGGTGCGGTGGTGCTGGCAGAGATAATTTTTCCGCTATTGGCTATTGCGCTAACATTTTTAGCGATGATTGCAGAACCACCTGCGCTGTCGTAGACGTTGATATTGGCATTGGTGGTGACCTTACCGTCCGTATTGGCGCGAATACCGCTGCCTTCGCTGTTATGCACCTCAACGGTATAGCCTTTGCCGATGGTCAGATTGCCTGTCACTGCGTCACCATTGCGCTGCTCAAAGGCGAAGCCGGTACCTTTACCGTTAACGTTCAGAATGTTATTCAGGCCATCTTTCATGTTTAACGCGACGCTGGTACGGATCCCCGGACCGTCGTTGGCATTGATAGTGACATCGTTGAGTGTGATATCGGTATTGTTGGCGTCGTTTTGAATGCCAGCACCAGTACCTTCGGCGCTAATAATCACCCCTTTGGCAGCCAGCTTACCGGCTCCTGTATCAAGACGAATACCATCGGCCGAACCATTAGTCGTGATGGCATCACCGGCATTACCGGTAATACTCAGGCTGGCACCGTTGGTCAGCAGAACCCCTGCGGTTCCATCATCAACTTGAATCTGACCCAATTTTTTAATCTGTGCGTTCGAACCCGAAGCTTGTACGCCAATGCCGTTACTCACATGTAAGGCAGCGATCGCGTTATTGGTTAAACTCCCGCCTTGTTGCACGTTAACACCAATGCTGTCGGTGCTGGCAAGATCGATAATTGCCTGGGTATCGAGGATCAGGCTGCCCTGGTTCCTTGCCACATAGGCAATAACCTTGTTGCCGCTGGCTTCTGAAGTGATTTTTGCGTTTGAAGTGAGGATGGTCGGAGTGGCGCTACCTTCTGCGTTGCCATTCAACTGATGAGCCTGACCGTCCACTACCCCGGCAATGGTTCTTTCACCGGTTAAATTGATGGTGGTTTTATCGCTGATGTTACCTGTGGCACCGCCTTCAATCAGCAGCGCGGCGGAGTCGGTGCCCTGCACGGTGAACGTGGCTTCGCCGGTATCCACACTACTGCCTGTGCCCGTCGCTAATACGCCAACGGACTGTTCGCCGCTTAAGGTCAGGTCAAGGTTTGAGCTGGGCTGACCGTCAGGAGTGGTGGTGTTACCGGCCAGCATTGCACCATTGGCAATACGGAAAATGGTGGTGCGATCTTGCCCGTTGTCATTCATTACCGCCTGACCAATATTCGCAGTTGCGCCTTTACCATACAGGTAATAGCCAATCTGATCGGTGCTGTTGAATGCCGGGCTACTCAGACTGTCGACGTTAGCGACGGCGTTATCACGCACGTGTACGCCGATGTTCCCGGCTTTGTTTAGCGTGATGTTGGAATAGACGTTGACCACTGCCTTTCCATCTTTGCCACCTTCAGCCCAGACGGCATAGTTACGGTTACCGACACTACCTTCACCATCAACTACGATAGAGCCTGAAGCGCTAGTCGTGGCTTCGGCATTTTTGTTAGTTGCGCTGACGTGGATGCCGACGTTGTTGGTGCCGTTGACGTTAATCTTGCCGTCGTTGCGAATTTCCTGATTATTTTCCGCGCCGCTGTCACGCACGGTGATACCGTAGTTCCTGCTACTCCCCGCGCTGGAATCGCCATTGATCACGATATTACCGGTATTGATGACGTTGCCGGTCGCGTTACCAATCAGCATACCCGCGGCGTTACGTACGCCGGTTCCCAGCGTGATAAGGCCGTTGTTAATCACCTCTTTGGCGCTCTTGGTCATGATCCCGGCGCTCAGACTTGAACCGCCTGCCATGGTGACATCTTTAGACGGATCACTTGCGTTACGGCCAAGATAAATAGAGGCACCTGCGCTGTTGGTAAAGGTGGCGTTGTCGGCGACTTCTACGCCATAGGCGATGCCGCTGCCGTAGGATGCACCGTTTTTGCGCCCGTCCAAGACGTTGATATCGCCGTTGTTGACCCCTTGAGCATTGTCAGACAGTTGCATACCAATGGCCAGCGTCAGCTCGCCAGCGGGTTTGTCCTTACTCCAGGGATCGGCGGCAGAAGCGGTACCGAAGTTATCGGTGGTGATCGCCTGGTTGATGGTGCCTTCGTTGGTGATTTGACTGGCGCCTTGCCCCTGCATACCAAATGCGCCATAGCTGTTGACGTTTTGGTTGCCGTCTTTATCAATAAACAGCCCGGAGTTGATGATCCCGTTGTTGGTTGCCGTCGCGTCTTTTGCCAGCATGCCAATCGCCAGGCTTTGCCCGGTAGACGTGCGTAATGCGTTCAGCTCACCAAGGTTAGTGATAACCCCACCATTAATGGCTTTCATCACGCCATTAATACTGCCGTCAACGGCAATAATCGCGTCTTTGTTCAAGGTGCCGGAGGTGCCTGCGCCGTTGGCATAGATGGCATGTAACTCACCACGGCCAGCGGTCGCGTTGTTGGTATGTGACAAACCGTCGGTCCAGACGTCGTAATCCCAGCTGAGTATGTCAGCTGGCTTACCGGAGGTGAGCAGATTTTCAATCAGCCCGGCGTACTTTGTTTGTGCTGCGGTGACGGTTGTGACTTCCTCCGCATCTATCCACAGCTGGATTTGGCTGACTTTTTCACCATCAGGGTTGAGTGCCGCGTCGTCGCTTTTGCCCAACAGCCAGTCATTGAATTCGGCCAGTTCTTGTGTGTTGGTAATGGCAAATGTGCGCTCCCCGGTTTTGACGACCTGACCATCCTCGTCATAGCCATAGGTCATCAGCGTCACATCATCGCCAAACACGGAGGTTTGCGCTGAACCGGTGAACGTTTTTTCAGGGATCACCGGGGCTGCGTTAAATTTTATATAGTTATCTGACTGCCAGTTCACCTGGCTTGCAGTACCTTGTGCTTCCAGCAGCGAGGAATCTTTTGCCAGCATTTCAATGGTATTGGCTTTGTCACGCACATTGAGGGTGTCGTCGCCAATATTCAGATTCGCAATGGAGCCATTTGTCGCGAGGGCGATACCAAATTGCTTATAGATTTCTGATTTCTGAGCATCAAAGGTGTTTAATACCGCATCGCCGACTTGCGCTTCGGTAAGAAAACCATTTAACTCATTGGTATCAAAGACTTTGATGGTCGTTTTTTCACCGGGAAACGCCGGATCGTTGATATCAAATTCTGTGCTCTGCGAAGGCGTTGACGACTGGTTGTAAGTCAGGTATTCCGCCAGTTCTTCAGAGTTGGTAATGGTTTTTACGCTCTGGTCAGGGCTGGTCGCCAGCAGGGTGATTTTGCCGCTTTCCAGCAGTTCCCGGATAGTGGTTGATTCAACAACGCCGCTTTGACCCGGGCTAAATGTTGGGATTGCACCACTGATATTCAGTGCCTGACCGGTGGTGTTATCTTCATATAAGAAGCCGTAGTCGTGGATACCCTCATAAACCCCAGCGGAAATACCTGTCTTGAAGTCTTCATGAATATCGTGTTCACCCGTTGCGGTAATCTGGGCTGCAGAAGCCAGCAATGAAGCACCGCTTAATGCGCCAGCTGCCAGTACGGCGACAGTTTTACGCGAGCTGCTTTTTTTCTTTCCTTTCGTTAATTCAGAAACGACCACCCAGATACCGAGCGCCGCGTTCCAAATAATGCTGTAAACTTTGTTCATATATAACCCTTGTCTACATTCCTGTTATGTATGTGTTAATACGTTGAGTTGTTGGCTATGGTTGGCACGCGGATGTGCTACCCGGTAATGGATTTTGGAAATAGGGTTTCCTTCCGTGCGATGCGGAATTAAAAAAGCGAGTCGAAAGAAAACCTCTTTAAATAATAACCGTGATAATTGTCCTTAAATAAGTCAGTTACGGCTGGCAATAGTGGGAAATGGTGTACTTGAGCCGGGTGTTATTTTTGCCGAGTTTTCTGGCAATATTGCTTTTGTACGCCCCGATGGTTTTTTCACTTTTTTGTGATGCCCCGGCGATTTGTGTCAGTGACCATCCTCGTGCAAGCATCATCATTACGTTAAATTCGTTAGCTGTAATTTTTGTGTGTAGTTCTTTGATACTTTGTTGTTTTTTGTTTTGCGTGATACGTGTGACGGTCTGTAATAGCTGATCAAGGCTGGTGTCTTGATCGAGAAATTGCATGTTCTTCCCGCAAACGGTTTGAAAAATGGCAAAGGTAGCTTCATCTGCCAAAACAATAATTTTGGTGACAGGTCGTAAAGCCATGTTGCGGATAATCCTGGCATATTTTAAAAAATCTGATTTGTCAGGATTAATGATGATGCAATCCGTTTCATAAGGGAGCATTTTGACAGCAGAAAGTGTCTGGGAGGAGTAGTACGTGATATCAATAAATAATGATGAGCCACGTAGGATTTCTCGCATGCCTAGCCAAGGGTAAATTGAGTCACCCAAAAAAATAGCTTTTGACATAACGATCTCCTTGAAATTTTGGTGCAAGCAGTCGCCTCTTTTTTTAGGTTAAAAAAGAGTTTCTTGCGACGCGTGAAATGTTAATTAAATCTCGTATAACGTTCTGTGCTGTGAACGTATCCTTATTAATTCCAGATCAAACAGAAATTCTCTGTATTAATTAGAATCATTAACTATCCTTAAAGTGGATATTACACTTTGTTAAAATTTAAGATAAATCGTTTATTTCAGCTCTGAGTAAATGATTGATAGATTTCGCTTATGGATCGGGATAATAATAAGAAGGAGGTTTGTATAAAGGCAGGGTATTCCTAGGGTTAAAGAAAGGTATTTATATGTAATGGCTTTAATTTCAATAAGATACTCATTTTTCTTCATGGGATTAATTGAGGATAGGAGAATTCTTAATCCTGGCCAGGACACAGGAGGTGGAAGGTCAGGAGAAGAGGGAAATATTGCCGAATTTACACCTATCGGCTAAAAATAGGATTATTCCAGATTATATTTCTACGTTAAAGCAATTTATTAGTGCTTTATCCTTTTTTGGTCTTTTTGTGCCTAATGTTGAAATCTGGCTTGCAGGTGTCATTTTGTCTTAATGAGCTAGCGATAGCGCTTAGCCCGCCAACAGTTCCTGCTCAACCTGTTGCACCTGTTGTTCCAGCGTATTGCGGATTTCCGTAAGCGCCCGTTGTTGATCGGAGAAGTAGGCCTCTTTATCTGTCACGGAGGTGGCAAGCCGCCAGGCGTTCTCCGCTTCCAGTTCGGTAATCTCTTTCAGCAGCGCGTTAATGTGTTCTCTGAGCTGTTGTATTTTGCTGCGTAAATGCTGCAAATCGTTCAATCGGTCACTCGCCATTATCGGTTCGAGGCCGCTTTGCAATTGAGTCAGTAGCGCCCGGACGGCGGCAAGATCGGCATTTTGGCGTGCCTGGTTAAGCTGCACCATCATCTGATGCGCTTTCTCTTTCAGATCATCGGCTACCACGTCCGGGTGGCAAAGACGGCTGGCCTGACGCCACAGGCGTTTTAGCTCATTACGTTCATCAGAGGAAAGCCGCTGGTCACGACTAAAACGATGCTGCGCATCCTGCTGCTGCTCCTGATATTCATCATATTCATGGCTGGCCTCTTCCTGTGCCTGACGGGTTGCGCTGTCGTCCTGGCGAGAAAAGTCGTTTTCCAACTCACGAATCTCCGCCAGAAGGGCGGTAATCAGTTCCGTTTGTTGCTGAATACGTTGGCGTGTTTCCACCGATTCGCGCGAATCTGAATTCTGGTTCATCCAGTGCTGCTTGAGCCTGGCCAGTTGATCAACAGCCTGGGAAATATAGTGCTGGCAGGATTGATAGTCTTTTTCCCGGCGTTTTCGCTCCGCTTCCTGTTTGCGCTGGGCGCTGGCGGCGAGCTGTTTACGCAGTTCGAGAATGCGGCTCATCAGCGGTCCAAGACGAAGGTGATACAGATCGTTGAAATCATCGAGGATTTGAATGCGCGTGTTGCGCTTATCGATCAGGTCACGCAGCTGTGTTTCGAGCGCTTTGAGTTCCAGCTTACTGGCGGCAATGGCTGGATCCTGCCACGTAGAGACTGCCCGTTGAGATTGCAGCCAGGCCGAGATTTCACGCAGGGCATCACTAAAGCGTCGTTCTTCGATCGCCTGCACAATGGTGCCTGGCACGACGGATAACGGCTCATTTTTAAGATGCGCCACCTGCTGGAAAATAATCTCCTCATCTTCCAGTTCAATAGCGCTTTTGACGATTTCCAGTCGTTTGATGATCTTATTCATGACAGTCGTTGCCTGGCCTGACTCAAAAACGAGTGGCTGAAGTACAACAGGTTCACCCGTTTGAAAATGTTAGAAAAACAGTAAAGCGCATTCTGTGGCCTGTCATGCCTTTTCGTCCAGAATAATTCACCGTAATTATGAACAAACGCAATGCTACAGGCACGGCAGGTCCTTATTGCGCCTTGCGACAACCAGGTTGAAATGTTAAAAGAAGCCCCTTCAATAAAAACGACACAGGGGAAGGGCGTGAAAAACGCGTCAACTGCATCTGACACCAGCGTGTCTGATGCCGCGTCAACAAATGAGCCGACGCTTCAACGAGGGTTGCAAAACCGCCATATTCAGTTAATTGCACTGGGCGGTGCAATTGGTACGGGCCTGTTTTTGGGCATTGGCCCGGCTATTCAGATGGCGGGACCTGCGGTGTTACTGGGTTACGGTGTGGCCGGGATCATCGCTTTTTTGATCATGCGTCAACTGGGCGAAATGGTAGTGGAAGAACCCGTTTCCGGATCCTTTGCCCACTTTGCCTATAAATACTGGGGACCGTTCGCGGGTTTTCTGTCCGGTTGGAACTACTGGGTGATGTTTGTGCTGGTCGGTATGGCGGAACTGACAGCGGCCGGGATCTATATGCAGTACTGGCTGCCCGATGTCCCGACCTGGATTTGGGCCGCGGCATTCTTCGTGATCATCAACGCCGTCAATCTGGTCAACGTACGTCTGTATGGCGAAACGGAATTCTGGTTCGCACTGATTAAAGTGCTGGCCATTATCGGCATGATAGGTTTTGGCGTGTGGATGCTGTTTTCCGGTAACGGCGGGGAACATGCAAGCATCGATAACCTGTGGCGTTACAACGGCTTTTTTGCTACCGGCTGGAACGGATTAATTCTGTCGCTGGCAGTGATTATGTTCTCCTTTGGCGGGCTGGAGCTTATCGGGATTACCGCCGCGGAAGCGCAGGATCCGCAGAAAAGCATTCCAAAGGCGGTAAACCAGGTGGTGTACCGTATTCTGCTGTTTTACATCGGTTCTCTGGTGGTGCTGTTGGCGCTATACCCGTGGGTGGAAGTGAAATCCAACAGCAGCCCGTTTGTGATGATATTCCATAATCTTGATAGCAACGTGGTGGCTTCTGCGCTGAACTTTGTCATCCTGGTGGCTTCGCTGTCGGTGTATAACAGTGGCGTCTACTCTAACAGTCGTATGCTATTTGGTCTCTCGGTTCAGGGGAACGCGCCGAAGTTCTTAACCCGCGTCAGCCGTCGCGGCGTACCGGTGAATTCACTGATCCTTTCCGGTGCTATTACGTCGCTGGTGGTACTGATCAACTATGTGCTGCCGCAAAAGGCCTTTAGCCTGCTGATGGCGCTGGTGGTGGCGACGCTGCTGCTGAACTGGATTATGATCTGCCTGGCACATCTGCGATTCCGGGCGGCGATGCGTCGCAAAGGACGTGACACGCAGTTTAAAGCGCTGCTGTATCCAGCAGGGAACTACCTGTGTATTGCTTTCCTTGGCATGATCCTGGTGCTGATGTGTACGATGGATGAGATGCGCCTGTCAGCTATCCTGCTGCCAGTGTGGATCATTTTCTTGTTTGTGGCCTTCAAACTGCTGCGTCGTAAGTCCCGCTAAGTTTCTACCTATCTTGTTGCTACCGATCCCATCGTCAGGATGGGATCGGATCCTCCCTCAACGTTTATCGTGACCGTTCTCGCAATTTTGCTTTTGCTGACAGGATCTTTATTTTGTAATCGATTACTTTTCTATTGAATCTATTTTGTAATCGATTACTTTTCTATTGAATCTATTTTGTAATCGATTACTTTTTAAGGGTGGGGCAAAAATGGTGTCAACAACCGAAAGTAGTGGAAAACAGAGCGTACAGTACCGGCTGCTGGTGCCCCGGCTGTCGCTAATGATGTTCTTACAGTTCTTTATCTGGGGAAGTTGGTCCGTCACGCTGGGGCTGGTGATGAGCCAGCACAACATGTCACTGTTGATTGGGGATGCGTTTTCAGCCGGGCCCATTGCTTCTATTCTGTCGCCGTTCGTCTTAGGGATGCTGGTAGATCGCTTCTTTGCCTCGCAAAAGGTGATGGCAGTGATGCACCTTGCTGGTGCGGCAATCCTGTGGTTTGTTCCGCAGGCATTGGTGGCGCAAAACGGCGCGCTGTTGATTGGTCTGCTGTTTGGCTACACGTTGTGCTATATGCCAACTCTGGCGCTTACTAACAACATTGCTTTTCATAGCCTGTCGGATAAGGACAAAACCTTCCCGGTGGTGCGGGTGTTTGGCACCATTGGCTGGATTGTTGCGGGGATCTTTATCGGTGTAACCGGAATTTCAGACACCACCGGCATCTTTACGCTGGCGGCGATTATCTCTGTGATTCTGGCACTCTACAGCCTGACGCTGCCCAACACACCAGCACCGGCGAAAGGACTGCCGGTAAAAGTTCGCGATCTGTTTTGTGCGGATGCTTTCGCCTTACTCAAGGTTCGTCACTTTTTTGTTTTCTCACTCTGCGCGACGCTCATCTCTGTGCCGTTGGGAACCTATTACGCATATACCGCGTCGTTTCTTGCTGATGCGGGCGTTGGCGACGTCAGTACGGCGATGTCATTTGGTCAGATGTCTGAAATTTTCTTCATGCTGGTAATCCCTTTCCTGTTCAGATGCCTGGGCGTGAAATACATGCTGTTAATCGGGATGTGCGCCTGGTTCGTGCGTTATGCCTTCTTTGCCCTCGGCATCAGCGAAGAGGGCAGATTCCTGCTGTATCTCGGCATTCTGCTGCACGGCGTGTGTTACGACTTCTTCTTCGTGGTCGGCTTTATTTACACCGATCGTATCGCCGGGGAAAAAGTAAAAGGTCAGGCGCAAAGCATGATCGTCATGTTTACCTATGGGATCGGGATGCTGCTGGGCTCGCAAATTTCAGGCGCACTTTACAACCGGCTGGTGGCGGGGCAAACCGTGCCTCAGGCATGGACCACATTCTGGTGGATCCCGGCAGTAGCTGCCGCAGTCATTGCCGTGATTTTCCTTTTCTCTTTCAAGTATGACGATAAAGAGCAGGCGTAATTTTTAGGAGGGGTTATGAAAACCATCAAAGGGCCTGGCATTTTTCTGGCGCAATTTATCGGGGAACGCCCGCCATTTAACACCCTGGAAGGCGTGGCAAAATGGGCAGCGGAGCTGGGCTATAAGGCATTACAAGTCCCGTGTAATCACAAGTCGCTGTTTGATGTCGAACAAGCTGCTGTAAGTCAGGCCTATTGTGATGATATTCGCGGGATGCTGGCCGGGCATGGGTTAGTGATTAGCGAATTATCGACCCATCTTGAAGGTCAACTGGTTGCAGTCCATCCGGCTTATGATGACGCTTTTGACGGATTTGCTCCGCCATCTGTACGCGCTAATCCGCAGGCCAGACAGGCGTGGGCCATCGAAACCTTACACCAGGCCGCTGCGGCTTCGCAAAGACTGGGGCTGACTGCGCATGCCACGTTTTCAGGTTCGCTCGCCTGGCCTTTCTTTTATCCATGGCCACCGCATAATCGTCAACGTTTTGAAGAGGCATTTCTGGAGCTGGCGCGGCGCTGGAGACCGATTCTCGATCGCTTTGATCATCATGGGGTGGATGTTTGCTTTGAGATCCATCCCGGCGAAGATCTGCACGATGGCGTGACGTTTGAGCGTTTTCTTGCGCTGGTTGATAATCATCCTCGCTGCAACATTCTCTATGATCCTAGCCATCTGTTATTGCAGCAGATGAATTATCTTGGATTTATCGATGTTTACCATTCCCGCATTAAAGCGTTTCACGTCAAGGACGCTGAGTACCACGCCAGTAGCCGTAGCGGTGCCTATGGCGGTTACCAGCCGTGGCTCGATCGTGCCGGGCGTTTCCGTTCCCTGGGGGACGGGCAGGTCGATTTCAAAACGATCTTCAGCAAGCTCACACAATATGATTTCCCTGGCTGGGCGGTGCTGGAATGGGAGTGTTGCCTGAAAGACGCGCAAACCGGGGCGCGTGAGGGGAGTGATTTTATACGCCGCCATATTATTCCGGTTTCTGCACGCGCATTTGATGATTTCGCCGCTGGCGATGAGGTACGCAAATGATACAGGTTGGCATTATTGGTAGCGGATTTATTGGACCTGCACATATTGAGGCATTGCGTCGACTCGGCGGTCTGAACGTGGTGGCGCTCTGTGATAGCTCGCTGGCGGTTGCCCAGGAACGTGCAGATGCTCTTCATATTCCTCATGCGTATGGCAGCGTTGAGGCGCTGCTGGCGCATCCCGGACTGCAGGTAGTGCATAACTGTACGCCGAATTATCTGCATGCCGACATCAATCGGCAGATTTTACGCGCGGGCCTGCATGTGTTTTCAGAAAAGCCGCTGTGTATGACGCCGGATGAGGCTCGTGAACTGGAAAGGCTGGCACAGCAGGTGGGAGTGGTGCACGGCGTGAGCTTTGTCTATCGTCAGTTTGCAATGGTGCAGCAGGCGGCCAGTATGGTCAGAAGCGGCAGCGTAGGCCGTCTGTTTGCAGTTCAGGGGAGCTATTTGCAGGACTGGATGCTGCTGGAGACTGACTACAACTGGCGGGTCGATGCTGTACAGAGCGGCAATTCGCGGGCGATAGCGGATATCGGTTCACACTGGTGTGACACGGTGCAATTCGTGACTGGAAAACGTATTGTCGAGGTGATGGCAGATTTGGCTATCGTCTGGCCGGTACGTAAAGCCAGCATTGCCAGTAACGCTACGTTTGGTCAGCAAATGGCTGATGTGCAATTTGAGGATAAAGCGGTTACGACGGAAGATCGTGGATCGGTGCTGGTACGTTTTGATGATGGCAGCAAAGGCTGCTTTAGCGTTTCGCAGGTGAGTGCAGGGCGCAAGAATCACCTGAGCTTTGAAATTAACGGTAGCCAGTGTTCACTGCACTGGGATCAGGAAACGCCGCAACAGCTTTGGGTTGGGCACCGTCAGCAGGCGAACCAGATCCTGACGGATGACCCTGGATTGATGAATGCGGATGTTGCTGCCAGTGCGCACTTTCCTGGCGGGCATATTGAGGGCTGGCCGGATGCGTTCAAGAATATGATGCAGCAGTTTTATCAGGCGGTGTCGGCAGGCAAAATGCCCGCGACGGCGGAGCGTCGATTTGCGTCATTTTCTGATGGCGCGGATGTGATGTATATCATTGATGCAATTATAAAAAGCCATCAGCAGCAGCGTTGGATATCAGTACAGCGCTAAACACGCATCCGGTTCGCCAGGCGGCGATTTTATGGTAGCCTCAACGCAAAGCGTAAACCGCAGGATGTGTCGTCGTTATGTCTATTCAAAAAATCGCTCAGCTTGCCGGTGTGTCAGTGGCGACGGTATCGCGTGTGCTGAATCACAGCGATACCGTCAAAGCCAAAAATCGCGAGCGCGTGCTACAGGCTATTAAAGAAAGCAATTATCAGCCCAACCTGCTGGCGCGTCAGTTGCGTACGGCACGTAGTTCGATGATTCTGGTAATGGTTTCCAACATTGCCAACCCTTTTTGTGCAGAGGTTGTTAAAGGTATTGAAGAGGAGGCGGAGAAGAATGGCTATCGCATTTTGCTGTGTAATTCCGGCTCGGATACAGCCCGCTCAAAATCGGCGTTGAAGTTGCTGTCGGGGAAAATCGTCGATGGCATTATCACCATGGATGCATTCTCAAAATTACCGGAACTGACTACGCTGATTGGCGACGCGCCCTGGGTTCAGTGTGCGGAATACGCTGATAAAGGTGCGGTTTCCTGCGTCGGGATTAACGATGTTGACGCTGCACAGTCGGTAATATCTCACCTGGTGGAAAAGGGCTACCAACGCATTGCCTTAATCAACCATGATCTAAGTTATAAATACGCCCGGTTACGCGAACGCGGCTATAAAGCGGCGCTACATGCGCTGTCGCTTGAATATCAGGCCGTGGAATACGCCAGTGAATTAAGTTCCAGCGCAGGAATTGCGGCGATGAAAACATTCCTTGCCGCAGAGGTGAAACCCGACGCGGTGTTTGCCGTATCGGACACGTTAGCCGCTGGTGCGATGCGAGCTATTTTCGATGCCGGATTACAGATCCCGCAGGATATCGCCGTCGTTGGATTCGACGGTACGGAACTGGCAGAAATGGTTTCCCCTCAGCTTTCGACCATTGAGCAGCCCTCGCGGGATATAGGCCGCAAAGCGGTAGGATTGCTGCTGAATAAAATAGAAAATCCTGACGCGCAGACGGAAAGGGTGATGATGGACTGGCGCTATATTTCACGCGCCAGTACCTGAGCGTTATCGCTGAAACGCGCCAGACAGTGCGCGAATATCGTTTCCGGTAGGCGACTGATGAATGCGCAGGCCAAACTCTTCGACCACGGCAAAGATATGGTCGAAGATATCAGCCTGAATACTTTCATATTCCAGCCAGACCACCGTATTGGTAAAAGCATAAATTTCGATTGGTAATCCGTGATCGTCTGGCGCAAGCTGGCGCACCATTAACGTCATATCTTTGCGAATACGCGGGTGATGACGCAAATATTCGTTCAGATAAGCGCGGAAGGTGCCAATATTGGTCATTTGGCGGTGATTCAATACCGATTCAGGCGCATCTAATTGCTGATTCCACGCGTCGATTTCCTGGTGACGCGTGGTCAAATACGGTTTCAGCAGGTGTGCTTTATGCAGTCGCTGACGCTCATCCTCATCAAGAAAATGGATGCTGGTGGCATCAATGCTGATGCTGCGTTTAATTCTCCGACCGCCTGAAGCCGACATTCCGCTCCAGTTTTTAAAAGAGTCTGATACCAGTGACCAGGTGGGGATCGTGGTGATGGTGTTATCCCAGTTGCGTACTTTGACGGTGGTTAAACCAATATCGATAACAGCACCGTCTGCACCGTATTTCGGCATTTCCAGCCAGTCGCCAAGCTTAAGCATGTCGTTGGCCGAGAGCTGTATTCCGGCCACCAGACCGAGAATCGGGTCTTTAAATACCAGCATTAGCACGGCTGCCATGGCACCCAGGCCGCTTATCAGTATTGCCGGCGATTGACCTATCAGCAGGGAAATCATCAGGATCCCGACCAGGATGGCGGCGATCAGTTTGATACCCTGAAATATACCTTTTAAGGGTAATTGAGATGCGGCTGGGAGCTTTTGTGACAGGTTAAGAATAACGTCCAGCAGAGAAAACAGGGACAGCAGGGCGTACATCATGATCCACAGCTGTGCGCAAGTCACTAATATATCGGCCGCTTCACTGCCTTTTTGTAGCCAGAGTGTGGCCTGTATATTGACGATGATACCTTGCAGCGTAAACGCCAGGCGGTGGAATAATTTGTTCTGCGTGATAATTTGCAACCACAGACGGGAACTGGTGCTGGCGCGTTTTTCAAATGCGCGTAATACCACCCAGTGCAAAATAACGTGAACAATAATGGCGGTGATAAAAATAATGCCAAAAATCATCACCAGCGAAGTGGTGTGATTTATTTCAATGCCGAGTTCTTCTACCTGAGATATCAATTCCTGCATAACGTCTCCTTAATAAACAGCGGTCTATGATGACCGCTGTGTGGAGCTTATGCAAATGTGGGGACTAGACTTCTGTCAGCGTTGTTTCCAGCGGCAGACGGGATTTCGGCAGCGCGGCGTTGAAATCTTCTACGCTGTGATGACCCACCGGGACCACCACTACGCTGGTGAAACCTTTTTCTTTCAGACCAAACTCTGCATCCATCACCGCCGCATCAAAGCCTTCGATCGGCACTGCATCCAGACCCATTGCTGCAACGCCCAGCAGGAAGTTACCAACGTTCAGGTACACCTGTTTTGCCATCCAGTGGTTGTCATCTTTCAGTTCTTTGCGATGCATATCAGCAAAGAAGGTACGACCTTTGTGGTTTGCAGCTTTAGCTTCAGGGGTGGCGAAGCGGCCATCGCTCTCTTCCTGATCCACCACGCGCTCCAGCCACGCGTCGTCCATCGCCGTTTTGGCGCAGAACACTACTACGTGGGAAGCATCCAGCATTTTACGTTCGTTGAACACAAAGCCGCCGGCTGCGGATTTGGCCACACGCGCTTTACCTTCATCAGTGCTGGCAACGATAAAATGCCATGGCTGAGAGTTGGTGCTGGATGGGCTAAACTGCAGCAGCGTTTTTAATTTTTCGGCCTGCTCAGCGGTCAGTTTTTTAGTCGGATCGAATGCCTTAGTGGAGTAACGTTTTAAGGCGACAGAAACAATATCCATAACTACTCCTGGTGGTTTTTTATACCCTGCGGGTACGTTTTGTTTCAGCAGGGTACAGGGTTAGCAGGAAAAAGATAAGACAGGAAAATGCAAAAACACTTATCGGGGTTAGCGATAAATCAATCTGGACGCAGGCGTTTTTGATCCCGCTTCGGCAAGCCGTCAACGACGCGGTGCCAGGAATCATTCACCAGCTCTGCCAGTAATGACTCGGTAATGTCGTCGCCCGGATAGACCGAGATCCAGTGCTTTTTATTCATGTGATAGCCGGGTTTAATGCTGGGGTAGATCTGCTGGTTTAACAGTGATTTTTGCGGATCGGATTTCAGGTTAATAAGCGGACGTCCGCGAAGCTCCGTGACCAGCATAAAAATTTTACCGCCAACCTTGAATACATCGTATTCCGGGCCGAATGGCCAGCAGTGTTCGGTAAAAGGCAGTTCGAGCGCAAGGCGTTTCGCACAGGTAGGCAGGGTCAGGCCGTCCATTATTGTTCCTCGCGGGTTAGTGCGCGCCACATCGCTTCAAATCCCATCGATATGTATTCCTTGGCCCGGGCAGAGTCGCGGGCTGCGAACTCCATGGTGGTTTCCGCCAAAGAGAGAAAAAGGCCATCGCCGAAGGCGCGATATTCGTCAGACATAAACTCAGGTCGCACGGAGCGATGACAAAGATCGCGCAGTTCCGGGAACATATCGTCGGCCTGCTGTTCTGTTTCTTTGCTGATTTTCTCGCTAACGGCTAACTGGCGAATCGTGCGATGCCCACAGGTATGGTTCAGGCCCCAGCTAATGTAGCTGTTCCAGATATAGTGAGTCATGGTTTTGGCATCGGTCACGGAGCGATCCAGATTTGCCATCATCGACTGACAGAGATCGTGCTTTAAAAAGAGGTAAAGCTCGTTGATTAAATCATCTTTGGTCGCGAAATAGCGAAACAACGTTCCCTCCGCAACACCTGCATTGCGGGCAATTACGGCGGTAGACGCCGCAATACCTGATTGTGCAAATGCTGTGGTTGCAGCTTCCAGTAATGCCAATTTTTTGTCTTCACTCTTCGGACGAGCCACTACACTTTACCCTTAAGTTGTAAAAAGCATGATTGAATCACGGCCTTTGCAGCACCGCAACGGTGAATGTCAAAGATTGAAAATCATCTTGACGGCGAACTTTCGATTTCTATAATGAGTGCTTACTCACTCATAATCAAGAGTCAGTCACGCAAACCAGCGGAAAGGGGGCGTGTTTAAGGTCAGGATATGAAGCGTCTCACAGTTTGTGTGGTTGTTATTATGCTCATTGGCGCAGCTGCAAGTTTACCGTTTTTACTCAATGCCGGGTTTGGTCAGGCACCGAAAGGGGCACAGCTGAGTCAGGTTGAACAGTCACCGCACTATCGTGATGGACAGTTTCATAACCAGGTACCAACACCGGGCTATACCGGCAACAAAAGTATGCTGGCTGCCTGGTGGGAGTTTTTGGTCGCTAAGCGCGAAAATGCGCGGCCAGCACATCCGTTGCCATTGGTGGCGACCGATCTCGCCGGGTTATCTCCAGAGCAGGACACGCTTGTCTGGCTGGGTCACTCTTCGTGGTATTTGCAACTGGCGGGTCAACGTATCCTGATCGATCCCGTGTTTAGCAACTATGCCGCACCGCTTTCATTCCTGAACAAAGCCTTTGCCGGTGATTATCCGTGGTCCGCACAGACGATGCCGGAGATCGATCTGCTCATTATCTCGCACGATCACTATGACCATCTGGATCTTGCCACGATCAAGGCGTTGATGCCGAAAATTAAGCGGGTGATTACGCCGCTTGGCGTAGGGTCACATCTGCGTTATTGGGGAATGCGCGGCGAGATAATCGACGAGATGGACTGGAATCAATCCATCAGAGTAACGGATTCGCTGATCGTTCATGCGTTGCCAGCCCGTCATTTTTCGGGGAGAGGCATCAAGCGCAATCAGACGCTATGGGCGAGTTTCATGTTTGAAACGCCGGAGCAGAACGTTTATTACAGCGGCGATTCCGGCTATGGACCGCATTTTAAAGCCATCGGCGAGCAGTTTGGCTCGGTTGATTTGGCGATTATGGAGAACGGCCAGTATGACCATGACTGGAAGTTTATTCACATGATGCCGGAAGAGACGGCACAGGCTGCGGTCGATCTGCATGCGAAAGCCGTTCTACCAGGGCATGCAGGTCGTTTCGTTCTGGCGAAACATACCTGGGATGATCCTTACAAACGACTGGCGCTTGCCAGCCGTCGTTACGATTACCGATTGCTGACGCCAATGCTGGGTGAACCGGTAATACTGTCCGCACCGGACCAACTGTTTACGGCCTGGTGGCAACAGGTGACTCAATGAATACAGGGGAGAGCATGATGACGATTTCTGCTCAGGTAATTGATACGATTGTTGAATGGATTGATGATAATTTGAATCAACCATTGCGCATTGATGATATTGCACGCCATGCGGGATATTCAAAATGGCACCTGCAGCGTCTTTTTATGCAGTATAAAGGCGAAAGCCTCGGGCGTTACATTCGGGAACGCAAGCTGCTACTGGCCGCGCGCGATCTACGCGATACCGACCAGAAAGTGTACGACATCTGTTTGAAATACGGATTCGATTCGCAGCAGACCTTTACGCGTATTTTCACCCGTACGTTCAGCCAGCCGCCGGGCGCTTATCGCAAAGAAAATCATAGCCGAACGCATTAACAGCTAAGGGTTCTCGCGGGCCTAATCCGCCAGCGAGAACCAGCGCCGCCATATGAAGCGCAAAACGAAATACTCAATCACCCCCAGCAGTAAAAACCACAGACAAAACAGCAAAGTATAAAACTGGTTGAGATCCATCAAATGAAAGGTGGCCACGAATTTTTGCGCCAGTACCAGGCCAACTGATGGGGCGGGCAGCAGCAGACAGGACAAAAATGCCAGCAACAGGATCCCGGCGGCGGTCATCAGTGATTCAAGCGGGTGTTTCATGGTATTGTTAAACTTGAGTTAAAAAGCCATTGTCCGGGATCTCTGTGGGCAACGCAAACGCCACGTTTACAGCCCGGCCCAAATCTCACAATGTTTTTTCACCAGACCACTCAGCGACCCGCCTTCGGCGACGAAGTCACGCATGTTTTGCGCCTCGCCATGACCATGCTTAACCTGCAGATGCAAGGCTTCAATCGCGCTGGCCGCGCCCACTTTATCCGCAGAGACAGCAACATTCTCCAGTAGTCGCAATGTATCATCTGACAAGCGACAACCGTCGCCGGTATTGACGTCGGTGATGATTCCCGCCATACCAAAGCGACAGGCCTGAAAACGATTGAATTTATACAACAGGTAATCACGCTCCTGGTGCTTGAACGGACGTTTGGTGAGTAACCAGTGGGCGGTAGCCTGAATAAGCCCTGCCATATTGACCGCATGATCAAGGGTCAGCGGCGTATCCATTACCCGAACCTCTACCGTGCCAAAGTGTGGGCTGGGACGGATATCCCAGTGTAAATCTTTAATACTATCAATCATGCTGGTGTAAGCCAGTCGACGGAATAGCCCCTCGAATTCCTGCCAGTTATTCACCCATGGCATCGGGCCATTATCGGGAAATCCGGAGAATATATTCAGTCGCGCGCAGGCAAACCGCGTGTCGGACGTCTGCATATAAGGTGAAGCGGCAGAGAGCGCAATAAAATGCGGAACAAATCGCGACAGGCCATGCAGAAGGTATATGGCATCGTCGCCGTTTGCGCAGCCGATATGCACATGCTGGCCAAATACCGTCGCCTGCTGAATGAGATAACCGAAATTTTCCAGGTTACGCCGATAGCGTTCGTCATCGCAGACTTCCTGACGTTGCCATTTTTGAAATGGATGCGTACCACCGCCACAAATGGCGAGGTGCTGCTCTGCAGCAACCCGCGTGATTATCTGCTGCATAGCGGATAGTTCAGCACTCGCCTGGTCGATATTGCGACAAACTCCGGTCGCCATCTCCAGCATACTTTCCGTGATATCGTGCTTCACTTCTCCGGCGGTAAGCAGTGGCTTTACGGCGTCAATCAGCCGGGAAGAATCCTGACTCAGGTCGTAGCCCGGAGGATTGACCACCTGCATTTCCAGTTCAATGCCTAACGTGAAAGGGTCAGAAACATGAAAATCGGGAAGTGGCATAAGACTCTCTTCAGCGTTGATTTTTAATCAGTATAGAAGGGCGGCTGATTTTCTGTTCGTTGTCAGATATTCCCTGGTGACGCTTTGAAGGTGAAATAGCTGGTGTTATAACTATTTTTTACTTCGCAACAGGGGTTGAATCGTGCCGGAAATAAATCTTTATGGGCAGACCGTCGGCGATGTTGTGCCGGACTGGAATGGCGCTGCCGTACTGCCACGGGAAACGCTTGTCGGTCAATATTGTCGACTGGTTCCTCTGGATGCCGACAGCCATGCCGCCGATCTGTTTGATGCCTACGCGCAGGCACCGGACGATCGCGACTGGACCTGGCTTGCAAGCTCTCGCCCCACAAGCGTTGAGGCTGCAGCTTGTTGGGTTGAGGGGAAATCCACTGATACCTCTCTGGTTCCCTATGCCGTCATTGATCAGCGTTTCGGACGAGCCGTCGGACTGGTGTGTTTTATGGCGATCGAACGAGAGCACGGTTCGGTCGAAATTGGTCATGTGACCTGGTCACCACGCATGAAAAATACGGTACTTGGCACCGAAAGCATCTGGCTGCTGCTGCGCCAGGCGTTTGCGTTGGGTTATCGTCGCGTGGAGTGGAAATGCGATTCTCTGAACACCGCTTCTCGACGGGCGGCGGAGCGCCTTGGGTTTATCTTCGAAGGACGCTTTCGCCAGAAGATTGTGCGTAAGGGCCGCAATCGCGACAGCGACTGGTTATCGATGATTGACGGCGAATGGCCCCAGTGTGACGCCGTGTTACAGCGCTGGCTGGCGGCGGAGAACTTTGATGAACACGGGCGGCAACGCCGGTCAATGGCGGACTTTGTTACAAAGTCGCTTCACACAGAGTAATGATGTTTTCATCATGCTGAAACCAGCGAACATTAACTTCCTGCCCGGCGAGGTTTTGCGAAAATGACGGGATGATTTGCACCGTTAAGTGTGTCGCTGTGAGTGCAACTATTTTGGCGCTGGCAAATCCCGGCAGCTCCGATGCCTGCGCGGAAAATGTTTTATACACGCTCTCTTTGGCGGAAAACGCCAAGGTTAAGGCGAGCGGAAAGGGAACCAAACTGAACTGTAAAAGCCGTTGTTCACAGTTATCGATAATACCGCCAGTCAGCTCAACTGCGGTTTGTGGCGTAAAAATAGCTTCTATATCCAGTCCGACGGGATGCGTCGATACCACCGCCAGCGCAGTTGACGTACTGTGGCTGATGCTGCCAAACAACTTTTGTGGCCACAGCGGTTGTCGCTGCCCGCCGATGCCAGGCACAGTTTTGATACCGTATTCACGTAATGCATGTACTGCGGCAATACGCCCCGCTAAGTGCTCAGCTTTACGCTTACGCCCACAGGATTGAAGCTGAGTATGGTGGGGGAGCCAGAACAGGTCGTGCTCTTGGAAGGTGTCGGGATCGAACTCGACAATGTGCAGCGTGTGGTCTGCGAAAGTGATCGTTGTGTGCGTTGTGTGCATCGTCGTTATTGTTTCCCTCTCCCCGTAGCGAGGAGAGGGAGAAACGTTATCAGAAGTGCGTGTTAACGCTCATGAACCACGTCCGGCCCGGTTCGTTATAGGTGTGCGCGCCAGCGCCCGCCATATAGTTCCCGGTTACAATATCGCCCGTGGTCTGGGCATTGCCTTCACGCCACAGACGTTTGTCGAAGACGTTATCCACGCCGCCAGTCAGGCTGACATTTTTCGTCACATCCCAGGTCGCGCTCAGGCCGACGATGCTGTACGGGCTGACTTCACTCGCCGAACTACCGGTTACCGGTTTACCCTGGTAATCGTATTTCTTCGGCTGCTGTTTACCGTACCAGGTGAAGGTTGACTGCAGCGATAAATCTTCACGCGCCTGCCAGCTCAGCGTTGAGTTCAGCGTGTATTCAGGAATAATCGACAAGCGCTCGCCGGTCTCTTTATTCTTACTTTGCAGCATGTAGGTAATGTTGTTGGTCCAGTTAACGGTTTCGCTAACCGGTACGTTCAACGTACCTTCCAGACCCTCAACCACTGCTTTAGGAATGTTTTCCCACTGATAGATATCAGTGTAAGTCGTCTTCCCTTTGCTGGTGATAGACGTTCTGTCGAACGGTACCGTACCCGCTTCAATCTTGTTGCGGTAATCGTTACGGAACCAGGTTACCCCGGCCAGCCAGCCGTCACGTTTGAACTCAAGACCAATCTCTTTGTTGATACTGGTTTCGGCCTTCAGGTCATCGTTGCCCATCATGTAGCAACCAATGCCCGTCGCTGAACCGGTGGCGTAGCAACCCTGGCCTTTGCTGTACAGAATGTAGTTCGGGTTGAGCTGGTACAGGCTTGGTGCTTTATAGGCTCGCGCAATCCCCATCTTCAGCGTGAAGTCATCACCCAGACCCTGGGACAGGTTCAGAGATGGGCTCCAGTTGTCGCCAACGATGCTGTGGTGGTCGAAACGCAGACCCGGCGTCAACATGGTGCTGTCGGTCAGTTCCATGTTGTTTTCAGCAAACAGAGAGAAAATCTCCGCGTCTGAGTACGGGCTACGGTTGGTACTGCTCGAACCTGGAATATCACCGCCCATAAAGGTCTGTGAATTGGACAACATGTCCTTCATGCGTTGCTGGTTCCACTCAGTACCGAGCGTCAGATTTTGGTTGACCAGCAGATCTAACGGAATGCTGACTTCACTGTGCAGCATGACGTCACTCAGGTCGGCGTCGAGATATTTTTGTGACGCATTCGGGTCGAAGATACCCTCAGTACCGCCCGCCAGACCTTCAGGCGTACGGGAGTTACGTGTATGTTCGTACTGTACCCAGTTGCTGGTAGTGACGCCGTTATCCCAGCCGCCATTCCAGGTCAGAGAGTAGTTCTGGCGGTAAAGACGGTTGGTCTCTTTCCCGTAGTTATCTTTCACTAGTTGGTTGGTGTTAGTGTTTTGAGTGTCGCCCGCATACAGGTTGCCCTGACGGCTATAACCTGCTTCCAGTTCAAGTGACTGGAGTGGGGCGAAATCCCAGCGGACCACGCCGTTAATGTCTTTGTTGATCACACCTTCACGACCGGCCGGTAAGGTGTTGGCGTAAGTGCCGGTACGTTCTGACTGATGACCCTGGTTGATGTCCCATGCGTCGGCCTGGGTTTTATCGAGATTACCGTACAGGCGGAAGCTGAAATCCCCACCCATTGGACCATTCAGGCTAAAGTTGGTGCGCTTGGTCGATCCTTCGTCTTTGTGTTCCGGGGCGTTGAAATAGGTATCCCAGGAACCGTGCCATTCATTGCTGCCTTTTTTGGTGATGATATTCACCACGCCGCCAGCTGCGCCATTGCCATAGCGTGCCGCGGCAGGACCGCGCAGCACTTCAATACGCTCAATCATTTCCGGTGGAACCCAGGCGGTATCGCCGCGGGTATCACGCTCGCCGCGCCAGCCCTGACGCACAGAGTTGCGGCTGGTAACCGGTTTACCGTCGATCAAAATCAGGGTGTTTTCTGGCCCCATGCCGCGAATATCGATCTGGCGGTTGTTGCCGCGCTGACCGCTGGTTGAGTTACCGGTCAGGTTAACGCCAGGCATGGTACGGATGATTTCCGACACATCGCGAGCGGGAGGGTTCTTACGAATTTCATCAGCGGTAATGGTTGAAACGCCCGGCGCCTGTAGGTTCTGCTGGGCGGCGGTAACGACGATGGTGTCTTCATGAGAGACAGCTACGCTATCGGTTTGATCTTCTGCCATTGCTGGCAGGGCTACCCCGTAAATCCCTAAATTGACCAATAAGGCCAGTGAATGAATCTTGTTGTTCATTGTATGTCCTGCTGTTCTTTTAGCCACGAGTACCAATGTGCCTCGGTGCGGCATTTGGTCTGATGTCGCCCGCATCTGCGTAAACTATCCATTCCAGAAAAAGTACGCAGCGCCAGGTCGGTTTATAAGTGGTGAAAAACTGTGCGCGCTTCCCACAGCGCGACAATACGCTATTGCAAATGCAAATAGTTATCAATAATATTATCGATATATTTCACGCTAGATCATAAAATTTCACAATAAACATGGGGTTATGGCGGTGACGACGTTAAAGATGGGAAGCGAGGCGTGGTGGCAGTCAAAAAAAGGCCCGGAGTGGGAGCGTGAAGACAACGGAAATTATCGGGTAACCTTCTGGTGGCGTGACCCGCAGGGAACGGAGAAAGAGTCAGCCATTCATCGCGTGTGGGTCTATATCACTGGCGTCACCGATCATCATCAAAACGCTACCCCTCAGTCGATGCAACGCATTGATGGAACAAATGTTTGGTGCTGGCGTGTTTCTCTCAGCGCCAACTGGCGCGGCAGCTACTGTTTTATCCCGACAACACGAAACGATATCTTTTCCTCGCTGGCGGTGGGCGCAGCGCCTGACCGAAGCGCACTGCGTGAAGGCTGGCGGCAATTGCTGCCGCAGGCCATTGCCGATCCCCTTAATCCGCAGAGCTGGCAGGGCGGTCGCGGTCATGCGGTGTCTGCGCTGGAAATGCCGGAGGCGCCCGTACAGCCCGGATGGGATCGACCTGAAAACCCCGATTCACCCGCAGTTTGCCTGCAATGGCGTAGCGCAAGGCTTGGTAATACGCGTCGCGTATGGGTATTTACCACCGGTGAGGCCCAAGCGGAATCTCGTCCGCTGGCTATCATGCTGGATGGGCAGTTTTGGGCACAGAGTATGCCGGTCTGGCCTGCGCTAACTTCACTTACGCATCGTGGACACCTTCCTCCTGCCGTTTATCTCCTGATTGATGCCATCGACACGACTCACCGTAGCCGCGAACTGCCGTGTAACGCGGATTTTTGGTTGGCGGTACAAGAGGAGCTGTTGCCGCTGGTGAAGACGACGACCGCATTCAGTGACGATCCGCAGCGTACTGTGGTCGCCGGACAAAGTTTTGGCGGGTTGTCATCGCTGTATGCCGGGCTGAACTGGCCCGCGCGCTTTGGCTGTGTTCTTAGCCAGTCGGGCTCTTACTGGTGGCCGCATCGTGGTGGTGGTCAGGACGGAGCGATCGTCGAGCAACTGAAGACCGGGACCATCAGCGCTCAGGGACTGCGTATTGTCCTGGAAGCGGGGATCCGCGAGCCCATTATTTATCGCGCTAATCAGGCGTTATATGCCCAGTTACCTTCTGCACCACAGTCTATTTTCTGGCGTCAGGTTGATGGTGGACACGATGCGCTTTGCTGGCGCGGCGGTCTGATGCAAGGGCTAATGACGCTCTGGCAACCGCTTACCGACACGATTTAACCGGACGACGTTCCACGACAGGAGTTGAGTATGGAATTCAGTAACCCCTTCGATAATCCGCAGGGCCAGTTTTACATTCTGCAAAATCCCCAACGTCAGTTTAGCCTTTGGCCGCAGCAGTGTTCACTTCCTGCTGGTTGGCAAATTGCTTGCGAACCCCAATCCCAGGAAGCCTGCCAGCAATGGCTGGATGCAAACTGGACCACGCTGACGCCCGCGAACTATGTCGATATGCAGGAGGCTCCATGACTCAGCGTTTACCGTTAGTGGCGGCTCAGCCGGGGATCTGGATGGCGGAAAAACTCTCCACATTGCCCTCGGCGTGGAGCGTGGCGCACTACGTAGAATTAACCGGTGAACTGGATGCGTTGTTGCTGGCGAAAGCGGTTGTGGCGGGCCTGGAGCAGGCCGATACCTTGCGAATGCAGTTTAGCGAAGATAACGGCGAGGTCTGGCAATGGGTGGATCCTGCGCTCACTTTTGCGCAACCCGAAATCATCGATCTGCGCGAAAAATCCAACCCACATGAGGCGGCGCGTGCGTTGATGCAGGCAGACCTGCAGCAGGACATACGTGCTGACGGCAATAAGCCGCTGGTTTTTCACCAGCTTTTACAGGTGGGAGATAAACGCTGGTATTGGTATCAGCGTTACCATCATTTGCTGGTCGATGGCTTCAGCTTCCCGGCTATTACCCGCCAGATAGCCGCAATCTATCGCGCATGGCTAGATGGCGAGTCTACGCCAGACTCGCCTTTTACGCCGTTCGCCGAGGTGGTGGAAGAGTATCAACAGTACCGTCAAAGTGATGCCTGGCAACGCGACGGCGCCTTCTGGCGCGAGCAGCGAAAGCAACTGCCACCTCCTGCTTCGCTGTCGAACAATCCGTTGCCGGGACGCTCGGCCAGCGCGGATATTATTCGCATGAAGTTAACCGCGCCTGAAGGAGCGTTTCGCCGGCTTGCGGCACGCATGCCTGACGTTCAGCCTGCGGATCTGGCTCTCGCACTGGTGGCATTGTGGCTGGGACGTTTATGCAGCCGAATGGATTATGCCGCCGGGTTTATCTTTATGCGGCGCATGGGCTCGGCGGCGTTGACGTCCACTGGACCGGTTTTAAACGTTCTGCCATTTGGTGTGAGGCTGGATGCGGCAGAAAGCTTGCCTGCGCTTGCACAACGACTGGCCGGGCAGTTGAAGAAAATGCGTCGGCATCAACGTTATGATGCCGAACAAATCGTTCGCGACAGCGGGCGTGCAGCCGGTGCAGAGCCGCTGTTTGGCCCGGTGCTGAATGTGAAAATATTCGACTATCATCTGAATATTCCCGGCGTTCAGGCGCAAACTCATACGCTGGCGACAGGACCGGTGAACGATCTTGAACTGGCGTTGTTCCCGGATGAAAACGGCGGGCTGAGTATTGAAATCCTGGCCAATAAACAGCGCTACGATGCAGAAACGCTGGCGCAGCATGCCTCGCGTTTAATCGGGCTTATCGAGCAGTTTGCTGACAATCCGTCGCTATGCTGCGGCGACGCCGGGATGCTGTTGCCTACAGAACATGAGCGGCTGGCGAAGATTAACGACACGACCGTGGAGATCCCGTTCACTACGCTTAGCGCACTGGTGACACAGCAGGCCGATAAAACGCCGGATGTCCCGGCGCTGGCCGATGCCCGTTATCAGTTTAACTATCGCGAAATGCGCCAGCAGGTCGTGGCGCTGGCGAGCCTTCTGCGCGAACGCGGCGTCCGTCCTGGCGACAGCGTAGCTGTGGCATTACCGCGTTCTGTGTTCCTGACGCTGGCGCTGCACGGTATTGTGGAAGCCGGAGCTGCCTGGCTGCCGTTGGATACCGGATACCCGGACGATCGCCTGCGGATGATGCTCGAAGACGCGAAGCCAAAATTGTTGATAGCGACTGAAGAGCAACTGGCGCGTTTTAGCGATATCCCAGGGCTGGAAAGTCTCTGCTATGACTCGCCGCTGCCAGCAGAAGATGCTGCTCCGTTGGCGCTATCTCAACCCAATCATACGGCCTATATCATTTTTACTTCCGGTTCTACCGGTAGACCAAAAGGGGTGATGGTTGGGCAAACCGCCATCGTTAACCGTCTGCTGTGGATGCAAAATCACTATCCGCTGACCGCAGATGATGTGGTGGCGCAAAAAACGCCATGCAGTTTTGACGTCTCGGTATGGGAGTTTTTCTGGCCGTTTATTGCCGGGGCAAAACTGGTCATGGCAGAACCTGAAGCGCACCGCGATCCGCTGGCGATGCAACAGTTCTTTGCCCGTTATGGGGTGACGACCACGCACTTTGTCCCCTCTATGTTGGCCGCTTTTGTCGCTTCACTGACGCCGGAAACCGCGCGGGAGAGTTGTGCCTCTCTGAAACGGGTATTTTGCAGCGGCGAAGCCTTGCCAGCCGATTTATGCCGTGAGTGGGAGCAGTTGACTCATGCGCCACTGCACAATTTGTACGGACCAACGGAAGCTGCGGTCGATGTGAGCTGGTATCCGGCCTGGGGAGAAGATCTCGCTGCCGTAACCGGCAACAGCGTACCGATTGGCTATCCGGTATGGAATACCGGTTTACGCATTCTGGATGCCATGATGCGCCCGGTGCCTTTCGGCGTAGCGGGTGACCTGTATCTGACGGGGATCCAACTGGCGCAAGGCTATCTGGGGCGTCCGGATCTGACGGCGAGCCGCTTTATCGCCGATCCGTTTAACGTCGGTGAACGTATGTACCGTACCGGAGATGTGGCGCGCTGGCTGGAAAATGGCGCGGTGGAATACCTCGGGCGCAGCGATGACCAGCTTAAAATTCGTGGACAGCGCATTGAGCTCGGCGAGATTGACCGGGTGATGCAGCAGTTGCCTGATGTCGAGCATGCCGTTGCCCATGCCTGCGTATTCAACCAGGCTGCGGCGACAGGCGGCGATGCGCGTCAACTTGTGGGGTATCTGGTGTCGCAATCGGGTTTGCCGCTGGATACGGCTGTGTTGCGGGAACGTCTGCGCGAAAAACTGCCGGCGCACATGGTACCGACGGTATTGTTACAACTGGCGGAGTTGCCGCTTAGCGCGAACGGTAAACTGGATCGTAAAGCGCTACCGATGCCGCAGTTGACGTCGCGTGTTTCCGGGCGCGCACCGCGAGCAGGGACTGAGACCACCATCGCGCAGTCTTTTGCGGCCTTGCTGGATTGTGAGGTGAATGATGTAGAGGCTGATTTCTTTGCGCTTGGTGGGCATTCGCTGCTGGCGATGAAGCTGGCAGCGCAGTTGAGCCGCATTTTTGAGCGTCAGGTGACGCCCGGGCAGATTATGGTGGCTTCCACCGTGGAACAACTGAGCGCATTGCTGGAGAGCAATGATGATGAACAGTCGCAGCGTCTGGGATTCGAGACGCTATTGCCACTGCGTGAAAGTCACGGCCCAACGTTGTTCTGCTTCCATCCGGCGTCGGGTTTTGCCTGGCAGTTTAGCGTGCTGTCGCGTTATCTCAGCCCTCAGTGGTCGATTATGGGTATTCAGTCGCCACGACCGGATGGCCCGATGCAAACGGCGGAAAATCTCGACTCGGTATGCGAACATCACCTGGCAACGCTGCTCAGTCAACAACCTCACGGACCTTACTATTTATTAGGTTATTCGCTGGGCGGCACGCTGGCACAGGGGATCGCCGCGCGCTTACATGCCAGAGGAGAGACGGTTGCATTCCTCGGTCTGTTGGATACCTGGCCGCCAGAGACGCAAAACTGGCAAGAAAAAGAGGCCAATGGGCTGGATCCAGCGGTGCTGGCGGAGATCGAGCGTGAACGCGAAGCCTTTCTGGCGGCGCAGCAGGGGAATGCGTCAGAGGCCTTATTTAACGCGATCGAAGGCAACTACGCCGATGCGGTTCGCCTGCTCACCACGGCGCACAGCGTGCCGTTTGCAGGTCACGCCACGCTGTTCGTTGCTGAGCGTACCTTAGTGCCGGGTGTCAGCCCTGAACGTAGCTGGGCCCCGTGGATATCCAGTCTGGATGTTTACCGCCACGACTGCGCGCATGTTGATATTATTTCCCCCACCGCGTTTGAGGCGATAGGACCTGTAATAAATACGCTGATTAATAAATCTGTTTAACAAGACGAATATTGCAATCGCGGTGATCGAACAGCTCTACAATGTAAAGAATATGTTGTGGGGTTGTTGTTTTTGTGCGGTGCAAGGTGATGAAAGGGGTGAATAAATTCCGAATATAATTTTTGGTAGGGCGACAAGCGCAAAGAGTGTTTCGGATAATTCTGACTAGCTGGTAGACTTCTCCCACAGGAATGTTTTTCTTTTAGGAAAGTTTTCAGGTCACGCAACATGTCATCATTAAATATTAAGCAAGATAACGTTTCGGAATTTACTGGCTATCCTCAGCCAGCGGCAAACGCAAATGAAATCGATTTAGTGAACCTAATCGAAATCTTATGGCGAGCAAGAACGAAAATTATAGCGACCGTTTTCGCCTTTGCTTGTGCGGGTATTCTGGTATCTTTCCTGCTTCCGCAAAAATGGACCAGTCAGGCAATCGTGACCCCCGCAGAACCGGTTCAGTGGCAGAGTCTCGAGAATACGTTGACCAAATTGCGCGTGCTGGATATGGATATTAGCGTTAGCCGTGGTGATGTGTTTAACCTGTTTATCAAAAAATTCCAGTCGCCTTCATTGTTAGAAGAATATCTGCGCTCTTCACCTTACGTGATGGATCAATTGAAAGGCGCTGATATCGACGAAATGGAGTTGCATCAGGCAATTGTCAGGCTTAGTGAGAAAATGAAAGCGGTTGATACTAACCTGGGTAAGAAGAACGAAACTTCGCTGTATACCGCATGGACGCTGAGTTTTACCGCACCTCATGCCGAAGAAGCTCAGTCTGTGCTGAAGGGATATATCCAGTATATTTCTGATATTGTAGTGAAAGAAACGCTGGAAGATATTCGCAATAAACTGTCGATCAAAACCAGCTTCGAGAAAGAAAGGCTGGAGATGGATCGCGTCAGGCTCAAGAACCAGCTGGAAGCAAATATCCAGCGACTGAACTACTCGCTGGAGATTGCCAATGCCGCCGGGATTAAAAAGCCGGTCTACAGTAATGGTCAGGCGGTGAAGGATGACCCCGATTTCTCTATTTCACTGGGTGCTGACGGCATCGAACGTAAATTAGAAATAGAAAAATCAGTAACGGATGTTGCTGAAATTAACGGTGAATTACGTAATCGGCAGTATCACGTTGAGCAACTGTTAGCGATGAATGTGAGCGACGTAAAATTCACACCGTTTAAATATCAACTTACGCCTTCGCTGCCGGTGAAAAAAGATGGCCCGGCTAAATCAATGATCGTTATTCTGGCCGCATTACTGGGTGGAATGGTGGCGTGTGGTGGCGTTTTGCTGAACTATGCTATGGTGTCGCGTAAGCAAAAAATGACGTTTATTGATCAGCAACTGGTGTGATGAATTGTCGTATGGCGGCAAGCCAGCCGCCTTACGATAACGCGTGTTATTTGCTGCGTCCAAGCGGCACTACTAACGGCGTTCCGGCAACTGGATCGTCGATAATCATACAGCGCAGTCCATAGATTTTTTCAATAAGCTGTGCGGTGACGATCTCCTTCGGTGCACCCTCGGCAATAATTTTTCCGTCTCGCAGCGCAATCAGATGCGTCGCATAGCGACAGGCCTGATTCAGGTCGTGCAAAACGGCGGCCAGCGTGTAGCCTTTTTCCCGGTTTAACTCACTCAGCAGTTCCAGCAGATCGATCTGATGACTGATATCCAGCCAGGTGGTGGGTTCATCAAGCAGCATAATCGACGTTTCCTGCGCCAGCACCATCGCAATCCATGCACGTTGACGTTGTCCGCCGGAAAGGGTATCCACACTTTGTGATGCCAGGTGGGTGATACCCGTCGCCTGCATGGCGTTTGAGACCGCAATTTCATCCTCTTGCCGCCAGCGGGTAAACAGTGGCTGGTGCGGATAGCGCCCGCGGGCAACCAGCTCCTGTACCGTAATATCTCCCGGCGTGGTGGCGTTTTGCGCCAGCAAACCTATTCTTCGGGCGACTTCCTTGCTGGCATAGTGTTGAATATGTTCGCCGTCAAGCCAGACCTTGCCGTTCGCGGGCGTCATCAGGCGACTAAGCGTGCGCAGCAATGTCGATTTCCCGCAGCCATTTGGCCCGATAATCGCGGTGAAGTGACCGTCGGGAATCGACACATTGAGGTTTTCCGCCACGGTAAACTTGCCATAACCCAGCGTTAGCTGGTCGCCACGCAAACGGGCTACTGATTCGGTCATTTTTTGCGGGACTCCTGAATTAACAAGACGATAAGATAAATACCGCCGAGGCTTACGGTGACAACGCCCACCGGAAGCTGATAAGGCATAAACAGCTGTTGGGCGCATAAATCCGCCATCAGCAGCAGCAACGCGCCGCACAGCGCTGACAGGGTTAATCCCCAGCGCGATGTGCCGCTTATACGTCGCGCGATATGCGGCGCGACAAGGGCAATAAACGAGATAGGACCCGCCAGCGCGGTGGCGGCAGCGGTCAGTACAACCGCAACCAGCATCATCATCAGACGCGAGCGCTCAACGCTGACACCAAGCGCACAGGCGCTGTCATCACCCATTTCCAGTAAGCGCATCCGGCGTACCAGCAATGTGGCGCATACCAGCATGATGATAATCAGCGGGGCAGACGGCCAGGTTTTGGCCCAGGTCAGGCCATTGAGCGATCCAGCGTTCCACAGTCCGGCCGTTAGCGCGGTTTCTAATGATGCTTTCAGCAGTAGCCAGGTGTTGAACGCCACCAGCATGGCGCGTATGCCGATACCAATAATAATTAGCCGGAAGGTGTCGATCCCATTGCGCCAGGCGAGCGCCCAGACCACCAGAGAAGTCAGGATCCCACCGAGCATGGCCGCCAGCGCGATCGCGGTAAGATGCTGTCCGAACAGCACCATTGCCACCAGCACACCGCTCCAGGCACCGGTATTAAAGCCCATCACATCCGGGCTACCCAGCGGGTTACGCATCAGCGACTGGAATATTGCGCCGCTCACGCCGAGCGCTGCGCCAATCAATAGCGCCATGAGCACGCGTGGCAAACGCCATTCGGTCACCACCAGGGTAATACTGCGCGGCGCATCGCCGAGCAGGGCGGCAATAATTTGCTGGGTTTCCAGCGTAACAACGCCGCTACGCAGGCTCCATAAACCAATGACGAGACAACCTGCAACCAGCAGTAGGCTGCTGATTATCAGGCGGCGGGAGAGGTGCATCATGCGCCACCCCCGCGCGATTTACGGCGTACCAGAAAGATAAGCACCGGCGCGCCGATGAAAGCGCTGACCACCGACACGCGCAGCTCGCCGGGAACAATCAGGCGACCGATGATATCGGCAATCAGTAACAGAGAAGGGGTTGCCAGCAGGGTGACGGGCAGTGACCAGCGGTGATCCGCCCCCACCAGCCAGCGCGCCATGTGAGGTATCATCAGGCCGATAAAGGCGATAGGACCGACAATCGCGGTCGCGCTGCCGCACAGTACGGTAATCACCAGCAGGCCAATAAACTGTGTGCGAGCGACTTTACTACCAAGCGCGGTAGCTGTGTCGCTCCCGAGGCTCAGGCTATTCAGGGCGCGACTGAGGAACAGTGCGACAGCCGCGGCAATCAGTACTGGTACCAATACAACCTTCAGCGTTTGCAGGCTGCGGATATCCAGTGAGCCAGCTTGCCAGAAACGCAACTGATCGTAAACGTCCGGGTTGAGCAGGGCGATGCCGGTGGATAATCCTTCCAGCACCGCGCCCAGGGCAACGCCCGCCAGCGTCAAACGTACCGGGCTTAACTGCCCACCGCCCTGACTACCGGTAAAAGCTACGATAAGCGACGCAGCCAGCGCACCGCAAAAGGCCATCAGCAGTTGCTCTTGCGCAGAGGAAAAGCCGAACAGCGCGGCGCCCAGCACAATAGCGAAGCTGGCACCGGAGTTGACGCCCAGAATGCCGGGATCGGCGAGAGGATTACGCGTGAGCGTTTGCATTAATGCGCCAGCCAGGCCCAGCGCACCACCGGCGAGCAGCCCCGCCAGCGTGCGTGGGAGTCGCGCGTCAAGCACGATGGTGCAATCAGCGCTTTGACAACTGCCGGTGAGCGCATCCAGCACCACGGAGGCAGGTAGCGACTTGGCGCCAATAACCAGACTTAATACCGTGGTCAGAACAAGTAATAACAATAGTCCGGGCACGGCGAAGGCGCGTGTCGCGGAAACAGAGCATGACATATCAACTTCCCTGATAATGATAGTAATTATCGTTATCGATCTTATTTGGATATGTTAGCATGTGCAGCCATCGAATGGATATTGAAAAAGTACCTGGTAAGGCTCTGTAATGAATCGACAATCATGGCTGCTCAATCTCAGCCTGTTAAAGACCCACCCTGCATTTCGTGCAGTCTTCCTCGCCCGTTTTATTTCCATTGTCTCTCTGGGGCTACTCGGCGTAGCGGTTCCGGTACAAATCCAGATGATGACCCAGTCGACCTGGCAGGTCGGTTTGTCGGTGACGCTGACCGGCAGTGCAATGTTTATTGGCCTGATGGTGGGCGGTGTGCTGGCTGACCGCTATGAGCGTAAAAAAGTGATCCTGCTTGCGCGTGGTACCTGTGGCATTGGCTTTATTGGCCTGTGTTTGAATGCGTTACTTCCCGAACCGTCGTTACTGGCAATTTATCTGCTTGGCTTATGGGACGGTTTCTTTGCTTCGCTGGGTGTGACTGCTTTGCTGGCAGCGACGCCAGCGCTGGTCGGGCGGGAGAATCTGATGCAGGCCGGGGCGATTACCATGCTGACGGTGCGTCTGGGATCGGTAATTTCACCGATGCTTGGCGGGGTGTTGCTCGCGACCGGCGGCGTGGCCTGGAACTACGGACTGGCGGCGGCGGGAACCTTCATTACCTTACTACCGTTGCTGAGTCTTCCCGCGTTGCCGCCTCCGCCGCAGCCGCGTGAGCATCCGCTGAAATCGCTGCTGGCAGCATTCCGCTTTCTGCTTGCCAGCCCGCTGATTGGCGGTATTGCACTGCTCGGTGGTCTGTTAACCATGGCGAGCGCCGTGCGCGTGCTGTATCCGGCGTTGGCGATTAACTGGCACATGTCGAGTGCGCAAATTGGCCTGCTGTATGCGGCTATTCCGCTGGGGGCAGCCGTGGGTGCATTGACCAGCGGACAACTGGCGCACAGTCTTCGTCCGGGACTGATCATGCTGGCATCGACCGTGGCTTCATTTCTGGCTATCGGTCTGTTTGGCTTGATGCCCATTTGGCAGCTTGGGGTTATTTGCCTGGCGCTGTTTGGCTGGCTAAGTGCGGTCAGTTCGTTGTTGCAGTACACCCTGTTACAGACGCAGACGCCGGAAGCGATGCTCGGGCGAATTAATGGTTTGTGGACCGCACAGAACGTCACCGGCGATGCGATTGGCGCGGCGTTGTTAGGTGGTCTGGGCGCGATGATGACGCCAGTTGCTTCGGCAAGCGTGAGTGGGTTTGGGCTGGTGATTGTCGGTCTTTTACTGCTGCTGTTGTTGGGAGAAGTGCGCCGATTCCGGCAAGTCCCCGTGAATGTCTGATTGCGTTGTGCTCTACGGATTGTAGGCCGGATAAGGCGTTAGCCGCATCCGGCGCTGGCAATTAAAACAGAGCCGACAGACGTTGCAGCAGCAGCATTGCGCTGTAGTAGTCGAGACGGAAGGTTTCCGTACCCAGGGCATAAACACGTTTATTTTGCACGGCTGGCAGATGCGCCAGAAGCGGATTAGCGTAAATAGCATCGGCATCTTTGCTGTCGCCAGCAAACAGGAACAGCGCTTCGCCGTTCAGGCCTGCCGCCAGGTTCTCACCGCCAAGCTGGATGATATCGTGGCGTTTGCCCTGACTCTGGCTGGTATGCAAGTTGGCAGGCAGCGTTGCCAGCGTGAACCCTAACTGCTCCATCAGCTTGCCTTGCGCTGACTCAGGCGTCCACAGGTTGGCGCTGTGCGCCGCGGCGGTATATACCAGCGCGCTGACCGGCTGTGGTGGCAGAGTAATACGTTGCTTAACTGCCTGTAGTTGCTTATCAAACTCGGCAATACGCGCAGCAGCCTGTTGCTCCTGACCGGTAATTTCACCTAACTGGGTCAGCAGCGACTGCCAGCTTTTATCGTCGTAATTAATGATGAGCGTTGGCGCAATGGTGGACAGCTGATCGTACAGCGCGAGGGCAGAATCGCCCCCGGTGGCGCTTACCAGAATCAAATCCGGCATTTGAGCTGCGACGGCCTCGGCGCTCGGTTCGCCGATATACAGGCGGCTCAGTTTGCGTTCTTTTGCCACTTCGCTCCACTGGCGTAAAAAGCCCTGCGCATCGCCGATGCGATTGTTCGGCGTAGTGGCACCGCTGGCGATGACCGGGGCATCAATCGCTAGCAGCGAACCGGTGAGGGTCACGCTGGTGGAGACAATTCGCTGCGGTTTATGCTCCAGCGTATGCGTGCCGCGGCTGTCAGTAACCTGACGCGGCCAGTCGGCGGCGTGACCTGAAGAAATTCCTGAAAGAGATAAACCTGCCAGTAAGAGCACGGTGCGGCAAAAAGAGGGGAGACTCACGAATCAGCTTCCTGTTATCAGTATAAGTAATGCTTCTCATTTTCATTGTTAGCGAGCAAGGATGCAAGCCAAAGTCGCACATTGTGCTACCACAAGAGTTGACATACCGCCGCTTTACTTTTAGGTTAGCGACCGAAAATATAAATGATAATCATTATTAGAGCCTTTATCATTTTTGGAGGATGATATGGATACGTCACTGGCCGAGGAAAAAACGCAGACTATGCCGACGCTCGCTCCCGACAGTTTTTTCTTTATGTCGCCGTACCGTAGTTTTACGACGTCAGGATGCTTCGCCCGCTATGCGGAACCGGCAATTGATGGCGACTCGCCAGACAGCCCTTTCCAACAGAAAATGCTCTCACTGTTTGCTGATGCCAAATCGCAGGGCATTGCGAACCCCATCATGGTCGGGGCGATCCCTTTTGACACCCGCCAGCCATCATCGCTGTTTATTCCCCAATCGTGGCAGAGCTTTTCTCGTACGGCGAAGCAGCAGTCATCACGTTATTTTAACGCGCATCAGTCGCTGAACGTCGTGGAACGTAAATCGATCCCGGAACAGGACTTTTTTGAAGATATGGTCGCCCGGGCGGCTGCGCTGACGTCTACTCCGGAAGTCGACAAAGTGGTGTTGTCACGCCTGATCGATATCACCACCGATGCCAACATTGACAGTGGTGCGCTGCTGGAGCGTCTGGTGGCGCAAAATCCAGCGAGCTACAACTTCCATGTGCCGATTGAAGACGGCGGCGTATTGATTGGTGCCAGCCCGGAATTGCTTCTGCGCAAAGAAGGCGAGCGTTTCAGTTCTCTGCCGCTGGCGGGCTCTGCACGTCGTCAGCCTGATGATGTGCTGGATCGCGAAGCAGGGATCCGCCTGCTGGCATCTGAGAAGGACCGCCATGAGCACGAACTGGTGACGCAAGCGATGAAAACGGTATTGCGCGATCGCAGCCGTGAACTGCAACTGCCTTCTTCTCCGCAGCTGGTTACTACGCCGACGCTCTGGCACCTCGGCACGCCGTTTGAAGGTAAAGCCAACGCGCAGGAAAACGCCCTGACGCTGGCGTGCCTGTTGCACCCGACGCCTGCGCTGAGTGGCTTCCCACATCAGGTTGCGCGCAAGCTTATCGCCGAGCTGGAGCCGTTCGATCGCGAACTGTTCGGCGGTATTGTCGGCTGGTGTGATGCCGAAGGTAACGGTGAGTGGGTGGTGACGATCCGCTGTGCGAAGCTGTTGCGCAATCAGGTGCGTTTCTTTGCCGGAGCAGGAATTGTTCCAGCCTCTTCCCCGGTTGCGGAATGGCGTGAAACGGGGGCCAAGCTCTCCACGATGTTGAATGTTTTTGGACTGCATTAAGAGCCTTGTGGACTGGTTTTAAGGAGCAATAATGAGTATTCCATTCACCCGCTGGCCGGAAGAGTTTGCCCGCAGGTATCGTGAAAAAGGTTACTGGCAGGATTTGCCGCTGACCGACATTCTGACCCGTCACGCCGACAGCGACCATACGGCGGTTATTGATGGTGAACGCCATCTGAGCTATCGCCAGCTGAATCATGCCGCTGACAATCTAGCCTGCAGTTTGCGTCGCCAAGGGATTAAACCCGGTGAAACCGCGCTGGTACAACTGGGCAATGTGGCTGAGCTATATATCACCTTCTTTGCGTTACTCAAGCTGGGCGTAGCTCCGGTGCTGGCCCTGTTCAGCCATCAGCGTAACGAACTCAACGCCTATGCCAAACAGATTGAACCGGCGCTGCTGATTGCCGATCGCCAGCATACGCTGTTTAGCGGGGACGATTTTCTAAACGCTTTTGTGGCCGAACACAATTCAGTGCGCGTGGTGCAACTGCACAACGACGAAGGTGAACACAATCTGCAAACGGCGATAAGCCAACCTGCGACTGATTTTACTGCTACACCATCGCCCGCTGATGAGGTGGCGTACTTCCAGCTTTCCGGCGGGACGACCGGGACGCCAAAGCTGATTCCTCGCACTCATAACGATTACTACTACAGCGTGCGTCGCAGCAATGAGATTTGCCGCTTCACCGGGGAAACGCGTTATTTATGCGCAATCCCGGCGGCGCATAACTACGCCATGAGTTCGCCAGGCGCGCTGGGCGTGTTCCTTGCGGGTGGAACCGTCGTGCTGGCGGCCGACCCGAGCGCTACCCTGTGTTTCCCGCTGATTGAACAGCATCAGGTTAACGTCACGGCGCTGGTGCCACCTGCGGTGAGCCTGTGGTTGCAGGCGATTGCGGAGTGGGGCAGTAATGCGCAATTGGCTTCGCTGAAACTGCTACAGGTCGGTGGAGCGAGACTTTCCGCCACGCTTGCGGCGCGTATTCCGGCTGAGATTGGCTGCCAGTTGCAGCAGGTCTTCGGCATGGCTGAAGGGCTGGTGAACTACACCCGTCTGGACGACAGTCCTGAGCGCATCATCAATACCCAGGGTCGCCCGATGTGTCCTGATGATGAAGTCTGGGTAGCAGACGCTGACGGCAACCCCTTAGCCCAGGGAGAGACCGGACGCCTGATGACACGTGGTCCGTACACCTTCCGTGGTTATTTCAAAAGCCCTGAGCATAATGCCAGCGCCTTTGACGCCAACGGCTTTTACTGTTCCGGCGATCTGATCGCTATCGACCCGGATGGCTACATCACCGTTCAGGGACGCGAAAAGGATCAGATCAACCGAGGCGGGGAGAAGATCGCTGCTGAAGAGATTGAAAACCTGCTGCTGCGCCATCCAATGGTTATCCATGCCGCGCTGGTCAGTATGGATGACGAACTGATGGGCGAGAAAAGCTGTGCCTGGCTAGTGGTAAAAGAGCCGCTGCGCGCGGTTCAGGTGCGCCGTTTTCTGCGCGAACAGGGTGTGGCGGAATTCAAATTACCCGATCGTGTTGAGTGCGTTGAGTCATTACCGCTGACTCCAGTGGGGAAGGTAGATAAAAAACAATTACGTCAGTGGCTGGCATCACGTTCACTGGCCTGAAGGAGAAATAGAAATGGCAATTCCTAAACTGCAGGCTTATGCGCTACCAACGGCGCTTGATGTTCCGGTGAACAAAGTCGACTGGGCATTTGACCCTGAACGCGCCGCGCTGCTGATCCACGACATGCAGGATTATTTTATCGGCTTTTGGGGCGATAACTGTCCGATGATGGAGCAGGTCGTCGCGAACATCGCCGCGCTGCGCCAGTACTGCAAAGAGCATAATATTCCGGTGTATTACACCGCTCAACCGAAAGAGCAGAGTGATGAAGACCGCGCTCTGCTCAATGATATGTGGGGACCGGGCCTGACGCGTTCGCCGGAACAACAAAAGATTGTTGAGGCGCTGGCGCCGGATGAAGCGGATACCATTCTGGTGAAATGGCGTTATAGCGCATTTCATCGCTCCCCGCTGGAACAGATGCTCAAGGAAACCGGGCGTAATCAACTGATCATTACCGGGGTGTATGCGCATATTGGCTGTATGACCACCGCAACGGACGCTTTCATGCGTGACATCAAGCCGTTTATGGTTGCCGATGCGCTGGCAGACTTTAGCCGTGACGAACACTTGATGTCGCTGAAATACGTGGCGGGACGTTCCGGGCGTGTGGTTATGACCCAGGAATTATTACCGACGCCGGTTCCGGCCAGTAAAGATGCGTTGCGCAGCGTTATTCTGCCGCTGCTGGATGAGTCTGAAGAGCCGATGGATGACGAAAACCTGATCGACTATGGGCTGGATTCCGTGCGCATGATGGCGCTGGCGGCGCGCTGGCGTAAGGTTCATGGTGATATTGATTTCGTGATGCTGGCGAAAAAACCGACCATTGACGCATGGTGGGCTCTGCTCTCCCGCGAGGTGAAGTAATGGCCGGATTTGATTTTGCCGGGAAAACCGTCTGGGTAACCGGGGCGGGAAAAGGGATTGGCTACACCACGGCGCTGGCGTTTGCGAATGCAGGTGCTGAGGTGACTGGATTCGATCGCGAATTTCCTCAGGATAACTACCCGTTTACGACCGAAGTGCTGGATGTGGCGAATGCCGGACAGGTAGCTGAGGTGTGCCAGCGCGTCCTCAAAGCGCGCGAGCGTTTGGATGTGTTGGTCAATGCCGCAGGTATTTTGCGTATGGGTGCCACCGATGCGCTAAGCGCTGAGGAGTGGCAGCAGACGTTTGCGGTTAACGTTGGCGGGGCGTTCAATCTGTTTCAGCAGACGATGGTGCAGTTTCGTCGCCAGCAGGGCGGGGCGATCGTGACCGTCGCGTCGGATGCGGCGCACACGCCGCGTATCGGCATGAGTGCTTACGGTGCGTCAAAGGCCGCCTTGAAAAGCCTGGCTCTGACCGTCGGACTTGAACTGGCAGGCAGCGGTGTGCGTTGTAACGTGGTTTCTCCGGGGTCGACCGATACCGACATGCAGCGTACGCTGTGGGTCAGCGATGACGCGGAGCAACAGCGCATTCGTGGATTTGGCGAGCAGTTTAAGCTTGGGATTCCGTTGGGGAAAATCGCCCGGCCGCAAGAGATCACCAACACTATTTTATTCCTCGCTTCCGATCTGGCCAGCCACATTACATTACAGGATATCGTGGTGGACGGCGGTTCCACGCTGGGGGCATGACGATGATCTGGAAACGTCATTTGACGCTGGATGAACTCAATGCCACCAGTCAGAACACGATGGTGGCGCATCTGGGAATGGTCTATACACGACTGGGTGATGATGTGCTGGAAGCCGAAATGCCGGTGGATAGCCGAACGCATCAGCCGTTTGGCCTGCTGCATGGCGGCGCGTCGGCGGCCCTGGCGGAAACGTTGGGTTCGATGGCGGGTTATCTGATGACGCGCGACGGGCAGTGTGTGGTGGGGACGGAACTAAACGCCACGCATCATCGGGCGGTATCGCAGGGGAAAGTACGCGGCGTTTGTCAGCCGTTGCATCTTGGGCGTCAAAATCAAAGCTGGGAAATCGTCATCTTTGATGAGCAGGGACGACGCTGCTGCACCTGCCGTTTAGGCACGGCGGTTATGGGGTGAAAGATAAAACGCGTCTGAGCATACCAGACGCGTTTTTGTGTAGATTACCAGCTATAGTGCAGGTTAACGCTGCCACTGAGATCGCTGAAATCGTTGTTTCCTTTCTGCCCTGTTGCCTGCGCGCTAATGTTCCATTGATTGTTGATAGCGGCCTGGATCCCGAGTTTTATTTCAGCGCGATCGGCGGGAAGATCCAGGTTTACCGCTGAGTTATCAAAGGATACCGCCATATCATCGGTCATATGTAGCCAGTTGACTTCGGCGAATGGCTGAAGAATCGCATTGGTTGTCGGTGACGAACCCTCGACGCGAAGACCGAGGCGAGTGGTCCAGTTTTCGCTATTTTGACCGTCAATACGCGTATTGTGTGCTTGCACGCTGTCCGCTTTGTAGCTCTGCCAGACAACTTGTAATTGCGGTATCAGACTTAACGATTGGTTACTGGCGAAGTCCATCGTATATCGATAGCCGCTTTCCAGAGAGAGCGCGTTGGCGGTTGAGTCGTAATGTGTTGTTCCTGCATCACCGTTTTCAACGCTATTATCGTAGAAACCATATTGATACCAACTGTCGACATACCAGCCACGATGACGCATAGCATCAGCATACCAGGTTGCGTAAACGCCCAAATTGTAGCCGTCGATATCTCCGGTGGCTGAAAACTGACTGCCATCTGCGCCGCGGTTTCCTGTGCTATCTGTACTGCCATTGATATAGCTTCCCATGAGTCCCAGCGTCAGACTTTGCTGACCGTTGTTCCAGGTGGCGATATCCCCGCCAAGTTGGAACCGGACGTAATCGCTGTCCATGTCGACATTTCCATCCGCAGCAGTAGAGTCCGTGTTTCCACCTTTTACACGTAGCCATAAGTCACCTTCATGTGAACGATACTGGCTATCCTCACGGTCGAAAAGCGTTTGCATTTGTAGCTCGCGAGCCAGCCACTGATTCCCCAGATAAGCGCCGATATCGGCACGGTATTGTGGATTTGATGGTTTACCGTCGCTGCCGCCGTCGTCGGGGTCGACAGGGGTTACGTCGCTGCCGCCATCGTCGGGGTCGACAGGGGTTACGTCGCTGCCGCCGTCATCGGGGTCGACAGGGGTTACGTCGCTGCCGCCGTCGTCGGGATCGACGGGGGTTACGTCGCCGCCGCTGTCGTCGGGATCGACGGGGGTTACGTCGCTGCCGCCGTCATCGGGGTCGACGGGGGTTACGTCACTGCCATCGTCGTCAGGATCGACAGGAGTAATATCTCCCCCGTCATCGGGTGCCTCCGCCTGTGAGCGCAAATACCAATTTTCATTATCTTCGTATAAGCGATATTCGTACGGCCCAATCAGGACCCGATTGCCCAGCGAGAAAGCATCATCTGTTGATGTACCGCCAACATTCACAATTTCAATACCCTGGTCGGTGAATGCGCCTTCTCCTCCAGCCTGGTTGATGTACAGCGTGGTTTTACCGTCCACGTCACCCGATACAATCAGTTCATCGGTCGGCGAGCTATCGTCGCCTAAATAAGTATTGAGTGTCAGGTTACCGCCATTGCCGGTGTAGTTGCCGTTAATAGTCAATGTATTGCCCGGCGTCGTCCCGGAGCTTGCGATACTGCCCTTGTTAGTGACATTACCGTTTATGATAAAACTGCTTTGGGCGGCAGTATTATCGCCAAAGCGTAATGTTCCAGCGTTGTCCACGTTGCCGTTAACGGTGCCATTGCCACCTAAGGTTGAACCCTTCCCGATAGTGACATACTGCTGACTGCCTGCGGCGCCAATAACGCCTGTCTCTGTTAGCCATAACGTCCCCTCCTGCACGGCGGTGGTACCGCTATAGGTGTTATTCGACGTCAGAGTGAGTGTGCCTTCTCCTTTTTTGGTCAGGCTCTTACCGTCCCAACCGCTGCGCGTGTCTGATGCGACGTCTTCCAGTTGGCTATTGACAGTAAACTGCTTGCCGCCATCGAGGGTGAATGTGCCGTGAGCAGGGGTGGCGACGGAGCCAGACTGTCCGGCATACCAGTTCAGGCCAACACCCAATTGGTATTGGGTGTTATCTGTGGCGCTGATTTGCCCGAATACTGACAGGTAATCCGGCATTGAGTCAGTATCCGTTGATAAGCTGGCAAAATCTCCGGTGATTGAAGAGTCTGTATCAATCAACGTAATGGCTTCAATGTCTTGTAATTGAGCGTCAGAGGTGAGTGTGCCGATATCCAGCGCGTTGCCGCTATTACTGATATGTAAATCACCGCCTAACGCAATCTCACCCCCGGTAATCAATGGTGCGCTATTGGCGCTGGCGAGGGCTGCTGCGCTAAGATCAACATTCAGGATGCTACTTTCCTGCAACGTCAGGCTATTAGCATGTAATGTGCTGTCGGCTGCCAGTTCTACGGTACCCGCATTGTCCAGCGATGTCAGGGTTGAACTGTCAGTAACTAGCCATTTTCCTTGATCGGCGAGCGTAAGGTTAAGCTCAGAGTCCAGGCCCCGGGTGTTAAAGTCGTGATTGATGGATGTTGCGCCCTCAAAATAAGATCCCGCATCCATTGTCAGATTGATATATCCCCAGCCGCTGTTAACGATGTCGCCGATAATCGTCATTTTTCCCGTACCGTTGATGGTGCCACCGGGCAATATATTGCTGCCGGACGACACTTTAGGTACCCAGATAGCGATTCCATCGTCGTTGGTTTTAATCGTTGTGTCACCACTCAGATTGACGATGCCGCCCTGTTGAACCATAACGCCAGAAGCGTTGCTGGCTCCTGTCATGTCGATGTTCATGTTGCTGGCATTAATAATGCCTGCGCGGGTAAAACTGTTATCGCCTATAGCCGAAAGCCCGTAGGAATTGGCTCCGTTCATAATGATGTCGGTATTGGAGATATTAATAGTTGAGCCACTAAATTGTGCTGATGCGCCATAGCCTCCCGAGGCATAAATTGTGTTTCGATTATCCTGAGAACCGTTGAAATTGATCGTTGATGGGTCAGAAAAAGATGTGTTGGCTACCAGCCCGTACGTTTTGGCGGTGTCGCTTCGTCCGTCGATCGTACTGCCTTCACCAATATTAACGACGGTGGCATACATGCTACTTTGGGCTGTTATCGCTGTTCCTTGCGCTGTTTTTACCGTCAGGTTATCCGCGTCAAGTTCCCCGTATCCTCGGCCAGTGAGGTAAATAGTTGATGCCGTTCCGGTGGCGCTGATGGAACTGCCGGAACCGAGATCTACCAGACCTCCCTCTATACGGATACCTTCGGTTTTGCCGCCGGTCACTTCAATTGTCAGGTTTTCGGCATGTGCTGCGGCAGTGACGTCTTCTTTTTTTGTCGCCGAATAATCTCCGACAAACAGACCATATCCTTCGGAAAAGCCTGCCACTGTTATGGTCGAATCGTGGCCAAAGTCGATGTTGCCTGAGATGTCTGCGCCGCGGCCACTTGTGTGTCCTGTAGAGGTAGTGGATACATCGATCGTCAGGTTATTAGCAGCGATCTGACTTCCCCTTCCTGACGTCAATCCATAGGCCGTTCCACCTGGAGTGGAGAGCGTTATCTTACTGCCTTCACCCAGATTAATATGGTTGTTTGACCCTGTCTGGATTCCATAAATCATCACAGTATTTGCTGAGTCTAACGTTGTGACATCAATAACCAGGCCGTTCGCGTTGAGCGTTGTATCTTTGCCGAAATAGAGACCACTGCCTCTCTCGGTACCACTGTTGATTTCTATGTGGGTGTTGTCTCCCAGATTGAGCGTGGTTTTCTCTGCCCTGGAGGTATCGATACCCGTCGCTTTACCGGCGGAGTTGGAGGTTACATGAATGGAACCGCCATCCATGGTGAATGTATTACCGCCATCATAGAAAAAGACACCGGTGCTATTTCCGCTCAGGGATTCAACGTTGATTTTGCTTCCTTGCCCGAAGTCGAGAGATGAATCCATACCGTGAATATAAACACCATAGGCGGTGTTGTTACTGGCAACGTTAATTAATAGATTGTTGGCATCGATGCGAGTACCTGGATTTACTTTACTAATGTAAACACCATTTGTTGAGCTTGTGGTGGTTGAACCGGTATCGGTTACGTTAATCTGTGTATCGTTTCCTAAATCATTTATTACACCGTTATCGAGTTTAACGCCGATTGAACCGCTATCCCCCGTAACGTTAATTGATGCCTTACCCTCAATTTGCACTCCTTGACCACCAGTCACGGTGCTATCGATACCCGTCTCTCCTGATAATGACGTTATAGTGTCACCATTGTTCAGGATGATGGTTTCTCCGCTCTGTGGCCCTTTATCTGCGGCAAGGGCGGCGCTGGTCATGATGCCGACGGTTGATAAAAGCACCCCGGCAACGGTGGTTCGTACCCGGTTATCTCCACGAGAGCGTTCTGACACGACGATGAACATGTTTCGCGCGATATTCCAGACAATGCGATAGCATTTATTCATTATTTATATCCTTATAAAATTATGCCACTATTAATGAATAACATTCTGCGTAAAATGATTTTGGATGTTTCTATGTATGCTTTTGAAATATATGTCAGAAGGTGGTGGTGATATTTTTATGTGATTTCACTTAATCAATGTTTCTTTGGATTATAGGTAGGGGGTATCGCTAAAGGTAGCTTTTGATGTCTGATTTTTTCATCAGGATTAATAAAAGCACTCCATGTATAAAAAATGAGAATATCCTAAGATTATTAATGGTTTTATAATTAAGGATGTTGCTACTTATGATTTTAAAATAAGGGCACATCGCCAGAGTGATGAAATGCTAAATAATTATAATTTACTGTAAATGTATCTATGTTGATGATGAATTCTGTAATTGGCCTCTTGGGCAAGCAAAACGCTGGCCCAGCCGCATAAGTAACGTAATTGTTTCAGTTATAGTTGTAGCAAAGGTGATCCAGTTAACAATGCAATGTAAATAGTCAGTGATGTCTCAGGTTTATGTGGTTGTCAGGTTGTTAAAATCAGGAAAGATGTTATAGAAACAAAATGTAACATCTTTCTGGATCACGCAAACGGACAACAACTATGAATAAATCAGGGAAATACCTCCTCTGGACATTGCTCTCCGTTATCGGAGCATTTGCCCTGGGATATATTGCGTTAAATCGTGGTGAACAGATCAACGCGTTGTGGATAGTCGTGGCGTCAGTCTGTGTCTACCTTATCGCTTACCGTTTCTATGGCCTGTACATCGCGAAAAATGTACTGGCGCTGGACCCGACGCGTATGACGCCAGCCGTGCGTCATAACGATGGTCTGGATTATGTACCCACCGATAAAAAAGTACTGTTTGGTCACCATTTTGCAGCGATTGCCGGAGCGGGTCCGTTAGTTGGACCGGTGCTGGCGGCGCAAATGGGCTATCTGCCGGGTATGATCTGGCTGCTCGCCGGGGTGGTACTGGCAGGGGCGGTGCAGGACTTCATGGTGCTGTTTGTTTCTACCCGTCGCGATGGTCGTTCCCTTGGCGAACTGGTTAAAGAAGAGATGGGCCCTACGGCGGGTGTTATTGCGCTGGTAGCCTGTTTTATGATCATGGTGATTATCCTCGCGGTACTGGCGATGATTGTCGTGAAAGCGCTGACCCACAGCCCGTGGGGAACTTACACCGTAGCGTTCACTATCCCGCTGGCGATTTTTATGGGGATTTACCTGCGCTATCTGCGCCCGGGCCGCATTGGTGAAGTGTCGGTTATTGGTCTGGTATTCCTGGTGTTTGCCATTATTTCCGGCGGCTGGGTAGCGGAAAGCCCGACCTGGGCACCGTACTTTGACTTTACCGGCGTACAGCTGACCTGGATGCTGGTGGGCTACGGTTTTGTCGCCGCCGTGCTGCCGGTGTGGCTGCTGCTGGCCCCGCGTGATTACCTCTCTACCTTCCTGAAAATCGGCACCATTGTTGGTCTGGCGGTAGGGATTCTGATCATGCGTCCGACGCTGACCATGCCAGCTCTGACCAAGTTTGTTGACGGTACTGGCCCGGTCTGGACCGGTAACCTGTTCCCGTTCCTGTTTATCACCATTGCATGCGGTGCGGTATCTGGCTTCCATGCGCTGATCTCCTCCGGTACCACGCCGAAGATGCTGGCGAATGAAGGGCAGGCTTGCTTTATCGGCTACGGCGGAATGCTGATGGAATCCTTTGTCGCCATTATGGCGCTGGTTTCCGCGTGCATCATCGATCCGGGCGTGTACTTTGCGATGAACAGCCCGATGGCGGTGCTGGCTCCTGCGGGCACGGTTGATGTAGTGGCTTCTGCGGCACAGGTAGTCAGTAGTTGGGGCTTTGCTATTACGCCAGATACTCTGCACCAAATCGCCAATGAAGTGGGTGAGCAATCCATTATCTCCCGCGCAGGTGGTGCGCCGACGCTGGCCGTCGGGATGGCGTACATTCTGCATGGCGCACTGGGTGGCATGATGGATGTGGCGTTCTGGTATCACTTCGCCATTCTGTTTGAAGCTTTGTTTATTTTGACGGCGGTTGATGCCGGTACACGCGCTGCGCGCTTTATGCTGCAGGACTTGCTGGGCGTGGTGTCACCGGGCCTGAAACGAACCGATTCGTTGCCTGCGAACCTGCTGGCGACGGCGCTGTGCGTGCTGGCCTGGGGTTACTTTTTACACCAGGGCGTGGTGGATCCTCTGGGTGGTATTAATACCCTGTGGCCGCTGTTTGGTATCGCCAACCAGATGCTGGCCGGTATGGCGTTGATGCTCTGTGCTGTGGTGCTGTTCAAGATGAAACGCCAGCGCTACGCGTGGGTGGCACTGGTCCCAACCGCCTGGCTGCTGATTTGTACCCTGACCGCTGGCTGGCAGAAAGCGTTTAGCCCGGATGCAAAAATCGGCTTCCTGGCTATCGCCAACAAATTCCAGGCGATGATCGACAGCGGTAACATTCCGGCGCAGTACACCCAGTCGCAGCTGACGCAGCTGGTGTTTAACAACCGCCTGGATGCGGGTCTCACCATCTTCTTCATGGTAGTCGTTGTGGTGCTGGGTCTGTTCTCCATCAAAACTGCGCTGGCAGCATTGAAAGAGGACAAACCAACTTCGAAAGAGACGCCGTACGAGCCGATGCCTGAGAATATCGAAGAGATCGTGGCGCAGGCGAAAGGCGCGCACTAATATTCTCTTAACCAATGAGCCCTCTCCTGAACGGGGAGGGCGTTTGTACGACAGGGAATCACTATGTTTGAAACACTCGCCAAAGCCGGGAAGTATTTAGGTCAAACCGCCCGATTAATGATAGGTGTGCCGGATTACGACAACTATGTTGAACATATGCGCGTCACGCATCCGGACCAAACGCCAATGACCTACGAAGAATTTTTCCGCGAGCGCCAGGATGCGCGATATGGGGGGAAAGGCGGCGCGAAGTGCTGTTGATTTTTTGCCGGATGGCACTGACGCTTATCCGGCCTACAACATCGCATTTGCCGTTATAATTAGTCGTCGTAGGCCTGATAAGGCGAAGCCGCTATCAGGCATCCCATAGCCTAATCATACCGTAAACGATTCTACCTTTTCGAATGCTGCGCGCAGTGTCTCCGGCGTTAACGTTACCGGCAGGGCGTGAATGGACTCCACCGGGCGCAGGGTGTGCGTAATCACTTTGTCGATTTCTGCGCGATTATTGATGTCCACGTCCAGTTGAGCTAATCGGGTGGGCAGGTTGAAGCGCTGATAGGCGGTAATTAACTGCGCCAGCACGGCATCCTGTCCCAACAACGCACTCTGCACCAGGATGCCGTACGCCACTTTAGTGCCATGTAAAAACTTCTCTGTTTGTGGGAGGACGGTCAGGCCATTGTGAACAGAATGCGCCGCCGCCACGCGGGTGTAGCGCTCGCCCAGACCACCAACCATGCCGCCTCCGGCAATAATCGCATCCACTACATCGCAAAACGTGCGGCTTAACGAGCCTTGTTGTTTATCTGTCAGCGCCTGCTCGCTGCTTTCCAGCAGGACGTCGCGGATCGTCTGCGCGGCATCTATACCCAGACGAACAGTTAATGGCAGGTTTTCTGGCTGAGGCGCAAGCACGACGGCCTCGTACCACTTCGCCAGCGTGTCGCCGATCCCCGCCAGTAGATATTCCTCTGGCGCATTGAGAACGATCTCGGGTTCGACCAGAACGAGGAAATTGGCATCAGGGAAAATTTCAAAATGCAGCGCCTGGCCTGCATCGTTATACCAGACGGAGAGCGGCGTCCAGGCGGCGCAGGTCGCCGCAATCGTAGGAATACCGACAAACGGCAGATCCAGACGACGGGCCAACGCTTTAGCGGTGTCGAGCAATGTTCCTCCGCCCACGCCAATCACCACGCTGCGATTATCTCCCGACTCTTTTGCCAGTTGAGCAACATCGGTTTCGCTGCAATGTCCCGTAAACAGCAGGCGCTTAGCCTCGGCGAGATGAAATGTCTCTGGCAGATAAGGGCGGGCCGCATCGATAGCGCGCTCACCATAAACCCACACGGCGCGTGAAAGTTGGTCGGTAGTGAAAAAATCGTTGAGTCTCGACAGGCTGCCGGGATGGGAAAAATAGTTGGCCGGGCCGGTGACGACGCGAATCTCTGTATTACTCATGTTGTGTTGTCCTTTGGCTGTCCTGTCCAGGCAGGTTATTTTTATATAGACGTCTGAACGTCTTGATTGCCAAATACTAGCATCGTGTTATAGTGGCTTCAACCACAACATCACACGCTGGGATAACAATAATGAGTAATAACCCGCTGATTCCGCAAAGCAAACTGCCTAACCTGGGCACTACTATCTTCACGCAAATGAGTGCGCTGGCGCAGCAGCATCAGGCCATTAATCTCTCGCAGGGATTTCCTGATTTTGACGGTCCGCTCTTTTTGCAGGAGCGTCTGGCGTATCACGTCGCGCACGGTGCAAACCAGTATGCACCGATGACGGGCGTGCAGCCGCTGCGCGAAGCCATCGCGGATAAAACGGCAGACCTGTACGGCTACAAACCCGACGCGAATAGTGAAGTGACCATCACGGCGGGGGCCACAGAAGCGCTGTATGCCGCGATCACTGCGCTGGTGCGCCCAGGTGATGAGGTGATTTGTTTTGACCCGAGCTACGACAGCTATGCGCCTGCGGTTGAATTATCCGGCGGGGTGGTTAAACGTATCGCGCTGCAACCACCGTCTTTTCGCGTCGACTGGCAGGCTTTTAGTGCCTTACTCAGCGACCGTACCCGATTGGTTATCCTGAACACGCCACATAATCCTTCTGCCACCGTGTGGCATCAGGCCGATTTTGACGCGCTGTGGCAAGCAATTAAAGAACGCGAGATCTTTGTCATCAGCGACGAAGTTTATGAGCATATCTGTTTCGCCAGGCAAGGGCATGCCAGTGTGCTGGCACATTCAGAGCTGCGGGAACGCGCTGTTGCTGTTTCATCGTTTGGTAAGACCTACCATATGACCGGCTGGAAGATTGGCTACTGCGTTGCGCCAGCAGCCATTAGCGCTGAGTTACGCAAGGTACACCAGTATCTGACGTTTTCTGTCAACACGCCGGCTCAGTTGGCACTGGCGGATATGCTACGAGAAGATCCTGCACACTATCGCGAGCTGCCTGCGTTTTATCAGAAAAAACGCGACGTGTTGGTGAACGCGCTGCGTGACAGCCGACTGGAAATTCTGCCGTGTGAAGGCACGTACTTTCTGCTGGTCGATTACAGCGCCGTTTCCACGCTTAACGACGTGGAATTTTGCCAGTGGCTGACCACTGAAGTGGGCGTTGCGGCGATACCGCTGTCTGTGTTCTGCGCCGATCCTTTCCCGCATAAACTGATTCGTCTCTGTTTTGCCAAGCAAGAATCGACGCTGTTAACAGCAGCTGAACGTCTGGTGTCGCTGTAGCTATTTCACCGTCCAGGCTTTGGAGAATCGACGGTCGGCGAACAACTCTTGCAGACCGTTGATTTGCTTCAGGCGTAACACCTCGTCGTTGTCCATGCCGAGATCCTTGCTAATTCTTTCTTCACTCCATCCCAGTTGCGATAGCTCGCGGACAATCTCGGACATGGCGTGGATTTGATGACGCCCACGGGCGCGGTTGTGGCGAATGGTCGCCGCCATACGCTCTTGGCGTTCTCGTTCTAAACAGGCAACCGGCAGGTATCCTTTAAGCCTGGGCCTCAGTGAGGCTTTGGCTTTACCTAACTCGTGGCGGTGGAAACCGTCGACAATTTCGTATTCCTCTGCCGTTGAGTGAACCACCACAATGGGCTGTGTAAACCCGTCTGCTTCAAGGGACTTCAGCAGCAGCTTTTTCTCCGGTGGCGCAACGTTATTGGGGTTGTAGTCATTGGGTGAAATGTGATCATTTTTAACCCAAAGTACGCAATCTACGGGTTCCTTGCGAAAGGGACTGACGCTGTGTATCGCCCGCCTGAATTCATTGATGGCTTCAATTCGTTCTTCTTCTGACAGGCCAGAAAGAAAGCCGAGGAGTTCGTGAGTTAGTCGGTGTTGCATAAGATTCCCCATTCCTGGCGTTTTGTTTTCATACGTTCGTTATAGCGTTGGTAGTTTTTGGGTTTCGTTGGACTGAATGAAAGTGCCCGACACCAGTAATCATTATTCAACAGGACTTTGCAGATACGTCGCCATGAAGGAATATCTTTCGAACCAATATCGCCTTCCTGAGTTTGCGGGATATTATCCATGCCTTTTTTCTTATACCACTGCAAATAGACGGCGATTTTATTGCGGTAATGCTCTGCGGTAGTCTCCGGCATGCTGTTCAATAGCAGCATGGCATATTCCTGCCAGCTTAAATGCTCTGGTTTAAGTATTTTCCGATGACCGTAAAAATGGTTGTCATGACCGGCATAAATCCCCCCGCTTTTAACACCGCTGACACGGGCGCACATAGCCGCCCAGCGCTCGGGTTCAATGACATGATATAGCCATAATCCCTGACGCTGTTCCGGGCCAAAGGGTTCGCAAATGCGCATATATCGTGTCGGGACCCCGGCCTGGTACATCAGATTATACAGGGGGTTACACGGCAATTTTGACTTCGCAAACCACGTCCAGATGTCGGCTGTTTTCCAGTCATACAGCGGGTAAATATACCAGGTGTGTCCACCAGGTGCTGCAGTCGTCCACGGCTTGTCATCGGCAAAACGCTGCTTTTGCGAGTTGGCAATGGCAACAAAGCGGTTATATGACTCATCGGCGCGGATGCCCACCATCATGGCAGCCGGTCGTTTCTGCGAAAACCAGTCAGCGAACTCACGAACAAATTGTTCAAAGGTCATGCCGGGTTGATAGAAGGAGAAATATTCAGGATCGGTTATGGCATCTGCGGGCGGCTGGCGAACCCATTGCGTACCCGGCTCCCAACACTGCCATTCGGGTTGAAATTGTGACAGTGAATTCTGCGTCGTCAGCGGTAATGCCACCCAATAGAAATTTTCGATGACATCGGAATAACTCTCGCGCAGCGCCTGGATATAATCGATAGTGCAGGAAAACTGCGCCTCCCAGTCGATAAACAAGACGTTTATTTTTTTCTGTAACTGGCGGGCAATGGCGGCGGTTAGATGTAACATCAGCCCCGAATCTTTACCTCCAGAGAAAGAAACGCAAATGCGTGGCAGAGCCTCAAGCGTCCAGGCGATACGATCCTGTGCGGCTTCGAGAACGTTTTGATTCAATGGTATTTTATAAACAGACATATCAAGACCATATCAGAGATTTTTATTGTTTGTATTAATAAGAGATGCACATTATTACGATATGCCAGTTTATATAGTATGCAATATTTAAATATATATTTAATTTATATGTGTTGCCTTGTTACATTCTGAAAATGAATTAAATGTACTGATGAGAAGTTGCAATACGATTTACAGACTTTCTGAGGAGATTTGATTTATATATGCAGCGAATGCTTTGTTGTTAAGCGACGCCCTGTTATACATTAAAAATAGCTGGACGCTGGGTAGATTAAAGTCAACACTAATCTCTTTGAGATTAAGTGCAGTCGCATAGTGATCGTACATTAATTTAGGAATCAGGCCAATAATATCCGTGCTGGAAATAATATTAACGATTGATGTCAGAGAATCGCTACTAAATCCAATCTTACGATTAACAAAAAAAGTATTGGCTTGTGATTGACATTCTTTAATACCTTTCTCTTCGGTGAGTAAGAAGGTGAATTGCTCTTGCATAATTTGTTGCAGGGTGCTTGAGTCATTCATTCTGGGATGGTCTTTTCTACAAATCAAAACACTCTCGATAGTCTTAAAAGGGATGCAAACGACGGAACGGTTATGGACCGGCATCATCGTAACCACCATGTCGGCCTTGCGGTAAGCCAGTATGTTTTCAGCAGTTTCTGCCGACATTAAGATATCGTGATGTTCCACTTCAATATCTGAATCTTGTACCAGAGCATGAATTAATGTCGTCACATTTACGGTGGTTGTAAGTTGTGGGCTGTAAATAATGAATTTATTTTTCAGCTGGGCACCATGCATGATGCTTATTGTTTGCTCCAGGTGATTCAGGTTTTGCTCAAGATGATGATGAAGATTAATACCCGTCACCGTGGGCGTAATACCTTTGCCGGAGCGAATAAATAAAGGGTCGTTAAACTGCGTACGCAGTCGTTGCAATGACTGACTTACAGCTGATGGCGTGATGTACAGCGTTTCTGCAGCCTTGCTGATGCTCAAATGTTGATATATGCATTCAAATATAATCAACAGGTTGAGATCGAACTTTTTGAGGTCATAGAGGTTAGCCATGCGTACCTTCCTGTGATGGTAATGTAGTGAAAAATTCAATTGTGGAATAGTTTAAATGGTAGTTATTCTTGAAATTTATGTTTGTGTGCTTAATGAATAATTAACTTTAGCTAAAATAGCACAAGTTGCGTAATTTTCAGCAGGAAAGTTAATTTAAATGAGTGATTGATATGAGAACGATAACAATCACTCATCTTGTTACTTTTATTTATTTCCCATGATAATGTTTAATTTTTCTTTATCCGGTAAGCCTACTTCCTGTTGTAACGTATCGTCTTTACTCATGTAATAGATAGCCGGCGTTACATTGGCCCCCAAATCATCCATCAACTTTTGGTTGATATTCAGTAACTTCATTTGCTCCGCAGGGACCGAAGCCGGGATTTCCAGCTTCATTTTCCCACCGGATGCCTCATAGTCATGCCAGGTTTTGGCCGGATCTTTGGTTGCCAGAATTGCAGCGGCGGTGGCCGGACTTTCAGGTTTAATTACGCCAACCAATAATGTACGCAACTGAACTTTACCGGATTCTACCCACGGACGCGCCTGCTGCCAGAACTGTTTACAATAGGGACAGAAGGGATCGGCAAACACGTACACAATAACCGGTGCCTCTTTTTTCCCGTCCAGAATCCACGACGCTTTTTCCATTCGCTGCCACATTTCACGTCCGGCAGGGGCATAGATCTCTTTTTCTATGAGCGAATTACTGAGGTTTTCGCCTTTTTCATTATACATGTAGCCGGAGATGGCATGTTTACCGTCAGGCGTGACATAGATAGTGACCCCCATGTCCTGGTATTTTCCCAGATAGCCTTTCATTCCACCCGGAGCATCGAAAGGCTTCAGGATGGTAATGCCCTGTTTCTCAATAGCTTTAACGGGAGCAGGCAGTTCTTCGGCATGCACCACGGCAGGGAGCAGGGTTAAAAGTAAGGTACGTTTAAACATTGATTTTCCTTATAAAATCAGCAGGAAAGGGGGCTTAATTGCAAAACCTATCGCAGCCATAGGTAAGATCGACGGTCCATCGATTGCCCTTTCTTGAGTTGGGTGATGTAATCCCAATCGCTGTTACGACCTTTGTTAAGGTAATGTAGAGCGCAACACATAGCCAGCCCTGCTGGCACTGACGTTACCTGCGGGTAGCTCGGGTAATGAGGCTCCCTGCATAGGGGGCCTTTTTTACTTTTGTCTTTTAGGTTCGATTGAGTAAGTTGTTAGTTAACGCTTATTGATTTGATAAAGGAAACGCATTAGCCCTGCTAAGAGATTTTCGTTAACTTATCTCTCAACGAAAACACGGAGGAAGTACAGATGTCTTTGATTAATACCAAAATTAAACCTTTCAAAAACCAGGCGTTCAAAAACGGTGAGTTCATCGAAGTAACCGAGAAAGATACCGAAGGTCGCTGGAGCGTCTTCTTCTTCTACCCGGCTGACTTTACTTTCGTATGCCCGACCGAACTGGGTGACGTTGCAGACCATTACGAAGAACTGCAGAAACTGGGCGTAGATGTGTATTCCGTATCTACTGATACCCACTTCACCCACAAAGCATGGCACAGCAGCTCTGAGACCATCGCGAAAATCAAATACGCGATGATCGGCGACCCGACTGGCGCCCTGACCCGTAACTTCGACAACATGCGTGAAGATGAAGGTCTGGCTGACCGCGCAACCTTCGTTGTTGACCCGCAGGGTATCATCCAGGCAATCGAAGTTACTGCTGAAGGTATCGGCCGTGATGCATCTGACCTGCTGCGTAAAATTAAAGCTGCACAGTATGTCGCTTCTCACCCAGGTGAAGTTTGCCCGGCGAAATGGAAAGAAGGTGAAGCAACCTTAGCTCCATCTCTGGACCTGGTTGGTAAGATTTAAGTCGCATAATTTGTAGGCCGGATAAACGTAGTGCATCCGGCATTCCACAGGCGCAAATCTGCGCCTGTTTTATTCCAGCACCATGACGCAAGTTGCATTAATGCAGTCCCGCAAAATCGGCTTGCATGATGATGTTTTCAGAGAGGGAAGAATAATGCTCGACACAAATATGAAAACCCAGCTCAGGGCTTATCTTGAGAAACTGACCAAACCTGTTGAGCTGATTGCTACGCTGGATGACAGCGCTAAATCGGCAGAAATCAAGGAACTGCTGACTGAAATTGCTGAACTGTCAGAAAAAGTCACCTTTAAAGAAGACAATACTCTGGCGGTGCGTAAGCCATCGTTCCTGATTACCAATCCCGGTTCTCACCAGGGACCGCGTTTTGCCGGTTCTCCGCTGGGTCATGAGTTTACCTCTCTGGTGCTGGCTCTGCTGTGGACCGGCGGTCACCCGTCAAAAGAGGCACAGGCGTTGCTGGAGCAGATCCGCGATCTCGACGGTGATTTTGAATTTGAAACCTATTATTCGCTCTCCTGCCACAACTGCCCGGACGTAGTGCAGGCGTTGAACCTTATGTCGGTACTGAACCCACGTATCAAACATACGGCGATTGACGGCGGTACATTCCAGAACGAAATCACCGATCGTAACGTGATGGGCGTTCCGGCGGTATTTATGAACGGCAAAGAGTTCGGCCAGGGTCGTATGACGCTGACTGAGATCGTGGCGAAAGTGGATACCGGCGCAGAAAAACGTGCAGCTGAAGAACTGAATAAGCGCGATGCTTATGACGTGTTGATTGTCGGTTCTGGTCCTGCGGGGGCGGCGGCAGCGGTGTACTCTGCACGTAAAGGCATTCGCACCGGTCTGATGGGCGAACGTTTTGGCGGTCAGGTTCTTGATACCGTTGATATTGAAAACTACATCTCAGTACCGAAAACTGAAGGTCAGAAACTGGCAGGTGCGCTGAAAGCACACGTTGATGATTATGATGTCGATGTGATCGACAGCCAGAGCGCAAGCAAACTGATCCCGGCAGCGCAGGAAGGCGGTTTGCATCAGATTGAAACAGCCTCCGGCGCGGTGCTGAAAGCACGTAGCATTATCATCGCCACCGGCGCGAAATGGCGCAACATGAACGTTCCGGGTGAAGATCAGTATCGCACCAAAGGTGTAACCTATTGCCCACACTGTGATGGTCCGCTGTTTAAAGGTAAGCGTGTTGCGGTAATTGGCGGCGGTAACTCCGGCGTTGAAGCGGCTATCGACCTGGCAGGTATTGTTGAACATGTGACGCTGCTGGAGTTTGCTCCTGAAATGAAGGCAGACCAGGTGCTGCAGAATAAGCTTCGCAGCCTGAAAAATGTCGACATCATTCTGAACGCGCAAACGACAGAAGTGAAAGGCGATGGCAGCAAGGTCACTGGCCTGGAGTATCGTGACCGCGTGAGCGGGGATGTTCACAATGTGGAACTGGCCGGTATCTTTGTACAGATTGGTCTGCTGCCGAACACCAACTGGCTGGAAGGCGCCGTTGAACGTAATCGCATGGGTGAAATCATCATCGATGCCAAGTGCGAAACCAGCGTGAAAGGTGTTTTCGCTGCCGGTGACTGCACCACCGTACCGTATAAGCAGATTATCATCGCGACCGGTGAAGGCGCGAAGGCCTCGTTGAGTTCGTTTGATTATCTGATTCGCACGACAGTAGCATAAAAAGAGTAAGACTCACCTGCAATGCCAAAACCGCCAGTCATCCGCTGGCGGTTTTTTTATTTCCATATACTCATATTGTCAATTCTTGAAACAATAAACCGTATAAAACATTCACTTAATTAGCCTGATCATTATTTTCATCAAAGAAAGAGAGGGCGTTATCTTTATTATATTAACCTGCATTATTTTTTCATTTGTTGTGTGAATAAATGGTTGGTTAATTCATGGGTGAAATATATGAAACCCTGACGATCTTTGAATCGACAGGGTTATTGTTACGTGATTTTTTTATTTCTCACGATAGTTGCACGCTGAAAGCGGCTTATTCAGCTTTAGATACAAATGCCTCGGCGCTAACAGAGCAGGAGTGGTTGGAAGCGGAGTACGACTTCAATGCGCTGTTTGTCGGACCGCAGAAGCTAAAGGCCGCTCCGTTTGCCTCAGTTTATCTTGAAGAAGATGCCCTTGTAATGGGTAAATCAACCCTTAGCATTCGGGAATTCATGGCAAATATAGGGTTATCTATAAGTGTCGTGAATAATATTCCGGATGATCATATTTCCTGTGTATTGGAATTGGCGGTTTTATTATCAGCTAATGCCAGAGCATCGTCAGAATACCAGGTGACCCTTACTCGATATGCCTCTGAGTATGTCGCGGTGTGGGTGCCCGAGTATATAGAAAAAATAAATATAAATGCACAAACCGCCACGTTGAAAAACGTTGCTGGAAGATTGTCTTCTTGGCTTGATGAATTAAAAACGAGAGTATCAATATGAGTAATGAACCGGGAGTTCTGAACAGACGTTCATTTTTGAAAGGGTTGATTGCCCTTGGCACGGTCGCAGCCCTGCCAGGGGGATTGCTGACTTCACGTTGTGCATTGGCGCAACCGCCCATTCCATTTAACCCCAAAACCTACAAAATCTATCGTAACGCCTGTCCGCGTAACTGCTATGACACTTGTAGCCTGAAAACCTGGGTGAAGGATGACGTCATCACCTTTGTGGAGGGTGCGCCTGAGTCAACTTTTACGCATGGAACTCCGTGTGTGAAGGGACTGAGCTACCCGCGTCGGGTATACAGCCCGGATCGCATTAAATATCCGATGGTTCAGGATGTTCGCGGCAGCGGGAACTGGCGTCGTATTTCCTGGGACGAAGCAATGCAGCGCATTGCGACCAAGATGCTGGAGATTAAAAAGAAAGACGGTTCAATGCTGGGTCTGGCGATGACCAAATATTCCGGCAAATTTGGGGTATTGAACTATGCGGTTGAAGGGATGATGTCTTCGCTGGGTTACACCACGCGTTTTGCCGGAACACCTTGCTGGCCAGCCGGTATCGATGCCCAGAACTACGATATGGGTGATATGTGGTGTAACGACCCGGAAGATTTTGTGAAAGCAAAATACATCATTATCTGGGGCGCTAACCCGGCCTGGTGCTCTATGCACACCATGAAGTATATCTACCAGGCGCGGGAGAAAGGGGCGAAAGTGGTCGTTATCGATCCGCTGTTAACCCAGACCGCTGCGAAAGCCGATCTCTATTTACGCGTTCGTCCAGGTTCTGATGGTGCGCTGGCGCTGGGTATGGCACGTCATTTGGTGGATAAAGGTCTGGTGGACCAGGATTTCGTCAACAACTATTCCCATGGTTACCCGGAATTCGAAGCCTATCTGCGCAACAGCGTTACCGTAGAGTGGGCGTCTGAGATTTGCGGGCTGTCGGCGGATGTTATTCGCCAGTTGGCGGAAGAATTTACCGCGGTTAACCCTGCTACCGTGTGGATTGGCTACGGCATGCAGCGTCATGTTAACGGCGGCGCTAACGTACGGGCGATCGATGCCTTTGTGGCAATGACCGGCAATATTGGCATTGAAGGCGGCGGCGCTCGCTACGGTCATCTGCATACCTGGGGCTTTAACTACAACGCCATGCTGCAGAAGCCACCGGTAGGCTCCATCGGTATGCCAGGTGCGGCGGGAACTACCAGCGAGTTTGGTTCTGCGGGGGAAGTCGCACAGTATTCCGATCGCTCATTGAATATCAACCAGACCGCCAAGGGAATTCTGGAAGCCAACGAGCCGCCTGTCCGAATGCTTTGGGTTGCCTGTAAGAACCCGTTTGCTCAGGATTTTGATCGCAGCAAGATGGAAAAAGCATTCGAAAAACTGGAAATGGTGGTCTGTGCCGATCAGTTCTTTAACGAGACCGTCCAGCATGCCGATATCGTTTTGCCTGTCACCACGGCCTTTGAAGAGTGGAACGTAGACGCCTCATATTGGCACTACTGGCTCTCAATCAACCAGCCTGCAATTAAGCCAATGTACGAGGCAAAATGCGATCTGGAAATCGCCGTTTTACTTTCCCGCACAATCAACAAGCTGGAGCCGGGTTCTTGCACATTCCCGCAGGAGTTCAATCATAAGCGTTGGCTGGACCAGGAATTCAATGACGGAATGGCCAAAATGTTTGGCATCTCCTCCTGGGATGACTTACTGGATGGCCCGAAAAAAGCCATTTTGCCGAGTTCTGCGGCCTGGTATGACCGCAAATTTAAAACCCCCTCAGGAAAGTTTGAGTTCAGATCTGAGCTGTGTGAGAAAAATGGTCATACGGCGCTGCCGGAATACAAACCGGAGGCGAAAAGCACGCTGCCATTCCACTTGTTTACACCGCATGTGCAGTTCGGTATCCATTCCCAATTTATCAACCTTGACTGGATGCAGGTCTTCTATCCGGAGCCGTTTGTCTATATGCATCCGATTTCCGCAGAAAAAAGAGGCATTGCCGAAAACGACCTGGTGAAAGTGTTTAACACCGTAGGTGAAGTAGAACTGCGTGCGAAGGTGACCGCTAACGTTCCGGAAGATTTCCTGGTGATGTACGAGGCGTGGTTCCCGAAACGGAAATACAACGTTCAAAACGTGGTGGCAGATACCCCAGCCGATATGGGGTTGATGAAAACCGGTGCGCCAGGTGCGGCTATCCACAGTCAGTTTGCGGACATCATTTTGATCAGTAAAGGAGCAGCGGCATGAGACGCGCGTTTTTAGTTAATAGCGATAAATGCATCGGCTGCCGTGGCTGTGCAATGGCGTGTAAGAGTTTTAACCAGTTGGAACCTGAACGTTTCTGGCGCTATGTCTACCCGCTGGATAAAGAAATTTATCCGCATGAAGAGCGGGCGTTCTATTCGCTGGCCTGTAACCACTGCGAAAACCCGGCCTGTCTGGCGGCGTGTCCGGTAGAGGCGTACACCAAGCGTGAAGATGGTGTCGTGGTGCATAACCCGGAGCGCTGTATTGGATGCAAAAACTGTATCCGCAACTGCCCATACGGTGCGCCGCGTTTTAATGAGGAGACGAAGAAAGCGGAAAAATGCAGCATGTGCTACGAGCGCCTTGATGTTGGTATGCAACCGGCTTGCGTGAATGCCTGTCCGGTAGGTGCGCTGACGCTTATCGATCTGGATGCCGATCCTATACCTGACAATGCCGTACAGTATCCGCCGGGATTCCCGCGTATGCCGCAGCTTAATCCTGGCACGCGTTTTATCCTTGCGCGTCAGCCGAAGCAGCCGGAGGGCAAGTAATGGAAAAGTATGAACTTCCGCTGGTTATTTTTACCGTATTGAGCCAGATGTCGGTTGGGATCACGCTCATTCTGACGCTACGCACGCTGCAAGGAAAACTGGAAAGCAAACGCCTGTACTGGCTGGTAAGTGGGCTGGTTCTGGCGGTGGCGTCCGTTGCAGCGATCCTGCACCTTGCGCATCCGGATCGCGCCTACGATGCCCTGATTAACCTGCAGCACGCCTGGCTGAGCCGTGAAATTCTTGGCGCAACCTTATACGGTGCGGCGGTCGGGGTGACGTTTTTGGCAAAAGGGCACAAAGCGCCAGCTGTTCTGGCCTCTGTTCTCGGTATCGCGCTGGTGGCGGTGCAGGGGATGACCTATGCTGCCCCGGCAATGGTGGCGATAGCCAACGGTCTGACAATGCTGTTGTTCTTTATCACGGTGTGGGTGATGGGGTGTGCGGCGATTCCACTGCTTAACCTTGCACCTGCCGTTGCCGCATTGCGCCAGGGGATTGTTGTGTGTATGGCGGTCATGATCGCCGCGCCCATTATCTGGCTAAGCGGCGGCACTATCATGCAGATGACGGCGCATGCCTGGCTGACGTCGCCGCTTTATCTGGCGAGTCTGCTGTGTCTGGCGGTGGCCTTTGTGCTAAGCCGTCAGGGAGAGCGTCGCGCAAAAGCGATTTTTGTCCTGCTGTTTGTTGGCATATTCCTGAGTCGTCTGACGTTCTTTGGTGATACGATCAGCACCATCGTGAATATCGGTCATTTGTATTGATCGTGAGGTAATAAAAACCCCTGTCAGGCGTTAACCTGGCAGGGGTTTTCTTTAGCGAATCAGTGGCTGTTAACGAACAACCAGCACTGGCAAAGTCGCGTGGCGGACAACGCTGGAAGCGTTTGAGCCGAGCAGATGGGTGCTGATTGATGGGTTACGCGACCCAATGACAACGACATCTGCATTCAACTCTTCACCCAACTCGTTGACCACGTCACGGACGCTGCCAAAGCGGACGTGTTGCTTAATACGGGAAGGATCGATGCTGAAGTGACCGACCATCGTTTGCAGACGGGTTTCCGCTTCGTGTTGCAGATGCTCTTCAAAACGGCGAACGTCAGCGGCAAAGCGGTGCAGGCTTAAGCTCGCTGAGCCTGGCAGCACATGCAGCAGATGGATAACCCCTTTATCCTGGGCCAGAAATTCTGCATGGCGAATAGCCTTGTCGCTCAGTTCCATTTCGAATACATCAACAGGCATTATGATTGTGTTGTACATAAACATTCTCCTTGTCATTACATGAACACATAACAGCATAGTATTAAAAATGATTCTGTCAGTCACGACACAGATTTATGTTTTGCGAACAGGAAAGAAAGCGAGGAGCAGGGAGAGCTAACCGGAAAGAGGATGCGGATGCATCCCCTGTAAGATAAAGCGAGTGGCTTTGATAAGACAGAGTTAGCGCAGGTAGTCGCCTGCAGCTTCAGGCTGGTACTCAAGCTCAATAACTTCGAGGTGCGTTGAGGTCCCGCCTGGCAGTTCCCAGTGAATGGTATCACCAACGCGCAGCCCCAAAAGTGCAGCGCCGACAGGTGCCATTACCGAAAGCTGTGTGCTGCTGTCAGTCATAGTGGCCGGATACACCAGGGTACGCACACGGACTTCGCCATCACTCAGATTGCGGAATTTCACGCGGCTGTTCATGGTCACGACATCGTGCGGCATGGTTTCTGGAGAACACATTTGGGCACGATCCAGCTCGGCGTTAAGGGCGTCGGCAATCGGTAAACCAGCAAACGCAGGTTGCTCCAACAGGCGGTCAATGCGTTCCGCATCGAGGTCGTTAATGATGATAGTTGGTCTGGACATTTATTACTCCATGTCGTCGATACTGCGGGTGCGCAGGTAAATAATCCCAAAAGAAAACCCTCACCGTCAGGCGGCAAGGGTTTAGCTTTTATGATGATACTGAGACTTACCCCATGTTTGAAGTGATTTAGTTCACATTCAGGCAAATCATCAATATTGTCGCGTATGGTGTAATGTCAGTCAGTTAAGCATTATGGGGAACATGTGATCCCGGCTCAGGGTTCCGTTCACCTCAGCGGCATCACTTGTCTGAGGCACAGCCCCCGTGAACGGGCAAGGGAGGCTCGCCGCCGCCTCCCTTGCAACCCAGGCTCCCGGCGGGAAAATCGTCGCTACGCGATTCATTCGTCTTATGCCGTCTGCCTGTCGGGTCGGGGCCGAGCCTGCGTCCCTGCAGGCCGTCCCCTCTGCCCGCATCCCTGCGGGCAGACCCGGTCAACCGTCAACGCCTCATCGATTTTCCCGCCGGGAGCCGGGATTGTTAAGGGTACGGCGATAGTACCCTTAACACGTTCACAGGCAGTATGGTTTCAGATAAGTGAAAAACATAAGGTGAACGGAACAATACACCAGAGGCAACAGATTCATTACCTTCGGTTCGTTAACTGACAAGCATTACGCGTATGGTGTGATTTTAGCCGAAAAACGTGATCGTTCTCCAATTTGCATTATGCTTTTTAAGCGCTCGCTGCGGGCGCGTCAAACAACTCAGTGTTCCGTGACAGGAGATCTCATGAGCCAGTACGACAAACTTACCTTGAAAGACGGCAGCTATTTGCATTTTAAAGATTGGGGAAGTGGACAGCCCATTGTCTTCAGTCATGGTTGGCCGCTGACGGCAGATGCGTTTGAGGATCAGATGTTGTTCCTCGGGTCGAATGGATTTCGTGTGATCGCCCATGACAGGCGTGGCCATGGGCGTTCGGCCCAACCCTGGGATGGTCACAATATGGATCAGTATGCTGACGATCTGGCTGAACTTACCGCGCATCTCAATCTTAAAGATGCCGTCCATGTCGGACACTCTACCGGCGGTGGGGAAGTGGCTCGTTATATTGGCCGGCATGGGACGCAGCGGGTGGCAAAAGCGGTGTTAATTGGCGCGGTGACGCCCATCATGATCAAGACTGACTTTAATCCAAATGGCGTGCCGAAAGAGGTATTCGATGGCATCCGTGAGGGGGTTGTGAACGATCGCGCCGCCTTTTTCTATGAATTAACCGCTGCATTCTATGGCTACAACCGTCCTGGCGCAAAAGAGTCGAAAGCCGTCAGGGAAAGTTTTGTTGAACAGGGTTTACAAGGTTCCATCAAAGCGTTGTACGACTGTATCCACGCGTTTTCGGAAACAGATCTGCGTGAGGACCTCAAAAAGATGACCATCCCGACGCTGGTGATCCACGGTGATGACGATCAGATTGTCCCGTTTGAAACCTGCGGAAAGGTCGCGGCGGAAATACTGCCTGATTCGCAGTTGAAGGTATATGTCGGCGGCTCGCATGGCATTTGCACCACCCATAAACAACAGATCAACGGTGACCTGCTCAACTTTATTCAGTCGTAATCGTTGGCAGATTGTTCTACGCTGATCTTCTTTTTCCAGGGGGATGAGCGAAGCATAATTTGTGCTGCGCTGACGTTAACTTCAACAGGGAACGCTATGTATTTCTATCAACCGTCACAGGGACACGGCTTACCGCATGACCCGCTAAATGCCATCATTGGACCGCGCCCGATTGGCTGGATTGCGTCGTGTGACGGCAATGGTCGGCACAATCTGGCACCATACAGTTTCTTTAACTGTTTTAACTATCATCCGCCGATTATCGGTTTCGCTAGCAGCGGCTGGAAAGACAGCGTGCAGAATATTATCGAAACCGGTGAATTTGTCTGGAACCTGACGACTCTTGAGCTGGCCACTGCGATGAACGAAACGTCAGCCAGCTTGCCGCACGGTGAGGACGAGTTTTTTGCCGCCGGGCTTAGTAAAGCAGATAGCCGGATAGTCAACGTGCCGCGCGTGGCGCAAAGCCCGGTCAATTTTGAGTGTCGCTTATCGCAAAGCCTGCAACTGACTACCGCTGATGGCTCACCGGTTGATACCTGGCTGGTATTGGGGGAAGTGGTGGGCATCCACATTGATGAAACACTCCTGGAAGACGGCATCTATCAGACGGCGAAAGCGAAGCCGGTACTGCGTGCAGGTGGGCCAACGGCGTATTATTCGATCAGTGAAACACACCGTTTTGATTTAGTTCGCCCGGATGCACGAGCAAAACGCTGAGCTTACGGACCGACGCCAGCTTGCAGCGTCGGTCGCAAGTTTCAATATCCCACTTTGTCGATAATAAACTGTTTACCGCAGCTACCCGGATGCGGTTGCGGTAAGAATGACTGTGCAGATAACGTCTGGTTGATGTTGTCGGCTTTCAGGGATAACTGGATCTCAGTGAGATACGCCGGATTGCCGTGGCAGCTTAGCTTCACAGCTTTGACGTTCTCTTTGCCCCAGCTTTTGGCAACTGCGGCGTCAAATGCGTTACGGCTGACAGTTTTGCCGTAGTTTTCCGCCAGGAATTTGCCCACCTCGCTGTTCTTAACCTCATTATTCAGCCGTACCATCGTGCCAAAGTACGCGTCGGGATCAAAACCGAAACACGCGCCATGTTTGGCATACTCGTAACGTTCCAGACAGGATCTCCCTCCAGCGCCGGGCATTACGGCGCTGAGTTTTGCTGCGCTTTCCAGCGACAGCCCGGTTTCGGGGGCCGCGCATTTACGGCTGGCACGTGCTTCAGGCAGGTTGGGAATAGGGCGAGTCGCGCAGCCAAAACGCATCCAGCGGCGGTTGTCGACTCCACGGGCGGCAATGGATTTAGGCAGGCTGGGCCATAAACCGTGAACGGTCAGGAAATCCGCTTTGTCTGCGCTCTCTTTTTGTAAACGACATTCGTCAGGCTCCTGACGATTACGCTCGTGTTGGCTCTGACAAAATCCGGTTTGCCAGGAGAGGGCCAGCACGTAGCTGTCAAAATCAGCGTACTGTTTTGCCTGAAGTTCATCGGCCTGAGCTGCAGAAACCGGCAGCAGGAGTGCTGCCAGCAACGAAGAATAACGCCATGTTGATGTCATGATGATTTCGGATACTTATATAAATTCTGAATATCATCTATTTAATCATAAAAAATGCCAGTCAGGTTTAGCTGACTGGCATCATTTTCATCAGGTGTGAACCGAAATGATTAGCTCCACATTGCCAGAATCGGCCAGCCGACCAGCAGAAGCATAGAGATGTAGATAACGCCGAAGATAGCACCCAGACGCCAGTAGTCTTTGGACTTCACATAACCACATCCGTAGATGATAACGCCAGGGCCTGTTGCATATGGAGTCAGACAGCCCATGATACCGATGGACAGTACCAGCAGGATACACAGATGTTCCATCGGCACGCCCGGGATACCTTTACCGACAGCCAGAATAACCGGCAGCATGGTGGCAGTGTGTGCAGAAAGGCTGGCAAACAGGTAGTGAGCAAAGTAGAACACCAGCACCAGCACGATTACGGTCGCGTTAGGCGAGAAGCCTTCCAGGTGCGTGCTCATGGTGTTGGCGAACCAGTCGATGAAGCCTGAACGGGTTAAACCATTCGCCATAACGACCAGCGTGGCGAGGTTAACCAGGGTGTTCCATGCGCTGTTATAGCGGGTAATGTCTTTCCACGGTACCACATGCAGCGCCAGCATCAGGGAGACAGCAAGCAAACCCACTGCGGTTGCATCAATCAGTTTACCACCGAAGACCCACAGGCCCAGGCTGAGCAGAACCAGACCGATCAGCGTTATCTCTTTACGGGTCAGTTTACCCATGCCTTTCAGTTCATCACCGGCCCATGCGGCAACTTCAGCACTGTGAGTGACTTCTGGTTTGTACAGAACATATGACAACCACGGAGCAACGATCAGCAAAATAATACCGACCGGCAGGAAGCTGAGGAACCATTGCAGCCAGCTGATTTGAATACCGGCAATTTTGTTGACGAATTCCAGACCCAGTACGTTTGGCGCAGCGCCGGTCACGAACATAGAGGAGCTCAGGCTGGTACTGATTACCATCATCCACATCAGGTATCCGCCGATACGGCGCGCGGAAGGATCGTTCGGGAATGATTTAAACAGCGGCGGCAGGTTTTTGATAACCGGGAATACGGTACCACCGGTACGCGCGGTGTTAGACGGTGTAAACGGCGCCAGCAGAATGTCGATGATAACAATCGCATAGCCCAGCGTCAGGGTGCGTTTACCCATGAATTTCACCAGGAACAGCGCGATACGACGACCCAGACCGGTGACTTCATAACCCAGTGCGAAGATAAACGCACCAAACACCAACCACACGGTGGTGCTGGAGAAGCCCGCCAGACCCCATTTCAGCGCTTGCTTACCCGCTTTAAATGCCGGGTCGGCCAGTTCTGAAGCATCAAACAGCAGATAGTTGCTGCCGATAACGCAGATCGTTACGGCGATAAAGCTGATCGCTGTTGCCGGAATTGGCTCGAGGATCATACCGACGATCATCGCCACAAACACGGCAAAGTAGTGCCAGGCCTGTGGAGGCATTCCATCAGGGACGGGGATAAGAAACATGACGCCCATTACGACCAATGGGGCCAGTAACTTCCATATTTTATCTTTTGCTAAAGACATGTGTGTGATTCTCCGGAAAGGATCTTTAATTGTGATAATGATGAACTTGTGAAATCTGAGCTAAGAACCAGGTGACGATCAGCAGATCGGCGCAGCCTCCGGGACTGAGGTTGCGTTCAATGCACTGTTGGTCGAACTGGTGTAGGTATTCGAGATCGGCAGGGGTACGAATCCCCCCTTGCTGCATCAGGGCGGTGGCCTGCTGCTGTAGCCAACGCAGACCTTCTGCGCCGCCACGTGAAGCCACGTTGGTGTCGCCGTTGATAGACATCAGCAGCAATAAAGTGTCGAGTAACGCCAGTTCAGGGTCGCGGCCCTGAGTCAGCAGCGCGCGGTAGTGCGGCAGGGCATGCTGGATGACTAGCGGGTATCCCGCTTCGGCTTCGCCCCGTGCGCCGGTTAATCCCAGTTGCTGATAAAGACGTTGGCCTGCCGTGAGTTGTTGATTGTTCTGGCGCAGTTCGCGCTCGGTCAGACCACGGCAAAATGTTGCTGCCGTAGAGCAAATGGTTTCAGCGGTAACAGTTAGTTGGAGCTGGTGCAGGCGGCCAATGGCGGCGCACAGCAGGCCCAGAGAAAAGATGCTCCCTTTATGAGTGTTCACCCCAGCGGTGGCGCGAAACATATCAGCTTCGCAGGCCATGCCTAGCGGGCGCAGTCCTTTCAATACATCCTCAGGCGACAGCTGTGCGCTAAACGCCCCATATTCAATAAAACGTGGCAGCCAGGCCTGAATCGCTTCGGCGCTGCGATGAAAATCTTCCAGCGCCATATCTTTATGCGCGCCGTTGTTAATACGATCTACCAGACCGGGTTTGGGTGACAGGTTGACTTCAGTCAGCATGGCGCGCCACGCGAGCGTTGCGTAAGCATCAGGCAGATCCAGAGGAAGGACTGCATTATTGGTTGATGTTGCGGGAATCGGCATCATGCAGCAGTGCCTCCATCTGAGTGAGTAAGTCGGAAAGTGCGTGGGTTTTACCCCGCGCACAGTCGGCAGCACTTTGCTCGCACAGCAGACAGCGGCGGGCAGGGAGTGCGAAATGACGCCGGGACAGAATTTCCCCTTCAGGGGTCAGGACATCGATGTCCCATAGCCGTCCCAGCGGGTGTGAATGCTCAAGTTCAATCGTGGCGAGCTTGAGGTCGTGGGCCGGAGCCTCAATAGACAAAAGACCTTCTGGACCGCTGGCAGAAACCAGCGCTGTTTGCTCCCTGACAATCCAGGCAGATTGTTCCGCCAGCGCGAGCAAGGCGGTTACGCCGTGATTAAAGATGCGACGGGTTAATGCGCTGTCTTTAATCGGACCCGGTGCAACCACGGTGAACGAGACCAGTGGCCCAGAGTGGCGTGTCAGCAAGTCCTGTTGCCTTGCTTGTCTCTTATCGCGGCTGGCGAGCAGCTCGGGAATCGAAACCGCGTGTTGGGTGGCGAGTTCAGGGAGCAGGTGCATGGCTTATTCCTTCACCTGATGCACAACGTCAATCACTGAACCGTCGCGATAACGCACAACGGCAATCACGCGGTCAGTGAATTCGATAGCGCGTGGCTGACCGGTGAGTTGCTGTGCACGTTCGCGCAGCCATTCAATGGACACCACTTTCATACCGGCTTCTTTCAGTCGTTCTGCCAGTTCCGGACGTGCAGGGTTGACGGCGATACCGTGGTCAGTGACCAGAATGTCAACGCTGGAGCCAGGGGTTACGCAGGTCAGCACGTTATCAACCAGCGTCGGGATGCGTCCGCGAACCAGCGGTGCGACGATGATGGAAAGCGCTGCGGCCACAGCCGTATCACAGTGTCCGCCGGATGCGCCTCGCAGTACGCCGTCAGAACCGGTCAGTACGTTCACATTGAAGTTGGTGTCTACTTCTAATGCGCTCAGTACCACCACATCCAGACGGTCAACGGATGCGCCTTTTGAACCCCAGTTGGCATACTGGTTTGCACTGATTTCAATGTGGTTTGGGTTGCGGGCCAAGGACTCAGCCGCGTTACGGTCGAAGCTCTGCACGTCCAGCAGTTTGCGAATCAGGCCTTTTTCATGCAGATCCACGATGGTGGCGGTGATGCCGCCCAGCGCGAAGTCAGCACGGATATCGCGGCTGCGCATTTTGTCTTCCAGGAAACGCGTCACGGCCAGAGAAGCGCCGCCGGTGCCTGTCTGCAGTGAGAAGCCTTCATTGAAGTAGCCGGAGTTAGCAATGACCTCTGCCGCGCTACGGGCGATTAACAGTTCACGCGGGTTAGTGGTCATGCGGGTCGCATCAGCACCGATTTTGTCCGCATCGCCGACCTGATCGATCTGCACGATCAGATCTACCTGATCCTGTGTAATGCTGGCCGGGTTATGTGGATAGGTCAGCAGTTGTTCAGTCAGCAGGACAACCTGTTTCGCGTTTTCGGCGTCTACGCGGGCATAGCCCAGTGAACCGCAGCATGCTTTACCGGTATAACCGTTGGCGTTACCAAACTGGTCGCAGGACGGTACGCCGAGGAACGCCACATCAATGCTGAGTTCGCCGCTTTGTACCAAGTGTACACGTCCACCGTGGGAGTGAATCTGTACCGGTTCGGCCAGCAGGCCACGGGAGATCTCTTCCGCCAGCGGGCCACGCAACCCGGAGGTATAAATACGGCTGACCACGCCCTGACGGATGTGCTCAACCAGCGGAGCATGGCAATCGCTCAGAGAGCTGGAGGCCAGCGTCAGATTTTTAAAGCCCATACTGGCGATGGCATCCATCACCAGATTAATGGTCAGATCGCCACCGCGAAAAGCGTGGTGGAAAGAGATGGTCATGCCATCCTGTAAACCTGAACGACGAATGGCGTCTTCCAGGTTAGTGCACAGCTTTTTGTCGCGCGGTTTTTGCGCCTGTAGTTCTACTTTTGCGGTGCTCTGATAAGCGGAAAGCTCACTTTCTGCATGACGGCTCCAGGTCGCCACGCGATCCTGGCGTTGAGACTGTTCGATTTTCTGCGTCATTTTTTTGCCTTATTCTTCGCGAATGCCGGAAAGTTCTGCACGGGAGATAACCAGAAGGGCGCGCTCGATAACCGGGCTGTCGACCATTTTGCCGTTCAGGGAAACCACTCCACGACCTTCGCGGGCAGCGGCTTCAGCGGCTTCTACGACCAAACGGGCGTGAGCCAGCTCTTTGCGCGTCGGGGCGTACAGGTTATGCAGGAGTTCGATCTGGCGCGGGTTGATGAGCGACTTGCCGTCAAAACCCAACTGCTTGATGTGTGCGGCTTCGTGCAGGAAACCTGCTTCGTTGTTGGCATCGGAATACACGGTGTCGAACGCCTGAATACCGGCAGAACGTGCAGCCTGCAAAATAGAGCAGCGGGCAAACAGCAGTTCAGTACCCTCCGGCGAGCGTTCAGTGCGCAGGTTACGCACATAATCTTCAGCACCCAGAGCAATACCGATCAGGCGCTCGGAAGCGTGGGCAATTTCTACCGCACGGGTAATGCCTAACGGCGACTCAATGGCGGCTAACAGGCCGGTGCTGCCGGGTTCACGGCCACAGGCGTTCTCGATGCGCAGAATTTCACTTTCGATGTCGATGACATCCTGCGCGGTATCGGTCTTCGGTAAACGTACGATGTCAGCACCGCCGCGTACCACTGCTTCAAGGTCGTTGATGCCCCATTCGGAGTCGAGGGCGTTTACACGCACGATGGTTTCAACGTCGTGATACAGCGGATGCTGCAGCGCGTGGTACACCATGCGGCGAGCGGTATCTTTTTCACGCAACGCGACGGAGTCTTCCAGGTCGAACATCAGTGCATCTGCCGGGTAGATGAACGAGTTGCTGACCATGGCGGCATTGGCACCCGGTACGAACAACATGCTGCGGCGAGTACGGGTTTTACGTTGTTGCAAAGATGCGGAAATCACTGGCAATCCTCCCATGGCAGTGCCGGAATACCGCCAGCGCGGGCCAGTAGTGCTTCCAGTCGCGCACGTAAAATGCAGTCCAGTGCGCCTTTATCATCAACATTTAATTGCACGCCGCGTACGTTGTAGCGGGACAGAACGTCCAGGATGGTGGTCCGAATGGCATCACCGAACTGTTTTTCGACGCTACTGTTAACCTGCAGGTCAATATCCTGCGAATCGAGTGGGGCGATGCGAATCATCACATCACCGGACTCGAGTGTGCCTGCGACGGCTGCCTGGTTTATTTTCATTTTTCACCTGTTGCTAATGCGGGGGTATTTTGGCGGACTGCCGCACCCGATGAGGCTCGTTCAACCATGCTTTGCAGATAGTGCAGCGTGGCGTCAGGGACCAGGGATGCGATAGCCGTGAGATCTTTTTTAACCAGCAGCTTGCGCACCCAGGAGGCGGAAATCGGCATCTCCTGGAAGCACAGCCGCTCAATTTCCACCAGTTCAATCGGTGGGGCGGGAAGCGTTGGGGTCTCCAGCCAGTAGCGCATATCGTTGTTGTACTGGGAGGTGACGGTGCAATACGGCTCGGTACCGACGAAACGATGTGTAACGCCGAGAGCCGGTGCCAGGTACTGGCGGAAGATTTTCAGGTCTATTTCGGTGTAGCAGTGGTTAATAACGCTCTGCTCTTTGATGAAGTAGCACGGGAACGTGGCGCGGGAAATGATGTATTCCGAACCGCGATGCACGGTTAAACGTGGAATATCTTTTGTCCCTTTAAGCACCAGATCCAACCGGTCTTCATACGGAAACCGTGAGGTATCCTCTTTGACCAAAAACAGATGCAGCCAGTCACATTGTGCGGCCGCCTGTTGGATCAGAAAACGATGTCCGTTGGTGAAGGGGTTTGCGTTCATGACGATGCAACCAATTTTTTTCCCTTCACGACGCTGTTTTGCCAGAGATTCAGCGTAACGTTTCAGACGCGTGGTGCTGTTTTCCATCAGCACCATAATGCCGGGAACGCTGGTCAGCGTAGAAAAGCCACACTGTTTAAACAGCGATTCGTACTCGGTTTTGGTATAGATGAAGAGGTGCGTACAGTGGCGCTCATAGGCGAGGTTGATTAACTCGGTCGCCAGCGTCAGCGCTAAGCCTTCGCCCCGTACGGATTCGCAGATGGCGACACATTTAATAATATTCCCAGCGATACCGCCGCAGGCAATCAGGCGGTCGTCACGGGTGACGGTGATAAATACTTCGACGGTGGTGTCAACGCTCAAATCATTCACTTTCAGAAATTGCGTGATAGCCGCCATCTTTTTATTTTCTGAGCGTTTAACTTGCGTGAATATATTATTACCGAACATAGTGAATAGAGCCCCGATGCTATATTTGTTACTGGGTTTCTGTTTTTGTTGCTCTGCTTAGCAACCTGATAACGTTTTGTTTGCAATTGAAGGGAATGGTTTTTTATTACGGAGTATTTCTTTTTTTCCCTGCTGCATACATCGTAAGGGGTATTTTGGAGGTAATTTTTGATTTATTTCACAATAAGTTAGAAGGTTTTAATGTGTTTTATGGTTTTAAGTTTTTTAATTAATTTAACCTCGAAATAGCGTGTGGTTTTAATTTGTTTAATTGATTTAAAGTGGGGAATCTGCAACGATCTTGTTTTATACCGTAACGTGTAAATAAAACATTTCTATTACAACTACAATGAGAAATAAGTTTCGGGTAACGTGGATGAGGAAGATATATGGCTGAGCAGAAAAATAAAACACGGTTTCCTTTTTTCCGCAGCCTGGCGTTTCCTTTACGCATCTTTCTGCTTATTTTGGTCGTTTCTGTTTTTATCATCGCCGCCCTGGCACAATACTTTACCGCCAGCTTTGAAGATTATCTGGCCGCGCATGTCCGCGATATGGCAATGAACCAGGCCAAAATCATCGCCTCTAACGAGAGTATCATCACGGCAGTTAAACATCGTGATTACAAGCGTTTGGCGACGATTGCCGACAAACTGCAGAGCGGAACTGACTTCGACTATGTGGTTATCGGGGATACCAACTCCATTCGTCTATATCATCCGAACCCGGAAAAGATTGGCTACCCGATGCAGTTCACCAAACCCGGTGCGCTGGAAAAAGGGGAAAGCTACTTTATTACCGGTAAAGGGTCCATCGGGATGGCAATGCGCGCTAAAACGCCCATCTTTGATGACGATGGCAAAATCATTGGCGTAGTCTCAATTGGTTATCTGATCAGCAAAATCGATAGCTGGCGATCGGATTTCTTACTCCCGATGGCCGGTGTGTTTATCTTGCTGTTGTTGGTACTTATGCTGCTCTCCTGGTTTTTCGCTGCCCATATTCGTCGGCAGATGTTGGGTATGGAACCGAAACAAATTGCGCGGGTAGTACGTCAGCAGGAAGCGTTGTTCAGCTCGGTATATGAAGGATTGATTGCCGTGGATCCTGATGGATATATCACCGCAATAAACCGCAGTGCGAGGAAAATGCTGGGGCTTTCTTCACCAGGCCGAAAGTGGCTTGGAAAACCGGTGAGTGAGGTGGTTCAGCCAGCGGACTTTTTCACCCAACAGATTGCGGAAAAACGACAGGATGCGATGGTAAACTTTAATGGCCTGAGCGTCATCGCCAACCGTGAAGCGATTCGCTCCGGTGACGAACTGCTTGGGGCAATCATCAGTTTTCGTAGTAAAGATGAAATTGCTACCCTTAATGCGCAATTAACGCAGATCAAACAGTATGTAGAGAGCCTGAGAACGCTGCGTCATGAGCACCTGAACTGGATGTCGACCATCAATGGCCTGCTGCAAATGAAAGAATATGACAAGGTTCTGGCCATGGTGCAGGGAGAATCCCAGGCGCAACAGCAACTGATTGACAGCCTGCGTGGCGCATTTGCCGATCGTCAGGTCGCCGGTCTGTTGTTTGGCAAGGTGCAGCGCGCGCGGGAACTGGGCCTCACCATGACTATCGTTCCGGGGAGCCAACTGCATCAACTCCCCGAGGGGCTGGATAGCACAGAGTTTGCAGCAATTGTTGGCAATCTGCTTGATAATGCATTCGAAGCGAGCTTGCGCACCCAGCAAGGCAACAATGTCGTAGAGCTCTATTTGAGCGATGAAGGGGATGACGTGATCATCGAAGTTGCCGATCAGGGATGCGGTGTGCCGGAAGCATTGCGTGAGAAAATATTTGAACAGGGTGTGAGCACCCGTACCGATGAACCAGGTGAACATGGCATCGGTTTGTATCTAATTGCAAGTTATGTGAGGCGCTGTGACGGGGTGATTACGCTCGAAGATAACTCCCCTTGCGGTACCTTATTTTCTTTATTTCTTCCGAAAGTGAAAAAAAATAATGACGGAACCATTAACGCTGTTGATCGTTGAGGATGAAACGCTACTGGCGGAAATGCATGCTGAATATATCCGCCATATACCCGGTTTCAGCCAGATATGGCTGGCGGGTAATCTTGAGCAGGCGAGGATGATGATTGAGCGTTTTAAGCCCGGTCTGATACTGCTCGATAACTACTTGCCGGACGGCAAGGGAATTACGTTGCTGCATGAGCTGACCCAGGCGCGCTATCCGGGCGGCGTAGTGTTTACCACGGCGGCTAGCGATATGGAAACGGTCTCCGAGGCCGTGCGCAGCGGTGCGTTTGATTACCTGGTCAAACCCATTGCCTACGAGCGGCTGGGGCAGACCCTTACGCGTTATCAGCAACGTCGACGCATGTTGGCGGGGAATGACAGCGCCAGCCAAAAGCAGATTGATGAAATGTTTAATGCCTACGCGCGGGGCGAACCGAAAGGGGATTTACCGACCGGGATTGATGCGTTAACACTGAATGCAGTGTTGAAATTATTCGCCGACCCGACGGTACACCATACTGCGGAAACGATCGCCCAGGCGCTTACCATCAGCCGAACGACTTCCAGACGCTACCTGGAGTACTGTGCCAGCCGTCATTTGATTATTGCGGAGATTATTCACGGTAAGGTGGGTAGGCCGCAGCGTATTTATCATGGCGGCTAAATGCTGATTTCTGACGTAGGCCGGATAAGATGCTTTAGCATCGACATCCGGCAATGGTGCGGTTTAAATGCCGGATGCGGCGTAGATGCCTAATCCGGCCTAAATTTCACTGAGTATCAGCCGCCAACGACGGCTGAAGAAGAACCTGGTACCATCACTTCAGTTGCGATAATCACCACCAGCAGTCCAACCAGAACCGGAACCGAAGTACGTTTCACCACTTCGAACGGAGAAATCTTTGCCATACCTGCTACAGCGACAACCACGCCGGAGACCGGGGAGATGGTGCGCCCAAGGTTTGACGCCTGCAGCATCGGGATAACAAGGTAAGCCGGGTTAATGCCGGAAGAATGCGCCAGCTTAGGGATCATCTCAACGAAGGCGTAGAACGGGGCGTTACCGGAACCCGTAGTCATTGCCGCCAACATAGTCAGGATCACCAGCACCATCATCAAGATAATGCTCGCTGAACCAAACGAGGTGGCGATAGAAATCAGACTCTGAATAAAGCCGATTGTGCTCAGACCCTGGGCAAAAACACCCGCAGCGACTAACAACATCACCACGTTAGCAAAGGCATCCGCCATGCCACGGTAAGCGACTTCCAGACCAGAGAAAACCTTTTGGGTGTTGAACCCACGTACGAACTCCAGAATAGCCGCGATGAGCATGCACAGAACCAGAATCGTAATGATGTGCAGCTGCGGGCCCCATTTACCATCAAAAATCAGGACGCCAACGATCGGGGTAAACGGCAGAATGGCGTAAAATGACGGGGCAGTCGTGGTGATTTCAGCCACATCTAACATTTCATGAGAAATGTTCTCTTTTTTATCCAGAAAACGCTGCCAGAAAAAGTGGGCAATCGCCATAGCAATGATGGCGGCAATGGAAATTGGCAGCGTGGTTTTAAAGGCGAAATCGATCAGCGGCATTTCCGCAGCTTTTGCCGCCAGCACCACATCACCGGATGTTGGTGAAAGAATAATTGCAGCAGGGGAGGCACAAATAGCCGCTGCAGCGCCACGGCTGATTCCAACGTTAACCATGACCGGGAACAGTGTTGCCATCAGCAAAACGCCCAGACCGGTTGCTGAAGAAACCGCCAGTGACATCAGGCAGGCGACAAAATAGGCGGCAATCATTAGCAGGTAAGGAGAGTTGATGTATTGCAGGGGCTTGGAGGCCAGCTTAACGACCATATCGTTCGCGCCAATATGGGTCATATAGGCGGCAAAACCACACAGCATCATGATCATCATGCCGAGATCGCCACCACGGCTCATCAGCAAAATTTTAATATATTCAACAATGTCTGTTGCCGTATAGCCCGTCGATGCCGCGCTGGATGGCAACACTTTATGCCCCATCAGCGCACTGATAATCAGCAAAACCAGACCGCCAACAAACAGTACGCCTGTCGCGGAATAACCTTTAATGATGTAGCGCGCTACACCCACAATAACCACAACTCCAATAAGGAGTTCAATAAATGTCAACATCGTTTCCCCTGTCGCATTGCTGCCCAGAAAGTAAAAAAACTAAAAAAAGTAAAAAGTGGTGACAGAATGTGCCTAATAAACCGATAACTCTTGCTGATTAAAATCAATAAAAATACGGATTCAAGCGATGGCTTAGCCGTTTTTTCAGCATCGTGGTTAAAAAAAGAATCTCACAATAAAAAACTGTGAAGTGCAGCGACGGTGTGTGTGTTTTGTGGTGATATTGATTCTTAATTGTTAATTTATTGTAATATTATTTAACTTTTCCCGGAGGAAAGAACAATTTATTGGCAATAAAGAGAAAATAGTTCCTATGAGATGGCTCAATAAATTAAGGGCTAATTATCTTAAAAATTACATGCTGAGGAATATTCTGATTTTTTAGCTGCGCATTTTTGTTAAGCTAACATTAAGGTTGGGTTTGCTACAATTAATAATAAATCCCAGGATGGTAATTAAGTTGTGATTGTCGCTAAACGATATTTTCTCATTTTTTCATTTCTTTTTATTCAGTTAGCTTTCATTCCCCAGGGCGCTGCTGAAGATAAAGGCTGGTTCGCTACTTTTAAAGACAACGTCAGTGAAACCTGGCAGCAGCCGGAACATTATGATTTGTATATACCGGCTATTACCTGGCATGCACGCTTTGCCTACGATAAAGAAAAAACGGATCGCTACAATGAACGCCCGTGGGGGGCAGGATTTGGTCAATCCCGTTGGGATGATAAAGGTAACTGGCACGGACTTTATATAATGGCCTTTAAGGATTCCTACAATAAATGGGAACCCATTGGTGGTTATGGCTGGGAAAAAACCTGGCGACCGCTGGCCGATGAAAATTTCCATACAGGTCTCGGTTTTACCGCCGGTTTTACCGCGCGTGATAACTGGAACTACATTCCGGTACCCGTGCTGTTACCGCTGGCATCGATAGGGTATGGTCCGGCAACGTTCCAGATGACCTACATTCCGGGAACGTACAACAACGGTAACGTCTACTTTGCGTGGATGCGTTTCCAGTTTTGATGGACTACCTGTATTGTCAGATGGATTATTAAAAAGTCTTTTTAAAACAGTGTGATATCAGCGTTAACTGAAAAATAACGCGACATTTATCACTTTTTGATAAAGTTCGACTGGACAAAGTGCACCACAATTGTTGTACTGATACCCGACACAGCATTTGTGTCTATTTTTCATGTAAAGGTAATTTTGATGTCTAAGATTAAAGGTAACGTTAAGTGGTTTAATGAGTCCAAAGGATTCGGTTTCATTACTCCGGAAGATGGCAGCAAAGACGTGTTCGTACACTTCTCTGCAATCCAGACCAATGGTTTTAAAACTCTGGCTGAAGGTCAGCGTGTAGAGTTCGAAATCACTAACGGTGCCAAAGGCCCTTCTGCTGCAAACGTAATCGCTCTGTAAGCATACGACAGCAAGCATTCAAAACCCGCTTAATTGCGGGTTTTTTTCGCCTCAGTGTGCGGGAGAGGCCGAAACCAGCCAGAATGCCAGGGCGGTCATCGCAAATGATCCCAGCAGATTCACCAGCACATTCACCATAGCCCAACCAAAGCGTCCTTCCTGTAGCAAAAACACCACCTCAGCCGAGAAAGTGGAAAATGTTGTTAGTCCCCCGCAAAAGCCAGTTGTAATCAGTACCTTCCACATTGGATCAATGTTTGTCATGCGATTAAACCATGCCAGACCCATACCAATGATAAATGCGCCAAGTAAGTTTGCAGCCAGCGTACCGAATGGAATGGCCTGATGTAGCGGGTTAAACCTCATGCTCAACATCCATCTTGCTACACTACCTGTACCACCACCGATAAAAACCGCTAAAAGGAGTTGTAACACTGCGTAATCCTGCTATTTGATTGTATATAGGATGAGTGTAACGCTGAATAATCGTGGTTGGCGAGCCTAACAACGTTTTCTGGAGGGAATATGTTCGTTGCAGCAGGGCAATTTGCCGTGGGACCTTCATGGGAAAAAAATGCAGAAACCTGCGTTTTACTGATGTCTCAGGCTGCGGGAGAGGGGGCATCGTTACTGGTATTACCGGAAGCGCTTCTGGCCCGTGACGATCTGGACCCTGATCTGTCAGTGAAATCAGCTCAATTGCTGGAAGGCGGGTTTTTGACGCGCTTGCTGCGAGAAAGCGCGCAAAACGAGATGACGACAATCCTGACGATTCATGTTCCCTCTGTGCCTAGACGGGCGTTTAACATGCTGGTGGCGCTACGGGCAGGTCAGGTAGTTGCCCATTACGCTAAATTACATCTCTACGACGCCTTTTCGATTCAGGAGTCACGAAATGTGGATGCAGGGGACGCCATAGCGCCGCTGCTGGACGTAGGCGGGTTAAAAGTAGGGTTAATGACCTGTTATGATCTGCGCTTCCCTGAGCTGGCGCTGGCGCACGCATTGCAGGGAGCGGAAATTCTCGTATTACCCGCAGCCTGGGTACGGGGATCGCTTAAAGAGCATCACTGGTCTACGCTTTTGGCTGCAAGAGCGTTAGATGCAACGTGTTACCTGATTGCGGCGGGAGAGTGCGGTAATAAGAATATCGGCCAAAGCCGGGTCATCGACCCTTTTGGTGTGACCATTGCTGCTGCGGCGGAAACGCCTGCACTAATTATGGCCGAGGTTTCTGCAGAGCGGGTAAGGCAGGTCAGAGCACAACTTCCGGTGTTAAGTAACCGACGTTTTGCGCCACCGCAATTATTATGACGTTTTTTTAAACAAGGCTTGATTCACCTTGTTACAGATTGCTATTGTGTGCGCGCGTCGAAAGGCCGTTAATATTCTCAGGTTAATATGGCGCTTTATGCAGCCTGGTTTAAGTGAAGAAGGTATCTATGGGTGAGATTAGTATTACCAAACTGCTGGTGGTTGCCGCACTGGTTGTTCTGCTGTTTGGTACCAAGAAGTTACGTACACTGGGTGGAGACCTGGGAACGGCAATCAAGGGCTTCAAGAAAGCAATGAACGACGATAATGCCGATGCTAAGAAAGATGCTGATGGTAGCGTTCAGGCTGAGAAGCTTTCTCATAAAGAGTAATGTCAGGAGCATGATGCTCATACTGCATACTCTGCATGAAAAAAAACCGGCAATTTGCCGGTTTTTTTATTACTGATATGTAAGTGAGTATTACACGATTACTTCACTTCCAGCCCTTTGGCCTGCATGTCTGCATGGTATGAAGAGCGAACGAATGGACCGCAGGCTGCATGGGTAAAGCCCATGGCCATAGCTTCGGCTTTCATCTCATCGAACTCATCCGGGCTTACATAGCGTTGAACCGGCAGGTGGTGACGGCTTGGCTGTAAATACTGCCCCAGCGTCAGCATGGTCACGCCATGACTGCGCAGGTCACGCATGACCTCAATGATTTCTGCATTGGTTTCGCCCAAACCAACCATCAGACCTGATTTAGTCGGAATCTCCGGGTGCGCTTCCTTGAAACGTTCCAGAAGCTTCAGTGACCAGTTGTAGTCTGCCCCCGGACGTACATTGCGATAAATACGCGGTACGTTTTCGAGGTTGTGGTTAAACACGTCTGGCGGCGTGGCGGTGAGGATATCCAACGCGCGATCCATACGACCACGGAAGTCAGGCACCAGCGTTTCGATTTTAATCGACGGGCTTTTCTCACGAATAGCGGTGATACAGTCAGCAAAGTGCTGAGCGCCGCCGTCACGCAGATCGTCGCGGTCAACGGAGGTAATGACGACATAGCGCAGCGCCATGTCAGCAATCGTCTGAGCAAGTTTTAACGGCTCGTTAGCATCCGGAGCAACCGGACGGCCATGGGCAACGTCACAGAATGGGCAACGGCGGGTACAGATTGCGCCGAGGATCATAAAGGTTGCGGTTCCGTGATTGAAACATTCAGCCAGGTTAGGGCAGGAAGCTTCTTCGCAGACAGAGTGCAGGCCATTTTTGCGCATTGCCGCTTTGATGCCCTGGATGCGAGTGGAGTCCGCTGGCAGTTTTATTTTCATCCATTCCGGTTTACGCAGCAGGGCTTCACGCTCTGTTGCCACATTTTTTACCGGGATAAGAGCCATCTTATCGGCATCGCGGTATTTAACACCGCGTTCCATCACAATGGGTTTACTCATAGCTTGCGTGTTCCAGTTGCGAATTACGAAGGAAAGCGTTTCAATTCAAGGGAATGTTGCATTTATCAACTATTTTTGAATTAGTGATACGCAGTATATCATTGAAACGGGCCAGAAAGCAGCCTGACAGGCTGGCAAAATGTAAAATAGTTGTTGTTTTGTGCCATTTGCCACAACATTTGCCGTGGCAAAGTATGACCGTATTTTCAGTCTGCAACGTACTCGTGCGGTGGGTTACCCAACAGCGCTAATATGTTGGCCAGCAGGCGTGGGCGAACGCTCTCGGTCGTGGCTGCGCTATCCCACTGCGATACTTTCGCCATCTCCATTCCGGCGTAACCACAAGGATTGATACGCAGGAAAGGCGATAAATCCATATCCACGTTGAGCGCTAAGCCGTGAAACGAACATCCTCTACGAATACGTAATCCCAAAGAGCAGATTTTCTTCTCCCCGACGTATACGCCAGGCGCATCGGCTCGCGGGTGGGCATCAATGCCGATTTCCGCAAGTGTATTGACGACGGTTTGTTCCAGCAGCGTAACCAGTTCACGAACGCCAAGTTTGCGACGCTTCAGATTCAACAGCACATACATGACCTGCTGGCCCGGCCCGTGGTAGGTCACCTGGCCGCCACGATCGCTCTGGATCACCGGAATATCGCCCGGCATCAGTACGTGCTCTGCTTTACCTGCCTGACCCTGGGTAAAAACAGGATAATGCTCTACCAGCCAGATTTCGTCATAACTGTTTTCATCGCGGGTATCGGTGAATTCGTGCATGGCCAGAGAAACTGGCTCGTAAGGTTGAAGACCGAGCTGGCGGACCAGAATTTTATCCTGATACAAAACGGCATCTCCGTAGATACTCACATAGAGTAGAGAATATAAAAGAGGGGGAAAAGTATATCACAGGAGGGAGGGGTTACCCGAGCGGGGATGCAGCGGGTAACCAACAGGTTTTTACAGTACCATGCGTACGATATCGATATTGCCTAATTCTTCGTACAGCGTTTCAACCTGCTCAATGTGTGTAGCAGTAATAGTGATTGAGACCGAGTGGTAGTTGCCTTTGCTGCTCGGTTTTACCGTCGGAGAGTAATCACCTGGCGCATGGCGCTGTACCACTTCAACCACCTGATCAACCAGCTCAGGCAACGCCTGCCCCATTACTTTGTAAGTAAATGGAGTAGGGAATTCAAGCAGTTCGTTAAGTTTGGTTTTCATGTCAGCTCCGGCGTTACATCAATAAATAATAACTCCCACAGCGTATGGGAGTTATCTGGATACCTAGTATATGGGGACGTAAATCACACTTTCAAGTGTTCGATTTTTAGCCAAACCAGTGATGGAACATTAATTTAATGTAATCAATGATTTTCCCAAAGAAGTTGCCTTCAGGGATTTCCTGCAGGACTACCAGCGGGCGCTGTTCGATGGTTTTGCCATCCAACTGGAAGTTGATGGTGCCGACAACCTGGTTTTTCTGCAGCGGTGCATGCAGTTCTGTGGTGTTCAGCACATAGCTTGCTTTCAGATCTTTCATGCGGCCGCGCGGAATAGTCAGGTAGACATCTTTATCTACGCCTAACGATGCACGATCGGTGTTACCAAACCAGGCCGGTTCTGAAGCAAACTCTTTACCGACTTTCAGTGGATTCACGGTTTCAAAGAAACGGAAGCCCCAGGTCAGCAGTTTTTTACTTTCGGTTTCGCGACCTTTATAGGTGCGGCCACCCATGACGGCAGAGATCAGACGCATCTGACCTTCGGTTGCGGATGCAACGAGGTTATAGCCAGCTTTGTCGGTATGACCGGTTTTGATACCGTCGACATTCAGGCTGTTATCCCACAGCAAGCCGTTGCGGTTTAACTGACGAATGCCGTTAAAGGTGAACTCTTTTTCTTTATAGATAGAGTATTCGTTAGGCACGTCACGAATCAGCGCCTGGCCAATCATCGCCATGTCGCGAGCCGAGCTGTACTGACCGTCAGCATCGAGACCATGAACGGTCTGGAAGTGGGTATTTTTCAGGCCCAGCGCGTTCACATAGCTGTTCATCAGACCGACGAAAGCATCCTGGCTACCGGCTGCGAAGTCCGCCATTGCCACACACGCGTCATTCCCGGATTGTAGGTTGATACCACGGATCAACTGGGAAACAGGAACCTGCATTCCAGGTTTCAGGAACATCAACGATGAACCTTTAAACACCGGGTTACCTGTAGCCCAGGCGTCATTGCCGACAGTGACCAGATCGGTTTCTTTGAACTTGCCGGCTTTCATCGCCTGGCCGATGACGTAGCTGGTCATCATTTTGGTCAGACTGGCGGGGTCGCGGCGAGTGTCCGCATTCTGTTCTGCCAGAACTTTGCCTGAATTGTAATCAATCAGGATATATGACTCCGCATCGATCTGCGGAACACCCGGGATCATGGTTTTAATATTCAGGTCATCGGCATGGGCAGCAGAGAGAGAAGCTGCGCAGAGAGCCGCGGTGAGCGCCATACGCTGCACGAAACGAGCGGAAAAAGTGGTCTTCATGGTCTGAACTACGACGTCCGTGATGAAATTTAAAAAAGTGCCCTACTATAGCAAATGCAAAACGGGCAGGCATCTGACTTTCCGCGTGACTTTGTTAATGTCATTTACAGAAACTGACAGTTCAGATACCTGATTTACGTTATTACACGCCGGTGATGAAGGACTGTAATTGCGCCTCGGATTGAAGACGCTGCTGCAATGTGGAGGCTTCAGCTTTGCTGGCGAACGGCCCCATCTGGATACGCCAGACTGCGCCATTTTGTACCACCCGACCCGGGACGCCAAACTGCTGGCTTAAACGTTTTTGATACTGCTGCGCACGCGACTGCTCGCTGACTGCGCCAACCTGAACCACGTAACGTCCGTTGGCTACTGCCGCTGGAGCTGGTGCCGCGACGGCGGTTGATGTTGCTGCTGGTGCGGTTGGTGTTGCCGGTGCGGAGATGGTCGGTTGCGGAGCCGGAGTCGGCTCGCTACCTTCCAGCACGCCTGCGGCGAGGGTGGTTGGCGCACCGAGGAATCCACCGCTGTTCACTGGCGCACCGGTTGGATCATCGCTTTTCAGCGTGGAATTGCTGATCGGACGAATATCGCCTTGCGGCTGACCCGCATCCGATGGCGAAGGCATACTTCCCATATTACCGCCACCGCTTAAATCAGGACGCGCGGGCAGGGCATAGGTTTGCTTTGCGACTGTCGTACACGCCATACCCGGACCGGACAATGAACCATCCTGGGCGACGATGATCGGGTCGATACGCACTTTGGTGTTGTTGGAGGTATTCAGACGGTCTGCTGCTGCACGTGAAAGTGAAATCACGCGATCGTTGCCATAAGGGCCGCGATCGTTTATGCGCACGACAATCATCCTGCCGTTTGCCAGGTTAGTTACTCTGGCATAGCTTGGGACTGGCAGCGTGGGATGCGCTGCGGTCAGTTGCATCGGGTCGAACGCTTCACCAGACGCGGTTAAGTTGCTTCCGGGTTCCGCATCATAGATAGCGGCAAGTCCTGCCTGGCTAAAGCGGGAAGGATCCTGGACGATTTTGTAGCTCTTACCATCACGTTGATAGTCCTGATTCGCCGTTGGGTTCAGGGGTTCAAAGCGCGGATCGGCCCCGCTGATTTCAACAATCGGACCATTGCACACCGCAGGCTGCGGCGCGACAGCACCCTGTTGCTGACCATCATCACTCGAACACGCCGCGAGCATTCCTGCTGCGATGCAGATACCAAGCCACTGCTTACGCATTGCGTACCCCTTACACGCTTTTCGACAACATTTTTCTATGGGTGTGGATCGACATAACAATCCCGAACCCGGCCATCAGCACGATAAGTGCCGAGCCTCCGTAACTGACCAGTGGGAGAGGAACGCCAACCACGGGCAGAATACCGCTCACCATACCAATATTTACGAAGACATAAACGAATAATATCAACATTAAACCACCTGCCATGACGCGACCAAAGGTGGTTTGCGCGTGGGCAGCGATCCATAATCCGCGCATAATCAGCAAAATGTACAGCGCAAGCAGAATTAAGATCCCTACCAGACCCAGCTCTTCTGCTAATACCGCGAAGATAAAGTCCGTGTGACGTTCGGGTAAAAACTCAAGCTGCGACTGCGTACCGTGCAGCCAGCCCTTGCCGCGTAGACCGCCGGAGCCAATAGCAATTTTAGACTGAATAATATGATAACCCGCACCCAGTGGATCGGTTTCCGGATCGAGCAACATCATGACGCGCTGACGCTGGTAATCATGCATCAGGAAGAACCACAGTATCGGGATAAACGCCGCAACCAGAACCACCGCAACACCGATTAAACGCCAGCTTAAACCAGAAAGGAACAGAACAAACAGACCGGAAAGGGCGACCAGTATTGAGGTACCGAGGTCAGGCTGAGCGGCCACCAGCAGGGTGGGCATAAATATCAGCACCAGTGCAATGGCGGTATTTTTTAGCGATGGCGGGCAAACATCACGGTTGATGAAGCGTGCGACCATCAGCGGCACGGCAATCTTGGCAATTTCGGAAGGCTGAAAACGCACAATACCCAAATCCAGCCAGCGCTGCGCCCCTTTGGATATCGCGCCGAAGGCATCTACCGCCACCAACAGGATGATGCAGAAAATATAGAGATAGGGTGCCCAGCCTTCATAAACCCGGGGCGGGATTTGCGCCATCACCACCATGATGACCAGGCCCATTGCGATCTGGCCGACCTTGCGCTCCATCATGCCGATATCCTGGCCGCTGGCACTCCAGATGACCAGCGAGCTGTAAACCAGCAGCGCCAGCAAAATAAGCAACATCGTGGGATCGATGTGGATTTTGTCCCAGAATGTTTTTTTGTTCGGATTATCCGTCACGATTATTGGTCCTCCGCTGCTGCAACCGCGGGGTTTTCTGCAGGCAGATTGGTGTTGTTGTCGCCCAACATAATGTGGTCAAGGATCTGGCGCATAATGGTACCCACAGCCGGGCCCGCGCCACCGTTTTCAAGGATTATGGCGACAGCAACCTGGGGCTTATCATAGGGTGCGAAGGCCGTCATCAGCTTGTGGTCACGTAAGCGCTCGGCGATCTTGTGCGCGTTATAGGTTTCATTGGCTTTCAGGCCAAAGACCTGGGCAGTACCGGATTTCGCCGCAATTTTGTAAGGCGCGCTAGCGAAATACTTGTGCGCAGTACCGTTAGGGCGGTTTGCTACACCGTACATGCCGTCTTTCGCGATTTCCCAGTATCCAGAATGAATATCACCAACGGGCGGTTCGTGCGGCTGTACCCACGGAACCTGCTTGCCATTTTCTGCCGTGCTCATCAACAGATGCGGAACTTTTATCAAACCGTCGTTGATAAGGATCATCAGCGCTTTACTCATCTGGATTGGGGTTGCAGTCCAGTAACCCTGACCGATGCCGACCGGAATGGTATCACCCTGGTACCATGGCTTTTTAAACCGTTTTTGCTTCCACTCGCGGGTTGGCATATTGCCGGAGCGTTCTTCAGCGAGATCGATGCCCGTATATTTGCCGTAGCCGAATTTGCTCATCCACTCTGAAAGTCGGTCAATCCCCATATCATAGGCGATTTGATAGAAAAACGTATCCGCCGACTCTTCCAGAGAACGAGTGATGTTCAGATGACCGTGCCCCCATTTTTTCCAGTCACGGTAACGTTTTTCAGAGCCCGGTAATTGCCACCAACCTGGATCGAACAGACCAGTATTGCGGGTGATGACACCTGCACTTAATGCAGAAACCGCGACGTAAGGTTTAACTGTCGAAGCAGGAGGGTAAACACCCTGCGTGGCGCGGTTAACCAATGGGGTGTTCGGGTCATTGAGCAACCCGGAGTAATCTTTACTGGAAATACCATCGACAAACAGGTTCGGGTCGTAGCTCGGCATGGACACCAGCGCGAGAACGCCGCCGGTACGCGGGTCGGTAACCACCACGGCGGCGCGACTGCCCGCCAGCAGCGTTTCAATGTACTGCTGGAGTTTCAAATCGAGGGTGAGATAGATATCGTGCCCGGCCTGCGGCGCCACTTCCTTCAGCTGGCGAATGACGCGGCCGCGGTTGTTCACTTCAACCTCTTCATAACCGGTCTGGCCGTGAAGTACATCTTCGTAATAACGTTCAATACCCAGCTTGCCGATGTCGTGCGTCGCCGCGTAGTTAGCCAGTTTGCCGTCTTTGTCCAGGCGGTCTACGTCTTTATCGTTGATTTTTGATACGTAGCCAATGACATGGGTCAGCGCAGAGCCGTAGGGGTAGTAGCGGCGTTTATAACCTTTAACTTCGACGCCAGGAAAGCGATATTGATTAACGGCAAAGCGTGCGACCTGAACTTCACTCAGGTTAGTTTTTACCGGAATGGATGTGAAACGGTGTGAACGGGCGCGCTCTTTTTTAAAGGCGGCAATGTCATCGTCCGTCAGGTCTACGACGTTACGCAGCGCGTCGAGGGTATCCTGAACGTTGTCGACCTTTTCTGGCATCATTTCTATCTGATAAATGGTGCGGTTAAGGGCGAGCGGGATTCCGTTACGGTCATAAATAATGCCGCGACTGGGGGCGATAGGCACCAGTTTGATGCGGTTTTCGTTCGAGCGGGTCTGATAATCAGTAAAGCGAACGATTTGCAGATTATAAAGGTTGGCGATCAGCACGCCGGTGAGCAGCAAAATCCCCAAAAAAGCGACCAGCGCCCGGCGCACAAACAGCGCAGACTCAGCCGAATAGTCGCGAAAAGAATTCTGTAGTTTCATCCGCTGCTTAATCTACTCAAGAATCAATGATCACTCACGGTGATAAGGATGGTTGGTGGTAATGCTCCACGCCCTGTACAGACTCTCCGCAACCAGAACCCGAACAAGAGGGTGAGGAAGGGTTAACGCTGAGAGTGACCAGCTTTGTTCCGCTGCTGCTTTACAGGCAGGAGAAAGACCTTCCGGCCCACCAATCAACAAACTGACGTCACGACCGTCCAGTTTCCAGCGTTCCAGTTCGGTCGCCAGCTGCGGCGTGTCCCAGGGTTTGCCAGGGATATCAAGGGTGACGATGCGGTTTTTGCCTGCTGCAGCCAGCATCTGTTCACCCTCTTTGTCGAGAATGCGTTTAATATCCGCGTTCTTGCCGCGTTTTCCTGCCGGGATTTCGATCAGCTCAAAGGGCATATCTTTCGGAAACCGACGGAGATACTCCGTAAAACCGGTTTGCACCCAGTCAGGCATTTTCGTACCCACAGCGACAAGTTGCAGCTTCACGCATTAACTCCAGAGTTTTTCCAGTTCATACAGGCGACGGCTTTCTTCCTGCATCACGTGGACAATCACATCGCCGAGGTCAACGACGATCCAGTCTGCGACGTTCTCGCCTTCTACGCCGAGCGGCAGCAGACCAGCAGTGCGGGACTCCTGAACAACGTGGTCTGCGATAGACATTACATGACGGCTGGACGTGCCAGTACAGATAATCATGCAATCAGTGATGCTGGATTTGCCCTGAACGTCTAAGGCGATGATGTCTTGACCTTTCAGGTCATCAATTTTGTCGATTACAAAATCCTGAAGTGCTTTACCCTGCAAGTGTTCCCCCTGGGTGAAAAGAGTTAAAAACGTCTGTTAGTATACCTGAACCAGAGGCGATATCGGGACAAATGTCTCCGAAAGCGCTTGTGAAGTGCGCTATCATCCCACCCCACGCCGCAGAATGCATCGCCATTTTTGTAAAACAATTTCTGCAAAGCTCTGAAGGGCGGGAAAAGTCAGGTTGCGGAGAATAACAGCCTGTCATGGGGTGTCAATGGGAGAGAAGCCCTTCGGCAGAAAAAACAGTGCTTTCACTCTCCGTCGTACCATACAGCCCGGCTGTTAAGTACTTTCAGAACCGCAAAATCGTCGCAAAAATCAATCGCGCTCCAGCAACCTTGTTCGACGCGAAAATGCCACATTGCTGCTGCCGGCATGGACAACAAACGGGCGATCAACACGCTCAGTACACCCTGATGGCTCACCACCAGCAGGTTTTGGCACATTTTGTAATCAGCGAGTTGAGCAATGAAGCGTTCCACGCGCAGGGAAAATGCCTGAAAACCTTCGCCATTAGTGGGCGTCGCGTTCTGCCAGTCGTTACACCACACGGCGTAGTTTTCGGCGTCTTCGCGCGCCAGATCGCGATGGTGGCGCATTTCCCAGTCGCCAAAAAACATCTCATTGAGCTCAGGCATGTTACGCACAGGAATCTCGCGATCGCCTAAGATCAACTGCGTTGTATGGCGGGCGCGCTCCAGCTCGCTGCACAGAACGTTGTCGACAGGCACATTGCGTAACAGCGTACTCAGCGTTTGCGCCTGAGCTATTCCCCGTTCTGTTAGTGGTGTGGGAGCGTGGCCGCTATATAAACCCGCGACGTTGGCTTCGGTTTCGCCATGACGTACCAACCAGAGTCTCATTTTTTCCTCTTGGGGTTATTCGCACAAAACATGATGTTTGCCCTGATTACGCAGAGATTTTTCACTAAAATACCTTTTTTTACGTGGAGCGGCACGATGTCTTTATTGAAGAGCGCGCATGGTGGTAATACCCGAGAAGCCGCCGAACTGTTGGGCGTCTCGCCTGAGCAATTGCTGGATTTTAGCGCGAATATTAATCCGCTGGGTATGCCAGCAGGTTTAAAACGCGCAATTATCGATAATATGGACTGCGCGGAGCGTTACCCGGATGTCGATTACGCGCAACTGCATGCAGCGTTGGCGGAGCATCATCAGATTCCGGCCTCGTGGATCCTGGCCGGAAACGGTGAGACCGAGTCTATTTTTACCCTGGTAGATGGCCTGAAGCCGCGTCACGCGATGATCGTGACGCCTGGGTTTGCTGAATATCGTCGGGCGCTGCAATGGGGAGACTGTACGATCCATGAGTTTGCGCTGCGCGAAGATGATGGCTGGCAGCTTACCGATGCGATCCTCGATGCGTTAACCTCAGAGCTGGACTGCCTGTTTCTCTGCACGCCCAACAACCCCACCGGGTTACTACCGGATAACCGCCTGCTACGTGAGATTGCCTCACGTTGTGAGCGGCTTGGGATCAATCTGATCCTTGATGAAGCGTTTATCGATTTTATTGCCGGGGAGCCGGGGTTTATTCCGCTACTTCGGGATAACCCGCATATTTGGGTGCTGCGCTCGCTCACCAAGTTCTATGCGATACCGGGGCTGCGTCTGGGGTATCTGGTCAACAGTAACGAGCAGGCCGTTGTACAAATGCGCAGCCGACAAATGCCGTGGTCAATTAATGCGTTTGCTGCTCTGGCTGGCGAGATTATTTTACGCGACAGCGCTTATCAGCAGGCGACGTGGAAATGGCTGGAACAAGAGGGAGCGCGGTTTGAGCAGCAGCTACAAAACCTGCCCGGCCTGACGGTGTATCCCGGCCAGGCAAATTATCGTTTATTACGCTGCGATCGCGCGGATATTGATTTGCAACGGATGTTGCTGGAACAGCATGTCTTGATTCGCAGTTGTGCCAATTACCCTGGGTTGGACGCGCGTTATTACCGAGTTGCTGTTCGCAGTCAGGAAGAAAATGACCGCCTGCTGGCGGCATTAAACAACACGCTTAGCGGTACAACCCCTGCTGATTAATATAGTCAAGCACTGCGCCTGGCATCAGGTCGTCGCACGGCTCGCCTTTTTCCAGTCGCTCGCGAATGAGCGTGGCGGAGATGTTGAACCACGGCGTTTCGGCCAGGTAGATTTTCCCGCAAGGCAGGTTGTGCAGGTCATCCGGCGAATGAGTCAGGTGATCTTCCAGCCATTGCTGGTGCTTTTCCTGCGTCATTTCGAGAGGATAACCTGGACGTCGGCATACGATGAGATGGGTATTATCCAGAATCGTGTGGTAGTCGTGCCAGGAAGGGAAGGTCAGCAGCGAATCCTGACCAATGATAAACGCTAACGGCACATTCGGGCCTTGTTCCTCGCGCCACTCTTTTAGCGTTTGCGCGGTGTAGGAGGCCGTGTCGCGTTTCAGTTCGCGTTCATCCAGGGAAAACAGCGGTTTATCAGCAATGGCCAGTTCAACCATGCGCTTACGTTGCTCACCGGACGCTTCAGGCTGCGCACGATGCGGCGGCACGTTATTGGGCATGATGATGACCCGGGAAAGACCAATCAGATTCGCCAGAATTTCAACCGGTTTAAGATGACCATAATGCACCGGATCAAAGGTGCCGCCGAACATAGCCTGCAATGATTTCATATCAACCATCAATAAAAACATCGGCCAGTGATTTATGGCAGAGCAAAAGGGACAGTCCCTCAAGTTCCGCCCACACTGACTGACCATAGTCTTGTTTAAGCGTAATTTCCGTACGCGTTAACAGCGTTACCGCCTGACGCAGCTGTGCCGGGTTCAGCCGGTTTAGCGCATCACCCATCATGCCCCGGCGATTTTGCCACACCCGGTGTTTATCAAACAACGTGCGCAAGGGGGTATTCGCCGACTGCCGTTTTAGGTTGACCAGCAACAGCAATTCACGCTGTATAGTACGCAGCAAAATAACCGGCTCACTGCCTTCCAGACGTAGCTGTTGCAGAATGTGCAGCGCGCGTTTGCTTTTGCCCATCAGCAACGCATCCACCCAGTGGAACGGGGTAAAGTGCGCTGCATCGTTAACGGCTTTCTCTACGCGAGGCAGCGTTAGTTTGCCATCAGGCCAAAGCAATGCTAACCGTTCCAGCGCTTGCGCCAGTGCTAACAGGTTACCTTCATAGCAATAGCACAACAGCTGATTGGCTGCGTCATCCAGTTGCAGGTTATTGAGTTTAGCCCTCGCGGCGACCCAACGCGGGAGCTGTGCTTGCTCCGGCGTCTGGCAGCTGACCTGCACCGCATTATTGGCAAGTCCGGTATACCATGCGGCGTTTTCCTGCGCTTTAGTCAGCTTGTTACCACGAACAATCAGCAGCAGGTCGTTATGTAGCAGTGTGACGAGTGAAGCGAGCTGTTCGTTAATGGCGGCATTGGGGCCATTTTCAGGCAGTTGCAGGAGCAGGGTTTGACGGTTGGCAAACAGGCTCATCGCCTGGCAGAGTGAAAAAATCTCTCCCCAGTCGGTGCTGTTGTCCAGAGTGAAGGCGTGGTGTTCTTCGAACCCTTGTGTGGCAGCAGCCTGACGGATGGCATCCTGGCTTTCCTGCAATAAGAGGGGATCGTTACCTAAGAGCAAATACGCCGCGCGCAGCCCTTCATTGAGCTGTGCGCGGAGTTGTTCAGGGTACAACTTGAGCATCAGTTACCCAGCGTGGTGGAGACACGCGCCGGTGATGACGCTGGCTCTGCGGCTTTTGTCGCAGCTGGCTTAGCATCATCATCAGCATTGGATGACAGAGTATCAGCCAGATGTACGCTTGGCAGCTTACGAATTAACTGTTCAGCCGCTTTGTCATACATCTCTTTGATGATCATGTCCTGCTCGTTATCCTTCGCCAGTGCAGCCTGTGGGTTGTCAAAGAACGAACGATAAACTTTGGCGCTGATTGGGTATATATCATGACCTGGAATCAGCACAGTAGCGCTAACGGACATCACCATCTGGTATTCAGCCGTTTGGCCGTTCTGGAATACCGACGCCGTATCCTGCGAAATGCTGACCGCGCCAAGACGTAAGGATGTTACGTCTTTACGCATTGTACCGTCTTCAAGCAGCGTCACACCGTTCAGACGCAGCTGGTTACGGACCGCACGGCTTAACGGGCCGTTCGGATCGCCAGAGTTCAGGATCATGGTTTTCATTGAGGGTGGAACCTGCGTAGTACTACGCAGATGCCAGCCACACCCGGCGGTGACAAGCACCGCCAGAGATAACAACAATGTTGTCAGAAGTCGCACGCTTCCTCCCGCGCTTAGCCAACGACCAGATTGAGGAGTTTACCCGGTACATAAATCACTTTACGTACGGTAACGCCATCAAGATATTTTGCCACCAGATGCTCCTGGCCAGCACGTTCACGAACCTGCTCTTCAGTGGCATTTACCGGAACGGTAATTTTGCCACGGACTTTACCGTTCACCTGAACAACAACCAACGTCGAGTCTTCAACCATTGCTGCTTCGTCAGCTACCGGCCACGGCGCATTGTCGATATCGCCTTCGCCTTTCAGCGCCTGCCACATCGTGAAGCAAACGTGTGGGGTGAACGGGTTGAGCATGCGTACAACGGCCAGCAGCGCTTCCTGCATCAGGGCTCTGTCTTGTTCGTCTTCCTGCGGTGCTTTCGCCAGCTTGTTCATCAGCTCCATAATCGCCGCAATTGCGGTGTTAAAGGTCTGACGACGACCAATATCATCGGTCACTTTAGCAATGGTTTTATGCACGTCGCGACGCAACGCTTTTTGGTCTTCGCTCAACACATCAACGTTCAGTTCAGCTACATCACCTTTGGAGGTATGTTCGTAAACCAGCTTCCAGACACGTTTCAGGAAGCGGTTCGCCCCTTCAACGCCGGATTCTTGCCATTCCAGCGTCATATCAGCCGGAGAAGCGAACATCATGAACAGACGTACGGTGTCGGCGCCGTAACGTTCAACCATAACCTGCGGGTCGATACCGTTATTTTTCGACTTGGACATTTTGCTCATGCCGGTATACACCAGTTCATGGCCTTCTGCGTCCTGAGCTTTGACGATACGACCTTTCTCGTCGCGCTCAACGATGGCATCAACCGGAGAAACCCAGTTACGCTCACCGTTTGCACCAACGTAATAGAACGCATCGGCCAGCACCATACCCTGGCACAGCAGCTGTTTAGCCGGTTCGTCAGAGTTGACCATACCCGCATCGCGCATCAGCTTGTGGAAGAAGCGGAAGTAGAGCAGGTGCATGATGGCGTGTTCAATACCACCAATGTAGATATCAACCGGAAGCCAGTAGTTTGCAGCTTCTGGATCCAGCATCCCTTCGTTGTACTGCGGGCAGGTGTAGCGCGCGTAGTACCAGGAGGATTCCATAAAAGTATCGAAAGTGTCGGTTTCGCGCAGTGCAGGCATGCCGTTAACGGTGGTTTTTGCCCACTCCGGATCGGCTTTGATTGGGCTGGTAATACCATCCATAACCACGTCTTCCGGCAGAATAACCGGCAACTGGTCTTCTGGCGTCGGCAGTACGGTACCGTCTTCCAATGTCACCATCGGAATCGGCGCGCCCCAGTAACGCTGACGGGAAACACCCCAGTCACGCAGACGGTAGTTCACTTTACGCTCACCCACGCCAAGAGCCACCAGCTTGTCAGCAATGGCATTGAAGGCTGCTTCGAAGTCGAGGCCGTCAAACTCACCGGAGTTAAACAGCACCCCTTTTTCGGTCAGAGCTTGTTCGGACAGATCCGGCTCTGCGCCTTCAGCGGTCAGAATTACAGGCTTGATGGTCAGGCCATATTTAGTCGCAAACTCGTAATCGCGCTGATCGTGCCCCGGAACGGCCATGACTGCGCCCGTACCGTATTCCATCAGGACGAAGTTTGCTGCCCAAACCGGGATCTCTTCGCCAGTCAGCGGGTGAACGGCTTTAAAGCCCGTGTCGACGCCTTTCTTCTCCATGGTTGCCATTTCGGCTTCAGCAACCTTGGTGTTGCGGCATTCGTCAATGAAGGCGGCCAGTTCCGGGTTATTTGCAGCGGCTTTCTGCGCCAGCGGGTGACCTGCGGCAACGGCCAGATAGGTCGCACCCATAAAGGTGTCCGGACGGGTGGTGTAAACGGTCAGCGTGTTGTCGTAATCGTTCACATCGAAGGTGATTTCTACGCCTTCAGAACGGCCAATCCAGTTGCGCTGCATCGTTTTCACGGTGTCAGGCCAGTGATCCAGGTTATCCAGGTCACGCAGCAGTTCGTCAGCGTAAGCGGTGATTTTGATGAACCACTGCGGGATCTCTTTACGCTCGACTTTGGTATCACAACGCCAGCAGCATCCGTCGATAACCTGTTCGTTCGCCAGTACGGTCTGGTCATTCGGGCACCAGTTGACCGCAGACGTTTTCTTGTACACCAGGCCTTTTTTGTACAGCTCGGTGAAGAATTTCTGTTCCCAACGGTAATATTCCGGGGTGCAGGTCGCCAGCTCACGGCTCCAGTCGTAACCGAAACCCAGCATTTTGAGCTGGTTTTTCATGTATGCGATGTTGTCGTACGTCCACGGTGCCGGCGCGGTGTTGTTTTTAACCGCAGCACCTTCTGCTGGCAGACCGAACGCATCCCAGCCAATTGGCTGCAGTACGTTTTTGCCCAGCATGCGCTGGTAGCGGGCGATCACGTCACCGATGGTGTAGTTACGTACGTGGCCCATGTGTAGTCGACCAGAAGGATAGGGAAGCATAGACAGGCAGTAATACTTCTCTTTGCTCTCGTCTTCGGTAACTTCAAATGTGCGCTTCTCATCCCAGTGAAGCTGTACTTTGGATTCTATCTCTTCCGGGCGGTATTGCTCTTGCATGGCAGCCAGTGGTCCTGTTTTCAATACAGCTACAAACGTAGCTCTAGATGTGGTGTTTCAGATCCGCATAGCATAGCCCAAACGCCCGCGCCAAAACAGCCTTTCGCGCATTCAGCGTTGAATTCCCGCAAGGATAATTCTTGCACGAATTTACACACTCTGTGGACAGTCTTGCAAAGCGTAGCGTAAATAACGTCTATTATTATAGACAGTTAACGACCCAGGAGGCGAAGCGATGAACAAGGTTGCTCAATATTACCGTGAACTGGTAGCTTCACTGAGCGAACGTCTGCGTAATGGCGAACGCGATATCGATGCGTTGGTGGAGCAGGCGCGTCAACGAGTTATGCAGACCGGGGAGTTAACGCGAACCGAGGTGGAAGAGCTCACTCGGGCCGTCAGACGTGACCTGGAAGAGTTTGCTCTGAGCTATGAAGAAAGTCTCGATGAGGAGACAGACAGCGTCTTTATGCGGGTTATCAAGGAGAGTATCTGGCAGGAACTGGCCGATATTACCGATAAAACGCAGCTCGAATGGCGCGAAGTGTTCCAGGACCTCAGTCATCACGGTGTTTATCACAGCGGCGAGGTGGTCGGATTAGGTAATCTGGTCTGCGAGAAGTGCCACTTCCATTTAGCGGTTTACACCCCGGATGTGCTGCCGCTGTGTCCGAAATGCGGACACGATCAGTTTCAGCGCCGACCGTTTGAACCGTAATTGCTTATTGCCGGATGGCGACGCAAAGCGTCTTATCCGGCCTACAAATTGCACGATTTTGTAGGCCGGCTAAGCGTTAGCGCCATCCGGCGCGTATTAGGCGTAAAACTTCAGCCGTTCTGCCAGCAAATCGACAAACCCCTGGCGATCAACATCCACCATCACGGTGGCATTTGGCTTATTGCCGCTCAGGAAGTAGTAGTCCACCACGGTCATTCCCTGGGTATATTTACCCTGAGTTTCCACGCCAACCCAGCGTTCAACGGTGGTAAACAGTTCAGGTTTCAGCAGCCAGGCAATGGTACATGGGTCATGCAGCGGTGCGCCGATGAATCCCCATTTTTCGTCTTTGTGATATTCAAAGAAGAAATCGAGTAGTTCAGCAACGATCGTTGAAACAGGATTGCCAATAGCGCGGAACCGTTCGGTATCTTCACGATGTATTTGCGCTTTATGCGTCACGTCCAGACCAGCCATCACCACCGGAATACCCGACTGGAATACGATCTCCGCAGCTTCGGGATCCACAAAGATGTTGAACTCGGCGGCGGGTGTCCAGTTTCCGAGGCCCATAGCACCACCCATAATCACGATACGGTCGATTTTGGCGTGCAGCTCAGGATGGCTATTCAGTAGCAATGCCACGTTAGTTTGCGGGCCGGTGGAGACAATCGTCATCTGTTCCGGGCTTTCACGCAGGGTTTTCGCCATCAGTTCCACAGCGGTACAGTCTTGTGGCGCAAAAGTGGGTTCCGGCAGCGCCGGACCATCCAGCCCACTCTCGCCATGGACGTTATCGGCGATAATCAGATCGCGCATCAGTGGTTTCACAGCGCCACCGGCGACGGGAATATCTGTACGCTTGAGCAACGTTAGCATGCGCAATACGTTACGCAGCGTTTTGTCGGGAGTCTGATTCCCGGCTGACGAGGTTATCGCTTTCACATCCAGTTCAGGTGAGGCGAGGGCGAGTACAATTGCGATAGCGTCGTCATGACCTGGATCGCAATCAAACAGGATCGGAAGTGCCATTGTTGCTCCTTGTAAGTGGGACTTTGTGACAAGGTTAACGCTGGGCTGTATGTGTTTCGAGAGGCGAAGGGATAAAGCGTGAGGTGGCGCGCACATGGAGATGCGCGCCAGCAAGATTAGTGCAGGATTTTCGCGAGGAAGTCTTTGGCGCGGTCCGATTTCGGATTAGCGAAGAACTCTTCTTTCGGTGAGTCTTCAACAATTTTCCCTTCATCCATGAAGATCACCCGGTTCGCCACTTTACGCGCAAAGCCCATTTCATGGGTCACCACCATCATGGTCATCCCTTCATTGGCCAGTTCAACCATAACGTCCAGTACTTCGTTGATCATTTCAGGATCAAGCGCCGATGTCGGTTCGTCAAACAGCATGGCAATAGGATCCATACATAGTGCCCGGGCGATGGCGACACGCTGTTGCTGGCCCCCGGAGAGTTGGGCCGGGAACTTCTCGGCATGTGCCGACAGGCCAACGCGTTCCAGTAACTTTTGCGCTTTGTCGCGAGCAGGCTTTTTATCGCGCTTAAGCACTTTTACCTGCGCCAAAGTAAGGTTCTCAATGATCGACAGATGCGGGAACAGTTCAAAGTGCTGGAACACCATACCAACACGAGAGCGCAGTTTGGCCAGATCGGTTTTTTTATCATTCACCACGGTACCATCAACGGTGATGACGCCCTGTTGCACCGGCTCTAGCCCGTTTACCGTTTTGATAAGCGTTGATTTACCTGAACCTGACGGGCCGCAGACCACCACCACTTCACCTTTTTTCACTTCCGTGGAGCAGTCGGTCAGCACCTGAAAGTGACCATACCATTTAGAAACATTTTTCAGGGTAATCATTAAACTGTCCTTTTCTTCAAATAGCTGACCAACAACGATGCGCTCAGACTGAATACAAAATAAACGGCGCCAGCAAACAGGATCATTTCAACCTGTGTGCCGTCACGCTCGCCAATGGTGGAGGCGGTACGGAAGAAGTCTGCCAGACTCAATACATAGACCAGCGAGGTATCCTGGAACAGTACGATGCCCTGGGTCAGCAGCAGTGGTACCATCGCGCGGAATGCCTGTGGCAGAATGATCAGCTTCATCGACTGCCAGTGTGTCATCCCCAGCGCCAGCGCGGCGCTGGATTGCCCACGAGAAATACTCTGGATACCGGCACGGATAATCTCGGAATAGTACGCAGCTTCAAACATCGAAAACGCGACCATCGCTGAGATCAGGCGAATATCGGTTTTAGGCGACAGACCCAGTACGTTTTGCAAAAAGCCGGGCACAATCAGGTAGAACCACAGCAGCACCATGACCAGCGGAATAGAACGAAATACGTTGACGTAGCCTTTCGCAAACCAGGCAATCGGCGCGAAGCTGGACAGACGCATTACTGCAAGGATGGTTCCCCAGACAATACCAATGACGACCGCCGTAACGGTGATTTTTAGGGTGATGATCAGCCCGTCCAGCAGATACGGCAGGGAAGGGACGATAGAACTCCAGTCAAATTCGTACATTATTTGCCTCCCAAATTGCCAGGCAGGCGGATTTTGCGTTCGACGAGATTCATCACCAGCATGATGACGGCGTTAATCAGGACGTAGGCCAGCGTGATGGCGGTAAACGACTCCCATGCGTGGGCGGAGTAATCCAATAGTTTTCCCGCCTGCGCCGCCATATCGACCAGGCCGATGGTAGAGGCGATCGCGGAGTTCTTCACCAGGTTCATCATCTCTGAGGTCATTGGCGGAACAATTACGCGGTATGCGTTTGGCAGCAGCACATAGCGGTAGGCCTGCGGCAAAGTCAGCCCCATCGCCAGCGCGGCGTTTTTCTGCCCGCGAGGCAGGGACTGAATCGCTGCGCGAACCTGCTCACAGACGCGCGCGGCGGTAAACAGCCCCAGACAAAGCATGGATGAGAGGAAGAACTGAATGTTGGGATCCAGTTCCGACTTGAACCACATGCCAATGTTTTCCGGCAGCAGTTCAGGAATGACCAGATACCAGGTAAAGAACTGAACGATGAGCGGAACGTTACGAAACAGCTCAACGTATAGCGTGCCGATCCCGGAAAGGAAACGATTTGGGACGGTACGTAAGATGCCGAATAAAGAGCCTATGAGGAAAGCGATAATCCAGGCGGTGATAGATAACGCGACCGTGACCTGGAAACCACTCCAGAGCCAGCCGAGATAGGTGGTGTTGCCGAACGGGGCCTGTTGTAAAAAAATACCCCAGTTCCAGTCTATAGACATAAATCTACTCCAGAAAAAAAAGGGTAGCAGCGCTACCCTCGAAGATTGTTATTCGGCGTTTTGCGGTTTTCAGGCCTGATGGGGAACGACCATCAGGCTTATAGTCTGTCCGTGCCGAGTAACAATCGAGAGGGAGGGGAAGCCTCCCATTTATTTTAGTTAGTTAAGCGCTTTATCATTCGGTTCTTTGAACAGGGCTTTCATCTCGTCTGACAGTTCGAAATTCATGTTCAGGTTCTTCGGTGGAATTGGATTTTTAAACCACTTATCAAACCATTTCTCAGCTTCGCCTGAGGTCTGCGCCTTGGCGATAGTGTCGTCCATCAGCTTTTTGAACTCAGGGTCATCTTTACGCAGCATGCAGCCGTAGGCTTCCTGAGATTGCGGCTTGCCAACGATCTCCCAGTTGTCTGGTTTCTTCGCTTTCGCGCGTTCGCCAGCCAGCAGGGCGTCATCCATCATAAAGGCAACGGCGCGACCGCTTTCCAGAGTACGGAAAGAGTCACCATGGTCTTTCGCGCTGATGATGCGCATATCCATTTTTTGCTCTTCGTTCAGCTTGTGCAGAAGCACTTCTGAGGTGGTACCTGAAGTCACGACCACGGCTTTGCCTTTCAGGTCAGCGAAATCTTTGACGTCGCCGCCTTTTTTCGCCAGCAGACGGGTACCGACAACGAAAATGGTGTCAGAGAAGGCTGCTTGTTTCTGGCGCTCGACGTTGTTGGTGGTGGATCCACATTCAAAGTCGAAGGTGCCGTTTTGCAGCAGCGGGATACGGTTTTGTGAAGTAATCGGGATCAGTTTTACCTGCAGATCGGGCTTGTTCAGCTTTTTCTTCACCGCTTCAACGATCGCGTTGGAGTAATCCTGTGAATAACCGACCACTTTTTGCTGATTATCGTAGTAAGAAAACGGTACCGATGATTCACGGTGACCGACAACGATCACGCCATTTTTGGCGATCTTATCCAGCGTGCTGCCTGCCGCGGGTGCTGCGTCTTCTGCGTGCGCCAGACCGGCGGACATTCCCATGACCAGCATGGCAGTGGCGAGCTTACGTAATTGCATATCCAACTCCTTTATCGTCTGCGCCAGGGACGCATTGATACCCATTGTGATGTTGTTATTGTTTGCTACTAAAACGTGCAGTCTTGTATGTGTTTGTTAACATTTAGTTTGGATGAATGTAAAGAATTTGCTGTGTTATTGTTTATTTTTGCGAAGTGCGCCGCACCATTTGGGGGCAAAAATATCTTGTTGCACTTTTCAGGTGCTACCGGCGCTCAACTTTGGTGCGACCAGGTTGCACATTCAGCCAAAACAGCGTTTGCCTTGTAGAACAAAGCAATAGACGTGCCAGAATGGTCTTTTGGAGGGGAGTTGGCCTGATAAGCGTAGCGCCATCAGGCAAGATGCTGCACAACGGCCGGATGGCGGCGTACCGCCTTATCCGGCCTGAATTTGATGGGGCACTGTTTTATTTGCGACGTTGGCGCAGGCTCATTACCACTGCGCCAAAGCCAAACAGTGCAGTCAGCAGCCAGAGCGGCCAGTTACCGGTACGGGCATAAGGGGTCAGGCCCGTGGTTGGCGTCACGCTGGTGGTCAGCACCTGACGGGTAAACTGCGGGATCATCGCCTGAATCTCACCCTGAGGACCAATCACCGCCGTAATACCATTGTTGGTGCTACGCAGCAAGGGGCGCGCCAGCTCAAGGGAACGCATCCGCGCCATCTGGAAGTGCTGCCACGGGCCAATAGACTTACCAAACCAGGCATCGTTGGAGATAGTCAGCAGGTAGTCCGTATCCGGACGGAAGTTATCCCGAACCTGTTCGCCAAGAATGATTTCGTAGCAAATGGCAGCGGTCAGCTTAAAGCCGTGTGCATGCAACTGTGGCTGTACGTACGGGCCACGGCTGAACGAAGACATTGGCAGGTCAAAGAACGGCGCTAACGGGCGCAGGATCGATTCCAGTGGGACAAACTCGCCAAAAGGTACCAAATGGTTTTTATTGTAACGGTTGCTGGAATCGTAGCTGTACGGACTGTCTTTACCCAACGTGATGATGGTGTTGTAGGTGTCGTAACGATTCTGTTTGTTCAGACGCGCGTCCACGATACCGGTAATTAGTGTGCTGTTTTTCGATTTCAGCAGGTCATCCATCATGCTCAGAAAGCGCTGCTGGTTAATTTCCAGATCCGGAATAGCAGATTCTGGCCAGATGATGAGCTGTGATTTGCCCATCTCGGGCTGGGTGGCGTCGAGATAAATTTTCAGAGTGTTGAGTAACTGACCTTCATCCCATTTGAGCGACTGCGGAATGTCGCCCTGTACCATCGAGACCTGGGTGGTTTTTTCCGGCTCAAGCGTGTACCACTGGATATAGCGCAGTGGAAAAGGCAGAGCAAAGAGCACGAGTGCGGCAACCAGCGGCTTCCAGTTACGTGTCACCAGCGCCAGCGCCAACAGGCCGCTAACCATCATCAGCAGGAAGTTAATCGCCTCAACGCCCATTACCGGCGCCAGCCCCTTTAACGGACCGTCGATCTGGCTATAACCGAACTGCAGCCACGGGAAGCCGGTCAGTACCCAACCGCGCAGGAATTCCGTGATTTGCCAGACTACCGGCGCGGCAATTGCCACCCGCAGCCAGGTGGTTTTCGGCCACAAGCGCGCCAACACGCCGGCAAACAGACCGGTGTAGAGGGAAAGGTATGCGGCAAGCAGAACCACGAGGAAAATGTTAACCGGGCCGGGCATACCGCCAAACTGCGCGATACTGACGTAAACCCAGTTGATGCCTGAGCCAAACAGTCCCAGCCCCCAGAAGTAGCCGATAGCGGCAGACTGGAGCGGACGGCGGTTGAAGGTGAGAGCCTGCAGGCCCATCAGCGAAACAATCGCAGCGGGCCAGATGTCATACGGTGAGAAAGCCAGTGTCCCGCAGGCACCGAATAATAACGCCAGTAGCAGGCGAATGCGCTGGCGTTCAATTAATGGGGCAAATGCCATGTAGTCTTAGATCCAGTTTCGGGTTTATTCGTCCAGTTTTGGCTGGGGTGAGTCGTCCGGAATTCTGACATGAACCTGAATAATACGGCGGCTGTCGGCCATTGCCACTTTAAACTGGTAACCATCAATGTCGATAGTTTCCCCACGCGCGGGCAGATGACCAAAGGCCTGCATGACCAGCCCGCCAATGGTATCGACTTCTTCGTCGCTAAAGTGGGTCCCGAAAGCTTCGTTGAAGTCTTCAATCGATGCCAGCGCGCGAATAGTCCAGGTGTGGCGACTGAGCTGACGGAAATCAATATCGTCTTCTTCGTCGTACTCATCTTCAATTTCACCGACAATCAGTTCAAGGATGTCCTCAATGGTCACCAGACCTGAGACACCGCCAAACTCGTCGATGACGATAGCCATATGATAACGCTGGGAGCGGAACTCTTTCAGCATGCGGTCAACCCGCTTGCTTTCAGGTACGACAACCGCCTGGCGTAACACTTTCTCCATGCTGAAGGCTTCGGCATCGCTGCGCATAAACGGCAGCAAATCTTTGGCCATCAGAATCCCTTCAATGTGATCCTTGTCTTCGCTAATCACCGGGAAACGCGAGTGAGCAGACTCGATAATGACATCGAGACATTCATCCAGGGTCTGGTTGCGTTTCAGGGTAATCATCTGAGAGCGAGGGATCATGATGTCGCGCACGCGTTGGTCCGCAATATCCATTACCCCTTCGAGCATATCGCGCGTATCTTCATCGATAAGGTCGTTTTGCCCGGAATCACGGATCAGCTCCAACAGTTCGTCGCGGTTTTTCGGTTCACCGTGGAAAAGTTGGCTCAGTAACAGGGAAAAAAATCCCTTTTTGCTGTTTAAGGTGTCACTACTGTGTGAATTGTCGTCGCTCATGGCGTCGTATGGGTTCTCATGTTAGTTAATACAAAGCGCGTCATGCGTATACTCAGCTGTTGACGGCATGTTTTGCCTGATGCGCAACGCTTATCAGGCCTACGAAAGGCATGAATGTAGGCCGGATAAGGCGCAAGCGGCGCCATCCGGCAAGCTACTATTCTGCAATCTTCTCGGCAATGTACGGATCCTCATAGCCCAGAGCAAGCATAATCTCTGTTTCGAGGGATTCCATTTCTTCCGCTTCATCGTCTTCAATATGGTCGTAGCCGAGTAAATGCAAGCTTCCGTGCACCACCATGTGCGCCCAGTGGGCCTCAAGCGGCTTACCTTGTTCCTGCGCTTCTTTCTCGACGACCTGACGGCAGATGATCAAATCACCCAGCAGCGGCATCTCAATGCCCGGCGGGGCTTCAAACGGGAAAGAGAGCACGTTGGTGGATTTATCTTTCCCGCGATAGGTCAGGTTGAGCTCATGGCTTTCCGCGTCATCGACCAGACGAATGGTTACTTCAGACTCTTCCTGAAACTGCGGGATCACCGCATCCAGCCACCCCTGAAACTGACTTTCTGTGGGTAAACCGGATTCGTCTTCACATGCCAGCTGTAAATCGAGAATAACCTGACTCATTTTTGTTCCTGCTCCTGAGCTTCGCGCTTGCGTTCTGCAGCCTGCTCGGCTTTACGTTTCTGTTCTGCTTCTTCCCAGGCTTCATACGCCGTGACGATACGAGCCACCACCGGATGGCGAACCACGTCTTCGCTATGGAAGAAATTAAAACTAATCTCGTCGACCTCAGCCAGCACTTCAATGGCATGACGCAGACCGGACTTGGTGCTACGCGGCAGGTCAATCTGGGTGATATCGCCGGTGATAACCGCTTTGGAGTTAAAGCCGATACGGGTCAGGAACATTTTCATCTGTTCGATGGTGGTGTTCTGGCTCTCATCAAGAATGATGAACGCATCGTTGAGTGTACGTCCGCGCATATAGGCCAGCGGTGCAACTTCAATGACGTTACGTTCAATCAGCTTTTCAACCTTCTCAAAACCGAGCATTTCGAACAGCGCGTCATACAGCGGTCGTAAATAGGGATCGACTTTCTGGCTGAGATCCCCCGGCAGGAATCCCAGTTTTTCGCCCGCTTCCACTGCCGGACGGGTCAGCAGAATACGACGGATCTCCTGACGCTCAAGCGCATCAACCGCAGCGGCAACAGCGAGATACGTTTTACCCGTACCCGCAGGGCCAACGCCGAAGGTGATGTCGTGATCGAGGATATTCGCAATGTACTGTGCCTGGTTCGGCGTACGCGGCTTAATTACCCCGCGCTTGGTTTTGATGTTCACCGCTTTGCCAAATTCAGGCACGCTGTCTGCGCTTTGCTCAAGCACACGCGCTTCTTTGATCGCCAGATGAATTTGTTCAGGCTCGATGTCCTGCGTCTGACCGCGCATTGGGGCGGTATCGACGTACAGACTACGTAAAATATCTGCCGCAGCGGTGACGCAAATTGGGCGGCCGGTCAGTTTAAAGTGGTTATCACGGCGGTTAATTTCGATGCCGAGGCGACGTTCCAGCTGTTTGATGTTGTCATCAAATGGGCCGCAAAGGCTCAACAGGCGGGCGTTGTCTGCGGGTTCAAGGGTGATTTCGCGAGTGTCTATGTTCAAACTGTTCCTCTTATGCATGTCTCGCCGGACGCTGAACATTTACCGGCATCTAAGGAAATTATTCACGCCATGGGGGAAAGGCGCAAGCATTGCAATAAATATGGGGATGCCAGGGCTGATTACAAGGCCCGCCGGGACAGCGAGCCCAGAAGTGTAGGCCCGATAAGTGTAGCGGTATCGGGCCTTTTTTACGTCTTTCAGCAGGATTAAGGCTGATAAATACCAACACCCAGATCGTTTTCTTTGCGGGTACGCGCAATGACCGATTCAGGGGATTCTGCGATGCGCAGGCCCATTTCGTCTTCGGTACGCACCACTTTTCCGCGCAGGGAGTTCGTCCAGACATCGGTAATTTCAACATCCACAAACTTACCGACCATATCCGGGGTACCTTCAAAGTTCACCACGCGGTTATTTTCGGTACGCCCTGACAGTTCCATAATGCTCTTACGCGATGTGCCTTCAACCAGGATGCGCTGGGTCGTACCAACCATACGACGGCTCCAGGCCATAGCTTGCTGGTTAATACGCTCCTGTAGAATGTACAGACGCTGTTTCTTCTCTTCTTCTGGTACGTCATCAACCATATCGGCGGCAGGGGTGCCAGGACGCGCAGAGAAGATAAAGCTGTAGCTCATGTCAAAATTGACGTCAGCGATCAGCTTCATGGTCTGCTCGAAATCCTGCGTGGTTTCACCTGGGAAGCCAACGATGAAGTCGGAGCTAATCTGGATATCCGGACGCGCAGCGCGCAGTTTGCGGATGATCGCTTTGTATTCCAGCGCCGTGTGGGTACGTCCCATCAGGTTCAGTACGCGGTCTGAGCCGCTCTGTACCGGCAGGTGCAGGAAGCTCACCAGCTCTGGCGTATCGCGATAAACTTCAACGATATCATCGGTGAATTCGATCGGATGGCTGGTGGTGAAGCGGATACGATCAATGCCGTCGATCGCTGCTACCAGACGCAGCAGGTCGGCAAAGGAGCCGATCGTGCCGTCGTAGTTTTCACCACGCCAGGCGTTCACGTTTTGCCCCAGCAGGTTCACTTCACGCACGCCTTGGGCTGCCAGTTGGGCGATTTCAAACAGAATATCATCCGCCGGACGGCTGACTTCCTCACCGCGGGTGTAGGGAACCACGCAGTAAGTACAATATTTATTGCAACCTTCCATGATGGACACAAACGCGCTTGGACCTTCAGCACGCGGTTCCGGCAGGCGGTCGAACTTTTCGATCTCCGGGAAACTGATATCAACCACCGGGCTACGGGTCGTGCTTCCACGCACTTTGTTGATCATTTCCGGCAGGCGATGCAGCGTTTGCGGCCCAAAAATAATATCGACGTAATGCGCACGCTGGCGAATATGATCGCCTTCCTGAGACGCAACACAGCCACCGACCCCAATGATGAGCTTGGGATTTTTCTCTTTTAACAGTTTCCAGCGGCCCAGTTGATGGAACACTTTTTCCTGAGCCTTCTCACGGATTGAGCAGGTATTCAGCAGCAGCACATCCGCTTCTTCCGCCACGTCAGTCAGTTGATACCCATGAGTGGCATCCAGCAGATCGGCCATCTTCGATGAATCGTATTCGTTCATCTGACAGCCCCAGGTTTTAATATGGAGTTTTTTGGTCATCGACTTGCTCTTGCGAAATTGTGGCTGAAATGCAGGGCGCATAGTGTACTGCTTTGGCGCGGTTGTGACCAGTATGACGGATGTCAGCCTCAAGGGGTAAAAAATCCTGTAAACTTACACAATACATGTAACTGGAAAATTGACCATGACAAATCAACCAACGGAAATTGCCATTGTCGGCGGGGGGATGGTCGGCGGCGCGCTGGCGCTGGGACTGGCGCAGCATGGATTTTCGGTAACGGTGATTGAACATGCCGCTCCTGCGCCGTTTGTTGCTGGCGGACAGCCTGATGTCAGAATCTCGGCCATTAGCTCCGCCTCCGTGTCGTTGCTGAAAGGGCTGGGCGTCTGGGATACGGTTCAGGGAATGCGTAGCCATCCTTACCGTCGTCTGGAAACGTGGGAATGGGAAAATGCCCATGTGATGTTTGATGCCGCCGAGCTTAAGCTGCCTCTGTTGGGCTATATGGTGGAGAACACGGTCCTGCAACAGGCGCTCTGGCAGGCGCTGGAAGTTCACCCTAAAGTTACGCTGCGCGTGCCGGCGTCGCTTCTCTCTTTGCATCAACATCACGATCGGCATGAACTTGAACTGGCAGACGGTGAAAAAATCAGCGCGAAGCTGGTTATCGGCGCGGATGGTGCAAATTCTCAGGTGCGGAAAATGGCCGGGATTGGCATTCATGCCTGGCAGTATGCGCAGTCCTGTATGTTGATTACCGTGCAATGCGAGCATTCGCCGGGAGACAGCACCTGGCAGCAATTTACCCCTGACGGTCCGCGCGCGTTTTTACCGTTGTTCGATAACTGGGCCTCGCTGGTGTGGTACGACTCACCAGCTCGCATCCGCCAATTGCAAGCGCTAAATATGCCGCAACTGCAGGCGGAGATCGCTAAACATTTCCCTTCAAGACTCGGTAACGTTACGCCTGTGGCGGCGGGGGCATTCCCACTTACGCGTCGTCATGCGCTGCAATATGTGCAACCGGGGCTGGCGCTGGTAGGTGATGCCGCGCATACCATTCACCCACTGGCGGGGCAGGGCGTTAATCTGGGTTTTCGTGATGTCGATGCGTTGATTGATGTGCTGGTGAATGCGCGCAGCTACGGTGAATCCTGGGCCAGTCAGCCGGTGCTCAAGCGTTATCAGAATCGCCGTATGACTGACAATTTCATCATGCAAAGCGGTATGGATCTGTTCTATGCCGGATTCAGCAATAACCTGCAGCCGCTGCGTATCATGCGTAATCTCGGGCTCATGGCCGCAGAGCGCGCTGGCGTACTGAAACGTCAGGCACTGAAGTATGCGTTAGGGTTGTAGCTCGAGTGGTGCCTGATGGCGCTACGCTTATCAGGCCTACAAGTCATGTAGGCTTGGTAAGTCTTGCCATCACCCGACGTTAGAAAAGCAAAAAGCTCGCCGAAGCGAGCTTTTTTAATATGGCTGGGGTACGAGGATTCGAACCTCGGAATGCTGGTATCAGAAACCAGAGCCTTACCGCTTGGCGATACCCCAACGGGTGCACCCACAAAGTGGACGACTTTTTGAAATTGGCTGGGGTACGAGGATTCGAACCTCGGAATGCTGGTATCAGAAACCAGAGCCTTACCGCTTGGCGATACCCCAACAATTTTTTGGATTTACCGAACGAGTCGATACGTCCTTAATATGGTGGCTACGACGGGATTCGAACCTGTGACCCCATCATTATGAGTGATGTGCTCTAACCAGCTGAGCTACGTAGCCAGATACTATCATATTCTTCGATGGCTGGGGTACCTGGATTCGAACCAGGGAATGCCGGTATCAAAAACCGGTGCCTTACCGCTTGGCGATACCCCATCCGTGCAACGCTTACGGGTGAATGGTGCGGGAGGCGAGACTTGAACTCGCACACCTTGCGGCGCCAGAACCTAAATCTGGTGCGTCTACCAATTTCGCCACTCCCGCAAAAAAAGATGGTGGCTACGACGGGATTCGAACCTGTGACCCCATCATTATGAGTGATGTGCTCTAACCAGCTGAGCTACGTAGCCATCTTTTTTTTCGCGTAACCTTATCGGCGTTGCGGGGCGCATTATGCGTATTGAGCCTTGAAGCGTCAACCCCTTTTTCATTGAAAATAGCTGGAATGTGACTGTTTGGTTAGGTTGCGAACAGCATGACGCAATATTCGGCAATTATTAGTTATTAATTGTTTTTTTGCACAGAAAACAGACATAAAAAAAGAGCCCCGCAGGGCCCTTTTCTCAGGATTAACTTATTTATAAGCGGACTGGTGTACGCCAACCGCACGACCAGACGGATCGTTCATGGTTTTAAACGCTTCATCCCATTCGATCGCTTTAGCGGAAGAACAGGCTACAGACGGTCCGCCAGGCACACATTCCGCAGCGCTCGCAACCGGGAACAACTCTTCGAAAATCTCACGGTACAAATACGCTTCTTTAGATGATGGCGTGTTGTATGGGAAACGGAAGCTGGCGGTTTCCAGTTGTTGGTCAGAAACTTGTTCAGCAGCGACTTCTTTCAGTGTATCAATCCAGCTGTAACCGACACCGTCAGAGAACTGCTCTTTCTGACGCCATGCGACGCTTGCTGGCAGGTAGGACTCAAAACATTCGCGCAGAACGTGTTTTTCCATTTTGCCGTTGCCGCACATTTTGTCCTGCGGGTTGATGCGCATCGCCACATCAAGGAATTTCTTATCCAGAAACGGCACGCGTGCCTCCACGCCCCAGGCTGACATCGCTTTGTTGGCACGGGCGCAGTCGAACATATGCAGTGCCTGCAGCTTGCGCACGGTTTCTTCGTGCAGTTCTTTTGCATCTGGCGCTTTGTGGAAATAGAGATAACCGCCAAATACTTCGTCCGAACCTTCGCCCGACAGCACCATTTTAATGCCCATCGCTTTAATTTTACGCGACATTAAGTACATTGGCGTCGAGGCGCGAATCGTCGTGACATCGTAAGTTTCGATGTGATAAATCACGTCGCGGATAGCATCCAGACCTTCCTGCACGGTGAAGTGGATCTCGTGGTGCACGGTACCCAAATGGTTTGCCACCTCTTGCGCAGCTTTCAGATCCGGAGCGCCTTCCAGGCCGACGGCGAAGGAGTGCAGCTGTGGCCACCAGGCTTCGCTACGTTCCTGATCTTCAACACGGCGTGCCGCGTATTTTTTAGTGATCGCGGAAATGACGGATGAATCCAGACCGCCGGACAGCAGTACTCCATAAGGAACATCTGACATCAGGTGGCTTTTCACCGCATCTTCCAGCGCCTGGCGCAGCTCGTTTTTATCGGTAACGTTGTCTTTGACTGCATCGTATTCAAACCAGTCGCGCTGGTAGTACTGACGAATTTCGCCGTCTTTACTCCATAAATAACTACCGGCCGGGAATTCTTTGATTGTGCGGCAGACAGGAACCAGCGCTTTCATTTCAGACGCAACATAGAAGTTACCGTGTTCGTCGTAACCCATATACAGCGGGATGATCCCAATATGATCGCGACCGATCAGATAAGCGTCCTGCTCGCTGTCATACAGGGCAAAGGCAAACATGCCTTGCAGATCATCCAGAAACTCTGGGCCTTTTTCCTGATACAGCGCGAGGATAACTTCGCAGTCGGAACCGGTCTGGAACTGATAGCGATCGCCGTACTCAGCGCGCAGCGCCTGGTGGTTATAAATTTCACCGTTAACCGCCAGGATATGCGTTTTCTTCACGTTGTACAGCGGCTGAGCACCGGCGTTGACGTCGACGATGGACAGACGTTCGTGTGCCAGAATGGCGTTATCACTGGCGTAAATACCCGACCAGTCCGGGCCGCGATGGCGCATCAGACGAGACAATTCCAGGGCTTTTTTACGCAGTTCAACTGCGTCAGTTTTAATATCGAATACGCCAAAAATAGAACACATAACCTTCTCCGTTAACCTGTTGCGTGATGCTTTTTATGTTTGCTTGATAAAGAAAATGCCGCAAAGCGGAAGAGGGCGCAAGCGAATTGCGGGTCAGAAAATAAAAACTGCAATGGTCATTGTGGATTGGTGAAAAAAGATTACAGAATAGACGTGTTTATTGATGAATCGACAGTTTTATGGCGGTTTTATTGAATGGAGAGACTTCGTGGGGCGGATAAGACGATGACGCCGCCATCCGGCAATAACGCAGCAAAATTGCCGAATAAGATGAACTCATGTCTTATCCGGCCTGCGAATCAAATCACATCAATTTCAGCAACAGACGGGTAAATCCAGCTTGGTCTGAACGGCATGTTGTCAATATCATCGAGCTTGGATACGCCAGACAGTACCAGGATAGTTTCCAGACCCGCCTGAAAACCTGCCAAAATATCGGTGCGCAGGTTGTCGCCAACAATGACGGTTTCTTCTGAGTGCGCCTGCATTTTGTTGAGCGCCGCGCGAATAATCCACGGGCTGGGTTTGCCGACATAAAATGGTTTACGACCTGAGATCTTCTCAATACCGGCACAGAGTGCTCCACAGGCGGGATAAAAGCCGCGACCGTGGGTATCCGGGTTAGTGGCGATAAAACGAGCGCCGTTGGCGACAAAATACGCCGCTTTATGCATCATGTCCCAGTTATAGGAACGCGTCTCGCCAACAATCACAAAATCGGGGTTCACGTCGGTAATGGTAAATCCAGCTTTATACAGTTCGTGAATTAACGCGCCTTCACCAACCACATAGGCCTTTTTTCCTTCCTGGCGACGAAGAAAATCAGCGGTAGCCATCGCGGAAGTATAAAAGACGCTATCAGGGACATTCACACCTGCGGTGGCGAAGCGGTTTGCCAGATCTTGCCCGGTCTGCGAAGGGTAGTTAGTCAGCAGGACTAACGGCAGACCTTTTTCCAGGATCCCAGTCAGAAATTCTGCCGCACCCGGTACAGCAACATTGTCGTGCATCAGCACGCCGTCGATATCACAAATTACATTCTTAATGGCCATGGACAATCCGACATTAAAAAAAGAAGGCATTACTATACACAAAATACACTACATCATTCGAGTCGCATCAAGGCGGCAAGTCTGCGAACCTCCGGAGCTTACTGAAGTAAGTGACCGGGGTGAGCAGATGCAGCTAACGCAGAGGCAGCTTGAAGGATGACGTGTATTAGCTTTCCAGCAAACGTTGCAGCAAAGTCCCGTTAAGCATTGCGCGTTTCACCAGCGCAAAGGCGCCAATGGCGGAGCGGTGATCCAGCGTGGACCGAACCACCGGTAAATTATGGCGAAACGCCTTCAACGCCTGCGTGTTGATACAGCTTTCTATTGCAGGCAGCAGCACTTTATCAGCCTCGGTAATTTCGCCCGCAATGACGATTTTCTGCGGATTAAACAGGTTGATGGCGATAGCGATGGTTTTACCCAGATGGCGACCAACGTGCTCAATGACTTCTGCTGCCAGATTATCGCCTTTATTCGCTGCCTTACAGATGGCTTTGATACTGCAATCATCCAGCGTGAGCCGGCTTGGATAGCCTTGCTTTAGCAAGTTTTGTACGCGGTGTTCGATAGAGGCGTTGGCCGCAATGGTTTCCAGACAGCCGAAATTACCGCAGTGACAGCGCTCACCCAGCGGCTCAACCTGAATATGACCAATTTCACCGACGTTGCCATTGCGACCGATGAAAATGCGGCCATTGGAAATAATTCCCGCGCCGGTTCCGCGGTGCACTCGCACCAAAATGGAGTCTTCGCAATCCTGGCTTGCCCCGAAATAGTGCTCAGCCAGCGCCAGGCTGCGAATATCGTGGCCAACAAAGCAGGTAACTTTGAAGCGTTTTTCGAGCGCTTCGACCAGCCCCCAGTTTTCGACCTGAATGTGTGGCATATAGCGGATGACGCCGCTTTCAGGATCGACAAGGCCTGGCAGAATGACAGAAATTGCGATCAACTCGCGGATTTTCCGCTGGCAGCTCTCAATAAAGATGGCAATGGTGTTGAGCAGCGCATATTCCAGCGTTTCCTGGGTGCGCTCCGGGAGAGGGTAATGCTCTTCGGCGACCACTTTACTGCTCATATCATAGAGAGTGAGCGTCGTATCGTGGCGACCCAGGCGTACGCCAATGGCGTGGAAATTGCGGGTTTCTGTGACGATAGAGATAGCGCGGCGGCCCCCGGTGGAGGCCTGCTGATCGACTTCTTTGATCAGCCCGCGTTCGATCAACTGACGCGTAATTTTGGTTACGCTGGCGGGGGCAAGCTGGCTTTGCTCGGCAATTTGAATTCGCGAGATTGGCCCATGCTGGTCAATCAGGCGATAAACCGCCGCGCTGTTAAGCTGTTTTACGAGATCAACATTACCTATTTGAGCTTGTCCGCCTGGTGTCATTCTTTCTCTTACTCAGTAACGACCTCGTTGCCATTAACGATGGTCTTGATAATTTTAAAGTCGTGCGTGAACGCAGTCAGGTTGGCTACTTTGCCTGGCGCGATACTGCCGAGTTGTTTGTCGACGCCAATGGCGCGAGCAGGGTAGAGCGTTGCCATGCGCAGGACTTCGTCGAGAGCGATATTCGCATGTTCGACCAGATTGCGTACACCCTCAATCATGGTTAATGATGAACCGCTCAACGTACCGTTTTCATCAACACACAGTCCATTGCGGTAGTATATTGTTTTACCAGCGAAAATGAACTGTTCAATGTTTGCACCTGCTGGCGCGGTCGCGTCAGTGACCAGGCACAGCTTGTCGCCTTTCAGGCGCTTAGCATTACGAATGTTAACGTAATCAACGTGCAGGCCATCGGCGATGATACCGCAGTAGATATCGGCTTCATCAAGAATTGCGCCCGCCAGACCTGGTTCACGACCGGTAATGTACGGCATCGCGTTGAACAAATGGGTCGCAAAGCTGATGCCTGCGCGGAAACCGATTTTGGCTTCTTTGACCGTTGCATTGGAGTGACCCGCAGAAACCACGATACCGGCATTAACCAGTTTGGTGATGACCTCTACCGGGACCATTTCTGGTGCCAGTGTGACTTTGGTGATCACATCCGCATTATCGCACAGGAAATCAACCAACGCAGCGTCCGGCTGACGGACAAATCCAGGATTATGGGTACCTTTTTTCACAAGGTTCAGCCACGGGCCTTCAAGATGAAGTCCTAATGCCTGATTCGGGTGTTTCGCCAGGTATTCACGCATCACGCGAACACCCTGTTTCATCAGGTCATCGCTGGTGGTGATAAGCGTTGGTAAATAGTTGGTGCAGCCAGATTTTTCATTGGCTTTCTGCATGATTTCCAGCGTTTCAACGGTCACGGCTTCTGCCGTATCGTTAAACTGTACACCGCCGCAGCCGTTTAGCTGTACATCAATAAAACCGGGGGAAACAATGGCCCCATTCAGTGAGCGCTGTTCAATTCCTGACGGTAACTCAGCCAGTGGGCAAACGCTGTCAATCAGGCCATTGGCGACAACAATCGCATGGTCATCAAGAATTTCGTGACCGGTAAAGATCCGGCCCTGGGTTAAAGCATACATTCCGACCCCCGATTTCAAAAAATGCCGCCCTGCAACTCATCGACAGGGCGGAGACATCAATTACAGACCTTTAATATTTTCCGCTTCTAACTCGTTGAAGTATTTCAGCGTCTTCACTTTCAGTTCCATGGTGGAAGGCTCATCGCAGACCACAACGGCTTTTGGATGCAACTGCAGGCAACTGATGGTCCACATGTGGTTAACGTTGCCTTCAACGGCGGCTTGCAGCGCCTGTGCTTTCTGGTGGCCCAGAACCAGGATCATCACCTCTTCGGCATCCAGCAGGGTACCCACGCCAACGGTCAGCGCATATTTAGGCACCTGGCTTACGTCGCCGTCAAAGAAGCGTGAGTTAGCAACACGTGTGTCGTGAGTCAACGTTTTGATACGGGTACGGGAAGCCAAAGAGGAAGCCGGTTCGTTGAACGCGATGTGACCATCGTTGCCTACACCGCCCATAAACAGGTGGATTTTACCGTAAGAACGGATTTTTTCTTCATACTGACGGCATTCTGCATCAATATCCGGCGCATTACCATTGAGGAGGTTGATGTTTTCTGCTGGAATATCAACGTGATCAAAGAAATTGCGGTGCATAAAGCTGTGGTAGCTTTCCGGATGCTCTTTCGGCAGGCCAACATATTCGTCCATATTGAAAGTAACAACATGCTTGAAGCTCACCTGGCCCGCTTTGTGCATTTCAACCAATGCTTTATAAGCTGTCAGCGGAGTACCGCCAGTCGGCAGGCCCAGAACGAACGGACGATCTGCCGTTGGTTTGAACGCGTTAATACGGTTAACGATATGGCGAGCAGCCCATTTGCCGACTTGTTCAGCGGTATTCAGGGGGATCAGTCTCATTCTTCACCTCAAAAGTAAATGTAAGCAATTGGCGGATTGAGTCTCTGTGCAGTATTAAGCGTAACCTGGTTTTGCATCGGTAAGGATCAATCCGTTTCGATTTTTTGAATGATAAAATAAGTTTTCGTAGTTAGCCAGTGGAAGGGAGGGTTAATAACGATATTTGGTGACTGAAATCACAAAAAACACGCGTTTAATTTGCGATACGAATTAATTTTTCACACACTCTGAATGTAGATGAATGGTTAATATCGTTGTTCCAGAATCTTGCTGTCAGGAATGGTCACACAATAAAAATATGGCTTCAAAGAAGCCTAATCGGGGTCTCGTAGGGGGAATAAAATGAATATTTTAGGTTTTTTCCAGCGGCTGGGTAGGGCGTTACAGCTCCCCATCGCTGTGCTGCCAGTCGCGGCACTGCTGCTGCGATTCGGCCAACCAGATTTACTTAACGTACCCTTCATCGCGCAAGCGGGTGGGGCCATCTTTGATAACCTCGCGTTAATATTTGCGATCGGTGTTGCTTCCAGCTGGTCAAAAGACAGCGCAGGTGCAGCAGCGCTGGCAGGTGCGGTCGGTTATTTCATATTGACCAAAGCAATGGTTACCATTAACCCTGCAATCAATATGGGCGTGCTGGCTGGTATCATCACCGGTCTGGTCGGCGGTGCCGTGTATAACCGTTGGTCTGGTATCAAACTGCCTGACTTCCTGAGCTTCTTTGGCGGCAAACGCTTCGTGCCGATCGCCACTGGCTTCTTCTGTCTGGTGTTGGCTGCTATCTTCGGTTACGTATGGCCACCGGTACAGAACGCCATCCATGCGGGTGGTGAGTGGATCGTGGGCGCTGGCGCGCTGGGTTCCGGTATCTTTGGTTTCATCAACCGTCTGCTGATCCCAACCGGTCTACATCAGGTGCTGAATACTATCGCCTGGTTCCAGATTGGCGAATTTACTAACGCTGCAGGTACCGTATTCCACGGTGACATCAACCGCTTCTACGCGGGTGACGGCACTGCGGGTATGTTCATGTCTGGCTTCTTCCCGATCATGATGTTTGGTCTGCCGGGTGCGGCGCTGGCGATGTACTTCGCGGCTCCGAAAGCACGTCGTCCGATGGTTGGCGGTATGCTGCTGTCCGTTGCGATCACCGCGTTCCTGACCGGTGTTACCGAGCCGTTGGAATTCCTGTTCATGTTCCTGGCTCCGCTGCTGTACCTCCTGCACGCACTGTTAACGGGTATCAGCCTGTTCGTTGCAACACTGCTGGGGATCCACGCAGGCTTCTCCTTCTCCGCAGGTGCGATCGACTACGTGTTGATGTACAACCTGCCGGCAGCAAGCCAGAACGTCTGGATGCTGGTAGTGATGGGGCTGGTGTTCTTCGTTATCTACTTTGTGTTGTTCAGCGCGGTTATTCGTATGTTTAACCTGAAAACGCCGGGCCGCGAAGATAAAGAAGACGATATCGTTACTGAAGAAGCCAACAGCAACACTGAAGAAGGTTTGGCTCAACTGGCAACCAGCTACATTGCAGCGGTTGGTGGCACTGATAACCTGAAAGCGATTGATGCCTGTATCACTCGTCTGCGTCTGACCGTTGCCGACTCCGGTCGCGTAAACGATGCGATGTGTAAACGTTTAGGAGCATCGGGTGTCGTTAAGCTGAATAAGCAAACAATTCAGGTCATCGTGGGTGCGAAAGCTGAATCCATCGGCGACGAAATGAAGAAAGTTGTCGCGCGTGGCCCGGTGGCAGCAGCGTCTGGTGAAAGTGCGCCAGCAGCAGCGGCTCCGGTAGCAAAACCGCAGGCTGTAGCGAATGCAGTCACCGTTGAAGCGCTGGTTTCTCCGATTACCGGTGACGTAGTTGCGCTGGAGCAGGTTCCTGATGAAGCCTTCGCCAGCAAAGCTGTAGGTGACGGCGTGGCGGTGAAACCAACGGATAAAATCGTGGTTGCTCCGGCTGCGGGCACCATCGTGAAAATCTTCAACACTAACCATGCGTTCTGCCTGGAAACTGTTAAAGGCGCGGAAATCGTGGTCCATATGGGCATCGACACCGTCGCGCTGGAAGGTAAAGGCTTTAAGCGTCTGGTTGAAGAAGGTGCGGAAGTTACTGCAGGTCAACCGATTCTGGAAATGGATCTGGAGTTCCTGAACGCTAATGCACGTTCTATGATAAGCCCGGTTGTGTGCAGCAACAGCGATGATTTCGGCGCTCTGGTCATTAAAGCCGAAGGTCATGTGGTTGCTGGTCAAACACCACTGTATGAGATTAAAGGTAAGTAACTGCTCCTGAGTAAAGTGAGTTAAGTGCCTTAAGCGGCGGGGGATAGTCCTCCGCCGCTTTTTTTTGCAGCAATCGGCCCCAATATTTTCGTTTGATACGTATTTTACGTAACTAAGGGTTGTCAGTCTGCCTGGCTTATAAGATCATACTCCGTTATACGTTGTTTACGCTTTGAGGAATCCACGATGAGTGAGGCTGAAGCCCGCCCGAGTAACTTTATTCGTCAGATCATCGATGAAGATCTGGCCAGTGGTAAGCACACCACTATCCATACCCGTTTTCCGCCGGAGCCAAATGGCTATCTGCACATTGGCCACGCGAAATCCATTTGTCTGAACTTTGGCATTGCGCAAGATTACCAGGGCCAGTGCAACCTGCGTTTTGATGATACGAACCCGGTTAAAGAAGATATCGAGTACGTTGAGTCGATTAAAAACGACGTTGAATGGTTAGGTTTCCACTGGACTGGCGACATTCGCTACTCTTCGGATTACTTCGATCAGCTTCACGCCTATGCGGTAGAGCTTATTAATAAAGGGCTGGCGTACGTTGACGAACTGTCAGCGGACGAAATCCGCGAATACCGTGGCACGCTGACTCAGCCAGGCAAAAACAGCCCGTACCGCGATCGTAGCGTTGAAGAGAACCTGGCGCTGTTCGAAAAAATGCGTACCGGTGGCTTTGAAGAAGGTAAGGCCTGCCTGCGTGCGAAAATCGATATGGCTTCGCCGTTTATCGTGATGCGCGATCCGGTGCTGTACCGCATTAAGTTCGCCGAACACCACCAGACCGGCAACAAGTGGTGCATCTACCCGATGTACGACTTTACCCACTGCATCAGCGATGCGCTGGAAGGCATTACGCATTCACTGTGTACGCTGGAGTTCCAGGATAACCGTCGTCTTTACGACTGGGTGCTGGACAACATCACCATTCCGGTTCATCCGCGCCAGTACGAATTCTCGCGCCTGAATCTGGAATACACCGTGATGTCTAAGCGCAAGCTGAACCTGCTGGTGACCGACAAGCACGTTGAAGGCTGGGACGATCCGCGTATGCCGACGATCTCTGGCCTGCGTCGTCGCGGTTACACCGCTGCCGCGATCCGTGAGTTCTGCAAACGCATTGGCGTGACCAAACAGGACAACACCATTGAGATCGCTTCTCTGGAATCCTGCATCCGCGAAGATCTGAACGAAAATGCTCCGCGCGCGATGGCGGTTATCGATCCGGTGAAACTGGTTATCGAAAACTACCCGCAGGGCGAAAGCGAGCTGGTCACTATGCCTAACCATCCGAATAAACCGGAAATGGGCAGCCGTGAAGTACCGTTTAGCGGTGAAATTTGGATCGATCGCGCAGACTTCCGCGAAGAAGCGAACAAGCAGTACAAGCGTCTGGTGATGGGTAAAGAAGTACGTCTGCGTAATGCATACGTGATCAAGGCCGAACGTGTTGAGAAAGATGCAGAAGGTAAGATCACCACCATTTTCTGCACCTACGATGCTGACACCCTGAGCAAAGATCCGGCCGATGGTCGTAAAGTTAAAGGCGTTATTCACTGGGTGAGCGCGTCCCATGCGCTACCGATTGAAATCCGTCTGTACGACCGTCTGTTTAGCGTGCCAAACCCAGGTGCGGCGGAAGACTTCCTGTCCGTTATTAACCCGGAATCGCTAGTCATTAAGCAGGGTTACGGTGAGCCGTCGCTGCAGGCTGCGGTTGCAGGTAAAGCGTTCCAGTTTGAGCGTGAAGGTTACTTCTGCCTGGACAGCCGTTATGCAACGGCTGACAAGCTGGTGTTTAACCGTACCGTTGGTCTGCGTGATACGTGGGCTAAAGCGGGCGAATAAGTCGCAACACATCCTCTCTAAACGCCGCTTCATGCGGCGTTTTTTTTCGCAAAAAAACCGTTTGACAGGCTCCGTTTGCGCAGCGAATTAATTACATGTCTGTAATAATAAATCGGCTGAATGTTTTTACGTTTAAATAACTTACCTCAATGTGAAATGGGCTGAAACCGATTTCATCTCTATGGAAAACAAGCGATTTTTTCATTTTATCAACGCTTTTTTATCTCCCAATGAAAATGTAACAGAAAGCAATGAAATATGTGCGGTTGCTCATACTATTACATACTCGTTACAGAAAGAGATTGATAATTCGCGTCGCGAAAAATAGTCTATTCATTGTAGTCACTGAGGTTTTCTTGGCGCTACTTTTTTAATTTTTGTTTTTTCGCTGTCCGCTTATATCGGCAGCATTTTTATGTCAAAGAGGATTAACATATGCGTACGTTTAGTGGCAAACGTAGTACGCTGGCGCTGGCTATCGCCGGTATCACAGCAATGTCGGGTTTTGTTGTCGCTCCGCAGGTACACGCCGAAGGATTTATTGATGACTCAACCTTAACCGGCGGCATCTATTACTGGCAGCGTGAGCGTGACCGTAAAGATGTGACCGATCATGACAAATACAAAACCAACCTTTCTCACTCCACCTGGAACGCTAACCTCGACTTCCAGTCCGGTTATGCGGCCGATATGTTTGGTATTGATATCGCAGCATTTACCGCTATTGAAATGAACGAAAGTAGCGAAAGCGGCCATCCAAACGAAATCGCATTCTCTTCCAAAAATAAAGGCTATGACGAGGATTACTCCGGCGATAAGAGCGGGATTAGCCTTTATAAAGCAGCAGCTAAATTTAAATACGGCCCAACCTGGGCGCGTGCCGGTTACATTCAACCAACCGGGCAGACTTTGCTGGCACCGCACTGGAGCTTTATGCCAGGTACCTATCAGGGGGCTGAAGCCGGTGCCAACTTCGACTATGGTGATGCTGGCGCACTAAGCTTCTCCTATATGTGGGCTAACGAATATAAAGCGCCGTGGCACACCGAAGTCGATAAATTCTATCAGGCTGATAAAAAGACCAGCGTTGATTACCTGCATTCAATCGGCGCGAAATATGACTTCAAAAATAACCTGTTACTGGAAGCGGCATTTGGTCAGTCTGAAGGCTACGTCGATCAGTACTTCGCCAAAGCCAGCTACAAATTCGATTTAGGCGGTAACCCGTTTACTACCAGCTATCAATTCTACGGCGCACGTGACAAAGTTGACGATCGCACCGTGAACGATATTTATGACGGCACGGCTTGGCTGCAGGCGCTGACCTTCGGTTATAAAGTAGCGGAAGTGGTTGACCTGCGTCTGGAAGGCACATGGGTTAAAGCAGATGGGCAGCAAGGCTACTTCCTGCAGCGTATGACCCCGACCTACGCCTCATCAAACGGTCGCCTGGACGTGTGGTGGGATAACCGTTCTGACTTCAACGCCAACGGCGAAAAGGCAGTCTTCTTCGGCGCAATGTATGACCTGAAGAACTGGAACCTGCCGGGCTGGGCAGTGGGCGCGTCCTACGTTTATGCATGGGATGCCAAACCCGCTACCTGGCAGCTCAACCCGGATGCGTACTACGACAAAAACCGCACTATCGAAGAATCTTCTTACAGCCTGGATGCGGTCTACACCCTGCAGGATGGTCGTGCGAAGGGCACTATGTTTAAACTGCACTTCACCCAGTACGACAACCATTCAGATATTCCGAGCTGGGGTGGTGGTTACGGCAACATCTTCCAGGATGAGCGTGACGTGAAATTCATCGTTATTGCTCCGTTCACTATCTTCTAATGCCAATAGCGGCAGGCCGTGCTCCTGCCGCCTCGTTGAGGAACGTGCTATGAAAAAACTGATACTCATCGCCGTTATGGCATCAGGGCTGGTGGCTTGTACGCAATCCCCTGCACCGGAAGAAGACAGCCGTCTGAAAGAAGCCTACAGCGCGTGTATTAATACTGCTCAAGGATCGCCGGAAAAAATAGAAGCCTGCCAAAGCGTGTTGAATGTACTGAAGAAAGAAAAACAGCACCAGCAGTTTGCCAATGAAGAAAGCGTACGCGTGCTGGATTATCAGCAGTGTATCCAGGCCACGCGCACGGGTAACGATCAGGCCGTTAATGCTGATTGCGATAAAGTCTGGCAGGAAATTCGCAGCAAGAATGCCGCACAGTAATTCAAAAAATGAAAAAGATAACGGGCGGAGAATTTTCCGCCCGTTTGCATTTCAGAGCTTATTTTCCACTGGTTGATAACCCCGACTTAGCCGGACAAACAGCATTGCCGTGGCGGCGAGTCCGCAAAGTGCCGCGCACATCAGCCACCATCCCGGTGAGCTTTTATCCCCGGTTAGCTGAACCAGTGCCGTGGATATGACCGGCGTTAGGCCGCCAAAAATCGCCGTGGCAAGACTGAATGCCAGTGAAAAGCCTACCGTACGCACATAGACCGGCATCACCTCGGTGAGTGCGGCTACCATCGCCCCGTTATACATACCAAAAAAGAATGAGAACCAAAGCAGGACCAATGTCATGCGAGTGAAATCTGGCGCGGCGGTGAGCCAGTGCATTACCGGCCAGGTGGTGATCAGAGCGAGTACGGTAATCCCCATTAACACCGGACGACGACCAATTCGGTCAGAAATGGCCCCGCCAATGGGCAGCCAGATAAAGTTAGAAATACCGACCAGCATGGTGACCACCAGGCTGTCGCGAGCGCTCAGGTGGAGTACAGCCCTGCCGTAGGTCGGGGTGTAGACGGTGATGAAGTAAAATGTCGTTGTGGTCATCGCCACCAGCAGCGTACCTGCAGCGATAAGACGCCAGTTTTTGACGATAGTGGTGAAAATTTCCCGAGTGTCGGGGCGGTGCGTGCGTTGTAAAAATGCGTCTGTTTCCTGCAGCGAGCGGCGGAGCACGAAGATCAAAGGAATAATCATGCAACCAATAAAGAAGGGAATGCGCCAGCCCCATTCCGAGATCTGATCGTGTCCCAGGGTAGCGTTCAGACAGTAACCAATCAGCGCCGCCACCACAATGGCGACCTGTTGACTGGCCGACTGCCAACTGGTGTAGAAGCCTTTATTGCCAGGCGTGGCGATTTCCGAAAGATAAACCGAGACGCCGCCTAACTCTACGCCTGCAGAAAATCCCTGTAATAATCGTCCAAGTAATACCAGCACGGGAGCCAGCAGGCCAATACTGTGATAGCCAGGTACCAGGGCAATCAGCAGGGTACCGCAGCCCATAATCGCCAGCGTCACCATCAGGCCTTTACGACGACCAATTCTGTCGATGTAAGCACCCAGCACAATGGCGCCAACGGGACGCATTAAGAAACCCGAGCCAAAAACGGCGAAAGTTAACATTAGCCCGGCAAATTCATTCTCCGCGGGAAAGAAGGTCTTTGCAATATAGGTGGCGTAAAACCCGAACAGAAAAAAGTCGAACTGTTCGAGAAAATTACCGCTGGTTACCCGCAGTATTGCGCCGAAAGTTCCGGCGCGCGATGGTTGTTGTGTCATTGGGTTTGCTCCACTGTCTTATCATAATATTTATAGAGGTAAGAGTGTGCGGGTTAGTTGTCTGTGACCCCCGCCTGTTTGCCGCGCCGTTTCTCAATCGCCCACTTGAGTAAGGCTGCGCAGCGGTAAAATCCATGGGCAAATTTTCCGTAAGGAATGGTCAGAAAGAGCGCCATGACCACGCCGAGGTGAATGGCGAGCAAAATAGCCATCCAGGACGAGTCTCTTCCTGCCAGCAGGGCTAAACCGGTCAGACTGGTCAGCAGCAGCAGCAAAATAAAACCGCGATCCATCGGTTTTTGCCGTGCGTCGCCATGTAGCGGTGAGCGCTTGAGATTGAGCCATAGCAAGCCAGCCGGGCCGACAACCAGGCCAATGCCACCCAACGTGCCCAGCATGACCGGAACGCTGAAGAACGGATAGGGTGCTTCTATACCTGCGAAATAGTGATAGCCCGTCGCCACCACGGTGGCGGCAAAGCAGAGCAGAAAACCGTAGAAAGTGAAGTGATGAAAACGGCGGCGCATCAGAGTGAAGGCATCATCTGCTTCATTACAACCTTTACCGTGCCCACCATCGAGATACTTTAGTGTCAGCGCATCGTGTGAAGCTTCAGCAATTTCGACGGAACGTGGCATACCGGGAGAAATCTCGCGCCAGAAGCGGATAACGCCCGTCATCAGCAGACCTATCGCCAGAATAAATACCGAACCAAACATCCAGGCCAGCAGGTTATGCGGGAAAATTTGGTAGAAATCTCCGGCCAGCGGTGGATGGAGTAACGAGCCTTTTAACCCCATGGCGAGCAGTAAAAACAGGATCAGACCGAAAACCAGCGCCAGCGTCACGGTGACGCCTGCGCGACGATAAAGCGCGCCAAAGACCGCGGGTTGCGCGTAGTGCTGATAGGTTTCAAGCCGGACTTCTGCCATAGCCTTCGGCACGTTGATGGCAAACTCATGAGGCGGGGCATACTGACAGGCGTGCAGGCAGGCACCGCAGTTATGGCACAAGTTTGCCAGATAATTGATATCCGCTTTACCGAATTCCAGGCGCTGCGTCATTGCCGGGAACACGGCGCAAAATCCTTCACAATAGCGACAGGCGTTGCAGACCTGCATCACGCGTTCAACTTCCGCTTCCGGTTCGGTGATAATTTGCGCGTCGATAATCAGTTTCTCAAGCTGCCTCATGACGAGTCTCCTTACGTGCGGCCAGCGCGGCTTCTTTTCCGGCAATACGGCCAAAAGTGGTACCGATTGACATGCCCACGCCTGCGGTGTAGCCCTTGCCCAGCACGTTGCCCGCCATCATCTCTCCGGCGACGAACAGGTTGCGGCTTGGCTGCCCGGCAAAGTGTACGGCAGCGCGTTCATTTACTTTTAACCCGAGATAGGTGAAGGTGATCCCTGGCCGCAGGGCATAGCCGTAGTAAGGCGGCTGGTCCAGTGGTCGCGCCCAGTGTGTCTTCGCGGGGGTTAACGCTTTTGTCGTGCAGTTATCCAGAATGGTATGGTTGAACTGGCCGGGCTGGCAGGCGTTGTTGTACTCCGTCACGGTGTGGGTAAAGTGTTCGCCATTCAGCCCCAACTGATGAGCCAGTTCCGCCAGCGTATTGGCCTGTGCGCCAGGAAAGACCGGAGGCATGAAGTGGCCGATGGCTTTACTGTCGATAATGGAGTAGCCAATCTGCCCGGGCTGTTGGGCGACCAGTCGTCCCCAAATGGCGTAGCGTTTGGGCCAGAAATCTTCGCCTTCATCATAAAAACGCTCAGCGTCACGGTTGACGACTATGCCGAGCGAAACACAGTCCACGCGGGTACAAATCCCGCCGTCATATAATGGCGCTCTGGCGTCAATGGCTACGCAGTGTGACTGGGAGGGTTCGCCGATGATGTCGGCTCCGGCATCGATCATAAATTTGAGCAGTACGCCCTGGTTAAAGCGCGTGCCGCGAATCAGAAAGTTATCTGCAGGCCATTCGCCGCGCTCGTTCTCTCCCCACGCTTCTCGCAGCCATTCGCGGTTTGACTCAAACCCGCCAGCGGCAAGCACGCAGGATTTCGCTGTAATACGCTCTTCACCTGCCAGCGCCGCCACGAACTCGCCATTACGCAGTTCAAGCGCCTGAACGGGGGTGTTATAGCGGATCTGCACTCCCAGTTTTTCTGCGCTGCGATAATAGGCATTCACCAGGGCCTTGCCACCGCCCATAAAAAAGGCGTTGGTTCGCGCCACGTGTAAAGCGCCAGAGAGAGGAGGTTGAAAATTGACGCCGTGTCGGCGCATCCAGTCGCGACACTGTGAAGAGGTGCGGATCACCAGACGAGCCAGGGCTTCGTTGGTATTTCCTTCCGTGACGCGCTGCAGATCTTGCCAGAACTCCTCTTCCGGATAGCTTTCCACCAGCACATCCTGCGGTGCATCATGCATACAGCGCAGGTTACGCGTGTGTTGGGAATTTCCCCCACGCCATTCCCGGGGAGCCGCTTCGAGTAGTAAAACGGAAGCGCCTTGCTCCCGGGCGGTAAGGGCAGCGCATAAGGCAGCATTGCCACCGCCAATCACCAGAACATCAACCATCGTATACTCCATTACCATTTAACTAATTGTTAAATTTGTAATTAAAATGTATGCGAACGGCTTGTGCGGGCGCTATGACGTAGTGCTAAAGAGGGCTTTAGTTATTGTAAAGGATGGCACCTGGCCAGCTTCCTGCTTCCACCAGTTGATGCATCACTTTCGTCAGCACCACGCGGGCTGCGAGGCCCGCCGGGGTGAGCTCATCGTCAGAGAGGCTCACCAGAAAGTTGGGGCGGCTAAGTATCGGATTATGGACGCCGATCACTCTTAGCGTCTCTTTATCGAGATGGGAAATCGCCGCTCCGGGTTGAAGAGTGGCGCCAATGCCACTGCGCACGGCGCGCATCAGCAGCGCCAGACCATCAATTTCTGTAGCGATCTCAATGTTCAGCGAGTGTTCCTGACAAATTGCTTCCAGCCTGCCGCGCAGACCGTGGCCTGGGCTGGGCATTATCAATGGAATACTCGCCAACTGGGCTGGGGCAATATTGTCGTCGGTAATATCAGCCAGTAGGGCATGGGTCCCAATCAAAAACAGCCGTTCTTCGAGAATCGGTCTGGCACTCCAGCGCAGGATCTTTTCTTTTTGAAACACCACAGCCAGATCAATCTGGCGGGTATTAATCATCCGTTCCAGATTACCAGAGAGACTTTCCACCACATGCAGGCGAACATCGCTATAGCTTTCCCGCATGGCGTGAATAAAAGGCATACCGAGAACTGAAGCGGTACTGGGAGCCATGCCGACGCTGACGTGCCCGGAAAGCCGGGATTCACGCGCGGCGAGGATTGCATCGTCTGCGTGACGGAGCGCCAGTTGCGCCTGGGAGTAAAAAGCCAGTCCGGCGCTGGTGGGTGTCACGCCTCGAGAAGTGCGCTGCAGCAGGCGAATAGCGAGTTCGTTTTCCAGACGCGACATTTGCTGGCTGAGTGCCGAAACCCCGATATTGAGATCGAGCGCCGCGCTACCCATGCTGCCGGTTTCTACAATGCGCACAAAATAGCGTAGCTGGCGAAGTTCCATTTCGACTCTCCGGAAGGGGCAATTGATTTTTACATTAAAGCAACACAGGAGCGGAGGGAAGGGGAAAAGGGCAGGTAACGCCCATAAAAAAAGCCAACCGGATGGTTGGCTTTTCAGAAAGCATTACATTATTTGCCGTCGTGGGCGTGCTCATCTTCGCGGCAATCGCCTTCGGCACAGTGACCGTAAAGATAGAGGCTATGGTTAGTTAAGCGAATGCCATGTTTAGCCGCAATCTCACGTTGGCGGGCTTCGATGGAATCATCGCTGAACTCGACCACTTTGCCGCAGTCAAGGCAGATGAGGTGATCGTGATGATGCTGTTGAGTCAATTCGAAGACGGATTTACCACCTTCAAAATTATGGCGGGTCACGATACCGGCATCATCAAACTGGTTCAGCACGCGATACACGGTCGCCAGACCAATTTCTTCACCCATATCGATCAGGCGTTTGTATAAGTCTTCCGCACTGACGTGATGGTTATCCGGTTCCTGAAGAACTTCCAGAATTTTTAAACGAGGAAGCGTTACTTTCAGGCCAGCCTTCTTTAATGCGGTATTGTTGTCAGTCATGCGGAATCTGTCCTGTAGCTAAACGATTCACTTCATTAACAGAAGTGACAGAAATTGCACTTGAGATAATGCGATTCATTATAGAACTGCCATGGCTAAATGAAAACTGCAAGTCTCTGGCATATATTGTTAATCAAAACGTGGTATCGCCGACAAACACACTGTGCAACACCCGATTGGCATCCAGCCATTGTACAGGGTCAGACGAAAAAGTTACAAATTTGTAGCAATTATTTTGATTGGTTTTATCTATTGATGCGGCGCAGATGGAAATCTGCGCCACACGAAATCAGGCATTAATGATTTCGTCGAGGTGCAGCTCTTCAGAGATCTGCTTAACCCATTTTTCTACGCGTTCTGCGGTCAGTTCAGGTTGGCGATCTTCATCGATAGCCAGACCGACAAAATGGTCGTCGTCAGCCAGACCTTTGGACGCTTCAAAGTGATAACCCGCCGTTGGCCAGTGACCAACGATGGTTGCGCCGCGCGGTTCGATGATGTCGCGAATGGTCCCTAACGCATCGCAGAAATATTCTGCGTAATCTTCCTGGTCGCCACAGCCGAACAATGCAACCAGTTTGCCGTTAAAATCAATGTCTTCGAGGGTAGGGAAGAAGTCGTCCCAGTCGCACTGCGCTTCACCGTAGTACCAGGTTGGGATGCCGAGCAGCAGAATGTCATACCCTTCGAGGTCTTCTTTGCTGCTTTTTGCAATGTCATGAACATCGGCAACGTCTTTACCAAGCTGTTTTTGAATCATTTTTGCGATGTTTTCGGTATTACCGGTGTCGCTGCCGAAAAAGATGCCAGTGATTGCCATGAGTAAAATAACCTCTTGAAACTTATTGAAATGGTGGTGGCGCATTGCCCACGGATAAGGGCAATCATAGCAGAACAGTCTGGCATGCGGAAACAGCAAACACGCAGGACTGCACTCTGTGCTACACGATTTATGATTTAGAGCAGAAATTCAGACTATGCCTGACCGCGCAATGCGCTGAGTTGGTTCATCAGCATCTCTTCGATGAGTTCACTGCGACTCATGTTGCGTGCCTCAGCCAGCTCGTTCAGAGCGTCAACGGCATCAGCGTTCAGTTTCAGTTCGACACGCTTAAGCCCGCGAACTTTGTCACGCTTAAGCTGATTACGTTTATTAATACGTAACTGTTCATCACGCGAGAGCGGATTAGTTTTGGGTCGTCCCGGGCGACGCTCCTGCGCGAACAGATCTAATGTCGTACGGTCCGTTTGTTCTTTGGCCATGATCTTGGTGACTTCGGGGAAACAATCAGCCAGGCGTCTGCCCGGATGGATAGCGCGCCATAATACATCAGCAGGGGAGACACGCCAACGCCCGCGCGCGTAATCGCGCGCAGACGCTGAGTTTTTAATCAGTTAGCCTGCTCGCTCAGATAACGACGGATGGCGCGCAGCACCGCCTCCGGTTTTTCGGCATGCACCCAATGCCCGGCGCCTGCTATAACGTGCGCACGAGCTTGTGGGAATTGCGCCAGCAGTTGTTCGCGATACGCTTCGGTAACATACGGTGAGTTGCCGCCTGGGATAAACAGCGCCGGGTGCTCCCACGCAGGAATGGTTTCCCAACCGACGATATGCGGATATTGATCCCACAATACGGGAACGTTAAAGCGCCACTCGCCGTCAACAAAGGATTTCAGCAGAAACTGGATAACACCTTCCTCTTGCAGGTGCTGGCGCATGACGCTTGCCGCCTGCTGGCGTGAGGACGCTTGTGCATCGGTTACGGCATTGATTGCCGCAAAAATCTCATCGTGGCGGCGAACATGGTAGTCAACGGGAGCAATGTCGATGGCGACCAGCCGTTCGACACGTTCCGGAGCCAGAGCAGTCAGCGCCATGACGGCTTTTCCGCCCATCGAGTGGCCAATAAAGATCGCTTTTTCGATCTGCCGATCGTCCAGCGTATCCAGCAGATCTTGCGCCATGGCCGGATAATTCATCTCAGGTGAACGAGGGGAGAGGCCATGGTTTCGCATATCGACCAGGATGATGTCGTGGTCGGTTACTAGATCGCGTGCCAGGATCCCCAGGTTATCCAGACTGCCAAACAAGCCGTGAACCAGGACGATGGGAGAATTATTGTGCAGGTTTTGCGCAGATTGCGCTCGGATATTCAATTTCATGGCAAAGTTCTTTTTTTCACACTCACGGGTTAGGGTATCATGTTGACCATTCTGCCACATGGCTGCAACAACTACGGTTACTCTGAGTTTTGCTGGCCACCAGGCTTGACGCTATCCGCTGTTGGGATTTGCCTTTACACTACGTGTGTTTACCCCGACAACTTGTATTCAGCTAAACACTGCACTGGATTAAGATGAAAACGATTGAAGTTGATGATGAACTCTATAGCTATATTGCCAGCCACACCAAGCATATTGGCGAGAGCGCATCCGACATTTTACGGCGTATGTTGAAATTTTCCGCCGCATCACAGCCTGTCACTCCGATAGTCAAAGAAGTCCGCGCTGTGCAACCTGTCGTGGAAGCCAAGCCGGTTAACCCCGTAAAAGATAAAGTGCGCGCGATGCGTGAACTGCTGCTGTCCGACGAATACGCGGAACAGAAGAAAGCAGTAAATCGCTTTATGCTGGTGCTGTCTACACTCTATTCACTGGATCAAAACGCGTTCGCCGAAGCAACGGAATCGTTGCATGGTCGTACGCGTGTTTATTTTGCAGCTGATGAACAGACGCTGCTGAAAAATGGTAATCAAACCAAACCGAAGCACGTGCCAGGCACGCCGTACTGGGTGATCACCAATACCAATACCGGCCGTAAATGCAGCATGGTTGAACACATCATGCAGTCAATGCAATTCCCTGCGGAATTGATTGAAAAGGTTTGCGGAACAATTTAATCCTTGCATTAGAAGGACCAGGCAATGGCAATCCACAATCGTGCAGGTCAACCTGCGCAACAGAGTGATTTGATTAACGTCGCCCAACTGACGGCACAGTACTATGTACTGAAACCAACGGCAGGGAACGCTGAGCACGCTGTTAAGTTCGGTACGTCCGGACATCGCGGCAGTGCAGGTCGTCATAGTTTTAACGAGCCGCATATTCTGGCTATCGCCCAGGCGATTGCTGAAGAACGTGCGAAAAACGGGATTACTGGTCCGTGCTATGTGGGCAAGGATACCCACGCGCTGTCTGAACCGGCTTTTATCTCTGTACTGGAAGTGCTGGCGGCGAACGGCGTTGACGTCATCGTGCAGGAAAATAACGGCTTTACGCCAACCCCTGCTGTATCGAACGCTATCCTGGTCCACAACAAAAAAGGCGGCCCGCTGGCTGACGGCATTGTGATCACGCCGTCCCACAACCCGCCGGAAGATGGCGGCATTAAATACAACCCGCCAAACGGTGGTCCGGCAGACACCAATGTCACCAAAGTGGTGGAAGACAGAGCCAACGCGCTGCTGGCGGCCGGTCTGCAAGGCGTGAAGCGTATGTCGCTGGACGCTGCGCTGGCATCTGGTCATGTGAAAGAGCAGGATCTGGTTCAGCCGTTTGTTGAAGGACTGGCTGACATCGTAGACATGGCGGCGATCCAGAAAGCGGGTCTGACGCTGGGTGTCGATCCGCTGGGCGGTTCCGGTATCGAATACTGGAAGCGTATTGCAAAGCACTACAACCTGAACCTGACTATCGTTAACGATCACGTTGATCAGACTTTCCGCTTTATGCATCTCGACAAAGATGGCGCAATCCGCATGGACTGCTCCTCCGAGTGTGCGATGGCGGGGCTGTTGGCGCTGCGCGACAAGTTCGATCTGGCCTTTGCCAATGACCCAGACTACGACCGTCACGGTATCGTCACCCCGGCAGGGCTGATGAATCCGAACCACTATCTGGCGGTGGCGATCAACTACCTGTTCCAGCATCGTCCGCAGTGGGGCAAAGATGTTGCCGTCGGTAAGACGCTGGTGTCATCGGCGATGATTGACCGTGTAGTGAATGATTTAGGGCGTAAACTGGTTGAAGTGCCGGTTGGCTTTAAATGGTTTGTTGACGGTCTGTTTGACGGCAGTTTTGGCTTTGGTGGGGAAGAGAGCGCGGGGGCATCTTTCCTGCGTTTCGACGGTACACCGTGGTCAACCGACAAAGACGGCATCATCATGTGCCTGCTGGCGGCAGAAATTACCGCAGTGACCGGTAAGAACCCGCAGGAGCACTACAACGAACTGGCTGCTCGCTTTGGCGCACCGAGCTACAACCGCCTGCAGGCAAGCGCGACCTCCGCGCAGAAAGCGGCGCTGTCTAAGCTGTCTCCGGAAATGGTGAGCGCCAGTACGCTTGCGGGCGACCCGATCACCGCGCGTCTGACGGCTGCACCGGGCAACGGCGCTTCTATTGGCGGTCTGAAAGTGATGACTGACAACGGCTGGTTTGCCGCGCGTCCTTCTGGTACGGAAGACGCTTACAAGATCTACTGCGAAAGCTTCCTCGGTGAAGAACATCGCAAGCAGATCGAAAAAGAAGCGGTTGAGATCGTCAGCGAAGTGCTGAAGAACGCGTAAACCGTAGGCCGGATAAGACGCTAGCGTCGCTATTCGGCATGAATAATGAAAAAGCCGGACAGCAAATACGCTGGTCCGGCTTTTTATATTCAACTTAACGTCATGGCATGAACCGATAACCAATCCCGGTTTCGGTCAGAAAATGACGCGGACGTGCCGGGTCCAGTTCCAGTTTCTGGCGCAGGTGTCCCATGTAAATTCGCAGATAGTGGCTGTGTTCGACGGCGTTTGGTCCCCAAACCTGATTGAGCAACTGGCGCTGCGTCAGTACCTTTCCGGCATTATTCAGCAGTACCGCTAACAGGCGAAACTCAATCGGCGTCAAATGAATCTCTTCATCACCACGATGTACTAGCCGGGCGGCGATATCTACTTTTACGTTGGAAAAATGCACCACCGGCTCGGGAGACGTGCCGCTGGCGTGGCGACGCAATGCCACGCGCAATCGCGCCTGTAGCTCGCCAATACCAAAGGGTTTACTGAGATAGTCATCGGCACCGGCATCCAGGGCGGCAATTTTATCACTTTCTTCGCTGCGGGCTGAAAGCACAATTACCGGTATCGCGCTCCATTGTCGCAGGTCACGAATAAAATCAATGCCGTCACCGTCCGGCAGACCGAGATCGAGAATGATGAGATCGGGTTTTCGCGTGGCGGCTTCCAGCAGACCACGTTGCAGCGTTTCCGCTTCATATACACGCAGACCATCGGCTTCCAGCGCGGTGCGCAGAAAGCGACGGATAGCCTGTTCATCTTCAACAATCAGTACGTTCGTCACATATCCTCATGAAAATCTTCAAGTTCAGGGGGGATTTCCTGGGGCAGTGTAACACGGAAACATGCTCCTCCCTGTGCGCGATTGTGGACGGAAATTGTACCGCCGTGCACGTCCACAATGGCCTGGCAGATTGCCAGCCCCAGCCCAACGCCTGGTACAGATGACTCTTTGTTTCCCCGGGAGAACTTGTCAAAAACTCGTTGCTCCATTCCCGATGGAATGCCAGGGCCATTATCCCAGACGTCCAGTTGCAGATGTTCGCCATCGACGCTGGCATCAATACCGATTTGCGCCGCTGGACCTGCGTATTTAACAGCGTTTTCCAGCAGGTTAATCAGCACCCGTTCAAATAGCGGGCCATCGACGTGGATCAGCGTCAACGGCGCGGGTAGCGACAAATTAATAGGAGCAGAGAGTCCTGGCTCCAGCATCTGCAGGGCACTACCGACCACCTCTTCCAGCGTTAACCACTCTTTCTTAAGATTAAAGCCGCCAGACTGAATTCGTGCCATATCCAGTAGGTTATTAACCAGTCGGGTCGTATTCAGGACGTGCTGGCGAATTTCGCTGGCCTGGCGCGCGTGCGGCGATCCTTCACTTGCCAGATCCAGCGTTAAGATCTCTGCCTGACCAAACAACACCGTCAGCGGCGTGCGCAAATCGTGGGAAAGGGCGGCGAGCAGGGCATTGCGAATGCTTTCACGCTCGCTGGCAAACCGGGCCTGCTCTTCGCTGGCGGTGAGCGTCAGGCGTTCCAGCGCACTGGCGACCAGTAAAGTGAAAGTTTCCAGCAGGCGCTGCTGTTCGGGGATCATCAGCTGGCGTAAATTTCCTGGTTCCACAACCAGCAACCCATGCGTTTTGTCGGCGCTTTTTAACGGTAAAATTTGATACGGCACACCGGGTAAGGTGTCAGTGCCTGCGCCGGCCGGTTGCCCTTTATCAAAGCTCCACTGGGCAATGGCGTCATCCCACGGCGTCATGCCCTGTTGATGAGTGAGAGGGGCCAGCTTACCGTTCTCACCGGGCAGTAAAACCTGGCTGCGGGCCTGGAACGTTGAGGCAATAAACTGTTCGCTGGTGGCGGCGATATCCTGCTGGCTCCGTCCGACGGCCAGCGCTTTCGACATCTCATATAAATGACGCGTACGCTGTTCACGATAACGCGCTACCCGTGCCTGATAACGCACTCCGGCGGTGAGATTACCGATAACCAGCCCTACCGTTAGCATCACGGCAAAGGTAAGCAGGTACTGGACGTCGGAAACGGCCAGCGTACCGCGTGGGGCAATAAAGAAGAGATCGAAGCTGGCAACGTTAATAAAGGTTGCCAGCACTGACGGCCAGCGTCCGTAAAAGAGGGCGATAACCACCACACCCAATAAATAGACCATCACCAGGTTGGCGGCGTCAAAGGCCATCAACCACTGCATGGCAATCAACGTAATGATGGCGCACAGCGCGACGGCAACCACGCAACCCTGAATTTGAACCCGCCACTTATCCTTAAAGGTGCGGCTATCTGCAGTTTGCAGCACAGGGCGCGAAGGTGGTTCGTCGAGCGCAACAATCATCAGGTCGAGATCCGGTGCGCGATGGGCCAGTTTGTCAGCAAAGGAATCACTGCGCCACCAGCGTCGCGTAGTCGGACGTCCGAGGACAATTTTTCCCAGATTATGCTCACGGGCGTAGCGGATTACTGCTTTATCTTCAGCGGGATCGGAAAGGGTGGCGGTTTCTGCACCCAGCTCCTGGGCTAATCGCAGGGCGCTTAAAATTGCGCGGCGCTGTTTTTCGGGCAGTCGGTGCAGCGCTGGCGTTTCGACATACACTGCATGCCATACGCTGCCGAGGCGCGCTGCCAGACGCGCGGCGGCACGCACGAGCTTTTCGCTGCCGGTGTTGTGTCCAATACACAGCAATATGGCGTCGCGGGTATGCCAGACTTTCTCCTCTCCCGGACGTCCACGCCAGGCACGCATCTGATCGTCAACCCGATCGGCCGTGCGGCGCAGGGCCAGCTCACGTAGCGCGATCAAGTTACCTTTGCGAAAGAAATGCTCGATGGCTCTTTCCGCCTGACCGGCGATATAGACCTTGCCTTCGTTCAGGCGCTGGCGCAAATCGTCGGGGGGAAGATCGACCAGCACCACATCGTCAGCGGCATCGAAAAAAGGATCGGGGACGGTTTCGCGAACCTGAATGCCGGTGACGCCGCTGACCACATCATTGAGGCTTTCCAGATGCTGCACGTTGACGGTAGTAAAAACGTCAATACCGGCTTCCAGCAGCTCTTCAATATCTTGCCAGCGTTTAGGGTGGCGTGAGCCTGGCGCATTACTGTGCGCCAGTTCATCCATCAAAATGAGTGCCGGGCGGCGGGCCAGCGCCGCGTCGAGATCGAATTCGCTGATATGACGACCATGGCGCGCCTGTCGCTTTAGCGGCAGGATGCTGAGACCGTCCAGCAGCGCGGCGGTCTCTTTGCGTCCGTGGGTTTCCACCACGCCAATCAGCACATCTAATCCCTGCGCCCGCAGCCGCTGGGCCTCTGCCAGCATGGCCCAGGTTTTACCGACGCCGGCACACGCGCCGAAGAAAATTTTTAGTTTTCCCCGGTGCGGAGCGGTGGTCTGCTCCAGCAGGCGATCGGGGTCGGGGCGTAAGGGTTCGTTATGCATGTCCTTTTTCTCAGTGCTTATCCAGCGCTAAATTAAGTTCCACCAGGTTCACCACCGGTTGGCCGATAAAACTGACCAACGGCTTTTGCGTGTATTGTGCAACCAGGCGTGTGACCTCTTCAACGCTGAGGTTGCGAGCCTGCGCCACGCGGGGGATTTGCCAGGCCACCGCAGCTGGCGTCAGGTTGTTATCCAGCCCGCTGGCGGAAGCTGTTACCAGCTCTACCGGAACGGCAGGATTTGCCTGCGGGTTAGCGGCACGCAGCGCGGCAATCCGGCTTTGCAGCTGTTTATCCAGTTCCGGGTTGCTGGCTGCCAGATTACTGCCGCCTGAAGCCATTGGATTATAGGGCATTTCCGCTGTGGCTGAGGGGCGTCCCTGAAAATAACCGGCAGCGGTAAACTGTTGCCCAATGAGCTCGGAGCCGCGAACAATCTGACCTTCGCGGAGAAGCGAACCGTTAGCCTGGTGGGGAAACCACCATTGCCCCAGCGCAGTGGTCAGCAGCGGGTATGCCCCGCCGGTGATAAGCATCAGGAAAATCAATGTTGATAATGCAGGACGTAATCCACTCATCAGAAACCTCACACCAGACCCAGCAGGGTCAGCAGTAAATCAATTGCTTTGATACCGATAAACGGCACAACCAGACCACCCAGGCCATAGATCCACAAATTGCGGCGCAGCATCGCGGAAGCGGATAACGGTTTGTAACTCACGCCTTTCAGCGCCAGTGGGATCAGAAAGACGATAACCAGTGCGTTAAAGATAACCGCGCTGAGGATCGCCGAGTCCGGCGAATGCAGCCCCATCACGTTCAGCGCATTGAGCTGCGGGTAGGTGGCGGCGAACGCGGCCGGAATAATGGCAAAATACTTCGCTACGTCGTTGGCGATACTGAAGGTGGTCAGCGAACCGCGCGTCATCAGCATCTGTTTACCAATGTGCACCACTTCAATCAGTTTGGTGGGGTTGGAGTCGAGGTCCACCATGTTGCCCGCTTCTTTCGCTGCCTGGGTTCCGGAGTTCATCGCAACGGCCACATCGGCCTGAGCAAGGGCTGGTGCGTCGTTAGTTCCGTCGCCGGTCATCGCCACCAGACGACCTTCCGCCTGATACTGACGAATCAACGCCAGCTTGGCTTCCGGTGTGGCTTCGGCTAAGAAGTCATCCACTCCGGCTTCCGCGGCGATTGCGGCGGCGGTCAGACGGTTGTCACCGGTGATCATCACCGTTTTGATCCCCATTTTACGCAGCTGGGCAAAACGCTCTTTAATCCCGCCTTTTACGATATCTTTCAGGGCAATCACGCCAAGTACGTGGGAGCCTTCAGCAACCACCAGCGGCGTAGCGCCAAGGCGTGCGACGTTTTCGACCTTCTGCTCAACGTCGGCGGGGAAGTGGCCGCCGTTGGCCTCGACGTGACGACGAATAGCATCGACCGACCCTTTGCGGATCATACGGTTGTCGATGTTGATCCCGCTCATCCGACTTTGGGCGGTAAACGGTACAAAGGTGGCGTGCAGCGATTGCACGTCGCGTATACGCAGATTAAAGCGCTGTTTAGCCAGAATCACGATGCTGCGGCCTTCCGGCGTTTCATCGGCCAGGGATGAAAGCTGCGCGGCATCGGCCAGCGTTTTTTCGTCCACGCCGTGGGCGGGCAGAAAATCTGAAGCCTGGCGGTTACCTAGCGTAATGGTGCCGGTTTTATCCAGCAGCAGTACATCCACGTCACCCGCCGCTTCTACTGCACGTCCGCTGGTGGCAATGACGTTCGCACCCAACATGCGGCTCATCCCGGCGACGCCAATCGCGGAGAGCAGCCCGCCTATCGTCGTAGGGATTAAACACACCAGCAGCGCAACCAATACCGTGACGCTGACCGCGCTACCGCCCCAGGCGGAAAACGGCCACAGCGTGGCCGTAGCCAGTAGAAAGACGATGGTCAGGGCTATCAACAGGATCGTCAGGGCAATTTCATTGGGCGTTTTACGCCGCTGTGCACCTTCAACCATGGCGATCATCCGGTCGAGGAATGTTTCACCAGGGTTTACGCTGCATTCGATAACCAACCAGTCGGAGAGGATGCGAGTCCCGCCGGTGACGGAGGCGAAATCACCACCGGATTCACGAATCACCGGCGCGGATTCACCGGTAATGGCGCTTTCATCTACCGACGCGCCGCCTTCGATCACCTCGCCGTCACACGGGATAATATCGCCAGCTTCCACCAGCACGATATCGCCTTTACGTAAATCATCCGCAGGGACGTGATCCATTGCCGCGCCGTATTTCGGTTCGCGAAGCTTGCGGGCAAAGGCGGTTTTTTTGACGCCTTTCAGGCTGTTGGCCTGAGCTTTACTGCGTCCTTCCGCCAGCGCTTCAGCAAAGTTGGCGAACAGAACGGTAATCCACAGCCACAGACTTATCGCACCGGTAAACCAAGGATTACCCGGCATATGGCCTGTTGCCATCGCCACGGTTAACAGGGTCGTTAACAGACTGCCCAACCAGACGATAAACATCACCGGATTACGCCATTGGGTATGTGGGCTTAATTTTTTCACGGCGTCCATCAGCGCCTGTGCGACCAGAGAGGGTTCGAACAGCGCCAGTTGCTTGCGACTCATAGTAATGTGCTCCGCATCACTCAGTGTAATGACAGGTATTCTGCGACCGGGCCAAGCGCCAGGGCAGGAACAAAGGTGAGAGCGCCAACCAGTAACACCGTACCGATCAACAACCCGACAAACAGCGCTCCGTGGGTAGGTAGCGTACCGGAGCTGGCTGGCTGGATCTTTTTACTGACCAGCGATCCGGCAATCGCCATCACGGGAATGATCACGCCGAAGCGACCGAAGAACATGCATAAGGCCAGCAGGCAGTTCCAGAACGGGCTGTTGGCGCTTAACCCGGCGAAGGCGCTACCGTTGTTGTTCGAGGCGGACGACACGGCATACAGCACTTCGCTAAACCCGTGTGGACCCGGGTTTAGCATGGCGCTGCGGCCAGCTTCGGTCATCATGGCGATCGCTGTACCGATCAGGACCAGCGCAGGGGTGACCAGAATCGCCAACGCGGTCATTTTCATTTCGCGCACGTCGATTTTCTTACCCAGATACTCTGGTGTGCGGCCAATCATTAACCCGGCGATAAATACCGCCAGCAGCACGAACAGCAGCATGCCGTACAGACCTGAACCCACGCCGCCGAAGACCACTTCACCAATCTGCATTAACCACATCGGCACCATGCCGCCCAGTGCGGTGAAGGAGTCATGCATAGCATCGACAGCGCCGCAAGATGCCGCTGTCGTCACGACGGAAAACAGACTCGTGGCCAGCACGCCAAAGCGGCTCTCTTTGCCTTCCATGTTGATATTGCTGTCTGCACCGAATGCCATCAGGTGCGGGTTGCCCTGAACTTCGGCCCACATCACCACAGCTACGCAGACCACAAATATCAGCGACATGGCCCACAGCAGGGTCCGTCCCTGGCGACGCTCGCCCACCACATCACCAAAGGCAAAACACAGCGTGGTAGGAATTAAGAAAATAGCCAGCATCTGTACCAGATTGGTCAACGCGGTAGGGTTTTCAAACGGATGTGATGAGTTAGCGTTAAAGAAACCGCCCCCGTTAGTGCCAAGCATCTTAATCGCTTCCTGTGAGGCGACGGGCCCCATCGGCAGCAGTTGTTTCACCCCTTCAAGGGTGGTGATGGGCTGATAGGGCAACACGTTTTGCAGCACACCTTGCTGAATGAAGAACAGCGCAATGAGCAATGCAATGGGGAGCAAGATCCACAGCGTAATGCGAATCAGGTCGACCCAGGCGTTGCCCAAGGTGTTCATACTCTGGCGCGTGAAGGCGCGGGTCAGGGCAAAAATCACCGCAATCCCGGTTGCCGCTGACAGGAAGTTTTGTACGGTCAGCCCGACCATCTGGCTGAAGTAGCTTAAGGTGGTTTCACCAGCATAGGATTGCCAGTTGGTATTAGTGACAAAACTCACCGCGGTGTTAAGCGCCAGATCCCATGAAAGCCCTGGCAGTTGCTGGGGATTTAACGGCAGCAGGTTTTGCGCCATCAGCATCGAAAACAGGACCAGCAGGCCCAGTACATTGAGCGCGAGGATCGCCAACAGATACTGCCGCCAGTTCATCTCCTGCTGCGAGATGCCCAGAGAGCGCCACAGCATATGTTCCACGCCAGCCAGGCCCGGCAGGGACGTATTATTGATCAGTCGAGCCAGCCCAAAGCCCAGCGGTCTGGCGATGACAAACAGCACCAGCAAGAAACTGGCAATGAGTAAAAATCCTTGGGCCGCCATCAGAACGCCTCCGCATTAATCAGGGCATACACCAGATAACCTAATAATAAAAAGACCAGCACAATGCCGGTTATCACGCCTGCACTCACAGTGCACCTCCAGTGGCATAAATGTGATAACCAGAGCGTAGATTTTTACCTGCAAAGATTTCGCAAAAATCAGCGAGCGGGGTGTAAAAAAAGTATAAAAATGGCAAAGACCATTATTTAACTAATGATTAGTATTAATTTAACTTTTATGTAACTTAATTACAGTTTTTAGCTAAACGGAGCATCAATAGATAAAAATAAGTGGTCGGATGAGTAGCAAAATTACACACAAGGCGGTATTATTTTCATCAGTTAACCAAGTTTATTTTTCCGGTGCGATTCACCGAACAGATATATGGGAGAGGATTATGGACTTTTATAAAGAATATCCAGCACACATTGTTTTCTTGCGCCGTACCTTTGCCGTTGTGGCGGGCGTGCTGGCGCTGCCGGTCATGTTGTTCTGGAAAGACCGCGCCCGTTTTTACAGCTACCTGCACCGCGTCTGGTCTAAAACCAGTGATAAGCCGGTGTGGATGGAGCAGGCTGAAAAAGCCACCTGCGATTTCTACTGATAGCTAATAAATCCCCAAAAGCCGCTGATATCAGCGGCTTTTTTGTTCATGATAGCTACACTTATCTCAGGAATGAGAAAGGAGCGATCATGAGCGAGAAAATCCCTATTGGTATAAGTGCCTGTCTGTTGGGGGAGGCGGTTCGCTATGATGGTGGGCATAAGCGGCTGGCCTTTGCTGTGGAAGAACTGTCGCCGTGGGTCGCGTTCGAACCCGTATGCCCTGAAATGGGTATCGGGTTACCGGTCCCGAGACCTGCGCTGCATCTGGTCAAAGAGGGCGAGGCTGTTTCCCTACGTTTTAGTGATAAGCGCGAGGGTGATTTGACAGACGTAATGACGGCTTTTAGTCAGCGACAAAGCGAGCGTCTGGAGCATTTGTGCGGCTATATTGTCTGTGCAAAATCACCCAGTTGCGGTATGGAACGGGTGCGGGTCTACGACGCGGAAGGCAAAAACAATCGTAAAGCGGGACGAGGGATCTTTACGTCTGTGCTGATGTCGACGTTACCCTGGCTTCCCGTGGAAGAGGACGGGCGTTTGCACGACCCGCAGATTCGGGAAAATTTTGTTGAGCGCATTTATGCCTTGCACGAGCTCAACGGTATCCGTCAGCAAGGGTTAACGCGCGGAGCACTAATCGATTATCACAGCCGTTACAAGCTATTACTGTTGGCCCATTCCCAGCCGGACTATCGCGAACTCGGGCGTTTTGTCGCGGCGATCGGCGAATGGCAAGATTTGCAGGCTTATTTTGTCGAGTATCGCTTAAGGCTGATGAGTTTGCTGGCGCATCTTCCCTCCCGGCGCAACCATACCAACGTGCTGATGCATGTCCAGGGCTATTTCCGTACGCAATTAAATTCTCGTCAGCGGCAGGAGCTGGCCTCTCTCATTGACGGGTATCGACGTTCGACTCAACCGCTGCTTGCGCCAATAACATTACTCAAACACTATATGGCGGAATATCCGGATGCTTATCTCTCCGGGCAGCGCTATTTCAATCCCTGGCCAGAGGCTCTGCGTTTGCGCTACGGGCGTTAAGTTTTTTCTTCAGGAGTGTTATGACCACCCATTTGGTCTGGTTTCGGCGTGATTTACGCCTGCACGACAACCTCGCGCTGGCGGGGGCTTGTCGGGATCGTTCTGCGCAGGTGCTGGCGTTATATATCGCTACCCCCGAGCAGTGGAAGGCCCACGATATGGCCCCGCGCCAGGCGGCATTTACTTGCGCGCAGTTGAATGCGTTACAAACAGCGCTGGCAGAAAAAGGCATTCCTCTACTGTTTCACGAAGTGGCTGATTTTGCGGCCAGCGTGGACACCGTCAAAAGTGTTTGTCTGCAGCATAACGTCAGTCGATTATTTTATAACTATCAATATGAAATAAACGAACGCCAGCGTGATGCTGCCGTCGAAAAGTCCTTACCTCAGGTGGTGTGCGAAGGGTTTGACGACAGCGTGATCCTGCCCCCGGGGGCGGTGATGACCGGCAATCATGAGATGTATAAAGTGTTCACGCCGTTTAAAAATGCCTGGCTGAAGCGGATTAATGACGGTATTCCAGAATGCGTTAGCGCGCCGAAAATGAGGGACAGCGGCGCTCTTGACGCACTGTTAACATCAATCACGCTGAGCTATCCGCAGCAAGATTTTGATGCGCAGAGGTTTGTGGCAGATGAAAAATTGGCCATCGCGCAATTACGCCATTTTTGCCAGCAGGCTGCGGGAGAATACGAGCAGCAGCGTGATTTTCCTGCGATTGACGGGACCAGTCGATTATCCGCGAGCCTGGCGACAGGAGGACTATCACCGCGCCAGTGCCTGAATCGACTGCTCGCGGAGCAGCCGCAGGCGCTTGAGGGCGGCAGGGGTAGCGTCTGGCTGAACGAGCTTATCTGGCGTGAATTTTATCGGCATCTGATGACTTACCATCCGGCGCTGTGTCGGTATCAACCCTTTATCCGCTGGACCGATCGCGTGCAATGGCAGAATAATCCGACGCATTTGCAGGCCTGGAAAACGGGTAGTACGGGTTACCCTATTGTGGATGCGGCGATGCGTCAGCTCAACGCCACGGGCTGGATGCATAATCGATTACGCATGATTACCGCCAGTTTTTTGGTGAAGGACCTGCTGATTGACTGGCGTAAAGGCGAACAATATTTCATGTCGCAACTGATTGATGGTGACCTCGCGGCCAATAACGGCGGCTGGCAGTGGGCAGCCTCAACCGGAACTGACGCCGCACCGTATTTCCGTATCTTTAACCCCACGACGCAGGGCGAAAAATTCGACCGTGACGGTGAGTTTATCCGCCAGTGGGTGCCGGAACTGCGCGACGTGCCGGGTAAAGCCATTCATGACCCGTGGTCGTGGGCAGAAAAAGCGCAGGTAACACTAAGTTATCCTCGCCCGATTGTGGATCATAAACAGGCAAGGCTGGCGACGCTGGCGGCATATGAGGCGGCGCGCAAGGGGTAAAGGCATGGTGGATTTTGCGTAATACCTTCCAACAGAATGAACATGTTGCAGTCGGGTGATTTTAGCGCTGAAGCGTGCGTTCAGTACCGTAAATACCCTGCTGCACAAGTTTTCTCTCAGCAGTAAATTTCCGTCATCTGAATGAAAATGACGGAAATTAATGACAACGCCAACGACCTCCACCCCGCATGATGCGGTGTTTAAAACGTTTTTACATCATCCCGAAACTGCACGAGATTTTCTCGACATTCACCTGCCAGCTGAACTGCGGATGCTTTGCGATTTGAATTCGCTGCAACTGGAGTCAGAAAGCTTTATTGAAGCGGATTTACGTTCGCGCTACTCCGACGTGCTCTGGTCTTTGCACACACGCAACGGTGACGGTTATGTCTATGTGGTGATAGAGCATCAAAGTTCAGCCGAGCCACATATGGCTTTTCGTCTGTTGCGTTATGCACTGGCGGCGATGCAGCGCCATCTGGACGCAGGGCACAAGGAACTGCCGCTGGTGATACCGATGCTGTTTTATCATGGCTGCCGAAGCCCCTATCCGTACTCATTGTGCTGGTTGGATACCTTTGCCGACCCCGTGGCGGCAAGACAGCTTTATTCCAGCGCATTTCCGTTGGTAGACATAACGGCGGTACCCGATGATGAGATCATGGCTCACAGGCGAATGGCGTTGCTGGAATTAATGCAAAAACATATCCGTCAGCGGGATTTGATGGGGCTGGTAGAGCAATTGACCACGCTACTACTTACTGGATGCGCTAATGACACGCAACTGCAGGCGATGTTTAATTACATCCTACGATCCGGCGATGAATCTCGCTTTAATGAGTTTATGCAAGAGATGGCACAACGGATCCCCCAACATAAGGAGAGGCTGATGACTATTGCGGAGCGGTTACGGTTAGATGGATTACAGGAAGGTTTACAACAAGGGCTACAACAAGGCAAAGAAGTAGGAAAGCGAGAAGCCGCATTACGTATAGCGCAAACTATGCTGGAGCAGGGAATAGATCGCGCAATGGTACTACTAGTGACGGGGCTTACTGAAGAGGAACTCGCTGCAAGTTATGCGTAATTACCCGAAAAAACAGGCCCGAATAGTATTACATCATCGGGCCCTTACACTCAGGATTCTACCGCCAGCGGACGGTTTCTGAACTTAAGCGACTGGTACAGCCAAATCAGCAGCACCAACACCACGCAGGCCAGCGCGCCCCAGGTAATTTCGCTAAAGACATCAATATACGCATTGATGGAGTAGTTGATAGCGCCAGCAGCATCAAACGAGCCTTGCGACGTCTGATCGGCGATAACGCCTGCCAGATAGTTGGCGATGGCGCCGGACAGCAGCATATAAATGCCTGTTAATACGCCAGTCACCCCAGGGATCTCAATACGCGTAATTTGCGACATCGCCACCGGGTCGATAAACAGTTCGGCAAAGCCCATGACCGCCAGCCCCAATACCATCAGCGGCATGGAAGAGTGGCCGTAAGCTGCGGACCAGCGGGCGCTTAAGGTCAGAATGCAGAACCCTGCGCTCATTAAACCGAGGCCAAGGGCGAATTTACCCCAAACACGTACGGTACGATTGCCGCCAACGCTTTCTTTGATTACCCAGGCCAGCACGATACCGCACAGCATAACGGCAAAGGCGTTAACCGACTGGAACATCGCGGTCGGGACGGAATACCCCAAAATATCGCGATTTACGAAGCGGTCAATATACAGGCTAATCGAGCTGCCGCCCTGTTGAGCAAAGGCCCAGAACAGCAAGCTGAAGAAGGTCAGCGTGACGATAAGCCCCAATTCTTTGCGCTGCTTTTGGGTTTGCGCCTGACGGTAAATCTTCGCCAGAACCGCCAGACCAATAACCGTGGCAACAATCAGTGCGTAAACGGACCACTCTTTCCAGAACAGGACGGTAATCAGTAACGGTGCTGCAACCAGCAGAACTAACAGCCAGGCCCAGTTTGGCAGCATATACTTTTTCGCACACAGCACAGCCTTGTTGACGCCAGTGGTATGAGCGAAATGGCGATTACCGCATAAGAAAATCACCAACCCTGCCAGCATGCCAATCGCAGCCAGCGCAAAGCCCATCGCCCAGCTGTACTCTTCCTGCACGTATCCGCAGGCAATCGGTGCGATGATCGAACCGATGTTACCGGCTGCGTAGAGCAGAGAGAATCCACCGTCGCGACGCGGATCTTCAGGTTGATATAACTCGCCCAGCAGGCAACTAATGTTGGATTTAAACAGACCGTAGCCGCAGACAATGATCGCCAGCGACAAATAAAGGAACGCCGGAGCCATTTCGCTTGCGCCCAATACCAGATGTCCCACCGCCATTAAAAATGCGCCGATCATCACCGCCATTCGATTACCGAGCACTTTATCTGCCAGGTATCCCCCGAGAATGGGGGTGACGTAGACCAGCGAACAGTAGGCGCTGAACAGTTCATATGCGTGATTATCGTCGTACTTGAGCTGGTTAGTGAGATACAGGATCAGCAGCGCACGCATGCCGTAAAAACTGAAATATTCCCAGATTTGTAGCGCGACGACGTAATAAATCGCCCGTGGTTGAGATGCTTGTTTATTCATTATTTTCTCGAAGTAAATGCCTCGCGACAGGCTGAGCGTACTGCGCGAGCGTGTTTCCTTAAAGTTGTAACTTTGATACAGATCTGATTATTTTTGCAATATGCTGTCTGATTGCATAAATATACATGAATTGGATCGCGTAGTGGTAAGCAAATCATGTTCAAAGCGGGTGTGATTGTTTCTTGATGTGTCAGTGAAATGGCTATCGACGAACGCAGGCGAGGACGCTATTTTAACCTAAGCTGTGTTGCTGATTAAGCAGGCAGAATTAATGACTACGAGGACGATGATGAAAAACACCGAACTGGAACAACTAATCAACGACAAACTGAACAGCGCCGCCATTAGCGACTATGCGCCGAATGGTTTACAGGTTGAGGGCAAAGATACGGTGCATAAAATCGTGACCGGCGTGACCGCAAGTCAGGCGCTGCTGGATGAGGCGGTGCGCCTGCAGGCCGATGCGGTTATCGTTCATCACGGTTATTTCTGGAAAGGCGAATCTCCGGTAATTCGCGGCATGAAGCGCCATCGTCTGAAAACGCTGTTGGAAAACGATATCAACCTGTATGGCTGGCACCTGCCGCTGGATGCTCACCCGGAACTGGGGAATAACGCGCAGTTGGCCGCGCTGTTGGGGATTACCGTGATGGGTGAGATCGAACCGCTGGTGCCATGGGGAGAACTCTCCATGCCGGTTCCGGGACTGGAGTTAGCATCGTGGATTGAAGCGCGTTTAGGCCGTAAACCGTTATGGTGTGGTGATACCGGTCCGGAAAAGGTTCAGCGCGTCGCCTGGTGTACGGGGGGCGGTCAAAGTTTTATTGATAGCGCAGCCCGGTTTGGCGTCGACGCTTTTATCACCGGTGAAGTTTCAGAGCAAACCATTCACTCAGCCCGCGAGCAGGGGCTGCATTTTTATGCTGCCGGTCACCATGCGACCGAACGCGGCGGCATTCGCGCATTAAGCGATTGGCTTAATGAAAATACCGATCTGGACGTGACTTTTATCGATATTCCTAATCCAGCGTAATAAAGAGGGACGAAAGTGCAGCGAGCGCGTTGTTATCTGTTAGGTGAAACGGCAGTGGTTCTTGAACTGGAACCACCCATTACGCTGGCGACTCAGAAACGCATCTGGCGTCTGGCCCAGCGTCTGGTTGATGCCCCGAATGTACTGGAAGCTATTCCAGGCATGAACAATATCACGGTGACCTTGCGCGACCCGCAAACGCTGGCGCTGGATGCGATTGAGCGCCTACAACGCTGGTGGGAAGAGAGCGAAGCACTGGAGCCGGATTCGCGCTTTATTGAAATTCCTGTTACCTATGGCGGTGAGGCCGGCCCCGATCTGGCAGAGGTCGCCCGGCACAGCGGATTAAGTGACAAGCAGGTTGTGGAACTTCATGCGTCGGTTGATTACGTGGTGTGGTTTATCGGTTTTCAGCCGGGATTCCCCTATCTCGGGAGCTTACCTGAACAACTTCATACCCCCAGACGTGCGGAACCGCGTTTGCTTGTTCCGGCAGGTTCTGTCGGTATCGGTGGATCTCAAACGGGGATCTACCCGCTTTCCACGCCTGGCGGGTGGCAATTGATTGGGCGTACTTCCGTTTCGTTATTTGATCCAAAACGGGAGGAGCCGATTCTGTTGCGGGCTGGCGATACCGTGCGTTTTGTCCCGCAGAAGGAGGGGATATGTTAAACATCATCCGCGCTGGCATGTACACCTCAGTACAGGACGGGGGACGTCATAGTTTTCGTCAATCCGGAATCAGTCACTGTGGGGCGCTGGATAAACCGGCGCTGAACGTGGCTAACCTGCTGGTGGGTAATGATGCGAATGCCGCAGCGCTGGAAATCACGCTGGGGCAACTGGTGGTGGAGTTTGAAGCCGATGGCTGGTTTGCCCTGACCGGTGCCGGATGCGAAGCGCATCTGGATCGTACGCCCGTGTGGAGCGGATGGCGGTTACCGGTAAAAGCCGGGCAGCGCCTGACGCTAAAACGTCCGCTTCATGGCATGCGCAGTTATCTGGCGGTAGCGGGCGGTATTGATGTTCCTGAAGTGATGGGCTCGCGTAGTACCGATCTGAAAGTGGGCATTGGTGGGTTTGAAGGGCGTCTACTGCGTGATGGCGATCGACTGGCGATTGGCGTATCTACCCGGAAATTCAGCGAGCCGCAAGGTGTTAAGCAACTGATGTGGGGTAATCTCATTCGTGCGCTGCCCGGACCTGAATATCAGGAGTTTGATGAGGTATCGCAGGCTTCGTTCTGGCGCTCACCGTGGCAACTTAGCCCACAAAGTAACCGTATGGGGTATCGTCTTCAGGGGCAGCCGCTGACGCGTACGACCGATCGCGAGCTGCTGTCGCATGGCTTGCTCCCCGGCGTGGTGCAGGTTCCACATAATGGCCAACCCATTGTGCTGATGAACGATGCCCAGACGACGGGCGGCTATCCGCGCATCGCCTGTATCATCGAGGCAGATATGTATCATCTGGCGCAGATCCCGCTCGGTCAACCGATTCATTTTGTGCAGTGTTCGCTGGAGGAAGCGCTGAAGGCGCGGTACGACCAGCAGCGTTACCTGGAACAGTTAGCATGGCGACTTAACAATGAAAATTGATCTCAATGCAGACCTCGGTGAGGGATGTGCGAACGATGCAGCGTTGCTGCAATTGGTGTCATCGGCCAACATCGCCTGTGGGTTTCACGCAGGCGATGCGCAAACCATGCTCTCAAGCGTGCGCGAAGCGCTAAAAAATGGCGTAGCGATAGGTGCGCATCCCAGCTTTCCGGATCGGGAAAATTTTGGCCGTAGCGCCATGACCCTGCCTGCGCAAACGGTGTATGCGCAGACGCTGTATCAAATTGGCGCGCTGGCTGCCATCACGCGGGCGGAGGGCGGTGTGATGCATCATGTCAAACCGCATGGCATGCTCTATAACCAGGCAGCGAAAGATCCTCAACTGGCTGATGCGATTGCGAAAGCGGTTCATGCCTGCGATCCGTCGCTGATTTTAGTGGGACTGGCGGGAAGCGAACTGATTCGTGCTGGAGAACACTATGGCCTGGTAACGCGTCAGGAGGTGTTTGCCGATCGGGGTTATCAGGCCGATGGCAGCCTGGTGCCGCGTAGTCAGCCGGGCGCACTGATTGAGGATGAAGAGCAGGCGTTGGCGCAAACGTTAGAAATGGTGCAATCCGGCAGAGTAAAAAGCCAAAGTGGGACATGGGCGAGCGTGACTGCCCAGACGGTATGCATTCATGGGGATGGCGAGCACGCACTCGCTTTTGCCCGTCGCTTGCGTAGCGCCTTTGAAGCATGCAATATTCAAATTAGCGCATAAATTTATTCATACAAAACAATAATATATCACACAACAACATAAGGGATTTAATTATGGGAGAGGCTATTTCTCTCTGGCCATTGACGGGGATCGCCGTCATCGTGGTCGGATTTCTTTTACGTTTTAACCCGGTATTGGTGGTCATTATTGCCGGGATCGTCACGGGAGTGGCGGCGCATATGCCGATCGCCACTATTCTCGAGAAACTGGGTGAAGGTTTTCTCAACACCCGTAACCTGCCATTTATCTTATTGATCCCACTGGCGGTAATCGGTCTGCTGGAACGTCACGGTCTGAAAGAGCGTGCGCAGGCGTGGATTGCAAAAATCCGCAGCGCTACCAGCGGCCGCCTGCTGATTGTCTATCTGTTCATTCGCGAAGCGACCGCTGCATTAGGACTCACCAGTCTGGGGGGGCATCCGCAAATGGTGCGTCCGCTGCTGGCGCCGATGGCGGAAGGGGCCGCTGAGAAAAATCACGGCGAGATACCTGGGGCGGTACGCTATCGACTGCGCGCAATGTCAGCGGCGACCGATAACGTCGGGCTGTTTTTCGGTGAAGATATCTTTGTTGCTTTCGGCGCCATCATCTTCATGCATAACTTTATGCTGGAGTCTGGTGGGATCCAGACCGAACCGCTGCATATCGCCCTATGGGGGATCCCAACGGCAATTTGTGCTTTCCTGATCCACGGCACACGTTTGTGGCGTCTGGATAGCTATTTGCAACGTGAGGTGGCGAAAGCGAACGCCGCAGCGAAAGGGGAAGCGCAATGAATTTTCAACAAAGCTATCTCTACTGGCTGGCGGGCGCGGTATTACTGATTGTGGCTGTCATGTCCTGGCAGGATAAAGCGAACCCGCGTCGTTTCACCACTGGCCTGTTTTGGGGCATATACGGCGTACTGTTTCTGCTTGGCGACTGGACATTCTCGCTGTTTGGCGACAAGCGCGCGGTGCATATTGCCGTCGGTATTGCGGTGGTCATCCTGGCGCTGATCGCCGGTTTTGGCGGCGTGAAGCTGGGAAGTTACCATCAACGGACCCAGCAACAGCGCGAAGAAAGTGCCAGTCGCTTGGGCAACCGCCTTTTTTTTCCGGCGCTGGCGATCCCGGTGGTAACGGTTATTGGCGTGCTGATGTTCAACCATATTCCGGGCTTACAGGATGCGCTGTTTGGGCCGGGTAATCACGCCACGCTGGTGACGCTTTTTTCCATGACCGCAGGTTCGTTGATTGGCCTGGCGATGGCAATAAAAATGACCCATGAGTGGGTGCATCAACCGATCCAGGAGGCGCGCCGTCTGCTGGACTCCATCGGCTGGGCGTTCATCCTGCCACAGATTCTGGCCACGCTCGGGCTGTTGTTTACGGCAGCGGGCGTAGGCAACGGCATTTCATATCTGACGCAGGAATATCTGGCGGTAGACAGTCGCTTTATCGCAGTGGCGGTGTACACCATCGGCATGGCATTGCTGACTATGGTGATGGGCAATGCGTTTGCTGCTTTTCCGATCGTGACCGCTGGGATTGGTATTCCGATTCTTGTTCTGCAACACGGCGGTAATCCGGCGGTAATGGCGGCGATTGGTATGTTCTCCGGTTATTGCGGGACACTGATGACGCCGATGGCGGCGAACTTTAACATTGTCCCTGCTGCGCTGCTGGAACTACCGGACAAAAACGCGGTGATTAAGGCGCAGGTGCCAACCGGCATACTGCTGCTATTGGTCAACGTGTTCCTGATGTATTTTCTGATGTTCTTGTAAGGTGACAGGATGAAAACAGTACTCATCACGGGATTTGAACCCTTTGGCGGCGAGTCAGTTAACCCTTCCTGGGAAGTGGTCTCGGGACTCGATAATGCTATCATCGGTGGATGCCGCGTCGTTGCCCGCCAACTGCCGTGCGTCTTTGGCGAGTCTCTTATCGTACTCAATGGCGCAATTGACGCGCTGTCGCCATCGCTGGTCCTGGCGGTGGGGCAGGCAGGTGGCCGCACGGATATCACCGTGGAACGCGTGGCGATTAACGTTGACGATGCGCGTATTGCGGATAATCAGGGGCAACAGCCGGTAGATGTGCCGATTGTAGCCGATGGTCCAGCGGCGTGGTTTAGCTCGCTGCCGATCAAAGCGATGGTTGTGGCTATGCACAACGCGGGAATTCCGGCCTCGGTTTCCCAGACCGCTGGTACTTTCGTGTGTAATCATGTGATGTATGGTCTGCTGCATAAACTACGCGATGTACCGGCGGTGAAGGGCGGCTTTATTCATATCCCATATTTGCCGCAACAGGCTGCACAGCATCCCGGAGCGCCAAGTATGGCGACAGAAACGGTGCGCCGTGCGCTGGAGATTGCAATTGCCACCGCCTTGCAGGTGGAAAGCGATATCGCAGTGACGGGCGGCGCAACACATTAACAAAGGACAGTATTATGCCTGAAGGCCCGGAAATCCGCCGCGCGGCGGATAACCTGGAGGCGGCAGTCAAAGGCAAACCCCTGACGGATGTCTGGTTTGCCTTTGAGCAGTTAAAACCGTATCAATCTCAACTGATTGGGCAACGTGTAACCCAGCTTGAAACGCGAGGGAAAGCGCTGCTGACCCATTTTTCTAATGGCCTGACGCTGTACAGTCACAATCAGCTCTATGGCGTGTGGCGAGTGGTGGATACCGGCGAAATTCCGCAAACTTCGCGGGTACTGCGCGTCAGTCTGCAAACACATGACAAGACAATTCTGCTCTATAGCGCGTCTGATATCGAAATGCTGACGCCAGAACAGCTAACCACCCACCCGTTCCTGCAACGGGTTGGGCCGGATGTACTGGATTTACGTTTAACGCCCGATGAGGTTAAAGCGCGTCTGTTATCTCCGCGTTTTTGCAATCGCCAGTTTTCTGGTCTGCTACTGGACCAGGCGTTTCTGGCGGGATTAGGTAACTACCTGCGGGTAGAGATCCTCTGGCAGGTAGGGTTGACCGGACAGCATAAAGCGTCGCAGCTTGCCGATGAACAGTTGGATGCACTGGCGCATGCGCTGCTTGATATTCCGCGCCTGTCTTATAATACCCGCGGGCTGGCCGATGAGAATAAGCATCACGGTGCGTTGTTTCGCTTCAAGGTCTTTCATCGGGACGGCGAAGCCTGTGAGCGTTGTGGTGGGACTATCGAGAAAACGATGCTCTCTTCGCGACCTTTTTACTGGTGTCCGGGATGTCAGCACTAAGCGGGCCGTTTTGGCGCGTGCACCGAAATAAACCGCGCGACTGCGGGGCCAGTTAACAAAATGCTGAACAGTCGCAGGGTTTGCATCGCCATGATGAGCGCCATATCAGCGTGGCTTCCTGCGGCAATCACCGCGACAGAATCCACGCCACCTGGACTGGTCGCCAGATAGGCAGTGAGAAAATCAATCTGCATGTAATGCGCCAGTCCCCAGGCCATACCGGCGCAGATCGCCATTAGTGAAAAAATGGACAACAGGATCTGCGGCAGTGGTCGTAATGCCATTAGAAAGATCTGTTTGTCAAAGCCAAGGCCGATTTGCCAGCCGATGGCCATATAGGCTATCGCCAGTAGCCATTCCGGCAGTTCAATCACCATCACTCCGCTTGCATTCAGCAAGGCACCCACCAGCATCGGCAATAGCATGACGCCAGAGGGAATACGCAGTAAGCGTCCAGCCGTGCCGGCAACGGCGGCCAGCATCAGAGTGCTGAAAAGATTGCCGCTTAGCGGCGGAAACCAGATGATTTGTTCACTGACCGCCTGCGCCTGGTCGCCCATCACCAGCCGGGTGACCAGCGCTGCCGCGCCGACTACTAACAGTACGCGCAGATACTGCATAAACGCCACCAGGCGGATGTCGGCACCATAATCCTGCGCCATTGCAACCATTGCCGCTGCGCCGCCTGGTGACGAGCCCCATGCGCCGGTGTTACCCGGTAGCGTACTGTAGCGAACCAGCAGCCAGCCGATTATCGCGCTGCTGATAAGGGTTGCCAGCAGGATAACAATCACCATCGGCCAGTGGGCTGCAAGGGTTGTGAAGATTGAACCGGTCAGATTTTGGGCAATCATGCAGCCGAGAATCGCCTGCGCGCCAAGAAATGTGCAGCGGGGAGGATGCAGAGAGATGCCGCGCAGACTGAAGATGATGCCAACGATCATCGAACCGAGCAGCAAGGGGCCTGGAAGATGGATAAACAGAAAGAGCAGGGAAAGCAGGAGCGATAGCACAAACAACAGGCTCCACTGCAAAACAGGCATCCCATGCTCCTGAGTTATATGTTGCGTTTAACGTGTTGATACAGCATAGAGAAAAAGTCCGCTGAAAAAAATATCAAGTATCAATAAAAACGGACTAACCGGTGATCGGGTATTGATGCCTGTTATCTGAATAAATCATCGACAGCATCATTCCATGCATGCCCAAAGACAGACCATTCCTGACTGATTGTAGGTGGAAAACCGCTCCGGCAGTATCCATTTTTAGATTCAAAATTAAAGACGCCGTGTGGGTAACCATTTATCAGCAACACACATTTCTTACTGTCTTCTGACCAACCGATCTTCACATCTGATGGGATATGCCCATCTGAAACATCTTCTGCATTGTAAATATGCAGTGCATCTTTGATAGGATTTCCGTCAGCAGATTCATCAAGTGCATAGAAGTACCCGGTTTGACCATCATCTTCAAATACAGCCGTGTAAGAACCTTCTGGGGCCAAACTTTCTATTACCTGTGCTTCACCGACAATGAGTTGAGCTTGAACCGTAACCGTGATCGTCATTTTAAATTCCCACATGTATAAATATTCGTTGTTATATAATTTACACTGATAATTCGAGTGTTTGATTTGAAAATTTTTAGGTTGATTGTTTAAATGATGAGCGTCCCTGGGACTTACGCCATCTTTTGATTTCATCAATGACGCCTTGTGGGCTGTCTTCCCTGTCATCCGTGGGATAAAAAATCAATCCATTACTTTCCGGATGGTCCACGATTTTATCGAAATGATCGACTAATGAGTCGATGTAAGATTCACGATCCATTTCTCCCTGGTAGCGCGGGTTTGCAGAGAATTCATTTAGGAAGTCTAAGAATTCGGATTCAGTGTAGTCTTCGAGTTTTTGCTTAAGATGATTCATATACTCACCTTTATAATAAGATGCTTTGCAGAGTGTTATTATTTGTTTTCTAAATGCTTATTCAACTTTTAAGACAAAAAGGTAATTGTTCTAAAACTATGTTTAACTTTTCAATTAACTCATTTTTATCCCATCCAGAAGATATTTTTATTATAGGGTGATCCCAGTCACTATTTTGTATCATTTGAATGATAAATTCACCACCTTCTTCAAATGAAGGATACCAACCAATGTCTACAACAACTCCATCATTTAAAGCTAGCTGAAATAAATCTTCATCTAATCGTGTTACCTCTTCTAACTCAGTTTTGTTGAAATCTAAAGCAGATATTTCGTCGTAAATATTCTCTACATTTTCGATGTGATAGTTATTTCCTAAAATGCAGTAATTTGTTTTCATTTTGTTAATTTCCTGGCCTCATTTGAACCTATTGGATGAGAGTGAATAGTTCCTTGAGATTCTTTGGTAACCACCCATTTCGTTTCCTTTCCTTTGTAAGCGCCTTGGACATTATTGAATTCTTTAACTTTCCAGTTTTGTCCATTAGTTGTTGGAGTACCATTCTCCCATACATCCTGGTCTACAGATTCGATATGGACTTCTGGTTTGAATTTTGCTGGACCAGACTTCGTATTTTTTATCACTTCCTCCCAGGGTCTATTTTTGGAAGGATAGTGCTTATGTCTATGAGTATAAGATGTTTTTCTCTCGCTGAGGTAAACATATATCGGCTGAATGCCTGAATCGGCCGGAAAGACCAGAATATAATCGTTAAAATCGGCGACATCGGGCACAAGGAACGGCGGCGTGGTGTATTCGTTTTTGCCATCCGGGATTGGTGTCACCAGAATGGTTGGCTGATCCAGCGGTGGAACATTGCTACCCGTATGTGTGGGTAAATCGCCGGTCGCAGGATTTTCCGGCGTCCATGTGATTAACGGCCCGTCTGCGTCGTGGGCAGGCGTAAATTCATAGCGATGATGTTCATCGTTCCACAGCATATTCGCGACGCGCACGTTTTCATAAGGAGTACCTTCGCCGGTATGCACGCCGTAGACTTGCGATTTACCGTGAATGTCGGTTCCCCAGAAAAAACGAACCCAGGTGGTGGCAGTGCCACCTACCAGCGCCTTTTTCCGCAGTTCTTCCTCATACCAGAACTCATCACGTCCGGGAACGCGTGCGCTGCCCGTACCCGCGGACGGAATATACAGCGCGGAAGCTAGCGCTCCGATATAAGGAACGCCGCGTGCGGCGCTGAGCATGCCACTGAGTGACCACTCGCCCCACACCTGCGTCAGCCCACCTAAGATCGGCAGCGCGGCCGAGGCTTCTGCGGGCTGTGCATATCCGCAACAATCATCGACGGAAGATTGTGCGAAAACCGCCATCTGTCCGAAGTTTTCAGCCGATTCTTCACGGCTCCCCGCGTCTGTACAGCCTTTTTCTTTCAGACAGGATTTAGCATAGACCGGCGTAACTGCTGGAATGTGTGGTGCAGGGGGAGAAGGGCGTTTCACTATGGGTTTTATCGTACTGACCGGCTGAGGGCGGGGTGGTATAAACAAACGGTTGTACTCAGCAGGCAATGCCAGGTAGTCAAACTCAGTGTTGGCAATCAGGTGTTTGCAAAGAATATAGTCATACGATACTGCAATTTCTTCGGTATCCAGCTCGTTTAGGGCCACATAGGTTTGTATGCTTTTTACCGATGCATTTCTTAATTGAATATAATAGAAGCGTTCCCATCTACCAAATCTGTTTATTCTCCATAAATCAATTTCAATAAACAGACGTTCATTATTATTGATGGCGTTAATCAATAATGGTGTGCTTTTATCAATTAGTTTTGTGAAGTTCAGTAGCTGGGTATTAATACCAGAATCAGTATTAGCTAATCCATTCGAAAGTGAAAAAACAAAAATCTCATCAGGATGGTTTTCCTGCCAGCGATTCCCTACTGACGCGGAAGTGCCGCAGCCGGAAGAAATATTTCCTTGTTGTTCACCTGTTATCTTCAGGTAAATAAGATCGCCCATGCCATTTAATCCAGAGATGTATTTTATAAGGCCGAATTAAATAGCTAATAAATTTAAAAATCAAATAATGCGTTGGCGATTAATGCTATATAAAAGGGGCGCATGTCTGAAATGTATTATGGGACGAATTGGCTGATGAGAATAATATTAATGAGATGAATGCGGTAATTTGAGCAGGGTCTGAGAAAAGCCACCGGAATTACCCGGTGGCCTGAACAATTAACGCTTAATATCAGATTTAAAATCGCGCTTGTCGTAGCCGGTGTACAGCTGACGCGGACGGGCGATTTTCATGCCGTCGGTGTGCATTTCGTTCCAGTGTGCAATCCAGCCAACGGTACGCGCCATGGCGAAGATAACGGTGAACATGGAGGACGGAATCCCCATCGCTTTCAGGATTATGCCGGAGTAGAAGTCTACGTTCGGGTAGAGTTTCTTCTCGATGAAGTATGGGTCGTTGAGCGCAATGTGCTCAAGTTCCATCGCCACTTCCAGCAGATCATCTTTGGTGCCCAGTTCTTTCAGCACTTCGTGGCAGGTTTCACGCATGACGGTAGCGCGCGGGTCATAGTTTTTATAAACACGGTGACCAAAGCCCATCAGGCGGAAGGAATCATTCTTGTCTTTCGCGCGGCGAACAAATTCCGGAATGTGTTTAACAGAGCTGATTTCTTCCAGCATTTTCAGTGCAGCTTCGTTTGCGCCGCCGTGTGCCGGTCCCCACAGGGAAGCGATACCAGCCGCGATGCAGGCAAACGGGTTAGCGCCAGAAGAGCCCGCGGTACGTACGGTAGAGGTTGAGGCGTTCTGTTCGTGGTCAGCGTGCAGGATTAAGATACGGTCCATGGCGCGTTCCAGAATCGGATTCACTTCGTATTTTTCGCACGGCGTAGAGAACATCATGTTCAGGAAGTTACCGGCGTAGGAGAGATCGTTACGCGGGTACACGAACGGCTGCCCGATGGAATACTTGTAGCACATCGCTGCCATGGTTGGCATTTTGGACAGTAGGCGGAAGGCGGCGATTTCACGGTGACGCGCGTTGTTTACATCCAGCGAGTCATGATAAAACGCTGCCAGCGCTCCGGTGACACCGCACATAACGGCCATCGGGTGAGAGTCGCGGCGGAAACCGTGGAACAGACGCGTGATCTGCTCGTGGATCATGGTATGGCGAGTGACTGTGGTTTTGAACTCGTCGTACTCTTCCTGCGTCGGTTTTTCGCCGTACAGCAGGATATAACACACTTCCAGATAGTTGGACTCGGTCGCCAACTGGTCAATCGGGAAGCCGCGATGCAGCAAAACACCTTCGTCACCGTCGATGAAAGTAATTTTGGATTCGCAGGATGCGGTAGAGGTAAAACCTGGGTCAAAAGTAAACATCCCTTTTGAGCCAAGGCTACGAATATCAATAACGTCCTGACCGAGCGTACCTTTCAGCACATCCAGTTCAATAGCAGCATCACCATTTAGAGTGAGTTTTGCTTTAGTATCAGCCATTTACGGTCTCCTTAGCGCCTTATTGCTTAAGACTGCCGGAACTCAAATTTGCCTTCGTGCATCAATAAACCGTTACCAGTTTGTTATTTGGCTCGCCGCTCTGCGAAAGAGGGGATGACCTGGGTACAGAGCTATGGGCGCTTGCAGGTAAAACGGTCTTTTTATGGCGAATAAACTGCAAATCAAGAACTTAGCAATCCGAATTATTTAACCTGTCTATCACTAATAACTGTCCTGAAGGTATTGGTCAATACTTCCACACTGTTACATAACTAAATCTCCGGTGAAAGAGTGACCCCATAACTTTTACGCATTATATGCTTTTTCTGGTGTCGTTTGTAACAACTTTGTTTAATGATTGTCAAATCAGATGATTAAAAATTAAAATAATGTTGTTATCGTGACCTATGTCACTGTTCGGGATAAAACCCGACAAACTATATGTAGGTTAATTGTAATGATTTTGTGAACGTCCTATACTGCCGCCAGGTCTCCGGAATACCCTGCAATCCCGAGCCAACCAGCGTTGTAACGTGTCGTTTTAGCATCTGGAAGCAGTGTTTTATATGACGCGTAGTTATAGTAAGGACGCTGTCTGACCCGCACGCAGACCGGAGGAAGGAAATCCCGTCGTCTTTCAGGCTACAGGTGTCTTCATCTTCTGTACCCGAAGTCTAAAGGGAATAATAAGAACAGCATGTGGGCGTTATTCATGATAAGAAATGTGAAAAAACAAAGACCTGTCAATCTGGATCTGCAAACGATCCGGTTCCCAATCACGGCGATAGCGTCCATTCTCCATCGCGTATCCGGAGTGATCACCTTCGTGGCGGTCGGGATTCTGTTGTGGTTATTGGGTACCAGCCTTTCCTCCCCTGAAGGTTTCCTCACCGCGTCATCCATTATGAATAACTTCTTTGTGGAGTTAATTCTGTGGGGGATCCTGATTGCGCTGGCATATCACGCCGTAATGGGCATTCGCCATCTGTTGATGGATTTTGGCTATATCGAAGAAACCCTCGAAGCAGGGACACGCTCCGCCAAAATTTGTTTCGTTATTATTGTCGTGCTTTCACTTCTCGCAGGAGTCCTCGTATGGTAAGCAACGCCTCCGCATTAGGACGCAACGGCGTACATGACTTCATTCTGGTCCGTGCTACCGCTATCGTTCTGACGTTATACATCATCTTTATGGTCGGTTTCTTCGCCACCAGCGGCGAGCTGACGTATGAAGTCTGGACCGGTTTCTTCTCATCGGCATTCACCAAAGTCTTCACCCTGCTGGCACTTTTCTCCATCTTGATTCATGCCTGGATCGGCATGTGGCAGGTGTTGACCGACTACGTTAAACCTCTGGCTGTGCGCCTGATTCTGCAACTGGCTATCGTTGTTGCGCTGGTGGTTTACGTCATTTATGGATTTGTTGTGGTGTGGGGTGTGTAATGAAACTGCCAGTCAGAGAATTTGATGCTGTTGTGATTGGTGCCGGCGGCGCAGGTATGCGCGCGGCGCTGCAAATTTCCCAGAGCGGGCAGACTTGTGCGCTGCTCTCTAAAGTGTTCCCAACCCGTTCCCATACCGTATCCGCGCAGGGTGGCATCACCGTTGCGCTCGGTAATACCCATGAAGATAACTGGGAATGGCACATGTACGACACCGTTAAAGGGTCGGACTACATTGGTGACCAGGACGCTATTGAATATATGTGTAAAACCGGTCCGGAAGCGATTCTGGAACTGGACCACATGGGGCTGCCGTTCTCTCGCCTCGACAATGGCACAATTTATCAACGTCCGTTTGGCGGCCAGTCGAAGAACTTCGGCGGTGAGCAAGCGGCACGTACTGCGGCAGCGGCAGACCGTACCGGTCATGCGCTGTTGCACACGCTGTATCAGCAGAACCTGAAAAACCATACCACCATCTTCTCAGAATGGTATGCGCTGGATCTGGTAAAAAATGCCGATGGCGCGATTGTCGGTTGTACCGCGTTGTGTATTGAAACCGGTGAGGTAGTTTACTTCAAAGCCCGTGCGACCGTGCTGGCGACCGGCGGTGCTGGCCGTATTTATCAGTCCACCACCAATGCCCACATCAATACTGGTGACGGTGTTGGTATGGCTATCCGCGCTGGCGTGCCGGTGCAGGATATGGAAATGTGGCAGTTCCACCCAACCGGTATCGCCGGTGCGGGCGTTCTGGTCACAGAAGGCTGCCGTGGTGAAGGTGGCTACCTGCTGAACAAACACGGTGAGCGCTTCATGGAGCGTTATGCCCCGAATGCGAAAGACCTGGCGGGTCGTGACGTGGTGGCGCGTTCCATCATGATCGAAATCCGTGAAGGTCGCGGCTGCGACGGCCCGTGGGGTCCGCACGCCAAACTGAAACTCGACCACCTGGGTAAAGAAGTACTGGAATCCCGTCTGCCGGGCATTCTCGAACTGTCTCGTACCTTTGCTCACGTTGACCCGGTCAAAGAGCCGATTCCGGTTATCCCAACCTGCCACTATATGATGGGTGGTATTCCGACCAAAGTTACTGGCCAGGCGCTGACTGTGAATGAGCAGGGCGAAGATGTGGTGATCCCGGGACTGTTTGCGGTAGGCGAAATCGCCTGCGTATCGGTTCACGGCGCCAACCGTCTCGGCGGCAACTCGCTGCTGGACCTGGTGGTGTTTGGTCGTGCGGTGGGTCTGCATCTGCAGGAATCTATCGCTGAGCAGGGTGACCTGCTGGATGCGACCGAAGATGAAATCGATGCTTCTCTGGCACGACTGAACCGCTGGAACGGTAACCGTAACGGTGAAGACCCGGTGGCGATTCGCAAAGCGCTGCAAGAATGTATGCAGCATAACTTCTCGGTATTCCGCGAAGGCGATGCGATGGCGAAAGGTCTGGAAGAGCTGAAAGCGATTCGCGAACGCCTGAAAAATGCCCGTCTGGACGATACCTCCAGCGAGTTCAACACCCAGCGCGTTGAGTGTCTGGAGTTGGATAACCTGATGGAGACCGCGTACGCCACTGCAGTATCTGCAAACTTCCGTACCGAAAGCCGTGGCGCGCATAGCCGCTTCGACTTCCCGGAACGTGATGATGAAAACTGGCTGTGCCATTCCCTGTACCTGCCAGAGTCGGAATCCATGACGCGACGTCAAGTCAATATGGAACCGAAGCTGCGCCCGGCATTCCCGCCGAAGATTCGTACTTATTAATGCGGAGACAGGACAATGAAACTCGAGTTTTCAGTTTATCGCTATAACCCGGATGTTGACGACGCTCCGCGTATGCAGGATTACACCCTGGAGGCGGAAGAAGGGCGCGACATGATGCTGCTGGATGCATTGATGCAGCTGAAAGAAAAAGATCCGTCTCTGTCGTTCCGCCGTTCCTGCCGTGAAGGGGTCTGCGGCTCCGACGGTCTGAATATGAACGGCAAAAATGGACTGGCCTGTATCACACCTATTTCTGCGCTGAATCAGCCGGGCAAGAAAATTGTCATTCGCCCGCTGCCGGGTTTACCGGTTGTGCGCGATTTGGTGGTAGACATGGGGCAATTCTACGCACAGTATGAGAAGATTAAGCCTTACTTGTTGAATAATGGGAAAAATCCGCCGGCTCGTGAGCATTTACAAATGCCTGAGCAGCGTGAGAAGCTCGATGGGCTGTATGAATGTATTTTGTGTGCATGCTGCTCAACGTCCTGCCCATCATTCTGGTGGAATCCGGACAAGTTTATTGGCCCGGCAGGCCTGCTGGCCGCGTATCGCTTCTTAATTGATAGCCGCGATACCGAGACCGACAGCCGCCTGGAAGGTTTAAGTGACGCTTTCAGCGTATTCCGCTGCCATAGCATCATGAACTGCGTCAGTGTATGTCCTAAAGGACTGAACCCGACGCGCGCCATCGGCCATATTAAGTCGATGCTGCTCAAACGTAGTGCGTAAGATTTTGTAGTGGTTGCCGGGGAAGTGATTCCCCGGTAGTACAGGAAACCTCTAAAAACTGCCATATGAGTAGTAATAATCGAGATGTTCAGAGCGAGACAAGGCCGCAACGAAGTCGTAGCCTGAACAGCGAAGATTATTAGACAGTTTTTAAAGGTTCCTTAGCGGACGCAGATGACACGACAGTCCGCAACAAGTGAACCCCGGCACGCACATCGGTGTGCGTGGTAGTATCCACGGCGAAATACTCGTCATAGTTCACGTTGCATGTGCGTTGGCTGCACTTGCTCACCCTGGTCACTTACTGGATGTAAGCTCCCTGGGATTCGCAAGCTTGCCACCTTCCTGAAACGCGATCTATTTAGAGTATTAAATAAGCAGAAAAGATGCTTAAGGGATCACGATGCAGAACAGCGCTTTGAAAGCCTGGTTGGACTCTTCTTACCTCTCTGGTTCTAACCAGAGCTGGATAGAACAGCTCTATGAAGACTTCTTAACCGACCCTGACTCGGTAGATGCTAACTGGCGTTCGACGTTCCAGCAGTTACCTGGTACCGGAGTCAAACCGGATCAACTCCACTCAAAAACACGTGATTATTTCCGTCGGCAGGCGTTGATTACTCCACGTTACTCTTCTTCTATCTCCGACCCTGATGCCAATGTGAAGCAGGTTAAAGTCCTGCAGCTCATTAACGCCTACCGTTTCCGCGGTCATCAGCATGCGAATCTTGATCCGCTGGGACTGTGGCAGCAAGAAAATGTGGCCGATCTGGACCCGTCTTTCCACGATCTGACCGATGCGGATTTCCAGGAAAGCTTTAACGTAGGTTCTTTTGCCGGCGGCAAAGACACCATGAAGCTGAGCGACCTGGTTGTTGCGCTGAAACAAACCTACTGCGGCCCAATTGGCGCCGAGTATATGCACATCACCAGCACCGAAGAAAAACGCTGGCTTCAACAGCGTATCGAGTCTGGCCGTGCCGCATTCAGTAGCGAAGAGAAGAAACGCTTCCTGAGCGAACTGACCGCAGCAGAAGGACTGGAACGCTACCTGGGCGCTAAGTTCCCGGGCGCGAAACGCTTCTCGCTGGAAGGCGGTGATGCGTTAATCCCAATGCTCAAAGAGATGATCCGCCACGCTGGTAACAGTGGTACCCGTGAAGTGGTACTGGGCATGGCGCACCGTGGTCGTCTGAACGTTCTGGTTAACGTACTGGGCAAACGCCCGCAGGAACTGTTCGACGAATTTGCGGGCAAACATAAAGAACACCTCGGCACCGGTGACGTGAAGTACCACATGGGCTTCTCGTCTGATATCGAAACCGAAGGCGGTCTGGTACACCTGGCGCTGGCGTTTAACCCGTCGCACCTGGAAATCGTTAGCCCGGTGGTTATCGGCTCCGTACGTGCACGCCTGGATCGTCTGGACGAGCCGAGCAGCAATAAAGTACTGCCAATCACCATCCACGGCGATGCGGCGGTAACCGGGCAGGGCGTGGTTCAGGAAACCCTGAACATGTCGAAAGCGCGTGGTTACGAAGTGGGCGGTACCGTGCGTATCGTCATTAACAACCAGGTTGGCTTTACTACCTCTAACCCGTTGGATGCGCGTTCTACGCCGTACTGCACCGACATCGGTAAGATGGTTCAGGCACCAATCTTCCACGTTAACGCGGATGACCCGGAAGCGGTCGCTTTCGTGACGCGTCTGGCTCTGGATTTCCGTAACACCTTCAAACGCGATGTGTTCATCGATCTGGTGTGCTACCGCCGTCACGGCCACAACGAAGCCGACGAGCCGAGCGCAACCCAGCCGCTGATGTATCAGAAAATCAAAAAGCATCCGACCCCGCGTAAAATCTACGCTGACAAGCTGGAAGCGGACAAAGTCGCCACGCTGGAAGATGCGACCGAAATGGTCAATCTGTACCGTGATGCGCTGGATGCTGGTGAATGCGTGGTGAAAGAGTGGCGTCCAATGAACATGCACTCCTTCACCTGGTCGCCGTACCTCAACCACGAGTGGGACGAAAGCTACCCGAACAAGGTTGAGATGAAGCGTCTGCAGGAGCTGGCAAAACGTATCAGCACCGTGCCTGAAGCCGTTGAAATGCAGTCGCGTGTTGCCAAAATTTACGGCGACCGTCAGGCCATGGCCGCAGGCGAGAAGCTATTCGACTGGGGGGGGGCAGAGAATCTGGCTTACGCCACGCTGGTGGACGAAGGCATTCCGGTTCGTCTGTCGGGTGAAGACTCCGGTCGCGGAACCTTCTTCCACCGTCACGCGGTCATTCATAATCAGGCGAACGGTTCAACCTACACGCCGCTGCAGCATGTGCATAACGGCCAGGGCACGTTCCGCGTATGGGACTCCGTGCTGTCTGAAGAAGCGGTACTGGCGTTCGAGTATGGTTATGCCACGGCAGAACCGCGCACGCTGACCATCTGGGAAGCGCAGTTCGGCGACTTCGCCAACGGTGCGCAGGTGGTTATCGACCAGTTCATCTCTTCCGGCGAGCAGAAATGGGGCCGTATGTGCGGTCTGGTGATGCTGCTGCCGCACGGCTACGAAGGTCAGGGTCCGGAGCACTCCTCCGCGCGTCTGGAACGTTATCTGCAACTTTGCGCTGAGCAAAACATGCAGGTTTGCGTCCCGTCTACCCCGGCACAGGTCTACCACATGCTGCGTCGTCAGGCGCTGCGCGGTATGCGCCGTCCGCTGGTGGTGATGTCACCGAAGTCGCTGCTGCGTCATCCGTTGGCGGTGTCTACGCTGGACGAACTGGCAAATGGCACCTTCCTGCCAGCCATTGGCGAAGTCGATGAACTTGATCCGAAAGGCGTGAAGCGTGTCGTGATGTGTTCTGGTAAGGTTTATTACGACCTGCTGGAGCAACGCCGCAAGAACGACCAAAAAGATGTTGCCATTGTGCGCATCGAACAGCTCTATCCGTTCCCGCATAAAGCGGTGCAGGAAGCGCTGAAACCGTTTGCTCATGTACATGATTTTGTCTGGTGCCAGGAAGAGCCGCTCAACCAGGGCGCATGGTACTGCAGCCAGCATCATTTCCGTGAAGTAATTCCATTTGGGTCAGCTCTGCGTTATGCAGGTCGCCCGGCCTCTGCCTCTCCGGCAGTAGGGTATATGTCCGTTCACCAGAAGCAGCAACAAGATCTGGTAAATGACGCGCTGAACGTCGATTAAATAAAGGATAAATAATGAGTAGCGTAGATATTCTTGTTCCCGACCTGCCTGAATCCGTAGCGGATGCAACGGTTGCAACCTGGCACAAAAAACCGGGCGATGCAGTACGTCGTGATGAAGTACTGGTAGAAATCGAAACTGACAAAGTGGTACTGGAAGTACCGGCATCAGCGGACGGTATTCTTGATGCGGTTCTGGAAGATGAAGGGACAACCGTCACTTCTCGCCAGATCCTTGGTCGCCTGCGTGAAGGCAACAGCACCGGTAAAGAAACCAGCGCTAAGTCTGAAGAGAAAGATTCTACGCCGGCACAGCGCCAGCAGGCGTCTCTTGCTGAGCAGAACAACGATGCCCTGAGCCCGGCGATCCGTCGCCTGCTGGGTGAGCATAACCTCGAAGCCAGCGCTATCAACGGCACCGGTGTCGGCGGTCGTATCACGCGTGAAGATGTTGAAAAACATCTGGCGAAAGCCCCGGCTGCGAAAGCCGAAGCCAAAGCGCCGGCAGCAGCACCTGCACCACAGGCTCAACTGGGCGCGCGTGGCGAAAAACGTGTTCCGATGACCCGTCTGCGCAAACGCGTAGCCGAGCGTCTGCTGGAAGCGAAAAATTCCACCGCCATGCTGACCACCTTCAACGAAGTCAACATGAAGCCAATCATGGACCTGCGTAAGCAATACGGTGATGCGTTCGAGAAACGCCACGGTATCCGTCTGGGCTTTATGTCTTTCTACGTGAAAGCGGTTGTTGAAGCGCTGAAACGCTATCCGGAAGTGAACGCGTCCATCGACGGCGATGACGTGGTTTATCACAACTACTTTGATGTCAGCATGGCGGTCTCCACGCCGCGTGGTCTGGTCACGCCGGTCCTGCGTGATGTGGATCTGCTGGGTATGGCTGACATCGAGAAGAACATTAAAGAACTGGCTGTTAAAGGTCGCGACGGCAAGTTGACGGTTGAAGATCTGACGGGCGGTAACTTCACCATCACTAACGGTGGGGTGTTCGGTTCCCTGATGTCCACGCCGATCATCAACCCACCGCAGAGCGCCATCCTGGGTATGCATGCCATCAAAGATCGTCCGATGGCGGTAGACGGCAAGGTTGAAATCCTGCCGATGATGTATCTGGCGCTGTCTTATGACCACCGTCTGATCGATGGTCGTGAGTCAGTAGGCTTCCTGGTAACCATTAAAGAGTTGCTGGAAGATCCAACGCGTCTGCTGCTGGACGTGTAGTTAATAAGAGTATCACCTGCCCCGTAGGTCTGGATGTTTATCAGACCTACGGGTAAAAGATAACGATTACCTGAAGGATGGACAGAACACATGAACTTACATGAATATCAGGCAAAACAACTTTTTGCCCGCTATGGCTTACCGGCACCGGTGGGTTATGCCTGTACTACTCCGCGTGAAGCAGAAGAAGCCGCTTCAAAAATCGGCGCTGGCCCGTGGGTAGTGAAATGTCAGGTTCACGCTGGCGGCCGCGGTAAAGCGGGCGGTGTGAAGGTTGTGAACAGCAAAGAAGACATTCGCGCTTTTGCTGAACACTGGCTGGGTAAACGTCTGGTTACTTACCAGACAGACGCTCATGGCCAACCGGTAAATCAGATTCTGGTTGAAGCCGCGACCGACATTGGTAAAGAACTTTACCTCGGCGCAGTTGTTGACCGTAGCTCTCGTCGCGTGGTCTTCATGGCCTCTACCGAAGGCGGCGTGGAAATCGAAAAAGTAGCGGAAGAAACCCCGCACCTGATCCACAAAGTGGCGCTCGATCCGCTGGCAGGCCCGATGCCTTACCAGGGACGCGAGCTGGCGTTCAAACTGGGTCTGGAAGGTAAACAGGTTCAGCAGTTCACCAAGATCTTCATGGGTCTGGCGACTATCTTCCTTGAGCGCGACCTGGCGCTGATCGAAATCAACCCGCTGGTCGTGACCAAGCAGGGTGACCTGATCTGCCTCGACGGCAAACTGGGTGCTGACGGCAACGCGCTGTTCCGCCAGGCTGACCTGCGCGAAATGCGCGACCAGTCTCAGGAAGATCCGCGTGAAGCGCAGGCTGCGCAGTGGGAACTGAACTACGTTGCGCTCGACGGCAACATCGGTTGCATGGTTAACGGTGCGGGCCTGGCAATGGGCACCATGGACATCGTTAAGCTGCACGGCGGCGAACCGGCTAACTTCCTCGACGTTGGTGGCGGTGCGACCAAAGAGCGTGTAACCGAAGCGTTCAAAATTATCCTCTCAGATGACAATGTTAAAGCCGTACTGGTTAACATCTTCGGCGGTATCGTACGTTGCGACCTGATCGCTGACGGTATCATCGGCGCGGTAGCAGAAGTAGGTGTAAACGTTCCGGTCGTGGTACGTCTGGAAGGTAACAACGCTGAACTCGGCGCGAAAAAACTGGCTGATAGCGGCCTGAATATTATTGCAGCGAAAAGTCTGACGGATGCAGCTCAGCAGGTTGTTGCCGCAGTGGAGGGGAAATAATGTCAGTTTTAATTAATAAAGATACCAAGGTTATCTGCCAGGGCTTCACCGGTAGCCAGGGGACATTCCACTCCGAACAAGCGATTGCTTACGGTACGCAGATGGTTGGCGGCGTTACGCCGGGCAAAGGCGGCACCACGCACCTGGGCCTGCCGGTGTTCAACACCGTGCGTGAAGCTGTAGAAGCGACTGGCGCTACCGCCACCGTTATCTACGTTCCGGCACCGTTCTGCAAAGACTCCATACTGGAAGCGATTGATGCTGGTATCAAACTGATTATCACCATCACCGAAGGCATCCCGACGCTGGATATGCTGACCGTGAAAGTGAAGCTGGATGAAGCTGGCGTGCGCATGATCGGCCCGAACTGCCCAGGTGTGATCACCCCGGGCGAGTGCAAAATCGGCATCATGCCGGGCCACATTCACAAGCCGGGTAAAGTGGGTATCGTTTCCCGTTCAGGTACCCTGACCTATGAAGCGGTTAAGCAGACTACCGACTACGGTTTCGGCCAGTCCACCTGTGTGGGCATCGGTGGTGACCCGATCCCAGGCTCTAACTTCATCGACATCCTGAAGCTGTTCCAGGAAGATCCGCAGACTGAAGCGATCGTCATGATCGGTGAGATCGGCGGTAGTGCAGAAGAAGAAGCCGCTGCATACATTAAAGATCATGTAACCAAGCCGGTTGTGGGTTACATCGCGGGTGTGACTGCACCGAAAGGTAAGCGTATGGGTCACGCGGGTGCGATCATCGCAGGTGGGAAAGGTACGGCGGATGAGAAATTCGCTGCGCTGGAAGCCGCAGGCGTGAAAACTGTTCGTAGCCTGGCCGATATCGGCGAAGCGCTGAAAACCGTTATTAAGTAATAAATAAAAAACAGCCCTGACTCTCTGCGTAGTCAAGGGCTGGTCCCGTTTCGACATGGTTGGCCATCTGATGATGGCCTTTTTTTATTTTTAGTTATCTGAATCTTGCAAATTACTCATAATCATCTGCATAAATGAGATTATTTTTTGCGGTGAACATCATTCTTTCTCTTGGTTAAATTCTGCATATTACCGGCTTTAATTTCATTTATGCCGGAGGATACCGTGTCGTTGAAAATCCAGGATGATTACCTACAACGTTTTTTCTCGATAGCAAAGGTATTTTCCAGTGCGACTGGATTAGCCACCGTCGTGGTTGATGTTACCGGAAAAATTCTCTCAGATTGTCATAATTTTAATTCGTTCTGCACATTAATGCGGGCGGATGAACGCTATTGTGTGAGTTGCCAAAAGTGTGACAAGTATTGTGCTTTTGAAGGATTAAAACACCTTAAACCCAGAATACTCAGCTGTCATGCAGGGCTAAGTCTGTTTTCTATGCCATTAATTCGCGAGGGGCATCTGTACGGTTTTATGCTCTGTGGGCAGGTGCGGGCAAAATATCAGGAATATAAAACCATCATTATTGATAATGAATACTCATGGATGGATGAACCAAAAATAAAAACTGAATGGAGTCAGGTGGCGGTAGTCGATAATAATACGCTGGTGGCATCAGCAAATTTATTGAATTTTATTATTGATAATTTTGAGGCAGAAAAACAACAATCTGATGAAATTGTTATCCCAGCGACCAGTTACATGCGTCATTATTTTACAGAACCTTCCCGACACGAGAAAAAGCTACTGGCAGCGTTGCGTTATATCGATGAGAATTTGTATGGTGAATTATCCCTTGAATCCGTAGCAGCTCACGTCTGCTTAAGCGCAAACTATTTCAGCCGTTTTTTTAAGAAACGGCAGGGCGTTAACTTTAAAACCTGGGTGAATCAGAAAAAAATGCAAAAAGCGGGGGAGTTATTGCACGATCCCGTTCATTCCATAGACAGCATTGCCCGGAAACTCCAATACGCACAAACCAGCTACTTTTGCCGCGTTTTCCGGGCGGCGCATCAAACGTCGCCCCAGTCTTTTCGTCATGCCAGACTGTCACAGTAAAGGTTTTCTGGCAGCTTGAAGGCTTCAGGGATAAAAGAGAGCCGATCGCTCAGGGTTACCACATCACCAATCACTATCAGTGCAGGGGGAAGGATGTTAGCTTCCTGCGCCTTGCTCAGTAGTGAACCGAGCGTACAGGTCAGTCGGCGTTGATTATCGCGGGTGGCAGACATAATTAGCGCTGCAGGCGTATCTGCTGATTTTCCACCCATCAATAATTCCTCACAGATAAACGCCAGATTGGCGATGCCCATGACGATAACCAGGGTACCATTCAGTTTTGCCAGTTGACGCCAGTCCTGCTGTTGGTTGCCCTCCCGTGTATGGCCGGTCACTACGTGAAATCCCGAGGCGAAATCGCGGTGTGTTACCGGAATCCCGGCATAGGTCAGGCCACCAATGGTTGAGCTGATACCCGGCACCACTTCAAACGGGATGCCCGTCTCGACGAGATCCTCAACTTCTTCAGCCCCGCGTCCAAAAACATACGGATCGCCACCTTTCAGGCGTACAATATTATTGTGAGTTTGGGCATACTGGACAAGCAGCGCATTGATTTCATCCTGGGGTACACAATGGAAGCCTGGGTTTTTGCCGACATTGATAAGCAGGCAATCTGGTAATGCCCATTCCAAAATTTTAGGATTGACCAGCCGATCGTAAATAATGACATCAGCCTGTTTAATGCACATCATTGCTTTGAGGGTAAGTAATGAAATATCACCGGGACCTGCCCCAACGAGCCAGACCTTTCCGAAAGTTTTCACATTGTGTCCTTTATCACGTCTAACAAAAAAAGGCAGAAACTACATCAAGGAATGATAAAAAGCAGTCGTTTGCCCGTAAGTTATAACGTGAAATTATCCAAAATTATCGCATTGATAATATTGATTAATCTCGCAAAGTTTTTTCTGCAATAAACAAGATGACTTGAAAAATTATTAAGAACTTATTGGCACTATTTGCTTAAGTTTAACCTTATTTAAATTGTGTTTATTGTTTCCCTTAAGTATTATTGGTTAATATTTACCCGTCATCAGTGTGAGTAAATCATGGATTGGATCAATGACATCAATGGATAAAATAAAATATAACTCTCGATGCTTATCTGGGTGTCTTGAATTATTTTTTATAAATTAAACTATTTTTGTACGCTGCAAATGGAAGAGGTTATGAGAGGAAAAATACCCAAGACGGAGTTGCTGGTAACTTTTGAAGTGGTTGCGCGTCACGAAAGTTATACCCGGGCAGCTGAAGAGCTGGCTTTAACACAAAGTGCTGTTTTCCGCCAGGTAAATGCACTGGAGGATTTTCTCAATACCGCGCTATTTAATCACGCCAAAAAACGCATTTTTTTAAATGCGGCGGGCAAACACTATTTAAGCATCGTTAAAGAAACGTTAAATAAGCTTGAACGAGATACGACGACGATAATGACCTGGCAGCCGACGGTACAGGTTATTGAGCTGGCGGTGAATCCGACGTTCAGCACGCACTGGCTGATCCCAAACCTGCGTGAATTTAACAAACTTAATCCTGATATTATCGTGAACATTCATTCCCTGGCGAATATTGGTGATTTTCTCAATCGAGAGTATGACGCGGCAATCATGCGCGAAGACTTTTATTCGCCATGGTCAGGGGTTGAGTACCTGTTTGAAGAGGAGATTCTGCCGGTATGCAGTCGCTGTTTGCTGGCCGAACCGGAACGAAAACTGGCGGTAAACGAATTACTAAACGAATTCCCGCTATTGCACCAAAGCACGCGCATCAAAGGGTGGCAGGAATGGTTTGCGCTGTCAGATGTCAGCAGTCCGTTGGTGAATAAAGGTCCGAGATTTGATTTGTTATCGATGCTGATCGCGGCGGTCCGCTCTAATCTGGGCGTTGCGCTGCTCCCGCGTTTTGCCATTCAGCACGATCTGGACAGTGGCGATATGGTCATTCCTTGCGATGTTCCGATGCGTACCGGGAATCGATTTATTATGACATGGCGTGAAGAAAAATCGGAATCCGAGCATTTACAGATTTTCCGCAACTGGTTGCTCAGTAAGTCCGTAGTATCGGCTGCCTGAGGGTGGCTTATGCCTTATCAGGCCTACAACGATGGGTAGGCCGGATAAGAAGCGTTAGCATCGTTATCCGGCAAAAGAACGGCTACCAGTCGATCCCAATCTGTGCCTGAATACCGCGGTCAAACGCGTGTTTGACCGGGCGTATTTCACTGACCGTATCGGCCAGTTCCAGTAACCGCGTATGGCATCCGCGTCCTGTGACGATAACGCTCTGACCGGCAGGACGATTTTCGATGGCGTTGATAACCTCTTGCGTATCCAGATAGTGGTAAGCCAGCATGTAGGTGAGTTCATCCAGCACCACTAGATCGTAATGCGCATCAGCCAGCATGCGCTTACTTTCCTGCCAGACAACCGTTGCCGCTTCGATATCTGCTTGCCGATTTTGGGTTTCCCAGGTAAATCCGGTACCCATAATATGGAATTCGACGCCGAGCGGTTGCAGTGTGTTGTACTCACCATTATCCCACTGACCTTTAATAAACTGCGCGATGCCAACGGTTTTTCCGTGACCCACTGCGCGCGTTGCCGTGCCAAAGGCTGCGGTGGATTTTCCTTTTCCGTTGCCGGTGAAGACAATCAGGATCCCTTTCTTCTCCGTTGCAGCCGCTACGCGGGTATCAACCTGCTCTTTTAGCTTCTGCTGACGCTGACGGTGTCTGTCGTTATTGGCGCGCGCTTCCATGGAAACTCCTTAATGCCCTGCCGGACAAGTTGCGCAGCGATGCTGCTGCTCGAACTGGCTGAAGAAGTTATTACCTTTGTCATCCACTAATACGAAGGCGGGCATATTTTTAACTTCCATCATCCACACCGCTTCCATTCCCAGTTCTGGATATTCAAGACACTGCAGACTCTTCACGTACTGTTGCGCCAGTAGGGCGGCGGCACCGCCAATGCTGCCGAGGCTAAATCCACCGTGTTTGTGACAGGCATCAGTGACCTGCTGGCTGCGGTTACCCTTGGTGAGCATAATGAGGCTGCCGCCTTGTGCCTGGAAAGCATCGACATACCCATCCATGCGCCCGCCGGTGGTGGGTCCCATTGAGCCACAGGCCTGATTTTCCGGGGTTTTGGCTGGACCAGCATAGTAAACGATATGCTTTTTCATGTATTCCGGCATCGGTTCACCGTTATCCAGTCGCGCTTTGATGTTCGCGTGAGCGATATCGCGAGCCACAACAATCGGGCCGCTTAACGACAGACGTGTACCAATGGGCAAGGCGGAGAGATCATGCAGGATCTCGCGCAGCGGACGGTTCAGATCCAGTTGTACGGTCTGGGCGCCGTTTTCTACCCGGTGAGAATCGGGGATAAATTTGCCCGGATTATGCTCGAGTTTTTCCAGCCAGATACCGTGTTTATTAATTTTGGCTTTAATATTGCGGTCGGCAGAGCAGGAGAGGGCCATCGCGATTGGGCAGGAGCCGCCGTGGCGCGGTAAGCGAATTACGCGAATATCGTGGGCAAAGTATTTGCCGCCAAACTGCGCCCCGATGCCAAACTCACGGCTGGCATTGAGCAACTCGGCTTCCAGCGCCGTATCACGGAACGCCTGGCCCAGCTCGTTCCCGCTGGTGGGCAGATTATCGTAATATTTGGTTGAAGCCAGTTTGGCGACTTTCAACGTCTGGTCGGCGGATAAGCCCCCAACCACAAAAGCGATGTGATACGGCGGACAAGCGGCGGTACCCAGTGATTTCATTTTTTCGATCAGGAACGCGGTGAGCTTTTCCGGCTGCAGAATGGATTTGGTTTCCTGGAATAACGCCGCCTTATTGGCAGAACCGCCGCCTTTGTTGACGAACAGGAATTTATATTCATTGCCCGGCGTGGCGCTGATGTCGATTTGTGCCGGCAGGTTTGTCTGAGTATTGACCTCGGTATACATGTCCAGCGGGGCATTTTGCGAGTAACGCAGATTGTTTTCGGTGAAGGTGGTATACACGCCTTTGCTTAAGGCTTCGGCGTCATCGCCGCCGGTCCAGACATGTTGCCCTTTGCTGGCCACAATGGTTGCCGTCCCGGTGTCCTGGCAGTTAGGCAGTACACCTTTAGCTGAAACCTCTGCATTGCGCAGCAGCTGCAATGCGACGTACTTATCGTTACCGCTGGCCTGTGGGTCGTGCAAAATGCTGGCAATCTGTTTTAAATGTCCGGCGCGCAGGAAAAATGAAGCCTCATAAAACGCCTGCTGTGCTAACAAGGTTAACGCTTCCGGTGCAACCTTGATAACTTCCTCTCCGTCTAACTCCGTTACCGTAACGTGCTGGTTACTGAGTAATTCATATTCGGTACTATCTTTACTCTGAACAAAGAGTTCCTGCCAGACAAATGGTTTAGACATGTTTACTTCTCACCTCTTCGTATTGTTTGCCGGATAAGCAATGTGCCATCCGGCGTAAAGTTATTTGGCTAAAAAGACGTTGGCTTTTGTCGCTTCGGCGACATATTCGATAGTTTTCTGGGCACGAACGCTGTTTCCGGCTTCATCAAGCGGTGGAGAATAGACCGCAATCGCATATTCGCCTGGGACGACGGCAACCATGCCGCCGCCGACGCCGCTTTTCGCCGGAATGCCAACGGTGTACAGCCATTTACCGCTGCCGTCGTACAGTCCGGCAATTGCCATTTCTGCCAGTACCTGTGGAACATATTTCTCATTCAGCAACTGTTTGCCGTTGAACGGAGATTTGCCTTTGTTCGCCAGTACGGCACCCATTTTGGCCAGTTGCTCAACGGTGATATCCACCGAGCACTGGCGGGTATAAATTTCAACGGCTTCGTCAGTGTTGCCATAGAAGCTGTTATAGGATTCCATCAGTTTGGCCAGCGCCTGATTGTGCTGGTTGGTTTCCATTTCAGATTTGAAAACCGGTTCGTTTACGGTGAGAGTGGCATCGGCCCAGACGTTCAGGTTGTCGAGGATTTTGTTCCAACGATCGGTTTTGTCTTTGGCTTCAATCAGGCTAACGGTGCTCATGGCCCCGGCGTTTACCAGTGGGTTTTCAGGCGCGCCTTTGGTCAGTTCAACGGCCAAACCTGAGTTGAACGGCATGCCGGTGGCATTGGCGCCAAGTTTATCCAGCACTACCTGAGGACCGTGCTGCTCCATGGCGAGCGCCATGGTGAACACTTTACTCAGGGATTCCATTGGGAAAGGTTTGTTAACATCGCCAACCTGGTAGATCTTGCCGTCCACCGTCGCAATGGTGATGGCAAAATTTTTCGGGCTATAGGTCGCCAGAGCAGGGATGTAGTCGGCGACTTTTCCATCGTTATTACTTTTGTACTTCTGATGAGCCTGTTCTATCAGCTTGGCGTAGTCGGGCGTGGTTTGCGCGAATGTGGTTGCGCTAAACAAGACACTGAAAGAAAAGAGACTCACGCCGAGAATTGTTTTATTCATTATGCATTCCTGTTGGTGTGCTCATCTTGATGCCGGATGGCGGCGTACCGCCTAATCCGACCTACGGATAGTTAAACGTTATGTAGGCCGGATAAGCGCAAGCGCCATCCGGCAATAACGTAGTATCAGGACAAAGCGACTTCCGTTTCGGTAACCGGGCGTTCCTGTTCCGGTGACTTCACTGGCGCAGTTCCACGGCAACCCTGGCCGAAGTGTTCGCCTTCCCAACGGCCCACAATGGCAGCGCCCATGGCGTTACTCATGACGTTGGTAGCGGAACGACCCATATCGAGGAACGGATCGACACCCATAAGCAGGATCAAACCCGCTTCCGGAATGTTGAATTGGTTCAGGGTAGCGGCGATAACGACCATCGAGGCACGCGGTACACCCGCCATCCCTTTAGAAGTCAGCATCAGAATTAACAGCATGGTAATTTGCTCGCCCATGCTCAGTTCGATGTTGCACGCCTGAGCAATAAAGACAGTGGCAAAGGAGCAATAAGCCATGGAGCCGACCAGGTTAAAGGAGTAACCGATAGGCAGAACGAAGCTGGCAATTTTTGAGGAAACGCCGAATTTTTCCAGCTTGTCCAGCGTACCCGGGAAGGCGGCTTCAGAGCTTGAAGTGGTAAAGGCCAGCAGAGCGGGTTCGAGGATTGATTTAGTTAACCGTGCGATGCAAGGCCCGACGATCATAGTAGACAGGCCAATCAGGATCGCCCACAGCATACCCAACGTCAGGTAGAACTCACCCATGAAGATCCCGGCGCTAACCATCACACCCAGACCACGTTCGGCAATCAGACCTGAAATAGCGGCAAAAACGGTCAGTGGCGCAAACAGCATGACGTAACCCGTCAGCTTCAGCATCACGTGCACCAGTGAATCCAGCACTTTCACAATAGGGTCGGCTTTTTCACCAATCGCAGCGAGGCTGCAACCAAGGAAGATGGAGAACACGACGATCTGCAGAATTTCGTTACGCGCCATCGCATCGACAATACTGGTCGGTACCGCGTGTGAGATGAACACTTTCAGCGTGAATGGCTCTGACTTAACGGCGGCAACAGCGCCGACATCATGTGGCACAAAGTTGATACCTGCGCCTGGCTGGAAGATATTTACGATAACCAGACCCAGCGCGATTGACAGCAATGACGCGCAAATAAACAGGAAGAAGGTTTTCGAAAATATACGTCCCAGCGTTTTGGCATCGCCCATTTTGGCAATACCCACAACCAGAGTTGAAATAACCAATGGTGCGATAATCATTTTCACCATACGTAAGAATATAGTGGTAAAAATGGAAATGTCTGCTGCATAAGATTTTGCTGTTTCAGCCGCGGCCATATTATTTATGGCCACCCCGGCAATCATGCCGAGTATCAGGCCTAATATGATCATCTTCGTTAAACTTATTTTCTTCATGTGTACTCCATCGGATAAAGGTTGGTAATTGGAATTGTGTAGGGTGGCGTGCGCCTGAGCCTGGACAGCAGCTTAGACGCACGCCTGTTGTGACCAACCGCATGAATAATTCGAAGCACTGTGATACAGCTGAATTCTGTGCCCCAATGGTTGTTATTGTGTTTTTTGTTACAAGTCGAACTCAATACTTAATAATGGTGCGTGTTGCTGTGCACCATAAACATCATTGTCACCGACGTTGCCGGAAATAATATCGCGCGGCATGACGATTTTTACGGCATTCGCCGGATCGAACCATACAATATTGTGAATAAAGTCAGGTTTAACGTTATATAAACCGGCAATAAGCTGCGGTGTTAATTGCTCTGAGCGTTTTACGCGCTGATAATCTTCCCGGGTTTTAAATAAAATATCTAAAACCAGTTCGTACGGTCCGGCGTTTTTCGAGCGAATAACTTGTGCCAGTGAACAAATTGAGTGTTTCATGCCTGAACTCCTTCTGGCGTCACCTGTTCAATGTGGAAATCAAAACGCAGCGCATCGCTCGCTTCAATCAGGTGATAGATCGAGAACTCATACACCGGTCCACTCTGAATATCAGATGGCGAGAACGGGAAGGCGAGGTTGCCCGCAGTCGCAATGCGATTTTCATAGCCGTAGTGCAGCAGGGTAGAGCGCACCAGCGAGCAAACGCTGTTGGCGATGTCCTGCGTCGGCGCAACGACATCCAGTAAAATTCCCAGTTCATGGCCCGCTGTTTTCATCGGCTCATGGTTGCCCATCACACCGTTCTTACCGTACAAGTGGAACGTCATGCGGATACTGTCGTCATTCAGGGAGAGGTTACGTGCAACGCTTGCCTGTACCTCTTCAAGAATCGTGTCAATCCCGGCAATCATAATCGGGTCGCGTGTTCCGGCGATGGTCAGGCAACGGAAGCCAACCTGGCGTGCACCTTCCAGTTTCAACGCATACGGTGTTTCTTCATGGCGTGAACCGCTGACATACACTTCACCCTCGTTAACCTGGGTGAAAGTGCATGCTTTCAGGTTCAGCACACCGCCTGGCCCTGGCAGGAAGTAAGGATCTGACTTCTCGTACAGGGTGTGCGCCGCAGCAGAAGTTTCAGTGAACTTACGCTTGGGATTGAACGCCTTCAGCGTAAAGCCGTTGTCGTCGATAATCCCCATCGCACAATCGGAGCCGGAGCCAGGGGTGGCGGCAATGGCAGCACACTCAAGGATCTTACCGCAATGAAGCGCCAGACCTTCATCAAAGCCCTGCATAATCGGCAGCGCGGCGAAGCAGGCCGGATCGTAGGCACGTCCGCCCAGGACCACCTGTGCACCGGCTTTCAGCGCACGCTGGAAAGGCTCGACGCCCATCTGCGCGACAATGTAGGTGCTCTCTTCAATGGCCTCGTGAGTCAGTTCAGGCACAAAATCGAGCGCGGTGATTTTGCCGTTATCCAGTGCCTGATGAACGATTTCTTTGTCGACATCAGACGGAATTAGCGCCATTGAGAAAGACAGTTTTTCTTCCTGCGCGATCTCATGGATTATTTGGCGACACCACTCCAGATGCGGAGCTGCGCCAGAACCACCGGCTGTGCCGATCACTACCGGGATGTTGTTCTTAACGCCTGCCATAATCATATAGCGCAGATCGCGTTTCACACCGGCCCTGTCGGTAAAGGGTTTACCTGCCCCCAGGTAGTGGGGGCCAGGATCGGAGGAACCTGCGTCAACAGCAATAAGATCCGGTGACTCTTCCATGGCTTTACGAAAACTTTCTTCCGGGAAGCCATAACCCAGGATAGCCGTAGGCGATAAGATCTTAAATGTGCGTGCCATCTCTTAATCCTTAGTTTGCAACAGCGCGATGGTGCGGTTCATTTCGTTAAACACGATGTTGAGACCTTCATCGAAACCCATACCCGGTTTGATCAGCATGCGCATTGGACGCGCGGCCAGCGCGACGTGTACGCAGGTACGAGCACTGATTTCCGTTTCGTTACAGGTACCGCCCTGATAGGCTTCCATTCCGTGTTTGTTGCAATACAGCACTGCATCAACGATGTTGTGAATACCGCCCAGATCCGGGGTTTTAATCTGCACCATGTGGCAGCTGCCCGCGTCGGTGAAGTCCACGATGTCCTGATAGGTGTTACACCATTCATCCGCAACGATTTTCACGCCGGAACCCAGACGAGTCAGCTCCTGAGTGATCTCAGTTAACATGCGGATCTGATCCGGCTTGTTACCGGCATCAACCGGGCCTTCAATGTACAGCGGTAGACCTTGAGCTTCGGCTTCCAGGCTGGCGATGTATTCGGCGCAACGCACTGGATCCATATCGAAGATCAGACCAATGGTGCCGTAGACATCAATATGCAGTGTCGGGTGATAGCTTTCGTTGGTGCGCAGGCTCAGGATGCGGTTAGACAACCAGCGGACGTACTCACGCAGTTTTTCACCTTTAAAGCCCAGCTTCTCTTCAACGTTATTGATCAGGGCATGCGGCAGGACATCCACACCTTTGAGGATCATCTTGTCGACGGCGATATAACGGTCGTCGCCGCTCTGACCAAATAACGGAATGGCTTCCGGAACGCATGGCAGTTGCCATTCATCACAAACCACTTCGGCTTTCAGACGACCGGTAGCCAGTGCCGCCGCGTCGAGCAGTGCCTGAGACAGACCATAACGTACGGCGGTATGTAGCAGATGGCCGTCAATACGCAATTCATCAAAGAAACGGGCGTTGGTCAGGAACGAATCAACGTCACGACCTTCCAGCAACGGCTTGATGTGGTCGTTGAGGAACGGAATGAAGTTTTCAGCCAGGAACAGCGGGTCACGACCGCCTGCACCTGAATATTGCACCGCTGCGCAATCGCCCACAGCTACCGCGCCGTTTTCCAGAATCAGTTGTACGGAAACACATTCACCCGCCTGACGAACAGAGGTAAATCCAGGCGTGACCGGATCGCCGGTGTAGATAAACCCGTCATGACCGGCGCCATTTTTGATGGCCTGCTGATCGTCAAAATAAAATGAGGAGTAGCCAGCGGTGAAAAGGGCCTTTTTGATTTTCATTATGGTCTTCCTATTAATTTACTGTGGGATACGGCGTTGATGTCATCAATGACCATCTGGAAAGAAGGCTTGCGGCCTTCAAAATGTGCGCGCTCTGCGACATAGTCGTGGTGCAGGGCGAGAATATCTTTCGGCAGCGGCACGGCACCGGCTTCAAGAATACGGATTGCGCCTGTGTTATCGCGAACAGGCAGGATCTTACCGGCGTTACAGGCGGCAGGAGCGAAAGGTACATCCAGCACGCCAGCTTCAAAGGCCAGCACCGTACCGCGCGCAATGTCGCCATTGCCCAGTTCGAAGACTTTCTTCAACACCGCGCGGACTTCGCTCTTAATCAGGTCAACTTCCTGCTCCACGGCAGCGCACTGCGGGAATTTCTGGTCGCTGACCATGTTGAGCATCTGGCGTGACGCTTTCAGACCCTGGGCGTTAGCTGCCGCGGTTGGGATACCGAACGCTTCGTGCGGGCTTTTGGTGATCACTTTTGTGGCACCCGACATACCAGCAACCGCTGCACCCCAGGCGATAACAGAGAAGGCTTTCGCTTCATCTTCCGGGAATCCGCCCATCCACTGGTGGAAAACGGTGCTCAGTTCGTAATCGTCGAAGCCATGGTTATGGAAGTATTCGTGGGACAGTTCACGCAGCGCCTGAATAGCGGCGATATCCTGCGTCAGGCTACCGACCTGGCCGTAGCCGACGGTAATGGATTTCACGCCTTGTTCCAGCGCCAGCAGACCTTCAATAATCGCCACCGAGTGGGACATAAACGGCGGGATCAGGGTACCGGTCAGCGGGCCAAACGGCTCACGGTTGATGCGAATGCCGTTCTCTTCGTACAGACCCATCAGACGGTCGCAGTACTGCCAGTCGCGAATGGATTTTTCCAGGGTGACGCGTTTGGCGTAAGGGATGTTGTAGGAGATACCGCCGCCTTCGTAGCTGGTGAAGCCACTGGCCATGGCGATTTCTGCCAGCAGGCGCGCATCCGGTGTACCGTGGCGAACCTGGATCGGTTTTTCCAGCGATTCAGTCATCCGGCGGCAGGCAGCAACCCCGTGATTGACAACTGGTAAACCATTCAGCTTGGAAGTACCTGCTTCGATGGATTTCTGGATCCCGACAGCGGCTTCTTCATAGCGGTTCAGACGGGTATAGGCATCGATAGTACTCGGCAGGAGGTCGCACTCTTCCTGCAATGTTTTGAGCAGCGCAATATGCTCATCCATTAATGCTACGCCTGCACGCGGCTGGCTCAGGGTTTTACCTTCCTGATCGGCTTTCAGCAGGGCAAGGGAGAAGCGTTTTTTATCTGGAATTGATTGCTGGTACTTCACGCCATCTTCGAAGTTCTCAACGTCTTTGCCGGTTTCCCAGGTTTGTAATACCTGATGCCTTTCGGTCATGAATTCGTCATGGGTCAATTTTTTATTTCGAAGTTCCATTCGTAGCTGCCTTAAGTTTTATAGGGTTAAACACTGAATGCTGGTGCGAGCAGCGGCTTGCGGGTACAGCCTGGCGACGTTTGCCAGAAGCGGGAGCAGGCCATTTGAATCGCGGTAATACTCAAACTGATTCGGTAACAGAATTCTTTTCCCCTGGTCGTCCAGCTCCCGGTATTTGAGCCAGTTATGGATATCAAACTGGCTGGCGCGAGAGAGCCATCCCCCTGAACCGACGACTTTGCGTACGGTGGTGAGATCGCGACCCATCTGTAAATCCACGTTACCCACGCAGGTGCAAACCTGCTTTTTAGTGCCCGCGTGGCGCTCAGCGGCATAGCCCACGCATAAACCTGCCAGCAGGGTGTCGTAATATTTCTCTTCCTCACTGAGTGGCAGGTAATCCGGTTGCCCTACCAGATGGCGCAGGTAGCGGTAAAACGCTTCCTCGCGCTGTGGTTGTTGGGCGAAGATGACTTTCACCATATCCTGCGTGCTTTCTCCCACCACGACGGCGGAAACGCGCATGCCCAGGTCGCCTTCTACGGTACGTTTGACGAACGGTTCAGGAACACCATGCAGGACGGTATCGGGGGAGAGGGTATTCGCGCTGGCCGAATAGACATCCGTGGTGGCTCCGCCCATATCAATCAGCATGAATTCCTTCCATGCGCTGTCGTAATCGCTAATGGCTTTGACTAACTCATAGACCGTCCATGGCGTCGGCATTGGCTCTTCGCCTGTTTCGCCAACAATGACGTCCAGACCTTTGCCTTTGACAATGCGTGACAAGAACACATCACAAATCGCCTGACGTGCGGCAAACGGATTCGGGTGATCGAGGTCAGGCAGAATGTTGTCTACCGTGGTCAAATCCTTATGTCCCAGAATCGTTTGTATTTCGTCCTGAATGTCCCGGTTTCCGGCGTAGATAATGGCGCAATCAAGCTTTGAGCCTGCCAGCGCATGCGCATTCGCCAGGCCGTAACTTTCTTCGCCACCGTCTGTACCGCCGGTAAACAGCAGAATATCTGGAGGGGATGACTCCAGCTCCTGGATGTCATGACGGTTCAGCTTGTACGAATAATATTGCGCGATTTTCGCTCCTGCCGAATGGGCGGTAACTTTTGCCGATTCCAGCGTAATGGAAGGCACCAGCCCCATTGCTGCAACGGCAAGCCCACCTTTCGCTGAGGAGGAGTATTTCAACTGCACTTCACCACTTTTCAGTAACGGGCGAGCATCGGCAACATTCAGCACCTGATTCAGGCTGGCAAAAAAACCGTCTGCCAGATGATGTGTGGTGGTTGGGGTCAGGACATGGTTTATCAGGGTTAAATCCTCGCCTTCATGGGCGAAGAGGGCTGCCTTGGTCCATGTCGAGCCGATATCGACAGAAACTGTTTGCATCAGATGGCCTCTTCCAGGCAACGCTGTTCGAGGCCATTGTGTTGGTGAATATCATTAGTGATAAGCGCGCAAACATCTTCCAGATCGTGACTGGGGGCGAAGACCCGGTTAAAGCCCATCTCTTTAAACTTCACTTCCACATCGGCGAAGTCATGTTTACCGACGACCAGGTTGCCGCCGACGTACAGCAGAATGTCGCCAAGGCCGCGTTCGATGCAGCGCTCACGTAATCCGAGGCAATCAATGTCGCCATGACCGTAGATAGAGGACACCACGATGGCATCGGCGCCTGTTTCAATCGCAGCATCAATATATTCATCCTGGCTCACCATCACCCCAAGGTTGATTACGTGAAAATCATGAGCGGTAAAAACGCGATCCAGAACTTTATTACCTACTGCATGGCAGTCAGCACCGATGACGCCAATAACAAGTGTAGATTTCTTCATGGGTAATCCTCTGTAGGGCTGATGGTCAATAAGTGAAATTATTTTCTAATATTTAGAACATGGATTGTGACAACCTCTTAATAGGGTTGGAGTTTCTGTGGAAGCGAAAAAGGAAGCAATTGATCTATTTTCAAAATATCCTGAGAAAAATGATTGTTATATTTGGTTGTTATAAAATCTCTTTATAATCAGTAGGATGTATCATATTTTCTTGGCCGGTTTTAATTTATTAGAAAAATGGGTAATAAATTACTTGCCATGTTTGTGATCGAAATCTTATTTTGTTATGCGCGCCATTTATGTCGTGTTTTTAATAATTTCAAAAATCACAATTACTAATTAACTTGTGAACGACGTAACGGTTTTTTATTTTTTAATCTTATATGTCACAATTCATTTTTGTTAATTTTAGGATAAAAATGATAATGAAATGTTTGTGGCATATTTAATCTTTGCCACATAAGTGCAGAGTGGGCGTTAAAGATAACTTTCAGTGATGATTTAAGCGAAACGCCAGCGTTCTCTCGCAGAACACCAAACGCAATGCATCGGTCAATGTGGAACGTTTTCTCTTCCAGCTGAGATAGTTACATCTCGGTGTTAATTATAAGTAAAATTTAAATGAATAATTTGTATGAAATAACAAGTCCATGACTTGCTAAACAAAAAACTGTGAGCTACCTAGCATTAGTGATTCTTTATCTGCTATCAATTTTGTCAGCCGGGCTGGTTAAAAGATCGTGTACATTTAAATAAATATCCTATCATTTGTAGTAACGGCAATTACTCATTGAAAAACATGTTGTTAACATCGCATTCACTAGTCATGCGAGTGTTAAACACTATTAACATTAAATTTGAAAATTGATTTAAATCAATGTTTAAAACTTGGAAAACAGCATCAAAAGAGGTTAAATTGCTGCAGATCAAATTGGTCTGAAAGTGGTAAATTAGCTATAAATTGATCACTATCGAAAAATGCAAATTTGTCTCGATAAAAACCTGTTTATTGTAAGGATTTTACGGCGTAATATAATTGCGGGATCAATTTGAGTGTTTTATTAACATGTTTGTAACCTTTCTCCATTGTCCTTTCTTCACAAGAGAAGAAAGAGTAGCGGCGTAAGGAAGCAGATAAATTTGTATTGGGGCATGCGTGTGACCCTTTCTAACGGGGTTCACTCTCGGAGTCTTCATGCGATGAGCAAGGAGTCATGATGTTAGATATAGTCGAACTGTCGCGCTTACAGTTTGCCTTGACCGCGATGTACCACTTCCTGTTTGTGCCACTGACGCTCGGTATGGCGTTCTTGCTGGCCATTATGGAAACGGTCTACGTCCTTTCCGGCAAACAGATTTATAAAGATATGACCAAGTTCTGGGGCAAGTTGTTTGGTATCAACTTCGCTCTGGGTGTGGCTACCGGTCTGACCATGGAGTTCCAGTTCGGGACTAACTGGTCTTACTACTCCCACTATGTAGGGGATATTTTCGGTGCGCCACTGGCGATCGAAGGTTTGATGGCCTTCTTCCTCGAATCCACCTTTGTAGGTCTGTTCTTCTTCGGCTGGGACCGTTTGGGTAAAGTCCAGCATATGTGTGTCACCTGGCTGGTGGCCCTGGGTTCTAACCTGTCCGCGCTGTGGATTCTGGTTGCGAACGGCTGGATGCAGAACCCAATCGCAGCGGATTTCAACTTCGAAACCATGCGTATGGAGATGCTGAGCTTCTCTGAACTGGTGCTCAACCCGGTAGCACAGGTGAAATTTGTTCACACTGTGGCATCTGGTTATGTATGCGGCGCGATGTTCGTTCTGGGTATCAGCTCCTACTATATGCTGCGCGGTCGTGACTTCGCGTTTGCTAAACGTTCTTTTGCCATCGCGGCCAGCTTTGGTATGGCTGCCATTCTGTCTGTTATCGTTCTGGGTGATGAATCTGGTTACGAAATGGGCGACGTGCAGAAAACCAAACTCGCAGCGATTGAAGCAGAATGGGAAACTCAGCCTGCACCGGCTTCCTTTACGCTGTTCGGTATTCCGGACCAGGATGCGCAGGAAAACCATTTTGCGATTCAAATTCCTTATGCGCTGGGCATCATCGCCACCCGCTCTGTTGATACACCGGTCATTGGTCTGAAAGACCTGATGGTGCAGCACGAAGAGCGTATCCGTAACGGGATGAAAGCGTATCAGTTGCTGGAAGAACTGCGTGCTGGTACTACCGACCAGGCCGTTCGCGACCAGTTCAACAGCATGAAGAAAGACCTGGGTTATGGTCTGCTGCTGAAACGCTATACGGATAACGTCACCGACGCGACCGAAGCGCAAATTCAGCAGGCAACGAAAGATTCTATCCCTCGCGTTGCGCCGCTGTACTTCGCTTTCCGTATCATGGTGGCGTGCGGCATCCTGATGCTGGCAATTATCGCGGTGTCCTTCTGGACTGTGCTTCGTAACCGTATCGGTGAGAAAAAATGGCTGCTGCGCACTGCGCTGTACGCGATTCCTCTGCCGTGGATTGCTATTGAATCCGGTTGGTTTGTCGCAGAGTACGGTCGTCAACCGTGGGCGATTGGTGAAGTGTTACCAACAGCCGTAGCGAACTCTTCGCTGACTGCTGGCGACCTCATCTTCTCGATGCTGTTGATTTGCGGCCTGTATACCCTGTTCCTGGTGGCTGAACTGTATCTGATGTTCAAGTTCGCACGCCTTGGGCCGAGTAGCCTGAAAACCGGTCGTTATCACTACGAGCAGTCCACTGTGACTTCTCAGCCGGCACGCTAAGACAGGAGTCGTCAAATGATCGATTATGAAGTATTGCGTTTTATCTGGTGGCTGCTGGTTGGCATTCTGCTGATTGGTTTCGCGGTCACTGATGGCTTCGACATGGGGGTGGGCATGCTCACCCGTTTCCTCGGTCGTAATGATACCGAGCGTCGAATTATGATTAACTCCATCGCCCCGCACTGGGACGGTAACCAGGTTTGGCTTATCACCGCGGGTGGCGCACTGTTCGCTGCCTGGCCGATGGTGTATGCCGCTGCGTTCTCCGGTTTCTATGTGGCGATGATCCTGGTACTGGCGTCTTTGTTCTTCCGTCCGGTCGGTTTTGATTACCGCTCCAAGATTGAAGACATGCGCTGGCGCAACATGTGGGACTGGGGCATCTTCATTGGTAGCTTCGTGCCACCGCTGGTGATTGGCGTGGCGTTCGGCAACCTGCTGCAAGGGGTTCCGTTCCACGTAGATGACTACATGCGTTTGTACTACACCGGTAACTTCTTCCAGTTGCTGAATCCGTTTGGTCTGCTGGCAGGTGTCGTGAGCGTTGGGATGATCATCACCCAGGGTGCGACCTATCTGCAGATGCGTACGGTAGGTGAACTGCATCTGCGTGCTCGTGCAACTTCACAGGTTGCGGCGCTGGTGACTCTGGTCTGCTTCGCGCTGGCCGGTGTATGGGTGATTTACGGTATTGACGGTTATGTTGTGACCTCAGCTCTGGATCATCATGCCGCCTCCAACCCGCTGACCAAAGAAGTGGCTCGCGTGGCTGGCGCATGGATGGTGAACTTTAACAATGCACCTATCCTGTGGCTGGTTCCTGCACTGGGCGTGGTTCTGCCGCTGTTGACCATTCTGACTTCTCGTATGGAGAAAGGGGCCTGGGCATTCGTCTTCTCTTCACTGACGTTAGCCTGCATCATCTTGACTGCCGGTATCGCAATGTTCCCGTTTGTGATGCCATCCAGCACCATGATGAACGCAAGTTTGACCATGTGGGATGCAACGTCCAGCCAGCTGACGCTGAATCTGATGACGTATGTAGCTTGTGTGTTTGTACCGATCATTCTGCTGTACACCGGCTGGTGTTACTGGAAGATGTTTGGTCGCATCACTAAAGAAGATATTGAAAGCAACACCCACTCTCTGTACTAAGTAAGGAGCTTAAAATGTGGTATTTCGCATGGATTTTGGGAACGCTTCTTGCCTGTGCATTTGGGATAATCACAGCGCTGGCGCTTGAGCACGTTGAATCAGGCAAAGCCGGACAAGAAGATAGCTAATGACCAATATTATCGCGATGTTATACAACGCGATGGACAAGCGCCCCTTGCGGGCGCTTTCATTTGTGCTGGCAATCGTATTGGCCGGCTGCATATTCTGGGATCCGTCACGTTTCGCGGCTAAAACCAGTGAGCTTGAAATCTGGCATGGTTTTCTGCTGATGTGGGCGGTCTGCGCAGGCATCATTCACGGCGTTGGCTTTCGTCCTCGTGCCGTACACTGGCAGGGTATCTTCTGCCCGCTGATCGCGGATATCGTCCTCGTTGTTGGTCTGTTTTTCTTCTTCTTTTGAATAAGAAACATCCTTAAATATTTATGGGCTTGCATAAGCCCATAATTTTTTACTCTCCGTTTACTTTCCCCCATTCCAAAGCACCATTCCCGCGCGTATAGTAGCGAAGTTTGAAAGCACTAACCTTTTGTTGCATTACCGGGATGTAAAGTGAATACAACGCTGTTTCGATGGCCGGTTCGTGTCTACTATGAAGATACCGATGCCGGTGGGGTGGTTTACCACGCCAGCTACGTCGCTTTTTATGAAAGAGCGCGCACAGAGATGCTGCGTCATCATCACTTCAGTCAGCAGGTCCTGTTGGCTGAACGTGTAGCCTTTGTGGTGCGCAAGATGACCCTCGAGTATTTTGCGCCTGCCCGGCTCGACGATATGCTCGAAGTTCAAACCGAAATTACGTCAATGCGTGGCACCTCTTTGGTTTTCACGCAACGCATTGTCAACGCAGAGAACACCGTGCTGAATGAAGCCGAAGTTCTGATTGTTTGCGTTGATCCACTCAAAATGAAGCCTCGTGCGCTTCCCAAGTCTATTGTCGCGGAGTTTAAGCAGTGACTGACATGAATATCCTTGATTTGTTCCTGAAGGCAAGCCTTCTGGTTAAACTTATCATGTTGATTTTGATTGGTTTCTCAATCGCATCCTGGGCCATTATTATCCAGCGGACCCGTATTCTTAATGCTGCTTCACGTGAAGCCGAAGCATTTGAAGACAAGTTCTGGTCTGGCATTGAATTGTCGCGCCTGTACCAGGAAAGCCAGGGGCGTCGTGATAATTTGGCTGGCTCAGAACAAATTTTCTACAGCGGGTTCAAAGAATTTGCCCGTTTGCATCGGGCAAATAGCCACGCGCCGGAAGCGGTCGTTGAGGGTGCTTCCCGTGCGATGCGTATCTCGATGAACCGTGAGCTGGAAACGCTGGAAACGCATATTCCATTCCTCGGAACCGTTGGCTCCATCAGCCCGTATATCGGTCTGTTCGGTACCGTTTGGGGGATCATGCACGCATTTATCGCGCTGGGCGCGGTAAAACAGGCGACGCTGCAAATGGTTGCACCGGGTATCGCGGAAGCGTTGATTGCAACGGCTATCGGTCTGTTTGCGGCAATCCCGGCGGTTATGGCCTACAACCGTCTGAACCAGCGCGTGAACAAACTGGAACTGAATTACGACAACTTTATGGAAGAGTTCACCGCGATTCTGCACCGCCAGGCGTTTACCGTTAGCGAGAGCAACAAGGGGTAAGCCATGGCCAGAACGCGTGGACGAGGTCGTCGCGAACTCAAGTCCGAAATCAATATTGTACCGCTGCTCGACGTACTGCTGGTGCTGTTGCTGATCTTTATGGCAACCGCACCGATCATTACGCAGAGTGTGGAAGTCGACCTGCCGGATGCGACCGAATCGCAAGCCGTCAGCAGTAACGACGAACCCCCGGTCATTATTGAAGTTTCCGGTATTGGGCAATACAGCGTGGTGGTTGAGAAAGATCGTATGGATCAACTGCCGCCGGAGCAGGTTATCGCGGAAGCGAAAAGTCGCCTGCAGACCAATCCGAAAACGGTCTTTTTAATCGGTGGTGCGAAAGACGTGCCTTATGATGAAATAATTAAAGCGCTGAACTTGTTACACAGTGCAGGCGTAAAATCGGTTGGCTTGATGACGCAGCCAATCTGATGACGGCGTTTTGCTGGCTTGAAAGATAGCACGTAACAGGCGAACAGTTTTTTGGGAACCGAGAGTGTCAAAGGCAACCGAACAAAACGACAAGCTCAAAAGGGCGATAATTATTTCAGCGGTGCTGCATGTCATTTTATTTGCAGCGCTGATCTGGAGTTCGTTCGATGAGCACATTGATGCTTCAGCCGGCGGCGGTGGCGGTTCGTCCATCGACGCCGTTATGGTCGATCCTGGCGCCGTTGTGCAACAGTACGACAGGCAGCAGCAACAGCAGGCAAGCGCGAAACGTGCTGAAGAGCAGCGTGAAAAGCAGGCGCAGCAGCAAGCTGAAGAACTTCGCGAGAAACAGGCAGCTGAGCAAGAGCGACTGAAGCAGCTGGAAAAAGAACGCTTAGCCGCGCAGGAAAAAGTGCGCGAACAGGCGGAACAGCAGAAGCAAGCTGAAGCCGCCGCCGCGAAAGCGCAAGAGCAACAGAAACAGGCTGAAGAAGCTGCGGCGAAGGCTGCTGCAGACGCGAAGGCTAAAGCTGATGCACAGGCGAAACAAGCGGCAGATGCCGCGAAGAAAGCCGCTGCGGACGCACAGAAAAAAGCTGAGGCGGAAGCTGCTAAAGCCGCTGCTGATGCGAAGAAAGTTGCCGAAGCACAAGCTGCTAAAGCTGCCGCGGACGCTGCGAAGAAAGCACAGGCTGAAGCCGCTAAGCAAGCAGCAGCCGAGAAAGCTGCCGCTGAGAAAGCAGAAAAAGCCGCCGCTGCGAAAGCGGCCGCTGCTGAAAAAGCGGCGGCTGATAAGAAAGCCGCAGCGGAAAAAGCAGCAGCAGACAAAAAAGCTGCAGCCGAGAAAGCCGCTGCCGATAAGAAAGCTGCGGCAGATAAAGCAGCTGCTGCTAAAAAGGCTGCGGCCGAAAAAGCCGCTGCAGCCTCTGGCGTTGACGACTTGTTGGGTGACCTGAGCTCCGGTAAGAATGCACCGAAATCGGGCGGTGGAGCGAAAGGAAACGGCCAACCGGCGAAAGATAGTGGTACAAGTGGTGCCAATGGCGGTGCATCTGGTGCTGATATCAGTGCTTACGCATCTCAAATTCGTAATGCGATCCAGAGCCGTCTGTATGGTGCAGATTTGTATGCAGGTAAATCTTGCGTATTACATATCAAGTTAGCACCCGATGGTCTGTTACTGGATGTGACCGAAGAGGGTGGGGATCCAGCATTGTGTCAGGCTGCGCTGACGGCTGCGAAAACCGCCAGAATTCCTAAACCGCCTAGCCAGGCAGTTTATGAAAAAGTAAAAGATGCCAAACTGGACTTCAAACTGTAATAACGACCCCTGAGAAATCAGGGGAAACGGTCTAAGGTTGATACTGAGTTGTGGTAGTTTTGTGTATTTGAGTTTGTTAACATTCTGCTAAATTATCGTGGGCTTTCCGTCCAGATAAGGGAGATATGATGAAGCAGGCATTACGAGTAGCATTTGGTTTTCTGATGCTGTGGGCAGCGGTGCTGCACGCAGAAGTACGTATCGAGATCACCCAGGGGGTGGACTCGGCGCGCCCGATTGGTGTTGTCCCCTTCCAGTGGGCAGGACCGGGTGCTGCACCTGAAGATATCGGTGGTATCGTAGGTGCTGACCTGCGTAACAGCGGTAAATTTAACCCGTTAGACCGTTCTCGTCTGCCTCAGCAGCCTGGTACCGCGCAGGAAGTTCAACCTGCCGCTTGGTCTGCGCTGGGCATTGATTCCGTAGTCGTCGGCCAGGTTACGCCGAACCCGGATGGTTCTTACAGCGTTGCCTATCAGCTGGTTGACACCGGTGGCGCACCGGGTACCGTACTGGCACAGAACACTTATAAAGTGAACAAGCAGTGGCTGCGTTACGCGGGGCATACTGCAAGTGACGAAGTGTTTGAAAAACTGACCGGCATTAAAGGTGCATTCCGTACCCGTATCGCTTATGTTGTTCAGACCAACGGTGGTCAGTTCCCGTACGAATTACGTGTGTCCGACTACGATGGTTACAACCAGTTCGTGGTACACCGTTCTCCGCAGCCGCTGATGTCTCCGGCGTGGTCTCCGGACGGTTCAAAACTGGCGTACGTAACCTTCGAGAGTGGTCGTTCTGCACTGGTTATTCAGACGTTGTCTAATGGCGCGGTTCGTCAGGTAGCGTCGTTCCCACGTCACAACGGTGCGCCTGCGTTTTCTCCGGATGGCAGCAAACTGGCGTTTGCCCTGTCTAAAACCGGTAGCCTGAACCTGTATGTCATGGACATTGGTTCCGGTCAGATCCGTCAGGTGACGGATGGTCGTAGCAACAACACGGAACCGACCTGGTTCCCGGACAGCCAAAACCTGGCCTTTACATCTGACCAGGCCGGTCGTCCGCAGGTATATAAAGTTAACGTCAACGGCGGTGCTCCGCAGCGCATTACCTGGGAAGGTTCGCAAAACCAGGATGCGGATGTGAGCAGCGACGGTAAATTTATGGTAATGGTAAGTTCGGCCAACGGTCAGCAGCACATTGCCAAACAAGATCTGGTAGCGGGTGGCGTACAAGTTCTGTCGTCAACGTTCCTGGACGAAACGCCAAGTCTGGCACCTAACGGCACTATGGTAATCTACAGCTCTTCTCAGGGGATGGGATCCGTGCTGAATTTGGTTTCTACAGATGGGCGTTTCAAAGCGCGTCTTCCGGCAACTGATGGACAGGTTAAATTCCCTGCCTGGTCGCCGTATCTGTGATAATAAATAATTGATTAATAAAGGAATCATTGAAATGCAACTGAACAAAGTGCTGAAAGGGCTGATGATTGCTCTGCCTGTTATGGCTATTGCAGCGTGTTCTTCTAACAAGAACGCCAGCAATGACGGCAGCGAAGGCATGCTGGGTGCCGGCACTGGTATGGATGCAAACGGCAGCGGCAACATGTCTTCTGAAGAGCAAGCGCGTCTTCAGATGCAACAGCTGCAGCAGAACAACATCGTTTACTTCGATCTGGACAAGTACGATATCCGTTCTGATTTCGCTGCAATGCTGGATGCTCACGCTAACTTCCTGCGTAGCAACCCGTCTTACAAAGTCACCGTAGAAGGTCATGCGGACGAACGTGGTACTCCTGAGTACAACATCTCCCTGGGTGAGCGTCGTGCGAACGCCGTTAAGATGTACCTGCAGGGTAAAGGCGTTTCTGCTGACCAGATCTCCATCGTTTCTTACGGTAAAGAAAAACCTGCAGTACTGGGTCATGACGAAGCGGCTTACGCCAAAAACCGTCGCGCCGTACTGGTTTACTAAGAGAATTGCATGAGCAGTAACTTCAGACATCATCTGTTGAGTCTGTCGTTACTGGTTGGCATAGCGGCCCCTTGGGCCGCTTTTGCTCAGGCGCCAATCAGTAGTGTCGGCTCAGGCTCGGTCGAAGACCGTGTCACTCAACTCGAGCGTATTTCTAACGCTCACAGTCAGCTTTTAACCCAACTCCAGCAACAACTCTCCGATAATCAGTCCGATATTGATTCCCTGCGTGGTCAAATTCAGGAAAATCAGTATCAGTTGAACCAGGTTGTTGAACGCCAGAAGCAAATATTGTTGCAGATTAATAATCTTGGCAGCGGTAGTGCGCCTGCGGCGCAGTCTGCAGGTAGCGATCAGAGTGGGGCAGCAGCAACCCCTACGCCTGATGCGGGCGCAGCGGCAGGAGCCCCGGCGCAGACTGGCGATGCGAACACTGATTACAATGCGGCCATTGCTCTGGTGCAGGATAAATCCCGCCAGGATGATGCGATTGAAGCATTTCAGAACTTCATCAAAAAGTACCCAGACTCGACTTACCTGCCAAATGCGAATTACTGGCTGGGTCAGTTGAATTACAACAAGGGGAAAAAAGATGATGCAGCGTTCTATTTTGCTTCAGTAGTTAAAAACTTCCCGAAATCACCAAAGGCTGCAGACGCGATGTATAAAGTCGGCGTCATCATGCAGGACAAAGGTGACACAGCAAAAGCTAAAGCCGTTTATCAGCAGGTTATCACTAAATACCCTGGCACTGATGGCGCGAAACAAGCGCAAAAACGCCTTGGCGCGATGTAATGAACACCATGCGACCAGAAATCGTGTTAATTCTGGTCGCGTCGTGTGATTCCTAAGCAGTTGAGTTATTTACATCGAAATTTTTGTTGCGCTAAAATCTGAAATCAGTAATATATGCCGCCGTTGCCAAGGGATATCAAACAGCCCGAAAGCGGCAAAAAAAGTGGGTCGTTAGCTCAGTTGGTAGAGCAGTTGACTTTTAATCAATTGGTCGCAGGTTCGAATCCTGCACGCCCCACCAATTTATTGGTGGTACCGAGTAAAAATTTTCAGGTTATACCCGAGCGGGTCGTTAGCTCAGTTGGTAGAGCAGTTGACTTTTAATCAATTGGTCGCAGGTTCGAATCCTGCACGACCCACCAATCGCTAAGGTGGAACGCGATTGTAAAACGTGAAGGATAACGTTGCGTAAGCAACGGCCCGTAGGGCGAGACGAAGTCGAGTCATCCTGCACGACCCACCACTAACTCAGTTAGTAAGTAGTATCCAGCGTAGTATCGGGTGATTAGCTCAGCTGGGAGAGCACCTCCCTTACAAGGAGGGGGTCGGCGGTTCGATCCCGTCATCACCCACCACTCGGGGCGTTAGCTCAGTTGGTAGAGCAGTTGACTTTTAATCAATTGGTCGCAGGTTCGAATCCTGCACGACCCACCAATCGCTAAGGTGGAACGCGATTGTAAAACGTGAAGGATAACGTTGCGTAAGCAACGGCCCGTAGGGCGAGGCAAAGCCGAGTCATCCTGCACGACCCACCATCCTGAAAGTATAAAGAAGTAAACCCCATAAGGGGGCGTTAGCTCAGTTGGTAGAGCAGTTGACTTTTAATCAATTGGTCGCAGGTTCGAATCCTGCACGCCCCACCAGTGTAAAAAAGCGCCCTAAAGGCGCTTTTTTGCTATGCGCAGGATTTCATGATTCGAATCTGCAGCAGGTTCGGGTCGAACGAAGTGAGACAACGGAGCCGTTTACGGCGATGGCCCGAAGGGCGAGCGTAGCGAGTCATCCTGCACGCCCCACCAGTGTAAAAAGGCGCCCTAAAGGCGCTTTTTTGCTATGCGCAGAATTAACGATTCGAACCTGCTTGCCTGATGCGCTTCGCTTATCAGTCCTACAGACGACACTATTCACGTAGGCCGGATAAGACGTCAGTCGCCATCCGGCATTCATCACACGCAATTATTGTGACTTTCTTACGCCAATCCGCTATCTTGTTTAGCATATAAAACAAATCTAACCGAATACGGCGTGCGTCACGCTTTTAATCGGTTATTTCGTTAAGCTAGTAAAACGAGAAAGCAAGATGAGCGTGATGTTTGATCCAGAAGCAGCAATTTATCCGTTTCCGCCGAAGCCAGCCCCGCTGAGTGTGGATGAAAAGCAATTTTATCGTGAAAAAATCAAGCGCCTGTTGAAAGAGCGTGATGCCGTTATGGTCGCGCACTATTACACCGATCCTGAAATTCAGCAATTGGCCGAAGAGACCGGTGGCTGTATTTCTGATTCTCTGGAGATGGCGCGGTTCGGCTCAAAACATTCTGCCTCTACGCTGTTGGTTGCAGGAGTGAGGTTTATGGGGGAAACCGCCAAAATCCTCAGCCCGGAAAAGACCATCCTGATGCCGACCTTACAGGCGGAATGTTCATTAGATCTGGGTTGCCCGATTGATGCTTTCAGCGCGTTTTGCGATGCGCATCCTGATCGTACTGTGGTGGTTTACGCCAATACCTCCGCTGCCGTTAAAGCGCGGGCGGACTGGGTTGTCACGTCCAGTATCGCGGTAGAACTTATTGAGCATCTTGATAGTTTAGGTGAAAAGATCATCTGGGCTCCGGACAGACATCTGGGCAACTACGTGCAAAAACAGACCGGTGCAGACGTTCTTTGTTGGCAGGGGGCCTGTATCGTCCACGACGAATTTAAAATTCAGGCTTTAACACGCATGAAGGGGCTTTACCCTGATGCTGCGGTGTTGGTGCACCCGGAGTCCCCTCAGTCTATCGTTGATATGGCCGATGCGGTTGGCTCAACCAGCCAGTTAATCAACGCAGCTAAATCGTTACCGCATCAACAACTGATTGTGGCGACTGACCGGGGCATTTTTTACAAAATGCAGCAGGCCGTTCCGGATAAAGAATTGCTTGAAGCGCCGACGGCTGGCGAGGGGGCAACCTGTCGCAGCTGTGCGCATTGTCCGTGGATGGCGATGAACGGCCTCAAGGCGATTGCTGAGGGCCTGGAACAAGGCGGAGCGGCTCATGAGATACATGTTGATGCTGCGCTGCGAGAAGGGGCGTTGTTACCGTTAAACCGCATGTTGGAATTTGCGGCTACACTTCGAGCTTAATTAATTTTTTTGCTCTGGGGGAAAAGATGGACTTTTTTAGCACGCAGAATATTCTGGTACATATTCCGATTGGCGCTGGCGGTTACGATCTGTCGTGGATCGAAGCTGTGGGGACGATCGCCGGGTTGCTGTGTATTGGTCTGGCGAGCCTTGAGAAAATAAGCAATTACTTCTTCGGCCTGATAAACGTCACGCTGTTTGCGATTATCTTCTTTCAGATCCAGCTCTATGCAAGCCTGTTGCTGCAAGTTTTCTTCTTTGCCGCCAACATCTACGGCTGGTATGCCTGGTCCAGGCAAACTAACCAGCATGAAGCGGAACTGAAAATTCGCTGGCTGCCGTTACCAAAAGCGATCGGCTGGCTGGCGGCTTGCGTGGTAGCGATCGGTCTGATGTCGGTCTATATCGATCCGGTTTTTGCGTTCCTGACCCGCATTGCGGTGAACATTATGCAGGCATTAGGATTACAGGTTGTTGTGCCTGAGTTGCAACCCGATGCATTCCCGTTCTGGGACTCCTGCATGATGGTGTTGTCGATTGCGGCGATGATCCTGATGACGCGCAAATACGTCGAAAACTGGCTGCTGTGGGTGATCATTAACGTAATAAGCGTAGTGATTTTCGCCCTACAAGGCGTATATGCCATGTCGCTGGAGTATATGATCCTGACGGTTATCGCCCTGAATGGTAGCAGGATGTGGATTAACAGCGCGCGTGAGCGGGGTTCCCGCGCGCTGTCCCATTAATGGTGATGATGTGAATGGCCGGACACGCCTTGGTACAGGTGGCAGTCCGGCCCATTGCACGGCTGATACTCCATCTGGATCGTCGCGTGTTCAATCTGGTAGTGATGGATAAGGAAATGCTGAATACGTTCCAGCAGGGCATCATGATCGTGCGGCGGGATCACCTGCACATGCAGAGTCATTACCGGTTTTTCACCCACCATCCAGACATGGACATGGTGTACATTGCGGACTTCGGGGATATCCCGGCTGAGATGGCGCTGCAGTGCGGCAATATCCAGCGTCAGCGGGGCACCTTCCAGTAATTCGTTAACGCTATCCTTTAACAGTCGCCAGGCGCTGCGCAGTACCAGCACGGAAACCAGAATCGAAAGAATTGGGTCCGCAGGCGTCCAGCCCGTCCAGATAATAATAAGCGCAGCGATGATCGCCCCGACCGAGCCGAGTAAATCGCCCATCACATGTAGTGCCGCGGCGCGGACGTTCAGGTTTTTCTCCTCACTGCCGCGGTGTAGAACCCAAAAAGCCAGCACGTTAGCGAGTAAACCCGCGACAGCTATAACCATCATCATACCGCCTGCTACGGGGCGGGGCGTATGGAAGCGCTCAATGGCTTCCCAGACGATTAAAATGGTGATCACGACCAATGCGATGGCATTAACAAACGCGGCCAGTGTCGTGAGCCTCAGCCAGCCGAAGGTGTGTCGTATTGTAGGCGGTCGATGGGAAAACCGGACGGCCAGCAGCGCGAAAAGGAGCGCTGCGGCATCAGTGAGCATATGCCCGGCATCAGCCAATAAGGCCAGTGAACCTGAAAGTATTCCACCTACCACTTCAACCAACATAAATCCGGCTGTAATGCAGAATGCAAACATCAAGCGGCGGGCATTATTGTCCTTGGGTTGCTCAGAGGAATTATGAGTATGCGAGTGCGCCATTATGCCATCCCTTTGTTATTCTCATCTTTACTGTATGCCATCATACCGTTTTTGGGATGATAAAATTAAAAAGGAGAGCTATTGCTCTCCCGTTATTAGCTTTATTTTCAGCGTTACTGCGTAGTGCCATCAGTTTTTGTCTCGGCATCATTATTAATGCCGTTTCCGGTCTCAACCTTCTTATTCACATCAGGGCAGCGACCGTCCTTACACATGGTGTTCTTGTGCATCTCGTCTTTGGTCATCCCTTCATGGTTCATTGATGAACCGTTCGGGTGCAGCATTGTGCCACCCGAATTCACGTTACTGTTGTCGACGTTATTTGGTGCCACGTTTTCGCGTGCGTCTGGGGCGACCTGACCGGCATCCGCCGAGGAATTTGCCTGGCCGTTATTGGACTGCGTATTGGTTTCAGCAGCCAGCGCCGCGCCGCTGGCGAGGCTGAGTGTAGCGGTAAGAAAGAGTGAAGCCAGCTTTGTCATATGCATAATATGCTCCTGTTATGGTCGATATGTCGGATAACGTCTTCCAACAGTGCATGTGCCAGTTACATCATCAATATGTGGTTAATAGTTTTGTCTGAGAAATTAAACCCAGCATAGAATCTTGAAATTTATGAAAATTAAAGCTGTTACAGTTATAAATTGTAGGTTGGATCTCGTTTTTCGCTACTTTATTGTGTTTTTTTGGCCAATTCCAGGATTAATCCGTCCAAAGTGTAAAACCCCGTTTACACTTTATGACTGAAGATATAGATTGGAGGGATTGCATTCATTTATATAAGTATGGCAACGCTGGAATAATCATGAATTATCAGAACGACGATTTACGCATTAAAGAGATCAACGAGTTATTACCGCCAGTCGCATTGCTGGAAAAATTCCCCGCTACTGAAAATGCCGCAAACACGGTGGCTCATGCCCGTAAGGCGATTCATAAAATTCTGAAAGGGAGCGATGATCGCCTGTTAGTGGTGATTGGGCCGTGCTCTATTCATGATCCGGCAGCCGCTAAAGAGTACGCCGCCCGCCTGCTGGCGCTGCGCGAAGAGTTAAAAGGCGAGCTTGAAATTGTCATGCGCGTCTATTTTGAAAAACCGCGAACCACCGTCGGCTGGAAAGGGCTTATCAACGATCCGCACATGGACAACAGCTTCCAAATCAACGATGGGCTGCGCATTGCACGTAAATTGCTGCTGGATATCAACGATAGCGGATTGCCGGCTGCGGGTGAGTTCCTCGATATGATCACGCCGCAATACCTTGCCGATCTGATGAGCTGGGGCGCGATTGGGGCTCGTACCACCGAGTCTCAAGTACACCGCGAGCTGGCATCAGGTCTGTCTTGCCCGGTTGGTTTTAAAAACGGTACCGATGGCACGATCAAAGTTGCGATTGATGCAATCAACGCAGCAGGGGCGCCACACTGCTTCCTGTCTGTGACCAAATGGGGTCATTCAGCGATCGTGAATACCAGCGGTAACGGCGATTGCCATATTATTTTGCGCGGCGGCAAAGAACCTAACTACAGCGCTCAGCACGTTGCCGACGTGAAAGAAGGTCTGATCAAAGCAGGGCTCTCTGCACAAGTGATGATCGACTTTAGCCATGCCAACTCCTGCAAGCAGTTCAAAAAGCAGATGGATGTTGCGAAAGACGTTTGCGGACAAGTCGCTGGTGGAGAAAAAGCGATTATTGGCGTGATGATCGAAAGCCATCTGGTCGAGGGTAATCAGAACCCGGATAGCGGCGAGCCGCTGACCTACGGTAAGAGCATCACCGACGCCTGCATTGGCTGGGAAGACACCGATGCGGTGCTGCGCCAGTTGGCGGATGCGGTAAAAGCGCGTCGCGGTTAAAACGTTAGCCTTCCAGAAAAATAAAAAAGCGCGGATAATCCGCGCTTTTTTATGTGTCGCGAAGAAATTACTTCGCTTTACCCTGGTTCGCAACGGCCGCAGCTTTTGCGGCGATCTCGTCAGCGTTACCCAGATAGTAGTGTTTGATCGGTTTGAAGTTTTCGTCGAACTCATATACCAGCGGTACGCCGGTCGGAATGTTCAGTTCAAGGATCTCATCTTCGCCCATGTTATCCAGGTATTTAACCAGCGCACGCAGAGAGTTACCGTGAGCGGCGATAATCACACGCTCACCGCTTTTCATGCGCGGCAGAATAGTTTCGTTCCAGTAGGGGATAACGCGATCGATGGTCAGCGCCAGGCTTTCGGTAACCGGTAACTCTTTGTCGGTCAGTTTCGCATAACGCGGATCGTGACCCGGATAACGCTCGTCATCTTTGGTCAGTTCCGGTGGCGTTACCGCAAAGCCGCGACGCCATTGTTTAACCTGCTCGTCACCGTATTTTTCAGCGGTTTCAGCTTTGTTCAGACCCTGCAACGCGCCGTAATGACGTTCGTTCAGTTTCCAGGATTTCTCAACTGGCAGCCAGGCCTGATCCAGTTCGTCCAGTACGTTCCACAGGGTGTGAATGGCACGTTTCAGCACAGAGGTATAAGCAAAATCGAAGCTGTAGCCTTCCTCTTTCAGCAGTTTACCTGCCGCTTTTGCTTCGCCCACACCTTTCTCGGACAGATCAACGTCATACCAACCGGTAAAACGGTTCTCGTTGTTCCACTGACTTTCACCGTGACGTACCAGAACCAGCTTAGTTACAGCCATACACTCACTCCTATAAATCATATTTAATGATAATAATTCTCATTATATTGCCGTAATGCGTCAGCGGCAATCCTTACGCATAACCATAGCGAAAATAGCGCCACAGTGTAAGGTTCTTGTGAACTCAAGGTTGCGATTTTGTCTTTGAACGGTGGGGATTTGAGCGGTTCTACTGTGATAAACAAGCAACAGGCCCGATACGTTACGTCATCGGGCCTGGGAGGGGGGAACAATTAAGCTGGAATAAACCGGTATTCCGTCACGCTGGCGTACTCTTCACCAGGACGCAGGAAGCAGTCTGGCTGCGGCCATTCCGGATGGTTCGGGCTGTCCGGCAGGAACTCGCTTTCCAGTGCCAGACCTTGCCAGTCGGCGTAGGCATCAGGACCACGGGATGGCGTACCGCCGAGGAAATTCCCGGAATAAAACTGTAATGCCGGGGCGGAGGTGTAGACCTCCATCTGCAGTTTTTCATCCTGGGACCACAGTCGAGCGACCGGCGTATGCGTATTGCCCTGTGCCTGGAGCAGGAAGGCGTGATCGTAACCTTTTACCTTGCGCTGATCGTCATCGGCAAGAAATTCACTGCTGATGATCTTAGGCGTACGGAAATCGAAAGTGCTACCAGCGACGGATTTCAGTCCGTCGTGCGGGATGCCCATTTCATCAACCGGCAAGTACTCGTCGGCGAGGATTTGCAGCTTGTGTTGGCGCACATCCGTTTTGTCACCGTCGAGGTTGAAATAAACGTGATTCGTCAGATTCACCGGGCAGGGCTTATCGACCGTGGCGCGGTAGGTTATCGAAATACGATTATCGTCAGTCAGGCGATACTGCACGGTAGCGCAAAGATGGCCAGGGAAGCCCTGATCGCCATCGTCAGACGTTAAGGCGAACAGCACCTGGCGGTCATTTTGATTGACTATCTGCCAGCGACGTTTGTCAAAACCGTCCGGCCCGCCGTGCAGCTGGTTGTCGCCCTGACTTGGTATTAATTCAACGGTTTCGCCAGCAAATGTATAGCGGCTGTTGGCGATACGGTTAGCGTAGCGACCAATCGAGGCCCCCAGAAATGCAGCCTGTCCCGGGTATTGTTCCGGGCTGGCACAACCGAGTAATGCTTCGCGCACGCTATCATCGCTGAGCGGAATACGCGCAGAGAGTAGGGTCGCGCCCCAGTCCATCAGCGTGACCACCATCCCTGCGTCATTGCGCAGGGTGAGCAGGCGAAACGGCTGACCGTCCGGAGCCTGCACGGGGATTTCGTTTAACATTGTCCGGCTCCTTGAGAAGGTTTGCAGACGTAGAATGTTTCTTTAATTCCAGTTTTTGCTTCGTACTGCTCAGCGACAGCTTGCTGTACGGCAGGCACCAAATCTTGCGGGATCAGCGCCACTATACAGCCGCCGAAGCCGCCGCCGGTCATGCGTACACCGCCTTTATCGCCAATGGTCGCTTTGACAATCTCAACCAGCGTATCAATTTGCGGCACGGTAATTTCAAAGTCATCGCGCATTGAGGCGTGAGATTCCGCCATCAGTTGGCCCATACGCAGCAGGTCGCCTTTTTCCAGCGCCTGTGCTGCTTCAACGGTACGCGCATTTTCCGTGATCACGTGGCGAACGCGTTTGGCGACGATCGGATCCAATTCGTGGGCGACGGCGTTAAACGCTTCAAGGTTAACATCACGCAGCGCTGGCTGCTGGAAGAAACGCGCGCCGGTTTCACACTGTTCGCGACGGGTGTTGTATTCGCTACCGACCAGCGTACGTTTAAAGTTACTGTTGATGATCACCACCGCTACGCCCTCAGGCATAGAAACTGCTTTGGTGCCAAGCGTTCGGCAGTCGATCAGTAGCGCATGATCTTTCTTACCAAGTGCCGAGATCAACTGATCCATAATGCCGCAGTTACAGCCGACAAACTGGTTTTCAGCTTCCTGACCGTTCAGGGCAATCTGCGCGCCGTCGAGCGGCAGATGATAGAGCTGCTGGAATACCGTACCCACAGCGACTTCCAGCGAGGCAGAAGAACTTAACCCCGCGCCCTGTGGGACGTTACCGCTGATCACCAGATCAGCGCCGCCAAAGGTGTTATTGCGCTTTTGCAGATGTTTCACTACGCCACGCACGTAGTTTGACCACTGCTGGCTGTCGTGGGCGATAATCGGCGCATCAAGCGAGAACTCATCAATCTGATTGTCGTAATCAGCGGCGATCACGCGGACTTTTCGATCGTCGCGTGCCGCACAACTGATAACGGTTTGATAGTCGATGGCGCAAGGCAGAACGAAGCCGTCGTTATAATCGGTATGTTCGCCGATCAGGTTTACACGACCCGGTGCCTGAATAGTATGGGTGGCAGGGTAGCCAAATGTTTCTGCAAACAGAGATTGTGTTTTTTCTTTCAGACTCATTATTTAAACTCCGGATTCGCGAAAATGGATGTCGCTGACCGCACGCAGTCGTTCAGCCGCTTGTTCTGCCGTCAGGTCGCGCTGGGTTTCTGCCAGCATTTCATATCCGACCATAAATTTACGCACAGTCGCGGAACGCAGCAGCGGCGGATAAAAGTGTGCATGCAACTGCCAGTGTTGGTTTTCTTCACCGTTAAACGGTGCGCCGTGCCAGCCCATGGAGTAGGGGAATGAACACTGGAACAGATTGTCGTAACGACTGGTCAGTTTTTTCAACGCCAGCGCCAGGTCAGCACGCTGTTCGTCGCTCAAATCGGTAATACGCAGCACATGCGCTTTCGGCAGCAGCAGCGTTTCGAACGGCCACGCGGCCCAGTAAGGCACAACCGCCAGCCAGTGCTCGGTTTCTACGACCGTACGACTGCCGTCCGCCAGTTCTCTCTGGACGTAATCAACGAGCATTGGCGCGCCTTGTTCGGCGAAGTACGCTTTCTGCAGGCGATCTTCACGTTCGGCTTCGTTAGGCAAAAAGCTGTTGGCCCAAATTTGTCCGTGTGGGTGCGGGTTCGAGCACCCCATCGCTGCGCCTTTATTCTCAAATACCTGCACCCAGGGATAGGTTTTCCCTAAGTCTTCGGTCTGCTCCTGCCACGTTTTTACGATTTCTGTCAGTGCAGGGACGCTGAGTTCCGGCAACGTTTTGCTGTGATCGGGTGAGAAGCAAATCACGCGGCTGGTACCGCGCGCGCTCTGGCAGCGCATCAACGGATCGTGACTGTCCGGCGCGTCGGGGGTATCGGACATCAGCGCCGCAAAGTCATTGGTAAAGACATAGGTCCCGGTGTAATCCGGGTTTTTGTCGCCGGTAACGCGCGTATTGCCAGCGCACAGGAAGCAGTCCGGGTCATGTGCAGGTAGTACCTGCTTAGACGGAGTTTCCTGCGCCCCTTGCCACGGGCGTTTGGCGCGATGCGGTGATACGAGGATCCACTGCCCGGTGAGCGGGTTAAAACGGCGGTGTGGATGATCGACAGGATTGAATTGCGTCATGATTGGTCCTTAATCCGAATATCCCTGTGGGTGGCGTGACTGCCAGTGCCAGGTATCTTGTGCCATTTCATCCAATGTGCGGGTCACGCGCCAGTTGAGCTCGCGATCGGCTTTGCTGGCATCAGCCCAGTAGGCCGGAAGATCGCCTTCACGGCGCGGGGCGAAGTGGTAATTCACCGGTTTACCACAGGCTTTGCTGAAGGCGTGGACCACGTCCAGCACGCTGCTGCCGATGCCTGCACCGAGGTTATAAATATGCACACCCTGAATGCCTGCCAGTTTTTCCATGGCGGCAACGTGGCCGTCGGCGAGATCCATCACATGGATGTAGTCGCGTACGCCGGTGCCATCTTCAGTAGGGTAGTCATTGCCAAATATGGCAAGAGACTCGCGGCGGCCAACGGCAACCTGCGCGATGTAAGGCATCAGGTTGTTTGGAATACCTTGCGGATCTTCCCCCATATCTCCTGACGGATGAGCGCCAACAGGGTTAAAGTAGCGCAGCAGGGCAATGCTCCAGTCGGGCTGAGCTTTTTGCAGATCGGTCAGGATCTGTTCCACCATCAGCTTGCTTTTGCCGTACGGACTTTGTGGCGTGCCGGTGGGGAAGCTTTCAACGTAAGGAATTTGCGGCTGATCGCCATAGACGGTCGCGGAGGAGCTGAAAATAAAGTTTTTCACGTTGGCTGCGCGCATTGCATTCACCAGACGCAGAGTGCCGTTGACGTTGTTGTCATAGTACTCCAGCGGCTTGGCAACGGATTCTCCAACGGCTTTTAAACCGGCAAAATGGATGACCGTATCAATGGCATGATCGTGCAGAATTTCGGTTATCAGCGCTTCGTTACGGATGTCTCCTTCCACGAAGGTCGGATGCTTGCCGCCTAAACGCTCAATGACGGGCAGTACGCTGCGCTTGCTGTTGCAGAGATTATCCAGGATCACCACCTCGTGACCGTTTTTCAGCAACTGCACGCAAGTGTGGCTTCCAATGTAACCGCTACCACCTGTAACCAATACTCTCATAATTCGCTCCGTTAAGCCTATGGTATGCAATAACCATAGCATAACAAAGATGCGAAAAGTGTGACACGGAATAAATTAGTGGAATCGTTTACACTCCAGGGTTTTCACTCGACGCTGCTAGTTAATTTATTATAAATCATTATGTTAGGTTGTTATTACAGCGATTGTCTGAAAAAAAAGCAGAAAAAAGGGCGTGATAAACGCCCTGGCATGAAAATTAACGCAGAGAAGTTTGTCGATAGCCGTAGATATCTCCCTCGGGTACAAACTCTAGCCGATGGGTAATGCAGGCCGGGGCATCTTCGGCGTGATGAGAGACGAACAAAAGCTGAGTTTCGCCTTCACCGATCAGGACATCCACAAACCGACGGATCAGTTGGCGGTTGAGCGGATCTAATCCTTGCAAGGGTTCATCGAGGATCAGCAATGTAGGATGTTTCACCAGAGCACGAACAATCAATGCCAGCCGCTGTTGTCCCCAGGAAAGACTATGAAATGGCGCATCCGCGGTACGTTTATCGATGCCAAGAATATCCAGCCACTGCTGTACCAGCTTGTGCTGCCTGTCGGAGACGGCCTGATAAATGCCGATTGAATCGAAATAACCGGAGAGAATAACGTTGCGAACTGTTGTACTTACCCGGTAATCCAAATGCAGGCTGCTGCTGACATAGCCAATGTGTTTTTTGATATCCCAGATAGTTTCACCGCTGCCCCGGCGTCGGCCAAACAGGGTCAGGTCGTTGCTATATCCCTGGGGATGATCGCCGGTGATTAAACTGAGCAGGGTTGATTTCCCCGCACCGTTGGGGCCGACGATTTGCCAGTGTTCCCCCGGATTTACCCGCCAGCTCAGATGATGCAGGATAGGGCGATCGTTATACGAGACGGTGCCATCGTTAAGCACAATGCGCGGCTCGTTATCTGACAATGTGTGGCGTACTGAAGGCTCATCCGGCTCAGGTAACTGGATGCCTTCCAGCCGCTCGCTATGGGCAAGCTGAGCGATTAATGCCTGTTGCAGAAGGTCGATTTTTGCGCCGGTTTCCGTCAGTGTGCAATCGGCAAGCACGCCGGCAAACTGCACGAATTCGGGAATTTCATCAAAGCGATTAAGCACCAGTACCAGCGTTAAGCCGGCCTGGTGCAGCTCATCGAGCAGTTCTGCTAACTGGCGGCGGGACGCGACGTCCAGCCCGTCAAAGGGTTCATCAAGGATCAGCAAATCTGGCGTGGACATTAATGCCTGGCAGAGCAGAGTTTTGCGTGTTTCACCGGTGGAAAGGTATTTGAAACGCCTGTTGAGTAGGGCTGAAATGCCAAACTGCTGCGCCAGCGCAGCGCAGCGGGCGGGATCGTTGACCTCATCCTGAATGATTTCTGCGGTGGTGCGCCCTGTGTCGTCTTCACCGGGACTAAGAAGATCGGTGTTGTTCCGCTGCCACTCGTCGCTGACCAGCTTTTGGAGCTGCTCAAAGGAGAGTCGGGTAATACGTGTGAACTGGCAGCGGCGTTCGCCTTTCAGGAGCGGCAACTCGCCCGCCAGCGCGCGGGCCAGCGCAGATTTCCCGCTACCATTAAAGCCAACAAACGCCCAGCTATCACCCGCGTTTAACGTCAACGCATCTAACTGGAGCGTTTTTGTGTCGCTAAGACGAAACATGCCTTGCGAAATTTGCAACGATGACATTTTGTATCCCATTATTTGCAGCGATGAATAACAGGGATACGTGTTCTTCGGGCTGATGTCAATCAACTCAGCACAGCGTGGCGATAATCACTCTATCAGCATTAAAATATGCTGTGACGTTAGCGCCTTCAGTTAATGTGTGGGTCTGATCTATCGGCAACGTCGCGCAGAGCGTCTGGCCATCTGGCAACGTCATCAGCACTTCACACTGTTCCGCACCGCGTTCAATATGGCTAATCGTGCCCTGCAACTGGTTATCGGCAGCCTGAGCGATAGCGTCGTCCTGAGTGATTCCCACCCACGGCGCTTTCAGCAGAATCAGTACTTCTTTGCCTTCCTCAAGACCCAGACGCTCGCCGCTTTGCGCAGTGATTGCCACTTTCAGGCGCGTTTCGCCATCGGCCAGCAGGACGTCAACATGCTGCTGGACCTGATCGTGGTCGCGAGCGGTAATGGTGCCAAACCACTGGTTACGGGCGCTGGTTTGCAGTGAAAAACGCGAGATAGCTGCCAGCAGGCTGTTGAGCGGTAGCGCATCGTCATCGCTCAAAACATCAAAAGCTTTTTGTTGGATTTGCGCCAGTAAATCATATAACTGGATTAAACGTTGGCCATAGCGCGTTAACACCGCGCCACCGCCGCCTTTACCGCCTGTGGCACGTTCAACCAGCGTCTGCTCGCTGAGCTGGTTCATTTCGTTAATCGCATCCCAGGCGCTTTTGTAGCTGATACCTGCATCCTTCGCGCCCTGACTGATGGAACCGGAAAGCGCAATGTGCTTAAGCAGAGAAATGCGACGGGGATCAGCAAACAGTTTTTGCTGAAGTTTCAGCGTAAGAAGGATTTCGGCCTGCATCACAAGCTCCTGGCAAAAAAGGGTATTGTGACGGAAAACCGTGCCTGAGCAAAGCCGACCGCACAAAAGGGGAGTGCTTTTCTGCGTTATGTGGTTAGAATACAACTAAGGACTATATCTGGAGTTGACCATGTTAGAGTTATTGAAAAGTCTGGTATTCGCCGTAATCATGGTACCTGTGGTAATGGCCATCATTCTGGGTCTGATTTACGGACTGGGTGAAGTGTTCAACATTTTCTCCGGTATCGGTCAGAAAGACCAGTCCAGACAGAATCATTGATTCCCCAAACGCCCGCTCAGTCGGGCGTTTATATTTTTTGCCTTCCTACTCGTTTTCTCTCGCTACAGTTTCTCAAGATCCTACTTTCCCTGCCGATATTTTCTTTGTGTAACCTCTAATTGGTATCAATAACCACTGGGAAAATCCTGGTTTAATCGTTATATTTGCGCCTACATAACGAAACGCAAAGGAGTTACAGATGGCACGTACATGGTTACGCTTGTTTGCAGGGGCAACACTTTCTCTTACTGTTGCCGGACATGCGCTGGCGGATGAAGGAAAGATTACCGTTTTCGCAGCGGCTTCGCTGACCAACGCGATGCAGGACATTGCAACGCAATATAAAAAAGAGAAGAACGTTGATGTTGTCTCCTCTTTTGCTTCTTCTTCCACACTGGCGCGTCAGATTGAAGCAGGCGCACCGGCCGATCTGTTTATTTCTGCCGATCAGAAATGGATGGACTACGCGGTAGACAAGAAGTCGATTGATACCGCAACGCGTGAAACGCTGTTGGGTAACAGCCTGGTGGTGGTTGCGCCGAAAGCCAGCGCACAGAAAGACTTCACCATCGACAGCAAAACCAACTGGACCAGTCTGTTGAACGGTGGACGCCTGGCTGTTGGCGATCCGGAACATGTTCCGGCAGGCATTTATGCCAAAGAAGCGCTGCAAAAACTGGGTGCATGGGATACCCTGGCCCCGAAACTGGCTCCTGCTGAAGACGTGCGCGGTGCGCTGGCGCTGGTAGAGCGTAACGAAGCGCCGCTGGGGATCGTCTATGGTTCTGACGCCGTCGCCAGCAAGGGCGTAAAAGTTGTGGCGACCTTCCCGGAAGATTCGCACAAAAAAGTGGAATACCCTATCGCGATTGTTGATGGGCACAAAAACGCAACGGTTAGCGCGTTCTATGATTACCTGAAAGGACCGCAGGCTGCTGAAATCTTTAAACGTTATGGATTTACGACCAAGTAATGATACTGACCGATCCTGAATGGCAGGCCGTTATACTGAGCCTGAAAGTTTCTTCCCTGGCCGTGTTGTTTAGTCTGCCATTTGGGATCTTCTTTGCCTGGCTACTGGTGCGATGCAAGTTCCCGGGCAAAGCGCTGCTCGACAGCGTACTGCATTTGCCGCTGGTTCTGCCGCCTGTGGTGGTGGGGTATCTGCTGTTGGTCTCTATGGGACGGCGCGGATTCATTGGCGAATGGCTGTACGACTGGTTTGGCATCACTTTTGCCTTTAGCTGGCGTGGGGCGGTGCTGGCCGCTGCGGTGATGTCCTTCCCGCTCATGGTGCGGGCTATTCGTTTGGCGCTGGAAGGTGTCGACGTCAAGCTGGAGCAGGCGGCCCGCACGCTGGGAGCCGGACGCTGGCGCGTCTTTATGACCATTACGTTACCGCTGATGCTGCCCGGCATTATTGTTGGTACGGTGCTGGCGTTTGCGCGTTCCCTTGGGGAATTTGGTGCAACCATTACCTTTGTTTCCAATATTCCTGGTGAAACCCGCACCATTCCTTCGGCGATGTATACCCTGATCCAAACTCCCGGCGGCGAAAGCGCGGCGGCGAGGTTATGTATCATTTCAATTGTGTTGGCGCTGATTTCGCTGCTGATTTCTGAATGGCTGGCGCGTATTAGCCGTGAGCGGACGGGGCGATAATCATGCTTGAACTTAATTTCTCCCAGACGCTGGGGACGCATTGTCTGACGCTCAACGAAACGCTGCCAGCCAGCGGCATCACCGCTATTTTTGGCGTTTCCGGTGCGGGCAAAACCTCACTGATTAACGCCATCAGTGGTCTGACGCAGCCGCAGTCCGGGCGCATCGTGCTCAACGGTCGGGTGTTAAACGACGTCGAGAACGGTATCTGTTTAACGCCGGAAAAACGCCGGGTGGGCTATGTTTTCCAGGATGCGCGCCTGTTCCCGCACTATAAAGTGCGCGGCAACCTGCGTTACGGAATGGCGAAAAGCATGGCCGGACAGTTTGATAAGCTGGTGGCGTTGTTGGGCATTGAACCGCTGCTTGACCGTCTGCCAGGCGGTCTTTCTGGCGGTGAAAAGCAGCGTGTCGCCATCGGTCGGGCGCTGCTGACCGCGCCTGAGTTATTGCTGCTTGATGAGCCGTTAGCCTCTCTGGATATACCGCGTAAACGCGAACTGCTGCCTTATCTGCAACGCCTGGCGCGGGAAATTAATATTCCGATGCTGTACGTCAGCCACTCGCTTGATGAGATTCTGCACCTGGCAGATAAAGTGATGGTGCTGGAAAACGGGCAGGTCAAAGCGTTTGGTTCGTTGGAAGATGTCTGGGGCAGCAGCGTGATGCACCCCTGGCTGCCTAAGGAACAGCAAAGCAGTATTCTGAAAGTCAGCGTGCTGGAACATCATCCACACTACGCGATGACCGCGCTGGCGCTTGGCGATCAGCATCTGTGGGTCAACAAGCTGGAACAACCGCTGCAAACCGCGCTGCGTATTCGTATTCAGGCCTCTGATGTTTCATTGGTACTGCAACCGCCGCAACAGACCAGTATTCGTAATGTTCTCCGGGCAAAAGTCGCGCAATGCTATGACGATAACGGTCAGGTGGAAGTTCAGCTTGAGGTGGGCGGTAAGACGCTGTGGGCGAAGATCAGCCCATGGGCCAGGGATGAACTGGGTATCAAACCTGGCCTGTGGCTGTACGCGCAAATTAAGAGCGTATCGATTACCGCCTGATTACAGCAGGTGAGAGTAGATAAATTTTGCGATGCTGTCGGTGGTGTTATCACCAATCACGATGTTGGCGCGGGCTTTGACCGCGTCATCCGCGTTGCCCATCGCCACGCCAGTGCCTGCGGCTTCCAGCATGCTGATATCGTTAAAGTTATCGCCAAAGGCAATCACGTTTTCCATTGACCCGCCCTGTGCTTCTATCCACTGGGTCAAGCGTCGTCCTTTACTGTTGCCTTTACGGGCAATGTCGACCTGATCGTGCCAGGACCATTCACACTCCAGCCCCAGATGTTGCTCGACATACCGGCCAAACTGCTGCAGTTTCGGAATATCTTCGTCGGTCAGAGCAAATTTCCAGACGGCGTTAACGTCATGCGCCGCCTGCGCCAGCGAAGGAACCTGGGTGAAGGTCGGGCGCTGTTCCGGCGGCAGCGTTTGTGCCCAGTTAGCGGTACGCACTACATGCCCGGTCGGGCGCTCATACAGCATGGCCTCATCCACATACATCAGCCCGTGGATCTGATGTTCATCCAGCATTTCGATCAGCTGTAATGCCTGGTCTACCGGAAGGGGATCGGATTCCAGCACCTTTTTTGCTTGATAATCATACAAATAGGTACCGTTACAGCAAATTGCAGGTGTATCCAGCGCCAGTGCCTGATAAAAAGGATGAATAGCAACGTGATGGCGACCTGTGACAATGATAAGTTGGTAGCCTGCTTCTCTGGCGCGCGAGAGCGCTTCGAGAGAGGATGGCAGCAAGGTTTTTTTCGGGGTCAAGAGGGTACCGTCTAAATCCAGGGCAATCACGCGTGCGGTCATAGGTTTATCCAGATTAAGGTTGAGAATTATGTCTGTTGGGATGGTACACCGAGACGGGAGCCGGACAAAATTCTGAGCCTTAATTAAGCATTCACCGTTAAAAGCGTCTACCTTAGGCGTGTGTCAGGCAATTGCAGCCACCTGCCAAAAAGCAAAGGAGTATTCATGAAGCAAACCGTTTATACCGCCAGCCCTGAAAGTCAGCAAATCCACGTCTGGAGCCTGAATCACGATGGTTCTCTGACGCTGACACAGGTGGTTGATGTGCCGGGTCAGGTACAGCCGATGGTCGTCAGCCCGGATAAGCGTTACCTCTATGTTGGCGTGCGCCCGGAGTTTCGCGTGTTGGCTTATCGTATTGCGCCTGATGACGGTGCGCTGACCTTCGCGGCAGAGTCTGCGCTGCCGGGTAGCCCGACGCATATTTCTACCGATCATCAGGGACGTTTCGTGTTCGTGGGTTCTTATAACGCTGGCAGCGTGAGCGTCACGCGTCTGGAAGATGGTCTGCCGGTGGAACTGGTTGACGTGGTTGAGGGTCTGGATGGTTGCCACTCAGCCAACATCTCTCCGGATAACCGTACCCTGTGGGTTCCGGCGTTGAAACAGGATCGTATCTGCCTGTTTGACGTAAGCGATGATGGCCATCTGGTCGCGCAGGAACCGGCTGAAGTGACTACCGTGGAAGGCGCGGGCCCGCGTCATATGGCGTTCCATCCGAATAAGCAATATGCCTACTGTGTGAACGAACTGAACAGCTCTGTTGATGTCTGGGAGCTGAAAGATCCGTACGGCAAAATTGAGTGTGTGCAGACGCTGGATATGATGCCTGCAGATTTTGCTGATACCCGTTGGGCAGCAGATATTCATATCACACCTGATGGGCGTCATCTGTATGCCTGTGATCGCACCGCCAGCCTGATTACGGTCTTTAGCGTGTCTGAAGACGGTAGCGTACTGACTAAAGAGGGTTTCCAGCCTACCGAAACTCAGCCACGTGGTTTTAATATCGATCACAGCGGAAAATACCTGATTGCCGCCGGGCAAAAATCGCACCATATCGCGGTGTATAAGATTGCAGGCGAACAAGGACTGTTGGCAGAGAACGGTCGTTACGCGGTAGGACAAGGCCCGATGTGGGTGGTGGTTAACGCGTACTAATTCTGTGTCGAATGCCGGATGAGCATCCGGCATACTGCCCGGCAGAGCATGATTCTGCCGGGTTTACATAAGAGAATGACGTTTACTGCTTCGGCTCGGCAACCACTTTGCTACCGATACCGCGGTTGTTGTATTCCCACATGCGGTTGAAGTTGGTGTCGTTCAGGTTGCGCTGGATTTCACCTTTGTCATCTTCCGCACCGGTATTACCGGCAAATGGGCGTTTTGCGATAACGCTGTCAGCCCATGGTTTTGCCATGTTAAAGCCTTCGTTAATCACGCTGTCACGGATAACGACCTGACCGTTAGTGTTGGAATCGACATCCAGCGATCGGCCTAACTGCGCCACGCCATCGCCGCTTGCCGTGAAGCGGCTATTAATCGCCAGGAAACCGTAGTAGATGTTTGACAGAGTAGCCGGTGCGAACACGTAACCTTCCTGCTGCGTACGGGAATTCACAACACGGAAATCGGTGTTCTCGAACACCACTGCGCCACGACCAGAAACGATATCCACATCACCTTCAATGTAGCTGTTGGTTACCAGCGTGCGAGGCTGACGATCGTTTTCCAGACGGTTTTGTACGCCGCTGTTGGTTACAAAGAACGTATTCTGACGACCCAGAATATTGACCTTGTTGATCTGCACTTTATCGCCATCGGTACGCAGTGCAACGGCCGGGTGGTTACCCGCATCAACGCTGTCACCGAGGTTGTTTTCGATGGTCAGGTTCTGCAATTGCAGACCGTTGTTTTGCGACCAGACGACGGCAGAACACATCACACCAATATTTGTGCCACGTTTGTTCTGGCAATTATCAAACATATACCACGCAGGTTTACCCGGCATATATTTACCGCCTGGGTTCACCGTACGACGCCAGTCTGCGGTGCTCATGTCACCGTCAATGGCCTGGCCAATTTTTACATCCAGCGGTTTTTCGCCCATACCGTACAGCGTCAGGCTACCCGTTGCTGCCGGGATGTATACCGTGCCCTGATACTCGCCCGGCATAATCGCGATGTACTGACGTTTGTTCGTACGTTTGATGATTGCCGCATCCACCGCAGCCTGAATGCTGGTATGGGTTACGCCCTGAGTGCCTGCCGGGCCAACGACGAAGTCAGGTTGTGCAGGCAAAGAAATTGAAGAAGGGCTCCATGGCGCGGTGTTTGGCGTCAGCGCGGAAAAATAGTGCGCAGCAACGAAGTTTTTCGCTTCATTGGCCGACAAGATCGGGCGCGAAGAGGTACCTGGCGCGGTCTGATCGGAAGGAATTTGATCGGGCGGCGTAGAGCTACAGGCGGTCAGCGTCACGCCAAAAGCCATTGCCAGCGCCAGACGGGAAACTGATGATATGTTCACAGGTTGCTCCGGGCTTTGAAAGTTATCCATTAAAGCCTGCTTTTTTATACTAAGTTGAGCGAAACGGGAAGGCGAAAAGGTAAAAAGTTGTTTTTTATCGCAGCAATGTCTGGCGCGGAGAGTCTTTATATCACAAATAGATAACAATTATGGCTCTTCAGGTTGACAACATCACTATAATCAAAAATAAATGTCTATACAACCTATGACAAGTGGTGAGTCGAATGCAGCAATTCTTCCCTGATGATGTTATCTGGCGCAATGTTCGTCTGGCGACTATGGATCCTGAACGTGGTACCCCATATGGGCTGGTGGATGGTCACGCGCTGATCGTCCGCCAGGGCAAGATTCGCGATATCGTCCCGGAATCATCGTTATATCTCACACATGACAATACTTTTGATATGCAGGGCCGGCTGATTACGCCAGGCCTGATTGATTGCCATACGCATCTCGTCTTTGGCGGAAACCGCGCAGGTGAATGGGAGCAGCGGTTAAATGGTGTCTCCTACCAGCAGATAAGCGCTCAGGGTGGGGGGATCAATGCCACCGTATCGGCGACCCGCAGCGCTACGGATGAACAACTCTTACACGTAGCCCATCAGCGGATGGAACAGCTGATCAAAGAAGGTGTTACGCTGTTGGAAATAAAATCCGGCTACGGCCTGGATTTGCCGACAGAAGAGAAAATATTGTGCGTGGTGGCAGCGCTGGCGGCAGAGAATATCGTTGAAATCAGCCCGACGCTGTTGGCTGCGCATGCGACGCCAACGGAATTCAGGGATGATCCTGACGGCTATATTACGCTGGTGTGCGAGACCATTTTGCCGCAGCTGTGGGAACAAGGGCTGTTTGAGACCGTTGATCTGTTCTGTGAAAGCGTTGGTTTTTCGTTGGCGCAGAGTGAGCGGGTGTTTCAGGCTGCGCAGGCGCTGGGCATCCCGATTAAAGGCCATGTCGAACAACTGTCATTGCTTGGCGGCGCGCAGTTGGTAAGCCGCTACCACGGACTATCCGCCGATCATATTGAATACCTCGATGAAGCGGGCGTGGCGGCAATGAGCCAAAGCGGTACGGTCGGCGTGCTGCTGCCCGGCGCATTCTATTTCCTCAAAGAGCAGCAGCGCCCACCGGTAGCGTTGCTGCGTCAATATCAGGTACCGATGGCGGTAGCGACAGATTTTAACCCCGGTACCAGCCCGTTTATCAGCCTGCACTGGGCGATGAATATGGCCTGCGTTCAGTTTGGCTTAACGCCGGAAGAAGCATGGGCGGGCGTAACCCGTCATGCGGCCCGGGCGCTGGGGCGTCACGCCACCCACGGTCAATTGAAGGCCGGGTTTGTGGCCGATTTTGTGGTGTGGGATGCCACACTTCCTGTTGAGATCCTGTATGAACCAGGACGCAACCCGCTCTACCAACGCGTATTCAAAGGACAAATAGCATGACTCACTGGCAACCTGCTTCACCTGCGCTATGGCAGGGACGTGATGACCGGGCCGAATCGCCGAATGCGCTGCGCCTGTTTCAGACTATCACCCAGAGCCCGACGTTTAGCCCAGAAATGTATCGCGAGCAGATAGCGTTGCTCGGGTTTGCCTGCGACGAAGGTGTTAAACGTAATCAGGGGCGCACGGGAGCTGCCGGAGCGCCCGATGTGCTGCGCAAGGCGCTGGCGAATTTAGCCAGCCACGATGGGCATCATCGACTGGTGGATCTGGGCAATATTGTGGCGCAGGCCTCCGATCTTGAGGGCGCGCAGCAGGCGCTACACAATGCGGTACAGCGTTGCCAGCAGGAAAATATGCGCACCTTTGTTCTGGGGGGCGGACACGAAACCGCATATGCCCATGGCGCAGGTGTGCTGGACGCGTTCCCGCAGGCGAAAGTGGGGATAGTCAACTTCGATGCGCATCTCGATTTGCGCCATGCCGGGCAGGCTACATCCGGTACGCCGTTTCGCCAGCTGGCGCAGCTTTGCGATGAACAACAGCGTGAATTTCACTATGCCTGTATCGGCGTCAGCCGGGCGGCAAACACCCAGGCGCTTTGGGATGAGGCCCAGCGGCTCGGTGTGACCGTAGTGGAGGATCTGCATTGTGATACGGCGCAGGCGCGGTTAGCGCAGTTCATTGCCAATCTGGATGTCATCTATCTGACAATCGACCTCGACGTGCTGCCGGTGTGGGAAATGCCCGGTGTGTCGGCCCCCGCCGCGCTTGGCGTACCGTTGGCGACGCTGCTGAGACTGATTGAGCCTCTGTGTCGTAGCGGTAAACTACAGGCGGTGGATATGGTTGAATTTAATCCACGCTTTGACGATGATGGCCGGGCGGTGCGGGTTGCGGCGCGATTAGGCTGGCAAATCGCCCACTGGTGGCACTGACATACCTGATGGCGTTGCGCTTATCAGGTTCGGGTAATGCCTGTAAACTGTACCCACTCACATTTTCAGCTTAAGGAAGGCTCACGCATGCTCCCATCCCGTTCTGCTCCGGCTCCTTTTTACGAAAAGGTCAAACAGGAGATCAGCGAAAAAATTGCCAGCGGTATCTGGCAGCCTCACGATCGCATTCCGTCTGAGGCAGAACTGGTGGCGCAGTATGGTTTCAGCCGCATGACCATCAACCGGGCGCTGCGTGAGTTAACGGATGAAGGTTTACTGGTGCGTTTGCAGGGCGTGGGGACGTTTGTCGCCGAGCCAAAAGGTCAGTCCGCGCTGTTTGAAATTCGTAGCATCGCGGATGAAATTAACGCCCGTCAGCATCAGCACCGGTGCGAAGTGCTGACGCTGGAAAGAACCCGGGCAAACGCGCAGCAGGCTTTGGTATTAAACGTCAAAGAAGGCACCTCTATTTTTCACTCTGTCATGGTGCACTACGAGAACGATCTGCCGGTACAGATTGAAGATCGCTGCGTGAATGCCGAAATTGTGCCCGAGTATCTGGCGCAGGATTACAGCCAGACTACGCCGCACGCTTACCTGTCGCTGATAGCCCCCTTGACCGAAGGTGAGCATATTGTTGAGGCCGTTCGCGCCAGCGCCGAAGAGTGCGCGCTGCTGAACATCAAAGAACACGATCCCTGCCTGCTGATCCGCCGCAAGACCTGGTCCGCGTCATCCATTGTCTCTCATGCCCGTTTGCTGTTCCCTGGTTCCCGCTATCGACTGCAAGGGCGGTTTATGTCCTGATACAGGAGATGAAAACCGTGATTGCTGACGCAATATAATAAAAATGTATCTTAATTGTTAAAATCATCCTTGCGGTGACTTGTATAGACAAGTATATGTTACTTATCTATCCGACGTTCGCGAGGAGTTTTCTGTCATGTCCCATAGCAAATATCGTCAGCAGGATATTCGTGCCCCACGCGGCACCACCTTAACGGCCAAAAGCTGGCTGACCGAAGCGCCGCTGCGCATGTTAATGAATAATCTGGATCCCGATGTGGCGGAAAATCCGCATGAGCTGGTGGTTTACGGCGGGATTGGCCGCGCCGCACGGGACTGGGAATGCTATGACGCCATCGTCAACGCGCTGACCAAACTGGAGACCGATGAGACGCTGCTGGTCCAGTCCGGAAAACCGGTAGGCGTATTCAAAACTCACGACAACGCACCGCGCGTGCTGATTGCCAACTCCAACCTGGTGCCACATTGGGCTACCTGGGAACACTTCAACGAACTGGACGCCAAAGGGCTGGCGATGTACGGCCAGATGACCGCCGGGAGCTGGATCTACATCGGCAGCCAGGGCATCGTGCAGGGGACTTATGAAACCTTCGTTGAGGCCGGGCGTCAGCATTATCAGGGTAACCTGAGCGGGCGCTGGGTACTGACCGCCGGACTGGGCGGTATGGGCGGGGCGCAGCCGTTAGCCGCTACGCTTGCGGGGGCGTGTTCGCTGAACATTGAATGCCAGCAAAGCCGAATCGATTTCCGTCTGCGTACCCGTTACGTGGACGAGCAGGCGACATCGCTTGACGATGCGCTGGCGCGTATCGACAAATACACTCGCGAGGGTAAAGCGGTCTCCATTGCGCTGTGTGCGAACGCCGCCGACGTTGTGCCGGAACTGGTGAAGCGCGGTGTGCGCCCGGATATGGTCACCGACCAGACCAGCGCCCACGATCCGCTGCATGGTTATCTGCCGTCTGGCTGGAGCTGGGAAGAGTATCAGGCAAAAGCGGTGTCCGATCCGCAAGGCACGGTGCAGGCGGCGAAACGTTCAATGGCAACGCACGTTGAGGCGATGCTGGCGTTTAGCAAAATGGGCGTGCCAACGTTTGATTACGGCAACAACATTCGCCAGATGGCCAAAGAGATGGGCGTGGAAAATGCCTTTGATTTCCCCGGCTTCGTACCTGCTTATATTCGACCGTTGTTCTGTCGCGGCATTGGCCCGTTCCGTTGGGTGGCGCTTTCCGGCGATCCGCAGGATATTTATAAAACAGATGCCAAAGTGAAAGAGATCGTGGCTGATGATAAGCACCTTCATCACTGGCTGGATATGGCGCGTGAGCGGATTAATTTCCAGGGTTTACCGGCGCGTATCTGCTGGGTCGGCCTGGAGTGGCGTCAGAAACTGGGGCTGGCGTTTAATGAAATGGTGCGCAGCGGTGAAGTATCCGCGCCGATTGTTATTGGCCGTGACCATCTGGACTCCGGTTCTGTTGCCAGCCCGAACCGCGAAACTGAAGCTATGCGCGACGGTTCAGACGCCGTATCCGACTGGCCGCTGTTGAACGCGCTGCTTAACACCGCCAGCGGCGCGACTTGGGTGTCGCTGCATCACGGTGGCGGGGTCGGTATGGGCTTCTCTCAGCATGCCGGGATGGTGATTGTTTGCGATGGCACCGATGAAGCCGCGGCGCGTATCGCCCGGGTCTTACATAACGATCCAGCGACCGGGGTGATGCGTCACGCCGACGCCGGATATGACATTGCGGTGGAATGCGCCGTCGAAGAAGGGCTAAATTTGCCGATGGTTGCCGCGACGCAGGAGAAACGCTGATATGAACACCATGACACTCACGCCGGGCCATCTGAGTTTTATCCAGCTACGTGAAATCTGGCAGCAGCCGGTCAAACTGAGTCTGGATGCCGGGGCGATCGATGCTATTAACGCCAGCGTCGCCTGCGTCAATAATATTGTCGCTGAAGGCCGTACGGCGTATGGCATTAATACCGGCTTTGGCCTGCTGGCCCAGACCCGTATCGCCACGGAAGATTTGCAGAATTTGCAGCGTTCGCTGGTGCTTTCCCATGCGGCAGGTGTCGGCGAGGCGCTGGACGACGCGATGGTGCGTCTGATTATGGTGCTGAAAATCAACAGCCTGGCGCGCGGTTTTTCCGGTATTCGCCTGAGCGTGATTGAAGCGCTGATTGCGCTGGTGAATGCCGAGGTGTATCCACTGATCCCGGCGAAAGGCTCCGTGGGGGCATCGGGTGACCTGGCGCCGCTGGCGCATATGTCTTTGACGCTGTTGGGAGAAGGGAAGGCGCGCTGGCAGGGTGAATGGCTCCCGGCGACCGAAGCGCTGAAAAAGGCCGGGCTGGAGCCGATAACGCTGGAGGCAAAAGAAGGGTTGGCGTTGCTCAACGGCACCCAGGCTTCGACGGCCTTTGCGCTGCGTGGGCTAATTGAAGCTCAGGAACTGTTTGCGTCTGCAACGGTGTGCGGGGCGCTGACCACCGAAGCCGTGCTGGGTTCCCGTCGTCCGTTTGACGCCCGTATTCACGCCGCGCGAGGGCAGCGTGGGCAGATTGATGCCGCAACGCTGTATCGTCACGTATTGACCGACACCAGCGCGCTTTCGCAGTCGCATCATAACTGTGAGAAAGTGCAGGATCCGTATTCTCTGCGCTGTCAGCCACAGGTGATGGGGGCATGTCTGACGCAAATGCGCCAGGTGATGGATGTTCTGCTGGTGGAAGCCAATGCGGTTTCCGACAACCCGCTGGTATTTGCCGAAGAGGGGGATGTCATATCTGGCGGCAACTTCCATGCTGAACCGGTGGCGATGGCAGCAGATAATCTGGCGCTGGCGATTGCGGAAATCGGCTCGTTATCGGAGCGACGCATTGCGTTAATGATGGATAAACACATGTCGCAACTGCCGCCGTTTTTGGTGAAAAACGGTGGGGTGAACTCCGGCTTTATGATTGCTCAAGTCACGGCTGCCGCGCTGGCGAGTGAGAACAAAGCGCTGGCGCATCCGCATAGCGTAGACAGTTTACCGACGTCCGCCAACCAGGAAGATCACGTATCTATGGCTCCGGCGGCGGGGCGCAGACTGTGGGAGATGGCAGCAAATACGCGCGGCGTGATTGCCGTAGAGTGGCTGGCGGCGTGTCAGGGGATTGACCTGCGTGAAGGGTTAACCTCAAGCCCGCTGCTGGAGCAGGCGCGCCAGGCTTTACGCGAGCAGGTTGCTCATTACACGCAGGATCGCTTTTTCGCACCGGATATCGAGTGCGCGACCGAACTGTTAGCGCAAGGAACGTTGCTGAAATTGCTGCCTGAATTTCTGTAGAAAATTGCCTGATGGCGACGCTGACGCGTCTTATCAGGCTTACGGTCTGCTTTGTACGCCGGATGAGGCTAAGCCGACATCCGGCACAACAGAACTTAGCTAAATATTGCGGTAATAGAAGCGCTGGCGAGCGAGTGGAAATGGACGTTAAATCCAACCATCGCGCCGCTGGCGTCCTCATCGACATCAATACGCTCCACATCCAGTGCGTGAACTGTAAAGATATAGCGGTGGGTTTCCCCCTTCGGCGGCGCAGCGCCACCATAACCGGCTTTACCAAAATCCGTGCGTGTTTGCAGCACGCCTTCCGGCAACGCAACCAGCCCCGAGCCGTAACCTTGTGGTAAAACCCGGGTATCTGCAGGCAGGTTAACCACCACCCAGTGCCACCAGCCGGAGCCGGTTGGCGCATCAGGATCGTAACAGGTCACGACAAAGCTTTTAGTCCCGGCGGGCACATCATCCCATGCCAGGTGCGGGGAAATATTATCCCCGTCATATCCCATGCCGTTAAAGACGTGGCGATGAGGAAGCTTTTCGCCATCGCGCAGATCGTTACTGATTAGTTTCATGCTGACTCCTCTCGTTAGCCAAAAAGTGTAGCCAGAAACCGTAGAGCTTACCGCTGATTAATCGCTAAAAAATGTTGCATTGCGCACAGCCTCGTTGACGGCCTGGGTCAGACGACGCAGTTGTTCGGGCTTGATGATGTACGGCGGCATCAGATAAATGAGCTTACCAAACGGTCTTACCCACACGCCCTGTTCGACAAAGAACTTCTGTAACGCGGCCATATTCACCGGATGCGTGGTTTCTATCACGCCGATGGCACCAAGCACGCGCACGTCGGCGACCCAACGGGAATCTGCCGCCGGGGCGAGTTCTTCACGCAACTGCGCTTCAATGGCCGCGACCTGCGAGCGCCATTCGCCGGTTTCGAGCAGCGACAGGCTGGCAGAGGCGACGGCGCAGGCCAGTGGATTACCCATGAAAGTCGGGCCGTGCATAAAACATCCGGCTTCACCGTTACTGATGGTTTCCGCAACCAGGCGCGTGGTCAGGGTGGCGGAAAGGGTCATCGTTCCGCCGGTTAACGCTTTGCCAAGGCACAAAATGTCCGGAGTGATATCGGCATGCTCACAGGCAAACAGCTTGCCCGTGCGACCAAATCCGGTGGCGATTTCATCGGCAATCAGCAAAATGCCTTCCCGGTCACACATCTTACGGATGCGCTTTAACCATTCGGGGTGATACATGCGCATGCCGCCAGCGCCCTGCACAATCGGCTCAAGGATCACTGCCGCAATTTCGTGGCGATGTGCGGCCATCAGACGGGCAAAAGGCACCATATCCAGTTCGTCCCATTCGCCGCCCATCCGGCTTTGCGGAGCGGGCGCAAACAGGTTATCAGGCAGATAACCCTTCCACAGACTGTGCATCGAGTTGTCGGGATCGCAGACCGACATCGCGCCGAAAGTATCGCCGTGATAACCGTTACGAAATGTCAGGAAACGCTGACGGGATTCACCTTTAGCCTGCCAGTATTGCAGCGCCATTTTCATCGCGACTTCCACGGCGACCGAACCAGAATCCGCGAGAAAAACGCACTCCAGCGCCTCGGGCGTCATCGCCACCAACTGGCGACACAGCGCAATAGCCGGGGCATGGGTAATGCCGCCAAACATCACGTGCGACATGGCATCAATCTGCGTTTTCATCGCGGCATTCAGCTGCGGGTGATTGTAACCGTGGATCGCCGCCCACCAGGATGACATGCCGTCAATCAGCTTCTCACCGCTGGCTAATATCAGTTCACAACCTTCGGCACGCGTCACCGGATAAACCGGTAGCGGGGAGGTCATGGAGGTGTAAGGGTGCCAGATATGGCGTTGGTCAAACGCAAGATCGTCCGTTGTCATAATCGACTTGTAAACCAAATTAAAAAGATTTAGGTTTACGAGTCTACACCAAACTAACAACGAAACGTATACCAATATGGCTCATTCTTCTCGCTGGACAATGTCGCAAGTCACCGAATTATTTGAAAAACCGCTGCTGGATCTGTTGTTTGAAGCGCAGCAGGTTCATCGTCAGCATTTCGATCCGCGGCAGGTACAAGTTAGTACGCTGCTGTCGATAAAGACCGGTGCTTGCCCGGAAGACTGCAAATACTGCCCGCAAAGTTCCCGCTATAAAACCGGACTGGAAACGGAACGTTTGATGGAAGTTGAACAGGTTCTGGACTCTGCCCGTAAGGCGAAACAAGCCGGTTCAACGCGGTTTTGCATGGGCGCGGCGTGGAAGAACCCTCACGAACGCGATATGCCGTACCTGGAACAAATGGTTCAGGGCGTGAAAGAACTGGGGCTGGAAGCCTGTATGACGCTGGGCACGCTGGACGAATCTCAGGCCCAGCGCCTGGCCAATGCGGGTCTGGACTACTACAACCACAACCTCGACACCTCGCCGGAATTTTACGGCAATATCATTACCACCCGTTCGTATCAGGAGCGCCTGGATACGCTGGATAAAGTGCGTGAGGCGGGCATTAAAGTTTGCTCCGGCGGGATTGTGGGGCTGGGTGAAACAGTGACCGACCGCGCGGGTCTGCTGCTGCAATTAGCGAATCTGCCGACGCCGCCGGAAAGCGTGCCGATCAACATGTTGGTGAAAGTGAAGGGCACGCCGCTTGCCGATAACGACGACGTAGATGCTTTTGATTTTATTCGTACTATCGCCGTCGCGCGTATCATGATGCCGACCTCATACGTACGTCTTTCTGCCGGACGCGAGCAGATGAACGAACAAACCCAGGCAATGTGCTTTATGGCCGGGGCCAACTCGATTTTCTACGGCTGCAAACTGCTGACCACGCCGAACCCGAACGAAGATAAAGATTTATTGTTGTTCCGTAAGCTGGGTCTTAACCCGCAGCAAACGGCGGTACTGGCGGGTGATAACGAACAGCAACAACGTCTGGAGCAGGCGCTGCGTACCCCGGATACCGACGATTACTACAACGCGGCAACCGTATGACCTGGCAGCAAAAAATCGACGATGCGCTAACGGCGCGTCGTCGTGCTGATGCGTGGCGTCGGCGCTATGCAGTGACACAGGGTGCTGGTCGCTGGTTACAGGCTGGCGGTCGTCAGTATCTGAATTTCTCCAGCAACGACTATCTCGGCTTAAGCCACCATCCGCAAATTATCTGCGCGTGGCAGCAGGGCGCTGAGCGTTTTGGCGTCGGCAGTGGCGGCTCGGGCCATGTCAGCGGTTATTCCGTTGCGCATCAGGCGCTGGAAGAAGAGCTGGCGCAGTGGCTCGGCTATTCCCGGGCGCTGTTGTTCATCTCCGGTTTTGCCGCTAATCAGGCAGTGATAGCCGCATTGATGGAAAAAGACGATCGCATTGTCGCCGACAGGCTTAGCCATGCCTCGCTGTTGGAGGCCGCCAGCCTTAGCCCTGCTGTTTTACGTCGCTTTACCCATAACGATCCGCAACACCTGGAGCGTCTGCTGACTTCCCCCTGTCCGGGGCAGCAGCTGGTGGTCACTGAAGGCGTATTCAGCATGGATGGCGATAGTGCGCCGCTGGCAGAAATCCACGCGGTGGCGAAACGGCAGGGCGCGTGGCTGCTGGTGGATGATGCGCATGGGATTGGCGTGAGCGGTGAGGAAGGGCGTGGCTCGTGCTCTCGACAGCAGGTGAAACCTGAGCTGCTCGTAGTGACGTTTGGCAAAGGGTTTGGCGTCAGCGGTGCGGCGATCCTGTGTTCTGATAGCGTGGCCGACTATCTGTTGCAGTTTGCCCGCCATCTGATCTACAGCACCAGTATGCCTCCGGCGCAGGCGCAGGCCTTACGCGCCGCGCTGGCGGTGATCCGCAGCCGTGAAGGCGATGAACGCAGGGAAAAGTTAGCGATGCTGATCCAGCGTTTTCGCGCTGGGGTGAATACTACGGATTTGACGCTGGCGCATTCAGACAGCGCTATTCAACCGCTGATCGTTGGCGACAATCATAAAGCCCTGCAACTGGCACAGACATTACGGCAACAGGGATGCTGGGTGACGGCGATTCGCCCACCAACGGTGCCCACCGGTACGGCCAGATTACGGCTGACGCTGACACAAGCGCATGAGGTGCAGGATATCGATCGTCTACTGGAGGTGTTGCATGGCACAGGTCAATAAACAGGCGATTGCCGCCGCGTTTGGCCGCGCTGCCACCCACTATGAGCAACACGCAGAGCTACAACGTCAGAGTGCCGATGCGTTACTGGCACAACTCGATGGCCGGGAGTTCTCAAGGGTTTTGGACGCGGGCTGTGGGCCTGGGCGTATGAGTCTCTACTGGCGGGAGCAGGGGAGCGAGGTCTGTGCGTTGGATCTGTCGGCGCAAATGCTGGCTGAAGCGCAGCGTCACGATGTTGCCCATCACTATCTGCTGGCGGATATCGAAGCCATTCCGCAGGCCGCTGCCACTTTCGACCTGGCCTGGAGCAATCTGGCCGTGCAGTGGTGCAGCGACCTACGCGGTGCGTTAAGCGAGCTATACCGGGTGGTGCGTCCTGGCGGAACGGTGGCGTTTAGTACCCTGGCGCAAGGTTCGATGCCGGAACTTCGTCAGGCGTGGCGAACAGTTGATGACCGGGAGCATGCCAACCGTTTTTTGCCCGTGGAGCAACTGGAAAACGCGCTGTGCGGCTGGGACGTTGAATACCAGTCTCATGCCGTCACGCTGTGGTTTGACGATGCGCTGAGCGCCATGCGCTCGTTGAAGGGTATTGGTGCGACGCATTTGCATGATGGACGCGAGCAGCGTGTGCTGACCCGCTCGCAACTGCGTCAGCTACAGCTCGCCTGGCCCTGTCAGCAGGGGAAATATCCGCTGACCTATCATCTTTTTTTGGGAGTGATTCAACGTGACTAACACGTATTTTGTCACCGGGACGGACACTGAAGTAGGTAAAACTATCGCCAGCTGTGCGTTGCTTCAGGCGGCGGGACAGTTGGGATTGCGAACCGTCGGCTATAAGCCGGTGGCGTCAGGCAGTGAAATGACGGATGAAGGTCTGCGAAACAGTGATGCGCTGGCGCTACAGCGCAACAGCGTTGTAGCCGTGGATTATGCAGCCATCAATCCGTATACCTTCGCGGAACCTACCTCACCGCATATCATCAGTGCTGACGAAGGGCGCCCCATTCAGGCCTCCGTGATGTCTGCGGGTTTACGCTTGCTTGAAGAACAGGCTGACTGGGTATTGGTGGAAGGTGCAGGCGGATGGTTTACGCCGCTTTCGCCAACGCTGAGTTTTTCTGACTGGGTAAAAGAGGAACAACTGCCGGTGATTCTGGTGGTTGGCGTTAAGCTCGGTTGTATCAATCATGCCATTTTGACCGCCCAGGCGGTGCAGCAGGCTGGGCTGACGCTCGCCGGATGGGTTGCCAATGATGTGACGCCGCCCGGCAAGCGTCATGCTGAATATATGGCGACGCTAAAGCGTGCGCTTGCGGCTCCGCTGCTGGGGGAAATTCCCTGGCTGGCAGAAGAGCCGGAGCAAGCATCGACAGGTCGTTATATCGATCTTAGCGTTTTGTCTCCGGCATCCACCAGTCGTTGATTAGCGGGTCGCTGAATTGTGTTATTTGCCCTTGAGCCACGTTGCGGCCACGATGTAACAAGCAATAGCAGTCGGCGACCCGACGAATGAACGGCAGGCTCTGCTCCGCGAGCATAATGGTGATGCCAAGCTCCTGGCTTAGCCTCACAATCAGATTCCCCAGTTTGTGGATATACGCCTGGCCTGTTCCTCGTGTGGGCTCATCGAGGATCAGCAGACGCGGGCGAGTGACCAACGCGCTGGCGAGTGCAAGCTGGTGCTGATTTTCCTCCGACAATGCCACCCCTTTGGCCTGACGCAGTACAAACAGCTGTGGAAACAGGCGGTAAATATCGCTGCTGTTCATTGCTTCGCTTTCCTCAACCGCCTGGCGCGCAATGTGCAGATTTTCCTCTACCGTCAACTGCGAAAAAATTCGCCGCTCCTGTGATACACAGTTAATACCTAGTGCAATGCGCTTTGCCGCCGGAATCTGAAGCAGATCGCAAGGTGGTGCGCCAGCCTGATGCCAGAACATGGTTCCGCTCTCAATCGGTAAATTGCCGATGATGCAATTGGCAAGCGTAGTCTTTCCCATCCCTGGAAGACCCAGCACGGCGGTACATTTACCGGGCAACAGGTCGAGATCGACATCCCAAAGCGAGTGTTGATTACCGTAATAGTGATTCACTGCACGAAGACTCAACATAGATTTCTCCCTCATGATGATATCCGCCTCGCGGACTGGTGGTCGGGAGAAAACTGCAAATCTCTTGCCAGAAGCGGAATTGGGGAAAAATACAGCAGGATGGCGTGCAGCGCTGGCGGTAAATTCTTACTGACCGCATTCCTGACATTGTTTTGTGCACATTGGCAGTGCCTGGTAGTGTCGTGATGGTGCAGGCAGGAAAATGATGAAAATGCGAGCAAGATCTCGGCCATCCGAGGTCGCTTCGTTAGCTGATAAATATCAAAAAATAGCGATAATTTTTTTTTATCCCACCAGAAAAGACCATCAGGACGTTTTTGCCAGGCTACAGTCCATACGGGCTGGAGGCAGTTATCCACTATTCCTGTGGATAACCTTGTGTATTAGGGTTAGAAAACACAATGTAAGCGAGAGAAGACGCGGCCTGCGACTAAATTGATGCGAAAGACGGCTCAAGATAATAATCATTAGATTACAGGATGTTAGATAAATGCAATGGCTGTCGCAGAAGTGTCATGCGTTGCCACAAAACTTTCATCGAGTAGCTTGACAAATGTTAAAAAAGTCATTGGTTTGGGGATAACACATTTTTGCTGGTGTTTTATCTTGCCTGCGGACAAATTTTAGCCTGTAGTCACGGCCATTTTGCTGGGGTAACAGAAATATTCTGGCGCGTTACTGTTTTTTCATCCAGTATATTTTACTGGCAAAATATACTGCTGCGAGTAAAATTACACACCTGCCCGCCCATTGCTTCAGGTAGCTGCTCATGAGTAAACCGTTCAAACTAAATTCCGCTTTTAAACCCTCTGGCGATCAGCCTGAGGCGATTCGTCGCCTGGAAGAAGGTCTGGAGGATGGTCTGGCGCATCAGACGCTACTGGGGGTGACGGGGTCGGGGAAAACATTCACCATCGCTAATGTGATTGCGGACTTGCAGCGTCCTACCATGGTGCTGGCCCCCAATAAGACACTTGCTGCTCAGCTGTACGGTGAGATGAAAGAGTTTTTCCCGGATAACGCGGTGGAGTATTTTGTCTCTTACTACGACTATTATCAGCCGGAAGCCTACGTACCCAGTTCTGACACCTTCATCGAGAAAGATGCTTCGGTCAACGAACATATTGAGCAGATGCGCCTGTCGGCAACCAAAGCGCTGCTGGAACGTCGCGATGTCGTTGTCGTGGCGTCGGTTTCCGCGATTTATGGTCTGGGTGACCCGGATTTGTACCTGAAAATGATGCTGCACCTGACGGTGGGGATGATTATCGACCAGCGTGCGATCCTGCGTCGTCTGGCGGAGCTGCAATATACCCGCAACGATCAGGCATTCCAGCGCGGGACCTTCCGCGTGCGCGGTGAAGTGATCGACATTTTCCCGGCAGAATCCGATGACATCGCGCTGCGCGTGGAACTGTTTGATGAAGAGGTCGAACGTTTATCGCTGTTTGACCCGCTGACCGGACAGGTCGAATCCACAATTTCGCGCTACACCATCTATCCTAAAACGCACTACGTGACGCCGCGAGAACGTATCGTGCAGGCGATGGAAGAAATCAAAGTTGAGCTGGCAGAGCGGCGTAAAGTCCTGTTGGCAAATAACAAACTGCTGGAAGAACAGCGCTTAAGTCAGCGTACCCAGTTCGATTTGGAAATGATGAATGAGCTGGGTTACTGCTCGGGGATTGAAAACTACTCCCGCTATCTGTCCGGGCGCGGCCCCGGCGAGCCGCCGCCGACGCTGTTTGATTACCTGCCTGCCGATGGCCTGCTGGTGGTGGATGAATCCCACGTGACTATCCCGCAAATTGGCGGCATGTATCGCGGCGATCGGGCGCGTAAAGAAACCCTGGTTGAATACGGATTCCGTCTGCCGTCGGCGCTGGATAACCGTCCGCTCAAATTTGAAGAGTTCGAGGCGCTGGCTCCGCAAACTATCTACGTTTCGGCGACGCCGGGCAACTATGAGCTGGAGAAATCCGGTGATGAAGTGGTCGATCAGGTGGTACGACCGACCGGCCTGCTGGATCCGGTCATTGAGGTGCGTCCGGTGGCGACGCAGGTTGACGATCTGCTGTCGGAGATCCGCACCCGTGCGGCGATTAACGAACGTGTGCTGGTCACCACGCTGACCAAACGGATGGCAGAAGACCTCACAGAATACCTCGAAGAACATGGCGAGCGGGTGCGTTATCTGCACTCTGACATCGATACTGTGGAACGCATGGAAATCATTCGTGACCTGCGTCTGGGCGAGTTTGACGTGCTGGTGGGTATCAACCTTTTACGTGAAGGTCTGGACATGCCTGAGGTCTCCCTGGTGGCGATTCTGGACGCAGACAAAGAAGGATTCCTGCGTTCTGAACGTTCGCTTATCCAGACCATCGGTCGTGCGGCGCGAAACATCAACGGTAAGGCTATTCTCTACGGCGATAAAATTACCGCCTCAATGGCTAAAGCGATTGGTGAAACCGAACGTCGTCGTGAGAAACAGCAACTCTACAACGAAGAGCACGGTATTACGCCGCAGGGCCTGAATAAGAAAGTAGTCGATATTCTGGCGCTGGGTCAGAATATTGCGAAGACCAAGGCGAAAGGTAAAGGGAAGTCACGCGCAGGCGCGAAGTCTGAAGTTGTGGAACTGGATATGACGCCAAAAGCGCTGCAGCAGAAGATTCACGAGCTGGAAGGGCAGATGATGCAGCATGCGCAGAATCTTGAATTTGAAGAGGCAGCGACGATCCGCGACCAGTTGCATCAACTGCGCGAGTTGTTTATCGCAGCATCGTAAGAGTGTGCCGGATGCGGGGTAAACCCCTTATCCGGCCTACGGCAAAGATCGCGTCCGTAGGTCGGATGTCGGAGCGGAGCGTTTGGTAGGCCTGATAAGCGCCGCGCATCAGGTAAATCCGTTTAGCCTAGCGCCTGCACCGCTTTCTCCAGCGCACTATGCAATAGCTGGCGGTCATGGCGGTAGGGAATATCGCTGGCTTCCAGCACTTCCTGAATGACAACGCGGTCGGTAACGACGGAAGCATCCACTTTCGGACCCACTACTACCGCATCAATCACTTTCTTCCCGACGTACTGTTCAATAATGGCCAGCTTATCGCTAAGCGTCAGGCTGGCTGCTGGCAGGCTTAATTCGCGCCCCAGATTGCCTATATAGACCATCGGGGCCGGTGTGCGACGTAACGCCTGCGCCAGCTCGTCTAGCAACAGGATCGGCATCAGGCTGGTGTAAAAACTGCCTGGTCCTATCAGAATCAAATCCGCTTCGGCGATAGCCTCTACTGCTTCCCGCGTGGTGGGGACTTTTGGCGATAGCATTAGCTCCTGAGGCGGGATAGTAAGCTGATCGATATTCACTTCGCCATAGACTTCATGCCCCTGATCGTCGATAGCCATCAAATCCACCGGCAGCTCCGACATCGGAATTAAATGCGCATCTACCTTCAACAGGCTTCGAATTAAATTGATGGCTTCCAGAGGCCGCACGCTGAGGTGATCGAGCGCTTTTAACATCAGATTTCCGAGGTTATGCCCGGAAAGTTCGCCATTCCCGCCAAAACGGTACTCAAACATCGCGGATGCGACGCTGGGCTGGGTAATTAACTGGTTCAGACAGTTACGCATGTCTCCCCAGGCTATCCCGCCTTCAGAGCGACGAATACGACCTGTCGAGCCGCCGTTATCCGTGGTGGTGACGATACCCGTCAGGCGTGAGCCTAGAGGGGAAAGTGAGGAGAGAACGCGTCCTAATCCATGCCCTCCGCCGAGAGCGACAACGCGGTCCAGATCTGCCAGCGTGCGAGTGCGCATATATTTTCCTGATATCAATTGATCGGCGTTACAGTAACGTAAATAGCGTGTTTTCAGCAATTATCCAGTCGGCATCTGCCGTAATTTTTTTCTGCGGTCTACTCCTTTCTGGCGAGATCCACCTGATGGCAAGATGATGTATATCAATGCAAAACTGTGATTTTTGCTTATTCTGTAGCGAAATTGCACGATCATGTCGTTATGTATGTATTTATATAGCGAAAGTGTACATGGCAAAAGCGTCATTTACACGCTAGTATCGGCATAACCACTAAGTACTCTTAATAATTTGAGTTGCCGGAAGCCAACGCATCTGCAACACGAAGTATGACGAGTATAAACACTCTAGCCTCTGCACCTGGGTCAAATGATACGGTGCTTTGGCCGTGACAAGACTTGAAAAAGTTTGTCACCAGGGCGCAGGAAGAAATGACTACGTCTCCCGTATTTGGAAAGGTGTACATGGGCTCTCAACTTACCGATGCTTTCGCACGTAAGTTTTACTACTTACGTTTGTCGATTACCGATGTGTGTAACTTTCGTTGCACCTACTGCCTGCCGGATGGCTATAAGCCCGGTGGGGTCACCAATAACGGCTTTCTGACCGTTGATGAAATTCGCCGTGTCACGCGCGCGTTCGCCAGTCTGGGAACGGAAAAAGTGCGTCTGACAGGGGGCGAACCTTCACTGCGTCGCGACTTTACGGACATTATCGCCGCCGTGCGCGAAAACGACGCCATCCGTCAGATTGCGGTAACCACCAATGGTTATCGTCTGGCGCGCGATGCTGCTGCCTGGCGCGATGCCGGACTGACCGCGCTCAACGTCAGCGTCGACAGCCTGGATGCCCGTCAGTTTCATGCCATTACCGGGCAGGACAAGTTTCAACAGGTGATGGCAGGCATTGACGCCGCCTTTGATGCGGGTTTTGAAAAAGTGAAAGTCAACACCGTGCTGATGCGCGACGTAAACCATCATCAACTGGACACCTTCCTTGCGTGGATCCAACCTCGGCCAATCCAACTGCGTTTTATTGAACTGATGGAAACGGGCGAGGGCAGCTCTCTCTTCCGTAAACACCATATCTCCGGACAGGTACTTCGCGATGAGCTGCTGCGTCGCGGCTGGATCCACCAGATCCGACAGCGCAGCGACGGCCCAGCTCAGGTTTTCTGTCATCCTGATTATGTTGGTGAAATTGGTCTGATCATGCCTTATGAGAAAGACTTCTGCGCCACCTGTAATCGTCTGCGCGTTTCCTCTGTTGGCAAGCTTCATCTGTGTTTATTTGGTGAAGGCGGTGTAAGCCTGCGTGATTTGCTGGAAGATGACGCTCAGCAGTCGGCACTGGAAGAACGTATTTCAGCCGCGCTGCTGGAGAAAAAGCAGACCCATTTCCTGCATCAGAACAATACCGGTATTACGCAAAACTTATCTTACATTGGCGGCTGATCGCTAAAAGGAGTTTTTCATGAGTCAGGTAAGCGCTGAATTTATCCCGACACGCATTGCTATTCTTACTGTTTCCAACCGTCGCGGCGAAGAAGATGACACCTCCGGCCATTATCTGCGTGACTCGGCGCAAGAAGCGGGTCATCAGATTGTCGATAAGGCGATTGTCAAAGAAAACCGTTACGCCATCCGCGCCCAGGTTTCTGCCTGGATTGCCAGTGATGATGTACAGGTAGTGCTCATTACCGGCGGTACCGGGTTAACCGAAGGGGACCAGGCGCCGGAAGCGCTGCAACCGCTGTTTGACAGAGAAGTTGAAGGGTTTGGCGAAGTCTTCCGTATGCTGTCGTTTGAAGAGATTGGCACCGCGACGCTGCAATCCCGCGCGATTGCCGGAGTGGCCAATAAAACGCTGATTTTCGCCATGCCGGGTTCGACCAAAGCGTGTCGTACCGCCTGGGAAAATATCATTGCGCCGCAGCTTGATGCCCGTACGCGTCCGTGTAATTTCCACCCACATTTGAAGAAATAAGTATGTCGCAACTGACTCATATTAACGCCGCTGGCGAAGCGCATATGGTGGATGTCTCCGCCAAAGCGGAAACTGTACGCGAGGCGCGTGCTGAAGCATTCGTGACTATGCGTAGCGAAACGCTGGCGATGATTATCGATGGCAGCCACCATAAAGGTGATGTATTCGCCACGGCGCGTATTGCGGGTATTCAGGCCGCCAAACGTACCTGGGATCTTATCCCGCTGTGCCATCCGCTGATGCTGAGTAAGGTGGAAGTCAATCTTCACGCTGAACCGGAGCACAACCGCGTACGGATTGAAACGCTGTGTAGCCTGACCGGTAAAACCGGCGTTGAAATGGAAGCGTTAACGGCGGCCTCCGTGGCGGCGTTGACCATCTACGATATGTGCAAAGCGGTGCAAAAGGATATGGTGATTGGTCCGGTGCGTCTGCTGGCAAAAAGCGGCGGCAAGTCCGGAGATTTTAAGGTAGATGCGCATGATTAAGGTTCTCTTCTTTGCTCAGGTACGCGAACTGGTAAACACCGATGCGTTAGAGGTTGCCGCCGAGTTTGCAACGGTAGAAGCGCTGCGCAAGCATCTTGCGGCAAAAAGCGATCGCTGGGCGTTGGCGCTGGAAGACGGCAAGCTGCTGGCGGCGGTAAACCAGACGCTGGTCGATTTTGACCATCCCCTTAACTCAGGTGACGAAGTTGCTTTCTTCCCACCGGTAACCGGAGGCTAAGATGGCGGAAACGCGAATTGTTGTTGGCCCTGCGCCGTTTCGCGTCGGGGATGAGTATCCCTGGCTGGCAGAGCGTGATGAAGACGGCGCGGTAGTCACTTTCACCGGTAAAGTGCGCAATCACAATCTCGGTGACAGCGTTAAGGCGTTAACGCTGGAACACTATCCGGGAATGACCGAAAAAGCGCTGGCGGAGATTGTCGACGAAGCGCGTTTGCGCTGGCCGCTGGGTCGGGTGACGGTTATTCATCGCATTGGCGAACTGTGGCCGGGTGACGAAATCGTGTTTGTTGGCGTGACCAGTGCGCATCGCAGCAGCGCGTTTGATGCCGGGCAGTTCATTATGGATTACCTGAAAACCCGCGCGCCGTTCTGGAAGCGCGAGGCCACGCCGGAAGGTGAGCGCTGGGTTGATGCCCGCGACAGCGATAAGCTAGCAGCAAAACGCTGGTAGAGTACAATTGTTGTAGGCTCATACTGATTCAGGAGATTGTCATGGACCGATTCCCACGATCCGATTCTATTGTACAGGCCCGTTCCGGCCTGCAAACGTATATGGCGCAGGTATACGGCTGGATGACCTGCGGACTGTTGCTGACGGCGTTTATCGCCTGGTATGCGGCAAATACGCCCGCGGTGATGATGTTTGTCTTCTCCAGCAAAATCACCTTCTTTGGCCTGATCATCGCTCAACTGGCGCTGGTGTTCGTCCTGTCCGGCATGGTGCAAAGGCTGAGCGCGGGTATGGCGACCACGCTGTTTATGCTCTACTCGGCATTAACCGGGCTGACGCTATCAAGCATTTTTATCGTCTATACCTACTCGTCTATCGCCAGCACCTTTGTGGTTACCGGAGGGATGTTCGGGATCATGAGTTTGTATGGCTACACCACCAAACGTGATCTGAGCGGCTTCGGCAATATGCTGTTTATGGCGCTGATCGGTATTGTACTGGCCTCACTGGTTAACTTTTGGCTGAAGAGCGAAGCGCTGATGTGGGCGGTGACCTATATCGGGGTGATTGTGTTTGTTGGTCTGACCGCCTATGACACGCAGAAGTTGAAAAATATCGGTGAGCAGATTGACCTGCGCGACAGCTCCAATCTGCGTAAATACGCGATTCTTGGGGCCTTAACGCTGTATCTGGACTTCATCAACCTGTTCCTGATGCTGCTGCGTATTTTCGGCAATCGTCGTTAATTCTCTGTTGCCGGATGGCGCTGCGCTTATCCGGCCTACCGCTTGGTATCAAAAGTAGGCCGGATAAAGCGTTAAGCCGCATCCGGCACTATATATACTATCATTTCGCCATCGCCTTCTCGTTTTTTACCCGCAACTTTTTTGCCCGACTCTCCAGCAGCAAATAACACACCAGTGCCAGAAGCAGCGGAATAAAATAGTACAACACGCGATACGCGAGCAGGGCAGCAATGATCGTTCCCTGAGACGAGTCCTCTCCTGCCAGCAGCGCCATAAACACCCCTTCCAGCACGCCGATCCCCGCCGGAATATGCACGATTACGCCGGCAATACTGCTCACCAGCAGCACGCCCAGCACGAAGAAATAATCGATATTCTGACCGAGCAACAACCAGATAATCGCCCCCATTACCATCCAGTTCGCACTGGATATCGTCATTTGCGCGAGGGCAAATTTCCAGGAGGGCAGCACCAGTTTTTGGCCCTTGATGGTGATATGACGATGTTTAGAGAAGGCGCAAAACCACAGATAAACAACAATAATCAGCAGCAGCGCAATGCCTAAGATGCGCAATGTGCCTTCATCGATATACCAGTGTGCGGGCAGTTCGACGACGCCGAAGGTAAATATAAAACCGCCCAGCAGAATATAGCCCAGCCAGTTAGTGGTAATACTCAGCGAAAAAATCCGCGTTATTGTGCCCCCCGGCAATCCGAGGCGCGAGTAAAGGCGATAACGCATCCCTATACCACCCACCCAGGTGCTCAATGTCAGGTTGAAGGCGTAACAGATAAACGACACCAGCATGACCTGGCGTTTTGCCAGTTTGTGGCCGCAGTAGTAGCGCCCGAGCAGATCATAACAGCCGTAAAGTAAATAACTGACGATCACCAACCCCACGGCGCTGAGCAGGGCGATCCGATTGTAATCGCGAATTACCGTCCACACTTCCTGCCAGTTGACCTTGCTGGCATAAACAACCAGCAGCACGATCACCGCAATAAAAAACAGCCATGTGAGGATCTTTTTCGCTAACCGCCAGCGTCGGTGGCTTTTTGCCATCAGGTTTTCCCTCCTGCATCCTCAGTTTGTATACGGTCCTGAGTTTCCAGAGCGGGCTGCGCGGGCGGCTCTACCTCGGCCAGATGCGGGGTATGCGCCGGCAGCCAGCCGACCAGCGCCGGGAAGTGGCGTAAAAAGTGGAAGGCCAGTACGCTCTTGGTCAGGTTCCACCAGGTGCGTTTTGGCAGCATGGATTCATCAACCCGCTTGCAGTCCTGCGCAATAATAGGGTTCAGGTTGTCACGCAGGGTCTGATTAAACGTGCGGTCATGAATAATCAGATTTGCCTCCAGATTCAGTGACAGGCTCAGTGGATCAAGATTGCTGGAGCCCACCGTCGCCCAGTGATCGTCCATCAGCGCCACTTTGCCATGCAGAGGTTTACGGCGGTATTCATAGACATGGACGCCGCCTTTTACCAGATAGTTGTACAGCAGGCGGGCGCCCACTTTCACAATCGGCATATCCGGTTCACCCTGCACGATGAGTTTTACCCGAACGCCCCGTCGGGCCGCTTTACGCAGGGCATGCAGAAAGCGATAGCCGGGAAAGAAGTAGGCATTGGCGATGATCACTTCCCGCCGTGCCTGGGTCAGCATTTTCAGATAGTGGCGTTCAATATCATCACGATGTTCTTCGTTATCGCGCCAGACGAACAGCGCCTGCGCTTCGCCGGGGCGATGATTGTCGATTGCCCGGTGATGACGTCGCCACCAGCGTCGTACAGCACTCTGTCCGGGCAAGTTTTCCAGCACGAATTTCAGAATGTCAGCAACGACTGGACCTTCAACGCGCACGGCGTAATCCTGCTTGGCCTCCGGACCGTAATCAGACATGTGTTCAGCGGAGTAATTGATGCCGCCAACAAAGGCAACACGATCATCAATGACCACAATTTTGCGATGCATACGGCGAAAGAGATTAGTGCGCATCCCGAACAGACGCGGACGCGGATCGTAGTAGCGGAAAACAACGCCGGCTACGGTGAGCTCTTCGACAAAACTGTCGCTAAGATCCGGCGAGCCGTAGCCATCCAGCAGCACCTCTGCTTTGATTCCTCGCCGGGCGGCTTCGAGCAACGCGGCATGCAGCTGTTTTCCTACCGCATCTTCAAACCAGATAAAGGTCTCGAGGATTATTTTTTGCTGCGCCTGTTCAATGGCGTCAAAGACGGCGGGGTAGAATTGATCGCCGTTTTCCAGTAGTTGAATTTGATTGCCTTCACGCCAGCCATATTTCATAAATGAATCTCCGCACTCAGAGGGGCATGATCGGACAAATGTCGCCAGTGACGCAGCGCCAGCGTCGTTGGGGTACTGGCATTCGCGTTTTTCACATAGATCCTGTCCAGACGCAGCAGGGGAAACTGCACCGGAAATGTTCGCGCCGGGCGGCCGTGGGCGCGGGTAAAAATCTCGTCAAGGCCAGCTTTGGCTTTCAACGGGCGATTGGCCGTTTGCCGCCAGTCGTTAAAATCCCCGGCAATCACCACCGGCTCCGCGTCGGGCAGGGCGTTAACCCAGTCTGCCAGCATCGCGAGCTGGGCCTGGCGGTGAGCTTCACGCAGGCCGAGGTGCACACACATCACATGGATGGGGTGGGAGAGCATTGGCGGTACGATTCGGCAGTAAAGGACTCCGCGCTTTTCACTCGCGCCGACCGACACATCACGATTTTCATAATGCTCAATGGGATACCGCGACAGCACAGCATTACCGTGATGTCCCTGCGGGTACACGGCGTTACGCCCGTAGGCGAAGTCGCTCCACATCGTGTCCGCCAGAAATTCGTAGTGGCTGGTATCCGGCCAGTTCTCAATGTGCAGCGAATGAGCTTCGTGCGCACCCATCACTTCCTGCAAGCATACAATGTCTGCACCGACCGTTCTGACGGCCTCCCTTAGCTCAGGTAAAATAAAACGCCGGTTGAAGGCGGTGAACCCTTTGTGAGTATTAATGGTGAGCACATTGAATGAAAATTGAACTCCCGATCCGCTCATGAGCCTCCCGTTGGCGTCACTTCCTAAATAAAATAGTGTAGTCATCGTCACAAAAAGATGCAGTGTTGCGGAATTTTCCGTAAAGTCCGGTACTCTGAACAATTAGTTGAAAATCCTTCAGGAGAAAAGCCATGAGGTGGCAACAACGTGTTCGTGTCGCAACGGGTCTAAGTTGCTGGCAGATTGTGTTGCATTTACTGGTAGTGGCGTTGCTGGTAATGGGCTGGATGAGCGGCACGCTGGTGCGCGTCGGCCTGGGATTATGCGTCGTTTACGGCGTAACGGTTTTATTAATGCTGGCCTTGCAACGTCACCATGAACAACGCTGGCGTGATGTCGCTGATGTGCTGGAAGAGCTGACTACCACGTGGTATTTCGGTGCCGCAATGATCGTGCTGTGGTTGCTGTCGCGCGTGCTGCAAAACAACGTCTTGCTGGCACTGGCGGGTCTGGTGATCCTGGCCGGACCCGCCGTGGTCTCGCTGCTGGCGAAAGACAAAAAGCTACATCACCTTACGTCGAAACATCGCATACGCCGCTGAGCCGGTTGTGGCCGCTATAACCAACAGCGGCCACAAACTTCCCCAGACAATCTGCAGACTCGCATCCTTCAGGTAAATCTGTTTCGTGATGTCCGTAAAATGGCGGATCGGGTTTATCCACGTCAGATTCTGCAACCAGACCGGCATGTTTTCGACCGGTGAGACGTAGCCCGAGAGTAAAATCGCCGGCATCATAAACACAAACACGCCGATAAACGCTTGCTGCTGGGTGGCGCACAGCGATGAAATCAGCAGACCAAAGCCGACCAGCGACAGCCCGTAAATTACCATTGTGAAATAGAACAACCCCAGTGAACCGGCAAATGGAATGTCATAAGCCCAGATACCAATTGCTAGCACAATGGTGGCCTGAAAAGTAGCCACAATCAGCGCGGGCACAGCTTTACCGATGAAAATCTGCCAGGTGGTAAGCGGGGAGACCAGCAGCTGATCCAGCGTACCTTGCTCGCGCTCGCGAGCAACCGAAAGCGAGGTGACGATCATTACGCCGATAGTGGTGATCATGGCGATCAGCGACGGCACCACGAACCATTTATAATCCAGATTCGGGTTGTACCAGTTACGCACGACCAGCTCGCTGTTGTTTGGTTTCGGCTTGCCGTCCATCAGCTCCTGCTGATACGTCTTAACGATTTGCTGCAGGTAATTGGCGGCAATTTGCGCGCTGTTGGAGTTACGCCCGTCGAGGATAATCTGCATAGGAGCTTGCTGGAAGGTGTCCAGGTTGCGCGAAAAATTGGCCGGGAAGCGCACCAGCAGCAGGGCTTTTTGCGTATCGATGGTAGGCTTAATCTCCTGCGGGCTTTTCAGCAGCAGAACATGCGTAAAAGCGCTGGCGCGGGCGAAGCGCTGGGTAAGCTCAACCGAATGTTTACCGTTGTCTTCGTTATAGATAGCGATCGTGGCGTTGGTGACTTCCAGCGTTGCCGCGAACGGGAACAGGATCACCTGAATCAGCACCGGTAAAATCAGAATGGCTCGCGTCTGCGGTTCGCGTAATAGCGATTGCAGCTCTTTGCGAATTAATGTCCATAAGCGATGAAACATGCCCGTCCCCTTAATCCAGCCGACGTTTGGTTTTAAGCCACGTCAGGCCAATAAACATCACCGCCGAAGCGATTAAAAACAGCACGTTAATAATCAGCACCACCGGAATATTTCCCGCCAGAAACAGGCTTTGCAGGGTACTGACGAAATAACGCGCCGGAATAATGTAGGTTACCGCCCGGATAATCGCGGGCATGCTGTCTATCTGGAAGATAAAACCTGACAGCATAATCGAGGGCAGGAAAGCGGCGTTCAGCGCGACCTGCGCGGCGTTAAACTGGTTGCGGGTGATGGTGGAAATAAGCAACCCCATGCCAAGCGTACTGAGCAGAAACAGGCTGGTAATGAAAAACAGGATTAGCAACGAGCCGCGATAGGGCACGCCAAGAATAAATACCGACACCAGCATACACAGCAGCATCGCCAGCATGCCGAGGAAATAATAGGGGATCAGTTTACACAGCAGTAATTCGACGCGGGTAACTTCGGTAGAAAGCAGTGCCTCCATGGTTCCGCGTTCCCATTCGCGCGCCACCACTAATGAGGTGAGGATCGCGCCAATCACCGTCATGATGATGGTTACCGCCCCGGGAATAATGAAGTGCTGGCTGATGGCCGCCGGGTTAAACCAGTAGCGTGTTTGCACGTCGATCAAAGGCTCGAACGATTCCCCACGATCTTCCGCCCGCTGTTGCTGCCAAATCTGCCAGATACCTTCGACATAACCCTGCACAAAATTGGCGGTATTGGGTTCGCTGCCATCGGTGATCACCTGGATCGGTGCCACGTCATTAGGTCGCGCCATCTGCTGGGCAAAATCCACAGGGATCACCACCAGCCCACGAATGCGCCCGGCCTGCATTTTCTCAATCAATTCCTGCCGGTTATCGCTGATAGTGGCGTCAATATACGGCGAGCCGGTCATGGTATGGGTAAAATCCAGCGCCTCCTCGCTTTGCTGTTCGAGCAAAATCCCTACCCGTAGCTTGCTGGAGTCGAGGTTGATCCCGTAGCCGAAAATAAACAGCAGCAGCAACGGGATCACCACCGCAATCAGCCAACTGCTGGGATCGCGGACGATCTGGCGGGTTTCTTTCACGCACAGCGCGCGTACGCGACGCCAGGAGAGAGCGGAATTACTCATGCGCGTGCTCCTTATCCCAGTCATTGATTAGCGTGATAAACGCCTGTTCCATCGTCGGATCCGGCGTGTCGTTGTCGGCAGCCTGAGCTTTCAGGTCGTCCGGCGTACCGCTGGCAATCAGTTTGCCGCGATACACCAACCCGATGCGATCGCAGTATTCCGCCTCGTCCATAAAGTGGGTGGTCACCATCACCGTGACGCCTTTTTCCACCATGCTGTTGATATGCAACCAGAACTCACGACGGGTGAGGGGATCGACCCCGGAAGTGGGTTCATCAAGGAACAGAATGTCGGGTTCATGCATCAGCGAGCAGGCCAGCGCCAGACGCTGCTTAAACCCCAGCGGCAGTTCGTCGGTGGCGTGGGAAGCGATACTCTTCAGGCCAAATGCCTCGCTCATTCGATCGATTTTCTCCTTCTGCGCCCGACCACGCAGGCCGTAGACGCCGGAGAAAAAGCGCAGATTTTGTTCAACCGTCAGGTTACCGTACAGGGAGAATTTCTGCGCCATATAACCCAGATGCTGACGCGCTTTGCCGGAGCTGACTTTCAGGTCCATATCCAGCACCAGCGCTTTGCCGGAAGTGGGGACCAGCAGGCCGCACATCATTTTAAAGGTGGTGGATTTGCCGGCACCGTTGGGTCCTAACAGACCAAAAATCTCGCCGCGCTGTACGGAAAAGTCTACGTGGTCGGTCGCGGCAAAATCGCCAAACTTCTTGGTCAGCGCTTTGGCTTCGATCACCGTTTCGCCAGGCGTGCCTTCTACGGTATGCAGGATAGCGCCCAGCGGGGATTCCGATGTTCCGGCTCCGCCGAGTAAATCGATAAAGGCATCTTCGAAGCGGGGTGCAGTTTCATTGATGGTTATCTGCGGCATGCCGTCAGCGTTTTGGATCTGCTGAGCTGTCGCCTCTTTTTTCAGGATTAAACGGACGGATTTCCCCTGAATCATTCCGTCGCTGACCAGCGGTAGTTTTAACGCGCGTTGCAGCAGTCGGCGGTTATTTTCCTGCGGACTGCTCATCAGGAAGCTGCGACCAGCCATGGTTTGCGTAAGCTGAGTAGGATCGCCCTGGTATAACAATTCGCCTTCGTTCATCAGCAGCACATCACGGCATTGCTCTGCTTCATCCAGATACGACGTACTCCAGAGGATCAGCATGCCGTCTCCGGCCAGTTCGTGGACCATTTGCCACAGTTCGCGACGGGAAATTGGGTCGACACCCACACCTGGCTCATCCAGCAGCAACACTTTGGGTTCGCCGACCAGCGTACAGGCTAGCCCGAGCTTCTGCTTCATGCCGCCGGAAAGTTTGCCGGCCAGTCGTCCGGTAAATGGGCCCAGCGAAGTAAACTCCAGTAGTCGGGCAAAGGTTTTTTCTCGCGCCTCACCGGTGACGCTGCGCAAATCGGCATAGAGATTGAGGTTCTCCATGACGGTCAAATCTTCATACAGACCAAATTTCTGCGGCATATAGCCCAGCACCGCGTGCAGCGCGCTGTCGTCTTTGATGGGATCAAAACCAATTACCGCAGCACTTCCGGCATCGGGTTTTAACAATCCTGCCAGCATGCGCATCAGCGTGGTTTTCCCCGCGCCGTCCGGTCCGACAAGTCCGGTCACGTAGCCCGCATGCACGGTACAGTCGAGCGGGGCGACGGCGGGTTTTTCCATTCCGGCAAAGTTTTTTGTCAGCCCTTTGAGCGTAATAACGGCATCATTCATGCCGTGCCTCGTCACTAAATTTGATCGTTACCGGCATTCCCTGGCGCAGCGCATCGTCCGCGTCGGTCACCACAATACGCAGGCGATAAACCAGATCGGTGCGCAGGTCAGGAGTCTCAACTGTTTTCGGCGTAAACTCGGCAGTAGGCGACACGAAGCCGATTTTGCCGTGATACGGTTTGTCCGGGCGACCGTCGGTATAGAGCAGGATCTCACGTCCTGGCTGCGCCTGGCTCAGATTGCGTTCGTCAACGTAGGCGCGGACCCATACCGGACGCGTGAGCGACAGCGTCAGTACCGTGCTCCCTTCGTTCAGCATGCTGCCGGGTTCAACCGCGCGGGTGAGAAGCGTGCCGTCAGATGGCGAGGTCAGCGTGGTATCATGCAAATTAAGTTCTGCCTGTGCCAGCTCTGCCTGAGCTTGTTCGAGCGTGGCTTTTGCCTGTTCGATGTCCTGCACACGATTACCGCTGCGATATTGCGTGAGTTTATCCTGTGCGGATTTCAATGAAGCTAACGCCTGATCGCGAGATGAACGCGCATTTTCCAGATCGTTGGCAGAAATGGTACGGCTTTTCCACAATCCTACCTGCCGATTGTAAAAATTCTGCGCGTAATCATAGGCGGCCTGCGCCTGTTTGACTGCCGCCGCGGTTTGCGCGATCTCTTCTTCGCGATACCCTGCCAGCATCAGATCGTATTGCGCCTGCGCAGCGGCAACGTTGGCTTTTGCCTGCATTAATGCGTTTTCATACGGCGCGCGATCCAGTTCGCCCAGCACCTGACCGGCGGTAATCGCATCGCCTTCGTCAACAGCCAGCGAGGCCAGCCTGCCGCCGACGCGAAAACTCAGGTTGACGCTACGGATATCGACATTGCCGTATAGCGTCAGGCTGTTATCTTGCCGACTCTGATACCACCACGTACCACCGGCAATCACGGCAACGAGGGCCGCGATAACCAGCCCGAGAACGACAGGTTTTTTCATGACTCCAGACTCCTTTGCGTTAAACCTTGCAGAATAAGATCGATGTGACAGGTGATCGTTTGGTCAATCAGCGCGGTTTTATCCTCATCAAATTGTGACCAGCCCGTACGCAACAGAATGGTTTCTTTCCCCAGACGAAAAGCCAGTACCTCGCCGAGTATGGCGTGGGTATGCAGAATCATTTGGGTATCGTTGGCATCGCCGCCGGTATAGGCGGCAATCAGGCGCGTCAGGTGTGTATGCAGCGGATTGATAACCTGGTCGTGCACCAGTTGATAAGCCGCAGTGGGGGAAAGCTGTTCACGCGAGATAAATTTGCTCAGGTTAACAGTGTCGTCCTGGGTTAACAGCATGATCATATTTTTGCAGGCGCGCAGGATCAGTTCACGCATCGCGCCACGATCCGGTTCTGGCTGAGCGAATAAACGCTCGGCCTCTTCAGCGTGCGGACGAAACTGTGAGCCGATAAAATCTGCAATCCACTGAGCGCAGGCGAGATATAAATCCTCTTTTGAGCCAAAATAGTAGGTGATAGCCGCAATGTTTTGCCCGGCCTGTGCAGCGATATCGCGCGTCGTGGCGTGCAGACCATACTCGCCGAATTGCGCCAATGCGGCGGCAATGAGCTGGTTCTTCGCCTGTTCACCTTTGGTTGTCATGGTGGGTGTATTCATGGCACGACTCTGATCTTAATCAATCGATTGATTAAGATTATGACTGATGTGCTGCCTTGTCCAGTCCGGACGGTTATTTTCCAGTGCAGGGATAATTTATGCGGCACATCACAAAAACTGCTACACTCCGCCCCTTCATGACATTGTGGTTTTTGTCATCTCTATTGTATGTATCTCCCTGAAAACGACACCGGTAACGGTCAGGGCGGTTCGGAGTTGTTATGTCTTTTGATTCCCTTGGTTTAAACCCTGAAATTTTACGTGCCGTTGCCGAGCAGGGTTACCGTGAACCTACCCCTATTCAGCAGCAGGCTATTCCTGCCGTGCTGGAAGGCCGCGATCTGATGGCCAGCGCCCAGACCGGTACGGGGAAAACAGCAGGTTTTACCCTGCCGCTGTTGCAGCACCTGATCACCAATCAGCCGCATGGTAAAAGCCGTCGTCCGGTTCGTGCGCTGATCCTCACGCCAACCCGTGAACTGGCGGCCCAGATTGGCGAAAACGTACGTGATTACAGTAAGTATCTGAATATTCGCTCGCTGGTGGTCTTCGGCGGCGTCAGCATTAACCCGCAGATGATGAAGCTGCGTGGCGGTGTGGATGTACTGATTGCCACCCCGGGTCGTTTACTCGATCTGGAGCACCAGAATGCGGTAAAACTGGATCAGGTGGAGATCCTGGTACTGGATGAAGCTGACCGCATGCTGGATATGGGCTTTATTCACGATATTCGTCGCGTTCTGGCAAAACTGCCGGCAAAACGTCAGAACCTGCTGTTCTCGGCAACGTTCTCTGATGACATTAAGTCGCTGGCCGAAAAACTGCTGCATAACCCGCTGGAAATCGAAGTGGCGCGTCGTAATACCGCGTCCGAGCAGGTAACTCAGCATGTTCATTTCGTCGATAAAAAACGTAAACGTGAACTGTTGTCACAGATGATTGGTCAGGGCAACTGGCAGCAGGTGCTGGTGTTTACCCGTACCAAACATGGCGCGAACCATCTGGCAGAACAGCTGAATAAAGACGGCATCCGCAGTGCGGCAATCCACGGTAATAAATCTCAGGGGGCGCGTACACGTGCGCTGGCTGATTTTAAATCCGGTGATATACGCGTGCTGGTAGCGACCGATATTGCCGCGCGTGGTCTGGACATTGAAGAGTTACCGCACGTGGTGAACTACGAGCTGCCAAACGTCCCAGAAGATTATGTGCACCGTATTGGTCGTACCGGGCGTGCCGCTGCTACCGGCGAAGCGTTGTCTTTGGTGTGCGTCGATGAACACAAGTTGTTGCGTGACATCGAGAAGCTGCTGAAAAAAGAGATCCCGCGTATTGCAACGCCAGGCTATGAGCCAGATCCCTCCATTAAAGCTGAGCCGATCCAGAATGGTCGCCAGCAGCGTGGCGGCGGTGGTGGTCGCGGGCAGGGCGGAGCAGGGCGTGGCCAGCAGCCGCGTCGTCAGGATGGCGGTGCGCCAAAAGCGAAGCCGCGTAGCGGCGAAGGCAAACCGGCAGGCGATAAGCCTCGTCCACCGCGCCGTCCGCGCAAACCGTCTTCCGCCCAGTAATTCACCTTGCTGTCTGGCAGTATAAACACGCTATCCGGTCTACACAGGGTGTAGGCCGGACAGGTCAATCACTCCCCCGAACTTTGCGATTTCAGCACGATTGAGCAGGTATATCGTCCTGCCGGGTGAATCGAAATCGTCGTCTCAAATACTTTCCCGTCCCTGTCCAGATAACGACGCACAATTCTCATCGCTGGCGAATCAGGCGCTACGTTGAGGATCTTTGCCACCTTTTTGGGCACACCGACAGCCGTAATAGTCTGATGCACCTCATGGCTTTTGATGCCGTAATGCGTTTCGATCAAGTCGCTGATTAATGAGTGTGGATCGTCACGGATGTAGGTGCGCAGTTTAGCGTAATCCGTGCTGGCATAGCTGTCCGTCCAGCAGATCGGTGCGTCGGGGTTTTGCGCATCTTCGCGAGTACTGGCAATGTGCAGCCAGCGGGAACCTGGCGGGCAGCCAATCATCTGGGACAGCTCGATGTCCGCCACAATCTCATCGATTTTCTTGATGACGCGCAGATTGTTTTTGGCCAGCAGCAACAGATCCTCAAGATGCGATAGCGGGTGATTGACACCGTTAGCCTTAGGTTCGCAAACGCGAGTTCCCGCGCCTTTACGCCGTGAAATCAGACCTTGCTCTGTTAATTCCCTCAACGCCTCACGCATGGTGTGGCGGCTGACCTGCCATGTTTCGCACAGTTCCATTTCCGTTGGAAACAGCGATCCGGGGGCAAAGGTCCCCACCGAAATTTGCTGCGCCAGTTCACGTGCTATTCGCTTGTACAGAGATTCTTTCATCGCGTTTTCATCAAAATATTAGTGATCTTTATCACGAAAATTTGTACGGACTATTCCCTACATTTCTTATGAATACTATAAATGTCCGTACATTCAAATGTACGGACATTTAATTATGTCTGGACATTGTGTCGGCGTTTGAATATCTAAAAAACGACCGTAAACACGCATCTTATCACTATCAGATTTTCCAGGGGGATTTATGGCTTCGAATGTACTTGATTCTGTTCTGTTCAGGGATTCTTTCGGCACACCGGCGATGCGCGCGGTGTTTGACGATCGCGAGCTGGTACGCAAATACGTGGAAGTGGAAGTGGCATTAGCTAAAGCCCAGGCACGCTGCGGTGTGATACCTGAGGCTGCGGCGCAGGAAATTGCTGAAAAATGTAATGCCGATACGCTCGATTTTGATTTATTACGCCATGAAACCGAAATCGTGGGTTATCCGATCCTACCGCTGGTGCACCAGATTTCTAAACAGGCTGGCGAGTCCGGCGGCTATGTGCACTGGGGGGCAACCACTCAGGACATTATGGACACTGCTGTAGTCCTGCAAATTCGTGATGCTTTTGCGCTCATTGAGTCCGATATGGACAAACTTCGTGCAACGCTGGCCGATCTCTCACGCCGTTATCGTGATACGCCGATGGCCGGGAGAACCCATTTGCAGCAGGCTCTGCCAGTGACCTTCGGTTATAAAACAGCCATCTGGCTGGATATGTTTGAACGTCACGCGGAACGTCTGACTCAGGCGCGTCCTCGTGTATTGGTCGGCGAGTTTGCGGGTGCCGCCGGTACGCTGGCATCGCTGGGGGATAAAGGGCTGGCGGTACAAAAAGCGATGATGGAAGAGCTTGGGCTGAATATCCCAACGTCCACATGGCATGTTGCGCGTGATGGTTTCGCCGAGGCGGTGAATCTGTTAGCGGTGATTACCGGGTCGCTGGGCAAGATTGCCTACGACGTAATGCTGCTGGCAGCAAACGAGTTTGGTGAGCTGTATGAGCCGTTTGTTAAAGGACGCGGTGCCAGCAGTACTATGCCGCAGAAACGCAACCCTATTTCCAGCGAGTTAATGCTGGCCTGTGCCAAAGGCGTTCGCCAACAGGCAGGGCTGATGCTTGATGCGATGGTGCAAGATCTGGAGCGTGCAACCGGGCCGTGGCATGCCGAATGGATTGCTATCCCGGAGAGTTTCGTTCTCAGCGCGGGGGCATTGCATCAGGCTAACTTTATGCTGGCGGGGCTGGTGGTCGATGAAGCGGCGATGAAACGTAACCTCGGTATGACCAACGGATTGATTGTGGCTGAAGCGGTCATGATGGGGTTGGCTCCGTACATTGGTCGTCAGGATGCGCATGATGTGGTGTACGACGCTTGCCGCATCGTCAACGAACAAGGCGGGCGATTAGCGGACGTGCTGAATGCGATGCCATCTGTCTCGGAACGACTTGACCCGCAGTTGATTGAAGAACTGACCGACCCGGCAAATTACCTTGGAATGGCGCCAGCAATGGTGGATCAGGTATTAGCGAGATATATGTCGCGGAAATGAACGCTCTTGGGCTAACGGAATAAGGATATTTTTATGTCAAAAAATTCTGCCACGGGAAAATCCATTCTCTCGTTCCTGATACCGCTGGCGATAGGCGCGATCATTTGGTTTTATCCCGTACCTGCTGGTCTGACGCCTCAGGCCTGGCATATGTTCGCGATATTTGCCGCGACCATAGCCGCGATTCTTACCCAGCCGCTCCCTTCGGGGGCGGTGATGTTGATTGCACTTTGCGTGGTAATTTTCACCAAAACGTTGCCAGAGGCAAAAGCATTGTCAGGTTTTGCATCCGGTACAGTATGGCTCATTTTCTGTGCCTACGTCTTGTCTCTGGGTTTTGTAACCTCGGGATTGGGGAAACGTATTGCGTATAAAATGTTATCGCTCTTTGGTGGCAGCAGCCTGGGTATCGCTTACTCACTGGGGGTTTCCGATCTGATTATGGCCCCGGCAATGCCATCAGTAACCGCGCGTTCCGGGGGGATTATTTTCCCTATCACTCGTTCCATCAATGATGTATTGGGCTCAGCGCCGGGGGCAACGGGCAAGCGTATCGGCGATTTCTTAACCATGGTGTGCTTCCAGTTTACGCCGATTACCGGGGCAATATTTCTCACCGGGATGGCGGCGAATCCGCTGGTAGCGAGTCTGGCGAAATCGTCATTAGGAATAGAGATAACCTGGGGCGGATGGTTTATTTCCGCAGTGGTTCCTGCGATGGTCTGTTTCTGCCTGATGCCGCTATTGGTTTATAAATTATTGGATCCCGAGCTTAAGCGTACGCCGGAGGCGAAAGCGATGGGCAAACAGGCCCTCGGTGAGCTCGGTTCGATGAGCAGCAATGAGAAAAAGGTCGCGTTTGGTTTTGTGCTGGCATTGGTTGGTTGGGGGACCAGCTTGATTACGGGATTGTCTGCCACATCTGTCGGGCTGGGATTGGCTGCGTATCTGTTTGCCTCGGGCGCTGTTAGCTGGAAAAGTTTGCTTAATGACCACGCCGCCTGGGATACGGTGATCTGGTTTAGCGTCATTATTAGTCTGGCGACAGGGCTTGCCGATCTGGGTTTTATTAAATGGATGACCATAAAGTTAGGCAGCGGTATTCAGGGTTTTGGCGCGATCGAGTCCTTTATTGTGTTGGGGATCCTTTACATTTACGTCCATTATCTCTTCGCTACGGCGACCGGGCATGTGGCTGCGCTGTATGCCCCTTTCGCGGCCACGGCGATCGCTGCGGGAGCACCGCCGATGATGGTGGCTATTTGCTTCGGTATCTTTAGTAACCTGATGTGGGGGAATACCGAGTATGGTGGTGGACCTGGCCCCATTTATTTTGCCCAGGGCTATTTTGAACGACCGCGCTTTTACAAAATTAACCTCTGTGTGGTGACGGCAAATGTGATCATCATTTTTGCCGTGGGCATGCTGTGGTGGAAGCTGTTGGGATACTATTAAACGTCAGTGAATTATTGGCCGGACAGGACTCGAACAGCCGTCCGGCCAGGAAAAATGAATTGCGAAACGCTTTCCAGAATGGGGGAAAAAGGTACATCCAGGGCCTGAAATGTGCCACAATAGTGGCTGTTTATACAGTATTTCAGGTTTTCTCATGGCACTAACGGCCGCGTTAAAAGCGCAAATCGCCGCCTGGTATAAGGCGCTTCAGGAACAGATCCCCGACTTTATCCCCCGTGCGCCGCAGCGGCAGATGATTGCTGACGTCGCGAAAACGCTGGCAGGTGAAGAAGGGCGGCATCTGGCGATTGAAGCGCCGACAGGAGTGGGGAAAACCCTGTCGTATCTGATTCCCGGTATTGCCATCGCGCGTGAAGAGCAAAAAACGCTGGTGGTCAGCACCGCCAACGTCGCTTTGCAGGACCAGATCTACAGCAAAGATTTACCGCTGCTGCGCAAAATTATCCCCGACCTGCGTTTTACCGCCGCGTTTGGTCGCGGACGCTATGTCTGCCCGCGTAACTTAGCGGCGCTGGCCAGTACTGAACCCAATCAGCAGGATCTGCTGGCTTTTCTCGACGATGACCTGACGCCCAACAACCAGGAAGAACAAAAGCGCTGCGCCAGGTTAAAAGGCGATCTCGACAGCTACAAGTGGGACGGGCTGCGCGATCACACCGATATCGCCATTGACGACGGACTCTGGCAGCGTCTGAGCACCGATAAAGCTAGCTGTCTGAATCGCAACTGTCACTACTATCGTGAATGCCCTTTTTTTGTCGCCCGCCGGGAGATTCAGGAAGCTGAAGTGGTGGTGGCTAATCATGCGCTGGTGATGGCGGCGATGGAAAGCGAAGCCGTTTTGCCGGAGCCGAAAAACCTGTTGCTGGTACTTGATGAAGGCCACCATTTGCCGGATGTCGCGCGCGATGCGCTGGAGATGAGCGCGGAAATCAGCGCCCCCTGGTACCGGCTCCAGCTGGATCTGTTTTGCAAATTAGTGGCGACCTGTCTTGAACAGTTTCGCCCGAAAACCACGCCGCCGCTGGCGAATGCCGAGCGTCTGAACGGTCACTGTGAAGAGCTGTATGAACTGATTTCATCGCTCAATAACATTCTTAATCTGTATATGCCTGCTACTCAGGAGGCGGAACACCGCTTTGCGATGGGCGAACTGCCTGCAGAAGTGATGGAGATTTGTCAGCGTCTGGCAAAGCTTACGGAAATGCTACGCGGGCTGGCGGAACTGTTCCTCAACGATCTCAGCGAAAAAACCGGCACTCACGATATTGTGCGTCTGCATCGGGTTATTTTGCAGATGAACCGGGCGCTGGGCATGTTTGAGGCGCAAAGCAAACTGTGGCGGCTGGCATCGCTCGCGCAGTCGTCAGGCGCGCCGGTGAGTAAATGGGCTACGCGCGAGGTGCGTGACGGGCAAATCCACATCTGGTTCCACTGCGTGGGGATCCGTGTGAGCGATCAGCTCGAACGACTGCTGTGGCGTAGCGTCCCGCATATTATTGTCACTTCCGCAACGCTGCGCTCGCTCAACAGCTTCTCGCGTTTGCAGGAGATGAGTGGTCTGAAGGAAAAAGCAGGGGATCGGTTTGTTGCGCTGGATTCACCGTTTAATCACGTTGAACAGGGAAAAATCGTCATTCCGCAGATGCGCTACGAACCGTTAATTGATAACGAAGAGCAGCATATCGCGGAAATGGCCGCCTATTTTCGCGAACAACTGGAAAGCAAAAAGCATCAGGGGATGCTGGTACTCTTTGCCAGCGGTCGGGCGATGCAGCGTTTTCTTGAGCATGTTACCGATCTGCGCCTGCTGTTGTTGGTGCAGGGCGATCAGCCGCGCTATCGTCTGGTAGAGTTGCACCGCAAACGGGTGACCAACGGCGAGCGCAGCGTACTGGTTGGGCTGCAATCTTTCGCTGAAGGTCTGGACTTGAAAGGCGACCTGCTGACCCAGGTGCATATTCACAAAATTGCTTTTCCACCGATCGACAGCCCGGTGGTGATCACCGAGGGCGAGTGGTTGAAAAGCCTGAACCGCTACCCCTTCGAGGTGCAGAGCCTGCCCGCGGCGTCGTTCAATTTGATCCAGCAGGTTGGGCGACTCATCCGTAGCCATGGCTGCTGGGGAGAAGTGGTTATTTATGACAAACGTTTATTGACCAAAAACTATGGCAAGCGTTTACTGAACGCGTTACCCATATTTCCGATAGAGCAACCTGCTGTGCCAGACGTTATAGTAAAACCAAAAGAAAAAGCGAAACCCACGCGCCGCCGTCGGCGTTAACGATGCGAGCAACAGGCAAGGAGTTATCGATGGATTACCGCAAAATCATTAAAGAGATTGGGCGAGGAAAAAATCACGCGCGTGACCTGGACAAGGATACTGCTCGCGGACTGTATACCCATATGATGAACGGCGACGTACCTGACCTTGAGATGGGCGGGGTGCTGATTGCGCTACGTATTAAAGGCGAAGGCGAAGCGGAGATGCTGGGCTTTTACGAAGCGATGCAAAACCACACCATTCGCCTGACTCCGCCAGTAGCCAAACCCATGCCGATTGTCATTCCCAGCTACAATGGTGCACGCAAGCAGGCGAATTTGACGCCGCTGCTGGCGATTTTACTGCATAAGCTCGGTTTCCCGGTAGTAGTGCACGGCGTCAGCGAGGATCCAACCCGCGTGCTGACAGAAACCATTTTTGAACTGATGGGGATTACGCCAACGCTGCATGCCGGGCAGGCGCAGGCAAAGCTGGATGGTCATCAGCCGGTGTTTATCCCGGTGAGTGCGCTGTGCCCTCCGCTGGAGAAACAGCTGGCGATGCGCTGGCGCATGGGCGTGCGTAACAGTGCGCACACGCTGGCTAAATTAGCCACGCCGTTTGCTGAAGATGCGGCGCTGCGTCTTTCCAGCGTGTCCCACCCGGAATACGTCTCGCGTGTGGCGAAGTTCTTCGGCGATATCGGTGGGCGCGGCCTGTTGATGCATGGTACCGAGGGCGAAGTGTATGCCAACCCGCAGCGCTGCCCGCAGATAAGCCTGATAGATTCATCCGGTGTGCGAGTGTTACAGGACCGACAGAGCGAGATGCCTGACGAGCCAGTACCGCTGCCGGTGGCAAAAGATCCGGAAACCACCGCGCGCTGGATTGAGCGTTGTCTGGCTGGCAGTGAGCCGGTCCCGGCATCGTTGAAAATTCAGATGGCCTGCTGCCTGGTGGCAACCGGTGAATCCGCCTCGCTGGCCGAAGGACTTGCCCGCGTCGAGCAAAGTTTCTGATTCATTTGTTATCCCGACGGGCCTTTTACCTGGTCTGTCGGTTTTCTCTTTTCGGCAACGTGAAATTTTTGCACGTTTATTGACCTCCTGAGCGCCGTGGCGCAGCATAGTTTGTTGAAAAATAAGAAACACAACAAACTCGCGACACAACAGGAGATAACAATGAACAGTGGACATCGCTTCCATGTGCCAACGCTGCACGCTTTTATCCAGGCCGTTTTTCATCAGATGGGAAGCAATGATCAGGAGGCGCGGCTGGTGGCCGATCATCTGATAGCCTCTAACCTCGCCGGTCACGACTCCCACGGCATCGGTATGATCCCAAGCTATATTCGTTCATTCTCGCTGGGGCATCTACAAATCAACCGTCATGCCAAAGTGGTAAAAGATGCAGGGGCGGTGATTACGCTTGATGGCGATTGTGCCTTTGGTCAGGTGGCGGCTCACGAAGCCATCACGCTGGGGATTGAAAAAGCTCGCCAGCACGGTATCGCCGCCGTGGCATTACATAATTCGCATCATATCGGACGTATTGGCTACTGGGCGGAGCAATGCGCGGCGGCAGGTTTTGTCTCAGTGCATTTTGTGAGCGTGGTCGGGATCCCGATGGTTGCACCGTTTCATGGCCGCGATAGTCGTTTTGGCACTAACCCCTTCTGCGTTGTTTTTCCGCGTAAAAATACCTTCCCGCTATTGCTGGACTATGCAACCAGCGCCATCGCGTTTGGTAAAACCCGTGTGGCATGGCATAAGGGCGAGCCGGTAGCTCCTGGATGTCTGATTGATGTGGCGGGGGTGCCTACAACGGATCCTGCGGTAATGCAGGTTTCTCCGCTGGGGTCGTTGCTCACCTTTGCCCAACACAAAGGTTATGCGCTGGCGGCGATGTGCGAAATTATGGGTGGTGCGCTTTCAGGGGGTAAAACCACACATGAAGAGAGCCTGCAGACCAGCCCGGACGCCATCATCAACTGTATGACCACTATTATTATGAATCCGGAACTGTTCGGCGCGCCGGACTGCGACAACCAGGTCGCAGCATTTGCTGAGTGGGTGAAAGCGTCCCCGCATGCTGAAGATGCCCCGATCCTGTTGCCAGGTGAGTGGGAAGTGAATACTCGCGAGGAACGGCTGGAACACGGTATTCCGCTAGATGCCGGAAGCTGGCAGGCGATTTGCGTGGCGGCGCTGCAAATAGGCATGCCGGACGCCGTGTTGCAGGAATTCCGTCAACGACTTGAACACTAAGCAAAAAAAAGCCCGTCCAGTGGCGGACGGGCAAACAAAGGGTAACAAACAGGGTCAATGAGGGTTGGAGCATTGGGTCGTACAGGTAATCTTTCGGTTATTTATAGATAACCGCGGTGCCGCTCATTTTGTCTTTACCGACAGCGGAAGTGATGCTGTAACCAGTTGCGCCAGCAGCAGCCGCTTTCTCAGCCAGTTTGGCTTCCAGGCCATCCAGTGTGGTGGCGCCATCAGCAGAAACTACACCAATTTTATTCATGCTTTGTGCCTGAGTGGAGGAAACCGGCTCGGCAGCGAAAACGCCAAATGACAGGGTAGACAGGGCGATGGCAGCAACAGCAAATTTGATATTTTTCATGATTAATCTCTCGCAGGGTTGTTCTGTTAGTAGTCAGTGTTCTTTAAGAAGACGTTGTTCCGTCGATGTGATAAGTATCACGTTTTTTTTGGTGAGAGAAAATCGAATAGAATTGACGACATCAATCAAAAAAATTGAATGACAAATAACTTATTGAATATTAATAAATTCAGGCGAGGGATTTACAGTTCTTGTCATTGCGCTTTACAGAGAAACCAACAACGGCACATTTTGCCACACAGAGTGCGAAAAAGCGTGCTCGTAAAGGAAATCGTATGCGCTGAAACTTTTGGTAAAGATGAGTCAACGTAGCTGGCTATCTTTCGAACCTCTGCGATTATATCCTGAAAATGCCGCGCTATGTGAATCTTTATCCTGTTGGCAAGTGATGCACAAGCGTACCCCAGGTACGGCCTCACGTCTGGCCTGAGGGATAGGATTGCCACATTCTTCGCATTCATACAGACTTTCCCCCGTCGGTAACTCACCGCGGGCACGGGCAACAGCATCTTCAATAGTATTGTTGATCTGTTCGTTTACAGCGTCGTCATTTGCCCATCCGGATGCCATGTGTACCTCCTGCAGATGTCTACAGACTAAGTATAGCGAAGATGATGGCTGAAAAACGACCATGCGCCAGCAGTATCAGATTTCAGACCATTCGCGCAGCAGGTTATGGTAGAGATTGAGTAATGACAGGATCTCGTTGCTCTCTCCATGACGAGCCTTCAGGGATTGAATGTTTTTATCCAGTTCAAAAAGCATGGCGCGATTTTTGTCGTCACGGATCATCGATTGTACCCACATAAAGGACGCCACACGAACGCCATGGGTTACTGGCGTGACGCAGTGCAGGCTGCTGGAAGGGTAAAGCACCAGATCGCCTGCCGGAAGCTTCACCGCATGCTGGCCGTAGGTGTCATTAACCAGCAGCTCTCCGCCTTCATAATCATCCGGATTACTCAGGAATAAGGTTGCGGAAAGGTCTGTGCGCATCCAGCCGTTCTCCGGATGGCTACGCACCGCGCCGTCAACGTGAAAACCATAGGTCTCGTTGTCCTGGTAGCGATTAAACAGCGGTGTGGAGAGCGTTTTCGGTAGTGCTGCGGCGAAGAAAAGCGCGCTGTTATTTACCGCAGTCTGTACCGCCTGTTGTAAAACGCCGTAGCGTTCACTTTGCGTATTTACCTGCTGGTTGTTTTTAACCTGCGCTCCCTGAGCGCCGGTGGTTGCGCGACCATCAACCCAGTCGGCAGCGTCCAGTTGCTCGCGAAACCAGGCTACATCCTGCGCCGACAGAACGCCGGGAATGTGGTACATCATCAGTGTTTCTCCTGAAAGTGGGGCTTTCGCCCCACGCGATGGATCAGAAATGCATATTGGCGGTGAGCAGGAAGGTTCTTGGCTCGCCTGGATGATAACGGTATCCACTCTTGTTTATGGAGGATACATAATCGGTGTCGAACAGGTTATAGACGTTTAGCTGGAAATCGAGATTGCGATTCACGCGATAGCCCAGTTTGGCGTCGGCGACCCAGTAACCTTCAGTGTAGGATGGCGTACCCACGGCGCCGTCCGAACCGCGATGCATACTGCCCACGTAGCGAGCGCCTGCGCCAACGGAAACATCGTCGGTTGCTTGATACTGGCTCCACAGCGTGAACGCATGTTCCGGCGTATAGGGCAGGGAAGAAGAACCATCCTGAGCAACGTTTTTGCCGCTGTGGATGGTGGCGCGTTGCTGGGTGTAACCCCCAATAATCTGCCATGCGGGGGTGATGTTGCCTGCTACCGAGAGCTCGTAGCCTTCAACGCGTTTCTCCCCGTACTGGGAATAGGTACCGTCGTCGTTCTGCTCAACTTCATTCTCAATATCCGTGCGGAAAATTGCGGCGGTTAGCAGCAGGCGCTTATCCAGCACCTCCCATTTGGTGCCAATCTCGCTAGTTTTCGCTTTCTGCGGTTTGAAGTCGGTACGGTTTGCGCTGTTACCGCTTCCGCCCTGAGCAAGGGCAAAGTTGCTGCCGCCCGGCGGTTGCTGAGAAACGGCATAGTTAATGTAGACATTGCCGTTATCGGTCAGGTGATACAGCGCGCCCGCTTTCCAGTTCACCAGATTGCCTGATTTGGCAGTATCCACAGTGGTGACCGGGGAACCTTTGGCGACGCCTGTCGGACATGCCACTGCACCACGGCCAGAAGCGCCGCAAGCGGTGGCGCTGTCATATTCAGTGCGGTAATTGTCGAGGCGAATACCACCGTTCAGCTCAAACTCACGGGTAATTTGTAGCGTATCAAAAGCGTATACGCCAAAGGTATCGGTTTGCCCGTTAGCGTTGGCGCCGTTACGCGATAATCCGCCGATATTCACGTCGCTGTTGGGATGATAAATATTAACCGGCGGCGGGGTAATCGGGGTGACGCCATAGTTGGTTTGTGTTTCGCGCGTCAACTCCACGCCGGTGCTGATGTCGTGACCGATGGATCCCGTGTAAAACTTTGAGGTCAGGTTGGTCTGGTTGGTCAGGATTTTGTTACTGACATCTTTGGTATTTGCCAGGCGTGACCATGTCCAGGTGTCGACGCTGCTGGTGGGTTGCGTAATATTAGACGCACCGCCCATCACCGCCGTCATCAGATAATCCTGTTTAATGCGCGACCAGCGGGTGGTGTTGCGAATCGTGGTGCTGTCGCTCAGGTCATGTTCAAAACGCATCGTCGCGGTATCGGTCGTCGAATCGTCGTAATCCGAGTTGGTGCCGTAGAAGTTATGCGTATCAACTTTTCCTGAATGATTCAGTGCAGACGTCCCTGCGGAAGGCGCGGAGTAACCCGGCAGGCCGATGGTGGGAATACCCCCATCCGGTGTGTTGTGTTGAGTAACGTGCAGATAGTTCAGATACAGTCGGTTCTCGGTGCCTAAGCCAAAAGCAAGTGAGGGGGCCACGCCGTAACGTTCATTCTTAACATTATCGCGACCGGCATCATGTGTTTTTTCACCCATCAGGTTTAAACGTGCGGCGGTGGTGTCGCCGATAACCTGGTTAATGTCCAGCGTACCACGGCGGAACCAGGCGCTACCGACGCTGGCCGACGCATCGATTCCTGAGTCGGTACGCGGCTGTTTGCTGATCATATTGATAGAGCCAGTCGGTGCGCTACGTCCATAGTCGGTACCGGAAGGACCTTTAATCACTTCGACCTGTTCGGTATTGAAGGTATCGCGCGTGACGCTGCCGATATCACGAACACCGTCGATATAAATACTGTTCGAAGTATCCGCGCCACGCATATAAACCGCATCACCGGTAGTGGAGTTGCCGTTTTCGCCAGCGAAAAACGCGCCAACGCCCGGTACGTTTTTCAGCGCATCGGTCAGATTTGTTGCGCCTTGATCCTTAATCACCTGCTCAGAAATCACCGTCATGGTGCGGGTGGTATCCGCCACCGGGCGGGAGAATTTAGGGTCGGCAGACTGTGTTGGGGCGTACAGCGAAGGTTTGGCCGCTTCAACGACCAACGTATCTTCTTGTTTTTTATCCTGATCGCCTGCTGCGACAGCCTGGGCTACCGGAGACAGGCCAATGCACAGACCGGCAAAAAAAGTCAGTGAATGAAAACTACTGGACGGCAAGTTGCGATTTTTATCCATTTTAATTAATGACTTATTATTTTTTGAGTAGACGGTTTCACTCACGCGAAGGGACATCTCTGTGGATGTTGTACCCTGCAGGTCTCGCGAAAATGAATGTGTAATTGATAATGATTTTAATAATCATTTCTAATCAGTACGACGTTTTAGCATTCATTAATTCAAAAATAAATACATTTATTTACATTGGATTCAAAATGCCAACACATTGATTACAAATTGAGCCGAAAATGAAGTGAACAGCGCGCAGAAAACTGCATTCGGGGCGAATGCAGTTGGGAGAAGGTAGGGGCTACTTATAGATAGTTGCGGTGCCGTACATCTGATTTTTACCGCCAGCAGAATTAACGACAAAGCCTTTTGCCCCTTGCTCTTTCGCTTTCTCTGCCAGCTTGTCTTCGAGATCGCTCAGGTTAGTTGCACCGGTAGCAGATACTGTGCCGGAAGCTTGTAGCTGACCGGTAGCTGGGCTGGTGTATGGCTGTGCAGCAAAGGAGGCAAATGTCATGCCGGTAAGTACGGTAGCGGCAAGTAATGTGAGGCATTTCTTCATGGTGATATCCTCTGAAAAACAACAGGTGTGCCTGATAAGTTTAGGTCGTCAGCGGATGACATTTACCGCAAAAAACTGGTGATGAACTGTCTGTTTTTCGAACAATCAGCAAAGCGTCAAACAGGCGTAAAAAATCAAATTTCCTTGTTGTGTGTGTTTACCGCGTGGCGTTATGCGGGTATCTTACGCCGCTGTTAAAAGGAGAATGCTATGTCCGCCCAGAAACCGGGATTACACCCACGCAACCGCCACAATGGCCGTTATGATCTTGCGACTTTATGCCAGGTTACCCCAGAGCTGACGCAATTTCTCACCCTCACGCCCGGCGGCGAGCAGAGTGTTGATTTCGCCAATCCGCAGGCCGTCAAGGCGCTCAATAAGGCACTGCTGGCGCATTTTTATGCGGTGAAACACTGGGATATTCCAGACGGCTTTCTGTGCCCGCCGGTGCCTGGTCGCGCTGACTACATTCACCACCTGGCCGACCTGTTGGGGGAAACCAGCGGAACCATTCCGGCAAATGCGAGCATCCTGGACATAGGCGTAGGGGCAAACTGTATTTATCCGCTGATCGGCGTGCATGAATACGGCTGGCGATTCACGGGCAGTGAGAGCAGTAGCGAAGCGTTTAACAGCGCTCAGGCGATCATAAACGGCAATCCGGGGTTAACCCGTGCTATTCGTCTGCGTCGTCAGAAAGATGCTTCGGCAATCTTCAACGGTATCATTCACAAAAATGAGCAGTATGAAGCCACATTGTGTAACCCGCCATTCCATGATTCTGCGGCCTCAGCCCGCGCAGGAAGCGAGCGTAAACGTCGTAATCTGGGGCAAGATAAAGATGATGCGCTGAACTTTGGCGGACAACAGCAGGAGCTGTGGTGTGAAGGCGGCGAAGTAGCGTTCATCAAAAAAATGATCGTCGAAAGCCAGGCTTTTGGCCGTCAGGTTATGTGGTTTACCACGCTGGTTTCTCGCGGCGAGAACTTGCCTCCGCTGTACCACGCATTAACGGATGCGGGCGCGGTGAAAGTGGTCAAGAAAGAGATGGCCCAGGGGCAAAAGCAGAGTCGCTTTATTGCCTGGACCTTTATGGATAACGATCAGCGTCGTCGTTTTATGGCGCGTAAACGCTAAAGCGTTGGCTCGGTTGGCGGCAGCGGTTCGCTTGCCGCAGATGTTGGGCCATTCCCTGGTGCAGGCAACACTTGATAGGTCTGTACCGGGGCGCGTATGTTGGCCAGATCGAAGTATTTCTTCACCTGGCTGTCGAGCGCAAAACGTACCGTCCACTGCTTCAGCGGCAAGGTGGTAAACGAGACCCGTAGTGTGAATGCTGTATTGGTTAATCCTACAATCCCGGCAAACGACGGCTCGCCAATAATCAGCCCGCGAATATCATCTTTTTCCATCACCGCAGCAACCGCATCTTTCAACGCCTGATTCGCTTTATCCGCATCCTCATGGCGGTCTACGTCGTAATTGGCGACGACTGAGCCAATGCCACGCACAAAGTTGGCGAAGGTCGTTATCGATGACCAGGGAATGATATGGTACGCCCCGGTGTCCTGACGCACGCCCACAGAACGGATGGACATCCGTTCAACCGTACCGGTGAGTGGACCGATGGTCACCAGGTCGCCGGTGTTCATGCCATTTTCAAACTGAATAAAAATCCCGGTAATAATATCTTTTACCAGCGTTTGCGAGCCGAAAGAGATAGCCAGCCCCAGCGCCCCGGCCCCGGCCAGTAAGGGGGCGATATTGACGCCGATTTCCGACAACACAATCATGATGGTGATCGTGCTGATGATCACCGCCAGTGCGTTACGAAACAGTGTCAGTAGGGTGCGGGTACGAGCGCTGGGCAGCGGACGACCGTGGATATCGGAAGCCAGACGATTTTCAATCAGGCTGGCGAGAATCGTCCAGCCGATGGCGGAGAAGAATAAAATCAGCGCGATACGGATCAGGATATCCACTGTTTTTTCTCCTGCGCCGTAATGCAGCCAGTTCCAGAAGTCGAACAGCCCCCAGGCATTCAGTAGCAGCATCACCGCAACGCACACCGTCAGGATCCTGGCTACGCTTAACGCTGTCGACAGCCAGCCATTCAGCCGCTTTTGTAGTTCCGGATAGCTGCGCTGGGTGTGTGGCGAAAGGGTAATAGTTTTGGCTATCCAGCGGGAAAACATGCCGGAAACAAAGGCGGCAATTCCAATGATTACCAGGCTGCGCAGCGTAGCGCCCATCATGAATTTCAGGCTGTTGCCCGGATCAAACAGCGAAAAGAAAAACAGCACAATGAAATAGGCGCTGGCCAGCCAATGCCATACCAACGCAAAAGCACGAATAAACAGACTGAAAAAAGCGAGGGATCTTTCCGCCAGATTCAGCAAATGCTGCGTTATCTCTTTCTTGTTTCTGAAAATCAGGTACAGCGCCCATAGCGTGATACATAACATGATGATGACGTTGGCCATCGCGCCGACCTGCACGTTGACCTGATTCGAGATAATGGGTACGGCAACGATAAGCCCGTAGCCAATCAGGCTGCTCAATGAACTCAAACGGCGATTCCAGTAGCGTGCGCCAGCATCCTGAATGTTAAACGGGCGCAGCTCGGCCACCGTTGGGCAAAATATCAGGCGCAAAATGGCCTTGAAGAATTCAATCAGGGCGAAGGCATTGAGAAACAGACTTTGCTGAAAGGCGATCGTGCGACTGCCGGCGTTCATTTTGTCGCTCAGTATCTGCCCGACAAATAATGTCAGCGCCAGCAGAAGCAAATCGATAACGAATGCGCCAACGATCATCGCCGGAAGCTGAAGCCAGTTGCTGCGTTCGCGGTTTTTGCGTCGTGCCCATTGTCCCATTTTGCGATACAACGGTAGCGCGCACAGGCGAACCAGCCAGAAAAAACCGAACACTGACACCGCCAGCATTAAAAAATGCGTCAGAGCATTGGTGAACGTTTGCGGATTAAAGGTCTTATGCGGGGCATCGGTAATATTGCGATAAAGCTGGGCAAAGCGGCTGGAGAGCGCCTCACCGTAGTGGCGGGTGACGTCCGTGACGTTTTCCAGTACCGTTTTTTCTTCCGTTAACGTGGGCGGGACAATGGTCGGCACCGGCTCGGCAGGAGGGGCAGTGGCCACTTTGCGTAACTGACCGATCAGCTCCTGACGCGAGGCGTCATTTTCCAACACATCGGCCAGTGCACCGTAAGCCGCTTTTTTCTGTTCAATATCCGGCTCTTTCGCCGCTGTGGTTTGCGCGTTGGTTGATGTTGGCGTGGTGACGCCAGGAATTGTCACCGCCTGGGTCGGAAGACTCAACAGACAAACAATGATGAACAGGATCCCGCGCATGACTCCTCCCATGAGAAAATAAATACAAAAGGATAAGTATAGATGTCAGGGCGGGAGAGAATTGAAATGAGAGGATTCTGGTGAAAAACCTCCCTTCGGGCGAAGGGAGGCAGAGCTATCAGGAAACGTGCTGCAAGAATTCCTGTAAGCGTTGGCTGGGCGGATTTTCAATCAGGGCCTGCGGATTACCGTCTTCGGCAATACGACCCTTATCAATGAAAATCAGGCGTGAAGCCACTTTTTCGGCAAAACCGATTTCGTGGGTCACAATCACCATGGTCATCCCTTCTTCCGCCAGATCCTGCATAACTTTCAGAACCTCATGACGCAGTTCCGGGTCCAGCGCAGAGGTTGGCTCATCAAACAGCATCATTTTCGGCTTCACCGCCAGCGCACGGGCAATAGCCACACGCTGTTGTTGACCGCCGGACAGCTCAGAAGGGTAGTGATGCGCGCGCTCGGCCAGACCCACTTTCGCCAGCAGTTCTTTCGCCAGTTTCTCGGCCTGTTCTTTATTCGCCCCGCGTACGCGCTGCGGCCCGAACATGACGTTTTCCAGCGCCGTCAGATGCGGGAACAGATAGAACTGCTGAAATACCATCCCGGCTTCCTGGCGAATTAACCGCTCGTCTACCTTCGGATCGTTCACTTTCAGACCGTCGACGATCAGATCGCCAGAGGTTATCTCTTCCAGTTTGTTAATGCAGCGTAGCAGGGTAGATTTACCGGATCCTGACGGCCCGATAATCACCACTACTTCGCCCTGTTGAATGTTCAGGTCAATATTGTGCAGCACCTGGGTTGGACCAAAGTGCTTAGAAACGTTTTTAAATTCAATCACAGGATTTTCATCCTTCTTTCCAGACGACGCAGAATGAAGCTCAGCACCAGCGTTATGATCAGATAGAACACCGCAACGGCGCTCCAGATTTCCAGTGCGCGGAAGTTACCGGCAATGATTTCCTGGCCCTGACGGGTCAGTTCAGCGACGCCAATGACAATAAACAGCGAGGTATCTTTAATGCTGATGATCCACTGGTTGCCCAGCGGCGGCAGCATACGACGCAGCGCGAGAGGCAAAATAACGTGGCGAATAGTCTCTGTGCGTGAAAGTCCAAGGGCCAGTCCGGCTTCGCTGAATCCTTTATGGATTGAGAGCACCGCACCGCGGGTGATTTCCGCAATATAGGCACCGGAGTTGATCATGATGGTGACAACGGCGGCGCTAAAAGGGTCAATGCGTAAATCGTTAAATGCCATTGGTAGAGCGAAGTAAATAAACATTACCTGCACAACGATTGGCGTACCGCGAATGACTTCGATAAACACCAGCGCTACGTGGTTGGCGATCCAACCGCCGAAAGTGCGCGCAAACCCTGCTGCAAGTCCGATTATCAGACCGCCAGCCAGACCGAGGACCGAGATCCACAGGGTCATTTTGGCGCCTTCAATCAAAAGCGGGATGGCGGGCCAGATGGCACTCCAGTCAAACTGCATATGTCGTTCCTGTTACCGTGGTGTAAATATTCAAATGCCCGTTTTGCCGGATGTGCTGTGCTTATCCGGCTTACAGGTCTCAAAAATCCAGGCGTAGGCCCGGTAAGCATCACGCCACCGGGCAACGCTACCGGTTATTATTTAGGTTCAGTACCGAACCATTTTTTGTAGATTTCGTTGTAAGTACCGTTCTCTTTCAGCGTTTTCAGCGCGCCGTTCACTTTCTCACGCAGGTCGTCGCTGCCTTTCGGGAAGGCGATGCCGTACTGCTGGGCTTCCAGTGATTCGCCTACAGCTTTGAACTGACCATTGCCAGCTGTTTTGATGAAGTAAAGAATGTTTGGTGTGTCGTGCAGCACGGCGTCTGCGCGGTTGGTGCCCAGTTCCATATACGCGTTATCGATGTTCGGGAACTGACGCAGGTCTTTAGTTTTGATATTCGCTTTTGCGTAATCAACGGAACCGGTGCCGCTCTTCACTGCGACAACTTTACCATCCAGATCTTTCACGCTTTTCACGTCGTTGTTATTCGCTTTCACCATCACTAACAGACCGCTTTTGTAGTAGCCGTCAGAGAAGTCGATCGCTTTTTTACGCTCATCGGTGATGGTGATACCCGCCAGTGCCAGGTCGATATTTTTGGTTTGCAGAGCCGGGATGATGCCGCTGAAATCCATTGGTTTCAGTTCATAATCCAGTTTCAATTCTTTGGCAACGGCAGCCCAAAGATCCACATCAAATCCAACGTATTTGTCACCCTGTTTGAATTCGAACGGTACAAACGCGGTGTCAGTTGCGACAACCAGTTTCTTATCTGCGGCATGGGAGGACACCGCAAAAGCCAGGGTAAGTGCAGCCAGTGAAACTTTTAATACAGACTTCATAGGATTTCCTTTTATATCCACGGGGCGATCCCCTGCGAGAACATATGGCTTAATGAAAGAATCGTGCCAATTTTGCAACTCATTGTTTTAACAAGAGGGTGTTTCGTTTCTCTGCACAATAAGTAGGGCAAAGCGAGTAATCTGCACTGTTTTGGGGCACTCATTTGGTGCGAACCAGGCACGGTGCAAACGGTATGACTATTTAGCGTAAAAATTGTTGATAAAACAATCTTTCGTTAACGATTGTGTGAGGTGATTATTACAAATAATTTACTTTGGAGTGACGAATGATCAATGTTATGCACCATAGATGTGCAAAACCCCCGCCGGAGCGAGGGTTATATAGGTAATTCTTATGTCTGCGGTTACTCAATGTTGGCTTCGATAAACCACAGGAATTTGTCGAGATCGCGAGAGGCTGCGGTAAAGATATCCGCGGTATCTTCGTCTTTTGCTTCGCTAATAGCCTTACGTACGCTGTTTGCAACTACGGCATAACGTTCGGCCAGCTCTTTTAAGTGGTCCTGTACGTTATGGATATCCAGCGGGTAACTTTTCAGAGGCGTTTTGCTATTAATAACCTGAGTTGTGCCCAGTGCCACACCGCCCAACTGTACGGCGCGTTCAGCCATAGTGTCGAGGTGATCGGTCAGGGCTGTACGGAAGCCATCCAGCATTTCATGTACCGCAATGAAGTTTGCGCCGCGCATGTTCCAGTGAGCCTGTTTGGTGATCAATGACAGGTCAATGAACTGGATTACTTGCTGATTCAGCAGTTCAACGGTCGCTTTCTTTTCGCTATCAGACACATCGTTGCGGGTATAAAGGAGGGCGGATGCTTTTGTTTTTACCAGTTTCGCGGTACTCATATTTTCATATCCTCTTGATAGTTATGTCCCAACTCTTCAACGGAATTAAGTATAGCGCTAAATTTGGATTTTTTTTTCCGGTGTTGCCTATCACTTTAATAGCGAAGAAGGGGGAAGATATAAAATATCAAATAAAATCAATACAATGAGTGTTGTGTTTCTTACGTGGTGTTATTTTTATGTTAATTTTTGAGATTGAATGAAATATGCGGATGAGAAAATTATATTTTTTAGAATTATTATCACGCAGATTTACAATTGGATATTCTGCATGATTATGCAAACCATGCAGAATATTACGTGGTTAATTCACGTCGACTTGTTTTATTTGTGGCTCTTTACGAATAGTGAGCGTAGAGCCCATTGATGCGACGATAATGGCACCCAGAGCGAGTGTCTGGATAAGCGTCAGCGTTTCACCGAGGAAGATCATTCCGGAAACCGCTGCCAGGGCAGGTTCCATACTCATCAATGTACCGAAAGTACGCGTCGGCAGGCGCGTCAATGCAATCATCTCCAGTGAATAGGGAAGTGCAGTAGAGAGGACTGCAATGGCCAGGCCTAACGGCAGAATGGACCAATGCCACAGGGCATCACCAGCCTGGATCGCGCCGATTGGCACAAATACCAGTGCTGCAATTAATGACCCTACTGCGACGGTTGCCGGACCGTGTTCCGCCCCGGCTCGCTGCCCGGTAAGAATATAGATGGCCCAGCAGGCACCAGCCCCCAGCGCTAGCGCAGCACCGGTTAAATCGACGTGAGAAACGTCCTGACCTAATGGCAGCAGGAACCACAGTCCGAGTACAGCCAGTGCAACCCAAATGAAATCCACCGGGCGCCGGGATGAAAACAGCGCTACCGCCAGCGGGCCGGTAAATTCCAGCGCCACGGCAATTCCCAGTGGCACGGTCTGGATTGACAGATAGAAGAGATAGTTCATCCCGCCCAGAGACAGGCCATAAAACAGAAGGGGCAGGCGCTGTTCTTTGGCGAATCGCAAACGCCAGGGTTTAAAGAAGGCGATAAGGATGAGGGTGCCCAACGCAAGGCGCAACGCGGTAACGCCCGGCGCGCCGACGAGCGGGAACAGCGATTTCGCCAGAGATGCTCCGCTTTGAATGGAGGACATAGCAATTAGCAAAACCAAAATAGGCAACCAGACTGGCGCTTTACGTGACGACCCCAGCATCCTTTCTCCTGTCAAATTATGTCAATAGAAGTAAAACAGCGAGTGTAATGGAAATACACACATGTGGTTGAGTATTCGTTGAAAAAAAAATTGCTCAGTTCCGTACAATGGCATGAAACTGATGGATTAATAATCTGCATGATTAGGAATAATCTGGATGAATGTGCCATATTGTGCGCGCAATAATGGCATTTTACTTTAGAAAAGTGATGTTAATTGAAAGAGATAGCGGATTTCTGAAATGTTCTGTTACATGAAAGACCCCGTTAGACATCGCTAATCGCAAAGAGTTTCCCATCAATTTTTGGTATATTTAAAACTTAAGATTTACTTGAAGCACATTTGAGGTGGTTATGAAAAAAATTGCATGTCTTTCAGCACTGGCCGCTGTTCTGGCTTTCTCCGCAGGTACTGCTGTAGCTGCTACTTCTACCGTTACCGGTGGTTACGCTCAGAGCGATGCTCAGGGCGCAGCGAACAAAATGAACGGTTTCAACCTGAAGTATCGCTACGAGCAGGACAACAACCCGCTGGGTGTTATCGGTTCCTTCACTTACACTGAAAAAGATCGTACCGATGCTTCTGGCGACTACAACAAAACCCAGTACTACGGCATCACTGCTGGTCCGGCTTACCGTCTGAACGACTGGGCAAGCATCTACGGTGTAGTGGGTGTTGGTTACGGTAAATTCCAGAACGCAGCATCCCCGGCTGACAACCACACCACCAGCGACTACGGTTTCTCTTACGGTGCTGGTCTGCAGTTCAACCCGATCGAAAACGTTGCTCTGGACTTCTCCTACGAGCAGAGCCGTATTCGTAGCGTTGACGTTGGCACCTGGATCGCTGGCGTGGGTTACCGCTTCTAATCACTTCGGTGATATGAAAAATCCGCCTCTCGGGGCGGATTTTTTTTGCCTGCAATATGAGCTGTTAACGAGATTTGGTCTCGAAGATGTCGGTACCAAGGTGGTTGTAGTCCACCTTCTGCAGCTTAAAGTTGGTGATGTACACCGGCCCGGCTTTTTTCTCTGAGATAAAGCGGTAGCTGTTGGTGATTTCTTTTGCGCTGATCCCTGTCCACTGCGAGAAAAAACTGAGGAAATCATTGGCGGATCGACGGGCCTTAATCACCCGATGCGCTTTATCATCGCTCGACAGCACCATGAAAGGTACCTGGAAATTTTGCTGGAACTGATCGTCATGCGCCAGGTACTGCACCTCTTTTCCACGCTCTTTAAACGCGAGGCCATGATCGGAGAAATAGACCATTGAGAAGCTGGTACCGCTATTACGTAGCTGATCGTATAGCTGGCGCAGTAGGTCATCCGTTTGCGTCATGGTGTACAGGTAGCAAGACGTCTCTTTTGACTGGACGAAAGTCTCGTACTTACCCTGCGTACGGTCGCAGGCCTGCGGATGTGAGCCCATTAAATGCAATACAATGAGCTGCGGCTGAGTGCGCTCGGTTGCCAGCACCTGAGCGGTCATCTTTAACAGCGCTTCGTCACGGGTGTTTTTATCCGCTTCGAAGTCACCGTTCTTGAGGAACTGAACTTCATCAGCGCGTTTTGCAATGCTGGCGATGGCCGTGTCGTATTCACCAATTTGTCCCTGATTGGAAAACCACCATGTCTGGAAACCCGCGCGGTTGGCCAGAGTGACAAAGTTATCCTGGAACTGGGGCTTATTGTCGACCACCCGATTCAGCGTCAGGCCGAGTGACTTTTGCGTTGAACCGCTGGCAGCAATGTAATCCGCAAAGATGTAGCCGTTAACAGAGCTGGCAAACGGGGTGTTATCCCAGTGACCGCCAAACGCGCCTAACGCATCGCGGCGGGCGCTTTCGCCGATCACCACGACGTAGGTGTGATACTTCGGCTTCACGGCGGTTACGGTCCAACTGTCTTTCACGCTCGACAGCTTCGCCATACGCTCTTGTTCGTCGAGCACTTCGTTGTTATTGACGATCACGTCCTTGGCAAACCGGAAAACCGGATAGCCAGTGTCTTTCAGCTTGAACACGCCGCCCCAGGCCAGGTTTTGTACCGGGGTAACAAAGAATGCGACAATGCTGAACAGCAAACAAACGCTGTCGAACTTGTTCCAGCCACGCTTTTGTTCATCTTTTTTACGACGTACGGCGATAACGCCGAGGGCGAAAATAAACACCCCAACCAGATAACTGTACCAGGGGAAGATGGTCAGGATTTCGGTGGACTCTTCCATATTGGTTGAGTGCAGCGCCAGCAAGGTATTGAAGTTCGGTGAGCCGTAAGCCTGGCCGAACGGAAAATACATTGCCGCAATCAGCGAGCAAATGCCAATCAGCACTTTCTGCGCGCGTGGCGCGCTGCGCCACATCAGCATTAATATACAGGTGAAAGCAACGCTATAGAGCAGGCTAAGCGGATAGCCCAGCGCAAGATTGATCAGCAGAGACTGTAAGAAATAGAGGCCAGTCCACGGACTAATCGCCCGGCTGCGAGCAATGATTGAATCTTTGAGGGTTAAATTCATATGCCACTGTTACAAAAACGCCATGTGCTTACCCTGGCGCTAAGGGTCATTGCCTGCCTGAGAGAGCGAGAAGAGGGATAGGGTCCGCATCCGCGAGCCGCAATATATGCAGGGCTGCGAAAAGATAGAGTGTGCGCAAGAGAAGGTCAACTACTACAAAGAAATTGTTTTGCGAGGAACGTGGCAAAACTGACAAAAAGAAGGGTTATTGAGACGAAAACCACCACCGTACCCGGATGACGGCAGGAAAATGAAGCGGCGTACCGCGACGCCGCATTATTTTTCTGAAGGTTTATCCTTCTCTGGTTTGCTGTTAATCATGTCACACAGCATAGAGATCAGCATCAACCGTACTTTAAAGGGAGAGTGGCTAAACACGCGTATACACCTCTTAAATTCATTCATGTAAACCTCCTGACTTCACGATCCCATCAATCCTTGAGGGATGTCTTTATTATATACAGATATAGCACAGGCTATATTATATAGCTATTGCTAAAACGTTAATTTTTTGTGCCCGCGCAACTCTGGTTTACAATGAGTGCTCTCTAATCAGATGCCGTTAACGCGTCACAGTAACGAGGAAGCAGAATGAGTCGTCGCGCAGGTACGCCAACAACAAAAAAAGTGACGCAATTGGTGAATGTCGAAGAACACGTTGAAGGGTTTCGTCAGGTTCGGGAGGCGCATCGCCGTGAGCTGATTGATGACTACGTAGAGCTGATTTCCGATCTCATTATTGAGGTAGGTGAAGCGCGCCAGGTGGATATGGCCGCACGGCTTGGGGTTTCCCAGCCGACGGTTGCTAAAATGCTTAAGCGTCTTGCTTCAGTCGGATTGATTGAAATGATCCCCTGGCGAGGCGTGTTTTTAACCGCAGAAGGTGAACGACTGGCTCAGGAAAGTCGGGAGCGTCATCAGATTGTGGAGAATTTCCTGTTGATGTTAGGCATCAGTCCGGAAATTGCCCGTCGCGACGCGGAGGGGATGGAGCATCACGTCAGTAAGGAAACGCTGGAGGCTTTTAGCCGGTTTACGCAACAGCAAGGAACAGGCTCTGAATGAGTTTTCCTTTATTACGCGCCTTACAGCGCGATCGTTTTTTCCAGCTGTTAATCATCGTTGGGGTTGTACTGAGCCTGTTCACGCCATTTACACCCCGGTCGTGGCCGGGAGCGATTGACTGGCACACAATTATCACACTCAGTGGCCTGATGTTACTGACCAAAGGCGTGGAGCTAAGCGGTTACTTCGATGTGTTAGGGCGCAAGATGACCCGCCGTTTCAAAACAGAGCGCCAGCTGGCGATATTTATGGTGCTGGCGGCGGCGTTGTTGTCGACGTTTCTGACCAACGATGTTGCGCTGTTTATTGTTGTTCCGCTGACCATCACCCTGAAAAAATTGTGCGCTATTCCGGTGAATCGCCTGATTATCTTTGAGGCGCTGGCGGTTAACGCCGGATCGTTGCTCACGCCAATAGGTAATCCACAAAACATTCTGATGTGGGGACGCTCAGGCTTATCGTTTACCGCGTTTACCTGGCAAATGGCGCCGCTTGCGGGGGCCATGATGCTGACGCTGGTGGTGCTGTGCTGGTTCAGTTTCCCGAATAAAGCGTTGCACTATCATACCGGTACGCGCGCACCTGACTGGCAACCGCGTCTGGTGTGGGGCTGTCTGATGTTGTATATCATCTTCCTTGCAGCACTGGAGTTAAAACAAGAGCTGTGGGGTCTGGCGATTGTGGCGGCAGGGTTCATGGTGCTGGCTCGCCGCGTGATCCTCAGCGTAGACTGGACGCTGCTGTTGGTGTTTATGGCGATGTTCATTGATGTGCACTTGCTGACGCAGCTTCCGGCCCTGCAGGGGATAACCCACCAGATTGGCGCGCTTTCAGCGCCGGGACTTTGGCTGACCGCCATTGGCCTGTCGCAGTTTATCAGTAATGTGCCCAGTACGATTTTGCTGCTGAACTACGTCCCGCCAACGCTGCTTCTGGCCTGGGCGGTCAATGTGGGCGGCTTTGGGCTGTTGCCAGGATCGCTGGCGAATCTCATTGCGTTACGGATGGCAAACGACCGCCGGATCTGGTGGCGTTTTCATTGGTATTCGGTACCGATGCTGATATGGGCGGCGCTGGTGGGTTATGGTTTGTTGTTATTAATGTAATAGCGGCATTGAGGCAATAAAAAAGGCGGATGAATCATCCGCCTTTTTCGTTTTAGGTATGTGCTTAGTTCAGACGAACCGGCATACCTGAACGGTTCTGTACCGCCTGCTCAACGACTGCCTGATCGACGTCAGGCTGGCCGGTGATGCTGGTAATGCTCTTGTTCAGGGTAATCGGTACGATTTCTCCGCCTTCGAACTGTGCTTCAGTCGTAGACAGCGGGTTATGTACTTCGATGTAACGGCTACCGTCTGGTTCGGTAGTGGCTTTTACCGGCTCATCAATAAACTGTACACGGGTGCCGACCGGCACATTTTCAAACAAGAATTTGATGTCGTCGTTACGCAGACGTACGCAACCGTGGCTGACACGTAAGCCGACGCCGAAGTTAGCATTGGTACCGTGGATAGCATACAGGCGACCGATATACAGCGCGTACAGCCCCATCGGGTTATCCGGACCAGCCGGAACAACGGCTGGCAGCGGCTCGCCTGCAGCGCGGTATTCCGCATGCATTTTCGCCGTTGGCGTCCAGGTTGGGCCTGCTTTTTTACGTTCTACTTTGGTGGTCCAGTTGATTGGCGTGTCTTTGCCCAACTGGCCGATACCGATCGGCAGAACAATGACTGTGTTGGTGCCTTTCGGGTAGTAGTACAGACGCATTTCAGCGCTGTTGATAACAATACCTTCATGCACGGTATCCGGCAGGATTAACTGCTGAGGAATGTTCAGCACGGTGCCGCCTTTCGGCAGGAAGGTATCCACGCCCGGGTTGGCTTCCAGCATGTTAGACAGACCCATCTGATACTCTGCCGCAAAATACTCCAGCGGTTGGGTGTTGCCTTCAGGAATAGTAATGACCTGGTTTTGGCCAATCAAACGGCTACCATCGGTCGGCAGCGGGTACGTGACGGCTGAAGCGGTATTACAAAAACCAACTATTGCGAGTGCCGCCGCGAAAAGCGTTGTTAATTTCATATTCATATTCATGTATGCGAGATTCAGTGCCAGGCAGGCTAGTGGGTTGAGATTTATTTAGTGTTGGGCACGCATTATATGTGCAATCTGAGCAACAAGGAATTCGGATGTGTACTAAATCACATTTTTTTCCTTTTGTTTTCACTTTATCCCTTCCGCATGAAGACGCGATCTTCTTGCAGACTTATGGCATAATAAGCGGTTTGTCACATATTTCTTTCTCTTTCAGGATACGCCAGTGTTAGTTTCCAGCAACGTCACCATGCAGTTCGGCAGTAAGCCGCTGTTTGAAAATATTTCCGTCAAATTTGGCGGCGGCAACCGTTACGGCCTGATTGGCGCGAACGGTAGCGGTAAATCCACTTTTATGAAAATTCTCGGCGGCGACCTCGAACCGACGCTGGGTAACGTTTCCCTCGATCCTAACGAGCGCATCGGTAAGCTGCGTCAGGATCAATTCGCCTTTGAAGAATTCACCGTGCTTGACACCGTGATCATGGGTCACGCTGAACTGTGGGAAGTGAAGCAGGAGCGCGATCGCATTTACGCCCTGGCTGAGATGAGCGAAGAAGACGGCTATAAAGTTGCTGATCTCGAAGTTCAGTATGGCGAAATGGACGGCTACTCTGCGGAAGCTCGTGCGGGTGAACTGCTGCTGGGCGTAGGTATTCCGGTAGAACAGCATTACGGCCCGATGAGCGAAGTCGCGCCCGGCTGGAAGCTGCGTGTGCTTCTGGCGCAGGCGCTGTTCTCTAACCCGGACATTCTGCTGCTCGACGAACCAACGAACAACCTGGATATCGACACCATTCGCTGGCTGGAGCAGACGCTGAACGAGCGTGACAGCACCATGATCATCATTTCGCACGACCGTCACTTCCTGAACATGGTCTGTACACACATGGCGGATCTGGACTATGGCGAACTGCGTGTTTATCCGGGTAACTACGACGAATACATGACGGCGGCAACCCAGGCGCGTGAACGTCTGCTGGCCGATAACGCCAAGAAGAAAGCACAGATTGCCGATCTGCAATCCTTCGTCAGCCGCTTTAGCGCAAACGCTTCTAAATCTCGACAGGCGACCTCTCGTGCGCGTCAGATTGATAAGATCAAGCTCGACGAAGTGAAAGCGTCCAGCCGTCAGAACCCGTTCATCCGCTTCGAACAGGATAAGAAACTGTTCCGTAACGCGCTGGAAGTGGAAGCGCTGGCGAAAGGTTTTGATGAAGGTCCGCTGTTTAAAAACTTCAACCTGCTGCTGGAAGTAGGGGAGAAGGTTGCCATCATTGGTGCCAACGGCGTGGGTAAATCCACCATGCTGAAAACGTTGGTTGGCGATTTGCAGCCGGACAACGGTACCGTTAAGTGGTCTGAAAACGCCCAGGTGGGTTACTACGCGCAGGATCATGAATACGAGTTTGAAAACGATCTGACCGTCTTCGAATGGATGAGCCAGTGGAAACAAGAAGGCGATGATGAGCAGGTTGTGCGCAGCTTCCTTGGCCGTCTGCTGTTCAGCCAGGACGATATCAAGAAACCTGCAAAAGTGCTCTCCGGTGGTGAAAAAGGACGCATGCTTTTCGGTAAGCTGATGATGCAGAAACCGAATATCCTGGTCATGGATGAACCGACCAACCACCTGGATATGGAATCTATCGAGTCGCTGAACATGGCGCTGGAAATGTATCAGGGCACGTTGATCTTTGTTTCTCACGACCGTGAGTTCGTCAGTTCCCTGGCGACCCGCGTGATTGAGATTACGCCGGAACGCGTGATCGACTTCACCGGCAACTACGAAGATTATCTACGTAGTAAAGGTATTGACGGTTAATTTACCCGTCGTCTTTCGTGTTACAGGTGTGTTGGCTGCACCTGTTCACCCCGGTCACTTACTTATGTAAGCTCCCGGGGATTTACAGGCTGGTCGCCTTCCTGTAACGCGAAATACCTAGGGAAAATTGTGTAAGCTACATATTAAATAATCCCCAGCGCGCGTTTACCGTGGATATTCAAATCCTCCAACGTGAAGCGTCCTTCCCAGTTAGTTTCATAATCCTCTCGCGGGAAATCACCCGGCGACGCGCCTTTTTCCAGCGCAGCTTTCACTTTGTGGGCGTAGGCCAGATTTTTTTCGCACATCGGGGCGGCAGGGATATACATTACGTTACCCCAGCCCTGCTGATTTTCGACAGGCGCGACGGAGTGAATCACATCGCAATGCCACCACACGGAGTCTCCGGCGTCCAGTTGTGGAATGCTGGTTAACGCTTCAATCAGCAACGGATGCCATTGCGCAGAAATCGGCAGGACTCTGCCGGGCGCTACGCCGCAAAGCTCATCTTCCGGCACATCGTCAAGCAATGGGCGTAACAGCACATACGCCATCGCTTCAGGAATCGGAACCACGTGCAACAATCCCTGACCTGGCAGCATATCGGACAACGCAGTCCAGCCCTGGAAGGTACGGAACACTGAACATTTGGTGGTGTTATCCACCGTGTATTCTTCTACTTCGGTGCGATGCGCAGCCTGCCACGGATCGTAATCTGCCAGCTTGCCATTGAAAACATGAGCAAATACCTGCTGATACGCAGGCAGCAGCCAGCGTTCCAGCGCGCCGGAATCCGTATGCGCGCCCAGCCCTTTGGAGGTGGTTCCCGGCGGACGGCGGCGTATACGGTCAGGGTAGATAACGCTGACATCCGGGTTAAACCATTGTTTACCTTCGCTTGAAAATGTCCAAAGACGATTGAGGAACGACTGCGCATTGGCCATTTCTTCACTTTGGCGGGCCTGCATCTGCGCCTGGGACCAGTAAATGGGGTAGATTTCAGGTCGCGATGCGCTCAGGGTGCCGAAGAAGTTATCGCCTGGCCCTTTGTAGACGTCATCAAAATGGTTGCGATCCAGGTAATCAAGCATCGACTGATCCCATGCCAGCGCCTGTTCGCGGGGGAAATGCCCTTTAATGACTGCGCATCCGCGACGCTTAATTTCTTCACGCTGCTCTGCACTCACGCGACCCGCTTTGATATCCGCATAGGACAACACAGGCCATACCGGGGAACCTTGCGCTTTGAGAGCGTTGATTTCCGCCACGCGGGTGGCAATGGCATCGCTCAGCTGATTGAAGATCAACTGAACATCCCCAAGCTGTGCCCGCAGTTGCTGTTTCATCTGACGGATTGCCGCTTTGTGATCGGCGGGCAACGTGTCGCTGGTAAAAGTAAAAGCCATAACCACCTCGCATTAACTTTCATTCGAAACTAAATTTGATTGCAAGTGACAATATAAGTTAAAAATTGGTTAATGCAAGTTTAAAAACCTGCTGGTGTGAGCAAAATAGAAAAAGAGTGAAAACCGGGATGAGGGATACCCCGGTTGGCAGGATCAGACGTTAAAAGGTGAAGTGTTATCCAGCACTGCCTGAATTACGTTCAGCGCGCCTTGATGGTTATTGTCATCGGTCTGATAGCGGGCAATCGCTTTGATGCTCTCTGCCGCATTGGCCATGGCGAAAGAGTAGTGCGCCATCTTCAGCATTTCCGCGTCATTGCCACTGTCGCCAATGGCGACCACGTTTTGCGGTGACAGGTTCCAGCGTTTTAGCAGACGGCTGATCCCGTTGGCTTTATGTAAGCCTGGAATGATCAGGTCGATAAACCCAAAGCCGCTGGTGACGGGCTTCATAATGCCGTCGAGAGCAGAATGAAGGTGATCGATAACCAGCGGGATCTGTTGGTCCGGTAAATTCAGCGAGAACTTGAACAGCACATCGTCGATATCCTGATAATCCTTGACGGGTTTCAGGCGGTGGTAGTGTTTTGACATCAAACCGACAAAGGACTCTGGGGCATTTTCGCTCACGTAGGCGCTTTGCAGTCCACAGGCCACAAAGTTGAGCTGCTTATCTTTGAGCAGTTCGCCAATGACAATGCGTGATTCGTGGCGCGTAAGTTCGCCGTGAAACAGCTGTTTGCCATGTTCAAACACCAGCGCCCCGTTCTCGGCGACAAAAGAGATCTCATCTTTGAGCTGCGGGAAAAAGGAGATCAACTGGTAATACTGGTTGCCGCTTGCCACGACAAATTCAATATCTCGTTTCTTCAGTTCCTGATACTGCGCCATAAAGCGTGCACGATCGTATTGCTTGGCGTCGTCGAGAAAAGTTCCGTCCATATCGGTGACGATAACTTTGATGGTCATATATGCTCCTGGCTCATAACTGCGACCAGAAACATTTTAATAACAATGTGAGCTAAAGCACAAATTTAATTTCGAATGAAAGTAAAACGCCAGGTGGCAACTTCGCCTTACCCGGCTAAAGGGGGAGTATGTAAGCCCGGTAAGCGCAGCGCCACCGGGCGGGAGGGTTACAGCATATGTTCAGTGCGCGCGATGATATCGTCCTGCGCATCCGGTGAGAGAGCGGTGAAGAAGGCGGAATAACCTGCTACACGCACCACCAGGTCACGGTACTGATCCGGGTGTTTTTTGGCTTCCAGCAGCGTTTCACGAGAAACGATGTTGTACTGAATATGCCAACCTTTGTGCTCTTCAAAGAAGGTACGCAGCAGAATCATCAGCTTTTGTTTGTCAGACTCATTTTCCAGCGTGGCCGGGTTCAGCTTCTGATTTAATAGCACGCCACCGAGAATCGAACCGGTCGGCAGTTTACCCACCGAGCCAATTACCGCAGTTGGGCCGAGATGGTCCGTACCGGAAGCCGGGCTTGCGCCTTCTGCCAGTGGAGTGTGTGCTTTACGGCCATCCGGCGTTGCCATTGTTGCTGCGCCAAACGGCACGTTTGCAGAAATAGACGAGGTCCCGGCGTAGTAATTGCCGCCAACCGGACCACGCCCGTAACGCGGATTATGATACTGTTTCAGTTCATCGATATAAGTCTGATAAGCGCGGGCCAGCAGCGTATCAACGCTATCGTCATCGTTGCCATATTTCGGTGCGCCGTTGATTAGTCGTTGGCGTAACTGCTCATGGGTCAGACCGTCAAAATCATCGGCCAGCGCGGCGGCCAGTTGTTGTTGACCGATAGCGCCCTGTTCAAAGACCAGTTTCTTCACTGCTGCCAGGCTGTTGCCGAGGTTGGCGATACCCACCTGCAAACCTGATACCCAGTCATACTTCGCGCCGCCTTGCTTAATGCTTTTCGCGCGTTCGATACAGTCGTCTACCAGCGCGGAGCACAGAATATCGTGTACGTTCTCTTCCAGCATGGTGTCAACGACATACTCGATTTCAATGGATTTACGCGTGTAGTAGCGAATCTGTGTATCCCAGGCATCCATCACTTCATCGAAATTGTTGAAGTTGCCAGCTGAGAGCGCTTTTTCCTGCGGCAGGAAGACTTTGCCGCTGGTGGCATCGCGTCCGCCTTCCAGCGCCGCCAGCATCACGCGGGCAAAGTTAATAAAGCTCATGCCGGTGCAGCGGTAGCCCCATTTGCCGCCAACGGCGGTTTCGATGCAACCAATCGCTGCATAGTCATAGGCATCTTGCGGCTCAATGCCCAGCTTAATGAATTCCGGAATGACGATTTCATCGTTGTTAAAGGCTGGCATCCCGAAGCCGCAGCGGATCACCTGCACGCAGGCATCAAGGAAGTCATTACTCATCCCCGCGTGATAACGCACGCTCAGGTTCGGCTGAGTAGAACGCAGGCGGCCACATGATTCCAGAATGGCGTAGGAGAGCGGGTTGACGGCATCCATCGCCTGACCGCTGACCAGGTTCTGGCCACCTATGGTTACGTTCTGATAGAGCGGGCTGCCCGCTGAGGCTTTCGAATGGGAGCCGGAACGGATTTTGTTCACTTCCAGCAGTTTCAGCCAGCAGCTGTGCAACAGCTCAATGGCGTGCTCACGATCGAGGCTCTGATTCAGTTCTACGTCGCGACGGTAGAACGGGTAGAGGTACTGATCCATACGGCCAAACGACACTGAGTGACCGTTAGATTCAATTTGCAGAATCAACTGGATGAAATAGCACAACTGCAACGCCTGCCAGAATGTTTTTGGTGGCTCATGGGCAATCACATCACAGTTTTCCGCCATGGTCAGCAGTTCATCGCGACGGCTGGTGCGCGTTTCTGTGGACGCCATTTTACGCGCCAGCGCGGCAAAGCGCTCAATGTGCAGGCTGACGGCCTCCAGCACGATATCAATCGCTTTCAGGAACTGATCGCCGTGGAGATCGTCCAGACACGTCAGATTGATGCGGGAGCGACGTTCATCGACCTTGTGGCGCAGGCCGTCGAGACCTTTTTCCAGTAGTAGCGGGAAGTTCACCGCCAGGTGTGCGTCGCCGGAGGTCATATTACCTTCGGCTTTGATAATGCCGGTTTCCAGCAGCCCTTTCTGCTCGTCAGTGAACATCCCGTAGCAGCGATCCTGCACGGTCTGACCACGCCACCACGGACACACCTCGTGTAAGACGCGTTTATTCTCTTCGCTTACCGCAAAGCCTGCGCCCGGTCTGTCGGCGAGGTCGTCGATCTCTTTTTCAATCCAGGAGACGGTGTATTCCGGGAAGATCGGCGCGGCGCGCACTTCGCTTGCCTGGTTACCGATAATCAGTTCGTCATGCTTGATCCAGATGGTGCGTTCCGCCAGATGATGGGCCAGCGCCAGCGCGCGGCGTATCGGGATCGGCTTATCCAGGTGTTGCTGATACATCTCGGTATAGTGCTGGGCGCGCTCGGTACAAACCGGCGGTTTCACGATGTGGATCAGGGCTGTTTTATGCGCTTTGATACGATCGCTGAGTGTGTCCAGTTTCAGAGTGGTCATGGCGATTATCCTCGTAGGGTCGCGGTTAAACCTTTAAGGCTGGCATACTGCTGGGCAAATTCGAGCAGTGCAGGCGCATCAAGCGGTTTATCCGGTGCGTTGTAGGGTTGACTGAGTAAGTGGTATTTGTTGATACCAAGGGTGTGGTAGGGCAAAAAATGAATCTCCCCGACGTGAAGCTCGTCGGCAGCAAAATCGGTAATAGCCTGGATGGCGGCTTCGTCAGCGTTGAATCCCTGAATCAGCGGTACGCGGATAATCATTTTTTTACCAGCTGCGGCCAGTTTTTTTAGATTTTCCAGCACACGAGAGGCGCTGCCATCGGTCCACTGTTTAAACGGCGCATCCGCCACGTGTTTTAGATCGGCCAGAAACAGATCGACGTCAGATAATGATGGTTCAATATACTTCCACGGGACATGCAGGCAGGTTTCCACTGCGGTATGAATGCCGGCGTCGTGGCTGGCTTTGAGCAAAGAAGCCGCCAGCTCTGGCTGCATAAACGGTTCACCACCGGACAGGGTGAGGCCCCCTCCGCTGCGATCGTAAAACGGTTTATCACGCAATACGGTCGCCATGATTTCGTCCACGCTTTTTATCTCTCCACAGACGGTTAGCGCCTGCGTTGGACAGCAGTGGGTCAGCGCCGTCAGATCGTCATCGGTCAGTTTTTCGCGATGAATCAGCAACCCGCTTAGTGCCCGCTCAATTACTGCGGGTGCTGCCTGAGCACAAAGATCGCAACCATCAAGGCACAGGCGTGCGTCATAGAGCAGATCCTGCGTACGGGCGCGACTTTCCGGATTCTGGCACCACCGACAGCCCAGGGAGCATCCCTTAAGGAACACCACAGTACGGATCCCGGGACCATCATGCGTGGAATAGCGCTGGATATTGAAAATCATAAGCGACCCCTTTTCTTTCATATAAAGATTAAATTACTTTCGAATGAAAGTTATATTGACGTGCGTCAACTAACCGTGAGGTTTCGCCGTGCTACCTTTTATTCATGCCAATAATTCGTTTGAGGAAAGGTTATGGAACTCTATTTAGATACGTCTGATGTTGATGCGGTAAAAGCTCTGGCGCGCATTTTCCCGCTGGCAGGGGTGACCACTAACCCGAGCATTGTGGCGGCGGGGAACCAGACGCTGGAAGTACTACTGCCGCAACTGCAGGAAGCGATGGGAGGACAAGGCCGTCTGTTTGCTCAGGTGATGGCGACCACCGCCGAAGGGATGGTTAGCGATGCGCGTAAGCTGCGGGCAATCATTGCTGATATCGTGGTCAAAGTGCCGGTAACAGCAGAAGGTCTGGCGGCTATAAAATTGCTGAAAGAAGAAGGGATCCCGACGTTGGGTACTGCGGTATACGGTGCAGCTCAAGGGTTATTGGCTGCACTGGCAGGTGCGGAATATGTTGCGCCATACGTTAACCGCGTGGATGCGCAAGGAGGGGATGGCATTCAGACGGTGACCGACCTGCAGACGTTACTGAAAATGCATGCCCCGCACGCCAAAGTACTGGCAGCCAGTTTTAAAACGCCGCGTCAGGCGCTGGATTGCCTGCTGGCAGGCTGCGAGTCCATCACGCTACCGTTGGACGTTGCTCAGCAGATGATTAGCTCTCCGGCAGTTGATGCTGCCGTCGCGAAGTTTGAGCACGACTGGCAGAGCGCATTCGGTCGCACGTCGATCTGATGCTGTTGCCGGGTGGCGCTAACGCTTGCCCGGCCTACGTTCGAGCCGTTGTAGGTCGGGTAAGGCGAAGCCGCCACCCGACTTTTTTACCGACTACAAACCTCGCACCCCGGATTACGCATCAGCTTCATTTCGCGAAACTGGCAGGTCATGGCATCGTACATGACGATTTTTCCGGATGCCGGTTTACCGTAGTTTGCCAGCAGCTTAATGGCTTCCATCGCCTGTAACGAGCCGATCACGCCGATTAGCGGGGCCATCACTCCGGCTTCTACGCAGGTCAGGGCGTTTTCACCGAACAAACGGCTCAGGCAACGGTAGCAGGGCTCGCCTTCCTGATACGTAAAGACGGTAATTTGCCCTTCCATGCGAATTGCTGCACCGGAAACCAGCGGAACTCTGGCGGCAAAGCATCCGGCATTCAGCTGATTGCGGATGCTGACGTTATCCGTACAGTCCAGCACCAAATCGTGTTCGGCAATAAGCGCGTGAATCTCGCTATCGTCCAGCAGCGCATTCAACGGCGTAATGGCGATATAAGGGTTAATCCGCGTTAGCGCGTCACGAGCGGATATCACTTTTGGTTGCCCTACGGTTGCATCGCTGTGCAGCGTCTGGCGTTGGAGGTTCGACACGGAGACCGTGTCAAAGTCGAGCAGGGTTAAATGCCCGACGCCAGCACCAGCAAGGTACTGGGTTGCAGCACATCCCAGCCCCCCCAGACCAACGACCAGTACCCGCGCATCTTTGAGCGCTTCCTGACCTTCGAAATCGAAGCCGCGCAGAATGATTTGCCGGTTATAGCGCATCATCTCCTGGTCGCTGAGTTCTGCCATTACAGGCCTCCAAACAGTGCGTTAAATGGCTCAACTTCAACCCATTCTCCGGCCTCAACGTTACCGCGATCGCGCTCCAGCACGATAAAGCAGTTGCCCTGGCTAAAGGAGCTAAAAATATGCGAGCCCTGGTGCCCGGTGGTAGTGACTTCCAGTTCGCCTTCCGTGGTACGCTGCAATACACCACGCTGAAAATCCAGACGCCCTGGCGTTTTCTTCAGGCGTGAAGCGGTGCGCACGCGCTGGCGCGGAGGCAACCCACAGGCGGTGTTGCCGCTGAGTTTCGCCAGCAGCGGTTGTACCAGTTGATAAAAGGTGAGGGCAGCAGACACCGGGTTACCCGGCAGGCCGCAAAACCAGCTGTTGCTCAGTTTGCCAAAGGCGAACGGTTTACCGGGTTTGATAGCCAGCTTCCAAAAGGCAATTTCTCCCAGCTCTTCCAGAATGGTTTTGGTGTAATCCGCTTCGCCTACCGAAACGCCACCAGAGCTGATGACGACGTCGGCCTGGCTGTCGGCTTCGATAAATGCGGCCCGCAGCGCGTTGGGATTGTCGCGAATAATCCCTAAGTTGATCACCTCGCAGCCCAACTGCTGCAGCATCAGGTGAACGGTCAGACGGTTTGTGTCATAAATCTGCCCGTCGCCCAGCGGCTGACCCGGCAATTGCAGCTCATCACCGGTGGAGAACAATGCCACGCGGACTTTACGCACAACGGGGACCTCGGCAATACCGAGCGAAGCCAGCACGGGAAGCTCGGCGGTTGTCAGACGAGTTCCTGTGGGGAATACCACCGCGCCGTTTGCAATATCTTCACCGCGCAGACGAATATTTTGTCCGCTGCGGACGTCGGAGGTAAAACGCACACCGTCGTCAGTTTGTTCCGTTTGCTCCTGCATTACCACGGCTTCACAACCGGCAGGCACCGGGGCTCCGGTCATAATACGGATGCAGGTTCCCGCAGGCCACTCGCCGTGAAATGGCTGTCCAGCAAAGGCTTTGCCAGCCACCGCAAGAGGCTGGTCTGATTGTAAATCGGCTAATCGCACCGCATAGCCATCCATTGCCGAGTTATCGAATCCCGGCACATCAATCGGGGAGACGACGTCGGTGGCCAGAATGCGGCCAAAGCATTGAACCAGCGGCAGCGTTTCGACGGCGGTGAGTGGGGTAATACGCGAAAGCATCTGAGAAAGAGCCGTTTCAAGCGGCATCAGTCCGGCGGTAAATTCCATGAGAAGACTCCTGCGGGGCAAAATCGAATCCGCTCATTATGTCAGAAAATGGACGCGGACAGTATGCTACCTCAGGCTTAGGATCAGATCTGATACAGGTTTTCTGCCAGAGATTAGCGCTACAGGAAAAATGCAGTATAGACTCATGATTTCTGCTTTTTCTCCAGGAGGCTAAATGTCTGCGACTATCCCGGATTCAATTCGACGACAGGTGAATGCCGCCAGTGCACTGATTGCGCGGATTATCGAGGGCGACCTGGTTGCTGTTCATTTGTATGGCTCTGCTGTTGAAGGTGGCTTAAAGCCCCAAAGCGATATCGATTTACTGGTTACCATTAGGCAGCCACTTAATACCCGGCAAAGAAAAGATCTGATGCAGGGTTTTCTGGAAATATCAGCCCCGCCTGGTAGCGTTGATAGATATCGGGCGCTGGAAGTGACCATCGTGATCTATTCACAACTTGTACCCTGGCAATTCCCACCGTCAAGAGAAATGCAATTTGGCGAATGGTTGCGTGACGATATTCGCGCGGGAATTGTTGAACCGACACAGGTGGATCCTGATCTTTCCATCCTGCTGACCCAGGCCAGGCGCGCCAGCGTAGCGTTGTTCGGTGAAGCCGCTGAGACGTTATTCAACGTCATTCCTTTTAGCGATGTCGTGCAAACATTTCGGCATATTCTTGATATGTGGCAGAAAACGGGCGATTTAGAGGGTGACGAGCGAAATATCATCCTTACTCTAGCGCGTATTTGGTACAGCCTGGTTACGGGCAATATTGTCGCTAAAGATGAAGCCGCCGCCTGGCTTATACCGCAATTACCCGTTGAGTATGCTGACACGCTGCAAGCCGCGCGTGCGGAATACCTGGGGTTAACCAAAAAGAACTGGGCTGCGTCTATGCCGTCTGTTGAACGCTTTGTGTTTTATGCAAAAAAACAGATTGCCGATCGGCTTGAATAATATATTCAACGATGTTGGAAGATCCCCTTTCTGATTAACTCATCTAAATAACCTGATGGGATGGGGGGTGAGGTACGGGCCTTAACCTTTACATGACGTCTGCATCTTTCTATATTCAAAAATCGAATCAATAAGTCACAGAAATTCTGATATTTATAACCCCGGTACCTGCCACCTAATGGACGAAAAAAATGGGTAAAGCAGTCATTGCAATTCACGGCGGCGCAGGGGCTATTACCCGTTCGCAGCTGAGCCAGGAGCAAGAGTTGCGTTATATACAGGCGCTGTCGGATATCGTTGAAACCGGCCAGCGGATGCTTGAAGACGGTCGTAGCGCACTGGATGTCGTTACCGAGGCCGTGCGCCTGCTGGAAGAGTGTCCATTGTTTAATGCCGGAATTGGCGCGGTGTATACCCGTGATGAAACCCATGAGCTGGACGCCTGTGTGATGGACGGTAATACGCTGAACGCAGGCGCCGTCGCCGGGGTAAGCCATCTGCGAAACCCGATTCTCGCGGCACGGCTGGTAATGGAACACAGCCCACACGTCATGATGATAGGTGAAGGGGCTGAAAACTTTGCCATTGCGCAGGGTATGGAGCGCGTATCAGCGGATATTTTCTCGACGCCAGAACGCTACGCTCAACTTCTGGCGGCGCGAACAGCGGGTGAAACGGTGCTGGACCATAGCGCGAGCCCGCTGGATGAAAACAACAAAATGGGTACCGTGGGTGCGGTCGCGTTAGATATGTTTGGCAATCTGGCGGCAGCAACATCGACCGGCGGGATGACCAATAAATTACCGGGGCGGGTGGGTGACAGTCCGTTGGTTGGCGCAGGCTGTTATGCCAATAATGCAAGTGTGGCAGTCTCCTGCACCGGAACCGGAGAAGTCTTTATTCGTGCTTTGGCGGCCTATGACATTGCGGCGTTGATGGACTACGGCGGTCTGAGTTTATCCGAAGCGTGTGAACGCGTAGTGATGGAAAAATTACCGGCGCTTGGCGGCAGCGGCGGTTTAATTGCTATCGATCATGAGGGCAATGTCGCTTTGCCGTTTAACAGCGAAGGCATGTACCGCGCCTGGGGATACGCAGGTGATACGCCAACCACCGGTATTTATCGGGAAAAAGGAGATAGCGTTGCCACACAGTGATGAGCTTGATGCCAGCGATGTGCTGGCAGTCAGCAATCTGAATATTGCCTTTGAACAGGAGCAGCAGCGTGTCAGCGCAGTGCGCAATCTGTCATTTCGCCTGAAGCGTGGCGAAACGCTGGCGATAGTCGGTGAGTCTGGTTCTGGTAAGTCGGTGACCGCCTTGTCGCTGATGCGTCTGATTGAACAGTCCGGCGGCGAGGTGAGCTGCGATGAAATGCTCCTCCGACGCCGTAATCGACAGGTTATTGAGCTGGGTGAACAGAGCGCATCACAAATGCGTCACGTGCGCGGTGCGGATATCGCGATGATCTTCCAGGAGCCTATGACATCGCTTAATCCGGTGTTTACCGTGGGCGAGCAAATTGCCGAGTCTATCCGCTTGCACCAGGGTGCCAGTCACGAAGAGGCGATGGTAGAAGCGAAGCGAATGCTCGATCAGGTGCGTATCCCCGAGGCGAAGGCGATTTTATCGCGTTATCCACACCAGCTTTCCGGCGGTATGCGCCAGCGGGTGATGATCGCCATGGCACTGTCGTGTCGCCCTGCGGTTTTAATTGCTGATGAGCCGACAACCGCGCTGGATGTCACCATTCAGGCGCAGATCCTGCAACTGATAAAAGTGTTGCAGCAGGATATGTCGATGGGAGTGATCTTTATTACCCACGATATGGGCGTTGTGGCGGATATTGCCGACCGCGTGCTGGTGATGTATCAGGGCGAGGCGGTAGAAACCGGCAGCGTTGAGCAGATTTTTCACGCTCCCCAGCATCCTTATACTAAAGCGCTGCTGGCAGCCGTGCCGCAGCTTGGGGCAATGAACGGGCATGAACTTCCGCGCCGTTTCCCGCTTATTTCATTACACGATCCCAGCCATGTAGAGCCACAGACCGAACAGGATACCGTGGTTGAAGGCGAGCCAATTTTGCAGGTACGTAACCTGGTGACGCGTTTTCCTCTGCGTAGCGGCATTCTAAATCGCGTGACTCGCGAGGTGCATGCAGTGGAAAACGTCAGCTTTGACCTGTGGCCGGGAGAAACGCTCTCGCTGGTGGGAGAGTCGGGCTGTGGGAAATCCACCACCGGGCGGGCGCTGTTGCGCCTGGTTGAGTCTCAGCGTGGGGAAATCATTTTCAACGGACAGCGTATTGATACCCTTGCTGCCAGCAAGTTGCAGCCGCTACGTAGGGATATTCAGTTTATCTTCCAGGATCCGTATGCCTCGCTCGATCCACGTCAGACGGTGGGATATTCCATTCTGGAGCCGCTACGGGTGCATGGGTTATTGCAGGGGGATGCGGGGTCAAAACGAGTTGCATGGCTGCTGGAACGCGTAGGATTGCTGCCTGAGCATGCCTGGCGCTATCCGCACGAGTTTTCCGGCGGTCAGCGTCAGCGTATCTGTATTGCACGGGCATTGGCACTCAATCCCAAAGTGATTATTGCCGATGAATCTGTCTCGGCGTTGGATGTTTCAATTCGTGGGCAAATTATCAACCTGTTGCTCGACCTGCAGCGGGAAATGGGAATTGCATACCTGTTTATTTCCCACGATATGGCGGTGGTGGAACGGATCAGTCACCGTGTGGCGGTGATGTATCTCGGGCAAATCGTTGAGATTGGCCCCCGACGCGCGGTGTTTGAAAATCCGCAACATCCGTATACGCGCAAACTGATGGCGGCAGTACCAGTTGCCGATCCATCGCATCACCGACCACAGCGTGTGCTGTTGTCGGATGATATCCCCAGCAATATCCGCAAGCGCGGCGAAGAGATTTCCCCCGTGTCGTTACAGTTAGTTGGCCCGGGACATTATGTTGCGCGTGGGCAACCAGAAAATGCGCTTTCACGTTTATAACAGGCAGACAGGGTTTAAGGAGAATAACATGACAAAAATTGTTGCTCGGAAATGGCTGGTTGCTGTGGGAGTGGCCTCTGCGCTGGCCGCATCGCCTGGCTGGGCCGCCAAAGACGTGGTGGTGGCGGTAGGATCCAATTTCACCACGCTTGACCCCTATGACGCGAATGACACATTGTCGCAGGCGGTAGCGAAGTCGTTTTATCAGGGACTGTTTGGTCTTGATAAAGAGATGAAGCTGAAAAATGTGCTGGCAGAGAGCTATACGGTTTCTGATGACGGTCTGACTTACACTCTTAAGCTGCGTCAGGGCGTGAAATTTCAGGATGGTACCGACTTCAACGCCGATGCGGTTAAAGCCAACCTCGACCGCGCCAGCAATCCGGAAAACCGTCTGAAACGCTACAACCTGTATAAGAATATCGATAAAACCGAAGTCGTCGATCCGTCGACGGTGAAGATTACGCTGAAACAGCCGTTCTCTGCCTTTATCAATATTCTGGCACATCCGGCAACGGCAATGATTTCTCCCGCCGCGCTGGAGAAATACGGTAAGGAGATCGGTTTCCACCCTGTGGGGACCGGGCCGTACCAGCTTGATACCTGGAATCAGACAGATTTTGTGAAGGTTAAGAAGTTCGCGGGTTACTGGCAGCAAGGGCTGCCAAAGCTGGATACGATTACCTGGCGTCCGGTGACCGACAACAACACGCGTGCGGCCATGCTGCAGACCGGGGAAGCGCAGTTTGCCTTCCCGATCCCTTACGAACAGGCGGCGTTACTGGCGAAGAACAAAAACCTGGAACTGGTGGCCAGTCCGTCTATTATGCAACGTTATATCAGCATGAACGTCACGCAAAAACCATTCGACAACCCGAAGGTGCGTGAAGCGCTGAATTATGCCATCAACCGCCAGGCGCTGGTGAAAGTGGCGTTTGCGGGTTATGCCACGCCAGCAACGGGCGTTCTTCCTCCGTCGATAGCCTATGCGCAAAGCTATACGCCATGGCCATACGACCCGGCGAAAGCGCGCGAACTGCTGAAAGAAGCAGGTTATCCGAACGGTTTTACCACCACGCTATGGTCTTCGCATAATCACAGTACCGCGCAGAAAGTGCTGCAATTTACCCAGCAGCAGCTGGCGCAGGTGGGAGTTAAGGCTCAGGTAACAGCGATGGATGCCGGCCAGCGCGCGGCGGAAGTAGAGGGTAAAGCGCAGAAAGAGAGCGGGGTGCGGATGTTCTACACCGGCTGGTCTGCCTCTACGGGGGAAGCTGACTGGGCGCTGTCACCGCTATTTGCATCACAAAACTGGCCGCCAACACTGTTTAATACGGCGTTCTATAGCAATAAGCAGGTGGACAGTGATTTAGCGGCAGCGTTGCAAACTAACGATCCAGCGCAGAAAGCGAAGCTGTACAAGGATGCGCAGGATATTATCTGGAAAGAGTCGCCGTGGATCCCACTGGTAGTGGAAAAACTGATTTCGGCGCACAGCACCAGATTGACCGGGTTCTGGATTATGCCGGACACCGGATTTAGCTTTGATGATGCGGATTTAAAATAAGCTATTCATTCGGCCCCGTTAACCAGGGGCCGGCGAAGGGAGCGTGATGCTTAACTATGTTTTCAAGCGCCTGCTGGGGTTGATCCCAACGCTATTGATTGTTGCGGTGCTGGTGTTTTTATTTGTTCACCTGCTACCCGGCGATCCGGCCCGACTGATTGCCGGACCGGAAGCTGACGCCGAGGTGATTGAACTGGTACGCAAGCAGCTGGGTCTGGACCAACCGCTGCATATTCAGTTCTGGCATTACATGACCAACGTGTTGCAAGGCGATTTTGGCACGTCGATGGTTTCTCGTCGCCCGGTTTCCGAAGAGATAGCCAGCCGTTTTATGCCGTCGTTATGGCTGACAATTGCGAGTATGGCATGGGCTGTGTTATTTGGTATGACGGCGGGGATCATTGCAGCCGTATGGCGCAATCGCTGGCCGGACAGGTTGAGTATGACGCTGGCGGTCACCGGGATCTCGTTCCCGGCGTTTGCACTTGGCATGCTGCTCATGCAGATATTCTCCGTTGAGCTTGGCTGGTTGCCAACCGTTGGCGCTGACACCTGGCTGCACTATATCCTCCCGTCTATTACTCTGGGCGCGGCGGTGGCTGCGGTGCTGGCCCGGTTTACCCGCGCCTCGTTCGTCGATGTGCTCAGCGAAGACTATATGCGCACCGCGCGGGCTAAAGGGGTGAGTGAGACCTGGGTGGTGTTAAAACATGGTCTGCGTAACGCGATGATCCCGGTGGTCACCATGATGGGACTACAGTTTGGCTTTTTGCTTGGTGGATCAATCGTGGTTGAGAAGGTGTTCAACTGGCCTGGGCTTGGGCGACTGCTGGTGGACTCCGTCGAAATGCGCGACTACCCGGTGATTCAGGCCGAGGTACTGTTGTTTTCTCTGGAGTTTATTCTTATCAACTTAGTGGTGGATGTGCTTTACGCCGCCATTAATCCGGCTATCAGGTACAAGTAAGGATGCGATTTTTTAACTGGCGCCGACAGGCGATTTTGAATGCAATGCCCCTTGTTAAGCCAGAGCAGATACGCACACCGTGGCATGAGTTCTGGCGTCGTTTCCGTCGACAGCACATGGCGATGTTCGCTGGGCTGTTTGTATTGCTCCTGATCATGGTGGCGATTTTTGCCCGCTGGCTGACGCCATTTGATGCCGAAAATTACTTCGATTATGACCGTTTGAATGATGGGCCGTCGATGCTGCACTGGTTTGGTGTCGATTCTCTGGGACGAGATATCTTTAGCCGCGTGTTGGTTGGCGCCCAAATCTCGCTGGCGGCAGGAGTCTTTGCCGTGTTTATTGGCGCGGCGATTGGCACAGTGCTGGGTCTGCTGGCGGGATACTACGAAGGTTGGTGGGATCGGCTGATTATGCGTATCTGCGATGTGCTGTTCGCCTTTCCCGGCATTCTGCTGGCGATAGCCGTGGTCGCCGTGCTGGGCAGCGGCATTGCGAACGTGATTATCGCCGTGGCCATTTTCTCCATTCCTGCTTTCGCGCGCCTGGTGCGCGGAAATACACTGGTGCTGAAGCAACAGACGTTTATTGAGTCTGCGCGCAGTATTGGTGCCAGCGATACGACCATCATTTTTAACCATATCCTGCCGGGTACGGTTTCATCGATCGTGGTCTTTTTTACCATGCGAATTGGCACGTCGATCATCTCTGCCGCGAGCCTGTCATTTCTGGGATTAGGCGCACAGCCGCCGACGCCGGAGTGGGGGGCAATGCTTAATGAAGCGCGTGCTGACATGGTGATCGCGCCGCACGTGGCGATTTTCCCGGCGGTAGCGATATTCCTGACGGTGCTGGCGTTTAACTTACTGGGAGATGGTCTGCGCGACGCGCTGGACCCGAAGATAAAAGGATAAATTACAGGCCGGATAAGACGTAACGCTTATCCGGCCTACGGTTGAGTTACGCTTATTAAACGCGTGAACCCCACAGATCGTATTCATCTGCGTTTTCGACCTTCACGCGGATGATATCACCAGGTTTCACCTTGGTTTCACCATTCAGGTATACCGCGCCGTCGATTTCCGGAGCATCAGCCATGCTACGACCAATTGCGCCTTCTTCGTCAACTTCATCAACGATAACCAGAATCTCGCGGCCCACTTTCTCTTGCAAACGTTCAGCAGAGATCTGCTGTTGCAATTGCATAAAGCGGTTCCAGCGTTCTTCTTTTATCTCTTCCGGGATTTGATCCGGCAGGTCATTAGCGCCAGCGCCTTCTACCGGGCTGTATTTAAAGCAGCCCACGCGATCCAGACGTGCTTCCTTCAGGAAGTCGAGCAACATCTGGAAGTCTTCTTCCGTTTCACCCGGGAAACCAACAATGAAGGTGGAGCGCAGCGTCAGTTCAGGGCAGATTTCACGCCACTGCTTGATGCGCGCCAGCTGTCTGTCTACGGAGCCTGGGCGTTTCATCAGTTTAAGAATACGCGGGCTGGCATGCTGTAACGGGATGTCCAGATACGGCAGGATTTTCCCTTCTGCCATCAGCGGGATCACGTCATCAACGTGCGGGTAGGGGTAGACGTAATGCAGGCGCGTCCAGATCCCCAGTTTTGATAACTGTTCGCACAGATCAACCATGCTGGTTTTGACCGGCTCGCCGTTATGGAAACCGGTACGATGCTTCACATCCACACCGTACGCAGAGGTATCCTGAGAGATTACCAGAATCTCTTTCACGCCCGCATCGACCAGACGTTTGGCTTCGCTGAGGACGTCGCCAATCGGACGGCTCACCAGATCGCCGCGCATGGATGGAATAATGCAGAACGTACAGCGGTGGTTACAGCCTTCAGAAATCTTCAGATAGGCGTAGTGGCGCGGAGTCAGCTTGACACCCTGCTCAGGAACCAGGCTCAGGAACGGATTATGCTTTGGTTTGGGTACGTAATGATGAACGTGCTCCAGAACCTGCTCGTAGCTATGCGGCCCGGTGATTTCCAGCACCTTCGGGTGGACTTCACGGATTTGATCGACTTTCGCGCCCAGACAACCGGTGACGATCACCTTGCCGTTTTCGTTCAGCGCTTCGCCGATTGCTTCCAGGGATTCCTGAACCGCACTGTCGATAAAGCCGCAGGTATTAACGATAACCATATCCGCGTCGTCGTAGCTTGGCACGACATCATAGCCTTCGGTACGAAGTTCGGTCAGGATGCGCTCAGAATCGACGAGGTTTTTCGGGCAGCCGAGGGAGACAAAGCCGATTTTCGGCTGGTGGGTTACATTGCTCATAGCGTAAAAAGTGTTCAGTTATTGGAATATTCAGGGCAGGGATTCTACAGAGTTCTGAACAAAAATTGTATCGCAATCTCATACCATCAGCGGCCTGCCGGGCGCGGAATTAAAGATTATTTGTAAATTATGTTAATTTTAAGTGATGGATTGATCCTGGACACGACTTTGTTCAAAAAACAACCATACTATTAAGTTGCACCATAGTTGGAAAGAGGAGGAACAAAGTATGGTTGTTGACAGACTGAGAACCGATCTTCTCAACAAATTGATAAACGCCCGTATCGAACTTGCCGCTTATCTGCTGTTGAGAAAAGCGAAAGGCTACATGTCAGTCAGCGAGAGCGATCGTCTGCGTGATAATTTTTTTGCACTGAATCGCGAATTGCACGAACAATCACAGCTTCACGGTATGCATCTTGATCAGGAAGAGTGGAATGCCCTTCATCGTGCTGAAGGGGCGTTAGCCGCCGCCGCTGTTTGTCTTATGAGTGGACACCATGATTGTCCAACGTTTATCGCCGTTAACGCAGAGAAACTGGAAAACTGCCTGACAACGCTGACGCTGAGTATCCAGAGTTTGCAATCTTACCCAACGCTGGAACACGTCTGAATCAGGGGGAGGGCGCTCCCCCTTTTCGTTAAGATTATGTAAATATGACGGGGTGATTCCCCTTGCTGGCTACGCTTTATGCAGAGCCATTAAGGAGGTGTTATGCGTCGACTCTTTCTCTGTGCTATCCCACTTGCGCTATTTTCCTCTTATGCCGTCGCGGTAAAAGTGGAAGTGCTGCAAACCAAACTCGATCACCCATGGTCACTGGCTTTTTTACCCGATAACCGCGGTATGCTCATTACGCTCAAAGGTGGGCAGCTTCGACTCTGGCAGCCTGATAAAGGGCTTTCCGACCCGCTAACCGGCGTACCAAAAGTCTGGGCGAATGGTCAGGGCGGATTGCTTGATGTGGTGTTAGCTCCGGACTTTGAACGATCCCGTCGGGTGTGGCTAAGCTTCGCTGAAGCCGACCGCGAAGGCAAAGCGGGCACCGCGGTAGGCTACGGGCGATTGAGTGACGATCTCAAACACCTGCAAGGATTTCAGACCGTTTTTCGCCAACAGCCAAAGCTCTCTACCGGAAACCATTTTGGTGGACGTCTGGTATTTGATGGCAACGGCTATCTGTTTATTGGACTGGGGGAGAATAATCAACGCGCTACCGCCCAGGATCTGGATAAGCTGCAGGGCAAGGTCGTACGGCTGACCGATGAGGGCAAAATTCCACCGGATAATCCGTTTGTGAACATGGCGGGAGCGCGGGCAGAGATTTGGTCGTATGGCATCCGCAACCCGCAGGGTATGGCGATGAATCCGTGGAGTGATGTGTTGTGGCTCAATGAGCATGGTCCACGCGGAGGCGATGAAATTAATATCCCCGAGAAAGGGAAAAACTACGGTTGGCCTGTCGCGACCTGGGGTGTTAACTACAGTGGTTTGAAAATTCCCGAAGCAAAAGGTCAAATTGTTGCTGGCACGGAACAACCCATCTTTTACTGGGAAAAGTCGCCAGCGGTCAGCGGAATGGCTTTTTATAATAGCGATACCTTTCCACAGTGGCGGCAGAAGTTGTTCATCGGCGCGTTGAAAGATAAAGAAGTGATCGTACTGAGCGTTAAAGGGAATACGGTCACTGAGGATGGTCGTCTGTTGCAGGAAAGGGGGCAACGGATCCGAGATGTGCGCGTCGGACCAGACGGTTATATGTACGTGTTAACCGACGAGTCCGACGGGGAATTACTAAAAGTGAGTCCCTGATTTGTTTAGCTAACCGGGATCATCACGATTTTTTGAAACGCCGGGCGCTCGGTCAGTTGTTGATACCAGCGTTCCAGATGCGGGCGCGGGGTCCAGCTCAGGCCAACGTTGAACAGGTTATAGATAAACGGTGCCACAGCGATATCCGCCGTGCCAAATTCAGCCCCGGAGAACCATAACTGGTCTGCCAGCGCGTTATCCAGAATGGCAAACAGGTTATCGCAAACTTGCTTACTGGCCTCAATGGCCGCTAGATCGCGCTGATCGGCAGGTGTTCTGACCAGGCCAAATAAGATAACCCGATGCGCAGGGCTCAGCGTCTGATTTGCCCAGTCCATCCATTTTTCGCCGACGGCGCGCGCGGCCGGAGCGTCAATCCACAAACGTTTTTGTCCGTACTGAGCGGCCAGATAGCGGACAATGGTATTGGATTCCCACAGAACAACGTCCGTTTCATCATCGCGTAACAACGGGACCAGTCCGTTCGGGTTTAGTGCCAGATAGTCGGCATCGCGGTTACCGCCATGCTGTCCGCCCGCCAGAATTTGGTTATACGGCAGTTCCAGTTCCTCGAGCGTCCACAATACTTTTTTTACGTTGGTCGAGTTATTGCGACCCCACAGTGTAATCATAGTAACCCCGCAAATTAATTGAGCAGCTTTATGGCTGCAGATGCCATCTGACTAGCTCACATGGTGGGGTAAACCTAATATTTACGCAACAAAGTCTAAAAAAATCGTGCCAGGAGCAGCGCAGCGCGGCGTTATTGCATAAACTTTAAAAACTTTACCAACTTACGGTTTCTTTAAGCTCGTTAGTGCGTTATTACTCACCGCACTTATTTTACACGTCATCCATCAGACTTTTTCTGCATGGGTTGGTCGAGGTCGCTTGGCCGGTTTTGTGTAAACACGGTGTGGTATGACGTGGTTTTTTGGAATGGATACTCGGGTGGCATTTATGACGCAATACTTCTCTTCACTTCGCAGCTTTGCTGCAGGTTCTGCACTCTTAATCCTTTTGGCGCCGACCGTACAGGCGGCGGAGCAACCGACGGCCCCGCCGAGCGTGGACGCGCGCGCGTGGATTCTGATGGATTACGCCAGTGGCAAGGTGTTGGCGGAAGGTAATGCTGATGAGAAACTGGATCCTGCTAGTCTGACCAAAATCATGACCAGCTATGTGGTTGGGCAGGCGCTGAAGGCCGGAAAAATTAACCTCAACGACATGGTCACCGTGGGCAAAGACGCCTGGGCGACCGGTAACCCAGCCCTGCGCGGTTCGTCGGTCATGTTCCTCAAGCCCGGCGATCAGGTTGCGGTGTCAGATCTGAATAAAGGCGTTATCATTCAGTCAGGTAACGATGCCTGTATTGCACTCGCTGATTACGTTGCCGGCAGCCAGGAATCCTTTATTGGTCTGATGAACGGTTATGCGAAAAAACTGGGGCTGACCAACACTACTTTCCAGACGGTGCACGGTCTGGATGCGGCAGGACAGTTCAGTACCGCACGTGATATGGCGCTGCTCGGGAAGGCGTTAATTCACGATGTGCCGGAAGAGTATGCTATTCACAAAGAGAAAGAATTTACCTTCAATAAAATTCGTCAACTGAACCGCAACCGTCTGTTGTGGAGCACCAACCTGAACGTGGATGGTATGAAAACCGGGACCACTGCCGGGGCGGGATACAACCTGGTTGCTTCCGCGACTCAGGGCGATATGCGCCTGATCTCCGTGGTGCTGGGGGCGAAAACCGATCGCATTCGTTTTAATGAGTCAGAAAAGCTGCTGACCTGGGGCTTCCGCTTCTTTGAAACCGTTACGCCGATCAAGCCGGATGCGACTTTCGTTACTCAGCGCGTATGGTTTGGCGATAAGAGTGAAGTGAATTTGGGTGCCGGAGAAGGTGGTTCTGTGACCATCCCGCGTGGCCAGCTCAAAAACCTGAAGGCCAGCTTTACCCTGACTGAACCACAGCTAACAGCACCGCTGAAGAAAGGTCAGGTTGTGGGCACTATCGACTTTCAGTTGAACGGAAAATCTATTGAGCAACGTCCGTTGATGGTGATGGAAGATGTGCAAGAGGGTGGTTTCTTTAGCCGCATGTGGGACTTTGTGATGATGAAATTCCACCAGTGGTTTGGTGGTTGGTTCTCTTAATCTTACCTATTGCCGGATGGCGCAATCGCCGTCCGGCAGTATCTCTTAATACTTCAGCGTGATACGTTGCGCTTTAGCGTATTCAACAAACTCATCGTCAGGGCGGTTATCACTGATGATGGTATCAAAGCGTTTTAATTCCCCCATCCTCGCAGGCCGCACCTTGCCAAACTTGCTGTGATCGACCACCAAAACGTGATGCTGCGCCATCGACATTGCCCAGTGCTTCACCGGCAGTTCTTCCAGATTAAAACAGGTCGCGCCTTTCTCGATATGAACGCCTGCCGCAGAATAAAAGGCGATATCCGGACACAGATTGTTCAGCGTTTCCTGGAAGTCGAGCGGTTTAAAAATCGCGTTACTGGCATGGAATTCGCCACCACACAGAATGACGCGGCACTGCGGTTTTTCCTGCAGCACCAGAAACGTATTCAACGAGTAGCAGATTGCGGTGAAGGGCAGTTCATTGTCGATCGCTTCAATGATCCACGGTGTGGTAGTACCGCAATCGAAAAAGATGGTCTGATGTGCCTGCACGAGACTCGCCGCCAGCTGGGCGGCGCGACGTTTTTCATCAACCAGACGGGATTTTTGATCGCTGATTAAATAATGGTTAGCGCTGCGGGGTTCCAGAACAATATAGCCCCCGAGCAGTACGACGGGAGCATCATGATTATTCAGGTCGCGACGAATGGTCATCTCAGACACGCCCAGCAACGTTGCGGCTTCTTTGAGGTGTAATTTATCGCTGCGTTTCAGCGCCTGCAGTAATTGACCAATACGCTCGTCGCGTCGAGTTTCCATAGTTCCCCTGGAGAATAGAATAAGTGCTCAGTTTCGCGCTTAATACTACTCTTTTTACCGTGGGTTAGTCACGTACCCAACCTTTACGGATGGGGAGGGCGAAGCAGGCGCGATAGCAAGTTTGCAAGCCGAGGTACAGGGTCGCGCCAAAGCGCTGCCAGATCATCTGGGCGCTCAGACAGCCGATCAACCCAGCCAGTAATCCGCCCAGCATATCCAGCGGCCAGTGTACGCCAAGGTAAACCCGCGACCAGGCAATCGCCACGGCAACGACCATCAGCAGAGCGCCCGTCCACAGGCGATGCCAGAACAGGAAGGCCAGTGCAAAGGTAAAGATAACCGTACCGTGGTCACTCGGGAAAGAATCATCTGCCGCATGATGCAGGAAGTTGTAACCGATGTGGTTTACAAACGGGCGATCGTGAGGGAACAGATGTCCCATCAGCCAGGAAATCGTCAGACCAACTATCAACGCAATGGCCATTTTGATGACCAACTGGCGCTGGAGCGTAACCTGACCACGCGGTCCCCAAAGCCAGAGCACAACGGCTAACAGCGGCACAATGCTGATCAGATCTTTGGCAATGAAAATGGCGAGCGAAATTGCCCATTGCGCAGAGTCGGGTGTTGCATTGATCAGGTAAAAAAGTGAGTTGTTCAGATTTTCCAGCATAACGTCCAGACTCAGTGTAATCGTTAAAAAGGCCCATGGGAGTGAGAGCATAAAATTGCTTTCACGGGATAAAAAGCGGTCTTGTCTTATTTGTCTGCTAAATGACTATTTTTAAGACAATTAATGAGACTTATTGAGCATGATAGCGGTCTCAACTTAAATTAACCTTAAAGCAAAATCTTCTTGAGCAAATGAATGTAAAAATGTGCGCATTTTGCTTTCAAATCACATAATTCACTATCACCAGTACGGCGCATTTATTACACTTTGCGCGATTTTTCTATAGCTAAGAGACTGCATGCAGAACCGTTTATCTTCAGGCGCCCGTTTGGGGCGTCAGGCATTACTTTTCCCTCTCTGTCTGGTGCTTTACGAATTCTCTACTTATATCGGCAACGATATGATCCAGCCTGGAATGTTGGCGGTGGTGGAGCAATACAATGCCGGATTAGATTGGGTACCCACATCCATGACCGCCTATCTGGCTGGCGGCATGTTTTTACAGTGGTTGTTAGGACCGCTATCGGATCGTGTTGGGCGTCGTCCGGTGATGTTAACCGGCGTGCTCTGGTTCATCGTGACCTGCCTTGCGACCCTGCTTGCACAGAATATTGAGCAATTTACTTTCCTGCGTTTTTTGCAGGGGATAAGCCTGTGCTTTATTGGTGCGGTGGGTTACGCCGCCATTCAGGAATCCTTTGAAGAAGCGGTCTGCATAAAAATTACCGCGCTGATGGCAAACGTGGCGCTGATTGCGCCGCTGCTGGGTCCGTTGGTAGGCGCAGCCTGGGTACATGTTCTGCCGTGGGAAGGGATGTTTATCCTGTTTGCTGCTCTGGCGGCCATCTCCTTTTTTGGTCTGCAACGCGCGATGCCGGAAACGGCAACCCGGCTGGGTGAAAAGCTGTCCATTAAAGAGCTGGGCAAGGATTATAAGTTGGTGCTAAGGAATGTGCGTTTCGTTGCAGGCGCACTGGCGTTGGGTTTTGTCAGCCTGCCGTTACTGGCGTGGATTGCGCAATCTCCGATTATTATCATCAGCGGAGAACATCTCAGTAGTTACGAATATGGCCTGTTGCAGGTGCCGATTTTTGGTGCGCTGATTGCCGGTAACCTGGTGCTGGCGCGTCTGACTTCGCGAAAAACCGTGCGTTCGCTGATTATCATGGGCGGCTGGCCAATTGCCGTTGGCCTGATTATTGCCGCTGCGGCCACGGTGGTGTCATCTCATGCATATCTATGGATGACGGCGGGTTTGAGTATCTATGCGTTTGGCATTGGCGTGGCGAATGCGGGGCTGGTGCGCCTGACGCTGTTTGCCAGTGAAATGAGTAAAGGTACGGTTTCTGCCGCAATGGGTATGTTGCAGATGCTGATTTTTACCGTTGGTATCGAGCTGAGTAAACACGCTTATCTGCTGGGAGGCAACGGCTTGTTCAGCTTGTTCAATCTGGCCAGCGGCGTGCTGTGGCTGATTCTGATGGTGATCTTCCTGAAAGATAAACGGGTAGGGGATTCCCGGGAAGGCTAAAGCCCGGTAGCCCGGGCCTGGCAGAAGCTTAGTGGTGATCGTCAATCTGATGTTCGATGATCATGCCTTCACCGACGCTGGCAACATGTCGCGCATAAGGATGTGCGCGATAAACAGGAGCCGGGGCAGGAGCCGGGGCAACATACACCGTTTGTGGCGCGGTAGTCACGTTGACCGCCTGAGGCACGCTGACGGAAGAGGGCACGATCACCACTTTATAACCGCTTGGTACATCAACGGTAACGCTTTGTGCAAATACTGACCCTGCAAAACCCAGCAACAATGTCGCCATCAGTACACTTTTCTTCATAATCCGCTCACCTGAAATATTCACTGGAAGTAATAATCCAGTGGGTTAATTTGAGGCGGATTATGAATAGATCATGCCATCATTTTGTTGCCGTCTGTGCTGAGGCGTTAATGCGTAAACGGTGCTTCATTCTTTAACACGCGGTCGATAATATCCAGGACGCCCTCTTCGTTGTTCGATCCCGCGCGATATTTCGCTGCCTTGATAACCGGCTCATGGGCGTTGGCCATTGCAAAACTAAATCCCGCCTGGCGCAGCATTTCAATATCATTTCCACCATCGCCAAACACAACAACCTCATCGTCGTTAATATTCCAGCGTTGTTGCAGCAGCCGCAGTCCATTTGCCTTATGCACGCCAGGAATAATTAAATCGATGCTCCCGTAGCCGGTATGCACCGGCACCATAATGTCGCCAATCGCCTCGTGGAGATCGGCCTGCACCTGTGGGATTCTGTCGTCGGAAATATTCAGCCCGAACTTGAAGAAAACGTCGTTAAGATTGTCAAAATTATCTACAAATTCGAGACGATGATAATACATGGCAGAAACAGCTTTATGTTCATCGCTGTACTGCTTCAGCGTGTAGGCGCTGCTTTTACCACAGGCAATGATATCAATGTCTGTACGGGTCAGCAGATGTTCAACGATGGCCTGGAAATCATCCTTTGCCAGTTCGCCGTTAAAAACATCTTCACCTTCACTGACTACCCAACCGCCGTTTTCGGCAACAAATGAGATCTCACTGGCCAGTTCGGGGAAAAAGGAAATCAACTGATAATATTGATTGCCGCTGGCGACCACAAAGCGGATCCCTTGTTCTTTCATCTGGCGGTATTGCGCCATAAAGCGCTCACGGTTATAGGTTTTTTGGTCACTTAAAAATGTGCCATCCATGTCGACCGCAATTAATTTGATGCTCATTAGCTGTTCTCCATCACCGTGGTATTTTTGAGATCCGGTTTCGCCACCGCTTTCGCGACGATGGCGGCGACAAGCACCAGCGCCAGCACCACCAGCATAGCGCTGCGCAGGCCGTAGTGTTCACCCAGGTAGCCCAGCAGCGGCGGTCCAACCAGGAACGCCAGATAGCCGGTTGTTGCGACAACGCTGACGCGGGTTGGTGCATCGGGGCCGGTGTCGCTGGCGGCTGAAATGGTCAGCGGGAAGCCGAGTGATGCACCGAGTCCCCACAAAATAACGGAAACACCCGCCACCCAAGAGCTGTCGACAAAAATAATCAGGCTAATCCCGAGAGCGCCCATCAGCGCACTGGCGCGCACCACCGTTACGCGGCTGTAGCGGTCGATGAACCAGCCGCCAGTAAAGCGGCCAACGGTCATGCCCAGCGTAAATCCGGCATAAATCAGAGAGCCTGATGTTGGGCTAAACCCATGACCGTCCACCATCAGCAGCGGAAGCCAGTCGTTGGCGGAACCTTCAGCAAATGCCATTGCGAGCACCACGACGCCAATCAGCAATAACTGGATATCGCGATAAAAAGGCAGTCCTTTTTCACCGGAGGGAGAACCATCAGCGGCATTTTTACCCGTGCCGTCAGGAATTGCTTTGATGGCGATAAAGATAGGCGTGATAGCTACCAGCGCCGCCAGCAGAATATGCGCGTTTGCCGGGACGCTGAAGGCGGTAAGCATCATCCCGACTCCTGCGCCCGCCAGCGTACCCAGGCTGTAAAAACCATGCATCATCGGCAGCACGGTTTTATTCATTTCGCGTTCAACCGCCGCACCTTCGACGTTGATGGCCACTTCTGCTGCGCCAAAACTGGCGCCAAACACGGCCAGACCAAATGCGAAAAGCCAGGCGGAATGCAGCCAGAGCGCCACGCTGAGGATAGCCATCCCAATGACCGCACATGACATGGTAGTGCGGATCACTTTGCGCGTGCCAAATCGTTTCACCAGCCAGGCCGAACAAAGAATGCCACTCATCGAACCAATAGAGAGTCCAAACAGCACCGCGCCCATTTCGGCGGTAGAGATGGAGAGGATATCTCTGATGGCAGGGGTACGCGTTGCCCAGGAGGCCATTAATAATCCTGGTAAAAAGAAGAACGTGAACAGCGCCCAGGTGCGACGTCTTAAGGCTTTGCGTGATGAGATGCCAGTCATGAATTCGAGCCAAAGAAAAGAGGAAAGAAGACAACATTAGCAAGGTTGTGTACATTTGTACACAAATGCAAGAAGAGGAAATGCAGTGCGACGTGCAAACGATCCGCAGCGGCGGGAAAAAATAGTTCAGGCCACCCTTAAGGCGATAGTAATCCATGGTATTCATGGGGTTACACACCGTAAAATCGCTATGATTGCCGAGGTGCCACTGGGCTCAATGACCTATTATTTTGCAGGAATAGATGATCTGCTGTTGGAGGCATTCAGCTGTTTTACGCATACTATGTCTCAGCAGTACCAGGATTTTTTTGCCGACGTTGCTGATGCGCAGGCGGCCTGCCATGCGATTACCGATATGATTTACGGCTCCCAGGTCACAACGCCTGATAATATGGAGCTTATGTATCAGCTGTATGCTTTCGCCAGCCGTAAACCAGCGTTGAAAACGGTGATGCAGAACTGGATGCAACGCAGCCAACAAACGTTAGAGCAGTGGTTTGATCCGGTTACGGCGCGGGCGCTGGATGCGTTTATTGAAGGAATGACGCTGCATTTTGTCACGGATAAAAAACCGCTGCAGCGAGAAGATATTCTGATGATGGTGGAGCGTATTGCCGAATTGCCGCAGAGATAAAATCCTCAAAATGGTTTGTCGAGGCGGGTAACGGCCTGACGTAAAAAATCAATGACTTTTACCGCCTCTGGCGTCAACGGTCGGGCGGCTTTTTTTACCGTCCCGACATCCATATAAGTAATAAAATCATCAATCGTTCTGTGCATGACGCGCAGACCATCCAGTGACCACGGGCGATACACCAGGTCGGATAAAATGGTTATCCCTCTGCCTTTTGCAACCAGACTTCTTATTGCTTCAAAAGAGTTGCTGCGAAAACTGATATTGGGCGTATAGCCACGCTGCTGCCAGTAATCGATGATTACGTCAGGGTACTTATCGGTTTCCAGCAGTAAAAATGGTAGTTTCTCGACGTCTATTAAACGGATCGATTCCTGGCTCTGTAGCGGATGCCCAATAGACGTCCACAGGCGGCGCTGCGAACGAATAAATGTTTCGATCTCCAGGTCGTTATCATGGTTGATATTTGAGGTCAGAAGCAGGCAAAAATCGACCTTTTGTTCCCGTAGCGCCTGTACCAGTTCCGGTGCAGTGGCTTCATAAAACACGATCTCCAGCAAAGGGAAACGTTGTTCAATATCGTTGAGTATATCCGGGATAAGATAGGCAGAGAGCGTTTCGGCAATGCCTATGCGCACCGTGCCGGTGAGAATTTCGCTCCTGTCATGCAGGGCGTCAATAGCCGAGCGGCTACTGTTGATGATGTTGCAGGCATGTGCCAGAAAGCGCTCGCCCTCAGCGGTGAGCTTCACACCTTTGGGATAACGTACAAATAGCTGCACGTCTAATGCTTCTTCCAGGTTCCGCATGGCAATGGTCATTGATGACTGAGAAATATGACAGCGTGCAGCAGCTTTGGAAATTTGTAATGTTTCTGCAAGCGCGATGTAAAACTCAAGTTGCCTTAGCGTAAATTTCATAGTTTTAATCTATGCAGATGGATAAAAACGTTATATTAGCATTCATTCTCACGCCGCCGTAGCCTTGTGGTCATACCGTACAACTGACAATAAGGCGCAAATATGCCCTATCTTTTACTCAGTCTGGCTGCCTGTTTTTGGGGTGGAAATTATGTGATTGGTCATCTCTTGGTCGCTGAAGTTAATCCCATCGTTTTATCAGCGGCACGCTGGGTATTTACCGCGTTATTATTGATGACGCTCTATTTTCGTCAGGTCACAGAGCAATGGCCGGTGATGAAAAAATCCTTTGGTACTATCGTCTTCCTTGCGCTTTGTGGTCAGGTTCTTTTCCCCTTAACGTTGTATATCGGCTTGCAATATACAACCTCGCTTAATGCCGCGATTTATATGTCCACCACCCCGGCGCTCGTACTGTTAATCAATAAGTTTTTTTTTAAAGAGCGGATTTCTGCGCGAAATATAGCTGGTGTGATCCTGAGTACTGTTGGTGTTATATGGCTGGTGTCGCAGGGTGATATGATAAATGCGCGGGTATTTGCGCATCTGAATCAGGGCGATTTCTGGACCATGGGGTCAGCGTTAAGTTGGGCCGTCTATTGTGCTTTTTTACGCATTAAACCGCGTGAGGTAAAGGGAAACGCCTTTGTCGCAGTGAGCGCGCTGTTAGGTGCGATTGTACTTATTCCGGTACTGGCTTTGGAGTTGATACGCAATGGTATGCCGGGATGGAATAGCTATGCCAATACAGGCGTTGTGACTGGGCTGGCATACCTTGTTATTTTTCCTTCGTGGCTGTCATATCTATTATGGAACAAAGGGATTAGCGCCATTGGCGCAACGCGTGGAGAGATCTATTCACACTTGATCCCATTGAGTGGCGGATTATTTAGCGTGATGTTTTTGCACGTCACTCTGCATTCATATCATCTGGTGAGCGCGTTGGTTATTATGTGCGGTATAGCATTGTGTTCCCGTCCGAGTGCAAAAAAAGGCTCGCAGCAGCGCGTGGCGTGAAAAGCGGGTAAATTAGCTTATGGTGGCGCCCCCGGTAATATTTACCACTGTGGCGGTCATGGCGCTGGCATGGTCTGAAGCGAGAAAGGTTGTAACCTCAGCGATTTGTGCAAGCGTAGGCAGGCGCGCGAGCATGGTACTTTGCGCCGCCCCCCCTAACCATTGATCGACGGTTAAACCCATTGACTGTGCTTTAGCGGTGAAAATTTCTCCGGTATAGGAGCCAGCCGCTACAGCATCCACAATCGCATGCGACCGCACGCCGACGACACGAATGTTTATTGGTCCCGTCTCGCTGGCGAGCGCCTTAATAAAAGCCTCTGTTCCTGCACAGCCGACGATATGGCCGAGATGCCCGGGCATCGCCATCGGGGCTGCGGGCGCAACGATGGTGAGAATAACGCCTGCTCGATTGCCGCCCATGTGCGGCGTTACGGCTTTTGCGATATTGAACTGCGCCGCAAGAAAAGGGGTGATACCGCTCATAAACTCAGAGAGGGATAATGCATCGATGCGCTTGCCCTGTTCGTGCATAAATCCCGTTGCGTTAACCACCACATCTATTCCACCGGTTTGCTGTACAAGGCGGGTAACTTCCTTCGATGCGTTGTGCTCGTCGAGTACATCGGTGATAAAGGTTTCGACTGTACCACCCGCCGTTCGGATGCCACTGGCGGTCCAATCCAGCTTTTCCTGACGGCGCGCGCCCAGATACACATGGGCCCCTTCGCGCGCCATAGTATGCGCAACTGCACTACCAATAGCGCCGCTGCCACCGAAGATCATTGCGACTTTGCCTGAGAGTAACATAGCAACCCCATCACCATTTAGCACCGAGTAAAGTATGTGCCATAACGGGCATGCTGCAAATTTGAGAAAGCGTTTCCGGGGAACCTCACTCAGCGATGAAAAATCAGGTTATGTCGGGGACATTGCTGCTATGGATCTTATAGCAGCAATGTCTATCAGCTCATTTTAACGCCGATCAGTTACTGTAAGTGTTTGATATTTCTTTAACATGTATATCATTATCAAAATTATCAAAAGCAAGTACATCATCCAGATGCTGGTATTTAGCTCAATTAAAAAACTACCGACACCTCCGATGACTGACGGAATAACCAGCGAGGCGGCTCCCATCAACGCAGAGGTCGCTCCCAGGTTGGTGCGCTGGCTGGACATGGTCAGGTAGGTATAGAGTGATTCGAACATCCCTCCAGCAAACATCAGGATAATAAAGAAGAATATAAAAATATTGACGTGATAACTAAGTATTATTAATGGAATACACAGTACAATAAATGAGGCGATGATTTTCAGCCACGAATTCAAAATTTGCGGCGCAGACCTTTTCTTAAGAAGTTTACCTGATAATGCAGCCCCCAGCAGTAGGAAGCCTCCAATAATTGATGAAAGCACACCAAATTGCGTTGATGAGTATCCAAACGTAACCATAAAAATAAATGGGGAGGCTGTGACATAGCAATAAATCAGCGAAAATGACAGACCAAGAGACAGACAAGGTAGATAAAATCGAGGTTGTTTGCTGATCTCTTTATACGTATTAAATGATGATTTTAATGAATAGGCAACCCTTCTCTCATGGCTGAGTGTTTCAGGGAAGTTAAAATAAACGAATATTAACGTTATAATAGCATAGCCACATATCATTAAAAAAATTGCGCGCCATCCCCATAAGTCATTAATTACCCCTCCCAGCAGGGGCGAAGCAATGGGAACGACACCTTCGATAGTGATGATGATGGCATACAGCGTCGCGGCCACTGAACCACGAGTTACATCTCGAACTGCGCTGATTGCTGTAACCAGCGTTATTGATATAGAAAGACCTTGTATGACACGGATCGCCAGAAACATAACCAGATCGGTTGAGAGCGTGAGACAATATGTTGTTACGCCATAAATAACCGCACCTGTAAGCATAATTTTTCGCCGGCCAATAGCATCAGATAATGGACCAAAAATTAGCTGTCCAAAACCAATGCATAGGGTATAAACCATAATCGACAACTGCGTGGTTGAGACATTTTTTTCAAATTCTTTTGCGATGTCGGGAATTGAAGGTAAATAAGTGTCCACTCCCAGAATCCCCATTATCGTCAACATGGCCAGGCCGACAGTAAAGTAAATTATGTTCTTTCTATGAATAACAGTTTGCAGCTTCATTACTTATCACCATGAGTAAATTAAAAGCATGAAAAAGTTCACTATTTAAATAGAGATGTTGTGGATAATTATCGTGTAGGCAATAAAACAGAGTTGAAATGAACTGTCAAACTTTTGACTCAAAAAATTGAGATATGAGTCACAGGTATATAGCCATAATTTTCGATGGTAGGGTTCCAGTTAAATTTAATTGTGTTTGATTGCCAGGCAGCACGAGGAACCATAAGTACACTGACTTCGAATACGGGCATACTGCTGGTGTTGGTGTTGGTGTTGGTGTTGGTGTTGGTGTTGGTGTTGGTGTTGGTGTTGGTGTTGGTGTTGGTGTTGGTGTTGGTGTTGGTGTTGGTG
>NZ_KQ089818.1:3171365-3190777 GCF_001034485.1 Citrobacter sp. MGH104
GGTGTTGGTGTTGGTGTTGGTGTTGGTGTTGGTGTTGGTGTTGGTGTTGGTGTTGGTGTTGGTGTTGGTGTTGGTGTTGGTGTTGGTGTTGGTGTACGTGATTGATTTTTTCAGTAGTAAATTTCAGGCAACAAAAAACCCATTTATGTAAATGGGTTAGTGAAAACAATGAGTTGCAAGATAATCAATAAGTTAGTTTGGTGATGAGAAGTGACGATTACGGGGTATTGCCAGCCGCTGCCGCCACTTTGTCGCCACTTGGCAACGTAGCCAACGGGTTAAAGCGCAGGGCGGTTTCAAGGTGGTCAGGCGCAAGATGAGCATAGCGCATGGTCATTTTTATGTCGTGGTGACCCAGGATTTTCTGGAGGGCAAGGATGTTCCCACCTGACATCATAAAGTGTGCTGCAAACGTGTGGCGCAGAACGTGGGTAAGCTGCCCGCGAGGAAGCACGATGGAAGTTTTATCCATCACAGATAAAAACTGAAAGTAGCAGTCAGTAAAGAACTTGAAGCCGTCCAGGGCAATGATTTCCTCATACAACTCTTTGCTGATAGGAATGCTGCGGTTTTTTTTGCCTTTGGTCCTGACGAACGTGATTCGATACTTTGTAACTTGAGAGCGAGTGAGGTTCACTGCCTCGCGCCAGCGTGCTCCGGTGCTCAGACAGATTTTAACGACCAGAGCGAGCAGGGGGCTTTGGCGGTTGCAGTCGTACAAAAGCTCAGTAATTTGTTCATGCGTCAGCCAGGCCATCTCCTTTTCTGCGATGGTAAATTTGCGCATGTTCTCCAGCGGGTTGGGCGCTGTCCATTCACCTAGTCGGGCCAGCTCGCTAAAAACGCCGCTAAGGTAGCTTTGCTCAAGGTTGATAGTTACCGGGCTGGCACCTTTCTTCCACTTGTCGCTAAAGTAGATTTCCCCTGTAAGGCGTTTATCGCGGTAGTGCGCGAACAATTTGGAACTGAGATCGGTTGCGAGAGGGTTTCCGAGTGCATCGACCATCAGGACCAATTTGTCGTAAACATGCTCGCCAGCTGTCAGGGATTTGCCGTGCAGTTTGAACCAGAGTTCAACCACGTCTTTCAGAGTTCGACGGTCTACCGATTCACCCAGCCAAGGCTTAGCTTCTGCCTCATCCATCGTGTGACGCTCAAAAGCTAATGCTTCGCCTTTGGTAGCGAACTGTTTACGCACACGACGCCCGCTGCGTCCGGCAGGGTAGCATTCACAAATCCATTTTCCGGTGTCGAGTTTACGTACTGCCATAAAAAAGCCCTCATGTCTGAGGGCTAAATTTAACTGTATATTCAACCAGTGGTCAATGTATGATTAACGTAAATCATACATGCTATGCAACGATTAGTTCTTCGTTTTCTTCTGTTACTGCGTTGCGCGCATTCTCAATGGCTAAAGACTCTCTATACTCTTTAGCTTCTGCAAACATTGTCCAATGTGCATTAATGTTCATGTTTTCAATAGTAGACTTAATATCCTTTATGCCAACATTGAAGAACTCTTTGCGTGAGTTAACCTTGTTCAATTGCTTGTCGTTAAATACTTTATGCAAGTGGTTTTCTAATGATGGAGCATCATCACTGTAGATCATTGCATGTACATCGAATGAGAATGGCACACTGGCATCGCCAAGTTCACGAATGCGATCCAATGGCTCAAGGCGGCGTGTCATCCCAATTTTATATACATTTTCGCCGAAGGAACCGATGTTACTAATAACATAAACATGGCCTGAGCGTGTTTGCTGTGCCATTGAAATAGCTCGCTGGTTTTTGGCTTCAGCCTCTTCATATTTAGCTTGTAATTCAGCCAATTTCTGTTCGAGAACTAAGCGTTGCTCTTCTCCAGCGAGCATTAATTCTTTGGTCGCCTTATCAATGGCCTGCTGAATGGCTTTTTCTTCTTTTTCAGCTTCTTTTATTGCTTTTTCATACTCTCTGCGAGCTCTTTCCTCTTCGCGAAGTTGTTCTTTAATTCTTCTTTGTTCTTCTTTCTCTTCAAGCATAATTTCATTAACTGCAACACCCCATTTTAGTTCATTAAGTCGTGCTTGAAGATATATGTCACTTATTTTAGCCGACCTAAATGCAGAACCGTTATAATTAACTAGCTGAAAGGCATCTTTTATTTCCTGGGATAGTTTACCGAAGTTGTTATGTTTTATTTTTGATAGAATAGTGTCTACTTTTCCATTGAAAGCATCCAAAACAAAGTTGATTGCAGTAGTGCGTCTATTCTGTTCAACATAATCACACGAGGCTGCTTTATTAGTTCTTATTAATGAATCTGTTAATTCTCTAGCTTTTTTCAACTCCTTACCTGCATCTGTAAACTCATAATTTTCCGCCAACTCATCAAGTACACTGCGATTAGGAATTATCCATTCATCCCCATAGCCATCAATTTTATTCTTCATAGATTTGGCAACGGATTCATATCTTTCTGCAAATTCTTTCGCTTCATAAGCTGACCCAGCAATCTCCTTTGCCCTTTCTTCAGCATTTGAAATTATTTTTACTGCATTATCATTAGCATTTGAGATCAGTTCATTCGCTTTACTGTTTGCATTATCAAGGCGTTCTTTGGCTTTCAAGCGTGCATCGCGAGCGTCTTTGGTGATAGCTATTGCTTCGCTATTTGCATTGCTTATTGTGAGCTGAGCTTGATTATGTGCTTCGTTTACTGTTTTAGCTGCCATTATTTGAGCTGCTTCTATTTTCTGTTTAGCTATAGAGTCGGCTGTCTTAATCTTTTTCTCTGCATCCTGTACCGCGCTGTGTAATTCTGCATATTGCCATAGGGGGGCAGCTCTTCCTTCTAACTCAGAGTGCTCACGTATAGCTTGAGCTATTTTTTTATCGGACTCGATCAATTGATTTGTTAGAGAGTCTCTTTCTTTTTTTAAGTTATCATTCTCTAATGATAAGTTTGTGACGGTTAACTTATTTTTCTTGGCTATTTTGTACAAGATAATAGCCAAGACGGGCGAGGATAATGCTAAAAATAATACTATTATAAGAAATAAATCCATTTCTAAGTCCTTTTATTCTATCAATTTGAAACAGTTGTGCTTCTCACATATGCGATAATTTCTATATCTGAAAAAGCACATTCAAAACTATTATCTACAGTAGAAATTTTAATCATGCTCTTAGGCAGCCTGGTGATGAGCCTAATGGAATAAGTTCCATCAATGTTGATCAACCAGTACCCATCAAGCACTTCTGCAAATTTTTGCTCACAGATGTATGTAGTAGGTCCGTCCAGAACAACAATCGGTGCAGAAAGCTTCGCGGGAAGAAATGACGCGTCAAATACACATGAGCCATCTTCAACCATTTTTCCCGCAACCAGACGAAACTTCACGAGCTCTTCAGTGGTTGCTGTTTGAGAACTTAGCTTAAGACCTTGCCCGGTGGTCAACCAATTGAGCGAAGTGCCTGTTTCCAGGGCACATTGAATTATCCAATCTGCGGGGAAGGTATCTCGCAGGTATCTATTAGCCAATGTGCTTTTTGACACTCCTAAGTGGTCAGCAAGGGCCTGCCGAGTTGTAAATCCATATGCCTCGACCAGTCGCTCAATCGCAGCCTTGCCACCCTGATTGGGATTTATTTTGATCTCATTTGGGTACTTTGATGTTGACATATCTCTTATGCGATCCTAGTATCAATTTCGTTCCCATTTGGGGACTTGTCACGATTACTACCGGCTCACCACAAGCCAATAGGAGATGTTGCATCATGACCCCTAACATTTCAATCACTCTGAATACACCGCACGTCACAATTGAACGCTACAGCGAGCTAACAGGACTGCCTGTAGACACCATTAACGACATGCTCGCTGATGGTCGTTTGCCTCGCCACCGTCTGCGTAAGGACAAGAAGCGCGAGAAAGTGATGATTAACATCGTCGCGCTTACTGTTGATGCGCTTTCTGATTGCAATGTCGCTATTAGTTAGTTCCATTTTGAGATACATCGGAGTCTCTTGCTATGTTTGACTATCGAGTTTCCAAACACCCGCATTTCGATGATGCCTGCCGTGCCTTTGCCTTACGTCATAACATGGCGAAGTTGGCAGAACGCGCTGGCATGAATGTCCAAACCCTGCGCAACAAGCTAAACCCGGAGCAACCTCACCAGCTTACCGCGCCGGAAATCTGGTTACTTACCGATCTTACTGAGGACTCAACTCTGGTTGACGGTTTTCTGGCGCAGATTCATTGCCTGTCTTGTGTCCCAATAAATGAAGTGGCAAGCGAGAAAATGCCGCATTACGTGCTGAATGCAACAGCAGAGATTGGCCGGGTTGCTGCCAGCGCAGTTTCTGGTGAGCTACAAACCACCGCCAGCCGGCGCCAGGTTATCGACAGCATCAACTCTGTCACTCGTTTGATGGCACTCACCGCTGTTTCATTGCAGGCGCGTTTGCAGGCTAACCCGGCGATGGCAAGCGCGGTAGATACCGTGACGGGCCTCGGCGCTTCGTTCGGTCTGATCTGAGGTGGTTATGCTGACTAAAGAACCATCTTTTGCATCACTGCTCGTTAAGCAAAGTCCTGCAATGCACTGCGGTCATGGCTGGATTATGGGGAAGGATGGCAAGCGCTGGCATCCATGCCGCTCTCAGGATGCGCTGCTGGCTGAGCTGTCCACTAAAAAGCAGGGGAAACCATGGCTATTGAAGGCGATGCTGCGACTGTTCCGCTAAGCGCTGGCCTCCGCTTTAATGGGTTAAACCACATCGCGGAATTAAGGGCGAAAGTGTTTGGCTTAAATATTGATTCAGAACTGGAGCGCTTTATTAGCGATATGCGGGACCAACGGGATATTAACCATGAGCAGAATAAACGCGCACTAGCCGCAATATTCTTTATGGCAAAGATTCCGGCGGAACGTCATAGCGTCAATGTTAGTGAGCTGACGACTGACGAAAAGCGGGAGCTGATTAAAGCAATGAACCATTTCCGTACAGTGGTGAGTTTATTTCCAAATCGGCTAGCCATGCCGAATTAACCCACAACCGAAATTAAAGGCGTAAACCCGCCGGGCTTCTTATTGCCCAAATTCAGGAGAAACAACAATGCGAAATATTGAAACCCGAATCACCAAAACAGGACCAGATGATGCTGGCCTTAACCAGATGCTGACTGATGCGCGCTTGGAAGAACGCCGTGCACGTGCTGCGGCAATGGCAGCCCGTCTTGATAGCCTGGCTTGCCATATCACGTCACGCCAGCTTAATCACGTTGAAACGGCGGAGCTGCTGCGTATTGCGGCTGAAAACATTCAAAACGAAGCGCAGGAGATCCACTGATGGCTGATTCAATGGACCTTGTACAGCAGCGCGTTGAAGAAGAACGTCAGCGCCACATCCACACCGCCCGCAACAGAACGCCAGGCGTTTCCCGTGTGCTTTGCATTGATTGTGAGGCACCGATCCCGCCAGAACGTCGCCGCGCTATTCCGGGCGTGCAGTGCTGTGTCACTTGTCAGGAGATTACGGAGCTGAAAGGCAAACATTACGTAGGGGGGGCTGTATGAGCACTATCCTGAAATGGGCGGGTAATAAAGCCGCTATCATGGCGGAACTGAAAAAACACCTTCCAGCAGGCCCGCGACTGGTTGAACCTTTCGCGGGTTCCTGTGCTGTGATGATGGCGACAGATTATCCTCATTATCTTGTCGCAGATATTAATCCTGATTTGATTAATCTTTATCTGATGATTCAGAAAGACCATGAGGCTGTCATTCAGATAGCTAGGGAGTTATTTAAAGATTTTAATTCGGATGTTCAGTATTACCGTGTCCGCCAGCATTTCAATTACTCAATTTCTAATGAAGTAGAAAAAGCAGCATATTTTCTATATTTAAATCGCCATGGCTATCGTGGCCTTTGCCGTTATAACCAGAAGGGTGAATATAACAATCCATACGGACATTATAAAAAGCCGTACTTCCCCGAAAACGAAATACGCGCTTTTGCCGTGAAAGCTAAACGTGCAATGTTTATTTGTGCCAGTTTTGAGGAAACACTGGCGCTGCTGCAGGCTGGTGATGTTGTTTATTGTGATCCGCCATACGATGGCACATTTAGCGGTTATCACACTGCCGGTTTTACAGAGGACGACCAGTATCATCTGGCGTCTATTCTTGAGCGCCGGTCATCAGAAGGTCATCCGGTTATCGTGTCCAACAGCGACACGTCCCTGACCCGTTCTCTCTATCGCAATTTCTCCCGCTATCAGCTGACGGCAAAGCGCAGCATGGGTGTGGCTGCCGGTGATGGTAAGTCCGCCGTGGAAATCATCGCTACTTCTAAACCTCATCACTGGATTGGTTTTGACCCTGCTGGCGCTCCTGATTGCTGCGTTAAGTATGAGGTGCGGGCGTGAGTGCGTGGGCTTATTACAACGAGATAGACCCGTTTGCAGCTGCGCGGCTGCGTGTACACATGGCTGCCGGTCGCATTATGCCGGGTGTTGTAGATGAAAGGAGTATTGAAGATGTCAGACCCGATGATTTACGAGGATTTGCTCAGGTCCATTTCTTTGCAGGGGTTGGCATTTGGTCATATGCCCTGCGCCGTGTGGGCTGGGAAGACAGCAGAGAAGTCTGGACAGGTTCCTGCCCATGCCAGCCTTTCAGCGCGGCAGGCAAAGGAAAAGGATTTGCTGACGAGCGGCACTTATGGCCCGCCATGCATTGGCTGGTCGGGCAGCGTCGCCCTGTCGTTGTCTTTGGCGAGCAATCTGCAAGTGCTGACGCAAATGACTGGATCGACCTTGTACAGACTGACGTGGAAGCCCTGGGTTATGCCTTCGGGGCGAGTGCGTTTCCGGCTGCGAGCGTCGGTGCCCCGAACATCCGGGACAGAACTTATTGGGTGGCCCACACCCACAGCGAATGCCTGGAAGCATCCCAGCAACGCGGGCCGTCAGGGAGGATTGAACTTGCAGACAGCTGCGCAGCTTTCGGGCTGGACAACTCCGAGCGCCAGCGACAGCAGGCGGGGAGGGCGGGGGATTACCGCGGGCATGTCCGGCAGCAGCCTTGCGCAACAGGTAAAAATGGCTGGCTGGCCTACGCCAACAGCCAGCGACCACAAGGGGGGATATCCTGGGGGGAGGATTCGCAACGGGAAAATATCGACAGATCGTCTGGATGTGGTGGCACAGATTGCAGGCCCGGTCCGGTTAACGGCTTCTGGAAAGATGCTGACTGGCTCAAATGCACAGATGGAAAATGGAGGCCAGTTAAATCCGGCCTTGAGCCTTTGGTTAATGGGGCTGCCTCCAGAGTGGGACGAATTCGAACCTACGGAAACGCCTTAAACGCAGAGGCGGCAGTAGTATTCATCAAGTCTTACATGATGGGGGCTGGACTGTGAAGTTGACCAGCTTCGAAATGGTGGCGGCCGGCGGCTCGAATGAGGCCGCCGCAGCCTTTCCATGGAATACCCCAAAAAAAGCGGTTAACCCCTATCTGGACCCGGCGGAAGTTGCGCCGGAGTCTGCGCTTTCAAACCTCATCACTCTGTACGCTGCGGATAACGAGCAGGAGCATCTGCGCCGTGAGGCGCTGAGTGATAAGGTTTGGGAACGTTATTTCTTCAATGAATCCCGCGATCCTGTCCAGCGTGAAATGGAGCAGGATCGGCTGATTAGCCATGCCAAAATGGCCCGCGAACAGCAGCGCGTTAATCCCGATTTGGTGATTATTGCCGATGTTAGCGCCATGCCTGCCCATATCAGCAAGCCTTTGCTGGAGCGGATTAAATACTTCCATAGCCTGGGCAGGGCTAAAGCTTATTCCCGCTATCTGCGCGAAACAATCAGGCCTTGTCTGGAGCGGCTGGAGCGCGTGCGTGACAGCCAGGTGTCTGCGTCTTTCCGGTTCATGGCGAGCCAGGACGGGCTGGAGGGGCTGCTGGTACTGCCTGAAATGAATCAGGAGCAGGTCAAGCGCCTTTCCACGCTGGTTGCGGCACATATGAGCATGTGTCTTGATGCGGCCTGCGGTGATCTGTTTGTCAGTGACGATGTTAAACCAGAAGAAATCCGCCAGGCATGGGAAAGGGTTGCTGCAGAAGCCATGCGCCTTGAGGTCATCCCGCCTGCCTTTGAGCAGTTGCGCCGCAAAAAGCGCCGCCGCAAGCCGGTGCCTTATGAACTGATCCCACCGTCGCTGGCGCGCATGCTGTGCGCGGACTGGTGGTATCGCAAATTGTGGCAGATGCGCTGCGAGTGGCGGGAGGAGCAGCTGCGCGCCGTCTGCCTGGTCAACAAGAAAGCGTCCCCGTATGTCAGCTATGAAGCCGTGATCCACAAACGCGAGCAGCGCCGCAAATCGCTGGAGTTCTTCCGCTCGCATGAACTGGTCAACGAAGACGGTGACACGCTGGATATGGAAGATGTGGTGAACGCCAGCAACAGCAACCCGGCGCACCGCCGTAATGAAATGATGGCCTGTGTTAAAGGGCTGGAGCTGATCGCGGAAATGCGCGGAGACTGCGCCGTGTTCTATACCATCACCTGCCCGTCACGCTTCCACGCAACCCTCAACAACGGCAGACCTAATCCGAAATGGACCAGCGCCACGGTCCGGCAGAGCAGTGACTATCTGGTTGATACATTCGCCGCTTTCCGCAAGGCCATGCACAAAGCAGGGCTGCGCTGGTACGGCGTCCGCGTTGCAGAGCCGCACCATGACGGCACTGTGCACTGGCATCTTCTGTGCTTTATGCGCAAAAAAGACCGTCGTTCCATCACCGCGCTGCTGCGTAAGTTTGCCATCCGTGAAGACCGCGAGGAGCTGGGCACCAATACCGGACCGCGCTTCAAGTCCGAGCTAATCAACCCGCGCAAGGGCACACCGACAAGCTACATCGCCAAATACATCAGTAAGAACATCGACGGGCGTGGGCTGGCTAAAGAAATCAGCAAAGAAACCGGCAGATCACTGCGTGACAGCGCCGAGCATGTCAGCGCCTGGGCGTCACTGCACCGTGTCCAGCAATTTCGTTTCTTTGGTATTCCGGGGCGCCAGGCATACCGCGAGCTGCGCTTGCTGGCTGGTCAGGCGGCGAGAGTACAGGGCGAACGCAAAGCGGGGGCGCCTGTACTGGATAATCCACGTCTGGATGCGGTACTGGCGGCTGCAGATGCGGGTTGCTTTGCCACCTACATCATGAAGCAGGGCGGTGTACTGGTTCCCCGCAAACATCACCTTGTCCGCACTGCTTATGAGCTTAACGACGAACCGAGCGCCTACGGCGATCACGGTATCCGTATCTATGGCATCTGGTCCCCGATTGCAGAGGGCAAGATTTGCACGCACGCGATGAAGTGGAAAAAGGTTCGTAAGGCCGTTGACGTTCAGGAGGCGGCAGCCGACCAGGGCGCTTGCGCCCCTTGGACTCGTGGCAATAACTGTCCCCCTGTTGAAAATCTGAACAAATCAGGGGGTGATTTACCCGATATTAAAACCATGGATGAGAAGGCGCTGCAGGAATATCTCCACAACATGGGCCAGAAGGAACGGCGGGAGCTGACAGCCAGGTTGAGACTGGTAAAACCGAAGCGGAAAAAAGCATACATACAGAGTATTTCGGAGCAGCAGCGCCTGCAGCTTGAGGCAGAACTGACTGCCAGAGGGTTTGAAGGTAGTGCATCTGAGATTGATTTGCTTCTGCGTGGCGGCAGCATTCCATCCGGTGCCGGTTTACGTATTTTTTACCGTAACCAGAGGCTGCAGGAAGATGACAAATGGCGTCAATGGTACTAAGGATGCTGTTTAACATTTCGTGCTTTATTGACTAGCGTCAGTACATCCAATTAACTGACAAAAAAGAGTTTTACATTTTTTCTTTCCTACTATACTGTTTATATAAACAGTGGGTATATATACAGTATTTGTGTATCCGTGTAATGATAGGAGGGAAGATGCAGGACTATCTTTTGGAGTCATTGAAGCTCCAGCGTATTGATTTTTTTATCAAGCTTGTAGCGGCTAGTGAGTGCAGCGACGAAGAAAAGCGGCTGGCTATCCAGTGGGTGTCCGAACTGACAGACGAGTTGATGGCGAAAATTCGCAGCCATGAATACAGCCGGTCAATGGACGTTACCAGTTAAAGGGAATCTGTATGCGCATTGAAATAATGATCGATAAAGAGCAGAAGATTAGCCAGGCCACACTGGAAGCCCTTGAATCCGAGCTTTACCGTAATTTGCGCCCTCTGTATCCCAAAACAGCAATTCGTATCCGTAAGGGCAGTGCCAATGGTGTTGAACTGAGCGGGTTAAAACTGGATGAAGACAAAAAGCGAGTGATGGAAATAATGCAGCAGGTCTGGGAGGACGACAGCTGGTTACATTAGATAACGTTGTGAGAGGCAGAACGTAGTTCTGGCGCTCGCAAGGTTGAACAACGAGCTATGCGAGGCGTTAGCTATGGGGTCTAAAGACAACAAGTATCAAATTGTATATCGCGGTCAAACGCTAGAAACAATCATTCCAGGTCAGTGGGTTTTCTTTCAACGCCCAAAAGAGTGCGGCGGCGGATACTGGATGGGAAGAACTTATGATGACTGTTTCTGGCTTGAGCTGGAGTATCCGGTGTCTTTATCTGATGGACTTGGTTACTTGATAGTTATTACGAAAGTCGAAGCCACAAGTCATGAATTTGATGCAAATTATTCTCTGTTTGACTGATTTCGTCGTAGTGCATGACTATGCCGCATGAAAACGCATGATCGTTTAAGGATCGTTTATGCTGAGGCCCGCCAGAACTGGCGGGCTTTTGCCTGTCTCATGCCGGTGCATGAAAACCACTACATAAAGCGGGCAGGCGTGGCGGGGATACGAGCGCGCGCAATGGGGTGAAATGGTGAAAATCCGGCACAATATCAGGCACGCTGGCGGATTCAATCTCTAAGGGAAAGGGAGCAGCAGCAAAAAAGAAGCGCCCCGCAGAATGCTGCTGGGGCGCTGTGAATGGGCATCTCTTTGAAATGGTGCTGAAGTAGGTTAGTTGCGCTTGCTTTTTAAACCCAGGTCGTAAGGCTCAAAGCGGATCACTTCTTCGCCCAGCCAGTCGTTAAGCTCCTGCAGTCGCTTCTGCAGCGGCATCAGCTCGTTGCGAACAAAGACACGGCTGGCCTTTTCCACATCACCAAAGCCGCCGGTATTGTTGGGAATAATACCCATCATCTGCGGCGGTACGCGGTGCGCTGCCATCATGTCATCGCGGCTGACGTTCTTGATGTTCAGAAACTCATCCTTTGCAGCAACCTCCGATAACGGGATGATCTGGATGCCGTCCTTTTTACCGTTGGGTGAATACATAAACAGGTTACGGAAGTTACCAGGTCCTTTGGCGCTTTTCATTGCCTGGCGGATATTGTTCACATCCTCCTGGTTCTGTGCTGCGTCGGTCATGTACATGATGAAACCCGCGTGGCTGCCGTTGATGTAATACTTCCGGCGGAACAGCGTGGCGGACTCGTTGAGCAAGGTTGACGGAATGGCGGAGAGATAGCCGGGCAGCCCGTAAATCTCCTGGTTAATATCCGGCTCCATCAGGTGAAAAATGTTGCCCTGTGTAAATTCATAGGGCTGCGTGGTCAGGCCGTACTGCACAAACCAGTAGGTGTCGAGGTCCACGCCACGGCGTGTGTACTTCGCCAGTGCTGGCTCCAGTGAGAGAACGCCGCCAAGCCGGTTGGTGCGCTTTTCCAGATAGGCGTTACCGAACACCAGATAATCCTGGACGAAACGGGCAAAAGCCTGCTGGCTGAGTAGGCGGTGCGGGATGTACGTACTGCTGAGAATGTCACGTTTAACCGCTATCGGTGAGCTGTGATGCACAGCGGCGCGGTAGGTTCGCGCCAGCCCGTCAAAGCTTACTGGCGGCTCATACCATCTGTCCATCTGTACGCATTCCACATAGTCCAGCAGCTCGCGGCGATCCAGCACCGGGATCGGGTCACCAAAGCTGAAAGCCTCGGCAGTTACGCCTGCGTTTTTAGGCGCCGTAGCTTCTGTTGGCGTTGGGCTGGTTAAGGCTTCGGGTTCACTCATCAAAAAATCTCCACAATATTGCTGGTATTGGCGGATTCGCCCTGCAGCGGTTCGTTAAACAGTGCGTGCATCGTTGCCCAGGCCAAATCTGCGTGGCTGGCTTCTTCGCTGCGGCTGGCTTCGTAGGTAGGGCGGTTGCCGCTGGCGGTGGTGGCCCGGCGGATAGCCATAAAGGACTGCGCAATGTCAGTGTGTCCGGCGTCAAACTCCAGACGGCGGTGGCTGATGATGTCGTAGGCCTTGAGCACCAGGGCGTTTTTGACGTTGGGGTTGTAGACAAACTCGCGCACGGCAGGAAAGAACGCTTTCACGTTCTCGTAGACACCGTGACCGACGCCGGTCGAGTCGATGCCGATATAGGTCACGTTGTACTGCTGCGTCAGTTTTTTAATGGCGTCAGCCTGGGCGCGGAAGTCCATCCCGCGCCACTGGTGTCGCTCCAGAATGCGGAACTTGCCGCCCGGCACGGTTGGCGGTGCCACCACCACGCACCCGGCGCTGTCACCGTTCTGCGTGCCTTTCGCCGGGTCGTATCCGATCCAGACTTCGCGCCAGCCAAACGGGCGCAGCGCCAGAGCCTGAAAATCGGTCCAGACTTCCCAGCTGTCCACCATGCACGCCTGCAGTTCGCTGAGCGGGAATACTGACGCCAGATCGTCAATAAATTCGCACATCAGCAGGTTCTGGTATTCGTCCGGGCTGTACTCCATGCGCAGCTGGTCGAGGTCGAACAGGTTACAGCCGCCGCGCACCGCATCCTCCACGGTGACGATCTGGCGGTACTGTCCGTCAGGGCAGAGCAGGCCGCGCGCAAGGTTGCTGTGGGTCAGGTCAATATCCACCTTGTCCACTTTGGCACGGCCCCGGTTAAACAGCGCGCCGGACCAGAACGGATAGGCACTGTGGGTCAGGCTGGACGGCGTGGAGAAGTAGGTTTGTCGCCATTTCTTGTGAATGGCCATACCGGAGGCAACCTTGCGCAGCTCCTGGAATTTCGGTATCCAGAAATATTCATCAAGGTACAGATTGCCGTGGTAGCTCTGCGCCGTGCGGGCGTTGGTGCCGAGGAAGTACAGGCACGCGCCGTTGCTGAGCGTCATCGGGTCGCCTTTCAGCTCAACATCCACCTCTTTTGCAAAGTCGATGATGTACTGCTTAAAGACGTGCGCCTGCGCCTTACTGGCTGAGAGGAAGATCTGGTTGCGCCCGGTGGTGATGGCATCAATCAGCGCTTCGCGGGCAAAAAAGTATGTTGCCCCAATCTGACGTGATTTAAGCAGGTTGCGAATGCGGTGTTTTACGCCTGCCTGCCACCAGTGGCGCTGATATTCAAACATGCCGTTGCGGAAGATTTCTTCCAGCTTTTCGGTCTGTTCATCGGTGAAAACATTCTTTTCGGGCTGGCGGCGCGGCCCTTTGTTACGGTTGGCAACTTTCGGGTTTAAGTCTGCTTCGTTGCCGCCATCGTTAAATTTACCGATCCGGGCGTGGCGCTCTGACTGGCGCGCCAGCAGGTCAATTTCCTTGAAGTCTTTCCCTTCTTTCTGCTCCTTCATAATGAGCTGGCAGTAACGTGCGGCGGTGGTGAGCTGCATCTGATCCAGCGGCCCATAGTCGCCCCACTTGTCGCGCTTCTTCCAGCTGTGAACGGTTGCAACTTTCTCGCCCAGCATTTCAGCAATGCGGGCTACGCGGTATCCCTGAAAGTACAGCAGCATGGCCTGCCGACGGGGATCGAGGTCTGCGGGGGTCAGTGTCGTGTTCATGGCCCAAACATACGGCCTTGGATGGAGGCTTTCCCCGGCTGCGGTTTGTGTGGTTTACCGTACAAATACAGCGCGTTGTCTCACTCCCCCCATCACCGCAAACATAAGGCTCCAGTAAGTTATTTTTAACGGAGCACGGCTCATGACAGTGAAAGCAAAGCGTTTCCGTATCGGGGTGGAAGGTGCCACCACTGACGGGCGCGAGATCCAGCGTGAATGGCTGGTACAGATGGCTGCCAGCTACAACCCGACGGTCTATACCGCGCTGATTAACCTTGAGCACATCAAGTCTTATCTGCCGGACAGCACCTTTAACCGCTACGGCAGGGTGACGGGGCTGGTTGCTGAAGAAATCCAGGACGGCCCGCTGGCGGGCAAGATGGCGCTTTATGCCGATATCGAACCCACGGACGCCCTGGTGGAACTGGTGAAGAAAGGCCAGAAGCTTTTCACCTCCATGGAGGTCAGCACGAAGTTTGCCGACACCGGCAAAGCCTATCTTGTGGGGCTGGGTGCGACGGACGATCCGGCGAGCCTGGGCACCGAAATGCTGGCTTTCAGCGCCAGTGCAGCACATAACCCGCTGGCAAACCGTAAGCTGAACCCTGAAAACCTGTTTTCGGAAGCGGTTGAAACGCTGATTGAACTGGAAGAAGCCCAGGACGAAAAGCCGTCCCTCTTTGCCCGCGTCACCGCGCTGTTCACCAAAAAAGAGCAGGCCGACGATGCGCGATTCTCTGATGTGCATAAAGCCGTGGAGCTGGTCGCTACTGAGCAGCAGATCCTGAGCGAGCGCACTGACAAATCCCTGTCCGATCAGGACCAGCGCCTTTCTGAGCTGGAGTCCTCCCTGCAGGAGCAGCAGACCGCCTTTGCCGAGTTACAGCAGCAGCTGAGCCGTGAAGACAGCCGCAAAGATTACCGCCAGCGCGCGCCGGGCGGTGACGCACCGGCAGGCACCCTGACCAATTGCTGATGGAGCATGAAACCCGATGAAAAAGAAAACCCGCTTTGCCTTTAACGCTTACCTGCAGCAACTGGCGCGCCTGAACGGTGTGGAAGTTGAAGAACTGTCCAGCAAGTTTACCGTGGAGCCGTCCGTGCAGCAGACGCTGGAAGACCAGATCCAGCAGTCCGCCGCTTTCCTGACGCTGATTAACATCACGCCGGTCACTGAGCAGTCCGGTCAGTTGCTGGGGCTGGGCGTGGGCAGCACCATTGCCGGAACCACCGATACCACCACCAAAGAGCGCGAGCCTACCGATCCGACGCTGATGGAAGACGTGGAATACAAATGCGAGCAGACCAACTTTGATACGGTGCTGACCTACGCAAAACTGGACATGTGGGCGAAATTCCAGGACTTCCAGGTGCGTATTCGCAACGCCATCGTCAAGCGTCAGGCGCTGGACCGCATCATGATCGGCTTTAACGGCGTGAAGCGCGCCAAAACCTCCAACCGTGCTGAAAACCCGCTGCTGCAGGACGTCAATAAAGGCTGGCTGCAGAAAATCCGCGAAGACGCGCCGGATCACGTCATGGGCAGCAAAACCGCAGAAGACGGCACCACTACTGCAGAACCAGTAAAAGTAGGTCCGGGTGGTAAGTATGTAAATCTTGACGCGGTGGTGATGGATACCGTCAACGAGCTGATCGATGTGGAGTATCAGGATGATGACGAGCTGGTTGTTGTCTGCGGACGTGAACTGCTGTCTGACAAGTATTTCCCGCTGGTCAACAAAGAGCAGGACAACAGCGAGAAAATCGCCGCCGATCTGATCATCAGCCAGAAACGCATGGGCGGCCTGCAGGCTGTGCGCGCGCCTTTCTTCCCGGCAAATGCCCTGCTGATCACCCGTCTGGATAACCTGTCCATCTACTGGCAGGAAGACACCCGCCGCCGTTCAGTTATCGACAACCCGAAACGCGACCGGATTGAAAACTTTGAATCCGTCAACGAGGCGTATGTGGTCGAGGACTACCGTTGTGCGGCACTGGTGGAAAACATCGAAATCGGTGATTTCACCCCGCCTGCAGCAGAAACAGGAAACGGAGAGTAACGCATGAGCCTGAGTCCCGCACGGCAACACCGCCTGCGCATTCAGGCCGAACAGGCCGCCCGTGAGGGCGGCAGTGTTCGCCATGCGTCGGGGTATGACCTGATGCTGCTGCAACTGGCAGAAGATCGCCGCCGCCTCAAGGGCGTCCAGTCCACGGTGAAAAAGGCGGAAATCAAGGTGGAGCTGCTGCCGAAATATTCCGCCTGGGCGGAGGGCGTGCTGGCTGCCGGAGGTGCGCAGCAGGATGACGTGCTGATGTACGTGATGCTGTGGCGTATCGATGCCGGTGATTATGCCGGTGCGCTGGAAATCGGGCGTCATGCGCTGCGCCATGGCTGGGTGATGCCGCTGGGCAACCGTAACGTGCAGACCGTGCTGGCAGAAGAAATGGCAGACGCGGCGCAAGGCGCTCTGCTAGCCGCAGCAGGTTTTGATGCCGATCTGCTTTTACAGACGCTGGACCTGACAACCGATCTGGATATGCCGGACCAGTCGCGGGCGCGTCTGCATAAAGCCATCGGCGCTGTACTGAGCGAAAGCAACCCGGCATCTGCCCTGAATCATCTTACCCATGCGCTGCAGCTCGATCCCCGCTGCGGTGTGAAAAAAGAAAAGCAGCAGCTGGAGCGCAGACTGCGCAATGACAGCCGCTAAAGAACGTGCCCCGCGCACGGGCGGCACGGGGTGGCGAAAGGCACTGCCACATCAAAACCCCGTCCACCGCCCACTTATTCAGGAGAAAGCCGCATGAAGTTTGTTGCGCCCGAACAGGCACCGGAACAGGCGGAGGTCATCAAAAATACGCCGTTCTGGCCTGATGTGGACCTGTCGGAATTTCGCAGTGTGATGCGTACTGATGGCACGGTGACGCCGCCACGTTTAAAGCAGGTCGTGTTGACGGCAATTTCTGAGGTTAACGCTGAGCTGTACGACTTCCGCAAGCGTCAGCAGATGCTGGGCTGGCGGACACTTGCTGAGGTTCCCGCAGAAATGCTGGACGGCAAAAGCGAGCGTATCCGGCACTACCACAACGCCGTTTTTTGCTGGGCGCGCGCCGTGCTCAATGAGCGTTATCAGGACTATGACGCCACGGCGTCAGGCGTGAAGCGAGGGGAGGAGCTGTCGGAGGCCAGCGGCGATCTGTGGCGTGATGCCCGATGGGCTATCAGCCGGGTGCAGGATGCACCGCACTGTACGGTGGAGCTTATCTGATGAAAGTGCGTGCGCATCAGTATGACACGGTGGACGCGCTTTGCTGGCGTCATTACGGGCGCACGCAGGGTGTCACTGAGCAGGTTCTGCAGGCAAATCCGGGGCTGGCTGAGTACGGCCCATTTTTACCGCACGGGCTGCAGGTGGAGCTGCCGGACATTACGGCGTCAACCACGGCGCAGACCGTCCAGCTATGGGACTGAATTATGACGCTTGAACGAATCAGCGCCTTTATCACTTACTGCATCGCCGTGCTGCTGGCATGGCTGGGCGATCTGTCGCTCAAGGATGCGTCAACGGTTGGCGGCGTACTGATTGGTGTGCTGATGCTGGCTATCAACTGGTACTACAAACACCAGTCTTTCAAATTGTTACGTGGCGGCAAAATTTCGCGGGGGGAATATGAATCCTTCAATCGTTAAGCGCTGCCTTGTCGGGGCGGTGCTGGCTATCGCCGCCACGCTGCCCGGTTTCCAGTCGCTTCATACCTCCGTTGAGGGGCTGAAACTGATCGCCGATTACGAGGGATGCCGCCTGCAGCCTTATCAGTGCAGCGCGGGCGTGTGGACCGACGGGATCGGCAATACGTCCGGTGTGGTGCCGGGCAAAACTATCACGGAACGGCAGGCGGCGCAGGGACTTATCACCAATGTGCTGCGCGTGGAGCGGGCGCTGGAAAAATGTGTGGTGCAGCCGGTGCCGCAAAAGGTCTATGACGCGGTGGTGTCGTTTGCTTTCAACGTGGGCACCGGCAACGCCTGCAACTCCACGCTGGTTAAGTTGCTGAACCAGCGGCGCTGGGCGGATGCCTGCCATCAACTGCCGCGCTGGGTATATGTCAAAGGTGTGTTTAATCAGGGGCTGGACAACCGCCGCGCGCGGGAAATGGCCTGGTGCTTAAAAGGAGCATAACGGAATGAAAAAGAAAGTCATGAGCGTTTTTTTCCAGCTGGCATGGGCTGCGCTGTTGGTTATCAGCCTGCTGTATCCTCGCAGCGTTGCGCCGGTTCTGGTTGGTGCGTCTGTCTGGGTGTCATGCTTCCTCGCCTGGCTGCTTGCTGCGCTGTGCGCTGTAGGGTGGTTCGCCGGAGATCGGGCGCGCGATGAGGTCAGGGCGGCATTGCTGAAATTCAGGGCGCACCCCGTAAAACCCGTGCGTACATGGGTAATCAGGCTGCTTATTGTTCTGTGCCTGGCGTTTTCTGGATGGGTGATCACCCTGGTGTTTTACCTGCTGACGCTGGTTCTGTATCAGATTGCCCGCGCGCCGCTTCATGAGCCGATGGCGGCCTGATGCGTGCGCTGGCGGTAGTGCTGGCGCTGGCACTTGCGGCGCTGGGCTGGCAGTCGTGGCGGCTTAACAATGCCAGCCACACTATCGAGACGCAGGGCGCGGCGCTGAAAAGCAAAACGCAGGAGCTGACGAAGAAAAACAGCCAACTGATCGGCCTGTCCATTCTGACCGAAACCAACAGCCGGGAGCAGGCGCGGCTTTATGCGGCAGCGGAACAGACCACCGCACTTCTGCGCAGCCGCCAGCACCGGATCGAGGAACTGAAACGTGAAAATGAGGATTTGCGCCGCTGGGCTGATACTCCTTTGCCTGCTGACATTATCCGGCTGCGGGAGCGTCCGGCCCTCGCCGGAGGTGCAGCTTACCGTGAGTGGCTGTCCCAGAGTGACGCAGTGCCGTCTGGAAAGGTCAGCGCCGCGCAGTAACGGCGATCTGAACGCGGTGCTGGATGAAACCGAGGCCGCCTGGGCGGTCTGTGCAGACAAAGTGGACACGATTATTGCGTGTCAGGAGCGAGACAGTGAACAAACCGCAGTCCTTACGCAGCGCCCTGAATAAAGCGATTGCTTATGTCCGCGACAACCCGGACAAGCTGCACCTTTTCGTTGATAACGGCTCACTGGTGGCAACCGGTGCCAGCTCTATGTCATGGGAATACCGCTACACCCTGAACGTGGTGATCGAGGATTTCAGCGGCGACCAGAATCTGCTGATGGCTCCTGTGCTGCTGTGGCTAAGTGACAACCAGCCGGATGCTATCAATAACCCGGAGCTGCGCGAAAAACTGTTCACCTTTGAAGTGGATATTCTGCGCAACGATGTGTGCGATATCAGCCTGAACCTGCAACTGACGGAGCGCGTGCTGGTCAGCACTGACGGCAGCGTGTCAAGCGTTGAAGCGGTGCCGGAGCCGGACGAACCCGAAGAAATGTGGACGGTGAAACGTGGATGAACTGCAGAGGGTGGATGACTGGCTG
>NZ_KQ089818.1:3190877-3894702 GCF_001034485.1 Citrobacter sp. MGH104
AAAAGCGAGCGTATCCGGCACTACCACAACGCCGTTTTTTGCTGGGCGCGCGCCGTGCTCAATGAGCGTTATCAGGACTATGACGCCACGGCGTCCGGCGTGAAGCGAGGGGAGGAGCTGTCGGAGGCCAGCGGCGATCTGTGGCGTGATGCCCGATGGGCTATCAGCCGGGTGCAGGATGCACCGCACTGTACGGTGGAGCTTATCTGATGAAAGTGCGTGCGCATCAGTATGACACGGTGGACGCGCTTTGCTGGCGTCATTACGGGCGCACGCAGGGTGTCACTGAGCAGGTTCTGCAGGCAAATCCGGGGCTGGCTGAGTACGGCCCATTTTTACCGCACGGGCTGCAGGTGGAGCTGCCGGACATTACGGCGTCAACCACGGCGCAGACCGTCCAGCTATGGGACTGAATTATGACGCTTGAACGAATCAGCGCCTTTATCACTTACTGCATCGCCGTGCTGCTGGCATGGCTGGGCGATCTGTCGCTCAAGGATGCGTCAACGGTTGGCGGCGTACTGATTGGTGTGCTGATGCTGGCTATCAACTGGTACTACAAACACCAGTCTTTCAAATTGTTACGTGGCGGCAAAATTTCGCGGGGGGAATATGAATCCTTCAATCGTTAAGCGCTGCCTTGTCGGGGCGGTGCTGGCTATCGCCGCCACGCTGCCCGGTTTCCAGTCGCTTCATACCTCCGTTGAGGGGCTGAAACTGATCGCCGATTACGAGGGATGCCGCCTGCAGCCTTATCAGTGCAGCGCGGGCGTGTGGACCGACGGGATCGGCAATACGTCCGGTGTGGTGCCGGGCAAAACTATCACGGAACGGCAGGCGGCGCAGGGACTTATCACCAATGTGCTGCGCGTGGAGCGGGCGCTGGAAAAATGTGTGGTGCAGCCGGTGCCGCAAAAGGTCTATGACGCGGTGGTGTCGTTTGCTTTCAACGTGGGCACCGGCAACGCCTGCAACTCCACGCTGGTTAAGTTGCTGAACCAGCGGCGCTGGGCGGATGCCTGCCATCAACTGCCGCGCTGGGTATATGTCAAAGGTGTGTTTAATCAGGGGCTGGACAACCGCCGCGCGCGGGAAATGGCCTGGTGCTTAAAAGGAGCATAACGGAATGAAAAAGAAAGTCATGAGCGTTTTTTTCCAGCTGGCATGGGCTGCGCTGTTGGTTATCAGCCTGCTGTATCCTCGCAGCGTTGCGCCGGTTCTGGTTGGTGCGTCTGTCTGGGTGTCATGCTTCCTCGCCTGGCTGCTTGCTGCGCTGTGCGCTGTAGGGTGGTTCGCCGGAGATCGGGCGCGCGATGAGGTCAGGGCGGCATTGCTGAAATTCAGGGCGCACCCCGTAAAACCCGTGCGTACATGGGTAATCAGGCTGCTTATTGTTCTGTGCCTGGCGTTTTCTGGATGGGTGATCACCCTGGTGTTTTACCTGCTGACGCTGGTTCTGTATCAGATTGCCCGCGCGCCGCTTCATGAGCCGATGGCGGCCTGATGCGTGCGCTGGCGGTAGTGCTGGCGCTGGCACTTGCGGCGCTGGGCTGGCAGTCGTGGCGGCTTAACAATGCCAGCCACACTATCGAGACGCAGGGCGCGGCGCTGAAAAGCAAAACGCAGGAGCTGACGAAGAAAAACAGCCAACTGATCGGCCTGTCCATTCTGACCGAAACCAACAGCCGGGAGCAGGCGCGGCTTTATGCGGCAGCGGAACAGACCACCGCACTGCTGCGCAGCCGCCAGCACCGGATCGAGGAACTGAAACGTGAAAATGAGGATTTGCGCCGCTGGGCTGATACTCCTTTGCCTGCTGACATTATCCGGCTGCGGGAGCGTCCGGCCCTCGCCGGAGGTGCAGCTTACCGTGAGTGGCTGTCCCAGAGTGACGCAGTGCCGTCTGGAAAGGTCAGCGCCGCGCAGTAACGGCGATCTGAACGCGGTGCTGGATGAAACCGAGGCCGCCTGGGCGGTCTGTGCAGACAAAGTGGACACGATTATTGCGTGTCAGGAGCGAGACAGTGAACAAACCGCAGTCCTTACGCAGCGCCCTGAATAAAGCGATTGCTTATGTCCGCGACAACCCGGACAAGCTGCACCTTTTCGTTGATAACGGCTCACTGGTGGCAACCGGTGCCAGCTCTATGTCATGGGAATACCGCTACACCCTGAACGTGGTGATCGAGGATTTCAGCGGCGACCAGAATCTGCTGATGGCTCCTGTGCTGCTGTGGCTAAGTGACAACCAGCCGGATGCTATCAATAACCCGGAGCTGCGCGAAAAACTGTTCACCTTTGAAGTGGATATTCTGCGCAACGATGTGTGCGATATCAGCCTGAACCTGCAACTGACGGAGCGCGTGCTGGTCAGCACTGACGGCAGCGTGTCAAGCGTTGAAGCGGTGCCGGAGCCGGACGAACCCGAAGAAATGTGGACGGTGAAACGTGGATGAACTGCAGAGGGTGGATGACTGGCTGACGGCGCTACTGGCGAATCTGGAGCCTGCCGCGCGCAGCCGTATGATGCGGCAACTGGCGCAACAGTTGCGCCGGACGCAGCAGCAGAACATCAGGCTGCAGCGTAATCCTGACGGCAGCGGCTATGAGCCGCGCCGGGTGACAGCCCGCAGCAAGAAGGGACGCATCAAACGCCAGATGTTTGCAAAGCTTCGCACCACAAAATACCTGAAAACCACCGCCAGTGCGGACTCCGCCAGCGTGCAGTTTGATGGCAAGGTGCAGCGCATTGCCCGTGTTCACCATTACGGCCTGCGGGATCGCGTCAGCCGAAAAGGCCCGGAGGTTCGCTACGCAGAGCGCCGCCTGCTGGGCGTGAATGAAGAAGTGGAAACCGTCACCCGTGACACCATGCTGCGCTGGCTGGCGGGGTGATCTTTGTTTCATCGCTGGTACAACCGCCAGAACTGCCTACCTTTTCCCACTGATGGCAACCTTTCGTTATGAATGCACAACTGACCGAAATCATGCGCCTTATCACCAACCTGATCCGCACCGGCACTGTGACCGAAGTGGACCGGGAAAAGTGGCTGTGCAGGGTAAAAATGGGCGAGCTTGAAACCAACTGGATTAACTGGCTGACACTGCGCGCCGGTGGTGCCCGTACGTGGTGGTGTCCGTCGCCGGATGAGCAGGTGGTGGTGCTGAGCATGGGCGGCAATCTGGAAACCGCTTTTGTGCTGCCCGCCATCTACTCCAATCAGTTTCCGCCACCGTCGGATTCTGTTGGCGGCTGCGTGACGGAGTACCCGGACGGGGGATGGTTTGAGTATGAACCCGCCACCGGACGATGGCATGTCAGGGGCATCAAATCCATGGTGATCGAGGCATCAGACAGCGTCATCTACAAAACTGGTGAGTTTGTGGTGGAGGCTGACACCACGCGCATTAACAGCGAGGTGGTGATCAATGGCGGCGTCACCCAGGGCGGCGGCGCGATGAGTTCAAACGGGATCGTAGTTGATGACCATGAGCATACTGGTGTTCTGAAAGGCGGCGCTAACACGGGAGGTCCGGTATGACGTTGTATATCGGTATGAGCAGGAATGACGGGCAGGCCATTTCAGATACAGACCATCTGCGCCAGTCGGTGCGGGATATTCTGCTGACGCCGCAGGGCAGCCGTCTTGCCCGTCGGGAATATGGCTCCCTGCTGTCCGCCCTGATTGACCAGCCACAGAACCCGGCGCTGCGCCTGCAGATTATGGCTGCGGTCTATGTGGCGCTGAACCGCTGGGAGCCGCGCCTTACGCTGGACTCCATCACCATCAGCGGCAATTTTGACGGATCTATGGTGGTTGAGCTTACCGGACACAGCAATAACGGCGCGCCAGTTTCCCTTTCCGTATCAACAGGAGCAGACAATGGCAGTCATTGATCTTTCCCAACTACCGCCGCCGCAGATTGTGGATGTGCCGGACTTTGAGGCATTGCTGGCAGAACGCAAGGCCGCCTTTGTGGCCCTCCATCCGGCTGATGAACAGGAGGCCGTTATGCGTACGTTAGCGCTGGAGTCAGAACCTGTCACCAAACTGCTGCAGGAAAATACTTACCGCGAAATTCTGCTGCGTCAGCGAATTAATGAGGCTGCGCAGGCGGTCATGGTGGCCTATTCCATGGGGAATGACCTTGAACAACTGGCAGGCAACTGCAACGTGAAGCGCCTGACGGTAGTCCCTGCAGATAATGACGCGGTGCCGCCGGTCGCCGCAGTGATGGAAAGTGATGAAGCATTACGCCAGCGCATTCCTGCAGCATTTGAGGGGCTGTCCGTTGCAGGGCCGACGGGAGCCTATGAGTTCCACGCCAGAAGTGCCGACGGGCGGGTGGCGGATGCCAGCGCAACCAGTCCGGCACCGGCTGAGGTGGTGCTTACCGTGCTGAGCCGCGAGGGTGACGGTACGGCAGGGGCTGACCTGCTGGCGGTGGTTGAGCAGGCGCTTAACAGTGAAAAGGTTCGCCCGGTGGCAGACCGCCTGACGGTGCGCAGCGCTGAAATTATTCCGTACAGCGTGGATGCGACGATCTTCCTTTATCCGGGGCCGGAGGCTGAGCCGGTGATGGCAGAAGCAAAAGCCAGTCTGCAGAAATACATCGCCAGTCAGACGCGGCTGGGACGTGATATCCGCCGTAGCGCCATTTATGCCGCGCTGCACGTGGAGGGCGTCCAGCGTGTTGAACTGTTGTCCCCGCTGGAGGATGTGGTGCTGGATAAGACGCAGGCGGCGTCCTGTACAGAGTGGAGCGTCACCAACGGGGGCACAGATGAATAGTCTGTTGCCGCCGGGTTCGTCGCCGCTTGAGCGCAGACTGGCGCAGACCTGCAGCGGGATTTCCGATCTGCAGGTATCGCTGCGTGATTTGTGGAACCCGGCAACCTGCCCGATCAGATTCCTGCCTTATCTTGCCTGGGCGTTTTCTGTTGACCGCTGGGATGAAAGCTGGACAGAAAGCGTCAAGCGCCGCGTTGTGCAGGACGCTTTTTATATCCATCAGCACAAGGGAACAACCAGTGCCGTGCGGCGTGTGGTGGAGCCGTTTGGCTTCTTGATCCGCATCATTGAGTGGTGGCAGACCGGCGAAACGCCGGGGACGTTCCGTCTGGATATTGGCGTGCAGGACCAGGGCATAACAGAAGAAACCTATCTGGAGCTGGAGCGCCTGATCGGTGATGCCAAACCATGCAGCCGTCATCTGGTTGGTATGTCCATCAACCTGCAGACTGGCGGCCCGTATTTTGTGGGTGCGGCTACCTACACCGGCGAAGAAATCACGATCTACCCGTATATCAACGAAACCATTATTTCCGGCGGCACCGCTTATGAGGGCGGGGCGGTCCATGTTATTGACACGATGAGAGTGAACCCATGAGCGCAAAATTTTACACCCTGCTGACGGATATCGGCGCGGCGAAACTGGCAAGCGCCGCCGCACTCGGTGTCCCGTTAAAAATTACTCATATGGCGGTGGGCAGCGGTGGCGGTGTGCTGCCCACACCCAACGCACAACAGACCGCGTTAGTGGCTGAGGAGCGCCGCGCAGCGCTGAATATGCTGTATATCGACCCGCAGAACAGCAGCCAGATTATTGCTGAGCAGGTGATCCCGGAAAATGAGGGTGGGTGGTGGGTTCGTGAAGTCGGCCTGTTTGATGAAACCGGCGCGCTGATTGCTGTGGGAAACTGCCCGGAGAGCTACAAGCCGAAACTGGCGGAGGGCAGCGGACGCACGCAGACCGTGCGTATGGTACTGATTACCAGCAGCACCGATAACATCACCCTGAAAATTGACCCTGCTGTGGTTCTGGCAACCCGCAAATATGTGGATGATAAGGTGCTGGAGCTTAAGGTATATGTGGATGACCTGATGGCAAAGCATCTTGCTGCTGTTGATCCCCATTCGCAGTATGCGCCAAAAGACAGTCCGACGCTGACAGGCATGCCAAAAGCGCCGACGGCTGCGGCAGGCAATAATTCCGTGCAGATTGCAAACACGGCCTTTGTGCAGGCTGCTATTCTTGCCCTGATTGGTGGCGCCCCGGCAACGCTGGATACGCTGAAAGAAATTGCAGCAGCTATCAATAATGATCCGAATTTCAGTACCACCATTAACAATGCGCTGACACTGAAAGCACCGCTGGCAAGTCCGGCTCTGACCGGAACGCCAACGGCTCCCACTGCTGTTCAGTCAGCGAATAATACGCAGATTGCCACTACCGCGTTTGTGAAATCTGCTGTTGCGGGGCTGGTTGGTTCGTCGCCGGAGGCGCTGGACACACTGAATGAACTGGCGGCTGCGCTGGGGAATGATCCTAACTTTGCGACAACAGTGATGAACGCGCTGGCGGGGAAACAGCCACTTGATGCCACGCTGACGAATCTCAGCGGGAAAAGTGTTTCGGCCCTTCTACAATACCTTCGATTGGGAGAAGCGGCAAAAAGGGATGTTGGTTCCGGGGTGGGCCAAGTTCCTGATATGAGTAATTTTCAGTCAGGTGGCGGGTGGTTTAAGTTGCCGAGTGGATATGTTATTCAGGCTTTCGAGGCGTCTTTTGATTCTAACGGGCTATATATCAATTTCCCTATACCATTTCCGAGTAGCGTTATTGCTATTGTGCCTGGCGTTTTAATGTCAACGCCTGCCTCTCCATCACAACAATTTCCATCAATACAACGTGACGTCAATGACCTGACCCGATTTTTTGCTAAATACAATATTGGTGGAATGAATTCTTCATACTTTATTGCCATAGGGAAATAACCATGTATTTATTTTCGCCAAGCACATTGGGTTTTTATCCCATCGAGATGAAAGAAGAATACCTTACCAATGGTTCATTACCATCTGATGTTATAGAGGTTTCTGATAGCGTAAGAAATGAATATAACTTTGCACCACCTGAAGGCAAGCAGCTAAGTTCCAGCCAAAATATGCCAGTCTGGATTGATATTCCACCGGCGACACGTGAAGAGTTGATTGCTGCTGCCGAAAAAGAACGCCAGAAACTACTGGCCCATGCTGACGCTGTTATGCTGGACTGGCGAACAGAACTGATGCTCGGTGAAATCAGCAACGCCAACAGGGAAAAACTGTCGGCGTGGCTGGCCTATAAAAATGAGGTTAAGACGTGGGATATCAAAACCGATCCTGAGAATGTTAACTGGCCTGTTCCCCCGGTGGTGTAGGCCATTTGATATCGGGTGCGCTGGTTGTCTTTATCGCGTCCAGCGCATCCAGATAATCCAGCCACAAATTGTACTGCGCCAGTTCGTCACCTTTCAGCCGACCAATTGCTGCCTTACCTGGCAACTGCTTTCCACTAATAAACTCATTGGCCTGAGCGATAAGCACCTGTCTGACTTTTTCCGCTTCGGTGATAAGTTCCTCTTTGCTCTTTGATGGCGCATCAATCCAGCAGGGCATACCGTTAGCATCGGAGCGTCTTATTTTCCCCTCTGGCGGTATTCCTGAATATTCAAAATATATTTCGTCACTTACACCAACAGGATCGGCAGGCCATGATGACGCCTTTTCATAATCCGTTCGCAAAGCAACAGGATAAAATAGATTATTCGTCGGGCTATAAGCGTAATTAAATGTTTTATCCATAATTTTATCTCCCGTATGCGATAAATCCATAATCGGCAATTGCTGTTGTCATTGATGAGTTATAAAGCGTGATCTGGTTTTTCCCGCTCCATTTAATCCCTACGCTAGCTGTAAAACCGGGAGCAAGTGCGCCGGTATAAGGCACTACGGCAAGAATGCCGGAAGGGAACGGGAAAGGGAGTTCAATCACTTTTGCTTCACCCGCGACCATGCCGCCAGTATTCCCACCAACCCATTGCCGGATTAAACCAGAAGGCTCTTTTGCATAGCCACTGAGAGCTAACTGAGCATCGAATGCGGACATATCCGGTATCTGATTTACACCTGTGCCAACATCCCGTTTCGCCGCTTCTCCCAATTGAACGTTTAAGAAAATGCTGTTTTCCCGCCAGGCTGGCATTATTTGGGCTTTTGCATAAGGGGAAATAAATGTTAGTCGGTTATGTGCGCGTATCAACAAGTGAGCAAAACACAGCGCTGCAGCGTGATGCACTGGAACGCTCAGGATGTGAGCTAATTTTTGAAGACAAAATGAGCGGAAAAACAGCGGACAGGCCAGGGCTAAAAAGGTTGCTCAGGACGTTATCAGAGGGAGACACGCTGGTTGTATGGAAACTCGACAGGCTGGGGCGAAGCATGCGACACCTTGTGACCCTGATAGAAGAACTCCGACAGCGCGGGGTTAATTTCCGCAGTCTGACTGACAGCATAGACACCAGTACTCCGATGGGGCGGTTTTTCTTTCACGTTATGGGGGCACTGGCGGAGATGGAACGCGAGCTGATAGTGGAACGAACCCGTGCGGGACTGGAAGCTGCAAGAGCTAAAGGCAGGATTGGAGGGCGAAGACCAAAACTGACGCCAGAGCAATGGGCACAGGCTGGCAGGTTACTTGCTGCAGGTGAAACACGGCAGCGGGTTGCTTTAATTTTTGATGTGGGGATCTCGACGTTATACCGCAAATATCCTGCGACATTGTGTGATTAACAGGACAACGCCGCGCAGCTGTCTGCGTGACGTAATCAATACAACATAGGGCGAAGCCTATTCCAATCAGGAGGTTCGCCGCTATGGCTCAGGATTACCACCACGGGGTGCGCGTTGTTGAAATCAACGAGGGCACCCGATCCATTACCACGGTGAGCACCGCCATCGTGGGCATGGTCTGCACCGGCGATGATGCTGATGCGTCTATGTTTCCCCTCAACAAGCCGGTTCTGCTGACCGATGTGCTGACCGCCAGCGGCAAAGCGGGAGAGTCCGGCACGCTGGCCCGTTCGCTGGATGCGATTGCAGACCAGGCTAAACCCGTGACCGTCGTTGTGCGCGTGGCGCAGGGCGAAACCGAAGCGGAAACCACCTCCAACATTATCGGCGGTGTGACTGCTGACGGTAAAAAAACGGGCATGAAAGCGCTGCTATCGGCGCAGTCGCAGCTCGGTGTCAAGCCGCGCATTCTCGGTGTGCCGGGACACGACACGCAGGCAGTTGCCACTGAGTTGCTGAGCGTGGCGCAGAGTCTGCGCGGGTTTGCCTATCTGTCCGCCTACGGCTGCAAAACGGTAGAAGAAGCAATTGCCTACCGTGACAATTTCAGCCAGCGCGAGGGGATGCTGATCTGGCCTGACTTTATCAACTTTGACACTGTGCTGAATGCAGACGCGACAGCTTACGCCTCCGCCCGTGCGCTCGGCCTGCGAGCCAAAATTGACGAGCAGACCGGCTGGCACAAGACCCTGTCCAACGTGGGCGTGAACGGTGTCACCGGCATTTCCGCTGATGTGTTCTGGGATCTGCAGGACCCGGCAACCGATGCGGGACTGCTCAACCAGAATGACGTCACCACGCTTATCCGCAAAGACGGCTTCCGCTTCTGGGGTTCCCGCTGCCTCAGTGACGATCCGCTGTTTGCCTTTGAGAACTACACCCGCACGGCGCAGGTGCTGGCTGACACCATCGCTGAAGCGCACATGTGGGCGGTGGATGGCGTGCTCAACCCATCGCTGGCCCGTGACATTATCGAAGGTATCCGCGCCAAGCTGCGCAGCCTGAAAACGCAGGGCTACATCATCGGTGCAGACTGCTGGCTGGATGAGTCGGTGAACGATAAAGACTCCCTGAAAGCAGGGAAACTCACTATCGACTACGACTACACGCCGGTGCCGCCGCTTGAAAACCTGATGCTGCGCCAGCGCATCACCGATCAGTACCTGCTGGATTTCTCCAGCCAGGTCAGCGCGTAAGGGGACACCATGGCTTTACCACGTAAGTTAAAACACCTGAACCTGTTCAACGACGGGAACAACTGGCAGGGGATTGTCGAGTCTCTGACCCTGCCGAAATTCACCCGCAAGTTTGAGAAGTATCGCGGCGGCGGTATGCCGGGCGCGGTGGATGTGGACATGGGGCTGGATGACGGCGCACTGGACACGGAATTTTCAATCGGCGGCACCGAACTGCTGTTATTCAAGCAGATGGGCAAGGCAACCGTTGACGGCATCCAGCTGCGTTTCACCGGTTCCATTCAGCGTGACGATACTGGCGAAGTGCAGGCCGTTGAGCTGGTTGTGCGCGGGCGTCATAAAGAAGTGGATTCCGGCGAGTGGAAAACCGGCGAGAGTAGCGCCACCAAGGTCAGCAGTACTAACAGCTACGCGAAGCTGACCATTAACGGTGAGGTGCTCTATGAGGTCGATCTGGTCAACATGGTTGAAATCGTTGACGGCGTGGATCTGATGGAAGAACACCGTAATGCCCTCGGCCTCTGATTAACCTTAACGGCGCGGGCAGCCGCGCCAGTATTTCATTAACAGGATACGAACATGAGCGACAAGCTGACTGAAAAGACCGTAAAACTGGATACCCCCATCATGCGCGGTAAAACTGAAATTACCGAAATTGTGCTGCGCAAGCCGCAGTCCGGCGCACTGCGTGGCACCCGTCTGCAGGCCATTATGGATATGGACGTGGGCGCGATGATGACTGTGATCCCGCGAATCTCCACTCCGACGCTGACCGCGCAGGAAATGGCAGAGCTGGACCCCGCCGATCTGACAGCAATGGCTGTAGAGGTGGTGACTTTTTTGTTGCCGAAGTCGGTGCTTGTCGATTTACCGACAACCTGACGGTTGATGATCTGGTGGCAGATATTGCCACCATCTTTCACTGGTCGCCGTCCATCACTGACGTTATGCCGCTGACAGAGGTGCTGGAGTGGCGGCATAAGGCAATTCAGAGAAGCGGGGCCAGCGATGAGTGATAATAACCTGCGACTGCAGGTAGTTCTGGGGGCGGTGGATAAGTTAACCCGCCCATTTAAAAATGCACAGGCTGGCTCTAAGGAGCTGGCATCAGCTATTCGACAAACCCGCGATCAGATTAAAAAGCTGAGTGATGCTGGAGGTCAGCTTAAATCTTTCGATCAACTAACTAAAAGTGTTAGCCGTACTGGTGCCGAACTGGCTCAGGCGAGGCTACGCGCTCAAATGATGACGCGCGAAATGTCATCTTTGGAATCCCCGACAAAAAAACAAACGCAGGCGCTGGAAGCTCAGTGGCGTGCTGTTTCACGTCTTGAACAAAAACAGCAACAGGAAACTCGCCAGATGGCGGCAGCCAGGGCTGAGCTTTATCGGCTGGGGTTATCTGCTGGGGGCGGAGCGCGTGAGACGGCACGGATTGCACGAGAAACTGAGCGGTATAACCGACAGTTGGCTGAGCAGGAGCGCAGGCTGCGTGAAGTTGGCGAGCGTCAGCGAAAGCTCAACGCCATCAAAGCCAAGGCTGAAAAGACCCGCGAGTTAAGGAACTCTCTGGCAGGTAATGGTGCAGGGGCGATGGCGGCTGGGGTAACTACTGGCATGACGTTGTTGGCTCCAGTAAAAGCCTATTCAGAATCAGAAAATGCAGCGAATCAGCTCGCCGGTTCCATGATGGGACCGGGCGGAAAGGTAGCGCCTGAATTTGAAAAAATTAACCGGCTTGCAGTTGCTTTGGGCGATAAGCTGCCGGGAACAACAGCCGACTTTCAGAACATGATGACTATGCTACGCCGTCAGGGTATGTCGGCGCAGGTCATCCTGGGCGGCTTGGGAGAGTCAGCAGCTTATCTTGGCGTGCAGTTACAGATGGCTCCCACTGCAGCAGCTGAGTTTGCGGCTAAGTTACAAGATGCTACTCAGACCTCCGAAAAAGACATGATGAATCTGATGGACGTGATCCAGAAAGGATTCTACGCGGGGGTAGATTCAGGAAATATGCTGCAGGGGTTCTCAAAAATCAGCAGCGCGATGGATATTATTCATAAAAAGGGATTGGACGCGGCTAAGACATTTGCTCCTCTATTAGTTATGGCTGATCAGGCTGGTATGGCTGGAGAGTCAGCTGGTAATGCCTACCGAAAAGTATTTCAGTCCGTCATGAATACGGAAAAAGTGAAGGATGCTAATGATGAACTAAAAGGCACTGGCGTTAGGTTCGATTTTACTGATGGAAAGGGGGAGTTTGGCGGGCTGGAGAAAATGTACACGCAATTAGCTCAACTCCAAAAGCTTAATACTGAGAAAAGGTTAGCTACGTTAAAAGGTATTTTTGGGGATGATGCGGAAACGCTGCAGGTGCTAAATATTATGATTACCAAAGGCATCTCAGGGTATCGTGAAACGGCTTCAAAGCTACAAAATCAGGCTTCTCTGCGCGAGCGTGTTGATGCCTCCTTGAATACTCTTGGTAATAAATGGGAAGCCGCTACAGGTTCCTTTACCAATGCTATGGCTAGTATCGGTGAAACAGTTGCCCCTGCATTAAAGAAGCTGGCTGACTGGTTGGGTGAACTGGCTTCGCGTCTGGATGGTTTTGTTAAACGACACCCTCAATTGACCTCTGCGCTGTTTAAGCTGGCAGCAGGCTTTGCCATTGTTGCCACCGCCGCTGGGGTTGTTTCACTGGCGCTGGCGTCTGTGTTAGGGCCAATGGCAGTAGTGCGAATGAGCGCAGGGGTGATGGGGCTAAAATTTTCATCTGCATTTGGTCTTATTGGGAAAGCAATAAGTTCTGTTGGCAAGTCAGTTATATGGCTGGGCCGATTGATGTTTGCAAACCCTATACTGGCTGTCATAGGGCTGATCGCCGCTGGTGCTATTTATATCTGGCAGAATTGGGACACTCTTGGGCCAAAGTTCAAGGCCATGTGGGATGCCGTATGTAATGCCACAGGTACGGCATGGGATTGGATTAAAGAAAAGGCCAGTGCCGCATGGGAGGGGATTAAGTCACTGTTCTTTAATTATACCTTGCCGGGATTAATAGCTAAAAATTGGGATGCAATAAAATCTGGCGTTTCTGACGCGTGGGCCAATATCAGACAATCTATTAGTGATAAATGGAATTCGATCCTGGCTGATGTTGCCGCGCTTCCTGCGAAGTTTCAGGACATGGGCAGCGCCATTATTGACAGCATTCTCGATGGAGTTAATGCCAAATGGGAGACACTCAAAAGCAAGCTTTCCTCAGTCACCGATTATCTGCCTGACTGGATGACCGGAAATAATAAAACACAAGGTAAAGCACAGGTGCAGGTGGTTGGTGGAGCAGCAGCTGCTGCCGTTCCGTTTGCCGGGATGTATGACAGTGGTGGGATTATTCCGCGCGGTCAGTTTGGTATTGTTGGGGAGAACGGCCCTGAAATTGTGAACGGCCCCGCAAATGTGACCAGCAGGCGGCGCACTGCCGCGCTGGCTTCCGTCGTTGCAGGTGTCATGGGCGTAGCGGCAGCGCCTGCAGAGGCTGCTCCACTACATCCTTACAGTCTGCCTACTGTGGCATATAAACAAAGCCAGCCTGCGAAATCTGCCAGTGCGCAGCCAGTGATGCACTTTGAGACTCACGCGCAGATCACTATCTATGCTCAGCCAGGGCAGAGTGCGCAAGATATTGCCCGTGAAGTTGCCCGACAGCTTGACGAACGCGAACGCAAGACCAGGGCTAAAGCGCGCAGTAATTTCAGTGATCAAGGGGGATATGAATCATGATGATGGTGCTGGGGTTATATGTCTTTATGCTGCGTACAGTGCCATATCAGGAGCTGCAGTATCAGCGAAGCTGGCGACACGCCGCCAACAGTCGGGTGAACCGACGACCATCAACGCAGTTTATTGGCCCGGATAATGACTCGCTGACGTTATCTGGCGTACTGCTGCCGGAGGTCACCGGGGGCAGGCTGTCATTGCTCGCTCTGGAGCAAATGGCAGAGCTGGGCAAAGCATGGCCCCTGATTGAGGGAAGCGGGACCATTTACGGCATGTTTGTAATCGAGAGCCTGAGTCAGACAAAAACGGAATTTTTTGAAAGCGGAATGCCCAGGCGCATTGAGTTTACGATCACCCTCAAACGGGTTGATGAATCGCTGTCTGACATGTTCGGGAGCCTGAGTGACCAGCTCAGCAACCTGCAGGACTCTGCTGCCTCTGCGATTGGGGGGATTAAGAACACGGTAGGAGGATTGCTGCAGTGAACGTTAATTCTGATCTTCTGAATCTGAACAGCAAAAGCCCGGCCTTCAGTATCGTCATTGAAGGTAAGGACGTGACGACCGTGCTGGATACCCGCCTGATGAGTCTGACGCTGACGGATAACCGGGGCTTTGAAGCGGACCAGCTTGATCTGGAGCTGGACGACGCCGACGGGCTGATCGCCCTGCCGCGACGTGGGGCAGTGATTCAGCTGGCGCTGGGCTGGAAAGGCCAGCCGCTTTTCACTAAAGGGGCTTTTACTGTGGATGAAATTGAACACAGCGGTGCCCCTGACCGGCTGACCATCCGGGCGCGTAGCGCAGATTTCCGTGAAACCCTCAATACACGGCGCGAAAAGTCATGGCATCAGACAACGGTGGGGGAGGTGGTAAAGGAAATCGCCGCCCGGCATAACCTCAAAGTGGCGCTGGGTAAAGACCTGACGGATAAGGCGCTGGATCATCTGGACCAGACCAATGAAAGCGATGCAAGTTTTTTGATGAAACTGGCGAGACAGTATGGAGCGATTGCTTCCGTCAAGAACGGGAATCTGCTGTTTATCCGGCAGGGACAGGGAAGAACGGCGAGCGGCAAGCCGCTGCCGGTTATCACCATCACGCGCAAAGCCGGTGACGGTCATCGGTTCACCCTTGCTGATCGTGGTGCCTATACCGGTGTTATTGCCAGCTGGTTGCATACGCGTGAACCCAGGAAAAAAGAGACAACCAGTGTTAAGCGTCGTCGAAAGAAAACCACCACACCCAAAGAGCCGGAAGCAAAACAGGGCGATTATCTGGTGGGAACGGATGAAAACGTGCTGGTTCTTAATCGTACCTACGCCAACCGGAGCAATGCAGAGCGCGCAGCAAAAATGCAGTGGGAACGTCTGCAGCGTGGGGTTGCTTCATTTTCCCTGCAGCTCGCTGAGGGGCGGGCTGATCTCTATACGGAAATGCCGGTGAAGGTTACGGGGTTTAAGCAGCCGATCGATGATGCAGAATGGACCATTACCACCCTGACGCATTCTGTCAGCCCGGATAATGGATTTACAACCAGCATGGAGCTTGAAGTGAAAATAGATGAGTTCGACATTGAATGATTAGTTCCAAATTGCGAACATTGATGTATCATTATTGCGAACTGGTTAATAATGAGGGCTGATTATTATGATGAATTGTCCTATGTGCGGGCAGGCTGCACATACCCGAAGCAGCTTCCAGGTTTCCAATGAAACCAAAGAACGCTACAACCAGTGCACTAACATCGAATGTGGGCATACCTTCGTAACCCATGAAACGTTTGTTCGTTCAGTGTGCCGCCCACAAAAAATCAGCTCTGCACCTCCTCATCCCTCAGAATCTGGCCAGACTTCCTTTTTTTGATAGAGAGGTCATGAAGACTTTGAATAATTTAGTCAGCTGATTTGGCCTCTGGAGATATCAAAAACTATTCATTTTAGATGATTAGCGTTAAATTATATCTGCCTGACGTTAGCGGGGATATGTCCCCTATCCGTAGAAGTGGAGTTTGTCGCTTTGCGACTAGCGTACCGAATGCCGATATGCTGGGCATCTTGGACGCCGATTTGCTGGGCTTACTGGGCTTACAAATTGTTGAAGTTTTATTATTTAGTTAGGCCATGCGCTTGCGCTAAGAGACGTCAGGATTCTACGGAGTAACAAGTTATGGAAATCAACGAACTTGGCTTAGTTAAGGCGCGTGTAGAACTTATTACCGCTATGCTCAAATGTGCAACTGCATTTGTAGTGTTAGTTGGTACGGTTTACACCGTTCTTAACATGGTCTTCAACTACGATTGTTTACACCATGGAAATAGAAGTTCAAAGATGGGAACACAAGTTTGAGATAAAGCCTGGGGTTTGGATCTATGTCCCAACTGCTGAGGCAAGTGAAGTTGGGGAACGCATACTTCAAGCAATCAGAAACAAGTGGATTCCGCCACTCTATTTTTATCATTTAAGAACCGGCGGGCATCTAAAAGCAGCTAGATTACACCTTAAAAGTGATTTTCTTGCTGTTATAGATATTAAACAATTTTTTCAGTCAACTAGTCGCAGCCGAGTCACCCGTGATTTAAAAGCCTACTTTACCTATCCTCAGGCTAGAGAAATTTCAAAAATTTCAACTGTGAGAAACCTGTCTAATAGTCCCCATAAGCACGTCCTCCCTTTTGGTTTTGTCCAGTCTCCTATGCTTGCTACCCTTTGTTTGGATAAGAGTCATTTGGGTAGTCTACTGCGTCGCTTAAACAAGCATCCCAATGTGAAGCTCAGTGTGTACATGGATGATGTGATCATATCTTCAAATGATTTGGTTCAGTTGCAAAATGTTTACGACGAAATTCTAGTTGCAATGGATAAATCGGGCTATCAGCCCAATCTGGTTAAAACTCAAGCACCATCAATACTTATTAAAGTGTTCAACTTGAGTTTGGGCAGGGGGGTGATGAAAGTTACCCCACAGAAAATGAGTGACTTTCTCATAGATTTCTACGCGAGTGATTATGAGCCACATAAAATAGGTGTTAGAAACTACGTCGAAACCGTGAATCCTGAACAAGCGAAGCTGTTGAAGTTGTAACCGATATGGTCTGATTCAGGAAGGTGGATGCGATAAGCCGAAATTGCTGCCGCCATTTTGTCGCCAAACATGAGAATGTGGTGGCATAAATTATTGATTTGTCTGGTTATAAATTTCAGGCAACAAAAAACCCATCAACCTTGAACCAAAACGGCGGGGTTGATGGGCTCCACAAATTGGGGACATCAAAGAAAAGCAGTGGCAATAGTTATGACTGACACCTTGAAGAAAAGTTCTGCTTACCTGCAAAAAATTTTCGTTTAAGGGTAAATTTCAGCGCTAACCAAGGCCAGGCCAGACAATGACGATGAGTGTCCCCGCTAATGTCAGCAGAACGTTGGCTATCGCGTAGGTCCCGGCATAGCCTAACGCAGGGATGTTGCTGCGTGCGGTGTCGCTGATGATTTCCATTGCCGGAGCACAGGTACGTGCGCCCATCATGGCGCCAAACAGCAGGGCGCGGTTCATGCGCAATACGTAAGCACCAAACAAGAAACAGATAACAACCGGAACCAGGCTGACTACCAGACCGGCAATCAACATTTGACCACCGACGGCCCCCAGCCCATTACCAATGCCACTGCCTGCGCTTAAACCGACGCCAGCCATGAATACCATCAGGCCAAATTCTTTCACCATGTTCAGCGCACCCTGTGGGATGTAGCCAAACGTTGGATGGTTGGCTCGCAGGAAGCCCAGCATGATACCGGCGAACAGCAGTCCAGCCGCATTCCCGATGCCGAAGCTGAAATTACTGAACTGGAAGGTGATCATCCCGATCATCAGACCGATGATAAAGAAGGCGCAGAAGGCCAGCAGATCGGTCACCTGACTGTGAATCGAAATGAAGCCGATACGATCGGCAATGGTTTTCACGCGGCGAGCATCACCGCTGACCTGCAATACGTCACCTTTGTTGAGCACGACGTTGTCATCAATAGGCATTTCAATCTGGCTGCGGATCACGCGGTTCAGGAAACAACCGTGGTCGGTCAGTTTCAACTGAGCCAGGCGACGACCAACGGCATTGTGGTTTTTCACTACAATTTCTTCAGTGACGATGCGCATATCGAGCAGATCGCGATCGAACACCTCTTTACCGTTACGGAAGCTGGGATCGAGGCGGGCATGGGCGTCTGGATAACCCACCAGGGCTATCTCATCGCCCATTTGCAGCACCGCGTCACCATCCGGGTTGGCAAGAATGCCGTTGCGACGGATACGTTCAATGTAACAACCGGTCTGACGATAAATACCCAGTTCGCGCAGATTTTTACCATCGGCCCATGCCACCAGCTCCGGGCCAACGCGATAGGCGCGAATCACCGGGAGGTAAACTTTACGATTGGCATCAGTATCCAGGCCCCGTTCACGCGCGATTTGTTGGGCGCTGGTTTGCAGATCCTGATGCTGAAGTTTCGGCAAATAGCGCGCACCAACAATCAGACTGACCAGACCAATCAAATAGGTGAGGGCGTAACCCAAGCTCAGGTTATCGAGAGCGCTTGAAAGTTGTGTTCCTGACATTCCTGAATGGCGCAAGGTGTCACCTGCGCCGACCAGCACCGGCGTTGAGGTCATCGAGCCAGCCAGCATACCCGCCGTCAGGCCGATGTCCCAGCCAAATAGCTTACCCAGCCCCAGGGCGATCAGCATTGCGCTACCGACCATCACCAGAGCAAGCATTAGATAATTTTTCCCATCGCGAAAAAAAATCGAAAAAAAGTTGGGGCCGGCTTCGACGCCGACGCAAAAAATAAACAGCATAAAGCCGAGATTTAATGCATCGGTGTTAATACTAAAGTGCTGCTGACCTAATAATAGGGAGACCACTAAAACGCCAATGGAATTACCGAGTTGGACTGAACCCAGACGCAATTTGCCCAGACACAGGCCCAGAGCCAGGACCACAAATAATAACAGGATGTAATTCCCATTTAACAAATCTGCGACGTTTATATTCACGGAGACTAACTTCTTGTTTACTAGTAAGCTATTGAAAGAAATGGCAATTTACGCTAATGTTTTTGCCAGAAATTAAGGGGCGATAGCATCGTACACAGCCCCGAATAATGCAGCATAACAATATATGCGGCTAGTTTAATCTCATTACGTATCAACGGCTATAAGAATCGTGTGGGTGTGTTTTTGGCATGGAATGCCGAGTTACTTTATCTGACTGGACGCCTGCGGGCGAAAAGAGTGTTCGATAGAGAATGTGTCAGGAGGAACGATTGAAACATAAGCAAAGTTGGGCGAGTGCGGTCTGCTGCTTTGTGCTCTTTATTGTGGTGTGTCTTTCATTAACGCTGAACGTGAAAGGGGCATTCAGAGCAGCAGGGCATCCTGAGGTCGGATTGTTGTTTTTTATCTTACCTGGTGCTGCAGCAAGCTTTTTTTCCCATCGTCGGGAAGTACTCAAACCCCTTCTTGGTGCAATGTTGGCGGCGCCGTGCTGCCTGTTACTGATGCGTTTCGTTTTTATGCCGACGCGTTCATTGTGGCAAGAGCTGGCGTGGTTGTTTAGTGCGGTGTTTTGGTGCGCGCTTGGCGCATTATGTTTTTTATTTATCAGTAGCTTATTCAATCAGCATCAACGGCGGAAAAAGAACTGATGACGCCCTCAAGCTGAGGGCGTAGAAACAGCTATCAGGCGAACAGATTCATATTCTCTTTTGCCCATGCTTCAAAATCCGTGCAGCCGCCGATGTGTTTTTGATCGACGAAAATCTGCGGAACGGTTTCAACTGGCTTACCTACTGTTTTTTCCAGATCTGCTTTGGTAATTCCTTCAGCATGGATATCAATGTAGCGGAAGTTAAAATCGTCATGCTCACTGCTTAATTTTTCTGCTAATTCTTTTGCGCGCACGCAATACGGGCACCCTGGGCGACCAAAAATAACGGCAAACATCTCTTTCTCCTCGAACTTATCAGGCCGGATGGCAATACTTGTTATGATGCCGCGATTTGTGACGGATGGAAAGCAGGTTCAGCCTGTTGCTTTGATATCCTCAAGCTATATCTGTTAAACACGGCAAGCCGGAACGTTTTATAATGAAAGCCATTTCGCCGGGAGGCCGTGTATGCGCACAATTGGTGTATTACCCAAAAGCGTATTGATGCTGGAAATAATTGGGATGGTTTTGTTATCGCTGGCGCTGCTATCGCTTAACGATTACCTCACCTTGCCCGCACCGCTTAACAGCCCGTTAGCCTGCGTGGTGATGATATTTCTGGGCGTACTGCTGATGCTTCCTGCTGCGGTGGCGTTGATGTGGCGTATTGCTCAACTGCTGGCACCGCAACTGATGTCACGCGCACCCGGTGATTCAACTGATTTAGACAGAGACAAAAGAGATGACACCAACCATTGATTTACTCCGCAGCCACCGTTCCATTCGCCATTTTACCGATGATGATATTTCGGATGCACAGCGTGAGGCGATTATTGCCGCCGCTCAGGGAACGTCAAGCTCCAGTTTTCTACAGTGCACGACGATCGTTCGTATAACGGATAAATCTCTGCGTGAATCGCTGGCTACCTTATCTGGCGGCCAAAAGCATGTGGCGCAGGCCGCTGAGTTCTGGGTGTTTTGCGCTGATTTTAATCGTCATTTGCAGATTTGCCCTGATGCGCAACTTGGGCTGGCGGAACAGCTGCTGCTGGGCGTGGTTGATACTGCAATGATGGCGCAAAATGCGTTGACGGCGGCAGAGTCGCTGGGACTTGGCGGCGTATTCATTGGCGGTTTGCGTAACAATATTGAGCCGGTCACCGAACTGCTGAAGCTGCCGCAGCACGTTCTGCCGCTGTTTGGTTTGTGCCTTGGCTGGCCTGCGGATAACCCGGATATCAAGCCGCGCCTGCCAGCGTCGCTTGTTGTGCACGAAAACCAGTATCAGCCGCTCGATACAGACGTTTTGTCGCAGTATGATGAACAGCTTGCGCAGTACTATCTGACCCGCGGCAGCAATACGCGTCGTGACACCTGGAGCGATCACATTCGCCGTACCATCATTAAAGAAAGTCGCCCCTTTATCCTGGAATATTTGCATAAACAGGGATGGGCCACGCGCTAAAGATTTTAACCCAGTGTATGATACGCCAGCTTTTACCAGGTCATTCAGAGAGGTGCAGGGTGAAAATTGCCATTTTGTCCCGGGACGGAACGCTCTATTCTTGTAAACGCCTGCGTGAAGCGGCGATGCAGCGCGGTCACCTGGTTGAAGTTATCGATCCCCTTTCTTGCTATATGAACATCAGTCCGGCGGCATCTTCAATTCATTACAAGGGTCGTCAGCTTCCCCATTTCGACGCGGTGATCCCGCGGATTGGTTCCGCGATTACCTTTTATGGGACGGCGGCGCTGCGCCAGTTTGAGATGCTGGGTAGCTATCCGTTGAATGAATCGGTAGCGATTACACGAGCGCGCGATAAGCTGCGTTCGCTACAGCTGCTGGCGCGTCAGGGAATTGATTTACCCATCACCGGGATCGCCCACTCTCCCGACGATACCAGCGACATGATTGACATGGTTGGCGGTGCGCCGTTGGTGGTGAAACTGGTTGAAGGCACCCAGGGTATTGGCGTGGTGTTGGCGGAAACGCGGCAGGCTGCAGAAAGCGTGGTAGATGCCTTTCGTGGGCTGAATGCCCATATCCTGGTTCAGGAATATATCAAAGAAGCTAAGGGGCGCGATATCCGCTGTTTCGTGGTGGGCGACGAAGTAGTGGCCGCCATTGAACGACGGGCTAAAGAGGGCGATTTTCGTTCTAATCTCCATCGCGGTGGTGTGGCGACTATTGCGAGTATCACGCCGCGCGAAAGAGAAATTGCGCTCAAAGCCGCCCGGACTATGGGCCTGGACGTTGCAGGCGTTGATATTCTGCGCGCTGATCGAGGGCCACTGGTCATGGAGGTCAACGCGTCTCCGGGGCTGGAAGGAGTGGAGAAAACCACCGGGATAGACATAGCTGGCAAGATGATCCAGTGGATCGAACGTCACGCTACGCCTGAATTTTGCCTTAAAATCGGCGGTTAAGCGCAATATCGATTGCAATCGTGGTATGACACGCTCTTTTTGCGTAAGCTGTGCCGGTATTTTTTTCATCAATAGAGGTCGCACATTATTATGACATCACTGGTCGTTCCCACTCTGGATACGTTGCGTCAATGGCTCGACGACCTGGGCATGAGTTTTTTTGAATGCGATACCTGTCAGGCGCTGCATTTGCCGCACATGCAGAATTTTGACGGCATCTTTGATGCAAAAGTTGATTTGGTCGATAACGTCATTCTGTTTTCCGCGATGGCAGAAGTCAGACCTTCTGCACTGCTGCCGCTGGCCGCCGATCTGTCCGCGATCAATGCCAGCTCACTGACGGTGAAAGCTTTTCTGGATATGCAGGATGATAATCTGCCAAAACTGGTGGTTTGCCAGTCTTTATCCGTTATGCCGGGTGTGACGTTTGAGCAGTTTGAATGTTTTGTTCGCCAGAGCGAAGAGCAGATATCGATGGTGATCCTTGAAGCCGGTGCGCATCAGCTGTTATTTAATGCTGAAGAAGATGCGCAGAATAGCACCGCTGAAATTCATTTCCTCCATTAATTCTTCCTGCATCTGGACATATATTGCGCAGCCGCTGCCAGAGCGGTTGCGTATTGCCCGTTTTTATTCTGTATTTAACCTTTCATTAAAGAATTATTCACCTCTATTCAGCGCCTTCCGCTTTACGTCATAGACAATTCCTGCATAAAAAATTGATAAAAGACGTTTTTTAATCTGGGCTATATCCACAATTCCTGGCTAAAGTTATTCTTGCGAAGCTTACCAACGTCATCATTTAAACAGCCCCTTGTGACCTGTTCTACGGCCACAATGTATGTTGAATGCCTGGACGGATGACAGCGAGCAATAGCGGCGTGAGGAGAGGTCTCTCTTTACATCGGTGCCGCATGAAAGAATATGCACGTTTCTTGCATATCATTAGAGTGTGACATTTTTGTTCGTTTGTTAACGAACTTTCAGAAGGAAAGAGATTATGACCGCCTTAAATAAAAAATGGTTATCAGGCCTGGTTGCGGGTGCTCTGATGGCCGTCTCTGCCGGCACGCTCGCTGCTGAACAAAAAACGCTGCATATATATAACTGGTCTGATTATATTGCCCCGGACACGGTGGCTAATTTTGAAAAAGAGACCGGAATTAAAGTCATCTATGACGTATTTGATTCCAATGAAGTGCTGGAAGGTAAGCTCATGGCTGGCAGTACCGGCTTTGACCTTGTCGTTCCATCCGCCAGCTTCCTTGAGCGTCAACTGACCGCGGGCGTATTCCAACCGCTGGATAAGAGCAAATTGCCGGGCTGGAAAAACCTTGATCCTGAACTGCTGAAGCTGGTGGGCAAACACGATCCGGACAACAAGTTTGCGATGCCGTATATGTGGGCTACGACCGGTATTGGTTACAACGTGGATAAAGTTAAAGCTGTGCTGGGGCCGGATGCGCCGGTTGACAGCTGGGATTTGATCCTCAAGCCAGAAAATCTGGAAAAACTCAAAAGCTGCGGCGTCTCTTTCCTTGATGCCCCCGAAGAGGTGTTCGCCACGGTGCTGAACTATTTGGGTAAAGATCCAAACAGTACCAAAGCGGATGATTACACCGGACCGGCAACGGATCTGTTGTTGAAACTGCGACCGAATATTCGCTATTTCCACTCTTCGCAGTACATCAACGACCTGGCAAACGGTGATACCTGCGTTGCAATCGGCTGGGCTGGGGACGTATGGCAGGCCGCAAACCGTGCGAAAGAAGCGAAAAATGGCGTCAATATTTCCTTCTCAATTCCTAAAGAAGGTGCAATGGCGTTCTTTGACGTATTCGCGATGCCTGCCGATGCGAAAAACAAAGACGAAGCCTATCAGTTCCTCAACTACCTGCTGCGCCCTGATGTGATTGCGCATATCTCCGACCACGTTTTTTATGCCAATGCCAACAAAGAAGCGACGGCTCTGGTCAGCCCTGAAGTTCGTGACAACCCGGGTATTTACCCGCCTGCGGATGTGCGAGCTAAGTTGTTCACACTGAAAGTACAGGATCCGAAGATCGATCGTGTACGTACCCGCGCATGGACGAAGGTAAAAAGCGGGAAATAAACCGATGTTTGGGACATGACCCGGCAGGATTTGTGCCTGCCGGGCAGCGTTGAGCCCGGACACATATAACCCGGCAATACGCACCGTTATGGTGCGTTATTTGCACCGTTTCTTTGTTTTATGCCGGAGAGCACCTGAGTGAATGATGCAACCCCACGCCCACAAGCGAAAATCCGCAAGGCGCTGACCCCGCTGCTTGAAATTCGCAATCTGACCAAGTCATTTGACGGTCAGCACGCCGTTGATGACGTCAATCTTACTATCTACAAAGGTGAAATATTTGCTCTGCTCGGCGCGTCCGGCTGTGGCAAATCGACACTGCTGCGGATGCTGGCGGGATTTGAACTGCCGACTACCGGGCAAATCATGCTTGATGGCGTCGATTTAGCGCATGTCCCGCCTTATCTGCGTCCAATTAATATGATGTTTCAGTCCTACGCCTTGTTTCCGCATATGACTGTCGAGCAGAACATTGCCTTTGGTCTCAAGCAGGACAAACTGCCGAAGGCTGAAATCGCCAGTCGGGTGAATGAGATGCTGGGACTCGTGCATATGCAGGAGTTCGCTAAACGCAAACCACATCAGCTTTCTGGCGGCCAGCGTCAGCGCGTGGCATTGGCGCGCAGCCTGGCAAAACGTCCAAAACTGCTGCTGCTGGATGAACCAATGGGGGCGCTGGATAAAAAACTCCGAGACCGCATGCAACTGGAAGTAGTGGATATCCTGGAACGCGTCGGTGTGACCTGCGTGATGGTGACGCACGATCAGGAAGAAGCCATGACGATGGCGGGTCGTATTGCGATCATGAATCGTGGAAAATTTGTCCAGATTGGTGAGCCAGAAGAGATCTACGAGCATCCGACCACGCGTTACAGCGCAGAGTTTATCGGTTCGGTAAACGTTTTTGAGGGACTGCTGAAAGAACGCCAGGAAGATGGTCTGATTATTGAGTCTCCAGGACTGGTGCATCCGCTGAAAGTGGACGCCGATGCTTCTGTTGTCGATAACGTCCCGGTGTATGTTGCGCTGCGCCCGGAAAAAATCATGCTCTGTGAGGCTCCTCCCCCAGACGGTTATAACTTCGCGGTGGGCGAAGTGGTGCACATTGCCTATCTGGGTGATTTGTCGGTGTATCACGTACGTTTGAAAAGCGGTCAGATGTTGAGCGCCCAGCTACAAAATGAGCATCGTTATCGTAAAGGGTTACCAACCTGGGGTGACGAAGTCCGTTTATGTTGGGATGCGGACAGCTGTGTGGTGTTGACGGTTTAAGGAGCGAAGATGAGTACACTTGAACCTCCGGCGCGTGTGGATAAAGCAGGGCGATTCACGCTGTTTATGTCGCGACTGCAAATGAAGCACGGACGCAAGCTGGTGATCGCGCTGCCGTATGTGTGGCTGCTGCTTCTGTTTCTGCTGCCGTTTCTGATCGTCTTCAAAATCAGTTTGGCGGAAATGGCGCGGGCTATTCCACCGTATACCGACCTCGTTTCATGGGCTGACGATCAGTTATCCATCACGCTCAACTTAGCCAACTTCCTGCAACTGACGGACGATCCGCTCTATTTCGATGCCTACCTGCAATCGTTACAGGTGGCGGGAATTTCGACAATCTGTTGTCTGCTGCTGGGATACCCGCTGGCATGGGCAGTCGCGCACAGTAAACCCTCAACGCGTAATATTCTGCTGTTGCTGGTGATCCTACCGTCCTGGACCTCGTTTTTAATTCGCGTGTATGCCTGGATGGGGATCCTGAAAAACAACGGCGTCCTGAACAACTTTCTGATGTGGCTGGGTGTCATCGACCAACCGTTGACTATTTTGCACACCAATCTGGCGGTCTATATCGGCATTGTTTACGCCTATTTGCCCTTTATGGTGCTGCCGATTTATACCGCGCTGACCCGTATTGATTACTCGCTGGTGGAAGCGGCGCTGGATTTAGGTGCCCGACCGCTGAAGACTTTCTTTAGCGTGATTGTGCCGTTGACCAAGGGCGGGATTATTGCCGGGTCAATGCTGGTGTTTATTCCGGCTGTTGGCGAGTTTGTTATCCCTGAGCTGCTGGGCGGCCCGGACAGCATCATGATTGGCCGTGTGCTTTGGCAGGAGTTTTTCAATAACCGCGACTGGCCGGTGGCTTCTGCTGTCGCCATTATTATGCTGCTGTTACTGATTGTGCCGATCATGTGGTTCCACAAATATCAGCAAAAAAGCGTGGGGGAACACGGATGAATAACTTACCGGTCGTTCGCTCGCCGTGGCGTATTTTTATCCTGGTAGTTGGCTTTACCTTCCTGTACGCGCCGATGCTGATGTTGGTTATCTATTCGTTTAACAGCTCGAAGCTGGTGACGGTTTGGGCAGGGTGGTCAACGCGTTGGTATGGCGAGCTTTTTCACGATACCGCGATGATAAGCGCCGTAGGCATGAGCCTAACGATTGCCGCAGGCGCTGCGACGATGGCGGCAATCCTTGGTACCATCGCCGCCGTGGTAATGGTGCGCTTTGGTCGTTTTCGTGGTTCGAATGGTTTCGCCTTTATGATCACCGCGCCGCTGGTTATGCCAGATGTCATTACCGGTTTGTCGCTGCTGCTGCTGTTTGTAGCGTTGGCTCACGCCATCGGCTGGCCGGCGGATCGCGGTATGCTGACCATCTGGCTGGCGCACGTCACCTTCTGTACAGCGTACGTAGCGGTGGTAATTTCTTCACGTTTGCGCGAACTGGATCATTCCATTGAGGAAGCTGCGATGGATCTTGGCGCCACGCCGCTGAAGGTCTTTTTCGTCATCACGTTGCCGATGATTATGCCGGCGGTGATTTCCGGTTGGCTATTAGCCTTCACGCTGTCACTCGATGATCTGGTTATTGCCAGCTTTGTCTCTGGTCCTGGCGCCACAACGTTACCGATGCTGGTGTTCTCCAGCGTACGTATGGGGGTGAACCCGGAGATCAACGCGCTGGCGACGCTGATTCTTGGTGTGGTAGGAATTATCGGATTTATCGCGTGGTATCTGATGGCGCGAACAGAAAAACAACGGATCCGCGATATCCAACGTGCAAGACGCGGCTGAAAAAACTAAAATCTGCCAACCTGTCTATACGGTGCAGCTGTGGTGGTTGCGCCGTTTTCATGGAAGACGACGCGTTGGGATTTTTTAAGAAATCATCCACATCACATGCTCGCTTAAACGTCCCTGCTTTGGTGCAGGTGGCGGCGCTGGCTATTATTATGATCCGCTGTCTCGATCTGTTGATGATTTTTAATACGCTTGGGTTTCGTGGAACCAGTGAGTTTATTCATCGCAGTGTGCAGACCTGGAATTTGACGCTGGTGTTTCTGGGCAGTCTGGTGCTGCTATTTATCGAAATTTACTGTGCATTTTCGCTGGTAAAAGGACGGAACTGGGCACGCTGGATCTATCTGTTGACCCAGATTATCGCCAGCGTCTATCTGTGGGCTGCTTCGCTGGGCTACGGATATCCCGAACTGTTCAGTATTGCGGGGGAGTCCAGACGCGAAATCCTGCATACGCTGGTGATGCAAAAACTGCCGGATATGCTGGTATTGCTGCTACTGTTTGTTCCTGCGTCCAGCAGGCGGTTCTTCCGTTTGCAATAACGTGTATAATCTTGGCCCCCGGTTAATTTGTAGGTCTTTGTATGCAGTGCGCACTTTATGACGCCGAACGCTGTCGCTCCTGTCAGTGGATAACACAGCCTGTCGCCGATCAACTCTTCGCTAAAACAGCCGATCTACAGAATCTGCTGGCCGATTATCCGGTCGGAGAATGGTGCGCGCCGGTCAGTGGTCCGGAAAGCGCGTTTCGCAATAAAGCCAAAATGGTGGTCAGCGGCAGCGTGGAAAAACCGTTGCTGGGGATGTTGCATCGTGACGGTACGCCGGAAGATTTGTGCGACTGTCCGCTCTACCCTGAGTCTTTTGCGTCCGTATTTTCCGCGCTTAAGCCGTTTATCGCCCGAGCAGGATTAACACCCTATAACGTTGCGCGTAAACGCGGGGAACTGAAATATTTGCTGTTAACGGAAAGCCGGTTCGATGGTGGCATGATGCTGCGTTTTGTCCTGCGTTCTGAAGCAAAACTGGCACAGCTGCGCGCGGCGCTGCCCTGGCTGCAGGCACAACTCCCACAGTTAAAAGTGATCACTGCCAATATTCAGCCGGTGCATATGGCGATTATGGAAGGGGAGACAGAAATCTTCCTGACGGAACAACAGGCGCTGGCGGAACGCTTTAACGATGTACCGTTGTGGATCCGCCCACAGAGCTTCTTCCAGACTAACCCGGTGGTGGCGGGGCAGTTGTATGCCACGGCGCGCGACTGGGTGCGTCGGCTTCCGGTTAATCACATGTGGGATCTGTTTTGCGGCGTTGGGGGTTTTGGTCTGCACTGCGCTACACCGCAAATGAAACTGACGGGGATTGAAATCGCGCCAGAGGCGATTACCTGCGCGAAGCAGTCGGCGCAGGAACTTGGGTTGCAGAATCTGCATTTTCAGGCGTTGGATTCAACTCAGTTTGCTACCGCTCAGGGCGAAGTTCCGGATCTGGTGCTGGTGAATCCGCCGCGTCGCGGGATTGGGAAACCGCTGTGCGATTTTCTTTCCCGCATGGCACCGCGTTTTATTGTTTATTCCAGCTGTAATGCGCAAACCATGGCGAAGGATATTCGTGAGTTGCCTGGGTATCGAATTGAACGCGTTCAGCTTTTCGATATGTTCCCGCACACCTCGCATTATGAAGTGTTAACGCTACTCAGCCGACAATAACTGCTATACCTGATGGCGCTTCGCTAATCAGGCCTACAGGTTGTTCGTCATTCGTAGGCCGGATAAGGTGCTTGCACTGCATCCGGCAAATGCAATATGCGAAAAAAAAGCCCGTACTTGCGTACGAGCTCTTCTTAAAATATGGCGGTGAGGCGGGGATTGACTCGCTTCGCTCGCCCTGCGGGCAGCCTGTTCGCTGCGCTCTCAGTCTGTCCAACTGGCTGCGCCAGTAGTCGAACCCCGGTCCGGGCTTCTCATCCCCGCCAGGCTATGCAATATGCGAAAAAAAAGCCCGTACTTGCGTACGAGCTCTTCTTTAAATATGGCGGTGAGGCGGGGATTGACTCGCTTCGCTCGCCCTGCGGGCAGTCTGTTCGCTGCGCTCTCAGTCTGTCCAACTGGCTGCGCCAGTAGTCGAACCCCGGTCCGGGCTTCTCATCCCCGCCAGGCTGTGCAACATGCGAAAAAAAAGCCCGTACTTGCGTACGAGCTCTTCTTAAAATATGGCGGTGAGGCGGGGATTGACTCGCTTCGCTCGCCCTGCGGGCAGTCTGTTCGCTGCGCTCTCAGTCTGTCCAACTGGCTGCGCCAGTAGTCGAACCCCGGTCCGGGCTTCTCATCCCCGCCAGGCTGTGCAACATGCGAAAAAAAAGCCCGTACTTGCGTACGAGCTCTTCTTAAAATATGGCGGTGAGGCGGGGATTCGAACCCCGGATACGTTGCCGTATACACACTTTCCAGGCGTGCTCCTTCAGCCACTCGGACACCTCACCATATTGTATTGCTGCCTGACCGCTTGGGGGGCAACGGGGCGCTACTATAGGGAGTTGCGCTAAAACGGTCAAGCAGAATTTACGTGTTAACTCTCGTTTGGTTACGCAATATACATATTCCTCCGCCCAGGCAGGCGCGGAGGATAGGATTAGCGCTGAGAGTCCAGTTTTTCGCCGTTGGTCACGACTTCCTGGGCTTTACTGTAGCTCTCGATCAGCAACTGATAAGCCGGGAAGACTTTGGTATACACTTCTGCCCATTCGGCGGCGTCTTCACGGTTCCATGTGCCCTGAATTTCAGACGCGACGGCGGCGGTATCCATCGGCACGACGCCAGCCTGAACAACGCGAGCCAGGGTGATTTCCTGCGCCATTTTGCTGTAAGTACCGGAAGCGTCGATCACTGCGAAGACCTTATAGCCTTCCGCAACCGCGCTGATAGCCGGGAAAGCCATGCACACGCTGGTAATCGTACCGGCGATAATCAGCGTCTTGCGACCTGTTGTTTTTACCGCTTTCACGAAGTCTTCGTTATCCCAGGCGTTGATTTCGCCTTTACGCGCCACGTATTGGGCATGTGGCGCATTAGCGTGGATCTCAGAGATCAGCGGGCCGTTAGGTCCCTGCGGTACGGATGCCGTGGTAATCACAGGTATCTTCGCCAGGGTCGCCATTTTAGCCAGCGCGGCGGCACGCGCACGCAGTTCTGGCATTGGCATGTCGCCGACGGTCTGGAACAACCCGCTCTGATGATCGATAAGCAGCATGACGGAATCATTTACATCGATGACCGGACGTGAACCATTAAAGTTTGCAGGACTGGACATATTCTTCTCCTTCGATTCAGATTTGGCCAAAGCGGCCGGAGTTAAAATCGCGTACGGCTTCAGCGATTTCTTGTTTCGTGTTCATTACAAACGGACCGTAACCTACAATCGGCTCGTTCAACGGTTCTCCAGAAAGCAGTAGTACGCTGGCGTCGCTGGAGGCTTCAATATGCAGCGTTTTCCCTTGCTGGCTCAGCACCACCAGTTGCGCTTCGCTGGCAGACGTAGTGCCGTTTACGGTGATATTCCCTTTCAATACCACCAGCGCAGTGCTCCATCCTTCCGGCTGGGACAACGTGAGCTGATGATTACGTTGTAAACGCATATCCCAAACGTTCAGCGGCGAGAAGGTATGTGCCGGGCCTTTTGTATCCTGATAGCTGCCCGCAATCACCCGAACGCTTCCTGCTTCATCAGGCAGGGCGACAGAGGGGATCACATCGCTGTTGATGCCCTGGTAACCCGGAACGGCCATTTTGTCCTTTGCTGGCAGATTGACCCACAGCTGTACCATTTCCAGTTCGCCGCCCTGACGGGTAAATTCTGGTGAATGGAACTCTTCGTGTAATATTCCTGCACCCGCAGTCATCCACTGCACGTCGCCGGGGCCGATAATGCCGCCGCGACCGGTTGAATCACGGTGTTCAACTTCGCCGCTGTAAACGATGGTCACCGTCTCAAAACCACGGTGAGGGTGCTCGCCTACGCCGCGTTTTTCGTTACCCGGCGTAAACGTATGTGGACCGGCGTAATCCAGCAGCAGGAACGGACTTAGTTGCTCAGCATGAGACTGGTAAGAAAACATCGAGCGAACCGGAAATCCATCGCCAACCCAGTGCGGGCGAGGTGCGGTGTAGACGCCTGTTACGTGTTTCATTTGTGTCTCCTCAGTGGCGGTATCTTGATGTGAATAAGCTTATATTCATGACAGCGAGCTGAGTAGTAGCTAAAATAGTTCTCACTGTCTCATAAATAGGACAATTAGATGACGAAGCCAGATCTCAATGATTTTGCATGGTTTGTGCATGTTGTAGAGGAAGGAGGATTCGCGGCGGCGGGTCGGGCGCTTGATGAACCGAAATCAAAACTAAGCCGACGGATAGCGCAACTGGAAGAGAGGCTGGGAGTTCGACTGATTCAGCGAACCACCCGCCAGTTTAACGTGACGGAAGTGGGGCAAACCTTTTACGAACACTGTAAGGCGATGCTGGTTGAAGCGCAGGCGGCGCAGGATGCCATTGCCGCGTTACAGGTTGAACCGCGTGGCGTGGTGAAGTTGACGTGCCCGGTCACGTTGCTGCATGTGCATATCGGGCCGATGCTTGCTCGTTTTATGGCGCGTTATCCTGACGTATCAGTGCAACTGGAGGCGACAAATCGTCGTGTTGACGTCGTTGGAGAAGGTCTGGACGTGGCGATTCGTGTCAGGCCCAGACCATTTGAGGATAGCGACCTGGTGATGCGTGTGCTGGCGGACAGGGGGCATCGTTTGTATGCCAGCCCGCAGTTAATCGAGCAAATGGGGGCGCTACACTCTCCGGCGGAGCTGACACGCTGGCCTGGTTTGAGTCTCGCCTCGGGCAAACATGTACATCGTTGGGAGTTATTTGGCCCGCAGGGCGCGCGGGCAGAGGTGCATTTCACGCCGCGAATGATTACCACCGATATGCTGGCGCTACGTGAAGCCGCAGTTGCCGGTGTGGGGGTAGTGCAACTTCCGCAACTGATGGTAAAAGATCAATTAGCCGCGGGTGAACTGGTGGCGTTGCTCGACGGTTGGGAACCGAAGCGAGAAATTATTCACGCAGTCTTTCCATCACGCAGGGGATTATTGCCTTCAGTGCGCGCTTTAGTAGATTTCTTAACGGAAGAATATGCGCGGATGATTGAGGATTAAATACATATCCTCAGCCCACAAAAAAGGCCGGTTAAACCGACCTTTTATTATCTGGACGCCATTCGGGCGTTAAAAACAATCAGCGACTACGGAAGACAATGCGGCCTTTGCTCAGGTCGTACGGGGTCAGCTCAACAGTCACTTTGTCGCCCGTCAGGATGCGGATATAGTTTTTGCGCATTTTACCGGAGATGTGTGCAGTAACCACGTGACCGTTTTCTAACTCTACGCGGAACATGGTATTAGGTAACGTATCGAGAACGGTACCCTGCATTTCAATATTGTCTTCTTTGGCCATCTAATCCTCTGGGGTATCACTACCGTAATTTGAACCGGCAAGATAATGCCGAAGTTCTTTTAATAAGTAAAGATTTGTGCGTTTAAAACACAGCAAATCGGGTTTGGCGCATTACTCTAACCACACACGGCAAAGCCGCACTTAAAGCGCAACGTGTAAGGGAACGAGGAGATAAACGATAGGCGTTGCCTGACGCGAACTGTTCCTTAACGGCGGCGGGGTAATGGGCTAAACCAACTCTGCGCGACAATTATAACACCCCGACAAAAAATGTGCCGAAAACATTCACCCCTGAGGCGAAAATAACGTCCTGGGAACCCAGAAATGGCTCGGTAGCCGCTGCTGGCGCAGTCTGCTCAGGTGTTCAAGGTACTCCCGACGAGGGGTTTCGACGGCGCCCAGCGAAGCTGTGTGGCTATTTAATACCTGGCAGTCGATTAATTTCCCGCCCTGACGGATAAATTCAGCGCAAAAAACAAGCAGTGCGGTTTTGGACGCATTTTCCTGACGGCTGAACATTGATTCGCCACAAAATAGTGTACCTTGCGCCACGCCATACATACCGCCCACTAATTCATTTTTTCGCCACACTTCAATGGAGTGCGCATGGCCCAGTTCGTGCAGGCGATGGTAGGCGTCCACTACATCATGCGTTATCCAGGTGCCTTCTTCCCGGTCGTTCGCGCAGCCTTCAATCACCTGACCGAACGCGTAATTGAGCGTCACGCGATAAGGCGAGTTTTTATGAAAGCGTTTCATGCTGCGGCTGAGATGAAATTTCTCGGGCCAAAGAATGGCGCGTGGATCGGGCGACCACCAAAGGATGGGGTCGCCAGGCGAAAACCACGGGAAAATTCCGCGCTGATAGGCCATTAACAGTCGGGCTGGGCTGAGATCGCCGCCAAGCGCCAACAAACCGTTAGGCTCGCGTAAAGCGCCTTCCGGTGAAGGGAAGGCTATAGAATGGCGGGACAATTGCACCAGGCGCATGACTGCGAAACTCCACTACGCGAGTTTGATCGTTCAATAATAGCTTACAGACGTTGCTTAAACTGGTAATAACGTCCCTGCCGGGCTAACAAATCTGCGTGATTACCTTGCTCAATAATGTGTCCGTTGTCCATCACTATTATTTGATCAAAACGTGACAAGCCACGCAGACGATGTGTCACCATCAATACGGTTTTATCACGCATGGCATCGCCAATTAATTCAAGCATTTGGCTTTCTGTTGTTGCATCAAGCCCTTCGGTCGGTTCGTCCAGCAGCATCAGTGGGGCATCGTGCAATAAGGCACGAGCGATAGCCAGACGACGAAGTTCGCCACCAGAAAGCTGTCGACCCCCTTCGCCTAACCAGGCGTTGAGTCCATCACCCTCAAGCAGTTTGTCCAGACCGACGCGGCACAGCATCGCGGATAATGTGTCATCACTGGCGTGCGGTGCCGCCAGTAGAAGATTGTCGCGAAGCGTCGCGCTGAACAGGTGCACGCGCTGTGGCACGACGCTGATGCTCTGGCGCAGCGTGGTTTCACTGAGGGCTGAAATCGGCTGCTCATTAATCAGAATTTCGCCGTGCTGCGGATCCCATGCGCGGGTGAGCAATTGCAGTAACGTTGACTTACCGCATCCGGTGCGACCGAGAATCGCAATATGCTCACCGGGCTGAGCCTGCAGGGAAAGGGTGTCGAGCGCTTTTTGTGCTTGTCCCGGATAACTGAATGATACATCGCGTAGTGTGAGAGTGACGTGCTCAGAAACCGGGGAACCGGCATCCGGGAAGGTGACTTCTGGCTGCTGTTCAGTCAGTTCGGTGATGCGCAGCGCAGAGGCAATAACCTGTCCGAGATGCTGAAACGCGCCGGTGACGGGTGCTAATGCTTCAAATGCGGCCAGCGCACAGAAGACAAACAGCGCGATCAGCGCACCAGGCTGGGTATTGCCACCTACGCCACCTGAGGCCATCCATAACATCACAACCACTGCCAGTGCGCCGACTAACAGCATGACCGCCTGTGATAGCGCCGTTAATTCAGACTGACGTCGTTGGGCTTCATGCCACTGCAACTCAGTGGCTTCCATTTGCGCGCGGTAACGTTCACTGGCACCAAAGATGGTCAGTTCAGCCTGGCCCTGCAGCCAGGATGTTAGCTGCTGACGATACTGCCCACGTAAATGCGTCAAGCTTTGCCCGGTGCTTTTACCTGCCTGATAAAAGAGTGGGGGCAAGATAAATAAGGTCAGCAGCATAATACCGCCGAGAGTAATAGCTAGCGTGAAATCGAGAACGCTTAGCCCCAGCGTGACCACCATGATGACGACAAAAGCGCCTACAAGCGGGGAGAGCACGCGTAAATAGAGATGATCGAGCGTGTCGACATCCGCCACCACGCGATTAAGCAATTCACCTTGTCCATAACGGGACAGGCCAGCAGGAGAGAGCGGCAGCAGTTTGCTGAAGGTATATATACGCAAATGTTGCAGCACGCGGAACGTCGCGTCGTGGCTGACCAGTCGCTCGAAATAGCGGCCCGCGGTGCGGGTGATTGCCGCACCGCGTACCCCGGCGGCAGGGAGCATATAGTTAAAACTGTAAATCCCGGTGACACCCACCACAGCAGAAGCCGACAGGAACCAACCGGAAAGCGTCAGCAAACCAATACTTGCCAACAGTGTGACGATCGCCAGAACGATCCCCAGGGTTAACATCCATTTGTGACGTTTATACAGCGTCAGATAAGGTAGCAAAGCGCGCATTTAGATGTCCTCCTGACGATGAGCCAGTAATGTCGTAAACGCCCCGTTGGCTGCGCTAAGTTCGGCATAAGTGCCTTGTTCAACGATCTGTCCGTCCTGCATCACCCAGATAGCGTCCCAGTCGGCAAGGTCTTCAAGTTGGTGTGTCACCATCAGCGTAGTCTGGCGGCGTGACGCTGCGTTCAACGCTTGCATCACGCGTTGTTCGCTGTGTGCATCCAGGCTGGCGGCGGGTTCATCAAGCAGCAGCAACTGACACGGGTTGAGTAAGGCGCGAGCCACGGCAACGCGCTGCGCTTGTCCGACAGAAAGTCGAGCCGCCTGATCGCCTACTGGTGTATCTACACCCTGCGGTAGTAGCGGTAAAAACTCACTGACCCAGGCGCTGTCGAGTGCGGCCTGCAGCTGTTCTTCGCTGGCATCGGGGCGAGCGAGCAGCACGTTATCGCGTAACGTGGCGGCAGGGAGTTGCGGATTTTGTCCAACCCAGGACAGCTGTTTGCGCCAGCAATCAGGCGACAGGTCACGTAGTTCAAAGCCGTTAATTCGCAGCGATCCCTGATAAGAGAGAAATCCGGACAGGACATTGAGCAACGAACTTTTTCCGGAGCCGCTGCGGCCAACCAGCACCGCGCGTTGACCGGCTGGCAGGGTAAAGTTGAGCGGGCCTGCAAGCACTTTACCTTCCGGCGAGGTGATGACCAGATCTCGTGCTTCGATTGACACGGCGTCTTTTGTCGCCAGCTCAATATCGCCACGCTCAGGATGTGCAAGCGGGGTTTCCATGAAGGTTTTCAGACTGTCTGCTGCACCAACGGCTTGTGCTTTGGCGTGATAAAACGTGCCCAGATCGCGCAGGGGCTGGAAAAATTCCGGCGCCAGAATGAGCGCGAGGAAGCCGGCAGCCAATGTGACACCTGTGCCGTAGTGTCCAAAATCGAGTTCGCCAAGGTAGGAAAAACCGAAGTAAACCGCGACCAGTGCGATGGACAGGGAGGTAAAGAACTCAAGGACACCGGATGACAGGAAAGCCAGGCGCAGGACTTCCATAGTGCGCTGGCGGAAATCCTGTGACGCAGCGCGGATGCTTTCCGTTTCGGCTTCACCGCGACCAAAGATTCTTAGCGTCTCCATGCCACGCAGGCGGTCGAGGAAATGGCCGCTGAGGCGAGCAAGAGCCTGAAAATTGCGGCGGTTAGCGTCGGCAGCACCCATACCAACCATCGCCATAAACAACGGGATCAGCGGGGCAGTTCCAAGCAGAATAAGGGCGGCCACCCAGTTTGACGGGAATACCGCCGCCACGATCAATAAGGGGACGCATACGGCCAACGCCATTTGCGGCAGATAACGTGCATAGTAATCATGCATATCGTCAATCTGCTCCAGGATCAACGTGGCCCAACTCCCGGCCGGTTTGCCTTGTATCCAGGCCGGACCTGCCTGTTGCAGACGGTCAAGCACCTGGCGGCGAATTTCAAAGCGAATATGCTGCCCTGCGTGAAACCCGACCCGTTCGCGTAACCAGACGACCCATGCCCGCAGGATGAAAATCAATACCAGCACGATGAAAGGAAGCAGAAGCGCCTCTCGGGGAATATTGGCCATGATCATATGGTCCAGAATTCGGGCCATGAGCCAGGCCTGAGCGACAATTAACAGGCCGCTCACGAACCCCAACAGGCGCGAAATGTTCAGCCATCGTTGGGAAATTACACTTTGCTGTTTTAACCAGCGGGTCAGCTCTTTTTGACGGGTTTTATTCATTGCACGCTTAGCAGGTGAGTTATTGGAATTTTTGGGCAGGGCAATGTTACAACGAGGCAAAAATAAAGGCGACTTATAGTCGCCTTTTTTACTTTTGTTACTGATTTGTAAAACTTATTTGCAAGCGTCCGCCAGACCGTCGAGATAACGTTCTGCATCAAGCGCGGCCATACAGCCCGTGCCCGCAGAGGTAATCGCCTGGCGATAAATATGGTCCATCACGTCACCGGCTGCGAAGACACCCGGAATGCTGGTTTGAGTGGCATTGCCGTGAATACCGGACTGAACTTTGATGTAGCCGTTTTCCAGTTCCAACTGACCGTCGAAAATAGCGGTATTCGGGCTGTGACCGATAGCGACAAATAACCCGGCAACGTCCAGTGATTCCACGTTGTCAGTGTTTTGCGTATCGCGCAGACGCAGTCCGGTTACGCCCATTTGATCGCCGGTCACTTCTTCCAGCGTGCGGTGGGTGTGAAGCACGATGTTGCCGTTTTCAACTTTATCCATCAAACGTTTGATGAGAATTTTCTCCGCGCGGAAGCTGTCGCGACGGTGAATCAAATGCACTTCAGATGCGATATTCGCCAGATATAGTGCTTCTTCAACAGCGGTGTTGCCGCCGCCGATCACCGCAACTTTTTGGTTACGGTAGAAGAAACCGTCGCAGGTCGCGCAGGCGGAAACGCCACGGCCTTTGAATGCTTCTTCTGAAGGCAGACCCAGGTAACGTGCTGAAGCGCCGGTGGCGATGATCAGTGCGTCACAGGTGTATTCACCGCTGTCGCCGGTCAGACGGAAAGGACGGTTTTGCAGATCAACTTTGCTGATGTGATCAAAAATGATTTCAGTGTCAAATTTGGACGCATGTTCGTGCATACGCTCCATCAGCAGCGGGCCAGTAAGATCGTGCGGATCGCCAGGCCAGTTTTCCACTTCTGTTGTTGTGGTCAACTGACCACCTTTTTCCATACCGGTAATCAGTACCGGTTGCAGGTTCGCGCGTGCAGCGTAGACCGCAGCGGTATATCCCGCAGGGCCAGAGCCCAGAATAAGAAGTTTACTGTGTTTGGTTGCGCCCATGAGATCCCCATAGTTGTTGGCAGGCAATGAGCAGGATTGTAGGGAATTTACAGACGTAAAAAAAGAGTATGGCGATTTTGTTAACAATATGTGTAATAGCAGAAACCGATGAACGGGGTGATCAGCCGTAATACTATAACGATTTCTACTTAAAATCGGTCAGTTATAAGGTGATAAAATGACGATTTTCCATCACTGCGAATGAATAACTGGCATGTTGTACTAAAAATCGATGTTTTGCTTTGACAATCCCCTGCTGTTTTGCGAAAACATTCAAGGAAGAAAAAAACTGTGTCATGTATGTGCTGCATAATCATGCATGTAGATACCATGTTTACCGTGTTAGCGAAATCTACGCATGGTGTGGACAGATGCCATTCGTGATGTCGATAGCCGCCGACAGGCAACGGTCTTCTCACCATAAACCCAGACATTGCGAACCGAAAATCCCTCTGGGTTGCGGTTTATTTTGATGGGTAGCGACTCTGAACAGTGATGTTGGTAGAGTCAGGCAGGAGTAGGGAAGGAATACAGAGAGACAATAATAATGGTAGATAGTAAGAAGCGCCCTGGCAAAGATCTCGACCGTATCGATCGTAACATTCTTAATGAGCTGCAAAAGGATGGGCGTATTTCTAACGTCGAGCTTTCTAAACGTGTGGGACTTTCACCAACGCCCTGCCTTGAGCGTGTGCGTCGGTTGGAAAGACAGGGTTTTATTCAGGGCTATACAGCGCTGTTAAACCCGCATTATCTGGATGCATCACTTCTGGTTTTTGTTGAGATTACTCTGAATCGTGGCGCCCCGGATGTGTTTGAACAATTCAACTCTGCAGTACAAAAACTTGAAGAAATTCAAGAGTGTCATTTGGTTTCCGGTGATTTCGACTATTTGCTGAAAACACGCGTACCGGATATGTCGGCATACCGTAAGCTGTTGGGGGAAACCCTGCTGCGTCTGCCTGGCGTGAATGACACACGTACTTATGTAGTCATGGAAGAAGTCAAACAGAGCAATCGTCTGGTAATTAAGACGCGCTAACACGGAACAGGTGCAAAATCGACGCAGTTTGATTACACTCCTGTTAATCCATACAGCAACAGTGCCGGGGTAACCCGGTGCTGTTGTCCGTTTTAGCATCGGGCAGGAAAAGCCTGAAACCTGGAGAGCCGTTTTTGAGCCAGGAATACACTGAAGACAAAGACGTCACATTGACGAAGTTAAGCAGCGGGCGCCGACTTCTGGAAGCGCTACTGATCCTTATTGCCCTTTTTGCCGTCTGGTTGATGGCTGCCTTACTCAGCTTTAACCCTTCGGATCCCAGTTGGTCACAAACCGCATGGCATGAACCTATCCATAATCTGGGGGGAATACCCGGAGCATGGTTGGCGGACACGCTGTTCTTTATTTTTGGCGTCATGGCCTACACCATTCCCGTCATCATTGTTGGCGGCTGTTGGTTTGCCTGGCGACACCAGGCCAGCGACGAATACGTCGATTATTTTGCCGTCTCGCTGCGCATTATTGGCGTTCTGGCGCTGATTCTCACTTCCTGCGGGCTGGCCGCAATTAACGCCGATGACATCTGGTATTTCGCCTCTGGCGGCGTGATCGGCAGTCTGCTCAGCACTACGCTACAACCCTTACTGCACAGCAGCGGCGGCACGCTGACGTTGTTGTGCATTTGGGCGGCGGGATTAACGCTGTTCACCGGTTGGTCATGGGTGAGCATTGCGGAAAAACTGGGCGGCTGGTTACTCAATATCCTGACGTTTGCCAGCAACCGTACCCGCCGCGACGATACCTGGGTCGATGACGAAGAATATGAAGATGAAGAAGAGTCTGTCGATGCCGCTGATGGCAAACCCCATGAATCGCGTCGGGCTCGTATTCTGCGCGGTGCGTTAGCGCGCCGTAAGCGTCTGGCAGAGAAATTTACCAACCCGCTTGGTCGTCATACCGATGCGGCGCTGTTCTCCGGCAAACGCATGGATGATGAAGACGAAATTGAATACAGCGCCCGTGGCGTGGTTGCCGATCCTAACGATGTGCTGTTTTCCGGCAATCGCGCGACGCTGCCTGAATATGACGAGCTTGACCCACTGCTTAACGGCCACTCGGTGACCGAGCCTGTGGCTGCAGCAGCTGCAGCTACAACGGCCGCTCAGGCCTGGAGCGCGCCGGTAGATCCGTTGCTGCAAACCTCGCCCGTGACCAACACTGTTATGGAGCAACCGGCCCCAGCCGTAGCCTGGCAATCCGCACCAGGCCCGCAAACCGGTGATGCCGCGATTGCACCAACGCCTGAAGGTTATCCGCAACCAGCCCAGTACGCGCAACCTCCGGTGCAGCAGCCATATGAGCCATGGCAACAGCCGGTTGTGGAGGAGAGTCCGCAGCCGCAATATTACGCACCGCAGCCGGAACCTGTTTATGCGCAGCCAGTCGCACCGCAGCCGGAACCTGTTTATCAGCCAGAGCCTGTGCTGCAGCCTGTCTATCAACAGGATCCGACCTCTCAACAGAACGCCACATTCCAGCAGCCTGCTTATCAGCCGGAGCCTGCGCCGCAACCTGTTTATCAGCAGGAATCAATCCCTCAACAGAGCACTACGTTCCAGCAGCCTGTGGTTGAACAACCGCTTGTGGTGGAACCTGAGCCCGTGGTTGAAGAAGTTAAACCGACTCGTCCGCCGCTCTATTACTTTGAAGAAGTCGAAGAGAAACGTGCGCGTGAGCGTGAGCAACTGGCCGCATGGTATCAGCCGATTCCAGAACCTGCTCAGGAGCCTGAGCGTATTAAACCGTCTACGCCATCTATGCCGACGACTGCATCCATACCGCCCGTTGAGTCTGTTGCTGCTGTTGCACCGCTGGCTGCCGGTGTAAAAAGCGCCGCTTTAGGGGCGGGTGCAGCAGTTGCACCTGTCTTTAGCCTTGCGGGCAGCGGTGCGCCGCGTCCGCAGGTGAAAGAGGGGATTGGCCCGCAGTTACCGCGCCCAAATCGTGTGCGCGTGCCTACTCGCCGGGAATTGGCGTCGTATGGCATCAAACTGCCGTCACAGCGTATGGCTGAAGAGAAAGCGCGCGAAGAGCAGCTTGATACAGATGCGTACAATGACGATGAAATGGATGCAATGCAGCAGGACGAGCTGGCACGCCAGTTCGCTCAGTCGCAGCAGCATCGTTATGGCGAAGAGTATCAGGACGATACCCACCAGACTGATGACGAAGATTCAGCCGCAGAAGCGGAACTGGCTCGCCAGTTTGCTTCTTCTCAGCAGCAGCGCTATTCCGGTGAACAGCCTGCCGGAGCGAATCCGTTCTCGCTCGATGACTTTGAATTTTCGCCAATGAAAACGCTGGTAGATGAGGGGCCGCATGAGCCACTGTTTACGCCTGGCGTGATGCCGGAGCCTGCGCCGCAGTACCAGGAACCAGTTGCACCGCAGCAGCATTATCAGCAACCGGCGCAGCCTGTCGCACCGCAGCAGCATTATCAGCAACCGGCGCAGCCTGTCGCACCGCAGCAACATTATCAGCAGCCAGCGCAGCCTGTTACGCCGCCGCCGCAGGATAGTCTGATCCATCCGCTGCTGATGCGTAATGGCGACAGCCGTCCGGCGCACCGTCCAAGCACGCCGCTGCCATCGTTAGATCTGCTCACACCGCCGCCGAGCGAGGTTGAGCCGATAGATACGTTCGCGCTGGAGCAAATGGCGCGTCTGGTGGAAGCGCGTCTGGCGGATTTCCGCATTAAAGCCGATGTAGTGAACTACTCTCCAGGCCCGGTGATTACCCGCTTTGAGCTTAATCTGGCTCCTGGGGTTAAAGCGGCGCGTATTTCCAACCTGTCGCGAGATCTGGCGCGTTCATTGTCGACCGCAGCGGTACGTGTGGTTGAGGTTATTCCAGGCAAACCGTATGTCGGACTGGAGTTACCGAATAAAAAACGTCAAACCGTTTATCTGCGTGAAGTGCTGGATAACGCTAAATTCCGTGATAACTCATCTCCGCTGACTGTGGTGCTGGGTAAAGATATTGCGGGCGAACCGGTGGTGGCCGATCTGGCAAAAATGCCGCACCTGCTGGTAGCAGGGACAACCGGATCCGGTAAGTCTGTTGGGGTGAACGCCATGATCCTCAGCATGCTGTATAAGGCGCAGCCGGAAGACGTTCGCTTTATCATGATTGACCCGAAAATGCTGGAACTGTCGGTTTATGAAGGCATTCCGCATCTGCTGACCGAAGTCGTGACCGATATGAAAGATGCTGCTAACGCCTTGCGCTGGAGCGTCAATGAAATGGAACGTCGCTACAAGCTGATGTCGGCGCTTGGCGTGCGTAACCTTGCCGGTTATAACGAGAAAATCGCTGAAGCCGCCCGCATGGGGCGTCCGATTCCGGACCCGTACTGGAAGCCGGGTGACAGTATGGATGTTCAGCATCCGGTGCTGGAAAAACTGCCGTATATTGTTGTGCTGGTGGATGAATTCGCCGACCTGATGATGACGGTTGGCAAAAAGGTGGAAGAACTGATTGCTCGTCTGGCGCAAAAAGCGCGTGCGGCGGGGATCCACCTGGTGCTGGCAACCCAGCGACCGTCGGTTGACGTTATCACCGGACTGATTAAAGCGAACATTCCAACGCGTATCGCCTTTACCGTGTCCAGTAAAATTGACTCGCGTACCATCCTTGACCAGGGCGGAGCGGAATCGCTGTTAGGTATGGGTGACATGCTCTATTCCGCACCGAACTCGACGATCCCTGTGCGTGTTCACGGCGCCTTTGTCCGCGATGAAGAAGTTCACGCAGTGGTTCAGGACTGGAAAGCGCGCGGTCGTCCGCAATACGTCGACGGCATTACTTCTGACAGTGAAAGCGAAGGCGGCGGTGGCGGCTTTGATGGTGGCGAAGAGTTGGATCCGCTGTTCGATCAGGCGGTAAACTTTGTGACCCAGAAACGCAAAGCCTCAATCTCCGGCGTCCAGCGTCAGTTCCGTATCGGTTACAACCGAGCGGCGCGCATCATCGAGCAGATGGAAGCGCAGGGTATTGTCAGCGAACAAGGGCATAATGGTAATCGTGAAGTGCTGGCTCCGCCGCCCTTCGAATGATTGCAAAGTTAAGTAATTCAGTATTTTCTACTTTCCTCATGCTGATTTTTGGCCTGAAATGGATAGCAGAGGGATCTCCCCGTTGGGAGTGACGTATTTTGAGGAATAACGATGAAAAGAATCGCAATCACCTGTGCATTACTGTCGAGCTTTGTGGTGAGCAGTGTCTGGGCTGACGCTGCTAGCGACCTGAAAAGCCGTCTGGATAAAGTCAGTAGCTTCCATGCCAGCTTTACTCAGAAGGTCACGGACGGCAGCGGCGCAGCGGTGCAGGAAGGTCAGGGTGATTTATGGGTTAAACGTCCTAATCTGTTTAACTGGCATATGACCCAGCCTGATGAGAGCATCCTGGTTTCCGATGGGAAAACGCTGTGGTTCTTTAACCCGTTTGTTGAACAGGCGACCGCGACCTGGCTGAAAGACGCCACGGGCAATACGCCGTTCATGCTGATCGCGCGTAACCAGGCCAGTGACTGGCAGCAGTACAACATTAAACAAAACGGCGATGATTTCGTGCTGACGCCAAAAACCAGCAGCGGTAACCTGAAGCAGTTTACGATCAATGTTGGGCGTGACGGGACGATCCACCAGTTTAGCGCCGTTGAGCAAGACGATCAGCGCAGCAGCTATCAGCTGAAATCTCAGCAGAATGGTGCGATTGAACCTTCCAAATTCACCTTTACCCCGCCGCAAGGTGTAACGGTTGACGATCAACGTAAGTAGAGGCGTGTGAGTGAGCAATCTGTCGCTCGACTTTTCTGATAATACCTTTCAGCCACTGGCCGCGCGTATGCGGCCAGAAAATTTAGCGCAGTATATCGGCCAGCAGCATTTGTTGGCTGCGGGTAAACCCTTGCCGCGTGCTATCGAGGCCGGGCACCTGCACTCCATGATTTTATGGGGGCCACCGGGGACGGGGAAAACCACCCTTGCCGAAGTCATTGCCCGTTACGCTAACGCCGATGTCGAACGCATTTCGGCGGTTACGTCTGGTGTAAAAGAGATTCGTGAAGCGATTGAGCGTGCGCGTCAGAACCGTAACGCTGGTCGGCGTACGATCCTGTTTGTCGACGAAGTTCACCGTTTTAATAAAAGCCAGCAGGATGCGTTTTTACCGCATATTGAAGACGGTACCATCACATTTATTGGCGCCACCACTGAAAATCCCTCGTTTGAACTGAACTCAGCGCTGCTGTCGCGGGCGCGTGTTTATTTACTGAAATCGTTAACCACCGACGACATTGAACAGGTGCTGGACCAGGCGATGTCAGACAAAGCGCGGGGTTACGGCGGCCAGGATATCGTACTGCCGCCAGAGACGCGTCGGGCTATTGCCGAACTGGTTAATGGTGATGCGCGCCGGGCGCTGAATACGCTGGAAATGATGGCCGATATGGCCGAAGTTGATGATTCTGGCAAGCGCGTATTGAAACCAGAATTGCTCACTGAAATTGCCGGTGAGCGCAGCGCACGCTTCGATAATAAAGGCGATCGCTTTTACGATCTCATCTCCGCATTACATAAATCGGTTCGCGGCAGTGCACCGGATGCAGCGCTTTATTGGTATGCGCGCATCATTAGTGCAGGCGGTGACCCGCTGTATGTTGCTCGTCGCTGTCTGGCAATTGCCTCTGAAGATGTGGGCAATGCCGATCCACGCGCCATGCAGGTAGCAATTTCCGCATGGGACTGCTTTACCCGCGTGGGACCAGCGGAAGGCGAACGTGCGATTGCTCAGGCGATTGTTTATCTGGCCTGCGCGCCGAAAAGTAATGCAGTTTACACCGCCTTCAAAGCCGCGCTGGCTGATGCACGTGAACGTCCGGATTACGACGTGCCGGTTCACCTGCGCAATGCGCCGACGAAGCTGATGAAAGAGATGGGCTACGGTCAGGAATATCGTTACGCCCATGATGAGCCAAATGCCTATGCCGCCGGAGAAGAGTACTTCCCGCAGGAAATGGCACAAACGCGCTATTATCACCCCACAAACAGAGGTCTTGAAGGCAAGATTGGCGAAAAGCTCGCCTGGCTCGCCGGACAGGATCAAAATAGCCCTATAAAACGCTACCGTTAGTGTTATCGTTGCGGTAATGTTGTCTCTGTATCCCTGTGACCGCAGGCTGTGGTCACTTTCTCCTATTTTAATTCGATAAGCACAGGATAAGCATGCTCGATCCCAATCTGCTGCGTAATGAGCCAGACGCAGTCGCAGAAAAACTGGCAAGCCGGGGCTTTAAGCTGGATGTAGATAAGCTGCGCGCTCTTGAAGAGCGTCGTAAAGTTCTGCAGGTACAAACTGAAAACCTGCAGGCAGAGCGTAACTCTCGATCGAAATCCATCGGCCAGGCAAAAGCGCGCGGGGAAGATATCGAGTCTTTACGTCTGGAAGTGAACAAACTGGGCGAAGAGCTGGATGCCGCGAAAGCTGAACTTGATACCTTACAGGCCGAGATCCGCGATATTGCGCTGACCATTCCTAACCTTCCAGCGGACGAAGTTCCGGTGGGTAAAGATGAAAATGACAACGTCGAAGTCAGCCGCTGGGGTACACCACGTGAGTTTGATTTCGAAGTGCGCGATCACGTTACTCTGGGTGAAATGCACACGGGTCTTGATTTCGCCGCGGCGGTTAAGCTGACTGGCTCTCGTTTTGTTGTTATGAAAGGCCAGATCGCGCGCATGCACCGTGCGCTGTCTCAGTTCATGCTGGATCTGCATACCGAACAGCATGGTTACAGCGAAAACTACGTTCCGTATCTGGTTAACCATGACACGCTGTACGGAACAGGCCAACTGCCGAAATTTGCTGGCGATCTGTTCCACACCCGTCCGCTGGATGAAGAAGCTGACAGCAGCAACTATGCGCTGATCCCAACGGCAGAAGTGCCGCTGACCAACCTGGTACGTGACGAAATCATTGACGAAGATGCGCTGCCGATCAAAATGACTGCGCATACGCCGTGCTTCCGTTCTGAAGCAGGTTCTTACGGTCGTGATACCCGTGGTCTGATCCGTATGCACCAGTTCGATAAAGTTGAGATGGTGCAGATCGTTCGCCCGGAAGATTCGATGGATGCGCTGGAAGAGATGACCGGTCATGCTGAGAAGGTCCTGCAACTGTTGGGTCTGCCGTATCGCAAGATCATCCTGTGCACAGGCGACATGGGCTTCGGCGCATGCAAAACCTACGATCTGGAAGTGTGGATCCCGGCGCAGAACACCTATCGCGAAATCTCCTCTTGTTCCAACGTGTGGGATTTCCAGGCTCGTCGTATGCAGGCGCGTTGCCGCAGTAAATCCGATAAAAAGACCCGTTTAGTACATACGCTGAATGGTTCTGGTCTGGCGGTAGGACGTACGCTGGTTGCGGTAATGGAAAACTATCAGCAGGCTGATGGTCGCATTCAGGTTCCGGAAGTGTTGCGTCCGTACATGAATGGCCTGGAATTCATCGGCTAAGCTACCTTTCCCTGCTATAAAAGCGCCTTCGGGCGCTTTTTTTATGCCCGTTTGACGTCGGACAATAACGACTACCTCCATAGGAGTAATACTGCCTTCAAATGAAAGTCAGTATTTATCTCTGTCTTTTCGCAAATTCAGTATCTACCAGTCTGTATATCGATAGTAACGTTATATAAAAATCTATACAACGAATATTTGCCTTTTGTTTATTGTGAGCAGCAGAGTGAGCCACTATGAAAACTAAGATCCCCGATGCCATGCTGGCAGCTGAGGTTAGTCGCCGAGGTTTGGTGAAAACGACGGCGATAGGCGGACTGGCGGTGGCCAGTAGCGCGTTTACCCTGCCATTTACCCGTATTGCAAATGCTGCAGAAGCCCTTAATCCAACACAGGCCAGTGAGAAAGTCATCTGGAGCGCGTGTACGGTGAACTGTGGTAGCCGCTGTCCTCTGCGTATGCACGTGGTAGATGGTGAAATAAAGTATGTTGAAACCGACAACACCGGTGATGACAACTATGACGGCCTGCACCAGGTACGTGCCTGTCTGCGTGGGCGCTCTATGCGCCGTCGCGTCTATAATCCCGATCGTCTGAAATACCCGATGAAACGCGTCGGCAAACGTGGCGAAGGTAAATTTGAGCGTATCAGCTGGGATGAAGCCTACGACATCATTGCCAGCAATATGCAGCGTCTTATCAAAGACTACGGCAACGAGTCTATCTACCTGAACTACGGCACAGGTACGCTGGGCGGCACCCTGACACGCTCCTGGCCACCGGGCAAAACGCTGGTAGCACGTCTGATGAACTGCTGTGGTGGCTACCTGAATCACTACGGTGACTACTCTTCAGCGCAAATCGCCGCCGGGTTGAACTACACCTACGGCGGCTGGGCAGACGGTAACAGCCCGTCAGACATTGAAAACAGCAAGCTGGTGGTCCTGTTCGGGAATAACCCAGGTGAAACCCGTATGAGCGGGGGGGGGGTAACCTATTACCTTGAACAGGCGCGACAGAAATCCAATGCCCGCATGATCATTATCGATCCTCGCTACACGGATACTGGTGCGGGTCGTGAAGATGAGTGGATCCCCATCCGTCCTGGTACGGATGCCGCGCTGGTAAATGGGCTGGCGTATGTTCTGATCACCGAAAACATGGTTGATCAACCGTTCCTTGACAAATATTGCGTAGGTTACGACGAGAAAACCTTACCGGCAGATGCACCGAAAAACGGTCACTATAAGGCGTATATTCTTGGGCAGGGCAAAGACGGTATTGCCAAGACCCCGGAATGGGCAGCGCAAATTACCGGGATTCCTGCTGAACGAATCGCCAAACTGGCACGTGAAATCGGTAGCGCTAAACCGGCATACATCAGCCAGGGGTGGGGACCGCAGCGTCATGCTAATGGTGAAATAGCGACCCGCGCCATTTCTATGCTGGCTATTCTGACCGGTAACGTTGGGATTAACGGCGGCAACAGCGGGGCGCGTGAGGGCTCATACAGTTTGCCGTTTGAACGTATGCCTACGCTGGAAAACCCTGTAGAAACCAGTATCTCGATGTTTATGTGGACGGACGCCATTGAGCGAGGTCCGGAAATGACGGCGCTGCGTGACGGTGTTCGTGGTAAAGATAAGCTCGATGTTCCGATTAAGATGATCTGGAACTATGCGGGTAACTGCCTGATTAACCAGCACTCCGACATCAACCGCACACACGAAATCCTACAGGATGATAAGAAGTGCGAGATGATCGTTGTCATCGACTGCCATATGACCTCCTCGGCGAAATACGCGGATATTTTGCTGCCGGACTGTACCGCTTCGGAGCAGATGGACTTCGCACTGGATGCCTCCTGCGGGAATATGTCGTATGTGATTTTCACCGATCAGGCGATCAAACCACGCTTCGAATGCAAGACTATCTACCAGATGACCAGCGAGCTTGCAAAACGCCTTGGCGTTGAGCAGCAGTTCACAGAAGGTCGCACTCAGGAAGAGTGGATGCGTCATCTGTACGAGCAGTCGCGCAAAGCGATTCCTGAACTGCCAACGTTTGAAGAATTCCGCAAGCAGGGGATCTTTAAACAGCGTGACCCACAGGGGCATCACGTGGCGTACAAGGCGTTCCGTGAGGATCCTGACGCCAATCCGCTGACTACTCCGTCAGGTAAGATCGAAATTTATTCGCACCAACTTGCCGAGATCGCGGCGACCTGGGAACTGCCGGAAGGTGATGTGATTGATCCACTGCCGATTTATACCCCAGGATTTGAAAGCATAAACGATCCTCTGGTGGAGAAATTCCCTCTGCAATTGACCGGCTTCCACTACAAATCTCGCGTCCACTCTACCTATGGCAACGTTGATGTTCTGAAAGCATCCTGCCGTCAGGAAATGTGGATCAACCCGATGGATGCGCAGAGACGCGGCATTAACAACGGCGACAAGGTGCGCATCTTTAACGATCGTGGTGAAGTGCACATCGAGGCGAAAGTAACGCCGCGTATGATGCCTGGCGTGGTGGCACTAGGCGAAGGGGCGTGGTATGACCCGGACGCAAAACGCGTGGACCAGGGCGGTTGTATTAACGTCCTGACGACCCAGCGTCCGTCTCCTCTCGCGAAGGGGAACCCATCACACACGAACCTTGTTCAGGTTGAAAAGGTGTAAGGAGTAACCGATGACAACCCAGTATGGATTTTTTATTGATTCCAGCCGTTGCACCGGTTGCAAAACCTGCGAACTGGCCTGCAAAGACTTCAAAAATTTAACCCCGGAAGTCAGCTTCCGCCGCATTTATGAATACGCGGGCGGTGAGTGGCAGGAGGATAACGGCGTCTGGCATCAGAACGTCTTTGCCTATTACCTCTCCATTGCGTGTAACCACTGCGAAGACCCAGCCTGTACCAAGGTGTGTCCGAGTGGCGCCATGCACAAACGTGAAGATGGCTTTGTCGTTGTCGATGAGGACGTGTGCATTGGCTGTCGGTATTGCCACATGGCCTGTCCTTACGGCGCGCCGCAGTACAATGCTGAAAAAGGGCATATGACTAAATGCGATGGCTGCCATGAGCGCGTCGCTGAAGGTAAGAAACCTATCTGCGTCGAGTCCTGCCCACTGCGTGCGCTGGATTTTGGCCCAATTGATGAACTGCGCAAAAAACACGGTGCTTTGGCTGCGGTTGCACCACTACCGGGCGCGCACTTTACCAAACCGAGTATTGTCATCAAACCTAACGCCAATAGCCGCCCGACCGGGGATACCACAGGTTATCTGGCCAATCCGAAGGAGGTGTAAGATGGGAAGTGGATGGCATGAATGGCCGCTGATGATCTTCACGGTCTTCGGACAGTGTGTGGTTGGTGGCTTTATCGTTCTTGCGCTGGCGTTGATGAAAGGTGACTTGCGTCCAGAATCGCAGCAGAGCGTGATTGCCTGCATGTTTGGACTGTGGGTATTAATGGGCATTGGCTTCATTGCTTCTATGCTCCACCTGGGCTCGCCGATGCGCGCCTTTAACTCGCTCAATCGCGTTGGGTCTTCGGCGTTGAGTAACGAAATTGCCAGCGGTTCAATCTTCTTTGCCGTTGGTGGTATCGGCTGGCTGCTGGCCACGTTGAAAAAAATGTCGCCCGCATTACGCAATCTGTGGTTAGTTGTCACCATGGTGCTGGGTGTGGTTTTTGTCTGGATGATGGTACGCGTTTATAACACCATTGATACTGTGCCGACCTGGTACAGCGTCTGGACTCCGCTGGGCTTCTTCCTGACGATGTTTATGGGCGGTCCGCTGCTGGGGTATCTGTTACTGAGAATTGCTGGCGTGGATGGTTGGGCGATGCGCCTGCTGCCGGCAATTTCAGTGCTTGCTCTGGTCGTAAGCGCCATCATGTCTGTCATGCAGGGGGCTGAACTGGCGACGATCCACAGTTCGATTCAGCAGGCTTCTGCACTGGTTCCGGATTACGGCTCGCTGATGGCGTGGCGGATTGTGGCGCTGGCATTAGCGTTGTGCTGCTGGATTGTACCGCAAGTGAAGGGTTACCAGCCTGCCGTTCCGCTGCTTTCCGTGGCGTTTATTTTGCTGTTAGTCGGCGAGCTGATTGGTCGTGGCGTGTTCTACGGGCTGCATATGACAGTCGGTATGGCGGTGGCGAGTTAATCCAAACTATGCCGGATGGTAGCTTGCGTCTTATCAGGCCTACAGATCCGTAGGCCTTAAAGCTGCGCGTCATCAGGCAATATGTCAGGCCAGGGTTTTCGCCCTGGTTTTACTTCTGCTTAGTTAACGTGTCGTAGCTGGTCATCAGATTGCGGTAGTCCGGAATGTGATTCGAGAACAGCGTTGCCAGACCTTCGATATCGTTGCGCCAGTCGCGGTGCAGCTCGCACGCTACTCCGAACCATGTCATCAACTGAGCGCCTGCTTGAGACATCCGATCCCAAGCTGAATGACGGGTAATTTCATTAAATGTGCCTGAAGCATCGGTTACCACAAAGACGTCAAAGCCTTCTTCAATAGCTGAGAGCGCAGGGAAGGCGACGCAAACTTCCGTCACGACACCGGCGATAATCAGCTGCTTTTTGCCGGTCGCTTTCACTGCCTTCACGAAATCTTCGTTATCCCATGCGTTAATGTTTCCTGGGCGAGCAATATAGGGCGCATCGGGAAATTGCGCTTTCAGTTCCGGTACCAGCGGCCCGTTTGGTCCTGTCTCAAAACTGGTTGTCAGAATGGTTGGGAGGTTGAAGTATTTTGCTAAGTCACCCAGGGCTAGCACGTTGTTTTTAAATTTATCGGGATCGATATCCCGAACCAGAGAGAGCAGGCCTGCCTGATGGTCGACCAGCAGTACTGCCGCATTATCTTTATCAAGTCTTACGTAAGGTTTAGTCATGATATTTCTCCTGTTCAGCTCAGTGGGGGAAATTTGATGAGTTTAAGTCTACGAAAAGAACGATATCTGGAGTAGATGCCTAAATAAGAACTCACTGTTCTATTTTGAAGACAATGCAGCTCAGCATCCCGCATTGAGTTTAGTAAGAAATAAAAGTAAGGGTAATCCATGAAATTTTTCGACTGAACGTAACGCGAGATTTTTGTTTTAGATCAATAAAAACAAGCAGATGTGATTTTGTATTTTTTATCTATTCACATTAAGAATCAGTAATGCAAATCGATCGACCAGAAAGCGCCTCAGCCCTCTGATTACGCCGATTGACAATGTTTTTAGCAGTGGCATGATGCGCATGAAATTTGAACTTCCTCACGGTTTTTATTCATGTCCACCTATACCCGTCCCGTCATGCTATTGCTGTGCGGGCTACTTCTGTTGACCCTGGCGATCGCCGTGTTAAACACGCTCGTCCCGCTTTGGCTCGCCCATGAAAATCTGCCCACCTGGCAGGTAGGCGTGGTGAGCTCGTCCTACTTTACCGGTAATCTGGTAGGGACGTTGTTGACAGGGTATTTAATAAAACACCTTGGTTTTAACCGCAGCTATTATATCGCCTCGCTTATTTTTGCCGCGGGCTGTGTCGGGCTGGGGATTATGGTGGGATTCTGGAGCTGGATGACCTGGCGTTTTATCGCTGGTGTTGGCTGCGCCATGATTTGGGTGGTGGTGGAAAGCGCGCTGATGTGCAGCGGGACTTCGCGTAATCGCGGACGTTTGCTTGCCGCCTATATGATGATCTATTACGTGGGGACGTTTTTAGGCCAACTGCTGGTGAGTAAAGTATCCACGGAATTGATGAACGTCCTGCCGTGGGTGACGGGTACTATCCTGGCGGGTGTTTTGCCACTGCTGTTTACGCGCATTGCCAATCAGCAGGGTGATGAGCAGCAGTCTACGCCTATTGTTTCCATGCTGAAACTCCGCCAGGCGCGTCTGGGCGTGAATGGCTGTATTATTTCCGGGATTGTGCTGGGGTCTTTGTATGGCCTGATGCCGCTGTATCTCAATCATCAGGGGGTGAGTAACGCCAGCATTGGTTTCTGGATGGCGGTCCTGGTAAGTGCAGGTATTCTGGGGCAATGGCCGATTGGCCGTCTGGCGGACAAGCTGGGACGTCTGTTGGTTTTACGCGTCCAGGTCTTCGTGGTGATCGTCGGGAGTATCGCCATGCTGAATCAGGCGGCGATGGCGCCCGCGTTGTTTATGTTGGGTGCGGCAGGCTTTACCCTCTACCCGGTCGCGATGGCCTGGGCCTGTGAAAAGGTGGAGCATCATCAGCTGGTCGCCATGAATCAGGCATTGTTATTGAGCTATACCGTGGGCAGTCTGCTGGGTCCTTCATTTACAGCGATGCTGATGCAGAATTATTCAGATAGCTTGCTGTTTATCATGATCGCCAGCGTATCGTTTATTTATTTACTGATGCTGTTGCGTAAAACGGGCCATACACCCAATTCTATTGCGCACATTTGACCTGATTTAACAGAATATGAACAGGTTCCCATACATACTGTTTATGTATGCTTTATGGGAACCTGCATTATTTAATCACACACTTCTTTCCTGAAAATAAAGTGTGCAGAAGGTTATAGTTTTACATCCTGCCGTTTCCGCTCGCTCATTTTACCGCGCATAATCCCACGCCTCATTTATTTATAATCATAAAGCTTCCACGAAGGATTGCGTATGGCTGGTGTGCAGGAAAAACAATTGCGATGGTACAACATTGCATTGATGTCTTTTATTACCGTTTGGGGTTTTGGCAACGTCGTTAACAACTATGCCAATCAGGGATTAGTTGTTGTCTCCTCTTGGATCTTTATTTTCGCGCTCTATTTTATACCTTATGCGTTGATCGTCGGGCAGCTTGGCTCAACTTTTAAAGAGGGTAAAGGCGGCGTCAGTACCTGGATTAAACATACCATGGGGCCAGGGCTGGCCTATCTTGCTGCATGGACCTATTGGGTTGTGCATATTCCTTATCTGGCGCAAAAACCGCAGGCTATTCTGATTGCGCTGGGATGGGCGCTGAAGGGCGATGGTTCGTTGATTAAAGAGTACACCGTCGTGGCGTTGCAGGGGCTGACACTGGCGCTGTTTGTCTTTTTCATGTGGGTTGCGTCCCGTGGCATGAAATCGCTGAAAATTGTTGGGTCAGTTGCAGGCATCGCGATGTTTGTGATGTCCATTTTGTATGTCGTGATGGCGGTAACTGCGCCTGCAATTACGGATGTGCAGATAGCGACAACTAATATCACCTGGGAATCGTTTATCCCGCACATTGATTTTACCTACATTACCACGATCTCCATGCTGGTCTTTGCCGTGGGCGGCGCGGAGAAAATTTCGCCATACGTTAATCAGACACGTAATCCGGGCAAAGAATTTCCGAAAGGGATGCTCGTTCTGGCTGTTATGGTGGCGGTATGTGCGATTCTCGGATCGCTGGCTATGGGAATGATGTTTGACTCCCGGCATATTCCAGATGATCTGATGACGAATGGTCAATATTACGCCTTCCAGAAACTGGGTGAGTATTATGGTATGGGTAATTCGCTGATGGTTATTTACGCGATTGCCAATACGCTGGGACAGATTGCGGCATTGGTATTTTCTATTGATGCACCGCTTAAAGTTCTGCTGGGTGATGCTGATCGTAAATATATTCCCGTGAGTCTGTGTAAAACCAATGCTTCCGGTACGCCGGTAAATGGTTATATTCTGACGCTGGTGCTGGTGGCGATTCTGATTATGTTGCCAACACTGGGAATTGGCGACATGAACAATCTGTATAAATGGCTATTGAATCTTAACTCTGTCGTGATGCCATTGCGTTATTTATGGGTGTTTGTGGCATTCATTGCTGTTATTCGTCTGGCGCAAAAATATAAATCAGAATATGTCTTTATTCGCAACCGATCGCTTGCGATGACCGTGGGGATCTGGTGCTTTGCCTTTACCGCATTTGCCTGTCTGACCGGGATTTTCCCGAAAATGGAAGCCTTCACCCCTGAGTGGACATTCCAGCTCACGCTGAATATTGTGACGCCATTTGTGCTGGTTGGACTGGGATTGATTTTCCCGTTACTGGCGAGAAGAGGGCGTTAAGGCAGAGTCAGGTGGGTAACGTATCTGTTACCCACCATAAAACTCAATACATCACTTTATGTCCATATTGCTCGAGAATACCCTTCACGCGCTCCATGGTCTCTTTCTTCGGCGGTTTGACACCATCCAGTTTGTACTCTTCGCCCATTGCCACCCATTTGTGTTTGCCCAGCTCGTGGTAAGGCAGCAGCTCGATTTTTTCAACGTTGCCCATATCGCGGGTAAATTCGCCAAGGCGGTGTGCGGAGTCGTCATCGTCAGACCAGCCAGGTACGACAACATAGCGGATCCACACTTTGATGTCTTTGTTGGACAGGTAACGCGCGAACTCGAGTGTACGATGGTTAGACACACCCACCAGATTCTGATGGATTTCATCGTTCATTTGTTTGAGATCGAGCATGACCAGGTCGGTGACTTCCAGCAGCTCATCGATCACCGGATCGTAGCGACGAACAAAACCGTTAGTATCCAGACAAGTATGAATACCTTCTTTTTTACAGGCCCGGAACCAGTCACGTACGAATTCAGCTTGCAAGATAGCTTCGCCGCCAGACGCTGTCACGCCGCCTCCGGAGGCGTTCATAAAGTGGCGGTAGGTCACCACCTCTTTCATTAATTCGTCAACGGTAACTTCTTTACCGCCGTGCGTATCCCACGTGTCGCGGTTATGGCAATACAGGCAGCGCATCAGGCAGCCCTGAAAGAAGGTAATAAAACGGATGCCCGGGCCATCAACAGTGCCACAGGATTCAAAGGAGTGAATGCGACCAATAACTGACATTGCGGTGTTTCTCCAGGTGTGGCCCATCCGGGGCCAGTGTTAGTGCACAGTTATTAACTGTGTCGAGTCTGTTTTGGCTGCTATCCATAAGTATAGATGGCTGACAAAGCAGGCTATTAAAAAGGCCCCACTTACGTGGAGCCTTTATTGTACGCTTTTTAAAGTACGATTTCAGTCAAAACCAATTACATGGTCTGAGTGAAGGTACGAGTGATAACGTCCTGCTGCTGTTCTTTAGTCAGGGAGTTAAAACGTACTGCGTAGCCAGAAACGCGGATGGTCAGCTGCGGATATTTTTCCGGATGTTCCATCGCATCCAGCAGCATTTCACGGTTCATGACGTTCACGTTCAGGTGCTGACCACCTTCGATGGACGCTTCGTGGTGGAAGTAACCATCCATCAGACCCGCCAGGTTGGTCTTACGAACTTCGTCGTCTTTACCCAGAGCGTTCGGAACGATAGAGAAGGTGTAAGAGATACCATCTTTAGCGTAAGCAAACGGCAGTTTAGCAACGGAGGTCAGAGAGGCAACAGCACCTTTCTGGTCACGGCCGTGCATTGGGTTAGCACCCGGTCCGAACGGCGCGCCAGCACGACGACCATCTGGGGTGTTACCAGTTTTCTTACCATAAACCACGTTAGAGGTGATGGTCAGAACAGACTGAGTCGGGATAGCGTTACGATAAGTAGTCAGTTTCTGAATTTTCTTCATGAAACGTTCTACCAGGTCAACCGCCATGTCATCAACGCGAGAGTCGTTGTTACCAAACTGCGGGTATTCGCCTTCGATTTCGAAGTCGATAGCCAGACCGTCTTCGTCACGAATCGGTTTAACTTTCGCATATTTGATTGCAGACAGGGAGTCAGCAGCAACGGACAGACCCGCGATACCACACGCCATGGTGCGGATAACGTCACGGTCGTGCAGCGCCATCAGAGAGGCTTCGTAGCTGTACTTGTCGTGCATGTAGTGAATAACGTTCAGTGCAGTGACGTACTGTTTAGCCAGCCAATCCATGAAGTGATCCATGCGGTCCATAACTTCGTCGAAGTTCAGAACGTCGCCTTTGATCGGTTCAGATTTAGGACCAACCTGCATTTTCAGTTTTTCATCAACGCCACCGTTGATTGCGTACAGCATGGTTTTCGCCAGGTTTGCACGCGCACCGAAGAACTGCATTTGTTTACCAACAACCATCGGGCTTACGCAGCAAGCGATAGCGTAGTCGTCGTTGTTGAAGTCCGGACGCATCAGGTCATCGTTCTCGTACTGCAGAGAAGAGGTGTCGATGGACACTTTAGCGGCGAATTTCTTGAAGTTCAGAGGCAGTTTTTCAGACCACAGAACAGTGATGTTCGGCTCCGGAGAAGGACCCATGGTGTACAGGGTGTTCAGGAAGCGGAAGCTGTTTTTGGTAACCAGAGTACGGCCATCAACGCCCATACCACCGATAGATTCAGTTGCCCAAATCGGGTCACCGGAGAACAGTTCATCATATTCAGGAGTACGCAGGAAGCGAACCATACGCAGTTTCATGACCAGGTGGTCGATCATTTCCTGTGCGTCTTGCTCGGTGATTTTGCCTGCTTTCAGGTCACGTTCGATGTAAGCATCCAGGAAGGTGGATACGCGACCGAAGGACATTGCTGCACCGTTCTGAGATTTAACAGCGGCCAGGTAGCCGAAGTAAGTCCACTGGATAGCTTCCTGAGCGTTGGTAGCCGGGCCAGAGATATCGCAGCCATATTTAGCAGCCATTTCTTTGATCTGACCCAGAGCGCGGTGCTGTTCAGCAATTTCTTCACGCAGACGGATAGTTGCTTCCAGGTTTACGCCGTTTTCCAGATCGGACTGCAGAGAGACGAACTGAGCGTATTTGTCTTTCATCAGGTAGTCGATACCGTACAGCGCAACGCGACGGTAGTCACCGATGATACGGCCACGGCCATACGCATCTGGCAGACCAGTCAGAACACCGGATTTACGGCAGTTCAGAATGTCTTTGGTGTAAACATCGAATACGCCCTGGTTGTGGGTTTTGCGATATTCGGTGAAGATTTTTTTCAGCATCGGGTCCAGTTCGCGATTGTACGCTTTGCAGGAACCTTCAACCATTTTGATGCCGCCAAACGGAATGATCGCACGTTTCAGCGGAGCTTCAGTCTGCAGACCAACAATCTTCTCGAGCGCTTTGTTGATGTAGCCAGCGTCGTGAGAAGTGATGGTAGAAGCAACGGAGGTGTCAAAGTCAACAGGCGCGTGAGTGCGGTTTTCCTGTTTAACGCCTTCCATCACGCTGTCCCACAGTGCAGTGGTCGCATCAGTTGCGCCAGCCAGGAAGGACTCGTCACCCTCATATGGAGTGTAGTTTTTCTGAATGAAGTCACGTACGTTTACTTCATTCTGCCAGTCACCTTTGGTAAAACCTTCCCAGGCTGTGGCTAACTTTTCATTAAGCTCGGACATGTAACACCTACCTTCTTAAGTGGATTTTTTATTTACTGCGTGTAATGGGCATCATCAGATTAATGATGATCGTTACCACGCAGATAAATGACCCAGTATGTCAACCCGACCAACAAACCGCCGCCGATAATGTTACCGATCGTAACCGGAATCAGGTTATCGGTGATGAAATTCATCACGGTCAGGTGAGAAAAATTCTCCGGAGAAGACCCAACTGCGGTCCAGAATTCCGGGGTGGCGAAATCGCGTATTACAATACCCATAGGGATCATAAACATGTTTGCGATACTGTGCTCAAAACCGCTGGCAACAAACATTGCGACCGGTAATACCATGATAAACGCTTTGTCCATTAGGCTGCGGCCCGAGTAGCTCATCCATACGGCCAGACACACCATCAGGTTAGCCAGGATGCCAAGACTTACCGCCTCAACAAAAGTATGGTGCACTTTGTGGTCGGCTGTTTGTAGGACGTTGAGCCCCCACGCGCCGTTGGCGGTCATGTATTCGCCGGAAAGCCACATCAATAGCACGAAGAGCAAGCAACCCACCAGGTTACCGACATAAACGTTAAGCCAGTTTTTAGCCAATTGGCCCCAGGTAATACGACCACTGGCTTTTGCTACGACAATCAATACGGTTGAGGTGAAGAGGTCTGCGCCGCAGACAACACAAAGAATCAGCCCCAGGGAAAAGCAGATACCACCTACTAATTTTGCCATGCCGAAAGGCATAGTTCCGGTACCGGTTGTGGCGGTGATATAGAAAACAAAGGCAATTGAAATGAATACACCGGCAGTAATTGCCAGATAGAACGTCTTAAGCGGATGTTTCGTTGCTTTATAGACGCCTGCTTCTTCGGCAACTTTGGCCATTGCAGCAGGTAGAATAAGATCAAAAGGGTTGTCAGCTTTCACACTAACTCTCTCTTTATTAAGTCGGCGACGAGATACTAACAAAGCATTATAGATGAGAATTTGATATAGATCATATCTCGCCTGGCTTATAGGCCCGCAAGACGCATGGTTTTTATGCGATTACGGAGTAACTTGTTGATTATCCATATAAAAATAAATTTTAAAAATTATAAAGTGAGTTGAATTTTTTCTTTTTGTCTCCTGTCAGACGGTTAATTAAAATGGAGTAATTGAGATAAAAAACCACATTAATATGCTAATTTTTTTAATATCAACTACTAATATTTAACCTTGTTTTTACATTTATTTTCCGATTTGACCAAAATAAAAAAACAGGGCGCTTAAAGCGCCCCGTAATATATCCCAGACAATACTTTTAGCCTACTTAGCGCAGGCTGACTGTCATTATTTTGACCAATGTGCCGCTTTCGCGCGCTGCAGTTTTTCATAGGCTTTCAGCAGAGACTGATGCGCCGGGAAAGCTTGCAGATCGTTATCAACGGTTTGCAACCCGTAGAATGGCGCTTCGCCACTCAATGCCGCACTTGCCGCTTCAACCGCCTCTGCGCCGTACATGCGGACAAATGCGTTCAGATATTGCAGCGGCTGACGGTCCTCTTCCTGAGACAGCAGCAACAATGTTTGCAGGCAGCGATAGTAGTTTGCACGTTCCGCGCTAAAGACGGAGGCGTTAAATTCCATCGTCCATTCTGTCCACACCAGCGCCTGCTCCAGATCGCCACCGGCCAGCGCCAGCATCACTTTAAGCTCGCCAATACGCAGGGTGTACCAACCGTTATCCGCACCGGTCGCCAGACCGAGTAGCTCGCGTACGCGGGTGAAGTCGTCAAACCCTTCTTCATCCAGTTGTTCGATCAGATTGAGATAGTCTTCTTTATCCCATTCGCTGCCCGGCAGAGAGAGAATGGTGTCACGCAGATGGGCGCCCATAGCGTTGTTAGCTAACCACAGATCTTCTGCCGGATAGATGTCAGACATTCCCGGCACAATAATGCGGCACGCGTAAACGCTCAGGTGCTCATAGTCAGCGATATACACTTCTTTATCTTCAGCATTGAAGATGGCCATCAGAGTGGCGAACTCTTCTTCCGTGGTGCCAGAGAAATTCCAGTCAACGAACGGATAGTCGGCATCCTGCTTGAACAGATCCCATGAGATCAAACCGCTGGAATCGATGAAGTGAGTTTCAAGGTTGGTATGTTCTGCCACTTCCTCATCGTCGAAGGTCGGTGGGGTGAAGACATCAAGATCCTTCAGACCACGGCCCTGCAGCAGTTCAGTGACGGTACGCTCCAGCGCCACGCCGAAATCCGGGTGTGCGCCGAAGGAAGCGAAGCAGGTACCGTTGGTCGGGTTGAACAGGACAACGCAAATCACCGGATACTTGCCGCCCAGCGAGCCATCGTAGGCGAAAATTGGGAAACCTTCCGCTTCCAGTGTGGCGATGGACTCCACCACTGCCGGATAGCGCGCCATCACCTCGGCCGGGATTTCCGGCAGGCTGATGCTTTCGGCGATAATACGGTTCTTCACATGACGTTCAAAGACTTCAGACAGGCCCTGAACGCGCGCTTCGTTAGGCGTGTTACCCGCGGACATGCCGTTAGAAACATACAGGTTGCCGATAATATTCATCGGAATATAGACAGTCTGGTTATCCGACTGACGGGTAAACGGCAGGCCGCAGACGCCACGTTCTTCATTACCAGACTGCAGATCGATAAGCATGCTGCCAGTCAGTTCGTTATCTGGATCGTAAAACGCACGCAGACGTGCATCCAGTAAACCTTCTGGTACATCGTCTTCTTCTGTCAGCGGGAACCATTTTTCGTTCGGATAATGCACGAACGGGCCATTGGCGATAGTTTCGCCCAACCAGAAATCCGCAAAGAAATAGTTAGTCGACAGACGCTCAAAATATTCGCCCAGCGCGGAAGCCAACGCCGCTTTTTTCGTCGCGCCTTTACCGTTGGTGAAGCACAGCGCGCATTCTTTGTCGCGAATATGTACAGACCAGACGTTAGGGACGGGATTCAACCACGAGGCTTCTTCAATTTGAAAACCGAGGTCGAGCAATTTTTGCTGGAAGCGAGCGATGGAGTCTTCCAGAGCGGCATCTTTGCCGGGGATAAATGTTTGCGTCATGAAAATCACTTTTGTCGTACGGAAAGCGCGCAATGATACGGGTTTTCAATGAACGGCGCTATCGCCGCCGGAGCTCAGGCGTAAATAAAAGCATTGGCTATGCTTTCTTACAGCCAACTACGTTTAGAGCATATTAATGAAAGCTTTCGATTTGCACCGTATGGCGCTTGATAAGGTGCCCATGGATTTTCTGGGGGAAGTTGCGTTACGCAGCCTCTACACCTTTATATTGGTTTTTCTGTTTTTAAAAATCACCGGACGTCGCGGCGTACGCCAGATGTCGCTTTTTGAAGTGCTGATCATCCTTACGCTGGGTTCTGCAGCGGGAGACGTGGCATTCTATGACGATGTCCCGATGCTGCCAGTGCTGGTGGTTTTTATTACTCTTGCTGTGCTGTATCGGTTGGTGATGTGGCTAATGGCGCATAGTGAAAAAATGGAGGACCTGCTGGAGGGCAAACCCGTCGTGATCATTGAAGACGGCGAGCTGGCATGGTCAAAGCTCAATAGTGCCAATATGACGGAATTTGAATTCTTTATGGAACTGCGTTTGAACGGCGTGGAGCAATTGGGACAGGTGAAACTGGCTATTCTGGAGACGAATGGACAAATCAGCGTCTACTTCTTTGCCGATGAAGACGTAAAGCCGGGGCTCAGTATTTTACCTAAGCACTGTACGCAACGATTTAAAGTAATGCCTGAAGCAGGAGACTATGCCTGTATACGTTGTAGCGAAGTGGTGCAAATGAACGCCGGAGATCATCAATTATGTCCACGCTGTGCAAATCCAGAATGGTCGAAGGCCAGTCGGGCAAAACGGGTTACCTGACAGCAAAAATCTCGGTTTTTACCCGTCAATCCGATAGATTCTGTTGTGTGACCAATGACACATTTTTACCCTGGTCAGTTTTACCCATTGCGGCGCGTGTCACTGAATGATAAAACCGATATCCACAGGAATAACTTATACCAATGTCTGTCACCGGATTATCGTCAATGACAGGATGTTGATTGGACAACAACACAACGTGGTGAGGGGAAATGGCTCAGGTCTTTAATTTTAGTTCAGGTCCGGCAATGCTACCGGCAGAAGTACTTAAACTGGCTCAACAGGATCTTCGCGACTGGAACGGTCTTGGCACGTCGGTGATGGAAATTAGCCACCGTGGCAAAGAATTCATCCAGGTCGCCGAGGAAGCGGAGCAGGATTTTCGTGATCTTCTTAGCATCCCCTCCAACTATAAAGTGTTGTTCTGCCATGGCGGTGGTCGTGGGCAGTTCGCGGGTATCCCGTTAAATATTCTGGGTGATAAAACCACCGCGGATTACGTCGATGCCGGTTATTGGGCCGCCAGTGCAATTAAAGAAGCGAAAAAATACTGCACACCAAACGTTATTGATGCCAAAGTCACCGTGGACGGCCTGCGTGCTGTTAAGCCGATGAGTGAATGGCAGCTTTCTGATAACGCGGCGTACCTGCACTATTGTCCGAACGAAACTATCGATGGCATTGCGATCGATGAAACGCCGAATTTTGCCAGCAACGTTGTGGTCACGGCGGATCTGTCCTCTACCATTCTTTCCGCACCGCTTGACGTTAGCCGTTATGGCGTAATTTATGCCGGTGCACAGAAAAACATCGGCCCGGCCGGCCTGACGATTGTCATCGTCCGTGAAGATTTGCTGGGTAAAGCTCATGTATCATGCCCGTCAATCCTCGACTATACCGTGCTGAATGACAACGATTCCATGTTCAATACGCCGCCAACCTTTGCCTGGTATCTGTCTGGCCTGGTCTTTAAATGGCTGAAAAAGCAGGGCGGTGTTAATGCAATGGATAAGATTAACCAGCAAAAAGCGGAACTGCTGTACGGCGTAATTGATAACAGCGATTTCTACCGTAACGATGTGGCGAAATCCAACCGTTCACGCATGAACGTACCGTTCCAGCTGGCTGACAGCGCACTGGATAAACTGTTCCTGGAAGAGTCTTTTGCTGCGGGCCTGCATGCGCTGAAAGGGCATCGTGTGGTCGGCGGTATGCGTGCGTCCATCTACAATGCAATGCCGCTTGAAGGTGTAAAAGCACTGACCGATTTCATGGTCGATTTTGAACGCCGTCGCGGCTAATCTGCTGTACTTTTCATCCCCACAGCCCGTCTGTGGGGTTTTTATGTCTGTTTTTGAGAGTCGAGTTTCATGGAATCCCTGACGTTACAACCCATTGCGCGGGTGGATGGCACAATCAATCTGCCTGGATCCAAAAGTGTTTCTAACCGCGCTTTGCTGCTGGCCGCATTAGCCAATGGCACCACTGTCCTGACCAACCTGCTGGACAGCGATGATGTTCGCCATATGCTTAATGCTCTGAATGTGTTAGGGATTAGCTATACCCTTTCTGCTGATCGTACCCGCTGCGAGATTATTGGCAATGGTGGTGCATTACATGCGCAAGGCTCAGTGGAACTGTTCCTTGGTAATGCCGGAACCGCAATGCGCCCGCTGGCCGCAGCGCTATGTCTGGGCAGCAATGACATCGTGCTGACGGGCGAACCGCGCATGAAAGAGCGCCCGATAGGCCATCTGGTTGATGCGCTGCGCCAGGGCGGAGCCAAAATTGACTATCTGGAGCAGGAAAACTATCCACCTTTACGTCTGCGCGGTGGCTTTACCGGAGGCCAGGTTGAGGTAGACGGTAGCGTTTCCAGCCAGTTCCTCACTGCGCTGCTGATGACTGCGCCGCTTGCGCCGCAGGATACGACGATTGCAATTAAAGGTGACCTGGTATCCAAACCTTACATTGATATCACACTGAACCTGATGAAAACGTTTGGTGTTGAAATTGAAAATCAAAACTACCAGCGCTTTGTCGTGAAGGGGCAGCAGCAGTACCAGTCACCGGGTGCATACCTGGTTGAAGGTGATGCTTCTTCCGCTTCCTATTTCCTCGCGGCGGGTGCCATTAAAGGCGGTACGGTAAAAGTTACCGGGATTGGCCGTAACAGTATGCAGGGTGATATTCGTTTTGCCGATGTACTGGAAAAAATGGGTGCTACCATTACATGGGGCGACGATTTTATTGCCTGTACTCACGGCGAGTTGAACGCAGTGGATATGGATATGAACCATATTCCTGATGCGGCGATGACCATTGCAACGGCGGCGCTGTTTGCGAAAGGCACCACGACATTACGTAATATCTACAACTGGCGCGTCAAAGAGACCGATCGTCTGTTCGCGATGGCGACGGAGTTACGCAAAGTGGGCGCGGAGGTGGAAGAGGGGCATGACTTTATCCGCATCACCCCGCCTGCAACATTGCAATTTGCGGACATCGCGACCTATAACGATCACCGCATGGCGATGTGTTTCTCGCTGGTGGCGCTGTCTGACACGCCTGTGACCATTCTTGATCCAAAATGTACCGCCAAAACTTTCCCGGATTATTTCGAACAGCTGGCGCGTATTAGTACATCTGCCTGATCCTCACGAAACGTCGGTCCCCGGACTGGCGTTTCTGTGTCCGTAACCGCACTGTTTTTACGCTTACAACTAATGCTAACTTGTGGATGATTTAACTTATTTATTTGTTTTTATTATAAATATCATCGGAAGATTAGCATGAAAAATAAATCACTCTTTTTGGCGTTGGCGGTTTCCGCTACGTTGCTGGCAGGTTGTAAAAATGGCGTAAATGGCGACCTTGTTGCCAGTTCTGGTATGGCAGCTTATAAAGCTGCGACGCTTACCGACGCTGATGTCAAATCCCTCTCTAACAGCTCATGTAAGCAGATGGATAGTGAAAACCAGCTGGCGGGCGCAAAAAGCAAATACACTAAGCGTCTGAATAAAATTGCGAAAGCGTTGGGTAATAACATTGATGGAACGCCGGTCAACTATAAAGTTTATATGACCAGTGATATCAATGCCTGGGCAATGGCGAATGGATGTGTACGTGTTTATTCGGGCTTGATGGACCTGATGACCGACAATGAAATTGAAGGCGTGCTGGGTCATGAGTTGGGCCATGTTTCTTTAGGGCACTCACGTAAAGCAATGCAGACCGCGTATGCCACACTTGCTGCGCGCGATGCTATTTCTGCGACCAGCGGCGTCGCTTCTCAGCTTTCCCAGTCTCAGTTGGGCGATCTGGCGGAAGGTGTGATTAACTCAGCCTTCTCCCGTAGCCAGGAATCGGATGCGGATGACTTTTCCTATGATTTGCTGAAAAAACGCGGTATTGACCGTCAGGGGTTAGTGACTGCGTTTGATAAGTTTGCCACGATGGACGCAGGCCATGCAAAATCACTGATGGATTCTCATCCGGCATCTGACGATCGCGCTCAGCATATGCGTGAACGTATCGCAGCAGATAAAAAGTAAAACAGTGCCATCTTCCGGGCTGGTTTCTCGCCAGCCCGCTATAATTGCGCAATTCTTCCACATATCGTTACAGACTAATCGGGTTTTTACACTCTGTATTAACGATCATTAGCGTTGGCGCGTATAATGCGCGGCGTTCACGTTAATGTACGCCCGTTTAAGGAGAAAAAGATGACGGCAATTGCCCCGGTTATTACCATTGATGGCCCAAGCGGTGCAGGAAAAGGCACCTTGTGCAAGGCAATGGCGGAAGCATTGCAGTGGCATCTGTTAGATTCAGGCGCGATCTACCGCGTACTGGCGCTCGCAGCGTTACATCACCATGTTGATGTCACTTCTGAAGATGCTCTGGTACCGCTTGCCTCACACCTGGATGTGCGTTTTATCTCAACAGACGGCAACCTTGAAGTCATTCTTGAAGGTGAGGATGTCAGCGGTGAAATCCGTACCCAGGAAGTGGCGAATGCCGCCTCTCAGGTCGCGGCGTTTCCTCGCGTGCGTGAAGCGCTTTTACGTCGTCAACGCGCATTTCGCGAAACCCCAGGTCTGATTGCTGATGGACGTGATATGGGGACCGTGGTGTTCCCGGATGCGCCGGTGAAAATTTTTCTGGACGCCTCCTCGCAAGAACGTGCGCATAGACGTATGCTACAGTTGCAGGAGAAGGGCTTTAGTGTTAACTTTGAGCGCCTTTTGGCCGAGATCGAAGAACGCGATTATCGCGATCGTAACCGTGCTGTAGCGCCGCTGGTTCCTGCTGCTGATGCTTTAGTTTTGGATTCAACCCGATTAAGCATTGAGCAAGTGATTGAAAAAGCGTTACAATACGCGCGCCAAAAACTGGCTCTCGCTTAAGTGCGACCGAATTTGCAGTACCCCCGTTGCAATGGATTGACAGCGGGTATGTTAAACAACCCCATCCGGCATGGAGCCAGGTGGACGTTAAATATGAAACCTGAAGATTAAACATGACTGAATCTTTTGCTCAACTGTTTGAAGAATCCTTAAAAGAAATCGAAACCCGTCCGGGTTCCATCGTTCGTGGTGTTGTTGTTGCTATCGACAAAGACGTAGTACTGGTTGACGCTGGTCTGAAATCTGAGTCCGCCATTCCGGCAGAGCAGTTCAAAAACGCCCAGGGCGAGCTGGAAATCCAGGTTGGTGACGAAGTTGACGTTGCTCTGGATGCAGTAGAAGACGGCTTCGGTGAAACCCTGCTGTCCCGTGAAAAAGCTAAACGTCACGAAGCTTGGATCACGCTGGAAAAAGCTTACGAAGAAGCTGCAACCGTTACTGGTGTTATCAATGGCAAAGTCAAGGGTGGCTTCACTGTTGAGCTGAATGGTATTCGCGCGTTCCTGCCGGGTTCCCTGGTAGACGTTCGTCCGGTCCGCGACACGCTGCACCTGGAAGGCAAAGAGCTTGAATTCAAAGTAATCAAGCTGGATCAGAAGCGTAACAACGTTGTTGTTTCCCGTCGTGCCGTTATCGAATCCGAAAACAGCGCAGAACGCGATCAGCTGCTGGAAAACCTGCAGGAAGGCATGGAAGTTAAAGGTATCGTTAAGAACCTCACTGACTACGGTGCATTCGTTGATCTGGGTGGCGTTGACGGCCTGCTGCACATCACCGACATGGCATGGAAACGCGTTAAGCATCCGAGCGAAATCGTAAACGTTGGCGACGAAATCACTGTTAAAGTGCTGAAGTTCGACCGCGAGCGTACTCGTGTATCTCTGGGCCTGAAACAGCTGGGCGAAGATCCATGGGTAGCTATCGCTAAGCGTTATCCAGAAGGTACCAAACTGACTGGTCGCGTGACCAACCTGACCGACTACGGCTGCTTCGTTGAAATCGAAGAAGGCGTTGAAGGCCTGGTTCACGTTTCCGAAATGGATTGGACCAACAAAAACATCCACCCGTCCAAAGTTGTTAACGTTGGCGACGTAGTGGAAGTTATGGTTCTGGATATCGACGAAGAACGTCGTCGTATCTCCCTGGGTCTGAAGCAGTGCAAAAACAACCCATGGCAGCAGTTCGCGGAAACCCACAACAAGGGCGACCGTGTTGAAGGTAAAATCAAGTCTATCACTGACTTCGGTATCTTCATCGGCCTGGACGGCGGCATCGACGGCCTGGTTCACCTGTCTGACATCTCCTGGAACGTTGCAGGCGAAGAAGCAGTTCGTGAATACAAAAAAGGCGACGAAATCGCAGCAGTTGTTCTGCAGGTTGACGCAGAGCGTGAGCGTATCTCTCTGGGCGTTAAACAGCTCGCAGAAGATCCGTTCAACAACTGGGTTGCACTGAACAAGAAAGGCGCAATCGTAAACGGTAAAGTCACTGCAGTTGACGCTAAAGGCGCAACCGTAGAACTGGCTGACGGCGTTGAAGGTTACCTGCGCGCTTCTGAAGCTTCACGTGACCGCGTTGAAGATGCAACTCTGGTTCTGAGCGTAGGCGACGACGTTGAAGCTAAATTCACCGGCGTTGATCGTAAGAACCGTGCAATCAGCCTGTCTGTTCGTGCTAAAGACGAAGCTGATGAGAAAGATGCAATCGCAACTGTTAACAAACAGGAAGATGCTAACTTCTCTAACAACGCAATGGCTGAAGCTTTCAAAGCAGCTAAAGGCGAGTAATATCGAGTGCTCTAAATCCTTTGTGCTGTTAACGGCACAAAGGATGACGAGTAGCTTGACAGATTACAGGATTCGTCCTGTAATCAATGACAAAGGGCGGCTACGGCCGCCCTTAATCAATGCAGCAGCTAATTATGCCTTTAAGGAACCGGAGGAATCATGACCAAGTCAGAATTGATTGAAAGACTTGCAACCCAGCAACCTCATATTCCCGCGAAAGCGGTTGAAGATGCAGTTAAAGAGATGCTGGAACATATGGCCTCGACTCTTGCGCAGGGCGAGCGTATTGAAATCCGCGGTTTCGGCAGCTTCTCTTTGCATTACCGCGCACCACGCACCGGACGTAATCCGAAGACCGGCGATAAAGTGGATCTGGAAGGGAAATACGTTCCGCACTTTAAACCAGGTAAAGAACTGCGCGATCGCGCCAATATTTACGGTTAAGTTTTTAGCGAGACTTAACGCCGAGAAAAGCACCCGCATGGGTGCTTTTTTCATTTCTGTGCGCCTATCCTGGAATCCTCATCCCAGTTAATTTGTACGTTACAACCCCCACTAAATGTCTGCGGAACTCAGGTCGTATAACGATAAATTGATGCCAGACAACCGTCGAAGAGTACTGCACACTCCCTGTAACAGGGAGGTTATTGATGAAAATAACAACGGTGAGTACGTGTGCATTATTCGGCATTCTCCCACTCATGCTATTACCTACGCTGCCAGGCATGTTGTGTATCGGCATTGTATTTTGTCTGGCATGTCTGCTCTGTTTTCTCCCCCACAAATATATACGTTCCGCCGGACTAACCCTGCTGTTTTTTCTTTGGGGAATCCTGGCTGCGAAAGAAGCTCTGTGGGCCGGTAATACGCTGCCTGCGAAAACCCAGCAAGCCATTGTGCGGATAACCGGAACTGACAATATGACAACGCACTACGGCCAAATCACTCACCTTCAGGGGAAACGAATCTTTCCTGCACAAGGAATCGTCCTGTACGGACAGTATTTACCCGGTGATGTTTGTGCGGGTCAGACATGGGCGATGACGTTGAAAGTCCGCGCCGTACACGGTCAATTAAACGAAGGCGGATTTGATAGCCAGCGTTACGCATTGGCGCAGCATCAACCGCTGACGGGGCGATTCTTACAGGCTTCGGTTATCACACCACAATGCAGTTTGCGTTCGCGATTTCTCGACTCGTTGAAAACGGTACTCGCCGACTATCCCTGGCAGCAGGTTATACTGGGTCTGGGAATGGGTGAGCGCTTGTCCGTGTCACAAGAGGTGAAAACGATTATGCGTGATACCGGCACGGCTCATTTGATGGCTATCTCCGGGCTGCATATTGCGTTTGCTGCACTTCTGGCTGCCGGAATAATTCGCGCGGGACAATTTTTTATGCCCGCCAGATGGATTTGTTGGCAGGTTCCATTAGTGGGTGGGATTGTCTGCGCCACATTATATGCCTGGCTGACAGGGCTGCAACCCCCGGCATTACGAACGGTTGTTGCGCTGCTAGTCTGGGGGGCGCTAAGACTTAGCAGCAGGCAGTGGAGCGGATGGTCGGTATGGATCTGCTGTCTGGCAGCCATTCTGGTGGTGGATCCTGTTGCCGTTCTTTCGCAAAGCCTATGGTTGTCTGCATCCGCCGTTGCGGCACTGCTGTTCTGGTACCAATGGGTACCGCTCCCGGACTGGCCGCTGTCGCGTGCTGGTCGTCAATTTCTGGCGCTGGCTCATCTGCAATTGGGTATTACGCTTCTGCTTCTTCCCGTACAAATCGCAATGTTTCACGGTTTTAGTCTGACCTCGTTTCCGGCTAATTTGTTTGCCGTCCCTTTGGTCACGTTTGTTTCCGTACCCTTGATATTAGCAGGCATGATCGTGCATTTAGCCGGACTGGTGATGATTGAATCGAATCTGTGGTATTTAGCGGATCGCTCTCTGGCGCTACTATTTTGGGGGCTCAGGAGCCTGCCTGAAGGGTGGATCAATATTGATGCACGCTGGCAATGGCTCGCATTTTTACCCGGAATGATGATTATCGCATGGCGACTAAATATCTTGCGTACGCTACCGGTGGTCTGTTTCTCTGCGCTACTTTTGCTGAGTGGGCCGCTTTGGCGTGCACCGCGTACAGATGTGTGGCAAGTGCATATGCTGGATGTCGGGCAGGGGCTGGCGATGGTGATTGTGCGTAATGGAAAAGCGCTGCTTTACGATACTGGTCTGGCATGGCCTGAAGGTGATAGCGCGCAACAGCTGATTATTCCCTGGTTGCGTTGGCATAATCTGGAGCCGGAAGGGGTCATTTTAAGCCATGAACATATGGATCACCGGGGAGGGTTGCACTCCTTACAACAAGTCTGGCCATCACTATGGATAAGAAGTCCGCTAGGCTGGAAAGGACACCTCCCGTGTTTTCGCGGAGAACGTTGGCAATGGCAAGGGTTAACCTTCAGTGCGCACTGGCCTGTGCGTGGAAATACAGGGCAGGGGAATAACCACTCCTGCGTGGTTAAAGTTGATGATGGGTATCAGAGTGTTCTGCTGACCGGCGATATTGAGTCTCCCGCTGAACAAAAAATGCTAAGTCACTACTGGCAGCATCTGCAGTCTACGGTGATGCAGGTTCCGCATCATGGCAGCAATACTTCATCATCACTGGCACTCATTCAGCGAGTTGACGGGCAGGCCGCACTAGCCTCTGCATCTCGTTACAACGCCTGGCGTCTGCCATCATGGAAAGTGAAGCAACGTTATCGGAAACAAAATTATCAATGGCTGGATACACCACATCAGGGGCAGATTACGCTGGATTTTTACCAAAAAAACTGGCGAATACACAGCTTGCGGGATCAGATTTTACCTCGTTGGTATCATCAGTGGTTTGGCGTGTCGGAGGATAACGGGTAGAATATGCGGCTATTCTAACAAATGCTGGTTTTTTGAATGCATAACGATAAAGATCTCTCTACGTGGCAGACGTTTCGCCGACTATGGCCAACCATAGCGCCTTTTAAATCGGGTCTGATCGTGGCGGGTATAGCGTTAGTCCTTAACGCGGCCAGCGATACCTTCATGTTATCGCTCCTTAAACCATTACTGGATGATGGTTTTGGTAAAACGGATCGTTCGGTGCTGCTGTGGATGCCGCTGGTGGTCATTGGGCTGATGATAGTTCGTGGCTTAACCAGTTATGTCTCCAGCTACTGTATCTCATGGGTGTCAGGCAAAGTGGTCATGACCATGCGTCGCCGCCTGTTTGGTCATATGATGGGCATGCCAGTCTCCTTTTTTGATAAACAGTCTACAGGTACGCTGTTGTCACGTATTACCTATGATTCAGAGCAGGTCGCGTCATCGTCTTCCGGCGCGCTGATCACCGTGGTACGTGAAGGGGCCTCAATCATTGGCCTGTTTATCATGATGTTCTATTACAGCTGGCAGCTGTCACTGATCCTGATTGTACTGGCGCCAATTGTGTCAGTGGCGATCCGTGTGGTTTCCAAGCGCTTTCGTAGCATCAGTAAAAACATGCAAAACACTATGGGGCAGGTTACGACCAGTGCGGAGCAGATGCTGAAAGGCCACAAAGAAGTTCTGATTTTTGGTGGTCAGGAAGTCGAAACCAAGCGCTTTGATAAGGTCAGCAACAAGATGCGTTTGCAGGGTATGAAGATGGTTTCCGCTTCTTCTATCTCCGACCCTATCATCCAGTTGATTGCGTCTCTGGCTCTGGCCTTCGTGTTATATGCGGCCAGCTTCCCAAGCGTAATGGAAAACCTGACGGCAGGGACAATTACGGTTGTCTTCTCCTCAATGATCGCGCTGATGCGTCCGTTGAAATCGCTGACCAACGTCAACGCGCAGTTCCAGCGCGGTATGGCGGCATGCCAGACCTTATTTACGATTCTGGATAGCGAACAAGAGAAAGATGAAGGTAAACGTGTTATCGAGCGTGCTACCGGCGATCTCGAGTTCCGCAACGTGACTTTCACCTATCCGGGACGTGAAGTACCGGCTCTGCGCAACATCAACCTGAATATTCCCGCGGGTAAAACCGTTGCTCTGGTTGGCCGTTCGGGCTCAGGAAAATCCACCATCGCCAGCTTGATTACGCGCTTCTACGATATTGATGAAGGGCAGATTCTGATGGACGGACACGATCTGCGCGAATATACCCTGGCATCCCTGCGCGATCAGGTTGCGTTGGTTTCGCAGAATGTGCACCTGTTTAACGATACGGTTGCCAACAACATCGCCTACGCGCGTACCGATATGTACAGCCGTGAGCAGATCGAAAAAGCGGCACAGATGGCCTACGCCATGGATTTCATCAACAAGATGGATAATGGTCTGGATACGGTGATTGGTGAAAACGGCGTCCTGCTTTCCGGCGGACAACGTCAGCGTATCGCTATCGCCCGTGCCTTGTTGCGTGACAGCCCAATTCTGATCCTTGATGAAGCAACATCAGCTCTTGATACCGAATCTGAACGTGCGATTCAGTCTGCGCTGGATGAGCTACAGAAAAACCGTACTTCTCTGGTCATTGCTCACCGTCTTTCAACCATTGAACAAGCCGACGAAATCATCGTGGTGGAGGATGGTCTGATTGTCGAACGCGGAACCCATAGCGACCTGATTGAGCAGCGCGGGGTCTATGCGCAATTACACAAAATGCAATTCGGTCAATGATCGCACGTATCTGGTCTGGTGAATCGCCGCTGTGGCGATTGTTACTTCCACTCTCCTGGCTTTATGGCCTGGTGAGTGGCGGGATCCGCCTATGCTACAAGCTTGGGCTGAAACGCGCTTGGCGCGCGCCAGTACCGGTTGTGGTGGTCGGAAACCTTACAGCCGGCGGCAATGGCAAAACACCGGTGGTGATTTGGCTGGTTGAACAACTGCAGCAACGCGGGATTCGCGTGGGCGTGGTGTCGCGTGGTTACGGCGGGAAAGCGGCTGCTTATCCGTTGTTATTGACCGCAGAGACCACTACCGCAGAAGCGGGTGATGAACCTGTGCTGATCGCCCAACGTACCGGCGTGCCGGTAGCGGTATCCCCGGTAAGATCGGATGCGGTAAAAGCCATTTTGGCCCAACATGACGTGCAGATTATTGTGACCGACGATGGGCTACAGCACTATCGTCTGGCGCGAGATGTTGAAATCGTGGTTATTGACGGCGAACGTCGGTTTGGCAATGGCTGGTGGCTTCCCGCTGGTCCAATGCGGGAACGCGCAGGTCGTCTAAAATCGGTGGATGCGACTATTGTTAACGGTGGCGTTGCGCAACCAGGGGAAATCCCTATGCGACTTGAACCGGGGCTGGCCGTTAATTTACGTACAGGCGAACGCCGTGATGTAGCGCAATTGCCCAATATTGTCGCCATGGCGGGCATTGGTCACCCTCCGCGTTTTTTTGCCACGCTGAAAGCATGCGGTGCCAGCGTGCAAAAAAGCATTGCGCTGGCAGACCATCAGTCTCTGACCTACAGTGACGTCAGTGCGTTTGTAAACGCCGGGCAAACGCTGGTGATGACGGAAAAAGATGCGGTTAAGTGCCGGGCATTTGCCGATGAAAACTGGTGGTATTTACCTGTTGACGCTCATTTGTCAGGCGATCGGCCTGACGTGTTGCTGGATAGCTTAATCTCGCTGACTCGCTAACTGATTCACGCTGCGGCAGCGAATCATTTATGAGGCCATAGATGTCGTTGCCGCACCTTTCTCTGACGGATGCCCGTCATCTTCACCTTGCCGCTCAAGGTCTGCTGAAAAAAACACGCCGTCGGGCAACCCCGGCAGATATTCTCGCGACTATTTCGCGCATGTCGTTACTGCAAATCGATACCATCAATATTGTGGCGCGAAGTCCTTACCTGGTGCTGTTTAGTCGTTTAGGAGATTATTCACCCCAATGGCTGGACGACTCGTTACAGCAGGGCGAACTGATGGAATACTGGGCGCACGAGGCCTGCTTTTTGCCGCGCAGCGATTTTATGCTGATACGTCACCGCATGCTGGCCCCGGAGAATATGGGCTGGAAGTATAAAGCGGCGTGGATGAAAGAACATGCTCATGAAATTGAGCAACTGCTCCAGCACATCCAGCATAACGGACCGGTACGATCTGCTGATTTTGAGCATCCACGCAAGGGGACCAGCGGCTGGTGGGAGTGGAAACCGCAGAAGCGTCATCTTGAAGGGCTGTTCACTGCCGGGAAAGTGATGGTGGTGGAACGGCGTAATTTCCAGCGCGTGTATGATTTAACCCATCGCGTCATGCCACACTGGGACGATGAACGCGACCCACTTTCGCAGGAAGATGCTGAAAGCGTTATGCTGGATAACAGCGCCCGCAGTCTGGGGATTTTCCGCGAACAATGGCTGGCAGACTACTACCGCCTGAAGCGCCCGGCGCTAAAAAACTGGTACAACGAACGGGCGGAACAGCAAAAGATTATTCCTGTCGACGTTGAAGGGCTGGGAACGCTATGGCTGCATAGCCACCTTCAGCCGCTACTCGAACAGGCGCTGGCGGGCAAATTAACGGCGACCCACAGCGCAGTGTTATCGCCTTTTGATCCGGTGGTTTGGGATCGTAAACGGGCAGAGCAGCTATTCGATTTTAGCTACCGGCTGGAGTGTTACACGCCAGCACCAAAACGTCAGTACGGTTATTTCGTCTTGCCGTTGCTGCACCGCGGGCAGTTGGTTGGGCGAATGGATGCCAAAATGCACCGTAAAACGGGCGTGCTGGACGTGATTTCGCTGTGGTTACAGGATGGGGTTAAGCCTGGGGTGACTTTGCAAAAAGGATTGTTTCAGGCGATTGACGATTTTGCCCGCTGGCAACTGGCAACACGCGTGACGCTGGGACGTTATCCTGAAGGTTTATTTGCTGATGCACGCCATGGTTGGGAAATAGACCCAGCCCATTAAGCGATTATGTTAATATTTACGGATTCACAATCCGGTCCATCTGGAGGAACTATGGATCATCGTCTGCTTGAAATCATTGCCTGCCCGGTATGCAATGGCAAACTCTGGTTTAACCAGGAAAAACAGGAACTGATTTGTAAACTGGATAACCTTGCTTTCCCACTGCGTGATGGCATTCCTGTGTTACTGGAAACCGAAGCCCGCGTTCTGACTGCTGATGAGAGTAAATCATGAGTTTTGTGGTCATTATTCCTGCGCGTTATGCGTCCACTCGTCTGCCGGGCAAGCCGCTACTGGATATCAACGGCAAGCCTATGATCGTGCATGTCCTGGAGCGTGCGCGTGAATCTGGCGCTGAACGTATCATCGTGGCCACCGATCACGAGGATGTCGCTCGCGCGGTAGAAGCGGTGGGGGGGGAAGTGTGCATGACCCGCGCCGATCACCAGTCTGGTACGGAGCGCCTGGCGGAAGTCGTCGAGAAATGTGGTTTTAGCGATGATACCGTTATTGTGAACGTACAGGGTGATGAGCCGATGATTCCGGCGGTCATTATTCGCCAGGTAGCTGAGAATCTGGCGCAACGTCAGGTCGGCATGGCGACTCTTGCGGCTCCGATTCACAGTGCGGAAGAGGCATTTAATCCGAATGCGGTAAAAGTCGTTTTGGACGCTGAAGGATATGCGCTCTATTTTTCACGCGCGACCATCCCATGGGATCGCGATCGTTTCGCCAAAAGTCTGGAAACGGTGGGGGACACCTTCCTGCGCCATCTGGGCATTTACGGCTATCGCGCCGGTTTTATTCGCCGCTATGTTAACTGGCAGCCTAGCCCGCTTGAGCATATCGAAATGCTGGAGCAGCTGCGAGTGCTGTGGTACGGCGAAAAAATTCACGTTGCCGTCGCAAAAGAAGTCCCGGGTACCGGCGTAGACACTACCGAAGATCTCGAGCGCGTTCGCGCCGAAATGCCTTAGTTTTTCTCACGGCACTCCCCCATATTGATGCGTATTTTTGGGAGGAGTGTCGTATCGTTGCGCTTTCCCTCCACTTTTCTTTTCATCAATTGATCTCATCCGGGTGACATCTGTCTGCCCGACGCTCATTATGAAAGCAGTAGCATTTATGAGGGCAATCTGAAATGGAACAGTTGCGTGCCGAACTCAGCCACCTGCTGGGCGAAAAACTCAGTCGTATAGAATGCGTGAATGAAAAAGTGGATACGGCCCTGTGGTCACTGTACGACAGTCAGGGAAATCCGATGCCGCTGATGGCGAGAAGTTTCACCACGCCAGGTATGGCGCAGCAACTGGCATGGAAAACCTCCATGTTAGCGCGCAGCGGTACGGTGCGTATGCCCGTCATTTACGGGGTCTTGACCCACGAAGAGCATCCCGGCCCCGATGTGTTACTGCTTGAGCGTTTACGGGGTGTGCCGGTGGAAGCGCCAGCCCGAACGCCCGAACGCTGGGAACATTTAAAAGATCAGATCGTAGAAGGTCTGCTGTCATGGCATCGGCAGGATAGCCGTGGCTGCGTGGGAATGGTGGATAACACGCAAGAGAATATCTGGCCATCCTGGTATCGCCAGCGTGTTGAGGTGCTGTGGACCACGTTAAATCAGTTCAACAATACTGGCTTGACGATGCAGGATAAGCGCATCCTGTTTCGTACCCGTGAGTGTTTACCCGCTTTATTTGAAGGATTCAATGATAACTGCGTACTGATCCACGGTAATTTCAGTTTACGTAGCATGCTCAAAGACGCCCGTAGCGATCAGCTACTGGCCATGGTGGGACCGGGGTTGATGCTGTGGGCGCCCAGAGAGTATGAATTGTTCCGTTTAATGGATAACGCGCTGGCGGAAAGCCTGCTTTGGCAATACCTGCAACGCGCGCCCGTGGCGGAGTCCTTCATCTGGCGGCGCTGGCTGTATGTGTTATGGGATGAGGTGGCGCAACTAGTCAACACCGGACGTTTTAATCGCACCAACTTTGATCTGGCAACGAAATCACTGCTGCCGTGGCTCGCCTGAACCTTTTAACCACTGCCAGATGCGACCCAATGTTTCGTAACCAACACGATCGCTATGCATCAACCAGACGGGAGAGGGGATCGCGCGCTCCCACGGATTTAGCGGTGAATCAATTGCTAACTGATTAGCCGGCGCGGGCAACGGGTGTAGTCCAGCTTGTTGGAAGAAAATCATTGCTCGTGGTAAGTGCGATGCGGAGGTCACCAGCAGGAACGGCGCGCTGCCGATGGCCTGCTTAACCGCTGCGGCTTCTTCTTCAGTATCTTTAGGTTTATCCAGCGTGATGATATCACCGGGTGGCACACCCAGTGACTGCGCTACGCGGGCTCCCGCTTCTGCAGTACTGACGTTATTGCTCTTTGCCGCAGCACCGGTAAAGATAAGCTTCGATCCCGGATTAGCACGCCAGAGGCGAATACCTTCATTCAGACGCGGAAGACTGTTGCTGATTAGGTTTGAACTTGGTGCCCACTGAGGATTCCAGGTATACCCTCCGCCCAGCACCACAATGTATTCCACTTTTTGTGTATCCTGCCAGGTTGGATAGCTGTCCTCAATCGGTTTCAGTAGGCTATCAGCGACGGGTTGCAAGCTAAGAAGTAACAGCGCCAGCCAACTCAGGCTAATGCACACTTTCCCTGTTTTTTGAAAGCGACTAAACCAGAGCAGCACCAGGCCTGTACCCATGATAATGAGCATTAGCGGAAGTGGCAGCATCATACCGCCAATCACTTTCTTCAGCGTAAAAAGCATCCTTTTTGGTTCCTTTTTTAACCATACAGCAGGGGATCTGCAGCGATATTACACCAGGAAGGTTCATTCTCGGCGTGGGTGTGACAAAATAGCGGTTTTACTTAGTCACCCTAAAGCCAGCATGTGGAGAGCCTGATGCGGGATCGCAATTTTGATGACATTGCAGAGAAGTTTTCCCGTAACATTTACGGCACCACTAAAGGTCAGCTTCGCCAGACGATCCTCTGGCAGGATCTGGACAAACTTCTTGCCGAATACGCGGGCCAGACATTGCGTGTGCTTGATGCGGGTGGCGGAGAAGGGCAGACAGCCATTCTGATGGCGCAGCGGGGCCATCACGTTACCTTGTGCGATCTTTCTGCTGAGATGGTGGCGCGAGCGCAACGGGCGGCAGAAGAGCAAGGTGTGAGCGACAACATGCATTTTATACATTGTGCCGCTCAGGACATCCCACAGCATTTGGATTCTCAGGTTGATCTGATATTGTTTCATGCTGTGCTGGAATGGGTGGCCGATCCACAAGCCGTCTTAAAAACATTGTGGTCGATGTTACGCCCGGGCGGTGCTTTATCGCTGATGTTCTACAATGCAAATGGCCTGTTGATGCGTAATGTGTTGGTCGGTAATTTCGGCTATGTACAGCAGGGAATGTATAAAAAGAAACGGCGCACGTTGTCTCCCGATTTCCCGCGCGACCCTCAGCAGGTCTATGGCTGGCTGGAGGAGATTGGCTGGGAGATAACCGGTAAAACGGGCGTGAGGGTGTTTCATGATTATCTGCGTGATAAACAAAAACAGCATGACTGTTTTGATGCTTTAACAGAAATAGAAACGCGCTATTGCCGCCAGGAACCGTATATCAGCCTTGGGCGCTATATTCATGTCACCGCGATTAAACGTCCGGCCCGAGCCGCAGATGCAAGGATAACCTATGAGTGAATTTTCCCAGACAGTCCCCGAACTGGTTGCCTGGGCCAGAAAAAATGACTTCTCCATCTCTCTGCCGGTAGACAGACTTTCGTTCCTGCTGGCGGTCGCCACATTGAACGGTGAGCGACTTGACGGTGAGATGAGTGAAGGTGAACTGGTGGATGCATTCCGCCATGTGAGTGATGCGTTTGAGCAAACCAGCGAAACCATCGGCGTCCGCGCCAACAACGCGATCAACGATATGGTGCGTCAACGTCTGCTGAACCGCTTTACCAGCGAGCAGGCTGAAGGCAACGCCATTTACCGTTTAACGCCGCTCGGGATTGGCATCACAGATTACTATATTCGTCAGCGCGAGTTCTCTACGCTGCGTCTTTCCATGCAACTGTCGATTGTTGCAGGCGAACTGAAGCGCGCGGCGGATGCGGCAGCGGAAGGTGGCGATGAGTTCCACTGGCACCGCAACGTCTATGCGCCATTGAAATACTCGGTGGCGGAGATTTTCGACAGTATCGATCTGACCCAGCGCATCATGGATGAACAGCAGCAGCAGGTAAAAGACGACATCGCACAGTTGCTAAACAAAGACTGGCGGGCGGCGATTTCCAGCTGTGAACTGTTGCTTTCTGAAACGTCTGGTACGCTGCGTGAATTGCAGGATACGCTGGAAGCGGCGGGGGATAAGCTGCAGGCTAACCTGTTACGCATCCAGGACGCCACAATGACGCATGATGATTTGCATTTTGTTGATCGGCTGGTGTTTGATTTACAAAGCAAGCTCGACCGCATTATTAGCTGGGGTCAGCAGTCCATTGACTTGTGGATCGGCTACGATCGTCATGTGCATAAATTTATCCGTACCGCGATCGATATGGATAAAAACCGCGTCTTCGCCCAACGTCTGCGTCAGTCCGTGCAGACTTACTTTGACGATCCGTGGGCGCTGACCTATGCCAACGCCGATCGTCTGTTGGATATGCGTGACGAGGAGATGGTGCTGCGTGACGAAGAGGTCACCGGTGAACTTCCGGAAGATCTGGAATATGAAGAATTTAACGAGATCCGTGAACAACTGGCGGCGATCATCGAAGAACAGCTGGCTATCTACAAATCCAGACAAACACCACTGGATCTCGGTTTGGTAGTGCGCGAGTATCTGGCGCAATACCCACGTGCGCGTCATTTCGACGTCGCGCGTATTGTTATCGATCAGGCGGTACGCCTTGGCGTAGCGCAAGCAGACTTCACCGGACTGCCAGCCAAATGGCAGCCGATTAATGATTACGGAGCCAAGGTACAGGCGCATGTCATTGACAAATATTGAACAAGTGATGCCGGTAAAGCTGGCGCAGGCGCTGGCGAATCCGTTATTTCCGGCGCTGGATAGTGCCTTACGTTCGGGCCGCCATATCGGTCTGGATGAACTGGATAATCATGCCTTCCTGATGGATTTTCAGGAATATTTTGAAGAGTTTTACAGCCGCTATAACGTGGAATTGATCCGTGCGCCGGAAGGGTTCTTTTACCTTCGTCCGCGTTCAACGACGCTCATTCCGCGTTCGGTCCTGTCTGAACTGGACATGATGGTGGGTAAAATTCTTTGCTATCTCTATCTCAGCCCGGAACGCCTGGCGAACGAAGGGATTTTTACCCAGCAAGAGCTGTATGACGAGCTGTTAACGCTGGCGGATGAAGCCAAACTGCTGAAGCTGGTGAACAACCGTTCAACCGGTTCTGACGTTGACCGCCAGAAGCTACAGGAAAAAGTGCGTTCTTCGCTCAACCGCTTGCGCCGCTTAGGCATGGTGTGGTTTCTGGGCCACGACAGCAGCAAATTCCGTATTACGGAATCTGTCTTCCGCTTTGGCGCGGATGTGCGTAGCGGTGACGATCCGCGTGAAGCACAGCGTCGCTTAATTCGTGATGGTGAAGCGATGGCGGTCGAGAACCGTCTGCAGCTCAACGATGAGCCCGAAGAGAATCAGCCGGACAGTGGAGAAGAAGAATAATGATTGAACGCGGTAAATTTCGCTCACTTACGCTGATTAACTGGAATGGTTTTTTTGCCCGTACGTTTGATCTCGATGAGCTGGTCACCACGCTGTCCGGTGGTAACGGTGCGGGTAAATCCACCACCATGGCGGCATTTGTTACGGCGCTCATTCCGGACTTAACCCTGCTGCATTTCCGTAACACCACCGAAGCTGGTGCAACCAGCGGTTCACGTGATAAAGGTCTGCACGGTAAGCTGAAAGCAGGGGTCTGTTACTCAATGCTCGACGTCCTCAACTCGCGTCATCAGCGCGTGGTCGTGGGTGTGCGTCTGCAACAGGTTGCGGGTCGTGATCGCAAAGTGGATATCAAACCGTTTGCCATTCAGGGGCTGCCGATGTCGGTACAGCCAACCCAACTGGTGACGGAAACGCTGAACGAACGCCAGGCGCGCGTACTGTCTCTACCTGAGCTGAAAGAGAAGCTTGATGAGATGGAAGGTGTGCAGTTTAAGCAGTTCAACTCAATAACCGATTATCATTCGCTGATGTTCGATCTGGGCATCATTGCCCGTCGTCTGCGCTCCGCGTCTGATCGTAGTAAATTCTACCGTCTGATTGAAGCCTCGCTGTACGGCGGGATCTCCAGCGCCATTACCCGTTCACTGCGTGACTACCTGCTGCCGGAAAACGGCGGCGTACGTAAAGCGTTCCAGGATATGGAAGCCGCGCTGCGTGAAAACCGCATGACGCTGGAAGCGATTCGCGTAACCCAGTCTGACCGCGACCTGTTTAAGCATTTGATCAGCGAAGCGACCAACTATGTGGCTGCGGATTATATGCGCCACGCCAACGAACGTCGTATCCATCTGGATAAAGCACTGGAATATCGTCGTGAACTGTATACCTCACGTAAGCAGCTGGCGGCAGAGCAGTACAAGCACGTGGATATGGCGCGTGAACTGGGCGAGCATAACGGCGCCGAAGGCGATCTGGAAGCCGATTATCAGGCCGCGAGCGATCACCTGAATCTGGTGCAAACCGCGCTGCGTCAGCAGGAAAAAATTGAACGCTACGAAGCGGATCTCGAAGAACTGCAGATCCGTCTTGAAGAACAAAATGAGGTGGTTGCGGAAGCCGTTGACCGCCAGGATGAAAACGAAGCCCGCGCGGAAGCCGCCGAACTGGAAGTGGATGAGCTGAAAAGCCAGCTTGCCGATTACCAGCAGGCGCTGGACGTCCAGCAGACGCGAGCCATCCAGTATACCCAGGCGATTCAGGCCCTAAATCGGGCGAAAGAGCTCTGCCACCTACCAGATCTGACAGCCGACAGCGCCGCAGAATGGCTGGAGACTTTCCAGGCCAAAGAGCAGGAAGCCACTGAAAAGCTGCTAACGCTTGAACAAAAAATGAGCGTGGCGCAAACCGCGCATAGCCAGTTCGAACAGGCTTATCAGCTGGTGGCGGCTATCAACGGCCCGCTGGCACGTAGTGAAGCCTGGAGCGTGGCGCGTGAACTGCTGCGCGAAGGCGTTGAACAGCGCCACCTGGCGGAACAGGTTCAGCCATTGCGTATGCGACTGAGCGAACTGGAGCAGCGTCTGCGCGAACAGCAGGATGCCGAGCGTCTGCTGGCCGAATTCTGCAAGCGTCAGGGTAAACAGTTTGATATCGATGAGCTGGAAGCGCTGCACCAGGAACTGGAAGCGCGCATCGCCGCCTTGTCGGACAGCGTCTCGTCTGCCAGCGAACAGCGTATGACGCTGCGTCAGGAACAGGAACAGCTACAATCCCGTATTCAGCATTTGATGAAGCGGGCACCTGTCTGGCTGGCTGCGCAAAATAGCCTGAATCAGCTTAGCGAGCAGTGTGGCGAAGAGTTTACCTCCAGCCAGGATGTGACCGAGTATCTGCAACAATTGCTGGAGCGCGAGCGTGAGGCCATTGTTGAGCGTGATGAAGTCGGTGCACGTAAAAATGCGGTTGATGAAGAGATTGAACGTTTAAGTCAGCCGGGCGGTGCGGAAGATCAGCGTCTGAACGCGCTGGCTGAACGCTTTGGCGGCGTGCTGCTGTCAGAAATTTATGATGACGTTAGCCTTGAAGATGCCCCGTACTTCTCTGCGCTGTACGGTCCTTCGCGCCATGCCATCGTGGTACCAGATCTATCACTAATTACCGAACAGCTTGAAGGGCTGACGGATTGCCCGGAAGATCTCTATTTCATCGAAGGGGATCCGCAGTCGTTTGATGATAGCGTCTTCAGCGTTGATGAACTGGAAAATGCGGTGGTGGTGAAAACCGCCGAGCGTCAATGGCGTTATTCCCGCTTCCCGAAGGTGCCTATTTTTGGTCGTGCAGCGCGTGAAAGCCGTATCGAAACCCTGCATGCCGAGCGTGAAGGGCTGTCTGAACGTTTCGCCACGCTCTCCTTTGATGTACAGAAAACCCAGCGTCTGCATCAGGCGTTCAGCCGCTTTATCGGCAGCCATCTGTCGGTGGCGTTTGAAGCCGATCCAGAAGCGGAAATTCGCCAACTGAATAGCCGTCGCGTTGAACTGGAACGTGCGCAGACCAATCATGAAAATGATAATCAGCAAAGCCGTATGCAGTTTGAACAGGCGAAAGAGGGCGTCTCCGCGCTGAACCGCCTGCTGCCGCGCTTGAATCTGCTGGCAGATGACACGCTGGCCGATCGCGTGGACGAAATTCGCGAGCGTCTGGATGAAGCTCAGGAAGCCGCGCGTTTTGTACAGCAACATGGTAATCAGTTGGCGAAACTGGAACCTATCGTTTCAGTTCTGCAAAATGACCCTGAGCAGTTTGAACAGCTGAAGGAAGACTATACGTATTCCCAGCAGATGCAGCGCGACGCACGTCAGCAGGCTTTTGCGCTGACTGAAGTCGTACAGCGTCGGGCGCACTTTAGTTATTCCGACTCAGCCGAAATGCTGAGCGGTAATAGCGATCTGAACGAAAAATTGCGTGAACGCCTGGAACAGGCGGAAGCCGAACGTACCCGCGCTCGTGAAGCGCTGCGTAGTCATGCTGCACAGTTAAGCCAGTACAACCAGGTCATGGCATCGCTAAAAAGCTCTTATGACACCAAAAAAGAGCTGCTTAATGATTTACAACGTGAACTGCAGGATATTGGCGTTCGTGCGGACAGCGGTGCCGAAGAGCGCGCGCGTATCCGTCGTGACGAACTGCATGCGCAGCTCAGCAACAACCGTGCACGCCGCAACCAACTTGAGAAAGCACTGACCTTCTGCGAAGCGGAGATGGAAAACCTGACCCGCAGACTGCGCAAGCTGGAACGTGATTATCATGAAATGCGTGAGCAGGTAGTCACCGCCAAAGCCGGCTGGTGTGCAGTCATGCGGATGGTGAAAGATAACGGTGTGGAACGTCGTCTGCACCGTCGCGAGTTGGCCTATCTTTCCGGTGACGAACTGCGTTCGATGTCGGATAAGGCGCTCGGTGCGCTACGTCTGGCGGTTGCGGATAACGAACACCTGCGCGATGTGTTGCGTATGTCTGAAGATCCAAAACGCCCAGAGCGCAAAATCCAGTTCTTCGTCGCGGTTTACCAGCATCTGCGTGAACGTATTCGCCAGGATATTATCCGTACCGACGATCCGGTTGAAGCCATCGAACAGATGGAGATTGAGCTGAGCCGTCTGACGGAAGAGCTAACCTCTCGTGAACAGAAACTGGCGATCAGCTCTCGCAGCGTGGCGAACATTATTCGTAAGACCATTCAGCGTGAACAGAACCGTATTCGCATGCTGAACCAGGGGCTGCAAAGTGTGTCGTTTGGCCAGGTTAACAGCGTTCGCCTGAATGTCAATGTGCGTGAAACGCATGCTACCTTGCTGGACGTACTTTCAGAGCAGCATGAACAGCATCAGGATCTGTTTAACAGCAATCGCCTGACCTTCTCAGAAGCGCTGGCGAAGCTGTATCAGCGTCTGAATCCGCAGATCGACATGGGGCAACGCACGCCGCAAACCATTGGTGAAGAGCTGCTGGACTATCGTAACTATCTGGAAATGGAAGTTGAGGTTAACCGTGGCTCTGACGGCTGGCTGCGTGCTGAATCTGGCGCGCTGTCAACGGGTGAAGCGATCGGGACCGGGATGTCTATTCTGGTGATGGTGGTGCAAAGCTGGGAAGATGAAGGTCGCAGATTGCGCGGGAAAGACATCTCTCCTTGCCGCCTGCTGTTCCTTGATGAAGCAGCACGACTCGATGCGCGATCTATTGCGACTCTGTTTGAGCTGTGTGAGCGTTTGCAGATGCAGCTGATTATCGCTGCGCCGGAAAACATCAGCCCAGAGAAAGGCACGACCTACAAACTGGTGCGTAAAGTCTTCCAGAACACCGAGCACGTTCATGTGGTGGGGCTGCGCGGATTTGCGCCTCAGTTACCGGAACCACTGCCGGGGACTGAAGATGCCTCCTCGCAGGCAAGCTAAATAGAAAGGCGGTCATTTGACCGCCTTTCTTCTTTTCCGAAAAGTCTCAATTGCAGGTGCAATTTCTTTTAACTTCTTTACATTATACCAGGTAAAACATTGGCGAAGTTTATATACTGAAGATAAGCCTGACGGGTATGCAGGCTTACTCGTCATACTTCAGTTGTATTGGCGTCTACAGGCGTTGCACACCCGATTTATGGTGCCTGGCTATAGAGTATGATAAAGAAAACAGGGGGCAAGGGATGTTGCTTAATAAAATGTGTGGTCGTCGGCTGTCGGCAATCAGTTTGTGCCTGGCCGTAACATTCGCTCCACTGTTCAATGCGCAGGCCGATGAGCCTGAAATGATCCCTGGCGATAGCTCTGCGAGCGTCAGTGAACAGCCAACAGCATTATCGCAGCCGCAGGTACAATCTTCCGCGACGGCTATTATGGCGGGGATTCAACCGTTACCGCAGGGCGTGTCAGTTGATCAAGCCCGCGCCGAATTACAATCTCAACTTCCAGCGGGCTTCACGCCAGTGTATATGAGCCAACTGGAATTGCTGTATGCCGCACGTGAAATGAAGCCGATGTGGGAAAATCGTGATGCGGTAAAGGCCTTTCAACAACAGTTGGCCGAGGTCGCGATTGCTGGCTTTCAGCCGCAGTTTACTACCTGGGTTGCACTTCTGACTGATCCGGCAGTAACCGGTCAGGCGAGAGACATTGTGCTCTCGGATGCGATGATGGGGTATCTGCACTTTATCGCTAATATCCCTGTCAAAGGTAATCGCTGGCTTTATAGCGATAAGCCCTATGCGCTGACGACGCCGCCGATTTCTGTCATCAACCAGTGGCAGGTCGCGCTGGATAACGGACAACTGACATCGTTCGTCGCCAGCCTGGCACCTCAGCATCCGCAGTACGCCGCAATGCATGAATCACTACTCAAGCTGGTGAGCGATACGCGGCCCTGGCCTCAGCTAACCGGTACCGCGACGCTGCGTCCGGGAGAGTGGAGTAATGACATTCCCGCGCTGCGTGAAATTTTGCGCCGTACGGGAATGCTGGAGTCCACCGTCAGTACATCTGCTAAAGAAGGACGTAGCGCTTACGATCGTGAACTTGTCGATGCGGTAAAACGTTTTCAGACGTGGCAAGGGCTTGGGGCTGATGGCGCGATAGGTCCTGCGACGCGTGACTGGCTGAACGTAACGCCTGCTCAGCGTGCTGGCGTGCTGGCGTTAAATATTCAGCGCTTGCGCCTTTTGCCGAGCGATCTGTCTACCGGCATCATGGTAAACATTCCTGCCTACTCGCTGGTTTATTATCAGAACGGCAATCAGGTGCTGGCCTCGCGCGTTATCGTCGGGCGCCCCGATCGTAAAACGCCGATGATGAGCAGCGCGCTGAATAACGTGGTCGTTAACCCGCCGTGGAACGTGCCGCCGACGCTGGCCCGAAAAGATATTCTGCCTAAATTGTGGAATGATCCGGGGTATCTTGAACGTCACGGCTATACCGTAATGCGCGGCTGGAACAGTAAAGAGACGATAGATCCGTGGCAGGTTGACTGGGCCACCATCACTGCGTCCAATCTGCCGTTCCGCTTTCAGCAGGCTCCGGGCGCACGTAACTCGCTCGGACGCTATAAATTCAATATGCCGAGTTCGGACGCTATTTATCTGCACGATACGCCGAACCACAATCTGTTCCAGAAAGATACGCGGGCGTTAAGTTCCGGCTGTGTGCGTGTGAATAAGGCATCTGAGCTGGCGAATATGCTGCTACAGGACGCGGGTTGGAATGATACCCGCATCTCGGATGCCCTGAAGCAAGGGGATACGCGGTACGTGAATATTCGCCAGAATATTCCGGTCAACCTCTACTATCTGACCGCATTTGTTGGCCCGGATGGTCGCACGCAGTATCGTACAGATATTTACAATTACGATCTGACAGCGCGATCCAGCGCACAAATTGTGTCAAAAGCCGAGCAATTAATCAGATAAATGAAGCAGTTCGAGGAAAATGATTGTCGTAAGTTATGCTGGAAACGGGGCAAAATGGCTGTGAGCCCCGTATTTCCTGGGGTTGGGAGCCTTGACGTGGACTACTTAGCCAGATAAGGTTTCCCGCGTGCGCTAGAGCATACATACGATAACATTGACCTTGTAGACCTTAATACCATGGACAAATTTGACGCTAATCGCCGCAAACTGCTGGCGCTTGGTGGTATTGCCCTCGGCGCTGCCATCCTGCCTACGCCTGCGTTTGCAACACTCTCTACCCCACGTCCGCGTATATTGACTCTGAATAACCTGCATACCGGTGAGTCAATAAAAGCAGAGTTTTTTGATGGCAGGGGCTATATTCAGGACGAATTAGCAAAACTTAATCACTTTTTCCGTGATTTTCGGGCCAATAAAGTGAAATCCATTGACCCCGGACTGTTTGATCAACTCTTCCGTCTGCAGGGCCTGCTGGGTACGCGTAAACCCGTACAGCTGATCTCCGGTTATCGTTCCGTCGATACCAATAATGAACTACGTGCGCGCAGTCGCGGTGTGGCCAAGAAAAGCTACCACACCAAAGGCCAGGCCATGGATTTCCATATTGAAGGCATCGCATTAAGTAATATTCGCAAAGCTGCGTTATCTATGCGCGCAGGTGGTGTAGGATACTACCCCAGCAGTAACTTTGTGCATATCGACACCGGCCCTGCACGGCACTGGTGATCCATAAGCTTAATGAAACAGGAGCTGTATGAACTATCGTATTATTCCGGTCACTGCATTCGCCCAGAACTGCTCGCTAATCTGGTGTGAGCAGACTCGTCTGGCCGCGTTGGTCGATCCCGGCGGCGATGCCGAGAAAATCAAACAGGAAGTGGATGCCAGCGGTCTGACGCTAATGCAGATCCTGCTTACTCACGGTCATCTTGATCATGTTGGGGTGGCAGCTGAACTGGCACAGCATTATGGTGTACCGGTTATTGGTCCGGAAAAAGAAGATGAGTTCTGGCTACAGGGGCTCCCTGCGCAGAGCCGCATGTTTGGCCTGGGCGATTGTGAGCCGCTGACGCCCGATCGCTGGCTGAACGAAGGTGATCGGGTCAGCGTTGGCAACGTGACGTTGCAGGTGTTGCATTGTCCGGGTCATACACCGGGACATGTGGTCTTCTTTGATGAGCAATCAAAGTTACTGATTTCGGGTGACGTGATTTTCAAAGGTGGCGTAGGGCGCAGCGATTTTCCGCGCGGAGATCACAGCCAACTGATCGATTCGATTAAACGTAAACTGTTGCCGCTGGGCGATGACGTGACGTTTATTCCGGGTCACGGCCCACTTTCTACGCTGGGTAACGAACGGCTTCATAACCCGTTCCTGCAGGACGAAATGCCTGTCTGGTAATACCGCAGATAAATAAAAAGGCCGCTATTGCGGCCTTTTTTGTACGCGATAGATTACAGTACTGCGACAATCGCTTCGCACAGCGGCGCCATGTTATCTGGCGTCATTCCAGCTACGTTTACACGTCCGGAAGCGACAGCGTAGACACCAAACTCTTCACGCAGACGCAGAACCTGCTCTTTTGTCAGGCCGCTGAATGAGAACATGCCGTTCTGTTTGATGATAAAGCTGAAGTCGCGGTTCGCACCTTTCTCCTGCAGCGTATTCACGAACAGTAAACGCATGCGCTGAATGCGTTGGCGCATATCGGTCAGTTCCTGTTCCCAGATGGCACGCAGCGCGTCATTGCTCAGAATCGTGGCAACTACGGATGCGCCGTGTGCTGGCGGGTTGGAATAGTTAGCGCGAATGGCTGATTTCATCTGACTAAACGCACGGTCGACGGTTTCAGCATCAGCAGCAACCAGCGTACAGGCACCTACGCGCTCATTGTACAGACCAAAGTTCTTGGAGTAGGAACTGGCAACGATCAGCTCTTTGTGCAGCGCGGCGAATGCGCGCAGACCTTCTGCATCTTCTTCCAGACCGCGGGCAAAGCCCTGGTATGCGAAGTCAAACAGCGGCAACCACCCTTTCTCGACAGAAAGCTGAGCCAGCGTTTGCCACTGCTCAAGCGTAGGATCGATACCGGTTGGGTTATGACAGCAGCCGTGGAACAGTACCACATCGCCAGACTGAGCTTCGCTGAGGCTTACCAGCAGCGCATCAAAGTCTAATGAGTGGTTCGCCGCATCGTAATAGTTGTATTCACGAACTTCCAGACCGGCAGAGTTAAAGACGCTCTTATGGTTCGGCCAGCTTGGGTTGCTCACCCATACGCGTTTAGCCGACGTATTTCTTGCGAGAAAATCAGCTGCCACGCGAAGTGCGCCAGTGCCACCAGGGGTCTGTGCTGTACGTGCGCGTTTATCGTTGATAAGCGAACTCGTTTTACCAAACAGTAATTCCTGAGTACAACGACCAAACTCTGGAATACCGTCAATGCCAAGATAGTTTTTGGTGGTTTCATTTTCCAGTATATATTGCTCGGCTTTTTTAACGCTGGTCAGCACCGGCGTTTTGCCTGTCTCATCTTTATATACACCGATCCCGAGGTTTATTTTTCCAGGGCGGTCATCGGCACGAAACAAATCAGCCAGACCCAAAATGGGGTCGGCAGGAGCGGCGGTAATGTTCTCAAACATGACGAGGTTCCATAGTGATTACAGAAGGGAAGTCCGCTATCAGGTTAACGGTAGATTTACAAAATGCCAACCGTTACTGACGAAAAGCTGAGGTGTTTTTTTAAGACGCAAGAATCCGCTGGCAGATATAAAAAAACAGGACCGAAGTCCTGTTTTTAAGGCATTTAACAAAGAGGTCTGCTATTAGAACTGGTAAACGATACCAACTGCAACGATGTCGTCAGAGTTCACGCCCAGTTTGTTGTCAGAATCGATTTGGTTAATCTTGTAGTCAACATAGGTGGACATGTTTTTGTTGAAGTAGTAGGTCGCACCTACTTCGAAGTAATCGACCAGATCCACATCACCGATACCTTCTACGTCTTTCGCTTTAGACTTGTTGTAGGAGAGGGACGGACGCAGGCCGAAATCGAACTGGTACTGAGCAACGACGAATACGTCTTCAGTTTTGTTCGCAAAACCGCTGTTACCAGCACCTGAGATGCGGGTCGCGTTACGGGTTTCACCGTAGTTCGCTGCCAGGTAGATGTTGTTAGCATCGTATTTCACGCCGGTCGCCCACTGCTCAGCTTTTTTACCGCCATTGCCGTAGAAAGAGTTTTCCTGCGCGTTGGTGCGGTCAGCTGCGCCGTAAGCACCCACGATACCGAAACCATCCATTTCGTAGCTTACAGAACCGCCAACGCCGTCGCCGTTAGAGCGACCGGTATTGCCATCACGTTCGTTTTTACCCAGATACTGGATACCGAAGTTCAGACCGTCAACCAGACCGAAGAAGTTGGAGTTACGGTAGGTTGCAACACCACCAACACGACCAACGAAGAAGTTGTCGCTGTATGCGGTATCACCACCAAATTCTGGCAGCATATCGGTGTAACCCAGAGCATCGTAAACGATACCGTAGTTACGACCGTAGTCGAAAGAACCCAGATCGGCATATTTCAGACCAGCAAATGCCAGACGGGTTTTGTTGCCGTTCTGAGCGTCACTGCCGCCTTCAGAGTTGTTACCGGCAAAGTTGTATTCCCACTGACCGTAACCGGACAGCTCGGAGTTAATCTGAGTTTCCCCTTTGAAACCAAGACGAGCATAAGTCTGATCGCCATCGTCAGCAGCGCTGTCAGAAAAATAATGCAGACCAACGGTTTTACCGTAGATATCCAGCTTGTTACCATCTTTGTTGTAAACTTCTGCAGCGTTAGCTGCCCCGGCTACCAGCAGAGCAGGGATAACCACTGCCAGAATATTGCGCTTCATCATTATTTATTACCCTCATCGGTTTTTATATGACACCTGCCACTGCCGCCAATAAATTCCGTCAATGAAAATTTACGGAACTATTGATGAGAGTTTGGTGTCTTTATGTGTCTGACAGGCATCTTTCCATTCAAACTACCGTTTCGCTACCGTCAAAGTGCTACAAATATAAAGATTTGGTTTCAAAAAGAAAAAATGTGTAACAAAATGTTATTTTTGTGCAACTTTGTGAACAGCGTCAAACTTCGGATACCCCTGAGCTGAAAATTCTCGTTTTTATTTCTATTTATATGATTTTCTTATATTTAATTTTGCTAAGGTTATTTTTTCTCCGTAATACCGGAAAGTTTGGATTTTACAGGTAACGATTTTTGGACGTCTGGAGTGCCGTGCGAAAGGCTAAAAAATGTACTATTTAATCAGAAAATGCTAATCCACAATAAAATTACTGGTTATTTTTTGTGCAAATGTATTGCGATGAAATATTACGTAACAGGTGGATGGGATTGAAAGGTTGTGTTTAACGTGAGATGGGTATCCAGATAACATGAAAAGGGTATAAAAAAGGCCAGCAATGCTGGCCTTTGAAACAATAACGCACGTTTAGAAGGTGGCGTTACGCGGAGTACGCGGGAACGGAATAACATCACGGACGTTTTGCACGCCGGTGACGTAAGCGATCAGACGCTCGAAGCCCAATCCGAAGCCGGAATGCGGAACGGTACCGTAGCGACGCAGGTCGCGATACCACCAGTAATCCTCTTTGTTCAGACCCATTTCCAGCATACGGGCATCCAGCACGTCCAGACGCTCTTCACGCTGAGAACCACCGATGATTTCGCCGATTCCAGGAGCCAGAACGTCCATTGCAGCAACGGTTTTACCGTCTTCGTTAAGGCGCATATAAAACGCTTTGATATCTTTCGGGTAGTTTTTCACCACCACCGGCGCTTTAAAGTGCTCTTCAGCAAGATAACGTTCATGCTCGGAAGACAGATCCACACCCCAGTAAACCGGGTTTTCAAACTGTTTGCCGCATTTTTCCAGAATGCTTACCGCGTCGGTGTAATCCACCTGCGCGAAGTCAGCATCAATGAAACGTTCCAGGCGTGAAATCGCGTCCTTGTCGACACGTTCAGCGAAGAATTTCATATCATCCGCACGCTCTGCCAGTACGGCTTTGAACGCGTATTTCAGCATCGCTTCAGCCAGGCCTGCAACATCGTTCAGGTCAGCGAACGCCACTTCTGGTTCCAGCATCCAGAACTCTGCCAGGTGACGACTGGTGTTAGAGTTTTCTGCACGGAAAGTCGGACCAAAGGTATAAATTTTGGACAGGGCGCAGGCGTAGGTTTCACCGTTCAACTGACCGGAAACGGTCAGGAAGGCTTCCTTACCAAAGAAGTCTTTGTCGAAATCGACTTTACCCTGATCGTTACGCGGCAGGTTTTCCAGATCCAGCGTAGAAACACGGAACATTTCACCGGCACCTTCCGTATCGGAAGCGGTGATCAGCGGAGTCGATACCCAAAAGAAACCCTGCTCGTGGAAGAAGCGATGCAGCGCTTGCGCCAGCGTATGACGTACGCGCGCTACCGCACCAATCATATTGGTGCGCGGACGCATATGCGCCACTTCACGCAGATACTCGATGCTGTGACGCTTAGCCGCCATTGGGTAGGTATCAGGATCTTCAACCCAGCCCGCGACTTCAACTTCAGTGGCCTGAATTTCAAAGCTCTGTCCTTGTCCAGGTGATGCAACGACTTTACCCGTTACGATAACTGAACAACCCGTCGTCAGGCGCAGTACGTCCTGATTGTAATTGGGCAGAGAATTATTGATGACGGCCTGTACAGGATCAAAGCAGGAACCGTCATAAACGGCGAGGAAGGAGATGCCAGCTTTTGAATCTCGGCGGGTACGCACCCATCCGCGCACGGTGACTTCGCTGTCAACGGCTACGCGGCCCTGGAGTACGTCGGCTACAGGCACAACGCTCATAATATTCTCTCTGTTAATAGTCGGATATATAAACACATGTCCACCCATAATGGGGGGGATACCTATGTTACCTGGCATCTGCAATCAGACAAGCAGAATTCGTAGCTGGAGTGAAAGATTTCGGAAATAAACGCGAATAAGGGAGCCCAAATGGCTCCCTGGAAGGATTAACTGGCTTTTTTAATATGCGGGAGATCGAAGGCTTTGCGCAGTGCACGAACAAATGCTTTATCGTGGCAGATGGTTTTACCCGGGCTGTCAGATAACTTCGCCACTGGTTTGCCGTTACATTCCACCAGCTTAATTACGATATTAAGCGGCTTAACCTGTGGAATGTCGCATGTTAGCCGTGTCCCAATACCAAAACTCAACTGTACGCGGGAAGAGAAGTGGCGGTAGAGTTCAATCGCTTTTTTCAGATCGAGGTTATCTGAAAAGACCAGCGTTTTGCTCAGCGGATCAATACCCAGTTTTTCATAATGGGCGATGGCTTTTTCACCCCATTCCACCGGATCGCCTGAGTCATGGCGTAATCCCTGGTAGCGGGTCGCAAACTCAACGCCAAAGTCGCGTAAAAATGCGTCCATGGTGATGCAATCGGTCAATGCAATGCCGAGTTGATCAGGATACTCATTTAACCAAGCGGCCAGGGCAACACGTTGGCTGGTGGCAAGTTCAGGACTGATTTGCTGATGAGCCTGGAACCACTCATGCGCCTGCGTACCCATTGGGGTTAATGACAGACGGCGGGCCAGATCGTAGTTACTGGTGCCGACAAACCAGGGCTCTTGCTGCAGGCGTTTAACGATAGCCTGCTGTACTTCGCGCGAAAAACGACGACGCGTACCGAAATCCATCAAATGGAAGCGGGACATATCGACATCTTTCGTTAAAGCAGAGAATTCTACTAGTTTGCTTTCCAGCTCATCGAGTGCCTGCGGGACGCCTGATTCAGGTGAGCGGTAACGGTGTACCAGTTCGCTAATCACCGCTAACAGCGGGACTTCCCACATGATCACTTCACGCCACGGACCGGTTAAGCGGATGTTTAGCTTACCGTTATCATTGGTGACGCAAACCTGTTCCGGGTTATAGCGGAAATCACGTAACCAGGTGAGGTAATCAGCTTTAAAGAAAGGCAGGCCGGAGAGCCACTGGTACTCATCCTCCTGCAGTCGCAGGTGCTGCATAGCATTCACCTGCTCACGAATAGAATCGGCATAAATACCGAGCAGGTCATCGCCACGGCAACGAAATTCAGCCGCTACTTGTACGTCATAGTAGTGGTGAAAAACGGCTTGCTGCATATGCAACTTATAAGCGTCTGTATCCAGCAGCGAGTGCAGAACAGGAGAAGCGAATTGTGTCATAGGTGCGCAGTAGCATCCTCTCACGGGAGCGTTTAGTACAATAAACAACTAAGAAAACCGCTGGAGTATACCCTGTTTAGCGATTTATTGAACCCCGATCACACCATAAGCTCTCTTTCTGGTCGAGGGCAATTCGTGCCACGTGTTATAAAAATGTAGCAAAAAGGGTGTTTGTGCCTGAAAAGATGAACATTCTGCGTAGCGCGATTTACGCAACAGGAATAGACTGAAGCCGAGACTCTATTAAAGATGCTAAAGGTTTTTTTATGACACAACAGCCACAAGCCAAATACCGTCACGACTATCGTGCGCCGGATTACCAGATTACTGATATTGATTTGACCTTTGACCTGGATGCTGAAAAAACCGTGGTCACCGCAGTGAGCCAGGCTGTCCGTCATGGCGCGTCCGACGCGCCCCTGCGCCTGAATGGCGAAGATCTGACCCTGGTGTCGATCCACGTAAACGACGAGCTGTGGACAGAGTATAAAGAAGAAGAGGGCGCTCTGGTCATCAATCAACTGCCGGAACGTTTTACGCTGCGTATCGTGAATGAAATTAGCCCAGCGGCGAATACCGCGCTGGAAGGGCTGTACAAGTCAGGCGATGCGCTGTGTACTCAGTGCGAAGCAGAAGGTTTCCGCCATATTACCTGGTATCTTGATCGCCCGGACGTGCTGGCGCGTTTTACTACCAAAATAATCGCCGATAAAACGCAATATCCGTTCCTGCTCTCCAACGGTAACCGCGTGGCGCAGGGTGAACTGGAAAATGGTCGTCACTGGGTACAGTGGCAGGATCCATTCCCGAAACCGTGCTATTTATTTGCGCTGGTAGCCGGTGATTTTGACGTCCTGCGCGATACTTTTACTACCCGCTCAGGGCGTGAAGTGGCACTGGAACTGTACGTCGATCGCGGTAACCTGGACCGCGCGCCATGGGCGATGACCTCGCTGAAAAACTCCATGAAATGGGATGAAGAGCGCTTTGGCCTCGAGTATGACCTCGACATCTATATGATTGTCGCTGTGGATTTCTTCAACATGGGCGCGATGGAGAATAAAGGTCTGAACATCTTTAACTCCAAATACGTGCTGGCGCGTACCGATACCGCCACCGACAAAGATTACCTCGATATTGAGCGCGTTATCGGTCACGAATATTTCCATAACTGGACCGGCAACCGCGTGACCTGTCGCGACTGGTTCCAGCTGAGCCTGAAAGAGGGTTTAACTGTGTTCCGCGATCAGGAGTTCAGTTCCGATCTCGGCTCACGTGCGGTAAACCGCATCAGCAATGTGCGTACCATGCGCGGCCTGCAGTTTGCTGAGGACGCCAGCCCGATGGCGCATCCTATCCGCCCGGATATGGTCATCGAAATGAACAACTTCTATACCCTGACCGTGTACGAGAAGGGTGCGGAAGTGATTCGTATGATCCACACCCTGTTGGGTGAGGCTAACTTCCAGAAAGGGATGCAACTGTACTTTGAGCGTCACGACGGTAGCGCTGCAACCTGTGATGATTTTGTGCAGGCGATGGAAGATGCGTCTAACGTTGATCTCTCCCATTTCCGCCGCTGGTACAGTCAGTCCGGTACGCCGATTCTGACCGTGCGTGATGACTATAACCCATCAACTGAACAGTACACGCTGACCATTAGCCAGCGCACGCCGGCCACGCCGGATCAGGCTGAAAAACAACCGCTGCATATTCCATTCGCTCTCGAGTTGTATGACAACGAAGGGAAAGTGATCCCGCTACAAAAAGGCGGGCACCCGGTGAATTCCGTACTCAACGTCACCCAGGCAGAGCAGACGTTTGTCTTTGATAACGTCTACTTCCAGCCGGTTCCGGCGCTGCTGTGCGAATTCTCCGCGCCGGTAAAACTGGAATATAAATGGAGCGATCAGCAACTGACTTTCCTGATGCGTCACGCGCGTAATGATTTCTCTCGTTGGGACGCGGCGCAAAGCCTGCTGGCGACCTACATTAAGCTCAACGTTGCCCGCCATCAGCAGGGACAGCCGCTGTCGCTGCCGGTACACGTGGCCGATGCATTCCGCGCAGTTTTGCTGGATGAGAAAATCGATCCGGCGCTGGCGGCAGAGATCCTGACGCTGCCTTCAGTAAATGAAATTGCCGAACTGTTCGACATCATTGATCCGGTGGCGATAACCGAAGTACGCGAAGCGTTAACCCGCACGTTGGCGGCCGAGCTGGCGGATGAATTCCTCGCCATCTATAACGCTAATCATCTTGATGAGTACCGCGTTGAGCATGCCGATATTGGCAAGCGTACGCTGCGTAACGCCTGCCTGCGATTCCTGGCCTTTGGCGAAACCCATCTGGCTGACACGCTGGTAAGCAAGCAGTACCGTGAAGCGAACAATATGACCGATGCGCTGGCGGCGCTATCCGCGGCAGTCGCTGCGCAGCTTCCTTGTCGTGACGCGTTGATGCAGGAGTATGACAATAAGTGGCACCATGACGGTCTGGTGATGGATAAATGGTTTATCCTGCAATCCACCAGCCCGGCTAGAAACGTACTGGAAACGGTACGCGGCCTGTTGAAGCATCGCTCTTTTAGCATGAGTAACCCAAACCGCATCCGTTCTCTGATCGGTGCCTTCGCGGGCAGCAACCCGGCAGCATTCCATGCGGAAGATGGTAGCGGTTATCAGTTCCTGGTTGACATGCTGACTGAGCTCAACAGCCGTAACCCGCAGGTGGCGTCACGCCTGATTGAGCCGCTGATTCGCTTAAAACGTTATGATGCAAAACGTCAGGCGAAGATGCGTGCGGCGCTGGAACAGCTGAAAGGTCTGGAGAATCTGTCAGGCGATCTGTTCGAAAAGATCTCTAAAGCGTTAGCCTGATAATATTGCCGGATGGGTCCGGCCTACCATTCACGCGTAGGCCGGATAAGCGGTAGCGCCATCCGGCATTTTTAACCTTGCTTGCGTAGCTGAACTTCATTGTCGCCACGCTGCATCACCCGGTTCAACACCTCGGCTTCCAGTTCTGTCAAACGCACGGAACCAATCCGGCGAGGTCGTGCAATATCCACCGTTAAATCCAGCCCGATTTTTCCGTCCTCAATCAGCAAAACGCGATCGGCCATTGCTACCGCTTCGCTGACGTCATGGGTGACCAACAGTACGGTAAAGCCGTGCTCTTGCCATAAAGAGACGATCAGCTCCTGCATTTCAAGGCGGGTTAAGGCATCCAGTGCGCCGAGGGGTTCATCCAGCAGCAGCAGACCAGGGCGATGAATTAATGCCCGGGCCAGGGCCACGCGCTGTTTTTGTCCGCCAGAAAGCGCTGCGGGCCACTCCTGAGCACGATTCTCCAGTCCAACGGCGGCCAGCGCATCTCGGGCCGCATTGTGCCAGTGACCTTTCAGACCCAGACCGACGTTATCGATAACCGTCTTCCATGGTAGCAGACGCGCATCCTGAAACATCATACGCGTATCATCCTGAATTTCCGCCAGTGGGGTGGTTCCGGCAAGTAATGCGCCTGAGGTGGGCGACTCCAACCCTGCCAGCAGACGCAGCAACGTGCTTTTACCACCACCGCTGCGGCCAACCACGGCAACGAACTGCCCGGCCTGTATATGCAAATCTAACTGATTGAGCACCGTATTAGCGGCGTATTGTTTTGTCACGGCGCTCAGCAACAGCGGCGTACCCTGGTTCAAGCGAGCGGTATTCATACGGTAGCCTCCTTTATATGGTAAGCCGGGTGCCAGCGCAGCCAGACTCGCTCCAGCAATTGGGCGCTGACGTCGGCAAGTTTGCCGAGTAAGGCGTAGAGAATAATGGCCACCACGACCACATCGGTTTGCAGAAATTCGCGGGCGTTCATCGCCAGGTAGCCAATACCGGCATTGGCTGAAATGGTTTCTGCGACGATAAGCGTCAGCCACATCAGCCCGAGAGCGAAACGCACGCCGACCATAATTGAGGGCAGGGCGCCAGGGAGGATGACATGAACAAACAGTGAAAAGCCGGACAACCCATAGCTGCGCGCCATCTCTACCAGCCCACGATCGATATTACGGATCCCATGCCAGGTGTTGATGTAAATCGGGAACAGCGTGCCCAACGCAACGAGAAAGATCTTGGCGGATTCATCAATGCCGAACCACAAAATCACCAGCGGGATCAGCGCCAGATGCGGTACGTTACGCAGCATCTGCACCGAGGTATCCAGCAGGCGTTCTCCCCAACGCGAAAGACCGCTGATCAGTCCCAGCGTCAGGCCAATCGATCCACCGATGGAGAATCCGATCAGCGCGCGCCAGGAACTGATGGCCAGATGCTGCCAAAGCTCGCCGCTGGTGGAAAGCGTCCAGAAGGCTTCGATAACACCCTCCGGAGAGGGCAGTATGCGGTTGGACAGCCAGCCCATTGATGATGCGAGCTGCCAGAGCGCCACCAGACCTACCGGTAAAAACCAGGGCGCGAGGCGCAATAACCATCTGTTTTTCGTCGTTGCCATTAGCCGCTCCTTAGCTTTGAGCGACTTTGCGCGGGATGAATTCGTTTGCAACCGCTTCGCCTTGCTGTTGCAGGCGCTGCGGTTGCGGAATTTCTGGTATCGCGACATCCAGATGCGGGAACAGCAGCTCACCAACCTTGTACGCTTCTTCCAGATGCGGATAGCCGGACAGCACAAAGCTGTCGATTCCCAGCGCGGCATACTCGTTAATACGTGCTGCGACCGTAGGACCGTCTCCAACCAGTGCGGTCCCTGCGCCACCGCGTACCAGTCCTACCCCTGCCCACAGGTTCGGGCTAATTTCCAGTTTGTCGCGTTTACCGTTGTGCAGTGCAGCCATTCGCTGCTGACCAACCGAATCCGTTTTTGAGAAGGCGGCCTGGGCTTTGGCGATGGTGTCGTCATCCAGATGGGCTATCAGACGATCCGCTGCCTGCCATGCCTCGTGCGTTGTCTCTCGTACGATCACATGCAGACGAATACCGAAGCGAATCTTACGCCCGAGCGCCGCTGCTTTGGCCCGCACCTGTTCAATCTTCGCTTTCACCTGTTCGGGCGGCTCGCCCCAGGTCAGGTAGAGATCAACCTGTTCTGCAGCAAGATCTTGTGCGACATCAGACGAGCCGCCGAAATAAAGCGGTGGTCGGGGTTGTTGTACGGGAGGGAAAAACAGCTTCGCGCCGCGGACGTGAATATGTTTGCCGTTGAAATCCACCGTTTCACCTTGCAGCAAGCGCCGCCAGACCTGAGTAAATTCAGCAGAGGCTTCATAGCGCTCGGTGTGATCGAGGAACACGCCGTCGCCTGCCAGCTCCTGTGGATCGCTGCCGGTCACCAGGTTAAATAACGCCCGGCCATTTGAGAGTCTGTCGAGCGTTGCAGCCTGACGTGCGGCAACCGTTGGCGAGGTAACGCTTGGACGCAGCGCGACCAGAAACTTTAATCGCTGGGTGACCGGGATCATCGAGGCGGCGACCAGCCAGGCATCTTCGCAAGAGCGACCAGTTGGGATCAGAACGCCGGTAAACCCAAGACGATCGGCCGTTTGCGCGATTTGTTGCAGATAACCGTGATCGACAGGGCGCGAACCTTCTTCCGTTCCAAGATAATGACCGTCACCATGGGTGGGTAAAAACCAAAACATGTTCAGACTCATAATTTTTCTCCTGCCTGCTGAGTGGGTTGCCAGATACGCTGGCGAATATCGATTTTTTTCGGCACCAGACGGTTGTCATAAAACAGATCGGCGGTTTGTTGTTGCAGGGCTGCAACAGAGGCGTTGACTGGCACAATGGTGGTTGGCGGACGGTGATCCAGATAAGACGCAATCACCGGTTCTGGCAGTCCCATGGTTTTGGCCAGCAGGGTAATACTTTGCTGGCGCTGGCTGAGGGTTAACGCATCGGCCTGGCTAAAGGTATCCAGTACGCCAAGAACAAATGCGCCATTTTTCTCGGCATAGGGACGGGCGGCGAGATAAAACGAACCGGTTTGCTTGAGGTCTGAGCCGTCTTTTAGCACGCGTACATCACCTTGCAGTAACGCGGCGGAATAATAGGGGTCCCAGATAGCCCATGCGTCAACGTTTCCTTGCTGAAAGGCTGCTCGCGCGTCGGCGGGAGTCAGATAGGTCGGTTGAATATCGGTAAATTTCAGTCCGGCCTGCTGCAGCGCCCGGAGCAGTAAATTGTGGGCGCTGGACCCTTTCTGGAAAGCGACTTTATGTCCTTTAAGCTGCGCGACGCTCTGGATCGGGCTATTTTTCGGCACCAGAATCACTTCGGCTTTCGGCTTGGGCGGCTCGACGCCCACGTAAACCAGATCGGCCCCGGCGGCCTGGGCAAAAATTGGCGGAATATCACCGGTGCTGCCGAGATCGATACTGCCGATGTTGAGCGCTTCCAGCATTTGCGGCCCAGCCGGGAATTCAATCCACGAGATTTTGGTCTGCGGGTAGCGTTTCTCCAGTAGCTGATGGCTTTTGGCCAGCACCATACTGACGCTTCCTTTCTGGTAACCAATACGCAAGGCATCGGGGGCCGATTCTGCGGCATGCCCCAGAGTTGACAGCGACAACAACCCACTCAGTGCCAGCCATGACGTGTGACGCTTGAGAAGATCAAGCATGGGCGGCACCTCGCAGGGTGTTCAGTTGAGGAAGTTGGACGTCGCGACGATGCAACGCCAGCCAGAAGGTATCAAGCGCACTGTCCAGACGCTGCTGAAGGTTAGGCGTAAACTGAGGTTTATGTTGATAATCAATTACCTGCGAATCATCGGCAAACACACCGTGCAGGATCTCCTGGGCCTTTAATGCGCTCAGTACCGGTTTCAGCGCGTAATCGACGGCAAGCAAATGCGCCACGCTGCCGCCGGTAGCCAACGGCAAAACTACTTTCCCTTCCAGCGCTCGCTCGGGGAGCAGATCGAGCAGGGTTTTCAGGGCGCCAGAGTAAGCGGCTTTGTAGACCGGCGTGGCGACAATCAGCCCGTCTGCATCCTGCAATTGTTCGCTAAATGTCTTCAGCGCCGGACTGTCGAAACGGGCATAGATCAGGTCTTCTGGGGCAAAGTTGTGCAGATTCCAGTGAAAAACTTCCACATCCTGACCGTTTAGTTTTTCTCGAGCATATTCCAGTAACGCGCTGGAGCGAGAGGGAAAGCGTGGGCTTCCCGCCAGAGTAATGACGCGCATAATTTTAATCTCCCCTTATAACTAATTGTTTGCTTTTGCTTAACATTGATAACAATTTATGCAGTCTGGCAGAGAGATTTTGTTTATCGAAATGATTTATACGGGATAGAAAAGTCGAAAAATAAATATACCTGTCATACTTCAAGTTGCATGTGCGTTGGCTTTCCTCGCTCACCCCAGTCACGTACTGGTGTACGTTCCTGGGGATTTGCTGCGTCACCGCCTTCCTGCAACTCGAATTATTTAGGGTGTAAAAAGCAGGGGCGAGGAAAACGATTGCTATTTATTGCCGCAGGTCAATTCCCTTTTTGCTCGCGATCGCACATAATACGCCCCCGGTTTGCACACCGGGAATCCAGGAGAGTTCATGTACTACCCCTTCGTTCGTAAAGCCCTTTTTCAGCTCGATCCAGAGCGCGCTCATGAATTGACATTCCAGCAATTACGTCGCATTACCGGCACACCGCTTGAAGCGCTTGTGCGCCAGAAAGTACCGGCAAAACCGGTTACCTGTATGGGGTTGACGTTTAAAAATCCGCTCGGGCTTGCTGCCGGACTGGATAAAGACGGGGAGTGCATTGATGCGCTCGGCGCGATGGGATTTGGTTCCATTGAGATTGGTACCGTGACGCCACGCCCTCAGCCGGGTAACGATAAACCGCGTCTGTTCCGTCTGGTCGATGCAGAAGGTTTGATCAACCGTATGGGGTTTAATAACCACGGGGTTGATAACCTGGTTGAGAACGTTAAAAAATCTCATTTTGACGGTATTCTGGGGATTAATATTGGTAAGAATAAAGATACCCCAGTAGAGAACGGCAAAGATGACTATCTGATTTGTATGGAAAAAGTCTATGCTTATGCGGGTTATATCGCGATTAATATCTCTTCACCGAATACGCCGGGATTACGTACGCTGCAATACGGCGAGGCGCTAGACGATCTCCTGACGGCAATTAAAAATAAGCAAAATGATCTGCAAGCGATCCACCATAAATATGTTCCAGTGGCGGTAAAGATCGCGCCGGATCTTTCTGTGGAAGAACTGATCCAGGTTGCTGACAGTTTAGTTCGTCATAATATTGATGGCGTAATTGCGACTAACACCACGCTCGATCGTTCTCTCGTTCAAGGAATGAAAAATTGCGATCAAATGGGTGGCCTGAGCGGTCGACCATTACAATTAAAAAGTACAGAAATTATTCGCCAGTTGTCTCAGGAATTAAAAGGCCAGCTGCCGATTATTGGTGTTGGTGGTATCGATTCGGTGATTGCTGCACGTGAGAAAATAGCTGCTGGTGCAACCCTCGTACAGATTTATTCGGGCTTTATTTTTAAAGGTCCGCCGTTGATAAAAGAAATCGTCAGCAATATCTGAATGCTACCTTAATCACAAACCAGGGCTTTATTTCTAGCCCTGGTTGTTTTATATTCCTTTACTGTTGCTTATTTAAACATTCTGAGCTTTTATTATTAGGGCAATAAACGAAGCGGCAAAAGGATACTGTCGTAACGGTGATGATTAAGGAAAGGAGAGAAACTGATGCGAATTAAACCCGACGATAACTGGCGCTGGTATTATGATGAAGAGCACGATCGTATGATGCTCGATTTAGCCAATGGCATGTTATTCCGTTCGCGTTTTGCTCGTAAAATGCTCACTCCTGATGCATTTTCTCCGTCAGGTTTTTGTGTTGATGACGCCGCGCTTTATTTTTCCTTTGAAGAAAAATGTCGCTACCTGGATTTAGCCAAAGAACAAAAAGCGGAACTGGTGCTCAATGCGCTGGTGGCGATTCGTTATCTCAAACCGCAAATGCCGAAAAGCTGGCACTTTGTTGCACACGGTATTAACTGGTCGCCGGTCGTGGGTGACGCTGCCTGTGTTGATTTAAGCGATACCGATGAACAGGTAAACCTGTTAGTGGTTGAGCCGGGTGAAAACGCCGCGCTTTGTCTGCTTGCGCAACCTGGTGTGGTTATCGCCGGGCGTACGATGCAGCTTGGCGATGCGATTAAAATAATGAATGACAGACTGAAACCGCAAGCAGTAGTTGACAGTTTCAGCCTTGAGCAGGCGGTTTAGCTCTCCAGCCTGATTGCCGTTTTGGGAATACAGCTGCAGCACAGAATCGTTCCGTCGTCCCCTATCGCTGATTTCTTCAACGGGCTAACTTCGCCATCTACCAGTCGAATTCGACAGCATCCGCAAATGCCTGCCCGGCATGAATAGGGAACCCGGATACCCTGGTTTTCCAGCTGCTCAAGCAATACCTGCTGATTATTTCCGCGAAAGGTCTGTCCCTGCCAGTCAATAAGCACCGTGGCATCAGGTTGTTGTTCGGGTGCAGTGTCGTCTGATTCCGCTGCGCCGTACGCCCTGGCGGGGCCGGTTGCCAAAATCTCTACCTCATCGCCGACGCGAATAACGCCACTGTTGCGTGCGATAAGATTCTGGCCGAAATCGACATCGCCGTTATCTACCGCAGTACGGAAGGTTTGCAGTGTTGCGAGCGGTTCGCCGGATGGATGTTTCTGGCCTTTTTCCGGGCTAACTGTAGTGAAAATACAGCGGCTACAGGGTTTTGCAACATCAAAAATGACGTCGCCAATACGAATCACTTTCCAGGTATCTTCTTCCCAGGCGCCAGCTCCTGAAACCACCAGATTGGGGCGAAACTGTTCCATTTTGACGCTTGCCGGACAGCGCTGTTGCACATCGCGCAGGGATGCTTCGTTGGCCAGCAGATAGGGATAACCATCAGCGAAGGATAAAGGAACATCAACATGTCGTTTTACACGGCGCGTCAGCTGCGGACCGACCCAGCGTAACTGCACGTCACGGGAGAAAAAACTGCTAAGCCACTGGTTAATAGCCACTGGCGCAATGCGCGCGGTAAAATGATTCCCCCATACTTCAGTTGGCGCATCCTGGGTGGCGAAGTCGGCAAATCGTACGAGCGCACTGCTGCCGTCTGGAGCCGTAAGATGCAGCCCATCGTGGAATGGGGAAGGCGTAAAACGGACCATTTGTGGGAACTGGCGGGCGGTTATGAACGTTCCGTCAGGTTCAGTGATCATAAATATACGGTCAAAGGCGAGACCGCTGACGTCGGCCAGGGCATGCGTGAGCCCAATGCCGCGCATTGATTTAACCGGATGAATAAAAAGTCGGGTTAACGTGACCACTGTACAGCCCCTCGAATGAAAATAAGCCTTCAACTTTATGACATACAGCCCATATTAGCTATAATGCGCAGCAATTTTCTCGGAGTAAAAGTGACATTATGAATTCTCTGTTTGCCAGTACGGCCCGCGGGCTGGAAGAGCTGTTAAAAACTGAACTGGAAAACCTCGGCGCGCTGGAGTGTCAGGTCGTTCAGGGTGGGGTCCATTTTAAGGGCGACACGCGGCTTGTTTACCAGAGCCTGATGTGGAGTCGCCTGGCCTCGCGCATTATCCTGCCGATGGGAGAGTGCAAGGTCTACAGCGATCTTGATCTGTACCTCGGCGTTCAGGCAATCGACTGGACAGAGATATTTAACCCTGGTGCTACGTTTGCCGTTCATTTTAGCGGCCTGAACGAAACCATTCGTAACAGCCAGTACGGCGCGCTAAAGGTCAAGGATGCGATTGTCGATGCATTTACCCGTAAAAATATGCCGCGTCCGAATGTGGATCGTGAATCTCCGGATCTGCGCATCAACGTCTGGTTGAACAAAGATACCGCCAGCATTGCGCTTGATCTGAGCGGTGATGGTTTGCACCAGCGTGGCTATCGCGATCGCGCGGGTCAGGCACCGATTAAAGAAACGCTGGCCGCCGCTATTGTTATGCGTTCTGGCTGGCAGCCGGGAACCCCGTTACTCGATCCGATGTGTGGTTCCGGCACACTGCTGATTGAAGCGGCGATGTGGGCAACCGATCGCGCGCCGGGCCTGCACCGCGGGTACTGGGGCTTCAGCGGTTGGGCGCAGCACGACGAAGCCGTCTGGCAAGAAGTTAAAGCCGAAGCGCAGGTGCGTGCGCGTAAGGGACTGGCTGACTATACCTCGCATTTTTATGGATCCGACAGCGATGCGCGCGTGATCGAAAAAGCGCGCAGTAACGCTCGCCGTGCCGGTATTGCCGATCTGATGACGTTTGACGTTAAAGATGTCGCCAAACTGAGCAATCCGTTGCCGAAAGGACCGTATGGGACGGTTATCAGTAACCCGCCTTACGGCGAACGTCTGGATAGCGAACCGGCGCTGATTGCCCTGCACAGCCTGCTGGGCCGTACGATGAAAAACCAGTTTGGCGGCTGGAATTTGTCGCTGTTCAGCGCCTCTCCGGATCTGCTCAGCAGCCTGCAATTACGTGCCGACAAGCAGTTCAAGGCGAAAAACGGCCCGCTGGATTGTGTGCAGAAAAACTATCACGTTGCAGAGACCACCGCGGACAGCAAGCCTGCCACGGTCGCGGAAGATTATGCTAACCGCCTGCGCAAGAACATCAAGAAACTGGAAAAATGGGCGCGCCAGGAAGGCATTGAATGTTATCGCCTGTATGACGCTGATCTGCCGGAATACAACGTTGCTGTGGATCGTTACGGTGAGTGGGTCGTGGTTCAGGAATATGCCCCACCGAAGACAGTTGATGCGCAAAAAGCGCGCCAACGCCTGTTTGACATTATTGCCGCAACGCTGTCAGTACTGGAAATCGCGCCCAATAAACTGGTGCTGAAAACCCGTGAACGCCAGAAAGGCAAGAATCAGTATCAGAAGATGAATGAGAAGGGTGAATTCATTGAGGTAAGCGAGTACAACGCGCGCCTGTGGGTGAACCTGACTGACTACCTTGATACGGGTTTATTCCTCGATCACCGTATTGCGCGCCGTATGCTGGGGCAGATGAGTAAAGGTAAGGACTTCCTCAACCTGTTCTCCTACACCGGCAGCGCCAGCGTACATGCAGGATTGGGCGGTGCGCGTAGCACCACGACGGTTGATATGTCGCGTACCTATCTGGAATGGGCGGAACGCAACCTGCGTCTGAACGGCCTGAGCGGTCGCGCTCACCGTTTAATTCAGGCCGATTGCCTGGGCTGGTTGCGTGATGCCAATGAACAGTTTGATCTGATTTTCATCGATCCACCGACGTTCTCTAACTCAAAACGTATGGAAGACTCGTTTGATGTGCAGCGCGATCATCTGGCGCTGATGAAAGATCTGAAACGTCTGCTGCGTAAAGACGGCACGATCATGTTCTCCAACAACAAACGTGGGTTCCGTATGGATCTCGACGGTTTGGCTGCACTGGGATTGAAAGCACAAGAAATCACCCAAAAAACGCTTTCTCAGGACTTTGCCCGTAACCGTCAGATCCACAATTGCTGGCTGATTACCGCAGCCTGAAAGGAAAATTAAATGTCATTAATCAGTATGCATGGTGCATGGCTGTCGTTCAGCGATGCGCCGCTTCTTGATAATGCTGAACTGCATATCGAAGATAACGAGCGGGTCTGTCTGGTTGGCCGTAATGGCGCGGGCAAATCGACGCTGATGAAGATCCTGAACCGTGAACAGGGTCTTGACGATGGGCGTATTATTTATGAGCAGGATCTGGTTGTGGCGCGTCTGCAGCAGGATCCGCCGCGCAACGTGCAGGGTAGCGTCTACGATTTTGTCGCCGAAGGGATTGCAGAACAGGCGGTTTACCTCAAGCGTTATCACGATATCTCGCATCTGGTGATCGCCGATCCGAGTGATAAAAACCTCCAGGAACTGGCGAAGGTTCAGGAACAGCTGGATCACCACAATCTGTGGCAGCTGGAAAACCGTATTAATGAAGTACTGGAACAGCTTGGCCTGGAAGCAGACATGGAGCTGGCATCGCTTTCCGGCGGCTGGCTACGTAAGGCGGCGCTGGGCCGCGCGTTAGTGAGCAACCCGCGCGTGCTGCTGTTGGATGAACCGACGAACCACCTGGATATTGAAACCATCGACTGGCTGGAAGGGTTCCTGAAAACCTTCAATGGGACAATTATTTTCATTTCCCATGACCGTTCATTTATCCGCAATATGGCGACGCGTATTGTCGATCTTGACCGCGGCAAGCTGGTGACCTATCCGGGGAGTTACGATCAGTATCTGCTGGATAAAGAAGAAGCGTTGCGCGTAGAAGAGTTACAAAACGCGGAATTTGACCGCAAGTTGGCGCAGGAAGAAGTCTGGATCCGTCAGGGTATCAAAGCGCGTCGTACGCGTAACGAAGGTCGCGTGCGCGCACTGAAAGCCATGCGTCGCGAGCGTGGCGAACGTCGCGAAGTAATGGGCACAGCGAAGATGCAAGTCGAAGAGGCTAGCCGTTCAGGCAAGATTGTTTTCGAAATGGAGAATGTGGATTACCAGGTTGACGGAAAGCAGCTGGTGAAAGATTTCTCCGCGCAGGTGCAGCGTAGCGACAAGATCGCGCTAATCGGACCTAACGGCTGCGGCAAAACAACGCTGCTGAAGTTGATGTTAGGTCAGCTTCAGGCTGACAGCGGACGCATTCACGTCGGTACCAAGCTGGAAGTGGCCTATTTCGATCAGCACCGCGCCGAACTGGATCCCGATAAAACCGTGATGGACAACCTGGCTGAAGGTAAGCAAGAGGTGATGGTTAACGGTAAACCTCGCCATGTGCTGGGGTACCTGCAGGACTTCCTGTTCCATCCGAAACGTGCGATGACGCCAGTACGTGCGCTCTCTGGCGGGGAACGTAATCGCCTGTTATTGGCGCGTTTGTTCCTGAAACCCAGCAATCTGTTGATTCTCGATGAACCAACTAACGATCTTGACGTCGAAACGCTGGAACTGCTCGAAGAATTGATTGATAGCTACCAGGGCACCGTGCTGCTGGTGAGCCACGACCGTCAGTTTGTCGATAATACCGTGACCGAATGCTGGATCTTCGAAGGCGGCGGTAAAATTGGTCGTTATGTCGGCGGTTATCATGATGCGCGCAGTCAGCAATCGCAGTATGTGGCGTTTAAGCAGCCAGTTGCGAAAAAAACAGAGGAGCCAGCCGCTCCTAAAGCAGAAATTGTCAAACGCGGCACCAGCAAACTAAGCTATAAACTGCAGCGCGAACTGGAGCAGCTCCCCGCGTTGCTTGAAGAACTGGAAGCTAAGCTGGAAGCCTTACAGGCTCAGGTTGCTGACGCCGCGTTTTTCAGTCAGCCTCACGAGCAAACGCAACAGGTGTTAGCTAATTTGAACGAAGCGGAACAAGAACTTGAGCAAGCCTTTGAGCGCTGGGAGTATCTTGAGTCTTTGAAGAATGGCGCATAATTAAAGGAGCACCTATGTGCGAACATCACCATGCCGCGAAGCATATTTTGTGCTCGCAGTGTGACATGCTGGTGGCGTTACCTCGCCTTGAGCATGGTCAGAAAGCGGCATGTCCACGATGTGGCACTACGTTAACCGTTGAGTGGGACGCGCCCCGGCAGCGTCCCACTGCCTATGTTTTAGCCGCACTATTTATGCTGCTGCTGTCAAACCTCTTTCCCTTTGTGAATATGAACGTCGCAGGGGTGAGTAGTGAAGTGACGTTGCTGCAAATTCCCAGCGTGCTCTTTTCTGAAGATTACGCCAGTCTCGGCACCTTCTTTATCTTATTCGTTCAGCTAGTTCCGGCCTTTTGCCTGCTGACGATCCTGCTACTGGTAAACCGGGTTCAGATGCCCGAGCGGCTTAAAGCATGGCTGGCGCGCATTTTGTTTCAGTTAAAAAGCTGGGGAATGGCAGAAATCTTCCTCGCCGGCGTGCTGGTGAGCTTTGTTAAGCTGATGGCCTACGGCGATATCGGCGTGGGCAGCAGCTTTATTCCGTGGTGCTTCTTTTGCGTTTTACAGTTGCGTGCATTTCAGTGCGTTGACCGTCGCTGGCTATGGGATGATATTGCGCCAATGCCTGTCATAAAGCAGGCCTTAAAACCTGGCGTGCCTGGTATTCGACAGGGACTGCGTTCCTGCTCTTGCTGCACTGCAATACTTCCCGCTGATGAACGGGTGTGCCCACGTTGTCAGACGAAAGGTTATGTGCGGCGTAAAAACAGTCTGCAATGGACGTTGGCATTACTGTTTACGTCAATCATGCTTTATCTTCCTGCCAATATTCTGCCGATTATGATTACCGATTTGCTCGGGTCAAAGCTGCCGTCAACCATACTTGAGGGGGTGGTTTTAATCTGGAGCGAAGGCTCGTATCCGGTGGCTGCAGTTATCTTTATCGCCAGTATTATGGTGCCGACGTTGAAAATGATCGCCATTGCCTGGCTATGCTGGGACGCCAAAGGGCACGGCAAACGCGACAGTGAACGTATGCACCTGATTTATGAAGTTGTGGAATTTGTCGGTCGCTGGTCAATGATCGACGTATTTGTGATTGCGGTACTCTCTGCGCTGGTGCGCATGGGAGGGTTAATGAACATTTATCCTGCAATGGGTGCTTTGATGTTTGCTTTAGTCGTCATTATGACAATGTTTTCTGCGATGACATTTGATCCGCGTCTGTCGTGGGATCGTGAACCAGAACCAGGCCATGAGGAGTCCTGACAGCATGGAATCTAAAAGTGGGGAAGCCAAAGTGCAAAAGGTAAAAAACTGGTCGCCCGTGTGGATATTTCCTATCGTCACTGCACTCATTGGCGCGTGGGTTCTGTTTTATCACTACAGTCATCAGGGGCCACAGGTCACGCTTATTACCACCAATGCCGAAGGTATTGAAGGGGGCAAAACGACGATTAAGAGCCGCAGTGTGGACGTCGGCATCGTTGAGAGCGCAACCCTGACGGATGATCTGACCCATGTGGAGATTAAAGCGCGTCTTAACTCCGGAATGGAAAAGCTGCTGCATAAAGATTCTGTCTTTTGGGTGGTGAAGCCGCAGGTTGGACGTGAAGGTATAAGTGGGCTCGGCACGCTATTGTCCGGGGCTTATATTGAACTGCAGCCTGGCAATAAAGGCAGTAAGCTGGAAAACTACCAACTGCTGGATTCACCGCCACTGGCCCCGCCAGATGCAAAAGGGATCCGTGTGATTCTGGACAGCAAAAAAGCCGGTCAGTTGAGTCCGGGCGATCCGGTGCTTTTTCGCGGCTATCGTGTAGGTTCGGTTGAAACCAGCACATTTGATGCGCAAAAGCGTACGATCAGCTATCAGCTTTTCATTAATGCGCCTAACGATCGTCTGGTGACCAGTAATGTGCGTTTCTGGAAAGACAGCGGGATCGCCGTAGATCTTACCTCAGCAGGTATGCGCGTAGAAATGGGTTCGCTCTCCACGCTGTTTGGCGGTGGTGTAAGTTTTGATGTGCCAGAAGGTTTAGAGCAGGGCGAGCCGGTCGCACAACAGTCAGCGTTTAATCTTTATGACGATCAAAAAAGTATTCAGGATTCACTGTATACCGATCATATCGATTATCTGATGTTCTTTAAAGATTCGATTCGTGGCCTGCAGCCTGGTGCGCCGCTGGAATTCCGTGGCATCCGCTTGGGTACGGTGAGTAAAGTACCTTTCTTCTCACCGAATATGCGCCAGGTGTTCAACAATGATTACCGCATTCCGGTGCTGGTACGCATCGAACCAGAACGTCTGAAGGCGCAGCTGGGCGAAGATACTGATGTTGGTGCTCATCTGGCGGAATTGCTTAAACGCGGATTACGGGCATCGCTCAAAACCGGGAACCTGGTGACCGGCGCGCTTTATGTCGATCTCGACTTCTATCCGAAAGAGCCGCCGATTACTGGTGTACGCGAATTTAATGGTTATCAAATTATTCCGACCGTGAGCGGTGGTCTGGCGCAGATCCAACAGCGTCTGATGGAAGCGTTGGATAAGATTAATAATCTGCCGCTGAACCCGATGATTGAGCAGGCAACCAATACGCTGTCGGAAAGCCAGCGCACGATGAAGCATCTGCAAACCACGCTGGATAACATGAACAAGATCACGTCCAGCCAGTCGATGCAGGATCTTCCGGCGGATATGCAGAACACGCTGCGTGAACTAAATCGTAGCATGCAGGGCTTCCAGCCTGGTTCTGCGGCCTACAACAAGATGGTGGCAGATATGCAGCGTCTTGATCAGGTGCTACGTGAACTGCAACCGGTACTGAAAACGCTGAACGATAAGAGTAATGCGCTGGTATTTGAAGCGAAGGACAAGAAAGATCCAGAGCCGAAGAGGGCGAAACAATGAAAAAGTGGCTAGTGGTGATGATGGCGGTCTGGTTGACGTCATGCAGCTCCAGCGGAGAGAATAAAAGCTATTACCAGCTCCCTATCGCACAAGGCGGTGTGCAGAGCTCCGCCAATCAGGGAAACCGTCTGCTGTGGGTTGAACAGATTGCGGTACCTGATTATCTGGCCGGTAATGGGGTGGTTTACCAGACCAGCGATGTGCAATATGTTATAGCCAATAATAATCTCTGGGCCAGCCCATTAGATCAGCAATTGCGCAATACGCTGGTTGCTAACCTCAGCATGCAGTTGCCTGGCTGGGTTGTTGCTTCGCAGCCGCTGGGAAGCACTCAGGACACGCTGAACGTCACCGTAACCGGCTTCCACGGTCGTTACGATGGTAAGGTTATCGTGAGTGGAGAATGGTTGCTGAATCATCAGGGACAACTGATCAAACGTCCATTCCACATCGAAGCTGTACAGACTAAAGACGGCTACGATGAGATGGTGAAGGTTCTTGCTAACGCCTGGAGTCAGGAAGCGACGGCTATTGCTCAAGAGCTGAAACGCATCCCATAAGCTTAAATAATTGTAAATTATGCCGCCCCTGGCTCACCGCCCGGGGCGGTTTTTTTTATTTTTTTAGCCGTGGAGATAGCTGTTTTGACTGACTATTTTTGTACAAATGATTTAGAGGCTAGCTCACAAATATGACACTGGCGTGAATTTTGCGCATTGACGAGCCTAATGTTTAGGGGTATTCGTTTAGTGTGATTGCACACTTAGTAATCACTGTTTTCTTTTCCACCAGACCAAAAAATGAGGGAAACGAGGCATGAAGAGACAAAAACGAGATCGCCTGGAACGGGCACATCAACGTGGATATCAGGCCGGCATTGCCGGACGCTCAAAAGAAATGTGTCCCTATCAGACGCTGAATCAGAGGTCATACTGGCTGGGAGGCTGGCGAGAAGCCATGGGGGATAGGGTTTTAATGGCCTGATTCTGTCTCTTTAGATAAAAGAAACCTCCGCAGAGCGGAGGTTTCGCCTTTTTGCACACCAGATAAAACGGAGAAACGTTAATGTCTGGCTGCTACGCAGTCCTGGATTAGAACGCGGAAGTGTCCTGGAACAGACCCACTTTCAGATCGTTTGCGGTGTAGATCAGACGATCATCAACCAGCACTTCACCATCAGCCAGGCCCATGATCAGGCGACGGTTAACGATACGTTTGAAGTGAATGCGGTAAGTGACTTTCTTCGCAGTCGGCAGAACCTGGCCGGTGAATTTAACTTCACCTACGCCCAGCGCACGGCCTTTACCTTCGCCGCCCAGCCAGCCGAGATAGAATCCAACCAGCTGCCACATGGCGTCGAGACCCAGGCAGCCCGGCATCACCGGATCGCCGATAAAGTGACAACCGAAGAACCACAGGTCTGGGTTGATATCCAGTTCAGCTTCAACATAACCTTTGTCAAAGTTGCCACCGGTTTCGGTCATCTTGATGACACGGTCCATCATCAGCATGCTTGGTGCTGGCAGTTGTGGCCCTTTTGCGCCAAACAGTTCACCGCGACCAGAGGCAAGAAGGTCTTCTTTCGTATAGGATTCGCGTTTATCTACCATGTTCTCTGTAAGCCTTATTTTATTGAAGCACGCAGGATAGCTAACACGTGTACGCTGAACAAGTCCGATCAGTTCGGAATAATCCAGTTCAGCCAACGTAGCGGCCATGGAAAACGGTGACGACCTTCCTGTTGCGTAGCCGTGGCAATACGCTCCTGAATGGTTTGCATCAGCGTTGTCTGGCCTTCGCCATCCCACACCAGATTTAACAACAGTGGCAGCGCATCAGTTACGTCGTCCACCGCCCAGATAGTGAATTTTTCTTCTTCTATGGCCTGCAGCAGCGCGGGATGCAGGCTGAGGTGTCTGACGTTAGCCGAAGGAATGATAACGCCCTGCGTGCCCGTCAGCTCACGCTGCTGGCAGATGGCGAAGAAACCTTCAATTTTCTCATTCAGACCACCGACAGGTTGCGCCCGACCAAACTGATCGACAGAACCGGTAATGGCGATACTTTGATTAACAGGCACGTCGGCGAGGGCGCTGATCAATGCGCACAGTTCTGCCATAGACGCGCTGTCACCGTCCACTTCGCTGTAAGATTGCTCAAAGGTCAGCGAGGCAGAGAAGGGGATTTGCTGCTCAAGCTGGAGTTCCGACATCAGGAACGCCTGCATAATCATCATACCCTTGGCATGAATATTTCCGCCGAGCTCGGCTTTGCGCTCAATGTCAGTAAACTCGCCGTCGCCAATATGCACGACGCAACTGATACGAGAAGGCTCGCCAAATGCGCGTGGGTGGCCTGGAAACTCAATCACCGACAAGGCGTTGATCTGGCCAATACGCTCGCCTTCTGTCTCGATAAGGATCTGCTCTTGCAGAATTTCGTCCTGCATGCGTTCGGCCAGGAATCCCTCACGCCATTCGCGCTGAGCCAGCATCAGGCTGAACTGCTCAGCGTTGCAGGTTTCGCTCTCGCATAACGGGGCCACCTCTTTGAACTGTCTGGTGATCCACAGCGGGTTAAGCGGCAATGTATCCTGTTCACCGGTATAGCGAACGGCTTCACGGATCAAAACCTGCCAGGCATCAGGAGCGGGGTAAGGCAAATTATTGCGCATGGCAGTATGCGTGACCCACTGACACCACTGCGTCATGGTTTCGGCATCCACGATCTGCAGATTATCTTCAAACTCGCTGTAAATGGCCTGCTCAGCCAACTCTGGCTCCATGTCCTGGAAATCCGCCAGCGATTCACGCTCACCCACCAAAATCACTTTCAGTTTAAGCGGCATAGGCGGAACAGAGACAGGCAGCGGGCGAGACTCATCAAAAGCCACCCAATCAAAACGCTCGTGGCTGACAATGGCTTTCAGACGCATCCACAACAGAGGTTGGGCCAACAGCGTGCGCAATGAGATAACCAGCACACCCCCATTGGCCTGATGTACCAGACCTGGCTGCAGCGTAATTTCGCCATTGAACTGACGTAGACAGCCAAACAGTTGTTCAGCTTCGGCCCAGTCAGCGCTGACCACCTGCGTCAACGTCGCAAAATTGTCTTCCGCTTTTTCAGCTGTACGATAACGAATAGTGTGACCGGAGATGTCGTAATGACCGCCAGTCAGGCTTCCTGCATCCGTGTGCAAGGGACGTGCAGCCTTTGCAATAAGGTTGAGATACTCAAGCTCCTCCGGTGCTTTCACCAACATGAACGAGGATGTTGTCCAGTGCTGAAGAAGCTGCTCTAGCGCGAATTGTAAACGTGGCTGAGTATCACTAAGTAAGGTGTCGGTGTCGTCAGTGACGTGCGGCTGTGCAAATACTTCCTGATAACTGTCGGTATCAGGAACCAGATCACGCCATGCAAGTTTCGTAATGGTCAAAGTTGATGTTTTTTAGTCTGTTGTAAAAAACGAGATTATACCGTAACCCTCACCACTAAACACCTGGAAAGCGCCGCGAAACGGTTGTGATGACGCGCGACAGTTCACAGGCTGGATATTCTTTTCTTCAGATGCCGAAAAAGCTGATATTCTGATAAGAGTTACACGGTAACATTGAGATCGCAATGAAATATCAACAACTTGAAAATCTTGAAAGCGGATGGAAATGGAAGTACCTGGTGAAGAAGCATCGCGAGGGGGAGTTGATTACCCGCTATGTGGAAGCCAGCGCTGCCAAAGAAGCCGTTGATTTGTTGCTAACCCTCGAAAATGAACCGGTTCGGGTCAACGCCTGGATTGAAGAATACATGAACCCTGCACTGCTCAATCGTATGAAGCAAACGATCCGGGCGAGGCGTAAGCGGCACTTTAATGCAGAACATCAACATACGCGTAAGAAATCGATCGATCTGGAGTTTATGGTCTGGCAGCGTCTGGCAGGTCTTGCGCAGCGGCGCGGAAAAACGCTTTCTGAAACTATAGTGCAGCTGATTGAAGACGCAGAGCATAAAGAGAAGTACGCGAACAAAATGTCGACATTGAAACAGGATTTACAGGCGTTGCTGGGAAAAGACTAGCGGTTGGCTGGTGTAACAAGAGGCTTGTTTTGAGTGGAAACAGATGAAAAAAAACCCCGCATAGCGCGGGGTTTTTTTATAAGACGATAACTTAAGCCTGAGGCTGAGTTACAACGTCTTTGATGCCTTTAACTTCGATCTCAACACGACGATCCGGAGCCAGGCAGTCGATCAGTGCAGCGCGAGCTTTCACGTTGTCACAGGTGTTGCCAGTAACTGGGTTGGATTCACCCATGCCACGTGCAGAGATTTTGTCAGAAGGAATACCTTTAGAGATCAGGTAATCAACAACGGACTGAGCACGTTTCTCGGACAGACCCTGGTTGTAAGCGTCAGAACCGATGCGGTCAGTGAAGCCCAGAACCACTACGGAACCGTCTTTCGGATCCAGGTTGCTCAGCTGGCTGTACATCTGGTCCAGAGCCTGCTGGCCTTCTGGTTTCAGAGTTGCTTTGTTGAAGTTGAACAGAACGTCAGACTTCAGAGTGAAGTGCTTGGTCTGTACTTCTGGAGCCGGAGCCGGAGCAACAACTACTGGAGCTGCTTCTTCCTGCTGGCCGAAACGGTAAGAAACACCAACGCTCAACAGGCCGTTATCCGGACGACCACCAACGGTGTTCGCGTCACCGATGTTGTTGGTCCACTGGTATTCCAGACGGGTAGCGATTTCAGGAGTAATTGCATACTCTACGCCACCAGCGAATACTGGGGATACACCAGTGTCGTGGTCTTTGAAGCCTTCGTTGTTTTTAGCGTCTGCACGCCAAACCATACCACCCAGACGGGTATAAACGTCCAGATCGTCAGTGATTGGGTAACCCAGTTTAGCGGTCAGCTGAACGCCCTGAGCTTTGAAAGCGCCGTTTTGATGAGTCTGGTCGGTGTAGCCTTTGTACGGCATACGGCCTAACCAGTCGTAACCCATTTCAAAACCAACGTACGGGTTAACCTGATAACCACCGAACGCACCGGCACCCAGTTGGCTTTCGTGGGTCGGACCGGCGTTGTTGATCTGGTTGTTGCCAATATCATGGTACTGAGACCAGCCCATTTTAGCACCAGCGTACCAGGTGTTATCTTTCGGAGCGGCCTGCGCCACGGTAGCGAAACCAGCCAGTGCCACTGCAATTGCGATAGCTGTCTTTTTCATTTTTTGCGCCTCGTTATCATCCAAAATTCGCCATGAATATCTCCGAAGAGAGATAACACGGTTAAATCCTTCACCCGGGGACCAGTTCAATAGTTGCTCTACCGATATCTGCGGCTTACGCCGAGCACCCCTGGCGATGTAAAGTCTACAACGTAGTTGAAAACTTACAAGTGTGAAGTCCGTCAGGCATATGAAAAAAAAAGGCTTGTATACATAATATTTAACATTTATTGATGACTAAATGCACTGAGGATTTCCTGAAAACCGCTTGAGACAGGCGTTCGGACGAAAAACGCGTTAAAGCTCAAAGGCAAATTGAAGCATGAAAAAAAATTCCAGGATAAATCCTAATTTTACTCAATGATACAAATTCGAGTGAATTTTTAGCCCGGAATGCTGTCTCCCCGCAAGTGACTGTGCGCAAACAGGACGCATGATAAAACCCATCGCATTTCCTTCATCAGCCGCTTTGACTAGTTCGGCATGTTCATCTTCCGTTAATTCTTCCGCCAGCCAGCCAATGACAACACTGTAATTACCTGTGCGCAGCGCACGGATCATCGATTCCAGCGTATTGCAGGGGGAGAGTTGACTAATCTGCATTACTTTTGTCAATGGAAGTCCGGCTGACTGCACCCACTCCCGGCTTAATTTTTGCTGAGGCGTCAGCCACAGCTGCCAGCGTGATTGCTGCCCTAACTGTTGCAGCAGAGGAAGCAGCAGTAGTTGCGTCATCATGGGCTGGTCCTCGCGATAGACTACTTCACTGATAAGCCCAGCGGTTGCGTTCTCTGATGAAACGCGCGCAATGTTGCTTGATGCGGAAGAGAACGACGAAGAACGATTTGCATAGCCTGAAGTGTACATAATCAATCCAGCCCTGTGAGTTACTGTATGAATATACAGTAACCCTGCCATCAACAAAGATCAACCTTATTTTCGGAAACAGGTTCGCAATTTTTAGTCGTCGTCACGGGAAAAATAAAATTCATCTTGCCCCATACGCATAAGTTGCCTATTTTCGTCATTAACGGATCCGCTATTGAAAATCATTTGCTTACGTTATGATTTAAAAAGGATTTTTATGAAAGAGCTTTCTTATGCAAGGATCTATAAATCGCAGGAATATCTGGCTTCTCTGGGGACAATTCACTATCGCTCACTGTTTGGTGGCTACAGTCTGACGGTTGGCGATACGGTCTTTGCCATGGTCGCCAATGGTGAGTTGTATCTTCGCGCCTGTGAACAGAGCGCCCAGTATTGTGTACAAAATTCTCCTGTCTGGCTGACATTTATTAAGCGAGGACGTCCTCTTGTACTTAATTATTACCAGGTGAACGATGCCCTGTGGCAAAACCAGCAGCAACTGGTGTCGTTATCGCGATATTCGTTGGATGCAGCGGTTAAGGAAAAACAGAGTCGCTTTACCCAGCATCGTCTGCGGGAATTGCCGAATATGACGTTTCATCTGGAGACTCTGCTGAATGAAGTTGGAATTAAAGATGAGGGGACCATGCGGTCGTTGGGAGCACAAATGTGCTGGCTGAAACTTCGGCAAAATAACCCGGCTCTGACGGTAAAAGTACTCTATGCCCTTGAAGGCGCGGTAGGGGGGATACATGAAGCCGCGCTCCCGGCGACGCGTCGCCAGGAGCTGGTGGAGTGGGTAAGTTCTCTTACGCCGGAACCGGGGTATTAGAAGGTAGTACGGCAATTTGCTGCTGTAATCGCCGGATTTCCGGGAGCAGAGCGATCAATAACCCAACTTGCTGAACGACCAGAGGCTCTTTACTGTCCGGGCGTGGTTCCAGGTGCTGAATTCGCTGCTTCAGCCCTTCTAACGCCTGGTATACGCGTTGCTCGTCAGCGGGTTGATGGTGAAGGGCATCATCAACATAGCAAACAGCGTCATCCAGCAATGCCAGAACGTCTGGATTGGTCAACTGTTCGCGATGTGCGCCAAGCGCAGAAATATAGCTGGTAAACGTATGGTTGAGACACAGTAAACGGAACGCCGTTTCGCGGGTTTGGGCCGTCACATCCGGCTCGCTCGACATGTTTGACACCACGGAGGCGAGTTCAGCATCACGGTTATGCGCGTCACGGCGAGCGATACGGTAGGCCAGACGATTATCACGACCCTGATGGTATTGTTCGAGAATTGCATCAAGGTAGCGGCAGTTAGCGTCAGTCGCCCGCTCAATTACCCGTGGTAGATTACGAAAACGCCAGTCTGGCCAGATGAAACTGACAGCCGCCCAGGCGATAGCACAGCCAATTAGCGTATCGATGACACGCGGCAGCGCAACCTCAAAGCCTTCGCCGAGCAGGTTAAAGCACAGTAATACCAGCAGCGTGATAAACATGGTGGCGTGCGCATACTGGACGTTGCGAAAGGCAAAAAACAGTACACCAGTGATCACTAAAAGTATTAGCTGCCCTTCTAAAGAGGGCACAAACCACAGGATCGGTAAACCGATGGCAATACCAACCAACGTGCCGATAATCCTGAGCGCCAGGCGATGTCGGGTGGCATTGTAGTTTGGTTGACAGACAAACAGGCTGGTCAGCAAGATCCAGTATCCGTGATTCATGCCGGTTACCTGGATAATGGCATAACCAACACAGAGCACTAACGACATGCGGACGGCATGGCGGAACAGTGCGGACTCTGGGGTGAAATTACGGCTCAGGCGTAACCAGATATCACTGAATCCATGGGGACTGTCATCAGCAAGCTGATTTTCAGACTCATTGCGCGAGAGCACCTGAGCCTGTTCAGACTCAATGGTGGCCAGTTGCGCATCGATAGCCCGCAGGTTCGATAGTAAGAATCCCAGCGTATTGAGCAGATCTGCAGGCTCACCACTGGCACGCATGCGCTCAAGTGCGGCATCTATATGGGTGAAGACGCGCTCAAAGTGCGGATCGTGCTGGTAAGGCGTGCGCAATAAAATACAACGAGACAATTGTGAGCAGGCTTGTCCTTGCATCGACATCAACCGCTGGAAGCGGAACATCACATCGCTGTGACGGAAATGATCGCGTAGCGTTTGATACTGAATATGTGAGGAGCTTGCGCGTTCATGAATATCCTGCGCCACAAAATAGTAATGTAGCGTGCGACGTGTTCCCCGTTGTCCACGGTCACCGCGCAGGCGAGTCAGCAGCGACACTTTGGTCTGGTTTAGCGTTGCCATCAGTTGCCCATTAGCGAGGGCTAAATCATACAACGGCGCCTGGCTTTCATCTTCTATGTCGGGATCAAAAAGACGCGACTTCAGTTCCAGGTAGTGCGCTAATTGTTCGTAGCTGCGGGCCAGATTGTCCTGTAAGGGGCGGATGGGGAACAGAAGATGTCCGGTGAGCGTCAGCAGGTTATACCAGATAGCGCCCGCGAGCAGCAGGATTGGTTGTTGATACCACTGATCGTAAAGCGAGGTGCCCAGCATCGTGTAAATGGCGATGAGCAACGCGCCAAAAGCGATGGTTGCATAGCGCTGGCCTAATCCTCCCAGCAGAATAAAACCGCTGGTGGAAAGCGTTAACCCAATAGCAAACAGCCAGGGCCATGGGAAGAGCAGTTCAACGGAGGCTGAGGCAATAAAAAAGCACACCAGCGTGATGATTAAATTGCGCAGTCGGCCCGCGAGACGATCATCGAGATCGGTAAGTGCGGCAGCGACCATACCCAGCGTGAGAGGGATGGTCAGCTTGACGTCACCCAGCCACCAGGGCAGCGCCGTTGTACCGCATAGCGCGATAAAAATCCGCACGTAGTACAGCCAGGTGCTGTTCCAGGTATAGCGTTTGAGCAGAGGACTTAACATAAAGGCCATTGGTCCTGATTATTCAAAGCGACGACGTGCATTGGCTTCACGCGCTGCACGGGCAACTTCTACTGAAACTACCCGGCGACCCACCGGCCAGAGCGCAATGGCAGCGATTTTAAAGTTCGCAATGCCAACCGGAATACCAATAATCGTTATGCACTGAGCAATACCAGAGACAATGTGCATCAGACACAACCACCAGCCGAAGAAAATTAGCCAGAAAATATTGAGCACGGTGCCGCCGGTATTCAACAGGACGCTTTTACCGGCAGGATTCAGTTCATCGACATGTATCGCTTCGTTGCCATAGGGAAACAGCGAAAGTCGGGTTATCTCCCAGCATGAACGGGTCAAGGGTAAAGTAAAAATAAGCACGATACTGACCAGCGTTGCCAGTAACCAGGCCAGGGTGGTGGCGAACCCCCCAAGCACAAAATTTAAAATATTCAGAACAGTACGCATAAACCCTCGGTTAACTCTGGTTTTCTGTGAATTCGGCAATTGTAACGTTTTTTTGGGCTGGAGCACGTTTTCTCTGGCGGTTACACTGATAAGCAAACCTCTTCGTGTGGATCCGCTTGAGTCTTATGGAACTGAAAGCTACTTCTCTTGGAAAACGTCTGGCACAACACCCTTACGATCGGGCCGTTATTCTCAATGCCGGGATTAAAGTTTCCGGCGATCGTCACGAGTATCTTATTCCCTTCAATCAGTTACTGGCTATTCATTGCAAACGTGGTCTGGTGTGGGGCGAGCTGGAGTTTGTACTCCCGGATGAGAAGGTGGTCCGTCTTCACGGTACAGAGTGGGCGGAAACCCAGCGCTTCCATCATCATTTGAATGCACTCTGGCAACAGTGGAGCCAGGAAATGAGTGACGTTGCTGCGGGGGTTTTACAGCAGCAGTTGGATGCGATAGCGGCCCGTACTAGTGAAAGTAAATGGCTGACGCGCGAACAAACGTCAGGGCTGCAGCAGCAGATTCGCCGTGCCTTTGCCGCGTTACCGCTCCCGGTTAATCGGCTGGAAGAATTTGAAAATTGCCGGGAGGCGTTACGTCAATGCCTGGCATGGTTGAAGGACATTGAAGCCTGCCGCTTACAGCACAATCAGGCGTACACCGAGGCAATGCTGGAAGAGTATGCTGAGTTTTTCCAGCATATTGAATCTTCGCCGTTGAATCCGGCTCAGGCGCGTGCGGTAGTGAACGGTGAGCAATCTTTATTGGTTCTTGCGGGGGCCGGAAGCGGCAAAACATCCGTATTGGTCGCCCGTGCGGGCTGGCTGCTTGCACGAGGAGAAGCCGCGCCAGAACAGATCCTGTTGCTGGCGTTTGGACGCAAAGCAGCCCAGGAGATGGATGACCGCATTCGTGAGCGTCTGCATACGGACGAGGTCACTGCACGGACGTTCCATTCACTGGCGTTGTACATTATTTCGCAAGGTAGCAAAAAAGTTCCAACAGTGAGCAAGCTGGAAAATGATGCCGCCGCTCGCAGTCAACTCTTTATAACGACCTGGCGTCAGCAGTGCAGTGAGAAAAAGGCTCAGGCTAAAGGCTGGCGACAATGGTTAGAAGAAGAAATGCAGTGGTCTGTACCCGAAGGTAACTTCTGGGATGACGAAAAATTACAGCGCCGTCTGGCCTCCCGGTTGGATCGCTGGGTTAGTTTGATGCGGATGCATGGTGGAGCACAGGCGGAGATGATTGCTAATGCTCCGGAGGAGATCCGCGATCTGTTCAGTAAACGCATAAAGCTAATGGCGCCGCTGCTCAAGGCCTGGAAGAGTGCCCTGAAGGATGAGAATGCCGTCGATTTCTCCGGGTTGATCCATCAGGCTATTGTCATTCTGGAGAAGGGGCGGTTTATCAGTCCGTGGAAACATATTCTGGTCGATGAATTTCAGGATATTTCCCCTCAGCGCGCCGCCCTGTTAGCCGCCTTGCGAAAGCAAAACTCGCAGACCACGCTGTTTGCCGTGGGAGATGACTGGCAGGCCATTTACCGGTTCAGCGGAGCACAGCTTTCTCTGACGACCGCATTCCAGCAAAATTTTGGTGAGGGCGATAGCTGTAATCTGGATACGACTTACCGTTTTAATAGCCGGATTGGCGAAGTCGCAAACCAGTTTATCCAGCAAAACCCACATCAGCTCACGAAACCGCTGAACAGTCTGACGACCGGTGATAAAAAAGCCGTCACGTTGCTCGATGAAAGTCAGTTAGATCTGTTGCTGGATAAGCTGTCGGGTTTTGTGAAAGCTGAAGAGAGAATTCTGGTACTGGCGCGGTACCATCATCTGAAGCCAGCCAGCCTGGACAAAGCGGCCACCCGCTGGCCCAAGCTGCAGTTGGATTTTATGACTATTCATGCCAGCAAAGGGCAGCAGGCGGATTACGTCATTGTTATGGGGCTTCATGACGGGAATGACGGTTTTCCGGCTCCGGCTCGTGAGTCGATTATGGAAGAGGCGTTACTCCCGGCTGTTGAAGATTTTCCTGATGCTGAAGAGAGGCGGTTGCTGTATGTGGCGCTAACGCGTGCGCGGCATCGGGTATGGCTACTGTTTAGTAAAGACGCGCCATCATGTTTTGTTGATGAGCTTAAGCAATTAGACGTTCCGGTGACCCGGAAACCCTGAAAAGCAGGCGGCAGTTGCCGCCTGCTTAGCGTTTATTTGAGGCGTTCTGCAAGATAACGGGCGTAATCCGGGATCAAGATATCCGTTGCGTCGTTAAAGTTTGGCGACTGGATAATAAAATCAGCCGTTGACACGTTGGTGGCGACCGGAATGTTCCAGACTGTGGCCAGGCGTAGCAGGGCTTTGACATCAGGATCGTGGGGAACGGCGTTGAGCGGATCCCAGAAGAAAATCAGCACATCAATTTTCCCTTCTGAAATTAGCGCACCCACCTGCTGGTCACCCCCCATTGGGCCGCTCAGCATGGCATTGACGTCCATTCCTGTCGCGCGTTGAATTAAATTTCCAGTTGTCCCTGTAGCATACAGAACGTGTTGTTCCAGTAATGGCTGGTGGCGTTCAACCCAGCTCATCAACATCTTTTTGCAGTGATCGTGTGCGACCAACGCAATATGTTTCTGCGCTGGTAATGTGCGAGTCGTTAATTCCATAGTACAGCTCCCAAGTTAACCTTGTTACAGAGTACTGGAAGCACTTGACGCTGCAAGAGAAAGACAAAAAAAATGCGTATACGAACATAAATGTCACGATGGGGGCTGTTTCTCAGCCCATTGTAAGAAATTACTTCGCGTTTGTGCGTCAGCCTGTTGAAACCAATATTTTAAGCGCTGCTCAGTCAGCGTTTGTGACTGAGGCGGCACGCGGTCCAGTTCAGATACCCCGGAAAGCAGCGAACTGTCATCGGCCATCATCGTGGCAAATTGCGGTAAAGACGCATGCTTAGCCGCTTTGTTATAGCGCTCTGTTTCCATTTCATAATCTACGATTTTTGCGGTGGATGTGATTGACAGAATATCCAGCTTAACCGGTATAGGCATGGAATCCCCATCCAGCAGTTCTACGCGTGGGGCATCGTCAAAATGCGTTGCATCTCGCTCGTTGCTCAGACGTGGCAGGTGAAAATTAACCTGACTGACGAGTTGGGTATCAAAGCTGATGACCAGCGGGGGCGAAATATACAGACGTTCTTCGTGGCTGGACAGGCGAATGGTTTTTTCTACGCGAAACACGAGCTGGTGCCGACCATTTTCCAGCTCAATACTTTCGGCACCACGCAGTAATGAGCTGGAGACTTTTTTTCCGTCCAGCACCAGAAGGTCAATATCATTAGACAGACGTAGAGAGGTAGCAAAAACGGTTACCGGCAAACACAGGGCAATTAAGGCTGTCACAATGCCGGCTTTCATAAGTTTCTCCTGTCCAGAAAAAATCTGTATAAGATGTATCTAAATTTTTCGATAATCATGTTTACTAACATATAGACATATTTTTGAGTTTAGCTCTCATGCGCCAGTATGGGATGAATGGTCGCAAAGTCAGGTTTGTCGTACACTTTGCTAAACAGCCTGGAGGAAAACGATGAAAGAGACCGATATTGCTGGCATTTTGACAACGACCCGCACGATTGCACTGGTGGGTGCAAGCGATAAACCCGATCGCCCAAGCTATCGGGTTATGAAATATTTACTCGATCAGGGCTATCACGTTATTCCTGTTTCACCGAAAGTTGCCGGAAAAACACTGCTGGGGCAGCAGGGCTATGCGACGCTGGCAGATGTACCAGAGAAAGTGGATATGGTAGATGTCTTCCGTAATTCCGAAGCGGCGTGGGGTGTTGCTCAGGAGGCAATTGCCATCGGCGCGAAGACCCTATGGATGCAGCTCGGCGTGATTAACGAGCAAGCAGCCGTACTGGCTCGTGATGCAGGGTTGACGGTGGTGATGGATCGTTGCCCGGCGATTGAGATCCCGCGGCTGGGACTGGCGAAGTAAGGTTGATCTGTAGCCGAACAAAACGCACAGACCCGATTAGCTAATCGGGTCTGTGTTTGCATCAATTGCGCAGGCGCGGGGCCTGAAGCTGTTTTCGAATTGTTCGCGCCAGTTCATCCATCGACGGTTGCTCCGGATGTTCTTCCTGTAGCTCACTACTCAGTTGTGCTTCGGCCAGATACGTATGTACTGGCAGACCATTATCGTCTTCCATCACCACGTGATACCAGGGAGCGGCGCGAAGTTCGTCGTTAACCGCCAACTCATCGGCTGACGGTTGATCAAGCGAATATTCCGGGTCGATATCCACGACCACTCCGAGGTAACCTAACAGGGAATGGCGGACCTGCTGGCCGATACCGAATTTGCTGGCAATCATAGTCACCTCCCGGGAAATAGATACCCTCTATGTAAGGGTAATATTCCACTTTTCAAGTTACATGATGCGACAGGCAAACCCTTTCAGATACAGCCCTTCCGGGTAGGTAGCGATCACCGGGTGATCGGCGGCCTGACGGAACTGCTCTATAAATTGTACATCACGACCAGCATCTATTGCGGCATCAGCGATGATTTTCTGAAATAAATCGGTGGTCATAAGCCCAGAGCAGGAGAAAGTCAGCAGTACGCCGCCCGGATTGAGTAACTGAATAGCCAGCATATTGATGTCCTTATAGCCGCGGCAGGCACCCATCAACTGGCTTTTGTTTTCGACAAATTTCGGCGGATCCATCACGATGACGTCGAATTTCTCACCACGATCGCGATAAGCTCGCAGAAGTTTGAACACATCATCACGCACGAACTCAGCTTTGCTCAGATCCAGCTTGTTCAGTTCCACGTTCTGGCGGGCAATATCGAGCGCTTCCTGAGAGGTGTCAACGCTGACGACCTGACGGCAGCCACCCATTAATGCTGAAACCGCAAATCCACCGGTATAAGAGAAACAGTTCAGCACACGCTGATTTTCCACATAACGACGCGTGGCCAGGCGGCTATCGCGTTGATCGAGGTAGTAGCCGGTTTTGTGACCATGCTGAATATCAACCAGTAGCTTCATGCCGTGCTCTTCAATTGGCAGCAGTGCTGGCGGAAGCTGGCCCGTTACTGGCCCTTGAGTCAGCTCCATACCTTCTTTTTTACGCACGGCCACATCGCTACGGTCATAAATGGCGCAGTCTGGGAAAACAATTTGCAGAGCGCTAATCAGCGCGGCGCGTTGGTATTCAGCCCCCGCACTGAGCAACTGCAACACCAGGAAGTTGCCGAAGCGGTCAATGGTGACACCCGGCAGACCATCGGATTCGCCGGCGATCAGACGGTAGCTGTCCAGACCGTCTTTTTTCGCCAGCCAGTCACGCCATGTCTGCGCCTGCTGCAGACGACGGGTGAAGAAATCAATATCGATGGACTCAGACTTGTCAAATGTCCAGACGCGTGCACGGATCTGCGACGCGGGTGAGTACGCGCCGCGTGCTAACCATTTACCCTGATGGTCAACAATATCGATGGTTTCACCGAGGTTGGCTTTACCTTCCATACGTGCGACAGCACCGGAAAATACCCACGGATGGCGGCGCAGTAATGATTTTTCGCGCCCTTTGGCTAACACTAAACGTACACTCATAATTTACTATTCTGTCAATTCAAAGAAATGGGCGCCATTGTCCTGAGTTTTGCGCATATTTGCAACGCGCGCTGTGATGATAAGGAGAACCGCAATGTCGAAAGTCTGCATAATCGCCTGGGTCTATGGCCGGGTTCAGGGGGTAGGATTTCGCTACACCACCCAGCATGAAGCACAACGGCTGGGATTGACCGGATACGCGAAGAATATGGATGACGGCAGCGTAGAGGTTGTCGCCTGCGGTGAAGGTGACCGGGTGGAACAACTGATGAAGTGGTTGAAAGCCGGGGGGCCGCGAAGCGCCAGGGTAGACAGAGTTCTCAGCGAACCCCATCGTCCTGGCGACGAGCTAAAGGGATTTAGTATCCGTTATTAAATACATTTCACCGGTTTCGGCAGGCCGGCAATTTTAGTCGCCTGCTTGGCCGGACCTTTTGGGAACAGGCGGTAGAGATAACGGCTGTTGCCTTTCTCTTCGCCAAACTTGTTGGCCATCGCTTTTACCAGCATGCGGATAGCGGGGGAGGTATTAAATTCCAGATAAAAATCGCGGACAAAACGCACCACTTCCCAGTGTTCTGCGGAGAGCGTAATGCCTTCGTTTTCGGCGATTTTCTCGGCCAGCGGCTCGCTCCACAGCGTGGTATCTTTCAGATAGCCTTCGCTATCGGTACTGATTTCTTTACCTTCAAAGATCAACATAATTTGTCACTACGTTAGTCAAACTGGCGGCAGTTTACCAAAAAAGAAAGCCCCGCATAAGCGGGGCTGGATAGTGCGAGTTGACAACTTAGTCGCGGCTGGCGAAGCCCAGAATGCTCAGCAGGCTGACGAAGATGTTGTACAGCGAAACATACAGGCTGACCGTTGCACGGATGTAGTTGGTTTCACCGCCACGGATGATATTGCTGGTTTCAAACAGGATAGCGCCTGAAGAAATCAGAATGAACACCGCACTGATGGCCAGATGCAGAGCTGGCAGTTGCAGGAAGATATTCGCAACCATACCAATCAGCACCACCACGATACCTGCCATCAGCATACCGCCGAGGAAGGACATGTCTTTACGGGTGGTCAGCACATAGGCAGAACAGCTGAAGAAGACCAGAGCAGTGCCGCCCAGCGCCATACCGATAACATCACCCATGCCTGCAGACAGGTAGGTGTTCAGAATCGGTCCCAGAATGTAGCCCAGGAAGCCGGTGAATGCGAAAGCAGACAGAATTCCGACCGGCTTATCCGCAGTTTTATATGTCAGGAACATCAGACCATACATACCCACCAGCGTCAGGATTAGACCCGGGGATGGCAGCATCAGCACGGTGCTTGCCGTTGCGGTGATGGCAGAAAACGCCAGCGTCAGGCTGAGCAGAAAATAGGTATTGCGCAGCACTTTATGCGTGCTGAGTAGCGATGTACGGTCGCGCGAAGAACTAATAATACGATCCATGAGTCACTCTCTTATGACAGATGTAATTAATGATGGAGGATAATGAAATCAAGGGGAATGACACAGCGGTTTTACCCATCTTTACGCATTTTAACCCGCCAGACTTAAGCATATTATTTCAGCAAAAGTGTCTAAATTAGATGTTACCACTTATTGTTTGAAAATGTCAGATCGACATCTTATAGGTCACTGAAAAATATTGCGTTATTTACTGCATCCCTTTATGAGTGATTGCGGTGTCATCACAAAACAGAACAATAAGGTGCAGGGAATGACTCAACACAAATCGAAGGTATTTACGTTTACGCTGTTGGCCGCCTGTGTGATATCAATAAACGGCGCGGCATGGGCAGCTCATGTTCCCGCAGGAACAGCATTGGCTGAAAAGCAGGAACTGGTGAGAAATAATGGCAGTGAGCCGGCATCGCTGGATCCGCATAAAGTCGAAAGCAACGTTGAGTTTAATTTAATCAGCGATATGTTCGACGGTCTGGTTGCTGTCAATCAGGATGGGTCTATCGAGCCCCGCCTTGCGGCGTCCTGGGAGAATAAAGACAATACTATCTGGACCTTTCATTTACGTCCGGGCATTACCTGGTCTGATGGCTCTGCGATTACCGCACAGGATGTTGTCTGGAGTTGGCAGCGTCTGGTCTCGCCGCAAACGGCTTCACCTTATGCTTCGTATCTGGGCAATATGCATGTTGCGAACGCGGTTGATATTGCCCAAGGGAATAAAGATCCCGCTACACTAGGGGTCAAAGCCCTGGATGATACCACGCTGGAAATTACCCTGACGCAACCGACGGCGGCGTTTCTGGCGATGCTGGCGCATCCATCGCTGGTGCCGCTGGATAAAGTTCTGATTGGGCGTTTTGGCGACAAGTGGACCCGACCAGAACATTTTGTCAGCAGTGGGCCGTACAAACTATCGCAATGGGTGGTCAATGAGCGCATCGTTGCCGAGCGTAACCCACATTACTGGGACGATCAGCATACGGTTATTAATAAAGTTACTTATTTGCCCATCAGCTCAGAGTCGGCTGACGTAAACCGCTATAAGGCCGGTGAAATCGACATTGTTTATAGCGTACCGGTCAATCAGTTCGCCCAACTGAAAAAAACGATGGGCGATGAACTGCATGTCTCTCCCCAGCTTTCAACGTATTACTATCAGTTCAATACAACCCGCGCGCCGTTTAATGATCCGCGCGTGCGCCGGGCGCTGAATATGGCGTTGGATAAAGACATCATTGCGCAAAAGGTGATGGGGCAGGGGCAGCGAGCAGCGTGGGTTATCAGCCAGCCGGAAATAGGTGGGGTGAAACTGCATGCCCCGGAGTATGCGTCATGGCCGCTCGAAAAACGTATTGCTGAAGCCAAAAAACTGCTTGCTGAAGCCGGTTTTGGTCCTGAGCATCCGCTTAGCTTGAATTTGCTCTACAACACCTTCGAAACGCACCAGCGTATTGCGATTGCCGTATCGTCGATGTGGAAGAAAAACCTTGGCGTCGAGGCGAAGCTGCAAAACCAGGAATGGAAAACCATGCTGGACACTATGCACACCGGTAATTTTGACGTCGTGCGCTATGCGTGGATAGCCGATTATGATGATGCTTCAAGTTTCCTCAATATTTTCCGTACCGGTGATAGCGAGAATACTACCAAGTACAGCAACCCCGCCTTTGATGAAGCGATGCGTAATGCGGCGAAAGCAAATTCACTGGAAGAACGAGGCAAATACTATCAGCAGGCTGAAGATCTTTTAGGTGATGATGTCCCTGCGATTCCGGTTTACCACTATGTCCGCACGCATCTGGTGAAGCCGTGGGTGGGGGGATTTGCGCCGGATAACCGGGGAAATTACTACACCAAAGATATGTACATCAAAAAACATTAAGCGTTGTAGCCGGTATTTGTGCTGATTAAATGGTCAATCTGTTGTTATTTCAGTCGATTAACAACATTTTGGCTGTTTTTCAGGCAAACGAACACATTGGTGCTTTACAGGTCCGTTCGGGATGTTTATAGTGCGCCTCATTGGAAGCGTGGCCGAGCGGTTGAAGGCACCGGTCTTGAAAACCGGCGACCCGAAAGGGTTCTAGAGTTCGAATCTCTACGCTTCCGCCAAACATAAACCCCAAGCTATCAAATAGCTTGGGGTTTTTTCGTTTTGCTCGGTTTATATTTTGTCTTTCTTTACTCGTCTTAGTCGCGCAAGGGCAACAGTGCTGCTGACCGGTTGAATACTGGTGAAATGAGTAATCACCCCGCCTCGCAAAAGCTACATGAGCGAACGTCTCTTCATTCGTCGTAATATCCATAGCAGCCCCAGCATAATAGCCAGATAGCCCATAACGTAATTCCCTTGCTGTTTTCGTTCAGAGAGCGCCGGATCGGCTGTCCATGCCAGAAAGGCGGTAACATCCCTGGCGTATTGCTCCTCAGTTTCAGCTTTCTGTGACGCCGGACTCCATTGGATCTCTCCGCTATTCAGCGGTTTCGGCATGTTAATCACGCCGCCCGGAAAATAGCGGTTAGCCTTCAGTTCGGGATCGTCAGGCAGATAACCGGTGAGTAACGCGTAGACGTAATCAGCTCCCTGGTCCGTGTAGGGCAGAAAAGCATCTAACAGGAATTGCGGAAATCCACGATCGTATGAGCGGGCGCGGACGATATAGCTCAGGTCAACAGGTTCTGCGCCATTATTAAGGTATCGAGCTTCCCGCTCGTTTAAATATGGCGATATAAAGCTGTCATTTAGCGTCCCGTCCCGCTCACCCATCTGGCCGTCATCCTGAATCTCAGGAAACTGATAGCCGTTAGCGATACTTCTTGCTTCTTCTTCCGTGAGTTCCGGGCCGCCGGATCTGGTCAAGGTTCGAAAGGTAAGGTGCTTCATGCCGTGACAAGCGCGACACTTCTCTTCATAAACCTGCAGACCACGCCGAAGCTGCTCTTTATCATACTGGCCATTGATGCCGCTGAAACTCCATTCCTGTCGTTCAGGCGTGGCTTCTTGCGCATAGGTGGAGCCCAGTCCCAATAGAGAAAAACACAGAACACTGAATTTCAATAGTCGTTTCATTATCAGTCCTGTTTTTCCAGAAAACGACGGCAAGGTAATACGATTAAAAACCAGGCAAACCAAATCAGCGTCGAAAGCTGGGACGCGGCACGTATCCAACCTTCTTCGTTACGAAAACCGTCAAGAAGGTCGGGGCCAACCAGCGCTTTCGATCCTAACCAGCCTAAAAAGCAGGCATTGATGACCCACAGCCAGAATCCGCATTTGACCAGCTTGCTGTAATGGCGAAAACGAGCCCGGGAGGTATCAAGCCAGGGAAGAAAATAGAAAATCAGTATCGAACCGCTCATCGCGGCTAGTCCTACGAATTCATTCGGGAAGCAGCGCAAGATGGAGAAGAAGGGAAGGAAATACCATTCTGGCGCAACAATCGCCGGTGTAATCGTTGGGTCTGCGGGAATAAAGTTATCGGCGCTGCTCAGATAGTGCGGAGCAAAGAATAAAAACCAGGCGAAGAGCATCAAAAAAAGGGTGATTTTGATGGCATCGAGATCGGTAATTTTGTAATCGAACAACAGGCTCCTGGACTCTTTCTCGCTGAACTTCTTTTTCATCGCCTGGGCAAACGCTGACTGTACGGTTCGTATATGAAAAACCGTTGCCACGACAATCACAAAAGGAAGAATAAAGTGGATAACAAAAAAGCGGCCAAGCATCGGTGTTCCCGGCGTATGGCTACCGACTAAATATGCGTATAACGTATCACCCACTAGCGGAATGGCCTGGGCAAAGCGAGTAATGACCGTTGCCGCCCAGTAGCTTTTTTGCCCCCAAATAAGACTATAACCAAGAAATGCGGTTATCATCAGGAGGATATACAGCGTGACGCTAATCAACCACATTGTTGTCCAGGGCTTGCGGTACACGTTGTAGTACATACCGCGAAAAATATGCAGATAACAGGCAAAGAAAAAGAGCGATGCGCCAATAGCATGCATATTACGTATCAGTTCTCCGTGGCGAACCGCACGCATAATATGAATAATGGAGTCAAATGCCAGCCCGGCTGTCGGCACGTAAAACATCGCCAGTACGATACCTGTCAGGATCTGCACGCCGAGCATAACCAGCAGGATTGCGCCGATAGCGAACAGCCAGAGTCCGGCAATCGAACGAGGAAAAGGAATTCGCCAGCGAAGCGAATAGACGCGCTCACTCATCATGTCAGGCTTCCTTAGTGCCGATACGCACGATCTGACCATCAGAATGAAAGGCGTAATCCGGGATTGCCAGGTTGGCCGTTGCGGGGCCGCGCGTCACGCGCCCGGAGGTATCAAATTCCGAGCCGTGGCACGGACAAATCCAGCCCAGCCCTCCCGGCTGGGCGTTGGGGACACATCCGGCATGTGGACAGTACCCTTGAACCACCAGCCATTGGGGATGAACCGCAGAGACCCTCTCGCTGTCAGACTGTGGGTCAATAAGCGTATGCCAGTCGGTATTTCTGGCGGCGACAATCTCTTCCTGCGTGCGGTGGTGAATAAGAATCAGCTTTCCCTGCCATATGCGCCTGATGGTTTGTCCAGCAGCAACACCCGCAAGAGAAACATCAATCGGTTCATTTTCCCCTAGCGTTTTCTCATCCGGGCTCAAGGCCGAAACCAGCGGCCACACGGCAGCCGCGACGCCCGCCGCGCCGACGAATTTCGTCAGTTTACACAGGCATTCCCGACGCTGTTCCTGGATTTCGCCATCTGCAAGTTTTTTATCTGCCACCTTGTATTTCTCCCAGAGTAATGCGGATTATTGTTTGTCGATACGCGCGTAAATTTCCTGAAAGCGCTTATCAGCAATACCTGGCGCTTTGAATGCCCGATAGCTATCCGGTAACGTGGTATCGCCAACCTTAATCATCATCACCATGCCCTGAGCGTAATGCGGTGAACATTTGATGCCGTAAAATCCAGGATTGTCATAAGTCACCTCGATCTCTTCATCTATTTTTCCCATGAAACCGGGATAGTCAGCTGGAGACAATTCAGCAATTGAAGCCGCGTTGTGGCTCTTATGCTTACGGATAAACTTCACCGTATCACCGGGTTGGATCTCCAGATAATCCGGCTCGTAGACCATCGGCCCCGCAGACCCACGATTCTTCATCAACACTTCGTGAGTTTGCGCGAAGGCTGAAGAGGCGAGGGCGAGTAAACACAAAACTTTCAGACTCTGTTTGAGGTATTTCATCGATTCTTCCTTAAAATTCATCAGGTCTTTGATAACGAATAAAACAGTTTTCACTACCCGCTTCATGTTCGACAACGGCGTCGATACCAAACCAGGCATGGAGATTTTCGCGGGTAAAAACGGTGCAAGGTTTACCCTGCATCGCCATTTGTCCGGAGGTCATTACGATTATGCGATCGCAGAACATTGCGGCATGATTAAGGTCGTGCAGAGCAGCAATCACCGTGAGCTTTTCACGTTTAACCAGACTCAGCAGGCCAATCTGATGTTGAATGTCGAGATGGTTGGTGGGTTCGTCCATCAGCAACAATTGCGGCTGCTGCGCCAGCGCCCGTGCAATATGCAGGCGCTGTTTTTCTCCCCCGGAAAAGGTATGCCAGCAGCGGTGCTGTAATTCACTGAGATCGACCTTCTCCAGCATCGTTTGTACGATATCGTCATCTTTGGCAGACCAGGGGGTGAGCAGGCTAAGCCAGGGGGTCCGTCCCAGAGAAACGGCTTGTAAAGCGGTAAGCCGCTCGCTGGTTTCAGCCTGTTGTTCGACCAGCGCCACATGTTGTGCAAGATGACGCCGCGAATAGTGCTGGAGCGCTTTTTGCCGCAGAGTGATGTGCCCGGAAGTCGGCTTCAGCAAACCGGCCAGCAGTGAAATCAGTGACGTTTTGCCCGAGCCGTTGGGACCGATGATACCGACAAACTCGCCGGGAGTTACGCGGAGAGAAATATCATCAACAATCGTCTTACCCTTTACCTTCCAACGCAGATTGCAGGCTTCAATAACGGCTTGCGCAGAGGTAACAAGTGGCTGTACGAGGTTTACCGTCATTTGTTCTGGTTTCCTCTTATCAGAATGATTGAAAACGCAGGCGCGCCGACCAAAGCCGTGATTACCCCAATGGGCAGTACCTGGCCGGGTAGTAACGTGCGAGAAATAACATCGGCGACAATGAGGAAAATGGCGCCGGTAAGCGCACTAACCGGCAGCAGTCGATGATGCTGGTTGCCGACCAGCAAACGAGCGGCATGAGGGATCACCAGACCGACAAAGCCGATCGCACCAACAATGGAGACCATAATCGCTGTCATACCGGTGACAGCAGCAATCAGTACTGCGCGAGTACGTTTGACTGGAATGCCCAACGATGCCGCGGATTCAGCGCCAAAGGAGAACGCATCAAGGTGGCGGGCATAACAGAAGCACAGCGCAATACCGACCAGAGCGGTAGGAATAGCTAAGACAACATCGGGCCAGCGTACACCGCTCAAATTGCCTAACAACCAGAACATAATTCCGCGTGCTTGCTCGGCGTTTGCTGAGCGGGTGATGATAAGCGACGTAATCGCATTGAACAGTTGCGAACTGGCGATCCCGGCAAGAATGATTTGGGTTGTAATCCCGCCGCCTTGTTTACCGCCAGCGGCCATCGCCAATAGCGCAACGAACAGAAATGCCGTCAGCGCACCAATGAACGCCCCTAAAGACATACTGATGATGCCAGCCCCCAGTCCCGTGAGCGCAATCAGCACCGCACCGGTAGATGCTCCGGCAGAAATCCCCAGTAGATAAGGTTCGGCGAGCGCATTGCGCAGCAACGACTGCAACACTACGCCGGAAACAGCCAGACAGGCGCCGCAGCTTGCTGAGACCAGTGCTCGGGTCAGGCGGTAGTTCCAGACGATCCCCGCATCCAGTGCATCGACAGGATAGTGGGTATCGAAAAGATGATTTGCCAACGTGCTGAGTACGTGCCGCCAGGGGATAAACGTTTCGCCGATGGAAATCCCCGCCAGCAGTACGCAACACATCAGCGCACTGACCCAAACGGCATGACCACCGACTCTCACCGCAAGCTGACCAACAGCGCGACGCATCCTGCGAGAATCACTCATGATTATCTGCGTTCCTGAGTAACGGAGATGCGCTATACCGTGCCGTGATATAGCGCAAAATGTAGATTAATGAGCAGCCTGCGGATGCGCTAAGCCATATTCAACCAGAGCGTCAGCCAGTTTTTCCACCCCATCAATAGTTCTGATCCCGGCATTCATTGTCTGCACGTCAATGGCCGGCAGATGGTTTTCTTTGACGGCAGGAATCAGTTTGGTGACAGGATCGGACTGGAGGTATTCCATCTTGATCTTCCAGTCATCTGCCGGGAAGCGTCGGCGGCTCATCTCACCGAGCACAATGACAGAAGGGTTAGCTTTAGCGATGGTTTCCCAGCCCACCGTTGGCCACTCTTCAGCAGAATCAATGACATTTTTCACACCCAGCGTTTGGGCTATCCATGCTGCTGGGCCAAACTTCCCGGCAACGTAAGGATCGAGCTGTAAATCGGCGCTTGAGAACCAGAACACGGCAGAAACATTCTTATCCATGCCGGTAATTTTATTTTTTGCTGCTGATTCACGCGCTTTAAGGCTGGCAATCAGCGCTTCGCCTTTATCCTGAACATCAAAAATTTTTGCCAGATCGGCGACTTCCTGATACACCATGGCAATATCAAACATGCCCTTACGAACACCATCACCCCCATCTTCGTTATCCTTAGCACAGTCAGCTGGCGCGGTGTAAACGGGCACCTTCAGTTCACTAAACTGTTCGTATGAGGCAACTGTGCCAGCAGGGCCGATTTGCCACTCAAACTGGCTGGCGACCAGATCTGGTTTTTTAGCCACAATTCCTTCAAAGCTGGGAATATTTTGCGCAATGACGGCAACTTTTTCATTTGCTGCTTTGTAAGCATCCAGTACCGGGCCAAACCACAACGAAGTACCCACGACGCGATCGGCCAGCCCCAGTGAATAGAGAATCTCGGTACTGTTCTGACCCACGGTTGCCACGCGCGTTGGTGCCTGATTAAAGGTAATATCGCGTCCACAGTTTTTAATCGTCAGAGGATATTCGGTTTTTGCCGCGTTAGAAAAACCGGAAGTCAACAGTACAGTGGTTCCAACAATAGCCAGAAGCGTTTTTTTAGAAGAGAAAAATGTAGAATTAGCGTGCATTATCATCGTCCCGTTGATGCCAGAATCTTAAAGTCTGGTCATGGCTCATTTCATTCCATATATCGGGAGGAGACATGAAGATAGATGACATTAAATCGTGAATTTTAAGAATGAAGATATGCAACAAATGCAAATAAGCCTTACTTAGCCAAAATCTTATTCATAAATACACTACTGCTTACGTCAAATAATTCATCCCATGGACCATCCCGTCCACTTAATGGTATACATCGTTGACAGCAGGTCTCCTGACTCACGGTAATCAGAATATCAGCCTTCCCATAAAGACGAGCTTTACAGTGACCTGTGGCTTATTAACCACACAAGGATATTCTGCATCCGCCTACAGTTGCGGGGGCAGTTATGGAATTGAATTGAATAATTCTCACCATATTCCTATTCATATACAAAAATGTAATGAAATGCTGTCAAAAGCGACTCTAACGGCAATTGTTAACGAGGTCAACCGTATGAATAAACAGGGAAAACCTCACACCTTTGGTAAAATTGTTATGTTTTACAATTGGTTATGCTTAAATCCTTTATCTCGGATGTATACATGAAAATAACAATAAAAAGCTAAATGAGAATTGATTGATATTGATCAAACTATAAACACGGTTTTATTTTTTCAATTTAATCATATTGATCGTTATCAATAACGCAGTTAATTAGCGTTGGGTTAATTTAATAATGTGATCTCTGCATATGTACCAATTGCCATTCATCCTGCATATCCATAACGACGCTAAAATCTTTACGCAACCAAAAATGATACCCTCCAGGCAAGAAATGATGAGTATGAAGATATAAGGTTTTATATTTTTGCTGCTGGCAGAACATTTGAGCTAAAGCAAACAACCGGCTTCCGATTCCCTGTCTGCGGTAGCGCGCATCCACGTAGCAACGACAAATTTCTGCCGTTTCAGGCAAATTATAGTGCCCACGTAGCTCAGTGATACGATCATCATATTGACATACCGCAAGTGTAGCGATGAGCTCTTGTTTTTCACTCCATGCGCAAAGTAATAGATTTCTTTCTTGCAAAATATACTGCTGCCTGAGATCGAAGATATCTTCTTCAGCAGCAGGCATGACTCTCCCGGCATTGAAGAACAAATTAAGATGCTTAATAAGGAACGACTGAACAGCAGGTATATCGGCGTGAGTCATCTCACTAAACCTTAATCGGGTCATGGCAGGCATCCAAGCTTAGAGTGGAATACGATAATAACAATAAGACCATTTTCAAAACAATATTGACGCTGCTATGGCTACTCGCGCCAACGCGGTAGTCACCAGCGATTTGGGGGCTAATCTGTTCTTTTATTGTTCTGGGTCTTGCTTTTCCTAACTGTTGCCGGGGCATAGTTTTCCTCTGCATCCTAAGCCTGCAACTCTAACTCTCAGAAATGAGAGGCCGATCCTTTGAGCAGGACTTTTGTCCTCAATCCTCTGCAAACGTCTGGTTACAATCCCTGCATATCTCCAATACCCATAATTCAGGAATTGTTATGACTGCACATATTAATGCTAAAGCGGGTGATTTTGCGCCAACTGTGATTATGCCGGGCGATCCGCTGCGCGCAAAATTTATTGCCGAAAATTATCTTATGGATTACCGCGAAGTTACCAACGTGCGTAATATGCTGGGCTATACCGGTCTTTATTTTGGTCAACCTGTTTCGGTGATGGGACACGGTATGGGTATTCCGTCTATGACGCTATACGCCCATGAGCTGGTACATGATTTTAATGTGAAGAGAATTATTCGCGTCGGTAGCCTGGGGGCAACACAACCGCATGTCAAAATGCGCGACATTATTCTGGCTCTCGCTGCCGGAACGGACTCTGTCACAAATTTAAAACGTAGCGCGGGCTACACGATGGCGACGTCCGCTCACTTCCCATTACTACAACAGGCGTGGATGCTGGCGCAGAAGGCCGGAATCGACATTAAGGTCGGTAATGTTTTCAGTGGCGATCTTTATTACGATCCTGACGAAAACCTCATTCCTGCACTGGAAAAGTTTGGTGTACTGGGTGTGGATATGGAGGTGGCCGGCTTATACGCCTTAGCACACCAATTTAATATTGAAGCACTGGCTATTTTAACGGTGTCCGATCATTGCCTGACAGGCGAAGAAACCACGGCAGAGGAACGACAATTAACTTTTAAAAATATGATTGAGCTGGCGCTAAATACAGCCGTTACGGCTTAGCATTGGCTTTTAATTGAACCAATCAGGGATGTCATTATATGAAGAATAAAATAGCACTTACACTGATTAGTTTTCTGGCAAATTTTATTATGGCGGGGTTTGCCAGTCAGTTTGGAATGCTGATTGAACCGATTGCGGTACGTTACAGTGCTGATGTGAATACCGTTGCCTCGATATTTTCGCTGCTTAACGGTGGGGCATTAGCGGGGACCATCGCCGCCTTTTTCCTGATAGAAAAAATTGGCGTCAAGCGAATGACGTTTATTATCTATTCGATAGTGTTCCTCTGTTCGCTGGCAATGCACTTAAGCCCCGGCTTATGGCCAGTGATGGTTGCCATGACTTTGGTGGGCTTTTGCGGTGGGATTGGCCTGTGTGTGGCAGGAACGATTGTCGTTTCGGTATGGCAGGATCGCATTCAAAGTACAATGTTGGTGGTACAAGACGCCACCTTTAACGTCGCAGGCGTGGTTTTCCCGCTGATCACCACCTACGCCCTGACGCACAATATGTCATGGAGTTACAGCTATCTAAGTGTTGGCATGGTGGCCTTACTTACGTTAGGTGTGGTGGCGCTCACTCGTTTTACTGCCTGTGAAACTGCGTCTGCGGAGGATCGGACAGACGCGGTGAAGTCTGAGTGGAACCCAGGGATTATTAGCGGAGGTATTGGTCTGTTCTTAGGTATGCTGGCGCTGTATACCTTCCTGACCTGGGCACCATTATTTGTGAAGAACAAATTTGGCATTCCTTTTGAAGAAGCCGGTAATATTATTACCCAATACTGGGGAGCGGCGTTGGTTGGGGCGCTAGTATCAACTGTCATTGTTTCTCGAGTGAGGATACATTATTTCCTGTTGAGTATTATTTTGCTCGCTTGCGTTATTACGACCATTATTGTAACGAAAGAAAACATCTCGGGGCTTGATTATCTGGCTTATAGTTACGGATTCGTCTGTGCGGCGCTGTATAACTCCTTTATTGCCTACGGAGTTTCATTTGTGAAGCGCGCAAGTAGTCAGAATGTTTCATATATTTTAATTAGCGGTAGCGCCGGGGCTATGTTTAGTCCAGCGATCAGTGCGCTAATGGAAAAAACAATGGGCTTGCAGAAAATTATGTACGCAATACCAGTATTATATTTAATAATCTTTATCATGTTGATGGGTACATTAAAACTTAAACGTAACAAAGCACAGTAATAACACTTACCTCTCTAATTAGATAGTCAGTCGCCACACCATTTATTTGGTGGGGCGACACTCAACCTTGCTCAAAGGAATTGAAAATGATGAAGAATAAATCAATGATTAAAAAAACAGTTCTGGGCGCAATCGTTGCAATGAGCTGTACGCAAGCGCTTGCTGCTGATTATACCGATGGCAACGTCCGTAAAAATGATTTTAACTGGATGCAGATGAACTTAATGCAAAGTGTGGATGCGAAAGTGCCTTATGGTATTCGTAATGACACTTATCTGGAACTGGAGTTTGGGGCGCGTTCCGGAGTTATCGATCTGTATGGTTATGTCGATTTCTTTGATATTTTTGACCGCAAGCAGGATGACCGCCATGGTGGCGATAACTTTTTCGCCAAGATATCCCCACGTTTTTCCCTGGATGCTATTTTAAATAAAGATTTATCCGTTGGGCCATTTAACGAATTCTATATCGCAACGGTAAATAACATTGGCGACCGGGAATTATTTGAACATTATGTCGGTCTGGGCACAGATGTTAAGGTTCCGTGGTTTGGTCTGGTGGGAATGAACATCTATGCGCATTATGTGCGTGAAAACTACGGTGCGGATAACGAAGGCAAGTGGGATGGCTACATGTTCTCGACCAACTGGTCGACGCCGTTCTATACCTTTGCTAACGGCAGCTACCTGAACTATCAGGGTTACTTTGACTATCAGTTCGCCGCTAACAAGATTGCTAATCAACCGTTATACAGCAATAACGCGATTGAATGGTATAACGGTATCTACTGGCATTCAGAGCATTATGCGGTGGGTTATGGCTTGAAGTATTTCCGCAATATGGCATTGATGGAAAATCACGGCGGAGCAGGGCGCACCACCGGACTCGGTCACTACTTCAACCTTACCTATAAATTCTGATTGCGCTGAACTGACACACCAACCTTCTCTACGGAGATGGTGTGTCAGTCAATGATGTCATTGCCGAGGAAATTACGCAGCCCATCCAGATCCTTAATTTCCAGTCCTTGCTTCGTGCGCGTTACCAGTCCGGCATCCGTCAGGGCTTTAACCGCCCGCCGATAGACCCGATCGGTGGTGCCGAACCGTTCTGCTTCCTGGTATTTTTTATGGAAACCATCCATCGGCTGTTTGTTCTGATGCTGGCGATACAGATCATACGCCACGTTATGAACGATAGGGTAGAGCATCCGGTGCAGGAAGATTTCCAGCATATCCTGATAATCAATCGCCATCGCACTGGCAAAAAATATCGCCAGTCTCGGGTGCTGGTTTAGCGCTTCTTCAAGACGATCACAGCTGCACACCGCCACGGTCAACGGCTCTTCGGCCACGATATCAAGCTGGCAGCGATACCCGGTAAAAAACTCCATTTCACCAAATAGTTGCTCATCACATTCCATTGCGCCCAACTGAAAACGGCGACCATTTTCCGCGCTGTAACGCAGGGAAATTCTGCCTGATTGCACCATGATAAGTCGATCGACTACTTGTCCCTGGCGATAGAGATACTCATCTTCGTGGATCATCTGCGTTTCAGAGAGCAGTTCCTGGAATATCTTCTCAATTAAGGCATCATCTTGCTGCCAGATATTGTGAAAACGACCTTTTGTGAGGGGCTTAAGCTGCATGGCTCAACGTCTTATTGTTTGAGATAATTCTTATCTCTGACTGTATGCTATCTACTGCTTAATGTCATTAAGAGCGCGGGGCGGACAATAAAAGGGCCAGCACCATGCTGGCCCTGACGCACTAAGGATGGCTGATAAAACGGGACAATCGCTGGCGCAGCAGGCGATTTTCCTGACGTAACTGAGCGTTCTCTTCCAGCAACGTCAATGCAACGGCAATCCCTGGCCAGTCAAGTTCCAGCTCCTGACGCAGGCGCATCGCGCGACGCATTACGGTCAGCGCATGATCGTCAAACGTCTCGTCTTCATGGGGTTCTATCACCCCTAAGCCGACAACCTCATGCAGTTCTTCTTCTGACACACCGGTGTACAGACAAAATTCGGTAATGGTAAAAGTGACGGTAACGTTAGCCATTATGCTTTCCCCCACTCTTTGCGCGGATCAAAGGTCTTTTGTGCATCCGCCAGTTGTTGCCACAGGGCGGCACTGGTGTCGTCAGGTTTCGGTGGCATGACGATCTTGATCACCGCATACAAATCGCCGGTATGTTTTTTACTTACCAGACCCTTGCCTTTAATGCGTAACCGCTGACCGGCCTGGCTGCCTGCAGGAATGGTCAGCAGGATGCTCTCTTTCAGCGTCGGAACGGTTACTTTCGCACCCAGCGCAGCTTCCCACGGCGCCAGAGGAACGACAACTTCCAGATCCTGATTAACGATATCGAACAGCGGATGCGGCGCAATATGAATCACCAGCCACAAATCACCGTTCGGCCCACCGTTTTCGCCGGGCGTACCCTGACCTTTCAGACGGATACGCTGGCCGTTACCGACGCCAGCCGGAATTTTCACGTTCAGTGTTTTAGGAATTTCTCGTTCTACCATGCCAAACGCATTGTAGACTGGCAGGTTGTAACTGATAGTGCGGCTATGCTCAGTAAGCGTTTCTTCGAGGAAGACGGCAACTTCTATTTCGATGTCATGCCCGCGGCTGGCAGGGCGCTGGTGCGACTGGTGCGCACGCTGACCAAAAATGGAGGAGAAGATATCGTCGAAATCTTCGGCGCTGTAGCTTTGCCCCTCTCCTTGCTGGAATTGACGGCTGAACTGAGGGTCGTTGCGATGCTGCCACAGTTGGTCGTACTCGGCACGTCGCTGTTCATCACTCAGGACTTCCCAGGCTTCAGCAACCTCTTTAAACCGGGCCTCAGCGTCAGTCTCTTTGCTGACATCAGGATGGTATTTACGGGCGAGTCGACGATAGGCGGTCTTGATTGTCTTGAGATCGTCTGTCGGTTTCACGCCCATAATGGCGTAATAATCCTTTAATTCCATAGCGTTCTCTCGTGTAAATCAACACTTGAAGAAGGTGTACCCCGACAACAGGTAACACCGCTAAGTTTAGGGTAATCCTGATAACGGCGAATGCCAACCGGGAAGAAAGGATATTGGTCTAAATGATGTGATTGCGCACCACCAACAGCGCTTTTGACTGTTGTGTGGTGCGAAAAGTGAGATTAGCGAAATGTCAGGATTTGGTGATCAGATAGCGAACCGTATCCGCGTAGCTCTTCACAAAAGAGTTTAGGTCGTCAGATTTCAGTCCTTTTGGATTGATCATATATTTACCGTTGATAAAAATGGCGGGCACACCGGTTAAATCTACCGCTTTAGCCATTTCTTGTTGTTTTGCGGTCAGGGATTTCACGGCAAAACTGTTCCAGGCGGCATCATAATCACTGGCGCTGACGCCCGCGCTGATAAATACGTTACGAATATCATCCGCTGTTTTAACGGTTTGTTTTTTCTGAACGGCATCAAAAAGCAACGGTTTAACTTTATCTTGTACGTTTAACAGCATGGCGACGGACCAGGCGTGCGTCATGTCTTGCCCCAGCGGACCTAAAAAGTCGACGTGGTATTCGGTGAGTTTGACATCAGCAGGCAGTACTTTTTTCACGTTATCCGTGATTTCAAAAACTTCATCGTACTGATAACAGGAAGGACAGTAAAATGAGAAAAACTTCAGCGCAGCTGGGGCGGAAGCGACGGGTTTTTCCAGGGTGATATACTCTTTACCGTCGGTAAATGATGCTGCCTGAGCGCTAACTGTAAAAAGTAACCCAATCAGGGGTAATAAATATTTTTTCATTTCCATATACTCTAAATAACATTTGATAAACAAATTATCTGCTAATGAATACGTTATTCATTGCGTATGGATATAATAAGGAAATCCCCTGAAAATGCGCTGACCCTTACTTTCATTTACGCATCAGTACGTGGTGGGCATTATTTGTGTGCTGACATTGAAATATTCTCTGGCATTCTTCGTAAATAGTGAATAATAACTTCCGTGATATTTTTAGGGGTGTTTTTAGCAATGTTATAGTGTAATAAACAAAGACGAAAATATGATTAATTATCATTTCGCCTTTAAAGCGTGAATGGCAAGGTGTTTCGCTAAGTTCTGCAAATACCCCTGTAGATTGTCTTTTTCTTGTCGCGCGTGAATGAATAGGGTAAGTGTCAGAGATGAGCAACCCAAATGGATATCACTATGATCGACCACCTGGATCACCTGGTACTAACCACCAATCATGAAGAGGCTTGCGTTCGTTTTTATGTCGAGCTTTTAGGCATGAGGTTGGAAACTTTCGCACAAGGTCGGAAAGCCTTCGTCTTTGGCAATCAGAAAATCAATCTCCATATTCGGGGAAAAGAGTTTGAACCTAAAGCCTACGCGCCAACGCCGGGGGCGCTGGATTTGTGTTTTATCACCACGCGTACCCTGGAAGAGGTGACAGAGACGTTTCAAACCCACGGAGTTGAGATTATTGAAGGGCCCGTTGCACGAACCGGCGCGACAGGACCGATTCGCTCGGTTTATGTCAGGGATCCCGATCTCAATCTGATTGAAATCGCGGTATATCCAGCAGATGGAAGGACATAACTTTACAGCGTAAAGGTTGCCAAAAACCGGCGAGTGGTTAAGATAACTCGCATCAATGAGTGAGGGTATAATGGCGAAACGTCAACGGATGGGATGGTTGTTCCTCTGTCTGGCATGTGTTGTGGTGATGGTTTGCACCGCACAACGCATGGCGGGCCTGCACGCGTTGCAGATGGATACCGCCGTTATAAGCGTTGTCGCCAGCGCACAAGTGCAGACCGATGAAACCTCACCCGTTACCCCTTGTGAACTGAGCGCGAAGTCATTACTGGCTGCGCCACCCGTACTGTTTGAAGGTGCTATTCTGGTGCTGTGCCTGCTGCTGTCGTTGCTGGCGCCAGTGCGGGCGTTTCGTCTACCTTTTTTCCCACCGCGAGCCATCTCGCCGCCCACTCTCCGGGTGCATCTCCGATTTTGCGTCTTCCGTGAATGACAGAACAGCCGTTGCTGACTGTTAGATAATTATTCACGGAGAAAAACTATGATGACTGTTTTCAGGCAGACGCTGCTCTGTCTGTTATTGCTATGGCTGCCCGTATCCTGGGCGGCTGAACCCGGCTGGCTGCGTTCACCCGATAACGATCACGCCAGCGTGCGGTTACGCGCTGATACGTCCGCTGGCGGTGAAACCCGTCTGTTGTTGGATGTCAAACTGGAGGACGGCTGGAAAACCTACTGGCGTTCTCCGGGCGAGGGGGGCGTTGCGCCTGCTATCGCCTGGAAAGAGGAAATGCCTGCGGTCGACTGGTTCTGGCCAACCCCTGCTCGTTTTGAGGTCGCCAATATTACTACCCAGGGGTATCACGATAAGGTGACGTTCCCGATGGTGGTGCGCGGTAGAGCGCCCGCCACGCTCAGCGGCGTTTTGACGCTATCCACCTGTAGCAACGTTTGCCTGTTGACGGATTTTCCTTTTTCCGTGACGGCCACAGCCCAGGACCCGACTTTTGCACATGACTATGCTCAGGCGATGGGACAGATCCCACTTGCCAGCGGCCTGACCGATGCTCTGAGCGCCGGTGCACGGGCGGGAGAGTTAGTCGTCGAGGCTCACCGTGCGGGAGGCTGGACTGCACCAGGGCTGTATCTGGATGCTGTTGATGATGCGGATTTTGGCATGCCGCAAATCCATGTTGAGGGGGAGACATTACGCGCCACGGTACCTGTACATGACGGTTGGGGAGAAGGCGCGCCGGATCTGCGTGGTAAGTCAGTCACCCTGGTGCTGGCAGATAACGGTGTTGCCCAGGAAAGTCGTCTTGCGATTGGCGAAGCCCCGGTTGTTGAGAACGCCTCACTCCCACTGTGGCAAGTGGTGCTAATGGCGCTGCTGGGCGGTTTGATCCTCAATCTGATGCCCTGTGTGTTACCGGTTCTGGGCATGAAGCTGGGCTCGATTTTGCTGGTCGAGGAAAAAAGTCGTCGCCAGGTCCGTCGTCAGTTCCTCGCATCGGTAGCCGGAATACTTGTCTCATTTATGGCTCTGGCTCTATTGATGACGGTGCTGCGTTTAACCAATCAGGCGCTTGGCTGGGGGATCCAGTTTCAGAATCCATGGTTCATTGGCGTGATGGTACTGGTGATGCTGACGTTCAGCGCCAGCCTGTTCGGGTGGTTTGAATTCCGACTCCCTTCTGCGATGACTACCACGCTGGCGACTCACGGCGGCAACGGTCTGTCGGGACATTTCTGGCAAGGTGCATTTGCGACGCTGCTTGCTACGCCGTGCAGTGCCCCGTTCCTTGGAACGGCGGTGGCGGTGGCATTGACCGCTTCGCTGCCGACATTGTGGGGATTGTTTATCGCACTTGGGCTGGGAATGAGCTTACCGTGGCTGCTGGTGGCTCTGCGTCCCGGTCTGGCGCTGCGTTTGCCGCGGCCAGGACGCTGGATGAATATGTTGCGGCGTCTGCTCGGCGTGATGATGCTGGGTTCCGCTATCTGGCTTGCGACGTTGCTGCTCCCGCATTTCGGGTTCGTAGGGCAAAGCACCGGCAAAGAGAGCGTGAACTGGCAACCGCTAAGCGAGCAAGCTATTGAGGATGCGCTGGCGCAACATAAGCGCGTGTTCATTGACGTCACAGCAGACTGGTGCATCACCTGTAAGGTAAACAAGTTCAACGTCTTGCATAAAGATGACGTACAGGCCGCATTGCAACAGCCGGATGTGGTGGCGCTGCGCGGCGACTGGACACTCCCTTCTGAAGTCATTACCGAATTTCTAAAAAAACGCGGCCAGGTTGCTGTGCCGTATAACCAAATTTATGGCCCCGGTCTGCCGGAAGGCCAGGTGTTACCCACGTTGTTAACCCGCGATGCGGTACTGCAAACGTTGAACGATGCCAAAGGAGTTACCCCATGAAGATGATGATTGTTCTGCTGTTAACCCTGTTTTCTGCCGTCAGTATCGCGAAAGAACCTGCGCCGTTTACCCCGGAACAGGAAAAGCAAATTGAAGCATTAATTCAGGAAGCCCTGTTTAACGATCCCAACAGCCCGAGGATTGGCTCAAAGCAGGCAAAACTGACCCTGATAAACTTCACCGATTACAACTGCCCATACTGCAAGCAGTTGGATCCAATGCTGGAAAAAATTGTGCAGAAATATCCTGACGTGGCGGTAGTGATCAAACCGTTGCCGTTTAAAGGTGAAAGCTCGGAACTGGCGGCGCGGACCGTGCTGACGACATGGCATGAGCATCCGCAGCAGTTTCTGGCGCTACATGAAAAACTGATGCAGAAGAAGGGCTACCATACAGATGTCAGTATCAAACAGGCGCAGGAAAAAGCGGGGGCCAGTCCGGTGACGCTGGACGCCCAAAGTGCTGAAACGCTGAGCACTAACCTGCAACTGGCGCGACTGGTGGGTGTACAGGGAACCCCCGCAACGATCATTGGCGATGAACTTATTCCCGGTGCGGTGCCGTGGGAAACGCTTGAGGAAGTGGTAAAAGAAAAACTGGCGGCGGCCAATGCTCAGTAAACTGCGCCGCTGGCTGCGCGAAGGGCTGATCTTACTGGCTCTGTTGGCGGGGGCGATGCTGCTGATGGATGCCTGGCGCGCGCCGCAGCTCCCTGCCTCTTTTGACAGTACGCCTTTACAAACGTTGGATGGTGAAACCGTCACGCTGGCGGCGCTCAGCAAAGACGAGCCAGTGTTGCTTTATTTCTGGGCGAGCTGGTGCGGCGTATGCCGCTTCACAACGCCGGAAGTCGCCAGGCTGCGCTCGGAAGGGGAAAATGTGATGACCATTGCGTTACGCTCCGGAAATGAAGCTGAGGTATCTCGCTGGCTGTTGCGTAAAGGCGTGGAATTTCCGGTCATCAATGATGCGAATGGGGCTATTTCCCACAGTTGGGCGATTAGCGTCACGCCCACGTTGGTGGTGATGTCAGAAGGTCGGATGGTATCAACCACCAGCGGCTGGACCAGCTACTGGGGCATGAAACTTCGGCTGTGGTGGGCGAAAATATTCTGATATTTGTGCCGGGGGAACCCGGCATTCTTTTACGATAAAAAGGTAAGAAAAACATGTTGTTATGATATTTGATCCTAAAGCTACACACTAATAGTTATATATTTTTGATTTTTTTCTGTAGTTGCAAATTCACAAGGATAATGGCATATCTGATGATGTTTTAAATATCTTATTTCTCGCAGGGATTATAGAATAATGCGCAAGGGTAAAGTTATTGTTATATCAATGATGTTTTTTTGTATCCTTATTTTTATTGCTGCTATTGTCTGGTTTATGATGTATCAGGGGGAACTCACTGAACCTACCAGTGAAGAGAAATATGCCGCCATTCTGCATGCTTCAGGCCTGTTGAAATCAGATGAGCACGATAAAAAAACAATTAAAAATTTGTATCAACGTTATATTCTAGCGCGTAAGGTTAATCTGGATTCCGGTGAATGGGTAGCTGATGACGTCCAGACGCAGGGATGTAAAAAACTCGCTCCGGAACATGATCCCGCGAAGATCCATCAGCGCTGTACTATTGCAGATGTATATCTTGTAAAAGATAAAAGTAATAAAATTCAACAAATTATACTCCCTGTTTTCGGTGAGGGTGCGAAGTCAATGATGTATGCCTTTCTGGCTCTTGACCCAGACGGACGTACGGTTAAAAACCTGTATTACTATCAGCAGCGGGAAACTCCTTTTTTGGGAGCCAGAGTGGAAGATGAAAGTTGGCGCAAGCAATGGCCGGGTAAAAAAGTGGTTGATAATAACTTGATGCCAGCGCTAAGAATAACTCAGGAGAAACCAGAGAATATCGATGAATATACAGTGGATGGTATTTCTGGCGCGACCCTGACATCGAATGGGGTTGAGAGAAGCATCAACTACTGGACAGGCGAACAGGGTTACGGCCGTTTTTTGCAACGGATTACTCGTGGTCCTGATATAATAGTTCCCTGATCACTTTTGTCTTAAATAACGTTTATCTTCATACTCACTGTTGGCCTCATTTGCGTCAGTGAGTATGGGGCAACTCTATTCCATATCACCGATAAATTCTCCTGTATTGACGGCATCACTAATCAATCCCAAATGTCTCAGTTTCGTATTCATCACATTTTCATGAGATAAATTTACATAACTTGTTACCCGTTGACATTTTTATGATCCAGGTCATGTACAACGCAAGCTAAAATCGATAATGATAATAATTATCATTTGTATTTTACGGGATGCGTACCGTGCGTAAGTTCTGTGTTTTCCTGCTGACCACTTTGTGTAGCTTGCTTGTAAGCCTTCATGTATGGGCCGCAACAAACTATGCTTCATTCATTGAGGATATTGAGCAACGTCTTGATAAAACAGCAGAACTTTACTCTCAGCAACAAACTGATGAAGCGCGGCGAACGGTGCAAATGGCCTACTTTGAGGTATTTGAAAACCTTGAAGGTCCTATTCGAATCAACATTTCCGCCAGCAAAAGTTATGAAATGGAAAGCGCTTTTGGTGAGATCCGTCGCATGATTGGCGCAAAAAAATCGCTCTCTGACGTGCAGTCTAAAATCGACTGGCTCAAAGCCTCGCTGCGCGAAGTTGAACCTGTGTTAGATGGCGGACATCGCCTGGTTGCCGAAGAGCAGCACAATACGTTTTCCAGGACAGATATCGCCGTACACTGGCAAGAGAGTTTTCGCGTTATCGACGATTTGTTGGCCCAGGCAGTAAATAACTATCAGGCCGGGAATTTAAGCGTAGCCAGCCAAAACGTTCAACAAGCGCACTATCAGGGTTTTAAAAACTCAGAGATGGAAATGTCGGTCAGACAGAATCGATCGGCAAAAGACGCTGCTGCGATTAACCAGCAATTTTCTGCGTTGATTGCGCTCACCGCAGAGCCAGATCGCCTTAATAATGTCTCTTATCAGGTCACTACGTTGTTACAGGATATTGAGGATCTTCTGCCTGGTTTGCCTACTACCCGTGACGAACAGCAGGTCACGGCGGTGCAAAATACGGGGAATACGCCCACGGCACAGGATGATATAGCCCGCGCAGACTGGGCTGCCGTCTCGTTGGGTATCCATCAAAGTATTCAGAAAGCGATTGCCCGTTACCAGGAGGGCGATGCGAAGAATGCCATTCTGGATGTGCAAGACAGTTATTTTGACCGCTTTGAAGCTAGCGGTATGGAAAACAAAATCGGTTCTCGCGATTCGGCGTTTAAAACCTCGCTGGAGGCTTACTTCACGCGTCTGGTTAGTCTGATGAAAGCGGGTCAGCCAGTGGAAAGACTCAACGCCGAAGCCAGCGCACTGGAGCAGGATTTACAAAAAGCGGTGGTGATGTTGGGAGAAGGAGAAGAAACCCAGTGGAGCCTGCTGCTCTACAGCCTGATGATCATTGTCCGCGAAGGACTGGAGGCCCTGCTTATTGTGGCGGCCATCGTGGCTTATATGGTGAAAAACAATCACCAGGATAAGCTTCCGTTAATTCGCCAGTCGGTGATTGTTGCATTATTCGCCAGCGTCATTACCGCTGTGATATTCCAACTCCTGTTCACGAATTCCGGCGCCAGCCGAGAACTGCTGGAAGGCGTAACGATGCTGATTGCCGTCGTCATGCTGTTCTTCATGAGCTACTGGTTACTGTCTAAAGTCGAGGCTCGCCACTGGAAAGCATGGCTGGAAGGGAAACTGTCCCACTCACTTTCCCGTGGTTCACTGGTTGGATTGTGGCTTACCAGTTTCCTGGCGGTTTACCGCGAAGGGGCGGAGACCGTGCTGTTTTACTACGCCCTGATCGGGGATGCGAATGATATTTCTGGGCATATGGCGATTGCGGCAGGTTTTGTTATCGGCTGTGTTGTTCTGCTGGTCGCCTGGCTCATTATGCGCTACTCGGTTGTACGCCTGCCTTTGAAGCCGTTCTTTATGTTTACCGGCAGTTTTATGTACCTGATGGCCTTTGTATTTGCGGGCAAAGGGGTTCTGGAACTGGTGGAAGGCAAGCTGTTCCAGCCAACGTTGATTAACGGCTTCCCCGAAATCAGTTGGTTGGGAATTTATCCCTACGTGGAAACGTTATTACCGCAGGCCATATTGCTACTTGCGGCGCTGGCGGCGCTGTGGGTGATGCGGAGGAAAAGCACTGTTCCTGGGGAAACGATAAAAACTAATCTATAGCTGTTATTTGAGACGAGAGGATATGTCTGATGACCATGAAGAAAACCCTGATTGCCAGTGCAGTGATGGCCGGTATTTTCACTGCTCCGGCAGCGTTTGCCTTTAAGGAGTATCCGGCAGGTGAGCCTGTCACCATGAATGAGATGGAACTGGCCGCTGTTTACCTGCAGCCAATCGATATGGAACCGCGTGGCATGGGATTACCGGCAGCAAAAGCCGATATTCACCTTGAGGCGGATATTCATGCCGTGGAAGGCAGTAAAAATGGTTTTGGCGCAGGCGAGTGGATCCCTTATCTGACTATCAGTTACACCTTGATTAACAGTGATACGGGTGAAAAACAAGAAGGTACGTTCATGCCGATGGTTGCCAGCGATGGCCCTCATTACGGTGCGAACATCAAAATGATGGGGGTGGGTAACTATAAAGTGACCTATCACATCGAACCGCCGTCAAAAGCAGGTATGCACCGTCATACAGACAGTGAGACCGGCGTTGGTCGTTGGTGGAAACCATTTGACGTGAGTTATGAATTTAAATACGTCGGCCTGAACTAAGCGCTTTTCCATCAGGCTGCTTGATTTGCCATTTTGGACCGGGCAGTGCTCACAATCTTACGTACGAAGTGTACCCACGATTTGTTTTGCGCTGCTCATGTCTTAACTGACCGCGAACTTATCCCCCTGATGGGCTGGCTCTAAATTATCGATGTACCTGGATAGTTACATCATTCAATCCGCCGTACAGAGTCGATGTTATGAGTTATTTTTTTGTCACGACGCTACAGGTTTTTTTCTGCATTGCGCTGCTCTCCGGGGTTCTCTGGAGTCGCATCGATCCCCCTTCTTTGCGCCCACTCGTCTGGACCTTACTCACAGGTTTAATCGTTGGCGTGCTGGTGGGACTGACCCTCCGTGGCTCGCAGCCAGTGCAATTGTTGCTGGTTGGCACAGAAGTGATGATTACGCTGCTGTTTGTGTTGAGCTTCTGGTGGGTATCAAAGCGCATTCGCTACCTGTGGCAGGGGATTTTGGTGTTTGGCGCAGCCCGACATTGGGCTTTGGATCCCAATCTCGGCGGATTAACCAGCACCCATGTGCTAAATACCGATCTGCTGTTGAATCTGACGGCAATGCTATTGGCATTTGCGATCCTCTGCCTGGTTGGGGTACTGAGCGCCATGCTGTTGCGTCGTATTCGTGGACTCTACTGGCCGTTGACGCTGATTCTGATGGTCATGATTTGGCTGCCATTAAGCGGTAATTTGTTGCTACTGCTAATGAAACTGCAGGTGCTACCGCTGGCGAAATCGCTATTGAGTTTCGTGGCCAAAGTGACAAACAACGCGGCGATGTATAACTGGTTGGGGGCCGCCCTATTACTTGCTCTGGCACTGTGCTGGGTACCGGCGTTGTTATGCGCGTTCCGCCAGACGCGTAAAGCCGATGAGCCGATTGCTTATCGACTGGCGCTGGCGCATCGTCGAAATGCGTTTCGTCTTTGGCTGGTCACGCTAGGTTGTGCGGTGGTGGTGATCGCCGGACAACTGTGGTGGGAAAAAGTCGCCTCTCAACCGCCGCAGTTGTCAGAAGCCATTCCGGTACAACTTGCCAGTGATGGCATGGTTCATCTGCCAATAGAACGACTCCGTGATGGCAAGCTGCACCGCTTTGTTTGGGTGGCTGATGATGGTAAAGCGGTACGTTTTTTCGTGATTAACCGTTATCCCGACAAGTTGCGTTTGGGGGTAGTTTTTGATGCCTGTCTACTGTGCGGCGATCAGGGTTACGTGATGGAAGGTAATCAGGTTATCTGCGTGGCATGCGGGGTACACATTTTCATTCCTTCGATTGGTAAACCTGGTGGTTGCAATCCTGTGCCAATTGAAAACTGGCGTAATGATGAGAAAGAGCTGGTGATCCCAGGTAAAGAGCTGGCTGCTGGCGTGAATTACTTCTCGACGGTCATGACCATCAAGGTGACCGACCCGGTTGATGGTTCCACATTGACCAATACTTCTGCTGACTACAAATACAGCTATGGTGGCAAAACCTGGTTTTTTTCGTCCGAGGCCAATTACGATCGCTTCCGTAAAACCCCGGAACAGTTCGTCCCTGCTGAATTGAGGGAGGAGTAACAATGCTGTGGAGAATGTTACGACAATCCTGGGGGCGTAATCTCCGACGCAAGGGGCTGGCTATTATGACCGTCTTTCTTGCGTCCAGCCTTATCTCCGCCCTGCTGGCGGTGTCGATTGATATTGGCGATAAAATGTCCAGAGAATTGAAGTCCTATGGTGCCAATATTTTGATTGAACCTGCCGGACAGGCGGCGCTTCCTGCACTTTTCAGTGAAAACAGTAATCCACTATCAGGACAGGATTTCCTTGATGAAGCGGAACTCCCCAACATTAAGGATATCTTCTGGCGCAACAACATTGTCGGCTTTGCCCCTATGCTTGGCGGTGATGTCGACGTTAACGGCAAAGAAGTACGTATTCTCGGCACCTTCTTCAGCCAACCGGTAGATATTCCAGATGAAGAAGGGTTTGAGACGGGGCAAAAAACGGTAAGCCCGTTCTGGCAAGTGACAGGCCACTGGCCGCAAGAGCCTGCTGGTGATGCTCCTCAAACACTGGTAGGGCATGCGTTGGCACGACAAACGGGCTGGAAGCCAGGCGATAAACTGGTGATCCGTACCAGCAATACAACGTTGAATGTGGCCGTCAGCGGCATTCTCTCCAGCGGCGGGGACGAGGATAACCAACTGGTTATGCCGTTGAGCACGGCGCAAACGTTGCTGGATTTACCCGGCAAAGTACAGGCCATTCGTGTCTCAGCGCTGACGGTGCCGGAAAATGAATTGTCGCGTCGGGCGCGTGAAAATCTCGATGCACTGAATGCTGAAGAGTACGACCTTTGGTACTGCACTGCCTATGTCTCGTCCATTGCTCATCAACTGGAGGAGGCTATTTCCGGTGCAGAAGTTCGCCCTGTGTGGCAGGTTGCTGCATCTGAGGGGGTTGTAATCGATAAAATTCAGTTGCTGATGGCCGTAGTGACCGTCGCAGCACTGGCAGCTTCGGCTATGGGAATTGCGTCACTTATGACCAGCACCATTATGGAACGCGCTAAAGAGATCGGCCTGATGAAGGCGCTTGGCGCGCATCAGTGGCAAATCATGCTGTTGTTCTATCTTGAAGCCGCGTCCAGTGGACTGGCCGGAGGGGCATTGGGATGTGTTGCTGGATGGGGAATGGCGAAAGCGATTGGCCTGATGCTATTTGATGCGCCATTGAATTTTGCCTGGATTGTGGTGCCATGTGTATTGGTTATTGCGGTCCTGATTGCCCTGATTGGCACCTGGTTCCCGGCCCGCCGTATTGCCCGCCTGTATCCTGTGGAGGTGCTGTATGGCCGCTAAACGTACGATGCTCTGGTTGCTGGTATGGCGGGCACTGCGTCTGCGTTTTCAGCGAGTTAGCGTAGTATTTGCCGCATTGATGGTCGGGGCGACCATTGTGACCGCGCTATCTGCGGTGTGGTTCGACATCAATACCAAAATGAGTGAAGAATTGCGGACCTTTGGCGCAAATTTCTACATCGGGCCAGGCCATGGCTCCGGCATGCCGCAGCAAGCGTTGCAGACTATTTTAGATCAGGCACCGCAAGGCCTGGTTCACGGAGCCAGTCCTTGGCTTTACGGTATGGCGCGTACCGAGCTGGAGAAGGTGGTGATTGTCGGCGTGTGGTTTGAATCCTTGCAAAAGCTGGTGCCGTACTGGCAGGTTCAGGGGAATTGGATTGGTGTCAGCTTTGACGATCGCAATGCGATGATTGGCATCAAATTGGCTGAGCGTCTTAACGTCCAACCGGGCGATAACATCATCCTGGTGGATCACAATCAGCGCAAAAACTTACAGATAAAAGGCATTGTTGAAGCCGGTGATGCGACAGATAACATGCTAATTGTGAGTCTTGAAGTGGCGCAGGCGTGGTTGCATCAGCCCGATAAAATCAGCCATGGGCTGCTGAGTGTCAGTAACGATGTCGGTCAGGTGGAAAACTATGCCAGCCGATTGCAGGCTCAATACCCGGATCTGGAGATCCGTCCAATACGGAAAGTCTCCGCATCAGAAGGACAGGTACTGGATAAAATAAAAGGGTTAATGGGGCTGGTATCGGTTGTGATCCTTGCGCTGTCATCTTTGTGTGTGAATACCACGTTGATGGCCATTGTGGGTGAGCGGGCAAGGGAATTTGCGCTGCAAAAAGCGTTGGGGGCCAGCAACGGTGATATTGTCCGGCAAATTCTCCTTGAAACCTGCATTATCGCGCTGGCTGCAGTGGTTTGTGGGTGGATCTTAGGGTACATGTTGGCCCAACTACTGGGACTGACTGTATTCAATGCCGCAATATCGCTACGCTGGCCAGTGCTGCCCATCACCCTGACATTATCTTTACTGGTCGCCATTCTGGCGGCGATTGTTCCGGTCCGTCGCGCGGTTAGCATCGAACCCGCAAAAGTGTTGAAAGGAGAGTAACGCCATGTCCGTTGTGCAGACCCCATCAATGGCGATTGAAACCCGCCATTTATATAAACGGTTCGGCGATGTTACCGCCTTAGATGACATCAACCTGCAAATAGTGCAGGGGGAGTTTGTCGCGATTATGGGCGCTTCTGGTTCGGGTAAAACGACACTGATGAATATTCTGACCTGCCTGGACACCGCGACAGAAGGTCAGGTGTTTTTAGATGGGATTGATGCTGCCGCACTGGATGAAGAGGGGCGTCGCCGTTTTCGCGCTGAGAAAATAGGGTTGGTATTCCAGCAGTTTCATCTGATCCCGTTTTTAACCGCGCTGGAGAATATCATGCTGGCGCAACACTACCATAGCGTGGTAGATGAAGCGGCGGCCAGGAAGGTTCTGGAACAAGTCGGTCTTGGGCATCGAGTAACGCACCTGCCGAGTCAACTTTCTGGGGGAGAGCAGCAACGGGTGTGCATTGCCCGGGCGCTGGTCAATGAGCCGCCGGTGATTTTTGCCGATGAACCTACGGGTAACCTCGATGAAGAGAATGAACAGCGGGTGTTGGATCTACTCACTGACCTGCATCGGCAGGGGCGCACGATTGTGATGGTGACGCATAATCCGGCGCTGGGGTTATTTGCCGATCGTATTATCCGTTTGCAGCATGGCAAATATCACGGTGAGGAGGCTAATCAACATGCGCTGGATTAACGTATTAACTTTCGCCATTTTGGTTCTGATTAGTGGATGTAAAGAAGAGAAGTTGGTGGTTGGGCAGCAAGCCCCGGCGCTGGCAACATTCGACCTGCAGGGGGGGAAGGCTGGGCTTGAGCGCTGGCGTGGAAAGGCTATTTATCTAAACTTTTGGTCGGCGGGATGCGGTGGCTGTCTTGCCGAAATGGACGCGCTGGAAGCGCTAAGTAAAAAGTGGGGCGATAACGTTGTGGTCGTGGCTGTGAATACCGATCCGGCAACGGTTAACATAGATGACTTACTGGCGAAACATCAGGTTTCTTACCCGGTACTCCGCGATCAGCTTAAGATTTCCCAGGAGCGCTATCAGGTCATCGGCACGCCAACCTCTGTGTTAATTGACAGGGATGGTCGTGTACTGGAATTACACCAGGGGATGCGGAAACCGCCTGAGTTAGATGCAACGTTTGCGCGACTGGCCGCCCGATGAACGCGATACAAAGAGAAACACTATATGGCATTCAGGTGGAATAAAGAGAGTCTGGCCGTCCTGCGTGAAAACGCAGGCGTTCTCACGACGGAGCAGATTGCGGGGATGCTTCACACTAATATTACGGTTGTGCGCAATATGGCGTATCGACTGAAACTCAGCCTGCGGGTATCCGCCTACAATCAAAAACGTATTGAACAGGTACAAACACTCTATACGTCTTCTGAACCACTAAATCTGAAAGAGATTGCTGCAAAAACTGGACTGACATTCAGTACGGTGCAATACATTGTGTATGTGAAATTAAAAAGTAAACCATATACCAAACGGGAATACGTTTCCTTTGAAACTGATGATGCGGTTCATTATCGGATACAACGAGAGTTCATTGATACTGAGCGTTCCCTTTTACACAACATCCCAGATAACACGCGCTTTCATCAATTGTATTTGACAGATGGAACCTTATATTGTGCACGCAATATCCGCAGCGAAGTGATTATCTGCGAATAATTGAATGGCATATTTCGTCAACCGACGAAGCAAGTATTCATAGTTGCGTTTAATCTGGCTTATCTTTTTTTGTGGGAAAATAAAGAATGGCCAATGTATACGCATTTGAATCCTCCCTGGTGATGATGATTGCCGCCACATTTGTCCTCGCCGGGATGGTGAAAGGCGTTACGGGTATGGGGTTACCTACCGTGGCAATGGGGATCCTCGGATCGCTTATTTCACCGGTTGCGGCGGCGGCCATGCTGCTGTTGCCTTCGCTGATCAGTAATCTGTTTCAGTTTGGCGCAGGCGGAAATACGCGTCAATTGCTCAAACGACTGTGGCCAATGCTGCTGACAGTGGTAGTGGCGACTCTGCTTGCCAGCGCCTGGATTACCGGGGGCGACACCACCCGAACTCAGTTTGCGCTCGGCGTGGCGCTGGTGGCCTACGCTATCTGGACGCTGGCGGGAAAGAAAATCACGGTGGCCCCGCAGCGTGAAAAACCGTACTCCCTCGTTATTGGATTTGTGACCGGCTTATTGACCGGCGGAACCGGGGTGTTTGTGATACCCGCCGTACCCTGGATCCAGTCCCTGGGCTTTGAGAAAGATGAACTGGTACAGGCGCTCGGGATCTCTTTTACCTTTTCGACCCTGGCATTGGCGCTGGGTCTGTGGTGGCACAACGCGCTGCCCGTACAATCTTTAAGCTTGTCGGCTTTGGCCATTGTTCCTGCACTTATTGGCCAGTGGATAGGAACCCGTGTGCGAAGGGTTATTTCTCCGCTCGTGTTTAAACGCTGTTTTCTGTTTTGTCTGGTCGGGTTGGGTACAGAGATGATGCTGCGTGCTATGTGACCGGTTCGGTGACTTTGCGCGACTTTCATGGCATCGTTAATTCAAAGATTCAGGGGCAATGAGGTCGTTATGGCATCCGTGATGTTACATGAAGAAGAGGGCGATCTGGAGTCGAAAATGGCACTCTCTGCGGCAGTGATGGCCGATAAATCGCGCTCGCGTATGCTGTGCGCCCTGATGGATGGCCGCGCCTGGACTGCAACTGAGCTCAGCGCGGTGGCGGATATATCCGCGTCGACCGCCAGCGCGCATCTGGCGCGTCTGTGCGAACAACGCTTTGTTGTGGCGCTTGCGCAGGGCAGACATCGTTATTTTCGCCTTGCAGGTTCCGATATCGCTGAACTGCTGGAACGCCTGATGGGCGTTGCGTGGGCGGCATCAACGCCCCGGAGAATCACAACGCCGCCAGGTTTGCGGCATGCCCGCACCTGCTACGACCATCTCGCCGGAGAGGTCGCGGTGAGGTTGTTTGATACGTTGGTTTCCCGTCAGTGGTTAACGCCGGATGGCGAAACGCTGACGTCACTTGGACGGGAAAAGCTGGCCCAGATGGGGATTGTCCTGGCGGCGGGTTCATCCCGGCGGAAGTTAACCTGCGGTTGTCTGGACTGGAGCGAGCGACGTTATCATCCTGGTGGTGTGCTTGGCGCAACGCTGCTGCGCTGGTTCAGTGAACAGCGATGGATAAAAACCGAACAGGGCAGCCGCCACGTCATCTTCACACCTCTTGGCATTCGTAAACTCGAAACCGAGTTTGGTGTTAAAACGACACGCTAGATGGTCTGTTTTGCGAAAGCGTTCCCGGAAATATGTCATATTTCTGTCACACTCTGTTGTGATTGATAACAACAAGAGGTCGTAGGGATGAATAAATCGTTAATCGCCGCAGCCGTGGCAGGGGCTGTATTATTGTCAACCGCCGCGCAGGCGCAGACCGCGCCGGAAGGGTATCAGCTTCAACAAGTATTGATGATGAGTCGGCATAACTTACGTGCACCTTTAGCCAATAATGGCAGCGTTCTTGAACAGTCCACCCCCAAGCAATGGCCAGAGTGGGATGTCCCCGGCGGACAACTCACCACCAAAGGCGGTGTGCTGGAAATCTATATGGGTCACTACATGCGAGAGTGGCTGGCAGAGCAGGGGATGGTGAAATCGGGCGAATGTCCGGCACCGGATACGGTTTATACCTATGCTAACAGCCTGCAGCGCACTGTTGCTACGGCGCAGTTCTTTGTCACCGGCGCTTTCCCTGGTTGCGATGTTCCGGTCCATCATCAGGAAAAAATGGGCACCATGGATCCCACCTTTAATCCGGTGATCACCGATGATTCCGCCACCTTCAGCCAGCAGGCCGTTCAGGCCATGGAGAAAGAGCGTAGTAAAATGCAGCTCAACGATAGCTATCAGTTGCTTGAGCAAATGACCGACTACAAAGACTCTCCATCCTGTAAAGAAAAACAGCAGTGTTCCCTGACCGATGCCAAAGATACGTTCAGCGCGAAATACCAGCAGGAGCCAGGCGTATCGGGGCCTCTGAAGGTGGGGAATTCGCTGGTCGATGCCTTCACGCTGCAGTATTACGAAGGCTTCCCGATGGACAAGGTTGCCTGGGGCGAGATTAAATCGGATCAGCAGTGGAAGGTTCTGTCGAAGCTGAAAAATGGCTATCAGGACAGCCTGTTCACCTCCCCGGAAGTGGCGCAGAACGTCGCCAAACCTCTGGTGAAATATATTGATAATGCGCTGGTTACTGAACGCGCGAAAGCACCGAAAATAACCGTGCTGGTGGGACATGACTCAAACATCGCTTCGCTGCTCACCGCGCTGGATTTCAAACCATACCAGCTTCACGATCAGAACGAGCGTACACCGATTGGCGGGAAGATTGTCTTTCAGCGCTGGCATGACAGCAACGCAAATCGTGATCTGATGAAAATCGAGTATGTGTATCAGAGCTCGCTGCAGTTGCGTAATGCAGACGTTCTGACGCTGAAATCCCCAGCGCAGCGCGTAACGCTTGAGCTGAAAGGATGTCCGATAGATGCGGATGGTTTTTGCCCGATAGATAAGTTCGACAGCGTGCTGAATGAGGCGGCTAAATAAAAGAAAAACTCCCCCGTGTTCGCGGGGGAGTCTGAGCGCTAGACGTTTTTACGTTCGATAGTCTGTTCACCCCAAAAGAGCGAATCTTTGTCTGTTTTTTCAAAGGCTTTGATGAGTACCTCATCGCTACCTTCTTCCCAAATTTTTTCCGCCAGTTTCTCGTCATAATGTGCGACTTCAAAAATGGCTTCGGCTATTTCCGGCGATGTATTGCGCAGACTTGCCCATTCGCCGACGCGATGGGCTTTCGCTTCTTGAGTTGGCATTCGAATCCTCCTGTTGAAGATTAGCCGTTGAGTTTTACTGCCAGACCTGCGACATATTCACCCTGATAGCGGGCGATAGATAATTCTTCCTGACTTGGCTGGCGGGAGCCGTCGCCTCCGGCAATGGTGGTTGCACCGTAAGGGGTACCGCCGCGAACTTGAGAGACATCAAACAGCTCTTGCGCCGCGTAACCGATAGGCACAATCACCATCCCATGGTGGGCAAGCGTAGTCCAGGTTGAGGTAATGGTTTGTTCCTGACCGCCGCCGGTTCCCGTTGAGCTGAATACGCTGGCGAGTTTGCCGTACAGACCACCAGAGGCCCACAGCCCGCCAGTCTGGTCGAGGAAGGTACGCATCTGACCGGACATATTGCCAAAGCGCGTGGGGGTACCAAAAATGATGGCGTCGTAATCAGCCAGTTCTTGCGGGGTTGCGACTGGTGCGTTTTGTGTTTTGCCGCCAGCCTTAAGGAAAATCTCAGGCTGCATGGTCTCTGGTACGCGCTTAATAATCACTTCCGCGCCATCTACCTTATTTGCGCCTTCTGCGACTGCATGGGCCATAGTTTCAATGTGTCCGTACATGGAATAATAAAGCACCAGAACTTTTGCCATTTTACACTACTCCTCGAGTTAACCGTGTCCGTAGCGACTCGCTACCTACCTTTAAAGATATGACGTACTGTCAGGAGTGCAAATTTCACAATCACTTCTTTGATTTATAACAATTTTTATAACAACCTGCTTTGTAGCAAAATGATACATATTTAACTGGAGTGAATTCGGTAGTCATAAGAAAGACTTATTGATTTCTTAGGGTGATTATTTCTTTGGCACTCCTGATCCTGTTGCAGGATATTACAGTTAGCGTCTGCCCAGTCCACGCTTCACTATGCTTAATCCCACGCAGTTATTTTCAGGGCCCCGCCCGTAACGCTGCGTGAGGTATCACTCCTCAGTACCTATGCAATATGATGTCTAATCAATGACGGAGGTCAGTAATGGCAAACCATCGGGGCGGTTCCGGCAACTTTGCGGAAGACCGCGAAAGAGCATCAGAAGCAGGTCGAAAAGGTGGCCAGCACAGCGGGGGCAACTTTAAGAATGACCCGCAACGCGCTTCAGAGGCAGGCAAAAAAGGGGGCAAAAATAGTCACGGCAACAACAAATCGTAATTGTCGGGCTATCTGTCAGATATGTCGTGACGCCTGAGCGTCAGAGACAGACGTTACGTAGCCACCGCCGCCGGATCCTTCCGGCGGTTTTTTTTGTCTGCAAGGTTGAACTGTAACAAAACGCAACGCAGACTAATGACATTCAGTTAATCGGGTGTCTCATGTCATTACTCTCTCGTTATTCCTTTTCTGTTAAACCTCAGGAAGCGATCCTCATTGTGATCACCATGTTCTGGGGTGGCACGTTTCTGGCGGTGCAATATGCCGTTACCCTGAGCGGGCCTTTTTTCTTTGTTGGTGTGCGTTTTGCCACTGCCGCGCTGGCGGTCGCGATTTTGTCGTTACACACACTGCATAAGCTGACATGGCTGGAAGTCAAAGCAGGGGTTGCAATCGGTATCGCCATTGCGCTGGGCTATAGCCTGCAAACCTGGGGGCTACAGTTTATTCCCAGCAGTAAATCGGCATTTATTACCGCGATGTACGTTCCGTTGGTACCGCTTTTACAATGGCTGTGTCTGGGGCGCATGCCTGGACTGATGCCGTGCGTCGGTATTGTACTGGCCTTTATCGGATTGATTTTTCTTGCCGGACCGGGAGGTAATTTACTGGCTTTAGGCGAAGGCGAGTGGATCACGCTCGCCGGTGCGGTGGCGATTGCGGCAGAAATTATCCTGATTAGCGCGTGGGCGGGAAAAGTGGATGTACGGCGGGTAACGGTAGTGCAACTGGCAACGGCTTCGATAGTGGCGTTTATTGCGATGGGACCAGCCGGAGAGACCGTACCTCCAATGTCTACCGGATTGCTGGTGGTGGCGCTGGGGCTGGGGATTTTCAGCGCGATTATTCAGGTCACCATGAACTGGGCGCAGCGTAGCGTTTCGCCGACGCGCGCGACGGTTATTTATACCGGTGAGCCAGTGTGGGCGGGGATCTTTGGCCGTCTGGCGGGTGAACGCTTACCGCTACTTGCATTGCTTGGTGCGGCATTCATTATTGTTGGCGTGCTGGTCAGCGAGCTGAAGTTCAAAAAGAAAAAAGCGCAGCCGCAAGAGGCGCCTCCGGAATCGCTTTAATTTAACCATTCACCGCGTGATTTGGTATGCTGATGTCCTCACAAGAAGGAGAGGGCGCATGGTCCAACGCGCAGAGAAAAAAACAGGTAAGCGTTCGCAGGCCGTCAGTGCAAAACGCCAGGCCATATTAACCGCGGCATTAAATATCTTCTCCCAATATGGGATCCACGGCACGCGCCTGGAGCAGGTGGCAGAGCAGGCGGGCGTGTCAAAAACCAATTTACTTTATTACTACCCGTCAAAAGAGGTGCTTTATATTGCCGTTTTACGGCAGATCCTCGACATCTGGCTGGCTCCATTGAAAGCTTTTCGCGAAGACTTTGCGCCGCTGGTGGCCATTAAAGAATACATTCGCCTTAAGCTGGAAGTGTCGCGCGATTACCCTCAGGCATCACGGCTGTTTTGTATGGAGATGCTGGCCGGAGCACCTTTATTGATGGCAGAATTGGAGGGGGATCTCAAAACGCTAATTGATGAGAAATCCGCGCTGATTGCCGGTTGGATCAAAAGCGGAAAACTGGCTCCGGTCGATCCGCATCATCTGATTTTTATGATTTGGGCTTCAACTCAGCACTACGCCGACTTTGCCCCACAGGTAGAGGCGGTGACAGGCGCAACGCTGCGTGATGAAGCCTTTTTTAACCAAACGGTCGAGAGCGTACAGCGGATGATTATTGAAGGGATCCGCGTGCGTTAACTGGCCGGTGGTAGCGGGCAGCTTAAATCGCCTTCTTCACACTGCAAGAGCGAGGCGAGAAACGCTTCGCGCTCGTTGGTCTTATCCGTCAGGCACTGGCTGGTAATCATCGCCTGAACGCTACCGCCTTCGGTACCAGAACTGAGTAATGCACAGTCCGCATCGCGCAAAGTTATCCAGGATATTTGCGCTTTTTTCAGTAAATCGCGCTGGGTTGGAGCGGCGCGCTTCAGCGCATTCTGATAAGTTTCATTAAGTTTGGCGTCGGCCGCCTTATACTGCTCAGCCGCACAGGTGTTCATCTCAATCTGCGTGTTCGCGTTGGCGCAGTCATCCGCCAGCGCCTGGCCGCTCAGCAGCAGCGCTACACATGTCAGTACGATTCGTTTCATGCTTCCCTCTGGCTTCATAAAAAAAGGCCCCGTTACCGGAGCCTTAATTAACCACAACCTTAGCCGATTGTCATCAGGCTGGCGTTCCCGCCAGCTGCGGCGGTATTGACGCTCAGGGAGCGTTCAATGTACAGCCTCTCCAGCAGAATATTGCTCTCGCCACGGGCAAAGCCCTGGACCGACACAATCGCCCCTTCGCGGGCCGCCACTGCTTCACACAGTGCGCGAAGCTGATCGGAATCGCCGTGGAAAATAACGGCATCAAACGGCTGCGTGGCGATGTTGTCCGCTTTGGCAAATTGAATGCGCCCGGAGACCGCGGCTGGCAGGCGTTTTGCCAGGTCGCGATGGAACGTATCATCTGGCCACAGGATTAAGCTACCAACGGAAGTTACAGCGGCAACCTGTACCAGTGCGTCCTGTTCATCATCGGCGATACATAGAACGCGTTCACGCGGCAACAGCGTCCAGGTATTGCGCTCGCCGGTGGGGCCTGGCAGCAGGCGTTGCGTTCCCGCCTGCGCCAGTTCGCCAAACTGCTGGCAGAGCGCACGCAGTGCTGGACGGTCGGTTGCCCATTCGCTGAGCGCTTCCAGCGGTTGAACCAGTGCGGCTTTAAGCTGCGCATCGACCGGGTAGTCTGCATCCTGGCGGGCAAGGGTAATACCTAACGCATTTTCCGGACGGTTTGCCAGCAGGCGGTACAGATACAGCGGCCCACCCGCTTTTGGCCCGGTTCCTGACAAGCCTTCGCCACCGAATGGCTGCACTCCGACGACGGCGCCGACCATATTGCGGTTAACATACAGGTTCCCCACATGTGCTGAGCCCGTGACCTGGGCGATGGTTTCATCGATACGGGTGTGTACGCCCAGCGTCAGACCGTAGCCGGAGGCATTAATTTGCTCAATCAGGCTGCCCAGATTATTACGGGTGTAACGCACGACGTGCAGTACCGGACCAAACACCTCTTTTTGTAATTCATCGAAGCTTTCCAGCTCAATAAGCGTCGGGGCGATAAAGGTACCGGTTTGCCATTCCCGCGCATCGTCGCTATTTTCGCGCACGGCCTGGAACACCGGACGCCCTTTGGCGCGCATGGCCTGAATATGGCGCTCAATATTGGCTTTGGCTTCTTCATCGATGACCGGTCCAATATCGGTGGTCAGGCGGCCCGGGTTACCCATGCGGCATTCCGCCATCGCGCCGCGCAGCATTTTCAGCGTATGGTCGGCTACATCGTCTTGCAGACACAGGACGCGAAGCGCGGAGCAGCGCTGCCCGGCGCTGTCAAAGGCAGAAGCCAGGACGTCGACCACCACCTGTTCCGTCAGCGCGGAGGAGTCGACGATCATGGCGTTCATCCCGCCGGTTTCGGCGATAAGCGGGATTGGACGTCCCTGAGCATCCAGGCGGGTCGCGATATTGCGTTGCAACAGCGTGGCAACTTCCGTTGAGCCAGTAAACATGACGCCGCGTACGCGCTCATCGGAAGTGAGCTGCGCCCCGACCGTTTCGCCCTGACCAGGCAACAGTTGCACCACGCCTGGCGGTACACCTGCTTCGAGTAAAATGGCAATACCCTGGGCGGCAATCAGCGGGGTTTGTTCCGCGGGTTTTGCCAGCACGCTGTTGCCCGCCGCCAGCGCGGCGGCAATCTGCCCGGAGAAAATAGCCAGCGGGAAGTTCCAGGGGCTGATACAGACTACCGGCCCTAACGGACGATGGGTTTCATTATCGAAGTCATCGCGGACCTGGCCGGCATAATAGTGCAGGAAGTCTACCGCTTCGCGCACTTCCGCAATGGCGTTGCTGAAGGTTTTACCCGCTTCGCGCACCAGAATGCCAATCAATTGCTGCATCTGGCCTTCCATCAGAACGGCGGCGCGATGCAAAATAGCGGCACGCTCTTGCGGCGGTGTGGCGAACCAGATCGGCGCGTTATTTACCGCATTCTGCAATGCCTGTTCCACTTCGCTGTGAGTCGCTTCTCGCACGTAACCGACAATGTCTTTCGGTTCGGCCGGGTTGACGACTGGCGTCATTTCACCGTCAGCAACCGGATGTTCGAGTATTGGCTTAGCGTGCCATTTTTGCAGCGCACTGTTGAGCAGGGCGGAGGAAAGTGAGGCCAGACGATGTTCGTTAGCTAAATCCAGCCCGCCTGAGTTTTCGCGGCCTTTACCGTACAGGTCACGCGGCAGGGCAATCTTCGGATGTGGCAGACCAGCCTGGCCTTCCTGCTGCGCCAGTTTTTCAACGGCTTCGACCGGGCAGGCTACCAGTTCATCCAGCGGCAGGGTAGTGTCTGCAATGCGGTTGACGAATGAAGTGTTGGCGCCGTTTTCCAGCAGACGACGTACCAGATACGCAAGCAGCGTTTCATGCGTGCCTACCGGTGCATAAATGCGGCATGGACGGTTCAGTTTGCCATCGGCAACTTTACCGGTGACCTGCTCATATAGCGGTTCGCCCATACCGTGCAGGCACTGGAACTCGTACTGACCCGGATAGTAGTTTTGACCGGCTAACTGATAAATCGCCGCCAACGTATGGGCGTTGTGGGTGGCGAACTGCGGGTAGATCAGATTCGGTACCGCAAGCAGTTTTTTCGCACAGGCCAGATAGGAAACGTCGGTGTACACCTTACGGGTATAGACCGGATAACCTTCCAGACCGTCCATTTGCGCACGTTTGATTTCGCTATCCCAGTAGGCGCCCTTAACCAGGCGGATCATCAGGCGACGGCGGCTGCGTGTAGCCAGATCAATGAGATAATCAATGACATACGGACAGCGCTTCTGGTAGGCCTGGATTACAAAGCCGATACCGTTCCAGCCCGCCATTTCAGGTTCAAAACACAGTTTTTCCAGCAGATCGAGGGAGATCTCCAGTCGGTCTGCCTCTTCAGCATCGATATTGATACCGATGTCGTACTGGCGGGCCAGCAGAGTAAGCGACTTCAGGCGCGGATAGAGTTCATCCATCACGCGGTCATACTGCGCGCGGCTATAACGCGGATGCAACGCCGACAGCTTGATAGAAATGCCCGGCCCTTCATAGATGCCGCGACCATTTGAGGCTTTACCAATGGCGTGGATTGCCTGTTGGTACGAAACCATATAAGCCTGGGCATCAGCGGCGGTTAGAGCCGCTTCGCCCAGCATGTCATAAGAGTAGCGGAAACCTTTTTCTTCCAGTTTACGCGCGTTAGCCAGCGCTTCGGCGATAGTCTCTCCGGTGACGAACTGCTCGCCCATCAAGCGCATTGCCATGTCGACGCCTTTACGCACCAGTGGTTCACCGCTCTTGCCGATAATACGGTTGAGTGAGCGTGAAAGGCTGGCTTCATTATGTGTAGAAACCAGACGACCGGTAAACAACAACCCCCAGGTCGCTGCGTTGACGAAAAGTGACGGACTGCGTCCAATGTGCGACTGCCAGTTGCCGTTGCTGATTTTGTCGCGGATTAACGCATCGCGGGTTGCCTTATCAGGAATACGCAGCAAGGCTTCCGCCAGACACATCAGCGCGACGCCTTCTTGTGAAGAAAGGGAGAATTCCTGCAATAAACCTTGTACCATCCCGGCGCGGCCGCTGGCGGTCTTCTGGTTACGCAGTTTGTCGGCCAGGCTGTACGCCAGCTTGTGCGCTTGCTCAGCGATGGGTTGCGGCAGACGAGCCTGCTCCATCAGCATCGGCACTGCATCGGTTTCGGCGCGGCGGTACGCGGCGGTGATTGCTGCGCGGGAAACTGACTGCGGCAGGATCTGTTCGGCAAATTCCAGGAAAGGCTGATGCGCTTCATTCTGCGGCGTGGTTGACTCCTCACCCTCATTCGCGGCACCCGCCAGCAGGGCCGGTAGTTCAGGAAGCGCGTCGTCATTTTCCAGTCTTTCGAGATAATTAAAGATGGCTTGTTTGATCAGCCAATGTGGCGTGCGATCGATTCGTGATGCTGCTGTTTTAATACGCTCGCGAGTGGCGTCATCCAGCTTAACCCCCATCGTGGTGGTTCCCATGCCGTTTACTCCTGTTGTACTGAAATACGGGTCTGATAGTTACCGAGAAATATCCACTATGTTGCAACTTTGTGCAACCGTGTTAAATGTGACTTGGTTTGCAAGCTTGGAAATGAATGAGATGTTAATAAATATGAGTCTTATGATGTGGGCTGTAAAAATTACAGAATCTTTTTCTCTGCGGTAGTTAACACTTTTAAAAGGTGCAACCGAAAAAAATGTGAGAGAGTGCAACCTACAGAAAAATGCTATCTACTCTGGATCAAATTTGATGTAAATGGTGTGTTAAATCGATTGTGAATAACCATCGCTTCCGGCAGGATACGGTCGCCCTGGTCAACATAGATATCTTTGCCACGTTCCGGCAGGGTAATAAAACGGCAAGCCACGGCATTGCTGATACATAATTTTGGAGAGTTTTGATGGCTATTAGCACACCGATGTTAGTGACATTCTGTGTCTATATTTTCGGCATGATATTGATAGGGTTTATTGCATGGCGTTCAACCAAAAACTTTGACGATTACATTCTGGGGGGACGCAGTCTGGGTCCGTTCGTGACCGCGTTATCTGCTGGGGCATCTGACATGAGCGGCTGGTTGCTGATGGGTCTGCCTGGCGCAATTTTCCTGTCGGGCATTTCAGAAAGCTGGATCGCCATCGGCCTTATTTTGGGCGCCTGGATCAACTGGAAGCTGGTGGCCGGACGTTTACGCGTACACACCGAATATAATAACAATGCGCTGACGTTACCGGATTACTTTACCGGTCGCTTTGAAGATAAAAGTCGAATTCTGCGTATTATCTCCGCGCTGGTTATTCTGCTGTTTTTCACCATCTATTGTGCTTCAGGGATTGTGGCAGGGGCGCGTCTGTTTGAAAGTACCTTTGGCATGAGCTACGAAACAGCACTTTGGGCGGGCGCGGCCGCGACGATCATTTACACCTTTATCGGTGGTTTCCTGGCAGTAAGCTGGACCGATACCGTCCAGGCCAGCCTGATGATCTTCGCCCTGATCCTGACGCCGGTGATGGTTATTATTGGTGTGGGTGGGTTCGAGGATTCGCTGGAAGTGATTAAACAAAAGAGCATTGAGAACGTGGACATGTTCAAAGGGCTGAATTTTGTTGCCATCATTTCCCTGATGGGCTGGGGTCTGGGCTACTTTGGTCAGCCGCATATTCTGGCGCGCTTTATGGCGGCAGATTCCCACCATAGCATTGTTCATGCTCGCCGCATTAGCATGGCCTGGATGATCCTGTGTCTGGCGGGTGCCGTGGCTGTGGGCTTCTTTGGTATTGCTTACTTTAACAACAACCCACAGCTTGCTGGTGCCGTTAACCAGAACGCCGAGCGTGTGTTTATTGAACTGGCGCAAATCCTGTTTAACCCGTGGATTGCCGGTATTCTGCTGTCTGCGATCCTCGCTGCGGTTATGTCGACCCTGAGCTGCCAGCTGCTGGTGTGCTCCAGCGCAATCACCGAAGACTTGTACAAAGCATTTCTGCGTAAAAATGCCAGCCAGAAAGAGCTGGTATGGATTGGCCGCATCATGGTGCTGGTCGTGGCGCTGGTGTCCATCGCGCTGGCGGCGAACCCGGAGAACCGCGTGCTGGGTCTGGTAAGCTACGCCTGGGCGGGCTTCGGCGCGGCGTTTGGCCCTGTGGTTCTGTTCTCGGTAATGTGGTCGCGTATGACCCGCAACGGCGCGCTGGCAGGGATGATCATCGGTGCGGTGACGGTAATCGTCTGGAAGCAGTTCGCCTGGCTGGGTCTGTATGAAATCATCCCGGGCTTTGTTTTCGGCAGCATCGGTATTGTGGTCTTCAGCCTGTTGGGTAAAGCACCTTCAACTGCTATGCAGCAACGTTTTGCCGAGGCTGACGCGCATTATCACTCAGCTCCGCCATCGCGTTTACAGGCAGAATAATTTATCTCCTGTCCCTGAAGCCCGCCGTGCGCGGGCTTTTTATTGCGCCCCCGCAAACCTGCATAACCATTACCCGCCTAACTGTTTACATTAAGTCATCATTCTCAAAACATTCTGCTTGAGTTTTTCTTTGCTGTAATGATAATCACTATCACTGTAATTTACTTTTCTTTTCATCAATTGACCGAGAATAACGTTTAAGGGTTCTTCGCATGTTTGTTCCATTTCTAATTATGTTGCGCGAAGGGTTAGAGGCCGCGCTGATTGTCAGCCTGATTGCTAGCTACCTGAAACGGACTCAGCGTGGTCGATGGATTGGTGTGATGTGGATTGGTGTTCTGCTGGCGGCGGCATTATGCCTGGCGTTAGGGATTTTCATCAACGAAACCACCGGTGAATTTCCGCAAAAAGAACAGGAGCTGTTTGAAGGCATCGTGGCGGTCATTGCCGTGGTGATCCTCACCTGGATGGTGTTCTGGATGCGTAAAGTTTCCCGCAACGTCAAAGTCCAGCTTGAACAGGCTGTCGATAACGCGTTGCAACGCGGTAATCATCACGGTTGGGCGCTGGTGATGATGGTCTTTTTTGCTGTTGCGCGAGAAGGGCTGGAATCGGTGTTCTTCCTGCTGGCGGCATTCCAGCAGGATGTAGGCATCTGGCCGCCGTTAGGCGCGATGCTGGGACTGGCTACCGCAGTGGTACTGGGATACCTGATTTACCTCGGCGGCATTCGCCTCAACCTCGGGGCGTTCTTTAAATGGACCAGCCTGTTCATTTTGCTGGTAGCTGCCGGTCTTGCCGCAGGGGCGATCCGCGCTTTCCACGAAGCCGGGTTGTGGAATCATTTTCAGGATGTGGCGTTTGACCTGAGCAGTGTGCTGTCGACGCATTCGCTGTTTGGCACATTGATGGAAGGCATTTTCGGCTATCAGGAAGCGCCAAGCGTTAGTGAAGTCGCTGTCTGGTTTATCTACCTGATTCCGGCGTTGATTATGTTTGCACTACCGCCGCGTTCAGGCACTACGGCATCGCGTACCGCACCTTGATAAAAACGCGATGCAGAATACTTTTTAGTTACAACATACTTATTTATAGGGATAGGTTATGACGTTTAATTTTCGCCGTAGTGCGCTGCAGTTGGGTATTGCCGCGCTGTTTGCATCCGCTTTTTCTGCACAAGCCGCCGATATTCCGCAGGTGAAAGTCACGGTTAACGACAAACAGTGTGAACCGATGACGATCACGGTTAACGCCGGGAAAACGCAGTTCATCATCCAGAACCACAGCCAGAAAGCGCTGGAGTGGGAAATTCTTAAAGGCGTTATGGTGGTTGAAGAGCGCGAAAACATTGCACCAGGTTTTAGCCAGAAAATGACCGCTAACCTGCAGCCTGGCGAATATGATATGACCTGCGGTCTGTTGACTAACCCGAAAGGCAAACTGATCGTAAAAGGCAGCGCAACGGCGGATGCCGCACAGAGCGATGCTCTGCTGAGTCTGAGCGGCGCGATTACCGAATATAAAGCTTATGTGACAGCTGAAACCGCGCAGTTGGTTGCGGGCACTAAAGCCTTCACTGATGCGATTAAAGCAGGCGATCTGGAAAAAGCGAAATCGCTGTATGCGCCAACCCGTCAGCATTATGAGCGTATTGAACCGATTGCTGAACTGTTCTCCGATCTCGACGGCAGCATCGATGCGCGTGAAGATGATTATGAGCAAAAAGCCGCCGATCCTAAATTCACCGGCTTCCACCGTCTGGAGAAAGCGCTGTTTGGCGACAATACCACCAAAGGTATGGATAAATACGCCGACCAATTAAATAGCGATGTTCTTGACCTGCAAACGCGTATTAGCGAGCTGGCTTTCCCACCGTCTAAAGTTGTTGGCGGGGCAGCAGGACTGATTGAAGAAGTTGCTGCCAGCAAAATCAGTGGGGAAGAAGATCGCTACAGCCATACCGATCTGTGGGATTTCCAGGCCAACGTCGATGGCGCGCAGAAAATTGTCGATCTCCTGCGTCCTCAGTTGCAAAAATCCAATGCTGAGCTGCTGGCGAAGGTGGATGCGAACTTCAAAAAGGTTGATACCATTCTGAGCAAGTACCGTACCAAAGACGGTTTTGAAACCTATGACAAACTGACTGATGCCGATCGTAATGCGCTGAAAGGGCCAATCACGACGCTGGCGGAAGACTTGTCGCAATTACGCGGTGTTCTGGGTCTGGATTAAGCACTATGCAGCAAGATAATGAAAACGGCGTGAGCGAACCGTCACGCCGACGTTTACTGAAAGGGATGGGCGCCCTGGGTGGGGCGCTGGCGCTGGCGGGTGGGTGTCCGGTTGCCCACGCGCAAAAACCACAAAGCGCGCCGGGTACACTGTCTCCGGATGCGCGTAGTGAAACGCAGCCGTTTTATGGTCAGCATCAGGCGGGGATCCTGACGCCGCAGCAGGCATCAATGATGCTGGTGGCATTCGATGTTCTCGCCAGCGATAAGGCCGATCTTGAGCGTTTATTTCGGTTGTTGACTAGCCGATTTGCGTTTCTGACCACCGGTGGACCGGCACCGGATACGCCCAATCCGCGTCTCCCTCCTATGGATTCAGGTATCCTCGGTGCATACATTGCGCCAGACAACCTGACGATGACGTTGTCGGTTGGTTCATCGCTGTTCGATGAACGTTATGGCCTGAAATCGCAGATGCCGAAAAAGCTGCAAAAAATGACCCGCTTCCCGAATGATTCGCTGGATGCGGCGCTGTGCCATGGCGATTTGCTGCTGCAGATTTGTGCCAACACCCAGGACACGGTCATCCACGCGTTGCGCGATATTATTAAACATACGCCCGATCTCCTCAGCGTGCGCTGGAAACGTGAAGGGTTTATTTCTGACCACGCCGCGCGCAGCAAAGGCAAAGAGACCCCGGTCAACCTGCTTGGCTTTAAAGACGGCACCGCGAATCCGGACGCTACGGATGCGAAGTTGATGCAAGACGTGGTGTGGGTGACGGATGGGCAGGGCGAACCTGCCTGGGCGCAAGGTGGCAGTTATCAGGCCGTCAGGCTCATTCAGTTCCGCGTTGAGTTCTGGGATCGTACGCCGCTGAAAGAGCAGCAAACGATTTTTGGTCGTGATAAACACACCGGCGCGCCGCTGGGTATGCAGCATGAGCATGATGTGCCTGACTATGCCAGTGATCCTGAAGGTGAGGTGATTGCGCTCGACAGTCATATCCGCCTGGCAAACCCGCGCACGAAAGAGACCGACTCGAGCCTGATGATGCGTCGTGGCTACAGTTATTCGCTCGGTGTGACTAATTCCGGTCAACTGGATATGGGGCTGTTGTTTGTTTGCTATCAACACGATCTGGAAAAAGGATTTTTGGCGGTGCAGAAACGTCTGAATGGTGAAGCGCTCGAAGAGTATGTCAAACCGATTGGCGGGGGATATTTCTTTGCTTTGCCGGGCGTTAAAACTGCAGACAATTATCTGGGACAGTCTCTGCTCGAAGCCTGATGATGATGCCCCGCAGTACAGCGGGGTTTTTCCTGACATCTTGATGAAGGAACAAACTATTTTTTATGATCGGTATGCGACTGAAATAATTCTGTCATCTCTCTGCAAGAGACTGTCTCTGGTGATAAGATAGAATTTAAGTTAACAATAAGTAAAAATATTGTTGCATTAGCGAAAGGTTATGATGTAATTATAAGTAATAGCGGTAGTTCCCGGCGGTGATAGTCATTCACTATGGAGATCGCGAATGGAAAAGTCCTGTACTGGACACGTTTTTCACAGTAACAGCAGTACCTTACGCGGACGTTTCTCTTCCGGTAGCCACCTCGTCACCGCTAAATCTCTCTCTCATTCACTTCTTATCCTTGTTACTGACGCCCTGTACGGTGCGCGTAGCCGTGTGTGGCGTCTTATCCGAAAGCAAGCAATGGCTTACAAGGAAGCCAACCCTCAGATGTTCGTGCGCATAATCGTGCCGCCAACGGCACGTGTGATGTATACCTACAACTCAAGGTGCTATCCATGGGAAGACAAAAAGCAGTGATCAAAGCTCGTCGTGAAGCAAAACGTGTGCTGAGGCGGGATTCGCGTAGTCATAAGCAACGTGAAGATGAATCGGTCACCTCGCTTGTGCAGATGGGCGGCGTAGAAGCGATCGGTATGGCGCGTGACAGTCGCGACGCCACGCCAATCACGGCGCGGAATGAAGCTCAGGCGCACTACCTGAATGCTATCGAGAGTAAACAGCTGATCTTCGCCACCGGTGAAGCCGGGTGTGGTAAAACCTGGATCAGCGCGGCAAAAGCTGCAGAGGCTCTGATCCACAAAGACGTGGACCGGATCATTGTAACCCGTCCAGTTCTGCAAGCTGATGAAGACCTCGGCTTCTTACCTGGAGATGTTTCCGAGAAGTTCGCTCCTTATTTTCGCCCCGTGTATGACGTGCTGGTGAAACGGCTGGGAGCCTCCTTCATGCAATATTGCCTGCGACCTGAGATTGGTAAGGTGGAAATCGCGCCGTTCGCCTATATGCGTGGACGTACATTTGAAAATGCAGTGGTCATTCTTGACGAGGCTCAGAACGTCACTGCTGCGCAAATGAAGATGTTTTTGACCCGCCTCGGGGAGAATGTGACGGTGATTGTGAATGGGGATGTGACCCAGTGCGATCTTCCAGCTCACGTTCGCTCAGGGCTTAGCGATGCGCTGGCCCGTTTCGAAGAAGATGATATGGTTGGGATTGTTCGTTTCAATAAAGACGATTGCGTCCGCTCTGCGCTCTGTCAGCGGACGCTCAACGCTTACAACTGATAAGTACTCCGTCTTCAAGGCCCGGGAAACCGGGCTTTGTTATTTGTGTGTTATTAAGTAAATTTTAGAAATTGAAATAGTATGCTCTGATGAAATAGAACATCGAAAACGAGTACAAACCAGGATATCTGAAGTCGAGGGGGAACCTTGCCTGACTTGAGATATGTCAAAAGTTTGATTTATGAACTGTGGAATAGAGAACACCTTATTTTAGACTCATGCGTTTATCCAGTGATGAATGCGTCTCGCGGATCAGCGACCCGTTGAGCTCACAGCACTCAGCGGACGTTCGTGTAATGGTTCGCCAACGCGGAACGATAGCTACGCTTTTATCGAGATGTCGCATTCATCAGCCAGTTTCTGAGCTGAGTTACGACATTATGTTACATCTGATTTTGCAGAAGAATCATGATTTCCTCATTAATATGATCCAACAGGTCATACCGTCTCCGGTATTCCGCGCGTTTTTTACTGGCAAGCTCATTAAATGACTTACGCTCTACATAAATTGGCAACTTATACCAATTACCGTATGGACGACCAGCAACTGATTCCCAAAAATCACTGTACAGGGCAACAAAGTATTTACGTTTCTTGTACCGGTATCGCCATTGCCTGAAAACATGGCTCTGTTCACTAACTGCTAAAATATTAGTGATATCACAGCAACGCATCAATGAACAAAGAACCTCAAAAACGATCCGCTTAGGGAATAGTCCATAGCAGGCTTTAGTAGCGTCACGAATAATGTCTGGGCCAATATTTTTTGGTGCCCCCTGCAGACCGCCAATAAATGCACAATGTCCTTTTTTTGACGGGATAACCGAGAAGGACAATCGGGCCACCGGGGTGTTGTTAAAACTCAGAGATAACATCAGTTCTCCTTCACGATCAAAACCGCCTGAAGAACAGTGAATATCAAAATCCTCACCATTTTTTCCGGTAAAATGGACCAATAGCACATCTCTGTCGGGTAATAATAACGCCTGGTGTTTCACTGGTAAACTCTGGACAAAACGGTAGTGACCAATAATGTTTTTCCTTCGATTCCATGCCAGCCCTCCTTTATGTAAATAGGGACGATGAATTTTGGCTGGTAACGTAGGTTGCATCTCCAGAATCTTATCAATTGATTTAAGGGAATGTAATTCTTGATAATACCGAATACTGGAGACAGGGCTTATCATAGATCGTAAAAGATACATGAGTCGAAATTTTTTGTTCTTCCATTTGCTATGCAAAGGGCCACGTGCCAATAGAATTTGGTTAAAGAAACTTAGATATGATGTATTTTTCATAAGTATCATTATTAATTCAGGGTGTTTAAATTTATTTACGTGCAAGGTGTAAATACTGGAATCTCTGACGCTGTTTTGTTAATGCGAAACATTTTGAAAATAAATTCATGTCTGACATGCCAGTTTTGTTGATAATCATTAGGCGCTCTCTCGTTCGCATATCCTGATGAAAACAAATTTTTTTCATTCTACAGAGAAGAACATATATATTTGTTAAACAAAGTATACTTTACAAACATACCGATGTTCATTGAGTAAACTGGTAGGTTGACTTGTCAACCACATAACGAAGTAAATCATGTGATTCAGCGAGCCATGGGTGTTTGGAAAACGCACGACTTTGAACGTCAGGACAAATTTTGAACGATGACAGCTATCACAATTGGCTGTATTCCCGCGCAATACGCCGGTTTTCGTGGATTATTGTCAAATTGAATAACTTAAATTGGGATATACACATTCCTGACTTTCTTTCCAGATATAATGCCCAGTATATTTTTGGTAACCTTTTGTACTGAAAAGGAGTTTGCATTGTATGGTTATGAAACAGGCCCGCAAAACAATACCAAGGGGAACCTGATTCGCTGGCTGACGCACGAATAGGGTACTGCCGTTAAGAATATTTCCGGATACAGAGACTTTACCGATCGGCCGCAACATTCTCTGGTCACTCACGTTCTCAGAGAAATGCACTAGCTCGATGCCTGGTTGCAGTGCGGCAGTGTTCCGGGGGATTCACCGGTGATGAACAGTGCCAATCTGTATAAAGGTATCGGAAAAATTTTTTTGTCCGGCTTTAACCATGAACATGCAGTCAACTGTCCTATGTACCTAAATGACGTGGTAATCTTGAATAAACAAACTCGAGTTGTTTACTCATTCATACCTGAGCGCGTGTTCCAGGGAAACGAATAAGCGTACTGAGTTTTATATTCTGCATGTACATCACCGTAAAGTGCCTGCAGGATGATTACTTTCAGACCGTGGAGGATTACGTCGGTAATGATAGTAAAGACTCTCAAATATACATAGCAACAATCCAAACCATACCGCTGAAAAACAAAATAGCTCGGAGTAATTAATAACTTCTCCAAATATAAGTATGGCAATGAGAAATTGCAAAGATGGTTCTATATACTGAGCAAGACCTGTCACAATAAGAGATGTACGATTTAGCGCTACTGCAAATAACACTAACGGAATTACTGTAACGGGAGCGGTTAATATATAAAGGAACAGAGAGATGTCAGATGATGTAGTTATACTCGAGCCAGTATAGATAAAGATGAAAAGAGCAACAGGTAGAGCCCAGAATGTTTCAAGCGTGATTGAGGTTATTGCATCGTAATGGATAAATTTTCGCGCCAGTCCGTACAACGCAAATGAAAACCCCATGATTAACGCTAGTGAAGGAAAACTGTTTGCGGAAATAATCTGATAGCCAAGACCACATACGCCGGATATTACTGCTATAAGTTGAAATAATGATGGTTTTTCTTTAAGAAAAATACAGCCAAGGCAAATGACAATAAGTGGGTTGATAAAATATCCCAGACTGGCGTCGAGTACCTTATGATTTGTTAATGCATAAATAAAAGCTGACCACGAAATTACCATTAGCAAGCCTGCTATCATGCAGGATATGAAGGAGGTTTTATCTTTCAGTAAATCGCGAAAAAACGTTCTCTTACGAAATAATAATCTTATTGGCAGTAATAGAGGTATAGACCAAAAAACTCTGTACATCAAAATTTCAGCGAGGGCTCCGCCAGATAGATATTGATAAAACAATGGGATCAGGCCCCATAATATAAATGCCAGAACAACAACTGCGGGTCCATTTCGCAGAAACTTTACCATTTATGTGTATCCTTGCTTGCCATACCGACATGTTCTTCTGAAGAGCATTGTCAACCCTTCACTCTGGCATGTACCTGCTCTTAAGAGAAACGTGTGCTGTTACAGTACTCAATCTCATTTACAGTCAGGGTGATATAAAAAACAAGGTGAAATTTATCATAATCGTATCTATAAAATGATGATAAAAATCAAGGGGAAGACTTCCGATTTGTATTGCGGGCTGGATTATCTTTCAGACGTCTGACGGGGAGTATTTGCCTTTCCCTGATTTCCTCGTCAATATCAAATAAGCACTCGTCGCAGAATTCTTTATCGAGTGAGAGCCACTATTCAAAGACGCTCCTTTTCTTATTACACCGTGCGCATCTCTTCATCACATCATCCTTTATGCTATTTCCCTGCCGAGCTTCCAGGACAAAAGGTGTTCGCTCCTAAATAAGACAGGAATTAGATTTATAAACAATCAGTTAAATTCGTTTTAGAGATTGTGGCACAGGGACAATCATGCGGGATAATTCATTTTGCAGATCAATTTTTACGTAATCGATCGACGAAATCGATCGATGCTTACACCCCTGTATTACACACCATTCGTGATGCTGCCGGACTCACAACACCTGGCCAGCATTCCTTGCTTAAGCGCATCATTACCGGGTGCAATGCCGCGCTGGAATAAATTAAAGCGATGCTCCACCAGCTTGCTGATATCTCAGCACAACCGGGAGTATTGGCGGGCAAACTGCGCAGGACTAGGCAATGGGTGATGGCTTCCGCTGCTGGTTGCTTGAGAAAGAGTAAACCGCTATGAAGGTCATTACCTGCAATCTGGACCGGAGGATCTGGCGTGATTTGATGAAGAAATCCGGCATGATAAGTCTCATGCATGCCGCTACCAGCGATAAGTAGAGCAGAAACCTTGAGCGGGGCGATATCCCCGCCATGCTGTGCAACATACGAAAAAAAAGCCCGTACTTGCGTACGAGCTCTTCTTAAAATATGGTGGTGAGGCGGGGATTGACTCGCTTCGCTCGCCCTGCGGGCAGCCTGTTCGCTGTGCTCACAGTCTGTCCAACTGGCTGCGCCAGTAGTCGAACCCCGGTCCGGGCTTCTCATCCCCGCCAGGCTGTGCAATATGCGAAAAAAAAGCCCGTACTTGCGTACGAGCTCTTTTTTAAATATGGCGGTGAGGCGGGGATTCGAACCCCGGATACGTTGCCGTATACACACTTTCCAGGCGTGCTCCTTCAGCCACTCGGACACCTCACCATATTGTTGTTCCTGTGCTACCGGAACGGGCGCTAATGTAGGGGAAACACAGCCCCGTCGTCAATCAACTTTTTGAAAAAAATGTGCATTTACACAAACTTCAAGCAACATGGAGCATAAATAAGCGGGAATTGTTTTTTTTGCCAGCATCCTAAAATTTGCTACTCTGATGTTCCCTCGGAAAATGATGATAATAAGTGCGAGAAAGTTCCGCACAACAATGTTCAGGAGACAATGTGGATATAATTTTCTATCACCCAACATTCGATACGACCTGGTGGATTAATGCGTTGGCAAAGGCAATACCTGGTGCAAACGTACGTGAGTGGAAAGCGGGTGATAATGCACATGCTGACTATGCGCTGGTCTGGCATCCGCCGATTGAAATGCTCGCAGGACGAAAATTAAAAGCCGTATTTGCGCTGGGCGCGGGCGTCGATTCTATTCTCAGTAAACTCAATGCTCATCCGGAAATGTTGGATGCGTCGATCCCGCTTTTCCGTCTGGAAGATACGGGTATGGGCCTGCAAATGCAGGAATATGCGGTTAGTCAGGTGCTGCACTGGTTTCGTCGCTTTGATGATTATCAGGCATTGAAAAATCAGGCGAAATGGCAACCGTTGCCAGAATATACTCGTGAGGAGTTTACCGTCGGGATCATGGGGGCAGGTGTATTGGGCGCAAAAGTTGCCGAAAGCCTGCAAGCATGGGGATTCCCACTGCGCTGCTGGAGCCGTTCGCGTAAATCCTGGTCTGGCGTGGAAAGCTTCGCCGGTACTGAGGAACTGGGCGCGTTTTTGAGCCAAACTCGTGTGCTTATCAACCTCCTGCCTAATACGGCAGAAACCGTAGGTATTATTAACGCTGATTTACTTAGCCAATTGCTGGATGGCGCCTACGTGCTGAACCTGGCGCGTGGTGTTCATCTCAATGAAGACGATCTTCTGGCATCGCTGGACAGCGGCAAGGTGAAAGGTGCCATGCTGGATGTCTATAGCCGTGAACCGCTGCCGGAAACCAGTCCTCTGTGGAAACATCCGCGTGTGGCAATGACGCCGCATATTGCCGCGGTAACGCGACCAGCAGAGGCAGTGGACTATATTTCCCGCACGATTTTGGATCTTGAGAGCGGGAAATCCGTAACGGGTCAGGTCGATCGCGTTCGGGGATACTAATGCTAACCCGGCGGATGCCGGGTTTCAGCTAATAAATAGCGGCGATACCTGCTATCCTTGACGAAAAATGACTACAGGAGAGAGTTATGTATCCCGTTGACCTGCATATGCATACCGTCGCCAGCACCCACGCCTACAGCACCTTAAGTGATTACATTGCTGAAGCCCGTCGCAAAGGCATCAAGCTGTTTGCTATTACCGATCATGGACCGGACATGGCGGACGCGCCTCACCACTGGCACTTTATCAATATGCGTATTTGGCCACGTGTTGTAGATGGCGTAGGGATCCTGCGCGGCATTGAGGCGAATATTAAGAATATTGAAGGCGAAATTGACTGTTCAGGTCCGATGTTTACCTCTCTGGACCTCATTATTGCGGGCTTCCATGAGCCAGTTTTTGCACCTCACGATAAAGAAACCAATACCCAGGCAATGATAGCCACGATGGCCAGCGGTAATGTGCACATCATTAGCCATCCGGGAAATCCCAAGTATCCGGTTGATATTACTGCAATTGCCCAGGCGGCGGCAAAGTACCAGGTTGCACTGGAAATCAATAACTCTTCGTTTTTGCATTCGCGTAAGGGCAGTGAGGATAATTGTCGTGCGGTTGCTGCGGCTGTGCGCGATGCTGGCGGCTGGGTGGCGTTAGGGTCGGATTCACATACTGCTTTCACGCTGGGAGAATTTGGCGAATGCCGTAAAATCCTGGATGATGTTAATTTCCCTGAAGACAGAATTTTAAACGTCACACCTAAACGCCTGTTGGCGTTTCTGGAATCGCGAGGCATGGAGCCGATCGCGGAATTTGCTGAACTGTAATTGTTACTAACTGGAATATATCAATGAACGAGTTTTCTATCCTGTGTCGTGTACTGGGCTCGCTGTTTTATCGCCAACCGCAGGACCCTTTACTGGTTCCCCTGTTTACCTTAATTAGTGAAGGTAAATTGTCCGCCAACTGGCCGCTGGAACAGGACGAACTGCTCACTCGTCTGCAGAAGAGCTGCGATATGCCCCAACTGGCTGCAGATTACAACGCGCTGTTTGTCGGTGAAGAGTGTGCTGTGCCGCCTTATCGTAGCGCCTGGGTAGAAGGGGCGAAAGAATCGGATGTTCGTGCATTTCTTTCTGCCCGCGGCATGCCGCTGGCAGATACGCCGGCAGATCACATTGGTACGCTGTTGCTGGCGGCTTCATGGCTTGAAGACCAGTCTGCGGAAGATGAAAGTGAGGCGCTTGATACCTTGTTTGTAGACTACCTGCTGCCCTGGTGTGGTACGTTCCTTGGCAAAGTTGAGGCGCACGCAAACACGCCGTTCTGGCGTACCATGGCGCCGCTAACACGTGATGCTATTAGTGCAATGTGGGACGAATTGCAGGAAGATACTGACGAATAAATGTGATTTAAATCACTTTAAACTGCAACGCAAATTATATACTTGCATAAATTGTGTGCACGATCTCATTCCTATGCCGTTTTTCTGCTAAGATACGCGGCATGAACATACTTCTCTCAATTGCAATCACAACGGGCATTCTCTCTGGGATCTGGGGATGGGTGGCCGTTTCTCTTGGCTTACTCAGTTGGGCTGGCTTTCTGGGGTGCACGGCCTATTTCGCCTGCCCGCAAGGTGGGCTAAAAGGACTGTGGATCTCGGCGTGTACGCTGCTAAGCGGTGTGGTGTGGGCGTTGGTGATTATTAACGGTAGCGCGCTTGCCCCGCATATGGACATTATTGGTTATGTCATGACGGGAATTGTCGCGTTTCTGATGTGTATCCAGGCAAAGCAATGGTTGCTTTCATTTGTACCGGGCACGTTTATTGGCGCATGTGCAACATTTGCAGGGCAGGGCGACTGGCGACTGGTTGTACCTTCACTGGTACTGGGCCTGGTATTCGGCTATGCGATGAAAAACAGTGGTCTGTGGCTGGCGTCTCGCCGTGAAAATCGAATATCGCCGACGCTGACCAGTAAATAAAAAAGCGTGAGGGTTTTCCTCACGCTTTTTATGCAGTAAAGATCCATCAGGATTCTGGCGGTACCGACATATGGCGGTATTTAACCAGAATGTCATTATCAACTTGTTTCTTATCCTGCAAATCCCACAATCCGCGATCGATGCCGTCATTAATTAAGAAGATAACGCCTGTTTCAATCGCTGACATCAGACAAAGCATAACCGGTTCGTTAGAGGTGTAGCCAATTTCACCTTCCAACAGACGCTGGTAGTCAATAAAGCGGAACACTCCAGCCTGTACTTCATAAGACAAAATGGTTTTACTGGTGTTCACTGACGACAGGATCTCACCGGTGCTGACGTTAACTACGCGCAGGTTTACCGCTATCTGGTCGAGCTGGTATTGCGTATCGGCGCCAATACCGAAATAACGCGCACCGACACCACCCGATTTAACGTTGCTTTCATAACCGATAATTGACCCTTCCACCATGACGTTTGCCGCGGTCAGGGACTGTAGCGGGATCCGGTTATTAATCGCAACCGTACCGTTTTCCTGAGCCGCACGAATGATTTTACGTTCGTTCAGCAAGTTCTGTAGCCCCTGACGTTCCAGAGGGACGAACCAACGAGAATCTTTCAATGCGGTGACAAGCATAGCCGTGGCGCTTTGCGGGACGGCGGTAGAGAAGTTACTTGCCGGGTAAGGTTTAAATTGGCCAGTCTCATCCTGAATGTTGTATACCGACACAAAGATCTTACCTGTAGGCATAGGCAGATGCGTCAAATCTTTATAGCTTTGGGCCCGGGGCATTAATGTCGGCTTAGCGGCTTCTTGAGGCGGAGCTGTTAAACATCCGCTGAGTAAAATTACTGCCACCATGATAAGTAAGCGCTGCATGATTTTTTCCTTTCGTGGCTATAATTTAGAAATCGGTCGACTGATTTTGTAAACCCGACACTTCAATAGTCGACGTTCTCCCCGTTTTCCTGTCCGTGACATTCAGTTGCAGTTGCCCATCCCGGTTGGCGATATCAACGATAAAATCGCTGGTTACCATCCTCCCCGGTTTACCGGTATTGATATTGGTGAGCAAGCCACCGAGTATTTGCGACTGTATTGCCTGGGTAAAGTTATCCAGTGCTGATGGGGTTTCAATCCCGTAATCGCCAGCACTCGGATCCTTATACGAGTTTTGCGCCTGAGCGCTGTTCAGTAAAAAAGAGCCGTTGTTTGGGTTGCCACCAAAGTTAGGGTTGCGGAACTGGAACGTCATATTTCCGGCCCAACTTAATGGTGAAATCAGCATGAGCAAAACCACTGCATGTTTGACACGCATGAAAGCCTCCGGACTAAATCATGTTTTAGAATTCATCGCGCGCTAAATCGCTCGTACTTAATAGCGTTTGATCTATTTGCCGACGATTTAATGCTTCCTCAGTTTCTGCCAATGCGAAGACCACAATTTTGTCGAAGTCTCTTTTCGTCGGGAATAAAAAAGTCTGGAAGATAACGTCCTGATTGACAGTTATGGTGATCCAACTTCCCCAACGTGCACTGGGCCTTTCATTAATGGTTAAGTTTCCTGTGTACTTACTTTCCCACTTGTCACTAAAGGCACGATAAAAATCATGGCCAATGGAAGAGACAGTGTGGTCAGTCAACAGTCCGGGAACCTCCACCTCTACAGCAGCGTGTAGATTCCCGGCAGCAAGGAACAAATTTGCTGCCACAATCCAGGACAAATAGCTTTTCATGGCTTTATCGCCTGAGGTTATCATTGGCCCACGAGACCGCCTGCGTACGATTTTTGACAGCTATCTTTTTGAAAAGATTATAAAGATGTGTTTTAACCGTATTTTCACTAATAAATAGTGAACGCGCGATTTCAATATTTGAGGCGCCAATACGCAGTTTATTAAGGATCTCTTTTTCACGGTGCGTAAGTAATGCCGACTCCGTGCTGTTATAGCGGTAGTTCCCGGAATGCGTGATCAGGTAGCTGGCGAGCTTTTGTGAAAAGTAGCATTCGCCACGCAACACACCTTGCAATCCGCTGACGACACGCTGCTCATCTTCTGTTGCGTAGAATACGCCATTGATATGCGGCCAGTTTTCAATATCCCGATAAGGATAATCATCTGGGGTATTCAACAATAACGTCTTTATATTGTTGTTTTTTCTGCTCAAATTATCTTGCCAGTAATGGATCAGTTTTTTGTCTGCCTCCATCATGTCCAGTAGAACAATGCAGCTGGAGGAAATATCATCCAGAGAACGTTGAATATTATGTAGTTTTCCGGTTAACGCCAGCGATTGTTTTAAATGCTGTAATAACGCAGTTGCCTGCAGGGATGGTTTAGTGATCAACAATAATGTATGACCATGAATACTATGGACTTCATTAAACATGATGAAACTCCACTTTTTTAGTCGCACACCTGACAGCTGTCTCTACTAAAAATAGAGGCACCAGAAGTACTGACAGATGTTGCACTGCTGTGTAGAAATAAAATATCGACCCAACGGGGTGAAAATATTAAAACAAATGGACTTCAACTGATTTCAATCTAGCTATTACAAATCTTAAAGCAAGTGTTAAACATGTTACAGAATGTAAATTTATATATTAAAATGTGATTTTTGGGTTTTTTAGAAGTTTAGATTTGATAGTAAAGTTGTACATTTTGGCGATACTGCATAGATTTAAAAAATCATACAAATTATAATATGGTATTGATTATTAAGAGTTAAATTTATGCTTAGATGGTTTTTGATTTCTAATGAATTCCGATCTTTTCGTCTTACTTTAAGTTGGACAATTTTAGATAGAAAAAAATGACGCTTGTCACGACTTGTACTGCTAACTATCGAAGTACCTCGCTACGAGGCCCAGAAAACGCGGAAAACGCGTTTTTTTTGTTACTGCATAGAAATTCATTCACCGGGTTAAAAAAGAAATGAAATCCAGAGCTGTAACGGTATTGTTCGCTGTTAATTAGTACTTTGGGGTGAATCTGAATATAAAAATACAACTGGCGGGTGAGTTATTTAAAATGTTTCCGCAGACATACTCTTCATCGTAACGTGGCGTTAACAAATGTAAGTCATGTTAACAACAATTTGAGTGGTAATTAATTTAACTTCATGTACGACCAGGTCCAGGGTGACAACATGAAAAACAAGTTGTTATTTATGATGTTTACAATGCTGGGTGTGCCTGGGATTGCAGCCGCGACTACAAGTTATGATTTAGCTAATTCAGAATATAACTTTGCGGTAAATGAATTAAGTAAGTCTTCATTTAATCAGGCAGCCATTATTGGTCAGGTTGGCACTGCGAACAGTGCAAATACCCGCCAGGGGGGCTCGAAGTTATTGTCAGTCATTTCGCAAGAAGGTTCTGGTAATCGAGCGAAAACAGACCAGACGGGATCATATAACTTTGCATATATTGATCAAACGGGTAGTTCCAATGATGCGAGTATTAAACAAGGTTCATACGGTAATACGGCGGTAATTATCCAGAAAGGCTCTGGTAATAAAGCCAATATTACCCAGTACGGTACACAAAAAACAGCAGTTGTGGTGCAGAGACAGTCGCAAATGGCAATTCGCGTGACTCAACGCTAATCCATTAACGACGTTTAAATCAATCCGATGGGGGTTTACCATGAAACTTTTAAAAGTGGCAGCATTCGCAGCAATCGTAGTTTCTGGCAGTGCTCTGGCTGGTGTTGTTCCGCAATGGGGCGGCAATCATCATGGTGGTGGCAGTAATTATGGCCCAGACTCTTCACTGAGTATCTACCAATATGGGTCAAACAACTCTGCAAATGCTCTGCAAAGTGATGCGCGTAAATCAGATGTCACCATCACACAACACGGGCGTGGCAACGGAGCTGTTGTTGGCCAGGGTGCTGATGACAGTACCATTAGCCTGAAACAGACCGGCTTCCAGAACAGTGCCACTATCGATCAGTGGAATGCAAAAAATGCTGATATTAGCGTGACCCAGTTCGGTGGCCGCAACGGTGCGTTGGTTAATCAGACAGCCTCTGACTCCAATGTGCTGATTCAGCAGGTTGGCTTTGGTAACAACGCTACAGCTAACCAACACTAATTCAGTTTTCTGACTGATAATAAACAGGGCGTGAGCCCTGTTTTTTTTTCGGGAGAATATGATGCATACGCTATTACTCATTGCCGCGCTGGCAAATCAAATAACAATCAATACAACTCAGCAAGGTGATATGTACACCATTATTCCTCAGGTGACGTTAACTCAACCGTGCGTATGTGAGGTACAAGTCCTCGCCATACGTAAAGGGTCCGGGGGACAAAGCCAATCGCAGCAGAAAACAAGCCTTTCGGTCCCCGCTAATCGGCCGATTGAATTAACTAAACTGAGCTTTAATATTTCACCTGAGGATTCGGTCAAAATTATCGTTACCGTTTCTGATGGGCAGTCTCTGCATCTGTCTCAGCAATGGCCAGACTCAAACAGTCACCAATGATTTTTTTGCTGTATTTGCATTAAGGGTGTGGCTGGGAATGCACTGCTGTTCTATGAATATAGAGACGTTTGAACGTTTTAATTTGATCGTTAATCACAGCGGCGAAGGATCATTTCGATCCCTCAAGGATGGCTAATCATTGAGGAACCCTTATGTGTACATTATTAAAGCGTTTTTTAAGTATCAGCTTGTGCAGCATTTCTCTTTTTACCCTCCCCGCAATGGCGCAACAAATCTCAACCGGCGGGGTTATTCATTTTCGCGGTGCAATAGTTGAATCACCTTGCGATGTTAACGCTCGGCAGCAGCAAATTGAATTGTCATGTATGCGCGACGGCACCACCCGTAATAGTCTCTACAGTCAGCAACAGGTCGCGACTGCCCCTCAAAATGTGCAGCAAATTGCCACAGTCAAAATGCACTATCTCAATGAACAGAAAAACATGGCAATTCTTAACATTGAATATAAATGAATCATTCCGGCGTACATATGCACACGTTTGGTTAAAAAGTGAGATTTCCGGGAAAACCCTGCTGTACACTTAACAAATAGTGTTTGGTCAGGGGGAACTTATGCAATCACGTGTTCATGTGTTACATGGCGATATTACGACGATCGCTGTTGATGTGATTGTCAACGCGGCGAATCCATCGCTATTGGGCGGAGGTGGCGTCGATGGAGCGATTCATCGCGCTGCAGGGCCTGCGTTGCTGGCGGCCTGCAAACAGGTTATCCAGCAACAGGGCGAATGCCCAACCGGTCATGCGGTTATCACCCTGGCGGGAAACTTGCCCGCCAGGGCGGTGATCCACACCGTGGGGCCCGTATGGCAGGGTGGCGATCATCATGAAGCTGAACGCCTCGAAGAGGCTTACTTTAATAGCTTGCAACTGGCCTTAGCCAATGGTTATCAATCCATTGCTTTTCCAGCAATAAGCACCGGTGCTTATGGTTACCCCCGCGCTGCAGCGGCAGAGATCGCGGTGAAAACGGTGTTGAAATTTATCACCCGACGTACGCTTCCCGATCAAATATACTTCGTGTGCTTTGATGAAGAAAACGCTCGGCTATACAAGAGATTACTTACCCAGCAAGGCGATGAACGCACGGACTGATATGACGCGACTTGAGCGTGCCATCACGCCACTTTGTGAAAACCACCCGGGAGAATGCGGCATTCTGACGTTGGATGACAGCCTGGATGCATTTGCTGCTCGCTATCGGTTGACGGAAATGGCGGAACGTACCCTGGATGTTCAGTATTACATCTGGGAAAGCGACATGTCCGGGCTATTACTATTTTCCGTTTTGCTGGCCGCGGCGAAGCGGGGCGTCCGGGTGCGTTTGTTGCTGGATGATAACAACACGCCAGGTCTGGATGACACGCTGCGTTTGCTGGACAATCACCCTAATATAGAAATCCGTCTGTTTAATCCCTTTTCCTTTCGTATCCTGCGTGCACTAGGCTATTTAACCGATTTTGCCCGGTTGAATCGACGTATGCACAATAAAAGTTATACCGCTGACGGCGTCGTAACTCTCGTGGGCGGGCGAAATATCGGCGATGCCTATTTTGGCACAGGCGAACAACCGCTGTTTTCCGATCTGGATGTTATGGCTATCGGGCCGGTGGTCCAGGATGTTGCTGACGACTTTGAGCGTTACTGGCACTGCCGCTCGGTTTCAACATTGCAAAACGTACTTGAGGTGGCTGAGCCAGCTTCAACGCAAAAAATCGAACTTCCAGAATCCTGGTATAACGATGACATCACGCGTCGCTATCTACATAAGCTGGAAACCAGCCAGTTTATGACCCACCTCGATCAGAGGTCGCTACCGCTGATTTGGGCGAGAACGCGCTTGCTGAGTGATGATCCCGCAAAAGGAGAGGGGAAAGCGCCGCGCCACTCACTATTACCGCAGCGTTTGTTTGACGTGATGGGATCTCCCACCGAGCGTATTGATATTATTTCCGCCTACTTTGTACCAACTCGCGCCGGTGTGGCGCAGCTCCTGAGACTGGTGAGAAAAGGCGTTAAGATCGCGATTTTAACTAATTCTCTGGCGGCGAATGATGTCGCAGTCGTTCACGCAGGCTATGCACGCTGGCGAAAAAAGCTCTTGCGCTACGGTGTGGAGTTATACGAGCTCAAACCAACCCGCGATCGCGTTTCAGCAGTTCATGACCGGGGATTAACCGGTAATTCAGGCTCCAGCCTGCATGCGAAAACCTTCAGTATTGACGGTCGTAAAGTGTTTATCGGCTCGCTTAATTTTGATCCCCGTTCAACGCTGCTCAATACGGAAATGGGGTTTGTGATTGAGAGTGAAGTACTGGCCGAGTTGATTCATAAACGTTTTATGCAAAGCCAGCGTGAAATGGCCTGGCAACTACGTCTTGATCGGTGGGGAAGAATCAATTGGGTCGACAGACATTCTGGCAGTGAACAGGTACTGAAAAAAGAACCCGCCACAGGATTCTGGAAGCGGGTGCTGGTAAAGTTGGCCTCCGTGTTGCCCATTGAATGGTTGCTCTGAACCATTCAATGCAAGAAAACTAACCGGCCACGGCCTTGTTTTTATCCTGCCTGACGGCTGGTTTACCCGAAAAGAGAAACTTCAGCACCGGGATCCGTAAATGGATTTCGTACAGTATTACCGCAATCCCGACCACAAACAGCAGACCGCAGAGAAAACCCAGCAGATTCGACTTGATATGCGGTGTGATGTAAGCGCCAAAAAACAGCGTTAACGGATGATGCACCAGATAGATAAACAGAGATGCGTTGACAAAATAGGTCACGCGGGCTGACTGGAAATTCAGCAAACGGTGACCAAGTGAAAAGACGACGTTCACCATCCACAGGCCCATGACCATGGTAATGACATATTCAGTTTCATACATCCAGGCATCGCCGTTGCCGTAACGTTGATTGAACAGGTATGCGACAAATGCGCATGCGGCGCCTAGTGTGCAGCCGCGTGATGGCGTGGTAAACAGCGCTTTCAGATTAGGATTGATAAACGCCAGCGCACCGAGCATAAAGAAAGGCACATAAAACAACGTTTGCATAACGATAAAATTAAACATGCCATCGCTGAGAATCGAAGGGTAGAGGATGAAAATCGTCCTTCTGACGGCGGCATAACCGAAACCCAGCACTGCAAAAATCAGCGTTAACTTCGTCATTGACACCGCAGGCGCGCTGCCGACGTCGCTTTGCGTCAATCTGTGTTTCATCTGGGTAAACACCCACATGCTCAGGGTTGTTAACACCACGAGAACCAGTAAAAACCACAGATGGGAAATCAGCTCCCAGGCCAGCGCGTTGTATTTATCGTAGCCGCTGAGGGTATGCCAGCTGTCTGCTTTGCCTTTCACGTATTGCAGCATGATAAATTGCGGCAGCGTAAGCAGCGGAATCGCGGTCAGCATAGGGATCCCCACGCGTTCTACACGCACTTTCCACCAGCGCTTTAACGGATAGCGTAGAAATAGCATGTAGGAAAAATAACCCGAAATGACAAAGAAGACTTGCATGCGAAAAGCATGGATAAAGTCATTGAACAAGGTCAACCACCACGATGGTTCTGCGCTGTTCACGTGCCAGGTATGGGTGGAGTAGATCAATGAAATATGAAACGGGATCCCTAACAACATTAGCCAGGCACGGATGGAGTCAAGAAAATATTCGCGTGGTGGTGATACAGAGCTCATAGACAGTTATGTATTCTCAGACTTTTCGTCTTATCCCTAAGACGAATAATGGTTACATTCGAGGGCAACCCTACACGAAGTCTAACAACCTGTCTCCAGGATAAGCACGCAAAGTGAAAACAGGCAGACGAACCTGCTTAAACCATGAGCCAGCGCGCGAACAATACAGGGATTCAGTTGTCGGAATACCCGATTATCCATTAAAATGGATCGGATCAATATAAGCACACAAAGGGGGAAGTGCTTACTAATTATGAAACATAAACTACAAATGATGAAAATGCGTTGGTTGGGTGCAGCAGTCATGTTAACGCTGTACACATCATCAAGCTGGGCATTCAGCATTGATGATGTTGCAAAACAAGCTCAATCCTTAGCCGATAAAGGCTATGAGGCGCCAAAAAGTAACTTGCCCTCCGTTTTCCGCGACATGAAATATGCGGATTATCAGCAGATCCAGTTTAATCGCGATAAAGCCTACTGGAGCAATCTCAAGACCCCATTTAAGCTCGAGTTCTACCACCAGGGTATGTACTTCGACACGCCGGTCAAAATCAACGAAGTGACCGCTACTGCGGTGAAAAGAATCAAATACAGCCCGGATTACTTTAATTTCGGCGATGTTCAGCATGATAAAGACACGGTAAAAGATCTCGGTTTCGCCGGGTTCAAAGTGCTGTATCCGATCAACAGCAAAGATAAAAACGACGAAATCGTCAGCATGCTCGGTGCCAGCTATTTCCGTGTTCTGGGTGCAGGCCAGGTCTACGGCCTTTCTGCGCGCGGTCTCGCGATTGATACCGCTCTGCCTTCTGGTGAAGAATTTCCCCGCTTTCGTGAGTTTTGGATCGAGCGTCCGAAACCAACTGATAAACGTTTAACCATTTATGCCTTACTGGATTCTCCGCGTGCAACCGGAGCGTATCGCTTTGTCATCATTCCTGGTCGTGACACGGTAGTCGATGTTCAGTCCAAAGTTTATCTGCGCGACAAAGTAGGCAAACTTGGCGTGGCACCGTTAACCAGTATGTTCCTGTATGGACCGAACCAGCCTTCTCCGACGACTAACTATCGTCCAGAACTGCATGACTCTAACGGTTTGTCCATCCACGCTGGCAACGGCGAATGGATTTGGCGTCCGCTGAATAACCCGAAACATCTCGCGGTGAGCAGCTTTGCTATGGAAAATCCGCAAGGTTTCGGTCTTTTGCAGCGTGGCCGTCAGTTCTCGCGTTTTGAAGACATCGACGATCGTTACGATCTGCGCCCGAGCGCCTGGATCACACCAAAAGGCGATTGGGGCAAAGGTAAGATTGAGTTAGTTGAAATTCCAACTAACGATGAAACGAACGATAACATCGTTGCGTACTGGACCCCGGATCAGCTGCCTGAAGCCGGTAAAGAAATGAACTTTAAATATACCCTGACGTTCACGCGTGATGAAGACAAGCTTCATGCGCCTGATAACGCCTGGGTACAGCAGACACGTCGTTCTACCGGTGATGTTAAACAGTCCAATCTCATTCGTCAGCCTGACGGTACCATCGCGTTTGTGGTGGACTTTTCCGGCACCGATATGAAAAAGCTGCCGCAGGATACGCCGGTTACTGCACAAACCAGTATTGGTGACAACGGTGAAATCGTTGAAAACACCGTGCGCTACAACCCGGTCACTAAAGGTTGGCGTTTGGTATTGCGTGTGAAAGTGAAAGACGTGAAGAAAACCACTGAAATGCGTGCTGCCCTGGTCAATGCAGATCAGACGCTGAGTGAAACCTGGAGCTACCAGTTACCTGCCAATGAATAAGACAACTGAGTATATTGACGCAATGCCGCTTTCGGATATCGAAAAAGCGGCACTGCCGAAAACTGACATCCGCGCCGTTCATCAGGCGCTGGATGCTGAGCATCGTACGTACTCGCGCGAAGATGATTCACCGCAGGGTTCTGTAAAAGCTCGTCTTGAGCAAGCATGGCCGGATTCTCTGGCTAAAGAGCAGTTGGTTAAGGACGATGAGGAGCGCGATCAGTTACAGGCGATGCCAAAAGCAACGCGTACCTCTATGTTCCCCGATCCCTGGCGTACCAACCCGGTTGGGCGTTTTTGGGATCGTCTGCGTGGGCGTGATGTGACACCGCGTTATCTTTCGCGTTTGACGAAAGAAGAACAAGAGAGCGAGCAAAAATGGCGTACCGTAGGCACCATCCGCCGCTATACGCTGTTGATCTTAACGCTGGCGCAAACGGTCGTTGCAACCTGGTATATGAAGACGATCCTTCCTTATCAGGGGTGGGCATTCATTAATCCTGCAGACATGATGGGGCAGGATTTGTGGGTCTCCTTTATGCAACTGCTGCCCTACATGCTCCAGACCGGCATTCTTATTTTGTTTGCCGTACTTTTCTGTTGGGTATCAGCGGGGTTCTGGACCGCGCTGATGGGCTTCCTGCAATTGCTGATTGGACGGGATAAGTACAGTATCTCGGCCTCAACGGTCGGGGATGAACCGTTGAATCCTGAACACCGTACGGCGTTGATTATGCCTATCTGTAACGAGGACGTTGATCGCGTATTCGCGGGACTTCGCGCCACGTGGGAGTCGGTCAAAGCAACGGGCAACGCTGAGCATTTCGATGTTTACATTCTGAGCGACAGCTACAATCCAGATATCTGCGTGGCAGAACAAAAAGCGTGGATGGAGCTGATTGCCGAAGTGCAGGGCGAAGGACAGATTTTCTACCGTCGTCGTCGTCGTCGCGTGAAGCGTAAAAGCGGGAACATTGATGACTTCTGCCGTCGCTGGGGAAATCAGTACAGCTACATGGTTGTGCTGGATGCGGACTCAGTGATGAGCGGTGACTGTCTGAGCGGCCTGGTGCGCCTGATGGAAGCGAATCCGAATGCCGGGATTATCCAGTCTTCGCCGAAGGCTTCCGGTATGGATACGCTGTATGCGCGCTGTCAACAGTTTGCGACCCGTGTTTATGGGCCGCTGTTTACTGCCGGGCTTCACTTCTGGCAGTTAGGCGAATCACACTACTGGGGCCACAACGCAATTATCCGCGTGAAGCCGTTTATCGAGCACTGTGCGCTCGCGCCGTTACCGGGCGAAGGTTCGTTTGCGGGATCGATTCTCTCCCATGACTTCGTGGAAGCGGCCTTGATGCGTCGCGCTGGCTGGGGCGTGTGGATTGCCTACGATCTGCCGGGCTCTTATGAAGAGCTACCGCCGAACCTGCTGGATGAACTCAAGCGTGACCGTCGCTGGTGCCACGGCAACCTGATGAACTTCCGTCTGTTCCTGGTTAAGGGGATGCACCCGGTTCACCGTGCGGTGTTTCTGACTGGTGTGATGTCCTATCTGTCCGCGCCGCTGTGGTTTATGTTCCTCGCGCTTTCTACCGCATTGCAGGTGGTACATGCGTTGACGGAACCGCAGTACTTCCTGCAACCGCGTCAGCTATTCCCGGTATGGCCGCAATGGCGACCTGAACTGGCGATCGCGCTGTTTGCTTCAACGATGGTGCTGTTGTTCCTGCCGAAGTTGCTGAGTATTTTGCTCATCTGGTGTAAAGGGACGAAAGAGTACGGTGGGTTCATCCGCGTTACGCTGTCGCTGCTGCTGGAGGTTCTGTTCTCCGTGCTGCTGGCACCGGTGCGCATGCTGTTCCATACCGTCTTCGTCGTGAGCGCTTTCCTCGGTTGGGAAGTGGTGTGGAATTCGCCGCAGCGCGATGACGATTCCACCCCATGGGGTGAAGCGTTTATGCGTCACGGTTCTCAGTTACTGTTGGGGCTGGTGTGGGCTGTGGGTATGGCCTGGCTGGATCTGCGTTTCCTGTTCTGGCTGGCACCGATTGTCTTCTCGCTGATCCTGTCGCCGTTTGTTTCCGTGATTTCCAGTCGCTCCACGGTGGGGTTACGTACCAAGCGCTGGAAGCTGTTCCTGATCCCGGAAGAGTATTCCCCGCCGCAGGTGCTGGTGGATACCGATACTTATCTGGTGATGAACCGTAAACGTACGCTGGACGATGGCTTTATGCATGCGGTGTTTAACCCGTCGTTTAACGCACTGGCCACGGCCATGGCGACTGCACGCCACCGCGCCAGCAACGTGCTGGAGATTGCACGCGATCGTCATGTGGAACAGGCGCTGAACGAAACGCCGGAGAAACTGAATCGCGATCGCCGCCTTGTATTGTTGAGCGATCCGGTGACCATGGCACGTTTACATTATCGCGTCTGGAATTCACCTGATAAGTATTCTTCGTGGGTGAACTACTATCAGGGATTGACTCTGAACCCGTTGGCGCTCAGGAAAAAATAAGCGTTCTGTAACGTGAAAATACCGGCCTGGTGCCGGTATTTTTTTATATTGAATAGAATGAGTCGTGAGGTAGCAGGTGCGAATATTGGCTGTAGGAATAATGATCTTCTTCCTGAGCGGATGCGGCAGCATTATTAGTCGTACCATCCCAGGGCAAGGACACGGAAATCAATACTATCCTGGCGTGCAATGGGATGTTCGGGACTCGGCATGGCGCTACGTCACGATCCTCGATCTGCCATTTTCGCTGGTGTTTGATACGTTGCTGCTGCCGCTCGACATACATCATGGACCTTACGAGTAATTATCGCTCATCCCATTCATCGGCTGCGGTCTGCCCCTCTTCGGTATCAAGGGGAGGTTCCAGCTGGAATTCACCTTCATCCCATTCGTGAAGCGTATTTTCTTCCTGCCACTCCTGGCGAATTTCAATTTCATCATAGTCGCCATCAAAAACGCTCTGAGCCGCTTCTCCGCTCAGCATTGGTAGACATTCACCATCTACATCATCCTCGTCAGCAAAGAATTCCGCCTGCCACATAATGTCGCCATCCTGTAGCACGTATTTTTGGATGCTTAGCTGTTGAACGCTGGCATCGTCTGACTCAAGGTCAGGGTTATCAGCCAGAAACACTTCACGAGCCGCATCAATAGCCTCTTCCAACGTGGCATAAAAATTCATGTCATTCTTTGCCATATTTCTTCTCCTAAGGCGAACAATAAAGGGGGATGATTCAATCTATAGACGGCGATCCGCAGAGCGTCAAACCCGTTAGCTGCGAGATGATTACTGCCTGCAATGCCAACGAGAGCAGGTGAAAGTAACTTCGGTAGTTTATGAAAAAATTTACATTGGCAGATACTGAAGCCGACGTAATATCAGGAAAAAAATTCAAGAAAAAAGAGTAATGTATGTGGTTTGCAATGCAGTAATGAAAATCAAATAAATAAAATCTGGCGTTATATTAGAAAATCTTCAGTTTTAAACACCATTTTTTATGTGTTTTAGAGGGGGAATGCGAGCGCTTATGAATTAATATTGCATAACTCAATCAAAGTAAAGGAGAAAATTAATGCCCAATACGGAAGTGTTGCAGAGGTAATCAATGAAAGTGGCTAAACTTAGTGGTGTCTCTGGAAGTGACAAAGTGTCTTTTGTATATAGAGGTTGTGAATGGTGTGAGTGATACTAAAATAGTATACATAATAAAATATTATTAATGACAAAGGTTATAAATCTATAAGAAACCATTAAATAAGAAATGAATTAATGTTATTGAAATTGTGCGGGTATAATAGTTTGCAAAATCTTATGCTTTATTATATAAAATGCAAAATTAAGAATTACCTTAAGGTTGTTATGGATAACTATAATTCAAATAATGGAAGGTTAATGGCTTTCTATATAATCTGTTTGGCTAGCTATGTTCTTGGTGGTTTGTGTCTTACACAATTTAAATTAACGATGCAAAGTGTCCCACAAACTGTATATCTGATTATAATTGTAGGGTTGTTCTTTTTATATGGAATAATTTTCCTGTTTATGTTATTTCAGTATCTTTGTAGAAAAGATCTCACCTGCCTCATGATATTAGGCATGGCGTTTCTTGGCAATAACATATTTTTCGTCGAGACTATCTACATCGTTCAGGACTTGATTAATGATCATGCATCAATCGAAAAAAGAACTAACGATATAGCTATATTCTATTACTTTCGGCAGATTAGTTTCATCGCTCTGCTATTTGTTTCATTGAAATCTTATAAAATATCATCGACAGTTATTGAAACCAAAGAAAGAGAACCTTGCTATATCGTTCTGTCATTTTTAATTATGCTAGTGATCGCGGTGATGGCGCACACTCTGGCCAGTTACAACCCTAATTTTACACTCGAGATAACAAGCCTGAAGCCTGATAATGTCACGGTGCACTGGCATATTGGGTACATTTATTCGCTTATTGTATCCTGGGGACTGGTCCTGTTGTATTTAATCATTAAAACCAAAACGCACAACATCTTGTGGAAAAGTATAGGGCTACTGTGTTGCTCAGCAATATTGACCAATGTACTACTTCTGAGCCTGGATGAATATAGCATGTATATTTGGTATGTTAGCCGGGGGATTGAGGTGATAAGTGCCCTGTGTATAATCTCAATACTGATGTACAACACCTTCATCATCTTAAAAAAAGAAAGGGACTCAGCTATTAAAGACGCAATGACTAAAATATATAATCGTAAGCTATTCTATAAGTCATTAAAATCATCATTAGCAAAAGGTGCAGTGTGTGTAATGGTTCTGGATATTGATAAATTCAAACGGATTAACGATACTTACGGTCATCAGGAAGGTGACAGAGTAATAATCAGCATTGTCGATATTATCAATAAATCAATCAGAGATACGGATATTTTTGCCAGAATAGGTGGCGAAGAATTTGCGATCCTTCTTAAGTGTAACGATCAAGATGAGGCAATTGTTGTTGCAGAGCGAATTAGGCGAAATGTCGAGAATGGTACGACAATACCAAATTCATATGAGTTAAAAGAAAAAATGACGATAAGTATCGGTGTATATTGCAGTAAAATTGATGATGAATCAGCGGATAAAGTTGTTTCATATGCTGATGCCGCTTTGTATGAAGCCAAAAATTCTGGCAGAAATAAGGTGTGTTACTATTATCATTAAGACTGAAATATATGTCATGTGAGATAAGTTTATTATTCTGAACCTGCGAATATAAATATATAAATCATCCCGCGACTTCTGTACTCCGACGACGGCGCAGGCTATTCCACGAGTACAGGGCGTTGAACAGTACGACTCCTGCGGTCACACAGAATACAGCACGAAAACCGTAGTTGGCGGATATCGCTGCCCCCATTAGAGGCCCTGTTACGTTACCAATGTCGCGAAATGACTGGTTATAACTGAAAATACGTCCAGCGATTTGATTAGTCGAGTTATAGACCAGCAGCGTTTGTACCGCCGGGAGCAGAGCGCCGTCGGCCGCCCCCAATAAAAAGCGCAGAATACCAAGCTGCCAGGGCGTCTGGACAAATGACATTGGAATTAGCAGTAACACGGAAACGATCAGCGCGACGATCAGGATCTTCTCCGGGCCAATCCGATCGCCTAATTTGCCAAGTTTAGGGGCGCTGATTAATGCCGCAACGCCGGGGACTGAGGCTATCATCCCACTGATAAACGCAATATTGCCGACGTTGCCAGCCAACTCTCGAACGTACAGTGTCAGTATTGGCGCGATAGAACCGGTGGCTACCTGAATGATCAAAGTGGTGACAAACAGGCTCAGCACCAGTTTGGGGTTCTTTAAAGAGGCCACGACTTCACGAATGTGCAGCATTTCCTTCTTGCTCACTGGCTGGAATCGCTCGCGGATAAAAAATAGCGTCAAGATGAAGCAGACCAGCAGCACGCTGGCGGTGATGAAAAATACGGGGCGCAGTCCGTACTGATCCGCGAGGAGGCCGCCCGCCAGCGGCCCGAGCAGTGCGCCACTAACACCACCGGTGGAAAGCGTTCCCAGTGCCCAGCCGCTTTTATTGCGTGGAACCTGGGTGGCGATCAGTGCATTCGCATTGGGGATGAATCCACCAAGCAGCCCCAACAAGGCGCGCAGGATCAAGAACTGCCAGATATTTTGCGCCAGTCCCATCAGCAGCATCACAACAGCCATACCCAACGCAGAGCGTAGCAGCATGATTTTTCGCCCCTTGCGATCGGCAAGGCCACCCCAGAAAGGAGAGGCGATGGCGGAAAAAAGAAAGGTGATGCTGAAGACCAGGCCTGACCACATATTCAATGCGCTATGTCCCGTGACGCCGAGACTCTCGACGTAAAGGGGCAAAAAAGGCATGACCAGGCTAAACGCTGCGCCGGTTAAAAAACAACCTAACCAGGCAACGGTGAGGTTGCGTTTCCAGTTTATGGGAGCATCTGAGGGTGACATAGCGTTCCGCAGTGTGGCGCGCTGTTTGCGCTATCGATTGAATATAAGTAAGCAGGCTAATTATGCGCCTGGTTGATAGTTGCTGCAATGCGGATAGCAGTTAAACCTAAAGCAGGCAGGGAAGGTGTTGCAGCCCACAGGACTGCAACAGTGTTTTAGTACAGGGAAGGAGAACCTTCAGGGCGCGTCTTGAAGCGACGATGCAGCCACATATACTGCTCTGGCGCCATCATGATGCATTGCTCAACAATTTTGTTCATCCACGCGGCAGTGGTCTCTGCGTCGTCCAAAGGCGGTGAACACTCCGGAGGCAGCATAATCAATTGATACCCTTTACCGTCAGGTTTGCGGCGAGGAACAAACGGTACCAGGCAGGCATTGGACATGCGCGAAAGCATCCAGGTCCCAGAGGTTGTTGCGGCTTGTTCAACGGCAAAAAGTGGTACAAACACACTGGCACGAGGGCCGTAATCGTGATCCGGCGCGTACCAGACCACTTCGCCCTTTTTCAACGCTTTAATCATCCCTTTCAGGTCTTTACGATCGAGCATTGATTTATTCGAGCGCATACGGCCCCAGGTTTGTAGCCAGTCGAGAAGCGGGTTGTCGTTAGGGCGATACACACCAATACCCGGCTCCTGCAAACCAAACTGACGCGCACCCAGTTCCAGAGTCAGAAAGTGCAGACCCACTAATAGGATCCCGCGTTTTTGCGCCTGAACGTCACGGATATGTTCCATCCCGATCACTTCAGTCCAGCGTGAAATACGCTTATCGGACCAAAACCAGGCCATCCCGGTTTCCATTACGCCCATGCCCACTGATTCGAAGTTCTTGACGACCATCTGCTGGCGTTCCTGCTCACTCATCTGCGGGAAGCACAGTTCCAGATTTCGGGAAACAATTTTTGCCCGACGTTTCATCAAACGTAGCGCCAGTCGACCTAATGCACAGCCCAACTTAAAGAGGATGGGGTAGGGTAACTGCACGATTAACCAAAGGATGCCAATACCCAGCCAGGTTAACCAATAACGTGGATGCAGTAACGCAGCCGAAAACTTGGGTAAATTCGTCATGTCTATCCTGTCTTCAAACGACCAATTCCCTGTATTGTCGCATTTTTTCGCGCGTATCAAAAATTTGTGACGGGAGAACGGTGATTAATTCTGCAATTGTTGTTGCAATTTTATAGTGAAGTATGAAATGTAGCGTAAAATGTGTGGATGTAAATTGGCGATGTTTGCTTTATTATGCCGCCGATTTTCATTTATTCCCTATTTGCAGGATACGTACACCATGCCAGTGTTACACAACCGCATTTCGAACGACGCCCTCAAAGCCAAAATGCTGGCCGAGACCGAGCCGCGTACGACGATCTCATTCTATAAATATTTCACCATTGCCAATCCTCAGCACACGCGTGATGCACTGTACCAGATGTTCACCGCATTGAACGTCTTCGGGCGAGTATATCTTGCCCATGAAGGAATTAATGCGCAAATCAGCGTACCGCAAAGCAACGTCGAGGCATTTCGCCAGCAACTCTATGCGTTTGATCCTGCATTGAACGATTTACGTCTGAATATTGCGCTGGATGATGACGGTAAATCGTTCTGGGTACTGCGTATGAAAGTCCGTGAACGTATCGTGGCGGATGGTATTGACGATCCAGACTTTGACGCCAGCAACGTGGGGGATTATCTCAAGGCAGCAGAGGTGAATGCCATGCTTGACGATCCTGAAGCGGTATTCATTGATATGCGCAACCATTATGAATATGAGGTGGGTCACTTCGAGAATGCGCTGGAGATCCCGGCAGACACATTCCGCGATCAGTTGCCGAAAGCTGTTGAAATGATGCAGGCGCATAAAGATAAAAAAATCGTGATGTACTGCACGGGTGGGATCCGCTGTGAGAAAGCTAGCGCCTGGATGAAACACAATGGATTTAGCAAAGTCTGGCACATTGAGGGCGGTATTATTGAGTATGCCCGCAAGGCGCGTGAGCAGGGACTTCCGGTGCGTTTTATCGGTAAAAACTTTGTCTTTGATGAGCGCATGGGCGAAAGAATCTCTGAAGATGTTATCGCACATTGCCATCAGTGCGGCACGGCGTGCGATAGCCATACTAATTGCAAAAATGATGGCTGCCATCTGTTGTTTATTCAGTGCCCGGCTTGTGCGCAGAAATATAATGGCTGCTGTAGCGAGCTGTGTAGCGAAGAGAGTGAGTTGCCGGAAGAGGAACAACGGCGTCGTCGCGCTGGGCGTGAAAATGGCAATAAAATCTTTAATAAATCACGTGGTCACCTGAATACCAAACTGGGTATTCCAGACCCTGCGCAATAGTCGCTATGCCGGATGGTGGCTTGAGCCCCATCCGGCCATTCATGCGTTACTTCTGTTGCACACCTTCCACTGAGATGATCAAATCGACTTCCTGCGACGCCGGACCGAGATCGGTGGTGATGTTGAAATCCTTCAGCTTAATCTTACCTTGCGCTTCAAAACCAGCGCGCGTACCGCCCCAAGGATCGCCACCCTGACCGATGAGCTTCGCGTCCAGCGTAACCGGTTTAGTAACGCCGTTCAGGGTCAAATTACCGGTGATATCCAGGTCATTACCTTCTTTCTTCACGCTGGTGGAGCTGAAGGTCGCCTGCGGGAATTTTGCTACGTTAAGGAAATCTGCGCTGCGCAGATGTTTGTCACGTTCGGCGTGATTAGTGTCAACACTGTTGGTGTTGATGGTTACGTTAACCTTATCGGCTGCGGGATTTTTCTCATCAAAGGTAAACGTACCGTCGAAATCTTTAAATGTGCCGTACAGCCAGCTGTAACCCAGATGCTGAATACGGAAATTAACAAAGGCATGCTGTCCTTCCTTGTCAATTTTGTAATCTGCCGCCACGGCCGACCCGGTGGTGAATAACAGAGAGGCGAGTGTAAGTCCCAGCAGGTTTTTTTTCATTTTAAGCTCCATAGTCAGATGACGATTTTCCCAACATGCGATTGAGGGTATCGTCGTTATCAATAAAGTGATGTTTCAGGGCCATCAGTCCGTGCAGTAGGGATAAAATCACCACGGTCCACGCAAGCCACAGGTGCAAGCTACCGGCGAGGTCGGCCTGAGCACCTGCGTTGGCAACGGTGGCTGGAATGTCGAACCAACCAAAGACGCTTATCGCTTTGCCATCTGCGGTGGAAATTAGATATCCGCTGATGACAATTGAAAAGAGCAGCAAATAAAGTACGAGGTGACCCATTGCCGCTGCGATGCGGGTTAAACGGGAGTAGCTTGCCAACGCAGCAGGCGGAGGGGAGAACAACCGCCAGATAACGCGGATAACCAGTCCCATCATGAGTAGGATGCCGATGCTTTTATGCAGTTCAGGGGCCTGGTGATACCAGCCGTCATAGTAGCTAAGCGTGACCATCCATAAGCCCAAGGCGAACATGCCATATACAGCAATTGCAACCAGCCAATGTAATGTGGCTGACACTACGCCATAGCGCTGTGGACTATTTTTGAATTGCATAAGCACACCGATTTATATTTCAGAAGTGAATGAAAATGGCGTGTAAAAGACATTAATGCAACTAATAAATAACAATGGTGATGATATTTATTTTTTGTTCAGTAAAGTTGACTGATTATTGAATTAATCATCAAGGGATTAGTGTGAGAATAGGTGGGAGTGCTTGGTTTATGGGTGGTTATGATTTTTGTTATTGTTCAGTTTATTGCAATGAAATTAAGCTAATTTCAATTTTTGTCAATTATTGTCAGCGCGCAGGAATCAGAAAAACATAATATATATTACATCCATAATGGCCAGCAGCGACCATAAAATAATGTAGAGCATAAGATGCTCGCGAATATTATTAACCAGATAGTGAAAGATACGACGCATTGACGTTATTCCTGTCATTAAAAATGGCCTCACCATCGAGGCCATTCATTTATTATCACTTAAAACGGCTTAGCCTGAAGGGGGTCAGGTCAAAGTCAGACGGTTTGTCCTGAGCGAAGTTTGCCGCAATCTCTCCCAGAACAGAGGCAAACTTAAAGCCATGTCCGCTTAGCCCGGTAATGATTAGCGTGTTGTCGTGCGCTGGCAGAGTATCGATAATAAAGTCTTCATCCGGTGAATTATCGTATGTGCAGGACGCGCCGTGCAGGCAGCAGCCAACGCCCGGCAGAATTGTGCGCAGGAATGGGAAGGCTTCAGAACCATCGCTGGCTACAGCGGCAAATGGCTTACGCTCATCAGCAGAGTGAATGACTTGTCCGCCGTTGTGCTTACCAATTTTCAGCTCGTCGTTTTCTGCCGGGAAACCGTAGTATTGATCGCCATTTGGCAGCTCGCCGGTGAAGGCTGGGAAGTTATTCTTAACGCTGTAGCGCCCATCGGCCTGATACCAGGCGAACACTTTGCGCACCGGTTGTATCGGTAGTTCAGGGACTAAAGCCTGCACCCAGGTGCCGGCGCTGATCACTGCTTTTTTCGCGTGGTAGTCACCGTCAGCCGTTTCTACCGTGATGCCATCATCACCGTGATGAATTGCGCTGACCGGGCATTTAAACAGTTGCGCACAGCCGGCTTCTTCCGCCAGACGGATCCAGGTTTTAATTGCTAACTCACTGCGTAAAAAACCGGACTCTGCTTCAAACAGACCGATATAGTTGTCAGGTACACGAATCTCCGGCCAGCGCGCCATGATGGCTGCCGCATCCAGTTGTTCAACGTTAAGTTGCCACTGTTTGGCGCTTTGCGCTGCAGTCGCTAAGAAGGTGGACTCTGCCGGACCGAGGTTGATAACACCGGAGCGAACAAAAATCGGTTCTTCATTATGGGTGGACAGTTCATCCCACAATGTTTGCGCACGTAGTACCAGCGGAACGTATTTTTCACCTTCGCCATAAGCATGACGAATTAATCGAGTGTCGCCGTGGTGGCTGCCCTGCTGATGAGGAGGCATATGTGCATCGATCATCAGAACCTTCAGACCGGCACGAGTGGCATAGTATCCAGCTGCGGCGCCTACTGAACCGCTGCCAATAATGATTAAGTCGTATTTCATCCGCTTCTCTCTGCAATCGCGATAGTAGCAGGTTAAATAACTGACCCGGAATATTCAACCTGGAAATAAGAAAGGCACCGTTAAGGTGCCTTTTGATGGTTGGATGTATCAGGTTTAATGTCGCTGATACTCATTTACCTGGTAATCGCCAGATTCAATTTTGGCGATTCCTGCTTCTAATATCGAAATAAATTGCCTGGCAACATCAGTGGTTAACCAGAGCGTTTGACCAACTTCAGTCCCATCCGGGTCAGGGCGATTCGGGGTCTGGTAGTGCAAACGCAGCATCAGCGCATCGTAGCTATCAACAGTGCTGATGTCCCACCCTACAAGCGGATGAGTCTGAATGACTTCATTATTCTTTTCCATCATGCCCCCTAATTCGTGTTACTAGACAACGGTTTTCGAGGTTCAATGCGTTTTTTTCTGAAGCAACTTCAGTATATCAATAAATAAGGGTATTCATTGAAAATTTAAAGAGGGAAGGGCATAAATTTTTTGTTTTCAGCGTTATCTGACTAAGAAACCAACATGTTATTCATTTTTTTTTAGTATGTTGCACAATTATTTTGTTGTATTGGTTAAAAGATAATCGGTGGGTTAATATTAAATTAAATACTCGTCAGAAGAAATGCGCGATTGATTACAGGATTGTGTGTATAAAAAAGCCGGGGCGACCCGGCAAACAAACATCACTGCATATCATTATTTATTCGTTGATGAACCAGTCATCCGCGCTTTCCCAGGTTTCCTGTAGGATCTCGCTGATGCGTTCTTTGTCCTCTTTAGTCGCGCCAATAACCGACAAATTGTTTGCGCCGGCATAACGGACGGTAACGTTACCTTCGTTATCTGGAAAATGGTGCTGAATACGGCGGGAGAGTTCACCTGCCAGTGCGTCAATTGCACCGGCAGGTAAAGGTGAAGTTTTGGCAATAGTGACTTCAATACGCATAGTAGCCCCCTGTGGAATATACTGTTTATTTATACAGTTATTCGCATCAGTTGGCTACACTTTTTTTAGCTTTTTACTGACCAGCGTACCGTTTCGCCACCCAGGAAAGGCACCAGCGTATCGTCTTCCAGTGCAATGCTCTCAGGAACCAGGTGCTCCACGCGTTCCAGCTCAATAAAGGTCTCATTTACCGGCAAGCCATAGAACTGTGGGCCGTTGAGTGAGCAGAAGGCTTCGAAATGGTCGAGCGCATTCATCTCTTCAAACACGGTGGCATAGCTGCCCAGCGCGGTCGGTGCATTAAAACAGCCCGCACAGCCACAGCTTGACTCTTTGCGATGACGAGCGTGCGGCGCTGAGTCGGTACCGAGGAATGCGCGCTTAAACCCGCTGGCAACCAGTTCACGCAGCGCCTGTTGGTGGACGTTACGTTTGAGGATTGGCAGGCAATACAGGTGAGGGCGAATCCCGCCAACCAGCATGTGGTTGCGGTTAAACATCAGGTGCTGTGGCGTAATGGTCGCAGCCAAAAGTTCGTTACCATCGCGCACGTATTCGGCAGCATCTTTGGTGGTGATATGCTCGAACACCACTTTCAGCGAGGTCAAATGCTGACGCAGCGGTTCCATCACCGTTTCAATAAAGCGTGCTTCGCGATCGAAAATATCGATATCTGCATGCGTGACTTCGCCGTGCACCAGCAGTGGCATACCCAATTTTTCCATCCGCTCCAGCACCGGCATGATGGCGTCAATAGAGGTTACACCATGCGTCGAGTTGGTGGTGGCATTGGCTGGATAGAGTTTTGCCGCGGTGAATACGCCTTCGTTAAATCCACGTTCCAGCTCGTTGGGATCCAGCGTATCCGTTAAGTAGCAGGTCATTAATGGCGTGAAGTCGTGTCCGGCAGGTACCGCGTCAAGAATGCGCTGGCGATAAGTGATAGCCGCGTCAACCGTGGTGACGGGCGGTGCCAGGTTCGGCATGACAATGGCGCGGCCATAAACCTCACTGGTATAGGACACGACAGTTTTTAACATGTCGCCATCGCGAAAGTGAAGATGCCAGTCGTCTGGGCGGCGGATCTTTAAAACCTGGGATGGTGCAGTCATCAATATGCTCCGGCTGAGGATGGTCTTTTTTGCCGGAAACAAAGGATAAGCGGAAACGTTTTCGTTTGCACGAAAAAAAAGGGCGCATCAGCACCCTCAGTTTTATTAGTCGGTGAACGGGATGATGATTTCACCCGGTTTGACCTCAATACCTTTCGCCAGTTTTTTCGCCAGCGCTTCACCCTGGCTGCTGTCTTCCTTCAGAATGTACGCTGGCTGCTGGTTGAAATAGTTACGCAGCGACTGATTTAAATAAGGCATCAGGGTTTGCAGTACTGACTGCATTTTCTCTGGCGTGACGGTGGCGTCGACGACTTCCATCTCTTGCAGATAAATCGCGCCTTTTTCTTTATTGAAAACCGGTAAGGCTTTCAGCTTCAGCTTCATGGTCGCTTTCTGACTGCCAAACAGGGAGTTCATGTCCAGGTTGGCATCGCCGGTCAAGGTTACTTTGTTTGGCTCTTCACGACCAATCTGGCTGGCGAGATTATTCAGTACGATATGTGCTTCAGCAACGCCGGGCAAACCGATGTCTTTTGAAAAGTTATTATGCTTTGCCAGGGCTTGATTAATTTCTTGCTCGCTAACCGTGTATTGCGTGAGTTGATTACAACCAACCAACAGGCCGCTGACAATCAGTGCAGCGGCAAAAAAAAACTTTTTCATGGGGTTCCTCAACATGATGCATGTGGCGTAATCGTGACACAAAGCATCATCGAGTACCAGCGCCCCGGACGCCAGCAGAAAAAACTGAAAAGCGCCCGGACGCAGGTTCGGCTATCAGGCGTCTGGTTCCAGCATACCTCGCGTTGGGCGTTTGAGACTGAATTGCCAGCCCAGCGCCAGGAAGGTGATGAAGCCAATAATACCGAGCATCATCCAGGGCAGCTCAGGCTGTGCCAGGGCTTTGCCCATGTCAAACAGCCAGCCGCCGCCGACATAGCCAATTGCGCCACCGATGGCGAGTCCCAGTCGGCTGAAGCCCATATAGCTTCCTCTGGCCCGCGCATTCGACAGCGAGGCGCTCAGGGTTTCACGCGCCGGTTCGGCGATGATCGAGCCAATATAGAACGTGCAGATAAGGGTAAACAACTGCTGCAAATTACCGACCAGCCCAATGGGCATCATGCTCAGAGACATCACCAGCAGGCCCGCCATCAGACGATGTTCAAGGCGAAAGCGTTTTTCACTCCAGCGGGCAATCGGGTACAGCAGCGTTAAAGAGAGACATGCCTCAATGGCATACATCCATTTCACGGCGGCCGGTGAGCCAGCGATGTCATTCACCATGATGGGCAGCATCAGCATCACCTGTACCGCCAGCATGTAATAGCCCGCCAGCGTCAGCACATAGGTGACAAAGCGCTTGTCATGCATCACATGGCTCATCCCTTCACGCACCGGAATTTTCACCGTCGACAACTTCCATGCCGGGAGCAGCCAGGCGTTAAACGCCGCGCACAGAACGAACAAAATTGCGCCGGTGGCACATACCAGACGGAAATCGTATTGCAATAACCAACTGCCGAGTAACGCGCCGACCACGGCCCCGGCGCTATCCTGCATCATCAGAATAGAGAAAAAACGCCCGCGCTTTTCCGGGCGGATCAGCTTGACTACCAGCGCCGAACGGGGAGGGTCGAACAGCGTGCCACCCAGCCCGGAAAGAAAGCAGGAAAACCACAGCAGCCACGGTTCATGCGCAATGCCCATGGTGGCGAACCCGGCTGCGCGCATCAGCATGCCGGTGACGATCATCGGTTTGGCGCCGAAACGGTCAGCAATAGCACCACCGAAAATACCCAACCCCTGCTGGATAAATTGACGTAATCCAAGCGCGATACCGACCATCACGGCGGCCCAGCCCATTTGGTCGACGAAACGAATTGAGATCAGCGGGAAAACGACGAAGAAACCCAGCACGACCAGCATATTATCGATGAGAAGGAAGTATTTACCCAGGTTCCTTGCCTGCGAGACTTGCGACATTTCCCCTCCAGGGAAAAACTCGTCACTCTGGATAGAGTTTAAAAGATAAGCACCTCCTATTCTGCGGTGTCGTCATCGCTTTTCCCACCCTTCGCGGGACAATATTTTTTTATCAAAAGTCCGTCTTGATAGAGAGTTTTCATCAAAATGTGTGAATAATTCAAAAAATGGCATTTTGCTCTTTTCACAGGGTGTATTCGCACAGGTATAGTAATGCGAATAGCGTATTGAAGACGTTACGGGAAGGAGTAGGTATAGAATGTTTGGCTATCGCAGTAACGTGCCAAAAGTGCGCTTAACCACGGACCGCCTGGTCGTGCGTTTAGTGCATGAGCGTGATGCCTGGCGTCTGGCAGATTATTACGCAGAAAATCGTCATTTCTTAAAACCCTGGGAACCTATTCGTGATGAAAGCCACTGCTATCCGTCCGGCTGGCAGGCGCGTCTCAGCATGATCTCTGAGTTTCATAAACAGGGCACCGCTTATTATTTTGCGCTGCTCGATCCGGACGAAAAAGAGATTATCGGCGTTGCGAACTTCTCAAACGTAGTGCGGGGATCCTTCCATGCCTGTTATCTCGGCTACTCCATTGCGCAGAAATGGCAGGGGCAGGGGCTAATGTATGAAGCCTTAACTTCGGCCATCCGTTATATGCAGCGCACGCAGCATATTCACCGCATTATGGCTAACTACATGCCACATAATAAGCGCAGCGGTGACCTGTTGGCGCGACTGGGTTTTGAAAAAGAAGGGTATGCCAAAGACTACCTGCTGATTGACGGGCAGTGGCGCGATCACGTGCTGACGGCGTTGACCACATCAGAATGGACCCCCGGCCGCTAAGTTTCAGATGCAGCCATGATTAATGGAGAAGACGATGAAATACGAATTAACCGCCACCGAAGCACGAGTGATTGGCTGTTTATTAGAAAAACAAGTGACAACGCCGGAACAGTACCCACTCTCCGTTAATGGAGTCGTAACAGCCTGCAATCAAAAAACGAATCGTGAACCGGTGATGAACCTGTCGGAATCGGACGTGCAGGAGCAATTAGATAACCTGGTTAAGCGACATTTTCTGCGCACGGTGAGCGGCTTTGGCAATCGCGTTACGAAATATGAGCAGCGTTTCTGCAACTCTGAATTTGGCAATCTGAAGCTTAGTGCCGCAGAGGTGGCCGTAATCACTACACTGCTGCTGAGGGGCGCTCAGACGCCTGGTGAATTGCGTAGTCGCGCATCCCGTATGTACGAATTCAGCGATATGGCCGAAGTGGAATCGACACTGGAAAATCTGGCAACCCGGGAAGATGGGCCTTATGTGATCCGCCTGGCGCGCGAGCCGGGCAAACGTGAAAGTCGCTATATGCACCTGTTTTGCGGTGAGGTTGATGGAGCCATTGCCGCGGCAGATCAACTCCCTGCAGCCTCCGGTGATCTGCAGGCACGCGTGGAAATGCTGGAAACGGAGGTCGCAGAACTTAAGCAGCGACTTGATTCATTGCTGGCGCACCTGGGAGACTAACGTGAATAAATTACGTATCGGCGTTGTCGGCCTTGGCGGTATTGCGCAAAAGGCCTGGCTACCCGTGCTGGGCACCTCCGCAGACTGGACGCTGCAAGGCGCCTTTTCACCTTCGCGCGATAAAGCACAGCGTATCTGTGATACCTGGCGGATACCCTACGTGGATTCACTGGTGAATCTGGCGCAAACCTGCGACGCGGTTTTCGTCCATTCCAGCACCACGACGCACTACGCGGTCGTCAGTGAATTGTTGAATGCCGGAGTTCACGTGTGTGTGGATAAACCGCTGGCGGAAAACCTGCGTGAGGCTGAGCAACTGGTGGAGCTGGCCGCGCGGAAAAAACTCACGCTGATGGTCGGGTTTAACCGCCGGTTTGCACCGCTGTACCAGGATCTCAAAACCCAGTTGAGCACCGCAGCGTCTGTACGTATGGATAAGCACCGTACGGATAGCGTTGGGCCGCAGGATCTGCGTTTCACTTTGCTGGACGACTATCTGCACGTAGTCGATACCGCATTGTGGCTGGCGGGAGGGCAGGCGCAGTTAAATAACGGCACGCTGCTGACCAATGAATCTGGTGCGATGCTTTACGCCGAGCACCATTTTTCTACCGGTCAAATGCAGATAACGACCAGTATGCATCGCCGTGCCGGTAGCCAGCGTGAGAGCGTGCAGGCGGTGACGGACGGTGGCCTGATTGACGTAACTGATATGCGGGAATGGCGGGAAGAGCGTGGGCAAGGTGTTGTTCATAAGCCGATAGCGGGCTGGCAAACGACCTTAGAACAGCGTGGTTTTGCCGGATGTGCGCGTCATTTCATTGAGTGCGTGCAAAATCAGACGGTTCCCCAGACGGCAGGCGAGGAGGCGCTACTGGCCCAGCGTGTTGTTGAAAAGCTGTGGCGGGAGGCGATGGCTGAATAACCCCCTGTAACATCTGGCGGTAGTAATTCATTGTAATCCAGGTACTATATGCCCACTCAAAATAACACCTCTTTTCAACCATAGGCTGATTTGTCGGCCTGATAAGGCGCTACGGTGTCGCCATCAGGCACAGCAAAAGTGTCGGATGGCGGCGAAAATGCCTTATCCGACCTACGGGCAGGTTTGTCGGGGTTTTGCCTCAGAGTCTGGAATACAACATAGATGAATTTATTAAAGTCGCTGGCAGCCGTCAGCTCGATGACGATGTTTTCACGTGTGCTGGGTTTTGCGCGTGATGCGATTGTCGCCAGAATCTTTGGTGCAGGGATGGCGACAGATGCCTTTTTTGTGGCATTCAAACTTCCTAACCTGCTGCGCCGAATTTTTGCCGAAGGCGCATTTTCGCAGGCGTTTGTGCCGATTCTTGCTGAGTATAAAAGCAAGCAGGGGGAAGATGCTACCCGCGTGTTTGTTGCCTACGTTTCCGGACTGTTGACGCTGGCGCTGGCTGTGGTGACGGTAGCCGGGATGTTGGCTGCGCCATGGGTGATTTTAGTTACCGCGCCGGGGTTTGCCGACACAGCGGATAAATTTGCGCTGACTACTCAACTGCTGCGGATCACTTTTCCCTATATTCTACTGATTTCACTGGCCTCACTGGTTGGTGCGATCCTTAACACCTGGAACCGCTTTTCTATTCCTGCGTTTGCCCCGACTTTTCTGAATATCAGCATGATCGGTTTCGCGTTGTTTGCGGCCCCTTATTTTCATCCGCCAGTGCTGGCGCTGGCGTGGGCCGTTACCGTGGGTGGCGTGCTACAGCTGATTTATCAGCTTCCGCATCTGAAGAAAATTGGCATGCTGGTACTGCCGCGTGTGAACTTCCGCGATGCGGGGGCGATGCGTGTCGTCAAGCAGATGGGCCCGGCGATCCTTGGGGTATCAGTCAGCCAGATTTCACTGATTATCAATACGATATTCGCCTCGTTTTTGGCCTCTGGCTCAGTTTCGTGGATGTACTATGCCGACCGTCTGATGGAGTTTCCGTCCGGTGTGCTTGGCGTAGCGCTGGGGACTATCCTGCTGCCATCGCTGTCCAAAAGCTTTTCCAGCGGTAATCATGATGAGTATTGTCGCCTGATGGACTGGGGCCTGCGCTTGTGTTTCCTGTTGGCATTACCGAGTGCCGTAGCGTTGGGTATTCTGGCCAAACCACTGACGGTGTCTCTGTTCCAGTACGGTAAATTTACTGCCTTTGATGCCGCGATGACCCAGCGTGCGCTGGTGGCGTATTCGGTAGGTTTGATTGGTTTGATCGTGGTGAAAGTGTTGGCTCCGGGCTTTTACTCGCGCCAGGATATAAAAACGCCAGTGAAGATTGCCATTGTGACGCTGATTATGACCCAGGTGATGAACCTGGCGTTTATCGGGCCGTTAAAGCATGCCGGGCTGTCGCTGTCGATTGGTCTGGCGGCGTGTCTGAACGCTTCACTGCTGTACTGGCAGTTGCGTAAGCAGAAAATCTTTACTCCACAGCCGGGTTGGGCCTGGTTCCTGACGCGACTGGTGATTTCTGTGCTGGTGATGTCGGCGGCACTGGTAGGGATGCTTTACATCATGCCAGATTGGTCGCAGGGAACGATGTTGTGGCGCCTGCTGCGTCTGATGGCGGTCGTGGTGGCAGGTATTGCTGCTTACTTCGCAGCACTCGCTGTGCTGGGCTTTAAAGTAAAAGAGTTTGTGCGCCGGACGGCATAAAGAATCAATGCCGGATGGCGGCATAACGCCGTATCCGGCCTACAAAAAGTGTAGGCCTGATAAGCAAAACGTTATCAGGCTTGCATCAGATAGAGAATTTTTTCCCGCCGCGGTGCGCAGCTGAAGTTTGACCGTTTGCGCCATACAACGCCGGTTCCTGGTGCGGTTTCAGCACTTGTATTGCTTGTTGATTACGCTCGATCTGCCCTTCCAGCAGCCAACCATTGTGCTGGTTGAGGTCGCGTAAGTGCTGTGTTTTCTTGGTGATAGTCTGCCAGCGTTCAGCAATCTCATCATTGGCGCTGCGCGTGGCGTCATGCTCCAGGCGGCGCTGTTGCTCAAGATAATCAAGGGTCGCCAGCAAAGAGCTTTTTTCTTCTGTAATACGCTGTAGCTGGCTGCCGTTGATATGGCCTGCGGAAAGCTGCTGCTGTTCAGCATCCATTACCGTTTTCAGGTCATTGAGGACGGTCGTCATCTGGTCAAGTATTTCTGACAAACGAGTCATACTTTATTTACTCTGTAGGTAGCTCTGCGCCTCGCGAATCAGCGAGTCGGCAATTTTTCCGGTATCCATTTTCAATTCACCGTTACGGATTGCGGTTTTCAGTGCTTCCACGCGTTCCATATTGATGTCATTGGTGCCGGGCTGCATCAGTTTGGCCTGGGCGTCGCTCAGCATGACGCTAGTGCTGGTGGTCGCGGTGGTTTTTTCCTTCTGCGCTTTTTGTACCGGCGCATCGCTGGTTTCACGCGGCTGAACGGTGCTTACTGGCTTCAATGGTGAGGTACGATCAATGCTCATTTTATTTTTCCTCATCGAGGGGTTACGCTATAGCGGCCCGCTGTAATCATTGGTTGTTTATCTATCGGCACACGCTAAAAAATCTTTAACCTATTATAGGTTAATAAGAATATTCCCATCAGAATCGACGACGCCGCTCACCACCTGGCCTGAAATCATCCGCACTCGCGCATTCTGTGCGACAGCGGCGTTGTTCAGCGCTTTACCTTCGGCATTAACCCGAAAGCCATCTCCGTTGGCAATAACCAGCACGCGCTGACCGGCCTTGATCCGCCATGCCTGGCGCAACATCGAAAGCTGTATCGGTTGGCCCGGGACCAGATCGCGCAGGCTCACAGCATCCTGCACCTGACTCATATCCAGCACCGCGCGCGGCGGTAGTTGGTCCAGTCGACCACGTTTCAGCGTTACGCTGGCTGGGGTCAGGGTGCTACCTCGCGCTACAGGCGCGGCGGCTACTACGTAGTTTCCCGTCGCCTGGACGTTTACCTGCAGATAACGTTTTTCGTTGGCACAGCGAGCCAGCACATTCACATTACCCCACAGTTTCGCGCTACCTGACACGCTTAATGCCGGTTGCTCACAGCTCGGCAATAAGTTTGGCGACGTTCGGATAGTGACCACCACCTCATCGCTAAATCCGGCCAGGCGCTGGGAAAACCATGCCGTTAGCTGCGAATTCAGGTCTTGCGCCAGCGTCATAGGGCTGAACAGCAGTGCTGCCACGACTATTCCACGTTTAAACGTTTGCATCAAAACCTCGCGCTTTTTCAGGTAGTGGCAGGATTTTACCTGTGTGACGCAGTCATCAACGCAACAAATAGCGACGCATTTTGCGTTTATTCCGGCGATAACGCGCGCGTAATGGGATTTAAGCTGTCGGCTGAATTTTGTCATTTGCGGAGGAGATATGCTCGATAAGCTCGACGCCGCCTTACGTTTTCAACAGGAAGCGCTGAATTTGCGCGCCCAACGCCAGGAAATATTGGCGGCCAACATTGCCAATGCCGACACGCCGGGGTACCAGGCGCGCGACCTTGATTTCGCCAGTGAATTAAAAAAAGTCATGGTGCGAGGACGGGAAGAAACCGGCGGCGTTTCGTTGACGCTGACCTCTGCACAACACATTCCGGCCCAGACCGTTTCTTCGCCGTCTACGGAGCTGCTCTACCGTATTCCTGACCAGCCATCTCTTGATGGCAACACGGTGGATATGGACCGGGAGCGCACGCAATTTGCAGACAACAGCCTCAAGTATCAAATGGGGCTGACCGCGCTGGGTGGGCAAATCAAAGGCATGATGAACGTGCTGCAAGGAGGGAACTAATTCGTGGCGCTGTTAAATATTTTTGATATCGCAGGTTCTGCGCTGACGGCTCAGTCTAAACGCCTGAACGTCGCGGCCAGTAACATGGCGAATGCGGATAGCGTCAGCGGGCCCGACGGTCAGCCGTATCGCGCGAAACAGGTTGTTTTTCAGGTAGATGCTGCGCCAGGTGCGGCTACCGGTGGCGTAAAAGTTGCTGACGTCATTGAAAGTCAGGCGCCGGATAAGCTGGTTTATGAACCCGGTAATCCGCTGGCCGATGCGAATGGCTACGTAAAAATGCCGAATGTGGACGTCGTTGGTGAGATGGTCAACACCATGTCAGCCTCGCGTAGCTATCAGGCAAACGTCGAAGTGCTCAACACCGTGAAAAGCCTGATGCTCAAAACGTTGACGCTAGGCCAGTAAAGGAGGCGCACATGTCTATTGCTGTAAAAATGAATGACCCGAGCACGACGGGGGTTAATGCCGCCACGGGGAATAGCTCCCTGACGGGCAGCAATGCCGCTGACCTGCAAAGCAGCTTTCTTACGCTGCTGGTTGCACAACTGAAAAACCAGGATCCTACCAACCCGCTGCAAAACAACGAACTGACTACCCAGTTGGCGCAAATCAGTACCGTGAGCGGGATTGAGAAACTGAACACCACGTTAGGGTCGATCTCCGGGCAGATCGACAACAGTCAGTCGCTGCAGGCCAGTACGCTGATTGGCCACGGGGTCATGATCCCGGGTACTACCATCCTGACCGGTAAAGGGACGGAAGAGGGTGCCAAAACCACGACAACACCTTTTGGCGTTGAGCTGCAGCAACCGGCAGATAAGGTTACCGCAACCATTACCGATAAAGACGGCAAAGTGGTACGCACCATTGACATTGGTGGATTGAAAGCGGGCGTTCATACCTTTACCTGGGACGGCACCATGACCGATGGCACGGATGCACCAAGCGGTTCTTACAACGTGTCAATTGCTGCCAGCAATGGCGGAACGCAACTGGTGGCACAGCCGCTTCAGTTTGCGCTGGTGCAGGGCGTTATTCGCAGTAACGGCGGTAATACGCTGGATCTTGGCACCTATGGAACCACCACCCTCGACGAAGTACGGCAGATAATTTAAGCCTTCACACTTATCAGGAGTAAGTCATGGCCTTTTCTCAAGCGGTTAGCGGTCTGAACGCTGCAGCGACCAACCTCGATGTCATTGGTAACAACATCGCCAACTCCGCCACCTACGGTTTTAAATCCGGTACGGCATCTTTTGCCGATATGTTCGCCGGTTCTAAAGTCGGTTTGGGCGTTAAAGTTGCGGGTATTACCCAGGACTTTACCGACGGCACCACCACCAACACCGGCCGCGGGCTGGATGTTGCTATCAGCCAGAACGGTTTTTTCCGCATGGTAGACAGTAACGGTTCTGTTTTCTTCAGCCGTAACGGTCAGTTCAAACTCGATGAAAACCGCAATATCGTTAATATGCAGGGGCTGCAACTGACGGGCTATCCGGCTACCGGTACACCACCGACAGTTCAGCAGGGTGCAAACCCGGGGCCGATTACGATCCCCAACACATTGATGGCGGCACAGGCAACCAGCAAGGCCTCAATGCAGATCAACCTCAACTCATCGGATAAAATCCCGACAACGACAAAGTTTGATCCGAAAGATGCTGACAGCTATAACAAAAAAGGCCCCGTCACCGTTTATGACAGTCTGGGAAATGCCCACGAAGTTAACGCCTATTTTGTAAAACAGCCTGATAACAAATGGGCTGTCTATACCGTTGATAGCAGTGATCCTAAGGCTGCTGTACCAACCGCACCGACGTCCACGCTGGAATTTGATACTAATGGAGCGCTAATCGGCGGCGGTACATTCAATATCACCACAGCTGCGCTCAATGGCGCACCGGCTGTCACCTTCGCAATGAGTTTCCAGAACTCCATGCAGCAGAACACAGGTGCCAACAACATTGTTGCCACTAAACAGGACGGCTACAAACCAGGCGATCTGGTGAGCTACCAGATTAACAATGACGGTACCGTAGTCGGCAACTACTCCAACGAACAGCAACAGGTTCTAGGACAGATCGTGCTGGCAAACTTTGCCAACAACGAAGGTCTGGCGTCTCAGGGCAACAACGTCTGGGCGGCCACTCAGGCCTCCGGTGTGGCGCTGCTGGGTACCGCGGGTACGGGTAACTTCGGCAAGCTGACCAACGGGGCGCTTGAAGCGTCAAACGTGGATTTGAGTAAAGAACTGGTGAATATGATTGTCGCCCAGCGTAACTATCAGTCGAACGCGCAGACCATCAAAACCCAGGATCAAATCCTCAACACGCTGGTCAACCTGCGCTAAGCGCCTGACGGGATGGCTTAATGGATCACGCAATTTATACCGCCATGGGCGCGGCCAGTCAGACGCTGAATCAACAGGCGGTGACGGCGAGCAACCTGGCAAACGCCTCCACGCCAGGGTTTCGTGCGCAGCTCAATGCACTGCGCGCGGTTCCTGTAGAAGGATTGTCTTTACCGACGCGTACGCTGGTCGTGGCCTCCACACCGGGGGCCGACATGACGCCGGGTCAGATGGACTATACCTCCCGCCCGCTGGATGTGGCGCTGCAACAGGATGGCTGGTTGGCTGTGCAGACCGCGGATGGTAGCGAAGGATATACCCGTAACGGCGCTATTCAGGTAAGCCCAACGGGTGAACTGACAATTCAGGGACACCCGGTAATTGGCGAAGCCGGACCGATAGCCGTACCGGAAGGTTCAGAAGTCACCATTGCGGCGGACGGGACAATTTCTGCACTTAACCCTGGCGATCCGGCGAATACCGTAGCGCCAGTGGGGCGGCTGAAGCTGGTGAAGGCTACAGGGATCGAAGTGCAACGTGGCGATGACGGTATGTTCCGTCTGACCCAGGCCGCACAGGCTACCCGTGGTGCGACGTTACAGGCCGACCCCAGTATCCGTGTGATGTCGGGCGTGCTGGAAGGCAGTAACGTTAAACCGGTTGCTGCGATGAGCGACATGATCGCCAACGCCCGCCGCTTTGAAATGCAGATGAAAATTATCAGTAGCGTGGATGATAACGCGGGCCGCGCCAACCAACTGCTGTCGATGAGTTAATACAGGACATTTTATGATCAGTTCATTATGGATCGCCAAAACCGGCCTGGATGCGCAGCAAACCAACATGGATGTGATTGCCAACAACCTGGCAAACGTCAGCACCAACGGATTTAAGCGCCAACGCGCCGTGTTTGAAGATCTGTTGTACCAGACGATTCGTCAGCCTGGCGCACAGTCTTCTGAACAAACCACGCTGCCGTCTGGTTTGCAGATTGGTACCGGTGTACGTCCGGTTGCAACCGAGCGTTTACACAGCCAGGGTAACCTGTCGCAGACCAACAACAGTAAAGATGTGGCGATTAAAGGCCAGGGCTTTTTCCAGGTCATGTTGCCCGATGGTACGTCCGCTTATACCCGCGACGGTTCTTTCCAGGTGGATCAGAACGGCCAGTTGGTGACGGCGGGTGGTTTTCAGGTTCAGCCTGCCATCACCATTCCGGCTAACTCGCTCAGTATCACCATTGGACGCGACGGTATTGTCAGCGTGACCCAGCAGGGACAGGCGGCGCCTGTTCAGGTCGGGCAGCTTAACCTGACAACATTTATGAACGATACCGGTCTGGAAAGTATTGGTGAGAATCTGTACACCGAAACGCAGTCATCCGGTGCGCCGAACGAGAGCACGCCGGGGTTGAACGGCGCGGGTCTGCTGTATCAGGGCTATGTTGAAACCTCTAACGTCAACGTGGCGGAAGAGCTGGTAAACATGATCCAGGTTCAGCGCGCTTACGAAATCAACAGTAAAGCGGTATCGACCACCGATCAGATGCTGCAAAAACTGACGCAACTCTAAAGTGGAGTCCGGTGGGGTGAAAACCTCACCGGCACACTGATTTTGAAGATGACCGCAATGCGAAAACACGCGCTTCACCCATACCCTATTTTAGCCCTGCTGGTGGTTTCACTAACAGGATGTGCCTGGATCCCGGCCACGCCCCTCGTGCAGGGCGCGACGACTGCCCAGCCCGTTCCAGGTCCAACGCCGGTGGCGAATGGCTCAATCTTCCAGTCGGCACAACCGATTAACTATGGTTATCAGCCACTCTTTGAAGACCGTCGTCCACGCAATATTGGCGATACGCTGACCATCGTATTGCAGGAAAACGTCAGCGCGAGCAAAAGCTCTTCGGCGAACGCCAGCCGCGACGGCAAGACAAACTTTGGCTTTGATACCGTACCGCGCTATCTGCAAGGTCTGTTCGGTAACGAACGTGCCGACGTAGAAGCCTCAGGCGGTAACTCCTTTAACGGTAAAGGCGGCGCGAACGCCAGAAATACCTTCAGCGGTACGCTGACCGTAACGGTCGATCAGGTACTGGTGAATGGCAACTTACATGTCGTGGGTGAAAAACAGATCGCCATAAATCAGGGCACTGAATTCATTCGCTTCTCCGGGGTCGTTAACCCGCGCACCATCAGTGGCAGCAACTCCGTACCGTCAACCCAGGTTGCGGATGCGCGTATTGAGTACGTCGGCAACGGCTACATCAATGAAGCGCAAAATATGGGCTGGTTGCAGCGTTTCTTCCTTAATTTGTCGCCGATGTAAGCGAGGTACCCCGTGTTTAAATTTTTTGTTGGAATGGCACTGGTGCTGGTAACCGCCTTCGCGCATGCCGACCGTATTCGTGACCTGACCAGCGTGCAAGGCGTGCGGGAAAACTCGCTGATTGGTTATGGGCTAGTGGTCGGTCTGGATGGTACAGGCGACCAGACCACCCAGACGCCGTTTACCACGCAAACGCTCAACAACATGCTGTCGCAGTTGGGGATCACCGTGCCCACCGGCACCAATATGCAGTTGAAAAACGTGGCAGCGGTAATGGTCACCGCGCAGTTCCCGGCCTTTGGTCGTCAGGGGCAAACTATTGACGTTGTGGTCTCTTCCATGGGTAACGCTAAAAGCCTGCGCGGCGGAACGTTGCTGATGACCCCGCTGAAAGGGGTCGATAGCCAGGTATATGCGTTGGCGCAGGGGAATATTCTGGTTGGCGGTGCGGGCGCAGCTGCGGGTGGCAGCAGCGTGCAGGTAAACCAGCTCAATGGCGGACGCATTACCAACGGCGCGACCATCGAACGTGAATTACCCAGCCAGTTCGGCGGCGGTAACACCATTAATCTGCAACTGAATAATGAAGATTTCACGATGGCGCAGCAGATTACCGACACCATTAACCGCTCGCGTGGCTTTGGCAGCGCAACGGCGTTGGATGCCCGCACTATTCAGGTGCGCGTGCCAAGCGGCAACAGCTCGCAGGTGCGTTTCCTTGCTGATATCCAGAATATGGAGGTGAACGTCACGCCGCAGGACGCTAAAGTGATTATCAACTCGCGCACCGGATCTGTCGTCATGAACCGCGAAGTAACGCTGGATAGCTGTGCCGTGGCACAAGGCAACTTGTCGATCACGGTGAACCGCCAGGCAAACGTCAGCCAGCCGGACACACCGTTTGGCGGTGGACAAACCGTAGTGACGCCACAAACCCAGATTGACCTGCGCCAAAGCGGTGGTTCGCTGCAAAGCGTACGTTCCAGCGCCAACCTGAACAATGTTGTGCGTGCGCTGAATGCACTGGGGGCAACGCCGATGGATCTGATGTCCATTCTGCAATCGATGCAGAGCGCGGGTTGCTTACGCGCCAAACTGGAAATCATCTAATGATTGGTGACAGCAAACTGCTGACCAGTGCCGCCTGGGATGCGCAATCTCTGAACGAACTGAAAGCGAAAGCGGGTCAGGACCCGGCGGCGAATATCCGCCCGGTCGCCCGTCAGGTTGAAGGGATGTTCGTGCAAATGATGTTGAAAAGCATGCGTGAAGCGCTGCCGAAAGATGGCGTGTTTAGCAGCGATTCAACGCGCTTGTATACCAGCATGTATGACCAACAAATTGCGCAGCAGATGACCGCAGGCAAAGGTCTGGGGCTGGCTGAAATGATGGTCAAGCAGATGACTGAAGGGCAAGCGCAACCTGCGGATGACGCGCCGCAGGTGCCGATGAAGTTTTCACTGGAAACGGTGACCAGCTATCAAAATCAGGCACTGACGCAACTGGTCCGCAAAGCCATCCCCCGGGCGACAGACAGCAATGATGAGCCGCTGTCAGGTGACAGCAAAGACTTCCTCGCCCAGCTGTCACTGCCGGCTAAGCTGGCCAGTCAGCAGAGCGGGGTCCCGCATCATCTGATTTTGGCGCAGGCGGCGCTGGAGTCCGGATGGGGGCAGCGACAAATTCGTCGCGAGAATGGCGAACCGAGTTTCAACATTTTTGGTGTGAAGGCTTCGGGAAGCTGGAAAGGTCCAACCACTGAAATCACCACCACTGAATATGAGAACGGTGAGGCGAAAAAGGTGAAAGCCAGATTCCGCGTCTATAGCTCTTACCTTGAGGCGTTGTCGGATTATGTCGGTCTGATATCTCGTAACCCGCGCTATGCGGCGGTGACCGCTGCCGCGACCGCCGAACAGGGGGCGCAGGCATTGCAAAATGCGGGCTACGCCACAGACCCTAACTATGCACGTAAATTAACCAGCATGATCCAGCAGTTGAAATTGATGAGCGAAAAGGTGAGTAAAACCTACAGCACGAATCTCGATAATCTCTTTTAAATAGCTCAAGTCTACCGACCTGCTGCCGATAATAACGAGTATTGAAGGATTACAAGGAACCTCCATGTCCAGCTTGATTAATAACGCGATGAGTGGACTCAGCGCAGCGCAGGCCGCGTTGAATACTGCCAGTAATAACATCTCCAGCTATAACGTTGCCGGATATACCCGACAAACAACAATTATGGCGCAAGCGAACAGCACGCTGGGTGCGGGGGGCTGGGTAGGTAATGGCGTCTATGTTTCTGGTGTACAACGTGAATATGACTCCTTTATCACTAACCAGTTGAGAGCAGCGCAGAACCAGAGCAGCGGTCTGACGACGCGCTATGAGCAAATGTCAAAAATCGATAATTTGCTCTCCAGCAAAACCAGCTCTATTTCGACCTCAATGCAGGGTTTTTTTACCAGCCTGCAGACGCTGGTCAGCAACGCTGAAGATCCGGCGGCACGTCAGGCGCTGATCGGTAAAGCTGATGGGTTGGTAAATCAGTTTAAAACGACCGATCAGTATCTGCGCGATCAGGACAAGCAGGTAAACACGGCGATTAAGGCCAGCGTTGACCAGATCAACAATTACTCGAAACAGATTGCCAACCTTAACGACCAGATTTCCCGTATGACGGGCGTCGGCGCGGGGGCATCGCCGAACGATTTACTCGACCAGCGCGACCAGTTGGTGAGTGAACTGAACCAAATTGTCGGCGTGGAAGTCAGCGTGCAGGACGGCGGGACTTACAACGTGACCATGGCGAATGGTTATTCGCTGGTGCAGGGCAGCAACGCCCGCCAACTGGCGGCAGTCCCTTCCAGCGACGATCCCTCTCGCACGACTGTCGCTTATGTTGACGGCGTGGCCGGAGAAGTTGCCATCCCGGAAAAGCTGATCACGACCGGTTCGCTGGGCGGGCTGTTGACGTTCCGTTCGCAGGAACTCGACCAAACGCGTAATACCCTTGGTCAGTTGGCCCTCGCTTTTGCTGATGCGTTTAACACGCAGCACAAAGAAGGTTTTGATGCCAACGGCGACCCGGGCAAAAACTTTTTCGATATTGGTGGCCCGGCAGTCCTTAGCAATACGACGAATAAAGGGACCGGTGCGCTTGATGTTAAAATAACGGATAGTTCGTCGGTGCAAGCCACAGACTATAAAATTACGTTTGATGGTACTGACTGGCAGGTAACCCGTCTGGCTGACAATACCAGCTTTAAGCCGACCGTCACTGGCGGAAAAATGTCGTTTGATGGGCTGGAAATCACTGTCAAAAATGGTGCGCTGGCAAATGACAGCTTTACGGTGAAACCCGTGGGTGACGCCATTATCAATATGAAAGTGGCGGTGACCGATGAGTCGAAAATCGCCATGGCAGAAGTATCCAAAAACGACCTTGATCCGAATGTTGATAAAGGCAAAAGCGATAACCGTAACGGTCAAAAGCTGCTGGATCTGCAAACCAAGTCTACCGTCGGTGATAAAACGTTTAATGATGCCTACGCTACGCTGGTGAGCGATGTCGGGAACAAAACGGCGACGCTGAAAACCAGCGCCACTACTCAGAACAACGTGGTAACGCAGCTTTATAAGCAGCAGCAGTCTATTTCCGGGGTTAACCTCGATGAAGAGTACGGAAATTTGCAGCGTTATCAACAATATTACCTGGCTAACGCGCAAGTTCTGCAAACTGCGAATGCGCTGTTTGATGCACTGATCAATATTCGCTAAGGGAGAGGGAGACTATGCGTATTAGCACCCAGATGATGTACCAGCAGAATATGCGCGGCATCACTAACTCTCAGGCGGAATGGATGAAGTTCGGCGAGCAGATGTCGACGGGTAAACGCGTGATCAATCCATCTGACGATCCGATTGCCGCCTCGCAGGCCGTAGTACTTTCGCAGGCTCAGGCGCAGAACAGCCAATACACGCTGGCGCGTTCATTCGCGACGCAAAAAGTATCGCTGGAAGAGAACGTGCTGAATCAGGTGACGACGGCGATCCAGACCGCGCAGGAAAAAATCGTTAGTGCGGGAAACGGTACGTTAAGTGATGATGACCGTGCATCGTTGGCCACCGACCTGCAGGGGATCCGCGATCAACTGATGAACCTGGCTAACAGCACCGACGGTAATGGGCGCTACATTTTTGGCGGATATAAAACAGAATCTGCACCGTTTGCCCAGGCTGATGGCGCTTACAGCGGCGGTACGACAAACGTCACCCAGCAGGTTGATGCCTCCCGGACCATGGTGATTGGTCATACCGGTGATAAAGTCTTCGCCAGTCTGACCAGCAACGCTGTGCCGGAGCCAGGCGGCGGTACCCAGGAAAAGAATGTGTTCAAAATGTTGGATACTGCTATTGATGCGCTTAAGACACCGGTTGAGGGCAATGATGCGGCAAAAGCTACTGCCACTGCAGCCATCGATAAAACCAGCCGAGGTCTTAAAAACTCGCTGAATAATGTGCTGTCCGTGCGTGCAGAATTAGGCACGCAGCTTAGCGAATTGAGCTCGCTGGATTCACTGGGCGCCGATCGTGCATTGGGGCAAACTCAGCAGATGAGTAATCTGGTGGATGTCGACTGGAACGCCGCGATTTCGTCTTACGTGATGCAACAAGCCGCACTACAGGCATCGTATAAAACGTTTACTGATATGCAGGGAATGTCGCTGTTCCAGCTTAACCGGTAACGATCCATTTTGAACATATCATGAAACTGGGTATGTTTGTCTGCCCGCTCCTTTAACACCCCGGAGCGGGCATTTTTTTAGGCAACCGACGGCTTACTAAGCGACGGGTTCCCCGTCAGTCTTATGACCAACGCGATCGCACTGCTGAATGTTGCCAGCGTCACCACTCCTTCCCAGTTGGCAAGCGCATAGACCTGACTCCCGAGAACGGAACCCAGCGCCATACCGATAAACACCATCGTAAACAGCAGAGCGTTCAATCGTCCTCGTGCCTGAGGCTCCAGGCTATAGACCAGGTTTTGGTGGGCAACCAGGCTGGATTGCAATCCGAGATCAAAACCTACCGCCGAAAGGGCGATAAGCAGCCACTGCCCCTGAACGGGCAGGGCGGGTAACAAAAACATCAGTGCGAAAGATACCGTTACCAGCAAAGCACCCAATTGCGTCACTTTTGCTGCACCCACTTTATCGGCAAGATGGCCCGCCATCGGTGCAGCAAGCGCTCCGGCTGCTCCCGCGATACCAAAAGCACCCGCTATAGCGCTACCCAGGTGGTAATGCTCAGATAACATCACCGCCAGCGTAGACCAGAAGGCGCTAAAAGCAATGGACAGAAAGCCTTGTGCTAGTGCTGCGCGGCGCAAGGTGGAATATCGTTGCCAAAGTTGCACCATCGAGAGCATTAATGATGGATAGCTCAACGTGGAATGGACCGTAAAACGAGGCAGTGCTTTCCACATAATCGCGGTAATTACGGCAATACTGACGGCAGCAAGTTGGTACATCTCACGCCAGCCAAACGCCTCACCGACCAGCCCACTGACGGTACGTGAGAGTAAAATTCCCAGCAGAAGGCCCGTCATTACGGTGCCCACCGTTTTTCCCTGTTTGCCTTCGGGCGCCAGTATTGCCGCCGCAGGCACAATATCTTGTGCCATGGTTGCCGCCATGCCCATCAACAGACTCACTATTAACAGTGAATGCAACTGCCCGGTAAAGCTGCATGCCAGAAGCAGCACAGCAAGAGAGATACTTTTCAGCAGGATTAATGTCCTGCGGTCATAACGATCGCCCAATGGCAATAAAAACAAAATACCCAGCGCGTATCCCGCCTGGGTCAGCGTCGGGACCAACCCCATGCCGGTAATACTTAAGTTCAGATCCTGACCCATTAAAGGCAGAAGGGGTTGAGCATAGTAGATAGCAGCGACACTGAATCCGGCACCTACTGCCAGAACGAAAGTGACCCAACGGGAAAGTGCGGTAAATGTGTTCACAGATGATTCCTCAATCACAGGATGTGCGGCTATTTTTATCCTTCAGCGAGTGGCGTGGTAGCGAGCGCAGTGGTAAAACAGTTATACGTCAGACGTATGATGAAACTGAAAATGATAAAAAATGAGCGTATAGACAGGGTGGAGCTGATGCGTACGTTTGTACGTATTGTCGAAGCAGGATCGCTTTCGGCAGCGGCAAAACAGATGGGGACAACGCAAGCGACCGTAAGCCGACGGTTGCAATCCCTGGAAACTCTGCTGGGTGTGAAACTGATCATGCGTACCACGCATGCGATGAAATTGACCGACGACGGCGAAAGAGGCTACCAGCATGCCAAGAAGATTATTGATGCCTGGCTGGCGCTGGAAGATGGACTTAATGTCACAGAAGATGAACCGGTGGGGACGTTGCGAGTCCGTGCACCGCATGCGTTCGGGCAACAACAACTGCTTGAGCCGCTTTTGCAGTTTCTTTCGCGCTATCCCCAGGTAGCAGTAGAGTGGATGCTCAACGATAAAACCGTTGATTTTCTGAGCGATAATATTGACTGCGCTATCAGGGTTGGTGCGGAGGTGGATCCGGCCACGGTTGCCGTTTTACTGGCTGAAGTTCCCCGTAGTATGGTGGCGAGCCCTGGGCTGCTGGAACAATACGGCGAGCTTTCTCATCCTGAGCAGTTATCAGCGCTGCCCTGGATTGCCGTGAATACGTTTTATCAACATAGCGTTTCGTTGTTGCACCAATTGCGTAATGAGCCAGTCACGTTGAATATTTCACCCAGATTAAGTACCGACAGTATTTATGTCGCAAGGAATGCCGCGCTGGCGGGGTTGGGAGTGACTATTGTTTCAAGTTGGATGGTGGCGGAGGATATTGCCAACGGACGTCTGGTTGCGTTGCTACCTGAGTGGCATGCGGCGCCGTTGCCTGTACATTTGGTTTATCCGTGGGCGCGTTACTATCCGATTCGCTTACGCAAGTTTCTGGACTTAATGAAGGATGTTATGCCGCAGCTGACGGGGATGAAAGGCGTAGATCAGATATAAAAAAGCCGACCCGAAGGCCGGCTTTGATATTATTATTGCTTACTCGACAGGCTGAGGACGTGTTGCTGGCGCAGTCGCTTGATGCGTTGCACTGTGTCCACCTGCGGCACCTTTGCCTTCAAAGGCGAATGCCGGACGCTGCCAGTCGCTATGACGCGGCGCTTCTGGCACATATTCCGGTGCCGGAGCGCGGGTCATCGGTGCGGTCGCATGGCTGTGAAGGTGTTCAGCATCAACACTGGCTGCGACAACTTCAGGCTTAACGACAGTCGCTTCTACAATTGGCGCTGCAACAACTTCCTGCGGCGCAGCAATCTCTTCATCAACTGGCGCTGTTTCCACAACTTCGGCAATCTCTTCAACCACTTCTGGTTGGGAAATAACAACCTCTGCAGGCTCTTCAACAACCGGCGCAGTCACAACGTCAGCCACAGGTTCGGCTTCAGCGGCGATTTCTTCTGCAACGGGCGCATCAGATGCAGCGATAATTTGCGGTTGTTCCTCGACCGGGGTCGCAATGACTTCCGGATGCGTGGTTTCAACCTGTGTGGTTTCAACAACGGCGGCCTGAGGCTCAGCCACGACAATCTCTGGCTGCACGGCTTCAACTGGCGCAGGGGCATCCACAATGTGTTCCACGGCAGCTGCAGCAACCTGAGGCTCTACGGCGACAGGTGCGGCTTGTTGCTGGACCATTTCTTGTTCGCGCTGTTCTTCAACCTGCTGATCCTGAGGACGTGCGACAGGGTAGCGGATCCAAACTTTACCGGACGCTAATTCAGGAGATGCACAGGCGACCGTTAACGGCATTGGTGACTGAACCGGATAACGCTCGTCACGGTAACGACGACGACGCTGTCCACTGACGCGCAGATGGCGAGGGGAGCGACGGGAACGACGCGGCATACCATTGGAGTCACGCGCGTCGCTGTTGTCTTCCTGCTCAGTCGCAACGACGGCTGGCAGATCAACTTTCGCCAGTTCGGTGCGTTGTGCTGGTGCAGGCTGTTCTGTTGGCTGAGCGGCAGAGGTTTCAGCAACTACTGCGGCAGTTGCCACTTCGGTTTCAACCGCCGGGCTGTCAGTGAAACGCACTTTCTGAGTCAATTGACGCTGTTTACGGCGAGTCTGAGGCTGACGTACGCGCTCTTCCTGCTCGGCATCCTGCACAGGTTGTTCAGCCTGGTTCAGCTCTTTAACTTCCTGCTGAGCCTGACGCTTGTCATCGTTACGACGGCGGTTGCGTTCGCGACGCGGAGCCTGCTGCTCATCGCCAGATTTCGCTTTGTCTGCAACGTCAGTAGTTTGCTGGCGGTTATCGCGAGCTTCCGCATTTTGCTGCTGTGACTGACGACGGTTACGGCGGTTATCTTCACGGTTTTCGCCGTTTTCTGAACGTTCGTTACGGTTGTCACGGTCACCGCGATTATCCCGGTTATCACGACGATCGTTACGGTCGCGACGATTGTTCTGACGAGGTTTACGACGATCCTGCTGGCGTTCGGTTTTCTCTTCAGCTTTCGGCGCAGGTTGTTCAACCGGCTTCACTTCTTCGCTACCACCGAAGATGGACTTCAGTGCGCCAAAGAAACGGCTAATCAAACCGGGCTGTTCGGCAACGGCTGCGGTCGCTGCCGCAGCTTTAGGCGCGGCGGCTTTCGCGGCAGGTTCCTGCAGAGCAGGAGCTGGCGGAACGTCTGGCATGGCGAAGGTGGCCAGCGCCGGTTGCTCAGGCTGTTTACGCTCGACGTACTCTTCTTCCGTCGGCAATGCCATTGCCTCTTCATGCAGTTTCGGCAGTAGATAGCTCAGGGTCGGGGTTTCTTCCCCTTTACGTACGCGCAGCACAGAATAGTGCGGGGTTTCCATCTGATCATTTGGCACGATCACACAGCGCACGCCATTCTGACGCGTCTCGATTGCATTTACCGCGGTACGCTTTTCGTTGAGCAGGTAGGAAGCGATCGGCACAGGAACAATAGCGTGTACTTCCTGCGTATTTTCTTTCAGTGCTTCTTCTTCGATCAGACGCAGAATAGACAGCGACAGTGATTCGTTATCACGTACGGTACCGGTGCCGGAGCAGCGCGGGCACACGTGATGGCTGGATTCACCCAGTGACGGGCTCAGACGCTGACGGGACATTTCCAGCAGACCGAAGCGAGAAATATGGCTGATCTGAATACGCGCTCTGTCCTGGCGTACGGCCTCGCGCAGACGGTTTTCAACCGCGCGCTGGTGACGAACCGGTGTCATATCAATGAAGTCGATTACAATCAGACCGCCGAGGTCGCGCAGACGCAGCTGACGTGCAATTTCATCGGCTGCTTCAAGGTTGGTGTTGAACGCTGTTTCTTCGATGTCGCCGCCGCGGGTTGCGCGTGCGGAGTTGATATCGATAGCGGTCAGTGCTTCAGTGCTGTCGATAACGATTGAGCCGCCGGACGGCAGACGCACTTCGCGTTGGAACGCGGACTCAATCTGAGACTCGATCTGATAGTGGCTGAACAGCGGGATTTCGCCGGTGTACAGTTTGATTTTGCTGCTGAAATCCGGACGACCCAGCGCGGCGATGTGCTGACGCGCCATCTCCATGACTTTTGGGTTGTCGATGAGGATTTCGCCGATGTCCTGGCGCAGATAGTCGCGGAAGGCACGCACGATAACGTTGCTTTCCTGATGGATCAGGAACGGAGCAGGGCGGCTGTCAGCGGCTTTTTGAATCGCTTCCCAGTGCTTCAGGCGGAAGCTTAGATCCCACTGCAGCGCTTCGGCGGATTTGCCTACACCTGCGGTACGCACGATAAGCCCCATGCCATCAGGCAGTTCCAGGCTTGCCAGCGCTTCTTTTAATTCGGTACGGTCGTCGCCTTCAATGCGACGGGAGATGCCGCCCGCGCGCGGGTTGTTCGGCATCAGAACCAGATAACTACCCGCCAGGCTGATAAAGGTAGTCAGCGCAGCGCCTTTGTTGCCGCGTTCTTCTTTATCGATCTGAACGATGACTTCCTGACCTTCACGCAACACGTCTTTAATGTTGGGACGACCATGGGAGTTGTAGTTAGCGGGAAAGTATTCGCGGGCAATTTCTTTTAACGGGAGGAAACCGTGACGTTCAGCGCCGTAATCAACAAAAGCAGCTTCCAGACTCGGTTCAATACGGGTAATTTTGCCTTTATAGATGTTGGCTTTTTTCTGTTCGTGTCCAGGACTTTCGATATCCAGATCGTACAGACGTTGCCCATCTACAAGGGCGACACGCAACTCTTCCTGCTGAGTCGCGTTAATTAACATTCTTTTCATCGTAACTTACTCATTATTCTTACATTGACGACTAAGCTGCGGGCAGAGTAATGCCTTTCCGGGTGTGAACCGATGGCCTCGTGTCTATTCGCGTCGCCAACCTCACGGTTATCGTCAGCTCAAAGAGGCGCAGAGTGTCGGTTGCCTGTATTTCATACGGAAACACAGCGCAATTATCAGGGGAACAGTCTGGGTGTTACTCTCCAGAGAAGCTTCCATTGTGCTTGTCGTCTTTCACGCTGTCGGTGCGTTGGCTTTATCTTCTCACCCTGGTCACTTACAGGAGTAAGAACCTGGGGGTATCCAGACTTGCCGCCTTCCTACAATGTGAAATCCATAGAGCACTTACCGGTAAGGACTGCAACCCGCAGCCCGCTAACTGCCTGAAAGATCAATACGTCTTACGCCATTGCTGCGTTGATGATCGGTCGGGCAAAATTGGGTCATTCCGGAAAAGTTCTTGTTTTAACAAGATTCAACACGGAAACAACCGCATTATTCCACTGCTAACCTTGTTATAGCAAGATGACTTTTGCCATTTATCACCCGGTTACTCACAGTTTTTTCACTTCCGCGTAGTGATTGCTTTAATAACCACCAAATCGGCTATGTCAAACTTAAGTAATAAGGTATAGCAGTTAATATAAGCATAGAAAAATGTGTGGCGCGAATCTTGATGGCTATTTAAAATCGGCCCCCATGAAAACAGAGACTCCAGCCGTAAAAACAGTTGCCATTACTGCCGACGAAGCAGGGCAACGCATCGACAACTTTTTGCGCACCCAGCTTAAGGGTGTGCCGAAAAGTATGATTTATCGCATTTTGCGTAAAGGCGAAGTGCGGGTGAATAAAAAACGCATTAAACCCGAGTACAAACTCGAAGATGGGGATATTGTGCGTATTCCACCTGTGCGTGTCGCTGAACGTGAAGAAGAGGCCATTTCGCCAAACCTGCAGAAGGTTGCGGCGCTGACCGATGTCATTTTATATGAAGATGACCACATTCTGGTGCTGAACAAACCTTCAGGTACGGCCGTGCATGGCGGAAGCGGGTTAAGCTTTGGCGTCATTGAAGGATTACGTGCGTTGCGTCCGGAAGCGCGTTTCCTTGAGCTGGTGCATCGCCTCGACCGGGATACCTCCGGTGTGCTGCTGGTTGCCAAAAAACGCTCAGCCTTGCGTTCATTGCATGAACAACTGCGTGAAAAAGGCATGCAGAAAGATTACCTCGCGCTGGTTCGAGGCCAATGGCAGTCGCATGTCAAAACCGTGCAGGCGCCGCTGTTAAAGAACATTCTGCAAAGCGGCGAGCGTATCGTGCGGGTGAATCAGGAAGGCAAACCGTCAGAAACACGTTTTAAAGTGGAAGAGCGCTATGCGTTTGCCACGCTTGTGCGCTGTAGCCCGGTGACCGGCCGTACGCACCAGATCCGTGTGCATACCCAGTATGCCGGTCATCCAATTGCTTTTGACGATCGCTACGGTGACCGTGAGTTCGATAAGCAACTGGCGGATACGGGGTTGAACCGACTTTTCCTGCATGCCGCAGCGTTGAAGTTTACTCATCCGGGTACGGGGGAAGTGATGCGTATTGAAGCGCCAATGGATAAACAGTTGAAGCGCTGCCTCGAGGTATTACGCAGCAAAGCCTGATGCGCGTTGCTTATCAGGCCTACAATCGTGTGATGAACCGTAGGCCTGATAAGACGCATCGCGTCGACATCAGGCAGATTAATCAGGCGTTCAACGGGTTCATTTCTTCCCGCCGCAGCATTTGACACAACGCGATCAGCGGCAAACCTACCAAGGTATTTGGGTCACGACCCTCCAGGCGTTCAAAGAGTGCAATACCTAATCCTTCACTTTTGAAACTACCTGCACAATGGAGCGGACGCTCTTTGCGCAGATAATCATCAATTTCCGCCTCGCTTAAATGACGGAAATGGACGTCAAAAGGTTCTACTTCAGTTTGTAAATGTCCGGTCGCAGAATTATACAGCGCCAGTCCGGTGTAAAACGTCACAATATTGCCACGGGCTTTGAGTAACTGTTGGCGCGCATTTTCTTCTGTTAATGGTTTACCGGTTATTTCACCATCAAGAACACAAATTTGATCGGAGCCAATAATCAGATGCGAGGGATAACGGTGGGCGAGTGATTGCGCTTTTTGCTGCGCCAGTCGCAACACCAGATGACGTGGCGCCTCGCCTGGTAATGGTGTTTCATCAACCTCTGGTGCTGCGCATTCGAACGGAATTGCCAGTTTTTCGAGTAAAGCGCGACGCCAGGGAGAGGTGGAAGCAAGAATAAGTTGAGGCATATTTTTTCCCTCGCATATAGCGTATTGATGAGAGCCATTTTAAACTATGGACTTCGACCTACAAGCTGGCTGTAGTGGCTTGTCTTGAGCGATTTTAAGTCGATGACCCGCAATGTGTGCGAATTATTGGCAAAAGGCAACCACAGGCTGCCTTTTTCTTTGACTATATGACGTTACAAAGTTAATATGCGCGCCCTATGCAAAAGGTAAAATTACCCCTGACTCTTGATCCGGTTCGTACGGCTCAAAAACGCCTCGATTATGAAGGTATCTATACTTCTGATCTGGTTGAGCGCGTCGCCGATTCTGTAGTCAGTGTGGACAGTGATGTGGAATGCTCCATGTCGTTCGCTATCGATAACCAGCGTCTCGCCGTTATAACCGGTGATGCGAAGGTATCGGTTACGCTCGAATGTCAGCGTTGCGGGAAACCGTTCCCACTTCATGTTCACACAACATATTGTTTTAGTCCTGTCCGTTCTGACGAGCAGGCTGAAGCACTCCCGGAAGCGTATGAGCCGATTGAGGTTAACGAATTCGGTGAAATCGATCTGCTTGCAATGGTTGAAGATGAGATTATCCTCTCCTTGCCGGTAGTTCCGGTGCATGATTCTGAACACTGTGAAGTGTCCGAGGCGGACATGGTCTTTGGCGAATTGCCTGATGAAGCGCAAAAACCAAACCCATTTGCCGTATTAGCCAGCTTAAAGCGTAAGTAATTGAGGAGTAAGGTCCATGGCCGTACAACAGAATAAACCAACCCGTTCCAAACGTGGCATGCGTCGTTCTCATGACGCTCTGACCGCAGTCACCAGCCTGTCTGTAGACAAAACTTCTGGTGAACAACACCTGCGTCACCACATCACTGCCGACGGTTTCTACCGTGGCCGTAAGGTAATCGCTAAGTAATCACGCATGACTCAATGGCTTTCCCACCCCTGGTGAGAAAGACAAAGAGTGAACGCGTGATGAAGCTTAGTGAGGCTTTCCCCGGGTAACTGGGGAAACACCTAACCGGGCAGCGACGATACCTTGACACGTCTAACCCTGGCGTTAGATGTCATGGGGGGAGATTTTGGCCCTACCGTGACAGTGCCTGCAGCATTGCAGGCACTGAATTCTAATTCGCAACTCACACTTCTTTTAGTCGGGGATCCCGATACAATCACGCCATTACTTGCCAAAGCTGACTTCGAACAACGTTCGCGTCTGCAGATTATCCCTGCTCAGTCAGTTATTGCCAGTGATGCCCGGCCCTCGCAAGCTATTCGCGCCAGTCGTGGAAGCTCAATGCGTGTTGCCCTGGAGCTCGTGAAAGAAGGTCAGGCACAAGCTTGTGTCAGCGCCGGTAATACGGGCGCACTTATGGGACTTGCGAAGTTATTGCTCAAACCCCTTGATGGGATTGAGCGTCCGGCGTTGGTGACGGTTTTACCGCATCAGCAAAAGGGCAAAACGGTGGTGCTGGATTTGGGCGCCAACGTAGATTGTGATAGCACTATGTTGGTGCAATTTGCCGTCATGGGTTCCGTGCTGGCAGAAGAGGTTGTTGGTATTGCCAATCCTCGCGTAGCGTTACTCAACATCGGCGAAGAAGAAACGAAAGGTCTCGACAGTATTCGAGATGCTTCAGCTGTGCTAAAAACAATCCCTTCCATTAATTATATCGGCTATCTTGAAGCCAATGAGTTACTGACTGGCAAAACCGATGTGTTGGTCTGTGACGGTTTTACAGGTAATGTCACATTAAAGACGATGGAAGGTGTTGTCAGAATGTTCCTTTCACTGCTGAAATCTCAGGGTGAGGGCAAAAAACGGTCGTGGTGGCTTCTGTTATTAAAACGTTGGTTACAAAAAAGCCTGACAAGGCGATTTAGTCACCTCAACCCCGACCAGTATAATGGCGCCTGTCTGTTAGGATTGCGCGGCACGGTGATTAAGAGTCATGGTGCGGCCAATCAGCGAGCATTTGAAGTCGCGATTGAACAGGCAGTGCAGGCGGTGCAGCGACAAGTTCCTCAGCGAATTGCCGCTCGCCTGGAATCTGTATACCCAGCTGGATTCGAACTGCTGGACGGTGGCGAAAGCGCAACCTCACGAGCACACAGATAACGGTGCGTTTGTGAATGTGGCCAACGTATCAGCGATTTGCTCGTGGCGGTATATAACCAAAAAGTGACTGAGCGTACATGTATACGAAGATTATTGGTACTGGCAGCTATCTGCCTGAACAAGTGCGTACTAACGCCGATTTGGAAAAAATGGTTGAGACATCTGATGAGTGGATCGTCACTCGTACAGGTATCCGTGAACGCCATATTGCAGCGCCAAATGAAACAGTTGCGACGATGGGCTTTGCCGCCGCAAACCGTGCGATTGAAATGGCGGGCATCGACAAAGAGCAAATTGGTCTGATTGTGGTTGCTACCACATCATCCACTCACGCATTTCCAAGCGCGGCGTGCCAGATCCAAAGTATGCTGGGGATCAAAGGCTGTCCGGCGTTTGACGTTGCAGCCGCTTGCGCTGGTTTCACTTACGCCCTGAGCGTTGCCGACCAGTATGTTAAATCTGGCGCAGTTAAGCATGCTCTGGTCGTTGGCTCTGATGTTCTGGCGCGCACCTGTGATCCAACCGATCGCGGAACGATCATCATTTTCGGTGATGGGGCGGGCGCGGTTGTACTGAGCGCATCGGAAGAGCCAGGCATTCTCTCCACGCATCTGCACGCTGACGGTCGCTATGGCGAACTGTTGACGCTGCCTAACGCCGATCGCGTGAACCCAGAAAACCCGATTCATCTGACGATGGCGGGTAACGAAGTATTTAAAGTCGCGGTGACCGAGCTTGCGCACATCGTTGATGAAACGCTGGAAGCCAATAATCTCGACCGTTCTGCGCTGGACTGGCTGGTACCGCATCAGGCTAACCTGCGCATTATCAGCGCGACGGCGAAAAAGCTGGGTATGTCGATGGATAATGTTGTCGTGACGCTCGACAGACATGGTAATACCTCTGCTGCCTCCGTACCGTGCGCGCTGGACGAAGCCGTCCGCGACGGGCGTATTAAAGCTGGGCAGTTGATATTGCTTGAAGCCTTCGGGGGGGGATTCACCTGGGGCTCCGCGCTGGTTCGTTTCTAGTATAAGGATTTAAACATGACGCAATTTGCATTTGTGTTTCCGGGGCAGGGTTCCCAGACCGTTGGGATGTTGTCTGAAATGGCAGCAAGCTACCCGATTGTTGAAGAAACATTTGCTGAAGCATCAGCTGCGCTGGGCTATGATCTGTGGGCGTTGACTCAGCAGGGTCCGGCCGAAGAACTGAATAAAACCTGGCAGACGCAGCCAGCGCTGTTGACCGCATCTGTCGCGCTTTATCGCGTATGGCAGCAGCAGGGTGGTAAAACACCTGCGCTGATGGCGGGTCACAGTCTGGGCGAATATTCTGCGCTGGTCTGCGCAGGCGTGATCGCATTTGCTGATGCCGTACGTCTGGTAGAACTGCGCGGTAAGTTCATGCAGGAAGCTGTACCAGAAGGCACAGGCGGTATGTCTGCGATTATCGGTCTTGATGATGCGTCTATCGCTAAAGCATGTGAAGAGTCAGCAGAAGGTCAGGTCGTTTCTCCGGTCAACTTCAACTCGCCAGGCCAGGTGGTTATCGCGGGTCATAAAGAAGCGGTTGAACGTGCGGGCGCTGCCTGTAAAGCTGCGGGTGCGAAACGTGCTCTGCCACTGCCAGTTAGCGTGCCGTCTCACTGTGCGCTGATGAAGCCTGCTGCTGAGAAACTGGCCGTTGAGCTGCAGAAAATCACCTTTAACGTACCGACGGTTCCGGTCGTGAACAATGTCGATGTGAAGTGTGAAACCACGGCAGACGCTATTCGCGATGCGTTGGTTCGTCAGCTGTATAGCCCGGTTCAGTGGACTAAAACTGTTGAATTTATGGCATCCCAGGGCGTAGAGCACCTGTATGAAGTCGGTCCGGGTAAAGTTCTGACCGGTTTGACGAAACGTATTGTTGACACCCTGACTGCTTCGGCACTGAATGAGCCGGCGGCACTGTCTGCGGCGCTAGAGCAATAAAAGAGGAAGACCATGAGTTTTGAAGGAAAAATCGCGCTGGTTACCGGTGCAAGCCGTGGCATTGGCCGCGCAATTGCTGAGACACTCGTTGCCCGTGGCGCGAAAGTTATCGGTACTGCTACCAGCGAAAGCGGCGCGCAGGCCATTAGCGATTATTTAGGTGCAAATGGTAAAGGTCTGATGTTGAATGTGACCGATCCTGCATCTATCGAATCTGTTCTGGAAAATATTCGCGCAGAATTTGGTGAAGTCGATATCCTGGTCAATAATGCCGGGATTACTCGTGATAACCTGTTAATGCGCATGAAAGATGACGAGTGGAACGATATCATCGAAACCAACCTGTCATCTGTTTTCCGTCTGTCAAAAGCGGTAATGCGAGCTATGATGAAAAAGCGTCATGGGCGTATTATCACTATCGGTTCTGTGGTTGGTACCATGGGAAATGCAGGTCAGGCTAACTACGCTGCGGCGAAAGCGGGTCTGATCGGCTTCAGTAAATCACTGGCGCGCGAAGTTGCGTCTCGTGGCATTACTGTAAACGTTGTTGCTCCGGGCTTTATTGAAACGGACATGACGCGTGCGCTGTCTGATGATCAGCGTGCGGGTATTCTGGCGCAGGTTCCTGCGGGTCGCCTTGGCGGCGCTCAGGAAATCGCCAGTGCGGTTGCATTTTTAGCTTCTGACGAAGCAAGTTACATCACAGGTGAGACTTTGCACGTCAACGGCGGGATGTACATGGTTTAACCACGATTGAAAAATATTTGCGTTATTAGGGTGAATGGCCTCAAAATAGCGCAAAATCGTGGTAAGACCTGCCGGGATTTAGTTGCAAATTTTTCAACATTTTATACACTACGAAAACCATCGCGAAAGCGAGTTTTGATAGGAAATTTAAGAGTATGAGCACTATCGAAGAACGCGTTAAGAAAATTATCGGCGAACAGCTGGGCGTTAAGCAGGAAGAAGTAACCAACAATGCTTCCTTCGTTGAAGACCTGGGCGCAGATTCTCTTGACACCGTTGAGCTGGTAATGGCTCTGGAAGAAGAGTTTGATACTGAGATTCCGGACGAAGAAGCTGAGAAAATCACTACCGTTCAGGCTGCCATTGATTACATCAACGGCCACCAGGCGTAAGTGAACATCTCCAGGCGGTCATTCGACCGCCTGAGTTTTATCTTTTTATCCCACTTGAATTATTTTCCCTCCCTGGAGGACAACCGTGTCTAAGCGTCGTGTAGTTGTGACCGGACTGGGCATGTTGTCTCCTGTCGGCAATACCGTAGAGTCTACCTGGAAAGCTCTCCTTGCCGGTCAGAGTGGCATCAGCCTGATCGACCATTTCGATACTAGCGCCTATGCAACGAAATTTGCTGGCTTAGTAAAGGATTTTAACTGTGAAGACATTATCTCGCGCAAAGAACAGCGCAAGATGGATGCTTTCATTCAATATGGAATTGTCGCTGGCGTTCAGGCCATGCAGGATTCTGGCCTCGAAATAACGGAAGAGAACGCCCACCGTATTGGCGCCGCTATCGGCTCTGGTATTGGCGGTCTCGGTCTTATCGAAGAAAACCATACCTCTCTGGTAAATGGTGGACCGCGTAAGATCAGCCCGTTCTTCGTTCCGTCGACGATTGTTAACATGGTGGCAGGTCACCTGACCATCATGTACGGCCTGCAAGGGCCAAGCATCTCCATCGCGACCGCCTGTACTTCAGGCGTGCATAACATCGGTCATGCTGCACGTATCATTGCATACGGCGATGCGGACGCGATGGTTGCGGGTGGTGCAGAAAAAGCCAGTACGCCGCTGGGCGTGGGTGGTTTTGGCGCGGCACGTGCGCTGTCTACGCGTAATGATAACCCGCAAGCGGCAAGCCGTCCGTGGGACAAAGAACGTGATGGCTTTGTGCTGGGCGACGGCGCAGGCATGGTTGTACTGGAAGAGTACGAACATGCGAAAGCGCGCGGTGCAAAAATCTATGCTGAAGTCGTTGGCTTCGGTATGAGCAGTGATGCTTACCACATGACGTCACCACCGGAAAACGGTGCAGGTGCTGCGCTGGCAATGGTCAACGCGCTGCGTGATGCGGCTATCGAAGCGGGTCAGATTGGCTATGTCAACGCGCATGGTACGTCTACGCCTGCAGGCGATAAAGCAGAAACCCAGGCAGTGAAATCTGTCTTTGGTGATGCGGCAAGCCGTGTAATGGTAAGCTCCACCAAATCTATGACCGGACACCTGTTGGGTGCGGCGGGCGCGGTAGAGTCTATTTTCTCTATCCTGGCGCTGCGCGATCAGGCTATTCCGCCAACCATCAACCTGGATAACCCGGATGAAGGTTGTGATCTGGACTTCGTACCTCACGAAGCGCGTCAGGTTAGTGGTCTGGAGTATGCACTGTGTAACTCCTTTGGCTTCGGTGGTACCAACGGCTCTTTGATCTTTAAAAAGATTTAAGCCTGTTAGGTGATGCGCTAGCATCGATAGCAAATTGAAAAGGTCCGCTTGTCGGGCCTTTTTTTATTCGGTTTTCCGCCCTTGTCCTGTGTTACTCATCCTGCCAAACTAGCGGACCAGAAATAAGGAGCCACCATGTTCTTAATTAATGGCTGCGAGCAGAATATGCTGGCAGCAAGCGATCGAGCGACCCAATTTGGTGATGGCTGTTTTACCACTGCCTGTATTATCGACGGCGAAATCCCTCTCTTTGCAGCGCATCTTGAGCGTTTACAAGACGCTTGCCAAAAACTGCTGATCTCTTTTGAAAATTGGCCCGAGCTGCAAAATGAAATGAAAATGCTGGCGAAAGGGCACGTACGCGGGGTGTTGAAAGTGATTATCAGCCGTGGCACTGGAGGCCGGGGCTACAGTGGCAAAAGTTGTCACAGCGCCACACGCATCCTCTCCGTTTCAGCCTGGCCCGTTCATTACGATCGTTGGCGGCAAGATGGCATTGTGCTGGCGCTAAGCCCAGTACGTCTGGGACGTAATCCACTGCTTGCCGGACTTAAGCATCTGAATCGACTGGAGCAGGTGTTGATTCGCTCTCATCTTGAACAGACGGACGCAGATGAAGCACTGGTTCTTGACAGCGAGGGATGGGTTACGGAATGCTGTGCGGCTAATTTGTTCTGGCGTAAAGGTGATGTGGTTTACACGCCCCGCCTGGATCAGGCCGGAGTAAACGGCATTATGCGACAATTCTGTATCCGGATGCTGGCACAATCGCCATTCAGTATTGTCGAAGTGTATGCCGGGTTGGAGGAGGTTATGCAGGCTGATGAAATCGTCGTCTGTAACGCGTTAATGCCCATTATTCCCGTGCGTGCCTGTGGCGACACATTGCTGTCTTCACGTTTGTTATTCGATTTTTTAGCCCCACTTTGTGAGCACCCGAATTAGTCATGAAAAAACTGTTACTCGTTGTCCTGTTATTGCTGGTTGTGCTGGGCATTGCCGCGGGAGTGGGAATGTGGAAGGTTCGCCATCTGGCGGACAGTAAATTATTGATTAAAGAAGAGACGATTTTTACGCTGAAAGCGGGGACGGGCCGCCTGGCCCTGGGCGAACAGCTGTATGCGGACAAGGTTATTAACCGTCCGCGCGTGTTCCAATGGCTGCTGCGTGTGGAACCCGAACTGTCGCATTTTAAGGCCGGAACCTACCGTTTTACACCCGACATGACGGTTCGGGATATGCTGCACCTGCTGGAAAGCGGAAAAGAGGCGCAGTTCCCTTTACGTCTGGTTGAAGGGATGCGCCTAAGCGATTACCTGAAACAGCTGCGCGATGCCCCGTATATCAAACATACGTTAAGCGACGATAGCTATGAGACCGTGGCCCAGGCGCTGAAACTGGAAAACCCGCAATGGGTGGAAGGTTGGTTCTGGCCAGATACCTGGATGTATACCGCCAATACGACTGACGTAGCGTTGCTAAAACGCGCGCATCAGAAAATGGTTAAAGCGGTGGATACTGTCTGGGAAGGGCGCGCTGATGGCCTGCCTTATCAGGACAAAAATCAGCTGGTAACCATGGCTTCTATTATTGAAAAAGAGACTGCGGTTGCCAGCGAGCGTGACCAGGTGGCTTCGGTGTTTATTAACCGTTTACGTATCGGTATGCGTTTACAAACCGATCCGACGGTGATTTACGGTATGGGGTCACGGTATAATGGCAAATTGTCGCGCGTGGATTTAGACACCCCGACCGCTTATAACACCTATACCATTACAGGACTGCCACCTGGCCCGATTGCCATGCCGGGAGAGGCATCGTTGCAGGCCGCGGCACATCCGGCAAAAACGCCGTATCTTTATTTTGTGGCTGACGGTAAAGGTGGCCACACGTTTAACACCAATCTTGCCAGCCACAACCGGTCCGTGCAGGATTACCTGAAAGTGCTTAAGGAAAAAAATGGGCAGTAACTATATCGTCATCGAGGGCCTGGAAGGCGCCGGAAAAACCACCGCGCGTAACGTAGTGGTAGAGACACTTGAGCAACTCGGTATTCGTGACATGGTTTTCACCCGCGAACCTGGCGGCACGCAACTGGCTGAGAAACTAAGAAGCCTGGTGCTGGACATTAAGTCGGTGGGTGACGAGGTTATCACCGACAAAGCCGAAGTTCTGATGTTTTACGCTGCGCGTGTACAGCTGGTCGAAACCGTTATTAAACCTGCGCTGGCGAAAGGCGCGTGGGTAATTGGCGATCGTCACGATCTGTCTACTCAGGCGTATCAGGGCGGTGGACGTGGTATCGATCAAAACATGCTGGCAACCCTGCGCGATGCAGTACTCGGCGATTTTCGCCCGGATCTGACTATCTATCTGGATGTGACGCCAGAAGTCGGGTTGAAGCGTGCCCGTGCACGCGGCGAGCTGGATCGTATTGAGCAGGAATCTTTCGATTTCTTTAATCGTACCCGCGCGCGCTATCTTGAGCTGGCTGCCAAAGACGCCAGCATTCGCACTATAGACGCTACGCAGCCGCTGGAGGCTGTGATGGCTGATATTCGCAATACCATCACCCAATGGGTGAAGGAGCAGGGCGCATGAAATGGTACCCATGGTTACGACCGGATTTTGAAAAACTGGTGGCCAGCTACCAGGCGGGTCGTGGTCACCATGCGTTACTGATTCAGGCGTTACCCGGAATGGGCGACGAGGCGCTTATTTACGCTCTCAGCCGCTATTTAATGTGCCAGCAGCCGGAAGGACATAAAAGCTGCGGACAGTGCCGTGGCTGTCAGCTGATGCAGGCGGGGACGCACCCTGACTACTATTCGCTGCTGCCAGAAAAAGGCAAAAGCACGCTGGGGGTTGATGCTGTACGCGAAGTCAGTGAAAAGCTGTACGAGCATTCGCGTCTCGGCGGTGCGAAGGTCGTGTGGATCCCTGATGCCGCCCAGTTAACCGATGCTGCCGCCAATGCCCTGTTGAAAACGCTGGAAGAGCCCCCGGCACAGACCTGGTTTTTCCTCGCCAGCACAGAGCCAGCTCGTTTGCTGGCGACATTACGCAGCCGTTGTCGGTTACATCATCTTGCGCCACCTCCGGAGTCGTATGCTATCTCCTGGCTTGCTCGTGAAGTGACTGCGTCGTCAGAAGCGCTGCTTAGCGCGTTACGTCTAAGTGCCGGTTCGCCAGGCGCGGCACTCACGCTGTTACAGGCTGAAAGCTGGGCACACCGTACAGATTTTTGTGCGGCACTGGTGAATACATTAAACGCCGGTGATTGGTATATCTTGCTCGCGGCGTTAAACCACGATCAGTCTGCCGCCCGTTTACACTGGCTGGCAACGTTGTTTACGGATGCGTTGAAACGTCCGTATGGGATTGCCCATTTAACCAATCCCGATGCCCTGGACCTGATATCTTCCATCGCAGAACGGTTATCCGTTGCCCAGATACAGGCGATACTCGGTGACGTTTGTCATTGCCGTCAGCAGTTGCTGAACGTGACGGGCGTAAACCGCGAGCTGGTATTAACCGATCTTATTCTTCGTATTGAGCATTACCTGCAACCAGGCACCGTACTGCCTGTTCCCCATCTTTGAGAGAGACATTATGTTTTTAGTCGACTCACACTGCCATCTTGATGGCCTGGATTATCAATCTCTGCATAAGGACGTGGACGACGTGCTGGCGAAAGCGGCCGCACGCGATGTGAAATTCTGTCTTGCCGTTGCAACCACCTTGCCAGGATACCGCAGTATGCGTGAACTGGTTGGTGAGCGTGACAATGTGGTTTTTTCCTGCGGAGTGCATCCGTTAAATCAGGATGAAACCTATGATGTTGAGGAGCTGCGTCGTTTTGCCGCCGAAGAGGGGGTTGTGGCGATGGGAGAAACCGGGCTGGACTATTTTTACACGCCGGAAACAAAGGTGCGCCAGCAGGAATCTTTTATCCACCATATTCAGATTGGCCGTGAGTTACAGAAGCCAGTTATCGTGCATACCCGCGATGCGCGAGCCGACACGCTGTCTATTCTGCGCGAAGAAAAAGTGACGGATTGTGGCGGCGTACTACACTGTTTTACAGAGGACAGAGAAACGGCGGGCAAACTACTGGACCTTGGATTCTATATCTCGTTTTCCGGCATCGTCACGTTCCGAAATGCAGAGCAGCTCCGTGATGCCGCCCGCTATGTTCCTCTGGACCGGTTATTGGTCGAGACGGATTCTCCCTACCTTGCGCCTGTACCGCATCGTGGAAAAGAGAACCAGCCCGCCATGACTCGTGACGTTGCAGAGTACGTGGCCGTAGTGAAAGGTGTTGCCGTTGAAGAACTGGCGCAGGCAACCACTGATAACTTTGCCCGCCTGTTTCACATCGACGCTTCTCGCCTGCAATCTGTTCGTTAACTGACTTTTTTTAAAGCTCGTAATTAATCACTAATGCGAGTAAAGTTCACCGCCACAAAATGGGCGGTGAATAACCAGCTTGACACATTCAGAAACGCATTTTATCGGAATGTGCGGATTTTGCGGCCATTCACGACTGAACTGTGATAGCCGTCAAACAAAAACAAACTGAATTATTTTACTCTGTGTAATAAATAAAGGGTACTTAGATGCCCTGTACACGGCGAGGTTCTCCCCCCTCGCTAATGCGTGAGAACGTAGAAAAGCACAAATACTCAGGAGCACTCCTAATTATGTTTAAGAATGCATTTGCTAACCTGCAAAAGGTCGGTAAATCGCTGATGCTGCCGGTATCCGTACTCCCAATTGCAGGTATCCTGCTGGGCGTCGGTTCCGCTAACTTCAGCTGGCTGCCAGCCGTTGTATCGCACGTAATGGCAGAAGCGGGCGGTTCTGTTTTTGCGAACATGCCGCTGATTTTTGCTATCGGTGTTGCGTTAGGCTTCACTAATAATGACGGTGTATCTGCACTGGCATCCGTTGTTGCTTACGGCATCATGGTTAAGACCATGGCTGTTGTTGCGCCGTTGGTTCTGCATTTACCTGCTGAAGAGATCGCAGCTAAACACCTTGCTGATACGGGTGTTCTCGGGGGGATTATCTCCGGTGCGATTGCAGCGTATATGTTCAACCGCTTCTACCGTATTAAATTGCCTGAGTATCTTGGCTTCTTTGCGGGTAAGCGCTTCGTTCCTATCATTTCTGGTCTGGCTGCTATCTTCACAGGTGTGGTTCTGTCCTTCATTTGGCCACCAATCGGTACTGCTATTCAGACGTTCTCCCAGTGGGCTGCATACCAGAACCCGGTCGTGGCGTTCGGTATCTATGGCTTCATTGAACGCTGCCTGGTGCCGTTTGGTCTGCACCATATCTGGAACGTTCCATTCCAGATGCAGATCGGTGAATACACCAACGCTGCAGGTCAGGTGTTCCACGGCGACATTCCTCGCTATATGGCGGGTGACCCGACTGCGGGCAAACTGTCCGGTGGCTTCCTGTTCAAAATGTACGGTCTGCCGGCTGCCGCTATCGCTATCTGGCACTCTGCTAAACCAGAAAACCGCGCGAAAGTGGGCGGTATCATGATCTCCGCTGCGCTGACCTCGTTCCTGACCGGTATTACCGAGCCGATCGAGTTCTCCTTCATGTTCGTGGCGCCGATCCTGTACATCATCCACGCGATTCTGGCTGGTCTGGCATTCCCGATCTGTATCCTGCTGGGTATGCGTGACGGTACGTCGTTCTCCCACGGTCTGATCGACTTTATCGTTCTGTCCGGTAACAGCAGCAAGCTGTGGCTGTTCCCGATTGTTGGTATCGGTTATGCGATCGTTTACTACACCATCTTCCGTGTGCTGATTAAAGCGCTGGACCTGAAAACTCCGGGTCGTGAAGATGCCACCGAAGACAGCAAAGCAGGTGCGTCAGGCGAAATGGCTCCGGCTCTGGTTGCTGCATTCGGCGGTAAAGAAAACATCACTAACCTCGATGCGTGCATCACTCGTCTGCGTGTCAGCGTGGCTGACGTTGCTAAAGTGGATCAGGCTGGCCTGAAGAAACTGGGTGCGGCAGGCGTTGTGGTAGCTGGTTCCGGTGTTCAGGCTATCTTCGGGACTAAGTCCGATAACCTGAAAACTGAAATGGATGAGTACATCCGTAACAGCTAAGCAGTAAGAAGTTGGGGAGAACTAAGGCAGCCTGCGGGCTGCCTTTTTTATTGCATTAATTAGCCTGAACGCGAATTGGTGCGGTGGCAGCGAACAGCCAGGGACGTGCCTCTGCGTTCACGCGCGGGGATAACGTCTCTCTGACCTGCTGGTGGTAATCATCAATCCATTGCTTTTCAGCTTCACTCAACAGATGCAGTTCAACCAGATTCAAATCAATCGGCACCAGCGTCAGCGTTGAGAAACGACAGAAGCCAGGGCGGCTGTTGATTATTTCCACCTGGTTCTCAATACGGATCCCATATTGCCCGGCCAGATAGTAACCCGGTTCGATAGTGATGATATTGCCCGCGACCAGAGGCCAGGGGTTTACTTTCTTGGCAATGCGATGGGGTTGTTCATGGATAAGCAACTGGTGGCCTACGCCGTGTCCTGTTCCATGATCAAAATCCAGGCCTAAATCCCACAACGCCCGACGGCTAAAGGCATCCAGTTGATGGCCCTGAGTGCCGCTGGGAAACTGCAGTGAAATAAGCGACAAAAAGCCTTTCAGCACGGCGGTGTAATGCAGACGACGTTGCGGATCCTGTGGACCAAACGCGAAGGTACGCGTCGTATCCGTCGTACCATTGTGGTACTGGCCGCCGGAATCATTCAGATACATGGCCTGCGAGGTAATTGGCGTATTGGTTTTTTCACTGGAGTGGTAATGACACATCGCCGCATTGCTGGCAGAGGCCGATATCGTGCTGAAGCTTTGCTCAATAAATCCCGGCTGCTGCTGGCGAAATTCCAGTTGCTTTGCCTGGGCTTCCAGTTCGGTGACCGGATTGCCAGCCGCTTCGCGCAAAGGGACTTCATGGGCCAGCCAGGCAAGGAAATTAACCCAGGCTGCGCCATCTTGTTCATGGCATTCCCGATAGCCCGCCAGTTCAACGTCATTTTTGTGGGCTTTCATCAAGGTGATGGGATCAGGGGCCCATAAGACGTTGCCACCGTGTTCTTCAATGGCAAAACGCAACGCAACCGGGGCGTAGTCTTTATCGACCAGGAAGCGTTTCCCACTGGCCAGTTGCTGGCAACGTACCAGGAAACTCTCTTGCGGGGCCAGCGTGAGCGTGTTCAGCAGTGATACGGGGAGTTGCTGCGTTTTGTTGCTATCCACAAACCATTCCAGCTCACCGCTGCGATGGAGCAGGGCAAACGAAAACGGTACTGGCACCATAGCCAGATCTGAACCGCGTACATTCAACAGCCAGGCAATGTTATCCGGCAGGGTAATTGCCAGTACGTCAGCCTCATGTTGAGCGAGTTGTTCCACGACGCGGGCACGCTTTTGCGTGCTGCTTTCCCCGCTGATTTCAATGGGCATTTCACGAATGATGCCGCAGGGGGCTGCCGGTCGGTCAAGCCACACCTGGTCAAAAGGATCTTGCTCAAGAGGTACCAGCTCGCAATGAGTTGCCGACAAGGCTTCAAACTGGCTGTTGACCATCAGCAGCGGTTCAAAGCCGATACGTGTACCCGCTGCAACGTGAGACTGCAAATAGTCGGCCAGCGGTTCATCGTGTAAATGATGAATTTCAAAATCATCCAGAGAGACTTCATTGCGTACCTGGACCTGATAGCGTCCATCGACAAACATTAACGCACGGTCCTGAAGGACCAACGCGAGGCCGGCTGAGCCGCTAAATCCGGTCAGCCAGGCCAGTTTATTGTCATGCGGCGTACAATCTTCGCTTTGATGAGCGTCGGCGCGTGGAACAATCATGCCATCCAGCCCCTGCGCTATCAGCAGGTTGCGCAGGGCGGAAAGAGGAGTTGAGTTGTGCATAGTTAACCTTCAGGTCTTAACGGAACGGCGGTTCGTTGAATGTACGTAATTTACGGGAGTGCAGTCGGTCGCCTTCAGCACGCAGACGATCGATAGCCCGGATACCTATTTGCAGATGCTCAGAAATAGCACCTTCATAAAAACGGTTGGCCTGACCAGGTAGTTTGATCTCACCGTGCAGCGGCTTGTCGGAAACGCACAGCAGCGTGCCGTACGGAACGCGGAAACGGTATCCCTGAGCGGCGATGGTGGCGCTTTCCATATCGATAGCCACCGCGCGACTGAGGTTGAAACGCAGCGCAGAAGCGGAATAGCGTAGCTCCCAGTTACGATCGTCGGTGGTGACGACAGTACCGGTACGCAAGCGCTGTTTAACTTCTTCACCGGGCATACCGCTGACTTCTTTGGTGGCGTCATACAGGGCGCGTTGTACTTCCGCAATGCTCGGAATCGGAATATCCGGCGGTAGTACGGCATCCAGAACGTGATCGTCACGCAGATAAGCGTGGGCCAGAACATAGTCGCCAATTGCCTGGCTTTCACGCAGACCACCGCAGTGACCAATCATCAGCCAGACGTCAGGACGCAGTACGGCCAGATGATCGCAAATGGTTTTGGCGTTAGACGGGCCAACGCCGATATTGACCAGCGTGATCCCCTGACCGTCAGCCGTGATTAAATGCCAGGCGGGCATCTGGTGTTTCTTCCAGGCGAGATCGGAGATGGCTTCTTCTGGCGCTTCGGTTTCGGCGGTGATCCAGATCCCGCCCGCACAAGAAAGCGCGATATATGGGCTGTCCGGGTCGAGGATCTGGCTGCAACCCCAACGCACAAACTCATCGACGTAGCGGGTGTAGTTGGTGAACAGCACAAAAGGTTGAAAATGTTCAACCGGCGTTCCCGTGTAATGACGTAGTCGCGCCAGCGAAAAATCTACGCGTCGGGCATCGAAGTGAGACAGCGGAGAAAATTCCGCCGGATGAAAAATCCCGTCTGCCGTTTCGTCACCAATCTGCGACAATTCAGTGGTGGGGAAATGGCGCGTTAATCCGGCGCTCATCGAGCGATCCAGCGTCAGTTCTGAACCGTCAATCACATAGGGATAGGGGATTTCATGCTGCGACGGCTCGACCGAGATATGCGCATCATAATCCTGATACAGCAGCGTGAGCTGTTCTTCAAGATACGGACGAAAAAGCGACGGACGGGTAATCGTAGTGGTGTAGCTGCCCGCATGGGTAAAACGACCATAGGCTCGGGTTTTCGGGGGATTGGTGGCGATGCCATCCCAGGTGACACACAGTGATGGGTAAACAAAAAGACCGTTATGGCGGGCGATTACATCAGGGAGCGTCCCTGTTTCAATATACTTACCAATGGCGCTACGCAGTGCTTTAACCGACTGCTCGTACAGCGCGTCCAGTTTATCCAGTGCCTGAGTTGGGGTCAGGCTGGAGCCCTTATTGTTCATGTCTGTCTCCTTGTTCCACAGATGTACTGCTCTCCCGATAGTATGTCACAGGAATGTGAAACAAAAGTCAGACGTTGAGGAAGATTGCGCGAAGACCGGACGGCCTCCGCACCCTGGCTTAACCGTGCTGCTTATCCCGCATCAGCAATGCTGTAGTCGCGGAAATAAGACAACCCGCCATCAGATAAATGGCTACACTGTGCCAGTCTCCGCCGGAGAATGTTACCAGTGCAGCAGCAATGAAGGGGGTAAAACCGCCGCCAACTACGCTTGCTACCTGATAACCAACGCCTGCGCCGCTGTAGCGATAGCTTGCGCCAAACAAACCGGTAAACATAGGCTGCTGTACGCAGACCACCATATCGTGTGCAATGTTGGCCAACATAATCGCGAAGAACACGATCCAGAAAATGGATTGCGCTTCTAACGCCATAAAGAACGGGAATGCGCTAAGCGTCCCGACCAGTGCGCCAGTAATGTAAACGCGCCGGCGACCAAAGCGGTCGGCGAGCCAGGCAAAGCAGGGGATGGTCAGACAGCTCAGTCCACCAACTAACAACCCGATATTCAGAAACAGTTCGCGAGGTAAGCCCAGATTCTGCGTGGAGTAATTAAGGGCAAACGCGGTGACGATATACATCGTCAGCAGTTCACACAGGCGCAGAGCGATAATTTTCAAAAACGCCCCTGGATGACGGATTAATGCCTCGACTACCGGTAGTCTCTTTTTCTCTGGTTGCGGTGCCTGCTGCTGCTGTTCGAATTCGGCCGATTCATCCATTCGGTTACGCATCCAAAACGCGCCCAATACCAGCACGATGCTGAACAGGAATGGAATACGCCAGCCCCAACTCAGGAACTGCTCATCGGTGGTTTGCGAGCTAATCAGCGAGACCAGGCCGGTAGAAAGTAACAGTCCGACGCCGTAACCAACCTGAACGCCGCTGCTGTAGAAGGCTTTTTTATTTTTCGGCGCGCTTTCGACCGAGAGCAACGCTGCGCCGCCCCATTCACCGCCAACGGCGAATCCCTGAATAGCACGCAGCGTCACCAGCAGAACGGGAGCCCACCAGCCAATGGTGTCAAAAGAGGGAATAATCCCGATCAGCGCAGTGGCAATACCCATCATCCAGACGGTGAGCATCAGCATACGTTTACGGCCCAGACGATCGCCGAAGTGGCCGAAGATCACCCCGCCTAACGGACGGAACAAAAATCCGACGCCAAAGGTAGCAAATGCGGCAAGTGTCCCCATCGCTGGGCTGACTTGCGGGAAGAACTCGCGGTTAAAGACCAGTGCGGCAGTAATGCCATAAAGCAGAAAATCATACCAGTCGACCACGGCACCCGCGAAGCTGCCAAGCGCAGCGCGTCGGGCGCGGTTAAGCGAAGAGGCGTCCTGTTGGGGACCCGTGGAGGTGAGGGTGGAATCCATAGTTATCCTGTCTGTACTGTTTTTTAGTTATTAGTATTTGAGTTGGGTTACACACATTGCAGTCGCAATATTAACGACCGTTATGAGATTACCGCGACAGACGGGAAGTGAAAACGATTATCTCCCTCATCTGATGGCAACATGAAAAATAAGATGAATGAAAAATCTGAATCAGGTGGAATCGTGGCCTGTCAGGAGTGTTCTGATTTCAGGCGGAGCATTAGGAGTACTGTATTTGGGGAAGCTATAAACCCACTTTCATAATGGTATACGGAGATTCAGTGAAACCACATCGCACATAAGCACGAATCGCACGCCCGTTATCTCCGTGGACATATAAGCGAAGCTCCAGTACCTTTTGTTCAAAATGTGCGCGGTAGATGCGGTAGCCCAGCGCATTAAGCAACATCGCGTCGGCCGATGTGGCGTCACGGATTTGTAATGTCATGAATGATTCCCGTCCTGGTAATAAATTGACGATTACTAAATTATATCAAAACTGTCAGTGATACAGTGGGATGCGAATATTTCAGAGGCTTGTCAGTATGAAGATTGTTTTTATCCCTGCGTTGATCGTAGTCCTGATTGATAAAGAACAGGACATAGGACGGGAATTGACCCGCGATGAGGTTGAGTCCATTCGCGATGGTGCTACAGCCACCCGCCTGCCGGCCGAAGCAGCCGAGGATATAATCAGAGAGCGTGGCTACCGCGATATTGATCCTGAGAATGTCTGGCGCGAGTGGCAGGCGTATAAAGCTGACTGAATGTCGATGGGAACACACTGCTTTAGTGGCACATGAAAATTGTGCACTTACACGGATGCGTTTACTCAACACCTGGTGTGGAGCTGAGGGGCAACTTTGAGCGAGGAGCTGACATTGTGCTTAAATAATAATGATGGCTCTGGCTGGATGGGTGTTCAATGATTGCAAGGTGACCACTAATTCAGGTGACGTAAATGTGTAGCAATCCCCCACTTTAGGCCGATACATTTTCCATTAATCAGGTCGATAACAGAATAACTTGCATTGGGGTGAGCATAGCGAGGGAAACTATTGACAGTCCCTTCTTTAAGAATTGCCAGAGTGCCCTGACTGACATGCCCGTGAGACACAATACATATTGTTTGTTGATGTGATGAAGTATCTTCCAGGTTTTGTAAAAAACGCATAACTCGCTGAGAAGCATGCGCCAGTGACTCCCCCCCAGGTGGACAATACTCTGCATCAAGCCTGAATAATGCATTTGCATCGTTCGGATGTTTTTGTCTGAGTAGTTCTAACGGCATACCTTCAAACTGACCAAAGGCCTGCTCTTTAAGGGCCGGTTCAGCCGTCAGTGAACAGCGAAAGTGTTCAGCCAGGCTTTGCCCCATTTGCCAGGCACGTCCAAGCGGAGAAGCGTAAACACGCTCTATTTGATACTCACTTGCACTAAAGGCTGCTAGTAGGACGGATGTTTCACGCAAACCCCGACAGGTCAAGGAGCTATCGCTGTGCCCCTGAATAATTCCTTCCAAATTCCACTCTGTTTCTGCGTGTCGAACAAGTATCAATTTCATCGTTAGCGGGCCATGCTCGTTGTTGATCAAAATGCCCCAACAGCGCGATGTCAAACACACACCGTTGAAGCAGCAGAAGGCTTTCCTGTTTTGGAAATAATGAACAAGTGTAGCTTATTGCCGTTATGCAGCGGCTCTGGGTGTGAGGCGCTGAATTTTATCCGTAGTTAACTTCCGCTTTTGGCACTCAGCGGACGTTGGTATGAAGCAACCCGGCGCCCGTTAATATTAAGCGGAAACATGAATTAACGCGTCTCCCCGTTTCTCCATCCTCTTCGCTTTTTCCTTTATCCTGCCTCTCTTGCTGTGCATACAGCGACGTGTTATCACTCGGTAAATGCAAAAATTACCGAAGTTACGAAAACTTGCATTAGCCACGGATAATCAGCGTACCGAAACCTGCATTTCACGGGTTGCTATGGTGCTGAGAGTAATCCCTGAACACCGCCTGTCTGCAGTTTATGAACCGATGATTAACATGGTTTTGACTGGTCCTAAACGCATGATGATTGATGACAGAACGCTGCAATATTATTCAGCTCAGAACAGTTGAAATGTTACCTGGGCAGAGTGAAGTCATCACCGCGCGAGTGATATGACGGCGACCTGTTGAGACCATGTTACCATTACAGACTGTGTCATCTACCTCACTACACACATCGGCCTGCCAGATACTGGTTCGGGGTGTATTTCCGTATCCACGTTGAATACGGTTCTCAGCAATCCAGGGTTCATCACCGCTTCTGGTGTGCCTTGCGCCATAATATGCCCGTTCTCCATTACCACCAGATGATCGCAGTACCGACTGGCCTGATTAAGGTCGTGCAGCACTGCGACCACCGTTTTCCCCTGAGCCCGGAGTTCGCCCATCAACCGCATCAGTTCCACCTGGTGATTGATATCGAGATAGGTGGTTGGCTCATCGAGTAGTACGACGGGTGTATTCTGGGCCAGGACCATCGCCAGAAAGGCGCGCTGGCGCTGACCGCCGGAAAGTTCGGTTAACCGTCGGTCGGCAAGATGTTGGATCCGGGTCTGGTGCATAGCATCTTGGACCCGCGCATTGTCTTCAACGGAGAGGCGCCCCCAGAGTGACAACCACGGGTTGCGACCGTACGAAACAAGCTCCTGGACGGTGATCCCCTCGGGAGTTAAATGATGTTGGGGCAGCAGCGCCAGCCTGCGGGCTAGCTGGCGTGATGAGAGCGTGTTGATGGCATTATCGCCGAGAAATACGCCACCGGATTGCGGCGTTAACAGCCGTGAAAAACAGTTTAGCAACGTCGATTTCCCGCAGCCGTTAGGGCCGAGCAGGGCGGTTGTCTTCCCCGTTGGTAGGGCGAGTGAAACGCCATCAAGGACCTTGTTTGTACCGTAACAGACAGTCAGATTTTCAGTTCGTAATGTCATTTATCGCATTCTCACAAGCAGCCAGACAAACCACGGTGCACCGATAATGGCGGTCAGTACGCCAGCCGGAAGTTCCAGCGGGGGATGAATAATTCGCGCCAGCAGATCGGCAACTACCAACAGCAACGCACCTGCTAGCGCCGAAACAGGCAGCAGCCAGCGGTGACGCCCACCGGTAATACTGCGCACCATATGCGGCACCACGAGACCAATAAAGCTGATCGGGCCGCAGACGGCCACACCGGTAGATGTCATGGCGACGGCCAGTAGCAAAGCCAGGAGCCGGATACGCGGCACCGACACCCCGAGCGTGGTGGCGCGCGCATCGCCCAGTGCCAGAAGGTCGAGATCGCGGCAAAAAACCAGGCTCAGCGGCAGAAACAACATCAGTAGCGGGACGGCAATCTTCACAAAGCTCCAGTCACGGCCCCATAAGCTGCCGGTCAGCCACAGCAGGGCGCTGTTCACATCCTGCGGGCGCGAAAGCATCAGCCAGTCCGTCAGGCTGGCCCAGCAGGCAGAAAGCGCAACACCCGTGAGCGCGAGCTTCATCGGCTGGCTGGTATTCACCAGCATTCTCAGCAGGATCAGGCCCACCATGCCACCGGCAAAGGCCAGCAGCGGCAGAGCAATCACCGGCAGTGACGGTACGAGAAGCAGTGCGCCTACAGAGGCAAGGCTGGCGGCATGGTTTACGCCGAGAATATCCGGCGATGCCAGAGGGTTACGCACAATCCCTTGTACCAGAACGCCTGCCACCGTGAGGGCTGCACCGACAAACAGCGCCAGCAGCAGTCGCGGCAGGCGGTACGCCGTTAACACGTAATGATACTCACGCCCGGCCTGCCAGTCGGTCAGCAGGGCGCGCCAGGGAACGGCGATCACCCCCATTTGCAGCGACAGCAGCGAAAATCCTGCCAGTGCGAGGGCGATAAAAATGACTAGCGTAACTTTCATCCACGCCTCCTGACCAGCCAGACAAAGCAGGGCGCACCAATCAGAGCCACCACGGCCCCCGCGGGTAATTCGCCAGGGAAGGCCAGCGCGCGGGCCAGAACATCCGCCACTAGCATCAGTGTGGCGCCCATCAGTATGCTCATCGGCAGGACCTTGCGCTGGTCGAATCCTACCCAGAAGCGAGCCAGATGCGGCATCAACAGACCGATAAACGCCACCGGGCCAGCCACGCTGACGCAGGTACCGACCAGAAGCAGCACCAGAATGTTGATGATCAAACGCAGCTTCGGCAGATTCACCCCCAGCGTGCGGGCGGTGCTGTCGCTGACGTTAAGCAGGTTCAGTTGATTGGCCAGCAGCAACACCACCGGTACAGCGACCGCCACCACCGGTAAAAGCTGCCAGAACTCCTGCCAGCGTGCGTGAGATACCCCCCCTGCGAGCCAGTAAAAAATGCCGTAGGCGTGATCTTCCGTCAGCAGCAGGGTGATGCGGGTCAGGGCCATGCAAAACGCCGAGAAAGCGATACCCGCGAGGATCAGTTTGTTTCGGTCCTGGGTGTGGCGAAATCCGCCGCCTGCGGTCATCACCAGCAGCCAGCTTACGCCGCCGCCACAGGCGGCGATAAAGGAGATGGAGTAACCCGAAACGGGCACAGGGCTGATGGCGCTGGTGAGCGCCATAGCCAGCGCCGCGCCGCTGTTAATGCCGAGCAGCGAAGGGGAGGCCATTGAATTATGCGTCAGGGTCTGCAGCAGCGTGCCCGCGAGGGCCAGGCTTGCGCCGATCAGAATGGCGACCAGACTTCGCGGCAGACGTAGGTTTTGCACCAGCGCTTGTGGAAGCGTCGGCGCGTGGCCCGGCAGCAGGGCGCGAATAGCATCAACGCCAGAAACAGGAATGGCCGAGTAGCAAAACAGACTCAGCCAGAAAACTGCGAAAAGCGCGGCAAGGGGTAGCCCCCATTGCAACGCCGGATGTCTGAGAACTGTCATTTCACATCGGATAAAGGCTGGTGATGGAAGATTTTTACCGTGTCGCTGGCAATACGTTCGGCCGCAAAAATACCGCGCATCCGCGCCCAGGCGTTACTGTCGACCGACGCCGTCTGCTGTTTTTGCGCAGCCGTTAACATCTGCCACAGCGGGTCTTGCTGCCAGCGTTTGACGATGCTCTCTTTGCGGTAGTGGGCGACCAGCAGCCATGCAGGATTGAGCGCCAGCAGCTGTTCCAGGCCGATGGACGGCATAGACGCACCAGCCATCGCCGCAGGTACCTTCAGCCCCAGAGAGGTCAGGACGCCCCCGGTCCAGGTCCCCTGCGTATGAAGGTTAAACTGCTGCTCCCGGGACGTACCAAATAACACCAGCGTGCCTTTTGGCAACTGGCTGGCCCACGCTGACATCTGTTGTTGGTGTTGCGCCAGACGTGACTGCATCTGTGTCTTTTGGCCTACGACTTCGCCGATAATGGCTGCAGATTGCAGATTTTCGGCGTAGGTTTCATTGCGGGACTTAAGCAGCAGCACCGGTGCTATTTGCTGTAAGGCGCTGTAAATACCCGCATGACGGCTGCTGTCGGCAATGATCAGGTCCGGTTTCAGCGCGCTGATGGCTTCTAAACTCGGCTGCGCACGCGTGCCGACAGACTGCCAGGGTTTAAGATGGGCGCGAACTTCGGGAAGAATGCGCGTGGCATCGTTATCGTCGGCAATGCCGACCGGACTAACATCGACGGCAGCCAGCGCGTCCGCGAACGACAGCTCCAGTACCACTATCCGCTGTGGCGTTTTATCAAGCGTAAAGGTGCCATGTTCGTCCTGAACCGTGGCGGCAAAAGCGTGGCTGGTGACCAGCAGCAGAGCGGCGAAAAGTGTGCGGATAAATGTGAACATCGGTGCTCCTGAAAGCCGGGTGGCGCTGCGCTTACCCGGCCTACGAAATCGGTGTAAATTAGAACTTCAACGACCCCTGCATATACAGCGTGCGCGGCTGGCCTGCGTAGATGCCTTTGTTGTTGTCGTCGTAAGAGCGGGTGAAGTACGCCTGGTCGAAGATATTTTTCACGCCGAACGCAAGGTTCAGGTCTGCCATCTGCGGACCAAAGTCATAGGCGACGCGTGCGCCCCAGAGCATGAAGCCCGGGATGCGGCCGGTGCTGCCGTCGGCACTCTCTTTAACGGTGTTGGCGTTATCCGCAAACTGGCTGGACTGGAAATCACTGTTCAGGTTGAACGTCCAGCTACCCGGTTTATAGTCCACGCCCAATGTGCCTTTGTGTTTCGGCGAGAACGGCACCTGGTTGCCGTAGGTGTCGCCTTTCTCGCGGATCTCGGCGTTCACATACGCATAGCTTGCGTAGACCGAAACGTTGTCGAGCGTTGGCGTCAGCGTGCCGAGGTCATAGCGGGCCTGGGTTTCCAGCCCGGTATGGCGCGTTTTACCCCGTGCGGTTACGGTGTCGTTGGTCTGGTTGGAGTCGTACTGATTATTAAAGTTAATCAGGAACAGCCCCATTTCCGCGGTCAGCGCGCCATCGTCGTATCGGGTTCCGAGCTCCCAGGTTCGCGCTTTTTCCGGTTCCACATTGCCGCTTTGCACAGCCTTGCCAATTTGGCTGTACTGTACGGTGCCGAATGAGCCTTCAGTGTTTGCATAAAGATTCCAGCTATCAGTCAGGTGATAAAGCACGTTTAGCGCCGGAAGTGGGGCGTTGTAACTCACTTCTTCATGTGTGCCTTTGATGGCGTTGTTCTGGTATGACTCGATATGTTCAAAGCGCATACCCGGTGTGATAGTCCAGTTGCCAATGTCGATTTTGTCATCCAGATACCAGGCGTGCGCTTCGGTGCCGGAACGGGTGTCGCGATCGTATGGGCTAGCGCTGGACGGGAGTTGTCCGCTGCTGGTGGCGGTGTAGTAACGCATTTCATGCGTCGACTCGCTCACATAGCGATATCCCACTCCGACTTCGTGCGCGGAAGAGCCAAGCATAAAGCTCTGGCTGTAGCGCGGTTCAATGCCGCGTACCCAGTAGTTACGCGGTGAAAGGGTGATGCGTTTGCCCTGTTCCAGGTAGCCGCTACGCAGGGTTTCGGTGTAGAAGCCCTGAATATTGAATTTATGCTGGCTGTCCGGCTGGAACTGATAGCCGAGGCTTGCCAGCTTGCGGCGCCCCCAGAAGCGATCGTAAGGGCGCGTGGACTGCCAGCGGTCGGCGTTGTAATCCGCGCGCGACAGGCCGCCGGGCATGTCGGCTTCTCCGTCGTAGTATTGCAGCAGGCTGTTGAAAGTATGCACGTCATTCGGCGCATATTTGCTTTTCAGCATCAGGTCGTCGATGCGCGTCGCGCTGTGCTCGCGCCAGTCGCTGCCGCGCGTGCCGGAGTAAAGCAGGGCGGTACCAAAACCGTTATCCGCCGTGCCGCCCACCATCAGGTTGTGCGTCTCTTTTGGATTATTTTGTGAGGACGTTGGGCTGAGCTGGCCTTCCATGCCGGCTTCGATACCGAAGTCTTGCGGAATGGCGCGGGTGACAAAGTTCACCACGCCGCCCACGCTCTGCGGCCCGTAACGTACAGCACCGCCGCCGCGTACCACATCGATGGCGTCCATATTTCCGAGCGAAACAGGTGCCAGGGAAAGCTGCGGCTGGCCGTAAGGGGCAAACGGCACCGGAATACCGTCCATCAGTACCGTTGAACGGCTGGCCAGGCGCGGGTTCAGGCCGCGAATACCAAAGTTCATCGCCAGATCGTGGCTACCGGTACCGTTGTTTTCTGGGGCGGTAACGCCAGGAATGCGGTTCAGCACCTCGCGCATGGTCGTCGCGCCGGTTTTGGCGAAATCTTCACGGCGGATAACGTCACGCGCGCCGGCATGTTCGAATACGTCGTTTTCGCGCGCATCGCCCAGCCAGTCGCCCACAACCGTGAGCGCATCTTCCTGCGGCGCAGGAACCTGTTCGAGCGTCCAGCTGTTATTCCCTAACGGCTTCACCTGCAGGCCACTGCCCAGGAGCAGCTGCTGCAAACCACTCTCAACATCGTAGTCACCGTGAAGACCGTTACTCTGTTTGCCGCGCGTCAGGCTGGCATCAACAGACAGGGTAATTCCGCTGCGTGCGGCATATTGGTTTAGCGCTTTATCGAGTGAGCCTGGTGCAATATCAATCTGCGCGGCGAAAGCGGATAACGAGAGCCCAGCCAGCGGCAGCAGGCTCAGGCGAACGGCGTTAACCAAAGGTGTTGTTTTGCGAAAAACGCGTAAAGGCGTCATACCTTCTCCATCATCATTTTTGTTGTGTTCATCTATGAGTCGAATGAGAAGGGGGAAAAGGACAATCGAAATGAGAATTATTTTTCTTACAATGCAGAAATATTTACCCAGTATCGCGTAACTGACTGAATTTTCACTGGAAGAGTCTTGGCAATAATATCCAGAATCGCATCGGTATTTTTCAGCGGAAAAGTGCCACTCAGGCGTAACCCGGCCACAGCCGGATCGCAGCGCAGCACGCCGTTACGATAACGGCTCAGCGTGGCAATCACTTCATCCAAAGGTTTATCGCTGAAGCTCAGAATGCCCTGCGTCCAGGCGGCGCTTTCATCATCCGCAGAGGTAATTGCACCAAATTCAGACGCGCTAAACTGCAGGCTCTCGCCAGCGCTGACGATGCGTTTTTCCTGCGGACGGTTTGCGAGTAAAACTTCAACAGCGTGTTGTTGAACGACAACGCGTGTGACGTTGTCCTGCTGGTAGACGGTAAATTTTGTGCCTAATGCGGTGAGCTGGCCCTGGCGGGTCACAACGCGAAAAGGTCTCTGCTGCGCGTCTTTTGCAGTGGTAATAGCAATTTCGCCGTACCAGAGATGGACAGCGCGTTGACGTGTATCAAAACGAACGTCCGCGGCGCTTTGTGTGTTGAGCGTCAGCAGCGAGCCATCTTCCAGCCGCTGATGACTGACAGCGCCTTTGGCGGTGCGGTAATCCGCGCGCAGACCTTCACCGGCATCAGATTGCCAGAGCTGCCAGCCGCCGCCCACGCCGAGCAGCAGCAGTAGCCCTTTCATAACATGACGACGGGTAAGGCGCGTATCGTGCAGCGCCCGGCTGGCGATATCACCCGGTACGCGGCTGAGCTGGCTACGCAGGTTTTCAACCTGTTGCCAGGCCCACTGATGATCTTTGTCCTCTTCGTACCATTGTTGCCAGCGCGCCTCCTGCTGTGGGCTGACTCGTTCGCCGCTCAATACAGCATACCAGTGTGATGCCGAGCGCAATGCCTGGCGGCGAGAATCGGTGATAGAGGCATTCACAGGCCGTGCTCCAGACGAAACAGCAGACAATGCTCGATAGCCTTTGCCATATATTTTTTCACCGAGCTGACGGAGATACCGAGCTTCAGCGCGATCTCGCTGTATGTCAGACCATCCAGTTGCGAAAGCAGAAACGCTTCGCGTGTTTTTCCGTTCAGCCCGTCAAGCATGCTGTCGATGAGTTGCAGGGTTTCGAGCTGGCTCTCGCGTTCCTCGGGCGAAGGCGCGAGCGCCTCTGGCATAAGCGCCAGCATCTCCAGATAGGCTTTTTCCAGCGCGTTTCGACGAAACAGGTCGACCATCACCCGTTTAGCGAGAGTGCACAGAAAGGAGCGCGGATCGCGGATCGTCGAGAGCGAGCCGCTGCCCATTACCCGTAGAAAAGTGTCCTGGGCAATGTCATCTGCATCAAAGGCGGACTGGAGTTTGCGCGTCAGCCAGCTTTTCAGCCAGCCGTGATGTGCGCCATAAAGCGACTCGAGCGTAAAGGAAGCAGTGGTAGTGGCGTGGTCAGACATGCGGAATGTATCAAAAGTTAATTATCACGCGATTATAGTAATATGAGAATGGTTATCATTACAATTGGAAATATAATTGTATTACGTTGAACGTATTAACGCATTGTTTTTTATAAAAATCTTATGATGTGGATATTGGATGGGAAAGAGGCGTCTGATTTGGCATGTGATGGTTGGAATGACATCTGACCATGCCTGTTGTGAGTGAGAATCGGACACCTCACTTCCTGTCACCAGTGGCGGAAACCTTGCTCATGCTGCTGGTGTTAGCGTTTATCTGGATGATGCGGGCACTAAAACGACGGGCGTTATTCGTCGTGATCAGCCCAGAACTATTGATATGGAACCTCGGAACGGCAAGCGCCTGGAACAAATACCTGCGGTCATTATGAATGAAGTGTTGGCCAGACTGAGCTGGGGCTTTGATATGCGCAATGAGCAATAGCATAAAAGCAAAAAGCCTGCTTAGTTTCCTAAGCAGGCTTCTTAAATATGGCTCCTCTGACTGGACTCGAACCAGTGACATACGGATTAACAGTCCGCCGTTCTACCGACTGAACTACAGAGGAATCGTTTGAACGAGGCGCATATTAGCGAGGGTGGTGAGGCTTGTCAAAGGGGTAAATACATTTGTGTGTTCGTTTGCTGACAAAATCAGCAAAGCGGCGATCTTTCCGTCTTTTTATGCTTTTGCCCCATTCTGGTGCGTGTCTACCTCTTCCAGGGCAGCCTGAATGAGATATTTAGGTGTGCAGAATGATCTTCCTTCGCTTTTACTCCTGACTTTGTGCGGCTTTAACCATAAAACACCGTTTTAGACGAAAGTGGCAAGTATCTTGCAATCCTGAATTCAATGACTGCCAGCACGGGTTCTGGTATTCCGACAGGAGGCAAAATGAACTTTAGACGACTGAAATATTTCGTGAAAATCGTCGATATTGGTAGCCTGACCCAGGCAGCGGAAGTATTGCACATTGCGCAACCCGCGCTGAGCCAGCAGGTCGCCACGCTGGAAGGTGAGCTTGATCAGCAATTGCTGATTCGTACCAAGCGTGGCGTCACGCCGACGGAAGCAGGAAAAGTGTTATATACCCACGCCCGGACGATTTTACGTCAGTGTGAACAGGCGCAACTTGCGGTTAATAACGTGGGACAGACCTTGACAGGCCAGGTCTCTATCGGCCTTGCGCCGGGGACAGCAGCGTCATCCATTACCATGCCGTTATTACAGACGCTACGTGCCGAACTGCCCGATGTGCAGGTTTATCTGCATGAAAATAGTGGGGCAGTGCTGAATGACAAGCTGCTCAGCGGGCAATTAGATATGGCAGTGCTCTATGAGCGTTCACCCGTGGCGGGCATCAGCAGTCAACCGTTGCTTAAAGAGGATCTGTATCTGGTCGGCACGCGTGAGTGCCCGGGGCAAAGCGTCGATTTAGCCGCGGTGGCGCAGATGAATTTGTTCTTGCCACGGGATTACAGCGCGGTTCGCCTGCGCGTGGATGAAGCTTTTTCGCTACGTCGCTTAACGGCTAAAGTGATTGGCGAAATTGAATCTATCTCCACCCTGACGGCCGCCATTGCCAGTGGTATGGGCGTCACAGTGTTGCCCGAGTCGGCCGCCCGTTCATTATGCAATGCAGCGAACGGCTGGATGGCGCGCATCACAACCCCATCGATGAATCTGCCATTATCGTTGAACGTATCAGCCAGAGGGAGCTTGTCGCCCCAGGCGCAGGCAGTGAAGGAGATCCTGCTATCGCTGGTTAGCCGTCCGGCGCTGGAAAATCGCGAACTGCAGCTGGTCAGCTAAACCTTATTCCCGCGAGGAATAAGATGCAGGTTTTTATTATTTGTTATGCCGGGCATCAGACTTTAACAATAGCGTAATGTCTGATGTGCCCGGAGTGAAACGTGAATTTCCAGCAACTCAAAATAATCCGCGAGGCGGCCCGTCAGGATTACAACCTGACGGAGGTCGCGAATATACTGTACACCTCGCAGTCGGGCGTCAGCCGACACATTCGTGAACTTGAAGATGAACTTGGCATCGAAATTTTTATCCGTCGCGGTAAACGCCTGTTGGGCATGACTGAACCGGGTAAAGCCTTGCTGATCATTGCCGAACGTATTCTGAATGAGGCCAGCAATGTTCGTCGACTGGCGGATCTGTTTACCAATGATACGTCCGGCGTTTTGACGATTGCCACCACGCATACGCAGGCACGCTATAGCTTGCCTGCGGTGATAAAAGCCTTTCGTGAGCTGTTCCCTGAGGTGCGTCTGGAACTTATTCAGGGCACACCACAGGAGATTGATGTCCTGCTACAAAATGGCGGGGCAGATATCGGAATTGCCAGTGAGCGGCTGAGCAGCGATCCATTGTTGGTGGCTTTTCCCTGGTTTCGTTGGCACCACAGCCTGCTTGTTCCTCAGGACCATCCATTAGTGAAGGCTTCTCCGCTAACGCTGGAGTCCATCGCTCACTGGCCGTTAATTACCTATCGTCAGGGGATTACAGGGCGTTCCCGCATCGATGAGGCGTTTGCTCGCAAGGGGCTGATACCTGATATTATTCTCAGTGCCCAGGACTCGGATGTGATTAAAACTTACGTGTCACTGGGATTGGGGATTGGGCTGGTGGCAGAGCAATCCAGCGGCGAGCAGGAAGAGGGGACGTTAACCCGTCTGGATACCCGGCATTTGTTTGATGCAAATACCGTTTGGCTAGGGCTTAAACGCGGACAACTGCAGCGCAACTACGTCTGGCGATTCATCGAGCTATGCAACGCAGGGTTATCCGTCGATGAAATTAAGCGTCAGGCGATGGAGCCAGATGAAGCGGTGATTGATTATCAGATTTAACAATAAAAGCCCGTGAGAAACGGGCTTCTATCGTCGCCAGTATGGAAAAGCCTGGGTGTGAAGTGAAGCGCTCTACCTGGCTAATGGGATCGCAGAAAAGCAAAAAGCCTGCTTAGTTTCCTGAGCAGGCTTCTTAAATATGGCTCCTCTGACTGGACTCGAACCAGTGACATACGGATTAACAGTCCGCCGTTCTACCGACTGAACTACAGAGGAATCGTTTGAACGAGGCGAATATTAGCGATGCCGCTCAGCGTTGTCAAAGCCTGAATGGATAAATGCGATCGTTTGCTGAAATATTCCTCATTTCGCCGATTATTCAGACGCAACCGGTTGTTTTATGCACTTTTCGCGTTCGGGGCGTGGGTATTTCCACAACCAGCGGCCTGTGACCATACGCCAGTAAAATAACGCGGCGCGCACGGCCCAGTCGAAGAACATACCTAACCAAACGCCGACAACTCCCCATCCTAATACGATACCCAGAGTGTAGCCCGCGACTACGCGGCAGCCCCACATGCCCAGCATCGATACCCACATAGCAAAACGTGCATCTCGCGCACCTTTAAAGCCCGCTGGTAACACCCAGGAGGCTGCCCATATCGGCATAAATGCTGCGTTGAGCCAAATCAGGATGACTATGACCTCTTTTACATCCTGATCGTGGGTATAAAATGAGGCCATCACCCCGGCGAAAGGTGCGGTTAGCCAGGCAATTGCCGTTAGCCCAATCGTCGACAGCCAGAACACATGCCGTAGCTGGATTTCAGCCTGGGCAATCTGGCCATTTCCCAGACGCCTGCCGGTAATGATTGTCGACGCGGAACCTAAAGCATTCCCCGGTAAATTGATAAGCGCGGCGATAGAAAATGCAATAAAGTTCCCGGCGATAACGCTGGTTCCCATGCCTGAAACAAACATCTGCGTCAAAAGTTTACCGCCGTTGAACAGCACCGACTCGATACTTGCCGGAATGCCGATCCCCATCACTTCCCATATAATGGCGAGATTGAGTGGCTTAAAATAGCTTTTGAAGGGAATTCGCAGCGCGGGGTTAAAACCAATCATCAGTACCCAGATGATGGCAATCGCCCCGATGTAGCGCGAAATGGTCAGTCCCAGGCCTGCTCCCACAAATCCCAGACCTTGCCAGGAAAAGATCCCGTAAATCAGGATGCTACTGATGATGATATTCAGGATGTTCATACCGCCGTTTATCAACAACGGTATTTTAGTATTTCCGGCTCCACGTAGTGCGCCACTGCCGATCAGCGCAATGGCTGCCGCCGGGTAGCTGAGCACCGTCAGCCCCAGATAGGTAAGTGCCAAAGCTTTAACGTCTGGCGTTGCTTCACCTGCAACAACGTCAATAATCTGTTGACCAAAATAGTGAATGACCGCTGCCAGCACGGTAGCAAAAATTGTCATGATCACCAGCGATTGTCTGGCTGCGGCTCTGGCCCGTCGACGATCTCGTTTCCCGAGGCTAAATGCTACAACTACGGTGGTACCCAGATCGATGGCGGCGAAAAATGCCATGATGACCATATTAAAACTGTCGGCGAGTCCGACACCGGCCATTGCTTCTTTTCCCAACCAACTTACCAGGAAGGTACTCAGAACACCCATCAATAGCACACAGGTGTTTTCCAGGAAAATGGGGACAGCCAGCGGAGTGATTTCGCGCCAAAAGAGAACCTTATAACTCTTGCGTTTGGCATACCAGGGCGTGCGGGAAGCGACCTGGCGTAAGGCAGCGGAGACGTTCAAAGTGGACCTTAACGAAGAAAGTTGAAACCTCATTTCAAATGATGAGGGAGAATCAAAAAAGCTGCAAAGTTTTTTCTATTTAAAATGTCTGTAAATGCAACAAACTGTCGAGAGAAGCATCAATTGATTCGCATTCGAAGAAATGAGGTTTGACAAAAATTTTTTCGCCGCTAAGATAAGCCTCCACAACGATTCCTCTGTAGTTCAGTCGGTAGAACGGCGGACTGTTAATCCGTATGTCACTGGTTCGAGTCCAGTCAGAGGAGCCATATTTAAGAAGCCTGCTTAGGAAACTAAGCAGGCTTTTTGTTTTCAACGCATCAAATTGGCATCAAATTTGACGCTGGCCTTTACCCTAATCAGGGGAGCAAGCAGCATAATCATGCCCAACATGGCGGCCATCCCGGTATATACAGCAGGAAAACCTGTGATTTCAGCCACCAGGCCTATAGGTGCAGGGGCCAGTAGCGTACCCAGATAACCGATCGTGGTGACGATGCTCATTCCCGTGTTGGTCGAGATATCAGGCTGGTTTCCCGCAGCGGAAAAAGCAATCGGTACCAGATTGGCTATGCCAATACCGGCAATAGCGAAGGCAACGGTGGCTTGCCAGGGATGACTAGCCATTGCGGCTGCCAGCAGCCCAATCCCAGCTAACAGACTGGATGAGCGCATCACGAGAATGGCATTAAAGCGGTTACGAATGAAGTCTCCCATGAAGCGAAAGATTGCCATTGTTCCCGCAAAGCAGGCAAAGGAAAGGCTTGCCGTTTCTGTAGTCGCATTGAGATTTTTCAATAAATAACGTGACGACCAGTCCACAACAGCACATTCCGGGATCATGGCGAGCAGGGCAATAACGCCTATAAAGTAGATCGTGCATGAGCGATGTGGCTGCTTTCCTTTGATTAACCGTTTTATTTTTATCGATTTATCTTTGATGATATGTGGATATACCGACAGCGTGATCGCTAAGGAAATAGCACTAATTAAAAACAGGTGCATGAGAAAGCCGAATTGCTTAACCAGATACCCCCCAATAAGACCTGAAATGAAAAGCCCAATGCTCCAGAAACAGTGGCATGAAGATAACACCGTGCGTGACAGTGCTTTTTCGACTGCCACGGCATTCGAGTTCATTGCGACGTTCATTGCTCCAATCATAGCACCCAGCAAAAATAGCACTGGTGCTAACCAGTAGATATCAGGTGCGAATCCAACAGGAATAAGGGCGACGGATGCCGCAATGGAAAAAATGCGCACGACACGCTGTGAGCCGTATTTTTCCATGGCCATGCCGGACATCGGCATCATAAATAATGCGCCAAGCCCGAAAATCAATATCAGGTGGCCAATTACTTTATCAGTAATGTGAAAGCGTGAAACCAGTTGGGCAATTTGTACTGCCCAGGCACCGGTTACAAACCCATTCACTGAAAATAATGTTGTAACAGCCCAGCGCCCTTTTTGCGCGACTTCCATTAGTGATCCTTTTAATTCTACTCTGATGCCTGAGACATATCTTTTTTATCGATGATCAAAATGTGGTCCGGACAAAATGAAATCGCGGTGTTTCCGTCCAGTCGTGATATGACCTCAACACCGGTAAAGTCTGGAATAGCAAGTCTGGCACCACATGGAATCAATTCAACGCCACCGATGCCAACGCAAAACGCGCCAGCGGCAACTGCGGACGTTACGCCACTTTTAGAATCTTCAAAGACGATTGTTTTCTCCGCAGGAAGATCAAGACGTTCGGCTGCGAGAAGATACGGGTCAGGGAAGGGTTTTCCCCGGGAGACGTCATCGCGTTCAACAATAACGGAAATGCAAGACTGAACCTGAAGCATCGCCGTCACACGGTCGATTTTCTCACGCCAGCCACTGGTTACAATACCAACCCGGACGCCTGCTGCATCCAGCGCAGTGATAAGCTCAGAGACACCGGGAATAGGGTTGTAGGAAGCCGTGTTTTCGACATGAATAATATGAGCCTGAACTTTTTGCTGATCCACGAGCGGTAGGTCACTGAACAGTGCCCTAATAGTATGTGGACCAGGTTGCCCGTGGATATGTTTGATAATCTCGTCTTCAGATATTGTCTTACCATACATATCTGCTGCTTCGCGCCAGGCTCTTTCTATAACCTCATTTGAATCAATAAGCACACCATCCATGTCAAATAACACGGCGGCAGCTCTGTTGGTGATATTATGCATACTCGGTTTCCTTATTATTAGTTTGACTCGTTTGACTTAGTCTGGACGCGACGGCAATTTGTCCTAAAGAGATCCCTCCATCATTAGTGGGTACAAGTTGATGGCAGTAAGCTTCAAATCCTGCCGCGTGTAATCGGTCAAGAGCATTGATGAGAAGAAACTCATTACAAAAAACCCCGCCGCTTAATACCACTTGCCGTGTTTTTGCGTGCACAGACAAACGGATACAGACCGCGGTAATAATCTCTACGATGGTCGAATGAAAGCGTCGGCTTAACTCAGGTAAATCGAGAGGCCGTGTTGTCAGTGCTGAAATCAGTTCGTGGACCAACGGGCGATAATCCACTTCGAGATGGCCTTCTGATTCCACAATCGAGAAGGCAAAAGGTTGTGCCATATGAAGATCGCATTGCAACAACGCTTCTAATTCAATGGCGGCCTGCGCTTCGTATTCAATATGCGTACAAATACCCATTAATGCGGAGATGCCATCGAAAAGTCGACCGATGCTGCTGGTTACAGGCGTGTTGATCCTGCGCATAGCCATTTTGGCGAAGACGTCACGCTGTTGAGCCGGCAACGTGCTTAGACCTGGAATTGAGGATTCAGGAATATGCTCGCCGAAAATTTCTGTTAATAGCGAAATAGCGATCCGGATGGGTTCTTTACCCGCGCTGTCACCGCCTGGTAAAGCGATGTGGCGCAGATGTGCTGCACGTTCAACGCTTCTGGTATCCCCCACAAGAAATTCGCCACCCCAGATTGTGCCATCAGTGCCGTAACCCGTACCGTCGAATACTACGCCAATTGTTTTTCCTCTGAGTCCGTTCTCGGCCATACACGCAGCCATATGCGCATGATGATGCTGTACCTGAATAACCCGCAGCTGCGATTGCTCCAGCGCATTGCGCGTTGAGCGAAATGCCGGATGAAGGTCACAGGCCACAATCGTTGGCTCAATATCGAGGAGCTTTTGCAGGTGATTGACGCACGCAAGGTGTGATTTAAACGTAAGGTCATTTTTGAGATCGCCAATGTGTTGACTCATAAACACCTTATTACCTTTAGCAATGCTAACGGTGGTTTTCAGTTCCGCCCCGAGAGCGATGATCGGATCAACGTTGAAAGGAAGGTGGACAGGATAGGGGGCATAACCTCGTGAACGTCGCAGGAATGAAAGGTGGTTACGATGAGCCATAACGCGGACCACTGAATCATCGATACGCGTGTGAATATCACGATCGTTAAGAATAAAATAGTCCGCGATTTCGCCCAACTGCGCAATTGCACTCACATTATCAAATACGATAGGGTGGCCTGAAAGATTGCCGCTGGTCATCACCAGCGCTGGCATTGTGGCATCTTCTAGCATTAAATACTGAAGCGGCGTTGATGGCAGCATGACGCCAATATTCGGATTATGCGGTGCGATGATTTCCGGCATCGTACTGCGGCGTTTACGCAGCAGTACGATGGGGCGCTCTACACTTTCCAGGTGTTTTCTTTCCTGAGCGTTGACGTGGACTATTTGTGCCGCGTTGTCCGCGTCCCTTACCATAATGGCAAAAGGTTTTGCATCTCTACGTTTGCGTTGCCTCAGTTGCGAAACCGCATCTTCATTACTCGCATCAACAACCAGATGAAAACCGCCAAGGCTTTTAATCGCAATAATCGCCCCTTCGTGTAGCCTTGCTATGGCAAATTTGACGATATCATCTGTTATTACGGTCTCGCCATTACGCGACCTCAGATCCAGTTTTGGTCCGCATGCGGGGCAGGCATTGGGTTGCGCGTGATAACGACGATTATCGAGATCGTCATACTCATGCTGACAGGCCGGGCACATTGCAAAGGCTTGCATTGTTGTTTGTGAACGGTCATAGGGCATTGCCTGGATAATTGAATATCGCGGCCCGCAGTTTGTGCAATTAATAAAAGCGTACCGATAGCGCGGGTTCTGCGGATCAAACATTTCGTTCAGACAATCCTGACAGACGTTTGAGTCTGGCGGGATAATGGTATCCATCTTCGCAAGCTGACGGCTTTTACGGATACTAAACTCTGCGTAACGTTGATCCGAATTTTCTCGCGGTACCTCCACAATACCATTTATGCGGGCCATTGGCGGCGGGTTAGATGCCAGCTCATCAATAAGCTGCGCGATATTGTCTGATGTAGCCTGTAGTTCCAGTAACACGCCTTCGGAATCATTGAGAACCCAGCCGGTCGCGGCAAAGGTGCGAGCCAGTCGATGGACAAAAGGACGAAACCCGACTCCCTGGACAATTCCGCAAATGCGGTAACGTCGGGTTTCCAGAGCGCCGCCTTGCTCAGCAGAGTCGTGGCAATTCTGCACCATAGAGCTCCTCTATTGTCGATACGGTTCCATCCTGCTCAAGCATGCTGACTCTCACTTCTGGCGTTGCTAATACCTCGCCAATAATGGCGGCTTTTTGGCCAAGTGGGTGCGTCTTTAATAGTCTGAGCACGTCTTCTGCGCTGTCTGGTTCGACAAACAGGCAAAGGCATCCCTCGTTTGCAAGATTGATGACATCGACGCCCAGCATATTTGCCGCCATCGCCGTTTCAGGCTGGATGGGTAAAGATTGCCGTTCGCAGCGCATTTCATGCTTTGCTGCACGGGCATGTTCATGGAGTACCGCGGAAAGTCCACCGCGAGTGACATCTCTCATCGAGGCAATTTTCCCGGCAGGAACGGCATCGATAAGCTGGTGAATCATCGCGTTGAGAGGGGCGCAGTCGCTGAGAATATTTCGTTCAAACCCCAGACCTTCACGCAGAGATAACAAATGAATGGAGTGATTCCCAATAAAACCACTGAGGATGATTTTTTGTCCTGGGCGCACGTTTTTGATTGAGACGGGGGCGCGCTCAATAACGCCGACGCCTGCTGTATTGATGAACAAGCGATCTGCCTCACCCTTGCCGACAACTTTCGTGTCTCCGGCAACAATTTTGACGTCCGCAGCAATGGCTGTATCGCGAACTGACTCAATAATGGCGCTCAGTTCAGATATGGGCATACCGTCTTCAATAATGAGACTCAGCGTCAGATACAGCGGACGTGCGCCACTTACCGCAAGATCGTTAACGGTACCGCATACGGCAATTTTACCGATATCCCCATTGCCAAAGATCAGCGGAGTGACAACAAAAGAATCTGTAGTAAATGCAATTTGTCGGGACGGTAACTCCAGTAACGCGCTGTCTTCCATGGTTCCCAGATAAGTATCGCCCAAAATTTCCGCAATTAATTCGACCAGTTCCCTGCTCAGGCGAGCGCCCGTGCCATGGTCCAGAACGACGGTATCTGTTGGTTTCATTGCTTGTGTTAATGGACTTTTCATGCGGTTTTCCTTTCGTTGCGCTCAGGAAGATCGTCATGTTTTGCTAGCAGCGATAAAATCTCAGCCGAGGGGGCAACGGTTGCGCAATAGCTGGCAAGCCACTCTAAGGCGCGAGTGGTATCATCGGCAGAAGGGGCAAATACGCAATCTTCCGGCACCCAAACATTGTATCCGCGGAAAAATGCATCTGCGGCCGTGGTTTGTACGCAAACATGCGTTTGTAAGCCGGTCACGATGACCGTTTTTACACCCAGTTTTTGCAGTGTTTCATCAAGATTATTATTAAAGAAACCGCTATCTCTGCCTTTTACTACGATGAGATCGGAGGGGGCGCAAATACTGTCGATTATTCGGTTTTCAGGTCGTCCTGCGAGGGCGGGAATACCTGCATCGCGATTTTTATAGCGCCGTTGTACTGCGGGATCGGCAGGATCATTTATTAACTGCAAATGGATGACTGCCTGGTTTTGATTTCTGATGCCGTCAAGAAACTGATTAAATGCAGTCAATTTTTGTTCTAATTCCTGAGTCGAATGGGTTATTTTATATGTAAATTCATATTGCAGATCATTTGTTAACACAGCTACATTTGGCATATTTATATTCTTTTATCATTAAAATAATGGGCGTAATTTTTTTTGCGATTTCTCTATGGAGAGTTATGTTTATTTATTGCCATGCTTTGCTATCATGTGCTTATTATAGGTATTTGTATAATTCCATTTTTTTCAAGGTTCGATAAATGAAAGGAATAGATATGAAATTGCTGCGTGCCTTTGTTACGTTGGCGATAAAAGGAAGTTATAGCAATGCTGCAAAGGAACTTTTCCTGACTCAGCCAGCACTGTCAAAGCAGATACAAACGCTAGAGCATTTGACCGGTGGTGAGCTTTTTTTGCGCGGACGCCATGGCGCGAGTTTGACAGTATTTGGTCAACAGATTTTTTCAAAAGCCAATGAACTTTTACAATCCCATATTGAATTTCTAAACTATGCGAAAGAAATAAATACCAGAAATCGTGAAAAGTTATTTATGGGATTTGGTCTTTCCTCTTTTCAGCAAGTACCTAAGTGGATAAATCAATTCCATCAGCAATTTTCCGAGTGTGAAGTGGTTATTAATCATCTTCCCTCCAGCGCTCAGATGAAAATGTTGTTGGAAGGACGCTTGCATATCGGTTTTGTCCGGATGCCGGTCAGTAAAGGCCTGGCTTCATATATTTTTTATGAGGAAACGCTGGCTCTTGCTGTTCCGATGGAGGGTTATATGGAAAGCATGACTATTCAGAGTGCGCTATCGGCATATCCCTTACTCCAGTTGGATCCATCAACCAGCCCATGTCTTGCGGAACAAACCTCACTCTTTCTACAAAGCATCCAACTTAGCGCTGAACCGGTCTCTGTAACAAATGACATGACTACGCTATTGGCATTGGTTGCCGGGGGGAACGGAGTCGCCTTTTTACCCACAAGTGTCCGGCATTTTTTGCCTGCCGAAGCGAGACTATTGATGCTCGCTGAAAAACAAATTCGCTGGAACATTGGTGTGGCATGGAATCCCAAAATTAAAAACCATCGGCGGGACGATTTCTTGCGCCTGGTGATGGCCGGGGAGGCCGATATCGTCATGTAGCCGTTATACGCCCTGACGAGAAGGTAACGGCCACGCATTGATGCCTGACGTGTAAACCGCTTTGGGCATAAATGAAATAGGATTTCAGTACTATGCTTAAGCAATAGCGCAGGGAAATGGTTATAAGAGCAGCACTGACTGGGGTTTTCGCTTAAAAAATCGAGGGTTAAAGTTGAAAGAGCGTGAGTAACTCGCTCATACTCTATACTCGCAGAGTTACCCGGCGTAGCATGGCAAAACGCTTGGGCTGTTAATGAAAAAAGGAAAACGTCGTGGCAGAAGAAACTATATTCAGCAAAATTATTCGTCGTGAAATTCCGTCGGATATCGTATACCAGGATGAACTGGTCACTGCGTTTCGTGATATTTCCCCTCAGGCACCTACGCATATTCTGATCATTCCTAACATCCTGATCCCAACCGTCAACGATGTGACGGCTGAACATGAACAGGCATTGGGCCGCATGATCACCGTTGCAGCGAAAATTGCTGAGCAGGAAGGCATTGCTGCAGATGGGTACCGCTTAATCATGAACACCAACCGCCACGGGGGTCAGGAGGTGTATCACATTCATATGCACCTGCTGGGTGGCCGTGCGCTTGGCCCAATGCTCGCGCATAAAGGTCTGTAGGCATGATCAGAGGATGCATTGCACTTTCACTGGGCTTGCTGCTACTGGCGGGTTGTCGAACACACCCAGAAATTCCGGTAAGTGATGAACAGTCGCTGGTGATGGAGTCAACGATTCTGGCGGCAGGTATAACAGCAGAACAGCCCACGTTAACCACGTCTGATATTCAGGCCTCGGCATCCTCGCGACTCTATAACGAAAGACAAGAACCCGTCACCGTTCATTATCGGTTTTACTGGTATGACGCCAGAGGACTGGAAATGCATCCTCTAGAAGCGCCACGCAGTGTGACTATTCCGGCTCATTCGTCGGTGACGCTGTACGGCAGCGCCAATTTTCTGGGGGCGCACAAGGTTAGACTTTATCTTTATTTGTAAGGGGTGAATCTTGATGATCAAAATGAATCGCTACGCACTGATTGCCGCGCTGGCGATGTTTCTCTCTGGCTGTGTGGTGCAACGAGAGCCCGCACCGGTAGAGGAAGTCAAGCCGGTGCCGGAACAGCCTGTGCAGCCGCAACAGCCGGTGCCGGTAGTGCCAACGGTGCCAACCATACCGCAGCAGCCGGGTCCGATTGAGCACGAGGACCAAACGGCGCAGCCGACGCCACGTCAACGTCATTATGACTGGAATGGGGCTATGCAGCCGATGGTCGGAAAAATGCTGCAGGCCGACGGCGTCAAAGCGGGCGGCGTTCTGCTGGTTGATAGCGTGAATAACCGCACCAACGGCTCGCTGAACGCGGGTGAAGCCACCGAAACCTTACGTAATGCTCTTGCGAATAACGGTAAGTTTACTCTGGTTTCCGCTCAGCAACTGGCAGTCGCCAAGCAGCAGTTAGGTCTGTCGCCGAACGATAGCCTCGGAACGCGCAGTAAAGCGATTGGTATCGCCCGTAACGTTGGCGCGCAGTATGTGCTTTATTCCAGCGCATCCGGCAACGTCAATTCGCCTGCGCTGCAAATGCAATTAATGCTGGTACAAACTGGCGAGATAATCTGGTCAGGTAAAGGTGCCGTTCAGCAACAATAACAGACTCACACGCGGCGAAGTGTTGTCGCGCTATTTCCCGCAGTATCATCCCGTCGCAGCCAGCCAAACTGGCCTGAGCGGCGGGAGCTGCATCATTGAGCATCATTCTCACCGGCTGGTACTGCGTTGTCATCACGACCCTGATGCGCCGGAATCGCATTTCTTACGCCAATATCATGCGTTAAAACACCTGCCAGAAAACCTTGCACCACGTCCTCATTTTTATACGCGTGGGTGGATGGCCGTCGAGTTTTTTCACGGTAAGGTAGAATCCAGATTACCGGACGCCGACGAACTCGCAGGCTTACTGTATCATCTGCACCAGCAACCCAGATTGGGCTGGCGAATCAGCTTGCTGCCGCTACTTGAACAGTACTGGCAGTGTGGCGATCTGGCGCGTCGTACACCATGCTGGCTGCGCGCGCTGAAGCGGCTAAGGAAACGAGGTGAGCCTCGACCTTTGCGTCTGGGGCCGCTGCATATGGATGTTCACGGTGACAACATCGTACGCACAGCCTCAGGGCTGCGGCTGATTGACTGGGAATACGCCGGAGACGGTGATATTGCCCTGGAGCTGGCGGCGGTATGGGTCAGCGATGAATCCCAGCACCAACAGCTGGTTAGCACCTACGCTCAACGAGCGCACATTGAGCCAGACGTTTTGTGGCGACAAGTCAGACAATGGCAACCCTGGATAATGATGCTGAAGGCGGGGTGGTTTGAGTATCGCTGGCGGCAAACCGGCGATAGACAATTTATCAGGCTGGCCGATGAAACCTGGCGGCAGCTAACAATGAAAGGATAAGGAGAGCAGTGTGGGCCCAGTAATGTTGGATGTCGAAGGGTATGAGCTGGACGCAGAAGAGCGTGAGATTCTGGCGCATCCGCTGGTAGGTGGGTTGATCCTCTTTACCCGAAATTATCATGACCCGGAACAGCTGCGTGAATTAGTGCGACAAATCCGGACTGCGTCACGTAACCATCTGGTGGTGGCGGTAGATCAGGAAGGCGGACGTGTACAGCGTTTTCGAGAAGGCTTTACTCGCCTGCCTGCGGCTCAATCGTTTGCTGCGCTGCACGGTCTGGAAGAGGGCGGCAAACTGGCTCAGGACGCCGGATGGTTGATGGCCAGCGAAATGATCGCGATGGACATTGATATCAGCTTTGCACCGGTACTGGATGTGGGCCATATCAGCGCCGCAATCGGCGAGCGTTCTTACCACGCCGATCCGCTAAAAGCATTGGCGATGGCGACCCGCTTCATTGACGGTATGCATGCCGCAGGCATGAAAACGACCGGTAAACATTTCCCTGGTCATGGGGCCGTGACGGCGGATTCACACAAAGAAACCCCAACCGATCCTCGCTCAGAAGCCGAGATTCGTGCGAAAGATATGTCCGTGTTCCAGACGTTGATTACGGAGAACAAACTGGATGCCATTATGCCTGCGCACGTCATCTACAGTGATGTAGATCCGCGTCCGGCGAGTGGCTCATCTCACTGGCTGAAAACGGTGCTGCGCCAGGAGCTTGGCTTCGATGGTGTCATTTTCTCCGACGATTTGTCGATGGAAGGGGCGGCGATTATGGGAAGCTATGCCCAGCGTGGACAGGCATCGCTGGATGCAGGTTGCGATATGATCCTGGTCTGCAATAATCGTAAGGGAGCGGTCAGTGTGTTAGATAATCTGTCGCTGATCAATGCAGAACGTGTTACACGTTTGTATCATAAAGGTTCATTTTCACGTCAGGAACTGATGGATTCGGCACGCTGGAAGACGGTAAGCGCTCAGCTAAACCAGCTTCATGAGCGCTGGCAGGAAGAGAAAGCAGGTCATTAACGCAAGTTTGGCGAGGATGCGATGATTATCTATTTACACGGTTTTGACTCTAACAGCCCGGGCAACCATGAGAAGGTGTTGCAGCTGCAATTCATCGACCCGGATGTCAGGCTGATTAGCTACAGTACGCGGCATCCCAAACATGATATGCAGCATCTGCTAAAAGAAGTGGACAAAATGCTACAGCTGAATGTGGATGACCGTCCGCTGATTTGTGGTGTGGGGCTCGGGGGATATTGGGCTGAACGGATTGGTTTTCTGTGTGATATTCGTCAGGTCGTGTTTAATCCTAACCTGTTTCCGTATGAGAACATGGAAGGCAAAATTGACAGACCTGAGGAGTATGCAGACATCGCAACAAAATGCGTGACCAATTTCCGCGAAAAGAATCGCGATCGCTGTCTGGTTATCCTGTCGCGTCATGATGAAGCGCTCAATAGCCAGCGTTCGTCGGAAGAGCTGCATCACTTTTACGAGATAGTCTGGGACGAAGAGCAGACGCATAAGTTTAAGAATATCTCTCCGCATTTGCAGCGCATCAAAGCGTTCAAGACGTTAGGTTAATCCTTATTGAGTGCGTAAAAAACCAGCCATCGGGCTGGTTTTTTTGTTCTTAAAGTTCCGGTTGTCTATCTTTTCAGCATCAAAACTTGATACACATCAATTTTGGTATGACCAATGCACCGTTCGTGTTATTCTCACTCTCGAAGAACATTTTCATTACTGTAACTTGTTGTTAATTAAGAGCTATATTAATAACTTTTAATTAACAATTGGTTAATAAATTTGAGGGGGTCACGTTGACTACACCATTGAAAAGGATCGTGATTGTCGGCGGCGGTGCTGGCGGACTGGAAATGGCGACGCAGTTGGGTAAAAAACTCGGGCGTAAGAAAAAGGCCAAAATCACACTGGTAGACAGAAACCACAGTCATTTGTGGAAACCGTTACTGCATGAAGTGGCGACGGGTTCACTGGATGAAGGCGTGGATGCGCTGAGCTATCTGGCACATGCCCGTAACCATGGTTTCCAGTTTCAGTTAGGTTCGGTGATAGATATCGATCGTGAAGCGAAGACCATTACTCTCGCTGAGCTGCGCGATGAGAAGGGAGATCTGCTGGTTCCTGAGCGTAAAGTGCCGTATGACACGCTGGTGATGGCGTTGGGCAGTACCTCCAACGATTTCAACACTCCTGGCGTGAAAGAAAACTGCATTTTCCTCGATAACCCGCATCAGGCGCGTCGTTTCCACCAGGAGATGCTGAATCTGTTCCTGAAGTATTCCGCGAATCTGGGCGCTAACGGAAAAGTGAATATCGCCATTGTGGGCGGTGGTGCGACGGGGGTTGAGCTCTCCGCTGAGCTGCACAATGCGGTAAAACAGCTGCACAGCTATGGTTACAAAGGGCTGACCAACGATGCGCTGAACGTTACGCTGGTGGAAGCTGGCGAGCGCATTCTGCCTGCGTTGCCGCCGCGTATTTCCGGTGCTGCGCATAATGAGTTAACCAAACTGGGCGTACGCGTACTGACCCAGACGATGGTCACCAGCGCTGACGAAGGCGGACTGCACACCAAAGATGGCGAATACATTAAAGCCGACCTGATGGTGTGGGCGGCGGGTATCAAAGCGCCAGACTTTATGAAAGACATTGGCGGTCTGGAAACGAACCGTATTAACCAACTGGTGGTTGAGCCAACTCTGCAGAGCACGCGCGATCCTGACGTGTACGCGATTGGCGACTGCGCTTCCTGCGCGCGCCCGGAAGGGGGTTTTGTGCCTCCGCGCGCTCAGGCAGCACACCAGATGGCGACCTGTGCGATGAACAATATTCTGGCACAGATGAACGGCAAGCCACTGAAAGCGTATCAGTACAAAGATCACGGCTCTCTGGTCTCGCTCTCTAACTTTTCTACCGTGGGTAGCCTGATGGGCAACCTGACCCGTGGTTCGATGATGGTGGAAGGGCGTATTGCGCGCTTTGTATACATCTCACTGTACCGCATGCACCAGATTGCTTTACACGGCTACTTCAAAACCGGCCTGATGATGCTGGTCGGCAGTATCAACCGGGTGATTCGCCCGCGTCTGAAACTGCATTAATATCGACTTGTGGCGCCGGATGATTTTACGCATCCGGCGCCTTCCTTCAGAGTTCTCCGAATCATCCTGCGTTCGTGCCTCATCCTGCTATTTTCATCCGTAATCTGATTGGCATTCCTTACCTTCTGTTGCAAAGTTGTTGCTAATAGCAAAAAAGGAGGAAGTCCCGTGAATAAATCAATGTTGGCGGGTATAGGGATTGGCGTAGCTGCTGCGCTGGGTGTTGCAGCAGTGGCCAGTCTGAACGTTTTCGAGCGTGGCCCACAGTATGCGCAAGTTGTCTCTGCAACACCGATTAAAGAGTCGGTAAAAACACCGCGTCAGGAGTGCCGGAACGTAACTGTCACGCACCGTAAGCCGGTTCAAGATGAAAACCGTATTGCGGGTTCCGTATTGGGTGCGGTTGCGGGTGGCGTTATTGGCCATCAGTTTGGCGGCGGACGTGGTAAAGATATTGCCACCGTGGCCGGGGCTTTAGGCGGCGGCTATGCAGGTAATCAGATTCAGGGTTCGATGCAGGAAAACGATACTTACACCACCACGCAGCAGCGTTGTAAAACGGTGTATGACAAATCTGAAAAGATGCTGGGCTACGACGTGACGTACAAAATTGGCGATCAGCAGGGGAAAATCCGTATGGATAAGGACCCCGGCGCGCAAATTCCGTTGGATAACAACGGACAGTTGATACTGAATAACAAAGCGTAAAATAGCATTATCCTGAACATTAGCCCCCCATTCGCTCAGGCTGGGGGGCTTTTTTTATCAGAAGGTTAAGGCATAGTTCAGACCAAAGGTGCGGCCCCGGCCCTTGTACTCATACAGTGACGGACTGCCGTAGGTTGGGCTGTACAGCAGTGGCGCACGTTGTCCCCACAGCGTGGTGTACTCTTCATTCAGCAGGTTTTCCACGCTAAAGGTCAGCTTACCCAACGGGAGCTGATAGCTGCCGATAAAGTCCATGGTGTTATAGCCATCCAGCTTATTGCCGCTGGCGTCGGTCAGATCAAATGTTTGCTGGCTCTGTACGCGTAAGGTCCACGGTTCTGGTGCCCAGCCGACCCACGCGGTTGCTTTCGACGGTGAGGCCAGAGTCACATCCCATTTTTGCCATTTACCGTTCTGTTTCACTTCCGATTTAATGACATTGAAGTTGCCGCCCAGGCTCCAGTCCGTATCCGCAATGAAATAATCCACCGCGCCTTCAAGGCCATAAATGCGGCGATCGTCGGGTTGAACGTTAATGGTCATATCGCTACGGTTGATAACGATCGATTTATCCGAAGTCGAGTAGTAAGCGGCCAGTTGCGTGCGCAGACTATCGCCGGTGTAGCGCCATCCCAGTTCGTACGAGTTAACTTTAATCCCTTCCAGACGTGAATCCGCCACGTTGACGCTGCGCTGGAGCTGGTAATGATCGCCAACCAGCGAATAGGTGCCGTTACCGTAATATTTCCCTGGATCCGGAAGCTCCACGCCCTGAGAGAAATTAAACCACGTTTGCTGACGGTCAGTCAGATGGGCGAGGATACCGGCGTTGAACAGGAAATTATCGTAATCGGTTTTGCCGCCCGGAATGGTATCGGCAGAGTTCGCAAGCCCGGTCGCGATTCCCTGCTGTTGAGCATAGCCAACGAAATCATCAACCCTGTTTTCGGTCCATTGATAGCGCACGCCGCCGCTGAGGGTAAAGATGTCGTTAATGTCATAGCTGTTTTGCAGGAAAGGCGCAAAGTTGGTGATGCTGTAACCGGGGTAACGCCCGGTGGTATAAGCGGTGCGGTTATCCATGCCGCCGGAGGGCAGGGACCAGGCCAGATCGAAGAATTTCTGATTGGAATCGAAGGTCTCGTGATCGGCATCGATACCCCACGTCAGCTCCCAGTTATCCATCAACTGACTGTTGAGGGTAATTTTGGCGCCAAACTGGTCTGTGTCCTGCTGTGATGCGGAGAAACTGGTGACCTTACCTTTGCTGAGCGTCGGGAAAGGATAGAATTTCAGCGATTCGTCGCGGTAATAGATTTGGCTGACCAGGTTCTGGCCGAAAAAATCCGCATCTGAATATTGCAGGCTGATCAGATGACGTTCGGTGCCGGGAATACGATCGGAATTCAGTCCGCTGCTGGTATAAGCTTTACCGTTTCCGGTTACGGCGGACATATTCTCGCCGAGATCCAGCCCGTAATCATCATCCCCCTGGCTCTTGTAATACTGTGTAACCAGTTGCAACTGACGGTTGTCGTCAAGTTCAATCGTCCCGGTGCCCATCACGTCCAGACGATCGGAGTGCTGTAGCCCGGTTTGGGTGTTATCCAGCAGCAGGGCATCGTGATTACCGTCATACCAGCCGCCAAATCGTTGATACGCGACGGACATACGCCCGGAAGCGCGATCTGTTCCTCCACTCACCGCCGCGGCAACGCGTTCATCATGATCGTTACTGTTGTTGAAGCCGCTTTTGCTCCCCAGTTCGAGTTCTACTTCACGCTCCGGCTGGCCTTTTTTGGTGACGATGTTGATTAATCCGCCGGTACTGCCACCGCCATAAAGTGAGGTTGCGCCTGAAATGACTTCAATGTGCGCAATGTTAAACGGGTCAATGGAGTCAAGCTGACGGCTGTCGGTTCGCGAGGAGTTCAGACGGACACCGTCAATGAGCACGACAATGGCGCGACCACGCATGTTCATGCCGTAGTTTGTACGCCCCTGGCTACTCACATCGATTCCTGGGATTAACTGAGCAAGAACATCCTTGAACTCTTTCCCCCCCTGAACCTGTTGTTCAATCTCGCTTCCTTCAATAACCCAGGTCGTTTGCGCCATTTCTGCCACGGTGCGTTGGCTACGGTTGGCGCTGACGATAAGGTTCTCTTCCTCAGCCGCAATGGCCGGGAGGGTTAAAGACAACAGGAGAGGATTGAGCACCCAGAGACGCTTATTCATTTGTATTCCTTTTAAAAAGAGTCGATCTGTTTTTGTTATGGCGGTAGAGAAACCGATGGTTACATTGTGAAACAGGCATTAAAACAAATGCGAATATTGCTGATAACAATTGTCGTTATCAATACCCTTTACAAAAAATGATCGGATAACACGATGAAAACAATGAGAAATGTAGGGGCAATGGAACGGGAATCTAACCGGGGGCTTTATCAGCTCCCGGGGGTGTTAGTACAGTGGGGGAATTGCGGGAAAGGGTTAAGCTTTGACGAGTTCGGGCCACAGCCGCAGGGTGGTACGTGCGATCTGCATCAGTTTTTCAAACGTTGCACCTTCACGGGCGCTGATCGACATACCTTGTAAAATACAGTTCAGGTATTCAGCCAGTTTTTGCACGTCACAGTAGGCGGGGATTTCACCTCGTTGCTGACGCTGATGAAGAAACTGAGTAAGCGTCTGTTCCTGCATTGCATGGCGGGATTTCACCGTGTGCGCAATATCACGGGAAGAGGCTGCCAGCGTCGCAGAAGTGTTAATCATGAAACATCCCGCCGGGGTGTCCTTGCTGGTAAAGCAGGTCGCTATGGCGGTGAAATAGTCTTCCAGTGCGGACTCAAGGCTTTTTTCTTCACAAAACAGCTGGGCTTCGTGTTTCGCCGCAAAGCGGGTGATGTAGCGGTCCAGTACGGCACGGAACAACCCTTCTTTATTGGTGAACTCCGCATACAGCGTGGGCGCTTTTGCGCCGGTAGCTTCTACGAGATCGGCGAGCGAGGTCGCTTCATATCCGTGCTGCCAGAAGAGTGTCATGGCCTTATCAAGCGCGGCTTCCCTGTCGAACACTTTTGGTCGGCCACGGCTTTTTTTTGCACAACCTGTCGTTTCAGTTGTCATGGCGCCGATGTACCTTTGTTGGGTTTATTGAATAACCATTATAAAAATATTCGACTGCACACTCCAGCGGATTCACGATAAAAATAAATTATATCTATTGTCATGAAAAATAAGACCTTTATATTTTATATAACGATCATTATAAAAAAGTATTGACGTGTGACCTGGATCACATCTATGATTTACCTATCGATCGTTAAGTTAATCTTTCCGACACCCATTCATCTGCTAAAGGTCACTATCATGAAAAACGTAAAAACCCTGTTTGTTGCTGCTGTTCTTAGCTCACTGTCATTTGCAAGCTTCGCCGCTGTTGAAGTTCAGTCCACACCTGCGGGTCAAGAGAAAGTCGGTACTATTTCTGCGAATGCGGGGACTAACTTAGGTTCACTGGAAGATCAACTGGCGCAGAAAGCCGATGAGATGGGTGCGAAGTCTTTCCGTATTACTTCCGTTACCGGCCCTAACACCCTTCATGGGACTGCTGTTATCTACAAATAAGATTTAACCCATCGCAATGCCACTGCGAGTTAAATAAAAAACCCCCGCGGAATAAAATCCAGCGGGGGTTTTTTTATGTGCGGAGTTTACATCGGCTGTTGAGCAACGTCGTGATGACGGGTCACATCGACCGGCATGCCTGAGCGAATCTCCATCGCATGATCCATGACGGCGGCATCTGTTTGCGCCGCATTTTTAAATGTCTGCATGGACGCGTTCAGCACGATTGGCAACAGTTGCGGGTCGTCATTGATTTTTTCGGACAGCGGCTGATGTACTTCTACCAGCCGCACGCCGTTAGGCTCAACGGATGCTTTGATCGGCGTATTGATAATATTGACCTTAGTTCCGGGCGTTACCTGACGGAACAGGGTTTCGATATCACCGTCGCGCAGACGAATACAGCCGGAACTGACGCGCATGCCGATGCCAAAGTCAGCATTGGTGCCGTGCAGCAGATAAACGCCGCCGTATGCCGCTAAGCGAATTGCATGATGGCCCATCGGGTTATCCGGACCGGCAGGTACAACGGCAGGCAGGTCAATTCCGTTTGCTTTGTATCGCGCGCGGATATTTGCCGTCGGCGTCCAGGTGGGGTTGGCGCGTTTATCAGAAATGGTGGTTACCATCGTAGGCGTCAGCGTGTCACCACCTAACTGGCCAATACCAATAGGATAAACGGTCACCGAATTGGTCCCCGGCTGGTAATAATAAAGACGCAGTTCGGCGAGGTTGATAACAATACCTTCGCGCGGGGCGTCAGGTAGCAGAGTTTGTAACGGTATAGTCAGCACGCTGCCCGGACGTGGTACGTAAGGGTCAACGCCGGGGTTGGCCTGCAGCAGCGCTAAAAAGCCGACATTATATTTTTTCGCAATCGCCTCCAGAGAACCGCCATTGTCTTCAACAACGTGAACGGTATTCTGGCCCACCAGACGGCTTCCCGGCGGTGGCAGCGGCCAGGTGTTTGCCTGAGCCGGAAGTGCTAACGCGAAGGTCGCTGCCAGCGTAAAAAACGCGAGCCAGCGAGAGAGTCGTTTATTGTTTAACATCACCATAAATCCATTGTTTTTACGTGGTTTTTATTATGTAAAAGTAAACGAGAATTATGGCGGTTTGCTGTGTCTGGAAGTGCAGGGAAGTGCAAAGAGTTTGTAAATTCATCAGGCCGGGTGAGTGGTGTGCTCACCCGGCCTGTTCACTATGCTACGGCGTTTTCTTCAAGCTGACGCATAAACTGGCGGACCCAGTCGATCCGCGTTTTACGCTCGCCCAGATCCTGCATAAATTTCAGTCGGGTTGGGCCGTCCAGACGGAAGTGTTGCGGTTGTTTTTGCAGTAAACCAATCAGCCAGACCGGGTTGACGTGGTTTTTCTCGGCAAATTCAATGGTACCGCCTTTGTCATGACCTTCGAGCTTTCTGATCCCCAGTTTCTGCGCCTGCTGGCGTAAACGAGCGATATCCAGCAACGTACGAGCCGGGTCGGGAAGCAGGCCAAAACGATCTATCAGCTCGACCTTAATCTCTTCCAGTTCGTTTTCGCCTTTCGCGCTGGCAATGCGCTTGTAGAACGATAGTCGGGTGTTAACATCCGGTATATAGTCATCCGGCAGCAGAGACGGCATACGCAATTCAACTTCGGTTTGCTGGCTGGTGAGATCTTCCAGTGACGGCTCACGCCCTTCTTTGAGCGCATCGACCGCGTTTTCCAGCAGCTCCATATACAGCGAGAAGCCGATGCTTTCCATGGAACCACTTTGATCTTCACCCAACAGTTCCCCGGCGCCGCGAATTTCAAGGTCGTGGGTCGCCAGCGCAAATCCTGCACCCAAATCTTCCAGCGAAGCGATGGCTTCCAGACGCTTTTGCGCGTCGGTGGTCATTGCTTTTGGATGCGGCGTCAGCAGCCAGGCGTACGCCTGATGGTGTGAGCGTCCCACACGACCGCGTAGCTGGTGCAATTGCGCTAAACCAAAGTGATCGGCGCGTTCGATGATAATAGTGTTGGCGGTCGGAATGTCGATCCCGGTTTCGATAATGGTGGTACACACCAGCACGTTAAAACGCTGATGGTGGAAATCGTTCATCACGCGTTCCAGCTCGCGCTCGCGCATTTGCCCGTGGCCGATACCAATACGCGCTTCCGGCACCAGTTCTGCTAATCTGTCAGCGGTTTTCTGGATATTTTCGACGTCGTTAAACAGATAATAAACTTGTCCCCCGCGCAGAACTTCACGCAGGATCGCCTCGCGTACCACCAGGCTGTCGTATTCGCGCACGAAGGTTTTGACCGCCAGACGACGAGCAGGCGGCGTGGCGATAATCGACAGATCGCGCATGCCGCTCATCGCCATATTGAGCGTACGCGGAATAGGCGTTGCCGTCAGGGTCAGAATATCGACATCCGCACGCATCGCCTTGATGCGTTCTTTGTGGCGAACGCCGAAACGGTGCTCTTCATCGACAATCAGCAGACCCAGATCTTTTAACTTCACATCCGCTTGCAGCAGTTTGTGCGTGCCGATGAGAATATCAATTTTCCCCTCGGCAACCTGTTCCAGAATCTGCGCTTGCTCTTTGGCGCTACGGAAACGGGACAACATCTCAATGCGTACCGGCCAGTTGGCAAAACGATCGCGGAAGTTGTCGAAGTGCTGCTGTGCGAGCAGGGTAGTCGGAACCAGCACGGCAACCTGTTTGTGGTTCTCTACGGCAAGGAAAGCGGCGCGCATCGCGACTTCGGTTTTACCAAAACCGACGTCACCGCACACCAGGCGGTCCATGGCCAGAGGTTGGCACATATCGCTGAGTACAGCGTTGATCGCCTGCGCCTGGTCAGGCGTGGTTTCAAACGGGAAGCTGTCGCAAAACAGCTGATACTGTTCACGGTCATGCTTAAAGGCAAAGCCTTCTTTCGCCGCGCGCTGGGCATAAATATCCAGCAGCTCTGCCGCGACATCGCGCACCTTCTCAGCGGCTTTCTGTCGGGCGCGTGACCAGGCATCGCCGCCCAGTTTATGCAGCGGTGCATTCTCTTCTGCACCGCCTGCATAGCGGCTGATCAGATGCAGTGACGACACCGGCACGTACAGTTTGGCATCGTTGGCATAGGTGAGCATCAGATATTCACCGGTGATACCGCCCGCTTCCAGCGTGGTCATCCCGGCATAGCGACCCACGCCGTGTTCCAGATGCACTACCGGCTGACCGGGATGCAGCTCTGCAAGGTTACGAATTAATGTATCCGGGTTGATGGTGCGACGCGAATCCTGGCGGCGACGCGCCACGCGTTCCCCAAGCAGATCGCTTTCACAAATCAGTGCCAGATTGCGTTTGCTATCGATGAAGCCGTGCTCAGCTGCGCCAATCATCAGATAACGACCGTTAGCTACGGCTTCATCGAGTCGCAATATCCGCTTCGGTGCCACTTTGATACGAGCGAGCAACTCGCCAAGCGCTTCACGTCGGCCTTCACTTTCGACCGAGAAAATCACCGGGCCGGTAAAGCCCTCAAGGAATTTACGTAACGCATCTAACGGTGATTTTTGCTGTGCCTGCACGGCGATGTCCGGCAGCTTCTGGAACCCGAGGTTGGTATTCGCAGCTTTGTTCGCCAGACTCTCGGTTTTCAGTTGAACGCGCGGCCAGCGTTTAAGTTCAGAAAACAGCTCATCAACCCGCAGCCACAGCGATTCCGGCGGCAGAAGCGGGCGCATTGGATCAACACCGCGATTTTCAAAGCGTGACAGGGTATCGGCCTGGAAGCGTTCTGCGCTGGTCTCGATATCACCGGTATTGACCAATAACGTATTGGCAGGGAAGTAGCTGAACAGCGGCGGCAGCGGCTCGCTGAAAAACAGCGGTTGCCAGTATTCAATACCCGCAGGTAACGTGCCTTTGCTGACCTGCTGATAAATATGTTCGGCGTCGCGTTTAACCTCAAAGGTATCGCGCCACTGACTACGGAATAGCTCGATGGCCGTTTTGTCAGTCGGGAATTCGTGCGCGGGAAGCAAATTAATGGCATCGACTTCTTCCAGCGTGCGCTGGGTGTCGGTATCAAACAGACGCAGGCTGTCGATTTCGTCATCAAAGAAATCCAGACGATAAGGCAACTCGCTGCCCATCGGGAACAGATCCAACAACGCGCCGCGCGTGGCGTATTCGCCGTGTTCCATGACCTGATCAACATGGCGATAGCCAGCGCTATCCAGCTGTTCGCGCAGGGCGTCGCGCGAAAGCCGCTGACCTTTTTTCATGACCAGCGCATGCCCGTGCAGATAGCTGTGCGGACAGACACGCTGCATCAGAGTATTTACCGGAACGATCAGCACGCCTCGCTGCATGGCAGGCAGTTGATACAGCGTAGAGAGACGCGAAGAGATAATCTCCTGATGGGGAGAAAAACTGTCATAGGGCAGCGTTTCCCAGTCGGCCAGGTTCATCACCATCTGGTCGGTGAACTGACGAATTTCATCATGCAGGCGCAAAGCATTTTGCATGTCCGGCGCGATCAGTACCACTGGACCGGCGTGATGTTCGGCGATTTCGGCGACCAGCGTTGCGCAGGCGGCACCGGTAAGCTCACCCAACTGGCGCTGATCGCCAGCTTTCGCTGGGAGCGTGTAACGATGTTGTTCAGGCATTCGGTTGTCAGGTTCTCGTTTAGATATACATCTGATAAGCAATGTTCTTTATTATCCGTGATCGTTTCTCATAAGCAAATTGATTCGCCCCCTGATGGGGGCAAAAAGCGCGTTGGGGTTAGCGCGAAACGACCGATAAAGAAGGCGGGGAAAAGAGCAGGTCGGCCACTGTTTTTTGTGAAATTTTACGCACCAACAGGCCAAACAAGGTGCACAGCAGCAGGCAGGCGAATGGATACACCAGCAGCAGGGCCAGCTCTGCATATGCAGGCCAGGCGGCATGATTAATGTTGGGGATTAGCGTTAAGCTGAATAGCTCAACCAGAATTCGGTGGGTGGTGTAGATGGCGATGGTATTGGCACCAATCACGCTTAACGGGCCGGACTCACGCATACCAAAGCGCAGCTCAAATTGATAAAACAGCTTCATGATCAGCACAATGGAAAGAAGAGAAAGTAATAGTGAGACATTTGCCAGCCACGCGACGATGGCGGCGATTGCGCTAACCAGAACAATGAGCGCATGGCGGCGCAGGGGCACCTCCTTAATCCATACCATCAGCGTTGCGCCAAACCATGCACCGAGGCTGTACCAGGGCAGATTGCGAATCACGCTGTTCATTCCCCACCACGGCGTCGGGACAAAGTTGATCGCCACGCTCAGCGCCACAAATAACGCCAACAGCGGCACCGCCCAACGGCTGAAAATTTTACACAGAACAAAATAGACAATCAGCGCGTACAGATACCACAAGCTGGTACTGGCGGTCAGCATCCCGTGGGTAAAACCTGCGATCGAACCAGCATAAGCGGCGTTGGCAGCATGGCTCAGATCGCGCTGTGGGGCCAGCCAGTTATTGAGCGTCACTAACGCCAGCCATTGCACCACACCCCAGAGTATCAGCACCCAGGCAATACTCCAGATCCGTTTATCCACGCAGGTGGTCCACGGGACGCTATCAATGTAGCGACGGATCAGATATCCCGAAATAAAGAAAAATACCGGCATGCGAAACGGCGCCAGGTACAAATTGAGGTAAATCCAGCATTTGCTCAGCAGCTCTGAAAGCGGATGCTGAAAAGTAGTGAGGTGCGGGTAAAATGTGATTACCGAGTGGTAAATCACCACCAGGCAAATACATAACCCTTTGATTTGATTAATCCATAGTTCTTTTTTATTCATCGAGACGGCGTATCCATATTGTTGGTTATAGCCTGCCATCCTGCGCAACCCGCTGTGCGCTGTAATGCGTAACTGTCTGCATTTTGATTTTTTAAGATAAAGATCAGGGACCAGGATGGAAGGGAAGAGGGACAGCTTTAGCGAATTGATTTATTTATACTTTTAGGAATAGTGCTGACGAACACTTACGGTTCAGTCATTTACCCATTCCGCTTTCGCTTATATACTCGTGACTTTGCTAACAGCAACCAGACGGATTTCATGTACCAACCTGTCGCTCTATTCATCGGCCTGCGTTATATGCGTGGGCGTGCAGCAGATCGCTTCGGTCGCTTCGTTTCCTGGCTCTCCACCATTGGCATTACCCTCGGGGTGATGGCGCTGGTCACGGTGTTGTCGGTGATGAACGGTTTTGAGCGCGAGCTGCAAAACAATATTCTTGGCCTGATGCCTCAGGCCGTCCTCTCGTCTGAACAGGGTTCCCTCAACCCGCAACAACTGCCGGAAAAAGCGGTGGTGTTGAACGGCGTCAACCGAGTTGCACCCATAACTACGGGAGATGTGGTGCTGCAAAGCGCGCGTAGCGTGGCGGTCGGCGTGATGCTCGGTATCGATCCGGCGCAAAAAGATCCGTTAACGCCGTATCTGGTCAATGTGAAACAAACAGATCTGCAACCGGGTAAGTATAATGTCATCCTCGGCGAGCAGCTTGCCGGGCAGTTGGGCGTGAACCGTGGCGATCAAATTCGCGTGATGGTGCCTTCGGCCAGCCAGTTTACGCCAATGGGGCGTTTGCCGAGCCAGCGTCTGTTTACGGTGATTGGCACCTTCGCCGCCAACAGCGAAGTAGACGGTTACCAGATGCTGACCAACATTCAGGATGCTTCCCGCCTGATGCGCTATCCGGTGGGCAATATTACCGGCTGGCGTCTGTGGCTGAACGAACCGTTAAAAGTTGATACGCTGAGCCAGCAAACGCTGCCGCAGGGCACCAAATGGCAGGACTGGCGCGAGCGCAAAGGGGAACTGTTCCAGGCCGTGCGCATGGAGAAGAACATGATGGGGCTACTGCTTAGCCTGATCGTGGCTGTGGCGGCTTTTAATATTATTACCTCGCTGGGTCTGATGGTAATGGAGAAGCAAGGGGAAGTGGCGATTCTACAAACGCAGGGGCTAACGCCGCGGCAGATAATGATGGTGTTTATGGTTCAGGGGGCCAGTGCCGGGATTATCGGCGCGCTGCTTGGCGCGGTGCTGGGCGCATTGCTCGCCAGTCAACTGAACAATTTAATGCCAATTATTGGTGTGCTGCTGGATGGCGCGGCGCTGCCGGTCGCTATCGAGCCGCTTCAGGTTATCGTCATTGCGCTGGTGGCGATGGCCATCGCGCTGCTGTCTACGCTTTATCCTTCCTGGCGCGCTGCCGCCACTCAACCCGCTGAGGCTTTACGTTATGAATAAGATCCTGTTGCAATGCGACAACCTGTGCAAACGCTATCAGGAAGGCACTGTGCAGACCGATGTCCTGCACGATGTCAGTTTTAGCGTCGGCGAAGGTGAGATGATGGCGATTGTCGGCAGCTCTGGCTCCGGCAAGAGTACGCTGCTGCATCTGTTAGGCGGGTTGGATACCCCGACTTCCGGCGACGTCATTTTTAGCGGTCAGCCAATGAGCAAGCTCTCGTCGGCGGCGAAAGCGGAACTGCGTAATCAGAAGCTGGGCTTTATTTACCAGTTCCACCATTTACTGCCGGACTTTACCGCGCTGGAAAACGTAGCGATGCCGCTGCTGATAGGCAAGAAAAAACCGGCTGAAATAACCGAGCGTGCACGGGATATGCTGAAAGCCGTAGGACTGGATCATCGTGCCAGTCATCGCCCGTCTGAACTGTCTGGCGGCGAACGCCAGCGTGTGGCCATCGCTCGTGCGCTGGTGAATAACCCGCGTCTGGTCCTGGCGGATGAGCCAACGGGTAACCTGGATGCGCGTAACGCGGATAGCATTTTCGAGCTTCTGGGCGAGCTGAACCGTTCTCAGGGCACGGCATTTCTGGTGGTGACGCACGATCTGCAACTGGCGAAGCGGATGAGCCGCCAGCTTGAAATGCGCGATGGTCGCCTGACGGCTGAACTGAGCCTGATGGGAGCTGAGTAATGGCTTCGCCTTTATCATTATTGATTGGTCTGCGCTTTAGCCGTGGTCGGCGGCGCGGCGGTATGGTTTCGCTGATATCAGTGATTTCCACCGTTGGCATCGCGTTGGGTGTGGCGGTGTTGATCGTTGGTTTAAGTGCCATGAACGGATTTGAGCGTGAGCTGAACAACCGTATTCTGGCCGTAGTCCCACACGGAGAGATTGAAGCCGTAAATCAGCCGTGGAATAACTGGCAGGAAGCGCTCGACAAAGTACAAAAAGTGCCGGGTATTGTCGCCGCGGCGCCTTATATCAACTTTACCGGACTGGTAGAGAGCGGGGCGAACTTACGCGCGGTGCAGGTGAAGGGCGTTGACCCGAAACAGGAACAGCGTTTAAGCGCACTGCCATCCTTCGTGCAAAACCATGCCTGGGATAATTTTAAAGCCGGTGAACAACAAATCATCATTGGTAAGGGTATTGCCGATGCGCTGAAGGTGAAGCAGGGCGACTGGGTGTCGATTATGATCCCTAACGCCAGCGCGGATCATAAATTACAGCAGCCTAAACGCGTGCGTTTGCACGTAACGGGAATTCTGCAGCTGAGCGGTCAGCTCGATCACAGCTTTGCCATGATCCCAATGGAAGATGCGCAGCAATATCTGGATATGGGAACCAGCGTTTCCGGGATTGCGCTGAAGGTTAACGACGTGTTTAACGCCAATAAGCTGGTGCGGGACGCGGGTGAAGTCACCAATAACTATGTTTATATTAAGAGCTGGATCGGTACTTACGGCTATATGTATCGCGATATCCAGATGATTCGCGCCATTATGTATCTGGCGATGGTGCTGGTGATTGGTGTGGCCTGCTTTAATATCGTTTCCACGTTAGTGATGGCGGTAAAAGACAAAAGCGGCGATATTGCGGTATTAAGAACCCTCGGGGCGAAAGATGGGTTGATCCGTGCCATTTTTGTCTGGTACGGCCTGCTGGCGGGTCTGTTCGGTAGCCTGATAGGCGTCGTCATCGGGGTGGTTGTCTCGTTGCAACTGACGCCGATCATCAACGGAATCGAGGCGCTTATCGGTCATCAGTTCCTGTCCGGCGATATCTATTTCATTGACTTCCTGCCATCGGAATTACACTGGCTGGATGTGATTTACGTGCTGGTGACAGCACTCGTGCTGAGTCTTTTGGCAAGTTGGTATCCGGCGCGTCGCGCCAGCAATATTGATCCTGCGAGAGTACTTAGCGGCCAATAACAACAATAATACACGACAGCATTCATGCTGCATCAAGGCGTAGCCAACGCAGAGGCATCTTGAAGGATGACGTGTATCAAGGAGCGGTGATGTATTACGGATTTGACATCGGCGGGACCAAAATTGCGCTGGGCGTGTTTGATAAGCAACGTCGTCTGCAATGGGAAACTCGCGTCCCTACACCTCGCGACAGCTACGACGCTTTCCTTGATGCGGTCTGCAATCTGGTGACGGAAGCTGACCAGCGTTTTGGTATCAAAGGTTCGGTCGGTATCGGGATTCCTGGCATGCCGGAAACGGAAGACGGCACGTTGTACGCGGCCAACGTTCCTGCCGCCAGTGGCAAACCGCTCCGCGCAGATCTTAGCGCTCGCCTTGACCGCGATGTGCGTCTGGATAACGATGCGAACTGTTTTGCTCTCTCCGAAGCCTGGGATGACGAGTTTACCCAATATCCGCTGGTGATGGGGTTGATCCTCGGTACGGGCGTTGGCGGCGGCCTGGTGCTTAACGGGAAATCCATCACCGGACGTAGCTATATCACCGGCGAGTTTGGTCATATTCGTTTGCCGGTCGATGCGCTGACGCTGATGGGCTTTGATTTCCCGCTGCGCCGCTGCGGATGCGGCCAACTGGGATGCATCGAAAGCTATCTTTCCGGCGGTGGATTTGCGTGGTTGTATCAGCATTACTACCATCAACCGCTGGATGCCCGTGAAATTATCGCGTTGTGGGAGCAGGGCGATGAACATGCGCGTGCACACGTAGAACGCTATCTGGATTTGCTGGCGGTGTGTCTTGGGAATATCCTGACTATCGTCGATCCTGATTTGGTGGTGATTGGCGGAGGCTTATCGAATTTTACCGCTATTACGACGCAACTGACGGACCGACTGCCACGTCATCTGTTGCCGGTTGCCCGGGTACCGCGTATTGAGCAGGCACGGCACGGTGATGCCGGCGGGATGCGCGGGGCTGCTTTCCTACATCTTACCGATTAATACAAAGAGGTTGTTATGCTGTCGCGTCGGGGTCATCGGTTAAGCCGCTTTCGTAAAAATAAACGCCATTTGCGCGATCGCCTGCGTCAACGAATCTTTTTCAGAGACAGAGTGGTGCCTGAATTGATGGAAAAACCAAGAGTGCTGGTACTGACGGGAGCGGGAATCTCCGCTGAGTCAGGAATTCGAACCTTCCGCGCGGCGGATGGTCTCTGGGAAGAACATCGGGTTGAGGACGTTGCGACTCCGGAAGGATTTAGTCGAAACCCGGAACTGGTTCAGTCGTTTTATAACGCCCGTCGCCATCAATTGCAACAGCCAGAAATCCAGCCCAACGCGGCGCATATCGCACTGGCAAAACTCGAAGCCGAACTGGGCGACCGTTTTTTACTGGTGACGCAGAACATTGATAACCTGCATGAGCGTGCGGGCAGCCAGAACGTTATCCATATGCACGGCGAACTGCTCAAGGTTCGCTGCTCGCAAAGCGGGCAGATTCTGGAATGGAAGGACGATGTGACCCCGGAAGATAAATGTCACTGCTGTCAATTTCCGGCACCGTTGCGACCACACGTGGTGTGGTTTGGTGAAATGCCGCTGGGCATGGATGAAATTTACATGGCGCTGGCAATGGCGGATGTATTCATTGCGATTGGCACATCGGGACATGTTTATCCGGCTGCGGGTTTTGTGCATGAGGCGCGACTGCATGGGGCACATACGGTAGAACTAAATCTCGAACCGAGCCAGGTTGGCAGCGAGTTTGAAGAGAAGTATTACGGTCCGGCAAGCCAGGTGGTGCCAGAGTTTGTTGAGAAGTTATTGAAAGGTCTGTGAGAACGGATGGCGTAGGCCCGATAAGCGTAGCGCCATCGGGCAATGATGATGCGCCGGATGCGACGCTGGCGCGTCTTATCCGGCCTATGAGGAGGGCAATTAACGTCCTGCTTTTAGCTTCTGATAATACTCTTCATAGATAGCGCTGGCGGAACCGACGTCGTTCTGCCATTCCCCTTTGTTGATGGTTTCTGCGTCAGGGTACAGGGTTTTATCATTTGCGACTTCAGGGCTTAACAGCTTACGTGCTGCCAGGTTTGGCGTCGGATAACCAATAGTTTCCGCAACTTCTTTCGCCACGTCCGGGCGCAGCAGGAAGTTAATCAGCTTCAGCGCACCTTCTTTGTTTTTCGCGTTAGCCGGAATAGACAGGCTATCCATCCAGAAAATGCCACCTTCTTTAGGCCATACCACTTCCAGCGGTGTACCTGCCTGACGCGCAACATATGCGGAGCCGTTCCACACCATCCCCAGATTGACTTCACCTTCCATATACGGGTTGGCCGGGTTGTCAGAGTTAAACGCCGCGACGTTAGGCATCAGTTTCTTCAGCTCGTTATAGGCAGCTTCAATCTCTTTCGGTTCGGTGGTATTGCCGGAGTATCCCAGCTTGCGCAGCGCCATCTGGAACACTTCACGCGCATCATCCGTTAACAGCAGACTGCCTTTGTACTCCGGTTTCCATAGATCGGCCCAACTGGTGACGGTTTTCGGATCGATAGCATCGCTGTTTACGCCAATGGCCGTCGCACCCCAGATATACGGGATGGAGTAGTCATTGTTCGGGTCAAACGGCTTGTTGAGCATTTCCGGATCGAGGTTGTGGAAGTTGGTCAACGTCGACTTGTCGATCTTCTGGATCATACCTTCTTTACGCATTTTATCGACGTAATAGGTGGACGGAACCACCAGATCGTATGCGCCGTCTTTATAGGTTTTGAGCTTGGCGTACATGGTTTCGTTCGACTCGTAGGTCGAATAGATAACCTTAATGCCGGTCTCTTTGGTGAACTGTTCCAGCAGCCCTGGCGGGACATACTCGGTCCAGTTATAGAAATAGAGCGTGTTGTTGTCATTCGCGTGAGCGGCGCTCATGCCCAGTGCCAGAGCACCCGCCGCGAGCAGGTGGCGTGACCATTTTTTCATCATTTAACGTCCCCTGAATTAAGGGCCTCAGCGGCCCTTGGTTTTATCACGTGCAATAAGCTGGCTGGCGATCACCATAACCAGCGACAGAACCAACAAAATGGTCGCCAGCGCGTTCACCTCTGGTGATACGCCGACTTTGACCATTGAGTAGATTTTTAATGGCAGAATTTCATAACCCGGTCCGGTAACGAAGGACGAAACGACGACATCATCCATCGACAGCGTAAAGCTCAACAACCAACCCGCAGCCACCGCAGGCATAGCCAGTGGCAGTATAATCTTGCGTAGAATAGTTACTTCGCTGGCACCCAAATCTTTAGCAGCCTCAAGCATGCGTACATCAAAACCTTTCAGGCGTGAGTAAACTGTCACCACCACAAAAGGCAGACAAAAAGTGATATGTGAGAACAACAGCGACCAGAAACCCAGTTGAATGCCGATCAGCATAAACAGCACCAGCAGAGATATTGCCATCACAATATCTGGCGACATCATCACCACGAACAGCATGCCACTGACAAACGGTTTACCGCGAAAACGGTAGCGGTACAGCGCAACCGCAGTGAGTGAGCCGATCAAGGTGGCAAACGTGGCGGATAGCACCGCCATCGTCAGCGAGTGCTGCGCCGCCTGCAACAGGCTGTCGTTATTCATCAGCAGGCCGTACCATTTGGTAGTAAAACCCTGCCAGTTGATGCCGAAGCGCGAGCTGTTAAAGGAGTTCACAATCAGAATGATGATTGGAATATACAGATACGCGTAGATAGCGGTCATAAAACCGCCGCGGAGCAGTCGACCGATCATTCGAGTTCCACCTTCTTGTTCAGCAAGCGCGAGGCACGCCAGTAGATCAGCAGCATCAGACCCATCACGATGGTCAGCGTAATGCTGGTGGCTGCACCAAACGGCCAGTCACGGATGTTCAGGAACTGAACTTTAATTACGTTGCCAATCAGCAGGTTTTTCGCACCGCCCATTAAGTCGGAAACATAAAACAGCCCCATTGCGGGCAGCATAACCAGCAGGCATCCGGCGATAATCCCCGGCATCGTCAACGGAATAATGATGCGGGTGAAGGTCTGAAGTTTACTGGCACCTAAATCGCGTGCGGCTTCCAGCAGCGGTTTATCGAGTTTTTCAATGCTGGAATAGAGCGGCATCACCATAAACGGTAGCAGGATGTATACCAGCCCGATAATCACCGCGCTGGGGGTAAACATGATGCGAATGGGTGTGTCGATAACCCCGAGCCATAACAGAAACTCGTTGAGATAGCCTTTGGTACTGAGGAAAATTTTGAGTCCGTAGATGCGAATAAGTGAATTGGTCCAGAACGGAACAATCAGCAGGAACAGCAGCAGCGGGCGCACTTTTTCCGGCAGTTTCACCAAAAACCAGGCAAACGGGTAGCCGAGTACCAGACAGGCGAGCGTGGCAATCAGCGCCATATTGAGGGAGTGAACCAGCACCTCAAAATAGAGCGGATCGAGCAGGCGCGTATAGTTCTCCAGCGTAAAGACCATTTTGACGAAATTGGCGTCGTCGCGGGTCAAAAAGCTGGTACCGATGATCATCAGGTTGGGCAGAAAGACAAATAACACAAGCCAACCGACAATGGTGACGATCACCACACTCTGGAATTTACTTGTGTTCTTCATCAGCCAGTACTACCTCCCAGCTTTCTACCCAGTTAATCGCCATTTTCTGGTCGAGAGAGTGGTCAAAGTCAGGATCGTCTTCATTGAAGAATTCGCTGACCATCACCATCTTGCCATTTTCCAGTTCCACAACCGACTCCAGCGTCATGCCTTTGTAGTTGCGTTCGCGCACGTAGCCGATCAGGCCTTCGATATGATTATCATCGTTGATTTCATCTACGCGCAAATCTTCAGGACGTAACAGGACGTGCAGCTTTTGTCCGGGAACCACCGCGAAGTTGACATAAATATTGCACTCGCGACCTTCAACGTTAGCACGAACACGCTGTTCATCCAGACGTTCAATCACCGTGGCGTTAAACATATTGATCTCGCCGATAAACCCGGCGACGAACAGATTCTTGGGCTCTTCGTAGATTTCGCGCGGCGTACCGTCCTGCTCAATCTTACCATCGCGCATCACCACGATGCGGTCGGACATAGTCAGCGCTTCTTCCTGATCGTGTGTGACAAAGACAAAAGTGATACCAAGCTTACGCTGCAGCGCTTTCAGTTCATTCTGCATCTGCTTACGCAGTTTGTAGTCCAGCGCAGAGAGGGATTCATCTAACAAGAGTAAGCGGGGTTTGTTGACCACAGCTCGGGCAATCGCTACGCGCTGCTGCTGGCCGCCGGAAAGTTGATGCGGTTTTCGCTGGGCGAACTCTTCCAGTTGCACCATGCGCAGGGCTTCGGTAACGCGGGGAGAAATGTCGGCTGCGGGCGTTTTTTGCATACGTAAACCAAAGGCCACATTCTCAAATACGGTCATGTGGGGGAATAACGCATAGCTTTGGAAGACGGTATTCACGTAGCGGTTTTCCGCTGGAACGTGAGTAATGTCCTCGTTGTCCAACATAATATGACCGGAATCAACCGTTTCCAGACCGGCAATCAGGCGAAGAACGGTTGTTTTACCGCAGCCAGAGGGGCCAAGCAGCGTAAGAAACTCGCCATTATTGATGGTCAAATCCAGGCTGGAAATCACCTCTTTGCCATCGAAACTTTTGCGAATTCCCGCTAATTGCACCAGTGGAGAAAGCGAACGCGGTTGTTTATTCAATTTTTTACTCTGTCCCATGTAAACGCAACGGATGGCTGACCGATGCGGGGTTTGTGGTTAACCACCTTGATGACTCTTAATGAGGGCCGTTATTCTACGGCAAACCATTGTAATCGCCAATCCTTGTTGCGAATTACTGACTTAGCCCTATAGTCAGAGGGGATGTCAGGGCGAAATATTCTCACTTGCGGGGATAAAAGTGACCTGACGCAATATTTGTCTTTTGTTGCTTATTGATAATGTTGTCACAAAAAGTGAGGGTGACTGCATGGATAAACTACTTGAGCGTTTTTTACACTACGTGTCGCTGGACACCCAATCAAAATCGGGCGTGCGGCAGGTACCCAGCACCGAAGGACAGTGGAAATTATTACAACTGCTCAAACAACAGCTCGAAGAGATGGGGCTGGTTAATATTTCACTGAGCGAAAAAGGCACGCTGATGGCAACGTTACTCGCTAACGTTGCTGGCAATATTCCTGCGATCGGCTTTATTTCCCATGTGGATACCTCACCGGATTTCAGTGGTAAAAATGTCAACCCGCAAATTGTTGAAAACTATCGCGGTGGCGATATTGCGTTAGGCATCGGTGATGAAGTTTTATCGCCAGTGATGTTCCCGGTGCTGCATCAACTTCTGGGTCAGACGCTGATCACCACAGATGGTAAAACGTTGCTGGGCGCGGATGATAAAGCAGGCGTGGCGGAAATCATGACCGCACTGGCTGTGCTTATCCAAAAAGATATTCCGCACGGTGATATCCGCGTGGCCTTTACGCCGGACGAAGAGGTGGGTAAAGGGGCGAAGCATTTTGACGTTGCTGCATTCGATGCGCAGTGGGCCTATACCGTTGACGGTGGTGGCGTAGGTGAGTTGGAGTTTGAAAACTTCAACGCCGCGTCGGTAAATATTAAAATTGTTGGCAACAATGTGCATCCCGGCACCGCAAAAGGTGTGATGGTAAATGCGCTGTCGCTGGCGGCGCGTATTCATGCAGAGGTTCCGGCAGATGAAAGCCCGGAAAAGACGGAAGGCTACGAAGGCTTTTATCATCTGGCGAGCATGAAAGGGACGGTCGATCGGGCGGATATGCACTACATTATTCGTGATTTTGACCGTAAGCAGTTTGAAGCGCGTAAACGCAAGATCATGGATATCGCCAAGAAGGTCGGTAAAGGGTTACACCCCGACTGCTATATCGAACTGGTGATTGAAGACAGTTACTACAATATGCGCGAAAAAGTGATTGAGCATCCGCACGTACTGGATATCGCCCAGCAGGCGATGCGCGATTGCGATATTGAGCCGGTGCTAAAACCGATCCGTGGCGGCACTGACGGCGCGCAGCTGTCGTTTATGGGATTACCGTGTCCGAATCTGTTCACCGGCGGCTACAACTATCATGGTAAACATGAGTTTGTAACCCTGGAAGGAATGGAAAAAGCGGTACAAGTGATTGTGCGTATTGCTGAACTGGCCGCGCAACAAAAATAAAGTATGTGTAGTTGCCGGATGGCGCTTCGCTTATCCGGCCTACATTATTACACTCCAGTAGGCCTGATAAGACGCGTAGCGTCGCATCAGGCACACTTCGCATTACCCTTCGAAGAACCAGTACCCGCTGTTGACCAGCGCGGCAAGCATGGCAAGGAAAGAAGGATCTTCCAGCGCATCCTCAAAGTTCTCAGCCGTCAACACAATATGACTGGCCAGCGCTTCCAGGGCAGGACGATGCGGTGAATCAATTTTCTCACCGTTAGCGTAGACGTCGTCGCCAATACGCAATACACGCAATCCGCCCAGACGCACTAACACATCACCTTGCTTCAGGGCATCGTAAATTTCGTCTGGCTGATATGGTGGCTCCGGCGGGGCAATATCCAGTTCATGACGAGACTGAGAAATAAACTCGCCAAACCACTGCTGGAAATGTTCTGGTTGATTAATCAGCCCGAGCATCATTTCGCGCAGCTTATCCATCTCCTGCGGCAGAACGTCGGCCGGATGATCGCGTGGCGGCAGGTCAGGATCGCTGTAATAGGTACTACCCAGTTCACGTTGTAAAACGTAATCGGCGAACCCGCTGATCAGCTCGCGAGTGTTTGGCGCACGGAAACCGACCGAATAGTTCATCGCGTTTTCCAGCGCATAACCTTCGTGCGGGAATCCCGGTGGAATGTACAGGATATCGCCGGGTTCCAGCTCTTCATCGATGATAGCTTCAAACGGGTCGACCTGAAGGAGATCCGGGTGAGGGCAGTGTTGTTTCAACTGCAGTTTTTCACCTACGCGCCAGCGACGACGACCTGTTCCCTGAATGATAAATACATCGTACTGATCCAGGTGCGGGCCAACGCCGCCGCCGGGGACAGAGAAAGAAATCATCAGGTCGTCGATGCGCCAGTCCGGTAATTCACGGAACGGGCGCATCAGCGCGGCAGTTGGCTCGTGCCAGTGGTTGACCGCCTGCACCAGCAAAGACCAGTTGTTCTCGCCAAGATGGTCGTAGCTTTCGAAAGGACCGTGGCTAACCTGCCATTTTCCGTCCTGGTGGCTGACGAGTCGGCTGTCGACTTCGCTTTCCATTGCCAGTCCAGCCAGTTCGTCAGGAGAGAGAGGATCAATAAAATTGTTAAACCCGCGTTTTAAGACCACCGGGCGTTTCTGCCAGTGGCGTTCAAGAAAATCGGGCCAGTTAAGTGTGAGTTGGTATTCCATAATGAGCATCCCGCAGGCTGGTATCTGCAACCGATTATAACGGATACTTAACCTCAAGCGTGAAGTCAGTACATATTTATTACATGCGACGATTACTCGTCTTTCTGGCCCGGCTGCTGGCGACCAAAAATAACTTCCATGCGCGCACCACCCAGCAGGCTATCACCGGCAATAATCTGCCCGTCATACTGTTCGGTGATTTCTCGCGCCACCGCCAGACCGACGCCTTGTCCTGGACGTAGCGTATCTACGCGCTGTCCACGGTCAAACACCACTTCCCGTTTGCTTTGCGGAATACCAGGACCATCATCTTCAACCAGAATATGCAGCTGATCCTCAGACAGTTGCGCTGAAATCTCGACAAACTCCAGACAATATTTACAGGCGTTATCCAGTACGTTGCCCAACACCTCGACAAAATCATTCTGTTCGCCCACAAAGCTGATTTCAGGTGAGATATCGAGATTAATGTTGACGCCTTTACGCTGATACACCTTATTCAGTGCCGAGGTCAGTTTATCCAGCAACGGCGCGATCGGGTGCAGTTCGCGGCTGAGTAGGGCACTGCTGCCACGCATGCTCGCGCGATGCAGGTAATAACCTATCTGTTGGGAAATACGGCTGATTTGTTCCAGCATGACAGGCTCTGCGTCGCTGACGCTCATCTTTTCATTACGCATTGAGCGCAGAGTACTCTGCAATACCGCCAGTGGTGTTTTCAGGCTATGGGTGAGGTCTGTTAACGTGGTGCGGTATTTGTCATAACGCTCACGTTCGCTTTTTAACAGCCGATTGAGATTACGAACCAGGCTGGTCAATTCGCGTGTGGTGGCGGGGTTTAGCATCTCACGATGATGTTCCTCAAGCTCACGGACTTCACGCGCCAGCGATTCAATCGGCCGCAGGCTCCACCACGCGGCCACCCATAACAGCGGAATGACCAGCAACAGATTGGCGACCAGCACATAAATAAACCAGCTCCAGACCATATACGAGCGCTTTAGCTCTATCGGAATGGTATCGACAACCACAATGGTCAGTTGCGGCATTCTGGCAGTAGCAGGATAGACGTTTACCGCCACGGAGTGGGTCATTTCGGCGTCGTCGTCATCTTCTCTGACTTCTTTTAACTGCTGCTGCGCGGAGTGATCTTCGCCCAGCAGGGTGCTGGTAGCGTCTACGTTGGCTTCAATCTCATGAAATCCGTTGGTTTTTAGCCAGTCCGGTTGGATACTTTTCGTCAGCCAGGGAACATTGCGCTGCGCCCACAGAAGTTCACCCGCTTCATTGTAAATCAGCGACATTGTTGGGCTTTGCATGTCGAGGTTCTCGGGCAGCTCGATGTTAATCTTGCCGTTTTCCCATTTCGCCAGGGTATAAAACAGATTACTTTCGCCCCGCAGCAGGCGGAACGTTGTCTTATCAAAGCTGACGCTATAGCCTACCAGGGCAACCATGCCGTAGGCCAGTGAAAGCACCAATACCACGCCCGCGGTGGCCAGTAAAAAGCGCAGCCGCAGCGATAACGGGAAAAAATGACGCAATAGTTTATTCATTAGCGCAGTTCGAAAAGATAGCCTTGTCCACGTACGGTAGTGATCACCTCATGCGGATACTGCGCCTGAATTTTTTTACGTAGACGCCCCATCAGGACATCAATAGTGTGACTTTCGCGCAGCTCGGCATCCGGATAAAGCTGCAACATGAGCGAATCTTTACTGACCACTTTGCCATTATTACGGATGAGAGTTTCCATAATGGTATATTCAAACGCCGTGAGCTTGATAACCTCATCATTGACGGATAACTCGCGTCGGGAGAGGTCCACCTGAAAAGGCGGAAGGGAGATAATTTGCGATGCCAGACCGCTGTTTCGCCGCATCAGTGCCTGCATGCGTGCAGCCACTTCTTCGATGTGAAACGGTTTGGTGACATAATCGTCAGCGCCTGCACTGAGAACTTCCACTTTGTCCTGCCAGCCTTCGCGCGCGGTTAATACCAGAATTGGCAGCGAAACCTCATTACTGCGCCAGCGGCGGATTAGCGACAAACCATCTTCATCGGGGAGTCCTAAATCAACGATCGCGATATCCGGCAGATGCTCATTCAGATAATAGTCCGCTTCCTTCGCATCTTCTGCATCATCCACCTGATGCCCTAAATCCTGTAACTGAACCTTGAGGTGGTGGCGTAATAAAGCATTATCCTCGACAACCAGTACGCGCATCATCGTTTCTCCCTAAAATAATGGTATAAATAGTTTAACGCTGATTATGTGGATTGAAAGCAGCGCTATGAAATTAAATAACTTTTCTCATGCTCCCCTGCCCGTGGGGGCGCCCTGGGGGCAGTGCTGTTGGCATCTGATTGTTCAGCATGTTGACCTGATCCTGGTTCATGTCGCCAATCCACTTGGAGTAAACCTCGTACACCATGCGCGCATCTTCATGTCCCATCTGACTCGCTATGAATGATGGGTTCGCTCCGGCCATCAACGTCCAGCATGCGTAGGTATGCCGTGACTGATAAGGATTCCTTTCGCGGATATTGGCAAGTTTAGTGCCTCGCTTCCAGCTATAGGCAATCGAGTTCTTGGAGAAGTAACTGCCTTTTTTTGACGAATATGCTGTTGGTGAAAAAACGAAGCGAAGAGATTGCTGCTCAGTTTTTCCGATCTCCCGATGGTGAAATCGAATTTCTTGCTTCGGATTAGCGCCGGTGACTTCGTATTGTTCCTTCAGTGCATCCAGAGCAGGTTTAAGCAACGTTATCGTCCTTATTCCGGCATCTGTCTTAGGGGGTACAAATACTCGCTTATTCGTCAAACTTCTGGATACGTGGATTTCACCTTTTACCAAATCAATGTCTTCCCATGCCAGGGCGCATATCTCGCCCGGCCTCATCCCCGTATGAACGGCAACAATGATGATTAATGCTTGGCTACGGGGAAGGGCGGCTATCAGTGCCTGGTACTCATGAAGTAAAAGTGGGTCGGGATCATTTTTAGATAACTTGAGTCGCGACACTCCTTCATAAGGAGCATGCAATATAAACTGGCTTCGGTTTGCGAGCTTAAGCATTTCTGATAAAACTGCCATCTGTTTATTGACTGTTGAGGGCGCGCGGCCCTGCCTGGCCAGATTCGGCATTGCCGGGTTAATAATTGTCCCGGTTAATAACTCCTTTCGGTAATGCAAAATATCGGCATGCTCAATATCTACCAGACGGGTATTTTCTCCGATTACACGTAGTAACGTATTTACGACCGAAGTAAGCGATAGCAGTGTTGCACCAGATACCTCTAAGGCTTTGGTGTCTGTAAAAAAATCACTCAGTTCTTTAAACGTGGTGATTTTTTTGGTTGTGATGAACTTCTTAAGCGCTTTGGATTCCGGGAAACGTTCCGCATAGTCGAACTTACCGAGCTGTATTTCACTTGTTATGAGCGCACGAAGATTTCCGGCTTTTTTGATGTTGCTGCTGTTAACCGTCCAGCCCCGAAGGACTTCGCGGCAACGTTTGCCGCGATAGGTAAATGTGATCCGTATTTTTCCATTATGCAGCTCAACGCCGGTTGGAAAGTCCATCATGCTTCCTGTACTAATTGGTTAATCTTTGGATAGTTGTACCAAAGCAGACCTTTAGAATTGTCAGTTTCCCCGAGAGCTGTCAGATGTTTGAAATGCACGCCTTCGATCCACAAATTCAACCGATAACTTTTAATTTGTCTTTCAGACAAGCCGGTCTTTTCTGCTAATCGCGCTTCAACCATCCACTCTTCATTAAAAATTAGCTGCGCCATGCTTACCTCACAGGCAGCAAGCCGAGTATAAACAGGCCTGCCGCCTTACACTGATAATTCAATATCAACTCACCTGTCCAGGCCGCGCGCGCAACCGATGCATACCTGTCATCGCCGTGGCCACGTAGCTCGCCTTACGGTTAACCACCTCAACCCAGACCTTCACGCCTTCAACTCTCACCGTGTATGTCTCCTTCATCTTGCTCCGCCCGTAGTCACCGTAGCGTTCGTGATGAGTGGCCAGAGCGATATCGCATGCCTGGCGCGCTAACGGGGATTACTGATTGCCTCGGTTAATCAGTCGCATTACATCTCCTCAATGGGAGGGCGAACCCTCCCAAATCTGTTAGCCCACGTATTCCGGTTTCATATCCGCCAGGGTGATACTGAACTGATCGTGCAGCTCGTCGCCCAGATGACGTTTCGCCGCTGCCAGAACTCGCTCAACTTCCCCGAAACGCGTTGCGGCATCCGGCTCGTCCGGAGATGGTAGGGAGTTGATGGCTGCCTCAACCTTGTTACGTGAATCAACCAGGTAATAACGTTTCACCGCCTTGTTCTTCAGCTCAGTGAACAGGGCTGAACCCAGCGTAACTTTCGCGCTTTCGATATCAGCGCGCAGTGCTTTGGCGCTATCAACATCCTGAGCAGCATCGATGCGTTCGCGGATATCATCAGCCAGTGAGTCGATATTTACCGACGATTCCTGTGCACTTTGTGTGGTTGTGACAGTGTCACCTGAAATATCAGACAGACTAACGTGTTGCACTGGAGCAGGGTTAACTTCTCGCTCTTCACGGCGATCATCCAGTTCATCGGGGGTATACACGCCGAGAATTACATCCGGGCAGAACAGTCTTGCCCAGCGTTTAACTGCGAGATAAGCGAGTTGCTGGCGAGGGTCGTCAGCCCAAAGCGTTGAATTACGAGTCCTGGCCTGTGCCAGTAACAGGTCAAGTTCTCTCGGTTGATCTTCACCTTTCAGCGTTGCGCGGATGATGATGCCAATGCCCGTTTCGTCAGCAAGGGTCCAGCCAGGAACACGGTATTCTCCTTTGTCTCCTTTGTCTCCTTTGTCTCCTTTGTCTCCTTTACGAATCTGGAATTTCCCGACTACTTTTTCCCATGGCCCGTACCACTCATATTCAAAGCGGTTTGCCAGCACGCCGCTGCGTGAAATCACGGCATTTACCAGTTGCGCCTCGTATCCGAGAACGCCGTTAATCAGGTGCGTTTTCTGTGCTACGGCAAAGGGATTCATCTGCCATTGTGCCGCCTGCATCGCTACTGCCATGCAGTCAGCCTGATTTCCCTGCAGGTGTCTGGGGACTGTCGCCGCACCCTGCGCCATAATTTGAGCAAATGCGCTGATGGCGTTCAGATACTGGGAATCAAACAGGGCCACGTTGGAGTTAATTACGGCGTTCTGGTCAGCTACAGTTACGTTAGTGTTTTGCATATTCATTCCCCTTATGCCTGAGTACGCAGCGCTTCAAGGCGGCGCAGGTCGAAGTCGTTCAGTTCGTCGGTGTAATCAGCGGTGATCGGCGCTGGCCATTCGCCAGTGTCAAAGCCGGTAGCGATAGCGCGCATCGACTTGCGGTACTCGAGCATGCCCAGTTCCAGTAGTTCGGCGGAAGCCTCGATGATGGCGATCCAGTGGTAGTTCTCGTCTTTGTTGACGAAAATCCAGAAGAACTGGTCCAGTGCTGCGGTCTCGCAATACATAGCCGCGCTCAGATGGTAGTCACGGTCGATGATTTCGCGGTGCAGTTTGGCGCGCAGGCCTTCCTGCTTAATGTTCCACATGCTGATGGTTTTCAGGTCGGCGCCGATGCGCACCCCGTCCAGATCGATTTCCAGATCCGGGCGTACACGGACTTCGAGTCCGGTTTCGTCGTCAAAGCCGAAGTAACTCACCTCGACGGCTCGGCTCGGGTGGGTCAGCAGCATGCCAGCGGTCGGGTGTGCCAGAAGAGCTTTTTGAATATCCAGCGCGGTGCTGAGTTGCTGGCGGGTGACCAGTACTTTCCCTTCCGGGTTATCGCGCCAGGCATCTAGCAACTCGTCGGCAAACACGGCATCTGGTTTGACTGCCTTCACGGCCTGGATCATGTCTGCTTTGGTACCGGACACTTTCAGTGGCGCCGGTTTCTGTGCTTCCTTAGCCACAAGGTCAGGGTTGATGAGTGCCAACTGCTCCAGCAACGCGTCACGGCTGCCGCTGGTTTTAACCGGCGTCGGCAGGGTGGTGTTGTACTCTTTGATGCAAACCTTCATTGCCGTCGCCGTCTGCTTCTGGTCACCATCAATACGCTGGAAGTCAGCTGGCAGCGCCATATAGTTCTGCGCCGTTTCTTCCAGGTTAGCGCCAAGCGGAACCTGCGGCGGCAGAGTGGCGTTGTACTCTTCCAGTAACACCTTAATGTCGTCGGCAGACAGCAGTGCCGGCAGGCTGGCATTGTGCTCATCGATAAAGGCGCGCAGGGTCGCGGCCGTTGTGAATGCGCCTTCCGGGATTACCGGTTCAACGCTGAATTCTGCGTCCAGTTGTTCAGGCTGCAACGCCAGCGCATGCACCAAGTTGCCCATGTCCAGCACCGCGGAGCGCTCTTTGACGATGGTTTTCTCAACGTGGCGCGCATTGAAGTACATCAGCGACACACGGGCATCTTTCACCTGAGTTGAGCTGATGGCGTTTGCTGCGTGATAAACATCATTCGGCAGACCTTCGTAGCGGCCAGGCTCGAAGTAAGCCGGGTATTCAATTACTGGTTCTGCTTGCTGTTCTTCCAACGCTACGGAATCTGTCTGCGAATTAGCTGCATCAGTGCTTTCGCCCGGTGGTACCGAACCAACATCTTCGTCTTTCTCTGGCTTAGCCGTTTCCATCTGCACATTGCTGGTGGTCTCCGCTGTGTTTTCCGTTTTTTCGATTTCATTTGAGGTGGTATTGATGACCGGATCGATATTTCCACCCATCAGGCCACCGATGGAGAACACGCCACTGCCGAGATTTTCAACCTGCGGTTGCTCAGTTGGGGCTTCAGTCTCAACTACAGGAGTAGGCAACGGCAGTAATTCCACAGCAGAGTTAAATTCAGCCGTCATGGTTTTATTCACAAACTCAAGATGAGCCGCTGGCGTGTGGTGGATGTTTTCTGGTGCGATGCGGATCAGATTGAAGATTGCCGCACGGTTCACCGCCAATATGCCTGGTTGATTGCGTAAGATTGCGCTCCATGACTTCCATGGTTCTTCTTTCTTAGCCACGATTTCTTTGGCACGTCGTAACACGCTCGAAGGAATTTCGAAGTGGTGGAAGTCCATAGGCAGCAGGGCACATGCGATCTCAAGATCGAGAGTGTCCAGAGTGTGATGCGCGCCTTCACCGCGATCCGTTACATAGCCGCCGTCGGCATTGATACCAGAATCGGTGCGTTGGACATTACTGATGCGACTTCCTGCTGCCCACTCGCGAACGAGAATGCCGCGGTCAATATACTCAGTCGTCGCCCAGATTCTGGTGAATCGGAGAACCAAAGCGAGTTCGTGACGCTTTTCCTGGCTGAACACTTTGCGAATGGCGTCGGTATAGCGCCACAGGTCTTTGGTGTCGTAACCCTTAACCTCTTCGCAGTTTTCTGCCGCCAGCAGCAGGTTCTGGACATAGCTGTTGTCAGTGTCCATCTCCAGCGCGCTGATACCTTCGTATTCTTCGCGGGTTAAGTGGTGGCGCAGTTCGTCGGCGGTGAACTGGGCGAGTAGCTGCTTGCGGAAGGGCATACGAACGACTGGATAACGAGTGGTTTCGTCATCATTCTCGTCAATCTGGATACCGTTATCAGGTTCTGGATCCTGATCGGTTGTAACGCCGGTTTTGCTGGTGCTTTCTGATTTGAGAAGAGTAAGCTTTCCGCTTCTCCACTCTTCAACTAACTGATTGCGGTCGCCGGCATCTGCTCTCGCCCAGTCAGCCATGAATGCAGCGATAATTTCAGTTTCGTGCGCTTCATCTGGAGCGAATACCTGCTTAATCGCCTGAACCAGTTTCCACTCAGCGTTCAGGCTGAGTTCGGCAACTTCAGGGATATCGTTCTTCGCCAGCAGCAGGTTCTGGAGATGGGTGTTGCCTTCATCCAGTGACATTTCACTAGCAGCCAGCTGCTGCTCTTTGCTGATATGCGTCTGATATTTATCGCTGGTTAGGTGGATGGCATAGCGGACCGCTGGAGTGCGGTTTTCAAGCGGGACACTCTCGACGGTAGTTTCGACATTAAGGGACGTTTCCGGTGCGGCAGAGTTGTACACGGGGCCAGTCGACTCAGCACCAGCCTTTGGCAGCCAGGTGCGTCCATCGTCCTGCAGTTCGTAGCGTTTGCACCAGGTGTAATCCACGGTGCTTTCTTCCGGGAGGTCGCTATACACCGGGAAATCGGTGCGAACCGGTTTGGCGTAATCCTTACCGCGTCCGGTTTCAATACCGGCATCTTCCAGCTCAACATCGAGCTGCAGGTTGGCACGGGCTTCTGATTTCGCAGTGAACCAAATCACTGCGTCTTCTTTGCCGGATTTCTGCGTAGCCTTAACGACATAGAAAAATTCCATGTGAGATCCTCTTTTTTGGATGTAAGATCCCCGGGCCAGAGAAAGCGCCCATTGGGTGAACTTTGGTTTTTTAAGTAGTTTTCCGGTGTAACTTTGGTCGGGAGCACCGGACGTACGGGCCGCCTTGCGCGGCTTTTACGTTATGCCTCGTGTGCCATCTGGTCGTACGAAGCACAACGTTTAGAGCAGTATTCTTTTTCTTTGCGCGCCAGCTGTGCGCCGTTGCGATAGAGAAGGGTACTTTTGACTACTTCTTCCGATTTAACCGGATTGCCGCAGTACCCGCATTTCGTTGAGTTACACATCTGGATTCCCCTTTTGCGCCAACAGGTAGCACAGGCGGCGAAGAATCACTTCGAACAAGTTAAGTTTTACGGCTTGCTGCCGTCCTGGTTTGCGTGCGAAATCAATCATTCTCACCCTCGTTTGCCTTATCGCCGGCCAGCGGAACGTTTACACCTGATGCGCGTTAATCTCTCCACCTCATCCGACTGTTCATGTGCCGTCGGCGGCTACTTCGTGGGCGTCCTGCCTTGGTGGTTCGTAGTGCGTCTTGGTGAATTCATTAAACACAAAGTTTAAAATCGTGTCAACATAATGAGTATTCCATAATAAACAAAATGTTTAGTTCGGGTAAGGAGTGATGCATAATTTGCGGGGTTGGGATAAAAAAAATCCCAGCGAGGGCTGGGATTTGGGGTTGTTTACACTTGCATGATGACTACAAAACTATCAATTTTGAGCGTTGTTTACCCATTCAGGTAGTTTGATAAGAGTGAATCTTGGTTTTCCTTCACCGATAGTCTTTTTAGAAAATGTTGCTCTGGCCTTCACACCGAGGTGTAGGTTGATAACATTCGGGTCTTCAATGGACTTGTCGATTTTTGCTGTTTTTATCTCGGTAAAACCTAGTTCAATAAATTCACATTGGCGTTTATTTGGAAGAGTGCCTAAGAAGAAAATATCTGCCTCGATAATCTCCTGTTTTATGTTATCACTACCTAGTTGCTGATAGGTATTCTCCAACTGTTTTGGCTCTCTAAATGAGATGCTATAGTTGTTATTTTTTAGAGTAAATACTGTTTTATTTTCATATAGATAATGAATGAATCCCCTGATTTTATCTAAGGCTCTTTGATCTAGTTCTTCAAGGGCATCGGAGAGCTTTTCATTATCACCATCTAAGCTTGCCTGTAAAATCTGTTGTGTCTTTTCTAAAGCCTTAGAAACAGGAGTTTGTTCATCAAAGCCCAGCGGTGCATCTGGTCTGAACTCCTCTAAGACAAAACCAAAAGACCCCCTGGCAGCTGCTGTAATCATTAAGTGATTGTTTTCTATATTCGGCACTTTACCCGATGATGGAAGCGGGCCATTAAATGCGCTTGCAACATATGCAATTGCATCATTGAAAAATGAGAGTGCTTTTGTACCGAATGATGCAGAAATACCATGAGTCCCCATTACTGTAGGACCTTTGAATGTAAGTACTGCACTGGTTGGCTCGTGTTCTAACAGGTTTGCTTCTGAGATAATACTCTCTACTTTCTTTAGACGAGTTTCTAAGCTTCTTCTGCTTATGGAAGAGCTTTCTGGTGTGCTTTTCAATAGGTTGCTAAGTTGTTCGCGTTCACTGAGAGCGAACATATAATCGTTACGATTCATTGTTTCCCTCCTCAGCCTCACTTGCATTAAGTATAGTTAACGCAACAACATCGAGTTGCGGGTTTAATGGGATTTGGATAAACCCCTTCCATGATAAATCACGTTTATGCGCCCACATACTGTACCAATATACAGTCCTATCGACAAGGTAATGACCTGGTGCGTCAAGTCCCTCATAGTAAGAATCTACAAGGTAATTTTTTTTAACATACTCATGATCAAACAAGTCTGGATTTCGATTTATTACTGATGAATCGTCATCACCAGGGAGAAATTTGAAAAAAGTAACAACATCGACGTCATTGGGTGCGCGCCGCTCAGTAAGCTCAATATTCTCTGTAAAACTCCCGTCAACCCACTGAAATCCATCTGTTAGCCCAACCTGACTCAAGCATGAACGGTAAGCCAAAAACCCCTTAAGAATTTTTCTTCGCGTTGCTGTAAGAGCAAACATGTTAACAAAATTCACTATATCCATCACGTATGGAGAGCGTGCGTGGCTGGTTGGGTCAGCCTCGTCTATTGGTGGAATCACTCCCATCGAATTCCAAAGTGGGGTGGTCAATGTAGTCAATGGCGATCCTTTAAAATCATTCTAAAATCGACAAAATTTCAACTTCAATTCATTGATTTTTATTGAACTATTCTAGCTTCGTAATCCGACCCTTCATGTACTTCTCGTACAGAGCATCTAGTTCTTTCAGACGGAGCGACAACACTCGAAGGAAATTCTGTTTTTCTTCATCGTCGGGAAGTTGTCGGTAGAGCTCGAGTAGTTTCCGTTCATCATCTTTTAAACCGTCCTTCTCATTGACCTCTTGGCCAAGGACCCACTCAAGACTCACCCCAAGCGCATCTGCCAGTTTTATCGCCGAGCTTTTCCCGATAGTGCCGCGCACGAACCAGTTATTGACCGATTGAGCACTGACACCGCAAATGCGAGCCATGTCTGACTTGGTCAAATTCTTAAGCTCAAGGATCTCGTTGAGCCTTTGCACTTGCGGATGATTAATCTGATGAGTTTTTTCTTTCATAACAGAATTCTAAACCAAAAGTTTATTAGCTCAATATTCAAAATGTTGACATTAAAATAAACATTTAGTTTAATTTGATGGTTACCATTGGAGTTAACTATGAAAGCAATTGATAAAGCCATTACTAGAGCAGGAACCGCAACCCGGTTAGCAGAACTGCTGGAAGTTAGTGCAATGACTATTAGTCATTGGCGGAACCGCTATAAGGGGATTGTTCCCGCCGATCGTGTTCTTCGAATATACAACGCCACTGGCGTCACCCCACACGAGCTGCGCCCCGACCTCTATCCAAACCCAACTGACGGTTTACCTAAACAGGAGCCTTAACAATGCAAACTGTTTCATTTCAACAGAGTAGCAGAGCTTCCTCTAATTCACTGATATTCCAGTGTCATCAAAGCGAATCGGCAGTGAAGGATATCGATCATCGCGATATCTGCTCAGCGGTACGAGCTTGGGCAGCGGCAGAAGGGCGCGTAGCTGTTGCGCTTCAAATCCAAGAAGCAGCTGAAGAACTTCAAGTTGTTGGCGTGGATTTTTCAGGCCAGGCCGATGTCTGGAACGTGAAGTTGTTCCGTTGGCTGGATAACAAAGAAGACTCCGCATTGTACCGAAAAAACGTCGAACAGCTGGTGCCCGCGATCATGTCTGTATTACCACTTCGATACCGCGACCGTGTCGTAAAGAACGACTCGTTTGACTACCGGATGGCTAGGTTGGAAAAAGAGGTGAGTGAGGCGAAGCAAGCTCTGATGCTCGATGCACCGAAGAAGGAAAAGCTGAAGGAGTTAGGCGAGGGGATTTTCGAAATGTTCAGAGTCGACCCTGACCTAACGGCGCCTTTACTGGCGATGGTCACAACCATGCTGGGGGCAATGTGAAGACTTCAGAAAAGGCGAAAGCCGGTCTGCGCTAACAGAACCGACTTTCAGGTGCAAAAACGGAGTGTAATTGCGGAGCTAAGTATGTCAAACACAGCTGAAATTATCAATTTCCCCCACAGAACCGAACAACCGGGAGGTCGTATGGCCGACCTGTCGAACGGGTATACCAAGGTCGCAAACGAGATCCAACAGCTCAAACCGCGCCTGAGATTGTCAGGCCGGGAGTGGCAGTGTTTTGAAGCGGTGATCTGGCTTACCTACGGCTGGAACAAGAAACAGGACCGCGTTACGAACACGGTGATTGCCGAGCTTACAGGGCTGAATGATTCCCACGTTTCTGATGCGCTCAAATCGCTCGCAGATCGCAAAATTATCTTCAGTCAGAAGCAGGGTGTGATGAAAACGGTCGGTATAAATACTGACCTTTCCGCCTGGATTTTAGACAAACCGAAAACGGGAAAAGCCTTCCCGAAATCGGGAAAAGTTTTACCGAAAACGGGAAAAACCTTCCCGGAAACGGTAGACACCCAAGACGATAACAAGAACAATAATAAAATATCCTCGTCTCGGAATTCTGACGAATCCCGAAACCAGAAAACTCAAAAGTTTCTCTCTCGCCATCCCGAAGCTGCCGCCGGGATATACACCCCGGCAGGTAAATCATGGGGATCCGCTGACGACCTCAAGGCAGCCCGCTGGATTTACGACAGGCTTCTCACCGTCAACGCATCGCTATCCGAGCCAAACTGGGCTGAATGGGCAAACACAATCAGGCTGATGCGTGTCCAGGACAATCGCACTCACTACGAAATCTGCGACCTGTTCCAGTGGGCTAACCGGGATGAGTTCTGGAAAGACAACATCCTAAGCCCTTCAAGTCTGCGTAAGCAGTGGGATCAACTCACTACCAAACGGCTGCGCGCAACCGGAATGGTAAAACCATCCCGGGGCGGCATTGACCTGCATAACACCGACTGGATTGACGGGGTGCTGGAATGAAAAACCTCGCAGAGAGCATTCGCAATTTTGACCGGGAAGAGGCTCGCCGCGTGGCACACAACATGCCTGAGCAGTACACCGAACGCGAACAAACGCAGCAGGTGGCGCAGATTATCAACGGGCTTTTCGTACAACTGGCGGCCGCGTTTCCGGCAAGCCTGGTTAATCGAAGCCAGGAAGACGTGAACGAGATCCGCCGGCAGTGGGTGCTGGCCTTCAAAGAAAACGGTATTACCACCCTGGACCAAGTTGAAGCCGGGATGCGCATGGTACGCCGTCAGGAGCATCCGTTCCTGCCGTCTCCGGGCCAGTTCATCAAGTGGTGCAGGGAAGGGCGCTGCGTGCTGGGGATCACCACCGCAGACGTGATGGCTGAATACTGGAAGTGGCGCAAGCTGGTGTTCCGCTACCCGGGAAGTGAGCACTATCCGTGGCCAAAGCCGGTTTTTTACCATATCTGCCTCGAGCTACGGCGCCGCGGAACTGATGGCCAACTGAGCCAGAAAGAGCTTGAGCGTGAAGCCAGCGACATCTTGGATATGTGGGAAAAGAGGGTGCTGTCAGGAAAGCCGATCCCGCCTGTTCGTCGGGCGTTGGCGGCTCCTGTATCGCCGAAGGGGCCTACACCAGCCGAGCTTTTGAAAGCTAAATATGAGCGGATTAAGGCTGCTCTGATTTAACAATCTGAACTATGAAAGCTTTAGACATTTTGCAGTTGAAGAGCAATGGAAGGTACCTATGTTGTACATATTTTCAAAGCAGCGAGGTTATGTCTACTAAAAAACTTACGGTGGCTAAGTCCAAGATAATCTTCAGATGTGAACTTTTGTGAACGATGGCTTGTTAGAGCTTTTCGCGTAACCTTATGTTGCTGGAATGAATACAAAAAAAGCAAATCATAGCAACTTAGTCGGTCGCTATAAACCGTCTAATGGCTATTAGGATTGAAGTCATAGGTTTGATGTTTTATAATGACAAAGTCCTTTAGCGTTCAGACGGTTACGTCTAGTCGGGCGATAAGCCAGACTCAAATTTATTGGTCGGATTCGTGGTTGCGGTAGTTGTTCTCCGCAGCCGCGATTAGCCAATCACGGCTGCGGAGAACAACCACCGCATCCTTTAGTAAAGGACAGTGGCAAGCCTGTCTCAGGCTTGCCACATTTTACTAGCTTTAAACAACTGGAGGGGCCTCATGCATTTAAATCTTTATGCAAAATTGGATGGCGTCCAATCATTGACTCGGAAACAAATTGATAGTTTCTTAGCTAATGCCCCTGATAAATACAAAGTTTATAGTATCCCCAAAAGAAGCGGCGGGGAACGAATTATCGCTCACCCAGCAAAAAGGTTGAAACAATTCCAATACCATATAGTTGATATTATGGAAGAAATTTGTGAAATACATCCTTGTGCGATGGCATATACTAAAGGTAAGAGTATAAAAGAGAATGCTTTTTCGCACGCCCATAATCAATATATATTAAAATTGGATTTTTCAGATTTTTTTAACAGCATTACACCTGAGATGCTATTTAAAGCATTAACGGATAATAATTTGAATGTTACTAAGGCAGAAGAAAGGGTTCTTTCAAAATCTCTTTTTTGGAATAAATCCAAAACTGTTAATTCAAGATTGGCTTTAAGTGTTGGAGCTCCTAGTTCTCCTTTAATATCAAACATTGTTATGTATTCATTTGATGCCTTTTTTGCTAACTTTTGCAAACAACATGGTATTCATTTTACCAGATATGCTGATGATTTAACTTTCTCTACCAATATTAAGGGCATTCTTTTTAAGATTCCTGATATAGTTAGGAAATACTTGAATGAGTATTATAAAAACAGCATAACTTTAAATGAACGTAAGACGGTTTTTACCTCTAAGGCTCATAATCGTCGAGTTACAGGGATTACAATAACACCCCTCGGAACTCTGTCATTAGGGAGGGAACGGAAAAGATTAATTTCTGTGCTTATTCATAAATATACGCTTGGCATACTTGAATCAGATACATTATCTTACTTGCAAGGAATGCTTGCTTTTGCTTTTCATATTGAGCCGGCCTTCTATGAAAGCATGAAACGAAAATATTCTTCCGAAACTATATTTAACTTAATGCCTATTAGGAAAAAAAATGTTGAATCAACATCCTAAAATCCAGAAGATTATTCGACTTGCCCAGCAAGGTGATGTGGTTGCGGCATTCCAAATACATGATTATTTCAAAAAAGGTAAGTTTGTTGATATAGATCTTCAAATAGCTGAGCAATATTTAAATATTGCGCTTGATAATTTCAAAAAGCAAGAAGTACATTTATCATCTCTTTCGTTACTTAATTTCAGGGGTATTGAGCGCCTAACTTATCAGATTAAAAAAAATCAAGTTATTATTGGTAATAATGGTGCCGGTAAAACGACTATTCTTGATGCTATTTATTTGTGCCTTTCATGGCTTGTTCAAAGGATTGTCCATGTTGGAGGTAAAGGCAAGGAAATTGATATGAGCGATATTACGGTCGGTAATCAAGATGGATATAGCTCTATTATTGCAGAATTAACATTAAACGATAAATTTAAACCAAAAATTGAATTGTGTGAAGCTATCTCCGGCAGTGCTGTGGGCAAAAAGAGCTATTACTTGGAATTCAATAGACTTGGTGCTTTATATAAATTAGCTTGCGAAAAAGATATCAGTTTTGAATTGCCTGTATTTGCATATTATGGGGTAATGCGGTCAGTTGACGTTTCATCGAAAGATTTTACTGAATTTGATGATACAGCAAATATTGATTCATCTAATCGATTTGATGGATATAATGGCTGTTTGTCGGGTAAAGCTGATTTCAAGAGTTTTTTCCGTTGGTATAAAAGACTTGATGATCAAGTTAAACATCAAAAAAGCAATTCGATAGATTTAGATTTAAAAATAGTATCAGAATTGAAAAGTATTGATTTCAGTGGTGATAATTCAAAACAAAATTTATTAGATATTATCAATAGGGTTCAAGAGCAGCAGAACCAAGTTTCGAAATCTTGGGCGTTAAAGGCTCAAGAAATGGTAAATAATATTATTCCAAGCTTTATGGATGGATTTAGTGATCTTAAAGTAGAGTTAAATCCTTATTTACACATATCGATAATAAAGAATGGAAATAAATTAAATATTTTACAATTATCTCAAGGTGAGAAATCTCTTATTGCTCTAGTATTTGATATAAGCCGTAGAATGATGATACTTAATCCTCATTTAGACGATCCATTTAAAGCTCATGGCATTATACTAATCGATGAATTGGAGCTTCATTTGCATCCTAAATGGCAGAGAAATGTGCTTAATAGCTTAAACTCTATATTCCCTAACTGTCAGTTTATTATATCAACCCATTCTCCACAAGTAATCAGTGAAGTCAAAAATGATAATATATTAATTCTTGAGAAAAATAACAGAGGTAAACTTAGTTACTTTTCACCTAAACAATCTTATGGTTTAACTTCTAATCAAATTCTCAACGAACTTATGGACTCGGAGGATATTAAGTTAGATAGAGCACCAGAAATACAAGAAAGGATTGACCACATTTTTAAATTGATTGCAGATCATAATTTAGAAGATGCAAAATCTGAAATTGAAGAATTAGAACATGATATTAACGGTGAAATTCCGGAATTGGTTAGCGCGAAGTTTGATATTGATATGTTCGGATGGGATGAAAAATGAAATCAATTGTTAAAGGTAGAGAACCTAGAACTTTAACAGAATATCGACTGCAAAATTCGGAATATGATGGCCCTGGATTTTCTCCTGTTAAAAATGATATTAAGTCGTCACTTCTTGCTGAGCAAGGATATTTATGTGCTTACTGTATGGCAAGAATATCAGCGGATAATATGAAAGTTGAACACTGGGCATGTCAAGACCGTTATGGCAATCTTCAGTTAGTGTACTCAAATATGTTGGGTTGTTGTAAAGGAGGAGAAGATGCGGATAATGAAAGAGGTTATGATAAATTAACGTGCGATAGTAGAAAAGGAAACTTAGATATTAAATTCAACCCAAGTAATCCACAGGATCATATAGGTAGAGTAATCAGCTACGATGGTAATGGGGTTGTTTTCTCGAATGATGAAGAATTTAACTATCAGATAAATAATGTCTTAAATCTTAACAAAAGCCGTCTAAAAGATAATAGAAAGGAACTACTGCAAAATATACGACATAGACTCGATGAAAAACCTGGCAACAGAACCAAGGCAGAACTTGGTAAGCTACTTTCGGCCGTCAATAGTGTTGACGCACTTGGTAAGTTACGGGAGTATTGCGGATTTTTGGCCTTTTATCTTGAGGAAAAAATAAAAAAGGTTTGAGTGCATTATATGATGAATGTCGCATTTTAACTTTAACCTGGTTATATCTTTGACCAATTGATGAATAAGTAGAGATAATGACAATGGCTTTTGATGACAGGGGTAAAAAGATTATGTCAAGTTTCAGATGAAGCCTGTTTTTAAAAAACTACATAATATGGTTTTCGTAGCAACGGTAAGAGATATTACCGATTAAGATATACATTTATTTAACGCTAAAAAAATAAAAACTGTCTTCGGAAAAGGTTGGCTAGGCGGTTGATGAGAAAAAAGATGCTTTGTTTTTTGGGTAATTAACTAAAAATAATAGTCCATTCTTGCAAAAAATAAACGGCCAAATGCGCAACGTAAAAAATGACGCATGAAATACAACTTATCATTTATTGCACAGAGTTATAGCCCCCCCCTTACGAAACTTGAGAACAGCGATATTCACCAAAAGAAAACCTTCTCACCGGTGCTACGTTTCCTAGTTGGAACGAAGTAATGCTAAATAATACTCTTATCACTTATTCCAACATCTTATTTTAGATTTAAAATAGTGTAAGTTGGTTCTTGGTCCTTACGTATCCCATCATCGTAAAGTGCGCCAGAATTGTGAATAAATGGAGCATGTTGTAGGCCAACGCAAAACCATTAGCATCAATCGAAGGTCATGATTTAATTTTGTACCCTTGAAACGTTGCAAAATCCGTTACATACGTTTATAAACGTACTGTATGCACATACAGTTGTTCATTGCGGAGGGAAAAATGAAAATCGAGCTAACCATTGATCGCATGAAGAAACTTCCTGATGGAGCTATACCTGCGCTCGAGTCAGAACTGCTCAAAAGACTCAGCAAACAGTTCGATGAATGCCAACTTACGATTAAGCGTGCCAGTAATGACGGTTTGACTGTTTTCGGAGGCGACAAGAAAGAGGTCGAACATATCGTGCAGGAGATCTGGGAAAGCGCGGACGAGTGGTTTTATTAATCGCGTGAATTTCACTGGAGCAGTTTCAAAGAGTATCGCTGTTTGCGTTCCCCTGGCTGTTCCCGATTACTGTTTACCGCGTCAATAAGTCGCTCTGGGGGAAATAGTGTGTAGTGCAAATGCATTTAATGCATATGATCAATGGTACGACGTGGTCAGAAGGGCCGATAAAGCAGTTATCTATAGCTTCCCGGCGGAAGGGAGATATCTGGTTTATCGAGTAAATGGAATAGTTTCATTACGACCGTTACTCGAAGAGGAAGAAATCTTCACTCTCAACGGGTTCATGCAATTTGCAAAACGGCTTGGGTACCGAATTACACCACCGTCTGATATTATTCTTTCATAGGCCTGAACACCCTATACCTGATGCGCCACGGAGAGAACCATGGCGCTAGAATTGCAACTTATAAAACACCACTCAGGAATACTGATCCCGGCAACGCCCGAGACCAGCGATATCCTGCAATCCAAAACCCGGCTCGGCGATGTTCTTGTTGCCGAGTTCAGGCGGGTACGCAACCCAGCCTTTCACCGCCGCTTCTTTGCATTACTCAATCTCGGTTTCGAATACTGGGAACCCACCGGCGGGGCTATCTCTTCCAACGAGCGCAAGCTGGTAACCGGCTACGCCAAATTTCTTGCCTCATTCGCGGGAAGCGAAGCCGCGCTCCTGGATGCTGCCGAGCAATATCTCGACCGTATCGCCGATAAGCGTGCCGGTAGCATCAGCATCTGCAAATCCTATGACGCATACCGTGCATGGGTGATAGTCGAGTCTGGCCACTACGACGCCATACAGCTCCCTGACGGCACTCTTCGTAAACATCCTCGCAGCATAGCCTTTGCCAACATGGACGAAACCGAGTTCCAGCAGTTGTACAAAGCAGCGCTCGATGTTCTGTGGCGCTGGGTATTGTCCCGGGCATTCAAGACGCAGCGAGAAGCGGAAAACGCCGCTGCACAGCTTATGAGCTTTGCGGGGTGATGGCGATGAAATTTTCCTGGTTCCACCATCACGAATGCACAACCGAGCAGGCCGACGAACTGGTGGCAAGTTACCGCCGCCGTGGCGCCACGGTAGAACGCAGCCTTAATCGCGACAACATAACCTGGACTGTCAGTGCAAAATTACCTGAATGCGAGCATCCGGCGCGTACACCAAGAACCTTTCGACAAAAGGTCTGGGGGTGATTATGGCTAAGTTACCGCGCCGGAAGTGCGCCAACAAAGAATGCCGCCAGTGGTTCCATCCGGTGCGTGATACGCAGACTGTCTGCGGTTATGAGTGCGCCAGTGCGGTTGGAAAAGAGCAGACCAGAAAGGTCAGGGAGGCGGCACAACGCAAGGAGTCTGCCAAAAAGCGCGCCACTGAGAAAAAAGAGCGAGCCGCCTGGCGCCAGCGTAAAGCTGCGGTTAAGCCGCTGAAGCACTGGGAAGATTTAACGCAGCGCGTCGTCAATGATTACATTCGAGAGCGTGACCATGACCTTCCGTGCATCAGTTGCGGGACGTTTGATACCGTCCAGTGGGAAGCCGGGCATTACCGATCGCGAGGTAAGGCATCACAACTGCGGTACCACGAAGACAATATCAATAAACAATGTCACCACTGCAATGTGCAACTGTCGGGCAATCAGCAGCAGTACCGCCTTGGCCTTATCAAAAAAATTGGGCCTGAGCGTGTTGAGGATCTCGAAAACAACAACGTACCGTATCGATACACCATCGAAGAACTCGAAGCTGTCAGGAAGTATTACAGCGCACTGCGTCGCGAGTTAATTAAGAGCAGGGAGGCGGCATGACACCAGAACTGAACGAGATCATTCGCGTTCGCTGGCAGCGATTGCGCTTATACCATTTCCCCGGCTCTGTGCTGACGGACTACCGGATACTGAAGAACTACATCAAAACCATAGGCGGTGCTGTATGAACACTCAATTTCTCGAATACGTGCGCCAGCAGCTGATGGTGGCCACCGCCGATTTAAGTGGTGCGACGAAAGGGCAGTTGATGGCGTGGCTTGAGAATGCACAGTTCGATACGGGAACGTTTAAACGTAAAAAGCCTCGAGTGCTGGATGAAGTGACCGGGAAAATGATTACGCTGGATAATCCACCAATACCGGGCAAACAATCGCATGCCAAGGGTTCACATATCCCTCTGGTGCAGCCGGTTGAATATTCCACCGCATCGTGGCGCCGTGCTCTGATGTCACTCGAAGAGCACCAGAAGGCCTGGTTGCTGTGGAGCTACAGCGAAAACACCGGTTGGGACAATCAGGTCGCCATAACACGCTGGGCTTGGGAGCAGTTCAGCCAACAGTTGGAAGAGAAGCGAATAGCGAAGAAGACGATAGACCGTTTACGCCAGCTAATCTGGCTTGCTGCACAGGATGTGAAAGTGGAATTGGCGGGGCGCAATACATACGAGTTCCAGCAGTTGGCGAAATTGGTAGGGGTATCAAAGCCAACTTGGACTGAAACCTACCTCCCGCACTGGCTGGCGATGAAACAAGAATTCGTGCACCTTGATAATCAGGCGCTCCTTTCTGTTTCGCGATCACGTTCACAACAAAAGTCGACAAATTTGGATGTAAGTCTTGCAAAACCGAACTGAAGTGGATATGTTTCGTGTAAATCTGATATTGTGCCATTGTTGTATGCACTGGCAGTAAATGAGTTTTCAAGCCTGAGGTTGACGCCTTGGGCTTTTTTATTTGAATGTAGACAAGCGGTAAAGCACTCAAGCCATAATTGAATTCTCGCTGGCTAAATCCCTGCCAGACGCGTCAAGTCTAAGTTCACTTCGAGGTATCAAAGGTAGTTGTCAATTTGATATATTTCGCTTCAAAGAAGTTGAGAAATGGATTAATGATAATGAGGTTGCCAACAAAGGTAGAGCTGATTTCATTCTGCTTCGTAGTCATTTGGGTTATCTGGTGTGCATGGGCAGACAAAACAACTCACGACACATACCTTTTTGATGGGGTGCTTTATAAGTCAGTTATTGTGGGGACTTCCTTCGTGATAGGAGTTTTCATTGCTTGGCGTGTGTACCTAAGTAATAAGTTCTCAACAGGTCTGGTTAAGAGGCTTTTTGGCGTTTGTCTCACCGTTATGATGTACCTGACTTTTACCTTTTGGAACGTTCCAGAGTTAATAATGATCTCATCAGCTAATAAGCATGTGAGTGACAATTACCGATTCAAAATGAGATACCCCACGCAATCTGGAGGAAAAACCAGGTCATGTAAGGCTCATGTTATCTACTATGACACATATCTGAAGCGTGAAATCGCACTCTGTCACTGGGATTATGCTCCATCTTTTTTCTATACGGATTATATTCGAGTAGATAAGCTGATTTCAGGTATGGGCGGGCAGATTATTTATCACGAAGCCGTTCATTGAGAAAATCCTATTTAAAGTTTAGAGGTCGCCATATGGCGACCCTTTTCATACACACAGCGCCATCCGAAGAATCGGATGTGAGGCTCTAAGGCCAGGATGTGCACCTTGGACAGCAAACATTGAGTTTGTTGTGGTTTCTTGCAACGCTGCATCATCTGCTCCGTTCTATACTGTTTGCTTAGTATTGCGGAGGAATGTATGAAAGAAGGGTATTACTGGATTCAGCATGTAGGCATTGTACAGGTAGCGTATTACACGAATGACACTGTTGATGATCTGGAAACGGGTAAAACAATCACAGGAGTTTGGCATCTGACAAGAGGAGACGACATTTGTCACAATGGCGAAGCAAAAGTTCTCATGGGACCACTACGATCGCCTGATGCGGGTCTGCATATAAACAGACCCGCGTTAGACAATCAAAAATGATGCCAATTGTCAGCTTTTACTAAGCTTAAGGCCTGTCCGGCGTCACCTGTTTTTCTTAGTTGTCTTAGCTGCGCCATAAATTTGTAGTCTTGGTGTTGGCTATTGCTTCCCGAGGGGAGCAATAGCTTGGCTTTTACATCGCCTCCAATGGCTAAGCTTCGTGCAATCGCACAGCTTTGAGAAATCTGTAAAGACTGAGTTGCTGTCAATTTTTTTGCATCGTCTACTGTCATCCCATGCTTCATTCTTAGTTGGTCAATGTCCGCAAGTAATTCTGAGTAATTCACATCTACTGAATAGACGGCGCACATGTCCTCTCCTTTGTAGACAGCATTTCTTTGTGCCAGATATATGGCGTAACCAATATTGTCAGTTAAGTAAACAAAACCATCGGTTGTGCTTACATCGTCACCTTCATAAAAGGGGCGAGCAACCAGGTGTGCAATCGTCCCACTATTTTCTATTTCAGTTGAAAGGGAATGGATCGTACCGTGAAAAAGTTGCATAAAATTTCCTTATTGTGATTGGCAGAGATCTTAAATCGGTCAGTCTCAAAAATTATTTAGTAATTAATCTATTGCAGGTTCTTTACTCCTTAGAAGGGTATCGTATAAGCGCCTGCATCTGGAGCCATTCCCCTCATTTCTGAGAAGACACACATAAATTAAGAGGGGGCTAAATGTCCGATCCGATTTCCGGTACTGGGCTGGCTGGTGGTGTCCTGACGGGGGCCAGTGTCTATGAACTGTTAACCGGAACCGATTACGGTGTGGTGTTTGGCGCATTTATCCGGGTAGCCCGTTCACGGGTCATAAGTAACGAAGTGTGATGTATATGTAAGATCGTATGCGCCTGTTAGGACGCAACTGGAAATAGAGCCTTATAGGCGAATCAGAAAAACCTCCGGCTATGCCGGAGGATATTTAAATAATTTCACCAGTCTTATAACCAAATTTCTCAAGTTTTAGCCTGGCTTCTTCTGCGATCTGCCATGATGAATTAACGGCTACCCAGATATTAGAATGTGTTTCTGGCTGATTCAGTGTTAAAGAATCTATGAAAACTTGAATCGGGTTTATAAATCCCTCTCTTTTTGTGCTCTCCAAAACAGAGTTAAGACTGTTGCTGATACTTTTACAGGCTTCTGTTAGTGCTGCAATATCCGCATCAAAACTGGATAAATACACTCTGAATCGTTCATTTTTCCCATTATTCACGATCTATCCTTTTTCATTGGTTGCTAGAACCAAGTAGTAGATCAGGAATTGAATTGGAGAGCAAGCTAATGTAATTGGCTAGTCTAACCTTGCTCGATGGAAAAATTATCAAACATCATTTTTAGGCTACCAAAGCGGCCTTTTTCATTTCAGGCTCACGGGAATCATCCGCTATGTGCTTTGTTGATAGATCCAGCCCGTGAAGCCTGATCCTTTAATCACACAGCGCCATCCGAAGAATCGGAGGTGAGGCTATGACCAGAATGAGCACCATTTACAGCAGACTTTCATATGGAACAGGAACCACGCTGACCGGCTGCGGTGTATCAGCGAAGGCATATGCCGAAACAGCTAAAACAGCAAAAGAGGTGTCCTGGATGTTGGCCGACAGAATTGCAGGGTTAAACCTGAGCGACTGGGCAATTATTGTCGGTATCGCATGCACAGTTATCACCTGTGCAGTGAACTGGTATTTCCGCTGGAAAGAACGGGAGGACCGTCGCAATGGCTATGCCACAAAAGCTGAAGAATAAACTGAGCGCAGCGGTCATAGGTTTGATTCTTGCCGGGGCTTCCGCACCCGTGATTCTCGATCAGTTTCTGGATGAGAAAGAGGGTAATAGTCTGACAGCGTATCGCGACAGCGGAGGGCTCTGGACGATTTGCCGCGGCGCCACGATGGTTGATGGTAAGCCAGTAGTTCAGGGTATGAAGCTGTTTGCTGAGAAATGCGCCCAGGTCAACGCTATAGAACGCGACAAGGCGCTGGCGTGGGTTGAGCGAAATATCAAGGTACCACTGACCGAACCACAGAAAGTCGGGATTGCGTCTTTCTGCCCATACAACATCGGCCCCGGAAAATGTTTCCCGTCTACGTTCTATAAGCGAATTAATGCTGGCGACCGTAGAGGTGCCTGTGAAGCGATCCGCTGGTGGATTAAAGACGGCGGCCGCGATTGTCGTCTGACCAAAGGCCAGAAAAACGGCTGCTATGGGCAGGTAGAAAGACGAGACCAGGAAAGCGCGCTGGCGTGCTGGGGGATAGACCAGTGAGCCTGCGCTATCAATTCATTGCAATTTTGCTGTTGGTGGCCGTTGCATTCAGCGCGGGTAGTGTATGGAGCAGCCGCGGTTGGGAAAAAAAGTGGGCGGAACGCGATAGCGCAGAATCATCGCAAACAGCGAACGCGCAGACCGCAGCCCGCATGATTGAACAAGGGCGAATTATTGCCCGTGATGAGGCTGTAAAAGATGCACAAGCACAAGCCGCTAAATATGCTGCCACTGCTGCTGGCCTGTCTGCCGCTGTTAGCCAGTTGCGCGCCGAAGCAACAAAGCTTGCCGCCCGCCTGGACGCCGCAAAGCACACCTCAGATCTTGCCGCTGCCGTCAGAAGCAAAACAGCCGGAGCCAACGCAGGATTGCTTGCCAACATGCTCGGAAGTCTTGCAGAAGAAGCTAAACGATATGCTGCAATCGCTGACGAACGCTACCGGGCGGGAATGACGTGTGAGCGCATTTACGACTCGGTGGGGCACAGGATGATACCTTTCTCGATGCCATTCGCCCACATGCAATAACTGAACTTGACCGCCGTATTTAGGAAAAGAAAGCAGTACTGGTTAATTTGGGTCATTGCTTCTCTTAAACTATCAGGCTTTCATGGAGTGCTTGGGATAGTGCTAATATTCCCCTTTCGTTTGGAGGGTGTATGTCATTAACTGATAAAATTGCTATATGGTCTATGGTTGGGACATGGGTTGCTGCTATTGCAGCGGTAGTTGCTTTAGTTTTCGCCAAGAGAACTTTAAACGCATGGAAAGAAGAGAAAATCGAGGTAGCTAAAGCCAAGTGGATCGCAGCACTGGTTGATTATGCATCAAATATATCGTTTCTTCCTGACACTATCTACTGGGATGACCCAAATGACAATGTTCATTTAGAACGGGTTGCAGCGCTTATGTATGAATGCATTAAACGTTGGAAAGTTTTCCAGACGTATCTTGAGTTAAGTGAAAAAAAGAAGTCTCAATATGAAGAATTGTATTCAGAAAAATGGGGGCGTTTTTCACTCGAATACCATAATGGGTATATGGAAAAAAAAATATCAAAAACTGATGTGAAAGAATATTGTGTTTCCCTATATAATACATAGTATTACAACATCCTTCTTAAAAGGCCACTAGCATCCGCCGGTGGCTTTTTATGCACATAATGCCTGCATATCAAAGACAATCTTTCACTAGTAAGCTTTGGTAAGGTGAATTGTCGTTTTGACTTATCTCGCAGGTGTCGCTCATATCTCAAACTGATAATGATAGTTATTGTCTTTTATGGGGCCTTTCCAGCTATCAGCCCTGCTACGGGGAGACTGGGCAGCTTCTCGCGTTTTATGAGCATTTTCATCTACCGTTTTATTTCCCCACATTACACAATTTTTATCAATGAAACAGGACAATACCGATGCCAGCACGCGCTAAACGCCCATGCCGACACAAAGGCTGTGCGGCAATCACCAATGATGTCAGCGGATATTGTGACCAACACCGACAGCAACATGCTGGTGACGGCTGGCGGAGTTATCAGTCAGGAAAGAGCAGGCAAGAGCGTGGATATGGGCGACTCTGGGAAATTAAACGAGCGCGTATCCTTCAGCGTGATAAATACCTTTGCCAGAACCATCGCCGACAGAAGATCGCTAAGAAAGCGACCAGCGTTGACCACATCATTCCAAAAGCTCATGGCGGTACTGATGACGATTCCAATCTTGAGTCGTTGTGCTGGGAATGCCACAGAGCAAAGACATCAAGAGAACGTATTCGATGATAATTTTCACTGCTGTAATGCATAAAAACAGTTTCTACATTCATGCAGATACCCGGAAGGAATTTTGGGTGGTTTTAAGTAAAACACTGGGATGGGGCAAATTTGAGTTAATTCGCCCCTCTGACGAGTTTAGTCCTACTGGAGGGTTGTTTGAATTAGTCGAAGTGCGTTCGGCAGATTCAGAACCCCCTGAGTCAGTAACTGTAGGGTCAAATGTTTTATGGCGTCTCCCGGAAGCTCTCGGAGTTTTGAAATCAATCCCTTCTTCTGATCTTCAGATATATTTGCGACACGGATTATATCCTCAAGGGCAACAATCGTGTCATTGTGTAATCGAACGGTTTGAACCTTAAGGATCGCACTTAAGCCGCCATCATCAAGAAGAAAATCAATTCCTTTCTCTGTAATGTTGCAGTATGGGGCGCTGAAGATAAAATCAACGCCAGCCATGGTTTCGCTGCGTACGAAGGGTGTAGAAACAAGGCCATGCATTTCAAGATATAGCATGCACGCCACAAAGTGATCATAGTTATCAAACTTCTCAATGAGGTCTCGCTCCTGTGCCTTGTTTAAAGAGTTAGGAGCACAATCTATAAGAGCGTTGAGGATTTCAAGTTGTAAGGCTCTATCATATTTTCTGGTTTTATCCATTTCTTAGACTCCATCGTTTATTTATTGAGATTAACTGAAGACACTATGCTGAACATCCTGATGGATGACCAGTATCTGCTTTTGCATGCTTTCTTGCTGTCATCTTCAAGGGGAGGGGGGATCAAATCCCTGACCCCTTTCGCGCTTCAGGACTGCCGCTTGAAGGCCATTTTTACACGTCATAAATAAGGATCTTTTTTCCGGTAGGTTTCACCTATTAAAAGAGGAGTTATGGCTGGTGGAATTCGATCGTCTGGAGGGGGAAGAAAACCCATTTTGCCCGCCGGACAAAAAAGTAAATTAACCCGAATTGCACCTCCTGCAGAGTTAATGGGGGAGGCTGCTATAAGAATGTGGAAGACTCAGAGCAAAATCCTGATCGAAAGAGGAGTATTTGAACTTGAAGATGCCCCCTTACTTTTAGCCTACTGCAATGCCTTCCATCTGATGCTAGAAGCTGAAAAATTACTGGCTTCAGGGCTGACAACTGAAAGTGAAATGGGAGGATTAAAAAAGCACCCTGCAGTTAACGTCAGAAATGATTCAGTTTCCCAGATAGCCCGTCTGGGCTCACTTCTGGGATTAGATCCGCTCAGCCGTATCCGAATGACCAGTGGCAGAAACGCTCCTGACGATGACGGGAATGAATTTGATGAGTTTGACTGATGGCTACATATCCGAACGTCAATGCAGCGAACCAGTATGCAAGAGATGTTGTTGGCGGGAAGATCCTTGCTTGTCAGTTAACGGTGCTTGCCTGTCAACGACACCTTGATGATTTGGAACGTGCGAAGGATCCTGCCTGGCCTTATCGGTTTGATAAAAACAAGGCCGAGCGATTTTTACGTTTTGCTCAGAAGATGCCTCATACAGCCGGTGAATGGGCCAGGAGGAAACTACGAATAGAATTTGAGCCCTGGCAAAAGTTTGCTCTTGGGGTGCCATTTGGATGGGTTAATAAGAAGTCCGGATTCCGGCGATTTTCTGAAATATATATCGAAGTTCCCAGGAAAAATGGGAAGTCCGCAATAGCCGCTGCCGTTGGTAATTATATGTTTTGTGCTGATGGTGAACATGGTGCAGAGGTGTACTGCGGCGCCACAACTGAAAAACAGGCCTGGAAAGTCTTCTCCCCAGCTCTACAAATGGTAAAAAAACTCCCGGCATTGCGACAAAAATACTCAGTCAAACCCTGGGCGAAGAAAATGACTCGTCCGGATGGCTCTGTATTCTCGCCAGTCATCGGCGATCCTGGTGACGGCGATTCTCCTTCCTGTGCAATTATTGATGAATACCATGAACATCAAACAGATGCTCTTTATACGACTATGACAACAGGGATGGGGGCAAGGGAGCAGCCCATCACTCTGATCATTACAACTGCGGGTTATGACATCACCTCTCCGTGTTATGAGAAACGTGCACAGGTGGTGGAAATTCTACGCCGGAATCGGGTGGGGGAAGAAAATGAAACGATTTTCGGTATTATTTACGGTCTTGATGATGATGACGACTGGACAAAACCGGATGCATTAATCAAAGCGAATCCAAACTTTGGTATTTCCGTAAAAGAACACTTCCTGCGCGCAAAACAATTACTTGGAATATCTAACCCCAGCCAGACAAACAAAATCCTTACCAAACATTTTAACCGGTGGGTAAGTGCCAAGACGGTTTTCTATGATCTGCAAAAATGGATGGCTGCTGCGGACAATAGTCTCAAGTTGTCTGATTTCGCCGATGAGGATTGCTGGCTGGGGATAGACCTTGCATCCAAGGTTGACCTGAATGCGGTTGTACCGGTATTCCGCCGAGAAGTGAATGGTATTACGCATTTCTACTGTGTCAGTCCGATGTTCTGGGTGCCTGAAGATACGGTTTACTCACCCGACCCCACGTTGAAAACCACCTCTGATCGTTATCAGTCTTTTGTTAAGCAGGAGATTCTGATACCGACAGAAGGCGCGGAGGTAGATTATCGGCTTATTTTTGAGTCAATTCTTCAATTACGTCAGCGCGTCAAAATCGTTCAGTGTCCGATTGATCCTTACGGTGCGACATCTTTACGGCATATGCTTGAGGAGGAAGGGCTGGAGGCAGTCGAAATCAGGCAGAATTTTACAAACATGAGTGACCCAATGCGTGAAATTGAGGCTGCGCTGGCATCAGGGCGTTTTCATCATGACGGTAACCCTATCATGAACTGGTGCATCCAGAATGTAATTGGGCGTTATTTGCCGGGAAGCGATGATATTGTTCGCCCCGGAAAGGAGGGAAAACAAAATAAAATTGATGGTGCTGTGGGATTACTTATGGGGATCGGACGGGCCATGCTGAACAGTACAGTAAGTAAATCGGCTTATGACGAGGAAGATATAGCATGCTAATGACGTTTTTGAGTTTTTTTATCGGCCTCGCCGGAGCCGCGTTACTGTCTGCCGGTGCCTGGCTTATTTCACCTGCAGCAGGACTTATTACTGGCGGTTTGATTTGCCTGCTGTGGTCTTTTTTAATTGCGAAATCGATGTCCGCCAGCATAATTAAATCGGGGGGTGAATAATGTTCATTCCCCAGATGTTTCGGGGTAAATCTCCGTCTGGTGGTTTTTGGCAGGCGATGCTGGGTGGAGTAAGTTCAAGCCACAGCAAGGCGGGAATAATGGTTACACCTGAAACAGCAATGGCTTTATCGGCGGTCCGCGCATGTGTAACACTTCTGGCAGAATCGGTGGCGCAGCTGCCGTGTGAACTTTACAGGCGAGGAGCTAACGGAGGCCGTGAGCGGGCGACTGACCACCCTGTTTATGATCTGATTCATTCCCAGCCCAACAAAAAAGACACCTCGTTCGAATACTTTGAGCAGCAGCAGGGCCTGCTTGGGCTGGAGGGGAATTGCTACTCGATCATCGACAGGGATGGAAAAGGGTATCCCCGCGAATTAATCCCGGTTAATCCCCAAAAGGTCATTGTCCTGAAAGGGCCTGACGGGATGCCCTATTATGAACTACCCGAAATTGGCGAAACATTGCCAATGCGCATGATGCATCATGTGAAGGTTTTCTCGCTGGATGGTTATATCGGCAGTTCTCCAATCCAGACGAACGCGGATGTTCTTGGGTTAAACCTGGCGGTGGAAGAACATGCTTCTCAAGTTTTTCGCCGTGGCTGTACGATGAGCGGCGTTATTGAGCGCCCAAAAGAAGCCGCGACAATCAAAAGCCAGGATGCTATCGACCGACTACTGGCAAAGTGGACGGACAGATATTCCGGCGTCAGGAATGCCTTTTCTGTTGCATTGCTTCAGGAGGGAATGAGTTACAAGCAGTTATCTCAGGATAATGAGAAAGCGCAGTTGTTGCAGTCCCGACAATGGGGCGTGGAAGAAGTGTGCCGGCTCTATAAAATCCCGCCTCATATGGTGCAGATGCTGGCGAAAGCCACGAATAACAACATTGAGCACCAGGGACTGCAGTTTGTGATGTACACGCTGTTAGCCTGGCTGAAGCGTCATGAAGGCGCATTAATGCGCGATCTGCTTTTACCCAGCGAGCGCGGTGATCTGTACATTGAATTCAATGTTTCTGGCCTGCTGCGCGGGGATCAGAAGTCACGCTATGAATCTTATGCGCTAGGCCGCCAGTGGGGCTGGTTATCGGTTAATGACATTCGCCGCATGGAGAACCTTCCACCCATCACCGGAGGAGACAAATACCTGACGCCTCTGAATATGGTCGACAGTAAGCAAATCTTCCCCGGCGATAAAGCGCCAACAGCTAAACAACTGGCAGAAATCGAAACTATTCTGGCCAGAGCCTGATTATTTCCCGCGCTGCGGGCTGACCTGGTATATCTCATGACAACAAAATTAATTAATCTGCCGCATCTGGCAGAGATGGTCTTTGGCGTTCCTCATTACGCTACACAACAAACGATGGACGCCGTGAAGGCGGTGTTGCTTCCCCGTATTCAGGGAACGCTGACGGATCCGGTCATTACGATGGCGTTAAATCCAGATGATTCGCCATCCCCTGAAGATGTTCAGCCAGCAGGGGGTATTGCTGTGATACCTGTTCACGGGATACTGGTTCCTCGTCGCGGGCAAATTACAGCGATGTGTACCGAACTGACGAGTTATGAGCGTATCCGCAGCCAGCTGCATTCAGCATTAAATGACCCCTCCATCAGTGAAATTGTTCTGGATATCAATTCCGGAGGTGGTGCAGCGGCAGGTTGCAAAGAGCTGGCGGATTATATTTACCAGTCGCGAGAAACGAAACCGATCACCGCGATTGTGAATTTCAACGCTTTTTCTGCTGCGTATTTCATTGCTTCAGCATGCAGCAAAATCGTCATCAGTCAGACCAGCGGCGTCGGTTCCATCGGCGTCATCATGGAGCACCTGGATACGTCAAAGCTGGAAGAAAACGTGGGGGTAAAATTTACTGCGCTATACCGGGGAGATAACAAAAATAATGCAACGCCACATGCACCGTTGAGCGAATCGGCCCTTGCAATGATCGACAAAATGCTCGACGACATGTACGAAATATTTACCTCATCAGTTGCCGAATATCGTGGCCTCAAACAGCAGGCAGTCGTTGATACTCAAGCTGGTCTGTATTTCGGTGGCGATGCCATTTCTGCTGGTCTTGCCGATGAAATATCGGATCCTCAGTCTGCGATTAATGCCATTGCGGCAAAGTACAAACAACCTCAACAAACCACTTCCATAAAGTTGCAGGCCGCCGCGATGGACCTGCAAACCAGAATGTGACCCGGCGCTAACGCGTCATTACCAGAAAGCAGCCTGTTGGCTGCTTTTTTTATGCCAAAAAGAGAGAAAAAACATGGATCATATTGAAGAATTGCGTCGTGAACGTGCGGGTATTAATCAGAAGGTTCAGGTACTGGCGGCAGTAGAAACTGGTGGCGGTACGCTGACAGCGGAGCAGTTAACCGAATTTGCCAGCCTGCAGCAGCAGTTCACGGATATCAGCGCTAAGATTGAGCGTCTGGAAGCGGCTGAACGTGCTGCTGCGCTTGTCGCCAAACCGGTTAAAGCCACACAGCAGGCTCCTGGTATCAGCATTAAGGCAGAGCCAAAGCAATATACCGGCGCAGGCATGACCCGTCTGGTGATGTCGATTGCGGCAGCACAGGGTAACGTCCAGGACGCTGCAAAATTTGCAGCTGAAGAACTGAATGACCCGTCTGTCTCGATGGCCATCAACACTGCCGCAGCGTCAGGTGGCGTTCTTATTCCGCAAAACCTGCACAGCGAGGTGATCGAACTGCTGCGTGATCGCACTATCGTTCGTAAGCTGGGCGCGCGCTCCATTCCGCTGCCGAACGGTAATATGGCGCTGCCGCGTCTGGCCGGTGGTGCGACGGCGAGCTACACCGGGGAAGGCAAGGATGCGAAAGTATCAGAAGCCCGCTTTGATGATGTGAAACTCACTGCGAAAACCATGATTGCGATGGTGCCAATCTCCAACCAGCTGATTGGCCGTGCTGGCTACAACGTAGAGCAGCTGGTCCTGCAGGATATTCTGACCGCGATTTCTGTTCGTGAAGATAAAGCCTTTATGCGCGATGACGGTACCGGTGATACGCCTGTCGGTATGAAAGCGCGGGCAACTGAGTGGAACCGCCTGCTGCCGTGGGAAGCTGCTGCAGAGGTTAATCTGCAGACGATTGATACCTATCTCGACAGCATCATCCTGATGGCTATGGACGGCAACAGCAACATGATCAGCTGCGGCTGGGGTATGTCGAACCGTACCTACATGAAACTGTTCGGTCTGCGCGACGGTAACGGTATCAAGGTCTACCCGGAAATGGCCCAGGGGATCCTCAAGGGATTTCAGATTCAGCGTACCAGCGCTATCCCGGCAAACCTCGGTGACGGCGGCAAGGAGTCAGAAATTTACTTCGCTGACTTTAATGACGTGGTAATCGGTGAAGACGGCAACATGAAGGTGTCCTTCTCGCAGGAAGCCTCCTACCAGGACGGGGACGGCAATCTGGTTTCCGCGTTCTCTCGTAACCAGTCGTTGATCCGCGTGGTGACGGAGCACGATATCGGCTTCCGTCATCCGGAAGGTCTTGTTCTCGGGACAAAAGTGCTGTTTTAACCGGTCCTGCACTCTGTGCGACCACGGTCGCACAGAGTAAAAGCACGTAATTCCCCAGGCCCGCAGCAGCGGGTTTTTTCTTTTCAGGAGCAAAACGATGACGACGAAAGCGGCAAAAGCAGCGGCAGCAGCGGCTGCAGCCGGTGATGTGAAAAAGCCGGATGAACTGACGCCGGAAAATACAGTGGACGGGGATGGCGGTCAGAATACTGCAGCGGGTTCAGGTGATACAGGTGTTGATCTGACCGGAAGTGAAACAAACGTGGCCACGAGCCTGACGGGAGCAGAAATGGTGCGGAAAGCGGTTTTTTTTCTGGGACCCTATCATCGTTATTCGCGCGGCGATATGGCCTGTTTTGATGCTGAGTACGCAGAGAAACTGGTTGAACGCCATATCGCGGTATGGCCAGAAGATGCGGAAAAGGCGCTGAGTCCCCGCAAGGGAGCCGATGACCATGATATTGACATTGGATGACGTGAAAACCCAGCTCCGTCTGGAGCCGGATTTCACGGAGCATGACAGCATGCTCACTAAAATGGTGGCGGCTGCGCAGAAGAGTATTGAGCGTGACTACTACTGCAAACTGGTGGGAAGCGACGACGAACTGCAGGCGCTGCCGGAAGGTGTACGCGGTTTTGTGGCAGATGAAGATATCCAGCTGGCCATGCAGTATCTGGTCGGGGATGCGTATCTGAATGGCTTCACCGGTCAGTGGCTGGAGACGGCTGCGGTCCGGCATCTTCTTTTCCCGTTGCAGGAGAATACGGTATGAGCCTGAAACCGGAAGAGATGACCTGCCGTCTTTCGATTGGGTATATGCAATCCGGTCGGGGACCGCTGGGTGAACACCTGCCGGAGCAACTGGTCACGACCGGGAAAGCCTGGGCGAAGCGCGAGCTGGTATCGGGCAGAAAGGTCCGCACACTGGATCAACAACAGGTTATTGAAACGTGTCTTTTTGCCACTCATCCGAACCTGAATATTGATATCGACTGGAAAATAACGACGTCTGACCGGGTTTATACCGTTCGTAACGTCGAACGTCTTGCGGACCGCTTCATCATCACAGGGGAGGCAGACGCACGTCATGATCGAGCTGGCATTAAAGACAGCACTTGAACGCCTGACCGGGCTGGATGTTTACCCTCTGCTCCTGCCTGATGAGCTGCAGGAGGGAATTACTTACCAGTGTATCTCCGATCCGGAGTTGTACGCCGGACTGTTGCGCACAGGCCTGATTGCAGGCCGCTTCCAGATAGCGATTCATCTGCTTAATGACTACACCCGCCTGTTACAGCTGGATAAGAAAATCAGCGTGGAATGGACCGCTATCGTGCATGGCCAGCTGGAGGGCTTTCCCGTGCAGAATGTGATTCGGGGTGGAATACAGCAGAGTAAATCGGTACTGACCAGCGGCAATATTCAGTACCGGCTCGTCCGGGATTTCACCTTTCACTACCGGGACACCTCACCATGATCACTATGGATGTAAAAGGGCTGGACGAGCTGGAGCGGCAGCTTATCGCACTCGGTGAAAAGGTCGGCACGAAGGTGTTACGTGACGCGGGGCGTGAGGCGCTGAAAGTGGTTGAAGAAGACATGAAACAACATGCCGGCTTCGATGATGCGTCCTCTGCAGAGCATATGCGTGATTCCATCAAAATTCGCGCATCCACGCGGAAAGGTCGCGGAAATACGGTGGTCACCCTTCGGGTTGGCCCCAGCAAGAAGCATTACATGAAAGCGCTGGCCCAGGAGTTCGGTACGGTTAAACAGGTTGCCGATCCGTTCATCCGTCCGGCACTGGATTACAACGTCCAGCAGGTTCTGCGCATTCTGACCGTAGAAATCCGCAATGGCATTCAGAACAGGTAGCAACCGCTGCCCACTATTTAAGAGAGAATCATTATGGCTGATGAAAATAACACGCCAAAATCATCCCCTGAGTACGCAATGCTTCCTGCCGGGACGGTGGTGAAGTTCGGCGAGGTGGGGGCCGCTGTGGCGGCGCTCAAACCCCTGATTAACTGTAAGGCACTGGGCGCGACAGGTCAGACGGGAGGATTTGTCGACTGTACCACCCTGCTGGACAAGAGTAAGCAGTCGGTGTCAGACCTGCCGGAAGGGCCGGAGAAATCGCTGGGATTCATTGACGACCCGGAAAACGAAGATTTCACCGCGTTCCTCAATGCTGCAGAACAGCGTAAGACCGTTCAGTTTTATATTGAGCTGCCGAACAAACGAACGGCTTCAATGATCCTTGCGCTTTCAGGCTGGCAGATGAACGAAATCACCGCCCCTGCCAGTGAAGTTATCCAGATTACGGTGCAGGGTAAGCAAAACAACATTAAATGGGGGATCGCCGCCCCGGCGCCAGATGCCGGCGCGTAATCCGTTTCCCGTTACACACCGCCTCCGGGCGGTTTTTTTTCGTCTGAAAAACAGGATACACCATGTCTGAATTTAGCCTCTCCGCACTGAAAAATGCACTGCTCAAAACGAAATCCACGCCGACTGAAACTGAAATTTTAGGCACAAAGGTTTACCTGCGTCGGCTGACGGCGGCTGAGCTTATTGATCATGAAGATGCACTCATCGAGGCGCAGACCTCTGGCAATGCCCGCATGGCGTCTGAGCTGAGCGTACAGATTGTTATCGACAGCCTGGTTCAGCCTGACGGCTCGCCGATTAAAGCCAAAGACAAACCCACGGCGAAGGAGCTGCTGGCGGCACACGATAACGTTGTGCTTCTGGATGCCATCGACAAAGTGAAAAAACACGCCATCGGTAAGCTGGAAACCGCCGAAAAAAACTGAGTGACTCGCCCTGGCTGGAGCTGATTTTCTGGCTGGCCGACCGCTGGGGCGAGCCTGACCCGTCCAAAATTGCGGCGCTTCCGGCAGACACGCTTTTCCACTGGCGTGCTTTCTTCATCAAACAGGGCATTTTCAAAAAGCCTTCGCCAGAAGGTTCTGACAATAACCCGCCCCCTGTTAAATCACCCGCAGCAGCGAACCAGAGTCTGGATGCGCAGTGTGCGGCAGTCATGAAGGTATTAATGTAATGGGTGACGTTGCCTCTCTTGCCGTTGGGCTGCATCTGAATGCAGCGAACTTTAAATCGCAGCTGATGAGCGCCTACGGCAGCGCTGAGAGTCAGTCACGCCAGTTTAACCGCAATGCCCAGGCTGATGCGAAAAAGACAGAGGATGCCTATAAGCGTGTTTCTGCTTCGGTATCGGGGCTGGTTGGCCGGCTGGCAGGTTTTGCCGGAGCGGGGTTATCGCTGGGCACTATTATCAGCACCACGCGGCAATACAGCCAGTCGTTGTCGGATTTGCAGGCCATCACCGGTGCCACCAGTGCGCAGATGAAACTGTACGATCAGGCGGCGCAGGAAATGGGCCGCACAACGGAATACAGCGCATCACAGGCTGCTGAGGCCATTAAGCTGATGGCATCGGCAAAGCCTGAACTGCTGAGTACCTCTGCGGGGCTGACGGCGGCGACCAAAAGCGCGTTAACGCTGGCCCAGGCGGCAGGGACGACGCTTCCGGATGCCACCCGAACGCTGGCGCTGTCGTTAAACCAGTTTGGTGCGGGAGCCAGTGAAGCCGACCGGTATATCAACGTGCTGGCTGCTGGCGCGAAATTTGGCTCATCGGAGATAGCCGATACTGCTGCCGCGATTAAAAATGGCGGGGTGGCAGCGGCACAGGCTGGCGTGGGTTTTGAAACCCTCAATGCTGCCATACAGGTACTGGCAGAGCGCGAGGTGAAAGGCGGCGAGGCCGGGACCGCGCTGCGTAACGTGATCCTGAATCTGGAGAAGGGAACCGATAAAACCCTGAAGCCTTCTGTTGTCGGGCTGAGCCAGGCGCTGGAGAACCTGGCGGGAAAAAACCTGTCAACCAGGCAGGCCGTAAAGCTGTTCGGGGTGGAAAACCTCAGCGCGGCATCCATCCTGGTGCAGAACCGCGAAAAGGTGGAGTCGCTGACCGCCGCCCTGACCGGTACGCAGACCGCGCATGAGCAGGCCGAAATCAGGGTAAATAACCTGAACGGCGATCTTCTCAGCCTGACTTCGGCTTTTGAAGGTCTGATTATTAAGGTAGGACAGAGCGGAAACGGTCCGCTGCGCAGTGGTGTTCAGACCGTTACCGATGCCATTAATGGCCTGACGGATAATTTTAATACGGTCGCTAACGTTGCGCTGTATACGCTGATTCCTGTTCTGGCGACAAAACTGACGGCAGGTATCAGGGGGAACATCGGTGCCTGGGTTGAGCAGCAGCAGGCAGTCAGGGCCAGCGCGATGGCGCAGGCCGATATGGCGCGGAAAACGCTGGAAAGTACCGCTGCCACGCTGGCGCAGAATAACGCAGAATTCGGGCGTTATCGGGAAATGGAGAAAAGCGCCAGGCAATTTGGCCTTAACGTGAGTTACCAGAGCGAGTTTAACCGCTTAATTCGCCAGGAAACCGAGCAGACACTGCTCTGTACCCAGGCAAAGAGCCAGCTGAATGCAGCCAATAAACAGCTTTCCGTTTCAGCCCGCGCAGCCTCTGCAGCGGTAGGTATGGCCAGAGGGGCGCTGGCACTGGTGGGCGGTCCTGTGGGCGCAGCGATGCTGGCCGGTTCGGCGCTGCTCTATTTCCATAATCAGGCGAAGAACGCCCGCCAGTCGGCGATTGACCTGAAAAATGCTGTTGTTGAAACGAATGAAGAACTCAAAAAACTGTCGCTTAACCAGCTCAACGTGAAGCAGCTGGACATTGATGAACAGTTTGAGAATCAGGTTATTCAGCGAAATAAACTGATTAAGCAAATTCAGGATGCAGACAGCCGTATCGATGTTCTTAGTGGCGTTGACATTTTTGGTCAACTTAAAGGCGTACAGAACGATAAAACCCGCTACAAAGGGGATCTGGATGCCGTTGAGCAGGGGTTAAAACTCCTCAAAGAACGGCAAAAGATTGTCAGAGAGGCGATAGAACAGGCTAAATCAGGGAAAACCGATCCCACGCCGAAGCCGGATAAACCAGGGAATGAAACAGGGAGCGATAAACCTGATACCCCTTGGACCGGAGAAGGCGGGGATACAGGTAAGGGGCAAAAGGCGAAGGTTAACCAGTATGAGCAAGTGCGGCGTGAAATCGAAGCGGCGCATGCCTCCAGTCTCGGACGAATCAGCCTGCAGGAGCAGGAAAGCGCCAGAAAACTCCTTGAAGCCGCCCGCGCTGACGGAGCCAGCGAGGCCGATATTCAGAAGACGCTGCTGCTGAATGCTGAAAACTATCAGAAACAGCGCCTCGAACTGGCAGAACAGTATGCGCCAGCCAGAGCAACTCTTACGAAAGAGCGCGAAGCGAGCCAGGAGCTGAAGTCGCTCCTAGATGCCCGTCTTCTGGATGAAAAGGAATACCAGACGGCCAGAATCACGCTGGCACAAAGTACGGCCCGCGAACTGTTACAGGCACAGGCAGCGGCAATGTCTGCCCCTCTGATTGATATCGCCGGGACGGTTGATCCGCTGGCAGAACTGCGCAATCAACTGGCCGAACGTCAGTCACTGCTGCAGGCGTTTTACCAGAATGATGCAATCAACAAAGAGCAGTACGAACTGCTGAAGCAAAAGGCGGATAAAGATTCCGCTGATGCGCAGTACCAGACGGCGGTGGAGCTGTATAAGTCGCAGGGAAACCTGAACAGCCTCGCTATTGGCATGTTAGAGACCACCCAGGAGCGTTCCACCAACATGCTGACCGGCATGCTGGTAAACACCCAATCACTCCGGGACGGGATGATTGGGTTATTTTCCTCCCTGACTCAGTCGGTGATTAAAAACCTTGTCGATATGGCAACGCAGGCGCTGATTACCAACACCATCCTGAAATCCATTATGGGCATCGGCGGCAGTCTTTTTGGCGGCGCAGCCAGCGCGAGTACCGGCACGGCCATCAGCAGTTTTGGCAGCAGTTTTAGTTTTAACGAGAAAGGCGGTGTTTATGATTCACCTTCATTAAGTGCCTACAGTAACGGCATCTATGACAGCCCGACCCTGTTTGCTTTTGCAAAGGGGGCAGGCGTGTTTGGTGAAGCAGGTCCGGAAGCCATTATGCCTCTGGCAAAAACGACTGACGGTACGCTGGGTGTCAGGGCGCTGGGTGACCCGGGTTCCTCTGGTGGTGGTATGAATGGTGGGATTGTTTATTCACCTGAGTATCACATTACCATTCAGAATGACGGGCAAAACGGGCAGATAGGGCCGCAGGCATCGCAGATGCTGGTCAAAATGGTCGACACGCGTGTCATGAGTATCCTGAGAACTCAGGGCCGCGATGGCGGCATGCTGGCGGGAGGATAAGTGAAAACCTTTCATTGGGCACCCAGGGAGGGGATGCAGTCTTCTGTTTCCCCTTCGGTGACAACCATTAAATTTGGGGATGGCTATGAGCAACGTCGCCCGACCGGACTTAACCATCAGTTAATTAATTTCCAGCCTGTTTTCCGTATCACGTCGGACAATTCCCGCACCGCACTTGAAGCGTTTCTGGCGGAGCACGGAGGATATAAAGCCTTTCTGTGGCGACCGCCAAAATACAACCGCACGATTAAAGTTGTCTGCCGGGAATGGTCTGTTACGGACAACGTCACGTATTCTGATTTCAGCTGTAAATTTGAGCAGGTTATTGCTTAAGGATCCTTATGCAGGATATTCCTCAGAACACCCTCAACGAAACCACGAAAACCGAGCAGTCTGCCCGTATTGATTTGTGGGAAATCGACCTGACGGCTTTTGGTGGCCAGCGTTACTATTTTTCAAATGAACTGAATGAGAAGGGCGAGCCGGTCACCTGGCAGGGCCGGAAGTATGACGTTTACCCGATACAGGGAACCGGATTCGACCTTGTAGGGAAAGGGACATCTGCCCGACCGACGCTGGCGGTGTCGAACCTGTTTGGCATGGTCACGGGACTCGCAGAAGATGTGCAGAGCCTGGTGGGGGCCACGGTGGTAAGGCGCGTGGTATACGCCCGTTTTCTCGATGCGGTGAACTTTACAGGCGACAATCCGGAGGCCGACCCGGAACAGGAAGTGGTCAGCCGCTGGATGATAGAACAGCTGTCGGAGCTGAAAGCCACCACGGCAACCTTCGTGCTGGCCACACCGACCGAAACGGACGGCAGCGTGTTTCCGGCGCGGATCATGCTGGCTGATGTCTGCAACTGGACCTACCGTTCGCAGGAGTGTGGCTATGCCGGGCCGCCTGTGGCGGATGAGTTTGACAAGCCCACGGCAGACCCGGCAAAAGATGCCTGCAGCAAATGCCGTACCGGCTGCGAGCTGCGTAATAACCTGCCGCGCATCGGCTGCTTCCTCTCCATTAACCGTCTTTCCTGACAGGTACACCCATGAAAAAAACACTCCTGGCGCATGCCGCTGCATGCGCGCCGGCTGAATCGTGCGGCTGGGTGGTGAACACGTCTGCCGGGGTGCGGTATTTTCCCTGCCAGAATCTTTCCGCTGAACCGACCCTGTATTTCCGTATGGATCCGGCAGATTACCTTCATGCACAGGCGGCAGGTGATGTGGTGGCCCTGGTACACAGCCATCCCGATGGTCAGCCGTTTCTCAGCGATGTTGATCGCCGCCTGCAGGTGCAGAGTGGCCTGCCGTGGTGGCTGGTCTGCGATGACCGGATATACAAATTTCGCTGCGTGCCATTCCTCACAGGGCGGGCATTTGAGCATGGCGTGACGGACTGTTACACCCTGTTCCGCGATGCGTACCATCTGGCGGGGATTGAGATGCCGGATTTTGTGCGGAAGGAGGACTGGTGGAAGCAGGGAGATAATCTGTATCTGGATAATCTGGCCGCGACCGGTTTTTACCGGGTGAATGCCACAGAGGCCCAGCCCGGAGACATTCTGATTTGTTGCTTTGGTTCATCGGTTGCCAACCATGCCGCGATTTACTGCGGCAATGGCGAGCTGTTGCACCATATTCCTGATCAGCTCAGTAAACGCGAGAGGTATACCGACAAATGGCAACGCCGCACACACTCGATATGGCGACACCGGGCATGGCTCGAGTCTGCCTTCACGGGGATTTACAACGATTTGGTCGCCGCTTCAGCCTCAGTATAAAAACGGGGGCCGAGGCTATTTACGCGCTGGCCATGCAGGTTCCGGGGTTCCGGCAGAAAATGAATGATGGCTGGTATCAGATACGCATTGCAGGTCTGGATGTGGATGAAACCAGCCTGTCAGCCCGTCTGCATGAGCCGCTGCCGGACGGGGCCATTATTCATATTGTCCCGCGTATGGCAGGGGCAAAATCCGGTGGTCTGTTCCAGGTGGTGCTGGGTGCTGTGGCAATCGGCGCATCATTTTTTACGGCGGGGGGAAGCCTCGCTCTGTGGGGATCCGCGTTATCTGCCGGTGCTATTTCGGCATCCTCGATCCTGTTTTCTATGGGGGCAGCGATGATGCTGGGCGGTGTGGCGCAGATGCTGACGCTGCAGGCAAAAATCCCCTCGTCCAGGCAGACCGATAACGGCAAACAGAACACGTATTTTTCGTCACTGGACAACATGGTGGCACAGGGTAATGCCCTGCCGGTGTTGTACGGTGAAATGCTGGTCGGCTCCCGCACAATTTCCCAGGAAATCAGCACACGGGATGAAGGTGGCGGCGGGCAGGTGGTGATCATCGGTCGCTGACATTATTGCAGCATATTTATATTTGCACAGAACCGCCTCCGGGCGGTTTTTTCGTTTCAGAGGGAACAGATTATGGGTAAGGGTGGTGGCAGCAGTAAAACGCCGCATGAGGCTCCTGACGACCTGAAATCCAGCCAGATGCTGACCGTTGTTGATGCCATCTGCGAGGGACCGATTGAAGGTCCGGTGGACGGGCTGAAAAGTGTCAGAATTAACAAAACGCCGGTCCTCGACAGCGACGGTAATGCGATGGTTCACGGTGTCACTGTGGTTTACCGCGTGGGGGAGGATGAGCAGACCGCGATGGAGGGGTTCGAAGACTCCGGTGCGGAAACCCTGCTGAATGTGGAGGTGAAGAAGTCAGAGCCTGTGACCCGCACCATTACCACTAAAACGCTGGACCGCCTGCGCTTTACCTTTGGTGTGCAGTCGCTGGTCAGTACCAGCACCAAAGGCGATCGTAATCCTTCCAGTGTACAGATACTGATCCAGTTTCGCCGGGATGGCCAGTGGCAGGTGGAACGGGATATCACCATTACGGGGAAAACGACCACGCAGTTTCTGGCGTCCGTGGTGATTGATAATTTGCCGCCGCGCCCGTTTGAAGTCCGCATGCTGCGTCTCACCGATGACAGCACGTCAGACCTGCTGCAGAACAAAACGGTATGGTCGGGTTATACCGAAATCATCGATGTGAAACAGCGCTACCCGAACACCGCCGTTATCGGGGTAAAAGTGGACGCGGAGCAGTTTGGCAGCCAGCAGGTCACGCGAAACTATCTCCTGCGCGGGCGTATCGTACAGGTGCCGTCGAATTATGATCCGGTAAAACGGACGTATTCCGGGCTGTGGGACGGGACGTTTAAACCCGCCTGGACAGACAATCCGGCCTGGTGTGTGCTGGATATGCTGACCCACCCGCGCTATGGCATGGGAAGTCGCATTGGTGTTGCCGATGTGGACAAGTGGGCGCTGTACGCCATCGCGCAATATTGTGATCAGTCCGTACCGGATGGCTTCGGCGGGACAGAGCCGCGCATCACCTGCAATGCGTATCTGACGGACCAGCGTAAGGCGTGGGACGTGCTGGGGGATTTCTGTTCCCTGATGCGCTGCATGCCGGTCTGGAACGGCAGTACCCTGACGTTTGTGCAGGACCGCCCCGCAGATAAAGTCTGGACCTATACGCAGAGTAATGTGGTGATGCCTGCTGACGGTGCGCCGTTCGTCTACAGCTTCAGCGCCCTGAAAGAGCGCCACAATGCCGCTGAGGTCCGTTACACCGACCCGGACAACGGCTGGGAAACATCCACCGAACTGGTGGAAAACGATGCTGCCATCCGGCGCTACGGTCGCAACGTGCTGAAGATGGATGCATTCGCCTGTACCAGCCGGGGGCAGGCGCACCGCGCCGGACTGTGGGCTATCACCACCGAATTGCTGGAAACGCAGACGGTGGATTTTTCCGTAGGGGCTGAGGGGCTGCGACATGTACCCGGCGATATCATCGAGGTCTGCGACAGTGATTATGCCGGCGTGACCGTGGGCGGACGCGTCCTGTCGGTCGACAGCCTGTCCCGGACGCTTACGCTGGACCGTGAGGTGGAGATACCCGCAGGCGGCAATGTGGTGCTGAACCTGGTGGGCAGCGATGGCCAGCCTGTTACCGTCTCGATCACCGCGCACCCCGCCCCGGACCGTGTGACCGTCAGCCAGTTGCCCGAGGGGGGGGCGGCGTACAGCGTGTGGGGGCTGAAACTGCCGACCCTGCGCCAGCGCCTGTTCCGCTGCGTGGCTATACGGGAGAACGATGACGGGACGTATGCCATCACCGCCGTGCAGCATGTTCCGGAGAAAGAGAGCATCGTGGACAACGGGGCGAAGTTTGATCCGTTGCCCGGAACCAGCATCACGAACACACCGCCCGCCGTGCAGCATCTCACCACGGAGATTCTGGCAGAGGACGGGCAGTATCAGGCGCGGGCGCGCTGGGATACGCCGCGCGTGGTGAAAGGCGTTAACTTCTCTCTGCGTCTGACGGTGAAAGCGGAAGATAACAGCGACCGCCTGACCAGCAGCCTGACCCTGAGCGAAACGGAGCACACCTTCCGCAACTTGACGCCGGGGCGTTACACCCTGACGGTCCGGGCAGTGAACAGCCAGGGCCAGCAGGGCGACCCCGCCAGCACGGATTTCAGCATCGCCGCGCCGGCTGTACCGTCTTATGTTGAGCTGACCCCCGGCTATTTCCAGATAACCGCCACCCCGCGCCAGGCGGTATACGACCCTACGGTGCAGTATGAGTTCTGGTTTACGGATACGCAGATTGCCGATATCCGCCAGGTGGAAACCGATGCGTGTTATCTCGGCACGGCGCTGTACTGGATTGCGGCCAGCAGCGGTATCAAACCCGGCAAGGATTATTACTTCTATATCCGGGCTGTGAACCAGGTCGGGAAATCGGCGTTCGTGGAGGCTAAAGGCCAGGCCAGCAATGATGCGGCGGGCTACCTGGATTTCTTCAAAGGGGAAATCACCGAAAGCCACCTGGGGAAAGAACTGCTGGAGAAGGTGGAGCTGACGGAAGACAACGCCAGCCAGCTGGATGAGTTTTCGAAAGAATGGCAGGACGCGAACGGCAAATGGAATGCCATGTGGGGAGTGAAGATAGAGCAGACCGAAGACGGGAAGCACTATGTGGCTGGTCTGGGCCTGAGTATGGAGGACACGGAAGAGGGAAAGGTGAGCCAGTTTCTGGTGGCCGCTGACCGTATCGCGTTTATCAATCCGGCGAATGGCAATGAAACTCCCGCCTTCGTGATGCAGGGTGACCAGATATTTATGAACGAGGTATTCCTCAAATATCTGACAGCGCCGAGCATCACCAGCGGCGGTAACCCGCCGACCTTTATGCTGACACCTGACGGCAAACTGACCGCCCGTAATGCGGATATCAGCGGCCATATCAGCGCGAACTCTGGTGCTCTCAACAATGTGACGATTGAGGAAAACTGCACCATCAAGGGGACGCTCCGGGCCGAGCGCATTCTTGGGGATATTGTTAAGGCAGCGGGCAGGGAGTTTCCTTACTTCCGTATACCCAACACAGGTGAAAAACGGTACGCCAACGGGACGTTGACAGTCGTGATTGACGATGATCAGTCTTTTGACCGACAGGTTTCCATTCCTGCTATTGCCTTTCAGGGAGCAGCGTATGAAAGCCAGACCAGTAATGATGTATGGGATGCCTGTACGCTGATTGTCAGGAAAAACGGGGTGGAGATATACAACCAGACAAGCATAGGTGTACCGGCCGTTTTTTCGCAAACACTGGATATGCCAGCCGGGAGCGGAAGGATGACGCTGAGCTTCAGCGTCAGTACTCGCGGCAACGACAGCGGCTGGCCACATTCCAGAATCAGTGACCTGCTGGTTATTGTGACGAAAAAGTCATCAGCCGGGATAACAATAAGTTAATGACAGAACCGCCTCCGGGCGGTTTTTTTATGGAGGTACTATGCCGGTACTCATATCAGGCATTCTCAGAGATGGTGCGGGAAAACCCGTACAGGACTGCACCATTCAGTTGAGCGCTAAGAAAACCAGCCCGACAGTTGTTGTGGAGGTGGTTTCATCCACTGTCACCGACGCGAGTGGCCACTACAGCATTGAGGCTGAACCGGGTTATTACAGTGTGTCACTGCTGCGGGAAGGTTTTCCTCCCTCCGTGGCCGGTGACATTTACGTGGTTCCGACCGATGCGCCGGATACCCTGAATGCGTTTCTCGATGCGCCGAAGGACGCGGACCTGCGTCCGGAGGTGATGAAACGCTTTGAGGAAATGGTAAACCGCGTAGTGGATTTGAGCGGTGCAACAGAGAAGGATCGAGAACGCGCCGAACAGGCCGCACAGTCAGCGGAACAAAGTAAGGATTCAGCGGTATTGTCTGCAACGGCATCGGCAGAGTCACAGCGGCAGGCGGCACTCTCTGCAGATGCTGCTGATGCGTCAGCCCGCTCAGCTGCCGATAATGCCCGACAGACAGCACAGGATGTTCTGGCCAGTGCAGCGGATGCTGATAGTGCGGCAAAGTCTGCACAGACAGCGACGGAGCAGGCCGGTCAGGCTAAAATCGCCGCTGAGACGGCACAGAAAGCGCAGGAGGAAGTGGGAGTTTCGGCACAGTCTGCTGCGGGAAGTGCCGGCAGCGCAGCAGCGTCAGCACAAACAGCAGGTGAGCATGCCGGCAATGCAGCCGCATCTGAAGCCTCAGCGCGTGAAAGCGCCCTCACGGCCACGCAGGCTGCAGAGCAGGGTAATAACAGCGCGGCAGCTGCGGCTCTGAGTGAACAGCATGCCAGAGAGTCCGGCGAAAAGGCTGCTAAATCAGAGGCTGCGGCATCAGCCAGTGCTAAATCGGCATCTTCAAGTGAAGCATCAGCCCTGCAGTCAGCCGAAACGGCTGAGAATCAGAAAAATGCAGCCACTGAGAGTGCCAACCGCGCAGAACAGGCCAAAGATGATGCGTTGACTTCCCGGAACGAGGCAGTGGAAGCCGCTGAAACAGCTGCGACAGACGCTGCAGAGAAAGCTGCCGGCAAGGTTTCGGCGCAACTGAAAGCTGCTGTAGCCGATGATACTCAGCGCGCGGAAGCCGCGATGACTGGTGCTGAAAGTGCAGTTGAAGCCTCACAGGGATATCGTGATGAAGCGAGGGATATTGCTGAAAGTCTGAAGCTGGGAGATGCCAGCACAACGCAGAAAGGGCTTGTGCAGTTAAGCAGCGATGACGACAGCGACAGTGAAGCCCTTGCAGCGACACCGAAAGCCGTTAAAAAAGTCAAAGATCTGACGAACCTAAAAGCCCCGCTGGACAGCCCTGAACTGACGGGAACGCCAATCACTCCCACTCCACCACTGACCATTAACAACCAACAAATTGTTAATGCTGAGTTTGTTCACGCAGCTGTTGCAGCGCTGGTTGGCTCATCCCCGGAAGCCCTGGACACCCTGGCTGAGTTAGCTAATGCATTAAACAATGATCCCAACTTTGCAACGACGATACTTAATGCGTTAGCGGGTAAGCAACCCCTTGATGGTACGTTGACAAATCTGAGTGGAAAAGATGTAGCAGGTCTTCTCCAATACTTTGGTTTAGTAGAAACGATAAATCGCGCTGCCGGATCGCTGCAAAAAAAACAGAATGGCGCGGATGTACCACAACCTGACTGGTTTGTAAGAAACATCGGAGCTGCACGTGCTTTCAGCGGAACGGTAAGCATTGGTGGGGGCGGTAACTGGACAACAGCGGAGTTTATCGTCTGGCTCGAATCCCAGGGGGTGTTTAACCATCCGTATTGGGTATGTAAAGGTTCCTGGTCATACGCAGATAACAGGGTGATTACTGATACCGGGTGCGGGAATATCAGTCTTGCTGGTTCAGTAGTTGAGGTTATGGGAGTGCGTGGCGCGATGACTATTCGTGTCACCACGCCAACTACCACCGCAGGAAATGGAACGCCCTCTGCCCAGTTTACCTACCTCAATCATGGCGATGGTTACCTGCCAGGCTGGCGCAGGGATTTTAACACGGCAAATCCTCCTTATGAGTATTACCCCGTAGGCGCCCCCATACCATGGCCTTCGGATATACCGCCTGCAAACCATGTGCTTATGCAGGGGCAGGCGTTTAATAAATCTGCCTACCCATTACTTGCTGTGGCATATCCAACGGGTGTTATTCCTGATATGCGTGGCCAGATGATTAAGGGCAAACCTGATGGTCGTGCTGTCCTGTCTCAGGAGCTGGACGGCATTAAGTCACACGACCACGGCGCAACGGTCGCAGCTACCGACCTCGGAAACCGCGATACAACGGGATTTGATTACGGTAATAAATCTGTTTCGGCTTTTGACTATGGCACGAAATCAACAAACAGCGGAGGCGAACACGCCCACTCGTTAGATGTTTATTTTCTCAACACCTCCCAGCAGGCAGCGAAAGTCGGTGCCGGTGGTCAGTGGGCTGGCGGGGTGGGAACTCAGGGAACTTATGCAGGTGGGGCGCATGCTCATTCTGTTGGTATTGGTGCGCACGACCACATTGTAGGAATCGGAGCGCATGCCCACTCTGTCTACATTGGTGCGCACAGCCACGGCGTGACCGTTTCGCCGTCTGGTCATGCAGAAAACACCGTAAAAAATACCGCATTTAATTATTTAGTGAGGCTTGCATAATGGCTTTTAAAATGACTGATTCAAACCGGGTAATTACAATCTATAACCTTTCATCTTCGACGAATGAATTTATCGGTCAGGGTGATGGTTATATTCCGGCAAATACCGGATTGCCTGCTTTCAGTACAGATATTGCCCCACCGTCAGCACCGGAGGGATTTATTGCAGTATTTAATTCTGATTCTACTAAATGGTCACTGGTTGAAGACCATCGCGGGAAAATTGTCTACAGCATCCACTCGGGGGAAGCAACCACAATTAATCAGTTAGGCGCACTACCGGATGATGTTGTTTCCATTGCGCCCGAAGGCCATTTTGTTAAATGGGATGGAAAAAAATGGGTGCATGATGCTGACGCAGAAAAAACAGCGCAGATTACGCAGGCGACACAGCAAAAAGAAAGCCTTCTTGCTCTGGCAGCTTCAAAAATCGCACCTTTACAGGATGCAGTTGATCTGGATATTGCAACTAAAGCGGAAGTGGAACTTTTACTGGCGTGGAAAAAATGCCGTGTCTTGCTTAATCGAGTAGATACCTCAAAGCCGGAATGGCCCCCACTCCCGGATACTAAAGCCAGTTGATAAGGTGCCACCGCTTCGTCGTATGCAAGAACGGGCGGCGGCGAACTGGCGAACGTTCGATAGTGCGAATATTGAATGATTTCGAGTCGCGGTGAATTGTATGCAAGTGTACTAACTCAGATTCAAACCGACAGTCCGCTTTGAGCGAGGAGCAGAAGTTCGTAATCCCTTTAGACAATCCTCCAGGGAGGTTATGATAAAAGATACAGCCATAAAGCATAAAGGGAGTGGACATGACATTGTTTGAGGAATGTAAGGAACTGCTCAAGACAGATTTTAATGTTGTGGAAGGGGATGATTTGAGCGCGATAATGGATATTTTTCATCAATATCCATGGCATAGCGGTAATCTCAGATGGTCGGAAATGGACTTCAGCGATTATGAACTTAGTCATGATATGTTTAACGGGGGCGGTTTAGGCAATGAAACTGTATTTGTCATAGCGGATGATGCGAATGTACCCGTGTTCAGAACCCATCTACAACTCATTGTCGATAATATCTACGACGTCATCGCCATATCACCTAACCTATTTATTTTTAATGATAAAATAATGATTAAACCTTTATTCCCTCATAATTATATACGGTTTGGTCTGCGAAAGTGATGAGCAGAAATACTGACCAGCTCCCCGTTGTTCAACTAAGACTTGTTATTGACAACCTCCGCTAATGGCACACAGCGGACTGTCAGATTAGGTTTCGCTCTGTGCCATAAGAGTGCCAGATCAGGTATGAATTAATACAATTTAAGCAATATGGCCGTTCAAGGCGTTTAATCTGAAAACAGCCACATATCAGCCTCTTCAGACATATCCTCCAGCATACGGTTCAGCTTTTCCTGGTCGCATTTGCTGACATCGCTATTCAAACCGTTAATCTGCATTAGTTCAACCTTAGAATCTGCATCAGGGAGAATCTGGCACACTCGCTTCGTTAGTTCGGGCAAAATGAGCTGTCTGGCACCAACTCAACCTTCAACATGTCCGTTGTCGTAAACCAGTTCAATGAACATAACCCCTCTCATTGATATTATTTAAGTACAGGCCTTCCCCTTTTGTGGTGGCGACTTTTAACCAGCTATTCTTTTTCTGAAAAATACCACGCGTTCGGTTTCTTCAAAGCCTAAAGCCTGATGCATTTGATAGGATATATGGTTATCTAAAGACGCATCGCTTGCCATCTCGGTGCAACCTTTCGCCACTCCCCAATCCTGTACGGCTGCAACCAGTAGTTTGGCAACGCCATGGCCTCTCTGCTCAGGAATAACAAAAATCCCTTCAAGATAAACCACCGGACTGCTTTCACAACCATTCACATAATCATGGCGAACCGCGGCATCGGCAAACGCTATTGCCTGACTCTGGTTATTTAGTGCCAGGAATGAAACATATTTATCGGGACAAGATAAAATGTGTTGGCCATCCAGAATATGATTTTCATAGCTATGGTCTGGCCATAGCTGACTTCGAAGCCCAACCCACATGCTCAAAGAAGCTTCATCCATTAGTCGAATTTGCAAGGTACACTCCCATCAGCCATAACGAAGTTCGAAACAAAATCATGCCTGTAACCACTATTTAGTCTCAAAAAAGCACTCTCATCAATCTTTATATTTTAAGTTGGTATTTTCTTAACCTGTTTTTCCTCCCAGTGGGATTCTACAAAACTCCTGATGCAGGATATCTTCCGGCCTCTGCAAGGACAGTCAGTGGAAGTGTGATGTTACACTACGGGAGGCTGATCATGGCGTACTGAAAAGGTTTTCCACTATGCTCGGGGAAGCCCCTTAAATAGGGGCAAATTTGGGGGCAAAAATCAGTTAGGGGCATGGTTTGGGGCGATGAAATGACCCATATTGACCGAGATTGTCCAAAACGATTTTTTATTAACTGCTTGATTTTATGGTGATTAACTGTATTTTCTGAATTTTTAAAATCAATTTTATAGTCTAACGCTGATTATGTGGCTGTGGGGATAAACATTTAATAAACCGGGGGAAGGGATAATGTAGCGGGTGATAAAAAGCCGGAATCGCTTACGCTTATCCGGCTTCTGTTCAGCATCTGGGGAGTTGCTGATTACTTCAGTTCATCAACCATGGTGATGGCGCGACCAATATAATTGGCAGGCGTCATTGCTTTCAGGCGAGTTTTCTCTTCTTCCGGCAGTGCCAGACCATCGATAAACTGCTTCATACCTTCGGCGTCAACGCGCTTGCCGCGGGTCAGTTCTTTCAACTTCTCATATGGCTTCTCAATACCGTAGCGACGCATCACGGTCTGAATCGGCTCTGCCAGAACTTCCCAGTTATGATCCAGTTCATCCAGCAGATGATCGCGGTTCACTTCCAGTTTGCTCACGCCCTTCAGCGTGGACTGATAGGCGATCAGCGCATAGCCGATACCCACACCCAGGTTACGCAGAACGGTAGAGTCTGTCAGATCACGCTGCCAGCGGGAAACCGGCAGTTTACTCGCCAGGTGCTGCAGAACCGCATTGGACAGACCCAGATTACCTTCGGAGTTTTCGAAGTCGATGGGGTTAACTTTATGCGGCATGGTGGAAGAACCGATTTCACCCGCGACAGTTTTCTGCTTGAAGTGACCCAATGCAATGTAACCCCAGACGTCGCGATCGAAATCGATCAGAATGGTGTTAAAGCGGGCGATGCAATCAAACAGCTCGGCAATGTAGTCGTGCGGCTCAATCTGCGTGGTGTAGGGGTTCCACTGGATACCCAGCGAGGTGACGAACTCTTCGCTAAACTGATGCCAGTCTACTTCCGGGTAAGCGGCAATGTGGGCGTTATAGTTACCCACGGCACCGTTGATTTTACCAAGAATTTCAACCTGGTTGAGCTGGCGATACTGACGCTCCATGCGGTACGCCACGTTTGCCATCTCTTTGCCCATTGTTGATGGGGTGGCAGGTTGGCCGTGAGTACGGGAGAGCAGAGGAATATCGCGATATTCAACTGAAAGCGCGGTGATGCCATCAATCAGTTGACGCCAGTACGGCAGAACCACTTCGTCGCGTGCGGTTTTCAGCATCAGCGCGTGAGACAGGTTGTTGATGTCTTCTGAGGTGCATGCGAAGTGGATAAACTCGGAAACGGCGTGCAGTTCCGGGATATCCGCCACTTTTTCTTTCAGGAAATACTCAACTGCCTTCACGTCATGGTTGGTCGTACGCTCAATGGTTTTGATACGCGCAGCATCTTCTTCATTGAAGTTAGCGACGATCGCATCAAGGTAACCGATTGCGTCGGCAGCAAAAGCAGGAACTTCCTTGATCGCTGCGTGCGCGGCCAATTTTTGCAGCCAGCGTACTTCAACCTGTACGCGGAATTTCAGCAAACCGTATTCGCTGAAAATCCCGCGCAGCGCGCTGACTTTTTCGCCGTAGCGTCCATCGACAGGGGAAACGGCGGTCAGTGAGGATAATTCCATAGATCACAACTCCGGGGTTAAATGAGCAAGAATTTGTTTTGCCTGAGTCGTCAGGCGATTACGAGAAAACATGAGTTGCAGACGGCCTCCACCAACCTGATGCCAGAGCACGGCAGCACGGATGCCAGCCAGCAGCGAAGCGCGTACTTTAGCCTGAACCTGCGGGCTCTGGAGGATGGCCGGGGAACCCGTGACCTGAATACGCGGGCCGAGTGGGCTGATGACGTCAACATAAATGCCAGCCATCGCACTCATCAACGTTTCTGACTGCAAATCAAAATGGTCCAGCTGGCGCTGCAAGCCGCTGATACGATCTCCCAGCGTGTCCATAGCGCCCTTGGCCGCTGACAGCTTACGCTCCAGCACCATCAGGCTTAGCGTGTAACGAGTGAGTTCAGCGTTCAGTCCCTGGCGACTGCTGGCGTTCAGTACGCCGAGCATTGTTTCCAGCCCCAAACGCAGGTTGGCCTCGCTGCCGCCAAACACGCCCAGCGTAGAGCTGGGATTCATGTCGATGACACTGTTCAGTGAAACGTGTAATGCATCGGCATCACAATGCCCCTGGTGCGCCAGTTCCTGCACCAGGCGTGCCGACTGGCAAATGCCTGCCAGGGCGAGGGTGATGTCATAATAATTCTTTGCCACGTTCACTGCTTCCTTGTATCAAATGTGTAAGTAATTATACCGGCAGAGGCAATCGTTGTTCGATAATGCCGCCGCCGAGGCACACTTCGCCATTGTAAAAGACAGCCGACTGACCCGGCGTAACCGCCGCGACTGGCTCGTCGAAAATGACTTCAATACGCTCAGCATCCAGTGCCTTAACGGTGCACGGAATGTCGGTCTGACGATAGCGGGTTTTCACCGTACAGCGCATGGTACCAGTGAACGGTTCGCGATCGACCCAATGCAGCTGTTGCGCCACCAGGCCAACAGACATCAGACGTGGATGTTCATGACCCTGAGCGACAACCAGAATGTTGTTCTCAACGTCTTTATCCACTACATACCATGGATCTTCTGTCCCTTCTTTCGTTCCGCCAATACCCAGACCTTTACGCTGACCCAGAGTGTGGTACATCAGCCCCTGATGCTGGCCAATCTCTTCACCATCAACGGTGATGATTTTGCCTGGCTGAGCCGGCAGGTAGCGACCAAGAAACTCGCGGAACTTACGTTCGCCAATGAAGCAGATGCCGGTGGAGTCTTTTTTCTTGGCCGTAATCAGACCAAGGTCTTCGGCAATTTTACGCACCTGCGGTTTTTCCAGTTCACCGACCGGGAACAGGCTTTGCGCGATTTGCTCATGGCCGAGCGTATAGAGGAAATAACTTTGGTCTTTATTACCATCGAGCCCACGCAGCAGTCGGCTTTTGCCGTCGACATCTGCGCGACGCACGTAGTGACCGGTGGCGATGTAATCGGCACCTAAATCTTCGGCGGCAAACTCAAGGAAGGCTTTAAACTTAATTTCTTTATTGCACAGAATATCCGGGTTCGGCGTACGACCCGCTTTGTACTCTTCAAGGAACAGTTCAAAGACGTTGTCCCAGTATTCTGCGGCAAAGTTGACGGTATGCAGTTCAATGCCGAGTTTGTCACAAACAGCCTGTGCATCCGCAAGGTCGGCGGCCGCTGTGCAGTATTCCTCGCCATCGTCCTCTTCCCAGTTCTTCATGAACAGGCCTTCTACCTGATAGCCCTGTTGTTGTAACAGCCAGGCAGAAACGGAGGAATCGACACCGCCGGACATGCCGACGATCACTTTTTTTGGGCTTTCAGACATAGGAATACTCACAACATTGAACTTCAAGGCGGCATATTCTAGCACGCAGCCCTTTACTTGACACCCTCTGTAAATGGCCAGTTAAATTCACCGATCATGGACAGCGGGTAGCGCTGGCCGCTCTGATAACAGCGAATACTCTCTGCAACCAACGGCGAACGCAGGTTTGGCGCAGAGAAAATCTCTTCTGCGCTGACCCAACGACAGCAATCAATATCGCTGTCATGGGGTTCAGTAGCGCACATATTGGCAAGCTCGATAGCGAAAAGAAAACGCAAAAAGGGCGTTCTGTCCGGTGCAATCCATTGATGCATACGAACAAAATGCTGTGGCTGTGCTTTAATGCCCGTTTCTTCCCATAGTTCGCGTGCTGCGGCTTGCTCCAGCGTTTCGTCGGCTTCCAGGTGTCCTGCGGGTTGATTCCACAAGGCTTTGCCATTGATCGTTTCTTCAACGACCAAGAATTTATCTTCTGCATGCACAATGCAGGCGACCGTGACGTGCGGTTTGAACATGTTTCCCCCTTATTCCTCAGCAAAACCTTCGGCAACATCTGGCCAGCTAATTTCACCGCTGGTCTTGTCGATACTAATATAAGCCACAGGAGGCGACGTTTGTGGGTCGGCCCCTCCGCGACACAATGCAGTTTGATGATCCTCGCGTACGATAATCTCAATGGCCTTTTTAGCATTCCAGCTTTCATAAAAAATGCATTGATAGTCCGGGCGAAGGCTGAGGGTCGCGACTCGTGTAGCTTCGTCTGTCGATAATGGATTGATATCATAGCGGTAGTTATCACCGCTGTTTAAAGGCTGGAGTTGTGACTTTTTCAACCAGCCGCGTACGATATGGCGATCGGTGGTGTAATAAACCGCTTCAATAAAGTCATCTTTTGACTGCTCTTGTGTGGAAATAATGTCGCCGGGAACCAAAAAAACGGACTGGCTGCGGCACTGTTCCGTTGGCATGGTATAAAACCAGGCGCGATCGTTGCCTGTAACCTGATAATGATTATCAGCAACGGGGGGCATTCTTTCGCGTTGCGGCATCTCTTTGTGCGCCCATTTCTTACAGGCCGGATTTACGGATAAGGGAGTCGTCAGAGGTACCAGACCTTCAGCCGCGACCCAGCCTGTGGCGAACATGCCTTTGGCATCACGGTATCGAACATAGCGAAAAGTATGAACGGGAGCGTCTGCTGATTGGGCCGATCGCGCTTCTCTTAACACCTCTACCGTATTGCCGTTGACCAGGAAAGCAGGGAGCTGACATTCAACATCTGGTGCGGAGTTGAAGTGTAGTCGGGAGGTTGTTTTTACCTGAGCGGTTTCATAGAGATAATCAGCCGCGCCTGCCGCGATACCTGCTGTCGCTTCACAATTCTGCGCGGCATAACCCAATGGCGATACGGCACACAGAATGAGTGGCGCGATGAGTCGTTTGTCCATTTCTTTCATTCTTCCTTGTTAATGGCGCTGTAAAGGCCTGATGCTAGAGCTCCCGCCACTCGCCGTTGGCGAGATTATCCAGCGTGTAATCCCCCATAGCATAGCGAATGAGACGCAGCGTAGGATATCCAACATGTGCTGTCATACGGCGAACCTGGCGGTTGCGGCCTTCATATAAGGTGACTTTCAACCAGCTGGTGGGAATGTTTTTTCGTTCCCGAATCGGCGGATTTCTCGGCCACAGCCATACAGGTTCCTCTACTACCTCAATGCCTGCGGGTAGCGTGGGGCCATCATTGAGCGTTACTCCGGTACGCAGGGCGTCCAGCGCTTCTGCTGTCGGCTCGCCTTCAACCTGGACGTAATAAATTTTCCCGGTACGCTTACCGGGTTGCGTTAACCGCGCCTGCAGTGCGCCGTCATTGGTCAGCACCAAAAGCCCTTCGCTGTCCCGGTCGAGTCGGCCCGCCGCATAAATTCCCGGCAAGGGAATAAAATCTTTTAACGTGCTTCTGCCAGCCTCGTCAGTAAATTGTGGCAAAACATCGTAGGGTTTATTGAACAAAACCACGCGTTTTGGCTGGTTTTCTTTACGCTGCTTAGTGACTTGTCGTGAGCTGAATCGCTCAACCCGGTGATTTCTAAAAGAAGTTTTTTGCATGGTATTTTCAGATTATATCAATTGCCGCATTATAGCCTAAGAACGAGTGTCTTTCATGGCGGCGAACATTAGGGTAGTATTGACATGCTCATTACAAAACATTAACAAAAAATTGCTCTAACGCATTCGTGCAGCAGGACGCAAACGCACATGCAGCGCGATGACAGACGAGCAGAACCAGAAGCGCTCGAAGGAGAGGTGAATGGAAAGCAAAGTAGTTGTTCCGGCGGAAGGTAAGAAGATCACCCTGCAAAACGGCAAACTCAACGTTCCTGAAAATCCGATTATCCCGTTCATTGAAGGCGACGGTATCGGCGTTGATGTAACCCCACCGATGATCAAAGTTGTCGATGCTGCTGTCGAGAAAGCCTATAAAGGCGAGCGTAAAATCTCCTGGATGGAAATCTACACCGGTGAGAAATCCACTCAGGTTTATGGCCAGGACGTCTGGCTGCCTGCTGAAACCTTAGATCTGATTCGTGAATATCGTGTTGCCATTAAAGGCCCTCTGACCACTCCTGTTGGCGGCGGTATTCGCTCTCTGAACGTAGCTCTGCGTCAGGAACTTGACCTGTATGTCTGCCTGCGTCCGGTGCGTTATTATCAGGGTACACCAAGCCCGGTTAAACACCCTGAACTGACCGATATGGTCATCTTCCGTGAAAACTCCGAAGATATCTACGCGGGTATCGAGTGGAAAGCTGACTCTGCCGATGCTGAGAAAGTGATTAAATTCCTGCGCGAAGAGATGGGTGTGAAGAAAATACGCTTCCCGGAACATTGCGGTATTGGTATCAAACCGTGTTCTGAAGAAGGGACTAAACGTCTGGTACGTGCAGCGATTGAATACGCCATCGCCAACGATCGTGATTCAGTTACCCTGGTACACAAAGGCAACATCATGAAGTTCACCGAAGGCGCGTTCAAAGACTGGGGTTACCAGTTAGCGCGTGAAGAATTTGGTGGCGAACTGATCGATGGCGGTCCATGGGTGAAAATCAAGAACCCGAAAACCGGTAAAGAGATCGTAGTTAAGGATGTTATCGCCGATGCGTTCCTGCAACAGATCCTGCTGCGCCCGGCTGAGTATGACGTGATTGCCTGTATGAACCTGAACGGTGACTACATCTCCGATGCGCTGGCCGCACAGGTTGGTGGTATTGGTATCGCGCCGGGTGCAAACATTGGTGACGAATGCGCACTGTTTGAAGCAACTCACGGTACTGCACCGAAGTATGCAGGTCAGGATAAAGTGAACCCAGGTTCTATCATTCTGTCTGCAGAAATGATGCTGCGCCACATGGGTTGGACCGAAGCGGCTGACTTAATTGTTAAAGGTATGGAAGGCGCGATCAACGCGAAAACCGTAACCTATGACTTTGAACGTCTGATGGACGGCGCTAAGCTGCTGAAATGTTCAGAGTTTGGTGACGCGATCATCGAAAACATGTAATCCAGATTCTGGGTTGTAAGTGAACGGGAGCCAGGTGGTTCCCGTTTTTTTGTGTCTGATAAATTCTTTCCCTGTCTTTTTATCCGCCCAATACCAGGGGGTATCAGGGCTTGTTGTGGTCTATTTATGTTTGGTTTAGCTAAAAAAAGGCAAAACGAGACTAAAGCCTCCGACATAAAGCGCTGACCAGGTCGCCGCAGAGATCAGACTGACTGCATACACTTTCACTGGATGAAGATGCAACATTCCAGCAACTAATGGCACAATGTAACGCAGCACGGCAATAAAGCGCGAAGTAAAAAGTATCGGTACAGAACTGTTTTGCAACCGGCGTCGAACCCGTACTACTGTATCGGCATGACGCGACATGATGCGTGCCAGCCAGGGTAGATGTCCCATCATCATTCCAAGGTGATAATTAACAATTGTCCCGCACCATGCGCCAATCATTACAGCAATTCCCGCTTCCCATGGCGCAATAGTCGCCTTGCCGACGGAAATTACAGCAACCAACATAACAGATGCTGGCGGTAATACAGCTGAAATGAGGAACGTAGATTTTGCGAATGCTATTCCAAAAAGCAGGCCCCACAGGCTGAAAGGATGAAGCGCGAAATGGCTCATCAACGCGTTTACCCACTCCATCAATGCTTCTCCAGTTAAGGTTCCTTGGCTATTTAACCGCGATACGGCTTAATCAGGCCTCAACACAGATGAATTACTGACTGCTGCACTTAATCCCGGCTGTGACAGCTGTCTGCGTATAGCAGCAGAATACAGTTGAGCGGGATAGGGTAAAGGAAGATGAATCGAACGCACTTAATCTGAAACCAGCCACATATCAGCCTCTTCAAACATTTCCTGGACAGTACGGCTTATCTGTTCCTTCTCGTGCTTGCTGGCGTCAGTGTTGATCGCCGGCAATGTCATCATCGGTTTAACACGGACATCAGCGTCGGGGAAAATCCGGTGAACCCTCTTGGTCAATTCGCCCAGAATGATATCTTTTGCACCGGGCAGCCCATCAAAATTCCTTTTGTCATAAACGAGTTCCACGAACATTGCTTATCGTCTCTTTGCTGGATGGATATACAGTATTTATACTGTGTTTTTATCCGGTATTCAAGAGAGGGCATAAACATGGGCTTTCCTTCACCTGCGGCAGATTATGTTGAAACACGAATCTCCCTCGATCAGCAACTAATCAGCCAGCCCGCAGCGACTTATTTCATGCGGGCATCGCGTTCACATTTCAGGGAAGGAATACTTCAGGGGGGCTGCTTGTTGTGGATGCGTCACTTACTGCCTGCGATGGCTCATTGCTGATATGTGCAATTGTAAGTAGCCCGCATAATCGTGCCATTCACTCTTAGAGATCATCCGGCATAATCAATCTGCCAAAGCGGACATTGGTAAGCTCATGCAGTATGGATTCACGAAGAACATACGTTATATTTTGTCCTGATTGACACGGGATGAAAGCTCCTGATGGCTCTCTTTTCGCTCGCTGTAACGATCTGCAAGATAACTGGTTTGTCCCTTAAGCAGCAGCGTGATTTTAAACAGCTCCTCGGCTACATCGACGATGCGGTCATACCATGAAGAAGGTTTCATTCGTCCGTTTTCGTCGAACTCTTGCCATGCCTTGGCTACAGAGGACTGGTTGGGGATCGTAAACATCCGCATCCAGCGACCAAGTATACGCATCTGGTTCACGGCATTGAAGGACTGTGAACCGCCGCAGACCTGCATTACCGCAAGTGTTTTGCCCTGCGAAGGACGAATCGCTCCTTCACTTAAGGGTATCCAGTCAATCTGCGCCTTCATGACTGCGCTCATAGCACCGTGCCGTTCCGGAGAACTCCACACCATCCCATCACACCATCTGACCAGACCGCGCAGCTCGGTGACTTTGGGATGCGTGTCCGGCGCATCATCCGGCAGGGGTAAACCGGAGGGGTTAAACAGTTTCACTTCCGCGCCCATCGCCGTCAGCAGGCGACCGGCTTCCTCCGCGGCAAAGCGGCTGTAGGAGCGCTCTCTCACTGAACCATACAGGATCAGAATCCGTGGTGGCTCCTGCACGTTCAGGCGTTCAGCGATGTGTTGATCAAAGCATTTAGTATTCAAGGCAGGAAATTGTTCCATTTTTCTCCTCCAGAGAGAGCTGATGATTTCAAAGTTGATACATATGATTTATCATATGTGTATTCTAAAGGGAACGGAGAGAAAAATGCTACAACCTGTTCAGCTTTTCAAAATCTTGTCAGATGAAACTCGTCTCGCCATTGTCATGCTTCTGCGGGAGTCCGGAGAACTGTGCGTGTGCGATATCTGTGCAGCTACCGCCGAATCACAGCCTAAAATATCACGCCATATGGCCGTCCTGCGCGAGGCAAAGCTTGTTCTTGATCGTCGGGAAGGGAAATGGATCCACTATCGTCTGTCACCTCATATTCCGGCGTGGGCCGCTGAGACAATCACGACATCCTGGCTGTGCCTTCGGGAGGATGTGCGGGAATGGTTGGCAAAGTCGGCCTGTACCTCCTGCTGAGGCAGGAAAACATATTTACATAATCATATATAACGGAGTCTGAAATGTTTTTGGCAGGGAGTATATTTTTACTGACGCTGGTACTGGTTATCTGGCAACCCAGAGGCCTGAGTATTGGCTGGAGCGCGAGTATTGGAGCTGCGCTGGCGCTGGGAACCGGAGTCATCCATATCGCAGATATTCCCGTTGTCTGGAATATCGTCTGGAACGCGACAGCGGCATTTATTGCGGTCATTATCATCAGCCTGTTGCTTGATGAGTCCGGCTTCTTTGAATGGGCCGCACTGCACGTCTCCAGCTGGGGTAACGGACGTGGCCGCCTTTTGTTTACCTGGATAGTCTTGCTTGGTGCCGCTGTTGCTGCGTTGTTTGCCAATGACGGCGCTGCGCTGATCCTGACGCCGATTGTAATTGCGATGCTGCTCGCACTGGGATTCAGCCAGGGCACGACACTGGCGTTTGTCATGGCCGCAGGATTTATTGCAGATACGGCCAGCCTGCCGCTAATTGTTTCTAACCTGGTGAATATCGTCTCGGCGGACTTTTTCGGTCTGGGCTTTACGCAGTATGCCTCCGTTATGATCCCCGTAGATGTGGCAGCGATTGCGGCCACTCTGGTCATGCTGCATCTCTTCTTTCGCAGGGACATTCCGGCGAAGTATGACGTTTCGCTGTTGAAGACGCCTGCCAGTGTGATAAAGGATCCGGCAACGTTCAGGGCGGGCTGGATTGTCCTGTTATTGCTGCTTGTCGGTTTCTTTGTTCTGGAGCCACTGGGGATCCCGGTCAGTGCGATAGCGGCTACTGGCGCAGCAATACTGTTTATAGTGGCGAAAAGAGGTCATGCCATCAACACCGGAAAAGTCCTCCGCGGTGCGCCATGGCAGATCGTTATTTTTTCGTTGGGTATGTACCTGGTGGTCTACGGCCTGCGCAATGCAGGGCTTACGGAGTATCTGTCTGACGTGCTGAACCTACTGGCAGAAAAGGGGTTATGGGCAGCAACGTTCGGCACCGGCTTCCTGACCGCGTTCCTGTCGTCGGTGATGAACAATATGCCGACGGTGCTGATTGGTGCACTGGCGATTGACGGGAGCACGGCGACTGGCATCGTCAAAGAGGCAATGATTTATGCCAACGTGATTGGCTGCGATTTAGGCCCGAAAATCACCCCGATTGGCAGTCTGGCAACACTGCTTTGGCTGCATGTGCTTGCCCAGAAAAATATAACGATTACCTGGGGATATTACTTCCGTACGGGTATTATCATGATTCTGCCCGTGCTGTTTGTCACTCTGGCCGCGCTGGCGTTGCGGCTCTCCATCACTTTGTAATGAGATACAGATATGAGCAACATTACCATCTATCACAACCCTGCCTGCGGCACTTCTCGCAACACGCTGGAGATGATCCGTAACAGCGGCAACGAACCAACGATAATTTATTATCTCGATACGCCACCGACCCGTGATGAGCTGATTCAACTTATTTCAGATATGGGAATTACGGTGCGTGCATTACTGCGTAAGAATGTTGAGCCTTATGAACACCTGGGTCTTGATGAAGAGAAATTTAGTGATGAGCAGTTAATTGATTTCATGCTTCAACATCCGATCCTGATTAATCGGCCGGTAGTCGTTACGCCGCTTGGCACTCGTCTTTGCCGTCCTTCAGAAATAGTGTTGGATATTCTACCGGAAGGTCAGAAAGGAGCGTTTACCAAAGAGGATGGCGAGAAGGTCATTGACGAAACGGGTAAGCAGATTAAGTAATCTGCCCACTTCAAAATATCGGACGCCTGTACACGCTATGCGGGCATCCGGTTTTCGCTCAAATCGGACCTCTGCGGCAGCAACAGCTTTACCATCGAGGCTTGCCATTAGTGGTAGTGTGTTGAATGCGCTGGCGTGAAAAACTTGGATTCTTGGCGAAAACTCTTCCCCAAAACTAAAACCAAAGTTTAGATAATCAATGAGTTTAAAATGGTAGCTACTGGCTGATTTGAAAGTAGAGAGGATGATAATTTCGACTTTATCAAATGGTTGCTATGATTTTAGCAATGAAATGTTGCGCCACATGGGGTGGACCGAAGCGACTGACTTAATTGTTAAAGGTATGAAAGGTGCGATCAACGCCAGGACCGTAACCTATGATTTCGAACGTCTGATGGACGGCGCTAATTTGCTGAAATGTTCAGAGTTTGGTGACGCGATCATCGAAAACATGTAATCCAGATTCTGAGTTGTATAAGAATGGGAGCCGATTGGTTCCCGTTTTTTTACCTGCAAAGTGCTTTCCTGGCACTCAGACTATTAAACTCATTTTAATAGCACTAAAGATTTAATTTTTATCTTTGTCATTACAATTCTATTTATTGATAAAAAATATCCATATCTTTCAATATTTATTTAAACCGATCCGGGTATGAGAACTAAATATAATTGAGCGGAGTTTGTATATTATTAATTATTATATGTAAAACAGTCGTTTTGAAAACAAGAAAATATTGGGGGTATATTAAAGGTGGTGGCGTTTTAATGTTATTTTACTCTAATGTTAAATCCGTTTTTATCAACATGTTATGATAAATTATTATTCTGAATGCTAATAATGTCCAAAAAAGAACATTTTTCCCGATTGATTTTTTATTACCTTTCTGTTTTTATCTTGGCGACATGTTTGAGAAATAAAATTCAAAGCATGACTCCTTGTTATGTATGTAACTTACTATATGAATAAATTAATGATAATACTGGTTGCGTTTTCTACTGTTTCTTTGATGTCTGGTTGCGTATCAGAAGAACAACGCTTAGCAAAGTGCGAAGCGAAGGGAATTAGCCGTGATGTTTGTTATCACGAAGAAAAAGAATATTGGAATAATTACAGTGCTAACATGAGTCGACTGCAGGCTGCTAATACACAAGCAGATGCTTTTAAAGAGTCTATGAGTGATCGCAAGAAACATAAGCATAATGATGACGATTAATATTTTAGACCACGTACATACTGTCTTGAGTGTTTATGTTCTTAACATTATAATCATTTATTAATTATTCAAATGCTTATGTTCAGGAATCACTCTCAAAAGCGTATTTTTTTCTGTATATAGTGATGAAATAATGCAGCGCCAGCATGGACTGCAATCAGAAGTAACAGATATTGGCGAGTTGACTCCCCCCCAAGGCCAGAGGTATTTATGATAACAATGGCCTTAATTTGGTTTGAGAAAAACGCTTCGCCTGCTGTATGCAATCATTCTTTTGATGAAAATTTGTACGGGAATACGTGCAGGGCATTGGCTGCAATGGGGTAAACACCAAGGCCTTCTGTTCGAGCTTTAATTTCCTCGAATGAGAGTGAAGGGGAAGGTTCTCGTCCTCCCCACAGATTAATACCTTCAGGAACATCGTCCCGACTGTACTCCTCGGCGATCTCAATAGTTCCGCCGCTATTCAATTCGATCACGACGCTTTTTCCGTCAACAGGAATGAGATTCCCTTCATTGTCAGTGATAAAGATTTTCATTTGCTTACCTCTTATTAGTACATTTATATGATAGCAAAATCGGAAGGAGGGATGTCATTATTGTTATGATCTTTCTTGGGCTAATTTTATATAAAAATCAATTCCTTATGTTGTGGCTTTGGAAGTGTGACTGGGCGCATGGCGACTTTTGATTCTATCTACCATGCTCTGTAGAGATAAATTAGAACACGTCAATGCTCATCGCAACGACTGATCAGTTTTCGCCACGGGACATGAGAATGCGCAAAGTACTTTTACCGGTAACCGCTGCGGTGTGTCTTTTTTTGATAGGTGTTTTTATTCTTAATATGCAGCTTTGGTATTCCTCTTCGACAGAAACCCTTGGAGGAGCCAGATATGCCGCCAAAAATATGGATAACATACTGGATGAAGCTTTCCAGGCAACTCGAACCGCTATGCACATCGCCGAAAAAAAATGCGATCTGGAGGGTCAATACCAACTTGGAACTGAAGCTGCACTTCGCCCTCATTTGCGGACGCTGATCATTATCCGACAGGGGAAGCTTTGGTGTACGTCACTGCCAGGTAATCGGATCTTGCTTAAGCAAATTCCGGTGATTGCTGATACAAATTTGCTGCTTACTCCCGCAAGAAATACGGAAAATGAGATACCCGTTCTGCTGTATCAAACTCGTTTTCAAACCAACCACATCATTGTCACCATTAGCGGGGTGCATATCCGTGGAGCATTGAATGTTCCGTTAAAGGGGGTGACATATTCACTACTCGTAGGTGACGAAGTGCTTGGTTATTGGGCGATGTGGAAACCGTTACAGCAAGCTCACAGATGTCTGGTCAGGAGAATTCCGCAAAGTATCCGTTCAGCATTATTTATAATGAACCGCCATTGTTTAGTGCAAAAAGGCTGGTTACACAAGGTTCAGGGATTCTGGTTTTTATCCTGTTAATATCTTTCGCAGCCGCTTATGCCATTGATAAATATCTAAATAAGAACGATACCCCAGAAGAAACGTTGCGCAGAGCGATAGTAAAAGGAGAGATCGTGCCTTTTTATCAATCTATCGTAAATGGTCGTGAAGGGACGTTACGCGGTGTTGAAGTACTGGCCCGATGGAAACATCCAAAAGCCGGATATATCTCTCCTGCCTCCTTCATTCCCGTCGCCGAAAAATCAAGCCTGATAGTGCCACTAACTCAAAGTCTGATGAGGCAGGTTGCGGCGAATATGAACGCCATTGCCAGCAAACTGCCATCTGGATTCCATGTTGGTATTAACTTCAGCGCATCCCATATCACTTCCCCTACATTTGTTGAAGAGTGTCTGAAATTCAAAGATAGCTTCAGCCGCCATGATCTCAACCTGGTGATTGAAGTTACTGAGCGTGAGCCATTACATGTAGATGAAGAACTTGTGCAGAGGCTCAATATCCTGCATGAAAATGGCTTTGTGATTGCGCTTGATGATTTTGGTACGGGCTATTCTGGGCTTTCTTATTTGCATGACCTGCACATTGATTACATTAAAATCGATCAGAGCTTTGTGGGAAGGGTTAATGAGCTTCCCGATTCAACCCGAATTTTGGATTGTGTTCTCGACCTGGCGCGCAAGCTGTCTTTAAGCATCGTTGCAGAAGGAGTTGAAACGAAGGCTCAGCTCGATTATCTCAACAAAAACAACATTGTTTTCCTGCAAGGGTACTATTTCTATAAACCAGTAACCTTCACTGAGTTCGTCATGATTCTGCTGGCAAAGCCTAAAGTGAAGGTTTTTGTCGAATAAGTACAGGATAACCTTATTGATGAAAAGGGGGTATGAAATCTGCTTCGGGAGTAAAAATCCGATGATTATCTTTATCGTGAGACAAATCTCAGATTCTGTTATTTAAAATCTATACCCTTATCGATGTGGTGGTTATTTGTGTTTTCATATACAGCAACTGGATAATGGCATGGCAGATATAACATTCGCGATGGAGCGTGATTCAAGTCACAGTGCAGCGAAAAAAGAGTTGGATGTGCGAAACAATACGAAGTACACAAACCGCAACCAGCTTGCGATTGCCGCAGTACTGTTTTTAGGTGGTGTCGTCGGGGTTATTGTTTTGGCATTGTATCTCATGGCGCAAGAAGGGGTGTTTCTGTATTAATTGTTTAAATATTCTTACCGTTGGTGTATTGCTAGTAGGAGGTGGAACAAGCTACTTCTTCTGTATTGATGAATGGAATAACATCGTAGGGAATAGCTGTTTGTGGAGAAAGATTGTAGATCTTACCGTCATAGTGGCTACTTACATAAGAAAATGACCTTAATATAAAGCTAAGATCAGCGGGTAGAGTCGTGGGTTGAGCGTTAACTTCATTGTAAAACCGTTTACAGCCACCTTTCAAATCTAAACCTGAAAAAATTATTCTTTCAAATTTTAGACTAATGGCTATTTGTAACGCGCTAAATGCGACCGTAGCACTACCAAAATGACCATGTGTTACATCAGTTGAAAATGCAATTGTTTTCACTTTTCTGAATGCAGAGCATTTAATTCGAAGATTCCTGTTAGTCATTGTTTTTATTTTATAGCGAATCTTTCTACCGATACCACCTCTGGATTTGCAAATGTCCTTTAACAGAAAACATGTGTTGAGCAAGTTCCCTGCCTCTGTTGAATCAGCTCTTTTAATAACATCTTCACTAATAAAGGTATGCTGGGCATAGGTGCTATATTTATAAAATAATTCTTTGTTGTTTTCATAAAAAGAACCGTCACAAACAACATAGATAAATACAGGGACATTGTTGTTAATTAAATAGCCTGCGCTACCATTTACGCAAATGCAGTTTTTACTACGCATTATCTCAAGGGGCGTATCTAATGATGAAGGTCCAGACAAGTAAATAATACAATCATCGGAAACTCTTTCACCCATTATTCCATTAAGTATTTCGTGTGTGATGAGCATGGCGGTTACCGTGGATGTTATTTTTGAAATAATAACATTGAGTATCCGTTCCAAATCAAAGAAGATGTTTCTTTTTGTTTTTTAAACTTGAAGAATTGATTATGTGAATGTATTTTTATTATTATTTTGATAAATGTTTTTTGAGAGTAAGGTCTGGTAACTCAGAAAAATATGATGATGTTGGCTTTTGTTTTTCGGTTTTTAAAATCTAGGCATTTGTTGTGTGAATAAATCTGATTCTGGTGTTCTTGCCTGGTAAGAATTTAACATGAAAATTAGTTACTTTTAGTTACAGGTGGCTGAGAGTGTTTTAATCATATCCTTATAAAGAGTGCGATTTTATAACATCATCCGCCTGTTATTTGATGTAACATAATTCCTGACGGGCTATCAATTCCAGTCCGTCAGGAAGGGAAAACAACATTAGAACTGATAGTTTAACGATACCCAGTAGTTACGGCCCGGGTTTACGTATCCGGTAGTGGATTGTGCAGTCTGATAATAATCACCTGCGTAGGTGCTATTACGGCCCACCTGGTAAAGTTTAACCTCGCTAAAGTCTTTATCCAGCACGTTATTAACTGCCGTATTAAGTGTCAGATCTTTGGTCAGTTTGTAAGACATTCCCATGTCCAGGACGGTCCAGGCTTTTAAATTAGCACCTTTATCGTCATAGACGGCTTTTTGTACTGCGCTGAGATTGTCGTAATTTTCCGTGAAGCGTGGGGCCTTACCGCGATAACGTGCGCTCAGCCAGGCGTTCATATCTTCCGTTGCCTGCCAGTTCAGACGGGCGTTAGCCATATGCTTTGGTGTATAGCTTAACGGCGCGCCTTTATTGTCACCATCTTTTTGCTTGCTCTGAGTGTAGGTGTAGTTGAGAGATAAGGTCAGCACATCCGACCATAGAGGGAAGGTGCTGGCAAATTCAACGCCATCGGTCCTCGCCTTGCCGCTGTTGGTATAACTGTTGGTATTATCATCGATAGAATACGAGACAATTTTATTTTTGTATTCAGTATAGAAGCCGGTAATGTTGGCGTTAAGCCCGGCGTTGTTCTCGTAATACAGCCCGGTTTCGTAGCTGATGCTTTCCTCTGGTTTGAGGTCCGGGTTCCCGACCGTATTCACCGTTCCTTGTGCGGTTACGCCGCTGATCCCGTTATGCAACTGGCTAAGTGATGGCGCTTTATAACCGGTCGTTACGCCGCCTTTGAGCGTCCATTCGTCGGAAACATCCCAGACCATATAGGCTCGTGGGCTGAGATGACCGCCAAAGACATCGTTATGCTCATAGCGTGTTCCTGCGGTTAAGGCCAGCGAATCGAGAATATGCCATTCATCTTCCGCATAGGCTGCCCACGTTTTTTGGTGGAACGTCTCGCCGGTATTGGCCAGCACCACACCATCTTTCATTCGTGCATCCCAGTATTCCCCGCCAAGGGTTAAGAGGTGCGAATCACCTAATGGTGTCAGTAGCACTGAGTCTAGTATGACGTTGGTGTTCTTCAGTTCACGCGCGTCACCGGCACGACCTGCGTTCTCTGGCGTGAGTGCGGAGGAGACCAGTTGTCGGCCTTTGTTCTCGGTCTCATTCCAGCCGAGGGAGGATTTCCAGGTGCCGAACGTTAAGGCTGTATCGTGGCCGAGGGTCACTTTGTTACGCTCATAGCGCAGCGTTTTATCATAACCTCCCGTCAGGTTACCCAACTGACCGTCATCGTTGTCATAACGCTGTCTGGCGGAGTCGAGATCCAGCCACAGCGTATTGCTTTCGTTGGCTTTCCAATCGAATCGCGTGCCAATATTGTAGTTTTCCGACTCGGTTGGATAAGGTACGCGGGTGGAAGAGGTATCGCTCAGCGAAGTGACGCTGGAACCCTGACGCTGGGTGGTGCTCCCCCGAACCTGCATATCCAGTACGCCCGCGATTAACGGGCCGCTTGACCAGAAGTTGGCGACCGTACTGTTACCCCATTTATTACTCTCTTGCAGGTTAACGCCGGTATTGATGGAAGTGCTCCATTTATCGGTGCTTTTTTTGGTGATGATATTCACCACGCCACCGATTGCGTCGGAGCCATAAAGCGTCGACATCGGGCCGCGGATAACCTCAATATGATCGATTGCCGCCAGCGGGGGCATAAAGCTGGTATTCATGGCAGAGAAGCCGTTTGGCGTCACGTCGCTGCTGCCGTTTTGACGAATACCGTCAATCAGGATCAAGGTATAGCTGGCGGGCATGCCACGGATGCTGATCTCCAGACCGCCAGTTTTACCGGTGCTGCTTTCAACATCTACCCCTTCAACAGAACGCAGGGCTTCACCTAAGTCATTATATTTATTGGTTTGTAACTCTTGCTGCGAAATAACAGAGACGCTGGCGGCGGCATTGGTGATTTTCTTTTCGTAACCGGAAGCGGTTACCACCATGACATCTTCAGCAAATACTAGGGGGCTGGAAAATCCTAAACAGGACAGAACGACAGAGGCAACAGGTTTTAAACGCATAGTCAAACTTCCTTTGTTAAAAATCAAAGGCAGTAAGATAAGTGATCGTAATGATAATACAAATAATTATCATTACAAATTTACATAACTTGTCACTTCTGGTGTTTTTTTTGAATAAATATACATAAATTGTCATGAATTTTAGATAAGGAAATAGCAGGAAGGGTAGATAGTCCGCATGAGTAATTATTAGATAGGGATTAATATTCCTTTGAATAAATGGCGAGGGATTAATCTATATTTTGAGATTCACATCGTACTCATAACGGAGTATCAGAAAAAAGTATGATAATTTTAGAAAATCGTCATACTTTTCTGCGCCGCATCATTTTTTTCGTCATTTCTGTCCGCCATAATCCCTTCCCCAGGAGACTGCTTAACGACTGTAAATCGTTATGCAGCATAAAAATAACGTAAATCTGGATAACATAATGATCAAAGGCAAGCTGGCACTGCTTACGTGCGCATTGACTCTCGCATTAACCTCACCACTTCTCGCCGCGCAAAATGCGAGCGAAGGGCAGACGTTAAAACTGGCAATTGGACCGGAGCCAACGGAAGGTTTTGACCCGATGCTGGGCTGGAGTCATGGCAGCTATCTGCTTTTGCATGCACCATTATTAAAACAAAATGCAGATATGAGCTGGGGAAACCTGCTGACGGAAAAAGTAGAGACCAGCGCAGACGGCAAAACCTGGACGTTGATGTTAAAACCTGACCTTAAATTCTCTGATGGTTCGCCGTTAACCGCTGAAGATGTGGTGTTCACCTATAACAAAGCAGCAAAAAGCGGCGGCAAAATCGACATGGGAAACTTCACCCATGCCAGTCTGAAAGATAACCGCACGGTAGAAATTACGTTGCGTAGCCCGCAAAGTACCTTTGTGAACGTGCTGGGTTCATTAGGAATTGTTCCGCAAAAACGGTATGACGAAAAAACATTCGCTAAAAATCCGATTGGCGCGGGTCCGTATCGACTGGTGAGTTTTCAGCCGGGGCAGCAGTTGATCGTTGAGGCTAACCCCTGGTATGCCGGTAAGAAAAATGATTTCAGTAAGCTGGTGTTTGTCTTCCTTGATGAAGATAACGCTTATGCCGCAGCGCGTAGCGGCCAACTGGGACTCGTACGTATCGCACCGTCGATGGCGGTCGCTCCTCAGCAGAAAAATTTGAAACTTTGGGTACGCGACAGCGTGGAAAACCGGGGCATTGTGTTCCCGATGGTTCCTGCAGGTAAAAAAGACGCCAATGGCTATCCGATTGGGAACGATATCACTGCCGATGTTGCCATCAGGCGCGCCATCAACTACGCCATCGACCGTAAGCAGCTTGCCGATCAGGTCATGGAAGGTCATGCGATTCCGGCGTATAGCGCGGTTCAGGGGCTGCCATGGCAGGGACAATCAGTTGCGTTCAAAGATGGCGATAGTGAAAAAGCGCGAACGATTCTGGAAGAAGCCGGCTGGAAGGTGGGTAAAGATGGCGTACGTGTGAAGGACGGTAAAGAGGCTCGCTTAACGTTGTGGTACGCCAGCGGTGACAGTACACGCCGGGATTTAGCCGAAGCCGTACGTGCGATGCTGGAGCCAGTGGGTATTCAAATTTCTCTGCAATCCGGGAGCTGGGAAACTGTTGAGCGGCATATGCATGCCAACCCGACGCTGTTTGGCTGGGGAAGTCTGGATCCGATGGAGCTTTTCCATCACTACAGTAATCAGGCTGCGGGCGTGGAATATTACAATCCAGGCTATTACAGCAATCCTGTCGTTGAGCAGCATCTTAAACAGGCAATTGACGCTCCGGACTGGCAAAAAGCGTTGCCGTTCTGGCAACAAGTTGAGTGGGATGGCAAGCAAGGGGCTGGCGTGCAGGGCGATGCTGCCTGGGCATGGCTGCTGAATATTCAGCATACCTACCTGGCAAATCCGTGTATTGACTTAGGTAAAGGCGCACCGGAGATTCACGGTAGCTGGTCACTGCTCAATAATCTGGATGAATGGACCTGGACCTGCCGTTGATGAAGTCTGTTGTGGGCCATTTTCTACGGCTGATAGTGTTATTAGTGCTGGTTGCGGCTGGCACTTTTGTGCTGCTCAGCTTTTCTCCGGTCGATCCGATTCGGGCTTATATCGGCAACGATCTCCTGCATGTGCCGCCGGAGCAATATGCGCGTATCGCGGCTCGCTGGGGATTGGACCAACCGCTATGGGAGCGTTTTAGTCACTGGTTTGTCCGTGTATTACAGGGCGATCTCGGCTATTCAATGTTGTTTAACGCACCGGTTGCCAGCGTGATCAAGGAGCGCTTTGCGACTTCGTTTGCGCTGCTTGGTGGCGCGTGGCTACTCTCTGGCATATTGGGAACGGCAATGGGGTTTGTCGCGGGTCGCTACCTGAATCGCTGGCCGGATAAAGCAATCTGTCGCCTCAGTTATCTGCTTTCTTCGCTGCCGACCTTCTGGATTGGCATGCTGTTGCTGGCATTATTTGCCGTGCGCTGGCCGGTATTTCCGGTCTGCTGCGCGTGGGAGCCGGGCAATAGCGGCGATATGGCGACGCTGACTGAGCGTCTGCGCCATCTGGTGCTTCCCGTTTGCGCGCTCAGTTTGCTGGGACTGGGACAAATTACGCTTCATACGAGGGAAAGCATCGCCAGCGTGATGAAAAGCGATTTTGTCCGTTTTGCGCGTTCTCAGGGAGATAAAGGCTGGTCACTGTTACGCCATCAGGTTCTGCGTCATGCAATTACGCCTGCACTGTGTTTGCAGTTTGCCTCGCTGGGGGAGCTGTTGGGAGGCGCATTATTGGCCGAAAAAGTCTTTGCTTACCCGGGACTGGGGCAGGCCACTATTGATGCCGGATTACGTGGAGATCTGCCGTTACTGATGGGAATTGTATTGTTCAGTACCGTATTGGTGTTTATTGGTAACTCGCTGTCTACCTGGCTTGTCCGTATGTTGAACCGTGCTCTGGAACGACCTGATGCTCTATAACCCGACGCCGACGCTGATTCGTCTTTTGCTTTCTTTTAGCTGCCTGTTATTCATTGCAGTGTATGGTGCCGCAATGCTGGATAACCCGTTGAGCGTTAATCTGCTTGCCCGGCATTTACCGCCTGATGCGCTGTACTGGTTTGGCACCGATAACCTTGGTCGCGACCTGTGGATCCGTTGTTTTCAGGGGGCACTAACCAGTCTGCAAATTGGTATTGGCGCGGCATTGTGCAGCGGTTTCATCGCGTTAGTGATGGCGGCGGTTTCGCGCATACATCCGCGTCTGGATGTGCTTATGCGCCTGATTACCGATGCCATGCTGTCGATGCCGCATCTGCTGTTGCTCATTTTGATCTGTTTTACGCTGGGCGGTGGGAAAAACGGCGTGATTATGGCGGTTGCGCTGACCCACTGGCCGCGTTTGGCGCTAATCCTGCGTGCTGAAGCGCAGCGCGTGGCCCACAGTGACTACTTGACGCTGACCTGGCGCCTGGGGCACGGCCATTTTTACTGCTGGCGACATCACTATCTACCCGCCTTATTACCTCAATGGCTAACGGGAACACTACTGATGTTTCCCCACGCGGTGTTGCACAGTGCGGCGTTAAGCTTCCTCGGTTTTGGGCTGGCACCGCATGAACCGTCACTGGGACTGCTGCTGGCGGATGCGCTGAGATTTATCAGTCATGGCGATTGGTGGTTGGTGCTGTTTCCGGGACTGATGCTGTTCAGTCTGGTGATGTTATTCGATCAGCTCGCAAGGGCGGTACATCGTTTATGGTTACAAGGTGACGCATGTTGAGTTTAAGACAGGTCTCGCTGGAGGTGGCGCGTTATCGCTGGTACGGCGCGAGAAACTGGTCTTCGCTGTTGCAGGATATCTCTTTCGACGTGGCACCGGGTCAAATGGTGGCGTTAGTGGGAGGAAGCGGGGAGGGTAAGAGCCTGCTGCTGCAATGCCTGCTCGATCTCTTACCGGAGAATTTGCGCTTCCAGGGCACTATCACACTGGAGGGCAAAACGCTGAACAGCGATGATATTCGCAAATGTCGTGGCGATACCTTCAGCTATGTCCCGCAAGGCGTTCAGGCGCTTAACCCGCTGCTCTCGATTGAAAAGCATCTGCGCAGGGCATGCCAGCTTTCTGGCCAACAATGGAATGCCGGAAAAATTGAACGATTGCTCCAGCGTAGCCGACTGGAAAGTCGCGTATTAGATGCTTTTCCGCGCCAGCTTTCAGGCGGTATGGCGAAACGTGTCCTGGCCTGTCATGCGTCTCTGAGTCAGGCTCGCTATATTCTGGCGGATGAAATTACCGCCTGGCTTGATGCACCTCTGGCTAATCAACTCCTTGAACAGTTGCGTGAGCAATGTGAGCAAGGGGCTGGCGTTTTATGGGTAACGCATGACCTCACGCTGGCGGCCCGCCATGCGGATCGTATTGTCGCGCTGCATCAGGGAAGGGTGTCGGATAACGTCAGCCGGGAACAGCTGTTACGCGGAGAGATTAGCGAACATCTGCAACGACAATGGCGGGCGCTGCCTGAAAGAAATCAACTTTTTGGAGAGCGCGATGTTGTGCTGTCGTGATGTAACAATCCGTCAGGGAGAAAAGGTTCTGTGGCAAAATCTGACCTTCTCTCTACACCCTGGAGAACGTATTGGGATTTGTGCGCCAAGTGGGACGGGCAAAACGACGCTGGGACGCGTGCTGGCGGGCTGGCAGAAACCAACTTCGGGTGACATTCTGGTTGATGAACAACCGTTACCGATGCACCAGTATTGCCCGGTGCAACTGGTGCCACAGCATCCGGAATTAACTTTTAACCCCCGACGCAGCACCGGTGATGCGGTTCATGATGCCTGGCGACCGGATGCTGAAATGCTTACCCGTCTTCACATCAACCCAGAGTGGTTAACTCGCCGCCCCGGACAACTTTCTGGCGGTGAACTGGCGCGAATTGCTTTACTTCGTGCGCTGGACCCGCGGACACGTTTTCTTATTGCTGATGAAATTACCGCCCAGCTCGATCCTTCCATTCAACGGGATATCTGGGCGCTGATGCTTGAAGAATGCCAGCGTCGGCCATTGGCTATGCTGATTATCAGCCATCAACAGGCCCTGCTTGAGCAGCTTTGTTCCAGCAAACTCCTTGTAACGTGAAATGAGATAAGGCTTGTAGCTGATCTATTGATTAAATTGATATGTTATATTATAACATTCACTCGCAAATGATTTGAGGGTGAAATTTTGGCTATTTGTATTAAAAAACTGACAATTGCTCTGGGGATGCTTGTAGTCAGTGGTTCGGTTATGGCGCACGGTCATCATTCCCATGGTGCGCCGATGAGCGAAGCAGAACAAAAGGCGTCGGAAGGGGTTTTTGATGATAACCAGGTGCAAAATAGGGCGCTGACCGACTGGGATGGCATGTGGCAATCTGTCTATCCGTATCTGGTCAGCGGCGAGCTTGATCCGGTCTTCAAAAAGAAAGCGGAGAAAGACAAAAGCAAAACGGCAGAACAAATTAAAGATTACTACCGTAAAGGTTATGCAACCAACGTAGACACCATCGGCATCGAAAATGACGTAATGGAATTTCACACCGGTAATCAGGTTGCATCATGTAAATACGACTACGCCGGTTATAAAATTCTGCACTATAAGTCAGGCAAGAAAGGTGTACGTTATCTGTTTGAGTGTAAAGACGCTAACAGCAAAGCACCTAAATACGTGCAATTCAGCGATCATATTATCGCGCCGCGTAAATCGAGCCACTTCCATATTTTTATGGGAAATACCTCGCAGGCAGCCTTGCTTGAAGAGATGGAAAACTGGCCTACCTACTACCCTTACCAGTTGAAGGGAGAAGAGGTTGTGGATGAGATGCTGCACCATTAATCCGGGCTAACCTTATCTGTACACACCCGTCACCAGTGGCGGGTTTTTTAATTCATAACCTTCTCTTTCCATCACCCGATGCATTCGTTAGCATATTGTCTCGCAGCAAGTGCATGTGTTTTTTCAGGAAGAGGTTAACGTGTTCGCAGAGTATGGAGTTCTGAATTACTGGACGTATCTGGTGGGGGCTATTTTTATCGTGCTGGTACCGGGGCCAAATACGATATTTGTGTTGAAGAACAGCGTTGGTCGGGGAGTGAAGGGCGGTTATCTCGCCGCAAGCGGTGTGTTTATCGGCGATGCCGTGTTAATGTTTTTGGCCTATGCCGGAGTTGCCGCATTGATCAAAACAACGCCCGTTTTGTTCAACATCGTTCGCTATCTTGGCGCGTTTTATCTGCTGTACCTCGGTGCGAAGATCCTGTATGCAACACTGAAATCGAAAGCTGGCGATGCCGCGCCTGAAGAAGTCCCGTTTGGCGCTATTTTTAAACGTGCGTTAATTCTGAGCCTGACGAATCCTAAAGCTATTTTGTTTTATGTGTCGTTCTTCGTGCAGTTTATTGATGTCAATGCGCCGCACTCAGGGCTGTCATTCTTTATTTTGGCTATTACGCTTGAGATAGTGAGCTTTTTCTATCTGAGCTTTCTTATTTTCTCCGGCGCGTTCGTGACGCAGTATATCCGTACGAAGAAAAAGCTGGCCAAAGTGGGTAATTCCCTTATTGGTCTGATTTTTGTTGGTTTTGCCGCTCGTCTGGCCACGCTTCAGTCGTGACGCCATTGGCCCGTTGGTTACGGCGGGCCTTCAATATTACACCCTGCAATTCATTTATAATTGTATTGTTATAACCAATAAATGGTATTTTAAATGTATATTATGAGGCGTACCCTGTGTACAGCAGCGGTTCAGTAAGAACTCGCTGGTTGTCGACTGGAAAAGGGAAGAAAAATGCTTCAAATTCCACAGAACCATATCCATACACGCTCTACTCCATTCTGGAACAAAGAAACGGCACCTGCCGGAATTTTCGAACGCCACCTTGATAAAGGAACCCGTGCCGGGGTTTATCCTCGACTTTCGGTTATGCAGGGGGCGGTCAAATATCTCGGATACGCAGATGAACATAGCCCGGAGCCCGTAGAGGTGATGGTTATTGAAGCCGGTCAGTTTGGCGTTTTTCCACCGGAAAAATGGCATAACATCGAAGTGATGACCGACGACACTTACTTTAATATCGATTTTTTCGTTGCCCCGGAAGTTCTGATGGAGAGCGCGAATCAACGAAAAGTCGTGCGCACCGGCAAGGAGTAAATCATGGGCAAAGCAACCTATACCGTAACAGTGACCAATAACAGCAACGGCGTGTCAGTCGATTATGAAACTGAAGCGCCGATGACGCTGTTGATTCCGGATGTGGCCGCTGAAGTGGTTAAAGACCTGGTCAATACGGTACGTTCATACGATACCGAGAATGAGCACGACGTCTGCGGCTGGTAGATGTTAGCCTCTGCCTCTGATTGCATATTTTCGTTTTTGATTTATAAACCGCACTGCGTTTCTCTGGCGCAGAGCGGTTTTTTTATCCGTGTTAAACCTGGAAATATCCGGAAAAAGATTTCTTAAGAATACCTTAAGAAATCCGCATTGATTGCTAATGTTGGATCATTCACAGGGGTTATGATCGTGAAACAGTCACAATACAGAACCTCGCTTATGAAACTGAATACCCGACTAACATTACCCACTTTCATTCTTGGGCTGATCATCGTAGCGATCCCGTTCACTGCGAACTGGAATCTACCTTTGCTCAACGGTACTGTCGTCAGATGGATTGAGAATGGCCAGGCGTTATGGCTGCTGTTTGGAGCGCTTTTTACTCTCAGCTACATCCGGCCTTTATCACGTCCTGAAGGCGAGAAACAATTTTGGCTTTGGGCGGCTGTGTGGTGGTTGGTGTTGCTGGGTCGCAGTACCAGTTGGGGCCGTGATTATTTCCCCGAGCACCCTAAACTTCTGTTCAGAGTTATCTCAGTGGTATTGATTGCAATGATTATTCTGCCTGTCCTGATATCAAAACGCTTACGCCAGGATATTGCCCGTCGCTTACGCAATGAACCGCTGCCGCTATGGCTGTTAGCGATCACCACCTGTGCATTTTTGATCTCCGATACGGTAGAGCATCATCGTCTGCTGGCCCCTGTCTTTTTGCACAACGCGCAGTACGGCGATCTCATTGAAGAGCTGTATGAACTCCCGTTTATGGTAGGATTGTTCCTGATGAACCTCGGTTTTATGCAGCGGGATAAGCAGGAAGAATCTGCTGCTATTCGCTTTAGTGAACCACAGCTGGCGAAGTAACGAGAAAATACCTGAGTCTGGATGACCAGACTCAGGCGGTTAGCGAGGTGACTTACGCAATGGCCTCGCACAAGCGTGATTTCATGTCGCTATACGTCTGTGCGGCATACTTTTCAGCCCATCCCTGATCGCTAATGTGCTCAATACTTACGGCGCAATATTTGGTTTCCGGCGTTTTCGAAATAGGATCGAGGTTATCCTGGGTTAACTCGTTACACGCACCAATCCACCATTGATAGGTCATATACACCGTTCCGGTATTGATACGCTCGGATACATCCGCGCGGCTGATGACCTTACCACGACGCGAGCTGACCCATACCAGGTCACGATGACGAATACCCAGTTTTTCTGCATCATGAGTATTGATTTGCACATACCCAGGCTCATCTGCCAGGGCTTGCAGCGCTGCGCAGTTGCCGGTCATTGAACGACAAGAGTAGTGCCCAACTTCACGCACTGTACACAGGACCAGCGGATACTTTTCATCAGGAACTTCTGCGGGCGCTCGCCATTGTGCGGCAAACAGTTTGCCTTTGCCATTGGCGGTATCAAACTGGCTGTTCGCGTAAAGGTAAGGTGTGCCGGGGTGATCGAGCTCCGGACATGGCCACTGAACATGCCCCATTTCACCCATTTTCTCATAGGTTACGCCGTAGAACAGCGGGCACAGCTCGCGCATCTCATCCCAGATTTGCTGGTTACTTTGATACCGCATGGGATAGCCCATTTCACTGGCCAGCAGGCTGATGATCTCCCAGTCACGCTTGACATCACCTGAGGGTTCAATCGCTTTTTCAAAACGCTGGAATCCACGATCGGCGCAGGTAAAGACGCCACCGTGTTCACCCCAGGAGGTGGCCGGCAGGAGGACGTCGGCCATTTCCGCTGTCTTGGTCATGAAGATATCCTGCACGACAATAAAATCGAGCGCGTTAAACCCTTCGCGGACCAGACCTAAATCGGCCTCGGTTTGCAACGGATCCTCCCCCATGATGTAGTAGGCTTTAATTTTGCCTTCAATAGCCAGATGCGGAACTTCGGTGATGCGCGTCCCAACCTTGTCATCCATCTGATTAACGTCAATGCCCCAGGCGTTGGCGAATTTCTCCCTGATGGTGAAATCGGTCACGTCCTGATACCCAGGGAACTGGTTAGGCAGTACCCCCATATCGCACGCGCCTTGCACGTTATTCTGCCCACGCACCGGCCCAACGCCGACGTTAGGACGTCCCAGATTGCCGGTCAGCAACGCCAGGCTCGACAAACCACGAACCACGTCAACGGCCTGGCCAAACTGGGTGACGCCCATTCCCCACATCACGGTTGCCGATGGCGCTGCGGCAAATGTACGCATCGCCTGACGAACCTGCTGTGCGGGAACACCCGTTAAATGTTCAACGGCTTCAGGCGCATAGTCCTTCACGGTTTCCCAGTATGTTTCCAGTCCTTCCGCATGCTTTTGTACATACTCGCGATCGTAGAGTTGCTCTTCGATGAGGACATGGCCAAAGGCGTTAACCAGTGCCATATTACAACCGTTTTTTAACTGCAAATGTTGGTCAGCGATACGAGCAGTTTCAATACGACGTGGGTCACAGACAATGATTTTTGCGCCATTCTGGCGAGCTTTAATTACCCGGCGAGCCACGATCGGGTGCGAGTCGGCGCAGTTATAGCCAAAGATCAGCAGACATTTTGAGTTTTCAATGTCGCTGATGGAATTGCTCATGGCGCCATTGCCTAATGTTTCCTGTAACCCGGCAACGGAAGGGCCGTGACAGACACGGGCGCAGCAATCGACATTATTGGTATGGAGAACGCCACGTGCGAATTTTTGCATCACGTAGTTGGTTTCATTCCCTGTTCCACGTGAAGACCCGGTGGTCATAATGGCGCGGGGGCCATAGGTATTTTTGATTTCAGATAAGCGTTTTGCGGTGTAACGAATGGCTTCATCCCAGCTAACGGGAGTGAATTTTCCACCTTTTTCATAACGGATCATCGGGCGAGTCAGACGGGGAGTCAGAAGGCGAGTGTCGTTAAGAAAATCCCAACCATAGTAGCCTTTCAGGCATAACTGATTTTGGTTCGTTACACCCTCTGCGGCCTCGGCGCGGATGATTTTGTTATTCTCAACAACAAGCTTGAGCTTGCACCCGGCCCCACAGTATGGGCATACACTGGTGATTTTTTTCATCAATAACAGACCTGTTAAATGCTGAAATAGCGCGAATTGTAAACGGAGCCGCGCGATACGCATCGCGGACTACGATTTGTCATAGTGACCGGCTGTTTAAGCATAAATCGTGCCAGAAGTGAAAACCCAGTAATTGCAGGGACTGAGGGCGAATGAGTAAAGCAGAATGACTGACGATTCGACATTAATGACGAGCTACGTCAGGGAAAATGTCGCATCGAATGGTTTAACCTTATGAAAGATCAGAAAAAGATGAAAATAGCAGGTGATACCGATCACAAATTTTAATTTTTCAGCGCTATGCTATGCTTTTATACAACGAGCGAATCGTTAACTTAAAAACATAAGTGAGGGATATTATGGGCATTATTTCATGGGTGATTTTCGGTCTTATCGCTGGGATTTTGGCAAAATGGATTATGCCGGGTAAAGATGGCGGCGGATTCTTTATGACCATCATCTTAGGGGTTGTCGGTGCGGTAGTGGGTGGCTGGATCAGTACCTTCTTTGGTTTTGGTAAAGTTGATGGTTTCAACTTTGGCAGTTTTGTCGTAGCGGTTATCGGTGCGATTGTGGTGTTGTTTATCTATAGAAAAGTCAAAAGTTAAGTAAACATGCAGACAATAGAGGCCACTGATAAGTGGCCTTTTTCTTTGGTTACCACCACCCCAGTTCCGTGCCCAGAACCACGATGATAGCCACGCCAATCATAATAAGCGTTGTTTTTTTCATCGTTATGCTCCAGGCGCAGCGTAACCGCCAATAAAAAACCAGGATAAGAAAACGACAGTGGAAATGAAAATAATGACAGGGAAAATAATACCGAGTCGCATACGATTATCTACCAGAGTTATTTAAAGACGAGTCAGCATAGCAGGGGTTAATGTACGACAAAAGCGGTTTTATCCTGACGCTTTTTATCCTTGTACATTGCGCTGTCTGCGAGATGAAGCGCACAGTTTACATCAGTCTCCAGCGGATCAATTTCCACCACGCCCAGACTGGCACCAGGATAAAACAGATGAATATCGCCCAGGTGATAGTCGCCGCAAATTTGCTGCTGCAACTGATGTTTCACCTGCTGCAGACGAACACGTTGCTCCCTGTCATCTTCCGGCGACAGGCGAGCGACTAAAAATTCGTCACCGCCCAGTCGACCGAGAATGTCATTATCACTACATTTACGCAGCAGGCGGTGGCCAATCTGGATCAGGAACTGGTCGCCAACCTCGTGGCCAAAGCGGTCATTGATCAATTTGAAATCATCCAAATCGATATAGGCGACAACTATCTTCTGCCTGAGGTGGCGGGCGAGCGAAAAAAGGGTCTCTACATTTTCAAAAATTGCGCGCCGATTCGGTAATCCGGTCAGGGCATCGGTGTAGGAGTGAGCAATCAGCGCAGCGTTCGCTTCACGTAACTGAGCAACCAGCGACTCTTTTTGAATAGACTGGGCGATTAGTCCGGCAAACAGATGCAACACCTGTTCACCACGTTCGCTTAACGCATGCTGGCGGCGACTGGTGGCGCAGAGCGTACCGTAAAACGTTCCGTCCGGAAGATGAACGGGAGTACTCAGAAAAGTGGTGATGTCCAGTGCGCGAGCGGTGGTACATTCCGGCCATCGTACGGGCACGTTGTCGCTGTACAGACAGTTTTCCTCAATAGCGCGTTTGCACAGCGTCTCATCCCACGGTACGGACAGCCCTTCGGGGATCTGCATTTGGCAGCTATTACGCGCATACAGAATATGCTGCAGACGGGCATCCAGATCGACCTTGGTCAAGTATGTAGATTCCATCTCAGTCACTACTTCCAGCATTTCCAGAAGTTGGCGTACCAGACTCTCAACTGACTGCTCCGTGGCTAAGGATTGTGAGACTCTGGCAAGGATCATGTCCGACATGAGGTGTAAATACTCCTGAGTGATGACAAGGCTGGCGTGGGCGCATGATAGAACATCAGGGAGCAAGATGAAACACGTGTTTCTGGCTGAAATGTAATCATAAAATTGAAATTAGAACGTAAAACATGGAGATAGAAGGGAAGTCGGGGTAACCTGCCGGAATAATGCTTTTAAACAGGAGTAGAGATGAAACTAGCGTCTATTATTTTGCCCGGCTTGCTGGTGCTGGCGGGGTGTACCACGCAGCCTGATGCCCCTAAACCACCAAAAATCGGCATGGCGAATCCGGCATCGGTGTATTGCGAACAAAAGGGCGGTACGCTGGTTGCGGTGCAGACTCCGCAAGGCGTAAGGTCAGACTGCAAACTACCCGGAGGGGAAGTGATTGATGAATGGGCGCTCTGGCGTAGAGATCATCCGACAGCGGGCAAGTGATACGCGGTCAGCATTGACGTAGCCACTCAGCGAGCACCAGCGCGTGGTTTTGCTGGGTATTTTTCGCCGCATACAGTAGCGTTAAGGTTTGCTGTCGGGCAATCTCTGCGAGGCGCTTTCCTTCTTGCTGCTGTTGAGCCAGTTCAGCGCGATATTGCTCAGAAAAATGCGAGAAATCAATCAACTCTGCGTGGAATGCCTTACGTAAATCAGATGACGGGGTAAGTGCTTTATTCCATTCGTTGAAAATAAGATCGCTCTTTTTCACCCCGCGAGGCCATAACCGGTCGACCAACACGCGGTAACCATCGCTTTTTTCTGCCGGGTCATACACACGTTTGCACTGAATATTCATCTCTTCATCCGCTCCATTAAGCTATCGCTATTACGGTTAAATAAGATCGTAAAACGTGACCATTATAGCATTCCGCCAGCCCTGACTCCCAATTTAAGGGATTGTGATACCAACAAAAAATCGGTAGGCTGAGGCTCCTTATAGTGTCCCTCATTGTCTGGACATAAGGAACGTTTAATGGAAATTTCCCCGATTAAAGATACGCTTCGCATTGCGCTGGTGGGCGATTACAACCCCGATATTGTGGCGCATCAGGCTATTCCTCTTGCCATTGATGATGCCGCTGCCGTCCTGGAATTAGTGGCTGATTATGACTGGCTAACCACATCTGATATCAGCAGCAGTGAGGACCTGGTAGGTTATGATGCCATTTGGGTCGTTCCAGGCAGTCCTTATCGCCACCTGGAAGGGGCGCTGATCGCGATACGCTATGCGCGTGAAAACAGCATCCCATTCCTGGGTACCTGTGGCGGCTTTCAACATGCCATTCTGGAGTATGCCCACAACGTGCTGGGCTGGATCGACGCCGCCCACGCGGAGACGGACACCACGGGTCGGATGGTGATAGCACCGTTGACCTGCTCGCTGGTAGAAAAAACGGATGATATTGAGCTTCGGGCCAATACGCTGATTGCCAAAGCCTACGGACGGGATGTTATCTCGGAGGGATATCACTGCAACTACGGCGTATCGGAAGATTTTGCCGCTGAGCTGGAGCGCGGCGATCTCCGTGTGACCGGTTGGGATGAGGCTGGTGATATTCGTGCCATTGAGCTGGTGACACATCCATTTTATGTCGGCACGCTCTTTCAGCATGAACGCGGAGCGCTGGCGGGAAAACCCGTACCTCTGGTTCAGGCGATGCTGCGCGCCGCGCGCGGATAAATATTGGGCAGGTTGTCCGCGAACCTGCCCTCTGCATTATGCGATCGCGATCTCCCGATTGCGCCCCGCGCACAAACCAAACACCGCCATCAGCATCGCTAACACGGCGACACCCGTTAATGGAATCAGCCAACTACCGTTGAGGTCGTGAATTTTCCCCATCAGCGGTGGCCCGCAGGCGGCCAGTAAATATCCGACAGACTGTGCCATGCCGGAGAGCGCTGCAGCCTGATGCGCTGAGCTTGCGCGCAGGCCAATAAAGGTTAAGCCGAGGATCATCGTCGCGCCTGAGCCAAAGCCAAACAGGATGGTCCATAGCAATGCCTGTTCGGGCATTATGGCGAATCCCGCCGCGCCGACAGCGCACATTAACGAAACCAGAGCGGCGATGGCGCGCTGATCCTTAAATCTGTTCAGGACGAGAGGGATCAATATTCCCGGCGCGGCAGTCGCCAGCTGCAGTAAACCATGCAACGAACCGGCCTGAGATTCACTGTAGCCATGGCTAATTAAAATGGCGGGTAGCCAGCCGATGATGACGTAATAGACAAGGGAGTTGATCCCCAGAAACAGCGTCACTTGCCAGGCTAGGCCAGAGCGCCAGATCGCGCGGGAATGCAAGGCGCGCGAGTTACTCAGGCTGGCATGAGCAGTCTGGCGGCATTGGGGCAACCAGATAATCAGCGCCAGCAGCGGGAAGGCCATCAGCACCATCAACGCACCGCGCCAGCCAAATCCATTTAGTGCCAATGGAACCACAATTGCCGAGCCCAGTGCCGCCGCCGCGCCCATGGTCAGCGAGTATGCGCCAGTGAGTTTCGCCACATGCTGGGAAAAATCACGCTTAATCAATCCGGGTAACAGCACATTTCCCAACGCGATTCCGCAACCAATGATGGCGGTACCGCTAAACAGGAACCCTGAGGAAGGCAGCGAACGAATCGCAATACCTACGCAAATCAACAGCATCGCGGCAAACAGGCTACGTTCGATGCCCCAGCGGCGCGCAACGGCGGCAGCCAGGGGTGATACCAGCGCGAAGGCCAGCAGCGGCAGGGTAGTCAGAAGCCCAGTCTGGGCGGTACTCAAGCCGTAGTCGGCGCGAATGGCATCCAGCAACGGGGCTGCGCCGGTAAAGGTGACGCGCAGTGTGGTGGCAATCATCAGGATCCCCGCGATCAGCAACGCTGCATTTTTGCCACGGGAGGAAGGTGTAGTAATCATTTTTTTCTCATATCGTCAGGCGAGGCGATACTTTAGCGTTTTTACACTATGGATGAATCAAGCTAAAATGACAGATTATCGCTAAAATAGGACATTCTTATGTTGGGGCTGAGACTGGATGGATATGAGCCCGATTTGCACCACGATGCGGCGGTAGCATTTTGTATTCAGGCTCGGGAAGATGAACTTTTCAGTCCGCTGCATCAGCATCGTAAGGGACAGTTGATCCTGGCGCTGCATGGCGCGATCACCTGTGAAGTTGAAAACGCTATGTGGATGGTGCCTCCGCAATATGCGGTGTGGATCCCTGGCGAAATTCCACACAGCAACCACGTTACCGTGGGCGCGCAATTGTGTTTTCTATTTATTGAGCCGCAGGCTGTCGTGATGCCTGAACGTTGCTGCACGCTGAAAATCGCCCCGTTATGTCGGGAACTCATTCTGGCGCTGGCGTCCAAATCGGATGCTCAGCGACTGGAACCGGCAACTCAGCGGCTGACGCAAGTGTTGTTTGATGAACTCCCGCAGCAACCCCAGGAGCAGATGCAGTTACCGGTTTCCGATCACCCGAAAATTCGCAGAATGGTCGCAACGATGGCGAAAGAGCCTGCACAATGGCAGACGTTGGGACAATGGGCCAGCGTATTTGCGATGAGTGAACGTAACCTTGCTCGTCTGGTCGTCAAAGAAACGGGGTTGAGTTTTCGCCGCTGGCGTCACCAGCTCCAGCTGATTCTGGCGCTGCAGGCGTTGATCGATGGCCGCAATGTACAACAGGTCGCGCAAATGCTCGGGTACGATTCGACCACGGCATTTATCACTATGTTCAAAAAAGGCCTGGGGCAGACGCCAGGCCGTTATCTGAACGGGCTGGCTACTGCTTCCCAACAATCAACGAGACCAGGCCTGCCGCAATAAGCGGCCCCACCGGCACACCGCGAAACAGCGCCACGCCCAGTACCGTGCCCACCAGTAATCCGGCAACAAGCTGGGGCTGACTGCCCATTAGCGTAACGCCGCGTCCGCCGAGCCATGAGACAAATACCCCGACGGCAATAGCGACCAGTGATTTCCAGTTTACAAAGGAGTGGATGAGCGTGGAGGGCGGTAGCGTTCCGCTGGCGATCGGTGCCATGACGCCAATGGTCAGAATGATAATCCCGACGGTCAGGCCCTGTTTTTCAATCCAGGGGAAGAAAGTATTCAGAGGGGTAACACGGACAATGATCAGCACCAGAATTGAAACAGCGACAGTGGTGTTGTGGCTGACAAAGCCCAGAGCTGCCAGTCCGAGGAGGATCAGCAGAGTGACATCAAACATCGTAGTTTCCTTGCCAAAAGAAAAAATAAGCCTGCTTACTGTACGCGTAAATGCGTGACGGAACAGGCTTTTTTTAATGATTATGATTTTTTTTGGGCTAACGCACGATGCGACGTTTTTTACTGCTAACGCAGACTATTATTGTTCGCGGCGGAAAGGGATTAATTCAGGTTGCGCGATACGCAGGTAATCTGCGGTATCCATGATCACGGATTTTTCCAGCAACCCGGCATTAAACGCAATTTCATGAAAACGCTCAAACAATAGCGGATCAGCGACCAGCTTGAGATTAGGATGAAAACTGAACGGTGGGATAGCGCCAAATACGCAGCCAGTCAGTTCATCTACCTCCGCCGGGCTGGCAAGAGACGCTCTCAACCCGCCAATATGGCTGGCTAACCGGCTCAGGTCGGCCTGCTGATCGGCAGAGAGGATCGCCAGAACATGCTGATTGACGCCGTTGCCTTTTACTTTGCAGACCAGCGCTTTTGCTCCCTGGCCCAGTGCGGTACCACGAATTTCAGAAACTGCCTCACATTTGCCGACGGCTTCATGGCTTACCACGCGGTACGTTGCGCCTTGCTCTGACAACAGCGAAATTAAACGCTGATGCGTTGCGTTACCTTTGTTCACTTCCGTCATGACTTACTCCTGGTACAACAATGAAAATCCTGCAGAAAAATAATCACGCACCGGCGTGTTTTTTCTGTTTGTTCAGATAGAGCTGTGCATCAGATGCTTTGTAAGCATCATCAATAGTGTCGTTCGGCTGCATATTATAAACCCCGGCGGAGAAGCTGATGGATATATCATGCGCAATAATTTGTAAGTTATAGCGAATTCTTTCCAGCAGGCGGGGCGTTAAATCACTGGGGTGGTCGATGAGGATAATACAAAACTCATCGCCGCCGAGGCGGATGGCGTAGTCGCTTTTGCGAATAGAGCTTTGAATGGCTTTGGCCAGATGGGTGATAATCCGATCGCCTTCTTTATGCCCTAACGTGTCATTGATGACTTTCAGTTTATCGCAGTCGATGGCGATAAAGGTGACGAGCGTTCCCGTGTTCACCAACTGTTGCAAACGCTGCTCAAGCGCCGGCGTTAAAATTTTACGGTTGTAGAGCCCGGTCATCGCATCACTGACATTTTCCCGCGTGACGTTGTGATACAACCGAAAATGCGTTCTGACCATATTCAGCAGTAATATCGTTGCCAGTAAATAGAATGCGAATATCTTCCAGGACGAGACAATAAAATACATAACATCGAGTGAGAGTGTGATGCGTATACCACCGGGTATGTCCTTCTCATAGTCAACATAGCGGAACAGATCGGTTTCACTTTTATGAACGAGAATCTCTTTACCGGAGCTGGTATCCGAGACCGTTACGTTAAGATAGCGCCAGACGAGAGGGCGGTCGCTGGTATAGAAAATATTCTGTAAATTCTCTTTATTAATATCTACCATCACCACACCTTTTAACTTACCGGTGTAGTAGACCGGTGTTAAAAAGCTCATCACTTTTTTCTCGGTCAGATTATCTTCATAAATACTGGAAATCACCGTGCGGCCGGTGAAAATACCATCAATATCATTCTGGTCGATTCCCAGCGTACCTTTTTGCAAAAACGACCAGTTGTGTATCGCAAATTTCCGCGAGTCGATCAAATCATAGAAATAGACGTAGTTATTTTTGAGATCGACGTAATATCGAAATTTATACTCTAACGTCCCTAATCCCTGACCGTAATCTTTCTGCTGACGATTAACATTGACCGCCCGGTCAAAAGAAGGCAGCAGAAAAATGTCATCAAGCTGTTCACTACATTTTGTTGAGGTGGTCTGCAACGTACCGTGCAATGGCAGATAGTTGTGCTTAGTAAGGTTGAGCCCATGAGCGCCGTTAACGCTGTCGAAAGCGGTGCAAAGTGCTTTTTGCTGTTCGAGAGAGGCTGGTTCATGGGGGGACGAAAATGTACGCATCAGATGGGCTGCGATGCTCTGATTTGTGTACTTATCATAGAGAAACGATGAGTCGGCTTTCTCATTGATATAGCGCATGTACGCATTCATTGCTTTATCGCTGGCAATGAGCTCATAAACCAAAAAAGAAGACGTCAAAACAATTACGCTGACGGAGATAAAGAGCCTGAGCGCTTTATGATGCAATTTCATAATGATTTACAGCCCTGTAAGTCTGATAGTTCAGTCTATCACACGGCATACATCCGCTCTAACGCTACGGGCAAGGACATTTTGTAATAAAAATCATTCGCGCGCTTCACCTTTAACTCTTAATGTTGTATTTATAATGCAGCTTATAAAGGGAGACAGGCCAATGAGCGCGACTGAAAAAGCGGGTCATACATTTTTAGCCAGCCTGGGCAAAACCCGTCTGCGTCCGGGCGGCGTTGAAGCAACAGAATGGTTGTTTAGCCAGTCACAACTGACGCCCGGCAGCCAGGTTCTGGAAGTGGCCTGTAATATGGCCACCACGGCAATAGAGATAGTTCAACGCTTTGGTTGTACGGTCTACGCTATCGATATGGATAAAACCGCGCTGTCTAATGCCAGAAATAATGTGGCAGCAAATGGTCTGGAAAATCACATCCATGTGATGGCTGCGAATGCCAGTACCCTGCCTTTTGCGGATAACAGTTTTGATGTTGTGATTAACGAAGCCATGCTGACAATGTATGCCGATAAAGCGAAGGCGAAGTTAATTGCCGAATATTATCGCGTGTTGAAGCCCGGTGGGCGCCTGCTCACCCACGATATTATGTTCACCGCCCAAAAACTGGGCGCGGGCGAACAGGGCCAGCTTGTCGATGTGGTGAAATCAAACGTTAGCCCAATGACCAGACAAGGCTGGCGTGATTTGTTTCTTAACTGCGGGTTCGAACAGGTCTTGCAGCAGAATGGCAACATGTCGCTGATGTCACCGCGCGGATTAATTCGTGATGAAGGGCTTACAGGGGCAGTTAAAATTGTGTTTAACGGCTTACGCACGAGCGAAAATCGTCGTCGGTTCCTGAAAATGTTTCGCTTCTTCCGTTCGCAACGTCATCAGCTAAACTACATTGCCTGCTGCTCTGTTAAGGGAAAATAAAAACAGGATGGGGCACTATTTATAAAATCAGTCAGCACATCTACGCGCTGACTGATTTGTTTAGATTAATTGTTACTGGTCGTACTTTGCTTATGAAACAGTTCGCGAAATACCGGGTAAATATCATCCTGGTCGCGGATATGCTGCATCGCAAAGTTATCAAAGGTTGATTGCAGATGTTCGTATTCACGCCATAAGGTTTGGTGGGCGCGGCGAGTGATTTCGATATAGCTGTAATAGCGTACCACTGGCAGTAGCTTTTTCGCCAAAATCTCATGACACAGCGGTGAATCATCTGCCCAGTTATCACCGTCCGATGCCTGTGCAGCATAGATGTTCCACTGGGCAGGGTTGTAGCGATCTTTCACCACTTCATCCATTAACTTCAGCGCACTGGAGACAATGGTTCCCCCGGTTTCCTGAGAGTAGAAGAACTCATGTTCATCCACTTCTTTCGCCTGGGTATGGTGGCGAATATAAACCACCTCCACGTTCTTATAGGTCCGGCTTAAGAACAGATACAGCAGGATATAAAAGCGTTTAGCCATATCTTTGGTCGACTGGTCCATCGAACCAGAGACGTCCATCAGGCAGAACATCACCGCCTGGCTGGAAGGGTCGGGGCGTTTTTCATAATTTTTGTAGCGTAAATCAAAGGTGTCGATAAATGGCACGCGTTCGATTTTTGCCCGCAGTTCGGCAATCTCTTTGCGTAACCGTTCCTCTTCCAGCAACTGCGCTGGTTCGCTTTTCGCGATGGTTTCCAGATCCGCTTCGAGAGCATGCAGTTCGCGACGCTTACCCGCTGTCATCGCCGTACGGCGCGCCAGTGAGTTTTGCAGGGATCGCACCACGCTAATGTTGGCAGGCACACCGTTAGAGGTAAAACCTGCCCGGTGTGTTTTATACTCCGTTAACTGACGCTGCTGATTCTGCTTCAGGTTAGGAAGTGCTAAATCTTCGAACAACAGATCAAGATATTCATCTTTAGAGATCTGAAAGACGAACTCATCCTGACCCTCACCATCCTGGCTGGCCTGGCCTTGTCCACTTCCTGAGCCGCCACCGCCGCCTTGTGGGCGTTCAATGCGGTCATTCTGCACAAAATGGTCGTTACCCGGATGTACGCGATGGCGCAGGCCACCACGTCCCTGATGAAACATTGGTTCGCTAATATCATCAGTCGGAATAGAGACAGATTCGCCGCTATCCACATCAGTCACCGAACGCTTGTTAATGGCCTCGGAGATCGACTGTTTAATTTGCGATTTATAACGGCGTAAGAAGCGCTGGCGGTTTACCGTGCTCTTGTTTTTGCCGTTAAGACGCCGGTCAATAAACCAGGTCATAAGCCCCCCGTACTGCCAACTGTTCGCCATGTCTGTAAGTGCCGGATGGCGCTGTCGCTATCCGGCCTACGGAACATTGTTTTGCAAGCCCGGTAAGCGCATGCGCCACCGGGCACTTATGTTAAGACGATTTACGTACGCGCAAATACCATTCGCACAGTAAACGCACCTGTTTACGCGTGTAGCCTTTTTCCATCATACGGTCGACAAAATCGTCGTGTTTTTTCTGCTCGTCAGTCGAGGTTTTAGCATTGAACGAAATGACCGGCAGCAGCTCCTCGGTATTGGAGAACATTTTCTTCTCAATAACCGTGCGTAGTTTTTCGTAACTGGTCCAGTTTGGATTGCGACCGCTGTTATTCGCTCTGGCACGCAGAACAAAGTTGACGATCTCGTTACGGAAATCTTTCGGGTTACTGATACCCGCCGGCTTCTCAATTTTCTCCAGTTCTGAGTTCAGTGACTCGCGATCAAACAGCTGCCCGGTATCTGGATCGCGATACTCCTGATCCTGAATCCAGAAATCCGCATAAGTGACATAACGGTCGAAAATGTTCTGTCCGTATTCGGAATAGGATTCGAGATAAGCTGTCTGGATCTCCTTGCCGATGAATTCAGCATATTTCGGGATCAGATAGCCTTTCAGGAACTCAAGATAACGCTCAGCTTGCTCCTGCGGGAACTGTTCACGCTCGATTTGCTGCTCCAGTACGTAGAACAGATGAACCGGGTTAGCTGCCACTTCAGCATGGTCAAAGTTAAATACGCGAGAGAGGATCTTAAACGCGAAACGCGTGGACAGACCGTTCATTCCCTCATCAACCCCGGCGTAATCACGATACTCCTGATAGGATTTCGCTTTTGGATCGGTATCTTTCAGGCTTTCGCCATCGTAAACGCGCATCTTCGAGTAAATGCTCGAGTTCTCAGGTTCTTTCAGGCGAGAAAGAATAGTAAAGCGAGAGAGCGTTTCCAACGTGCCCGGTGCGCAAGGCGCATGGGTCAGCTCACTGTGGTTAAGCAGTTTTTCGTAAATTTTGATCTCTTCAGAGATCCGCAGGCAATAAGGCACTTTGACGATGTAAACACGGTCAAGGAACGCCTCATTGTTTTTGTTATTACGGAACGTTACCCATTCAGACTCGTTCGAGTGGGCAAGAATAATCCCGTTAAACGGCAGGGCGGAGATACCTTCTGTCCCGTTGTAGTTTCCTTCCTGGGTGGCGGTCAGCAGAGGATGCAGCACTTTAATCGGTGCTTTAAACATCTCAACGAACTCCATAATCCCCTGGTTTGAGCGGCACAGTGCGCCCGAATAACCGTAGGCATCAGGATCGTTCTGGGCGTGGTGTTCGAGTTTACGAATATCCACTTTCCCGACCAGCGCAGAAATATCCTGGTTGTTTTCATCACCAGGCTCCGTTTTAGCGATAGCGATCTGCTCCAGAATAGACGGCCAGACTTTGACGACGCGGAATTTTGTAATGTCCCCGCCAAAATCATGCAGACGTTTAGCAGCCCACGGCGACATGATCGTACCGAGATAACGACGCGGGATCCCATACTCTTTTTCCAGGATCTGCGCGTCTTCCTGCGGATTAAACAGGCATAACGGATGATCGTTGACCGGGCTACGTTCGCCATTGGCGCTCAGGACATAAATCGGTACTCGTTGCATCAGCGACTTCAGCCGCTCAGCAAGAGATGATTTCCCCCCTCCCACAGGCCCCAGCAGATACAGAATCTGCTTCTTCTCTTCCAGACCTTGAGCCGCATGCTTCAAATAAGAAACAATCTGCTCAATGGCGTCTTCCATGCCGTAAAACTCTTCAAAAGCGGGATAGCGTGCAATTACCCGATTCGAAAAGAGTCGAGAAAGTCGAGGTTCATGGGCAGTGTCAACCATGACAGGCTCACCAATAGCCATTAATAGCCGCTCTGCCGCGTTGGCATAAGCACTGCGATCTTGCCGACAAGTGGTAAGAAACTCCTGCAGCGTGAACTCTTCGTCCTTGGCAGCTTCATAACGCTGGCGATAGTGATCGAATATATTCATGGTATGCCGTCCTTTCGTTTTTTAGCACATGTTAAGAGCCGTTCATATGAATAGTAGAGGCCCCTGAAGAGGTAAACTGAACGACGTCGCTGCTGAAGAAATAAGCAACTCTCATGCCATTTTAGTGGTCAGGAGATCAACGTATTCGGTGATACACCTTCTAAAATTAAGCGTAGATGGCATTTGCAAAACTTGCCTGTGTGCGCAAATGAATTTCAATGGCATATCAATAACTCATCAGCAAAAAAAGCACATCTTATGTAAAGAATTGGAGCGGGATTCATGCGGTGTTCACCGTGCTGCAAGCAAAATGTCATCACTCGCTGAGAAATTAGGGGGTTACATTCTGGGGTGAATACGTAAAATAGTTGGGCTGAAGCGTATTGGCGGTTACACTTTGACCGCTACACATTTGAATAAGGAATTATGGATTGTGACCAAACTCAAACTTCTGGCACTTGGCGTCCTTGCCGCAACCGCAGTTAGCACCGCACAGGCGGAAAGTCAGTGGACTGTTGGCGCGGGTGTTGGTGTGATTAACAGCCCGTACAAACAGTATGACCGCGATGTTTACCCTGTTCCGGTTGTCACCTATGAAGGCGATAATGTGTGGTTCCGCGGCTTGGGTGGCGGTTACTATTTGTGGAATGATACGGCAGATAAGCTTTCCATCATGGCGTACTATGATCCGACGCATTTCAAGCCGGGTGATAGCGATAGCCATGCTTTACGCCAACTCGACAAGCGTAAAAGCAGCTTGATGGCTGGCCTATCATATGTACATAACACCCAGTATGGTTTCCTGCGTACCGCGCTGGCGGGTGATACCCTGGATAACAGCAACGGCTTTATCTGGGATCTGGCCTGGCTCTACCGTTACACCAATGGTGGTCTGACCCTGACGCCGGGTATCGGTGTGCAGTACAGCAGCGAAAACTACAACGACTACTATTATGGTGTGTCCAATCACGAGTCTCGCCGCAGTGGTCTGAATAGCTACAACGCTGACGATGGATGGGATCCGTACCTGGAGTTGACCGCGAGCTATAACTTCCTTGGCAACTGGAACGTGTACGGCACTGGCCGTTATGTGCGTTTGAGTGATGAAGTGAAAGACAGCCCGATGGTCGATAAGTCCTGGTCTGGCATCTTCTCGGTAGGTGTGACCTATAAGTTCTGATGCCACTGCGTGTCAAACACTAGCCCGCATCTCTGCGGGCTTTTTTACGTCATTAAATTTAAGACAACCCCCAGATCATGATGGTGCAATTTGTGCACCCTAACAGGACACATGCACGTTGTTTTGCTTTACTGTGGTGCATTAACACAGGAGGGTGCGATGACAGCGAAACAGGTGACGTTTACAAACCAGGTATCGCTTCCTGCTATTGGGCAGGGAACATGGTACATGGGCGAGGATCCAAGCCGACGCCGGGATGAAGTGTCTGCGCTGCAGGCCGGACTGGATCTCGGCCTGCGATTGATTGATACCGCAGAAATGTACGCTGATGGTGCAGCGGAAGAGGTGGTGGGTGAAGCATTAACGGGACGGCGTGATAGCGCTTTTTTAGTCTCGAAAGTTTACCCATGGAATGCCGGTGGAGAGAAAGCCATTGCCGCCTGCGAAGCCAGCCTGCGTCGACTGAAAACTGATTATCTGGATCTCTATTTGCTGCACTGGATGGGCGATTTTTCATTTGCAGAGACCGTCGATGCCATGGAAACACTGATTGCGCAAGGGAAAATCCGCCGTTGGGGCGTCTCAAATCTCGATTATGATGATATGCAGGCGTTATGGCAGGTACCCGGTGGACGGGAGTGTGCGACTAACCAGGTGCTTTATCATTTAGCCTCGCGCGGTATTGAATATGATTTACTGCCGTGGTGCCAGCAGCAGCAGATGCCGGTTATGGCATACAGTCCGCTGGCCCAGGCGGGACGCCTGCGTGGCGATTTGCTTTCTAATTCCGTGGTGAATGACATTGCGCGCGTGCACAATGTTAGTGCTGCGCAGATTTTGCTGGCGTGGGTGATTCGTCAGTCGGGTGTAATAGCAATTCCGAAAGCCGCAAGCGTAGCGCATGTCGAACAAAATGCCGCCGCGCTGCAGATAACGCTCTCTGTAGATGAGCTGAAGCAGTTAGATAAGGCGTATCCGGCGCCAAAAGGTAAAACAGCGCTGGATATGGCCTGATTTGCCAAATGACGATGCTCACGCAGCTTATCAGGCCAACGGCTGCGTGTGGTTTGCATGCCGGATAAGGCGTTAGCCGCATCCGGCATGTTGCACTGATTTACCTGATGGCGCTGCGCTTATCAGGCCTACGACTGCGTGTGTTTGTAGGCCGGATAAGGCGTTAGCCGCATCCGGCATGTTGTGCAGAGTTGTCTTAGCGTTTAGCAACACGAATAGTCTGCGCGAGGCGAGATGGTTTTTCTTCGGTGGTTTTCTGCGGAGCGGTCGCGTAAGCCGTTTCTACACAAACAAACGTTTTGTAGCCATCATCCGGCATGTCGCCCATACTGACGGACAGCGCCGGGCCAGGGTTCCAGCCCACGACATTCAGGTGGTGGTGGTGGACAACGTCGATATTGCGATTCAACGCATCATCATGAATCACGCTGCACGCTTCCGGATTCAGATAGACACGATCGGTGCGGTCCGGGAAGGTCTGGATACCATCAGCCAGCACATCTTCTTTAGCATCATTCACTTTATCGATCAGGCGATCGCCGAGACCACTAACTTTCACTGCCGCAATGTCACCAACGTTGAAATAGGTATGCAGTGCCGAGGTGGTTTCAAACTCACCGTGAGCTTCCAGCTCCATCTCACAGGTGGCTCCCACTTTGAAACGGGCCAGCAGGCAAAACTCGTGCGGCCAAAGCTGACGCGTTTCGGCATTGCTCTGCAGTTCAAACGTCAACACCACGCCATTGTCGTCTTCGTTGTGCGCTTTCAGCGTCCATGGCAAGTTACGGGCAAAACCATGCGAAGGCAGGCCCTGCTGAGCAGCCGGACCAAACCACGGCCAGCAAATTGGTACGCCGCCACGCAGCGCTACGCCGGTTTTAAACGGGGTATTGTTGCTTAACCACAGGACTTCCTCTTCGCCGTTTGGTTTCCAGGAAAGAAGATGTGCGCCCTGTAGCGCGAAAGACGCTTTAACCTGGGGGTGATCGACAACAAGAACCTCAAGCTCATCAAGCTGACGGCGGGAGAGGACAGGGGTAAGCTGTTCAATGACCGGGAGAGCGAAAATTTTGTTAATCATGATGCAATCCTTGGTATGTGAATATTTTGGTCATAAAAAAAGGCGACCGAAGTCGCCTTTTTGGATCAGATACTCATCTCAACTTATTTGGAGATGTGAGCAATCAGGTCCAGAACTTTGTTAGAGTAGCCGGTTTCGTTGTCGTACCAGGATACCAGTTTCACGAAGTTGTCGTTCAGTGCGATACCAGCTTTAGCATCGAACACGGAAGTGCAAACTTCACCGTTGAAATCGGTAGATACTACGTCGTCTTCGGTGTAACCCAGAACGCCTTTCATCGGGCCTTCGGAAGCAGCTTTGATTGCTTTCTTAATTTCTTCGTAAGAAGCAGCTTTTTCCAGACGAACGGTCAGGTCAACAACGGATACGTTCGGGGTAGGAACGCGGAACGCCATACCAGTCAGTTTGCCGTTCAGTTCTGGCAGTACTTTACCTACAGCTTTAGCTGCACCGGTAGAGGACGGGATGATGTTCTGGGATGCGCCGCGGCCGCCGCGCCAGTCTTTGTGAGACGGGCCATCAACGGTTTTCTGAGTAGCGGTGGTCGCGTGAACAGTAGTCATCAGACCTTCGATGATGCCGAAGTTGTCGTTGATAACTTTAGCCAGCGGAGCCAGGCAGTTAGTGGTGCAGGAAGCGTTAGAAACGATGTCCTGACCTTCGTATTTGTCAAAGTTAGCGCCTTTAACAAACATCGGAGTGTTATCTTTGGACGGACCAGTCAGAACCACTTTTTTCGCGCCAGCAGTGATGTGCTTACGAGCGGTTTCATCTGTCAGGAACAGGCCAGTAGCTTCAGCTACTACGTCAACACCAACTTCGTCCCATTTCAGGTTAGCCGGATCACGTTCAGCGGTAACACGGATTTTTTTACCGTTTACGATCAGATGACCGTCTTTCACTTCAACGGTACCGTTGAAACGGCCGTGAGTGGAGTCATATTTCAGCATGTAAGCCATGTAGTCAGCGTCTAACAGGTCGTTGATTGCAACGATCTCGATGTCAGAACGTTCTTGAGCAGCACGGAAAACAATGCGACCGATACGGCCAAAACCGTTGATACCTACTTTGATAGTCATATATTCCACCAGCTATTTGTTAGTGAATAAAAGGTTGCCTGTAAAATTACAAAAACCTTACGCAGCGTCAAGCGGAATCGTGTCAATCATTGCGACAAATCAATCTGCTGCCTAAGCTTTGCGCAACTGACTCGCCTCACTCTTCCTTTGGGCTTGAAACCACATGGGGTCGGCGGCCCGAATTTTAAAGGGCAATCAAGATAAAAACGTGATTCTGATCACGAATTGCAGGCTGCCATTTCGCAAGGATCAAGTTTAGAACAAAAGTTCGCACTCCGGTGTTAATGTTTTGTTAGAATCTGTCTCGCGATGTGAGTTTAGATAAAGCGAGATGTGAGCAAATGGCTAATCAACCTTCTCCAGAAGAACTGAAAAAAAATTTAACCGAAATGCAGTTCTACGTGACGCAGAATCACGGGACAGAACCGCCATTTACCGGGCGTTTGCTGCATAACAAGCGTGACGGCATCTACCACTGTCTGATCTGCGATAAACCGCTATTTCGTTCCGAGACAAAATATGACTCTGGCTGCGGCTGGCCCAGCTTTTACGAGCCTGTCAGCGATGAGGCTATCCATTACATAAAAGATACGTCACACGGCATGCAGCGCATAGAAATCCGCTGCGGAAACTGCGATGCGCACCTGGGACACGTCTTCCCGGATGGTCCGAAACCTACCGGTGAACGGTACTGCGTTAACTCAGCGTCTTTGAACTTCGCTGATAGTGAAAACGGTGAGCAAACCAAGGGTTGAAGAAACGATTCAGCAAATTATTCTACGGAGAGTGGATTTAACATGAATCTTGATGAGATGATCAACAGTATGACGCCGGAAGTTTATCAGCGCTTATCGACTGCCGTTGAGCTCGGAAAGTGGCCGGATGGGGTAGCGCTAACAGCAGAACAAAAAGAGAATAGCTTACAGTTGGTGATGTTATGGCAGGCGCGTAACAATATTGACGCGCAGCATATGACGATTGATACCAACGGTGAGATGGTGATGAAGAGCAAGCAGCAGTTGAAGGTTGAGTTTGGTATTACGCCCGAACCGATTGCGACGTTTAAATCCTGATTACCCTGGCCCGGCAGACATCGATGTCGGGCCTGCAGTTGATGTTATTTCTTATTCATCATCGCTTTCAGATCGGCGAACGGGTTGTATTTCGCTTCGCCTACGGCCTTTTGCGCATCTTCTCCTGCAACCACCGTTGAACCATACTGGTCCGCTTCCGTATATTTGGAATGCTCGTGATCGTGGCAGTACAGGCACAACATTTCCCAGTTGCTACCGTCTTCCGGGTTATTGGAGTGATCGTGATCGATGTGATGTACTGTCAGCTCGCGCAAATTTGAATACACGAACTCACGGGAACAACGTCCACAAACCCAAGGGAAGAGCTTTAGCGCCTTTTCCCGATATCCGACTTCCAGACGGGCGTAATTTTTAGGGATAAAAGCCATAAAGCTCATGCCTCCAGTAGAAAATGAAGAGCTGCGCCAAAAGCTGGCGCAGCAGAATGTGCTAATCATAACCTATTGTGTCAGGCGTTGGGATCAGTGTTTGATGCCTAACGAATCGGCTAACTGCTTCGCCAACTGATTATTGTCATCTGCGCCGTACTCCCAGAACATGGCGCCTCCCAACCCTTTGCTTTTGATGTAGTCGGCTTTGATCGCCACCGAACGCGGATTTTCATAGGAGAGGGCAAAGAGTGTTTTTCCATCCGCAGACTGCACCGACAGCCACGGCACTTTCGCTTCATCATCCCAATGTTGGCTAAAGCGTTTTTGCGGATCGTTGATCAACTTCGCCACGATATCGTTGTACTTCACGTAGGTATCTTTGCTCAGGTCGACGCCCAGTGATTTGAACAACTCAATTTGCGCAGGCTCGAAATAGGGCTGGGTAACAGGATTTTTCTGCGCGTCAGGTTTGCTCCAGTCAATGCCTGGTTCAACGGCGCGTTTTGGTACGCGTCCATAAAAGCCAATGCCCAGATTCATTTGGCTCGGTTTCAGACCGGCAGCAAGATAGTTACTGACCACAAAATCGGCGCTGTACTTATCCGCCGCGGCGACCGTCGGCCATTGCGTCGAATCATACAGGTTCGAGTTAAAATACTGGGTGCCGTAAGCCATGTCATAGGTCATCAGGTTGATGTAGTCGAGCGATGGTGCAATGGCTTTTACATCTACCCAGCTTTTCGGACTTTCTGCATTTGCGCCCACGGCGATGGTCAGCAGTTTTTTATGCCCCAATGCGGCCCGCAGTTCTGTTAGCAGCGCGGTAAAGTTAGCGCGGTCAGCCGGTTGGCTTTCGACCAGTCCCCAGGCGCCGTTAACCGGATATTCCCAGTCGAGATCGATGCCATCCAGACCATATTTCGCAATTATCTCTTGCGCAGACTGAATAAACACTGCGCGCGTATCCTTCGTTGCCGCCGCACCAGAGAATCCACGCGCTCCCCAACCGCCGACGGAAAGTAACACTTTCAGGTTTGGATTTTGTTTACGCAGCTGTGGAATTTTCAGCAAATCATCCTGCACTTTCTGTGAAAGCCAAATTTGATGCAGTTTGCTGGCGTCTTTTAAGGCGTCATTGGTCTCGTCTTTTTCGTTGTTGTAGACAAGGCCAAACGAATAGTTGAGATGAGTTATCTGGCGAACATCCAGTTTATTGATGTCGCCGCCAGGACCGGCAGTGACGTCGCCACCGCCATTAAAGTAGCCAACTGACATCAGTGAATTGGCGGAAACAACGCTGGCGCAGAGCAAGGGTAATGCTGCCAACAAAGGCAATAGTTTCATCGGTGTTCCTCTTTGACATTTAAACAAGTAAACACGCCACGGAAATGGCGTGGCGAAAAAAAAAGCATCCGCAGGTTAACAGTTTCATAACAGGAAAAATGCGAAGGGGTTCACGCCATTTTAGCGAAGCGGCTGCCAGGTTCACTTGGTTTTCAATTCATCTTTGCATTTATTTGTGATCTTGGTTGTGAAATGCAGATAATAATCTGTGTTTTAAAGATTTGATGTTGACCTCAAAAATTATATGGATAAGTATGATTGTCACTGATGCAAAACTGAACACAAAGGAAAATTCAATGAAAGCACTGGCAAGATTTGGCAAGGCCTTTGGCGGCTATAAGATGATTGATGTACCGGAACCAGTTTGTGGCCCGGATGACATCGTGATTGAAATCAAAGCGGCGGCTATCTGCGGCGCGGACATGAAACACTACAATGTTGATAGCGGATCTGATCAATTTAACTCCATCCGCGGCCATGAGTTCGCCGGTAAAATTGTCCGCGTTGGCGACAAAGTTAAGGACTGGAAAGTCGGTCAGCGGGTGGTTTCTGACAATAGTGGACATGTCTGCGGTGTTTGCCCGGCCTGCGAACAAGGCGATTTTCTGTGTTGTACAGAAAAAGTGAACTTAGGTCTCGACAACAACACATGGGGCGGAGGGTTCTCTAAATATTGCCTGGTGCCGGGGGAAATCCTCAAAATTCACCGCCATGCGCTGTGGGAAATCCCACAAGGCGTTGATTATGAAGAAGCGGCGGTGCTGGATCCTATCTGTAACGCCTACAAATCTATTGCTCAGCAATCCAAATTCCTTCCCGGCCAGGACGTCGTGGTTTTCGGCACCGGCCCATTAGGGCTCTTTTCCGTGCAAATGGCGCGCATTATGGGGGCCGTTAATATTGTGATGGTCGGGCTGGAAGAGGATGTTGCCGTACGCTTCCCCATCGCCAAAGACCTGGGCGCGACAGCTGTCGTTAACGGTTCGACCGAAGATGTGGTTGCACGTTGCCAGGAAATCTGCGGTAAAGACAATCTGGGGCTAGTCATTGAATGCTCTGGTGCCAATATAGCTCTGAAACAATCGATCGAAATGCTGCGCCCGAATGGTGAAGTCGTTCGCGTCGGCATGGGCTTTAAACCTCTCGATTTCTCCATCAACGACATCACCGCGTGGAACAAAAGCATCATTGGCCATATGGCCTACGATTCTACATCCTGGCGCAACGCCATACGCCTGCTGGCCAGCGGAGCGATCAAGGTCAAACCGATGATCACTCACCGTATCGGCCTGTCGCAATGGCGCGAAGGATTTGACGCCATGGTCAATAAAACCGCGATTAAAGTCATCATGACTTACGACTTTGATGAATAACATGTTTATTAAAAGGACGTTATCGCATGGAACAAATAGCAAAACCGCACTGCGGCGCCAGACTGGACAGGCTACCTGACTGTCGCTGGCATACGTCAATGTTTGCGATGGTTGCCTTCGGATTACTGGTTTGCTGGAGTAATGCCGTCGGCGGATTAATTCTCGCGCAGTTAAAAGAACTTGGCTGGACTGATAATTCCACCACCGCCACGTTCTCTGCCATTACGACGGCTGGAATGTTTCTCGGCGCGCTCGGTGGGGGAATTATTGGCGATAAAATCGGGCGTAAAAACGCATTTATTCTATATGAAGCGATTCATATTATTTCTATGATCGTGGGTGCGTTTTCACCCAATATGACCTTTCTGATCGCCTGCCGTTTTGTAATGGGAGTTGGATTAGGCGCGCTGTTAGTGACCTTATTTGCCGGGTTTACCGAATATATGCCTGGCAGAAATCGTGGTACATGGTCGAGTCGGGTCTCGTTTATCGGCAACTGGTCTTATCCACTCTGTTCGCTGATTGCGATGGGGCTGACGCCACTTATCAGCGCGGAATGGAACTGGCGTGTACAGTTGTTGATTCCTGCGGTGCTGTCGCTCATAGCAACGGTTATTGCCTGGCGCAGTTTCCCTGAGTCGCCTCGCTGGCTGGAGTCTCGCGGGCGCTACCAGGAAGCCGAAAAGGTGATGCGGGCAATTGAGGAAGGTGTCATTCGACAGACCGGTAGGCCGCTGCCACCAGTCGTAATAGATGATGATGGCAAACAACCGTGTTCTGTTCCGTACTCCGCATTATTAACAGGGGTGTTACTGAAGCGGGTTATTTTGGGTTCCTTTGTTCTGATTGCCATGAACGTCGTCCAGTACACCTTAATTAATTGGCTACCGACAATATTTATGACGCAGGGCATTAATCTGAAAGACTCCATTGTCTTAAATACCATGAGTATGTTCGGCGCGCCGTTTGGGATTTTTATCGCCATGCTGGTAATGGATAAAATTCCGAGAAAGACCATGGGTGTAGGGTTATTAGTGTTAATTGCCGTGCTGGGATATATCTATTCACTGCAAACCAGCATGCTGCTGATTACGCTAATTGGTTTCTTCCTGATTACTTTTGTCTATATGTACGTTTGCTATGCCTCGGCAGTCTATGTTCCGGAAATATGGCCAACCGAAGCGAAACTCCGCGGTTCTGGTCTGGCGAATGCGGTAGGGCGTATCAGTGGTATCGCTGCGCCTTATGCGGTCGCGGTATTGCTTAACGGTTATGGAGTGACGGGTGTATTTGTACTGCTGGGTGCGGTCTCCATTATTGTCGCTGTCGCCATTGCTACCATCGGAATTGAAACCAAAGGCGTCTCTGTCGAAAGTCTCGGTATTGATGCAGTTACCAGCAAATAATATTGATGGGAAATAAAATGAAAAATTCAAAAGCGATATTAAAAACGCCGGGCACGATGAAAATTATTGCCGCCGATATCCCGGTGCCAAAAGAGCACGAAGTGCTGATTAAAGTGGAATACGTTGGAATTTGTGGATCAGATGTTCATGGTTTTGAATCAGGTCCTTTTATTCCGCCGAAAGATCCCAATCAGGAAATTGGTCTGGGGCATGAATGCGCCGGTACGGTGGTGGCAGTAGGGAACCGTGTGACTAAATTTAAACCCGGCGACCAGGTGAATATCGAACCGGGCGTGCCGTGCGGTCACTGCCGCTACTGTCTGGAAGGGAAATACAACATCTGCCCTGATGTTGACTTTATGGCCACGCAACCTAATTATCGCGGCGCGCTAACCCACTATCTGTGCCATCCGGAGAGCTTCACTTACAAGTTGCCCGATAATATGGACACCATGGAAGGCGCGCTGGTAGAGCCCGCGGCGGTAGGGATGCATGCCGCAATGCTGGCGGACGTTAAACCGGGCAAGAAAATCGTCATTCTGGGGGCGGGCTGTATTGGTTTAATGACCCTGCAAGCCTGTAAATGTTTGGGTGCTACCGACATTGCGGTGGTTGATGTCCTGGAAAAGCGTCTGACCATGGCCGAGCAACTTGGTGCGACGACCGTGATCAACGGGGCGAAAGAGGACACCGTTGTCCGCTGCCAGCAGTTCTCCGGAGATATGGGGGCCGATATTGTTTTTGAAACCGCAGGTTCAGCGATCACTGTTAAGCAGGCTCCATATCTGGTAATGCGCGGCGGGAAAATCATGATCGTGGGTACTGTACCTGGTGATTCAGCGATTAATTTCCTCAAAATTAACCGTGAAGTGTCTATTCAGACCGTTTTCCGTTATGCCAACCGCTACCCTGTCACGATTGAAGCCATCTCCTCAGGGCGTTTTGATGTGAAGTCGATGGTGACGCATATTTACGATTATGAAGATGTTCAGCGCGCGTTTGATGAATCCGTTAATAACAAATGTGAAATTATCAAAGGCGTTATTAAAGTAAATTATTAATCTATTGAAAAGGGAGAAATAACCATGCTGGCAGATATTAAATATTGGGAAAATGATGCTCAAAATAAACATTATGCGATTGCCCACTTTAACGTGTGGAATGCGGAAATGCTAATGGGAGTGATTGATGCGGCGGAAGAATCTAAATCGCCGGTAATTATCTCCTTCGGTACCGGCTTTGTGGGTAATACCTCGTTTGAAGATTTTTCGCATATGATGGTTTCTATGGCGAAAAAAGCCTCGGTGCCGGTTATTACCCACTGGGATCACGGACGCAGCATGGAGATAATCCATAACGCATGGGCCCACGGCATGAATTCACTGATGCGTGATGCTTCCGCTTTTGATTTCGAGGAGAATATTCGCCTGACCAAAGAGGCGGTCGATTTCTTCCACCCGCTGGGTATTCCGGTCGAAGCAGAGCTGGGCCATGTGGGTAATGAAACGGTCTACGAAGAGGCGCTGGCGGGTTATCACTACACTGATCCAAGCCAGGCGGCTGAGTTTGTCGAGCGTACCGGCTGTGACTCGCTGGCGGTAGCGATTGGTAACCAGCACGGCGTCTACACCTCCGAACCGAAACTGAACTTTGACGTGGTTAAACGAGTGCGTCAGGCGGTATCCGTTCCGCTGGTGCTGCACGGCGCGTCCGGCATTAGCGACGCGGATATCAAAAAAGCCATTTCATTAGGCATTTCGAAAATCAATATTCACACCGAACTGTGCCAGGCCGCAATGGTGGCGGTGCAGGAGAACCAGGACCAGCCGTTCCTGCACGTTGAACGTGAAGTACGTAAAGCCGTAAAAGCGCGCGCGCTGGAGAAAATCAAATTGTTTGGTTCAGACGGTAAAGCGGAATGACAATATGGATAATATCGAGGTTATTTGTATAGGGGCGGCAATTGTTGATATTCCCTTGCAACCAGTGAGTAAAAATATCTTTGATGTTGACTCTTATCCATTAGAACGAATAGCTATGACCACGGGAGGTGACGCTATTAATGAGGCGACGATTATTTCTCGCCTCGGCCATCGCACGGCGTTAATAGGCCGGATAGGTGACGATGCTGCGGGGCATTTTATTGTCGACCACTGCCGTCGGGAGAATATTGATATTAAAAGCCTGAAGCAGGATGCTGATATTGATACTTCCATTAACGTGGGTTTAGTCACCGCTGATGGTGAACGCACCTTTGTGACTAACCGTAACGGCAGCTTATGGAAACTGAATATAAACGATGTTGATTTTGACCGTTTCTCTCAAGCAAAGCTGCTGTCGCTGGCGAGTATTTTTAATAGCCCGTTGTTGGATGGTGATGCACTGACGGCAATTTTCACTCAGGCGAAAGCGCATAAGCTCATTATCTGCGCGGATATGATTAAACCGCGACTGAATGAAACGCTGGACGATATCCGTGAAGCGCTGAGCTACGTGGATTATCTGTTTCCCAATTTTGAAGAGGCAAAACTGCTCACTGGGAAAGAGACGCTGGATGAGATTGCCGACAGTTTTCTGAACTGTGGCGTGAAAACCGTCGTGATTAAGACCGGCAAGAGAGGCTGTTTTATCAAGCGTGTTGACATGAAAATGGAGGTCCCGGCGGTGTCAGGAATTACCGCCATCGACACCATCGGCGCGGGGGATAACTTTGCTTCAGGATTTATCTCCGCGCTGCTAGAAGGCAAACCGCTTCGCGACTGCGCGCTGTTTGCTAATGCAACGGCGGCAATATCGGTACTGAGCGTGGGTGCCACGACGGGTGTGAAGAACAGAAAGCTGGTTGAACAACTTCTTGACGAATACGAAGGGTAATAGCGGCAGATGAAAATGATTCCTTTAGGAAGTACGGATATTACGCTTTCCCGCATGGGATTAGGCACATGGGCTATTGGCGGTGGTCCGGCATGGAATGGCGATCTCGATCTGCAGATTTGTATCGATACCATTGTTGAGGCGCATCGCTGCGGTATCAATCTGATTGATACCGCGCCAGGCTACAACTTTGGCAACAGTGAAGTGATTGTCGGTCAGGCGCTGAAAAAGCTGCCGCGCAGCGAGGTAGTGGTTGAAACCAAATGCGGCATCGTCTGGGAGCGAACAGGCAGCCTGTTTAACAAAGTGGGCGATCGCCAGCTGTATAAAAACCTCACGCCTGAGTCTATTCGCGAAGAGGTTGATGCCAGCCTGCAAAGATTGGGTATCGACAGTATTGATATCTATATGACCCACTGGCAGTCGGTCGAACCCTGTTTTACGCCGATTGCGGAAACCGTAGACACGCTGAACGCACTGAAAAAAGAGGGGAAAATCCGTTCGATTGGTGCGGCAAACGTCAATGCCGGGCATATCAGGGAGTATCTCAAACACGGTGAGCTGGATATTATCCAGGCCAAGTACAGCATTCTTGACCGGGCGCTGGAAGCTGAACTGCTGCCGCTATGTCAGCAGAATGGCATCATCGTGCAGGTATATTCACCGCTTGAGCAGGGGTTGTTGACCGGTACTATCGCCCGAGATTATGTTCCTGGCGGCGCGCGGGCTAACAAGGTCTGGTTTCAGCGGGAAAATATGTTGCGGGTGATTGATATGCTTGGGCAGTGGCAGCCGCTTTGTGAAAAATACCGCTGCACAATCCCCGCACTAGCTCTGGCGTGGATTTTAAAGCAAAGCGATTTGATCACCTTACTGAGTGGCGCAACCGCACCTGAACAGGTTCGCGAGAATGTCGAGGCGTTAACCATTCCCCTGACAGATGATGATTCATTATTGATGAGGCGAATGGCGGAAGCGTTGGATATAAATTAATTCAGATAGGATTGACCTCTGTTTCTGTGTAAAAGAGTATTAAAATCTGTGATTCAGACATGTTCTTTTGAAAATAAATATAGCCTGTGAGATACTAGGGTCTTATTATTACTTTGCAGGAAACAGAGGTATCATCGTGGCGGCAAAAGACAGGATTCAGGCCATTAAGCAAATGGTGGCTAACGATAAGAAAGTGGTGGTATCTAATTTAAGTTCAATCTTTCAGGTAACTGAGGAAACGATTCGCCGCGATCTTGAAAAACTGGAAGATGAAGGTTTTTTGACCCGAACATATGGCGGTGCAGTGCTCAATACCACCGCGTTGTCCGACAATATTCATTTTTATAAGCGTGCAAAATCTTTCTTCGAAGAAAAGCAGATCATTGCACGTAATGCATTACCGTTTATTAAAAATAAGACCACAATGGCTGCCGACTCCAGCAGTACCGCGATGGAATTATTAAAGCTGTTGAAGGAAAGAAACGATCTGACGTTGCTTACCAATTCGGCTGAAGCATTTCATGAGCTGGCGCAGTCAGAAATTAACGTGGTTTCTACTGGCGGTGAGCTGAATAAGAATACGCTGTCGCTGCAGGGAAGAATCACCAAGGAGATTATCAGCCGCTATCATGTTGATATCATGGTGATGAGCTGCAAAGGTTTGGATATGCAGAGTGGGGCGCTTGATTCTAATGAAGCGGAAGCGGAAATCAAAAAAACCATGATCCGCCAGGCGACTGAGGTGGCCTTGTTAGTTGATCACTCAAAGTTTGATCGTAAAGCTTTCGTTCAGCTCGTGGACTTTAGCCATATTAATTACCTAATAACCAATAAGGCACCGGGTGCAGAGTGGATTGCATTTTGCAAAGAGAATAATATTCAACTCGTTTATTAACTATAGCGAGGGTTGTGTCGATATTATTTTAGTTTGCACCAGGGAAATGCCATAAGAATCTAATGATGATGGATGGCGCGGCAAAATTGCTTCTGCCGCGATCGCCATACTTTCTATTTAGCTGAATTTGAGGCATCCAGATGGAACAATGTGACCCTATCGGCGCAAGATTAGATCGCTTACCTTTATCTCGATTTCATTTTCGTATTTTCGGTATTATTAGTTTTAGTTTGTTAATAACCGGTTTTCTCAGCTATTCCGGGAATGTGGTATTAGCAAAATTAGTCAACACTGGCTGGTCAAACAATTATCTAAATGCCGCGTTTACCTCAGCGCTGATGTTCGGCTACTTTATCGGTTCACTAGCTGGTGGCTTTATTGGTGATTATCTCGGTCGACGCAAAGCGTTCCGCATTAATTTGTTAATCGTCGGGGCCTCAGCCTGCGCTGCAACGTTTGTGCCCAACATGTACTGGCTTATCTTCTTCCGCTGTCTGATGGGAATTGGAATGGGGGCGCTAATTATGGTGGGCTATGCCTCATTTACAGAATTCATTCCACCCGCGGTACGTGGGAAATGGTCTGCCCGTCTGTCATTTGTCGGCAACTGGGCACCAATGCTATCTGCGGCAATTGGCGTCGTGATCATTGCACTTTTAAGCTGGCGGGTGATGTTTCTGCTCGGTGGCATGGCAATGCTGTTGGCCTGGTATCTGTCGGGAAAATATTATATTGAATCCCCACGTTGGCTGGCTGGTAAAGGGAAGAGAAGCGAAGCTGAAAAACATCTTATGCAGGTTGAATCGCAAATTGAGCTAGAAAAAAACATCACTTTACCATCCTGCCGGAACGAATGCCCGTCGGCGGATTTAAGCACGGCAAGTGGTTCATTTTGGCTATTGTTTAAGGGGCCAATGTTGCGCTGTACACTGGTGGCGATCACGGTGCTTATCGCAATGAATATTTCGCTCTACACCATTACGGTATGGATCCCGACTATATTTGTTAATTCGGGAATCGATGTAACGAAATCCATATTTATGACCGCGATAATTATGATTGGCGCGCCAGTTGGGATATTTATTGCCGCGTTAATTATCGATCGCTTTCCACGGCGATTGTTTGGCTCATTCTTGTTGATTATTATCGCATTGCTCGGGTATTTCTATTCACTTCAAACTGAAGAGTGGGCCATTCTGAGCTACGGGCTGGTGATGATTTTTTTTCTGTATATGTATGTCTGCTTTGCCTCTGCAGTTTATGTCCCAGAACTATGGCCCACGCACCTTAGATTGAGAGGATCTGGTTTTGTGAATGCGGTGGGAAGGATTGTCGCTGTGTTTACGCCCTATGGCGTCGCTATTTTGTTGACCCGCTATGGATCCATTACGGTCTTTATCGTGTTAGGAGTAATGTTGGTTCTATGCGCGCTGATTCTTTTTTGTTTTGGCATCGAAACACGCAAAGTATCGCTGGAAGAGATTTCAGCGCTGGCCTGAGATAACGCGCCGACAGGAGTGACCCTGTCGGCATCGCTTACGGTTGGGTTTCCAGCCAGTCATCCAACGTATACAGCGTTGCGCCCGCCGCCGACATTTCTATAAAGGCGTTTGCACTGTCCTGGGGTTGAATATTAACCCCACGGCAGCCGTCGGTAATAACGCTGACGGTGTAGCCTAGATCGAGCGCATCCAGTACGGTGAATTTAACGCAATAGTCGGTTGCCAGACCCATGATGATGAGCTCGGCAATGCGGCGCTCGAGTAGCCAAGCATTGAGCGCGGTAGCCTGACGACGACCGTTATCAAAAAACGCACTATAGCTGTCGACCAGCGGGTTCTCACCTTTAGTGAACATTTGAGTTATCGCACGCTGGTTCAGCAGCGGATGCAGGGCTGCACCTGCGCTGTTTTGTACGCAATGATCGGGCCAGAACGTCTGCGCCAGGCCATCGAGTTGTCCCTGGCTGTAGGGCTCGACCTGATGCTGGCTGGCAAAACTACCGTGATTAGCCGGGTGCCAGTCCAGACTGGCAACGACCATGTCGCCGCGTAAGGCACACCAGTCAATCAGACGGTTGGCAATATCGATTGTGCTGTCACCTTGTGGGACCGCGAGGGCACCACCGGCACAAAAGTCATTTTGTAAATCGACCAACAGTAAGGCTTGGGCCATGGGCATAGACTCCTTTAATCGTCAGGCGTGAGCTCACCACGCAGATTTTGCGTCATCGCTTCACGGATCGTCTGCGTATCCAGTCCCTGACTCAGCAAATAGTGCAGTTTGGTGAGTGTGGCTTCGACGGTCATATCCGCGCCGCCAATCACGCCAGCATGCGCCAGCGCATTGCCTGTCGCGTAGCCCCCCATGTTCACCTTGCCGGACATACACTGCGTAAGGTTCACCACCACAATGCCACGCGAACTCGCATCTTCAAGTTCTTTCAGGAACTCTTTATTCTGCGGCGCATTCCCCACGCCGTAGGAGCGCAAAATTAATGCTTTTACAGGTTGGCGCAGGAAGTTGCGTACTACATCAGCGGAGATCCCCGGATAAATGGTGACCACGCCAATCGGTTGCGGAGTGATAGGATGCACAATCAACTCACCTGTACCGTGAGGTGCGGGCGGAGTTCCCAGCCGACGAATGTGGATCCCGGCTTCCAGCAGTGGTGCAAGGTTGGGTGAGGCAAACGCGTCAAAACCATCAGCATGCGCTTTAGTGGTCCGATTGCCGCGAAACAATCGATTGTTGAAAAACAGGGTAACTTCATTGATCGGGTAATTTGCTGCAACGTACAGCGCATTCAGCAAATTGATTTGTCCGTCAGAACGTAGCTCTGCCAATGGGATTTGTGACCCTGTCACAATGACCGGCTTGCCAAGATTCTCCAGCATAAAAGAGAGCGCCGAAGCCGTAAACGCCATGGTGTCAGTGCCGTGCAGAATGACAAAACCATCGTAATCGTCGTAGTGCGCTTTAATGTCTTCCGCAATATGCTGCCAGTCTTCCGGCGTCATATCGGAGGAATCCATCAGCGGGGCGTATTCGTGGATGGTGAAGTCTGGCATCTCCGGACGGTGGAATTCTGGCATCAATGCTAGCTGGCGCTGCAGGTGACCGGAAACGGGAATATAACCCTGTTCTGAGCGTTGCATACCAATGGTACCGCCGGTATAGGCAACGTAAATTGATTTTTTCTGCATGACTTTTCTTCTGTCTCAAAGAAAACCCCTCTTCATCCCGAAGAGGGGTCAATAGTTAGCGAACGTTGGCGCAGGTCAGGCAAAACGCATAGCGGTTTTGCGGATCGTTGAATGCGGCCAGCTTATCGCTTTCGGCTTTTACTGCACTGGCCGCAGAGGCCAGCGGAGGCGGGAGCATAGCCTGAATGGCGTCAGGCAGCATGGCACGAACGGAGCCTGACATGCTGTCCATCACCATATCAACGAATGTTGGTTCGTCCTGATAATACTCAATGTGCCACTGTTTCAGTTTGCCAAGCTCAGCCGCTTTCGCGATGGCGTCGTCAAAATCACCGAGGCTATCTACCAGACCGTTGGCTTTCGCATCCTGGCCGGTCCAGACGTGGCCCTGCGCGATTTTGTCAATCTGCTCAGGTGTTGTCTTACGCGCATCTGCGACCAGTGTGATAAAGCGCTTATAGCCGTTCTCGATGCTCAGTTGCATCATTTGCTGCACTTCTGGTGGTAACGCTTTGGTGATGGAGATATCCGCCAGTGGGGATGTCGCCACGCCGTCGGTGTGTACGCCAATGGAATCCAGACTGTTTTCCACGGTGTTGATCACGCCAAAGATGCCGATTGAACCGGTCAGCGTGCTGGGGTTCGCCACAATGTAGCTTGCTGGGGTGGAGATCCAGTACCCACCGGATGCCGCCATGCCGCCCATGGACACCACAACCGGTTTACCCGCCGCTTTTGCCGCAGCCAGCTCAGCACGAATGACTTCGGAGGCACTGACGCTTCCGCCAGGGCTGTTCACGCGCAGAACAATTGCTTTCACTTTCGGATCAAGACGGGCTTCGCGGATCTGCGCGGCAGTCGTGTCACCGCCCACATTTCCAGGGGTTTCTTCACCGTCCATAATCGCGCCATTGGCGAAGATAACGCCAATGCTGTCTCCAGTATCCGCTGGCGTTTTCAATGAGTAATCGTAATAGCTGACAGCGCGATAATTTTTATCCGCTTTGCTCCAGCCAAACTGTTTGGTCAGCATTTTTTCGACTTCGGCGCTGGAGGCCAGTGCATCCACCAGTTTGTTGTCGAGCGCATATTTCGCAGTATCACCATCGACTTTTGTCAAACCGTCCAGCATGGCCTGTGCGCCCGGGAACACCTGCTGAGCAGGGATCTGGCGATTGGCAGCGACCGTGTCGAGATAGTTCTGCCACAGCTCGCCGATCCAGCGGCTGTCGGCTTCACGCGCGGCAGGAGACATATCATCACGGATAAACGGTTCTACGGCAGACTTATAAGTCCCGACACGGAACACGTGCGTGGAAACTTTCAGCTTGTCGAGCAGGGACTTGTAGTACAAACCGTTGGTGGCAAAGCCGTGCAGATCAACGGACCCCTGTGGAGAGAGATAAATTTTATTGGCGAAACTGGCGAGGTAATACTGCCCCTGGCTGAAGTTATCGCCTACGGCGTAGACCGGTTTGCCGCTGTCGCGGAATTCCCGCAGCGCTTTACCGATATATTGCATGGAAGGCTGGTCGGCCCCGGCAAAATTTTTCAGATCCATCACAATGCCGGTGATGTTGCGATCATCTTTTGCCTGGCGAATAGTATTCACGATATCGAACAGGGAGTTTTCCTGCAGGCGATCGGAACTGGCACCAAACAGCTGACGACCAATAACGCTTAAGCGACTGGTGCTCGACGGCTTATCGACAATCACCCCCGAGATATCCAGCAGCAGTGCGCCTCGCTCAGCGTGTTCACTGGTATTGCTGCTGCTGACCTGCATCCAGATACCCACGCCCACCAGCACCAAGAAGATGAAGAACAGGTTAAGCACAAATTCACGGACGAAATTAAGTAATCGCCACGTCCATTTAAAAAATCCGGCAATAAATCGCCACAGGGTTCGCATGTATTCTCCCTACCGATTAACAACACGCCATCCCGAAATCCCGGAGAAAGGCGATAAGATGAGGCTATCGTAATGACCAGACAGGCACTTGTCAGCAGGAATCACCGCCTGTGCTGTAACAAAATCCGCTCACGTGTTAATTTTGTGAACAAATCTCATTGTTGGAGTTAAGCAAATGGATGCACTCGAATTACTTATCACCCGTCGTAGCGCTTCTCGTCTTGTCGAGCCGGCCCCGGCCGGAGAGCAACTGCAAAACATTCTGCGGGCGGGAATGCGCGCACCGGACCACAAAACGCTGCAACCATGGCAATTCTATGTCATTGAGGGGGAAGGGCGTGAACGCTTTAGCACCGTACTTGAGAAAGGCGCGATTGCCGCAGGTAGCGATGAGAAAGCTCAGGAAAAAGCGCGCAACGCACCGTTTCGCGCGCCGCTGATTATTACCGTGGTGGCGAAATGTGAAGAAAACGACAAGGTTCCTCTGTGGGAACAAGAAATGTCTGCCGGTTGTGCGGTGATGGCTATGCAGATGGCCGCAATTGCCCAGGGCTTTGGCGGTATCTGGCGCAGTGGTGCATTAACCGAAAGTGCGGTCGTTCGTGAAGCATTCGACTGTCGCCCGCAAGATAAAATCGTCGGTTTCCTCTATCTGGGTACACCGCAGCTAAAAGCATCCACGACGATCAACCTTGCCGATCCGAGCGCATTCGTCCGTTATTTCTGATATCAACGGCAAAACTGTCTGGATTCTGAGCAAAGACACTCGAATTCAGACAGTCACTCTTACCACATCATGGAATGAGCGCTACCATATCCGGATTGCAATGACAGGAGATGTCCATGAGCGAGCAAGCTATTCGTTTAACGCAATACAGCCACGGAGCCGGTTGCGGTTGTAAAATTTCCCCAAAAGTGCTGGAAACCATCCTGCACAGCGAGCAGGCGAAGTTTGTTGATCCGAACTTACTGGTGGGTAATGAAACTCGCGACGACGCGGCCGTATACGATTTGGGAAACGGCACCAGCGTTATCAGCACCACCGATTTCTTTATGCCGATTGTCGATAATCCGTTTGATTTTGGCCGCATCGCCGCGACTAACGCCATCAGCGATATATTCGCTATGGGCGGCAAACCGATTATGGCAATTGCTATTCTGGGCTGGCCGCTGGATAAGCTGGCGCCGGAAATCGCCCGCGAAGTCACCGAAGGCGGACGTTTTGCCTGCCGTCAGGCGGGTATTGCGCTGGCGGGCGGCCACTCTATCGATGCCCCAGAGCCTATCTTTGGCCTTGCGGTAACCGGCGTTGTGCCGACCGAACGCGTGAAGAAAAACAGCACCGCAGAGGCAGGGTGTAAGTTATTCCTGACCAAGCCTCTGGGGATTGGCGTTCTGACGACAGCAGAGAAAAAATCACTACTGAAGGAAGAACACAAAGGACTGGCGACAGAAGTGATGTGTCGGATGAACATTGCCGGTGCGGCATTCGCCGATATCGACGGCGTGAAAGCCATGACCGACGTTACCGGTTTTGGTCTGCTGGGGCATCTGAGTGAAATGTGTCAGGGCGCAGGCGTTCAGGCGCAAATTATCTACCAGGATATTCCTAAGCTGCCTGGCGTTGAAGAATACATCGCGCAAGGTGCGGTACCCGGCGGTACCCAACGTAACTTTGCCAGCTACGGACACCTGATGGGTGAAATGCCGCAATCGGTACGCGATCTGTTGTGCGATCCGCAAACTTCCGGTGGCCTACTGCTGGCTGTAACGCCGGAAGCTGAAGCCGAAGTGAAAGCGGCAGCGGCGCAGTTCGGTATCGATCTCACCGCCATTGGTGAGTTAGTGGAAGCTCGTGGCGGTCGCGCCATGGTTGAGATTCGTTAACTCGATGCGGTTGTTTATTGCCGAAAAACCAAGTCTGGCGCGTGCTATCGCCGATGTGCTGCCAAAGCCGCATCGCAAAGGCGATGGTTTTATCGAATGCGGAAATGGACAAGTGGTGACCTGGTGTATTGGTCACCTGCTTGAACAGGCGCAGCCGGATGCCTACGACAGTCGTTATGCTCGCTGGAGTCTGGTCGATCTGCCGATTGTCCCGGAAAAGTGGCAACTGCAACCGCGCCCCTCGGTGACCAAACAGCTCAACGTCATTAAGCGCTTTTTGCATGAGGCCAGCGAAGTTATTCACGCCGGTGACCCCGATCGTGAAGGGCAACTGCTGGTGGATGAAGTGCTGGATTACCTGCAACTGGCGCCTGAAAAGCGCCAGAAGGTGCAGCGTTGCCTGATTAACGACCTCAACCCGCAGGCCGTTGAGCGGGCTATTGAGCGGCTGCGCGCCAACAGTGAGTTTATTCCGCTGTGCGTGTCGGCACTGGCGCGAGCGCGTGCGGACTGGTTGTACGGTATCAATATGACGCGCGCTTACACCATTCTCGGACGTAACGCGGGCTATCAGGGCGTACTTTCGGTCGGGCGCGTACAAACGCCGGTGCTCGGGCTGGTTGTGCGTCGTGATGAAGAGATTGAGAACTTCGTCGCCAAAGACTTCTTCGAAGTGAAAGCGCATATCGTAACGCCCGCCGATGAGCGGTTTACTGCTATCTGGCAGCCGAGCGAAGCGTGTGAGCCGTATCAGGATGAAGAAGGGCGCTTGCTGAATCGCACGCTGGCTGAACACGTGGTGAACCGAATTAACGGTCAACCGGCGATAGTCACCAGCTATAACGATAAACGGGAATCAGAATCCGCGCCGTTACCGTTCTCGCTGTCGGCGTTGCAGATTGAAGCGGCGAAGCGCTTCGGTTTAAGTGCGCAAAACGTTCTGGATATCTGCCAGAAGTTGTATGAAACCCATAAGTTGATTACCTATCCGCGTTCGGATAGCCGTTATCTGCCGGAAGAGCACTTTGCCGGACGTCATGCGGTACTGAACGCGATTAGCGTCCATGCACCGGATCTGCTCCCGCAACCGGCGGTCAATCCCGATACGCGAAATCGCTGTTGGGACGACAAAAAAGTGGATGCGCACCATGCCATCATTCCTACCGCGCGCAGTTCGTCCATCAATCTGAATGACAACGAAGCGAAAATTTACAACCTGATTGCCCGTCAGTATCTGATGCAATTTTGCGCAGATGCGGTATTCAGGAAGTGCGTTATTGAGCTGGATATTGCCAAAGGCAAGTTTGTCGCTAAAGCGCGTTTTCTGGCGGAAGCCGGATGGCGCACGCTGCTTGGCAATAAAGAGCGCGACGAAGATAATGACGGGACGCCGCTGCCGGTGGTGGCAAAAGATGACGAACTGCTGTGCGAAAAAGGTGAAGTGGTTGAACGTCAGACTCAACCACCACGTCACTTTACCGATGCCACGCTGCTGTCAGCGATGACCGGGATTGCGCGATTCGTGCAGGATAAAGATCTGAAAAAGATCCTGCGCGCAACGGATGGTTTAGGTACGGAAGCGACGCGCGCCGGTATTATCGAACTGCTGTTTAAGCGCGGGTTCCTGGTGAAAAAAGGGCGGTATATTCATTCGACCGACGCAGGAAAAGCGCTGTTCCACTCGTTGCCAGAAATGGCGACGCGCCCGGACATGACCGCGCACTGGGAATCTATACTGACCCAAATCAGCGAAAAGCAATGTCGCTATCAGGATTTCATGCAGCCGCTGGTGGGGACGCTGTATCAGCTTATCGATCAGGCGCGCAGCACACCGGTACGACGCTTTCGTGGAATTGCTGCACCTGGCGGTAGTGGTGGCGATAAGAAAAAGAGTGCGCCGCGTAAACGTTCGGCGAAAAAAAGCCCGCCATCTGAAGAGGCGGGTCTGTAAGTTTGTAGGCCTGATAAGCATAGCTTATCCGGCCTACGGGCCTGCAGAGACAATATTAAATCACACCCTGACCCAACATCGCGTCGGCAACCTTTACGAAGCCTGCGATGTTGGCGCCACGTACGTAGTTGGTCTGCTTGCTTTCGCCGCCGTATTCAACGCAGGCATGGTGAATATCCAGCATGATGTGGTGCAGGCGCGCATCCACTTTCTCCGCTTTCCAGCCCAGACGAGCGGCGTTTTGCGCCATTTCCAGACCGGATGTCGCTACACCACCGGCGTTAGCGGCTTTACCCGGTGCGAACAGTACACCTGCCTCGAGGAACAGATCGGTGGCCTCGATAGTGGTCGGCATGTTTGCCCCTTCGGCGACAGCTTTCACGCCGTTGGCGATCAATACGCGTGCTGCATCGACATCCAGCTCGTTCTGAGTGGCACACGGCAGGGCGATATCGACCGGAACCGACCACGGCTGTTTGCCTTCCAGATAGGTCAGGCCAAACTCACGGGCATAATCTGCTACGCGACCGTCGCGGCTGTCTTTGATTGCGCACAGCCGCGCCAGTTTTTCTTTGGTAAATCCGCTTTCGTCGACTACGGTACCGCTGGAATCGGAGGCGGTAACCACCCGCGCGCCAAACTCCATGGCTTTCTCAATGGCGAATTGCGCCACGTTACCGGAGCCAGAAACCGCTACGCGCATGCCTTCAAAGCCCAGACCATGGCGTTTGAGCATCGCTTCGGTGAAATACACCAGACCGTAGCCGGTGGCTTCCGGGCGGATCAGACTGCCGCCGAAAGAGAGACCTTTACCGGTAAAGACGCAGGCGCTGTTGTTGGAGAGTTTTTTCATCATCCCGGCCATAAAGCCGACTTCACGGCCACCCACACCGATATCGCCCGCCGGAACGTCGGTATCGGGACCTAAATGGCGGAACAGTTCGGTCATCAGCGCCTGGCAGAAACGCATGATTTCGCCTTCGCTTTTCCCTTTCGGATCGAAATCGCTCCCGCCTTTACCCCCGCCCATTGGCAGGGTGGTGAGGGCATTTTTAAACGTCTGTTCGAAGCCAAGGAATTTCAGGATCGACAGGTTCACGGAAGGGTGGAAACGCATACCGCCTTTGTATGGGCCAATGGCAGAGCTAAACTGCACGCGCCATGCGCGGTTGACCTGCACCTGATTGCGATCGTCCAGCCAGACTACGCGGAACTGGATCACGCGCTCCGGTTCAACCAGACGTTCCAGCAATGACATCTGGCGATAACGCGGGTTTTGCTCAAGGAAAGGCCACAGCGTGGTCATTACCTCACGAACGGCTTGCGCGAACTCGGTTTGATTCGGGTCGCGCTTTTGCACATGGTTAAGGAATGACTCCAGAGAACATGTCTGATCCATAGATATAAGAACCTCTTATGTATTGATATGGTTATATTTTTGATTTTTGTGTTAAGTGTTGTGCAGTTTTTGACTATACCATCAGCACTGTGACGCGACGCAAGAAAAAATTAACCCCGCTAAGTAAATTAATATTGCGTCGTGGGTCATAACCAAAAACGATGATCGAAGAGGCTAAAGTTTCTGCCGATTTATACCGTTATACTGAGCATAATTGTCAGTTAAAAAGGAAAGAATATGCGCCGTTTAATCGTGGCAGGCGTGTTGGCCCTGGTGTCCGGCGCGACGCTGGCAAATCAGCCTTATCGCCCGGATGTGCAGGTTAACGTACCGCCGGAAGTGTTCAGTTCCAGCGGTCAGCGGGCGCAGTCCTGTAGCCAGTGCTGTATTTATCAGGATCAAAACTATTCAGAAGGGGCAGTGATTAAAGCTGACGGCGTCTTGCTTCAGTGCCAACGCGATGAGAAAACGATCAGCACAAATCCGCTTGTCTGGCGTCGCGTAAAAGAATAAACGCTTCCAGTAGTGGGATATCGGCAGGCGCCAGCGGATAACGCAGCGCCTCTTCGGGTGAACACCAGACGATATCCTGATGTTCATACGCCTTCAGTTCCCCCTGATATGACGGTACATGCCAGGCATGTAAGTGAATCAGTCGGCCCGAAACCTCGCGTTGATGGCTGGCAATGTAGCGCCCCACGACTGCCTCAATGCCCAACTCTTCACGCAGTTCACGGAACAGCGCCTCGGGCTGACTTTCGCCCGATTCAACCTTACCGCCGGCAAACTCCCACATGCCTGACTGATCCGCATGTAGCGGACGCTGAGCCAGTAAAATTTTGCCATCACGTTCAATGATAGCGGCGACCACGTCGAGGGTTTTCATTATATTCATCAAGATCTAACAGCAGAAAATGACATACTATCGTTATCTTTGTTTTATCTAAAGTATTCAGGAGCCACCGTTGAACGAACCTCAGTCGTGGGTAAAGCCGTTAACGCGTATCCCTTCCAGTCTAAAACCGCTCGTTGCTACGCAGAAAAAACATTATGGCGATGTGCTGCATCCCACGCGCTGGTGGGGGCGGATGCCGTTTCTGTTCTGGCTGGTGGCGCTGTTTGTCGGGTTTCTGGAGCGTAAAAAGGCGCGCTTAACGCCGGTGATGCGCGCGCTGTTGATGACCCGCGTTTCTCAGGTGTGCCACTGCGCTTTCTGCGTTGATGCCAACAGTTTACGGCTGGCTGAACGCTGTGGCGCGCTGGATAAAGTCTTACAGGTTGCCAACTGGCAAGAATCGGCGCTATTTAGCGCAGAAGAGCAAGTAGCTCTGGCCTATGCCGATGCGGTGACCGCAACGCCTCCACAGGTTGATGATGCGCTGAAAGCGCAGATGAAGCAGCATTTTACCGATGATGCCATTACGGAAATGACCGCGCTGATTGCGTTTCAAAATCTCTCTGCGCGTTTTAATGCTGCTCTCGATATTCCTTCCCAGGGGCTGTGCGACAGCTTTAAAGGACGCCCGCATGCTTGATCGTCATATTCATCCGCGATTAAAACCGCTTTTGCATCGCTGCGTAAGCATTATTGATAAACCGGCGATTACCCCGGACGGGCTTACGCTGGTCGGTTTTGCCATTGGCGTGTTGGCCTTGCCATTTTTGGCGTTAGGCTGGTATCTGGCAGCGCTGGCGGTCATTGTGCTCAATCGGCTTTTTGATGGGCTGGATGGGGCTCTGGCGCGGCGCAGAGGGCTAACCGACGCAGGCGGATTTCTTGATATCACGCTCGATTTTCTGTTTTACGCCTTAGTGCCATTCGGTTTTATGCTCGCCGATCCGGCGGCTAACTCGCTGGCTGGCGGCTGGCTGCTGTTCGCCTTTATGGGAACCGGCAGCAGCTTTCTGGCCTTTGCCGCGCTGGCGGCGAAACATCAAATTGATAACCCGGGCTACGCGCATAAATCGTTTTATTATCTGGGGGGACTGACCGAAGGTACTGAGACGATTTTGCTATTTGTGTTGGGTTGTCTGTTCCCGGAATATTTTGCCGTGATGGCGTGGGTCTTTGGCGCGCTGTGCTGGATGACGACGTTTACCAGGATCTGGAGCGGATACCTGACACTGAAAGCGGTCCAGCGTCAGGCGTAGCGTATTGCGTTGCCGGATGCGCTTATCCGGCAATAATGACAATCTTACTTACTGGCGTCCGGGCCCCGTTCACCGCTGGCAACCGGATTTTTTGGATTGCTGCTCCACTCATACCAGCCGCCGTCGTAGACGGAGACGTTTTTCCAGCCCATCGCGCGGGCATACATAAACGTTTCTGAAGCGCGCCAGCCGGTACCGCAATAGAAAGAGACCTGTTGATTCGGCAGGATATTCCATTGCTTCCACATGGCGGCGATGTCATCCGCGCTGCGCATGGTGCCATCCGGGTTATGAAAATCTTCCATATGCGTGGAGTCGCTGCCTGCGTGTCCCCAACGTGCACCTGCAATCTCACCTTTTGGCTTAATGTAGCTATAGCCGCTGGTGGTACCGACAAATTCTGGCCATGAACGAATGCTCACCAAAGACGCATCCTGGCGATGCAGCAGACCGCGTGCCTGTTCCATATCGAGCATGAGTTGCGGCTGGGCAGGGATTTTCACGCCGAAATCAGGTTCTGGTTTCACCGTTGGCGGAGTTCCGCGTTCGACCGGTAAACCTGAGTCGGACCAGGTTTGCCAACCGCCGTCGAGCAGACGAACATCTTTCACGCCTGCGTACAGCATAATTTGCGCCACGCGAGCGGCGGCATAGACATCGCGACCGTATAAAATCACCGTGGTGTCGTGGCGGATACCGTGTTTCGCCAGCATCGCTTTGAGCTGCGCGTCGGAAACTTTATTCCACAGCGGTTCGCTTTCAACTTCGTTGGTATCAATGTAGCCCGCACCAGGGATGTGGCTGAGCAGATACAACTTCGGCGCGCCCCAGGCGGCCTCAATCACTTTCCAGTCACCCGCCGGTTTAGCGGTTACGTTTTTACCCTGCTGCAGGTCGTGCAGCCACTGCGGGTACACCAGCTGTTCGAAGTGCGGCAGACGTTGCAGGCGGGCTGGGTCCGTAAGCGCATCGCTGAGGGTGGAGATATGGTTAAAGCCAACTTTTTGCAGGCGAGCTTTGACAGCCTGTATGTCGTTATCGCTACCATACAGCGCTACTGGCGCATCAGTTTTCAACTGATGTGACTGAACCCAGGCGCTGAGTTGTTCATCATTCATCTTGTCGAGCCAGGCGGCAGACAGGTTCAGTGCGGAAGGTTCGTGTCCTGAAGGACCATTAAGCGACTGCGGCCAGCCGTTGTAAAAAGCGCTCTGACGGGTATCGATCGCCGCGCCTTGCTTTTGCTGTAACTGGTCGAGGGTGAGCGTCTGTGCTGTTTCAGCTGCACAGGAAGAAGCGCAAGCGAGCCCTAAAGCCAGTGCCAGCGCGGTCATTTGAGAAACACGTTTCATCGAATAGCCCGACGTTGAAAAAAAGAGGACGACATTCTGTGCCGCCGGTTAAGTAAAAACCTTGCGTTAACGCAGCATATCGCCACATTCACGCCCAGTTTTCCATCTGAAGTACGCGGCCTGCTGGCGGAACGTCCTGCGCATCATGGGTCACCTGTACCACCGGGATCCCCAACTTACGCACCTCGGTGAAGACCCATTGGCGAAAGGTGTCGCGTAGCGACGCATCCAGCCGACTAAAGGGTTCATCAAGTAACAGTGCCTGGGGCTGAGCCAGTAGCGCGCGGAGCAGGGCGACACGCGAGCGTTGTCCGCCGGAGAGCGACGCCGGATCGCGAGAATAAAAACCGGCCAGGTCAGCGCGTGCGAGAGCACTTTCCACCGCATGTCGTCTGGCGGAACCCTGCAGGCTGGCAGGTAGGGCCAGCAGTAAATTCTGCCCAACGCTGAAATGGTCAAACAACAACGCATCCTGGAACAGAATGCCAATCTGGCGCTGCGCCGTAGGTAGCGCGTCAACGCGTCGTTCGTTGAGCCACAGCTCGCCTGATGCCTGAAACTGAGGCGACAACGCCCCTACCATCCACGAAAACAACGAAGACTTTCCGCTGCCGGAAGAACCCATGATCGTGACAATGTCACTTTCATCAACCTGAAAGGTAACGTTCTTCAGCAGCGCAGTCGCCCCCTGGTACAACGAAACGTTTTGCACAATGAGCATTAGCGGAGTCCTTGTCGAAAGCGGCCAACCCACGCGGCGAGAAAGGCTGCGAGTGCGAAAACGAGCAGTGGTAGAAGAAGCTGCCACAACGCTTGTGTTGCCAGAATCTCGCTGCTACCGCCGCTGCTTAATGCCACCGCTTCGGTGGTCAGCGTGGAATAGCGTCCGGCACCTAGCCACAGCGTCGGCATATACTGGGCGATACTGACCGAGAAGCCAACCGCGAAGGCAATCAATGCCGGGCGCACCAGCTGCGGGCATTTCACCAGCCAGAATATCCGCCCCTGCGACCAGCCCAGCGTTTGTGCAATCAAAATTAATCGCGAGTCAATGCGCTGCCAGGCCGGTTTAAGCACAAATAGCATCCAGGGCATCACCCACAGCAGGTGGCCCCAGATAATGGTCGTCATCAGTCCATCCTGTCCGGCATATAACGCCAGCAGATATTGTCCGGTTACCAGTGGTAGCGCAGGCAAAATGAGCGGTAGCCAGACCCAGCGGTGCCCGGTTTGTGGACCCCATTCCAGCCAGACAAAAAGTATCAGTAGCGCTAACACGCTGGAAAGGAGCCCTAGCTGCAGGCTATTGCTGAGCGCCTCGTGGTTTAGTGAGGAATAGCTGGCGATAAGCGCCAGTACAAGCGCGCATACCACACCGTTGACGGGCAAGATCTGTACCAGCGGGCGTGCGATTGTTATAGGTGAAAAATGCAGACGTTCACCATTTACTGCCGGGATAGTACGTCGCCAGGCGCGCCACAACAGATAACTCACCAGCGCGATAATGAGGAGTAACAGCACCAGCAACAGGCTGGCGAGTGCGCCTTTCGCCTGCTGTTCGACATCGCCCTGACTGAGCCATTGCCAGCTCAATACGGCCAGTGTTGGCGGATTTCCGGGGCCGAGGACGATTGCCACATCCACAACGGAGAGTGACCAGGCAACAATCGCCAGCATAGCTTTACCTAATGCCGGGCCGATAGCGGGCAGTACCAGCCAGTTCAGGCATTGCAGTCGGCTGTAACCCAGCGAATCCAGCACGATAACCTGCTGCGAAAGTTGTTTTTCACTCAGTAGAGCCGAGAGGATCCATAACAAAAAAGCGCTCTCTTTCACCGCCAGCGTCACGCCAAGCCCGATGCCGTAACGGTCTGGTTGTGGGCTGAGGAACGGTAGCCATTGCCAGATTTTACCGCCTTCGGCAAAAACCAACAGCACGCTGGTGGCGAAGGCAACATGCGGGATCGCCAGCAGCCACGGAAGACGGGTGCTTAGTCGCGCCCAGCCTGCACCGGGCCATAAAGTGAGGATCGCCAGCAGCGCGATGATTAGCGCGCCGCCGGCAGCCAGTCCTGTGGAAACAAGTGTCGCCAGTAACGCCTGCGGAAGTTGAGGGTCGGCAAAGAGAGCCAGCCAATGGGGTAGGCTAAGGGCTGGCGCTATCAGAGAGAAAGCCGCTGGCACCAACGGCAGATAAACTGCCGCCATGATGGCCCAGAGTAGCAAAATTAATGCGTACCGTAGCGGCGTAGCCATTCTTGTTCCAGAGCGTTTACCCAGGCAGCATGCGGTTCCGGCAGAACGGCAGGTAGTCCTTGTGGGATCCGTGCCAGCAGCGCATCACGCTGTTCGACAGGTAATTTTTGTGGATCAAGCACCGAAGGATCTCCCCAGACAGTTGAGTCGGCTTTACGCAGTTGTGCTTCGGGCGAAAGCAGGAAGTTTGCCACGACTTTTGCTCCGGCGCTGGCGCGGGCATTCGCCGGAATGGCAACAAAGTGCACGTTGCCGAGCATGCCCTGTGAGAAACCAAAACTGTAGCTGTTTTTAGGCAATTCGCCGCTGGCTACTTTTTGCTGCGCGTGGGCAGGGTTAAAGGTCAATGACAAATGCAGGGTGCCGCTATTGAGCAGTACATCCATTCGTGCTGGCGTGGGCGGAAAATCTTTGCCTTCACGCCAAAGTACAGGGTGCAAGGTATCAAGATAATGCCACAATGGCGCGGTAACGTCGGTGAATGTCGCTGCATCTGGCGCAACTTTCAATGCTTGTGGTTTGGTGGTGAGCGATATTAACAACTGCTCCAGAAACGCCGTGCCGGTAAAGTCTGGCGGGCGCGGATAGGTCACCGTGCCAGGGTTTGCCTGCGCAAATTCAAGCAGTGCTTGCGGAGATTGCGGCGGCTGCGCGGTGAGATCGCGCCGGGCAATAAAGGTGAGTTGGGCACCGCCCCACGGTGATTCAGCTCCCTCCGTTGGAACGGAGAAATCTTCGGTCACCGGTTTCTGGGTATCAACATAGCGCCAGTTAGGTAGCGTTTGCGCCCACTGAGTTTGCAGAAGCCCGGCTTCTTTCAGAGTGCGGAAGTTTTCGCCGTTAACCCACAATAAATCGACAGAACCCCCGGTTTTTCGCCCGGATGCTGCTTCTGTCTGGATACGTTTTACCGCGTCGGCGGCATCTGCGAGACGTACGATTTTCAGGTTAATGGCATAGTGCGTTTTCATCTCGCCGCTAACCCAATCGAGATACTGGTTAACTGCATTGTCGCCACCCCAGGCGTTGAACCACACCGTCTGACCGCGGGCATCATTTTTGATTTGTTGCCAGCCGTCGTCCTGGGCAAACGTCGCCAGCGGACAGAGCATTAAACTCAGGCACAATAAGCAGTAACGCATAGTATCTCCATGGCTAAAAATGGGGGAAGTCTCAGGTTTTTTTTCGCTGATGTTCAAGATAAAGGCTTCTCGCCACTGAAATTATTACGCTCAGAGCGAACAGGATGAACAGGCCGGTTACAAACCAAAATGTACCGCCGGTTAACAGGCTACCAGCCCATGAATAGACGATAGTGGCGGGTAACTGACCGATACCGGTGGCGATGAAAAAATGGCGAAACCGAATCGAGGTCAGGCCTGCTGCGTAGCTTACCGGATCGAACGGTACAAAAGGTAACAGTCGACAGACCAGAATGGTGTGCTTGCCATAACGCTCGAAAAAAGCGTCCATGTTGTTCAACACCGTTTTTCCGGTCAGTTTCTCCACCGCGCCACGGCCTAAAACACGGGCAATAAAAAAGCACAGCGCCGCGCCGGCCATTGCGCTGCACCAGGACAATATGCCGCCCCAAAATGCACCAAACAGCGAGGCGTTGGCAAAGGTGATCACAAAAGCGGGAAGCGGGGCGACGATGGCCTGCAAGATCATCAGGAAGAATGAAACGACCGCCGCCTGAGTTCCGTAAGAACGAATAAAATTCTCAATTGCATGCTGATCGAGCGTGGCAAATGCCGCCAGGCTGGCGTGGAGAAAATCGCTCACGCCAGGTATCCACGCCCACGCCATCAGCGCGAGCAGCAGCAGGATTATCACTCCTGCGCGGTAGTAATGGATGCGTCGTTTTATCATTTATCTGCGCACTTGTGAGGAGCTGACGGATCGATATGCTTATACCGGGCCCAGGCTTTGGCTGCCTGAACGAGGGCGAATAACGCCAGCCCCGCCACGCTGAGCTTACCGATAAATGCCCAACTAATTCCTTCGCTGGCCAGTTCGTGCGACATCAGCGTATAAATAAAAATGCCTGGTAAAGTGGTTGCCGCAGATATCACGGTAAATGACCAGAACGGAATAGCCGTCAGCCCATAGGCGTAATTTTGAATGTTATAAGGGAACAGCGGCACGAGCCGGGTGAGGATCAGAAAGTCAACTCCGCTATGGGCAATACCTTTTTCGATAGCCTGAAACATTGTCGTATGCCCAACGTATTTCAGGAGCAGATCCCGTCCAAGCCAGCGAGCCAGCAAAAACGACAGCGCCGAGGCCACGGTTGCTGCCACTAACGAGATAAGCGTCCCTGCCACGGGGCCAAACAGCACACCGCCGACGATCACCAGGATGCTACCGGGGATCAGACACAGCGCAGCAACAATAAACAGCAGGATATAAAGCGTATAGCCGAACATACCGCTTTGGCGGATGACGTCTTGCAAATGATGGAAATTGGTTATCAGGTCGGTCAGACCATAATGATGGAAAACTCCCGCCAGAACGCAGAACAGGACCGCGACAATCAGCAGCCGGTATTCTGCTTTATGCGAACTTCTTTTTCATGGGGGTTCTCCTGTAAAACCGAGTGCAATGGAGCATTTTCGTCAGCGAAAAGTGCGCGCGAAGATATAATAAATTCCCGGCCGCAACAATGTATTACCGTCGCTTTATTGATTTTGCACCAAATAAACACACTCTCCAGGCCGGGCCCGGAGAGTAAAAAAACATAGAAGGTCAGACGCTGAATTTAGCCCATACCGGCGCATGGTCGGACGGTTTTTCCATGCTGCGAATTTCATAGTCGATGCCGGTTTCTTCGCAGCGTTCCGCCAATGGATTGCTCGCCAGCAGCAGATCGATACGCAGACCACGGTTATCGTCAAAGCCTTTTGAGCGGTAATCAAACCACGAGAACTGGTCATTCTTTTCAGGATTTGCGTGACGATACGTATCCACCAGACCCCAGCCCAGCAGGCGTTCCATCCACTCACGCTCCTCCGGCAGGAAGGAACATTTTCCGGTACGCAGCCAGCGTTTACGGTTCTCTTCGCCAATGCCGATATCGAGATCGGTTGGGCTAATATTCATATCGCCCATGATCAATACCGGATTGTCGCGCTTCAGCTCTGTCTCAAGATAGTTTTGCAGGTTCTGATAAAACGCGGCTTTGGCCGGGAATTTAGTTTCATGGTCACGACTTTCGCCCTGCGGGAAATAGCCGTTGATCACAGTGATGCTGCCCAGAGGGGACGGAATTTCTGCCATGATGATACGACGCTGCGCTTCTTCGTCATCGCCCGGGAAGCCACGACGTACCGCAATTGGCGTTTCTTTCGTTAACAACGCGACGCCGTAATGGCCTTTCTGGCCGTGATAAAAGACGTTGTAACCGAGCTTTGCTACCTCTTCGAGAGGGAACATATCGTCGTGGACTTTTGTCTCCTGTAAGCCAATAACATCCGGTTGATGTTTTTCGACAATGGCTGCCAGTTGATGGGGACGGGCACGCAGGCCGTTGATATTAAAAGAGACAAATTTCATAGTCACTGCCACTTTGCAAGATGAATAGTGCAAGGATGGTAGCAGAATTTCTGCAGACTGACTGCTTCTTGTCACCTGATTCCAACAATGATTGCTAATGGTGTTAACGATGGAGCAAAAACTGCACCGTTTTGGCGCGAAGCGCGCCGGAATGGAGCAATAATTTCCGAAAAATTTCGTATACGATCACAATTCCAGAATTATATTTGGCGACTGAATAAAACTGCGTTTTTTCCTCTGTTTAGTCACCTGATGCGCAAACATATTCACTTTATATGCACGTATAGTGAATATCGTCACGTTGTAACCTGTTGATATTTCGTCCTCGACCTCCGTTTATGCACTTTTTTCGCTGGCTGGCACGAACCCTGCAATCTACATTTACACCGCAAACACTATATTTATTAACATATAAATAACCTTTTATTTACCGTTGAGGTCGCTATGTCTCTGTCAATTACGCGTGAAAATTTTGATGAATGGATGATGCCTGTATACGCTCCGGCCCCTTTTATTCCGGTGCGGGGTGAAGGTTCACGTCTGTGGGATCAGCAGGGTAAAGAGTATATCGATTTCGCGGGAGGCATTGCGGTTAACGCGCTGGGTCACGCCCATCCGGCATTGCGCGAGGCATTAAACGACCAGGCGAGCAAATTCTGGCATACCGGAAATGGCTACACCAACGAGCCGGTATTGCGTCTGGCGAAAAAGCTGATTGACGCCACCTTCGCCGAGCGCATTTTCTTCTGTAACTCCGGCGCAGAAGCCAACGAAGCGGCACTAAAACTGGCGCGTAAATATGCCCACGATCGTTTTGGCAGCCAGAAGAGCGGGATTGTGGCGTTTAAAAATGCCTTCCATGGCCGCACGCTGTTTACCGTCAGCGCCGGTGGTCAGCCCGCCTATTCACAGGATTTCGCGCCGCTGCCGCCGGATATCCGCCATGCCGTGTATAACGATCTCGATTCTGCCAGCCAACTGATTGATGACACGACCTGTGCGGTCATCGTCGAGCCTGTCCAGGGCGAAGGCGGCGTGGTGCCGGCAACAAACGCGTTTTTGCAGGGGTTGCGTGAATTATGCGATCGCCATAATGCGCTGCTGATTTTTGATGAGGTTCAGACCGGGGTTGGCCGTACTGGCGAGCTGTATGCCTATATGCATTACGGCGTTACGCCGGACCTGCTGACGACAGCTAAAGCGCTGGGCGGTGGTTTCCCCATCGGCGCACTGCTGGCGACAGAGCATTGCGCCAGTGTGATGACGGTGGGTACGCACGGTACAACGTACGGCGGCAACCCGCTGGCGACGGCGGTGGCGGGTAAACTGCTGGAAATTGTTAACACGCCGGAAGTTCTCAACGGAGTAAAACAGCGCCATGACTGGTTTGTGGAGCGTATTAACGCCATTAACGAACGTTTTGGACTGTTTAGTGAAATTCGAGGACTCGGGCTGCTGATCGGCTGCGTGCTGAACGCGGAATTTGCCGGGAAAGCGAAATTCATCTCGCAAGAAGCGGCTGTTGCCGGGGTGATGGTACTGATTGCTGGCGCTAACGTGGTGCGTTTTGCGCCAGCGCTCAATGTCAGCGAAGAAGAAGTCGCCACCGGACTGGATCGCTTTGCGCTGGCCTGCGAACGCATTAAAGCAGGAGGTTCATCATGATGGTGATTCGTCCCATTGAACGTGCTGATATCACCGCGTTGATGCAGCTTGCCGGTAAGACCGGCGGCGGATTGACCTCGCTACCGGCGAATGAAGCGACGCTAATGGCGCGTATCGAACGTTCGCTACAAACCTGGCGCGGTGAGTTGCCCAAAAGTGAGCAGGGATATGTGTTTGTGCTGGAAGACAGCGCCAGCGGAACTGTGGCCGGGATTTGCGCCATTGAGGTGGCGGTAGGACTTAACGATCCCTGGTACAACTATCGGGTCGGCACACTGGTCCACGCCTCGAAAGAGCTGAATGTGTATAACGCGCTGCCGACGTTGTTTCTGAGTAACGATCACACGGGTAGCAGCGAGCTTTGTACGCTGTTTCTCGATCCGGACTGGCGAAAAGAAGGCAACGGCTATTTGTTGTCAAAATCACGCTTTATGTTTATGGCCGCGTTTCGTGACAAGTTTAATGAGAAGGTCGTGGCTGAGATGCGCGGCGTGATTGATGAACACGGTTACTCGCCGTTTTGGCAAAGCCTCGGCAAACGCTTTTTTTCAATGGAATTCAGCCGGGCGGATTTTCTCTGCGGAACAGGGCAAAAAGCGTTTATTGCTGAATTAATGCCCAAGCATCCTATTTACACCGATTTCCTGTCTGATGAAGCACAAAGCGTGATTGGTCAGGTTCATCCGCAAACGGCGCCCGCGCGGGCGGTGCTGGAGAAAGAGGGCTTTCGCTATCGCAACTATGTCGATATTTTCGACGGCGGACCGACGCTGGAATGCGATATTGACCGGGTGCGGGCGATTCGTAAAAGCAGGCTGGTGGAAGTGGCGGAAGGTCAGCCAGCAACCGGCGATTATCCGGCCTGTCTGGTTGCCAATGAAAACTATCAAAACTTCCGCGTCATGCTGGTTCGCGCAGACCCGGATACCCAACGTCTGGTACTGACGGCGGCACAACTGGATGCCCTGAAATGCCACGCGGGCGACCATGTACGTTTTGTGCGTCTTTGTGCAGAGGAGAAAACAGCATGACACTATGGATAAACGGTGACTGGGTGACGGGACTGGGCGAGCGCCGGGTGAAAACCAACCCAGTAGGTGGTGATGTGCTGTGGCACGGCAATGATGCCGATGCCACGCAGGTGACGCAAGCGTGCCAGGCTGCGCGTGCAGCTTTTGCCGGTTGGGCTAAACAGCCCTTCAGTGAACGCCAGGCGATTGTTGAAAAGTTTGCTTCATTGTTGGAAAGCAATAAGTCCGAGCTAACCCAGATTATCGCCAGGGAAACCGGCAAACCACGCTGGGAAGCCGCGACTGAACTGACGGCGATGATCAATAAAATCACCATCTCCGTCAAAGCTTACCATGCCCGTACCGGAGAGCAGCACAGTGAACTACCGGATGGCGCGGCAACGTTGCGCCATCGCCCACACGGCGTGCTGGCAGTTTTTGGTCCGTATAACTTCCCTGGTCATTTACCCAATGGCCATATTGTTCCGGCATTGCTGGCAGGCAATACGTTGATTTTCAAACCCAGCGAGTTGACGCCGTGGACCGGTGAAGCAGTAACTAAGCTGTGGGAACAGGCGGGATTGCCGCCGGGCGTGCTGAACCTGGTGCAGGGCGGACGTGAAACAGGGCAGGCGCTGAGTGCGCTGGAAGACCTCGATGGTCTGCTGTTTACCGGCAGTGCCAATACCGGTTATCAGTTGCATCGGCAGTTATCCGGTCAACCGGAAAAAATCCTCGCCCTCGAGATGGGGGGTAATAACCCGCTGATTATTGAGAATCCGGAGGATATTGATGCCGCGGTACATCTGACCATTCAGTCCGCATTTGTCACCGCCGGACAGCGCTGTACCTGTGCCCGCCGCCTGCTGGTAAAAAAAGGCGCGCAGGGTGATGCGTTCCTGACGCGTCTGGTGGAGGTTAGTCAGCGTTTAATGCCCGGCAACTGGGATGCGGAACCGCAGCCGTTTATGGGCGGACTGATTTCCGAACAGGCCGCGCAGCATGTCTATGATGCCTGGCAGCGTCTGGCGTCGTTGGGGGGACGTACGCTGTTGGCGCCACGTCTGGTGAAAGCGGCAACGTCACTGCTGACCCCTGGAATCATTGAACTGACCGGGGCGGCGAACGTACCTGATGAAGAGGTTTTTGGGCCGCTGCTTGGCGTATGGCGTTATGACAGTTTTGATGAGGCGATTCGTGTGGCGAACAACACCCGCTTTGGACTGTCGTGTGGGTTAGTTTCGCCCGATCGCGGCCAGTTTGAACAGCTACTGCTGGAGGCACGAGCAGGGATCGTCAACTGGAATAAGCCGTTAACCGGCGCTGCGAGTACCGCACCGTTTGGCGGCGTTGGCGCTTCCGGGAACCATCGCGCCAGCGCGTGGTATGCCGCAGATTATTGCGCCTGGCCGATGGCAAGTCTGGAATCACCGGTCTTAACGCTGCCAACGGCGCTTAGCCCCGGGCTGGATTTTTCTCGCGAGGATAATCTATGAAAGCCCGTGAGGTAAATTTTGATGGCCTGGTGGGATTGACTCACCACTATGCTGGATTGTCATTTGGTAATGAGGCCTCAACCAAACATCGATTTCAGGTGTCGAACCCGCGTCTGGCGGCGAAGCAAGGTCTGCTAAAGATGAAAGCGCTGGCGGATGCGGGTTTTCCTCAGGCGGTGATCCCCCCCCACGAGCGGCCTTTCATTCCGGTTCTACGTCAGTTGGGTTTTAGCGGCAGTGACGAACAGGTGCTGGAGAAAGTGGCGCGTCAGGCACCTCACTGGCTCTCCAGTGCCAGCTCCGCATCGCCTATGTGGGTAGCGAATGCGGCAACGGTTTGCCCTTCAGCAGATTCGCTGGACGGGAAAGTGCATCTGACGGTGGCGAATCTGAATAATAAGTTCCACCGTTCGCTGGAAGCGCCTACTACCGAAGCTTTGCTACGGGCGATTTTCCGTGATGAGAATAGTTTTGCTGTCCACGGTGCGTTACCCCAGGGTGCGCTTTTCGGTGATGAAGGGGCGGCAAACCATAACCGCCTCGGTGGAGATTACGGCGATCCCGGTGTACAGCTATTTGTTTACGGTCGTGAAGAAGGCAATGCATCCCAGCCGAAGCGCTATCCGGCAAGGCAATCCCGTGAGGCCAGTGAGGCGGTCGCACGACTGAATCAGGTTAACCCGCATCAGTGTATTTTTGCTCAGCAAAATCCGGATGTCATCGATCTTGGTGTGTTTCATAACGATGTGATTGCGGTGTCGAATCGCCAGGTGTTGTTTTGTCATCAGCAGGCGTTTGTCAGACAGCAGGCGTTATTAGAGCAGTTGCGTAGTCAGGTGGCAGGTTTTACCCCGCTGGAAGTCCCGACTGCGGAAGTTTCGGTGCAGGATGCGGTGACTACCTATCTGTTTAACAGTCAGTTGCTGAGTCGTGATGACGGTTCGATGATGCTGGTCCTGCCGCAGGAGTGCCGGGAGCATGCTGGCGTGTGGCGGTATCTGAACCGTCTTGTCGAGGAAGACAATCCGATCGATGACCTGCGGGTATTCGATCTGCGTGAAAGTATGTCCAACGGCGGTGGTCCGGCATGCTTGCGCCTGAGAGTGGTGCTCACCTTGCAGGAACAGCAGGCGGTGAATCCGGCGGTTATCATGAACGATATGCTGTTTAACACGTTGAATAACTGGGTTGACCGTTACTATCGCGATCGTCTTACCGCTGCCGACCTTGCCGACCCACAACTGTTGCGCGAGGGGCGTGAAGCGCTGGATACGCTGACGCAATTGCTTAACCTCGGCTCTGTGTATCCTTTCCAGTTGGAGGGGATGCGCCATGGATAACTTTCTGGCTATCACGCTCGCAGGCGCCACTCCAGAGAAAACGCAAGGAACCATTCATGGTTTTGACTGGCAGTGGATCGGTCACGGAATTCTGGAACTGACGCCGCTTGCACCCGTTGAACATTCTCTGGTGCTGTCTGCGGGGATCCATGGCAATGAAACCGCGCCGGTAGAGATACTCGACTCATTGTTGTCCCGGTTATTTAGCGGCGAGCTGGCACTAACATGGCGGCTACTGGTGATTCTGGGAAACCCGCAGGCGCTTGCTGCGGGAAAACGGTATTGTCATAGCGACCTGAATCGTATGTTTGGCGGCCGGTGGCAGATTTTTACCGCGAGTGAAGAAACGCGCCGAGCCCATGAGCTTGAGCTGTGTCTGGAAGATTTTTATTCGCGGGCGAAAGAGCCAGCACGCTGGCATCTGGATCTGCACACCGCGATTCGCGGTTCACTGCATCTGCGCTTTGGCGTGTTGCCACAACGCAACGTTGCCTGGGATGAGGGTTTTCTTGAATGGCTGGGAGATGCGGGACTGGAGGCGCTGGTTTTTCATCAGACGCCTGGCGGCACGTTCACCCATTTTAGCGGGGAACATTTTGGCGCACTGGCCTGTACGCTGGAACTCGGCAAAGCGCTGCCGTTTGGACAAAACGATCTGTCCCAGTTTGCGCAAACGGCAGACGCACTGGCGCAGTTGCTGCGAGGCGAGCGAGTATCGACGGGAGAAACATCTCCGCTGCGCTACCGCGTAGTGTCGCAAATCACGCGACGTAGCGACGATTTCATTCTTCATATGGATAACCAGACGCTCAACTTTACCCCTTTTAAAGAGGGAACCTTGCTGGCGCAGGACGGTGATGAACGTTTTATTGTCACCCATGATGTTGAATACGTTCTCTTTCCGAATCCCAACGTGGCCTGTGGTTTACGTGCCGGGCTGATGCTCCAAAAAATGTGATAAATAATATATGCCTTGCAGGTTTATCCTTCAGGGCTTATTTTTGCGTGCTGTTTTTATTTATTACGGATTATTCCTGGTGAATTGCTTTCTTAATAATCAGGTTTCAGGTATAGTTCTTCATAATCCTTTCAAAATCATCCTGTTGTAATTTTTTATTGCAACTCTGCGCAATTTATTCTTTTTTTCTTCATAATTGATGAAAATTTGTTTTTTATACTTTCATTGTTTTACCGTTGCTCTGATTAATTGACGCTTAAGCCGGTAAAGTTAATCTCGTCAACACGACATCACATTGCATAAGAGTCGCATGAGTGTCGTAAAAATAACTGAAAGAAAGGATAGAAATTATGCGTAAACTGACTGCTCTGTTTGTTGCCTCTACTCTGGCCCTGGGTGCTGCCAACCTGGCTCACGCCGCTGACACGACAACAGCTGCGCCAGCTGATGCCAAACCGATGATGCACCACAACGGTAAATTCGCCCCGCATCACGACATGATGTTCAAAGACCTGAACCTGACCGATGCTCAGAAACAGCAGATTCGCGAGATCATGAAAGGTCAACGCGACCAGATGAAACGTCCGCCGCTGGAAGAGCGTCGCGCGATGCACGACATTATTGCCAGCGATAGTTTCGATAAAGCGAAAGCCGAAGCGCAGATTGCGAAGATGGAAGAACAGCGCAAAGCCAACATGCTGGCGCATATGGAAACTCAGAACAAGATTTACAACATTCTGACCCCGGAACAGAAAAAGCAGTTTAATGCCAATTTTGAGAAGCGTCTGACAGAACGTGCAGCGCAGAAAGGTAAAATGCCACAAGCTGCCGAGTAATCGATCAGCGTCTACACTAAATCATTCATGCTGTGTTGCACTGATTGCCGCACAGCGTGAAACCAAACTCAAGACCGCCGCTCTTGTCCACAACACGTTTAACGATGTGGGCAGGATCGGCGGTTTTTTCTTTCCTGCCTATTGCACCGGACACACGACACGCTATTCTCCTGAAGCCCGTGAAAATTCTACCTGGATCAGCGCGTTATTCTTTTTTGCAAAACACCGGGTTCATCGCTAAGGCAAATCAACTCTGCTGCCGATAACAATAATCTGCAGGGTGAACATACCAATGATGATTTATGGCTGCCTGTTTACGGCGGGTTGCCGTGCTGCGTCTTTCTGGAGGGATGATGGAATACTTTGATATCCGCAAAATGCCGGTCAATCTGTGGCGAAATGGTGCGGGAGAAACCCGTGAGATTTGCTGTTTTCCGCCAGCAACACGAGATTTTCACTGGCGGGCGAGTATCGCCTCCATTGCAGCCAACGGAGAGTTTTCTCTCTTTCCCGGCGTAGAACGCGTGATTACTCTACTGGAAGGTGGAGAAGTGACCCTGGAAGAGTCAAACACCTTCACACATACTCTGAAACAGCATCAGCCTTTTACCTTTGCCGGTGACAAGGTGGTAAAAGCGAAGCTGACAGAAGGGCAGATGTCGATGGATTTCAATATCATGACCCGACGGGATGTCTGCCAGGCGAAAGTCAGAGTTGCCGACCGTACGTTTACGACTTTTGGTTCGCGCGGCGGCGTGGTATTTGTTATCAGCGGTGCCTGGCAACTGGGCGATAAGCTACTGACCGCCGATCAAGGTGCAAGCTGGCACGACGGTAAACACACCTTACGACTGCTGGAGCGCGAGGGAAAACTGCTGTTCAGCGAGATTAACTGGATGCCGGGCCATTCTCCGGACGCAGTTCAATAATGTCATATTGACCAGACAGAACAGGCCGACAGAGAATTTTGTAGCCATCATGGTCAAAGCCGGCCGGCATACGCGCCAGGGTAGCCGCTTCATCCAGCGTTGAAACGGCTCCCAACCACAGCCAGTTGTTGATGATATGGTACTGTGTCATTTCAGCGCGGGTTTCCTGCAGCGCAATGGCATTGCTCCATGGCCAGCAAATTACTCTCACTCTTTCCAGCGCCTCTAACAGACGCAAATGATGGGCTTCATGACTCTCTTTCCCGCAGCACGCTCCGGCGCATCGCTTAAGCGCGGAGCGAAAACAGGCGCGCCCGCGACTCAGGGGTTCCAGCCCCAACAGGCCGTAGCACAGCTGCTGTTCATCCGCGAGGCTTTGCAACGCTTGTAGCGCTGCGCGACGATTGGCAAACAGGCCAAACAGATTGGGGGCATGGGAGAAATCAATATCTCGTGCGTAGACAACCTGAACAGTTCGGTCGGTAAGCTGCAAGGCGCAAAGCTGACGATTGCGCCGCAGTCGTTTATTAAACAACGGCTGTTGCTCTTTGATCAATCGCGCTTCCAGCAGCAGGGCACCAATTTCTCCCGCGGTACAAATCCAGCTAATGCGTTTGGCCTGACGCAGCATTGCTGCTTCGTTTGCGGTACGCAGATGTGCCATCACGCGGCTGCGAATATTGACGCTTTTACCAATATAGAGCGGCATAGTGTCGCTTTCACTGTGAAACAGATAGACGCCTGGCACAGCGGGAAGCGCACTCAAAAATGGACGCAGGTGCTCAGGATATTCATAGATTGCCGCTGCCTCAAATGTCAGGCGCGGGGCTGATTGACGCCGTACCACTTCTCACTCCGGATGCTGGTTATCCATCCAGTATAACAGTTTGAAACCGATTAAAAAAGCGGCATCAGATCAGGAGGAGGGACCGGACAGCGGTGATCCCAGTGCTATCCGGCAATATGTGACTAAAAGAATTACGCTTTTTTCCAGAAGTCATCAAACACCGTAATCGGTGTGCGACGTTTGTGCTCGGTCTTCAGATACCAGCCTTCAATTTTTTTCGCGACGTCGGCAGCCAGCGTTTTTCCTTCCAGATAATCGTCGATGTTGTCATAGGTGACGCCTAATGCGGCTTCATCCGGCAGAGAAGGACGATCGTCTTCGAGGTCGGCGGTTGGTGCTTTCTTATATAAATGTTCCGGGCAACCCAGCGCGGCAAGCAGTTGCTTACCCTGACGCTTGTTCAAACGGAAAATAGGGTTAATGTCAGTACCGCCATCGCCGTATTTGGTGAAAAATCCGGTGATGGCTTCTGCTGCATGATCGGTTCCCACGACAACGCCGCTGGTCATGCCGGCGATACTGTACTGAGCCTTCATACGTTCACGGGCTTTTTCATTGCCACGGACAAAATCGCTCAGTTCAATACCCGCTTCACGCAGGGCCTGTTCACTGGCCAGTACCGCACCCTTAATATTGACGGTGAGTACGCGGTCCGGTTGGATAAAGGCGATGGCATCCTGACAGTCCTGTTCATCAGCCTGAACGCCATATGGCAGACGTACGGCAATAAACTGTAGCGCGTCATTCCCCGTTTCTTCGCGAAGCTCGGAAATAGCCATCTGGCATAGTTTTCCCGCGAGCGTTGAGTCCTGCCCGCCGCTAATCCCTAATACCAGTGATTTCAGAAAGGGGTAGGTCTGCAGATAAGATTTAAGGAAATCCACGCTGCGGCGAATTTCTTCTTCTGCATTGATGTGCGGTTTTGCGCCAAGCGCCTGGATTATCTCTTGCTGCAGAGTCATTTAACCCCCTATGGAAAATAAAATGATCAAAAAATGATGTGTTAAAATTATCGCGTTGAGGCCCAAACGACAAGGGATGCGAGCATCATTTTGTTTTAATAGAATTTTCCGAAACCGCCTAAGTATCATCTGATTGCTTGAAAAATGCGTTGTTGTGCTCCAGGCTTATATAACACGCTGAAATACAAGAGGACGGAATATGAACAAGAACCTAACAGGAATTCTGAGTGCAGCGGCTGTTTTGACTATGCTGGCAGGGTGTACGGCTTACGATCGTACCAAAGACCAATTTGTTCAGCCCGTGGTGAAAGATGTGAAGAAAGGGATGAGCCGGGCGCAGGTGGCGCAGATTGCCGGTAAACCTTCTTCTGAAGTCAGCATGATTCATGCGCGAGGGACATGCCAGACCTACATCCTGGGTCAACGAGATGGTAAAGCTGAAACCTATTTTGTTGCTTTAGATGACACCGGACATGTGATTAACTCCGGTTACCAGACCTGCGCAGAGTACGACACCGACCCGCAGGCGGCGAAGAAGTAACAACTGCTTATTGCCTGAGCATTCAGACGAACCGGCCATCGTGCCGGTTTTTTTGTGCCGAACGATCTTATTTATTGCCGCGAATTATTTGCCCGAAATGTGAGGGGGGTCATAACGACAGGTCAAGGAGAGACAATTTAGTTGGTCAAGGAAATACCATCCACTGGTGCAATCCCGTATACTCATTTCAGCCACCTAAAAAAGTAATTTAGCTGACGCAAGTTACCCAGAGCATGGATGCAGGTTATGGCTTGCGGAGTGTCTGGTTGACAGATAATCGCATATGAGGATCGTTTTAATGGAAAAGAAACACATTTATCTGTTTTGTTCTGCGGGCATGTCGACTTCATTGTTGGTTTCGAAGATGCGTGCTCAGGCCGAAAAATACGAAGTGCCGGTTATTATTGAAGCGTTTCCTGAAACGCTGGCCGGAGAAAAAGGTCCAACGGCCGATGTCGTGTTATTAGGTCCACAAATTGCTTATATGTTGCCCGAAATTCAGCGTTTGTTACCCAACAAGCCTGTGGAAGTGATTGACTCGCTGCTGTATGGCAAAGTCGATGGTTTAGGCGTGCTTAAGGCTGCTGTTGCAGCAATTAAAAAAGCCGCAGCAAATTAATTATTTTATTTTAATTTTTCCCGTCAAAGAGTTATTTCATTAACATTCACCGCAATTTTTAATTGCGGTATTTAAGGGTATTTTTCTATGAGTAACGCTATTGCTTCACTTGAAAAGGTACTCCTTCCTTTTGCTGTAAAAATTGGAAAGCAGCCACACGTTAATGCAATCAAGAACGGTTTTATTCGTTTAATGCCGTTAACCCTCGCAGGGGCCATGTTTGTATTAATCAATAACGTTTTCCTGAGCTTTGGGGAGGGGTCGTTTTTTTATTCAATGGGCATTCGACTTGATGCTTCAACTATTGAAACGCTGAATAGCTTGAAAGGCATTGGTGGAAACGTCTATAACGGTACGCTGGGTATCATGTCATTGATGGCACCGTTCTTTATCGGCATGGCGCTGGCAGAAGAACGTAAAGTCGACTCACTGGCTGCCGGGCTGTTATCTGTCGCCGCGTTTATGACCGTAACGCCTTATAGCGTGGGTGAAGCCTATGCCGTTGGCGCGAACTGGCTCGGCGGTGCCAATATTATTTCCGGTATCATTATCGGCCTCGCGGTCGCGGAAATGTTCACCTTTGTGGTTCGTCGCAATTGGGTCATTAAATTACCTGATAGCGTACCGACATCTGTATCGCGCTCATTCTCTGCGCTGATTCCTGGCTTCCTTATCCTCTCCATTATGGGGATCATCGCCTGGGCATTGAACACCTGGGGTACGAACTTCCACCAGATCATTATGGATTCCATTTCAACTCCGCTGGCGTCGTTGGGCAGCGTGGTGGGCTGGGCCTACGTGATTTTTGTTCCGCTGCTGTGGTTCTTTGGTATTCACGGTTCACTGGCGCTGACTGCGCTGGACAGCGGTATCATGACGCCATGGGCGCTGGAAAACATCTCTATCTACCAACAGTTTGGTTCCGTAGATGCCGCGCTGGAAGCCGGTAAGACGTTCCACGTCTGGGCGAAACCGATGCTCGACTCCTATATTTTCCTTGGGGGTAGCGGGGCAACGCTGGGTCTGATTATCGCTATCTTCCTGGCATCGCGTCGTCCTGACTATCGTCAGGTTGCTAAACTGGCACTGCCATCAGGTCTGTTCCAGATTAACGAACCTATCCTGTTCGGTCTGCCGATCATCATGAACCCGGTGATGTTTATCCCGTTCATCCTGGTGCAACCGATACTGGCGGCGATTACGCTGGCAGCTTATTACTCAGGCATTATTCCACCGATTACCAACATTGCACCGTGGACCATGCCAACCGGTTTGGGCGCGTTCTTTAACACCAACGGTAGTGTCGCTGCTCTGCTGGTCGCGCTGTTCAACCTCGGTATCGCAACGCTGGTTTACCTGCCGTTCGTGGTGGTAGCCAACAAAGCGCAGAACGTTATTGACCAAGAAGAAAGCGAAGAAGATATCGCTAACGCATTGAAATTCTAAATTTAATCCGGCATGGCTTCACGGTCATGCCGGACTGAACCAGAGGAAAAAAGTATGTTGGATATCGAGAATATCGTCGACACGCAGTCCGAAGCAGAAGAACTTGAAGAAGTGGTGATGGGCCTCATCATCAACTCCGGTCAGGCGCGTAGCCTGGCGTACGGCGCACTTAAAATGGCCAAGCAAGGCGATTTCGAGTCGGCCAAGGCGATGATGGACCAGTCTCGTCTGGCTCTGAACGAAGCGCACCTCGTGCAAACGAAACTGATTGAAGGCGATCAGGGTGAAGGTAAAATGAAAGTTAGCCTGGTGCTGGTCCACGCGCAGGACCACCTGATGACATCAATGCTGGCGCGTGAGCTGGTGACTGAACTGATTGAACTTCACGAAAAGCTGAAATAGCGAGGAGTGCATAATGCAGCTACAGATTAACGCACCGGAAATCAAAACTGTTTATGAACAGCAACTGTTTAATGGCAAAAATTTCCATGTGTTCATCTATAACAAAACTGAGAGTATCAGCGGGCTGCATCAGCATGACTACTATGAATTTACCCTGGTTTTAACCGGGCGCTATTATCAGGAAATCAACGGTAAACGCGTACTACTCGAACGTGGAGACTTTGTCTTTATCCCGTTGGGATCGCACCACCAAAGTTTTTATGATTTTGGTGCGACAAGGATCCTTAACGTCGGCATCAGTAAACGTTTTTTTGAACAGCACTATCACCCGCTACTGCCATTTTGTTTCGTTGCATCGCAGGTCTATCGGGCGAATAACTCGTTTCTTACCTATATTGAAACGGTTATTGCATCACTTAACTTTCGCGAGAGCGGACTGGATGAATTTGTAGAAGTGGTCACCTTCTATATTATTAATCGGTTACGTCATCATCGCGAAGAGCAGGTGTTGGATGATATTCCGCAGTGGCTTAAAACCACCGTTGAGACCATGCATGACAAACGGCAGTTTAGCGAGAATGCGCTGGAAAATATGGTACACCTGTCCGCGAAATCCCAGGAGTACCTGACCCGCGCAACCCAGCGTTATTACAGCAAAACGCCGATGCAGATTATTAATGAAATCCGCATTAACTTTGCTAAAAAACAGCTGGAAATGACGAACTATTCTGTAACGGATATTGCTTACGAGTCTGGCTACAGTAGTCCAAGCTTGTTTATTAAAACGTTTAAAAAGCTGACGTCGTTTACACCGAATAGCTACCGTAAGAAATTAACTGAATTTAATCAGTAGATATTATTTGCCAATAACCCATTTTTTATAGCTTGCCCAAAATAGCGTCGGGACAGCCACGCTATACCTGACTTACGGGTTGAGCATAATACACGTCAGTGTTTTGACACTGAAGGGAGAAAGTATGAGCCAGAAATTAAAAGTCGTCACTATCGGTGGCGGGAGCAGCTACACCCCTGAATTACTTGAAGGCTTTATTAAGCGCTATCAGGAATTACCGGTTTCTGAATTGTGGCTGGTTGATGTCGACGGTGGAAAAGAGAAACTGGACATTATTTTTGACCTATGCCAGCGCATGATCGATAAAGCCGGCGTACCGATGAAGTTGTTTAAAACGCTGGATCGCCGTGAAGCACTGAAAGATGCTGATTTCGTTACCACCCAGCTGCGTGTAGGGCAACTGCAAGCCCGTGAAAAGGATGAACGCATTCCGCTGAGCCACGGGTATCTGGGGCAGGAAACCAACGGCGCTGGCGGGTTGTTCAAAGGCCTGCGTACCATTCCGGTTATCTTTGATATTGTTAAAGATGTGGAAGAACTGTGCCCGAATGCGTGGGTGATCAACTTCACTAACCCAGCCGGGATGGTGACTGAGGCGGTTTATCGCCATACGAATTTCAAGAAATTCATCGGCGTATGTAATATTCCGATCGGCATGAAAATGTTCATCAGCGACGTGCTGGCGCTGAAAGAGAGCGATGACTTATCTATCGACCTGTTTGGTCTGAACCATATGGTCTTCATTAAGGATGTTCTGGTCAACGGTGTGTCACGCTTTGATGAACTGCTTGACGGCGTTGCTTCGGGTCAATTGAAAGCCTCTGGCGTGAAGAACATCTTCGACCTGCCGTTCAGCGAAGGATTGATTCGTTCGCTGAAGCTGCTGCCGTGCTCGTATCTGCTGTACTACTTCAAGCCAAAAGAGATGCTGGCGATCGAAATGGGCGAGTACTATAAGGGTGGCGCACGTGCTCAGGTAGTACAAAAAGTTGAAAAACAACTGTTTGATCTCTACAAAAATCCTGAGCTAAACGTTAAACCGAAAGAGCTGGAGCAGCGCGGCGGGGCCTATTACTCCGATGCGGCCTGTGAAGTGATCAATGCCATCTACAATGACAAACAGACCGAGCACTATGTCAACGTTCCTCACCATGGGCATGTTGATAATATTCCTGCCGACTGGGCGGTTGAGATGACCTGTACGCTGGGGCGCAACGGTGCTACGCCGCATCCGCGAATTACCCATTTTGATGAGAAAGTGCTCGGCCTTATCTATACCATTAAAGGTTTTGAAGTGGCGGCGAGCAATGCGGCATTGAGCGGCGAGCTGAATGATGTGCTGCTGGCGTTAAACCTGAGTCCGCTGGTGCATTCTGACAGCGATGCCGAGATTCTGGCGCGTGAGCTAATTCTGGCACATGAAAAATGGCTGCCAAACTTCGCCGGGTGCATTGAGAAACTCAAAAGCGAACAACACTAACTGAGGTCGGCTATGGAACGCGTACTGATTGTAAATGCGGATGATTTTGGCCTGAGTAAAGGACAAAACTACGGCATTGTTGAAGCTTGTCGCAATGGTGTTGTCACCTCGACAACGGCGCTGATTAACGGTGCGGCAATTGACCATGCGGTACAGCTGAGTCGCGACATACCTGAACTTGCCGTCGGAATGCACTTTGTTCTGACGCTGGGCAGGCCGTTGACGGCAATGCCGGGCCTTACTCGTGACGGGGTACTGGGGAAATGGATCTGGCAGATGGCTGAGGAAGACACTCTGCCGCTGGATGAAATTTCTCAGGAACTGGCCGCACAGTATCAGCGTTTTATTGACCTGTTCGGGCGGGAGCCGACGCATCTGGATAGCCATCACCATGTGCATATGTTCCCGCAAATTTTCCCTATCGTAGCAGGGTTTGCTGCCCAGAAGGGGATTGCGTTGCGTATCGATCGTCAGGCCGTATTCCAGGCGTCTGACTTACCGGAAACCTTACGGACTTCCCAGGGATTCAGCAGCGAGTTTTACGGTGAAGCGATTTCTGAAGCTCTGTTTTTGCAGACGCTTGATGCGTCAGCCGATCGGGGAGAATCCTCGCTGGAAGTGATGTGTCATCCGGCTTTTATCGATGACATTATTCGTCAAAGTGCCTACTGTTACCCCCGCTTAACTGAGCTCGACGTGCTGACGTCTTCGTCACTGAAATATGCTATTGCGGAGCGCGGTTATCGTCTTGGCAGTTTTCTAAACGTGTAATTCCTGAGTTTGCGGCGCTTGATGCGCCGCATTTTTTTAGGCCGGAATCGTGTCTATTTTTCCGGCGCGTGACCAGACGCGGTGCGCGGTCATCAGCGTCAGCAGGGTATCCATGAACTGTGTGTCTGCACTGTCCGCTTCCACCACGCCTTCTTCTCCTTCTTTTTTGATATTCAACGTTGCTTTAAACTGACGAGCATCGCCAGCCAGGGCGATAGGTTTTAAGTGTTTATACGCTTCGAGTAAGTAATATCGGGCATCTCCGTTCATTGCGATATCCGCAATATTCCCACATGGAACAATGACTGCATCGACCGTCAGGGATGGCGAACCCGCAAAGGTACCGGCGATTGTCAGAACGGAGCCATCGTCGGCAACCACATTCCCCATTCGGGAATAGAGCAGTTTGGCATGAACACCTTCGGCCTGTAGGGCTTGCATGATGGCGAGCAGATCGGCCGATTTCACCTGGTCATTAAGTAAAATGGCGACCACACGGCCCTTAATCTCACCTTGCGCACCTGCATATAAACTGAGTGACGGCGCATTTTTCAAACCGTTGACGTTGGCCGGCGGTATAATTTTGGTTTGTTCCTCAGTGAGTTCAAAACCGAGATTCCCGGCAACCGCCGTGGCGAGGGCAGTATCAATATGAACTAACTGTTCGACCACTCTTTCTCTGATATAGGGGCGCGTAACTTTGCTAAGTTCGAAACTGAATCCGCCGATAATATGCTGCTGTTCAATTGGCGTCTGACTTAGCCAGAACAGACGAGGCTGCGCATAGTATTCGCCGAAAGAGGGGCTGCGTTCGCGGATTTTGTTTCCTTCAATCCGTTCCTGATACGACTCAAATCCACCGCGTTTTGGCCCCGGAGGTGTTTCACGCGGCCAGTTATCATTGATGGAATTCGGTTCATAGTTGGCTGGGTTGGTATCGATGTCCATGCGATGCATGCCGTCACGCTGGAAATTATGATACGGACAGGTTGGGCGATTAATTGGGATTTCATGGAAGTTGGGCCCGCCCAGACGACTGATCTGGGTATCGGTATAGGAGAACAAGCGGCCTTGCAACAAGGGATCGTTAGTAAAATCGATGCCCGGGACGATGTGTCCGGGATGAAAAGCCACTTGCTCATTTTCGGCGAAAAAATTGTCCGGATTGCGGTTTAGCACCATTTTACCTACGAGTTGTACCGGAACCAGTTCTTCAGGTATCAATTTCGTTGGATCGAGCAGGTCAAAATCGAACTTGAATTCGTCCTCTTCAGGAATGAGTTGTAGCCCCAGTTCATATTCCGGATAATCTCCCGCTTCAATCGCCTCCCACAGATCGCGGCGATGAAAGTCGGGATCCCGACCGGTAAGTTTTTGCGCTTCATCCCATACCAGCGAAGCTTTGCCTGCCAGTGGTTTCCAGTGGAAACGGACAAAGGTGGCTTTCCCTTGCGCATTAATCAACCGAAATGTGTGAATGCCAAAGCCTTCCATCGTGCGATAGCTGCGCGGAATACCCCGATCGGACATTGCCCATATGACGTTGTGCAACGTTTCAGGCTGTAATGAGACATAATCCCAGAAGGTGTCATGGGCGCTTTGGCCCTGCGGGATAGCCCAATGCGGCTCCGGTTTAACCGCATGGACGAAATCTGGGAATTTATGGGCATCCTGAATAAAGAAGATGGGAGTATTGTTTCCCACCAGGTCGAAAATGCCCTCTTCAGTGTAAAACTTGGTCGCAAATCCCCGTATATCTCTGACCGTATCCGCAGAGCCTGCGCCGCCCTGAACCGTAGAGAATCGGACAAAAACCGGGGTGATTTTATTTTCATCACTCAGAAAGTCCGCTTTCGTCGTCGCGCTGAGACTGGCATAGGGCTGAAAGTAACCGTGAGCGGCAGAACCTCGGGCATGTACGATCCTCTCCGGGATGCGTTCATGATCAAAATGGGTGATTTTTTCCCGCAGGATGAAGTCTTCCAGCAGAGTTGGCCCACGGTTTCCGGCGCGCAGAGAGTTTTGATCGTCCGCAATGCGCACGCCCTGATTGGTGGTCAGGGCAAAATCCTCGCTTCCTTTGCGAAAACTGTCCAGCGCGTTGAGTTTGTCACTTGTGACGTCAGGCGCTTTTAAGCTGCCGGATGTGGTGGGTTGCATGCCTGGTGGCGTGGGTTCAGGCGCTGGCTGATGTGAACCGTCTGCTGGCGCCAGTGAGTCAAGTCCTGGCTGGGATTCGCTGGCATCATGAACCGGCGCTGAGTGATGGAGTGGGTGCTTATCGTTCTGTGACATTAAACTCGTCTCCTGTTTTCATCGCTGAAAGGGTCGTTGTTGCTGTCAAAAACTTTAACTATAGACCACTCATTCAGCGGCGCAGGTACAGGCCGATGACGTAAAGCGCGATGAACCAGGCAAACAGCGCACGCAAGGCAGGACGTCAGGAGGCAAAATCGGCTAAGATAGCGGTTTTCTGATTTTTAGAATTTGTCTTTAGTGAAGCAACTGATTATGAAACCTCTTCGCCAACAAAATCGTCCGGTTATCAGCTATGTTCCTCGCGTGGAGCCCGCTCCACCAGAGCATGCGATTAAAATGGATGCGTTTCGTGACGTATGGATACTGCGCGGAAAATATGTCGCTTTTGTCTTAATGGGGGAGTCGTTTCAACGTTCACCTGCATTTACGGTCCCGGAATCAGCGCAGCGCTGGGCTAATCAGGTTCGTCAGGAAAATGAACTGAGCGATTAATGGATATAAAAAAACCGCCGGAGCATGATACTCCGGCGGTTTTTTGTTTTTTAGCTGACAGACTTAGCGATGCGCCAGTTCGGCGTTATCGTCGCTGTCCAGAATAGTTTTATCGGTCTGCTTCAGCCATTGACTGGTCAGCGTACCGGCAGTCATGGAACCGCTTACGTTCAACGCAGTACGACCCATGTCGATCAGCGGTTCAACGGAGATCAACAGCGCAACCAGCGTGACCGGCAGACCCATAGCAGGCAGAACGATCAGCGCGGCAAACGTTGCACCGCCACCGACACCCGCAACCCCTGCGGAACTTACGGTCACGATACCAACCAGCGTGGCAATCCACATTGGGTCCAGCGGGTTGATTCCAACGGTCGGCGCGACCATTACTGCCAGCATTGCCGGGTACAGACCCGCACAACCGTTCTGACCAATCGTGGCGCCAAAAGAGGCGGCGAAAGAGGCGATGGATTCAGGCACGCCCAGACGACGGGTTTGCGCTTCAACGTTCAGCGGAATTGAGGCTGCGCTGGAACGGCTGGTGAAGGCGAAAGTCAGCACCGGCCATACCTTACGGAAGTATTTCAGCGGGCTAACGCCGTTAATACCCAAGAGGATCCCGTGAACCACGAACATAATGCCCAGACCGAGATAAGAGGCCACGACGAAGCTACCCAGCTTAATGATGTCCTGAAGGTTGGAACCGGCAACCACTTTGGTCATCAGCGCCAGAACACCGTACGGCGTCAACTGCATCACCAGACGAACCAGCTTCATCACCCAGCTTTGTAGGGTATCGATAGCCGCCAGAACGCGCTCGCCTTTTGGTGCATCATCTTTCAGCAGTTTCAGTGCGGCTACACCCAGGAATGCTGCGAAGATAACTACGCTGATAATCGACGTCGGGTTGGCGCCAGTCAGATCGGCAAACGGGTTTTTCGGAATAAACGACAGCACCAGTTGCGGAACGCTGAGGTCAGCCACTTTGCCAACATAGTTGGTTTCAATCGCGTTCAGACGGGCCGTCTCGGCACCACCTTGCACCAGACCTTCGGCGGTCAGGCCGAACAGGTTGGTCACCAGAACCCCAACCAGTGCGGCAATCAGCGTGGTAAACAGTAGCGTTCCGATGGTCAGGAAGCTGATTTTACCTAACTGAGAGGCATTGTGCAGACGCGCAACGGCGCTGAGAATAGATGCAAATACCAGCGGCATAACAATCATCTGCAGCAACTGGACATAACCGTTGCCGACAATGTTGAACCACTGTACGGAATCTTTAAGAACCTGGCTGTCGGAACCATAAATGGTGTGCAGGGCAAGGCCGAACACGACACCCATGACCAGACCGACCAGTACTTTTTTGGCCAGACTCCACTGTTTGTGCCGGGCTTGCGCCAGCACGAACAGCAGCACTATGAACACGATAATGTTCGCGATTAAAGGAAAGTTCATCCCCGTTCTCCTGATCTTATTATGCGTATCACCGTTTAAAGGTGATTCTGTTGGCGCAAGATTAGCAGAACTGTGACATGCCTCTTATATTCAAATGGAATTGTTTATACCGAAAATGACTTTTTGGCTGATTTATTAGTCAATCTGATGCGTTATGAAACGATTGAACTGCATTTGTAGCGTATTAATCATCTGCGAAGACCAGCGTACAGCGCTGTTCTCTTGTACGGTCTGCGGCATCCAGATTGCCCATGCGAACAGTGCCATGCACAGAAACCGCTCCAGTTGGTTGCCTTTTTGCGGCACGAGAATGGGCAGACGAAAACGCCAGCGGCAGGGCCAAAGCAGGGGAACGCCCGCTGGGGTCAGCATATCGGCCAGAATATGGCTGAGATAACCGAGAACCATACCTTGTAAGGCATCAGCCGGTATTATCCAGGTGTCCGGGACTTTCAGGTAAAACGTGGTCAGCAGGGCAAAGACTGCAAGCAGGCTATGCGTAAACCCGCGATGACCAAATGCCCGGGCAATGGGTTTTGATATCCACTTCAGACGCTGCCCCAGCAGGGATTTGGGATGATCAATATCCGGCAGCAGGCACGTTAAAATGGCGGAAGGAACAATATGCCACCAGTCACCCTGCGCAAGAATGGGCGTTAGCTCGGCATTCTTGGCAAATACCGCACAGGCAATAGAAAAAAGAAGGTGGCCTTCCGCCGTCATGATAAAACCCAATAAACTGTCGATTCATACAGTATAGGGGTTTTATACAGTAGGCGGAAGAGGTGACGTTGTAACCCTTTGTCACAAGTGCGCCATTACCGCGCCAGCCAACCGCCATCCACGGCTAGCGTATAGCCATGAATATAGTCAGAGGCGGAACTTGCGAGGAATACGACCGGGCCTTTCAGATCATTTGGCGTGCCCCAGCGCCCTGCGGGAATACGATCGATAATCTCCTGATTGCGCTCGCTGTCTGCGCGCAACTGCTGGGTATTATTGGTCGCCATATAGCCGGGTGCGATAGCATTGACATTAATTCCTTTGGCCGCCCATTCATTGGCGAGCAGGCGAGTGATGCCCAGTACGCCGCTTTTTGATGCTGTATAGGAAGGGACGCGGATTCCGCCCTGAAAAGAGAGCATCGAGGCAATGTTAATAATTTTTCCGCCATTGCCCTGAGCCAGAAACTGGCGCGCCACGGCCTGTGACAGAAAGAAAACAGATTTGAGATTCAGATTCATCACGTCATCCCAATCCTTTTCACTGAAGTCCAGCGCATCCTGACGGCGTATGGTTCCCGCATTGTTGACCAGAATATCGATCCGGCCAAACGCCGACACCGATTGTGTCACGATGCTGGTGAGAGCATCTTGTTGGCTGAGGTCGGCCTGAATAGCCATAAAACGTCGACCGAGGGCGTTAATTTTCTCTGCGGTTTCATGTGGTATTTTACGATTCACGCCGACTACATCGCAGCCCGCTTCAGCCAGCGCCACTGCCATACCCTGCCCAAGGCCGGTGTCACATCCAGTGACGATGGCTACTTTACCTTCGAGACGAAAAGCTTCCTGAATCATGCTCACCTCAACTATTTATGTCATTAACGCTTGCTCTATAGGGCAAGAATAGGAGAGGTTAAACAGAAATTCAATTAAAAATGAAACGCTGTTTTAAAAATAAGGAACTGAGAAAGCGGGCAATACGATCATTGCCCGTTACAGGATTAGCCGCGCAGATGAGCGGCAGTAAGTTCGGTGAGCGAGGTTAGTTTGACGTCGGCAAGGACGAAGCGGGGATCGTCCTGATTCTCATGCGCTGGTACGACGATGGAACGCATACGGGCGGCTTTTGAAGCAATCATGCCGTTTACCGAGTCTTCCAGCGCAACGCAGTTTAACGGGTCAATGCCCAGTTTCGCCGCACAATCGAGGTAAACCTGCGGGTGCGGTTTGCTGTAAGGCAGTTTTTCTGCAGAAGCCAGCGCATCGAAGCTGCTGCGCAGATCAAACATGGTCAGCACTTTTTCCAGCATATGCAGCGGCGAGGCGGATGCCAGTCCTACTTTGATTCCCTGAGATTTGCACAACCCCACGGCTTCACGCACACCCGGCAGCAGCGGTTTTGTTTCTTCCACTAACGCAATGGCCCGGGTGATGATGCGCTCGGTGACCTCCTGACGTGAGGGACCGTTCCACGGTTGCTGCGCAAACCACAAATCGACCACCATATCGATGCGTAAGCCAAGGGTGTCGGGAAGTTCATGGCGGCGGGAGATATCAACGCCTAAACTTGCTATCACATCCAGTTCGGCCTGATCCCAAAGCGGTTCAGAATCGACCAGTAATCCATCCATATCGAAAATTGCAGCAAGAATTTGACGCGGGGTTGACATCACAACCTCTCCTTTACGGTGATAAAAGGGATTAAGAGCCAGTCATAACAGGCTCTGAGCGTTCATTATGGCTAATTCAGCAGTATACCGCCTTTAAAGATCAGGCGAAAACGGTTATCAACGGGTAAACTTAGGCCAAAATGACACGTCTTTATCAAGGGGAACTCATGACGTATCAACAAGCTGGACGCATTGCCGTCTTGAAAAGGCTGGCGGGATGGGTAATTTTCATTCCCGCGCTGATTTCAACACTGGTTTCTGTACTGAAGTTTATGTATGCGCACAGCGAAAAGCAGGAGGGAATTAACGCGGTCATGCTCGATTTTGCTCACGTGATGATCGATATGATGCGGGTTAATACACCTTTTCTTAACGTGTTCTGGTATAACTCGCCAACGCCCGATTTTCAAAGTGGACTGAATCTCGTTTTTTGGCTGATATTCATCCTGATTTTTATCGGTCTGGCGTTGCAAGATTCAGGCGCCAGAATGAGCCGCCAGGCACGTTTCTTACGCGAAGGCGTTGAGGATCAGCTGATTCTGGAACAGGCAAAAGGCAGTGAAGGATTATCCCGCGAGCAACTTGAGTCGCGAATTGTGGTACCGCACCATACGATCTTCTTACAAATTTTCCCGCTTTATATTTTGCCGGTGATCGTTATCGTGATCGGCTACTTCTTCTTCTCATTGCTGGGCTTTTTGTAAGTGCCGCTCTATCGGGCCTGCCATGTTGCGAAACGGCAGGCCTGATAAGCAACGCGGTACGTAGTTAAGCAGCGAGTAATCTATCCAGCGCTTTCTGCGCCACAACCAGATGCTGTCCTCCGAACAGAATTGCTCGATTCAGCAGCGTATAGAGCTGGTAGATTGGCTGCCTGTCAAGAAAGTCCAGCGGTAGTGGTGAGACAGACTGGTAACCGTCATAAATTTGCGGCGGCTGATCGATATGTAACGGCAGCATTGCCAGGTCGCACTCTCTGTCCCCCCAGTAGCAGGCAGGGTCAAAGATGTACGGACCGTTAGGACCGAGGGCGCAGTTCCCGGACCACAAATCACCGTGCAGGAGAGACGGCTGCGGCTGATGAGAAGAGAGACGTTGCTGGACATGTTCGACGATGGCATCAATATTGCCAAACGCAATGCCTTTTTCAGCGGCGAGTTCCAGTTGCCAGCCTATACGCTGCTCGGCGAAAAAGGTTGACCAGCGACGTTGCCAGGTATTGGGCTGCGGTGTGGTAGAGAGCGCGTTATCGAAGTCGAGACCAAACTGAGGCTGGTCGCTCCATTCGTGCAAATGCGCAAGCTGTTGACCGAGGATAAACGCGTTATGCGCATCAAGCGGACGGGGAGGGAGGAAATCCATCACCAGAAAGCTGTAATCTCTGTCTGCGCCTACTGCCCAGACTTTCGGTACCGATACAGTTTGACTGCGGGAAAGTAGCTCCAGCTGATCGGCTTCTGCCGTAAAGCCGGTTAACAGCTCTCTTTCATCGCATTTGACGAAAAAATCCCGCCCCGCATAGCGTAAATGCCATGCGGCGTGAATCTCTCCGCCGGGCAGTTCATTACGCAGTTCGATTTCGCCTTCACCTAATTGCTCGCTTAAAAGACGACTGATAGCCTGCCACATGATGTCTCTCCCCATGTTGTCTGCCAGATCATAAGGTTAGCGCAAGAATGCGGTTAAAAAACACGAACTGACGCACACCACGGACGCGTCATCGCTGGAAAGGCACTTAATGTTTGTCGCTCTTCTTCACCCCGTACCGTTGTGGAGACGTCTGACTGCACATGATTCACTTCTTTGTAATAACGTGATTTTTTATCATAGTCGCATAACACCCATGCTGACAGTTTTACGCGAGAATCCCCCTTTCTCTTCAAAAGAGGGACGGTGTCATTACTGAGTGAGATACGAATAAATTTTTTGCGTGTCGTCCAAAGAGCACAGGCGCGTACCCTGATTTAGCGTTGCAGCGCTACCTGCGGCGACGCCGTAACGGACAATATCCTCAAAAGGTGCATTCTCAGCCAGTTTAAGCGTCATGGCCCCGACCATACTGTCGCCCGCGCCTACGGTGCTTTGACTTTTCACCGGTGGCGGAACCACCTGAACGCAGGTATCTCGATCTACGCCCAGCGCCCCTTGCGGCCCAAGCGAGACCACAACGCGGTGCGCTTTTCCACTATGTACGATTTCCTGTGCGGCCTTGCGCACATCATCGGGCTGTGTCAGTTCTCGATTTACCAGCGCACTCAGTTCTTTGAGGTTAGGTTTGACCAGTTCGATATTGCCGATGGCTAACGCCGCCGTCAGTGCTTCACCTGAACTGTCGACAATACAGCGGATCCCTTGTTTTTGTGCGGTGGTAATCAGTCGGGACAACTTCTCAAGCTGTACGCCGGGCGGCAAACTACCGCTGATGACCAGCAATGCACCAGATTCAATTTCCAGCACCTGATCCTGAAGTTGGTAGAACTCGTCATCGGTCAGCGCAGCGCCAGGCATGACAAAACGATACTGTTCGCCGCTGGACTCAACGTGGACATGAAGATTTTGTCGGGTCCAATCTTTGGCTTCGACGGTGGATACGGGAACATTTTCGTCGGCGAGCAATGCAACAAGATGCTCTCCGGTTGCACCCCCCGCGGGGAAAATCGCCGTTGCGGTTCCGCCAAGATGGGCAATTGCGCGAGCAACGTTGATGCCGCCGCCGCCGGGTTCAAAAACTGGCGAGGTACAACGAAGCTTACCTTCCGGGTAAATTTGCGGAGTGATTGTTGCGCTATCGAGAGAGGGCGCAAGTGTTAACGTATAGATACGTACCATCTTTACCTCCTGTTAGGCTGTCCTCAGTCTGGCACTTAACCTCCCGAAAGTGAAGTAATTAACAACATGATTTTTCATATCTTTATTTAAAATTATCGTCATAAAGTTATATAAATAAAATAAAGGTTTAGGAACGCTCTTATTCAAAAAATGAAATAAGAATTTATTGCTATGTTATTCGAGTCTTTTTATAATTTGTTACCTTTCAAGGGTCTTTTGTCATTGATCCATATGAAAGTTTCCGAGACCGTAATGGTCTCTTTTTTTGTTGTACGGACTCTTAATAAATGAAGCTTTTGAAGACAGTGCCCGCAGCATTGCTGCTGACGGGAGGCCTGCTTGCGTCAATGCATGCTGCCGCCGATGATTCCGTTTTTACTGTCATGGATGACCCTTCCAGCGCGAAAAAACCCTTTGAAGGTAACCTGAACGCGGGATATCTCGCCCAGTCAGGCAACACAAAAAGTTCTTCTTTAACCGCAGATACCACCATGACCTGGTACGGCCAAGCGACCGCATGGTCTCTGTGGGGAAATGCCAGTAATACCTCCTCAAATGATGAGCGTTCATCGGAGAAATATGCCGTAGGTGGCCGTAGTCGTTACAACATGACCGACTATGACTATCTCTTTGGACAGGCAAGCTGGTTGACCGACCGCTACAACGGCTACCGCGAGCGTGATGTGCTGACCGCGGGTTATGGTCGTCAGTTCCTCAACGGGCCTGTGCACAGCTTCCGTTTCGAATTCGGTCCTGGCGTGCGCTATGACGAGCACACGGATGGCACCACCGAAACACAGCCGCTGGGCTATGCGTCCGGGGCCTATGCATGGCAGATGACGGACAATACCAAGTTTACTCAGGGTGTGTCGGTATTCGGCGCTGACGATACCACACTCAACTCTGAAACTGCCCTGAACGTTGCTATCAACGAACACTTTGGGTTAAAGGTGGCTTACAACGTGACCTGGAACTCTGAACCACCGGCAACAGCGCCGGAGCATACCGATCGCCGCACGACAGTTTCCCTCGGCTATCGGATGTAGTGACAAGCCGGGTCAAATAAATGGCCTGGCTTTTCTAAATTAAAGTTAAGTTTATTTAATATTTAATTTGCGTTTTATTTTTCTACCTGGCCATAACGCGCTATTTTCAGACGAATTCGATTAATCGATAAATAAACGAAATCGGAACAGCGGGTGAGCGTCATTTATCCCCAGATCATCGCAGCCCAGCGCAGCATCAACATGGCCGCACAAATAACGAGCAGAATCACAACCATCTTCCAGTGTTTCTTCGCAAAGCGATTTGTGGGCATTGTTTTTTTCCTGCTCAGGCTTAGATGACTTTGTGCAAGTGTAACAAAGATGGTTGGGTGTCAGTGAATTGATTTACATCATAGAGCGCGCGTTGATTGCTGCTTTGATCGACCCGTAATGCCGTGTACACTGTCAAACGGTGTTATCAAAAAGCGGGTGTAGGTCCAGTGTGGTCTTTAAGGCGACCAGTGACATATTTCGCAGAGTGAAGCGGGAATCAGCCCACACCTTTTTGATAATTTTAAATATTGAATCTTTGTATGTGATCTTACGTGTGGGTCACCACTGCAAATAAGGATATAACATGCCTGTTATTACTCTTCCTGATGGCAGCCAACGCCATTACGACCACGCTGTAAGCCCCATGGATGTTGCGCTGGACATCGGTCCAGGTCTGGCGAAAGCCACTATTGCTGGCCGTGTTGACGGTGAGCTGGTAGATGCTTCCGATCTGATTGAGCATGATGCGAAGCTCTCCATCATCACCGCGAAGGATGAAGAAGGTCTGGAGATCATTCGTCACTCCTGTGCACACCTGTTAGGGCACGCGATCAAACAACTCTGGCCGCACACCAAAATGGCGATCGGACCGGTTGTTGATAACGGTTTTTACTACGATATCGATCTTGACCGTACGTTAACCCAGGAAGACGTCGACGCGCTTGAGAAGCGGATGCACGAGCTCGCTGAGAAAAACTACGATGTCATTAAGAAGAAAGTCAGCTGGTACGAAGCGCGTGAAACCTTCGTGAAGCGTGGCGAGACCTATAAAGTCTCCATTCTTGATGAAAACATTGCCCATGATGACAAGCCTGGCTTGTACCATCATGAAGAATATGTCGATATGTGCCGTGGCCCGCACGTGCCGAATATGCGTTTCTGCCATCACTTCAAACTGATGAAGACCGCTGGGGCATACTGGCGTGGCGACAGCAATAACAAGATGCTGCAGCGTATTTATGGTACTGCATGGGCAGATAAAAAAGCCCTGAATGCCTACCTGCAACGTCTGGAAGAAGCGGCCAAACGCGACCACCGTAAAATCGGCAAGCAGCTTGACCTGTATCACATGCAGGAAGAAGCGCCGGGTATGGTGTTCTGGCACAACGATGGCTGGACTATCTTCCGTGAACTGGAAGTCTTTGTTCGCTCAAAACTGAAAGAATACCAGTATCAGGAAGTGAAAGGTCCGTTCATGATGGACCGCGTGCTGTGGGAAAAAACAGGTCACTGGGACAACTACAAAGATGCGATGTTCACCACCTCTTCTGAGAACCGTGAATACTGCATTAAGCCAATGAACTGCCCTGGCCACGTACAGATCTTTAATCAGGGTCTGAAATCCTATCGAGATCTGCCGCTGCGTATGGCTGAGTTTGGTAGCTGCCACCGTAATGAACCGTCAGGTGCGCTGCATGGCCTGATGCGTGTTCGTGGCTTCACTCAAGATGATGCGCATATCTTCTGTACTGAAGAGCAGATTCGTGATGAAGTTAACGCGTGCATTCGTATGGTCTACGATATGTACAGCACCTTTGGCTTCGAGAAAATCGTCGTCAAACTGTCCACTCGCCCCGAAAAACGTATCGGTAGCGATGAAATGTGGGACCGTGCTGAAGCTGACCTGGCCGTTGCGCTGGAAGAAAACAACATCCCGTTTGAGTTCCAACTGGGTGAGGGCGCGTTCTACGGTCCGAAAATTGAATTTACCCTGTATGACTGCCTCGATCGTGCATGGCAGTGCGGTACTGTACAGCTGGACTTCTCCCTGCCGTCCCGTTTAAGCGCCTCTTACGTTGGCGAAAACAACGAACGTCAGGTGCCGGTTATGATTCACCGTGCAATTCTTGGGTCGATGGAACGTTTCATCGGTATCCTGACTGAAGAGTTCGCTGGCTTCTTCCCGACCTGGCTTGCGCCGGTTCAGGTTGTGGTCATGAACATCACCGATTCTCAGTCTGAATACGTTAACGAATTAACGCAGAAACTACAAAATGCGGGTATTCGTGTAAAAGCAGACTTGAGAAATGAGAAGATTGGCTTTAAAATCCGCGAGCACACTTTACGTCGTGTCCCTTACATGTTGGTCTGTGGCGACAAAGAGGTAGAAGCAGGCAAAGTTGCCGTGCGTACCCGTCGTGGCAAAGACTTGGGCAGCCTGGACGTAAATGAAGTGATTGAGAAGCTGCAACAAGAGATTCGCAGCCGCAGTCTTCAACAACTGGAGGAATAAGGTATTAAAGGCGGAAAACGAGTTCAAACGGCACGTCCGAATCGTATCAATGGCGAGATTCGCGCCCTGGAAGTTCGCTTAACAGGTCTGGAAGGCGAAGCTTTGGGTATTGTGAGTCTGAGAGAAGCGATCGAAAAAGCTGAAGAAGCTGGAGTAGATTTAGTTGAAATCAGCCCTAACGCCGAACCGCCAGTTTGTCGTATTATGGACTACGGCAAGTTCCTTTATGAAAAGAGTAAGTCTTCTAAGGAACAGAAGAAAAAGCAAAAAGTTATCCAGGTTAAGGAAATTAAATTCCGTCCTGGCACCGACGATGGCGATTACCAGGTAAAACTCCGCAGCCTGGTACGCTTTCTGGAAGATGGCGATAAGGCTAAGATCACGCTGCGTTTTCGCGGTCGTGAGATGGCCCACCAACAGATCGGTATGGAAGTGCTCAACCGCGTCCGTGACGATCTGAGTGAACTGGCAGTAGTCGAATCCTTCCCTACGAAGATCGAAGGCCGCCAGATGATCATGGTGCTCGCTCCTAAGAAGAAACAGTAAGGCCTTCAAGTAGCAATGTCTGTGGAGCCTACGGGTTCCACAGCCGTTGTTCGCCTACGTTTCGTTTATTAACAATGCGAAGTGGAAGTTATTAAAATGCCAAAAATTAAGACCGTACGCGGTGCTGCTAAGCGTTTCAAAAAAACCGGTGGTGGTGGATTTAAGCGTAAGCACGCAAACCTGCGTCATATTCTGACCAAAAAATCTACTAAGCGTAAACGTCACCTGCGTCCAAAAGGCCTCGTGTCTAAAGGCGATCTGGGTCTGGTTATCGCGTGCCTGCCGTACGCATAAGCCGTTAACGTTTAATTCATTTTTTTACTAAGAATATAGATACAGGAGAGCACATATGGCTCGCGTAAAACGTGGTGTAGTTGCCCGTGCACGTCACAAGAAAATTTTGAAACAAGCTAAAGGCTACTACGGTGCGCGTTCTCGCGTATACCGCGTTGCCTTCCAGGCTGTTATCAAAGCTGGTCAGTACGCTTATCGTGACCGTCGTCAGAAAAAGCGTCAGTTCCGTCAACTGTGGATTGCGCGTATCAACGCAGCAGCACGTCAGAACGGTATTTCTTACAGCAAATTCATCAACGGCCTGAAAAAAGCCTCTGTTGAAATCGACCGTAAGATCCTGGCTGACATCGCAGTATTCGACAAAGTAGCGTTCACCGCTCTGGTCGAAAAAGCGAAAGCAGCTCTGGCATAAGCCGGTGAAAAGAGGGAGCCTGGCTCCCTCTCTTTTATTTGCAGTACAATCAATTAGTTGACAATTTATCCGTAAGCCTTTTCAATAAAGGTTGTCCGGTTTTTACCACACAAGGTAACGCAAGCATGAATGCTGCTATTTTCCGCTTCTTCTTTTACTTTAGCACCTGAAATCAGGAGGCTTGCGCGTGAAAGAAGAAACGGAAAACAGCGCCTAAAAGCCTCCCTGGTGGAGGCTTTTTTTATACGCGTCATCCTTCAAGTTGTCTCTGTATTGGCTGCATTCGCTCTTTTGCTGCGTTGATACAACTTGAATGATTTTGCGTATATATGAGCGACTAGTGAATATCGCAACATAACGAGGAAAACCATGTCACATCTCGCAGAGCTGGTTGCCAGTGCAACGGCCGCCATTAACCAGGCTTCAGATGTTGCCGCGTTAGACAATGTCCGCGTCGAATATTTGGGCAAGAAAGGGCACCTGACCCTTCAGATGACAACCCTGCGCGAACTGCCGCCAGAAGAGCGCCCGGCAGCAGGTGCGGTGATAAACGAAGCCAAAGAACAGGTGCAGCAAGCGCTGAACGCGCGTAAGGCCGAATTAGAAAGTGCTGCCCTGAATGCTCGTCTGGCAGAAGAAACTATCGATATCTCCCTGCCAGGGCGTCGTATCGAAAACGGCGGTCTGCATCCTGTAACGCGTACAATTGACAGGATTGAAAGTTTCTTTGGTGAGCTGGGCTTTACCGTGGCGACTGGTCCGGAAATCGAAGATGACTATCATAACTTCGATGCGCTGAACATTCCTGGCCATCATCCGGCGCGCGCTGACCACGACACTTTCTGGTTTGACGCGACGCGTTTGCTGCGTACGCAGACTTCCGGCGTGCAGATCCGCACCATGAAGGAAAAACAGCCGCCGATCCGTATTATCGCCCCGGGCCGTGTATATCGTAACGATTACGATCAGACTCACACCCCGATGTTCCATCAGATGGAAGGGCTGATTGTTGATACCAACATCAACTTCACCAACCTGAAAGGCACGCTGCACGATTTCCTGCGCAACTTCTTTGAAGAAGACCTGCAGGTTCGTTTCCGTCCTTCCTACTTCCCGTTCACTGAACCTTCTGCGGAAGTAGACGTGATGGGCAAAAACGGTAAGTGGCTGGAAGTGCTGGGTTGCGGGATGGTTCACCCGAACGTGCTGCGTAATGTTGGCATCGATCCGGAAATCTACTCGGGCTTTGCATTTGGTATGGGGATGGAGCGTCTGACCATGCTGCGTTACGGTGTTACCGATCTGCGTTCTTTCTTCGAAAACGATCTGCGTTTCCTCAAACAGTTTAAATAAAGGCAGGATAAAACAATGAAATTCAGTGAACTGTGGTTACGCGAATGGGTAAACCCGGCGATTGATAGCGATGCTCTGTCAAACCAAATCACAATGGCAGGTCTGGAAGTTGACGGTGTGGAACCTGTTTCCGGCGCGTTCAACGGCGTTGTGGTGGGTGAAGTGGTTGAATGTGGCCAGCACCCGAACGCTGACAAACTGCGTGTCACCAAAGTGAATGTAGGCGGCGACCGTCTGCTGGATATCGTCTGCGGTGCGCCAAACTGCCGTCAGGGGTTGAAAGTGGCTGTGGCAACCGTTGGTGCCGTTCTGCCGGGCGATTTCAAAATCAAAGCCGCGAAACTGCGCGGTGAGCCGTCTGAAGGTATGCTGTGCTCATTCTCTGAGCTGGGTATTTCCGACGATCATAACGGGATTATCGAACTGCCGGCCGATGCGCCAATTGGCACCGATATCCGTGAATACCTGAAGCTTGACGACAACACTATCGAAATCAGCGTCACGCCGAACCGCGCCGACTGCTTAGGCATTATCGGTGTCGCACGTGATGTTGCTGTGCTGAACAAAGCTCCGCTGGTTGAGCCGGAAATCGCGCCTGTAGCGGCAACCATTAGCGACGTCCTGCCGATTCAGGTTGAAGCCGTGGAAGCCTGTCCACGCTATCTGGGCCGCGTGGTTAAAGGCATCAATGTTAAAGCGCCGACCCCGCTGTGGATGAAAGAAAAACTGCGTCGTTGCGGTATTCGTTCAATCGATGCCGTGGTTGACGTGACTAACTATGTGCTGCTCGAACTGGGCCAGCCGATGCACGCATTCGACAAAGACCGCATTGAAGGCGGAATTGTTGTCCGTATGGCAAAAGAGGGTGAGACCCTGGTATTGCTGGATGGCAGCGAAGCGAAGCTGAATGCGGATACGCTGGTGATTGCGGACCATAACAAAGCGCTGGCGATGGGCGGCATCTTTGGTGGCGAACATTCCGGCGTGAATGATGAAACGCAAAACGTCCTGCTGGAATGTGCATTCTTCAGCCCGCTGTCTATTACAGGTCGCGCACGTCGTCACGGTCTGCACACCGATGCTTCTCACCGCTATGAGCGTGGTGTTGATCCGGCTCTGCAACATAAGGCCATGGAACGTGCAACGCGCCTGCTGATCGATATCTGCGGCGGCGAAGCGGGTCCAGTCATTGACGTGACGAACGAAGACACGCTGCCAAAACGCGCAACCATTACGCTTCGTCGTAGCAAACTGGATCGTCTGATCGGACACCATATTGCGGATGAGCAGGTGAGCGACATTCTGCGTCGTCTGGGTTGTGACGTGACGGAAGGGCAGGATGAGTGGAAAGCGGTCGCGCCGAGCTGGCGTTTCGATATGGAAATTGAAGAAGACCTGGTCGAAGAAGTCGCCCGTGTATACGGTTATGACAATATCCCGAACACGCCGATTCAGGCGGGTCTTATCATGGGTACGCATCGTGAAGCGGATTTGTCGCTGAAACGTGTAAAAACCATGCTGAATGACAAAGGCTACCAGGAAGTAATTACCTACAGCTTCGTCGATCCGAAAGTCCAGTCGCTGCTGCACCCGGGTGAAGAAGCACTGCTGTTGCCAAGCCCAATCTCTATTGATATGTCGGCTATGCGTTTGTCCCTGTGGACCGGCTTGCTGTCTACGGTAGTGTATAACCAGAACCGTCAGCAGAACCGCGTACGTATTTTTGAAACGGGTTTACGTTTCGTACCGGATACACAGGCCAATCTCGGGATCCGTCAGGATCTGATGCTGGCGGGCGTGATCTGCGGTAACCGTCATGATGAACACTGGAATCTGGCAAAAGAGACCGTTGATTTCTATGATCTGAAAGGCGATCTGGAAGCGGTTCTCGACCTGACCGGCAAACTGGCAGACATTCAGTTCAAAGCTGAAGCGAATCCAGCACTGCATCCGGGTCAGTCTGCGGCGATTTATCTGAAAGGTGAACGTATTGGTTTCATTGGGGTTGTTCATCCTGAACTGGAACGTAAACTGGATCTGAACGGTCGCACTCTGGTGTTTGAACTGGAGTGGAATAAGCTCGCAGACCGCGTGGTGCCTCAGGCGCGTGAAGTTTCTCGCTTCCCGGCGAACCGTCGCGACATCGCGGTTGTTGTGGCCGAAAACGTTCCCGCTGCGGATATTTTATCCGAGTGTAAGAAAGTTGGCGTAAATCAGGTAGTTGGCGTAAACTTATTTGACGTGTACCGCGGTAAGGGTGTTGCGGAGGGTTATAAGAGCCTCGCTATCAGCCTGATCCTTCAGGATACCAGCCGTACACTTGAAGAAGAGGAGATTGCCGCTACCGTCGCCAAATGTGTAGAGGCATTAAAAGAGCGATTCCAGGCATCATTGAGGGATTGAACCTATGGCGCTTACAAAAGCTGAAATGTCAGAATATCTGTTTGATAAGCTTGGGCTTAGCAAGCGGGATGCCAAAGAACTGGTCGAGCTGTTTTTCGAAGAGATCCGTCGTGCTCTGGAAAATGGTGAGCAGGTAAAACTCTCTGGTTTTGGTAACTTCGATCTGCGTGATAAGAATCAACGTCCGGGCCGTAACCCGAAAACGGGCGAAGATATTCCCATTACAGCACGGCGCGTGGTGACCTTCAGACCCGGACAGAAGTTAAAAAGCCGGGTCGAAAACGCAACGCCCAAAGAAGAGTGATTTAACGATCCGTTAAGTCACTTGCTCTGCCATCAAAGCGGCAGCGCAAACCATGATATATAACTAAAAAGGCCGCTCTGCGGCCTTTTTCCTTTTCACTACCGAATCAGCACCGTAGAATCACCTTCATCTCTTTTCAGCAGAATGGAAAACATGCTGACTTTCGCCCATCAACAGCAGCGTCGAAATGTGCGCTGGATACTGTCACTGTCAGTACTTATGCTACTGGCAACGATTCTAAGCTTGTGCGCAGGAGAACAATGGATCGCTCCCGGCGACTGGTTCAGCGCCCGCGGCGATCTGTTCGTCTGGCAAATCCGACTTCCCCGTACCCTTGCCGTTTTGCTGGTAGGCGCTGCGTTGGCCTTATCAGGCGCAGTGATGCAAGCTCTCTTTGAAAATCCGCTCGCCGAGCCGGGATTATTAGGCGTGTCTAACGGCGCGGGAGTCGGGCTTATCGCGGCGGTGCTGCTGGGGCAGGGGCAACTTCCCGGCTGGGCATTGGGCCTTTGCGCCATTGCCGGGGCGCTGATTATCACGCTCATACTGCTACGTTTCGCCCGCCGTCATTTGTCTACCAGCCGTCTGCTACTGGCAGGGGTGGCGCTGGGGATTATCTGTAGCGCGCTGATGACATGGGCCATCTACTTCTCCACCTCATTTGACTTACGACAGCTGATGTACTGGATGATGGGGGGCTTCGGTGGCGTAGACTGGCATCAGGCCTGGCTCATGGTGGCGTTGATTCCGGTACTGGTGTGGATCTGCTGTCAGTCGCAGCCGATGAATATGCTGGCATTAGGAGAGACGTCTGCTCGTCAGCTGGGGCTGCCACTATGGTTCTGGCGCAACCTGCTGGTGGTCGCCACGGGCTGGATGGTCGGCGTGAGCGTGGCTCTGGCAGGGGCGATTGGTTTTATTGGGCTTGTGATACCGCATATTTTGCGACTGTGCGGCCTCACCGATCACCGTGTTTTATTGCCAGGTTGTGCGTTGGCTGGTGCAATCGCATTACTGTTTGCTGATGTTGTCGCGCGTCTGGTGCTGGCCTCGGCTGAGTTACCTATCGGCGTGGTGACGGCCACCATGGGCGCACCGGTATTTATCTGGTTATTGTTAAAAGCCGCGCGCTAGAACGCGTTGGTTCGGTCTATGATTAAAAACTGAAAATCCACCTGTTGTTCTGGAGATGCTATGCAAAACACTATCCTCGATACAGAAGTGACGACCATCGACGGCGAGGTTACCTCACTGCAGCCGTATTCCGGAAATGTGCTGTTAATTGTCAACGTTGCTTCAAAATGTGGACTGACGCCGCAGTACGAGCAACTGGAGAATCTGCAGAAAACCTGGCACCAACAGGGCTTCAGCGTTCTTGGTTTCCCTTGCAATCAGTTTCTGGGCCAGGAGCCGGGCAGCGAAGAGGAAATAAAAACGTACTGCAGTACCACCTGGGGCGTAACTTTCCCGATGTTCAGCAAAATTGACGTCAACGGCGAGGGACGCCATCCGCTGTATCAGAAGCTGATTGATGCCGCACCAACGGCCGTTGCACCTGCGGACAGTGGGTTCTATGAGCGAATGGCGAGCAAAGGTCGTGCGCCGCTCTACCCGGACGATATTCTGTGGAATTTCGAGAAGTTTTTAGTGGGTCGCGATGGAAAAGTGCTGCAACGATTCTCACCGGATATGACGCCTGAGGATCCCATTCTGGTGCAAACCATCAAGCAGGCGCTGGCAAACTAATGTCTCGATTGATGCAGCTACAGGACGTCGCGGAATCGACCCGTCTTGGCCCGCTTTCTGGTGAGATAAAAGCAGGAGAGATCCTGCATTTAGTGGGACCAAACGGTGCCGGAAAAAGTACGCTGTTGGCGCGTATGGCGGGTCTGACGAACGGAGAGGGCAGCATCACTTTTGGTGATATGCCGTTGGAGGAATGGCCGGCTGCCAGGCTGGCGCAATATCGTGCCTATCTTGCGCAACAGCAAAATCCGCCGTTTGCGATGCCGGTCTGGCATTTTCTGACGCTGCATCAACCCGACAAAGCACGTACCGATCTGTTACAGGAGGTCGCCGATGCGCTCGGCCTGGGAGATAAACTGGGGCGCGGCGTGAACCAACTCTCCGGCGGTGAGTGGCAGCGTGTGCGCCTGGCTGCGGTTATCCTGCAGATTTGCCCACAAGCGAATCCATTAGGTCAGCTTTTACTCCTGGATGAGCCGATGAACAGTCTGGACGTCGCGCAACAAAACGCACTGGATCGATTGTTGAGTCAGCTGTGTTTGCAGGGCATAGCGATTGTGATGAGTAGTCACGACCTTAATCACACCTTACGCCATGCGCATAAAGCCTGGCTACTCAAACGTGGGAAACTGCTTGCCAGTGGTTCTCGAGATGCGGTACTGACGCCGGCCAATCTGTCTGCGGCCTATGGTGTCAACTTCCGACGTTTGGATATTGAAGGGCATAGAATGCTCATATCAACCACTTAAGTTAAATGGGTTCTTGAAAAGCATATAATTTCCACGCTAAATTGGTATAAAAATAAAATTCAGAGGATTCGTACTGAATGCGCTTTTGGCTCCTTTTAATCACAGCATTGTTTTTGGCGGGCTGCAGCAGCCATCGTGCGCCTGCGCCAAATGCCCGCTTGTCGGATTCAATCGCCGTTATTGCCGGTCTTAATGATCAGCTACAAACCTGGCATGGCACACCCTATCGTTATGGTGGTATGAGTCGTAGCGGGGTGGATTGTTCTGGATTTGTTTTGATGACGATGCGCGATAAATTCGATCTGCAACTCCCACGCGATACGCGTACGCAATCAAAGATTGGTACCGAAATTGATAAAGACGATTTGCTGCCCGGCGATCTGGTTTTCTTTAAAACCGGGTCTGGGGAAAGCGGTCTGCATGTCGGTATTTACGATACCAATAATCAATTTATTCATGCTTCAACCAGCCGTGGAGTGATGCGCTCGTCTCTGGATAACGTTTACTGGCGTAAAAACTTTTGGCAGGCGCGACGTATTTAATCCTCACAACTCCGAGGCTGCCATCGAGTGGCAGCCTCGACATCACCGTTTGAAAGTTAACTTTTATTTCTGCTTTTGGTTAGACAATACCCATGAACATTAAGAGCGTATCTTGCTAAAAATATGATTTATTCCGAGATATTAAAAAGTGCAAAGCTGGATATTCGCTTATAATCAGGATAAGCTAAAAAAAAGGATTCGATTTACCGGCTAAAAAGGGAAAAATGAAAGGGCCTCTACTTGCATCAGCAGTAACGTATTTCTTCATCCTTTGCTACAGGATGCCGGATAACACCCATGCAGCGGGGCTGGCACGATGATTGTTTCACTGGATAATCTTTACCATTCTGAGTTCTCTTTTCTTCCTGCGAGAAGCGAAAAAGGCGATCTTGAATTCGTCGACATCATCACCAATTTCGCCAGTGCACATGGGGATGTGCGTATACCCACCGAGCTGGTCCTACCTCGGATGTCAGACGACGAACAATGTCGTTTATTTGTAGAAAAACTAGAATTAATCGAAACGTGCCAACATTTTTTTATTCAGCGAAAAGTATTTGCCTGGATTAATTTAACGCCAGCAATTGCTAATACTTTATTATCAGATACTGAACTTGCTTCACAAGTTGAACGATTTTCATTTCTGGAGCTGACTATTAATGAAAGCTATCCGGAGTTAAACAAAGGTAAAGATAATCCAACATTGGCCGCACTTGCTGCGCGATTTCCATTAGTCCTGACAAACTATGGTGCTGGCGGTATATCAACCCGGGCAATTTTTGACGGCCTGTTCAAACGCGTCGTTCTGGATAAAAACTTTGTTCAACAAAGGATTGCACATATTTCGTTTGAGCCGTTTATGCGGGCTATTCTGGCGCAACTATCTCCCAGCTGTGAGTCAATAATCATTAGCGGAATTGATACACAAGAGATGCTGGAGCGCGTTTTGCCTGTAGGATTCAGTGCCATGCAGGGAGGATTGTGGCCTGCAGTGCCTCCTGCGCAGATAATTTCGCTTGCTAAGATATAACCCTTTTATTTGCTGGTGTTTAACAGGCTATTAACAGTCTACACTAGAGGCAGGAGGCCCTATGACCCTGTCTTTTACCACTCGCTGGCGTGATGAACTACCAGCAACTTATACCGCGCTTTCACCCACCCCTTTGAAAAATGCGCGCCTTATCTGGCATAACGATGCGCTGGCGGAGCAATTAGCTATTCCTGCGGCGCTATTTGATATTTCAACTGGTGCGGGCGTTTGGGGAGGCGAATCGCTGCTTCCCGGGATGTCGCCTTTAGCCCAGGTTTATAGTGGACATCAGTTCGGCGTCTGGGCAGGTCAGCTTGGCGACGGACGTGGGATCCTGCTGGGCGAACAACAGCTCGCGGATGGTTCAACGTTTGACTGGCACCTGAAAGGCGCCGGACTCACACCGTATTCCCGCATGGGGGATGGGCGCGCCGTGCTGCGCTCGACCATTCGCGAAAGCCTTGCTAGCGAAGCGATGCACTACCTGGGAATACCGACCACGCGGGCATTGTCGATTGTCACCAGCGACACGCCGGTGTATCGCGAAACGGTCGAAGCGGGAGCGATGCTTATCCGCGTGGCGCAAAGCCATATGCGGTTTGGCCATTTTGAGCATTTTTACTATCGCCGGGAGCCGGAAAAAGTGCGCCAGTTGGCTGACTTTGCGATTCGCCATTACTGGCCGCAATGGCAGGAAGACGCCGATAAATATCAGCTGTGGTTTAACGATGTTGTCACGCGTACTGCGACGTTAATCGCTGACTGGCAAGCGGTAGGGTTTGCGCATGGTGTTATGAATACGGACAACATGTCGATTCTGGGTCTGACGATGGATTACGGTCCATTCGGTTTTCTTGATGATTACGTACCCGATTATATCTGTAACCACTCTGACAACCAGGGGCGATACAGTTTCGATAATCAGCCGGCCGCCGCGTTGTGGAACCTGCAACGTCTGGCGCAAACCCTGTCGCCGTTTATCCCGGTCGAGGCGCTCAATGATGCGCTGGACAGTTACCAGCTGGCGCTGTTAACTCGCTACGGTCAGCGGATGCGGCAAAAGCTCGGCTTCTTTAGCGAGCAGAAAGACGATAACGAACTGCTTAGCGAGCTGTTTAGTCTGATGTCGCGGGAAAGAAGCGACTATACGCGAACGTTTCGCATGCTCAGCCAAACGGAACAACACAGTGCGCAATCTCCGTTGCGCGATGAGTTTATCGACCGCGCAGCGTTTGACGACTGGTTCACGCGGTATCGCTCGCGCCTTCAGCAAGACAATATTGCCGATGCTGTCAGACAAACCCAGATGAAGGCGGCTAACCCGGCGATGGTATTACGTAACTGGCTGGCGCAACGGGCGATTAGTCAGGCAGAACAGGGGGATTACGCCGAGCTGCATCGGTTGCACCAGGCGTTGCGTACCCCGTTTGCCGATCGTGATGATGACTATGTCAGCCGTCCACCTGACTGGGGCAAACGGCTGGAAGTGAGTTGTTCAAGCTAAGGGGCCAGAAATACCTGCGGGGAGGCGTTGGCCGGATGCTGGCCAACGTGTACCTGAGCACCGTACCAGCGCTTCAGGTCATCGGCCTGTAACACAGTTTCCGGTGTTCCCTGCGATACCAGCCTGCCGTTGTGCAGCAGCACTATTCTGTCTGCCCACAGTGCGGCGAGGTTCAGATCGTGAAGCACAATGCACACATGCAGCTCTCCCGAAGAGGTAAGCGTTTTTAGCATGCGCAACAGATGCTGCTGGTGGTAAAGATCCAGCGCGGAGGTCGGTTCATCAAGGAATAACCAACCGCGAGGCGCACCGTCGCACCAGAGTTGTGCCAGCGCACGGGCTAACTGTACTCGCTGTTGCTCGCCGCCGGAAAGCGCGGCGTATTGCCGACCCGCCAACGGTGTGCATCCGGTCATTTCCATCACCTGAGCGATAAGCCGGGGCTCCTGCTGTTGGGTCCACGGCGCGCGGCCCATCGCGATGACGGCCTCTACCGGCCAGTCGAATCCCAACTGTGTTTGCTGGCGCATCACTGCCCGATGCCGCGACAGGGTCTGGGTAGACCATTCATGCAGCGGTTTGCCCGCCAGCACGCAACGCCCGGTTGCTGGTTTGAGAAAACCGGTCAGCAGGCGCAGCAGGGTGGATTTCCCCGCACCGTTTGGGCCGATGAGCGCAACCAGTTCACCTTTTGTAAGGGCGAGCGATACGTCGTCAATCACCGCTCTGCCAGCTACGTGATAGTGAAGCCCTTCAGCGATGAAATGTTCAGCCATGCGCTCCTCGCTGACGAAAAATAAGCCATAAAAACCACGGTGCGCCGAGAAGACTGGTCAACAGACCGACCGGCATCTCCGCAGGCGCAACCGCCGTACGAGCCAGGGTGTCGGCAATCAGCAATAAAAACGCGCCCGCCAGCACGGAACCCGGAATAACGGCCCGATGGTCTGAGCCGAGCCACATACGTATTAAATGTGGGATTACCAACCCGATAAAGCCAATCACCCCGCTTACCGCCACGGCTGAGGCAACCAGTAATGCGCTACAAAGCAGCAAAATACGCTGGATTGTACGTACATCAACGCCGAGATAATGCGCCTCTTCCTCACCCAGTTGCAGAAGATTCAGCGCCGGAGCAAGTCGCCAGATGATCAGCACTGTCGGGGTTGTCAGCGAAGTGACAGCCAACAGCGTGGGCCACTGTGCGGCCCCCAGACTTCCCATTCCCCATAGCGACAGCTGGCGCAGTTGCGCATCGTTACTGACCCACGACAGTACGCCAACCGCCGCCCCGCAGAGCGCGTTGATGGCAATGCCGACCAGCAGCAGGCGGGAGAGCGAACCGTCGCGCTGTTGGCTGAGGATAAAAATCACTACTGTTGCCGCTAGCGCGCCGAAAAAAGCGGCCAGCATTGGAGCATACAACATCATCAGCGCGGGCAAAGAGACAGGCAGCACCACCCACAGGGCCACAGCGCAGGCGGCGCCGCTGCTTATTCCCAGTAATCCAGGGTCTGCAAGCGGATTGCGAAACAGTCCCTGCATCACGCAGCCAGCGAGCGCCAGAGAGGCGCCAATCACCAGCGCCAGCAGGACGCGGGGAAGGCGAATCGTGATCCAGATTTGACGCAGTGCCTCATCGCCATCACGCCAGAGCAGACTTACCGGCAGGCGCAACGCGCCAAAACCGGTAGCCAGAACCGTCATTGCAACCAGCATCAATGCCAACATCCACAACGAACAGGTGATCCGCCGGGACATCAGGGCAATTGCTCCGCTTTAGCACGAAGCTGCAAAATAGCCTGTGGCGTGCGAACGCTGAAGCCCAACAGCGCCATAACGTCAACCTGCAATACCTGTTTATTCCTTCCGGCAGGTGTTTGCGCAAGTCCCGGTAGCGCCCACAGGTTATCTTCGCCACCCATCGCCTTAACGCCGTCCTGCGAAATCACCACCAGATCGGGTTGGCTGGCAATGACGCCTTCTTGTGACAGCGGCTGATAGCGATTAACGCCCTGCATGGCGTTGCGTAGACCTGCGGCACGAATCGCCGCATCGGCTCCGGTTTGCTGGCCCGCCGCCATTGCGGTCATCCCGCCATGATTGAGAATAAACAGCACACGTTTATTAAGTTCAGACGACGGGAGCGTCGCCAGTTCCTGACGTAACGTTGCGCGCAGAGTTTCTCCGTCGGCCTCCCGATGAGTAGCCGCAGCGATAACCCGAACTTTTTCATCAATCGCGTTAAGATCGTTGCTTGCTGGGATCGTGACAACCTTGACGTTGCTCTGCTCAAGCTGTTTTAGTGCTAAAGAGGGCTGTGCCTGCGCGCTGGCAAGGACCAGCGTAGGGCGGGTAGCTAGGATCCCTTCGGCGTTGAGCTGGCGCAAATAACCAACATCAGGTAACGCGGTTGCCGCAACAGGCCACTGGCTGGTGCTGTCTCTCGCCACAAGGGAGGGTTGTGCTCCCAGTGCGTAGACAATCTCGGTGACATCGCCACCGAGCGCAACAACCCGTTCCTCGGGCGCAGCCAGCGCCGCGAAGGGCAGCAGCGCGATCAGGGCCAGCAGTTTTTTCATGCGGCCAGTCCTTTCGGCGTCAGTGCGTCAATCTGTGCGCGCCATTGCGTCTGCTCCGGCTCGCCTTCCGTACGTTGACCATACAGCTGGGCGATTTGCGTGCCGTCGGCAGCAAACAGCTCCAGACTGGTGACGTGACCATCGGCGGTCGGTTTACGCGTCACCCACGTTTCCGCCACGCTCTCTTCCAGTAGATGCAGGGTAAAGGTTGGGTTGAAGATGTTCAGCCAGCCTTTCATCGGCACCAGTTTTTCTATTACGCCGGTAAATATCTGTACACAGCCGCGATTACCCACAAAAACCATAATTTCGTTGCCATCCTGACGCGCGGTGTCGAGTAATTGCGCCAGTGCGCTATTAGAAACCTTACAGGCCAGATCGTCGCCAACCAGATTAAACGCCTGTTGGCGGGTGAGATCGTGGCGTTTCAGCAGACCGAAGAACTGATGGACATCGGTCATCGCTCGCCACTCTTGATCAACGGTCTGTGCGTCGACAGTGACGGCGGCAGGCACAGAATTGTTGACGGGTTGCAGCACCAGCGGCGGGTTTTCTGCAAAGATGAAACGGGTCAGCAACGCCGCCCATTCCTCAACGAGGGTATTTTGTGTGGTATAAACCTTCAGCAGTGCGTCTCCCTGATGGTCAAAGAATTGAATGCTCTGACGCTCGCCGTGGGCGGTGGTCTCACTGATATGAAAAGCGCTTGCCCACTGATTTAAGAACAGACGCAGGTCGAGTGCACGCGGATTAAGAACCAGCCCGGCATGGCCGTTCAGGTGCTGATTGGTAAAAGCGCCAACCTGTTCATGCACCGCATATTCGTTGCGGCAAATGCATTTGGTTTCACCAACCGCTTCCAGTGCGCCGAGGATTTCGCGGACTTCGCCACGTAAGCGCCAGGCGTCATGGCCGACGCGCGCAAAGGTCAGTTCGGCTTCGCTAATATTCATCAATCCTGCAATGTCACGTGCGTATTTTCCGGGATTTTCTTTCTTCAGTTCCAGCCAGCGTGTGTAATGATTCATTGTCTCTTCCTTCCAGATTGCGGCCCCGGCGAACCGGGGAAAAGTGATTACCACTGATAACTCACGAAAATTTTGCCATTACGACCATCCTGCGGAATGCCTTGCGGCGACCAGTACTCTTTGTCGAAGGCGTTGCCCAGTACCAGCGTGGTGGTCATGCCTTTCAGTGCTTGTTGGCCCTGATAGCTCACGTAAAAATCGTTTACTGCATAGCCAGGCTGTTTAGCGTAGGTGCTGCTGATATGCGTTGAACGGTCAGCAAATGTCCCAATCCAGCCTACGGAGAAACCGCTGTGCGCAACCGGCACATTCAGTTTGCTGGTGACGGTGTCGGGGTTAATGCTGGAAATGTATTCACCTGTGTCAGTATCTTTGCCGCGTGTGCGGTTATAGGCCATGTCGAGACTGAACAGGTCGGCGGTATATTTCGCCATCACGTCCCAGCCCCAGATTTTGGCATTGGGAACGTTATAGGACATGGTTGTCGCAGCGGCGAAGTCAACACTGGTGGAGATGTAATCTTTTGCTTTGGTGTCGAAATAGCTGGCTTTAAATTCGAGCGCATCGCTCGCCATCAGCAGATCGTCAAAGCGCAGGCCAAATCCGTATTCCTGCGTTTCGTTGGTTTCCGGGCGCAGGTTAGGGTTTGGAACCCAGTAGTTAGTGTAGAAACGACCAATCGAGAAGTGTTTCGCATCGTTATACATTTCGCCCATGGTTGGCGCACGGAAGGCCTGAGCGTATGAACCGAACAGCATCAGCCAGTCGGCTGGCGTAACGGTGAGTCCGGCGCGGGACGACCATTTGTCAGCATCAACATCTTCATAGCCGTCGCTGCTGCCGCGATAAGAGTCATAACGGGTACCGCCCAGCAGCGTAACCGGCAGGTCGCGCAGGGTGATTTCATCCTGTAGCCAGCCGGAGCTGAAATCGATCTTTGCCTCCGGGAAACCGGTGGTTGAACCACCCGGTTGTTGTTCCTGACGATAATATTCGCCGCCGTAGGTCAGCAGATGAGAAGCAAAAGAGTCGGTAAACAGGCGGGTGCGGTTGTCGAGTTTACCGCCTTTGGTGGTCTGTTTGCGAAATTCGCCGGTGTTATCCACGTTTTGTGCATTAATACGCGCTTCGGACCAGTAGATACGGGCATCCGCGTTCAGCCAGTCATTGTCCGCCGGAGCAAGCGAGTAGGTCAGTTGCGCATCACGCTGGATGGTGGAACGGTCGGTCATCGGGTTGCTGGTGGCATCTGCCGCGCTGGTTTGTGGGTTTTTAGGTTCCCGGGCGTCATTGTTGTAGTATCGCAGCGAGCCGGCCAACGTCTGGGCGCTGTCAATTTTCCAGCTACCTTTCGCCAACATATTGTTGATCGCTTCATCGTTTGGCGCTGTAGTACCGTCGCTCTGGCGCAAATCACCGCGATCGCGACTCGACCATGCAAGCAGTCCGTCCAGCGTATCGGTGCGCCCAAATGCGCTGGCGCCCATACCGAGGCTGTGATCGCCAGTTGCCGCGGTACCGAACACGCGGTAACCGCTGTTTTGTCCGGCTTCCAGCAGATCTTTGGCATCCGCAGTGTCATAGGCGATCACGCCGCCCAGCGCGCCGCTACCGTACAGTAGTGCGGAAGGGCCACGCACGACTTCGATACGTTTGATAAGCGCCGGGTCGAGGAAGGTGCTGTTCAGGTGTCCGGTGTCAGTTCCCTGACGAACGCCGTCAACCAGTACCAGAACGCCACGTCGATCGTAGCCGCGCAGATTCACGTCCTGGCCGTTGGTACGACCCGTTCCATCGAGGGTTAGACCCGGAACCGTCCGCAACAGATCGGCTGCCGAACTGGCGGTCTGGTTTTCCGGGGCGGTGGCATCAATCACGGTGACCATCATCGGCGCTTCAAAGGCACTACGGGCATTGCCGGTGGCGGTGACGGTCATATCCTCGACCGCCGCATAGGCTACGATGGGCAGGTTACTGACAATCGCCAGCGCCAACAGCGATGGGCGCAGGGAAGCGGTGTGCAGGTAAGGCATAGCAACTCTCCATTAGGAAATCGAAAAGCGCTGGCTGCCTGGGTATGACCTGGGTGGCTGGCGAAATGTGTTGTTTATTTAGTCAGAATGAGTTTTCCGGCTTGCGTCTGGCGCAGCAGGTAGTGCTGACCATCATGCTCTATGATCACGCGTCCTTCGTTACCCAGCAGGGTTTTACTGTCAATTCGTCGCTCGTTTGGCGCGACGGAAGGCGGTGTTGTGTCTTTTGTAGGCGTAGCCGTTGTGTTATCCATACGTGACATAGTGTTTAAAAATAACAATCAATGTAACAATGATAATCATTATCATCAAACTGCAAATTTGCGGCAAGCGTTTTTGTGAAATAATTGTGACGAGAACGTTTTTTGCACAACAATTGGGGAAAAACAAAGGATTAGCACCGGGCAAAGTGATATTGCCCGGTGAACAGCATTAAAAACGGCTATCAACCGCAGAGGCGAGTTTTTCAACCAACAGTTCAGTATCTTCCCAGTTCAGGCACGGGTCGGTAATAGACTGACCGTAAACCAACGGCTGGCCGCTAACGATTTTTTGCGTACCTTCACGCAGGAAACTCTCCGCCATGATCCCGGCAATTGCCGTCGAACCGTTACGAATTTGCTGGCACACGTCGTCACAAACGTCCAACTGACGACGATGCTGCTTCTGGCAATTGCCGTGGCTAAAATCGACCACCAGATGCTCAGGCAGGGAAAATTCGTGCAGGGTATCGCAGGCGGCGGCAATATCTTCAGCATAATAATTCGGCTTTTTACCGCCACGCATGATGATATGCCCGTAAGGGTTACCGCTGGTCTGATAAATGGTCATCTGACCGGTTTTATCCGGCGAGAGGAACATGTGACTGGCGCGGGAGGCGCGAATCGCATCGACGGCGATGCGCGTGTTGCCATCCGTTCCGTTCTTAAAACCGACCGGGCAGGAGAGCGCGGAGGCCATTTCACGATGGATCTGACTTTCGGTGGTGCGCGCGCCAATAGCTCCCCAACTGATTAAATCGGCAATAAACTGGCCGGTCACCATGTCGAGGAATTCAGTCGCCGTGGGGACGCCCAGTTCGTTGACCTGCAACAGCAGTTTTCGCGCCAGTTCAATACCGTGGTTTACACGATAACTGCCGTTCAAATCCGGGTCGGAAATTAGGCCTTTCCAGCCCACGACGGTGCGTGGCTTTTCAAAATAGGTACGCATCACGATTTCCAGACGCGCCTGGTGCTTTGTGCGCAGCGCCTGTAATCGTGTCGCGTATTCCATCGCGGCATCAAGATCGTGAATCGAGCAGGGACCTACGATCACCAGTAAACGGGGGTCTTCACCATTTAAAATTTTTTCTATCCGACGTCGGGAGTCCGTAACATGACGGGCGACGGAGGATGAAACAGGATGCCGTTGCGCAAGCTCTGCTGGAGTGACCAGGTTGTCAATACGCGCAGTACGGAGTTCATCGGTTCTGTTCATTACTTGTCTCAGAAATTTGTTGCTTCAACGGCAGGACTACCGGGAAGTGATGTACATCACAATATCACACTCATCCTGCCTGGTGGCGAGCATAATAACAAAAAATCGAACCAATGCACTAGCATTCTAGTACATGCGGCGATTCAGTCCCATGATATCGAGGATCTTGGTAGCAATCTCTTCTACCGAATAATTGGTACTGTTCAGCCATGGGATCTGGTTTTTCCGGTACAGCGCTTCTACCTCAGCAACTTCCATTCGGCATTGGCGCAGCGAAGCGTACCGGCTGTTCTCACGGCGCTCTTCGCGGATGGCCGCCAGGCGCTCAGGGTCGATAGTCAGACCGAACAGCTTATGCTGCAACGGCTTCAGGGAGGCGGGCAGCACCAAATTATCCATATCATCGGCAATAAAGGGGTAGTTGGCGGCGCGGATACCAAACTGCATGGCCAGATACAAACTGGTCGGGGTTTTGCCGCAACGAGAAACACCAAGCAGGATCACCTGGGCCTGATCGAGGTTGCGCAACGAAATACCGTCGTCGTGGGCGAGGGTGTAGTCAATGGCGGCAATGCGCGCGTCGTACTTGTTGAGGTTACCGGGATTCAGACCGTGCGTGCGATGGGCGATAGGTGTAGGGTCGAGCTTCATCTCGTGTTGTAGTGGGGCAACCAGTGCCTGCACTATATCCTGACAAAATCCCTCGCTTTGCAGAATGATTGAGCGAATTTCTGGCAGGACGATGGAGTAAAACACCAAAGGGCGCACGCCAGTTTGTTGGTAGATCGCGTCAATCTGGTCTTTAACCGCGCGCGCACGACTCTCATTTTCCACAAACGGCAGCGTAATGCTGCTGATCGTGACCGGAAATTGCGACATCACCGCGTGACCCAAGACCTCGGCGGTGATGGCCGTACCATCAGAAATATAAAATACGTGACGATCAACAGCATTATCCATTTTGCTCATCCTGGGCAGACATAATTCTCTGAAAGCATAAATTAAAATTCGCCAGAAGCGAATATTGCTGCATCTTTTTTATAAAATGAAACGGTATTTTTATAATTAATGAAAAGTACATTTCATTTTTCGGAACAAATGTTTATACCGGTAGTTTTTGTGGAGATCCCCTGTGGCTCGCGGGTTTGCGCAAATGCGGAAACAATCTGAAAAAATAAAAAATAAAGTTGCTTGAACGATTCACCGTTTTTTTCGCTGGAGTAAATATGCAAAGATAATTACGCAAAATTGAGTTTCCTAACCTCGTTCAAATATAAGGATTGTTCGATGTCCAACAATGGCTCGTCACCGCTGGTGCTTTGGTATAACCAACTCGGCATGAATGATGTAGACAGAGTTGGGGGCAAAAATGCCTCCCTGGGTGAAATGATTACTAACCTTTCAGGTATGGGTGTTTCCGTACCGAATGGTTTTGCAACGACCGCCGACGCGTTTAACCAGTTTCTGGACCAGAGCGGTGTAAACCAGCGCATTTATGAGCTGCTGGATAAAACGGATATTGACGATGTCACCGAGCTTGCAAAAGCCGGCGCGCAGATCCGCCAGTGGATTATCGACACTCCTTTCCAGCCGGAGCTGGAAAATGCCGTCCGCGATGCCTACGCGCAGCTGTCAGCGGACGATGCCCATGCCTCTTTTGCTGTGCGATCTTCCGCTACCGCAGAAGATATGCCAGATGCGTCATTTGCCGGTCAGCAGGAAACCTTCCTCAACGTCCAGGGATTTGATGCCGTGCTGGTTGCCATCAAACACGTATTTGCTTCGCTGTTTAACGACCGCGCGATCTCTTATCGTGTCCACCAGGGTTATGACCATCGTGGCGTAGCGCTCTCTGCGGGTGTGCAGCGGATGGTGCGTTCTGACCTCGCGTCTTCCGGCGTCATGTTCTCCATCGATACCGAATCCGGTTTCGATCAGGTGGTGTTTATCACCTCTGCATGGGGCCTGGGCGAGATGGTCGTGCAGGGGGCCGTTAACCCGGATGAATTCTACGTGCATAAACCGACGCTGGCGGCTAACCGTCCGGCTATCGTTCGTCGCACCATGGGTTCGAAAAAAATCCGCATGATCTACGCGCCGACCCAGGAACACGGTAAGCAGGTAACGATCGAAGATGTGCCGCAGGAACAACGCGACATTTTCTCCCTGACTAACGAAGAAGTGCAGGAACTGGCCAAGCAGGCGGTGCAGATCGAGAAGCACTACGGTCGCCCGATGGATATCGAATGGGCGAAAGACGGTCATACCGGTAAGCTGTTCATTGTGCAGGCGCGCCCGGAAACCGTGCGTTCTCGTGGCCAGGTGATGGAGCGTTATACGCTGCATGCGCAGGGTAAAATTATTGCTGAAGGTCGTGCCATCGGTCACCGCATTGGCGCGGGTCCGGTCAAAGTCATCCAGGACATCAGCGAAATGAACCGTATCGAACCAGGCGACGTACTGGTTACCGACATGACCGACCCGGACTGGGAACCGATCATGAAGAAAGCAGCGGCGATTGTCACCAACCGTGGCGGTCGTACCTGTCACGCGGCAATCATTGCCCGTGAGCTGGGGATCCCAGCCGTGGTGGGCTGTGGCGATGCGACCGAGCGCATGAAAGATGGTGAGAAGGTTACTGTCTCTTGTGCCGAAGGCGACACCGGTTATGTTTACGCTGACATGCTCGATTTTAGCGTGAAGAGTTCCAGCGTGGAGACCATGCCGGATCTGCCGTTGAAGGTGATGATGAACGTCGGTAACCCGGACCGCGCTTTCGACTTCGCCTGCCTGCCAAACGAAGGTGTCGGTCTGGCGCGTCTGGAATTTATCATCAACCGCATGATTGGCGTACACCCGCGTGCACTGCTGGAGTTTGATGACCAGACGCCTGAGCTGCAAAATGAAATCCGCGCCATGATGAAAGGTTTCGATTCTCCGCGTGAATTCTACGTTGGTCGTCTGACGGAAGGGATCGCGACGCTGGGGGCGGCGTTTTATCCTAAACGCGTCATCGTGCGTATGTCTGACTTTAAGTCCAACGAATATGCCAACCTGGTCGGCGGTGAGCGTTATGAACCGCATGAAGAGAACCCGATGCTGGGCTTCCGTGGGGCGGGCCGTTATGTTGCCGATAGCTTCCGCGACTGCTTCGCGCTGGAATGTGACGCAGTAAAACGTGTCCGTAACGACATGGGCCTGACTAACGTTGAAGTGATGGTACCGTTTGTACGTACCGTTGCCCAGGCGAAAGCGGTGGTGGAAGAGCTGGCACGCCAGGGGCTGAAACGCGGTGAGAACGGACTGAAGATCATCATGATGTGTGAGATCCCGTCTAACGCCTTGCTGGCCGAGCAGTTCCTCGAGTACTTCGACGGCTTCTCCATCGGCTCAAACGACATGACGCAGTTGGCGCTGGGTCTGGATCGTGACTCTGGTGTGGTTTCTGAACTGTTTGATGAGCGTAACGACGCGGTGAAAGCGCTGCTGTCAATGGCGATTCGTGCAGCCAAGAAACAGGGCAAATACGTGGGTATTTGCGGTCAGGGCCCATCTGACCATGAAGACTTTGCGGCCTGGCTGATGGAAGAGGGGATCGACAGCCTGTCGCTGAACCCGGACACTGTCGTACAGACCTGGCTAAGTCTGGCTGAACTGAACAAGTAACATCATGCCTTATCCGGCCTATTCAACGTAGGCCGGATAAGATACGCTAGCGTCGCCATCCGGCACTTTATCCTGCAACACTCTCCACGCTCAAACGCTGAATAATATCCTGACGCAGTTGGTATTTTTGTACTTTACCGGATGCTGTGCGTGGTAATTTCTCCACGATCACAATGTGCTCAGGGTATTTGTACTTTGCCACCCGCTTGCGACTAAAAAAGGCTACCACTGACTCCAGTGACAGCGAATGATGCGGCGGTTTTAGCACCACATAAGCACATGACCTTTCACCTAAGCGTTCGTCTGGCATCGCGACAACGCAGGCATCGTGAATGCGGGGGTGCTGCAATAAAATATCCTCAACTTCGCGGCTGCTGATGTTTTCTCCACCGCGGACAATGATATCTTTTTTCCGTCCGGTGATTTTGATGTACCCCGCATCGTCCATTCGGCATAAGTCGCCGCTGTAATACCAGCCGTCTTGATCCAGCGCACGGGCGGTGAGTTCGGGTTCATCGAGATAGCCCATAAACACATTGGGACCGCGTGAGGCTTCTTCGCCTTCTACACCCACAGGCAACGTATTGCGCGCTTCATCGACGACTTTAATTTCGACGCCTGCAGCAGCATATCCGTCGGTATCCATCATGCGAGAAAGCGAATCATCGAGATTGACCAGCGCATGCGGGGAACTCTCTGTCGAGCCATAAATGCTTAATAATTTTATGCCGAGATGCTGGCAGTCACGGGCAATCTTCTGTGGAATGGTTGTGCCCCCACATAAGAAAAAGCGTAGCGATGAGAGATCGCTTGGCCGTTTGTCCATGCTACACAACATGTCGTAGACGAAGGGCGTTGCGCCGAGCACACAGGTACAGCGTTGTTGTTCCAGCAGTTCAAGACAGGCGGCTGGGGTGAAAATATCTAACAATACGCTGCGTGCACCGATTAAAAACGGTGCGGTAACGCCATGCAGAAAACCGGTAGCGTGTCCCAGTGGTGCTGGCATTAAAAACACATCCTGCCAGGTGAGATTAAGGCGGGCACAGTAGGCGCGCTCGCTGGCAAGGATGTTGTTGTGGGTCAGCATTACGCCTTTTGGCATTCCCTCGGTACCGGAGGTAAACAACACCGCCGCCAGTTCATCGGCGTGAACATTAATCGTTTGGGTTAATGGCGGAGCTAAAAGCAGTTGGCTGAGCGCTAGCGAGGCCGTTGCCGGAGCCAGTTTATCCACGGCAACGATCTGTTGCAGATGTGGCAACTGGTTTTGTAAGGGCAGGATCAGATCGACCGGTCGGGTCTGTTTAAACAGCGTCGGTGCGAAAAAAATCTTCGCTTTGCACTTATTCAGCACCCATACCAGCTCTGCTTCACGCCATGCTGGCAGCAGCGGTACGGAAACGGCCCCGGTTTTCAGGCAGGCCAGGTAGATAATCGTAAACTCGCACCAGCCCGGTAGCTGGAAGGCAATGCGATCGCCAGGTTGAATACCGCAGGCTAAAAACCAGGTTGCCAGACTGCTGGCCGCGCTGTCGAGTGCAGCATAGGTGTATGAAGCGCCATGGTTATCAACCACGGCGATTTTATCTGGCATGGCTCTGGCAGTTTGGTTCCAGTAATCGCCAAGCGAAGCATCTCCCCATAAACCCTGTTGCCGCCAGACTTCGCGACGTTCGGCGTTAAACGTTAGTGTGATACTCATGAAGTTATTCCCTGGATGATTTCGGCATACATCTGACCGGATGGCCGGCGTGGCCGAACCGGTGTACTACAGGCAAAATCCGTTAGCCGTAGCGAAAATCAATGCCAAATGTTCCGACCGGATATTCCCATTGGTCGAGGATCGTGTCGCCGCACAGTACTCGACACGTTCCGCACTCCAGGCAACCAGCAGAATCAAAATGAATGTTTCCACTCTCGTCCTGCTTATACAGCCCGGCGGGGCAGGCTTTCAGCAGCTTGCGAAATTCATTAAGGTCTGGATGTTCGGCCAGGATGATGTGCGGGTGGCCTTCATCGACATTGAATTTATTGACGCCCAGTTTGACGTCAACGTTAACAGTATTGTCCTGACTCATAGTGCAGTTGCCCCCTTGATACCGTCTTTCAGTAAGTTCATCAGTCCGATTTGTTTGGCATGGGACATAATCATCTTGCGAACCGGTTGATTTGGACGTCCGTCAACGGTGAACATATCGCTCATGATGTCGGCCACCATACGCGGATACTGGGTGAACAGACGTGGGTTTTCCATCAACGCCGGGATCTTGCGAAAATGTTGTAAATCACGCATCACACAGCCTTGTTCAAGCGCGCGTTTGTAGGCCATCAGGCTGCTGGCAGAGAAATCCTGTCGTTCTTTTGCTGCAATGGCTGTTTGGGCAGCGGCTTCTGCGGAAGCGATGGCCAAATCCATACCTCGCACCGTGAAACCCAGGTTCAAACAGAAACCGGCGGCATCACCGACGATCATCACACCGTCATCGACCAGCTTTGGAACCATTGCCAGACCGCCTTCCGGCACCATATGCGCGGAATATTCCAGTAATTCACCACCGGCAATCAATGGTCGAATAGTTGGATGTTGCTTAAAGTCTTCCAGCATTTGTGGAATACTTTTTGTGGCATGGGCAATATCCCCCAGACCACACACCAGCCCCAGAGAGATGGAGTCCTGGTTGGTATACAAAAAACCTCCTCCCATCAATCCATCAGACGGTGAGCCTGCAAACAGCCAGGCCGCGCCTTCATTACCTGAAAGGTTGAAGCGATCTGCAATGACCGCTGGAGGTAAGCCGATCAGCTCTTTTACGCCAACGGCATAGTGATGTGCAGAAGAGGGAGGAACCATCCCCAGGGACCGCCCCAGCATAGAGTTGACGCCATCGGCCAGGATGACAATATTGGCTTCCAGGATATCGTCACCGGCCTGGACTCCGGTGACCTTATTACCTTCGCGGATCAGAGCATCGACGCGCACACCGGGGATGAACTGCACGCCAGCTTGTTCCGCTTTTTCCATTAGCCATGGGTCAAGTCTGTTGCGCAAAACGGTATACGAATCCTGCGTTGGTGCGTCAGCTTTTTCACGATGGAAATCGAGAGTGACGGCGCTTTCTTCGGTCAGAAAGGAGATTTTTTCGCGGGTGACTTTACGCTCGAGCGGCGCCTCCTGCGCGAACCCTGGCATGATGCGCTCAAGGCTATGCGCGTAGAGTCTTCCGCCGGTCATATTTTTACTGCCTGCACTGTTTCCGCGCTCAATGACCAGCACGTCCAGTCCGGACAGAGCCATAACGTAGCCTGCAACCGTACCCGCCACGCCAGCACCGACCACAATGGCATCAAATTTTTCATCTGACATGCTTTATGCTCCCTTCCCGCTGTAAGGGCAGCGGGAGATGTGCGTTAAATGGGGGGATTAGCGGCTGAGATGTTCGATAAGGGCCGGAACAACTTTGTAGATGTCGCCTACCAGGCCGTAATCGGCATAATTGAAAATAGGGGCTTTCTTGTCTTTGTTGATAGCAACAATGATTTTCGCGCCGTTACCGCCAACCATATGCTGAATTTGTCCTGAAATGCCCAACGTCAGATAAAGGTCTGACTTCAGTAACACACCAGAAACGCCAATGTAGCGTTCGCGCTCCATCCAGTTTTCGCCTTCGGCGATCGGGCGTGAACAGCCCACTTCTGCCCCCAGTACCGATGCCAACTGGTGCACCATCTCCAGATCATGTTGCGCAACCAGGCCGCGACCCACGCCAACCACACGTTTGGCTTTACTGAGGTCCACGCTGCTCACGGATTTAGCGCGACGTTCCTGGCACATAATTTCATGAAGCGGTGCGATGTAAGCTACTGGGACAACAGGGCAGTTGTACGAGGCGTTTTCCGCTACAGGTTCAAGCAGGCCAGGGGCAAGAGTGATAATTGCCAGCGCGCTTTTGATTTTTTCTTTGCCGAATGCCAGCCCACCATACATTCGGTGCTCTGCGAACACTGTGCCATCCTCAAGAGTCACCGATATTGCGTCGTTCACCATCGCGGCATTGAGTTGGATGCTTAACCGTGCCCCAAGTGATTTCGCGCGCTTTGTGGCTGGCATCAACAGCATTCCGGCGTGTTCTTGCATCAGCGCCGCGATGGTTTCGGCGTAATTTTCTACACGCTGTAAACCGGAGGGGGCTTCGAGCACGATTATTTCATCGGCACCCAGAGGTTTAACCTGATTAGCCTGTTCGCTGCCTTGTACAATAAGATGGACATGCTCACCCCACTGACGTGCGCCGGTCATTAATTCTGCGTAGCGTTCTACGTTATCGCTGAACACCCATACGTTAGCTAATTTACTCATGACAATTTCTCTCCGTTGAGCTTAGTTCAGGGCTTTTTTCAGGTGTTCAGCCAGTTCGGCAATGGCTTCAGCCGAGTCATTTTCCAGAATGATATGCTTACGTTCCGTTTGTGGCGGTACGGTGAGGCTTACCAGTTCCGCTAACGGTGACGCAGGCGTCCAGCCAATATCGCTGGCTTGCCATGGTGTGACGGGCTTTTTACCCGCGCCGAGAATGGCTTTCATTGAGGGAATACGCGGCGTGTTGATATCCGAGGTTACGCAGAGTACGGCGGGGAGCGGCAGGTCGATCACTTCAACCTCGTCTTCCAGCACGCGCTCAACCACAATGCGGTCGCCGTTACGTTGGATGTTGCTGACGGCGTTAATCACCGGGAGTTGCAACAGTTCGCCAACCAGTAAGCCAACCTGTTGGGCATAGATATCCCCCGATCCTTCTCCGAACAGCATCAGGTCGAAATTCATATTTTTGGCCGCGCAGGCCAGCGCCTGAGCGGTGTCGCGGGGCAATGAATGCTCCAATTGCGGATCCTGCACCATGAACAAACTGTCCGGTCCACGTGACAGCACGTCTTTACGCACTTTGGAATTTTGCAGTAGCGATCCGCCCACGGTTAAAGCGACGATTTCATCACCCTCCGCACTCAGTTGCGCCGCGGCCTCAATCGCATTCAGATCAAACTGGCTGATTTTGGCATCGGCCCGGTCAAAGTTAAGCGAATGCTGTGGGGTAACAACAATGTCCTGTTCTTCAGGCACCAACTTAAAGCAGGTTATTATTTTCATGGCATCTCCAGTCATCCACAGTAGGGAAAATTAACTGAAAATAGTTTGCGGCAGAGAGGGGACAGTTTTCGACGGGGCAATCTGTTTTCATTCCCAACAATCTTGCAAAAAAAAAGTGCTGCGGGAATGCTTGTTTTATAAACGAGAGCTCGGCCTTGTGTACTGAAGAGAAAAAAGAGCAAACAAACCAGGGAAGGATAATTGCGAAATGCATCATGTTTTTTATCGTTTTTACGCTTAATTTGTTTCTGATATGTAAATTGTTAATGTTGAATTAATAACATTTATTCTTTTCGTTTTTTATCAAACGGAAATAAACGTGGAAAACAACGCAATGAGGCAGGAGGTATCATCTTGCAGTCGACGCAAATAATTTTGTTTCGCCAGCAAGGAATAACGTTGTATAACGTTATTATCGTTTCCACTTTTCGATATTCATTATTCACAAAATTACTGCCTTTAGGTGGAGGTTGTCATGTATCAACGCTGCTTTGATAATGCCATTGAGACCCTTTTTGAGCAGGGGAAAACGCCGAGATTTTCCCGATTCGTCATTAGCGATGATCCTAACTGGGAGTCCGGACATCATGTTCATGATAATGAAACGGAGCTTATCTATGTTAAAAAGGGGGTTGCAAGATTAATCATCGACTCTTCGCTGTATGTCGCGCATGCCGGGGACATTGTGGTGATTGAGCAAGGGCGATTGCATGCGGTTGCATCTGATAGCAGCGCACCTGCTACCACTTACACCTGCGCACTCTACGGTTTCCGGTTTAACAGTTGGCAGGACAATCAGCTATTGCAGATGCACTCGTGTCCGGTCATTAGCGTCAGCCAGGGTAAAGAGGTTATTAAGAGTATTTTTAATGAGCTGGGGGTGATGCTCCCGCAGAGCAAGAACAACCTGACGTCTTCCGCTTATGACGCATTCGCGTATGCATTAACCGTGTTATATTACGAAAACTTTAAAAATGCTTACCGCTCTGAACAGGGATATATTAAAAAAGATGTCTTAATTAAAGATGTATTGGTCTATTTAAATAACAACTTCCGCGAAAAAATTACTCTCGAACAGTTATCTAAAAAATTCCGCGCCAGCGTGAGCTATATCTGCCATGAATTTACCCGCGAGTATCGTATATCACCCATCAATTATGTTATTCAACGGCGAATGACAGAAGCGAAATTTTCCCTGACCAATACGGAGGCCTCGTTGGCGGAAATTTCGTGGCGGGTAGGGTATGAAAACGTCGATCATTTTGCCAAACTTTTTCAGCGGCATGTGGGGTGTACTCCCAGCGATTATCGTAAGCAGTTTAAAAATAACCTTGCTGAGCAGGAATGCTTGATGCCTGAAGTTTGATTCTCCCGCACCGTCCCGGATAGCGTATCTGCGCTATCCGGTCAGTTATACCGCTTACTTATTCTGATAATCCTTTAGGATTTGGCGACCCGCGACGTAAATCATGATTTCATCGGTACCACCGCCAATGCGCTCACAGCGGACATCGCGCCAGAATCGGGATACGCGTGCTTCATCGGTGTAACCCAGTCCGCCCATGATCTGAATTGCGTCGTCAATCACTTCCATTGCCGTACGTGCACAATACAGTTTTGCCAGTGCCGCACTGGTTCGCAGCGACTGTTCCTGATCGGCCTGCCAGGCGACCTTCAGCACCATATTGCGCATGTTTTCAATTTTGATTGCCATCAGCGCCAGTTTTTCTTGGATCATCTGGTTATGACCGATCGGCTTACCAAATGCGATGCGCTGGTTAGCGTAGCGGGCGGCATCTTCGAAGGCGCATTCGGCAAAACCCGTGCTGCGCGCGGCGTTGATCAGGCGTTCCATTTCGAAGTTGTACATTACGTTGAGGAAGCCCATGCCTTCTTCGCCGACCATATCGCTTTCGTCCACTTCAACGTCATCAAGATAGACTTCGCAGGTGCTTAACATGTGCCAGCCGATTTTATGCAGCGGGTTAACCTTAATGCCCGGTTTCTTAGAATCCACCCACCACAACGTAAAGGCTTTCTTCGGATCTTTCGGCTCCGGGTCGCGAGCCAGTACCAGCATGTACGGATACTCTTTAGCGCCGGTGATAAACGTTTTTTGTCCGTTGAGATACACCTTGCCATTTTTGCGGGTGTAGCTGGTGGTGGCACTATTATTATCGGAGCCTGCTCCCGGCTCGGTTAATGCCAGCGCATACGCCGGATCGCCCGTTTCCATGGTGCTTTCTGCTGTTTTACGCAGCTGCTCGGCGGAGCCAAAACGTCGCATGCTGTGGATGCACTGACCGTTAGTGATCAAAAAAGCGGGCGCGCCACATTTTGACACTTCCATCAGCGCCAGCATCTGGGTGACGTAATCAGCCGGTATGCCGCCAAACTCTTCCGGAACGCCCAGCATCGAAATGCCGTTGTCCGCAAGGGCTCGCATAAATTCCTTCGGATAAGTCGCCGTCTGATCGCAGGTACGGAAATACTCCTCCGGGAAATTGCTGGTAATCAGCTCACGAATGCTGGCAAGCAACAGTTCTTGTTCTTCAGTTAATGAAAAGTCCATCAGGGTACTCCTTTTAATTGGCTGCGTCGGGTAATACAAAGCCCATCGAGGCATCGATAAATAATCTTTCGTCCATCAATTTCAGGTCTGGGGAAATAATCGGTGTGAAATCCATTTTGTCCAGGATGTCTTCCTGTAAAGAGACTCCCGGTGCTATTTCGATTAAATGAAGACCATCTGCTTTTAACGTAAATACAGCGCGTTCAGTGATGTAACTCACATCAAGTCCACGTTCGAGGGCAATTTTTCCGCTGAAAGTCACTTCAGGTAATTCATTAACGAATTTTTTCACCCGACCTTCCTGCACGATATTTAACTTACCGTCCGCAACTTCCGTTTTCAGACTTCCGGCAGTTAACGTGCCGCAGAAAATAATTTTTTTGGAAGTGGCGCTAATATCGATAAAACCGCCGGTACCCATGATTTTGCCATTGAATTTGTGTACGCCGACGTTGCCGTGGCGATCCACTTCGGCAAAACTTAAATAGCACACATCCAGCCCGCCACCGTGATAGAAGTCAAACTGGGACGTCATATCCAGAATGGCGCGAGTGTTGACGTTGGCACCGAAAGCAATGCCTTGAGAGGTGATGCCGCCAATCGGACCCGTTTCGACTGTCAGAATAAAATCGTCAGCACAGCCTTCTTCGCGCGCGACGAGACCAATGCCATCGGCAATACCTACGCCAACGTTGCCGACCGCACCTTTGCGCATTTCAAACAGGGCGCGTCGGGCCACCAGTTTACGCTGATTGAGCGGCAGGGCAGTTTGTTGGCTGTCATCGAGCACAAAATCGCCAGAGATAAAGCGGTTAACCGGCGCACCACCGTACAGTTGCGTTTGGTCGGGGTCGATGACCACAATATCGACCAGATAGCCGGGAATACGTACCGACTTCGGATGCAAAGTGGCTTTCTTCACCATTTTTTGCACCTGCATCATAACGATGCCGCCGTTATTGTGTACGGCCTGGGCAATCACCAGCGCATCAAGATACATAACTTCATCTTCAAAGGTGGCATAGCCTTCGCTGTCACAGGTGGTGGCGCGAATAAAGGCGATGTTTGGCGCAATGGCTTTGTAATACAGGTACTCTTTGTTATCAATTTCCACCAATTTTATCAGATCTTCGGTGGTCACTTCATTCAGCTTACCGCCCTGTTGGCGAGGGTCAACAAATGTACCGATGCCGATATCACTGAGGATCCCTGGCTGGTGGGCTGCCGATGCACGCAGGGTTTGGGTTAATACGCCCTGAGGATAGTTATAGGCGGCAATTTTATTTTGTTCCGCCAGGTCGGAGATTCGTGGTGATTGTCCCCAGTGTCCGCATAATGCCCATTTGACTAAGCCTTCCTGTGCCAGCGGGCTAATTCCCCGGTCGGCACGGTCACCCAGACCTGTAGGGCTAATCAACGCTAGATTTCGTGGTGACTGAGAGTTTTTATATTTTTCAGCCAGCGCGTTAATTAATGTTGTTGCTTCGAGAATACCGCCACCTGCACCTAATACACAAAGAGTTGCTTCATCAGGAATATAATTAACTGCATCTGCTGCGGATAATACGGGTACCCGACCATCTATACGATTTGGTCTTGAAAATTTCATGTGAACTCCAGATTATATGCGTGCGACTACCTGTCGCTATATTCGACAATAATATTGTGAGTTATTTAATAAAGTTTAATCATCGGCCAGATATCCGTGGTTAGACGAATATCTGGGGTAGGGTATTACTTATATTAATATGGATATATCTGTAATTAAGCCTGATGCAATATTGTCAATACAGTACGCAGGTCGGTGACCGAAATTTGTCCTGGAGCGGAGGCTTTTTTTACTGCCCCAAAGGTTGCCGCTGAACCGAAAACTTCACCAGACAGACGTGAAATCACCCCTGTTTTAGCCATCGACATGGTGATTATCGGGCGATCGGCATAGCGTTCTTGCATTTCCAGCGTGGCGCTAAGCAGAGTCAGAACATCCGCTTTATTTTGCGGCATCAAGGCAATTTTGGGGATGTCTGCGCCTAGTTCCTGCATTTTACGCAGGCGCTGGACAATCTCTTCTGCAGCTGGTGTCTTATGAAAATCGTGATTGGACATAATCACAAAGACATTTTTCGCGTGCGCATGCTCGACGGTCGCTTTGACCAGTTCGTCTCCGGTAAACAGTTCCAGATCGATCATATCCACCAGACCGCTGTCTACCGCCGCGCGGTTAAGTGCAATATAGTTTTCGACAGACAGTGCCTGTTCACCGCCTTCTTTGGCGCTGCGGAAGGTGAAAAGTAGCGGTTTGTCCGCTATCACATCGCGGATGGCGCGAGCCGCTTCCAGCACGGCATCTGTGGAAGAGACATCGCCGAAATGGTCAACGCGCCATTCCAGAATGTCGAAATCCGCTTCGCGATAGGCCAGCGCTTCGCTTTTTACCGTTGCGATGTCTATACCCATCAGCGACACAATGATCTTCGGCGCACCATCGCCAATAACGAGATTTCTTACGGTTACGGTTTTCATTGATTACCCTTTAACTATTCTACAAATGCTTGCCCGTCAGGCGGCAAAACCCATAACCTGTTTCACATACTCCAGCGGGAAATCTTTCCCGGTCCAGAGCTTGAACTGTTCAGCCCCTTGCCATAACAACATGCCGTAACCATCAATTGTTTTGCAACCAGCACTTTGTGCCTGCTGCAATAATTTGGTCATATGCGGGTTGTAGACGCATTCGGTTACCAGCAGTTCCGGACGTAGCAGGGAAGCGTCGGTCACGAGAGATTCATTTTCCAGCGGCTTCATGCCGACTTTTGTTCCGTTGGTTAAAATATCCGCGCTGGCAAGTGCGTCAGCAAAAGCCTGGCGATCTGCGAGATCGATAACAGTGACCACGCAGTCGGTGTTTTCATTGACGCGTTTGGCAAACTCCTGCGCTTTGGCAAAAAACTCATCCTGGCGGTTAAAGAGTTTAATTTCTTTGATGCCTTCAATCGCTGCCTGTGCACCAATGGCTGTCGACGCACCGCCTGCGCCCAACAGTACCATGGTTTTACCTTTGATATCGAAACCACTTTCCTTAATTGCACGAATATGACCCGTGCCATCGGTATTGTAACCACGCAGGTAACCATCATCATTGACGATAGTATTAATTGCACCGACCAGTTTGGCGGCAGGTGTTAATTCATCAACATATTCACATGCTAGCTGCTTGTTGGGCATTGAGACCCCTGTACCACGCATCTTTAAGGCCTTCAGCCCGGCAATTGCATTAGCAAACGTTGAGTTATCGACTTCAAATGCCATATAAGTGAATGGCAATCCCGCTTTTTCTAATGCCTTATTTTGCATTTCAGGCGACAGACTGTGTCTGATAGGGTAGGCCATCAATCCAATTAGTTCATATTTAGCTGTTACGTCCATTTGATACTCCTTCTAAACAATTTATTGAAAATAACGTTCGCCCAACCGCACATCATTTTGGGGGATATCAAATACGCGGTAGTAACGAATAAAGACGATGATGGCGGTGATGAAGGCCAGCAGAGCAAATGCAAAGTCCAGCAAAATGATGTACTGCAGACCAATGTTAGAGAGGTATCCGGTGATTAATGGGATAATAAAGTTGGCTACGCCACCCATCATCATATAAATACTGGTGACTTTGGCTTTGCTCTTGGGAAAGAATTCAGACATCACCGAGACACCGAGCTGTAAAATACCGCCAGCGGCAGAGAATCCAATGAGAAATGAACCGACGTTACACACCAGCGGAGAGGGATATAAGTAGATGACGGCTGCGGTGATGGTTGCCAGCCCGGCGTTAAACACATTTGCCCAAATAGGCCGAACCCATTTTTTTAACAGAGCGGCAAAAATAAATACGCAGACTAATGATCCCATACTGTAGTAAGAGATTGTCTTCAGTGCGTCAGATTCTGCCATGCCGGCAAAGGCCATCGCATATTTGGGCATCCAGACTACGATGACGTAAAAAGTCGAAAAGGCAGCAACACCAAACATGACGGATGCCACACCTTCCAGCCAGACCAACGGTTTACTGTTCATCTGTGGCAGATCTTTCGCGATGCCAGCATCCACCATCTGGCCAGGGAAGCGACTTCTTAGCAGCATCAAGGTAATGACGACAAACAACGCACCCGGGATAATGACCGCATAGCCGTACCAGACATGGTTGAGCAACATGGTGCTGACGACGATGGGGTAGATCATCTGCCCAAACGAGACCATAGCTTTCACCAGGATAACGGCTGAGCCAGAGGCTTTAGGGAAGCATTCCATTAACGCCGGGTACCCGCCGGTATCCAGTGCCGAGTTTGCCACGCCAACGCAAACGGCCAGAATAAAGGCAATCATCAGATTAGGGCTGGCGGGAATACCGAAGAAGAACAGTATATAAAGAATAGCGCCTAACAGAATGATAGCCCGACGACCAAATTTATCTGAGAGCACGCCAAAGAATAAGATGCTCACCAGTCGCCCCAGACCAATGCCTGAAATCAAATAGGCAATTCCTGCATTGTCGGTGGAAAACTTTTCTGCAAGAGAGGTCATATTTTGCGCCAGTGTAATGACGCTAATGCCGTGTAGGAAATAACTTAAATAAATACAGATTATCGCCAAAAGAAATGGCGTATTAAAGGTCTTGCTTTGAGACATTTTCACAACTCCTTGCGGATTTTAAAATTGTTCTGTGCTCGTCGATATTGTTTAAATTGCGGCGACCTTGTAATTAATATACTGGGCGGCAGCCACAGAACCTACATAGCATGGCGTTTAAGTTACCAGGTATATTGCATAACACACTGTGAAATCGAACTCTGCCAGCCAGTGTTTTGCTGATGTTTTAAAACTGAAGTCAATTATTTTGCAGAAGAGGGGAACAATATTGCATCCACGCTTATTTTACGGCTTGTATCATCTTTAGCTGATGTTTTGACGTGATGTGGCTGCGATAACCAATAAACAACGCCAACAGGAATCCAACAGCGGCTATGCCAGTATCAAACCACATGATGTGAGCAATACTGGTTTCAGAGAGTTTTGCTGTTATCAATGGAATGGTGAAGGTCGCAATGCTGCCGGCGCTGTAGTAAATACCGGTCGCTTTGCCCTTCGCATGCGGAAAGCGTGCGGCCATCAGCGTTAAACCGATTTGCACAACGCCCCCTGCGGAAGAAAAACCGATGACAAACGCAAAGATAATGACAACGATAGGTGTCGGATGCAGACAAACCATCAGCAGTGCGACAAATGAGATAAACGTATACAGCATCAGCATCGATGTCGCGCGTTCTGCTTTTCGCGCCAGCGGGGCGGTGATCAGCACGCACAGTAGAGAGCCGCAGGTATAAATGCTTAACAGTTTGATAGATAACGTATAGGGCATTCCGGCGACAAACTGTCCGTATTGCGCCAGCCACTGGCTTACCAGGTAAAATGTCGCCATTGCGATGTAGCCGTACAGGGTGTAACTGGCAAGGTCGAGCAGGGAGCAACGATGTTCAGGTTGTCCGGTTTCCCGTTCAGCCGGTTGAGCCCGGATGACGGTATGAGGCCCGGGATGTGGCGGAAACCGACAGCGAAATAAAAACACACCGTTGAGTATCATAACGGTTGCCGCCAGCAGGAAGGACCAGCCAAACCAGATTTCGGCCCATACCAGCAGACTGATAATCATTGGCAGCAGGAACTGACCGCTGGAGACGAAGGCTTTTATCAAAATATTGGCCGTGCTGGGTGAACGGGGGAATGCCTCCATCAGGCTGGGATAGGTTCCGGCATCGAGAAAACTGTTTGCCATTCCCGCTAAAAAACCAAAAGCATAGGCAAGAAAAATACTGTGAGTATTTATGATGCCAATAAAGAAAATCAGGTAGCAGGTCATACCAAGGATAATAAATGGTCTGCGACCATAGCGATCGGAAAGCATCCCTGCTACTAATAAAACGCTTAAGCGGCCGATACCGAGTGAGGAAATAACAATCGAGACGCCCGCGGTATTGGTTTGCCACTGTTGTTCCAGTGAAGACATATTGAGGCTCATCAGAATGACCCCCATGCCGTGCACCAGGTAATTTAGGTACAGCCCTATCGCAGTGGAGAAATAGGTGTTTTTCATAATGTGTTACTCAGCGAAGAGGCTAAATAGGTATGGCGTTGCGATCTCTTAACACATACGCTCGAGATCGTGAGCATAGAGTTCAACAGCTGCCGACTGATAGATTTTCCAGTCGAGAAAACCATCGTGGTGATAAACCGCCTGAAAAGCGTTCAGATCGGGGAAAAAACGCATGGTGTTATTACCAATGCGGTTATTTATTTTGTCGATAATTGCATTAATTCTTAACTTCCTCTTGGCTTTCATTTCTGAACAAATGCGGACAATGTCGTCTGGAATTTCTCTTTCACCCTTTTCCCATTGTTGCCAGGCGACAACATTGTCATCGCGCGCGATATACCTGGCGCTTTCTTCCACCGTCATAGCAAAAATATGGCGGATCGCCTGTAGCTCTAATGCGTTCATTATTTGGTCGCTTCATAAAAGACGGTGGAATAGTAATAACATTGCTGTGGATATTTCGGCTTGAAGAGAGTCACAGTATTTTGTGCAATATTATTTGGTCCTTGACGGGGAAGATAATGTGTTGGTGCGTTAAGGTTGGTGGAGTGGCGTGCGAAGGACAAAAAAAAGCCCATCGTGGGAGATGGGCAAAGACTACACACAGCAATTCGTTGTTTCACTCAGGGGATTTCCATGCTTATAAATCAATGTGTTGATCTAAAGCCATGGGCTAATAGTAGGCATACTGATTTTTTACGTCGATCAGATTCATCTCAATAGTTTAAAAACTGTAAAGAATTTGCGACACAAATGAGTATTGAAAGAGGGATGAAGTTGGTTCTAATCCCGTAAGAGGGAGGGATTGATTAGTATTGTTAAACAATCAGGCGGCGTTGCCGCCTGATGTTGGATTACTTATTGCGTTCGATTTCAGCAATTTCTTCGAGGATTTCATCCGGATTGGTACCTGGCGCAGGGGCTTCGTTTACCCAGGCGGAGAACAGACGCCAGGAAACGGCCAGTACTACTGGACCGATAAACAGACCAATCATGCCGAAGGCAATCAATCCGCCGATGACTCCGGAGAGAATCAGGAGCAGTGGCAAATCGGCACCCATGCGAATCAGCATCGGTCGAATCACGTTATCCAGTGTTCCGACCACGCCGCTCCACACCAGCAACACGGTGCCCCAGGTTGAATCCCCCGTCCAGTATAGCCAGATAATGGCCGGAATCAGTACCGGTAGCGGCCCCAGTTGCACCAGACATGACAGGATCATCAATACCGCCAGCAGTGTGGCATACGGCACACCGGTTACCGCCAGACCAATACCCCCGAGCACTGCCTGTACCAGAGCGGTGACCACAACGCCTAATGCGACGGCGCGAATGGCTTGTGCTGCCAGCAGAATGGCAGCATCTCCACGTTTTGAGGCAAGACGGCAGGCGAAGTGACGAATACCTAATGCGACTTGTTCACCGCGCCAGTACAACAGGGCACTGAACAGCAGCATCAGGCCACAGTGCATCATAAAGCGGCCGATATGCGCGGCCTGACCGACGAACCAGGTGGTGGTGGTGCCGATATAAGGACGAACCTTGGTCATAATCGCCGAACCGCCCATATCCAGTAAGCTGTGCCATGCGCCATACATTTTGGCACCCACCAGTGGAATGCTGTTCAACCATGCCAGATCCGGTAGTGTCATATCACCTGCGGTTACGGCATGGATCAGCGGCCCACTGCCATCGACGATACTGTTAACCAGCAGCGCGATGGGGATGATGAACAACAGCACCAGCAACAGCGTCATCACCAGTACGGCAAGTGAACGGCGTCCCCAGAGCAATTTTTGTAAGCGTAGCAGGATAGGCCAGGTTGCAATGACAATCGTTCCTGCCCAGGCAAAACCGAGGATAAAGGGCTGAACAATCCAGAGACAGGCCACAATCAGGATGGCTAAAAACAGCACCGATAGCAGCACTTGTGCAATATCCCTGGGCTGACGGAAATTTACCATAAATACTTTTCACCTTTGTCTTTGCGCCAGAACGTTGACGCGACGTGAATACTTAAATGACACCCTGTAATGATGAGCAATTTCAGCGGTTTTGAACAGGCGGATTCTGCCTGTAAATCTGCTGAGCGTATTAGAAAAAAATGTGATACAACAAACAAAGCAACACGCAAACGATTAAATTCACAACACAGACCGCAGGAAAGGGTCACTATAATGATTCCACAAATTTCTCAGGCACCAGGTGTCGTTCAACTGGTGCTCAACTTTTTGCAGGCACTGGAGCAGCAAGGATTTACGGGCGATACGGCAACGAGCTATGCCGATCGTCTAACAATGTCGACGGATAACAGTATTTATCAGCTGCTACCTGATGCTGTCGTTTTCCCTCGTTCAACCGCAGATGTGGCGCTAATCGCCCGTCTGGCGGCAGAACCGCTTTTCTCGTCGTTGATTTTTACCCCGCGCGGCGGCGGCACCGGGACCAACGGTCAGGCGCTGAACCAGGGCATTATTGTTGATATGTCCCGCTATATGAGTCGCATTATTGAAATCAACCCGCAAGAAGGTTGGGTGCGGGTAGAAGCCGGGGTGATAAAAGATCAGCTCAACCAGTTTCTGAAGCCTTACGGCTATTTCTTTGCCCCGGAATTATCCACCAGTAACCGGGCAACGCTCGGCGGGATGATCAACACCGATGCGTCCGGGCAAGGATCGTTGGTTTACGGTAAAACTTCCGATCATGTGTTGGGCATCCGTGCGGTGCTGATGGGCGGTGATATTCTTGATACTCAGCCAATGCCGATCGAGCTTGCCGAAATGCTGGGGAAAAGCAATACCACCATTGGCCGCATCTATAAGACCGTTTATGAACGTTGTCGCGATAACCGACAGCTGATCATGGATAAATTCCCGAAACTTAATCGCTTCCTGACCGGGTACGATCTACGGCACGTCTTTAACGATGAGATGACCGAATTTGATTTAACCCGCATTCTCACCGGCTCTGAAGGTACGCTCGCGTTTATCACCGAAGCCCGTCTGGATATCACCCCGCTACCAAAAGTTAGACAACTGGTTAACGTCAAGTACGACTCTTTCGACTCGGCGTTGCGTAATGCCCCGGTGATGGTGGAAGCACGCGCATTGTCGGTAGAAACTGTTGACTCCAAAGTACTCAATCTGGCGCGGGAAGATATCGTCTGGCACTCGGTAAGTGAATTGATTACCGATGTACCTGATAAAGAGATGCTGGGTCTGAACATTGTAGAGTTTGCCGGTGACGACGAAGTATTGATTAATTCGCAGGTCAGCGCACTGTGTGAACGTCTGGATGGCTTAATCGCTCGTCAGGAAGCGGGTGTCATTGGCTGGCAGCTGTGTACCGAACTGGCGGGAGTCGAACGAATTTACGCCATGCGCAAAAAGGCAGTCGGTCTGCTGGGCAATGCAAAAGGTTCCGCGAAGCCAATTCCGTTTGCCGAGGATACCTGCGTTCCGCCGGAGCATCTGGCGGACTATATTGCCGAGTTCCGCGCGCTACTCGACAGCCACGCCCTGAGTTACGGCATGTTTGGTCACGTAGACGCAGGCGTGCTGCATGTCAGACCGGCGTTGGATATGTGTGACCCGCAGCAGGAAGTGCTGATGAAACGCATTTCTGATGATGTTGTGGCGCTGACGGCGAAATATGGCGGTTTGCTGTGGGGCGAGCATGGGAAAGGTTTTCGTGCAGAATATAGCCCGGCGTTCTTCGGCGAGGAGCTGTATCGCGAACTGCGCAAAGTGAAATCGGTGTTTGATCCGCAAAACCGGCTGAATCCTGGGAAAATCTGTCCACCGGAAGACGTAGATGCGCCGATGATGAAAGTGGACGCGGTGAAACGCGGAACGTATGACCGTCAGATCCCTCTGGCCGTACGCCAGGAGTGGCGCGGGGCAATGGAGTGTAACGGCAACGGGTTATGCTTTAACTTCGATGCGAAAAGCCCTATGTGTCCGTCGATGAAAATCAGCCTCAACCGTATTCATTCGCCAAAAGGGCGAGCCACGTTAGTGCGTGAATGGCTGCGTTTGTTAGCGGATCGCGGGATTGACCCAATACAGCTGGAAAAAGAGCTACCGGAAAAACGCGCCAGTTTACGTTCGCTGATTGCCCGTACCCGCAACAGCTGGCATGCGCGCAAGGGTGAATACGATTTCTCACACGAAGTAAAAGAGGCGATGTCAGGTTGCCTGGCGTGTAAAGCCTGTTCCACCCAGTGTCCAATTAAAATTGATGTACCGGAGTTCCGTTCGCGCTTCCTCCAGCTGTACCACACGCGTTATCTGCGCCCGTTGCGCGATCACATGGTGGCGACCGTTGAGAGCTATGCGCCGTTAATGGCACGAGCGCCCAAAACGTTTAACTTCTTCATCAACCAGCCGCTGGTGCGAAACCTAGCTAAAAAGCACATTGGAATGGTTGATTTACCTCTGTTGTCTGCACCGTCGCTGCAACGCCAACTGGTGGGGCATCGCTCCGCCAATATGACGTTGGAACAGCTCGAATTACTCAGCCTTGAGCAAAAAGCCCGTACGGTGCTGGTGGTGCAGGACCCTTTCACCAGCTATTACGATGCGCAGGTGGTTGCTGACTTTATACGTCTGGTAGAGAAGCTGGGCATGCAGCCGGTACTGCTGCCGTTTTCGCCAAACGGCAAGGCGCAGCACATTAAAGGCTTCTTAAACCGTTTTGCCAAAACGGCGAAAAAGACATCCGAGTTTCTTAACCGGGTAGCGAAGCTGAATATTCCGATGGTGGGTGTTGATCCGGCGCTGGTGCTTTGTTATCGCGATGAATACAAGATGGTGCTGGGTGAACAACGGGGGGATTTCCATGTGTTGCTAGCCAACGAATGGTTATCGAAAGCTGTGGAAGCACAGCAGCCAGTCGCTGTTGGCGGTGAACCGTGGTATTTCTTTGGTCACTGTACCGAAGTGACGGCCTTGCCGGGCGCTCCTGCACAGTGGGCGGCTATTTTTGCTCGCTTTGGCGCAAAGCTGGAGAACGTCAGCGTGGGATGCTGTGGTATGGCTGGCACCTACGGCCACGAAGTGAAGAATCACCAAAACTCATTGGGGATCTATGAGTTATCATGGCACCAGGCAATGCAACGATTGCCACGTAACCGTTGTCTGGCTACCGGGTACTCCTGTCGCAGTCAGGTTAAACGCGTTGAAGGTACGGGCGTTCGCCACCCATTACAGGCACTGCTGGAGATTATAGGATGATCTGGAAACGTGAAGTCACACTCGAGGCGCTCAATGCCATGGGTGAAGGAAATATGGTTGGGCTGCTCGATATTCGTTTTGTGCACATTGGTGACGATACGCTGGAAGCTACAATGCCGGTGGACCATCGCACCAAACAACCCTTTGGGTTGCTGCACGGCGGCGCATCCGTGGTGCTGGCGGAAAGTATTGGTTCGGTAGCGGGATACCTGTGTACTCAGGGTGAGCAGAAAGTGGTGGGCCTGGAGATCAACGCCAACCATATCCGTTCTGCGCGGGAAGGGCACGTCAGGGGCGTATGTCGCGCGTTACATACCGGCTCTCGTCACCAGGTTTGGCAAATAGAGATCTTCGATGAGCAGGGACGATTGTGCTGTACGTCGCGTCTGACGACCGCAATTTTGTGATGCATATTGCTTTTGGTCATTATCTGCACAGGGAATGGTGTTATACTGTGCAGGTTTTGAACACAAGCGAGGATGATATGTCTACCCAATTAGACCCTGCCCAACTGGCAATAGAATTTTTACGTCGTGATAAAACCGATCTTTCACCGGCTCAGTACCTGAAAAGGCTAAAACAGCTTGAGCTGGAGTTTGCAGATCTGTTGGCGCTCTCTTCAACTGAACTGAAAGAAGAGATCTATTTTGCCTGGCGCATGGGCGTTCATTGATTCCGGTATGCTTATCGTAACGAAACCCCGACACGTGTTCGGGGTTATTTTGGCCTTAAATCTTCATTACCACTTCATCTCACCGCTGTTAACCTTCGCACTTAGTTCCAGCGAGCTTGCGTCTGCCAGACCTGGCCATGCTGCCGTCATGGTTTTAATCACATAATCCGATCCTTTCTTCTCCCCTAACGCCTGCTCAAACGACTGCAAATAGTCCTGGGTGAAGCGAATAGCTTTATCGCCGGTTGGGCGTTTGCCAATGTAATGACCCGGGACCACTTGAGTGGGCTGTAAGCTCTGCATTTCGCTCAGTACGTTACGCCATGCACTACGCTGTTCTTCAGACTGTGTATCCGCCGTCCAGACATGAATACCTGAAGCCACGCCTGTGCCGCCAATAATGGCCCGATTCGCCGGGATCCAGATATACGCTGCATAATCGTTGGAGTGACGCAGTTCCAGCGGTTCACCATCAACCGTGAACTGCGTTTGCGTCGTCGCCTGCGGAACGGTGAGCGATGTTGGCGCGCCGTCCTTCATTTGCGGGCCCCAGAACTGCAGTTTGGCCTCTTTGGTGGCGCGGATATGGTCTACCACCTGCGGTGTTGCCAGAACTTTTACCTGTGGGAAAGCGTTGACGATAGGTTGCAGACCGAAATAGAAATCCGGATCGCCGGAAGTGATCACGATAGCCTTCAGCGTTTTACCGCTGGCGCGAATCATCTGCACCAGCTGTTCGCCATCTTTGGTGCTGAACTGGGCGTCAAACAAAATCGCCTCTTTGGGGCCAGACACCAGCGTCGAAGAGACCGGGAAAATACCCTTCTCCTGCGGATTATAGACGTCCAGCTGTAGCGGTGCGGCGAAAGCTGAAGACGCAAACAGAGGTAACAGCAGGGCCAGAGATTTAACTTTCATACCAGGTAACCTTATGCAGGGAATTGTCTTTTGATAGTTCCCGTATTTTAAGCATATTCGTATCTGTTAGAATTCCCTCATTAGGACATGCTGAGTTTCATAAAACGATCGGATGGGATGCAATGGACAGAGTGATGGCGGCAACGGTATTTAACCATATCTGTGATTTGGGCAGTCTGAGCGCCGCTGCACGTGCATTGGGGCTTTCCCGTCCGATGGTCAGTCGTTACCTCGACGAGATGGAGAAATGGGCAGGCGCAAGGCTTATTCATCGCTCATCGCGTCGCTTAACGATCACGCCAGCGGGTGAAGAGGCATTACTGAAAACGCGTTCTCTGGCGCAACTTTCGCTGGATATTGGTGCCGCCAGTGGCGCGCAAATTCCCTCAGGCACGCTACGTGTGGCCTGCGCCCATTTTACCGCCATGCATATTCTTGCTCCGGTTCTGCCGGCGTTTATGGAGCAATATCCGCAATTACGTATTGAGGTGGAGATCAATAATCAACCGGTAAGCCTTGTGGGGGAACGCATCGATGTGGCGATCCGCATAACGGATAATCCCGAGCCAGGAACCATCGCCCGTCGGTTGGGCGACTGTAAATCGGTACTTTGCGCGTCCGCAGATTATCTGCATCAACATGGCACGCCTGAGACAGTCGACGATCTCACTCGGCACAATTGCCTGTACTACAGCGGTTTTGCCGGACAATCCTGGCACTTTTTGGATGCCCAGGGGCAGTCTGTCTCCGTTGCAATCAAAGGGAATTTGAGTGCAGGGATCTCTTCGCTGCTCTGCGAGTCGGCGGTGGCAGGAATGGGAATCGCGTTGGTGCCAGAACTGGAAGCGCAGGAAGGGCTGGCGCAGGGAGCGTTAATTCGATTACTGCCAGAACTTCAACCTAAATGCTTGCCAATTTATGGTTTATACCTTTCTCGGGAGCATCAGCCTGCGGGGCTACGTTTGCTGCTGGATGCGCTTAGTGGGGCGGCGCAATGCTAAAAAGGTAGCTAAACGTGCTCATAAAATAGTCAAACCGCAATTTGTGTTAAAAAAAACTTATCGGTGTATGAGATTCTTCTTATCGCCCCTTCAAGAGCTAAGCCATCGTGAGTGCCGGAGATAAGCGCCGGATGGGGCCGGAACCCTTAAGCCTGCCAGCAAGCAGACTTAAGGGTTTTTTGTCATTAGCATATTATTTGAATAGTTGTTTTCCCTGTTTTTATCCCTACCTATCCCTTAAATAGACATTATCTATACATCTTTTAATCTTTGACCTGCCTGAACGATTAGATTTCTATAATCCATTATTAATCAATGCATTGAACAAATAATTCCATTCCTGTAAACCCTCGCTGCAGGGTCTATGCTTAGTAAAAGTAGTCAAAAAGGGCGGTTAACCCGAATGCCCCTGCTGTTGAGGGGTTGAAGTGATAATCATTATCACTAACATGTTGTTATAGCTTAAAAGCTAGTGACTCGAGGTAACCCTATGGAATTGCATTCAGGAACATTTAACCCGGACGATTTTGCCTGGCGTGGACTGACGTTAACACCTGCGGCTGCGGCGCATATCCGTGAACTGGTGGCAAAGCAACCCGACATGTTGGGCGTACGCCTGGGCGTGAAGCAAACGGGATGCGCGGGATTCGGCTACGTGCTGGATACCGTGCGCGAGGCCCAAAAAGACGATCTCCTGTTTGAAACGGATGGCGCCAGACTGTATGTGCCTTTACAGGCGATGCCGTTCATCGACGGCACAGAAGTCGATTTCGTTCGCGAAGGATTAAATCAGTTATTTAAATTTCATAACCCGAAAGCCCAGAACGAATGCGGCTGTGGCGAAAGTTTTGGGGTATAGGCGGTACTATGTCTCGTAATACTGAAGCAACTGACGATGTCAACACCTGGGCTGGCGGGCACCTTAATTACAAAGAGGGCTTCTTCACCCAACTGCAAACCGATGAGTTGGCGAAAGGGATCAACGAAGAGGTCGTGCGCGCGATTTCGGCAAAACGTAATGAACCCGACTGGATGCTGGAATTCCGCCTGAATGCCTTTCGGGCATGGCTGACCATGGAAGAGCCGCACTGGCTAAAAGCGCACTACGACAAGCTGAATTATCAGGAGTACAGCTATTATTCCGCACCGTCCTGCGGTAACTGCGATGAAACCTGCGCATCTGAGCCGGGAGCGGTGCAGCAAACGGGGGCGAATGCGTTTTTAAGTAAAGAGGTCGAGGATGCCTTTGAACAGCTTGGCGTACCGGTCCGTGAAGGCAAAGAGGTGGCGGTTGATGCTATTTTTGACTCGGTATCGGTGGCGACCACCTATCGCGACAAACTGGCGGAACAGGGCATTATTTTCTGTTCGTTCGGTGAGGCGATTCACGATCATCCTGAGCTGGTAAAACAATATCTGGGCACCGTGGTTCCAGGTAATGACAACTTCTTTGCCGCGCTGAATGCAGCGGTGGCATCTGACGGTACGTTTATTTATGTACCGAAAGGCGTGCGTTGCCCCATGGAACTGTCGACCTATTTCCGTATCAATGCAGAAAAAACCGGGCAGTTTGAACGCACCATTCTGGTCGCGGATGAGGGCAGCTACGTCAGCTATATCGAGGGCTGTTCGGCTCCGGTGCGCGACAGCTACCAGCTGCATGCGGCGGTGGTAGAAGTCATCATCCACAAAGATGCCGAAGTGAAATACTCGACGGTGCAAAACTGGTTCCCCGGGGATGGTAACACCGGCGGCATTTTGAACTTCGTCACCAAGCGCGCTCTGTGCGAAGGTGAAAACAGCAAAATGTCGTGGACGCAGTCGGAAACCGGCTCGGCCATTACCTGGAAATACCCAAGTTGCATTTTGCGTGGCGACAACTCTATCGGCGAATTCTACTCCGTGGCCCTGACCAGTGGTCATCAGCAGGCCGATACAGGCACCAAGATGATCCACATCGGTAAAAACACCAAATCGACCATTATCTCGAAAGGGATCTCCGCCGGACACAGCCAGAACAGCTATCGCGGTTTAGTGAAAATCATGCCGACCGCCGCCAATGCCCGCAACTATACCCAATGTGACTCGATGTTGATCGGGGCGGATTGCGGAGCGCACACATTCCCATATGTGGAGTGTCGTAACAACAGCGCCCAGCTCGAGCACGAAGCCACGACGTCGCGCATTGGCGAAGATCAGCTGTTTTACTGCCTGCAGCGCGGTATCAGCGAAGAGGATGCCATTTCGATGATCGTGAATGGTTTCTGTAAAGACGTGTTCTCTGAACTGCCGCTGGAATTTGCCGTGGAAGCGCAAAAACTTCTCGCCATAAGTCTTGAACACAGCGTCGGTTAAAATTTAAGGAAAGCACATGTTAAGCATCAAAGATTTACAGGTCAGTGTGGAAGATAAGGCGATCCTGCGTGGGCTGAGTCTTGAAATTCGCCCCGGAGAAGTGCACGCCATTATGGGGCCAAATGGTTCCGGGAAAAGTACGCTTTCCGCCACCCTGGCCGGACGTGATGACTATGAAGTCACCGGCGGGACGGTAGAATTCAACGGTAAGGATTTACTGGAACTGTCACCGGAAGACCGGGCCGGCGAAGGGATCTTTATGGCATTCCAGTATCCGGTGGAAATCCCCGGCGTCAGTAATCAGTTTTTCCTGCAAACGGCACTGAATGCGGTGCGCACCTACCGTGGTGAAGAGTCGCTGGACAGGTTTGACTTCCAGGATCTGATGGAAGAAAAAATTGCGTTGCTGAAGATGCCGGAAGATTTGCTCACGCGTTCGGTCAACGTTGGTTTCTCCGGCGGTGAGAAAAAGCGTAATGACATATTGCAAATGGCGGTGCTGGAGCCTCAGTTGTGCATTCTGGATGAGTCGGACTCCGGGCTGGATATCGATGCGCTGAAAATCGTCGCAGACGGCGTGAACTCACTACGCGACGGGCAACGTTCATTCATTATCGTCACCCATTATCAACGCATCCTGGACTATATCAAACCCGATTATGTTCACGTTCTCTACCAGGGGCGAATAGTGAAGTCCGGTGATTTTACGCTGGTCAAACAACTTGAGGAGCAAGGTTATGGCTGGCTTAGCGAACAGCAGTAACGTGCTGCAACAGTGGCACCATCTGTTTGAAACGCAAGGTGAGACGCGCTCGCAACATGCCCAGCAGCATCTGCAGCAGATGCTGCGTCTGGGGCTGCCAACGCGTAAGCATGAGGACTGGAAATACACGCCGCTGGAGGGGTTAACCAATAGCCAGTTTGTCAGTCATGTCACTGAGATAACGTCAGCCCAGTGTGAAGCGTTAGCGCCGGCAATTGATGCCATACGACTGGTATTTGTCGACGGGCAATTCTCTCCAACGCTGAGCGACAGAGCGGAAGGTAGTGGTTTTGACATTACCATTGACGATGCGCGCCAGATGCTGCCAGCGGCTATCCAACCGGAAGTGTTTCTGCACCTGACCGAAAGCCTGTCGCGTAGCGTCACTCACATTCAGGTTAAGCGTAACCAGCGCCCAGCGAAACCGCTGCTGCTGCTGCACATTACCCAGGGGCTGGCGGGCGATGAGGTGAACACGGCGCACTATCGCCACCATCTGGAGCTGGCGGAAGGCGCAGAAGCCACCGTTATTGAACACTATGTCAGCCTCAGCGAGCTTCGCCATTTCACCGGCGCACGTTTAACCATGAATGTCGCGGCGAATGCGCACTTGCGCCACATCAAACTGGCGTTTGAGAACCCACAGAGCCACCATTTCGCGCACAATGACATTCAATTGGGGGCGGATGCCACGGCCGCCAGCCACAGTTTTTTACTCGGTGATGCGGTGCTGCGTCATAACACCAGCACCCAGCTTAACGGCGAAAACACCACGCTTCGGCTCAACAGCCTGGCAATGCCGGTGAAAAATGAAGTCTGCGACACCCGCACCTGGCTTGAGCATAACAAAGGATATTGCAACAGCCGCCAGCTGCATAAAACGATCGTCAGCGATAAGGGGCGGGCGGTATTCAATGGCCTGATCAACGTCGCTCAACACGCTATTAAAACCGATGGCCAGATGACCAACAATAATTTGCTGCTTGGTAAACTGGCGGAAGTGGATACCAAGCCGCAGCTTGAAATCTATGCCGACGACGTGAAATGCAGTCACGGGGCGACGGTAGGGCGGATCGACGACGAGCAGATGTTCTATTTGCGTTCGCGCGGGATCGGCCAGCAAGATGCCCAACAAATGATTCTCTATGCGTTTGCCGCTGAGCTAACGGAAGCCCTGGGCGAGGAAACGCTGAAACAACAGGTACTGGCACGGATCGCCCAACGCTTGCCGGGAGGCATAGCATGACATTTCCCATTGAAAAAGTGCGGGCCGATTTTCCGGTTCTGACGCGTGAAGTGAATGGTTTACCGTTGGCGTATCTGGATAGCGCGGCCAGCGCGCAAAAGCCGAACCAGGTGATTGATGCCGAAGCCGAGTTCTACCGTCACGGCTATGCGGCGGTCCACCGCGGTATCCATACGCTGAGCGCTCAGGCTACGGAAAAAATGGAGAATGTGCGCAAGCTCGCTTCGCTGTTTATTAACGCCCGCTCCGCCGAAGAGCTGGTGTTTGTTCGCGGTACGACGGAGGGCATTAACCTGGTGGCGAACAGCTGGGGCAGCAGCAATGTGCGGGCGGGCGATAACATTATCATCAGCGAAATGGAGCACCATGCCAATATTGTGCCCTGGCAGATGCTGTGTGCACGCGTAGGTGCAGAACTGCGCGTTATCCCGCTCAATGCCGATGGTACGTTGCAGCTTGAAACGCTGCCGACGCTGTTTGACGATCGCACGAAGCTGTTGGCGATTACCCACGTATCTAACGTGCTGGGCACGGAAACCCCGTTGGGTGAGATGATCGCGCTGGCGCATCAATACGGCGCGAAAGTGCTGGTGGATGGCGCGCAGGCGGTGATGCATCATCAGGTGGATGTGCAGGCGCTGGATTGCGATTTTTATGTTTTCTCCGGGCATAAACTTTACGGTCCAACCGGTATTGGCGTTCTGTATGCCAGAGAGTCGCTGCTGCAGGAGATGCCGCCGTGGGAAGGCGGTGGTTCAATGATTGCGACGGTGAGTTTGAGTCAGGGAACGACGTGGGCCAAAGCGCCCTGGCGGTTTGAAGCCGGAACGCCAAACACCGGGGGCATTATCGGACTCGGCGCGGCTATTGAATATGTTTCAGCGCTGGGGCTGACTGAAATCAGCGAATATGAACAGTTCATGATGCGCTATGCGTTGGAACAGCTGGCGGATGTGCCGGATTTAACAATCTACGGACCGGATAACCGTCTGGGTGTGATTGCGTTTAACCTCGGCAAGCATCACGCCTATGACGTCGGGAGTTTTCTCGATAACTATGGCATCGCCGTGCGGACGGGGCATCACTGCGCAATGCCGCTGATGGCCTTTTATAACGTTCCCGCGATGTGCCGGGCGTCGATTGCAATGTATAACACCCATGAAGAAGTGGATCGCCTGGTAACGGGCCTCAAGCGTATTCACCATTTACTGGGCTAACAGGGAGGCGTTATGGCTGCGCTACCGGATAAAGAAAAGTTGTTGCGTAATTTTCTGCGTTGCGCTAATTGGGAAGATAAATACCTTTACATTATTGAACTGGGTCAGCGTTTGCCGGAACTAAACGATGACTTACGCTGCCCGGAAAATAGCATTCAGGGATGCCAAAGCCAGGTATGGATTGTTATGCGTCAGAATGGCGAAGGGATTATTGAATTACAGGGCGACAGTGATGCGGCAATTGTGAAAGGGCTTATTGCCGTGGTATTTATTTTGTATGATCGCATGACGGCCCAGGATATTGTGAATTTTGATGTGCGCCCGTGGTTTGAAAAAATGGCGCTCGCACAGCATCTCACACCGTCTCGTTCACAAGGGCTGGAGGCGATGATTCGGGCTATTCGCGCCAAAGCCGCAACTCTTAGCTAAACTGATAAAACACGTCAACTTTCAGACCGACTTGAAAGCGTTCGTGTAAGGCAACGCAGTGACTCGTAGGCCGGATCGGGCGCTCGCCGCCGTCCGGCAAGAACGCCAGGGGGGTGAGTGAGTATGAAACGCGCGTCTGTTATTACGTTAATGCTAATCGGCGCCTACAGCGCTATTCAGGCCGCATGGGCGGTCGATTATCCTTTGCCCCAGGCGAACAGCCGCCTTGTTGGGCAAAACCAAACCTACACCGTGCAGGAAGGCGATAAAAACCTACAGGCGATAGCCCGTAAGTTTGATACCGCTGCAATGCTGATCCTTGAAGCCAACAATACTATTGCCCCCGTACCTAAACCCGGAACGCTGATCACTATTCCCTCACAATTACTGCTACCGGATGCACCACGCGAAGGCATTATTGTGAATCTGGCGGAACTGCGTCTGTATTACTTCCCGCCGGGAGAGAATATTGTTCAGGTATTCCCGATTGGTATCGGTTTGCAGGGGCTGGAAACGCCGGTAATGGAAACCCGGGTTGGGCAGAAAATCCCGAATCCAACCTGGACCCCTACACCAGGCATCCGTAAACGCTCTCTGGAGCGTGGCATCACATTACCGCCTGTTGTACCTGCCGGACCAAATAACCCGTTAGGACGCTTTGCACTGCGTCTGGCGCATGGAAACGGTGAATATCTGATCCATGGCACCAGCGCACCGGACAGCGTGGGCCTGCGAGTGAGTTCTGGGTGTATTCGCATGAACGCGCCGGATATCAAAGCGTTGTTTGCTCAGGTCCGCACAGGCACGCCGGTCAGGGTGATTAATGAGCCGATAAAATATTCGATAGAGCCGAACGGTATGAGGTATGTCGAAGTGCATCGACCGCTGTCGCCTGAAGAGGAACAAAACGTCCAGACCATGCCGTATGTGTTACCAGCCGGCTTTACCCAGTTTAAAGACAATAAAGCGGTGGATAACAGTCTGGTGGAAAGGGCGTTGTATCGTCGTGCAGGTTATCCGGTCACCGTCACTGCCGGGCAAGCATCGGTCGCGAGCAATGGGCCAGAAGTGAAGTCTGCGCAAAATGGTGTGCCGGGAGAAGATGCTGAGGTGCGCGCTACGCAATAACAGGGAAGGGGAATTCAGAGCAAAAAAAATGGCGCACACTGTGCGCCATTTTATTTTCCGCGTTTAATTATTTACGGATGTGAGTAACTTTGTTGTCCAGACGCTGGTTAGCGCGAGCTGCATCGTCTTTAGCTGCCTGAACGTCGGTACGCATAGCATTCACGTCGTTGCTCAGTTGATCAACTTTTGCGCTCAGCGTCTGAACGTCAGAAGACAGCTGATCGATTTTAGCGTTGCTGGAGCAGCCTGCCAGCAAAGTAGATCCCAGAATAACTGCACCTAAAACCAGTTTATTAATACGGTTCATAAGAATATCCTTATATTTTGTGTGGGTATATATGCAAAAAAATGGCACACAACGTGTGCCATTTCTATTACACAGATACTATTACTTGCGGTATTTAGTAGCTGCGTTGTCCAGACGCTGGTTAGCGCGAGCTGCGTCATCTTTAGCAGCCTGAACGTCGGAACGCATTGCGTTCACGTCGTTGCTCAGCTGGTCAACTTTAGCGTTCAGAGTCTGAACGTCAGAAGACAGCTGATCGATTTTAGCGTTGCTGGAGCAACCTGCCAGCAGAGTAGAACCCAGGATTACCGCGCCCAGTACCAGTTTAGTACGATTCATTATTAATACCCTCTAGATTGAGTTAATCTCCATGTAGCGTTACAAGTATTACACAAAGTTTTTTATGTTGAGAATATTTTTTTGATGGGAATGCACTTATTTTTGATCGTTCGCTCAAAGAAGCATCGAATTGTGCAAAAACGGCTAAAAAACCGAGTGAAAACAGAAAGCTTCCATCGGATTCATCTTAGATAATCACGGATTAGATAGTGAAATCCGATTTGATTTTTTATTAATTGTGGCTATCGATTAAATAAAAAAAGCGCCACCAGGGCGCTTTTTTAAGCAAATTAATTCGCGATGGAATTATTACAGCACGTGAACGGATGCAGTGTTGGTGGTGCCGCTCGGAACCAGTGCACCAGAAACCATAACCACAACGTCACCTTTCTGAGCCAGACCGCTTTCCAGAGCGACTTCTTTACCCAGGCGATAGAAATCATCGGTAGAGCTGATTTCTTTAACCACCTGTGCAACAACGCCTTTGCTCAGCACCAGCTGACGCGCGGTAGTTTCGTTGGTGGTCAGCGCCAGGATGGTAGCATCCGGGAAGTATTTACGTACTGCACGAGCAGATTTACCACCCTGGGTTGCGACGACGATCAGCGGCGCGTCCAGTTTTTCAGCAGTTTCAACCGCGCCACGGCAAACGGCTTCGGTGATGCGCAGTTTGCGGCTGTCGTTGTTGAAGTCCAGACGGCTGGTCATCACACGGTCAGTACGCTCACAGATGGTCGCCATGATGGTAACGGCTTCCAGCGGGTATTTACCTTTTGCTGACTCGCCAGACAGCATTACTGCGTCGGTACCGTCGAGGATGGCGTTCGCTACGTCACCGGCTTCTGCACGGGTCGGACGCGGGTTTTTGATCATGGAATCCAGCATCTGGGTCGCAGTGATAACGACTTTACGTGCGCGGATACATTTTTCGATGATCATCTTCTGCGCGAAGATAACTTCTTCAACCGGGATCTCAACGCCCATATCGCCACGTGCAACCATGATGCCGTCAGACGCTTCGAGGATTTCGTCGAAGTTGTTCAGGCCTTCCTGGTTTTCGATTTTGGAGATGATCTGGATGTTTTCGCCGCCGTGCGCTTTCAGGTGCTCACGGATTTCAACGACGTCAGAACGTTTACGGATAAAGGACGCTGCAACGAAGTCAACGCCTTGCTCGCAACCGAAGATCAGGTCTTGTTTGTCTTTTTCAGCCAGTGCTGGCAGTGCGATGGAAACGCCCGGCAGGTTAACACCTTTGTTTTCGCCCAGGTCGCCGTTGTTCAGCACTTTACAGATAACTTTGTTACCTTCGATGGCGGTAACTTCCATGCCGATCAGACCATCGTCAACCAAAACGGTGTTGCCGACGGACAGATCTTTCGTGAAGCCTTCATAAGTAACAGCAACGATTTCGTTGTTGCCTACGACAGATTTGTCGGTGGTGAAGGTGAAGGTCTGGCCCGCTTTCAGGGAAACGTCGTTACCGCCTTCCAGTTTGATGGTACGGATTTCCGGACCTTTGGTGTCGAGCAGGATTGCTGCTTTCTTGCCGGTTTTGCTCATGACGTTGCGCAAATTCTTGATGCGCTGACCGTGTTCTGCATAGTCGCCGTGAGAGAAGTTCAGACGCATGACGTTCATGCCCGCGTCCAGCATTTTGGTTAACATCTCTTCGGATTCGGTTTTCGGACCGATGGTGCAAACAATTTTCGTCTTTTTCATGACAGTCTTAGTCTTTAAGTTGAGAAGGATATGGAAATCTGGCTCCCGCCGCGCACGGACGGGAAGCTAAACCTGAGTTACGAAAGTTGTGATGCCTCGCTCTAAGGATAGGTGACATCGAAAGAGCGTGCAGAGGAATGTGTGCTTGTGTTTCAGCCCAACGGGATGGTGATTTTTGTAGTCGTTGAGTTTTACAGGTCAATGTGCTGAAACCATTCAAGAGACAATTGGCGCGCATTATACGCTGAAAATTATCAAAAAGGAAAATGGAAACAGCGTTTCAAAACACTTCTGTGCACTTTTACAAAGAATCAGCATTAAATTGTTTCGGGTTGGTTAACAAAACACCGCCCAACTTCAGACGGTGTTGCGCAACAAGAAAAAAATAACGTGTTGCAAACTCAGCATTCAGCCTTAGTCGAGCAGCTTTCGCCCCTCAAGATCGATATGGATGTCCTGCTTATGCGCTTTCCGATACCACAGAACCGCCAGACCGATTACAGACCAGATAACTCCGAGCGTCAGCGCGTGAATGTTCATATTCAGACAGACATAACCAATGACGACCATCCCCAGCACAGGAGAAATCACATGAGGGACAAAACGACGATGCTGTTTCATCTTTACGTTGTAGAGCACGAAGACACTCAGGTTCACCATAAAGAATGCGAAAAGCGCACCGAAGTTGACAAGGGTGGATATGGATTCAATTTTCCCGGAAAACAAGTAACTAAGGAATAGTGTCACAGCCCCGGTGAACAGAATTGCATAGTCAGGTGTTTTTCTTTTACTGTGCACATGCGCCAGAAATGTGGGTAACATTTTATCTCGCCCCATAGAGAACAGGACGCGCGATACGGCGGTTTGCGCCGTAATGATATTCCCGACTGCGCAAACGAACGCTACGATGATAGAAAATGCAACTTTAAGCCAGATGCCGCCAACATCGCCTGCAATCGTGAAAAAAGCCTCGTTAGTTTCTGTACCTTCCGCAAAACTGTCGATTTTACCCGTAGCGAATGCGGCAAAGGTCACCACAATAATAAACAGCACGGTGGCCAGGATAAGGGCGAGAAGGGTTGCCTTACTGACTGCTTTCCCGCCGCCTTCGCTTTCTTCACTTAGGGTACTAATGGCATCAAATCCGAGGAAATTGAGCGCCGCAACAGAGATCGCGGTAGCAATTAAGCCAGGGGTAAACCACTGAGAATCAAAAAAAGGTTTGAAAGAAAATGACACGTGGCTGCTATCAAGCATCAGCAGTCGCAAAATCAGCACCACAAAAATGGCCAGAATACCGAGTTGAATAAAGACCAGCAGTTTGTCGAATTTAGCCGTTTGTTGTATTCCCAAATAATTTATGCCCGTTCCGATAGCCACATAAATTAACGGCCATACCCAAATCGGTATTTGCGGAAGTATTGCATGAACAGCAACACCGCCCAGGACGGCAACCAGCGTAGGGAATAACAGATAATCCAGCAACAAAATCCATCCGGTGAGAAAACCCACAGCGGGGTTGATGCACACGCCTGCATAGGTATAAGCCGACCCGGAGGATGAGATGTGCTTTGATAATGTTGAATAGCTGTGGGCGGTAAAAAACATCGCGATAGCGCCAATAATATACACGAGTGCGACCATGCCATGAGATAAATTATATACGACGCCATAGAGAGAAACCGGCGCGATCGGCACCATAAACACCAGCCCGTACAGCACCAAATCTGTGAGAGATAACTTTTTTATTTTACTCATAGTAAACACCTCAATTCGTGTTAATCAAGGCCTCGTAAAAACTCACGGACAGCAGTGAGGCAAGGCTCGGTATTTTCTTCATGTGGGTTATGGCTGCTGTCAGGAATCGTGACACCCCGACAGTGGGTTATATGGGTAATAAGCGGTTGAACGACCTGTGATGTCGCCTGATCATACTCACCATGAAGGACTAATCCTGGGCATCGAATCTTGTGCAATGAACGGGTGATGTCCCACTGCGCCAGCAAGCCATTCACCGCAAGTTCATTCGCGCCCCATAGCACATGGTAGGCGGTGGGATCGGCGGCAAATTGCGCATCAGAACGCTGAATATGCAGCGGTTCTTGCGCCAGGGAATAAACATGTTTTTTGTAGTAGGCAATAAGTTGTTCAGGCGGATGCTGATAGATTTTTGCCTGCATAATGGCATCGTCTGACATTGCATCAGCGCCAGTCGTGAGTTCTGTAAACAATCGCAGTACTTCGCTTTGCCAAAGTGGGATGCTGGCGGGAGCGCTGGCATATATCACACCACTCAACCCTTCCGGTTGCGTGCAGGCGTGCTCTGCTGCCAGCATACCTCCCCAGGAATGTCCGAGTAATGAATATCGCTGACCAATATTCAGATGACTGATTAATTGGCGAAGTTGCTGAAGATAACGTTCTATTGTCCAGAATGAGGCATCCGCCAGCGGAAAATGCGTCGAACGACCACAGCCATATTGATCGTAAAATATCACCATGCGTCCATCATCAGACAGCTCATGATAATTTAATAGATAATCAAAACCGCCTGATGGACCGCCGTGTAAGATAATTAATGGCATTAATTGAGATGCCGGGTCGCCATAAATACGATAGCTGGTTAATATGCTATCGCAAAACATTTCACCATATTTGTAGTGACTTTGCATATTTTTAACCGATACGGAGGGAAAAGGGCAGGTGATTCAATAATCACCTGCAGATTGGCGTTTATTTTTTAATTGCTTGCAGAACGTTACACCAGAATGACTTGTAATGTTCCCATTGCATAAATTGCGGACTTCCCCAGTGCGGTGCGCAATCACTGGCAAAACAGCCGACTTTGCCTTTATTGTACTCACCGAGAACTAATAGTGGGTCGTCATTTATTTTGACCAACGTGATGCTGCTTACCTTGGCACGCAATTTGTTATAACCGAGCAAGGGGGGCCACTGTGTCAGGTCTTGCGTAATGACATGCTGTTCCTCCGTGTTGATTGGGCAGCATCCTTCCGGAATTTCAACGCGATCATCATGCTCCAGCATTTCGACAGGCAAAACTTCGGCCAGCAGGGTGTTTTTATAATTTGCTTTCGCTTCAATGCCGGTGAAGGAAAGGTATCCACCAATCATTAACAGACCGCCGCCATTTGAGACATATTCTTTAATCAGCGCTAACGCATTCGGGATGATATTCATCTGATAAAAAGTTTTGTTTTGCAACAAAAAGGTATTGCTGCCTATATCGCTAATCACGATAGCATCGTATATATCAAGTTCCTCTACCGTCTGCGGGAAGCGGGTTTGTACAATATGCGCTGGCATGTAGTCGATAGTGATATTTTGCTGGCGCAGACAGGATAAGAGATAGTCAGCGCCTTCTTCGTATTTACTGGATGTGAAGCTGTCATATCCCTTAGAATGAATCATATGAATATGCCATGACTCACCGATAAATAAAATTTTCATACTGAGATCCTATTATTTGATATTAATAATATCATGCGATTGAGTGCGCATCCGGTGTAGTACCAGCTCATGCTGCGGCATGCTCGATGCGCCTTCTTGTTCAACTGCCAGTGAAGCAAAGGCAGAGGCATACTGAATGGCTGATACAAGGTCTGATTTACGGGCAAGTGAGGCGGCCAGTGCGCCATTAAATGCATCACCCGCGCCCGCAGCATCTTTGACGACGGCACTCCAGGCTGGGATAAACAAAGTACGGTGGCGTTCGCACAGTAATGATCCTTGTGCGCCGAGAGTGATAATGACCTTCTCAACGCCTGATTGAAGAATGATATTCCCTGCTTTTTGAGCATCATCAATATTTAATATTGTAATACCCGATAAAAATGATGCTTCTGTTTCGTTAGGTGTTAAAATATCTATTGAAGGTAATAAACGGCTAACATTTTTGGTATAAGGTGCCGGATTCAAAATAATTGTCTTGTTTGCTAATTTACCCAAGCGAACAAATTCTTCAATAGCATCGATATTAGTCTCCAGCTGCATTAGCAAAACGTTAGCTTCAGATATATGACCCTGCTGTTCATTAATTTCGTGTCTGGTTAGCATCATATTGGCACCAGGATAGATAGCAATGATATTATCACCATCCTGCTCTGAAACATAAATTAATGCACTTCCGGTGGGTGCATCATCAGTCTGATAAGCACAATATGAATTTATACCAGATTGGATAATATGATTGAGGGCAAAAGAGCTAAACTGATCTTTACCTACTTTAAAAATAAAGTGGACGTCGGTGCCAGCATTATTTGCGGCCAATGCCTGATTAGCACCTTTACCTCCTGGATAAAAACCGAACTGGCTTGCGAGGATTGATTCACCGCTTTGCGGAAGCCAAGGGACGGTAGCCGATACATCAATATTAAATGAACCTAATATACAAACTTTTCCCGACATTTTCGTGCCTTCTCTATGTAATCGAAAATCTTTGTTTGCCGGAGTTGAAATTGTGCCGGAGATATCAATTTTATTTTCTGTTATCAACTTGCTTAATGCCTGGCGGTTAACAATACCACCACCGTAACAACGCAAAAGCATTCCTGTTTTCTGAAAATAACAAAGATCTGAACGTATAGTCTCCTGGCTAACATTAAAAAGAACGGCGAGTTTTCTCACGCTGACACTATGATCTTTGATGAGTAAGTTAAGAATAGATGTACGCCTTTCTTCTTTAAACATTAAAGCCTCCGTGTATTTTGCTGAATTGTATTTATAGTAATGTTGCCATGTGGTGAAATGAATCACAGATCATGCTGTAAACCGGAAGCAAAACCAAATTATTGAGAATAATAAAAAGTGGATTACACGTTCTTTATTTTTATATGTTTACAATTAACGCAAGATATCTTGTGAGCACAGTCATGTATTAGTTTTGCAATTTCCTATGTCTCATTTAAAAGATGCTGGCTTGCTCGATTCAGTTATAAATTGAGATGGGTTGAGATAAAAAAAACAGTGAACAAAAATGTCAGGAGTTTTTCCATCATCGTGGCTGGGATAGAACGGATATCTGTTCAGTGTTCGCGACATATATATCTAAATGTTATATCAAATGCTTTTTAATTCATTTTAAAAGACAATTCCGCTGATTACACTCGTTTGGACATCTATACTGCTAAACAGCCAAAAGCGATAGCAGAAGAACAATAAGCAGCAGCGGATACCCAAACGACATGATTGTCCTGAAAAATATTTCGAAAGTGTTTACGCCAGGAAGGCTTGCCATCACCGCTGTCGATAACGTCAACCTGACGGTTGAACAGGGACAGATTTACGGCATTATTGGTTACAGCGGGGCAGGTAAAAGCACCTTAATTCGTTTGCTCAATGGGCTGGAAAAACCGACCTCCGGCAGCGTGATGATTAACGGCCACGATATCTCTGCCGCCCGTGGGGAATCGTTACGCCAGGCACGACTGAAAATCAGCATGGTGTTTCAACACTTCAATTTGCTGTGGTCACGGACCGTTAGCGAAAATATTGCTTTCTCTATGCAAATCGCTGGCGCGTCCAAAGCGTCAATCAAACAGCGGGTTGCTGAACTGATTACGCTGGTTGGGCTGAGCGGTCGTGAAAATGCGTATCCGTCCCAGCTCAGCGGCGGGCAAAAACAGCGTGTAGGAATTGCCCGCGCGCTGGCGAACAATCCGGATGTCCTGCTGTGTGACGAAGCCACCTCGGCGTTGGATCCGCAAACTACCGATCAGATCCTCGATTTACTCCTCGATATTAATCGTCGCTTCAAATTGACCATTGTGCTGATCACTCATGAAATGCACGTGGTACGCAAAATCTGCGATCGCGTGGCGGTAATGGAAAATGGCAAAGTTGTTGAGGAAGGCGACGTACTCAGCGTCTTTACCCATCCACAGCAGCCGATCACCCGACAGTTCGTTCGTCAGGTGAGCCAGTACACCGAGGAAGACGAGTTTAATCCGCAGTTGGCAAGCGAGCTTGGCGGCGTAGTTATCAAGCTTACGTTTACCGGGCAACGCACGCACCGGCCTGTGGTTGGCGAGTTGACCCTGCACTATGGCCTGCCATTCAATATCTTGCACGGCAAAATGGCGCAAACCGCACACGGTGTGTTTGGTCAACTTTGGGTGCACGTGGTGGCCTCTGAGGAACAATTGAACAATATTTTGGCCGACCTGCGCCAGAGCGACATTGAAGGCGAGGTGATTCAACATGGCTGAAGAACTGTTCCCCCATCTGAAGTGGGAGCAACTGTTAGCGGCAACCCAGGAAACGCTGTATATGACAGCTCTTTCGGGTGCTGCGACCTTTATTCTGGGCATCGCGCTTGGTCTGGCATTGTTCCTGACCGCGCGCGGCGGATTGTTCCCCAACCGAGCGGTATATAGCGCTATTTCGCTGGTGGTGAATATCTTTCGTTCAATCCCATTCATCATTTTGATCGTGCTGCTGATCCCGTTTACCAAAGCGATGGTAGGCACCATTCTCGGCGCCAATGCCGCGTTGCCTGCGCTGATCGTCGGTGCAGCGCCGTTTTATGCACGTCTGGTCGAAATCGCTCTGCGTGAAGTGGATAAAGGCGTTATTGAAGCGACACGTTCGATGGGCGCACGGCTGAGCACGCTTATTTTTCGGGTTTTACTGCCGGAATCCTCTCCTGCTCTGGTGTCCGGGATCACCGTGACGCTAATTGCGCTGGTTAGCTACAGCGCGATGGCAGGGGTAATTGGTGCCGGTGGTTTAGGGAATTTGGCCTATCTGGAAGGATTCCAGCGCAACCACAGCGACGTCACGCTGGTGGCGACGGTGACGATTTTGCTCATTGTCTTCATCATCCAGCTTTGCGGCGATGTGATCACCTCTCTGTTAGATAAACGCTAATAAAATACGGAAACCATTATCATGAAAAAATCACTGACGTTACTCGCCGCAGCAACCTTAAGCGCTCTGAGCTTTGCCTCCTGGGCAGACACTCTGACCGTTGGTGCATCTAACGTGCCGCACGCGGAGATCCTTGAACAGGCCAAACCGATTCTGGCGAAACAGGGGATCGATCTGGAGATTAAACCGTTCCAGGATTACATTCTGCCGAACACCGCGCTGGCTGGTCGTGAGATTGACGCTAACTACTTCCAGCATATTCCGTACCTGAACAGTGTGATTAAAGATCATGCGGGCGATAAAACGTATGACTTCGTCAGCGCCGGAGCAATTCACATTGAGCCAATTGGTATCTATTCGAAAAAAGTGAAATCGCTTAAAGAACTACCGGAAGGCGGCAAAGTCATCATGCGCGATGCGGTATCTGAGGAAGGCCGTATTCTGTCGATCTTCGAAAAAGAGGGTGTTATTAAGCTGAAGCCGGGCGTGGATAAAGTAACCGCGCGCATTAGCGATATCGTCGAAAACCCGAAAAAGCTGAAGTTCCTGCCAAACGTGGAAGCCGCGCTGTTACCGCAGATGTATAACAACGACGAAGGCGATGCGGTGGTGATTAACGCCAACTACGCCATCGACGCCGGGCTGGATCCGGTGAAAGATCCGATTGCCGTTGAAAGCGGTGAAAACAACCCGTACGCCAACATCATTACCGTGCATCGTGGCGACGAGAAGAAGAAGGATATAGTGGCGCTGGTTGATGTCCTGCACTCAAAAGAGATCCAGGACTGGATCCGTACTAAATATAAAGGCGCGGTGATCCCGGTAAACAACTAATCCGCTTTTTGCCGAGTGGCGTATGAACGGTAACGCATCGATGCCGTCAACGTCCGGTGTGTTAACCATTTCAGAAACCTATAGTCATACAGGATGGACCGGAACGTTGACGTCAATCGATCCGGTTAACCATATGGCTGGATTGTTGTTCAAACATATGGCACATTGAAATAAAAGTTAAAAAGGGACTCCACCGGAGTCCCTGTTTTTAAACAATAAACTCTATTAGCATAAAAGCCATCGCTAATATTAACTCAGCAAGCCATAGGGCTGCTTCTATTTTAAACCCGGTAGTCAAATGACCTGGAAGGTTTCTAATATAATTATAAGATTCAATACTCATATCATGATTGATTACTCTATTATATGGGAATATAAGGCTCCCCATAATAAAATCTATTTTTGCGAAATATGCCGCAGGAGTGCCAATCAAACTCGCCCCTCTTGCCAGTCGTGCTGTTTGAGGAAGCAAACCAAATTTATTCTCATATGCTTTTGCAATTATCTTGTAATTATAACCATTAATAACATAAGATATAAAGATTATTGCTAGCATTAAAAACATAAAACTTATTCCTATCAAACCTTGTAAATTAGCGTAATTTTCTATCAAATAACTTTTCATATATAAGGATTCCTGATTCTTCCATAAATGTCTCGGGCGAGTAGGTAAGCTTTTCTGGACTATTAATTATAATTTCTCCCACATACTCTCCTGCTTTTTCTCCATATTTTTCAGCACCTTTACCTGCTAAGATTCCAGCACCAGTGCCGATCGCTAAACATAATGCAGCACCAGCGCCTGCAAATTCTGCGCTAGCAAAACCCATTGCCCACATGCAAACAGCTCTGGAAGCTGTGCCAGCAGCACCACTGGCAAACATACTTGCAGTTTGTTTACCACCAAACTTACTATATTCAGAGATAGCGGCTTTTCTACATTCACTTTCACGGCCTTTTGCGCAAGCATCGTATACATTTGTAGTGTAACTAGCAAAATCGAGGCCGACACCAACATAACCTACGGTTTTCATTATTTTAAATAACTTTGCGGATTTTTCTATATAACTTGCATACCCTTCAATATCATTTATACCAGTTTGATCCCATTTATGTATAATTGATTTTGTTGATAGTCCTAGTGCCTGTTTTATATTATCATATTGTTTTAGATCTAATTGCTCTTTTGATAATCTATTCATAATAGCATCAAGCTCTTTAAACAACCGCTTTCGCTGACCAAAAAATTCCTCACCAGAAATACGACCAGCATTTTCGCTATAAGTTCTTTGGTATAGACCCTGAATTTGATTTAATTTTTTATTAATTTCTTCATAATAGTTTCCTCCCGCGTCCTTTATATAACCCAAAATGTCGCCACTTGTTCCTAGCGCATCACTGTATAAATTTGATGCGAATATATCTACCGGGGTTCTGTTTTCAAATAGAAGTTTAGCCTCTTCATTTGTTAATGGTGCTAAAGCCAGATCAATTTTATCTCTGGCAACTTTAATATGATTTATTTTATCGGTATCAATTTTTTCAGGATCAGCAACAATCAATATTGAACCTGGTTTTTTTCCTCTTTCTAGATTTAGTTGGCGGTATAACTCTCTTACTCCCGATGGTGGATTGACTATTAACTCACACTCATATTTCTTAGGTGATGTTTGATCTGGCACGACACAAAAACCGGGTTCAACCGATTGTCTTGCTTCAGAGGGGTGTTGATGCCGTACAGGTGGTGTCTCCGGTATTGAATTACTGGTGTTATTTACTGACTGAAAACTGGACAAAAGATATTCATCATATCTGTATGTTAAATTAAAACGTGGTGTAAACCTGCAATGACATTTGCATGCACCTCTACTGTGTGCGGAGCCTGCAAGGAGACATATTATTTCTGTTTCATAACTTGATAAATCTTTCCCCATCCTTGCGTAAGTATCAAATAAATGCCTGGGAATCAGTGTTCGAAAACTTGTGCTGAAATTTGAAGTTAAGAATTTATTGTCCTTATCTCCAGAAATGATTGTTTTTCGTCCAGGTATTATACCTCCTGCAGAACCAATAAAATCATCGCGTTCATATATTTCATTGAAATTTCTAAGTGAATTATATGAACGTCTTTGTAAACCTGATTCTTCCTGCATTTTCCTCAGTCTCTCTGAGGCTGGTGTTATTTTTCGACCTTCATAATCGATGTCATCATCAAAGGCATTCTTGAAGGTATTTCTAATTAAATTTCTACCTACCTCTATATGTGAACCATTTGGTACGCCGCCTTCAATTTTGTATCGTTGACCATCAAGGCCGCATATGTATTCATCTCCTTCGCATGCTATGTTAATTCCTCTGATACGAGGGAGATCAGTATTTTCCAAAATATAACCACCGCAACTTGTTCTATCTCCAGGAGATAATAAAAAGCCTTGCTTATCTTCATCCCAGAAGTTCATAGATTAAGTCCCTATTTTAAATATCCAGACTAATTGGTGTATGATATCAAACTATTTCACATTTAATTAATGTGACTATGTTCTCAAATTACACAAAAAAAACCTAAATTCCGCATGTGAAATTTAGGTTTTAAATATTCAAGGGTTTATCTATTTATCGGATAAATGAATTATAAAATTCGGCTTTTATCAATAATTAACTCTATTTCACCAACTCTGCCATTTGATACTGAATCGCCTAATGAATCATTATCAGCAACCAAACCGTAAGCGAAGACAGCATGTGATTTGTTCCTTACTTTATTAGTTTGTGCCAGAAAACCTCTTTTGACCCAACTTTGCCGTCATTGAGTAACTTCTGTTGGAGTTATCTCTATAGCCAATGACTTTGAACGTCATAGGCCGGATAAATCGCGTTAGCGTTGTCATCCGGCGCTAAAGTTATATACGCTCAATTCTCGCTGGCAACCCCTGACGCACCGACGCACCCGACACCCAGTCAAGCCAGGTATTGGCAACCTGCCGGGTAGGATCCGCAAAGCCCAAATCATTGAGATTAATCCCTGACTTTATCTGTGCATCAAATGCCATTGGCTTGCCGTCGAGCGTATGCTGAGCTGCGCCCATCTCTTTATGCCCGTAACCGTGTTCAATGGCGATCACGCCCGGCATGACGCCATGCAGCAGACTTATCTGCGCTTGCGCCTGACCGCCAGGGGTGGTGATACGCACGATATCGCCGTGTGCTAAACCATACCGCTGACCATCCTGCGGATTGAGCGCCACCAGATTAACCGGTTTCAGATGATGAAGGCGCGGGATAACCGCCGTGGCGCTGGACATGGTATTGGATTTAAAGGAAATCAGTTTCAACGGCCACTCTTGTTCCGGGAACAACTCCTCGACCGCACGTCCATCAGACAGACGTGAAGGATACCAGGTCGGGCAGCCGCTGTAGCGCTCGCCGGTAATTGCATGACGGTGCGCGGCGACGTTCGCATTCCAGATTTGGAGCGGTTTTTCCCAGGCATTGCCGACGCGGTTATCAACTCGCCCGCTGATGTCCGGCGCAAAGCGCCCGCCGCGGGAGTAGATAAACGCAACTCGGCTGATTTCATCGGGTTTCAGCGTTTGGGTCATCACAGGCATGATCCGCTGTACTCCGGTCAGCGCTATGTCTTCCGGCTGTGCCTCTGCAACCGGGGCTTTGCCCATAAACGCAATATTGGCGGCGAGGCGCAGGTAGTAATCTTCCGCACGATTCAACGGATAGTGATTACCTTGCGGATCGGTAATCGCATTGTCGCCGAATCCGGGTAGCCCAATGCGCTTTGCCACTGCGATACAGAAAGATTCCATCGAGGCCGGTTGACCGTCAGCCGTGAGGCTGGTCGCAGGTCTGACGACAGGCCAACGCGCGGTGGTGGCTTTGCTGGCCACGCCTGCCCACGGAGCGCTAAATCCCCAGCTTTCGAAGTTGTGGGTATCCGGCACGATGTAATCTGCCAGCGCCGTGGTTTCGTTCATAAAGGCGTCAATCGCGATAAACAGCGGCAAGCGAGCAGGATCCTTGAGCTTTTCTTCCGCCACGCCACGTAATCCCGCAATGCCGTAAAACGGGTTGGTCATGTTTGAGATCCAGGCTTTCAGCGGATAAGGGTAACCTTCAAGCGCTGAGACGAGGAGTTCGGTAAGCTGACCTGCGACAAACGGATACCACGGGGCCTTAGCCGGGAAGGGGGATTGTCCGGCAGCTACCTTATTGCGGTACTCTTCGGAAGACTCATAAGCGGTTTTACTGCGCGCGATGCTTAACCCTTTCGGCTTTACCTTCCCGGCGAAGCTGTCCATGTTGTAGCGCGGACCGTCGGTGGCACCATTGAATTTGCCGCCACCAACAAACACACCGCCTTCAAGACTGAGGTTGCCAATCAGCGCATTGAGCATCATTACCGACCAGGCGTTATAAAATCCATTGCCTGCCATCATTCCGCCGTGCGTAATTACTGCCGCTTTACGTCCGTGGCGGGTGAATGCGTCGGCCAGAGCGCCAATGTCTGCTTCTGACACCCCACACTGCTGGCTGTACTGCGTTAGCGACAGTTTCTCTGCGGACTCTCGCAGACACTGGAAACTGCTTTTTACCGTTACCGTCTGCCCGTCAGCCAGCGTCACCTCGCGGGTAACAAACAGTTGCGCACGCGGGCAACTGTTGGCGGCGACAATCTCACCGGCCTCGTTGACGACCACCGGCTCCTGGGCGGCGTTTGTGCTCAGATGGGCGAGGGTCAGGTGTTGTCCGGCAAGCGTTGGAATTTCATCGGTAATCACAAGATGAGTGGCGTTAGTCCAGCTTTTTTCTCCTGCCTGCTGCATGGCCTGCACGCCGGGAATGGCGAGATAATCAGCGTTATAGCGTTGTTTATCGATAATCCAGCTTATCATCCCCATCGCCAGCGCGGAGTCGCTTCCCGGTCGTACGGGCTGCCAGTGGCCGCGATCGTCAGCCAGCACCGTGGTTAATGGCAGGGCGGGCGCTACCACAACATAGCGGAAGTCGTCACGTAAACGGGCGCTGGCCAACTGGCGGGCCTGGCGCTTAAACGGGTTGCCGGATTGCGCCGGAGAGGTGCCCATAAACAGCGCGAATTCGACGTTATCCCAGTCGGGTTTCACGTGGGTATTTTTATCCAGATCGCCCATTAACGCGCCGGAACCGGCCCGATAGGCCAGACCGCAGTAAGCGCCATGAGCACCGAAATTTTTACTGCCGAAACTGTTCAGTGCGAAGCGACGTAGAAAGGTATCACGTCCTTCATCGCTGGTATTAGTGACCAGCAGTTGATTGGATTTTGGGCCAAAGCCGGGATGTTTCGCATCAAGCGGTGTAGCGGGATCGTAGATGGCTCTCAGACCATCAACGTGGCCTTCACCAAACAGATCTCCGCCTTCCACCACCTCTTTGATCAGCTGTTCGAAGCTGATGCGCTGCCATTTTCCCTCACCGCGCTTACCGACGCGCTTCATGGGCTCCAGAATACGTAACGGGCTGTATAGACCTTCGAGTAAAGTTGCACCACGGGCGCAGGCGGTGGAACGTGCGTCAAGACCTGACTCCCCGGCCAACTGTTCCATTGCCGTGGTAAAGGGGACGGAGGCGTCTATATGGTGCTCGTGCGACAACGGATGATAAGGGTTGCCCGCAATGCGCAGCACCTTGCCTTGCTCAGTGTCAACGCGAACCCGCACGCCACACTGCGTCCAGCAACCAAAACACTGTGTCATTGAGATCACCTGCTGCGGGTTTTGCTGCCAGTGCGGCCGGGCGTTGGCTTCAGGGATGAGCGCGTTTGCAAAGATGCGGTCACGGGTAATTTTGCCCGAGGTTCCGTCCAGCAAACCGTCTATCGCGCGCTTTGCCACATCCCGATAACTCAGGCCAAAAGTCACCATGCCACCTACGGCAAGGCCCACTTTAAGCCACTGACGACGGGTTAAATTAGCCATGTTGCATTCTCCTTCCGATCGCGTTCAGGGCTTCACGAACAATAATAATCAGTGCTATCCACAGGCCGAAAGTACCCACAATGGCCAGCCAGCCATCGGTGCCGCCGGGCAGGGTGTAGGGATTAAACTGCGCGTTAAATTTCGGTACGGTCTGCACCTGGATGAGTAACGTCCAGCGCATTAGCCAGCACAGCGCCATGGCGCTAAAAGCGAGTAATATGCGCAGCGGTAGCGACAAGGGGTAACGTACAACCAACCCGCAAAGAACAAGTGAAACAAGCCATAACGCAACCCAACCGATAGCGTAGTGTTGTGCTGAAGAAGCCACATCCAGCCATTGGCGGATAGCCGAACCGGAAAGCGTATTACCGCTCGCCCAGATCAACACCACGATAGCCAGTGCGATCAACGTGACCATTTGCCCCCACGCTAGCTTACGCGGCAGTACGTCCTTGTTATTTGTCGTGGCAATAAGCAGGGCAAGAAACGTTTGCAGCGCGCTGAGGAACATCGCAACCGGAAAGGCGTAACTGAACCAGATGGGCCGCGCCTGCACCACCGACACTTCACGGCCGGTGTAAACCAGCAATCCGATGGCGGACAGCGCGCTACCAAGTGCTAACCATTTTGTGACGTTGTAACTTTTTAGCGTTAGCCGTTTAACGTGCTGCGCCAGAAACCACAGACCTAAAAAACCGGTAAACAGCGGTAAGAACAGTGCGCCCCACGGCATCCAGGACCAGGGCGTCGGATACGCATAGAAATGCCAGACGCGGGCGGTTTGGTGTAGATCAGCGGTCAGCGCCAGCGGTGCGGTAATCGCGCAGGTCAGGGCGATTAACAGCGTCAGATTCTCCAGATCTGCCGTTTCTTTTTTGCGCCAGTGGAGAACGCAGGCAAACAGTGCGGCGCAGGCGGCAATGCCGATGAAAAAGAAATATTGTACGGCCCAGGGTAACCAGCTTACGTCCTGGGGATGGGCCAGAACCTCGTCGATAATTAGTGAATGGTTCATTTAAACCTCCTGCCAGAGAGCGGGTTGAGTACGTCCAATCAATGGGGTGACAAATGCCTCATCCAGTCCCAGATAGAACACGTGAGGAGACGTACCGCTTTCCGGCTTCAGGACTTTGATGGTGTCATGGTGTTCATGCAGCATTTGTGAAATGCGGCTGTGTGGATCTTTAATATCACCAATGATGCGCGCGCCGCCGACGCAGGATTCTACACAGGCCGGAAGCAGCCCCGCTTCGAGGCGGTGAACGCAGAAGGTACATTTATCGGCGGTTTGCGTTTCATGGTTGATGAATCGCGCATCATAAGGGCAGGCCTGCACGCAATAGGCGCAGCCAACGCAGCGTGTGTTGTCGACCACTACGATGCCGTCTTCGCGTTGGAAAGTGGCCTGTACCGGGCAAACGGGCACGCAAGGGGGATTATCACAATGGTTGCACAGTCGTGGCAGCAGGACGTTGGTGACGCTTTGCTGACCTTCAATCTGTACTTGATACTGGTTGACGAGGGTACGAAATTCGCCCTGTGGTGTCTGATTTTCAATGGCGCAACTGACGGTACAGGCCTGGCAGCCAATACAGCGTCGCAGGTCAACCAGCATGGCGTAGCGATGCTGTTGTGAGCCTTCATGGCGTTCAGGCGAAAAGGGAAATTGTGCCTGAGCCAGCGGTACCAGTGATGCGCCAGCGGTCAGGACGCCCAGTTGCTGGAGAAACTGCCGTTTACTGCTGTCCATATTTTCTCCCGTCACGATGCAACAACGAAACATTGGTCACGCCGTTGATTTGCGTGTGATGAATAAAGAATCTCAATGATTTACAGTGTAAAAATCGTGACGGGGTATACTCTATTGTGGTTAACCACATACCCGGCTTGTTGTTGATCTAAAACAACATAATTGACAGGGACAATTGAGTGGGACGCAACGTAGTAAGATGTCTGACAGTGCTGGCGTCGCTGTGGATGCTAAGCGGCGCGGTCAGGGCGCAGACATGGAACATTGGCGTTTTGGCGATGCGCGGGGAGGTTTCTACACGTAATCACTGGCAGCCGCTGGAAACCTTGTTGAATCAGCAAATCCCCGGTGAGCAGTTTCATATTCAACCGCTGGACCTGCGACAGATGCAGGAGGCGGTGAATCGTGGAACGGTGCAGTTTGTTGTCACTAATCCGGCGCAGTTTGTTCAGCTAAACAGCCGTTCTGCGCTGCGCTGGCTGGCTTCGCTACGCTCCACCCGTGGTGGGAAAGCCACCAGTAACGTGATCGGCAGCGCGATCCTCGTCAGACGCGACAGCGGGATAACCTCCCCACACGATCTGATCGGCAAAACGGTTGGCGCCATTGATGCTCAGGCGTTTGGCGGCTATTTGCTGGGATATAAAGCGCTCAGTGATGACGGTCTGCGCCCTGAACGCGATTTACGTCTGACGTTTACCGGATTTCCCGCCGATGCCTTACTCTATTTATTACGTGAAAAAGCCGTGCAGGCGGTGATCGTGCCGGTGTGCCTGCTGGAAAAAATGGATGAAGAAGGCCTCATTCGTAAAACCGATTTTATGACCGTGTTGAACCATCCGACCTCAATTCCCTGTCTGACCAGTACACCGCTCTATCCTGACTGGTCATTTGCCGCACTACCTGCAGTGAGTGACGAGCTGGCCGATCGCGTCACGCGGGTGTTGTTCAATGCACCGCAAAACGCGACATTTCGCTGGGGAGCGCCCGCCTCGACCCGCGAGGTGGAAGCGTTGTTGCGTGATGTCCGCCAGCATCCGCAGCAGCGTCAGCTGTGGCTGGATGTCAAAAGCTGGTTTATTCAACATCGGCTGGCGATGGGAGCGGCGGCCATCGTGCTGTTGTTGCTGACGCTCAATTACATCTGGGTAATGCTGTTGGTTCGCCGACGCGGCAGGCAGCTAGAGCGGAACAACGTGTTGTTGCACAAACAGGAACAGGCGCTGGAGACTGCCCGACAAATGAGCGTGCTGGGGGAGATGACCTCCGGTTTTGCCCATGAGCTCAATCAGCCGTTGTCAGCTATCCGTCATTATGCCCAAGGCTGTCTGATTCGCCTGCGCGGTCAGGATGAACAGCATCCGTTGCTGCCCGCGCTTGAGCACATCGACGCCCAGGCACAAAGGGGGGCCGATACGCTGCGCAATCTCCGGCAGTGGGTCAGCCAGGCACAGGGCAATCCGGTACTTCCCGATGACTGGCAAGCCATCAACGTTCACGATGCTATCCATCACGTCTGGCAATTACTGCGCATGCCCCAGCAATTCCCGGCGGTAACGCTGCACACACAGGTCAGCAAGGCGTTAACATTGACGCTGCCAAGCGTTCTTCTTGAGCAGGTGCTGGCCAATCTGGTACTCAATGCCGCCCAGGCCGGGGCTACCACAGTATGGTTTAGCGCCCTGCATAAGGATGGTGGTGTGAGTATTCAGGTGCAGGATAATGCCGGAGGAATTGACGAGGGGCAGTTGTATCAGGCGTTTCAGCCGTTTATGACCACTCGCAAAGAAGGCATGGGACTAGGACTGGTCATTTGTCAGCGACTGGTGCGCTACGCAAACGGAGATATTGAGATCAACAATCAGCAGGCCCCGGACGGAAAAGCGGGGGCGAGAGTGACATTATATTTTAAACCAAATCGGGAAGGAGGCCGTAGTGGCGATAATTCATCTGCTGGATGACGACATTGCCGTCACCCAGGCCTGTGCGTTTTTATTGGAAAGTCTGGGATATGACGTGTCTTGCTGGGAGCAAGGTGAGCAATTCCTCGCTGAGGCAAATCTGCACCAGGTGGGTGTACTGCTGCTGGATATGCGTATGCCGGTACTGGATGGGCACGCTGTGCATGAAATCATGCGTCAGAAAGCAAGCACGCTGGCGGTGGTCTTTCTCACCGGGCATGGCGATGTGCCGATGGCGGTTGAGCAAATGAAACGTGGCGCGGTCGATTTTTTGCAAAAACCGGTGTCAGCCGTGCCGCTTCAGGCAGCATTAGAACATGCCTTGCAGGTCTCGGCAGCGGCGTTCTCGCGACAAGAGATCATCTGCTGCTATCAACAGCTTACGCCAAAAGAACGGGAACTGGCGCATCTGGTAGCAAAAGGATTAATGAATCGGGAAATTGCTGATGCCATGAATATTGCCGTGCGTACGGTTGAAGTGCACCGGGCGCGGGTGATGGAAAAAATGCAGGCGGGAAGTCTTGCTGAGCTTGTAAATCGACTTCAGAGAGTTCAGTAGAATGATGACATTTCTTTGATTTTCATTGAATTTTGTCTAAATACTCAGAGTGATATATGCTGTTGGTTTGAGTTAATGACGAGCGGGCAAAAATGGGAAATCAGACGAAAGACGACGAGTTGTACCGTGAAATGTGCAGAGTAGTCGGTAAAGTAGTGCTGGAAATGCGCGATCTGGGACAAGAGCCTAAGCATATCGTCATTGCGGGAGTACTGAGAACCACCCTTGCGAACCAGCGTGTGAAGCGCAGTGAGTTAGAAAAACAGGCTATTGAGACCGTAATTAAAGCATTGGCCGGATAATCCGCAAAAAGAGGGCGGTAGTTTCTCTCGCCGTCCTCTTATTCTCATTACGTTAATCTATCAATAATTATAATTTAGTGTTGCAATTAACGCTATCAAACTCGCTATATATTTAATTGTATATCGGATGATATATAAAAATATATATGAGAGTGGAGTCACAAATATTTGCAATACATATGAAGTGCTATTTCAATTTATCTTAATGATAATAAATCTCACTCCGCATTAATTATATCCCTTCCGTTTTTTAATTGATGACGATCAAGACTATGCATGCTGAATAACCACATTATTTCTGCGCCTAACCCTAAAGGATTAGATTCATTCAGTTTAACCACCGTCATTTATGCGATCAGGTTAGGGCAAAAATTTACGTGTTGTTGGCAACATTAACCGCCCGATATGGCTTGAGCTGCGCTGGTTTAAATTAGCCTGAAGGTGTTGCTACCACAGCATTTGCGAAGAGGATGCGAAATAAATGAACCAGGTTGATCGTCCATTTTTAGATTGTGGTTTAACGCGACTAGACTTTCTGCGGATATCAGGAAAAGGACTGGCGGGATTAACGATTGCTCCCGCGCTGTTATCCCTTTTTGGTTGTAAGCAGGAAGATGTCGATAGTGGGACTGTTGGGCTTATCAATACGCCTAAAGGGGTTCTGGTGACCCAGCGAGCTCGCTGTACGGGCTGTCACCGCTGTGAAATTTCCTGTACCAATTATAACGATGGTGCGGTGGGTACCTTCTTTTCCCGGATAAAAATCCATCGCAATTTCTTCTTTGGCGATGATGGTGTCGGGTCCGGTGGTGGGCTGTATGGCGATTTAAACTATACCGCAGATACCTGCCGGCAATGCAAAGATCCGCAGTGTATGAAGGTTTGCCCAATAGGTGCAATTACCTGGAAACAGGAAGACGGTTGTATTGCGGTGGACCACAAACGCTGTATTGGCTGTAGCGCGTGTACCACAGCCTGCCCGTGGATGATGGCGACCGTAAATACCGAAACGAAAAAGTCCTCAAAATGTGTGTTATGCGGGGAATGCGCCAATGCTTGTCCGACTGGGGCATTAAAAATTATCGAGTGGAAAGATATTACTGTTTGATAGATAGCAGGCATACCTGATTCGCGCCATTAATTGCCAAAAATACCGCAGTTTTGGATAAAAAAGCTGCCTGAAGAATGGCGGGTATATCTATTAAACCTTCTTGCAAAGGAAAACATGATGGCTAATGGTTGGACAGGTACTATTTTACGGGTCAATCTCACCACGGGTAATATCACCCTTGAAGATTCCAGTAAATTTAAAAAATTTGTCGGTGGGATGGGCTTTGGTTATAAAATTATGTACGACGAAGTCCCGCCAGGCACCATGCCTTTTGATGAAGGGAATAAGCTGGTTTTTGCCACCGGACCATTAACGGGTTCTGGCGCTCCCTGTAGCTCCCGCGTCAATATCACCTCCTTATCGACATTTACCAAAGGCAATTTAGTCGTGGATGCCCATATGGGGGGATTCTTTGCCGCGCAAATGAAATTCGCCGGTTACGACGCCATTATTATTGAAGGCAAGTCCGCATCACCGGTCTGGATCAACATTAAAGACGATAAGGTTAGCATCGAAAAAGCCGATTTCCTGTGGGGTAAGGGGACGCGCGCCACAACTGAAGAAATTTGTCGCATCACCAGCCCGGAAACCTGCGTCGCCGCGATAGGCCAGGCAGGGGAAAATCTGGTGCCGCTCTCCTGCATGATCAACAGTCGCAACCACAGCGGCGGAGCTGGTACCGGCGCAGTAATGGGCTCGAAAAACCTGAAGGCTATTGCGGTAGAAGGGACCAAAGGCGTCAATATTGCCGATCGCAAAGAGATGAAGCGGCTCAATGACTACATGATGACCGAGCTCATCGGCGCTAACAACAACCACGTTGTGCCAAGCACCCCGCAGGCCTGGGCAGAATACTCTTCGCCAAACTCGCGCTGGACGGCGCGTAAAGGGCTGTTCTGGGGCGCAGCAGAAGGCGGACCAATCGAAACCGGGGAAATCCCGCCGGGCAACCAAAATACGGTAGGTTTCCGTACCTATAAATCGGTGTTCGATCTGGGGCCAGCCGCAGAAAAATACACGGTCAAAATGAGCGGCTGTCATTCATGCCCTATTCGTTGTATGTCGCAGCTCAATGTTCCGCGGGTGAAAGATTTTGGCGTGCCGAGTACCGGCGGCAACACTTGTGTGGCGAACTTTGTACACACCACCATTTTCCCCCATGGCCCGAAAGATTTTGACGATAAAGACGATGGGCGCGTGGTGGGAAACCTGATTGGTCTGAACCTGTTTGACGATTACGGTATCTGGTGTAACTACGGCCAGTTGCACCGTGATTTTACTTATTGCTATTCGAAAGGCGTCTTTAAGCGCGTACTGCCGGCTGAAGAGTATGCGGAAATCCGCTGGGATCAGTTGGAAGCGGGTGATCCTAATTTTATTAAAGACTTCTACTATCGGTTGGCGCATCGCGTGGGGGAACTCAGTCACCTTGCGGACGGCTCGTATGCCATTGCTGAACGCTGGGATTTGGGCGAAGAGTACTGGGGTTATGCCAAAAATAAACTGTGGTCGCCGTTCGGTTTTCCTGTTCACCATGCGAACGAGGCTTCAGCGCAGGTGGGGGCGATCACCAACTGTATGTTTAACCGTGACTGCATGGCGCACACCCATATCAACTTCATCGGCTCCGGTTTGCCGTTGAAATTGCAGCGCGAAGTGGCGGGCGAGCTGTTTGGTTCACAGGATGCCTACGATGAAACCAAAAACTACACCCCGATCAATGCTGCCAAGATCAAATATGCCAAATGGACGCTGCTGAAAGTCTGTCTGCATAACGCGGTTACGTTGTGTAACTGGGTTTGGCCGATGACGGTTTCACCACTCAAGAGCCGTAACTATCGCGGAGACTTGGATCTGGAGGCGAAGTTCTTCCAGGCAGTCACCGGTGATGAAACCACGCAGGCGAGTCTGGACCTGGCCGCTGAACGCATCTTTACCCTGCATCGCGCTTATACGGTCAAACTGATGCAAACCAAGGATATGCGCAATGAGCACGATCTCATCTGCTCCTGGGTATTCGATAAAGATCCGAAGATCCCGGTCTTCACTGAAGGAACCGATAAGATGGACAGGGAGGATATGCGTCAGTCATTGACGATGTTCTATCAGGAAATGGGCTGGGATCCAGAGCTGGGTTGCCCAACGCGTGAAACCCTGAACCGACTCGGACTTGAAGACGTGGCAGCTGATTTGGCGGCGCAAGATCTGTTGCCAGCGTAAGGAACGTGAGATGACTAACGTGAGCAACGTTCTGGCACCCGTAGAGGCGCTTCCTGACGAGGTTGATAGTCAAAAGAGACACTGGCTGCAGGCGTTTCACCCGTCGGTAGAGCAGGTGACTGCGCCGCAGGTTCAGGATCCTGCCAGCCCGGAGTCGATTGTGGCAGATTTTATCCGCCAGCATTCGGCATCGGGGCAATTGGTGGGGCGCAGCGTGTTTCTGCAGCCACCTTATTCCGTCCCTGAAACCGATCTATCCGTGCTGCTGGATGTGCTGTGTCAGGACGCAATTAACGCGGATATCACCCGTGTGCAGGGCGCGGAAGATGTCTATTTCTACTCAACGCAAACCATGACGGCAAACTACGCCGACATGTGCGTGCAGGTGGTGGAAAACGACATCTGCCGTGCGATTGCCGAGGCGGTACGCTTCGACGGCCGCACGTATCCTCGCCCCTATAAGGTCGCCATGTTGACGCAACCGCCGTATAGCTTTGAATCTCAGCAGATTACAGCGGCGCTAACGGCTATGGAAACGCATCCCGATTACGCAGATATACGTACTGTGGAATCGTCAAATGCGGAACCTTATCTGTTTAGCGAACGTTTTATGAGTTATGGCAAAGCGTACGGCCTGTGTGAATGGCTTGAGGTTGAGCAGTATCAGAACCCATGAATTATTCAGGTTGATGTCATGGAACGTGTGGACGACCACTGTCACAGTTTAGAGGATAACCCGATGTCCTTCACCCGACGAAAATTTGTCATTGGCATGGGGACGGTGATTTTTTTCACCGGCCCAGGTCAAAATCTGTTAGCGAGTACCAGGAGCCCTAAAGCCGTTCGTTACGTCATGATTCACGACGAATCACTGTGTAACGGATGTAATATCTGCGCGCGGGCCTGCAGGAAAACCAACCATGTTCCTGCCCAGGGCAGCCGTTTGTCGATAGCGCATATTCCAGTCTCGGACAACGACAACGAAACGCTGTATCACTACTTCCGTCAATCCTGCCAGCATTGTGATGATGCGCCTTGTATTGAGGTGTGTCCGACCGGTGCCTCCTGGCGGGATGAGAACGGTATTGTGCGAGTAGATACGTCTTCCTGTATCGGCTGCAGTTACTGTATTGGTGCGTGTCCTTATCAGGTTCGTTATCTCAACCCGCATACCAAAGTGGCGGATAAATGCGACTTTTGCGCTGAATCACGCCTGGCGAAAGGTTTTCCACCGATCTGCGTTAACGCTTGCCCGGAACATGCGCTGATTTTTGGCCGTGAAGATAGCCCGGAAATTCAGACCTGGTTGCGAGAAAACAAGTATTACGAATATCAACTTGCAGGCGCCGGGAAACCCCATCTGTATCGTCGGTTCGGTCAACATTTGATTAAAAAGGAAAATGTATGAACGCGTCGCAAAATGCCGAACAGTTTCACGCCCAGCTTGCGCAGTATGTTCCCCTGTTTTCACCGGACTACTGGCCCGTGTGGTTAGTCGTTGCCGGGTTAATGCTGGTGGGAATGTGGCTGGTGCTGGCGCTTCACGCCATGCTGCGCTTTCGGGCGGCACATAAAACGTCGGCAGGGCACGGTGAGAAGGTCTATTTATATTCGAAGGCTGTTCGTTTGTGGCACTGGTCGAATGCGCTGCTGTTTTTGCTACTTCTGGTCAGTGGCCTGGTCAATCACTTCTCTGCCGTCAGCGCACCGGTAATGAAAAGCCTGCTTACCGTTCATGAGGTTTGCGGCTTTTTGCTACTCGCCTGCTGGGTTGGTTTTGTGCTGATCAACCTGATTGGCGGCAACGGACATCACTATATTATTCAACGTCAGGGCTGGATCGCTCGCGCGCAAAGACAAACACGTTTTTACCTGTTTGGCATTATGCAGGGCGAGTCACACCCATTCCCGGCATCGCCGCGTTCTAAATTCAATCCGCTACAGCAAGCGGCCTACGTTGGCGTGATGTATGGGTTGCTGCCACTACTGCTGATTTCTGGGTTGTTATCGCTTTACCCGACGGTCGTCGGAGATCTGTTTCCTGGTGTGCGTTACTGGCTGCTTCAGGCGCACTTTGCGCTGGCAATTGTCAGTCTGTTTTTCATTTTTGGGCATCTTTATCTTTGCACTACGGGCCGCACGCCGGGCGAAACCTTCAAGTGTATGGTGGATGGCTACCACCGGCATTAAGCGATGATGATTACACGAAGTGACTTACGGGCCTGGCGTGTTGGGCCCGTCATGTATCGCTGGTTTCTACGCGCGTTTCCCGCAGGAGGAAGCTATGCCGATGTTCATCGCGCGCTCCAGCGGGAAGGGTATACCGATTGGGCAAATAGCCTGGTGGAATACGGCTGGTCGAAATGGCGGGAAGAGGCGAGTTTTGCTCAGCAGGATATTGACGCAATGGGGAATATTTCCTGTGAGCAAGCAGCGGAGGAAACCAGTCGTCCGTTGGCGAGTGCGGAAGATTATGCCCGATTTAGCAGTGCGGGTGACAACGTTAAAATTGCCAGCGCCGGGTATGCCGCACAGATCGCCAGTGCCGGTTACAGCGCACGGATTGGCAGTGTAGGCTATAACACGCATATCGGCAGTTCAGGCGATCGTGGGCGAATAGCGATTGCGGGAAATTCGGCGCGTATCAGCAGTGTGGGCGACGGAACGCGTATCGCCAGTACCGGCATGCGCGTACGCATCAGTTCGCTTGGCGACCGAAACCGGATTGCCAGTAGCGGTGATTTAACCCAGGTAGCCTGTTTTGGCGCAGAGGCGAAAATCGCTAACTGCGCGGACAATATCCACATTATTGCCAGCGGAAAGAACGCCGTTGTTGCCAGTACCGGTGCTGTAGATTCGATAACGCTCGGTCCCGGCGGATGTGCGGCGCTGGCTTATCACGATGGCGAGAGAATGCGTTTTGCGCTTGCCGTTGAAGGGGAAAAAAACATTCGGGCGGGCGTGAAATATCGGCTCAACGAAGACCATCAGTTTGTGGAATGTTGAGCCGAGAGGTCATTTTAGTGCGAAGCGGCGCTGGGTGATTTTCTCCAGGCTAAAGCACAGCAGGTAATAGACCAGTCCGGTAAAGATAAAAATGGCTGCCGGGTAGATTTGCACCCGGCTGTTAACCTGACCGGCAACCGTCGTGAGTTCCGGTACGTTAACGATAAATGCCAGTGACGTGTCCTTCAGTAGCCCAATGAAAATCCCCGTCAACGACGGCAGTACGTTACGCAGCACCTGCGGCAGCAAGATAAGCCACAGGGCCTGATCCGGGCGAAACCCCTGAACGACTGCCGCTTCATATTGCCCACCAGGCAGTGCGCTAATTCCAGCATACACCGAGTGCATCACCGAAGCGGCGGTGAACCATGCCAGCGCCAGCGTCACGGTAACGGCACCGGGCAGATCGCTTCCGGTCAGCATGGGTAGCAAATACCACATCCAGAAAATCACAAAGATGAGCGGAATGCCGCGAATAAATTCCGCCCAGATAAACAACCCGTTGCGAACCGCGCCTGGAAATCGCCAGGCGCAGCAGGCAAGAACGATCCCGCCAGGCAGCGCCAGCAAAGCCGCACCGATAGCCATCAGCAAAGTGAGCAGTACACCGCCGGGTTGCCCCTCAGCCACACGTCCCCACAGGAGATAGTCAAGATTGTCGGTAATGACCGAAATATTAGCGATCATGCAGTATGCTCCTGACGCTGAAGATGCGCATTCTTACCTTTGACGATTTACCCGCCGCCGGCCGCGGCCCAAGACGCGTAAGCAACATACCCAGCACGATGCCGGTAAACAGATAGAGTGCGGTGCCAACGGCAAAGGCTTCCAGCGCGTGCGCGTTGTAGCTCTCAATTTGCCGTACCTGGTAGGTGAGCTCAGCAAATCCAATACCGCTGGCAAGCGAGGAAAGCTTCATCAGGTTGAGATATTGCCCAACAATGGGTTGCCAGGCGTTTGCCAGTCCCTGAGGCAGTAGAATGTGACGAAATATCGCCCAGGATGAAAACCCCTGCGCCACGGCAGCCTCGCGTTGTCCGGCAGAAACTGCCTGTAAACCTGAGGCGATCTCTTCGACCAAAAATGCTGAGGTAAATACGCCCAGTCCCCATGCTGAACAGATAAACTCCGGCGTTAACCACCAGACATCACCCGGCAGAATTGACCATGGATGATCAGCATTGATGAAGCTAATGACGTCACGGGGAAACCAGTTCCATGCGGCAAAATACCAGAACATCAGTTGCACCAGTAAAGGTGTATTGCGAAACACCGAGACCCACACCCCGACCATCGTTTTAGCGAGAAGATTGCCCGTCAGTCGCAGGCTGAGCAGTGAGATGGCAATGAGCGTGGCGAGCACGATACCTGCCAGCGTCACCCAAAGCGTGGTAAGAAAACCAGAAATTATCCATTGCAGGGGTTGCCCGCTCAGCACTCCCTGCCAGTTCATTGCATGCATTATGATGATAACTCCTGGTGTAACGGGTCGAGCACTTTTTTCAGGAAACGCTGGGTTCTCGGGTGCTGTGGTTGGACGAAAAAATCCTCCGGCGGGGCCACTTCAAGAATATCGCCACCATCGATGAAAACCACACGATCGGCAATCTCGCGGGCGAAATGCATTTCGTGGGTCACGACGATCATGGTGATACCGCTGTGGGCGAGATTTTTCATCACCTGCAATACCTCGCCGATCATTTCAGGATCCAGCGCGGAGGTGGGCTCATCAAACAGAATAATTTGCGGTGATGAAGCCAGCGCGCGGGCGATGGCCACGCGCTGCTGCTGTCCTCCGGACAACTGTGCGGCATAGGCATTGGCTTTTTCCGCCAGTCCCACCTTTTCCAGCAACTCAAGTGCCCGACGATCTGCTTCCGTCTTATTCCAGCCGTGAACATATTCCAGCGCCAGCGCGATGTTTTGCAGTGCAGTCAGATGCGAATAGAGATTGAATTGCTGAAATACGAAACCGATACGGCTGCGTAGCTGGCGTAATGCCGCCCCGCGCAACTGGCTAATTGGTTTACCATCAATGAAGATTTCGCCATCGCTGAGCGACTCCAACTGGTTGATAAGACGTATAAGAGTGGACTTTCCAGAGCCGGAAGGCCCCAGAATGGTCACCACTTCACCGGGCTCAACTGCCAGGTTGACGCCGTTAAGTACAGTTTGAGCGCCATACTCTTTAACCACATTGCGTAGTTCGACGCTCGCCTGACGCAAATGGGTAAAATCCGCAGCCGAAGCTGCGGATCGATTAAAAAGGGCTGAGAGCATATTATTTGGCTTCTATTTTAAAGGCGCGGGCTTGTGGACTTTTGGTTTCAGGACCAAACCAGACATCATAAATTTTGGCCGCCTGCCCGGTAGATTCCAGCTTCAAAAGTTCATCGTTGACGGCTTTTAACAACGCTGGCTCACCTTTTTTCACCCCCACCCCAATCTCTTCTTTGCTCAGCAGGTCCGGTAGAATTTTGAAATCTGCTTTATCCGGCGCACCGCCTAATAAACCGGCCAGAATCGTGCTGTCCTGGGTGATGGCCTGAACATTGCCGTTGCGCAGTGCGGTTAACGCCAGCGGGATATCGTCATAGGCCAGTACGCGCGACTGCGGGAAGCGCTGATGCAGTGCCTGTTCACCAGTAGTGCCTTTTACCGCGCCGATGCGTGCTTTGCTGTATTGATCGAGCTTATCCGGGGATTTTGCTGGCACAAGAAACTGCTGGCCGGTAACAAAATAGGGGACGGAGAAATCTATTACCTGCGACCGCTCAGGCGTGATCGTGATATCCGCAACGATTAAATCGGCTTTACCAGATTGTAATAACGGAATTCGGTTTGCCGGATTGGTCGCCACCAGTTCCAGTTTTACACCAAGAGATTTGGCCAGCGCTTCGGCAAAATCGACGTCGTAGCCGACAATCTTATGCGTTTTGGCATCGATGGAGCCAAACGGCGGGTTCGCGTCAAATGTTGCGACTTTTACTACGCCTGCGGCTTTGATATCGGCCAGTTGGTCGGCCTGAGCCTGTGAGACGCTAATGCCTGATGCCAGCAGGATGCCGAGTGCCAGCAGTGTTTTTTTCGCGCTGTGAGTTTTTGTTACCATCATTTTGTAAGTCCCTGTCGTTTTTTTTGGTTTGTGCTTTTTACGCTCCCATAACTCAGGTTCAGGACAAAATAAGAAAAAATTCTTATCTATTTACAAAATGTTATTAGTGAAAAAGGTGTTAACAATGGGTAAACGCAATGCGATATGTAGCCAGGCGAGAGGGCATAGCCAGGAGGTAAAAAAAAACCGGCATTGCGCCGGTTCGGAAATCAGATTTTGCAGGCGTCACCGCAATCATTATCAGCAATAATTTCTTGCGCTTTCTTGTCTGCATCTTCCAGACGTTCAGCGTTACGCTCTTGCGCTTCTTCCAGTCCATCAAAGACCAGATTATCGAGATCAATTTCCATCATTCACCTGCTCAGGTTCAGCGTTTAACATCACGTTATTATATTGCAAAAATGTTGCTTAACAGCAGCGATTCTTGCTACTTAGCATCGAACGCAATCCGCTGTGCGTATTTATCCGCCAAAGTGGCCCACGGTTCGCAATTGCTAAAGAATTGTTGGTTGTAAATACCGCAAAATTCTCGCTCTCTCTACCGTTTTATTTCCACTTTTTCATTAACGTGATGCGCGATCATTTTTAACAAATCTGCGACAAAATCACTATACATATAACTTAATATCTTTTATACATTAATTGTTCAACCCTGCGACTATTCCACAAAAGAGAAAGCTATATGGAACAGACACCTGATAAGAAAAACGATAATTTTCAAAAAGATGGCAAAGAACAGTTCAATAGATCGATCGGTTTAATTTCAAACTTTGCGTTGGGTTTTACCTACCTGTCGCCGCTTACCGCCGTCTACTCGCTGTTTGCGCTGGCCGTAACGCTGGCGGGGCCGCCTGCAGTATGGTGGATTTTAATCGTCGCATGTGGGCAACTTTTGGTGGCGCTGGTGTTTGGTGAGGTCGCTTCCCAGTATCCGATAACCGGCGGGCTTTACCCTTGGGCCAGAAGGTTGTGGGGCAAGAAATATGCGTGGATCGCCGCCTGGATCTACCTGTGGGCACTGGTGGTCACCATTACGTCGATCGCGGAATATACATCAACGTTTGTTGAATCACTCTTCCATTATGGTCAGACTCCAGCCACGATGTTGGTGACTTCCGTTCTGCTGCTGCTGTTGATGATGGCGGTTAATATGTCCGGGACTAAAAATCTGGCCCGGGTGGCGAAAATTGGTTTCTGGTGTGAAATTGTCAGCGTGATCGCGCTGGGGATTTATCTGCTGATTTTCCACCGTTCGCAGCCGTTCTCTGTAATTTTTGACTCGATGGGTGTGCTGGCTCATGACGGCAGCTATTCCACCGCATTTATGTCTGCTGCGCTGATGGGACTGTTTATGTTCTTTGGCTTTGAGGCCTGCGGTAACGTTGCGGAAGAGGTGCAGAATCCCAGTAAAAAGATCCCAGTGGCGATGATTTTAAGCATCGTATTCGGCGCGATTTCCGCCATTATTTCTGTTATGGGTTATCTGTTGGCTTCACCGAATCTGGTCAGCATCGTGAATGGCAAAACGTCCGATCCGATCCCGGCAATCCTTAATGAAGCTCTGGGTGAAACCGGCGCGACTGTCTTTATCGTCGTCGCGATTATCGCCATGTTGTCGTGCATTTTGTCTCTCCAGGCTGCGTTAAGCCGTCTTATCTTTTCTTTCTCCCGCGACAGAATGCTGCCGGGAAGTGAATGGATGGCCAAAATCTCTAAAAATGGTGTTCCGGATAATGCCATGGTCGTCAGTTGCCTACTGCCAGTGATCATCTGTGTTTGGGTTTATTTCCAGCCAGATAACCTGTCGCGTATCACCGCGTTTGCTGTTATCGGGATTTACATCTCGTTCCAGATGGTTGTGCTGGCCGCGCTGCGTCAGCGCCTGAAAGGCTGGAAACCGGCGGGGGAGTGGACCATTGGCGGTTGGGGCGTAATCGTGAATGTGCTGGCGTTAGCTTACGGATTGTGCGGGATCTGGTTACTGGCGCAACCGGCAGACAGCAGCGACTTCATTGACCGTTGGACGGTCCTGTTCGGCCTGGCGATTGTCGTTGGCTCGGGACTTATTTATATGTTCCTGACCCGTCCGTTTGGTCGTTCAGCGGCGCCGGAAAACGACGCCATTGCGTACGCCAGTAAGCTCAATATGGGGCAGGATAACTAAAAACTAAGGGCCTTCGGGCCCTTAGTTTTGATAGTGATAAAGGATAAAGTAGTCGCTCTGATACACCACGGTACTATTTGCAGGTGACAGCAATTCACCCACGCGAAAACGTGGCCAACTGGAGAAAATGATCCTGTTTTCCAGATTGGTCAGAATCACATAATCAGGATGAGCGCAGGAGAGCAGTTCGGCTTCTATCTGACTGACCAGCAAATCGACCGCGGCAACACCGAGAAACTGGTCGTTGTAGTAGACCGGGACGGCTGACGTTAGGGTATAGGAGATATTGCAAATATAGTCGACGTAGGGACCGTGGCTATAGGCTTTGCCAGCCGGAGGAGAATGCTTAAACCACTCAAAGGTTCTGAAATCCAGTCGTTGTTGCGTGGCCTGATCCAAATCCAGATGCGCCTGGCTCAAACCATTATCTTTCTTATACCACCACTCCAGCAACCAGTACTCTTTTGTGTTTGCGGTGCTCTCAATATGGCTGGCGAATCCCGCTCCTGAACAGTAATGGTTGTCACTGAGCGTGCGCTTGATGTGCTGTTGAACGGTGGATCTTACTGATGGGTCGAGAACGACCTCGGCTGAGGCCTTTTGTATCCCTGAAATCGCCTCATGGATGCTCCTCGCTAGCGCAACGGTAGAATCTACGGTAGAAACAGTTATGTCATCAATTTTACGGATTAATGCGCTTAGGGATGTCGAAGAGCTCATTGTCTGTCCTGCCTTCACTGATTGTCAGTTCGAGTTATATTTCAGCTTTTTTTCAATAAGGTAGTAGGTAAACGTGTCGATGATCCGTGTAGCAAACTGTACTGACTCTGCCTCGTTGTGAGCAGCCAGTGCATCGGCCAGCGCTGAATAAAGCGCGATAATTTCCGCATGAATACTGTCTGTGCGATAAAGTATCGCCACAAGTGATGCCCATTCAGCCTGAACTTGCAGCTCCTGATTGGCCAGTCGCGCTGAATGCGAACTGGCGGCAATCGCCAGCAGACAACGCATATCGGCCTGGGTCATCAGCTCAGGTGAGTTTGCCTTTCTGAGTACCTCGACAAACTCGCGAAATTTGGCGATATCCGCACCGGTCATCCGTCGGGAAGCCAGCCTCGCGCTATGGCTAATAATGGCGCAATGCATTTCACCCAGATCAGACAGATAATCCGTACTGATCGCTTTGAACGGGTGCAGGGCGCTATTTTTGCCATCGATATTTTCGCAAACGAAGCTCCCGCCATTACGACCACGAACCGTATGGATAAGATTATTAGCCCGAAGCGTGTTTAGCGCTTCTCTGATAGTGATATGTGAGACACCCATCATTTTTGCCAAATCAGTTTCGTTGGGAAGCTGTTCTTTTGGCTCCAGCAACCCTGTGATAATGGCATTTGAAAGGCGCTGGACTATCTGGTCTGAACGACTGACCTGCCCGATAGGCGCAAATATGACCGCGTGAGTAATCATAATCTTTTCTGTACTCAATTCCCTGAAACAACGACCATTTTTAACACATGCCCGTCGGGCAAGGAAGGTAAGAATGGCCGAGTTATTTTACATGCCTGGGCGCAACGTCACTGCACAAGCGGATGTGTGTCCCGATAACCTCATGATGAGCTGAGCATAACGCGTCAGCTGGCAATGAAAAGCCTTACCTTGCAAATGTGAAAATTAAGTTAAAAATGCGAGGCTTATCATAGTGTCAATGTTGCGCATTTGAAAAAATTTTACAATATATATATTACATAAGATTCTTTATGTATTAATTGGCAGGAGACAAGCATGAAAACCCTGAAGCATTTTATTAATGGGCACTATGTAGCAGGCAGCAGCGAAGATAGCTTCGAACTGGTGAGTCCGGTTGATGGTGAAACATACGCAATTTCTCCCAACGCTAACGAGGCGGAGGTAGAGCAAGCCTACTCAGCAGCGGAGGCGGCGTTTAGCATCTGGAGAAAATCGACGCCAGCACAGCGGCAAAAGGCGTTATTGCTGCTAGCTGATGAGATTGAACGCAACGTTGAGCGACTGGTAACCGCGCAGAGTCAGGAAACCGGTCAGCTTCGCCATTTTATTGAGAAAGAGGAGATTGCGGCATCCTGCGATGCCATCCGTTTTTTTGCTGGCGCGGCGCGCTGTCTTGAAGGGAAGGCGGCCGGAGAATATTCCGCCGGGTTTACATCGACCATCCGTCGTGAACCGCTGGGTATCGTTGGGCAAGTGACGCCGTGGAACTACCCGTTCATGATGGCGGTGTGGAAGATTGCACCAGCGCTGGCGGCAGGCAACACGGTCGTGTTAAAGCCAAGCGATACCACACCAGTCAGTACGCTGCTGTTAGCTGAACTGGCAGCACCATTGTTCCCGAGAGGGGCGTTTAATGTCGTGTTGGGCAAAGCCAGCACCGGTTCGCTGGTGGTTTCAAACCCGAAGGCTTCACTGGTTTCGATTACCGGTTCGGTCCGCGCGGGTTTGCAGGTTGCGGCTTCGGCGGCGGCAAACCTGACTAGAGCACACCTGGAATTGGGTGGAAAAGCGCCTGCAGTCGTGTTCGCCGATGCGGATATGGATAAGGCGATTGCGACAATCACTACGGCAGGCTTTTTCAATGCCGGGCAGGATTGCACAGCGGCTACGCGGATCCTGGTAGAGCAATCCATCTATGCTGAGTTTCTGGAAAAACTGATCCAGAAAACAAAAAGTATCAAATTTGGGCCGCCAGAAGATCAGAATGCGCTGTACGGCGCATTGAATAGCCGGAATCAACTGGAGCAGGTGAAAGGTTTTATTGAGCGTTTACCGGCACATGCAAAAATTGAAACCGGTGGGCGCGCCGGGCCAGGTCCGGGCTTCTATTTTGAGCCGACGATTGTCTCCGGATTGCATCAAAATGATGAAGCTATTCAGCATGAAGTATTTGGTCCGGTAATGACCATTCAGTCGTTTTCTACTGACGAAGAGGCACTACACAAAGCGAATGATGTGGAGTATGGTCTTGCCGCCAGCGTCTGGACCAGTAACCATGGTCGCGCGCAGCGCTTCAGCATTGACCTCGATTTTGGCACGGTGTGGATTAACAATCACATTCCTCTGTGCGCCGAAATGCCGCACGGCGGGTTCAAAAAATCGGGTTATGGCAAAGATCTCTCATCCTATTCGCTCGAAGAATACACTCGGGTGAAACATATCATGTGTGACATTTCTGAATAGAGAGGATTACGATGAAAACAGTAAAAATTGCGGTTCTTTCATTAGTGATGCTCTCTGGCTATAGCCTTGCAGAAAGTACATCGCTGAATACCGTAAAAGAATATATGGCGGCGTGGAATGCGCATGATGCTTCAAGAGCCGCTCAATATCTTGCGGATGATGCTGTTTATTATGATGCCGCCGCGGGCGAACCGATAAACGGCAGAGAAAAAGCGGAAAAAGAGGTTATCGGCGCTTTTATTAAGGCGGTGCCAGATCTGAACTGGAAAATGGTTGGAAAACCCGTCTACGACGAAGACACCGTGGCCTTTCGTTGGGAATTTTCAGGCAAAAATAGTGGTGAATGGGCAGGGAGTCTGCCGACAAATAATCCGATCAAATTTGAAGGCGTAAGCTATATTCATGTTAAAGCAGGAAAAATCACCTGGCAGGGTGATTATTATGATTCTAAAAAACTGGATGAAGAGTTAAAGCCAGTGAAGTAGTCGGTTGTACCCCTTTATAAATAAGAAGGGGGTATTTCTCTTATTTGTGTCGTATTAAAGGCAGTGTGTAGCAATAAGGAAAAAAGTTAATGGCAATTACCAGACGTGATTTTCTCAACGGCGTCGCGGTGACTATTGCGGCGGGACTTACCCCGCTGGAGTGGGTCAGGGCGACAGGAAAGGGAAACGCATTTATAGATGGAAATTATTATCCTCCTGCGCTGACAGGGCTGCGGGGTAATCATCCTGGATCATTTGAAATGGCGCATGCGCTAGGCCGCGAGCAGAAGCATTTTGATTTAAACGCTCTGCCCGTTGAGGAAGAGTACGATCTGGTGATTGTTGGGGGCGGGATTAGCGGGTTAGCTGCCGGTTGTTTTTGGCGTCAAGTTGCCGGGCAAAATAGCCGGGTCCTGATCCTCGATAACCATGACGATTTTGGCGGACACGCCAAACGTAATGAATTTACCAGCTCGGGCAAGAAATTACTCGGTTATGGCGGCAGCGAAGCATTCCAGTCACCCGCGCATAATTTCAGCCCTGAAGTACAAAAACTGATGGAAACCGTGGGCGTCAGCGTCACGCGGTTAAAAGAGAGTTTTGACGTAAACTTCTACCCCGACTGGCAGCTCAGTCGCGGGGTTTTTTTCGACAAGAAGAATTTTGGCGTAACAAAAATCGTCAGCGGCGATCCGGGCCGCGCGGTATCTGATGATATTCCGCCGGACAGGCTCAATGGCCGTAAAATTGAAGACTTTATCAATGATTTTCCGCTAGGTGAGAACGACAGAAAAGCGCTGATCGACCTGCATGTGCGCCCTGGCGATTACCTTCCGGGTATGACGGTCGATGAGAAAATGGAATGGCTTGATACCCACAGCTACAGTGAATTTTTAGCAACAAAAGTGGGTTTGAGCAAAATGGCGCTGCTCTATTTTCAGCAGCGTTCCAATGACTTCTTTGCCATCGGCATTGAAGGCATCTCCTGCAGCGATGCCAGGGCGTGCGCCTTACCCGGCATGGAAGGGATGGGGTTACCGCCGTTGGACGGAGAGTCGCTGGCCGACCTCGAAGAGCCGTATGTTTACCATTTCCCGGACGGTAACGCCGGTCTGGCCCGACTGTTAGTCAGGTATATGCTGCCGGATGCGCTACCGGGTAACACGATGGAAGACTCTGTTCTCGCCAGATTGCATTATGAAAAGCTGGATCTACCAGAAAACACCACGCGCCTGCGCCTGAACAGTACAGTGATTAATGCGGCCAACGTGCAGGATGGCGTTGTGGTGACCTATCTGCGTGACGGTAAAATGCACCGTGTGCGCGGTAAGAACACTATCATGGCAGGCTATAATATGATGATCCCGTATCTGGTGCCTGAGATGCCGGAACAGCAGCAGGCGGATCTCAAACTGAACGTCAAGGCTCCGCTGGTGTACACCAACGTGGTGGTCAAAAACTGGCAGGCGTTCAAACAGCTTGGCGTACATGAATTTTATTCTCCAGCGGCACCTTACAGCCGGGTTAAGCTCGACTATCCGGTCAGTATTGGTGGGTATCAGCATCCTGCCTCCCCGGACGATCCGATGGTCATTCACATGGTCTATGTGCCGACCTATCCGGGCAGTAACCTATCGGCCAGAGAGCAGTTCCGCCTGGGACGAGCCTATTTGCTGGGGACCACTTTTGCGGCGCATGAGGAGATGATTCGCTCCCAGTTGCAGGAGATGTTTGGCTCAACAGGCTTTGATAATCAACGCGATATCTCCGCCATTACCGTTAACCGCTGGGCGCATGGCTATGCGTACTACGCCAATTCACTGTTCGATGATATGGATAAAATGCCAGAAATTATCGAGCGGGCGCGTCAGCCAGTCGGTCGCATTGCCATCGCTAACTCAGATTCTGACTGGAGTGCTTATGCCCACACAGCAATCGATCAGGCATGGCGTGCGGTTAATGAACTCAAGGATATGGGGTGATCTATGCGTAACGTAACCATTCTCGCCGCCTGTTTATTTACCGCTTCGGTAAGCGCTGCTGAATCTAACGGTGAATACATCGCGCGAATTTCAGACTGCGTCGCCTGTCATACCGCTGAAGGTGGTGCGGCGATGGCGGGGGGCAAAAAGTTTCCTACTCCGGTGGGGGATATTTATTCGACCAACATAACCCCAGACAAGGCACAGGGTATTGGTAATTACTCATACGAGGATTTTGAAAAGGCGGTACGCCAGGGAATTGCCAAAGACGGTCATCCGCTCTATCCGGCCATGCCTTATCCCTCTTATGCAAAACTTTCTGACGAGGATGTTCAGGCGCTGTATCGCTATTTTATGCATGATGTCACACCGTCTGCGCAACCCAATAAAGAGAATGCCATTCCGTGGCTACTCTCCGCCCGCTGGCCACTGCATATCTGGAACTGGCTGTTTACCGACGCGCCAGCGACGACAGTAGATAGCGCGAAACCAGATGAAAACGCAGCCCTGATAAAACGGGGCGCTTATCTGGTGGAAGGTCCCGGGCACTGCGGTTCTTGCCATACACCGAGAGGCATGGCGATGAATGAAAAAGCCTATACTCATGCAGATGCCGAGTACCTGAGCGGAGCGATGATTGACGGCTGGTATGCACCTTCGCTGCGGGGCAGCGGAATGTCTGAGCAGGCGTTAAAATCGCTGTTGCTGACCGGTAAGAGCAAGCATGCTGCGGTTTCAGGTTCGATGGCTGAAGTCGTCACGCAGAGTACACAGTATCTGACCGACGAAGATGCCACGGCGATCGCCCAATATCTGCTGAGTCTGAAAAGCGCGAAGCCTGAAACGGTGCGTGCTGCTGCGACTACAGCATCCTGGTCGAATTCACCTGAGGCGGGAAAAGTGACCTATAACCGTTACTGTTCAACTTGTCACGGTCTGGAAGGGAAAGGTACGGATGATAACGCACCTTCTTTGGTCAACAATCCGCTGGTCATGGTTGATGACCCGACGCCGCTGTTCAGAGTGATTGCCCACGGCGCAGAAACACCGACAACGCGTGGCAGCGTCTCCTTCAAGATGCCCGCTTACGGAGGCATGTTAAGTGACAACGAAATGCGCGACGTGATTAATTACGTGCGTAAGACCTGGGGTGAAGGGAATGGCGAAGTAAGCCATGAAGATCTGGCTGGGATTAAAAAAGCATCACATTAAACAGTATGCCGGATAAGGTGCTTGCACCACCATCCGGCAGTGCTTACACGGTGTTTACCCTGATAATATCCGCGAGTCGGGTAAACGCCGCCGACATTTCATGCTCTTCAATACTTGCAAACCCCAGCAACAGGCCGCTGCGTTTCTCTTCATTCACGTAATAGCGTGATAACGGGCGCACCAACAACCCTTGCGCATTCGCTTGTTGGGCAATGACCGCGTCATCGCTCCCTGCGGGTAACTGTAAGATCATATGCAGCCCGGCGTTGCTGCTGAAGGAACCAAGATAATGCTCACCAAGCTGGCGGCTGATAAGCTCTACCAGCATCTGGCGACGACGACTGTATAGTTGGCGCATTTTCCGAATGTGCGCTGCGTAATAACCCTCGCGAATAAACTCCGCCAGCGCGGCCTGAATCAACAGATGCCCACCACGATAGAGGTCGTTATGAACCTTTTTCAGCGGAGCGGCCAACGATTTAGGTAACACGACATACCCGAGTCGCAGTGCGGGATAGAGAGTCTTACTGAATGTCCCGATGTAAATGACCGGTGTCTCTTCTTCCAGTCCCTGCAAAGAGGGGATCGGCTGGCCGGAAAAGCGGAACTCACTGTCGTAATCATCTTCCACTATCCAACTTCGCGTTTCACGTGCGCGAAAGATAAGTTGCCGGCGGCGACTGAGGCTCATCACCGAACCGAGAGGGTATTGATGTGACGGTGTCACAAAAATCAGTTTTGGCGGTGTTTCGCCTGCATCCGGTGGGATCATACCTTGTTCATCAACCGGGATAGCCGAAAAATTCACCGCATTGATACGCAGAATATTTTTGATTCCCCAGTAGCCCGGCTCCTCAATCCAGGCGTGATCGCCCGGGTTGCATAACGTTCGGGTCACCAGATCCAGCGCCTGGTGAATACCTTCGGTAATCAGAATTTGCTCCGGCGAACACCGCACGCCGCGAGCGGTGCGCAGATAGTCCGCCAGCGCTTCTTTCAGCTCATTCACACCGCCTGCGGCATCGTAAGTGAGAAACTCCGGGCGCAATCGTCTTGCCAGCCTGTCCTGAATTTTTTTGAGCACCCGGTGTGGGAAATGCTCTACATCAGGTACGCCTGGAATAAACGCGCCCCACTGACGGGGACTGGCGCTGGCATTACCTAACAGCTCAAGGCAGCGGGCAGATAAGCGGGTGTGATCCTCCAGAGCCGCAGCAACAGGTTCTTTATTGGGACGCAGGTTGAGATTGTCCAGCACGCTGTCAGTGACAAATGTGCCGCTACTGGTACGCGCAGAAATATAACCTTCGGCCTGCAACTGCTCGTAAACCCGCAGGACGGTATTGCGCGATAGCATCAGCTCTCCTGCCAGGTCACGCGACGGAGGCATTCGGGTAGCCGGTTTCAGGCTACCTTCGAGGATGCAACTACAAATGGCGGCATACAGGCGGCGATGTAGTTTTTCGTCAGTCTGCTGACTAAATGCATGCTTGATCACATCTCCGGCAAGTGAACGCATTTGGATCCTTAAAATAAAACGATTTGGCTCTCGATTAAAGTACCAGACGGCGTCTAAATTTAAAGGGTAATTCAACCGAAATGTATTAATGGACAAGGTGTAGAGAATGAACAATAAAAACCTGCAACAACGTCGTCTGGATGCCACTCCGCGTGGCGTGGGTGTAATGTGTGATTTTTATGCCCAGTCGGCAGAAAACAGCACGATTACCGATATCGAAGGCAATCAGTACATTGATTTTGCCGCCGGGATTGCCGTGCTGAACACCGGACACCGCCATCCTCGCCTGGTGCAGGCAGTCGAAGCGCAACTTCAGGCTTTTACCCATACGGCTTATCAGATTGTCCCGTACGAAAGCTATGTGTCTTTGGCTGAGAAAATCAACGCCGTCGCGCCAATCGATGGCAAGCGTAAAACCACATTCTTCACCACCGGGGCTGAAGCGGTAGAAAACGCGGTGAAAATTGCACGCGCACATACCGGGCGTCCTGGCGTTATCGCATTTGGCGGTGGTTTTCATGGTCGTACTTACATGACGATGGCGTTAACCGGCAAGGTGGCACCCTATAAAAAAGGTTTCGGTCCGTTCCCTGGCTCTGTTTACCATGCTCCGTATCCTTCTGAATTACAGGGTATTTCCACGGAGGATTCCCTAAAAGCGATTGAGCGTCTGTTTAAAGCCGATATCGACCCAACCCAGGTTGCGGCGATTATCTTCGAACCCGTCCAGGGCGAAGGGGGCTTCGTGGTGGCACCGCCGGAATTTGTGGCTGCCATCCGCCGTATTTGCGACGAGCATGGCATCGTGATGATAGCCGATGAAGTACAAAGCGGGTTTGCCCGTACGGGCCAGCTGTTTGCGATGGATCATTACGCCGATAAAGCGGACCTGATGACCATGGCGAAAAGCCTCGCGGGCGGTATGCCGCTGTCTGGCGTCGTGGGCAAAGCCGAAATCATGGATGCACCTGCGCCGGGTGGTCTGGGTGGAACTTACGCCGGGAACCCGCTGTCGATCGCGGCGGCCCATGCAGTACTGGACATTATTCATGATGAACAGCTGTGCCAGCGTGCGGCGGCCCTCGGCGAACAGCTGCGCGCCGCTCTGACAGATGCGCAAGCAGGGTGTCCTGAACTGGCCGAAGTGCGTGGTTTAGGTTCTATGATTGCTGCTGAATTCTGTGATCCAGTGACAGGGGAACCCAACGCTTCCGCCGCACAACGCGTGCAGAAGAAAGCCCTTGAGCAAGGACTGCTGCTGCTGACCTGCGGTCAGTATGGCAACGTTATTCGTTTCCTTTACCCGCTGACGATTCCGCAGGATCAGTTCGCCAAAGCGCTTCAGATCATCAAAGCGGCGACGAAATAGTCCCGTATACCGCAGAAAAGACATAAAGCCGACGGTTGTCATCACCGTCGGCTTTATTATTGCTGGCATAAATTGATCTTCCTCGTGTGTAGTGCGGTATTTATCGCGAATGGGTTGCCAGTCATTACGTTATATAATTTAATACATATCGTTTTTACTCCTCTATTCAGATGGTATCCCATGTTAACTTTCCGCTCTTTTGTGCTGGTATGCGCCAGCATGTTGTTTGCGTTTTCTGCTCAGGCCGACCGTACGATCACCGATCAGCTTGGTCGTCAGGTCACGATCCCTGACCATGTGGACAAAGTCGTCGTGCTGCAACACCAGACGTTGAATATTCTGGTCCAGCTCAATGCCCAGCAGGACATTGTTGGCGTGATGTCGAGCTGGAAAAAACAGCTCGGGCCTGAATTTGCGCGCTTTATGCCGACGATTACTACATTGCCGACGCCGGGTGATCTCACCAGCGTGAACATCGAAAGCCTGCTGGCAATTCATCCACAGGTGGTGTTTGTCGCCAACTATGCGCCCGCGGAGATGATCCAGCAGATTCAGAACGCCGGTATTCCGGTCGTGGCTATCTCATTGCGCAAAGATGCCGGCGGGCAACAGAATAAAATGAACCCGACTATGGCCGATGAAGAGCAGGTCTACAACGAAGGGTTGAAGCAGGGTATTCGCCTGATTGCGGATGTCGTGGGGCGCAAACCGCAGGCTGAAACGTTAATCGACTACGTTTTTGCGGCACGAGCAAAATTCAATGCGCCGGTTGCAAACATCCCGGATGCGCAAAAAGTCCGTATTTATATGGCTAACCCCGACCTGATGACTTACGGTTCCGGTAAGTACACCGGACTGATGATGCAGCACGCGGGGGGATTAAACGTGGCGGCTGCCAGTGTGAAAGGGGCCCGTCAGGTTGCGCTGGAGCAGGTATTAGCGTGGAACCCGCAGGTGATTTTTGTCCAGGATCGCTATCCGCAGGTGGTAACTCAGATCCAAAACGATCCGAACTGGCAGGGGATTGATGCGGTGAAAAATCATCGTGTCTGGTTGATGCCTGAATACGCCAAAGCCTGGGGCTATCCGATGCCGGAGGCGTTGGCGATCGGTGAACTGTGGATGGCCAAAAAACTGTATCCGGATGCCTATAAAGATGTGGACGTTGATGCGCAGGCGCAAGATTACTATCAGCGTTTTTATCGTGTGAACTGGCAGTCTGATGCAGCTAAGTAACCGTTTTTTGCCCCAGCAACCGCTCTTAATCGTTGTGGTCCTGTTGCTGGGCGTCAGTTCGCTATGCCTCGGACAATATCCGCTGTCGTTAAGCGAGGTGTTTTACCACCTGACGCACTATAGCGACGCTGAGGGAATAGCCAGCCAGGTGATCTGGACGGTCAGATTACCGCGTATTCTGATGGCGCTGCTGGCGGGGGGCGCGCTGGGGTTATGCGGGGCGACGTTGCAAGGAGTATTTCATAATCCGCTGGTCGACCCGCATATTATCGGTGTGACGTCGGGGGCGGCCTTTGGCGGAACGCTGGCCATCCTGCTCGGTCTTTCGCCCTTGCTGATGATGGGGTCAACGTTTTTCTTCGGTCTGATGGCATTGATCCTGGTGTATGCCATTGCTGCGTTACAGGGGCTGGAGAATACGCTGGTGTTGATCCTGTCAGGTATCATTTTGAGCGGCTTTTTTGCCGCGCTGGTGAGCCTGATCCAATATCAGGCTGATACCGAAGAGACGTTACCTAATATTGTGTTCTGGCTGCTGGGGAGCTTCGCGACGGCCAACTGGCATAAAGTACTGCTATTGGCGGTTCCAGTCGGTATCGCCGCGACGGTTTTGTTCCAGCTACGCTGGCGGATAAACCTGTTATCGCTCAATGACAAAGATGCCAGAGCACTGGGGGGGGCGGTGGTTCCTCTGCGACGCAGCGTTTTGGTGTGCTGCGCATTTTTGGTCGCCGCTCAGGTGGCGGTCAGCGGCAGTATTGCCTGGGTTGGGTTGGTTATTCCGCATCTGGCGCGTTTGCTGGTGGGCGTTGATCATCGTCGTCTACTGCCGTGTGCCTTCTGGTTGGGGGGCGGTTTTATGATTGTCGTGGATGATATTGCCCGCACCCTGATGCACGCGGAGATACCGCTGGGGATCATAACCGCATTGTTCGGTGCGCCGTTGTTTGCTTTCTTGCTCATTCGTACCAGCCGTCGGGAGAAATCATGATACCTGCCGCACTGCGCGTAAATCGGCTTTCTTATGGGTATCGCGCGCCGCTATTTGAGCCGCTAACGTTCTGTTGCCAGAAAGGTGAGATCTGGGCCGTGCTCGGACGAAACGGCCTGGGCAAAAGTACACTGCTCGATACGCTAACCGGCACGCTGCCTGCTTTAGGCGGGAGTATTGAAAATAACGGTGGGATAGGGATTGTGGCACAGCATAGCCATCTGCCGTTTCCTTATACGGTCAGCGATGTGGTGCTGATGGGGCGAGCACAGCACGTGAAGCTTTTTGCGCAACCCAGCCAGCAGGATCAACAAAGAGCAATGCAGGCATTAGAGCAGTTGAGTATTGCGCATCTTGCCTCCAGCTCATTTGGCTCACTTTCTGGCGGGCAGCAACAGTTAGTGATGATTGCCCGGGCTCTGGTGACTGAGTGTCAAACGTTGTTACTTGATGAACCGTGTTCCGCGCTGGATCTCGCCAATCAGCAGGTGGTGCTCCAGCTCATCAGCGATTTGGCCCATCAACAGGGATGCAGCATTCTCTTTTCGACCCACGATCCGCTTCACGCGTTGCAGGTTGCTTCCCATACTTTGCTGCTACTCCCTGAAGGTAAATGGCGGGCAGGGCCAACGGACAGCATTGTGACCGAAGAGAATCTGTTTCTGGCCTATGGCTTACCGCTGCGAAAACTTAGCGTGGAGAATCACCCTACGCCGTTTATCGCACCGTTGTTTTCTATTCGGCGTTAAGCGGTAAGAATCCTGCGGCGGTAAGGAACGCCTGACCGCTGCGGGAAAGTATGAATTCAACCAGCGCCATGACTTCTTTGGATGCATCAAGCACCGCCAGTTGGTATTCGCAGCAAATATTGTGCTCGTCCGGAATAGCCACGTAATGTACGTCGGTCATCGCGTGCAGCGCGTGTGCGTAATGCGCGTAACCGATAAACAGATCGGCCAGCCCCTGGCGCAGGATCCAGGCGCTCGCCAGTTCTCCTTGCGGGATTTTTACCGTATCACGGCCACCAACCAGTGGGATAGCGCGCGCCCGAAGTTGCCGCCCGAGTCCTGGTTCCAGTACATCCATATTGTCGAAAAATGCCCAGGTATAGTCTCCGGAAGGGTCGCAGCCGGGCGTTGATGTCCCTGGTCGCAGCGTTGGGTCGCGGAGTAAATCCAGCCAGGTTCCGATTCGGTTGCTGACAAGGCTCAGTTTGTTCCAGCAAAAGGTGTGCGTTGAGACGGCTTTATTACGTACCAGCAGGTTTTGCGGATGTTCCCGGTTGGCGGAGGCAAAGAGCGCACACGGTTCACCCGCTTCAATACGCTCGCGCAGTAAACCGGCCGGACCATATTCAATCTTGACGTCTATTCCACTCATGCGCGTGAACTGGCTTATCAGCGGGGTAAATGCTGGGCGTAAACTGCCCGCGGCGAACAGGAGAATGGAAGAGGGCATGGTATCCGGGCTCTGACGAAAGACATTATACGAAGAAGATGAATGATACGCGTTGAGCATGGAATTTAGAATGATTTAACGCATTGCTATTGTAGCAACGTAGGAAACGATAAAACCGAAGATAAAACGATAGTTTTGAAGGGAAATAGCACCAAATCGAAGAGATGATTTGGTGCGTCCGAGTGGACTCGAACCACCGACCCCCACCATGTCAAGGTGGTGCTCTAACCAACTGAGCTACGGACGCAAGATGGTGCGTTCAATTGGACTCGAACCAACGACCCCCACCATGTCAAGGTGGTGCTCTAACCAACTGAGCTATGAACGCAACGTTGTAGGTGACAACGGGGACGAATATTAGCGGCACAGACCGAATGAGGCAAGAGGGAAATGGCATTTTTCTTCCTGATCTCACGCGATTGCAGAGTAATTAAGCAAGTTGATTATATTTTGTTGATTTTGCAGCGTGTTTTTTATTCATGCAGCAGGCAGGGGCATAATGGGAACGGTTTGAATGACATGAGCACTCAGTCTTTTAGCGTTGCAAGGATCGTGGCTTCTATTTTCTCTTGAGTCGTGTAGGGGGCAAAACGCTTAAGCGGCTTACCGTCGCGCCCGATCAGGAATTTAGTGAAGTTCCACTTGATCCACCCAGCACGCCGGGTAATTCATCTTTCAGGAAACGAAACACCGGATGCGTCCCAGCGCCGTTGACGTCCACTTTCTCAAACATCGGGAAGCTCACACCGTAGTCGATGTGACAGGTTTGTGCGATTTCATCGGCTCCACCAGGTTCCTGTTTACCGAACTGGTTGCAGGGGAAACCCAGCACCACCAGACCCTGTGCGGCGTACTTCTTATCGAGCACTTCGAGGCCTGCTATTGTGGCGTGAATCCACAATGACTGGCGGTATTAACCACCAGCACCAGTTTGCCAGCGTAATCGGCCATCGAGATGGGTTGGCCATTGAGACTGGTGGCAGTAAGTTGATGAAAGGTGGTCATACCGGAATCCTCAATTAAGTTCACATTACTCATATTGCCTGCGGGTTATAGGCTTCGCTTAGTGACTTTTTATTATGGTAGCAACCGTAAGATTAATAAAATGACTAAGTTGAGAGGAATTGCTCCGCCATCAAACTCACATTTAATCTGCCGTGGCAGAGTTAAAAAATCCACGCCAGGCGTGGATTTTAAGAGGGCGTGGGAAGCAGGAGTTAGCGCTCGTTTTTTGCCATTAACAGCGCCAGGTCGACGAGCCGATTGGAGAATCCCCATTCGTTATCGTACCAGGCGAGAATTTTGACCATATTGCCACCAATTACCAACGTTGACAGGCCGTCGATAATGGATGAACGCGGGTCACCCTGGTAGTCACTTGAAACGAGCGGTTCATCGCTATAGCCCAGGATCCCTTTCAGCGGCCCCGTCGCGGCGGCGTTACGAAATGCATTATTGACTTCTTCTTCCGTTACATCCCGCTCAAGCGTGACGGTCAGGTCGACAATTGACACTACCGGAACTGGTACGCGCAGCGAATAACCGGTTAAGCGACCATCCAGCTCAGGGATGACTTTGCCAAGCGCCTTTGCAGCACCGCTTGAGTAGGGCACTATCGACAATGCAGCGGCGCGGGCGCCACGAAGATCTTTTTCCGGTTGGTCGTGCAGCGCCTGGCTGTTGGTGTAGGCATGGGTGGTGTTCATCAGACCATGCTTAATACCGAAATGTTGGTGCAAAACCTGCGCGGCAGGTGCCAGACCGTTGGTGGTGCAGCTACCGTTGCTGACGACAAAGTGTTTATCCGCCGAGTAGAGATGATCGTTAACGCCCATCACGATGGTTAAATCATCGTTTTTACCTGGAGCAGAGATAATTACGCGCTTTGCGCCACCGCTGTGGATATGTACTGCCGCCTTGTCTCGTTCAGTGAAGAAGCCGGTTGCTTCAATGACAATATCGACTTCACGTTGACGCCAGGGGATTTTGGCTGGGTCGCGTTCGCTAAAAACAGTAATGGAATTACCGTTAACGACCAGTTGCCCCTCACTGGCGGCGACGTCGGCATCGAGTTTACCCAGCAGCGAATCGTATTTCAGCAGGTGCGCCAATGTTTTACTGTCAGTCAGATCGTTGATTGCCACAATCTGAATATCCGAGTTACCCAGTGCAGCACGCAGTACGTTACGTCCGATACGGCCAAAACCGTTAATACCGACCTTTACCATGATCAACTCCTTATCTGTTGTCTCTGGCATAAATTTAGGCCGATCACTGCTTGGCGTAAACGACAAAAAAGGATCACTTTAGGCCATTTTACGACAATGAAAACGCTGGCGATATTCGCCCGGGGTCAGGTGAAGCTGTTTTTCGAATAGTCGTCGCAGGTTGATGCTGCTGCCGAATCCCGTTTGTTCGGCAATACGCTCCAGCGTCTCGTTGGTCTGCTCCAGACGCTGCCGGGCGGCGGCCAGACGAGCTTCAGCTACATAGCGCGCCGGTGAAGCTCCTGTTTCCCGGGTAAACACGCGGGTGAAGTTACGTGGACTCATGGCGACTTTTTCCGCCAGTTTATCCACGCTGAGGTCGGCGGTGAGGTTCTCAAGCAGCCAGACCAGCAGATCGTTAATCGGGCCCAGAGTACTGGTATGCTGAAGGTTGTAGCGGCTAAACTGCAGCTGGCCCCCAGGACGGCGCAGGTACATGACGAAGTCTTGAGCGACGTCGCGCGCCAGACTGAAACCATAATCCTCTTCAACCAGCGCTAGCGTTAGATCAAAGCCGGAGCTCACGCCACCCGATGTCCAGATGTATTCGTCCTGAATATAAAGCGGACCGCTTTCGACGCGCACCTGAGGGAATTCTGCCTGCATGGTTTCAAGTAGTTTCCAGTGGGTGGTGGCTCGTCTGCCGTCCAGCAGCCCGGTTTGTGCCAGCAGCATCGCACCGCCGCAAATGGATGCAATGCGGCGGGCATGGGGAGCGGCAAGGCGCAGCCAGTCAACCACAGCAATTCCTTCCTGCGGATTTTGACCTCTGCCGGTGATAATGATGGTATCGAGAGGTTCGCGAGGATCTATCTCATGCAGGCGATGATCTGCCAGTAGGTTCAGGCCGGACTGACCATGGATCACCTGATGTGGTTGCGTTGTGGCTAACTGAACCTGATAACAGGTTTCCGTAGCGCTTTTGGGATGCAGGCGGTTGGCCTGCATCATGATGTCGGCAATACCGGCGGATTCAAACAGCATGCCGCCATCGGGAACAATGATGAGTATCTTCTTCATGTCCTGAAAAGTAGTCTTTTTACAAAATAAGTCAACAGACATGTGTTGCGGGATACTATTCTTGTCCCAATATTACAAATAAATCAGGCTGATTGTGGCCTCGCCCTGTAACTCAGTCTCATCCTGTAAGCTCAGGCCATCGGAGGCAATGGCGGCAGAGATCCTGAGGGGGATTGTCAACTGACGAATTGCCACGGGATTATTTTTCGCATCCACCGGAGTCAGTCTCATGATGCCTGAAATCAGTGTTAGTGCTGTCCCGGCTGATTGCCACATGCTCCGTTCTTGTTCCCCCGTCTGATACCCCCATGACGCGATATCGCCTTCCACGGCGCTCTCCCCGGCTAATGCGGTTATCAGGTAACCACCAATCGGTTTTTGACCTGAGGTAACACCCAGTCCAAAGAGGGTGTCAGATGAATGCCGACCAGATGTCTTATCATCGTGAGAGTCAATTATCAGGTTACGGACCCGGGTTTCCGCTTTTTCATCATTGACCATCCATGCCACCTGTCGCAGGCTCTCGCACTGTATATGCAAGCCGATAACACGTGGCGTCAACAGATAGGGAGATGAAGAACGGATCGATGAGAGACTCAGCGTACCGTAATCCACAGTGCCGCCATTATCCAGCGATACCCGGCATGCCGCCGGGATCATTTCAGCTGAAAAGCTCACATCCACCGTATTTTCCGCATACGCCTTCGTAATCAACAGGCAAAATATCCCCCCGGCACAACAAAGCCACCGATGTATCCGGCTTTTAATAAGCGAAATCAGGCGCATCTTTCCTGTAACACTTGACTGGTGGTATATAACACGCTGAAAAATTTCCTTGAACCAAAATGAAATCATCGAGTTATTCTCTCTCTGGTACGGTCATACGTAATGACAATGTTGACGCCTGCTGATCTGAAACCTGAAAGCTGCGGGCCTGTACACGGGGAATAACCGTAAGCAGGAAAGTGGCCGACATCCCGTTCACGGGCTGATGATGCTGCTGGAGCTCAACTGTGTCTCCGTTGAGAACAGCAATAGGGGTCTGCGACCGTGATTCAGACGATTTATTAAGCTCGTGGTGAACAACGAACTGGCTGCTCTTATTATCGACAAAAGCTTCACTGAACATCACCGTTGCCCGTCCCTCCTCACCGAAACTGAAGTCGAGTCCTCGACGGTCATTGTCATCAAACCGGATATGTATGGGTTGAGGAACATCACACCGCACCTGTACCTGTACCTGACGGGCGGGCAACTGCTGCCATTGTACCTGCCCGGTGGGCTCAGTATCCTGAAACCGGACTTTGCCGTATTCGTGGCGCAACTGGCTGGCAATAATATTGCACTGCGCTTGAACGACCGGACTGACAATAAAAAAGATGCCGCAACACAATGATATTAAACGAATCATTCGCATACTCCCGTTAACTCTTCATATAAACCATCCTGAGGTGGTGTTGGGGGCAGGGAATACTGTAGCTGGCACATGGGGCTACCGTTGTCATCCCCCACAAAGAACGACTCACCGGGCTGCAGGTTGCTAAAGAAAACCAGGCCTTTTTCCAGAGAATTCGTCACGTACTGCCCATCGCTGTCTACGATCCCTTTTCCTTTAGACAGAAGCTTTCCGTCAATACGTCTGACTGTCATGAGTACCCTGCGGGTGTCTGATACCCTGAATTGTGTGAATGCGACGGCTCCTCGCGAAACGGTAAGCTCCGCGGCACCATTGGTTAAGTCGACATGTCTGGGCAACGTTTTAACATCAATATTGAGACGAGAGGGCTGCCACGGTGTTAAGCCGGGAACCAGCGCTTTGCCGCGATAATCAGTCCAGACGGGGCCCTGCGGGGTAGATACTTTGATCCCGGAAAGCGGAGAATTTAATGAAAGCGCGCCGTATGATTCCTGAATCGCATAAGGTGAAAAAAGTATCCCTTCCTGATTAAAGGAAATCCCACCGCTTAGCGAACCGCCATACCCCCAATAATTGGCGGTCTGGCTGGCATACCCACTCATCTGGGCATAATGCAAATTCTGCCCAAAACTGCCGCTGATGGTATTTTGTGCATTTTGCCAGTCCCGTCCTGCCGATAACGAATATGACATATCGTCCCATTGTCCGCTGGTCTGAACATCGTTATAAGTCCGGGAGCCCTGTCGACGAAGGGACAGATTTACGCGATCGTGTCCCAGAGGCAGCCCAAGTCGGATATAAAAGACATCATCGTCACGTTGCGTACTCGTCCGGGAGCCAGAAACACGTTGCCATGTGGCCGAAAGGTTAATCTGACCATGTCCAGCCCAGCGCCAGTTTTTTGACCATGAGGCATACCATGATTTCGGTGTGGCGGCATGGTCACGCGCGGAGGAGGTCGAGTAACTCAGCGAAAACAGACCTAAATGTTCATGAGCCCAGTTACCTCCCACATTGTAGTAACTGTTCGCTGTGGAAGTCGTATGATTTACAGCGTCGCTGAGCTCACGAAATCCCGCAGATGTTGTGGTCCAGGCCGCCTGAATACTGGCGGAAGGGTTAAGCTGGTAGCGGAGACTGAGGCTTTCCTTGCTGCCCGCATGATGCGTGTACTGTTCCTGTGCCATCGTGGTTTGCAGCGACAGTGACCATGCCGGTATCGGAATAAAACTCAGGGATGCCGCCGCGGATTGATACTGTGCTGAGGCCAGAGCGCTACCGCTTAGCGTTGCCTGTCGGGAAATCCGCATCCCCTGACTTCCGGTAATGAGCCAGGGGGCCGATTCATCGCTGGCAACTGTCTCGCGCACTTTACCGAGTGCCACAGACCCATAAAGGGGAGCGTCGGCCGGAGTTTGTAAGGCCGTGACAGGTACTGAAAACGTTGTTAACTGACCATCCTGTTCCGTCACTTTCACATCCAGCGGAAACTGCGTGCTGAGCATGGAAATGTTATCTAATGAAAACGGTCCTTCAGGAACCTGTGTTGCCTCGATTAACTGTCCGTTTTGATAAACCTCAACACGAGCCTGCGCGGAACGCGCTATTCCCTGAACAGAAACGCCGCTACGAGCAGGACGCAGTGCACTATCAGGAAACAGTTGAAGCCCCGTTAATCCAGGAATGGCGAGTAGCGTCTGACGAGCGTATATCTCTCCTGCCTGAAAGGTCTGTTGTAGCGACTGAAACGTCTTCTGGACATAAGTATATAGTCGCTGAGAACGACGTGTTCCGTCACTGTACGATACCGTATGACGACTGCGAAGCAGCCAGTCATTCAGATTCAGTCCTGATTCAAATAGTCCCAGTTGATAAGTTTCGTGCTTTCCGGACTGAACTGTGGTTGACGACTGCAGATTATAATTAAGCAGCCCCGATGTGCCTCCCTGAATAATATCCTTCCGTAATAAGATGCTTTCTGGCGTCAGCGCAGATGTCGGAACTGTAAAACTAATCTGATTTTTATACGGGTCTGCCGTTAACTGTGCTGTGGGATAAAGCGTCTGATAATCCAGACATCCTTGATTAAACTCATACGCAAGTCCGAGATTTCGGGATGTTTCAGGGGTTATACAGGGTTCGCCCTGCGCATTAAATCGCGTCATAAGCTGACGTTTATTGCGCCCGTTAATCACCCAACTAACAGGATATTCGCCTGGTGAAAAACGTGCGGCGTGAGAAAAATAATGACTCAGACCAGCATCCAGTCCACGGTTTTTTAATCTTCCGTCATCAAATAGTAAAGGTTCGGCGGATAACATCATACTGTAACTACCAAGTAGACCGAGAAATAAATAATATGCATACCTGTGAACAGGCAATGTTCTGATTAAATTAAAGGGCATTTATTAACCTTATAGCTATCCTTGCAGGAGCTCGGATATAAATCGTTCTGATGCGAAATAGGTTTTTATAATAAATATTCAGCGTTGAAACCTGACATCCGGTCTGGCGCTAAAGTTTCTTTCAATTTAGCGAAGCAATAAACTCCGACACCTGAACACCGTAACGGCTGACTGGAACAAAACGTACTTCGTTATCAGCCGTAAGCGAGGATGCTGATGATAAGGTTATATGCTGGCCCGGCAGTAAATACGTTCTCCCGAGGTCAAATTGTGTCTTCGACGGTAGTGTGACAAACTGCTGGGCCAGGCGGACGACATAGGGGCCTGGATTAGTAACTTTCAGCTGATTGCCTTCTTTATGCCATGTAAGTAACGTCCAGGGATCTTTTCGTTCCGGTAATCCTTCTGGATGAATAAGTACGGGTAAATTCTGACGTATGGTAATACCAATTTTGTTACTACCGGGAATTTTTGGGGGGATACCTTCGAAAATGACACGTTTAAGATGCTCAGTAATTAGCGGCTTTTCCGTTTTAAGAATAAATCGAACTTGCTGAGTCTTACCTCCTTCAACCCGGACTACCGGCTGAGTCGGCAGGAGTTTAATCGTGTCATCCTCACCGTCAACATTAATGACCTGTGTGTAAAGCAGGGAAGGGATATTGTCTGTATTGGTGACATTCATGCTGCCTCCGCTTTCCTTTTCCTGGATCAGTAAAAGGGAACTGTCAGGCTGCATTCCGGTGGCCATACTAACCTGTGGGACGCATATCAGGAAAAGTGAAAGAATGAAAAGAACTTTCCAGAAGAAAAATGGCTGACGCATTGTAGTTATTCCAGTATATTTACCGGGCCATTAGAACATGGCCCGGTAATAAACAGAGTCGATAAAATTAATTTTATCGTATTAATTTACGGAGAATTATCAGAGGTAAACCAGAGAAATCGTTGCCTCACCGTCGAGATTCGTTTCGTCCGTAATCTTAAGTTCTTCCCCTTTGCGAAGAACTCCTTTAATAGATAATGGAATTTTCAATTCAGAGAACGCTGCCGGGGTTAATGTATCAGGATTTCCTAAGGTGTGTAATCTGGCCGCAACATCCACGCCGTTTACGGTGCTGCCAGAAGTCGTGCGTGACCAGTCGTCGCTGTTACCTCTTTTCCCAATAAATACCAGATTGTCAGCGCTACCCGAATAAGTCATATCGGGGAACCAGTTAATAACAGTATATGCACCCAGTCTTGTTTCACCGTCGTTTGTAAGCCCCAGACCAAATTGATTGCTGCTTGCGGGTATATCGCTGCCATCAACGGTGGCATTTTTAATCACACCATTATAGAGAGAATCTCGACGTTCATCATGAAGGGTATACGCAACAAGTCGTTCGGAATTGCATTTAATACCCATATTAATACGTTTTTCCGGCAGTTGATTGTCTTCAGTTGCAGACAGGTTCGTCATTAACATTGTTCCGTAGTCAACAATACCGGCGTTATCCAGATTGACGGCGCATGCGCCCGGCACTAATTTTCCGGTGACTTTAAGCGTGGCCGTGTCTCCACCTGCCGCAAGGACTGAGCCGGAAATAAAAGTAAGTGATAAAGCAACCAGTAGTTTATTTAATTTCATTTAAGTAATATTCCTAATTATGGATTTAAAAATACAACGCCTGTGCAGCGCCATGTTCACTTTATTCAAGTAAACATGGCGATGCGGAGCATGACTTTCTTCACGTAGCAGGTTTTAGATATTCACACCCGGTAAAAATTAGAGAAATACAAAAGCAATATGTTGTATTTAGTTTCTCTTGAAGAATATTGTCCAGTAAATGCTGTTTTTAAAAAATCAAGCTCGTTAATTAATGGTCTTAGTCATTGAATTGTTTTGGATAATGTTTCTGGCCTTGCTAAATACCTGTGAATCCTCATAGAAAACTTCACTGACAAGATGACTCAGTCTTATGTTAAAAACGTTCAGAATTCGCAGAATAAACTCTAACGTAAAAGCGCACTGCCCCCGTTCAAACCGTGATACATGCTGCTGACATATATTTAACTCAACAGCTAACTCTTCTGCGCTCATATTCATTTTTTGTCGGTTGCTACGAACGAATCGACCGATTCTGGCGTTAACGTTAGATATATTGTATTTCAAGTGCATTAGCGACTCCGTTTACTATTTGTTTATGTTGATTTATTTGTTGAAATATATTTCGGCCATAAAAGTATTGCAAACATCCTTTACTCTTAAAACAAGTTAATATCGATCGGTCAGTAAATCATCAATAGAATAAAGCTATCAAAACAGGTTAAACGATTGTTTCAATAAATTAAATGAATTTGAGGTTTGGTTGTATCTTCATGAAATATAAAGATAATATATGATAACGATCTACTTATCTCACAGTCATGAATACACTAATAGTTTCACACGCAATCATAATTACTATTATTTGGTTACTCCGTGAAATATATAGTTACACGTTACACCAATAAGGAGTAAATTACAGATGTGTTCTATAAATATCAGCGGGTATCTGGTGCTGAAAATTAGAAATAAAGCCTGTAATGACCATTGTCAGGTCTCAACAATAATATTGATGATTAAAGGGGACTCATAATTGATAGTTCAGAGTAAAAATTGCGGTGATATCTGCCCGTTGCCTGAATTCACTCACACCCACAGCACGATATACTATCCGAAAAGCTTTACGAATGTTTTGTAATGACGCCTTGCGGTTCCATGTCCATATCGCGTGATGCGTAAGGATATCCATTGTTGGCTCCAGTGTACCGCGCCTGAGTGGACACAGGACGGGCTGCTTTTCCGCTTCTTTCCGGATCGTGCCGTTGATTTCATCCCCCACAGATCCCCCGCAGTTGGTCGGAGTCCGTGGCCTTTCCGACACAGTATTGCCGGCGACAAAAGCGATGAATGGCTACAACCCACCTGCAATGAGATGAAATGTGTCCTCAAAACAGACGCACTGATGAACGCATTACGAACTTAGCGCGGTATCAGACCTTGGGGCAGTTCAACTTAGCCATCTACACTTGCTTTGTACTAAGATGCTTATCTAATAGATGCTTTAAGAAATCGTCTCAGGATCATGATGGATTTATCACTATGACTAGAACAGAAAGGCTTCTCGAATTACTACAGATATTAAGGGCACAAAGATATCCGATCACTGCATCCACACTCTCAGAAAGATTAGGGATAAGTGTGCGTTCCCTTTACAGAGATATAAAAACGCTGCAGCATCAAGGGGTATGCATTGAAGGTGGTGCTGGAATTGGTTATATCGTTAAATCTGATTTTCATTTGCCACCCTTAAACCTGTCTCATGAAGAAGTCAATGCTATTACGCTTGGATTGAATTGGGTCTCTCATAATACGGACCATGATTTCAAAATTATCGCTAAGAATGCACTTGCCAAAATACATACCGTCATTTCCGGTGAGTTGAAAAATCTTATTGAAAGTCAATCCTATCTGATTGGTCCTTCAGAAAAAAATGAGATGTTTTTTGAAGATATTCGCAATGCTATTAAAAAGCGAAAGAGAATCAAAATAAAGTATTGTGATAAGAAAGACTCTTACTCTTCTCGAGTCATATGGCCCATTGGGTTGGTATACATGGAGTCATGTTGGCTTTTGGTTGCATGGTGTGAGATGAGAAATGATTTTCGCCACTTTAGGACTGACAAAATTAAGGAAATTGAGCAACTGGATTCCTTTTATAGTGAAAGCAGGGCGGTTTTATTGAAAAAATGGAGAGTAAAAGAAGGGATTAGCGAGGAGAAAGAGTACTGACAAAAACTGTCACAGCTCATTTGTATACTAACCCAGATGAAAGGTTCAATTCTACATCTTTGGGGGGCGTATGAATTTCCAAAATAAAATTGCTGTGATAACAGGAAGCACTACAGGAATAGGTGAGGCCGTCGCAAAGCAATTACACATACATGGTGCTAAGGTTATTATTGTCGCCCGTTCGTCAGAGCAGGCTAAACAAAAAGCGAAACAATTATCTTCACAGGGTCAACAAGCGATGGGGATCGGATGTGATGTATCACAGCCCGAACAAGTACGACAAATGATCGATGAGGTTATCGAACGCTTCGGCAGACTTGATTATGCTGTAAATAATGCAGGCTTAACAGGTGATCATGGTAAAAACATAACAGAGCAAACAGTTGAGAACTGGGATAAGGTTATTGCCACCTCATTGAGCGGAGTTTTTTACTGCCTAAAATATGAAATACCTCAGATGATGAAATTTGGTGGCTCAATAGTGAATTTATCTGCCGTAAATGGCCTGGTTGGCATTCCTGGATTAGCGCCTTACACCGTGGCTAAGCATGGTATAATTGGTTTAACCCAAACCGCAGCGCTAGAATTTGCATGTCAAGGAATTCGAGTAAATGCAGTCGCTCCTGGTTATGTCCAGACCCCGCGAATGAGTGCACTTCCTGAAAATATCGTACATAGCTTCGCCAATAGCCACCCTATGAAAAGGATGGCAAAAATGCAAGAAATAGCAGACTTCATATTGTTTTTGCTATCAGACAAATCCGCATTCTGTACCGGAGGAGTTTATCCAATTGATGGTGGATATTTAGCCGAGTAAATTTCTCTAACGTTTTAAACTATAAGCATTACCTAACCAAAGCGGTAGGTTCAATAGGAGCGTTATAATATATTTAATGCTCCTATTATAGGGGTAATGATAACAGCATCTCCAGTTTGAACTAATATGAGAATAAATGATCGACTTTCCATTGGTTTAACTCACATTGAAAAACGGGCATCTTTGTCTGTAGATACAGATGAAATGCTTCCTTTTGCCACTCGTTGAGTAGCATAGTCTCTTCGGCGACAATCCATGCCTTTTCTCAGAGGGGCCATCGCCTGAAATGAGGTTTTGATTTCGAAATAAAACATTAGTGCATTTTGCTGATAAAACGTGGGGAAGATTCTGAAAGCTCCCGGCGAAGGTAACTCGTTGGGAGCTGTCTTTATTTATTGGGCCGACTGTAATAGGTCGAGTTCAGAACACCGGCAAACCCAGCCCTTGCTTCACTTCTCTTAATGTCTGCTGCGTCATCTCGTGCGCCTGTTCGCTGCCTTTTTTGAGCATTGCCATCAGCATGCCTTTATCCTGAATGTAGGTTGCCCGCAGCTCGCGCATTGGGGCGATGAGTTCCTGCAAGCACACCTCCAGCTCGTTTTTGCATGTCCGGTCACCCAGCCCACCCCGTTGGTAATGCGCTTTCATTTCCGCCACTTTTGCTTTATCCGGATGAAAAGCGTCGAGGTAAGTGAATACCATATTGCCGTCGATTTGCCCCGGGTCGGATACTTTCAGATGATTGGGGTCGGTGTACATTGCACTGACCGCGTGATGAATGGTTTCTTCGCTGGCTGACAGGAGCAATGTGTTACCAAGCGATTTTGACATTTTGGCATTCCCGTCGATCCCTGGTAGGCGGCTGGTTTCACTCAGCAGCGCTTTGCAGTGCGATAAGACGGGGGCCGGTAACAGGCTATTCATCTTGTGCACGATTTCATTAGTCTGCTCAATCATTGGCAACTGATCGTCGCCGACGGGAACCACTTCGGCTTTGAAGGCCGTAATATCTGCCGCCTGACTGATGGGATAAACCAGAAAACCAACCGGTAACGAGCGGGCAAACCCTTTCTGCGCAATTTCGTTTTTAACCGTAGGATTACGCTCTACGCGAGCCACGGTGACGATATTCATATAAAGCGCGGTCAGTTCCGCAAGGGCAGGCAGGGCCGATTGCAAACAAATAGTGGTCAGTGAAGGATCTATTCCTGCGGCAAGATAGTCGGCAAGTACCTCGGGAATATTGTCGCGGATCTTTTGCGGTGTGCTGCCGTTATCGGTTAGCCCTTGCAGGTCAGCCACCAATATAAACTGCTGATAATCATGTTGCAGCGCGGCGCGCTGGCGCAATGACCCCACATAATGGCCAAGATGCAGCGGGCCGGTGGGACGATCGCCAGTGAGGATGATGGTTTTATTGTTCATGTAAGACTCCTTAGTCATAAAACCGAAAGGGGTCTCTAAATGCAAATAACCGCCTTTCGGCGGTTATCTAAAAATGGGAAAAACACATTTTGACCGCCTTTAAGAAGGCAGCCACCACAGGTTGTAATTAAAAGCGGTGATATCGTGTTTTGTGTTCATTGAATTAACATATCACCGCCTGGCGTTGAGGTAAAGCCATGTTCAACTGGCCTCCAGCATGCCAAAGCTCACGATGCGCGAACGTCCCAGCTCTTTAGCGCGATACAGCGCCACGTCTGCAGCACGCAGCAGGTTGTCGCTCTGGGCGTGCTGCGGATAGCTGGCTACGCCAATAGAAACATCGACGTGACCAATTTCAGAGACGCCAAAGCGCAACGACAGTTCGCGTACGCCGTTATAAATATCCGTCGCAAGGCGGTTGGCGGCCTGTTCATCCGTATTGGCCAGCAGCACCAGAAACTCCTCACCGCCATAGCGGAAGGCCATGCCGCTGTCGTGAACCACGCGCTGAATGGTGGCGGCGATACTTTTTATCACGCTGTCTCCCGCCTCGTGACCAAAGCGATCGTTAATATTTTTAAAATGGTCGATATCGATCATCAGGCAACTGATCGGCTCCTTGTTGCGTACGGCCTGGCTCATCTGAGTGCGTAAGGTATCTTCCAGATGATGACGGTTACGCAGACCAGTTAGCGGATCGTAGAGCGCTTTCTCCAGCAGGGCGTCACGCAGACGCTGGTTGGCTAATGCGAGGCCGAGTGCTTCTGCCATTAGCTCCAGATACGCACGAGAAGGGGTGGAATCATCGCTAAGGTTCTGGAATGAGAGCAGACCGATGGCTTCTCCTTGGGCAATCAGCGGAACGCACAGGGTATGTTGCTGGCATGAATCCGGCAGATGGTAGCAGGCGATATCGGGTTCACCTTGTACCGGAGGGTGGCTCTGGCCGCGGCGCACAGCCCAGCATTCGTCCGGGTGGAACGCATCCGCTTTACCCTGCGGTGAGAGCCATTGTGCAACGCAGCGCATTTGCCAGGGTTCCCGGTCCAGTATGTAAAGCCGCCCGGCAATACCAGGGGCAATATTTGGTGCAAACAGTTCCGCCACATTGATGACATCGGCAAAATTCTCGCAACCCTGCAGGCGCTGCGTCATACGTGCCAGCAGATCGCGGATTGCCCAGTCGGCATCTCGCTCCTTCTCCAGTCTCTGACGAGCCAGACCGTTCTCGCGGAAGATCCGGATCGCCTGTGCCATGTCGCCTATTTCGTCTATCTGGTTAAAGCTGGGCGTCTCAACGGCATAATCCTGCGATGCGAGACGGTTTACGACATCGCTCAAACGCACGACGGGGCGCAGGACACGACGCTTTAAAATGAAACCGAGAACGAATAAAAACAGCAGCGCCGTCAGACCGACCATCACTTCAGAGGCCGTCCGCAGCATGCGGGATGACTGGGTTGCATCTTCAATCGTGTTGCGTACGCGGCTATCGAGTAACTGGCGGAAATGATCTATCCGGTCCTGGGCTCGCTCCAGTTCCTGTTCATAGGCTTTCCCGTACAGCAGGGCGATGGCCTGCGACTCTTCTCCACGCGCGACGCTGGCAAGCGCCTCGGCCTGCTCATCCTGCAGAGCATCCGCAATCCGCAGCCCTTCATGCAATAGCGCCAGCTCTTCATCCGTTGCACCAAGGTCTTTGAGCTTCGAAAGACGATGCTCAACGGCTTTCAGCGACGCTTCTTTCTGACGGTAGGCGTTGAGCACCTCAGGGTCTTTTGCAATAACATAGTCGCGCGCCAGGTCGGACAGCGACCAGGCATCGAGTTCGACTTCTTCGGTTAGTTGATCGAACTGATAACGCTGTTCTACCACCTGGCGTTCTGTGTTATCGGCGCTGGATGCCATCAGCATGACAACGCCTGAAGCGATGGTCAGACATACCGTCGCGCTATAGGCCCAGTTGGTGATTGTGGCTATTCGCACTGATTAGTTCCTTCTGCGACGATTAATGAATAAGCATGATTGAAATTATAGGAAACGTATGATTTTGCGTGAAAATAAAAAAGGCGGTCCTTAAACCGCCTTCTGTTATCGTCCTGCAATCAAAAATCTGGAGGATTTTTTCCTTCTTCCATAAAGGCTTCGTCGATTCCTTCTACGTTACCTTCATGGTCACGCCCGGAAAACAGGTTCCAGCAGGTAATGAATAGTGCGGCAACCAGGGGGCCAATCACAAAGCCGTTAATACCGTAGATCTCCATGCCGCCGAGAGTGGTAATCAAAATCAGATAGTCCGGCATTTTGGTGTCTTTACCTACCAGCAGCGGGCGCAGGATATTGTCCACCAGCCCGACGATAATCACGAAGAAGCCAACGATAAACAGCCCTTGCCATAGCTGATGCGTGGCGAACAGAAATATTGCTGCTGGTACCCAGACGATCGCTGAACCGACGGCGGGCACGAGGGAGAGAAACGCCATCAACGCGCCCCACAGAACGCTACCGTCGATATCTACAATCGCAAACGCGATGCCGCCAAGAATACCCTGAACCAAAGCGACGACCGCCGTGCCCTTGACGGTTGCCCGCGTCACGCCGACGAATTTTGCAAACAGGTGCTGTTTGGCAAAATCAGAAAGCGGTAATGAGTCCAGAATCTGGCGCACCAGGTACGGTCCGTCCTTCAGTAAGAAGAACAGTAGATACAGCATGATGCCAAAGCTAATAGCAAAGCCGAATGTTCCTTTACCAATCAGGAACGCGCTGCCGGCGAGGTATTGTCCACCCTGCAGCACGACATCGGACAGTTTTTTCTGGATCTGCGCGACATCATCCAGATTGTGTTCTGCCAGAAAACCTCTGGCCCAGTCAGGAAGATACGAAAGAACAGAAGCGACGACCTCCGGGAACTGCGTGTCATTCTGTTGCAGTTTGGTGTACACCACGTTCAGTTCAATGGCCAGCGATGACAGGATTACCATCAGCGGGATAAAGACAATCAGACAGATAATGACGATGGTAATCAACGATGCCAGTCCGTTGCGTTCGCCAAGCGCGCTGCGCAGTCTGTTTTTTACCGGGTTAAAGATAGTCGTTAGTATCGCGGCCCACAAAATGGCGGAAAAGTAGGGGGACAGCACATCGAAGAACGCCCAGGTCACGAGGGCAAGTATGAAAATGAAGAAACCTTTAGTCAGTCCGTTAAATCGCATTAGTGAACCCTGTAATGAAAAGCAGTCCAGACTATAGAACCGTTCAGGGGATTTACCAACTTTAGCTGAAGATTGCCGCTTATTTTGGCTAAAACGGTGACTTACTGAAGATAAAAACCAATGAATATCCACAGTATTAATGTGATATTCGAATGACAGCAACCATTAGATTTTTAGTGCATCAAGGATGACGGTTTCTATTTTTTCTGGAGTGGTGAAGGGGGCAAAACGCTTAAGCGGTTTTCCGTCGCGTCCGACCAGAAATTTAGTGAAGTTCCACTTGATCCTCCCACCCAGTATGCCGGGTAATTCATCTTTCAGGTAACGAAATACCGGGTGTGTAGCGGCACCGTTAACCTCCACTTTCTCAAACATTGGAAAACTCACGCCGTAGTTGACGTAGCAGGTCTGCGCGATTTCGTCCGCCCCACCGGGTTCCTGCTTACCAAACTGGTTGCAGGGGAAACCAAGCACCACCAGGCCCTGTGTGTCGTATTTCTTATACAGTGCTTCAAGGCCCGCATATTGTGGCGTAAAGCCACAATGGCTGGCGGTATTAACCACCAGTACCAGTTTGCCTGCATAGTCGGCCATTGAAATAAGCTGACCATTCAGGCTGGTGGCGGTAAGTTGATGAAAGGTGCTCATTTTTTAAGCCTCAGGTCAGGGTGAGTTTAGCGTCGACATTGCCGCTCAACGCGTTACGGGCAGTTGAAGCCTGATAGAAAATCTTCATGGCATCGTTTTTCTGTTGTTTATTGGCACAACTTGACCATTTCTGATTTCCTCATTGACACAAGGTTGAGGTTTACCAAACAGATATCCTTGGGCGAAATCGCAGCCCAGCGCCTGAAGGCTTTTTAGTTGCTCCTTTGTTTCAACACCTTCAGCAACAGCCTTCATATTGAGGGATTTCGCCATGCCCGTGATCAGTTTGATGATATTAAGCGCATCTTCATGTGTGGATATTGAATGCACAAAAGACTTGTCTATTTTAATTTTATCGAAGGCAAGCTTGCTCAGGCGCGAAAGAGAAGAATATCCGGTACCAAAATCATCGATGGAGATTTTTACGCCCAGGGCTCTGAGCTTATTAAGCGTATTCATCGGCGTCGTACTCTCAGTGAAGAGAGAGGACTCTGTTACTTCCAGTTCAAGACGATCGGCTGGGAGTCCAGTTTCTTTCAGAATAGACAGTACGATACCGACAAAGGCTTTGCTGCTTAGCTGGACAGGGGAGACATTTACTGAAATTTTAGCAGGAACCGCCCAACAAGCAGCTTCCCTGCAGGCAATTTCAAGCACTACTTTCCCCATCTCATTAATCATTCCGGTTTTTTCAGCAACAGGAATAAAGTTATCCGGCGACAGGATGCCCTTTAGAGGATGGAGCCAACGAATTAGGGCTTCATAGCTATAAATTTCCTGGCTGAAGGAGTCAACAATGGGCTGATAATAAACCACGAATTCTTTGTTCACTATTGCCAATGCCATATCATGCTCAAGCGTTCTGCTTTCTTGTAGCTTTTCTAACATTCGTTGTCGGAAGACTTTTATCTTACCTGAGCCTTCACCTTTGGCTTCATAAAGGGCCAGATCGGCAAATTTATAAAGATAGTCGGAACGGCGTTCAGTGTCTGAGATAACAATGCCAACACAGGTGGTTATGTTGATAATCGTGTTATAAATAGTGTAGGGCTGGCTGATAAATTCACATATTTTCTGGGCCCGCGAAACGGCGTGGCTTTCTGTCAGGCCACTTGAGAGAAACGCAAATTCATCTCCACCCAGGCGATACAGCGTATCCGAAGTAAGACTCATTGAAACCAGTCGGTCTGATATCTGGCGTAGCAACATATCACCGGCATCATGACCATACGTATCATTTACCTCTTTGAATCGATCTAAATCAAACAACATCACAGTCACAGAATCGTGATTTTTTTCTGCTATCTCAATTGTTTTATTTAAATCGCTCCAGAATAGTTGACGATTATTCATCTCGGTAAGAGAGTCATGGTAGACGTCATATTCCAGTTTAGCATTCTGGATTTGCAGCTTTTCTTTAGATTTCTGCAGTTCTTCGGCAAGACTCTTGACCTGCAGGTGCGCCCGCAGAATATTTCTGTTTTGATAGAAAATGAGCACGCCCAGAATCGCACTCAGTATTATCAGCAGCACCGAGGTTGCTGAGTAAATATAGTACAGCGTTTGAATTTTTTGGTTGGCGTTATTGATCGAGTTAACATCTTTGTTTAACGCACCAGATGAAAGACGACCCAGTGGCGCATCCAGAGTATGCATTTTTTTCAGATAAGCCTGGAGTGCTGAACGGTTCATTTTCTCTAGATTAACATCCAGAAAACTAAGGGTGTTTTCAAGTTTTACCGCCAGCTCACGGTGGGCTATATTGCTTTCTATGTAGCGCCCCAGGTCACCTTCTTTTATTAAATCACTCTGGCTGAGCATAATGTCGAGGCGCATGCGTACATCATCGAGATTCATCGTATCATCGATAGTGTAAAGACCCAGCAATGACTCGAATCGGTAATATTGTGATACCAGCTGAGCAGCAGACCAGGAATCGGTGTAATGAGTCAGTTTCTGTAACTCTTGTTGCCGTTCATGCACGAGGAAAGAGATATATCCGGTAGATATAAAAAGAAAAAAGATGATGCCAGCCAGTATTCTGTTCATGATGTTCCTCTGAACGCTTACTCAATATCCATACTACTGACCTGCCATGCAGACCTTGAATAATAAATCTGATTATTCAGTTCCGGCATGCTGTCATAGGGGTACACAATGAATAAAGGACCTTTATCACGGATGCGCATATATTTTCCGTTGATTTTTAACGCAAGGATGGCATTGTATTTTTTGAAATCACTGAGAGGGATTACGGTGGTGTAGTCATTGAGCGCAGTGACCTTTACAACCGAGCCGCTCGCGCCGACGTAATCCATGAGCTTTTGTAGTGGAATACCCGTAAAAGTAGTGCGTCCATTATACCAGGGGGAGGTGGTCTGGAAACTGACCATGCCCAGCTTCTCAAGGCTGGCGGTATCAAAAACGGCTTTCCCGTCTGCATTTGTATTTTCAATATTACCGGACAGCGTTAAAAGAACTGTACCGGAAGGCTGGGGAAGTTCACCTGCCCAGAGCTGGGTGGTGAGCACAAAGCTTACTAACATTACGATTAACCGCATTCTTACCTCACCAATCAGCCGGATGTAAAAGAATTATAATTTAGATATCACTCTATTTATATATATTGCATAGGTATTATTGATGCAATAAATTCAGCTTTATTTTTATTCCTCTAAATCAATGGGTTAGATTTTGTTTGTTTTATTATGATGTTTAATCAATGCTGATGGTGTTATTTGAGGAAAACGTAATCTCACTATGTATGTACAAAAATAAATCATTTATTGACTCAGTGCCAATAAATACCTACGAAAATAAAGGTTTATTTTTCCCAGCGGCGGGGCGTTGTTTACTGGTTGGTGGCTATATCGGATACGAAGCGGGCCAAAGTATAGCGGGAGCGCTTCGTGTCGGTAATCAAGATCAGACTTTTTATGCTGCGGCTGGTGCAGTTCAACTGAACCCGTTTATTCACCCGCCTGAACTGACTGGCGGGCATACAGGTAGGCGGTGGCCCTTGATACGCCCAGATGCTGTGCCACCGTATCCATAGATTTGCGTACGTTCAGCAAACCGTCCTGGCGTAATTGTTGAATCAGCAGCTTACGGTCTTGAGGTTTAAGGGCTCGGGCCGTCGTAGCGCGTTTAGCGGCAAAGTCATCAATACGCTGGCGGATGACTTCGTTACTGCCGGGATCGATATGTTCCTTAATGGGGGAGTTTTCGGTTTCAGTAAAACGCGCAAGAGCACTCTGCATACCACGAAACAGCGTCATATCTACATTCAGACAGAGAGCTGCTACGTATCTGCCTTCTTCATCCTTGATGCCAATTGAGGTACTTTTCACCGGGCGACCATCGGCAAACTGATTACTGTAGTTCGCAATGATGCTGGGAAAGTCAGGCGATGCGATTCTCGCCAGGCCAAGCTCGGTTGCTGGCTGGCCGGGTTGACGTCCGGACAGATTATTATGGATGGATAAAATGGCATGTTCAGGATTTTTGAGGTCATGAACCACCACTTCGCAAAACGGAGAGAAGGTCTCACTCAATCCCCTGGCGATAGTATCAATTTGGCTGAGAAGCGAGTTATTGTCGGTTTTTGGCATGCCAGTCTCCTGCGGTGATGCCTGTTGCCATGATTGCGAGCAGTTTACAGTGACCTGGGATCGTTTTTCCAGACGGCAATGTACAGACAGTAACATTAGGGTATCTGCATGACAGATACCCTGTTTATCATCTGGCCAGAAATTCACTGTAGCGGCTGATATCCACGTTTCCGCCGCTGATGATAATGCCGACTTTCTTGCCGCGAAGTTCAGCTTTGCGCGCTCTGGCCGCAGCAAAACCCAGACACCCGGTCGGCTCTACGACGATTTTCATGCGTTCAGCGATAAATTTCATTGAGGTGATTAATTCAGCGTCTGAAACCGTCAGAATATCGTTCACGTTTTGCTGGATAATCTGAAACGTATAGTTCCCGAGATGTTGGGTCTGAGCACCGTCAGCAATGGTTTTGGGCGTATCGATATGAACAATTTTTCCGCTACGAAACGACTGTTGACCATCGTTACCCGCCTCAGGTTCAACACCATAGACGATGCAGTCAGGAGACAGATGTCTGGCCGCCAGAGCGGATCCTGAGAGCAGGCCGCCACCGCCCAGACAAACGAAAAGGGCGTCTAACTGACCCACTTCTTCAATCAGCTCTTTTGTGGCGGTGCCCTGGCCTGCAATCACGTGCGGATGGTCGTAAGGGGGGATCAGCGTTAACCCCTGTTTCTCTGCCAGGTCCCGACCAATTTTTTCACGATCTTCAGTATAGCGATCGTAAGTTACCACCTTTCCGCCATAGCCTTTTGTTGCTGCAACTTTAGCTACCGGAGCATCATGCGGCATGATAATTGTTGCTGGAATCCCCAATAATTTTGCCGACAGTGCAATGGCCTGCGCATGGTTACCGGAAGAAAACGTCACGACACCCGCAGCACGTTGTTGTGGTGTGAACTGGCGTAGCGCATTCATAGCGCCGCGAAATTTGAAGGCGCCCATTCTCTGGAAGTTTTCGCACTTAAAGAAGACTTCCGCGCCAAATTCTTCATTAACCGTTCGGGATGTCATCACCGGCGTTTTGTTAGCATAATCTGCGATGCGCGCTGCCGCAGCGGCAACATCGTTATAATCAGGCAGTGTCATTTCAGTCATTGTTGTTCACCTGTATGTTGTTAAATGTCACGCTTGCGGGGCCAACGCCATAGCTTCAACTTCCAGCGCAAAACCATAATGAAGTTCCGCAACACCGGCTACAGCACGAGATGGACGGAAATCACCGATCCACTCCCCATAGATTTTGTTAAACGTCGGCCACTGATTCATATCCGTCACATAGACGCGAACTGACACCAGATGCTGGCGGGAAACTCCAGCACCCGCCAGACAAGCATCAATATTCTGTAGCACCAGCCGGGTTTGATCTTCAAAAGAGGCATCCGCTTTTTTCTCGCCGTCGAAAGTGACCGGCAATTGCCCAGAAATGAAGACGAAACCGCCAGCCGTTGTACTGTGCGAGTAATGACCTGCTGGCGGGAAGCTTCCAGCAGATGAGTTCAGTGTAATGTCCGCGGACATAATAAACCTCCTGTAGCTAATGATTCACTTTGTATAAAATAATACAATTTGTATTATTTTATACGCCTATATGCCACTTTCGGCTAGAGATAATTTTCGCGGGTGATGATTTTGTGAACTATTGCAAATGTGGCTAACGTAAATCGCTAACCTGGGTAGGAACGAAGAGGGGAAGGCAGGAGAGTGAAGAAACGCCCCGGGCGGGGCGTCTAAGGCAAAATACTAGCCGATGTGACCGTGGTTAATTTTAGTTAACGGTTCATTGATATCGAAGATTTTGAACGTCACGTCTTCCACACCCAGATGCTTCAGACGGGCGGTATGCTTTTTGATATAGGCCTGAGCGGTGTCTTCGTCCCGGAACAGGTAGATGCCACCCGCTTCGTGATTTGCTTCGTTCTCGGTCCAGATTTTCCAGATGAACCCCGGCTCCTGGTTGATTGATTCGGCCAGTTCAACGAGCTGACTCGACATCTCAGCCCCAAACGGACCATGAAAATCAAAGTGTATCTGCACGAGTTTGTTCGACATAAATCCTCCATGGATTGGTTATTTCGGGTAAGGCTGCTAGCGCAGCAGCACTTTACCGGTCAGATAAGTTATTGCCTGTCCACTGATATAAACACGCGTTCCTGCTAACTGACAGCGTAAATCCCCGCCGCGCTCAGAGACCTGGCGCGCCAGCATCTGTGTTTTATTCAGTTTTGCAGCCCAGTAAGGGATCAGCATGCTATGTGCCGAGCCTGTGACCGGGTCTTCAGCGACGGCTTCACCCGGGCAGAAGAAACGGCTGACAAAATCGTATTCCCCGTCACCCGGCGCGGTGATGCACACCATTTTCCCCAGCGGAAGCATGGCGTGGATGTTTGGGCGAACAGCCTCAACCTGCTGTTGATTTTCCAACACCACCATGTAATCGCGTGCCACGCGCATCTCCTTGTATTCGGTGATGCCTAATGTTTCCAGCAGTAAAGTGGGCGGCATGGCAGATTCGCTTTGCCAGGCTGGAAAATCGAGCGTCAGCCATTCACCGCTGCGCGTGACCGTCAGCGGTCCCACAAAGCGGGTAGCAAAATGGATTTTTGTATCCGGGTAATCCAGATGTTCAAAGATGACATGCGCGGCGGCGAGCGTGGCATGCCCACACAGATTGATTTCACCCTGAGTGGTAAACCAACGCAGCTCAAAACCATTCTCATTGGCGACAAAAAAAGCGGTTTCTGACTGGTTATGCTGCTGCGCCATCTTTAATAATGTTTCATCGGGCAACCAGTCCGTGAGCGGACAGACTGCTGCGGCATTACCGCCAAACGTCGTGGTGGTAAAAGCATCCACCATGTAAAAATCGATTTGTTGCACAGAATAACCCTCTCATCGCACTCAGGATAAATCACACTCTACCATGCCAGCCATTGGGTCAGCGCTCCGATTCGCCACTGCGGTGAAAATTCGTTATCATCCGTCCCCACACCTCATTCTGGCCGCCTGATGTCTACGATCCTCGATACCTTTATTGCCCCGCCTTGTCATGACGAGATAGAGATCCTCTATCGGGACGAGCATCTGGTGCTAATCAATAAACCCAGCGGGTTACTTAGCTTGTCGGGCAAAAATCCGCAGAATCTCGATTCGGTACATCATCGGCTGGTACAGATTTACCCTGGCTGCACGCTGGTACATCGGCTTGATTTCGGCACTTCTGGACTGATGGTGGTCGCCCGTAACAAGGCTATCAACGCTGCGCTTTGCCAGCAGTTCAGCCAGCGTACGGTCACTAAGGTGTACAGCGCACTGTTATGCGGGCATCTGGAAAACGACGAAGGAGTTATCGATGCAGCGATTGCCAAAGACCCGTCGCTGTTTCCATTAATGTCAATTTGTGCTCTCAACGGCAAACCCGCACGTTCGCGCTATCAGGTTGTCGAGCGCTTTTATCATCGTCAGGAAAAGGGGGCGTTGCTCCCCTTGACGCGGGTACAACTGATGCCTGAAACCGGGCGGACCCACCAACTGCGGATCCACTGTCAGCTGTTGGGACATCCGATTTTAGGCTGTGATTTGTATGGCGGGCGTCTGCTGCCTGGCACTGAAAGGGTGCCGCGACTGATGCTGCATGCCAGTGAACTGCATTTCAGGCATCCCATTAGTGAAGCGTGGATGAACGCCCAAAACGCCAGTCCGTTCTGAGGATGTAAAAAAAGCCGCCAGACGGCGGCTATTTAGGCATTATCGTGCAGCTCGTTGCAATATAACCGCTGACGGCTGGCGTTGCAGAAAGCGCATCCGCAGCATCATCAGCACCGCCGCAGAGGTCAGGCCGATAATAAAGCCCATCCAGAATCCTGCTGGCCCCATGCGGTCAACCACCAGATCGGTCAGCGCCAGAATATAGCCACTCGGCAGACCCAGCACCCAGTAGGCTGTAAAGGTTATAAAGAAAATGGAACGCGTATCTTTATAACCACGCAGGATCCCGCTGCCAATAACCTGGATAGAGTCCGATATTTGATACACCGCGGCCAGTAACATGAGCTGCGCGGCCAGGGCGACAACTTCCGGATTATTGTTGTAGAGCAGGGCAATATGCTCGCGGAATGTCACGGTGAAAAGCGCCGTTACGACCGCCATGCAGACACCGACACCCAGGCCCGTTCTGGCTGCAGTTTGTGCATCCAGCGTGGAGCCCTGGCCCAGACGATAACCGACACGAATGGTGACGGCAGCAGCCAGAGACATCGGCAGGACGAACATTAACGAACTGAAGTTCAGTGCTATCTGGTGTCCGGCCACGTCGATAATCCCCAGCGGGGATACCAGCAGAGCGACCACCGCAAACAGCGTTACCTCGAAAAATAACGCCAGCGCGATAGGTAAACCCAGTTGCACCAGACGCTTCATTACTGCGGTGTCAGGTTTCTGGAAACCACGCTCATTACGGATATCGCGCATTGAGCGCGCTCGTTTGATGTAAGAGAGCATGGCGATAAACATCACCCAGTAAACAGCCGCCGTAGCCACGCCGCAGCCTACGCCGCCCAGTTCCGGCATGCCTAAATGTCCATAAATGAAAACGTAGTTAACCGGAATGTTCACCAGCAGGCCGAGAAAGCCCATCACCATCGCTGGTTTAGTTTTGGCTAATCCTTCGCACTGGTTACGAGCTACCTGGAAGAACAAATACCCCGGTGCACCCCACAGCAAGGCACGCAGGTAGCCAACGGCTTTATCCGCCAGCGCCGGGTCAATGTTATGCATGGAGCGAATAATGTACCCTGCGTTCCATAGCACAACCATAATCAGCACGGAGACGCTGCCCGCCAGCCAGAATCCCTGACGTATTTGATGGGCGATACGGTCGCGGCGTCCGGAACCATTGAGTTGCGCAATGACCGGCGTCAAAGCCAGCAGTAGTCCATGACCAAACAGAATGGCAGGTAACCAGATAGAGGTACCAATGGCGACTGCCGCCATATCAGTAGCGCTGTATCCGCCCGCCATGACGGTATCAACGAATCCCATTGCGGTTTGAGCGATTTGCGCAAGAATCACCGGTATTGCCAGAGCTAATAACTGACGCGCTTCACTTACATACTTTTGCACGTGTACACCACTATATTGTTGTTATTTGAGAGACTAAAAAAGCCGCCTTATATGGCAGCAAGGAGAAAAAGCAGGGGAAATTTCAGTCTATTGTAGCGAGGAATACGTAATTCTCCAGTGAAAAAACAGGCGCTGGTGGCGCATTGCTGGCAACCTGAATTTCCACCTGCTATTGTGCTGTGCAGAGATGTCTTAATTGAGTTCAGGAGTAGGAAGTATGTTTACGGGTATTGTGCAGGGCACCGCAAAATTGGTGTCCATTGATGAAAAACCAAATTTTCGTACGCATGTTGTGGAGTTGCCTGAATATATGCTGGATGCGCTGGAGACCGGCGCATCGGTTGCCCACAATGGGTGCTGCCTGACGGTCACCGAAATTAACGGTAACCAGATAAGCTTTGACCTGATGAAAGAAACGCTGCGTATCACCAATCTGGGCGATCTGAAGGTCGGTGATTTGGTTAACGTTGAGCGTGCGGCAAAATTCAGTGATGAGATTGGCGGACATTTAATGTCGGGCCATATTATGACCACTGCCGAAGTGTCGAAAATTCTGACCTCGGAGAATAACCGTCAGGTGTGGTTTAAAGTCCAGGACCCGTCGCTGATGAAATATATCCTGTACAAAGGATTTATTGGTATTGACGGTATCAGTCTGACGGTCGGTGAAGTGACGCCGACGCGTTTCTGTGTGCACTTGATCCCGGAAACGCTGGAGCGTACGACGCTTGGCAAGAAAAAGCTGGGCGCAAGGGTCAATATCGAAATCGATCCCCAAACGCAGGCGGTGGTTGATACTGTTGAGCGTGTACTGGCGGCGCGTGAAAGCGCCATCAGCAACATAACGGGCGAAGCGGGAGCCTAAGCCTGAGAGTTAAGCCCTCGTTGATACGGGGGCGATAACGATTAACGGGGAACGCGCAGGCCGTGTTCAACGCCGCGAGAAAATACCACCTGCCATAACTGAATATCGCGAGCTCGAAACGCTCCGGCACAAGCGTTCAGATAATAGCTGAACATCCGCTTGAAACGTTCGGTATAGTTATCGGCGATTTCAGGCCAGGAGTTAATGAAACGTTCGTGCCAGGCCATCAGCGTCGTGTCGTAATCCGCGCCAAAATTATGCCAGTCTTCCATTACAAAATGTGGCTCGCTGGCGTTGGCAATCTGGCGAACTGATGGTAAACAGCCGTTCGGGAAGATATATTTATTGATCCACGGATCAACGTTATTGTCGGTCTTTTTGGAGCCGATGCTATGCAGTAGAAAGAGACCATCCGGTTTTAAATTGCGATCGACCACGTCAAAATAGGTGGCGTAGTTTTTCGGCCCTACATGCTCAAACATACCGACGGAAACAATACGATCGAATTTGTCATTCAGGTCACGATAATCCTGCAGCAAAATTGTGACATCAAGCCCCGCACACCGTGACTGCGCCATTTTCTGCTGTTCTGCCGAAATGGTTACACCCACCACGCTTACGCCATATTCTGATGCCATAAACTGGGATAAGCCGCCCCAGCCGCAGCCTATATCGAGCACCCGCATCCCTGGCTTCAACTGCAGCTTTTCAGCAATCATTTTTAGCTTCGCCTGCTGGGCAGATTCCAGGGTATCGGCATCTTTCCAGTAGGCGCAGGAATACTGCATATAGGGGTCCAGCATGCGAGTAAAGAGATCGTTGCCTAAATCGTAATGTTCTTTGCCGACAACCCATGCACGCTTTTTGGTCTGCAAATTGAACAAGCGAGCAGCGGCAATTCGTAACGTATCTTTGAAGTGGCGGGGGAGTTGGTTTTCAAGACCGGCGCGTAGGACTTTACTAAAAAACATGTCCAGCCGGTCGCATTCCCACCAGCCATCCATATAACTTTCACCCAACCCTAACGATCCTTCCTGCAATACACGTTTGAAAAAATCGGGGTTCTTTACGCGAATATCCGCCGGTGCCGGGCCATTAATGGTAATGCCTGCACGGCTCAATAATTCATTGGTGATGCGGTACCAGTCATCATCCGGTACTCTGACGTCTTCTATACACGATGAACTCATAGCTTCTCCATCACTGGTCGGTGATCAGAACCTTAAAACAGCGTAGACGCTTTTTTGGGCTTTGTGAGAAATCTCACGGAATTAATCCGTGAATCTATAATCCGACGTAGAACAGAGGAAGGGAGGAACCCTTGCCGAAAAGACCATCCGTGGGAATACGGGAACATTCTTGTTCCCGTTAACACATAAAAATTATCGTTTTTTTAACATCCGGAAATCAGTATAGGCCTGAATTTTTGACGATTCAACCGATAATTCTTAGCGGGCTAATTAATTGCCCGCGACAATTATTAGTGAGACTCTCCGTGGGCAATTTGCGCGCGGTCATCTGTTTGCGGGGCGTCAGTTTTCTGCGATTGCATTTTGTAACCCACAGCAGCCAGCAATACCGTGGTCAGCATAACGCTGGTAGTGGTGAGCAGCGGGGTAGCAATCAACCAGGAAACGACAAGGCTTGCCAGGAAGCATAAACCCAGTTGCAGCGTATTCTGCAATGCGGCAGCGCGTCCAGTGGCCTGTGGGAAAGGGCGTAATGCCTGCGCGACAACGATAGGGTAGATTGCGCCGTTCGCAATCGCCATAACGCAGAATGGGATCAGGATTTCAGCCAATGCGACATGATGAATAAAGCCGGTCGCCCAGGTGCCCACAACGCTGAAGGCATACAGAATGAGTAACCAGGGCAGCAGCTGACGACCCTGCCATTTTTGCAGCGCAGCACGACAGCCGTAACCACCGATTAAAAAGGCGATAGTTTGCGGAACATAGCTCAGACCAATTACCGCTGGGCTATAACCCATTTCGCTAAGGATGAACGGGGAACCCGTCAGCCATGCAAAAAAGCTCGCGGAACAGGCGGCATAAATCAGCACGTTTCCACGGTAAGTTTTCGAGCGCAGCAAGGTGGTGAAAGTCAGTTTATCCTGGCTGTCATCGCGTGCTTTAGCTGTAGGCTTTAAACGCAGCGCCGGAAGCATCAGAATCAGAGTAATGGCGAACAGGGTGGCAAAAATGGCCTGCCAGGAAAAATGTACCAGGATCCAACTACCTAATAACGGGGCGAGGGCAGGTGATAACCCGACCAGCGGCATAATGGTGGCAAAGATGCGGTTTACTTTTTGTGAAGGATAATAGTCGGTAACCAGCGCTTGCCAGATAACCGATGCTGCACAGACGCCAACGGCCTGAACAAATCGCAGTACCAGCAGGCCTGTGGCGTTTTCAACCCACAGCATGCCCAGACTGCCCAGTGCGAAGATAGATAAACCCAGCAGCAAAATAGGCTTGCGACCATAGTGGTCAGAGAGCGGTCCCCACAGCAGTTGTGCGACGGCAAAACCGGCTAAGAACAAGCTCAGGCTAGCGCTGACGGCAGATGCAGGCGTTTGCAGATCGGACTGAATTGCGGCGAAGGCGGGCAGATACATATCTGTTGCCAGAAAGCCGAGCACGCTAAGGCCCGCCAGCCAGACTAAAAACCCTTTCCCAGGTTGCATCATCATTTCTCTTTTTTTAGCAGTAGAACAATGCCGCTGAGTGTAGTGAGTGTAATTCTCGCTGTGAAACGCTAATATTTGCTTACTGATTTCAAAATTTTTGCAGGCAGAATATGTGGTCGGAATATTCACTTGAAGTGGTTGATGCGGTTGCGCGTAACGGTAGCTTTAGTTCAGCCGCACAGGAGCTACACCGTGTACCTTCGGCGGTAAGCTACACTGTGCGCCAACTGGAAGAGTGGCTGGCGGTACCACTTTTTGAGCGACGCCATCGTGATGTGGAATTAACGCCTGCCGGGGCATGGTTTTTAAAAGAAGGTCGCTCTGTTATCAAAAAAATGCAGATCACGCGCCAGCAATGCCAGCAAATTGCCAACGGCTGGCGCGGGCAGCTGGCGATCGCAGTCGATAACATTGTCCGCCCGGATCGTACCCGACAGATGATCGTGGATTTCTACCGTCACTTTGATGATGTGGAGTTGTTAGTTTTTCAGGAAGTGTTTAACGGCGTATGGGACGCGCTGTCCGATGGACGCGTGGAGCTGGCCATCGGCGCCACACAGGCGATTCCGGTAGGGGGACGCTATACCTTCCGCGATATGGGAATGCTGAGCTGGAGTTGCGTGGTAGCCAGCCATCATCCACTGGCATCAATGCCCGGACCGCTAAGTGATGATACGTTGCGCAACTGGCCGTCACTGGTGCGCGAAGATACCTCCCGTACGTTGCCAAAGCGTATTACCTGGCTGCTGGATAACCAAAAGCGCGTCGTGGTGCCTGACTGGGAATCATCCGCTACCTGCTTATCAGCAGGGCTGTGTGTTGGCATGGTACCGACGCATTTTGCCAAGCCGTGGATCGATAGCGGCAAGTGGGTTGCGCTGCAACTGGAGAACCCCTTTCCTGATGCCGCATGCTGTCTGACATGGCAGCAGAACGATACGTCACCGGCATTGAGTTGGCTGCTGGACTATTTAGGGGATAGTGAAACGTTGAACAAGGAATGGCTGCGGGAGCCAGATGAGACTCCCGCACAACAGGCTTAACGGCGATAATCGCGGAACGGACCGTCGGCAACGGAGCGACGCTCAACCAGACGTGGATGCACCTCGATAGACTGTGACTCTTCACGTTTATTCACGATACGGTCTAACAGCATGTTGAAGGCCGTTTCACCTAGTGAATCCTTCGGCTGGTGAATGGTCGTTAAGGCCGGCGTGAAGAAGCGGGCGTTGCGCACGTTGTCGTAGCCGATGAGTGAGACATCCTGTGGTACGCGCAGACCCATTTCGTCAGCGGCGCACAGCGCACCCATCGCCATAATATCGCCACCGCAGAAGACAGCGGTCGGACGATGCGATTGCGACAGAATTTGCTGCATGGCGCGATAGCCGGACTCAGGCTCGAAATCGCCCTGGACAATCCAGTTATCAGGCACTTTAATCAGCGCTTCTTCCATCGCTTTCATAAAGCCCGCCAGACGCCCGGCCCCGGTATTACGTTCCATTGGACCTGGGATCACGCCAATTTCACGATGACCGCGTTCTACCAGATACCGACCCGCCATGTAACCGCCTTCGAAGGCGTTATCAATGACCGTATCGGTAAAGTCGGCTTTAGCTTCGCCCCAGTCCATGACGACCATCGGAATATGGCGATACTCTTCGAGCATCGAAAGCAGCGACTCCGGATACTCAGAACACATCACCAGCAGACCATCAACGCGCTTTTGCGCCATCATCGACAGATAGGCCTGCTGCTTTTCGAGACTGTTCCATGCGTTACCCAGAATCAGCGTATAGCCTTTCTGGAAACAGTTTTTCTCCACGGCTTCGATAATTTCTGCGAAATAGGCCGCTTCGCTGCTGGTCGCCAGCAAGCCAATAGACTTGGTGTGATTCACCTTCAGGCTGCGGGCAACTGCGCTCGGAGAATAGTGCAGTTCTTTGATCGCTGCCCAGACAGCATTACGCGTTTCTTCCGCGACAAAGCGCGTCTTGTTAATTACGTGTGATACGGTTGTAGTGGAAACGTTTGCTCGCTTCGCTACATCTTTAATTGTTGCCATTACATCTCACTCCAGACCATATCCTAAGCTCCTGAGAATACTCCAGGTAAACGTTTGCCTTTACACACCCTTAGCGCAACGTAAGGGTTGCGGCACGCCGGGAAAACGACACGGAACGTCAGGAAGGGGTCAATGGCCGGTACGCTAATCAAGTAAGCGTGGAATTTTGTCTGATCTTAACGAAAAGGGGAAGAGTTAAAAGCAGTTATCAATATAAATCGTGAGAGATTTTTGCTTTCAAGTGTGTAAAAATGCGCAATATCACTTTTTGTGTGGGAATAAAAAGGAGAAAACTTGATGAGCACCGATCTGAAATTTTCGTTAGTGACTACCATTATTGTTCTGGGTTTGATCGTCGCGGGTGGCCTGACCGCAGCGCTGCATTGATTTCCCCGAGGGAGTTAGCTCTCCCTCACTCTTTCCGCTCGTCTATCTCTTCTATTGTTTGCGAATAAGCAAAAGTCTTTTGCAATTTTGTTAACTTTATTAATTTTGCGATCAATGTCATGCTTTTGACTCTTATTTTATGTCGCGCCACGGCTCGACGTTACGGAGTCGCAATATGAAACTCAATTATCCTTTACTGGCGCTGGCGATCGGAGCGTTTGGCATAGGCACCACCGAATTTTCGCCAATGGGATTATTGCCCGTCATAGCCAAAGGTGTGGATGTCTCGATTCCGGCGGCCGGCATGCTGATCAGCGCCTATGCGGTAGGTGTGATGGTAGGTGCACCGCTGATGACATTGCTGCTGTCTCATCGCGCGCGACGTAATGCTTTGATATTCCTGATGGCGATTTTCACGCTGGGTAATGTGCTTTCGGCTATCTCGCCGGATTACACCACGCTAATGCTATCGCGTATCTTGACCAGTCTTAACCATGGGGCCTTTTTTGGTCTCGGTTCAGTGGTTGCTGCCAGTGTTGTACCCAAACATAAGCAGGCCAGCGCCGTAGCAACGATGTTTATGGGGTTAACCATCGCCAATATTGGTGGCGTTCCGGCGGCGACATGGCTTGGTGAAACCATCGGTTGGCGCATGTCATTTATGGCCACTGCGGGTCTGGGCGTCATTGCTATGGTCAGCCTGTTCTTCTCCTTACCCAAGGGTGGAGCCGGAGAGCGCCCGGATGTTCGCAGCGAACTGGCGGTACTTATGCGCCCACAGGTGTTGTCGGCGTTACTGACTACCGTACTGGGTGCTGGGGCGATGTTCACGCTTTATACCTACATCTCGCCGGTTCTGCATACTATCACTCATGCCACTCCGGCATTTGTTACCGGGATGCTGGTGTTGATAGGCATTGGTTTCTCGATCGGTAACTACTTTGGTGGCAAGTTTGCTGACCGTTCAGTCAACGGTACGTTGAAAGGCTTTTTACTGCTGCTGATGGTTATTATGCTGGCCATTCCTTTCCTTGCGAGTAATGAGCTGGGGGCGGCGATCAGTATGGTGGTCTGGGGCGCGGCGACGTTCGCGGTCGTTCCACCGTTGCAGATGCGTGTGATGCGCGTTGCCAGTGAAGCACCTGGATTATCATCGTCAGTCAATATTGGCGCGTTTAATCTGGGGAACGCTCTGGGTGCAGCGGCCGGTGGGGCGGTGATATCAGGCGGCCTGGGCTACAGTTTTGTGCCAGTGATGGGGGCGATTGTGGCGGGTCTTGCGCTGCTGCTGGTGTTTATTTCCGCAAGAAGACAGCCAGAAGAGGCTTTCACGACCACGAATTAATGCAAAAACGCAGAAGGAAGCCCTTCTGCGTTATCTTTTTTATGCTGCGAAGTTCTTCGCAACAAATTCCCAGTTCACCAGCGCCCAGAAATGTTCCAGGTAGCCAGGACGGGCATTGCGATAGTCGATGTAGTAGGCGTGTTCCCATACGTCAACGGTCATCAGCGGCGTCGCGTCGGTGGTCAGCGGAGTACCTGCGTTGGAGGTGGAGACGATAGCCAGTTTGCCATCAGTTCCTTTAACCAGCCAGGTCCAGCCAGAACCGAAGTTTTTGATAGCGGCATCGGTGAACTGCGCTTTGAAATCTGCAAAGCTGCCAAAGGAGGCGGCAATTGCATCGGCCAGTTTACCGGTTGGTTCGCCACCTGCGTTCGGTGCCAGGCAGTTCCAGTAGAACGTGTGGTTCCATACTTGTGCTGCGTTATTGAATACACCGCCTTCAGAGCTACGAACGATCTCTTCCAGTGATTTGCCTTCAAACGCCGTGCCTTTAATCAGATTGTTCAGATTGGTCACGTAGGTTTGATGGTGTTTGCCATAGTGATATTCCAGCGTTTCGGCAGAAATGTGCGGTGCCAGAGCATCTTTGGCATACGGTAATGCAGGTAATTCAAACGACATTGCTTCTCTCCTTATTATTTATATTGAGTACACACAATAGCCTCATTGTGAGTAAGGATAGGGTAGCAAATTGAAAGGTTATGCAAAAGAAGAACTTACCCTACAGCATGTTCTGTAGGGTAAGTTTTTAGCGAATTGTTTTTGGCGTCATTACCCGACGAGCGCCCACATAGTGGCGCTGCCAGTAATCTTCGCTCAGAGAGGTGATTTGAATTTCCTGCCCGCTACGCGGTGACTGAATAAACTTACCGTTTCCGACGTAGACGCCGACGTGATCGGCTGTTCCGCGACCTTGGGTACGAAAGAAGACCAGATCGCCATTTTTCAGTTCGCCACGTTCAATCGGTGCGGCATCACGCAGATGATACATTTCGTTCGCGGTACGCGGAATGCGGAACTTCACCAGATCTTTATAGGCGTAATAAACCAGACCGCTGCAGTCAAACCCGGTTCTTGGCGAGGTGCCGCCCCAACGATAAGGTTTACCGATTTGGTTCATCAAGGTGGACATAGCGGTTTTAGTCGCTTTCTGCACTTTCACTTTATGGGCGTCAGCAAGCGTAGTTGGTGCAGTGGTTTTCACCTTCACGCAGCGTGGTTTATGACCTTTGCGCGGTGTGCATTTTTCAGTCCAGGTAACGGCTGCGGTTTGTGCTACGGCAGTTTTACCACGACGATTTGCAGTTTTAGTCGACTTTGCCGGAGTGGCAGTGCGTTTTTTAGAAGAGGAAGCGGTTTTGGTGCTGGTTTTACTGGTGGTTTTTGTCGCCGTTTTCTTGCTGGTCTTTGTTGTTTTTTGGCTGGTTGTTGCGCTTTTCTTTTTATCTACCGTTTTGATGGTGTGAGAATTGGTAGGTGTCGCCCTGGCTTGCTTGGAAGCATGAGCCATAGGCGTAAAGGGCAGTGTAGTAAAAAGTAAAGCACAGAGCGTGATCGAGATTCGGTTTATCCGCGCCACTGAGCAGTCCTCTGGTAAGGCAGGTCTATCGTGCCTGCGTGTGATTTTCAAAACTTGACGATTCTAATCTATAGAAAGAGGGAAAGTTAATAGCTTTTTTTGTTTAAAACTATGTTTCGTAACCGACCGCAAAAAAAAACATCAATTAACGTTGGAGTTGGTGAACAGATAATCAAAACCACATGTTTGAAGGGGATAAGTGAGATTATGAATGCAACTTTTAGCGTCAGGGGATAAAATAATAACGCGTAATGAAAATGTTATTTTCCGTTGCCTGTCTGACCCGTTACAATGTCAGACTACTGCCGTAAAAGAAGTTTAAGGAAGCAAGATAATGAGCACCACTATCGAAAAAATCCAGCGCCAGATCGCTGAAAACCCGATTCTCCTGTACATGAAAGGTTCTCCTAAACTGCCAAGCTGCGGTTTCTCCGCTCAGGCTGTGCAGGCGCTGTCAGCCTGTGGTGAACGCTTTGCTTACGTTGATATTCTGCAGAACCCGGATATTCGCGCCGAACTGCCGAAATACGCAAACTGGCCAACTTTCCCACAACTGTGGGTTGATGGTGAGCTGGTTGGCGGTTGTGACATTTTGATCGAAATGTACCAGCGCGGTGAGTTGCAGCAGCTGATTAAAGAAACAGCTGCGAAATACAAAACCGAAGAGCCGGACGCTGAGTAATATCAGCAGAAGTAAAAAAGCGACCTGAAATGGTCGCTTTTTTTATGTCGCCGTTATGCTTCTTCAGGCACGGGAAGAGGCCAACCACCGAGACGTTTCCAGCGGTTAACGATTTCGCAAAACAGCACGGCCGTACGTTCGGTGTCATACAGTGCCGAGTGTGCCTGATTCCCGTCAAACTCCATTCCCGCCGCCAGGCACGCTTTTGACAACACCGTTTGCCCCAATGACAGACCGCTTAATGCCGCCGTATCAAAGGTGACAAACGGATGAAACGGATTCCGTTTCAGCGAGGCGCGTTCTGCCGCTGCCATCATGAAACTGTGGTCGAACGTAGCGTTATGCGCCACCATGATTGCCCGATTGCAGCCGCTGTCTTTAATGCCTTTACGCACCATTTTGAAGATGGCATGCAGAGCGTCATATTCGCTGACCGCGCCGCGTAGCGGATTGTTCGGGTCAATACCGTTAAAGGCGAGGGCCTCCGGCTGCAGATTCGCGCCTTCAAACGGCTCTACGTGGAAATGTAACGTCGTGTCCGGCATCAGCCAGCCTTGTTCATCCATTTTCAGTGTGATGGCTGCAATCTCAAGCAGCGCATCGGTTTTGGCATTGAACCCTGCGGTTTCGACATCAATGACGACAGGATAAAAACCACGAAAACGGTCACACAGACCGGAAAGTTGAGCGTTATCGGACATCTGGGTCTCTTAATACGGGAAAATTGCAGCGCGTATTATGGCAAAATGATGAGTATAAAACTACGGGCACAGACGATCTGCGCCCGAGGGGAGGTTAGTCGCCCAGGCCGCGCCCGGCGTCTTTCTCTTCGATCAGCTCAATTTTATAGCCGTCCGGATCTTCAACGAACGCAATCACTGTGGTGCCGCCTTTTACCGGACCCGCTTCACGCGTTACGTTACCGCCATTCTGGCGAATACGTTCACAGGCTTCAGCCGCGTTGTCTACGCTCAGGGCGATATGGCCATAGGCAGTACCCAGCTCATACTTGTCGACACCCCAGTTATAGGTCAGTTCGATTACGGCTTCACTGGTTTCAGGACCGTAGCCGACAAAAGCCAGAGAGTACTTGTATTCAGGGTTTTCGCTGGTACGCAGCAGCTTCATGCCCAGCACGTTGGTATAAAACTCGATGGAACGCTGCAGGTCACCCACGCGCAGCATGGTATGGAGTAAACGCATCTTTTTCCCCTTCGAAAATGGCTAATACATTCAAAATGTTGTTTTAGTATAGCGGCGTTGTTACGCCGCTATCAATGGCAGAACGGAGATTGTGACGTTAGAGGGTAGGATAGTCGGTGTAACCTTCCGCGCCGCCGCCGTAGAAGCTCTCAGCACGTTGTGGATTCAGCTCCGCTTTGCGTTGCAGACGCGCCACCAGATCCGGGTTAGCAATATAGGCACGACCAAAAGCAACGGCGTCGATCAGACCTTTCTCGATCAGCGCTTCTGCCTTTTCAGGGGTGTAGGCACCAGCACCAATGATAGGACCGTGGAAGCGCGCGCGAACTTTTTCGCGGAACGCATCGGAATACGGCTCGCCACCGGCCCAGTCCGGCTCAGACATGTGCAGGTAAGCGATTCCACGCTTGCCCAATTGTTCAATCAGATACAGCGCATCGGCTTCTTCGTTCGGACCGTTGTCAACGTTCTGGAATGAGCCAATCGGGGAGACGCGAATACCAATACGATCGGCACCCCATTCTTTAATACCGGCATCAACCACTTCCAGCACAAGACGCGCACGATTTTCGACGCTACCGCCGTATTGATCGGTTCGCTGATTAGAGGTTGGCGACAGGAACTGGTGCAGCAGGTAGCCGTGGGCAGAGTGCAGTTCAACCATGTCGAAACCCGCTTCGCGCGCGTTGGCTATCGCCTGACGGAAGTCATTAACGATGCCCGGAATCTCTTCGGTTTCCAGCGCACGTGGCATTGAGGTATCGGCACGCGTTGCCAGGCCGTTTTCATCGCGCAGCGAGGTGCGGGTTCCAGCACTGATCGCGGAAGGTGCAACTGGAGCTTGACCATTTGGCTGCAGACTGGCGTGAGAGATGCGTCCGGTGTGCCACAACTGGACAGCAATATGACCTTGCTCAGCGTGTACGGCAGCGGTGATTTTCTTCCATGCGGCAATTTGCGCTTCGCTGTGTAAGCCGGGTGCTCCGGCATAACCTTTCGCCTGTGCGGAAATCTGCGTCGCTTCGCTGATAATAAGACCCGCGCTGGCGCGTTGACGGTAATACTCGGCCATCAGCGGAGTAGGGATGTCGCCAGGCTCAATACTGCGCAGACGCGTCAGTGGCGCCATGAATACGCGGTTTGCTGCCGTAATGGCACCCACTTTCAGTGGGGAAAACAGTTTTTCAGATGACATGTGGCACTCCTGAATAGACCGGTCGTCTAGTAATAAGGAAAATAAAAACGCCTGTTAAACGGCAGGCGTTGTGATGATGTTTTTAACGTGCGCCAGCGCATTTTCCAGCGGAGTGGCGCTACGAGAAATCTTGGCCTGCAGGTTGGCGCCAAGCCACAGCGCATACAGTACCTGCGCCTGCTGTAACGGCTCGCCAACAAAAGACAGGCAATGGTTGGCCTGACCTTTCTCCAGCGCCTGCGCTAACAGCACAATAATGTGCCGCGCGCCTTTATCCATCGCTGTGCGCATATCTTCTGACAGATCGCACACTTCGGCAGACAGTTTTACAGTTAAACAGCCGCTAATAATGCCGTGCTGGCTAAACTGGTTCAGGGTTTCCTGATAGTAGGCCAGAATGCGGTCGCGGTAGTTTCCCGCACCCGTATCAAAGTGTGTAGCCAGTCGCTGATGATAGGCCGCGTAGTGGCGTTCCAGCATCGCGACACCGAACGCTTCTTTAGAGCGAAAGTAATGATAAAACGAACCTTTGGGTACTTCAGCGGTTTTCAGTAGTTCGCTTAAACCCATGCCGGTGAAGCCGCGCTGCATACACAGCAGTTCGCCAGTCGCCAGCAGATGTTCGCGTGTATCGTGTTCAGTGATTTTGTTCATGAAAAGGAGTGTAATAGACCAGTCGGTCTAATGCAATAGCGCTTGCGAGAAATTCAGTTAACGTCTTCAATAAGTATATCAATCTTACTAAAGGAGGGGATGTGGCCGAACAGCTGGAGTTTTTCCCCGTCCAGAGCCCATGCCGTGGAATATGTCAGTCTGACGAACGCGGATTTTGCCGTGGCTGTTTTCGCAGTCGGGATGAGCGTTTTAACTGGCAAAAGATGAGCGATGCCCAAAAGCAGGAAGTGCTACGGCTTTGTCGTCAGCGCCTGATGCGTAAATTACGAGCGAACAAAGCCAACCCTTCGGAAGAACCGCAACAACCTTCACTCTTTTAAAAGCGTAATTGCGTATACTCGAGGCACATTCACTTAAAAGGAAGCTGCTATGGTTCAGCGTATTACTATTGCGCCGCAAGGCCCGGAATTTTCTCGCTTTGTGATGGGGTACTGGCGCCTGATGGACTGGAATATGTCCGCGCGCCAGCTAGTCAGCTTTATTGAAGAGCATCTGGATCTGGGCGTGACCACCGTCGATCACGCCGATATCTACGGTGGATACCAGTGTGAAGCGGCGTTTGGTGAGGCTATGAAACTGGCTCCCCATTTGCGTGAAAAAATGCAGATTGTGACCAAATGCGGGATCGCGACGACGGCGCGCGCGGAAAATGCGCTGGGCCATTACATTACCGACAGCGCGCATATTATTGCCAGTGCGGAAGAATCGCTGAAGCTGCTGGCGACCGATCATATTGATCTGTTGCTGATCCACCGCCCCGATCCGCTTATGGATGCTGACGACGTCGCCGACGCTTTCAAAAAATTGCACCACAGTGGCAAAGTGCGTCACTTTGGTGTCTCTAATTTCACCCCGGCACAGTTCTCATTGTTGCAATCGCGTCTGCCGTTTACGCTGGCGACCAACCAGGTTGAAATCTCTCCGGTACATCAGCCGCTCCTGCTGGATGGCACTTTAGATCAACTGCAACAGTTGCGTATTCGTCCAATGGCCTGGTCCTGCCTCGGCGGCGGTCGCTTGTTTAATGACGATGCGTTCCAGCCATTACGAAATGAACTTGCCGCGATCGCAGAAGAGTTAAACGCGCAGTCTATTGAGCAGGTGGTGTACGCCTGGATTTTACGTTTGCCGTCTCAGCCGCTGCCGATTATTGGCTCAGGAAAAATAGAGCGCGTACGCGCCGCCATTGAGTCTGAGACGCTGAACATGTCTCGCCAGCAATGGTTCCGCATTCGTAAAGCTGCACTGGGTTACGACGTACCTTAATCGTGTTTTTGGTGCATCTCCGTTCAAAATTGCGTCACTGGTTTACACTTAACAATCAGACACCTTTTGGACGGAGGTCTTATGAAGCGTTTGAGTTTGGCCATCATCACTCTACTCGCCTGTGCAGGTGCGCAGGCTGCCATTGAAGAAAAAGTGACGATGAATCTGGTCACGTCGCAAGGCGTTGGCCAGGCGATTGGTACGGTCACTATTGCTGAAACCGCAAAGGGGCTGGAGTTTTCGCCCGATCTGAAAGCGTTGCCGCCGGGAGAACATGGCTTCCACGTGCATATGAACGGCAGCTGCCAACCGGCGATTAAAGAAGGGAAAGCCTCAGCCGCGGAATCGGCTGGAGGCCATTATGATCCGCACCAAACCGGCAAACACGAAGGCCCGGAAGGCGCAGGTCATATGGGTGACCTGCCGCTGCTGGTGGTGAATAACGACGGAAACGCCATAACACCGGTCATTGCGCCGCGCCTCAAAACCCTCGATGAGGTTAAAGGCAAAGCGCTGATGATCCATGTGGGCGGCGATAATATGTCCGATCAACCGAAACCGCTTGGCGGTGGCGGAGCGCGCTACGCCTGTGGTGTTATCAAATAATCAACTACTGAGAGTGCCCGGCGGTGGCGCCTGTTCGAGTTGTGAAAGCGAGCAGTGTAGCCGCCAGACCAATGCCGATAACTCCTGTGCAGCAGGTTGATGATGGTGGGCAAGCGTATCGCAGATGCGTTGTAGCTCACTCAGCGTGGCATTCAGTGGTCGTTGCTGGACGCCACGCTCGCTCATTACATCGCGCAGCAGAGAGATACACACGTCCCTGACGCGAGCCAGCGGATCCGAACGCGCCTCCCAGGTGCGCAGTTGCCACACCACGTGCGAGCAGTTCAGCAATACGACCCCCCAACGTAATAACCAGCGTCGCGCCAGCGCATCCTGACTGCTGCTGAGCTGGCTGACGTGATGATAGGTCAGCGATTCAAATTCGTTTTCACTGAGTGATGGGTGTCGGCTGAGCTGATCGACAAAATCCCGGCGCAGGGCGCGAATATGGCGGCGACTTTTCCGTGCATCCGAACCGGGCCGCAGAATGGCGAAGGCCAGCCATGACAGCGCCACGCCAGCGATTTTCGCCATATTGTCATTCAGGAAATCAGCAAAATCATATACCGGCGGATTGGTCACCGCGATAAACGAACCCATAAATACAATCAGTTGCCCCCAAAGACCTGCCAGGGCTGGCATTTGCAGCTTCAACAGTTGCATGGTGGCGAGTAGCGGGAAGAGAAAAAGAATGAATTGCCAGAGGTCGGAAATTTGCACCATCAGGCCAAACTTAACCACAAAGCTAAACAGCGACAGCAGAACCAGTGTGCGCATCAGCAAAGAAAGCGACTTGAACGGCGTGGCAACGGCGGAATACAGCACACTGCTGATGGCGGCGAGCGTGAGGGCGCCAGAGCCTGATTCCCATTGTGCGCCAATGCTCCATGCGCCGATAAGCATCAAAGTACAGAACGTACGTAACCCGCTCCAGATAGCTTCCGCATTATCGGTATGACGGGCAAGCCCCGGCGTGCGGACGATATTAATACGCTCGGCGGTAACGCCATTTTCCAGTAAATGCAGATAATGACTGCTGCGCAGGTAGAGCCGACAAAAATAACGCAGTCGTTGCCAGAAGGCGACGTGTCGATAGTCGCGTGCATCGACGGGTCGCAGTGGGGCAATAATACGTGCAACGGTGTAGCTATTAGCATTTGATTTTATCAGTTCGCTGAGCAACTGCTCGATAATTTCCCGGGTATTGGACGGGGGATTAGGCCAGTTCAGCAGCATCCTGCGCAGACTGGAAATCACGCTGGTCATCCTTAACTGTTGATGCAACAGCGAATTGAGCAAAGCATTTTGTCGGCGAAAACGGTAGTGGCTCCAGAACGCCTGAATACGCAGCAGGTTCATGGTAAGAATCTGACCGATAACACCTTCATGGGCTGTGCGAATGGCGTCCGTGGTTTCTGGTTGCCAGAGTAGGCTGGCATGTTCCAGTAAACGTGAATGCATGTTTTTCAATGCAGTCAGTAACGTGATGCCATCGGAGGTGCTGGGCAGGATCATCATCATCACACCGCCACACAAGATACCGACGATGACTTCGCACACGCGTGCCTGCGCGATATCCCATAACTGCGTAATTTCCACGGTATTGACCATGGGAAACGCAATGATTGCCGCCGTATAACCTGCCAGTTGAAAGGCGTAGGCAACGTTATTGGTGAAATGCGCACAGGCCCAGGTACAAAAACCGATCCACACCGACATGCTCAGCAAGAACAACCACGGCTCATTAAGGGTATGACCGGCAATAATCAATGCGGCGGTGGCACCCAGTAAGCTCCCCGCCACGCGCCCCAGACTTTTGCTGATAACCCCGCCAACGGTGGGAAAACTGACCACCGCCGCTGAGGTCATCGCCCAATAGGGTTCGTCCAGATTCAGATAATAAGCAAAAGTTAACGCCAGACACATCGCAATGGTGTTACGCAGCGCATAACGCCACTGTGCCGCCGTGGCTTTAAACCACGGCAAATTGCCAGGTGTCAGGCGGGGTAGTTTCATTTACGCTGGCCGATGGATACGCTGCAGGTTGTACCTGATACCAGCGTGACATCCCGCGGCAGGGCGTCGAATTCGATGCGTACCGGGATACGCTGCGCCAGACGCACCCACGGCACGTTGGGCTTGATATCTGGAATCAGGCCGGAATCACTTTCCACACTTTGATCGTAGATAGCACGACCAATACTGGAAACGTGACCCTGTAACTTTATATCACCGCTGTAGAGCGTGATGAGGGCAGGTGCACCTTCGCGAATGTGGCGCAACTTAGTTTCTTCAAAATACCCCATTACATAAAAAGAGTGACTGTCGACGAGAGCAAACAGAGGTTTCCCGGTTGAAGCGTAGTCTCCGGGACGGGTTGAAAGATTGGTGACCCAGCCCGCTACGGGGGCTTTGACCACCGTTTGCGTCAATTGCCATTGTGCCTGACGCAGACTGGCCTCTGCTGCTTCAACACTCGCCTGCATGGCTTTCACGTTGAGATTTGCGGTATCCAGATCCTCGGCTGAGATGTAATTTTGCGATAAATGACGGCGGCGGTTGGCTTCGTTATTGGCTTTCGCCAGGTCAGACTGCGCTTTTGCAAGTTGCGCTTGCGCATTCAGTTCAGCAATGTGAAATGGTGTCTTGTCGATAATAAAAAGGACATCGCCTTTATTCACAAACTGGTTATCTTTTATATAGAGTTCGCTAATGCTACCTGACACCTGTGGCGTAATGCTGACCTGCTCAGCTCGCACTTTGCCATCACGTGTCCAGGGCGATTGCATATAGTAATTCCACATCCACCATCCGGCGAAAACTGCGATTGCAGCGACTATAATAGTGGAGAAGTATTTAACGGTTTTAAGCGACATAATCACCACGCTATCAGCATAACAAAGGCCAGACATACGCAAAGCGTAAAGAGTGACAGATCCATTAACAAGGGATGCCAGATTTCGCCAGAGTAAATCCAGTCGCGCAGTAGGCGATGAACAACCAACCAGAGAATAAAGCCTGCTACAATCGCCTTGAAAACAGGAGGGAAGTAGACAGATGCGCCGATCATTAAATCTTGTAGGGGCAATCCTGTTGCATTAAACATAAACTTCACGGGCAAAATCCTTGGCGGAAGAGAGCATTGCTATAGGTTTAGCAAAAAAGAGACAATGAGTCTCCGTAACGCATGATGTCTGAAAAAATGTCAGCCGGTAAGCAAATTTGGCAATACATTTGTTTTGGGAATACAAATGCTGCACACTATTCTAAAATCAGCACAATAACTTAGCAAGCTAATTATAAGGAGATGAAATTGGAATCGCCATTAGGTTCTGATCTGGCACGGTTGGTGCGCATTTGGCGTGCTCTGATTGACCATCGCCTGAAACCTCTGGAGTTGACGCAGACGCATTGGGTTACGCTGCACAACATTCATCAGTTGCCGCCGGATCAATCGCAGATTCAGTTGGCTAAAGCGATTGGCATCGAGCAGCCTTCGTTGGTACGTACGCTTGACCAGTTAGAGGAAAAGGGACTCATTTCACGACAGACTTGCGCCAGCGATCGCCGGGCAAAGAGAATTAAACTGACAGAAAAAGCAGAGCCGCTGATCGCTGATATGGAAGCGGTTATCAACAAGACGCGTGGAGAAATTTTGGAAGGGATTTCAGCTGAGGAAATTGATCTGCTGATTAAACTGGTCGCCAGGCTGGAACACAATATTATTGAGCTGCAGTCACAGGGCTGAAGCAAAAAAATGACGTGTGGCCAGGGTCTGACCACACGTGAATTAGATTAGCGTGGAGACACGGTAACCTGGCTGCCGTTGTTAGCCATAACAACGCGCTGGCCGGCTGAAAACTTGGTCGCACCCTGTTTCTGAACCACCATGATGGTATTACCATCATCCTTACGGATTTCCAGTTCCACACCCTGGGTTTTATTCATCGCACCTTGTACGCCTTGACCCGCTACGCCACCGGCAACTGCGCCTGCAGCCGTCGCTAATGAACGACCCGTACCGCCGCCGACGGTGTTACCGAGGAACCCGCCGAGTACCGCACCACCAATAGCACCAATCACGTTTGCGTCATCGCCACCCTGGATTTGCACCGGACGAACATGAACAATCGTACCGTAGGTAACGTTCTGAACTTGTTTCGCTTCGGATGCGGTATACACGTCACCTGAAAGGCTATCATTGTTAACGCAACCCGCTAAAGATACGCCCATTAATGAAACAATCAGCACACGTTTAATCATTTACAAATCTCCTTTGTCACCACGAAACGCTAATAAAGCACCCTTCATGGTTAAATTATATGGCATTTGTGAGCCTAAGATCACATGTTCTACTGGAACAATATGAAAATCTTAACCGAAATCGGATCAACCGAGTATAAACGAATCATTCATGTAATTGATGTAATTAAACGATCATTGTAATGATTAGCCACCAAAAATCATTAAGGAAGCATGGCATTAGTCGACACTTTATGGTTGAGTGTCAAGGCTAATTTGCTTAAAAGGATGACCTATGAAATCGGGCCGTTTTATCGGTGTAATGTCTGGAACCAGCCTTGATGGCGTCGATGTTGTGCTGGCGACAATAGATGAAACGATGGTTGCGCAGCAGGCGAGTCTGACCTGGCCCATCCCCATTCATGTTAAACAAGCGATTCTGGATATCTGCCAGGGGCAGCAGCTTACACTTTCTCAGTTTGGTCAGTTGGACGCACAGCTCGGTTATTTATTTGCTGAGGCAGTGAATGCGTTATTGGCGCAAGAAAAATTGAAACCGCAGGATATCGTTGCGATTGGTTGCCACGGGCAAACCGTGTGGCATGAACCGAACGGTGCTGCGCCACACACGCTGCAAATTGGCGATAACAACCAGATTGTTGCGCGTACAGGGATAACCGTAGTCGGCGATTTTCGTCGACGTGATATCGCCCTTGGCGGGCAGGGTGCACCGCTCGTTCCCGCGTTTCATCAGGCACTGCTGGCACATCCAACGGAACGGCGGATGGTGTTAAACATCGGCGGGATTGCCAATCTGTCTCTGCTTATTCCGCAACAACCCGTTCGCGGATACGACACCGGGCCGGGCAATATGCTGATGGATGCCTGGATCTGGCGGCAATGCGGTCAACCTTACGACAAAGATGCGCAGTGGGCCATTTCGGGAATGGTTATCCTGCCGTTACTGCAAAATATGCTTAACGACCCTTATTTCTCCGCGCCTGCGCCGAAAAGCACTGGTCGTGAGTATTTCAATTATGGCTGGATAGAACGTCATCTGGTGCAGTTCCCGGGGATTAGTCCGCGGGATGTGCAGGCGACGCTTGCCGAACTGACCGCGGTGACCATTTCAGAGCAGGTCTTGCTAAGCGGCGGTTGTGAACGGCTCATGGTCTGCGGTGGAGGAAGCCGTAATCCGCTGCTGATGATGCGTCTGGCGGCACTATTGCCGGGAACAGAGGTCACCTCAACTGATGAAGCCGGGATCAGCGGCGATGATATGGAAGCGTTAGCCTTTGCCTGGCTGGCGTGGCGGACACTGGCCGGATTACCTGGAAATCTGCCTTCTGTGACTGGCGCATCAGAGCCGAGCGTTTTAGGGGCGATTTATCCTGCTAACCCACGAACTCAGAGTTAACTGAAATTATTCAGCACCGTATGCCGGTAAACTAGGGATATTAGGGAGGGTTCCATTACCCTCCGGGACCAGGAAAGTCTTCAGGATATGGCTATGAAAAAACTATTGTTAGTGTGTCTGCCGGTACTGCTTAGCGGGTGTAGCGTATACAACCAATTTGTTGAGCGTATGCAAACGGATACGCTCGAATACCGCTGCGACGAAAAACCGCTTACCGTCAAGCTGAACAATACCCGCCAGACGGCAAGCTTTGTTTATGATAATCAGCTATTGAACCTCAAACAGGGCGTGTCGGCATCAGGTGCGCGCTATACCGATGGGATCTACGTTTTCTGGTCTAAAGGCGACGAGGCAACGGTCTATAAACGAGACAGAATTGTGCTAAATAACTGTCAGTTACAGAACCCGAAGCGTTGAGATTTTCACCTGGGCGGCGCACAATAGCGTCACCCACTGACAATCCGTAGCCCAACATCATGTCTGATAACGACGAATTGCAGCAAATCGCGCATCTGCGCCGTGAATACACGAAAGGCGGTCTTCGCCGCCGCGATCTTCCCGCCGAACCCCTTGCGCTGTTTGAGCGCTGGCTGGGGCAAGCCTGTGACGCCAAACTGGCCGATCCCACCGCGATGGTCGTTGCGACCGTCGATGAAAATGGCCAGCCGTATCAGCGTATCGTGTTACTCAAACATTATGATGACAAAGGGCTGGTGTTCTATACCAACCTTGGCAGCCGAAAGGCGCATCAGATCGAGAAAAATCCACGCATCAGCCTTTTATTTCCCTGGCATACGCTGGAACGGCAGGTGATGGTGATCGGCAAGGCTGAGCGTCTCTCCACGTTAGAAGTAGTGAAATACTTCCACAGTCGCCCACGTGACAGCCAGATTGGCGCCTGGGTCTCTAAGCAATCCAGCAGGATCTCAGCTCGTGGTATTCTCGAAAGTAAATTTCTCGAACTGAAGCAGAAGTTTCAACAAGGAGAAGTTCCACTGCCCAGTTTCTGGGGCGGCTTTCGCGTGAGTATTGAGCAAATGGAGTTCTGGCAAGGTGGTGAAAACCGCTTACACGATCGTTTTTTATACCAACGCGAAGATAACGCGTGGAAAATTGATCGCCTGGCCCCCTAAAGATGCAAATTTCTTGTTTTAAGCGCTGGTGCTGATCAATCCGGCGCTTTATTCTATGTTTCTTTCGCATCAGGCGAAAAGTCGTGTACCGGCAAAGGTGCAGTCGTTTTATACATGGAGATTTTGATGGCAAGCAGTAACTTGATTAAACAATTGCAAGAGCGGGGGCTGGTGGCCCAGGTGACGGACGAGGAAGCGTTAGCAGAGCGACTGGCGCAAGGCCCGATCGCGCTCTATTGCGGCTTCGATCCTACCGCTGACAGCTTGCATTTGGGGCATCTGGTTCCATTGTTATGCCTGAAACGCTTCCAGCAGGCAGGCCATAAGCCTGTCGCACTGGTAGGTGGCGCAACCGGTCTGATTGGTGACCCGAGCTTTAAAGCCGCCGAGCGTAAACTGAATACCGAAGACACTGTGCAGGAGTGGGTGGATAAAATCCGCAAACAGGTTGCACCGTTCCTCGATTTCGACTGTGGCGACAACTCGGCGATTGCTGCGAACAACTACGACTGGTTTGGCAGTATGAACGTACTGACTTTCCTGCGTGATATCGGCAAACACTTCTCCGTCAACCAGATGATCAACAAAGAAGCGGTTAAGCAGCGTCTGAACCGTGACGATCAGGGGATCTCCTTTACTGAGTTTTCTTACAACCTGCTGCAGGGTTATGACTTTGCCTGCCTGAATAAACTACACGGCGTGGCGCTGCAGATTGGTGGTTCTGACCAGTGGGGTAACATTACTTCGGGTATCGATTTGACCCGTCGTCTGCATCAGAATCAGGTGTTTGGTCTGACCGTTCCGCTGATTACTAAAGCTGATGGCACCAAGTTCGGTAAGACGGAAGGCGGCGCAGTGTGGCTGGATCCGAAGAAAACCAGTCCGTATAAATTCTACCAGTTCTGGATTAACACCGCAGATGCGGACGTTTATCGCTTCCTGAAATTCTTCACTTTCATGGACATTGAAGAGATCAATGCGCTGGAAGAAGAAGATAAAAACAGCGGTAAAGCGCCGCGTGCCCAGTATGTTCTGGCCGAACAGGTTACGCGTCTGGTTCACGGTGAAGAAGGTCTGGTCGCGGCAAAACGCATTACCGAAAGCTTGTTCAACGGCAATCTCAGCGATTTGAGTGAAGCAGATTTCGAACAGCTGGCGCAGGATGGCGTGCCGATGATCGAGATGGACAAAGGTGCCGATTTGATGCAGGCGCTGGTGGACTCCGAACTGCAACCTTCTCGCGGTCAGGCCCGTAAGACCATTGCGTCTAACGCAGTGACCATCAACGGTGAGAAGCAGTCCGATCCGGAATATTTCTTCCAGGAGAGTGATATCCTGTTTGGGCGCTATACCTTACTGCGCCGTGGCAAGAAGAACTATTGTCTGATTTGCTGGAAGTAAGATTGAGTTAGCAGGGGCGTGGGAAACTACGCCCCTTTATTTTTTCAGGGTTGTGGTAAGTAAAATGAAGAATATCCTCGCCATCCAGTCCCACGTTGTTTTTGGCCATGCGGGCAACAGTGCAGCAGAATTTCCGATGCGTCGTCTTGGCGCAAACGTCTGGCCGTTGAATACCGTCCAGTTTTCAAACCACACGCAGTATGGCAAATGGACCGGTTGCGTTATGCCGCCGAGCCACCTGACTGAAATTGTCCAGGGCATTGCTGATATTGATAAACTCCAGACCTGTGACGCAGTACTGAGCGGCTATCTTGGCTCCGCTGAACAGGGCGAGCATATTCTGGGTATTGTACGTAAAGTAAAAGCGGCCAACCCGCAGGCAAAATACTTTTGCGATCCGGTGATGGGACACCCTGAAAAGGGGTGTATCGTAGCTCCGGGTGTGGCGGAATTTCATGTACGTCATGCGCTTCCGGCTAGTGACATTATTGCCCCGAATTTGGTTGAGCTCGAAATTCTGTGCGAGCATGCGGTGAACAATGTTGATGAGGCTGTTGCGGCGGCGCGTGAACTGATCGCTCAGGGACCTGAAATTGTACTGGTGAAGCATCTGGCACGCGCAGGTATTAGCACCGACCGTTTCGAGATGCTGCTGGTCACCGCTGAACAGGCGTGGCATATCAGTCGCCCGCTGGTCGATTTTGGCGCACGTCAACCGGTTGGTGTGGGTGATGTTACCAGTGGCTTGTTGCTGGTGAAACTGTTACAGGGCGCGTCTTTACAGCAGGCGCTTGAGCATGTGACTGCGGCAGTGTACGAAGTGATGATCGCCACCAAAGAGATGCACGAGTATGAGTTGCAGGTGGTGGCCGCGCAGGATCGCATTGCCAAGCCTGAACACTACTTCAGCGCAACGCAGCTGTAATCAATGCCCGATGGCGTTCGCGCTTATCGGGCATATTTTTAGCTGTAGGCCGGGCAAGCGCAAGCACCACCCGGCAACAACAATTAATTTAACCCTTCTGCTTTAAGCGCCGCGGCAACCGCCGGGCGTTCAGCCATACGCGCCATATACGCGTCGATATGGCTTAATCCTGCCATATTCAGCTTAACAGCATAGGCCCAACGCAGTACGGTAAACAGGTAGGCATCGGCGATGCTGAAGCGCGGGCCGCAGATCCATTGGTTATCTTTTAGCGAGTCGTTCACATACTGCATTTTTTTCTCCAGCAGCGCGCGAACGGTTGGCTTGAAGTCTTCCGGCGTATCGGGACGGAACAGTGGCGTAAAGCCTTTATGCAGTTCTGTCGCAATGTAGTTAAGCCATTCGATGGTTTTGTAACGGGAGAGGCTGCTGGTAGGGGCAAGGAGCTGACGGTCTGGCACGCTGTCCGCCAGGTATTGCATGATGGCGACACCTTCGGTAAGTAGCGTACCGTCATCCAGCAGCAGTGCGGGAACTTGCCCTTTTGGGTTTACCGCGAAAAAATCATCGCCATTTTCCAGACGTTTCTTCATCAGATCAACACCATCCAGCGTGAAATCTTTACCGCTCTCACGAAGTGTGATGTGGGAAGCGAGAGAACAAGCGCCCGGTTTGTAGAACAGTTTCATCGGTAACTCCTTTTGGCTGAGGTATATCGTATGGTAGTGCTACCTCATGCAAAAAAAAAGCCGCTAACAACAGTTAGCGGCCTGAAAATGAGTTTCCCTGAGAATTACGCTGTCGCGGCCTTAGCGGCTTTCTCATCGGCTTCGTCATCCTGAGTCATACGGTTCAGTTTCGGAGCCGTCAGCAGCATCAGAACAGCGATAACAGCCGTCGCAACACCAATCTGCAGGAACACACGACCGTAGACTTCAAGGGACATCAGCGGGTCAGTCACGTTCTCTGGTACAGCCATCATGTTAGCGACGTAGCCACCGATGATGTTTGCACCGGCAGTGGTCAGGAACCAGCTACCCATGATGAAGCCCATCAGGCGTTGCGGAACCAGCTGTGCCACCATTGCCAGACCCAGACCGGAGATCATCAGCTCACCGATACTTTGCAGGCCATAGCAGATAATCAGCCAGTTAACGGAAACGATGCCCGCATCGGTAGCGAATTTCGCGCCCAGCGGCAGGATCAGGAATGCACCGGAACACAGCACCATACCAATCGCAAACTTGGTCGGCATCGGCAGGGTATCGCCCATCTTGTTATAGATAGCGGCGAGGATTGGGCTACCAATGATGATCCAGAAGGGGTTCAGCGCCTGGTACTGTTCAGGTTCGAAAGCAATGCCAAGAATAGAGTGCTCAACGTTACGAATCGCAAAGAAGTTCAGTGAGGTCGGCATCTGGCTGTACAGCACGAAGAAGATAATCGCTTCCAGCATCAGAATGAAGGCGACGATCATTTTACGACGTGCAGCGCCTTTCATGGTGAAGGCTTCTTTACCGAAGATAAACACGATACCGATAGCAATTACACCCAGAACCATACGTGCGATCTGCTGGTTGTGCAGCAGCCAGGTCGCAATCGCGATCAGAACCACAACGCCAACGATAGTCAGCAGCAGGTTACGGAAGTTGATTGGTTCAAAGTCAGGTTTAGAACCGTATTGTTTAACCCAGCGCTGACAGAATGCGAAGTTAACAACGGTAATCAGCATACCCACGACGCTCAGCGCAAACGCGGTGCTCCAGCCGTAACGCGCAGCTAACCATGGCGTTGCCAGCATAGAGAAGAATGAACCGATGTTGACGGACATGTAGTACATGGTAAATGCACCATCAAGACGCGGGTCATCTTTGGCATAGCAGGTAGAGAGCAGGGAGGATGGGTTTGCTTTAAACAGGCCGTTACCGACCGCGATAGCCGCCATGCCCATATAAACGATACCCGCATCGTGACCGGACCATGCTACCAGCGCATAACCAATGGCCAGGACAACGGCACCCAGCATAATGACGCGTTTTGTACCCAGAACTTTATCACCTAACCAGCCGCCAATCGCAACCAGGCCATATACCAGGGCGCTAAAGGAGGAGAAAAGGGTGATGGAATCCGCTTCTGACATGCCCAGTTGTTTAACCAGGTAGACGGCCATGATCCCTTGCAGGCCGTAATAACCAAAACGTTCCCACAGCTCAATAGAGAAAATGAGATAGAACGCTTTTGGTTGTTTGAAGGCGTTTAAACTTACGCTTTCTGTTGGTTTATTGTTTGCAGTAGACACTTTTACCTCTTTTTTTACATCCCATATCAACGGGGGTGTTCAGGTACGTGATGAGTCAAGTTCATCCGTCCGATTGTTATAGTGGGAGGGGAAACGGCAAGTAATGTTCACTATCTTGACCATTCAGACAAGTGGTTTGTAATAATCTGTTACATATATCATGGCTGGTGAAATCGTCGGGGCTGAGAAATGTTATCTAGCGTTAAATTTCTTCATTTGTAAAATGGCAGATTTTTACACTGTTTAATCACCGCTAAAACCGCAACGTGGCGATATGTTCTGCTATTTAAGGTTGAATCCAGTGATATAGGCCATTATCTGAAAAATAGGCAGTGTAATGTTTTGTTTATAAACTGTGCAGTTAGGTCATCCAATTGTCACCTTAACTAAAAAATAAAAAATTATTAACATTGTGTTAGCTGGATGATCTGGATCACGTATAGATAGAAATTTCTTTTGCTAAAAAAACGATTAACCTGTTCAGGTGTTAATTAACAAGAATATTGCATTAGATTTGAGCAATTGAATGGCATCATTGTCGGGAAAAGAAACTTTAGGGAGTGCATAACTAAACGTTATGTATGTATGGGGCAAAGAGGATGCCCCGGCAGCATTAGATATCGACTTTCTCTTTGAATTCGCAGAGATCTTCGATGATACAGGCACCACAACGTGGCTTTCTGGCTATACAGGTGTAGCGGCCATGAAGAATTAACCAGTGGTGGCAATCGACTTTAAATTCACTGGGTACAACTTTCAGTAGCTTTTCTTCTACCTGCTCGACGTTTTTACCTGGGGCGAATTGTGTCCGGTTACATACCCGGAAAATGTGGGTATCTACGGCAATAGTGGGCCAGCCAAAGGCGGTATTTAACACCACATTAGCCGTCTTGCGCCCAACGCCGGGGAGAGCTTCTAACGCAGCACGGTCTTCAGGCACTTCACCATTATGTTGTTCCAGCAGAATGCGGCAGGTTTTAATTACGTTTTCCGCTTTGCTGTTAAACAAACCGATTGTCTTGATGTAGGACTTAACACCTTCAACTCCGAGCTCCAGCATCGCAGCAGGCGTATTGGCGACGGGGTATAGTTTAGCCGTCGCTTTATTGACGCTGACATCGGTGGCCTGAGCGGAAAGCAAGACCGAAATCAGCAGTTCAAACGGCGATGTAAAATTAAGCTCGGTTGTCGGATGCGGGTTGTTATCCCGCAGGCGAGTCAGTATTTCCAGACGTTTTGCTTTGTTCATGAGACATTCCCTGTTTCACCAGTTGGACTGTCCGCGACAGCCGCTTCGGCACGACGTTTCTTCATTCTCTCATCAATCAGGTACTTAACTGCCAGCATCAAGCCCAGACCAATAAACGCGCCTGGTGGCAGCATGGCCAGCAGAAACGGCGTATCAGTATGGAAGATCTCAACGCGCAATACTTTGGCCCAGCTACCCAATAAACCGTCTGCGCCATCAAACAGTGTACCGTTACCAATTATTTCGCGCAGCGAGCCCAGAACAAACATGGCGCCGGTCGCCCCCATACCGATGGAAAAACCATCGAGTGCGGATAATGCAGGGCCTTTTTTGGCGGCGAAGGCCTCTGCGCGGCCAACAACAATACAGTTGGTCACAATCAGCGGGATAAAGATGCCCAGAGACTGATACAGGCCAAAGGCATAGGCATTGATCAGCATCTGCACCGCACTCACCACGGAGGCGATGATCATGACATAAATTGGAATACGGATTTCAGGTGGAGTCCAGCGACGAAGGGCCGAAATCGTCAGGTTGGTCAGCGTCAGAACGAGCGTCGTCGCGAGCCCCAGCCCCAGCGCGTTAGTGGCGGTAGAGGTAACGGCCAACAGCGGACACATCCCGAGTAGCTGCACAAGCGCGGAGTTATTTTTCCATAACCCCTGGACAATAACGTCTTTAATTTCGCTCATGGTTTATTCTCCACAGGCGCTAAGTTGAGGAAGCTGCGCGGGTAGCGTCTGCGCATACAAACCGGCGCGTTTTACTGCGTTCACTACCGCCCGCGGCGTAATGGTTGCGCCAGTAAACTGGTCAAAGTCGCCGCCGTCTTTTTTCACAGCCCAGTGGGCATCGTTACCCGTAGCGATCGTTTTGCCGCTAAAGTGGGTGATCCAGTCGGACAGTCGCAGTTCGATTTTATCGCCCAGTCCCGGGGTTTCATGATGCTCGGTTACCCGCGTACCCAACACGGTACCCGTAAAATCGACACCGACCAGCAGTTGAATCGCCCCGGAATACCCATCTGGCGCCGTAGCTTCAAGAATTGCTGCAACGGGACGGTCGTCCTGGCGGGCAATATACACGCGGTGAGTACCTTTGCCCAATGCCTGCGCATTGACCAGATAACAGCTCTCAGACAAGTTATTATTGTAGCGATCGCCAGGTAGCACCTGATCGAACAGTGCTTTTTGCTGCAGCGCGGCCTGTTCATCAATGGTGGACTTGGTTAATTGATTGATTGCCGCGGTTAATCCCGTTGAACCAGCAGCAAACAGTGCCAGCGTAATACCGTGTTTACGAATCGTTTTCAGCATTGGGAGTCCTTAGCGATGTCCGTACACGCGAGGGCGGGTATAATAATCAATCAGGGGAACCGTGATATTTGCCAGTAATACAGCAAAGGCTACACCGTCAGGATAACCGCCAAAACTGCGAATCAACCATACTAACAACCCCGCAAGTGCGCCAAAAATCAGGCGGCCGCGGTTAGTTGTCGAGGCCGTAACGGGGTCGGTAAGAATAAAAAATGCACCCAGCATGGTTGCGCCGGAAAGCAGGTGTAACTGAGGAGACGCGAGTGACTCAGGTGAGAACAACCATCCCAGAGTGGCGCAAACGGCGAGCGACAGCAGGAAGCTAACCGGGATATGCCAGCGAATCGCCCCCTGCCATAACAGAACGATACCACCCGCCAGCCAGGCAAGATTAACCCACTGCCAGCCCGCGCCTGCCAGCACACCGCTGTAAATCGGGTATTGCATCACCTGTTCAACGGTATGCCCGGCATGCAGTGATGTCTTAAAGGTATCGAGAGGCGTTGCCTGGCTGATACCATCAATGCCCATACGCAGTGTATTCATATCCCCACCGCTGACGGTATGGCCGCTAAGGATAACGTTCAGCGCGTCAAAGAACCCAGGCACTGTAGCCGCAATTTCGTGCGGCGGCAGCCAACTGGTCATCTGTACTGGAAATGAGATTAGCAGCACGACGTAACCAATCATGGCAGGGTTAAACGGGTTCTGACCGAGACCGCCATACAGCTGTTTCGCAATGATAACCGCGAATACCGTGCCCAATACCACCATCCACCAGGGGGCGAGCGGGGGAATACTCACGGCCAGCAGCAACCCGGTGAGTAACGCAGAGTTGTCTTTTAAAATCGGCACAATGGGTTGTTTACGCAGTTTAAGCACGCCCGCTTCGGCGGCGATAGCGCTGATGGCGGCCAGAACTATCTGGAACAACGTACCCCAGCCGAAGAACCACAGCTGTGCGGCGATCCCCGGCAATGCCGCAAGTAACACCAACATCATGATACGTGATGTCTGGCGCTGGTTATGGGTATAAGGGGAGCTTGCTATTCTGAATACCATTTATTCCTCGTTAACAACCTGCTGCTGTGCGGCTTTCTTTGCCTGAGCGCGTGCGATAGCGGCCGCGACGGCGGCTTTACGTGGATCAACCGGCTCGGCTGTTTCCGTTACCACTTGCTGCTCGAGCTTGCGGGCCTTGGCGCGGGCAATGGCCGCTTCCACGGCGGCTTTACGCGGATCAACCGATTCGGCTGTTTCCGGTACCGCCTGCTGCTCGAGCTTGCGGGCTTTGGCGCGGGTGATGGCCGCTTCCACGGCGGCTTTGCGTGGATCAACCGGCTCGGCTGTTTCCGGTACAGCCTGCTGTTCGAGCTTGCGGGCTTTGGCGCGAGCAATTGCCGCTTCGACGGCAGCTTTACGCGGATCTGTACCCGTGCTGCTGCCTTCACTTTGCGGCGAATTTTCCTTACGGGAAGCACGAGCTTGCGCCTTACGCGCCTCGCGTGCGGCAATCACTGCGCTATTGTCAGGTTTTTCACCTGCCTGAATTACTACCGGCTGCAGCGCCTGAGCCTGTTTTTCTTTTACGCGAGCCAGCGCGGCGGCAATGGCATCATGGTCTTTGGCCGCCGGTTGAGCAGCGGCGCTCTTATGGCGTTCAAGACGCGCTGCTTTTTCACGTTCAAGGCGCGCCTGTCGGGCTTCAAACCGTGCTTTCGCTTCAGCGGCTCGTTTTTCTTCCTGGCTAATGGCGTAAATCTCGGCTTTTTCCTGGCGGAAATACTGCACCAACGGAATATTGCTTGGGCATACCCAGGCGCAGGCACCGCATTCAATGCAGTCGGCGATATTGTGGGCCGTTGCTTTGTCGTGCTGTTGCCCTTTACTGAACCAATAAAGCTGTTGTGGCAGGAGATCCGCCGGACAGGCATCGGCGCATGCGCTACAGCGAATGCAGCCTTTCTCTTCCGGCGTTTCACCCATTTCACTGGCAGAGGGGGCCAGAAGACAGTTGGTAATCTTCACCACCGGGACATCCAGCCATGGCAGCGTAAACCCCATCAGCGGTCCGCCCATAATCACCATCTGGTCGGCGGAAGGGCAAAAGCCCGCGTCGTTGAGCAGATGACGAACCGGCGTGCCCAAACGCGCCCAGACGTTGCCCGGGCGGCTGACGGCTTCACCGGTAAGCGTCACGACACGTTCGGTGATCGGCTCACCGTCAATTACTGCACGTTTAATTGCATAGGCGGTTCCGACGTTTTGCATCAATACGCCGATATCTGAGGAGCGTCCACCGTGGGGAACCTGCTTGCCAGTCAGGATTTGTGTTAACTGTTTAGCCCCGCCGGAAGGGTACTTGGTGGGGATCACGCGCAAACTGATGTCGTGTGAATCAGCCAGCACCGCGCGCAGCATAGATATTGCCTGCGGCTTGTTATCTTCTATGCCGAGGAGGATCTCGCGTGGCTGAAGAATGTGCGCCAGGATGCGGATCCCTTCAACGACCTGCGCCGCACAGTCCTGCATCAGGCGGTCATCTGCTGTAATGTACGGCTCGCATTCAGCGGCGTTAATGATCAGCGTTTCAATTTTATCTCCGCCGCCCTGCAGTTTAACGCCGGTGGGAAAACCTGCGCCACCCAGCCCGGCTACGCCGAACTGATGAATACGCGCAATCAGCTCTTCCCGGCTGTGGGAGCGGTAATCGGTCCAGCCGTCTCGCTCAATCCAGCGGTCTTCGCCATCGGCGTCTATGATAACGCTCAACTCAGCCAGTGCCGAAGGATGTGCGGTGGAGTGCGGGGCAATGGCAACCACGGTACCTGATGTTGGCGCATGGACTGGAAGCATTTTGCCACGCCCGCGGGTTAATGCCTGACCACGCAGCACGGTGTCACCCACGTTTACGCACAGTTCACCCTCCGCACCAATATGTTGTTTCAGCGGAATAACAAAACGCGGTGCCAGCGGAACCTGTCGCAACGGTGTTCCGTTTGACTGGGTTTTCATTTCTGGTGGATGAATGCCACCATCAAAGTCCCAGATTTTATTTTTTCTGAATGCAGAGAATAACTTAAACATGTTGTTCCACGGGAATGATGCGCACAGGGATGGTGTTTAAATCCCATTTCCAGCTATCGGGTGTCTCGGCTACCGGGCGTAATTCAATGCATTGCGTCGGGCACGGGTCAACACACAGGTTGCACCCAGTGCAGAGATCGCTCATTACCGTGTGCATGGCGCGGGTCGCGCCCACGATCGCATCGACCGGGCAGGCCTGAATACACTTAGTGCACCCGATACAGTTATTTTCATCAATGACCGCCAGCATACGCACCGGCGTAACGTCTTGTTCATCACCATCAATAGGCTGCGGATCGACGTTTAGCAGGGCGGCAATTTTTAACATCACCGCTTCGCCACCGGGGGCGCAACGGTTAATTTTTTCACCCTGAGAGCCGATCGCTTCAGCGTAAGGATGACAGCCCGGATAGCCGCACTGCCCACACTGGCTTTGCGGGAGAATTTCATCAATTTTCTCCACGACCGGATCATCTTCAACGGCAAAACGTCGTGAGGCGTACCCCAAAATAGCGCCGAACGCCAGACCCAGTACACTCACTGCGGCAACGGCAATCCAGATAGCATTCATTACAACTTCACCAAACCACTAAAGCCCATAAAGGCCAATGACATTAAACCAGCGGTAATCAGCGCAATCGCATTCCCGCGAAACGGCGCCGGGACGTCCGCCACGGCGAGGCGTTCGCGGATCGCGGCGAACAGTACCATCACCAGCGAGAAGCCGACGGCGGCGGAAAAACCGTATAGCGCCGACTGTAAAAAGTTATGGCCGAGGTTGATGTTCAGCAGCGCCACACCTAACACTGCGCAGTTAGTCGTGATCAGCGGTAGGAAGATCCCCAGCAGGCGGTACAGCGCAGGGCTGGTTTTGCGCACAACCATTTCGGTAAACTGCACGACGACGGCGATAACCAGAATAAAAGCCAGCGTGCGCAGATAGATGAGATTGAGCGGGATTAGGATCCAGGTATCAATCAGCCATGCGCAGATGGATGCCAGTGTCATGACAAACGTCGTGGCAAGGCCCATACCCATTGCGGTTTCCAGTTTTTTGGAAACGCCCATAAACGGGCAGAGGCCCAGAAACTTGACCAGTACAAAGTTATTGACCAGTACAGTTCCGACAAACAGCAGCAGGTAATCAGTCATTTTTCGGCCTGAAATAAAAAAGCCGCCTATTATCTGACAATCTACAACAGGCGACAACAGGTTAACTGTAGGGTTATTACGGGTTCACAAACGTCGATTTAACGCGCTGCGATCGCTTGAAGTAGGGCACCAACAGTGCTGCGGCCAATAATGGGAACAGCAGTTGGCGCACCGCAAAAGCGTCTGGGACGGGTGAAAACGCAAACGCTTTAATCGCCAGCAACACGGAGATCAGCAGCCACAGAATGTAATGCTTGGGCACACAGGCTCTGCGTTTGAAAAACGCAATTGTCAGCCACAGTGTGTAATACCACATGGCGATCGCGGTAACAAAGGAGACGCCCCATAACAGCAAATTTGCTGTACTTTGCTCACCCAGCGTTTTGAAGGTTTGCGGTGTTGCCAGCGCAGTGACATAAAGTAATAACGCCAGCGAAGCGCTCAACAACGCGACTAACAGCCAGGCCAGTGGCCCAAGTAGCCAGCCTCCGATACGTTGTGCCGGTGTGGTAGTCATCTCTTCTCCAGTTTTACGCGCGCAATCAATCATGCCATTCATTTTGGGGCGATTATTATAAAGCTTTTAACGTTGAGCGCTACTTTCTTCTCTATTGCACGTAATGCCAGACTGATTTAGGTACCTGACCAACATCAAACAGACGGCCTCCGGATATAAGCTCCGCACGGCGATGGTCTGCGGCACGGTACATATTGATCATGTCGCTATCGTCGGTGAGCGTGTAGTTTAAATGGTCGAAAAGTTTTTCCAGACTTTCGAGTGAACTGATTTTGCGGAATTTTAATAAGTAATCCTGAACAGTCATAAATGCAGATCCATATTAATAAAATAATACCAACGGAGTAGAAAATATAAAAATAAACAACGTGCACAGGTAAAAGCGGATTTACGTGCAAATGTAAGAAGAGTGTTCATACCTGTGAAAAAGCAGGCGCTATGCGCGTCTTCGGCAAGGGTAACGCGCTTAGCGATCGCTGGCAATATGCAGCGGAGCGGGATGCGGCATAATTCGCTTTTTTTGACAGAAAGCGATCTTTTACCGGCAAACCCTGCAACTACCAATGTTAATTGCCGGGCAATAAAAGGTTGCGGATGCTTATTTCTTCTGCACTGCCGCAACGGGCTCTGGTGGCTGGTAATTGTCAATATGATTGGCAACACCCAGCAGGATCACGGAGACGGCGAGAACAATCCAACCTGTTAATTCAATAAGACGATTCATTACTGATGACATTTGCTTTGATTTATCCATAAACACAGGCTGCAAATGTTACTAATCTCTCATTAATACAGCAAGATGGTTGGGAACGATTTCTCCCTCTTTTTCGCTGCAAGTTAAGCATAAGTGGCATATGTTTGACTTAAGTTAAAAACAACCTTTGTAGCGCGAAGGTTATTAAACTATTGAGACGTTGCAAGGTATGGTGTGAAATAGGTCAGTCCTGAATTGAGAGGCAATAACATGAGTGACAACATCCGCGTTGGGCTAATTGGCTATGGTTATGCCAGTAAAACCTTCCATGCCCCCCTGATTGTGGGCACGCCGGGCCTGGAACTGGCTGCAGTTTCCAGTAGTGATGAAGCAAAAGTGAAGGCAGACTGGCCTACGGTGGCGGTTGTTGCTGAGCCTAAGCATCTTTTTAACGATCCAAATATCGACCTGATTGTGATCCCCACGCCTAATGACACACACTTTCCATTAGCGAAAGCTGCGCTGGAAGCGGGCAAACATGTGGTTGTTGATAAGCCTTTTACTGTGACACTGTCACAAGCTCGTGAGCTGGATACGCTGGCGCGCAGCCTCGGGCGCGTGCTGTCTGTGTTCCATAACCGTCGCTGGGACAGTGATTTTCTGACGCTGAAAGCTCTGCTGGCGGATGGTGTTTTGGGAGAGGTGGCGTATTTCGAATCCCATTTCGATCGTTTCCGCCCGCAGGTTCGTGACCGTTGGCGTGAACAGGGCGGTCCGGGAAGCGGTATCTGGTACGATTTAGCACCGCATCTTTTGGATCAGGCGATTAATCTGTTTGGTTTGCCCGTCAGCCTGACGGTAGACCTGGCCCAGTTGCGTCCAGGCGCGCAGGCGACGGATTACTTCCATGCCATCCTGACGTATCCGCAGCGTCGTGTGATCCTGCATGGCACCATGCTCGCTGCCGCAGAATCGGCCCGTTATATTGTGCACGGATCGCGTGGCAGCTATGTGAAGTATGGTCTTGACCCGCAGGAAGAGCGTCTTAAAAATGGCGAGCGACTACCACAGGAAGACTGGGGTTATGATATGCGCGATGGCGTTTTGACGCGAGTAGAAGGCGAAGAGCAGGTTGAAGAAACCTGGCTTACTGTACCAGGCAACTATCCGGCGTACTATGCTGGCATTCGTGATGCGTTAAACGGTAACGGTGAAAACCCGGTACCGGCGAGACAGGCTATCCAAATTATGGAGCTGATTGAGCTGGGTATCGAATCTGCGAAACATCGTTCGACGCTGTGCCTTGCTTGATTGGACTAATGCCGGATGGAGATGCTCAGGCATTTTATCCGGCCTACAATGAAAACCAACGTAGGCCGGATAAGCGTTAGCGCCATTCAGCACTTTACCCGTTACGCTGCGCCGACTTTCTCGCGCAAGGCTCGTTTTTCTTCGTTACTCAGGAATGCCATTTCCAGACCGTTGATTTGCGCCTGGCGGATCTGTTCGCGCGTTAGGCCTGCAGCTGGTGCGGCAATGGTGTACTCGTGAATAATATCCACACCCTGAACAGCCGGGTCGTCCGTATTCAAACTGGCAATAACGCCATGCTCAAGGAACGTTTTCAGCGGATGGTTCGCTAGTGAGGCAACGGTGCTGGTCTGAATGTTTGATGTCAGGCAGGATTCGATGCCGATACGATGCTCGGCGAGGTAATCCATCAACGCACGATCTTCAACGGCTTTAACGCCGTGACCAATACGCTCAGCGCCCAGCTCTTTAATGGCCTGCCAGATGCTTTCTGGTCCCGCGGCTTCGCCCGCATGCACGGTAATATGCCAGCCGGCGTCGCGTGCCTGGTTGAAATGGGACAGGAACAGACTGCCAGGGAATCCCAGTTCGTCACCGGCTAGATCCAGTGCCGTAATATGATCTCGGTGGGCTAACAGCGCATCCAGTTCCTGCAGACAGGCGGCTTCGCCAAAAGTACGGCTCATAATGCCAATTAAGCGTGCTTCGACGCCAAAGGTCTTGCAGCCCTCGCGCACGCCTGCGATGACGGCTTCAACCACACCTGCCACCGGGAGTTGATGCGCCATCGCCATATAGCCTGGTGAAAAACGTAATTCTACATAGTGCAGACCGTTACGTGCTGCATCCTCAATATTTTCAAATGCCACGCGGCGACAGGCATCCAGCGAGGCCAGTACCTTCACGCCCCAGTCGAGCTTGGATAGAAAACTCACTAAATCTGGCTCAGTGGATGTCACTTGCACATGAGGGATCAGCGTTTCCAACGTTTGTGCCGGGAGCGTTAAATTGAACTGACGACCCAGATCCAGAATCGTTTGGGCACGGATGTTACCATCAAGGTGGCGATGGACGTCGGTCAAGGGGAGGGAAGTATCAATCATGGTCGCACTCGTGTATTTAGGTAAAGTGCGTCGTATTATAAGAAAAAATCGGGATAAAAATCTATGTTGCGCAATGAATAATTTCATTGCGCAAACTTTATTAGCGTACAGAACGTATGCCGTTAATCAACCCCTGAACGCCTTTTTCAAGTTTGGATCGTGGACATCCGGCATTCAGGCGCACAAAACCGCGTCCTTCTTCGCCGTATGTGTATCCGGGCATGATGGCGACTTTCTGCTGGTGGATGAGCGCTTCCTGCAATGCGTGGTCATCAATGTTGAGCGGACGCAGGTCAATCCATGCCAGATAGGTGGATTGCGGAACCTGCCAGTTCAGTTCGGGGAATGCGGCATTAAGCTCGCGGGCGACGTAATGCAAATTGCTGGTAAGGTAATCCCGCAGCGCATCAAGCCAGCTTGCTCCCTGATGATAGGCGGCAATATGTGCGCTCAGCGCGAGCACTGCTGGTGAGGAAAGACCATCGCGACCTTTTAATGCGCAGAGATAATCGTTACGGCTTTGAGCGTCTTCAATAATTCCGTAAGCCCCGGTCAGTGCCGGAATATTAAAACTTTTTGAACCGGAAGTGAGCAGCGCCCAGCTGTCGCGCGCGACATTACTCCAGGGGATATGTGGGTGATCCCCCCATACCATATCCATATGGATCTCATCGGAAATAACTTTTACACCATGGCGCTGACACAGTTCTGCCATGGTTTCCAGCTCATCACGCGTCCACACTTTGCCCGTCGGATTTTGTGGGCTACAGAGCAGAAGAATTTTGCTCTCTGGACGAGACAGGGCATTCTCGAGCGCGGCCATGTCGCAGTACCAACCGTCAGTGCGTTTTTCCAGTTCGACAGCGCGCACCACGCGTTGATTACCTTCAATTGCTTTGTAAAACGCGTCGTACGCCGGCGTATGAATCACCACCGCATCACCCGCAGAAGACCACTGGCGGATCAGCTCCGATACCATATAGATGACCGAGGGGCCATAAACCAGCGACTGAGGATCGATTTGGGTATCATGACGCGATAGAAACCAGTGACTAATCGCCGCAAGAAATTCATCATTTTTCCAGCGACTGTAACCCAACACGCCATGTGACAGGCGCTGAGTCAGCGCCTCCAGAATACAGGGTGCGGTGGCAAAATCCATATCGGAGATGGTGAATGGCAGCAGGTCGGCTGAACCAAAACGGTCGGCAACGTAATCCCACTGAGTACACCAGGTACCATGCCTGTCCACAACCTTTGAAAAATCAAACATGTCATTGTCCTTAAGCTTGTACGGTGTTCATCAGAACTGCGATCTCGTCTTTCACTGACTGGACCTGTGGGCCAATAACGACCTGAAGATTATGCTGATTGAGTTGCACTACGCCAATGGCGCGATTGTCCTTCAGTGCCTGTACATTCACAAGAGACATATCCTTCACTGACAAACGCAGACGGGTAATACAGTTATCCAGGCTAACGATGTTTTCCGCACCGCCAAGCGCCGACAGAATGGCAGGGACGTTGTAACCGGATTTACCCGGCGCTCCAGCCATTACTTTTTCGATATTGCTGGCAATTTCGACGTCTCGACCTGGTGTCTTCAAATTGAAGCGTGTGATGGCGAAACGGAAGATGACGTAGTACACCGCGAACCAGATCGCCGCCACAACAGGGACCAGATACCACTTGGTAGAGAGTCCATGCAGGATGCCGAACACCACGAAGTCAATCAGGTTACCGTCGGTGTTACCGATGGTGACGCCAAGCACTGCCATCACAGTGAAGCCAAGACCGGTCAGCAGGGCGTGGATCACATACAGAACTGGGGCAACGAACAGGAATAAGAACTCAAGGGGCTCGGTGGTACCGCCGATCACACAGGCAATAAGACCGGAAATTAATAACCCTTTAATTTTATGACGATTTTCAGGGCGAGCACAGTGGTACATAGCGAGCGCTGCCCCCGGTAAACCACCGAGGAACGCAGGCATTTTGCCCTGCGACAGGAAGCGGGTTGCGCTTTCAGAGAAACCTTGTGTTGTCGGGCAGCTCAGTTGGGCCTGGAAAATAGTCAGTGCGCCGCTCACGCTGTGACCGCAGACTTCTTGCGTGCCGCCAGCCTCGGTGAAGCGAATGAGCGCCACCAGAATATGATGCAGACCAAACGGCAGCAGCAGACGTTCACCGGTACCAAACAGCATTGGGCCAAATTCTCCCGCGCTGTTGATGATGTGGCCGAGCCCGGTAATGCCCATGGCGAAAACCGGCCAGATCAGGGGAATAACCAGCCCGACCAGCCCCATCACCACCGAGGAGATGATAGGCACAAAGCGGGTGCCGCCGAAGAAAGCCAGCGCATCCGGCAGACGAATGTTGTGGAAACGTTCATGCAGCATCCAGACGATGATCCCGGCAATAACAGCACCGAGGATCCCAGTATCGATCGACTGGATCCCCAGGATATTCTGCACGTTGTTGGCCTTCAGGATCGCGGCATCCGTGGTAGGTAAGATACCTTTCGCGGTTAACCAGAAGTTGACGGCAAGGTTCATGACCGCATAACCAACAAAACCGGCAAATGCCGCTACACCTTTGTTCTCGCGAGCAAGGCCGAGAGGTATGGCAATACAGAACATCACCGGTAAGAAACTAAACGCAAATGAGCCTACTTTGCTCATCCAGGTAAAGATGGCCTGCAGTACCGGATTCCCCAATGCCGGGATCAACGTCAGGACATCATGGCTGCTTAACGAGCTGCCGATTCCTAACATGATCCCGCAAAATGAGAGCAGCGCTACGGGGAGCATAAAGGTTTTGCCCAACTGCTGGAAAAATTCCCATAACGTTATTTTTGGTGTGGTTCTCGTCGTCATCAAACGACTCCTCGTAAAAGCTAGCTGACTAATGATGGCGAGAAGATAAAACGTTTTACCTAATTTTAGTGCGGTATAAATCACATTATCGAACGATAATAGGGCGTATAAATATAAGTGATTGATAAAACGTTTTATCCGTCACGTTATCAGGGAGTTTTCCGTTTTTATGGCTATAGCCAAAAAAATAACCATCCATGATGTTGCGCTGGCCGCGGGCGTTTCGGTCAGTACTGTCTCATTGGTGCTTAGTGGAAAAGGTCGTATTTCATCCGCGACAGGCGAACGCGTGAATGCCGCTATTGAGCAACTCGGGTTTGTGCGTAATCGCCAGGCATCGGCGCTGCGTGGCGGGCAGAGCGGGGTAATTGGTTTGATTGTGCGCGATCTTTCTACGCCGTTTTACGCCGAGTTGACGGCGGGTCTGACGGAAGCATTAGAAACGCAGGGGCGCATGGTCTTTTTATTACATGGTGGCAAAGATGGCGAACAGCTCGCGCAGCGTTTCGCTATGTTGCTAAATCAAGGGGTTGATGGTGTGGTGATCGCCGGGGCTGCCGGCAGTAGCGACGACCTACAACAACTGGCCGCCGATAAGGGGATACCGGTGGTGTTTGCTTCTCGGGCAAGCTACCTGGATGATGCCGACACCGTCAGACCTGACAACATGCAGGCTTCGCAATTGCTGGTTGAACATCTTATCCGCCACGGACATCAGCGAATAGCGTGGTTGGGGGGGCAGAGTTCCTCATTGACTCGCGCAGAGCGTGTCGGCGGCTATTGTACGACGTTGCTAAAGTATGGTTTACCGTTTCATAGCGACTGGGTGCTGGAGTGTTCATCCAGCCAGAAGCAGGCCGCAGAGGAGGTAACCGCGCTGTTACGTCGTAACCCAACGATCAGCGCAGTGGTGTGCTACAACGAAACCATTGCCGTTGGCGCCTGGTTTGGCCTGATGAGAGCGGGGCGTCAGAGTGGTGAAATTGGCGTAGATCGCTATTTCGAACAGCAGATCTCCTTAGCGGGATTTGCCGATGTAGCGGAAAATGCACTGGACGATATCCCCATTATTTGGGCCTGCACGCCTGCGCGTGAAATGGGATATACCCTTGCTGAGCGCATGCTGCAGCGCATTGGGCACGATGATGGTCATTCGCGTAACCTGACGCTTTCCGCCCGTCTGGTGGTGGCCAAATAAAAAAGGCCCGATAAACACACGGTTATCGGGCCTGTTGTCACGCGTATTTACTGTTGCGGGATAGCCGGGGCATCCGGTTCGCCGAGAGAAGGCATACCGAACATGCCAACAAACTCATCCAGCGGCATTTTTTGTCCGTTTAACGTAACCTGTCCGTTTGCGTATTGCAGGCTGGAGCCGATGACGTTGTCCTGCATCGTTGTAATACGGAACATCTGACCCATTGCCGCCAAGCCATTCACTTGTTGCTTCGCAAGATCGGCCGCTTGCTCCTGCTGATAGCCTTCAATTTTGGCGATCTGCGTCATGAACTCAGTCGCCATATCGACCGGAATCGTCAGCTTGGCATCCAGTGATTTGACCGAACGATCCACTTCCTGAGCCAGCGTTTGTGGTTCCTCAGTATTTGCTGTCGGATCTTTTAGCAGCAGTGACAGATTAAATGCAGTTTCACCTTTCGCATTTTTCCAGCTCAGCGGGGCAATGGTGATAACCGGCTCGCCTTTCATCAGTATCGGCAGCGCATTGAAGAAAGCTTCGGTGACTTTTTGCTGATAAAGCTCAGGATTTTGTACCACATCGATCTGCGCCATCAGCGCCTTGGTTTGGGCGCTATACTGCTGACTGAACTGATGCAGGGCTTCACCGTCAATCTGGGCAACTTTCAGCGTCAGCTTACCGCTACCCATATCCTGGCCCTGCAATTTAAGGCTGTTCAGCGTGTAATCCAGCTGACTGTTGACAGTTTTACCGTCGTTAACCAGATCGGATTTGCCATCGATACCCATGCCCTCCAGAACCGCCAACTCTTTACCCTCGACCGAGATCGACAGTTTTTCGAGTGACAATTTCTGGTCGCCGATGCGCTCACCAAAGCTGGCAATACTGCTGGAACCCTCAGTCTTCAGATTATTGAAAGTCATTTGTACTTTCTGGTCATACTCGTTGACCGCATTGACCACGCCGCTTTGCGCATTGCCTGTCAGCGAGACAGCGTTACCTTCTTTGTCTGCTGTAAACTGGAATTCCCCGCCGCTGAAGGCTACTTTTTCGTCGCCTTTCTCGTAGTTCAGTGGTTTAAGGGAAAGATCGGAACGGGTATCGCCGCTGTAGCTGATACGGGAGTTAATGACAAATGGCGACTCACCCTTGGCAATATCAAACAGCGGTTTGGTAACGTCGTTATTCACCAGCGTCGTTTTCACGGAGGCCATAGCCGGAACCAGATTCAGTGACTTCAGTTGGGCCAGTGGGAAGGGACCGTGATCCACCGTTTCATCCAGGACAATACTTTGCCCCGGTTTCAGCCAGGAATCTGCCTGCCCGGCTATTGGTTTCACCACCAATTGCAGTTGGCTATTGAACACCCCGCGCTGGTAGTTTTGATAACTCAGTTCAATACCCGCCTCAGGGGAGAAACGTTTTAACTGATCGTTTGCCTGCGTCACCATCTCGGCGAGATGCGTTTCAAGTTTCTTACCTGTGTACCAGGCGCCGCCCGTCCAGACGATACCCAGCGCAACCACCACACCCGCAGCTACCAGCGATTTTTTCATTTCGATATCCATAAAATAAAACCAGGCGTTTTAAGACGCCTGGAGGAGTGACATGTCTTTAACTCACTACAGCTTAGCAAGAGTTGTTAAAAATATCAGTATCTTGCTAAAGCTTGTTATAAACCCGGGCTAAACGACCTGCGCCACTGATGTTAACCGGCGATTCATTCGCGCCAATAAAGGCCGATTCACCCGGTCGCAGAACCAGACGTTGCTCGCCTTTGCTCAGTACAGCTTCACCTTCTATGCAGAACAAAATGGCCGCACTTTGCTGGCTGATATCTGCGCCACTGGTAGTAAGCTCATGCAGGGAGAACGCAAAATCGTCAACCGGGATCGGGAAGTCCAGTTCGCCATCAGACTTAAGCGGCGTGGTCAGTAACTGGTTTGCTGGCTTGGCGACAAACTGTACGTTGGCGACCAGTTCCGGGATATCAATATATTTTGGCGTCAGTCCGGCACGCAGCACGTTGTCCGAGTTAGCCATTACCTCAAGCGCCACACCTTGCAGGTAAGCATGCGGGGTTTCGGCAAATAAGAACATAGCTTCGCCTGGATTGAGTTTCACCACATTGAGCAGCAGCGGGGAGAAGAGCCCACTGTCGTTCGGGTAGACGTCGGCGATCAGACGGATGGTTTGCCAGGGTTCACCCTGCTGGCTGTTCAGCGCTGATTTCAGGATCGCCAACGCATGGGATTTCTCCTCAGCCTGCATATTCAGCAAGCTGGCGAAAAGATAGCTCAGACGTTCTGCACTCGGCTCTTCCAGGAAATGCGCAATAGCCGGATGTGCGGCGGAGACGGGTTGTAACAATGCAACAATGTCAGAGAACTCGCGGAATGCGTTCATCGCCAGGAAAGGCGTCAAAGCAAAAACCAGTTCCGGTTTGTGGTTAGGATCTTTGTAGTTGCGCTCAGCCGCATCCATCGGGATCCCTGCGGCGTTTTCTTTGGCAAATCCAATTTCAGAGTTGTGCTTGTTAGGATGAACCTGAATCGAAAGCGGTTGTGCAGCGCAGAGCACTTTAAACAGGAAGGGCAGCTCACCAAAACGCTGCGCAACGGCATCGCCCAGCAGTGCGGATTTATCGTGCTCGATAACGTCGCGCAGAGCAACCGTCTGGCCGTCAGCGCCCAGAACCTGCGAACTGCTTTTCGGATGCGCACCCATCCACAACTCAGCCATCGGTTGCTGAGTGGGGTTGGCAATGCCATAGAGTTCCGTTAACGCCGTTTTACTTCCCCAGGCGTAGTTTTGCACTGAGTTGATGAGTTTTTGCATTATCAAGCCCTGTTTCAATGTGGAATTTTCTACGGCTATTAAACCAAGAAACCCTGAGGGAAGTAACCTGCACATGTAAAAAGTCGTACTTGTCTCAGTTTTTGTTAAAAAAATGTGTAGGATATGGAGACTCGCTTTTAATACCCTGAGAGATTCCGGTTGCAGACAGCCCTTCCTTCTACAACCGGATCTGCGGCAGGGAAGCAGGGCAACGGAACATCTGCCCAGAGAATAACCAGACCGAGCAGTAAGTGAGAGCACAATGTCAAACAAACCCTTTCATTATCAGCATCCTTTCCCCCTCAAAAAGGATGATACCGAATACTATCTGCTGACCAGCGACTATGTCTCTGTTGCCGAATTTGAAGGGCAGGAGATTGTTAAAGTCGCGCCACAAGCTTTAACCCTGCTGGCTCGTCAGGCCTTTCATGATGCGTCGTTTATGCTTCGTCCCGCACATCAACAGCAGGTAGCCGATATTCTGCGCGACCCAGAGGCCAGCGAAAACGACAAGTATGTGGCCCTGCAATTTCTGCGTAACTCTGACATCGCGGCAAAAGGCATTTTGCCGACCTGTCAGGACACCGGAACCGCGATTATCGTGGGTAAAAAAGGTCAGCGTGTCTGGACCGGTGGTGGCGATGAGGAGGCGCTGGCTCGAGGCGTCTATAACACCTACATCGAAGACAACCTGCGCTATTCACAAAACGCAGCGCTGGATATGTATAAAGAGGTGAACACCGGCACCAACCTGCCAGCACAGATTGATTTGTATACCGTCGACGGCGATGAATACAAATTCCTGTGTATTGCCAAAGGTGGCGGTTCGGCGAACAAAACCTATCTGTACCAGGAAACCAAAGCGCTGCTCACGCCGGGCAAATTAAAAAATTACCTGGTTGAAAAGATGCGTACGCTGGGTACTGCGGCTTGTCCGCCGTATCACATTGCGTTTGTGATCGGCGGAACGTCAGCGGAAGCTACGCTGAAAACGGTGAAACTGGCTTCGGCTAAATACTACGATGAGCTGCCGACCGAAGGTAACGAACATGGGCAGGCATTCCGTGATGTGGAGCTGGAAAAAGAGCTGCTGATTGAAGCGCAGAATTTGGGGCTGGGCGCGCAGTTTGGCGGGAAGTACTTCGCGCATGATATCCGCGTGATCCGCCTGCCGCGTCACGGCGCGTCGTGTCCGGTTGGTATGGGCGTCTCTTGTTCTGCTGACCGTAATATCAAAGCCAAAATCAACCGTGAAGGTATCTGGATCGAAAAACTGGAACATAATCCAGGTAAGTATATTCCAGAAGAGTTGCGTCAGGCGGGAGAGGGCGAAGCGGTGCGCGTTGATCTCAATCGTCCGATGAAAGAGATCCTGGCCCAGCTGTCGCAGTATCCGGTCTCTACGCGTTTGTCACTCAACGGTACAATTATTGTTGGCCGTGATATTGCGCATGCGAAACTGAAAGAACGTCTGGATAACGGTGAAAGTTTGCCGCAGTATGTTAAAGATCACCCGATCTATTACGCCGGTCCGGCAAAAACGCCGGAAGGCTACGCCTCTGGTTCGCTTGGCCCAACCACGGCCGGGCGTATGGACTCGTATGTTGACCAGCTTCAGGCCGCTGGTGGGAGCATGATTATGCTGGCGAAAGGCAACCGTAGCCAGCAGGTGACCGATGCTTGCCATAAACATGGCGGCTTCTATTTAGGCAGTATTGGCGGCCCTGCCGCGGTGCTGGCCCAGGGCAGTATCAAGAGTCTGGAGTGCGTGGAATACCCGGAACTCGGGATGGAAGCCATCTGGAAAATTGAAGTGGAAGATTTCCCGGCGTTTATCCTGGTGGATGACAAAGGCAATGATTTCTTCCAGCAAATTCAGACGTCGCAGTGCGCACGCTGCGTTAAGTAACGTCAACCGCCCTTCGGGGCGGTTTTTTTTTACCGCACGAACCACCAAACGACAGTTTTATCCTCGTTAATACTCATAAGACCAACGCAAGTGGGCAATGTCGAAACATAACCTAATCAACTGTTAATGTAAGGAGCAGGTAATGGTAACGGTACGCCGCGAGAATGATTCAATGGGGGCGATTGATGTTCCTGCCGATAAGCTTTGGGGCGCGCAAACCCAACGTTCACTGGAGCATTTTCGTATCTCTACGGAGAAAATGCCGGTCTCGTTGATCCATGCGCTGGCGCTGACTAAACGCGCCGCGGCAAAGGTTAACCAGGATCTTGGGCTGCTGGCGGAGGATAAAGCCAGGGCTATTATGCAGGCTGCAGATGAGGTGTTGGCAGATAAACACCGCGATGAGTTCCCGCTAGCCATCTGGCAAACTGGGTCCGGCACGCAAAGCAATATGAACATGAACGAGGTGTTGGCAAACCGGGCCAGCGAGTTGCTGGGCGGCGTGCGGGGGATGGAGCGAAAAGTACATCCCAACGATGATGTCAATAAAAGCCAAAGCTCGAACGATGTCTTCCCGACTGCAATGCACGTTGCCGCACTGCTGGCGCTGCGTAAATCACTGATCCCTCAATTAAATGTATTGACCAAAACGCTCAGTGATAAGTCCCACGCTTTCGCCGATATCGTTAAAATTGGTCGTACACATCTGCAAGATGCAACTCCACTTACGCTTGGCCAGGAGATTTCCGGCTGGGTTGCAATGCTAGAACATAACCTCAGACACATTGAAAACAGCTTACCGCACGTGGCGGAGCTGGCGTTGGGGGGAACTGCGGTAGGTACCGGACTGAACACTCATCCCGAATACGCCCGCCGGGTTGCGGATGAACTGCGGGTCATCACCTGTGCGCCGTTCGTTACCGCACCGAATAAATTTGAAGCGCTCGCCACCTGCGATGCCCTGGTTCATGCTCACGGCGCGCTAAAAGGACTGGCAGCGTCGCTGATGAAAATCGCCAACGATGTACGCTGGCTGGCATCCGGTCCCCGGTGTGGTATTGGCGAAATTTCAATTCCGGAAAACGAACCGGGCAGCTCGATCATGCCGGGCAAGGTCAATCCAACCCAGTGTGAAGCGCTGACTATGCTTTGCTGCCAGGTGATGGGCAACGATGTCGCCATCAACATGGGCGGGGCGTCAGGTAACTTTGAGCTCAACGTCTATCGACCGATGGTCATCCACAACTTCCTGCAGTCGGTACGCCTGCTGGCGGACGGTATGGAAAGCTTTAACGAACACTGCGCAACGGGGATTGAGCCTAATCGTGAACGAATCGATCAACTGCTCAACGAGTCGCTAATGCTGGTGACCGCGCTCAATACCCATATCGGTTACGATAAAGCGGCTGAAATTGCCAAAAAAGCCCATAAAGAAGGGTTGACCTTAAAAGCCTCCGCTCTGGCGCTGGGATATCTAACCGAAGCGGAGTTCGACAGCTGGGTACGCCCGGAGCTGATGGTTGGCAGCATGCGGCCAGGCAGTTAATCCGCAACGTACAGGTGCAGCCGGGGAATAATCAATCTCAACGGCTGCGCCTGAGGTTTAAAACGATGCTGAACGTTTTCGGCATCGTAATTCAGTAACTCACCGATATCCGGTACGGTCATACCGTTGTCGTTATTAAGCAAAGCAATCAGCGGCGTCGGGCAGGCATATTGCACCTGTTTTTGCTCTCCTTTGTACCAGACGCGGGCAATAGGCTGCACTTTTACCGGTCTTTTGATCTTCAGGCGGGCCTGCTGTGGTAAGGCAGCGATATCCTGATATTCGCGTTCAAGCTTCGCCTGCCATTCTTCACGTGTCCATGGATGTACGCTGCGCGGTGACGTCAGGCTTTTTTCCAGTTGCTGCAGTACTTCATCGCGTTTCAGGTTTTTAATGATGTGCTTATTAGCCCAGCCAAATCGTAGGGTGGCCGGATCGCGGACTACGGTTAGCGTGCGATAGGCATTCAGAGTAATCAGCCCTGGCAGATGACGATGCACCCATTCGAAACGTGCTGCCGGCGCCAGCCCTGATTCCACTGTAACAATGCGCTCGAAGGTGGTTTTCAACTGGTTTATACGCTGGATTTGTTCTTCCAGAGTACATTGCGTCGCGTTATCAACCTGATAGCACAATACACCCGGTAGGCGGACGGCTGCTTTGCTGCTGCGGTTTTCGGACTGCTGCTGAATAAACAGGTGACGGTAATGGAGCAGTGCCAGCGCTTCAGCCTCTTTGCCTAAATGCTGCTTAACATTAATGCTCTGCAGAGGGGCATGCTCTGCCTCTTTAACCACTTCCGGTAACGAGAATACGCGCGCAATCAGCAGCGTCTGCTGCAACAGGTTTTCGTTCAAAAGTGCCAGTTCTTGTTCCATCTGGCGAAAGGTGCCGTTCAGGCGGTCAACAAGATCGTAACGGGCCATAGGTTTACCATTTTAGTTACAACATACTTTTTTATAGCACAACCTCCGCCGCCTGACCACCGAGCAGAATAGGTCAGGCAGCTGAGATTTCGGGAATGTTATGCCAGACGGGCCAACGGAAAGTAAACCGGGCGCCGCCAAGTTCACTTTCATCACAGACGACCGTCCCCCCCATAGCCAAAGCAATTGAGTGGACGATGGCTAACCCAAGCCCACAACCCCCGGTTGCCCGGTCACGGCTGGGGTCAAGGCGTACAAACGGTTCAAAAACCTGTTCGCGAGCGTCTGGTGCAATACCGGGACCGTCGTCTTCCACTACCAGCGTGGCTTGATTGCCGTTCAGCAGCAGACTGGCTTGCACTGTAGATTGGCAATAGCGCAGGGCATTGTTCAGCAAATTATCCAGGACCCGCTCCATCAGGCGCATATCCAACGCGCCGTAGTCGCCAGTTTCGAGATGACGTAAGTGCACCGTACGGCCAGGATTCACGCTTTGCACATCCTCCAGATGGGTTGTCAACCAAACAGGCAGGTCAGGTACACTGAGCTTCAGTTCATTTTGCGGGCGATCCAGGCGGGCGTAGGTCAGTAACTCTTCGATCAACGCTTCCAGTTGGCCGATATCACGATTAAGCGCCTGAGATTCCTGCCCGGTGAGGTTATCACTCATTTCCAGCCGGTAACGTAAACGTACCAGCGGAGTACGAAGCTCATGGGCAATACCATCGATGAGCTGTTTTTTACTGGCTATCAGCGCATTGATATTGTCGGCCATTTGGTTAAACGCTACGCCCAGGCGCTCAAAGCTGGAACCGTTGTCAAAATGAAGGCGTTCACTCAGATGTCCTTCACCAAAACGTTGTGCGGCGGATTCGAGTCTTAGCATTTCTTGCCAGTGTGGACGCATCCAGATCAGTACCGGGAAGGCCAGTGAGATAGCAATAAAAGCCATCAGCGCGATGTCCAGCAGGCGCATTTGATGAAGAAAATAGAGGTAAGGAACCGGGCCGACTGCCAGCACATAATGGCTGCGAGGAATGCGTTGAATAAAGGTGTATTGATCGTCAAGAGCCACAATATCGCCTTCGCGCAAACGCTGCATGGTTGGGGCATCCAGTGTGTACTTATTCAGCGGTTCAACACGCAGGTCAAATGAGAGGTTTAAGTCCATTTCCTTCAGCGTCTTACCCCAATCGCGTGGCGGGATTTCGCGTAGTTCACTGCGCATCAGGTACAACGAGCTTTTCATCAAATCGTCGAGCGACTGTCTGCCTGCGCGTTCTGCGGTGAATTTGTATACCAGGCCGACCAACAGGGTCATCACCAAAAAGCAGACAAACAGCAGGAGGTAAAACTGCACAAACAGTTTCTTCATAAAAATCACCGAACGCTCAATAAGTTAGCGAGTTCTCGTGTCCCTCAGGGGAAAAGGGGCACAGCAATATCCGCCGATGCGTGGGAGCAGAAAGGTTATCTGATCACCATCTGGCGTGTTTATCCAGGCAGAGTACACTGTATAACTCTTTTCTGCATTCTTATGGCCCCTACGGGGGCGAAATGACCTTTCGCTTGATAACGCATTGCTTTGTACGCGGCAAGTTATTCAAAATCGGGATGGGGTTGTTCTGGCGTATGTTACGACCGCACCTAAAAGGTTACTTCGTTTCTCAACGTAGATTGTGTTGTTATATTCGTAGTTACCTTCGGGATAGCAAATTCTGATGTTAGTCCCGAGATCCGGATCGTCAACATCAGCCCCCGAACAGCTTTTAGAACTTCCTGTAGAGTAGGTGTATGGAGCGGTATAGGACGAGGGGACACCTGGAATGAACCAGGTTATCGCCATAACTGTGATCACTGAAAACAGCACCATGACAATGCTGATGCTACCAAATAATTTCATATAAGTTTGGAAGGGACTTTTTTTCATTATCCCATTACCTACCAGAAATAAGGTAATTAAAAATGACACTGCCAGAGAAATAAGTATGAGGTATTTGGATGTGAGCGGGTAGAGAAAAGTCGCTCTGTATATCGTTACCTTCCACCAGTAAAAAAGAAAAATTGCGCCGAGAGATAAGACGGTGACAAAAAACAAATATGGATATGAGTATTTTCTCATCCCTGCGACTCCAGAACAATTTCTCCATTTGGATTTAATAAATTACCATTTGTTCTGAATAATGAAAACGGTTCTCTTGTTTGAATTGTTAGGTACGCCGCAGACCAGAGAATTTCCGCTATTTCTGGGGGTATAGGCATAAAAACAAAAGGGGTATTCTCACCCATGGCAGGTATGACTGACCTTGCGTATAATGGGTCACGAAACTTCCTGAAAACTGCTGTGACTGAAAATATGAATCTCAATCGCTGTTATTATTCGCTACTCATTTTTGCAGCGATCGGCTGCATTTTCACCGCTCACCCTCTTGTTATATGGTTTCTACTCGCCAACATACTGACGTTGCTGTTATACGGCGTGGACAAAATGGCGGCACGCAAGGACTGGCGTAGAGTGCCGGAATCCACATTGCTGGTGTTTGGCGTTGTGGGCGGATGGGGTGGCGCGATAGCGGGTCAACAAATCTTTCGCCATAAAACACAAAAGCAGCCTTTCAAAACCTACTTCATTATCAGTGTGATAGTGAGTATTTCTGTGATGGGCGTGGTTTATCAGTTCTATCCATTTTTACCTTCTTGAGTATGGTTGGTGAATAAACTGCCGGTTTATCTGAGGCAGGAAATATACTTTTCACCTGAACGTCGCACAATTTCATCGGCATTTTGCGTAATATCTTTTCCTGCAAATGCGCCGTAAAGTTGCTTAAATTTCACTGTACTCAGTCTCTGGGTAATGTTGCTGACCGTTGCAGCTGGCAACGGTAGCATATTAGGGTAGCTCCACATAAAGGAGACGGCATGCGCACCTGGCGTAACCTGGACGATGTCGCCGGAAAGCACCACGCCTTCGCCACGCGCCCAGTGCAGGACGCAGCCGCCAGCAAAGTGTCCGCCGAGACGTATCACCGTGACGTCACGGGTTAACTCAATGGTGTCGCCATCCCAGAATCTAATCCACGGGCTGTCGCGCATTACCCACCTTCTGTCGCTGGCATGAAGGTAAATCGGTGCGTTAAATTCTGCAGCCCAGTCCTGCATGGTGGTGTAGTAATGAGGATGCGATATCGCGATAGCCTTAAGCCCGCCAAGGGACGTTATTAGCGTTTTTGTGGCATCGTCGAGCGAGGCAATGCAGTCCCATAAAATATTGCCTTCAGAGGTACGCAGAATAAACGCGCGCTGATCAATTGCAAAATCAGGAACGGTGCGGATGCTGAGGAGAGTACTGTCGTGTTGCTTCCACTTATTTGTATGCGATGCACACAGGGCGGTAAAATCGACCCATTCCTGTCCGCTCGCAGGGACATACTGGCGTTCATCCTGGCAGATATCGCACTGTTCCGGATGGGCACCAGTTACCTCATAGGATGTTCCACAGGTTTTGCATAACGTGATCATCGTGTCCTCCTTATTTACCGAACACAGTCAGCATGGCACACAGATACACAAGGATGTGCCTGTTAGTGCTCAACCCGTTAAGTCAGTGATGACGGCTGTGGGAGGTTGTAGCTCAACCAAAAGAAAACAGGAATAATGCCGACACGGATCCTTTTGGTTACCATCTTCCAGAGAAAAATGAGGATATTGTTTGGAAAATCGCCTGTTCAACACCTGGCTCAACCGTTGGGGACTCACTCCAGATGGTGAACCGGTTGAAACACACACATCACAGCTTTTGCCTGTAGTGGTCATCAGGGACGGTCAGAAAGCCATACTTAAAATCACCGACGATGACAGTGAACGGATCGGCTGTGAACTCATGGTCTGGTGGAACGGAAATGGCGCAGCGAAAGTACTTGCTCATGCAGCAGGGGCGATTCTGCTGGAACGTGCGACAGGGACAGGGTCTTTAGCGGACATGTCCTGGACTGGTAACGATGCGCAGGCTTGTCGCATTATTTGCCATGCTGCCAGTAGACTCCATTTCTCCCGGAATGCGTCTACGCCAGCGTTAACACCTCTGCACCATTGGTTTAGCGACCTGGCTCCTGCTGCGAAAAAGCATGGCGGTATCCTGACGCGTTGTGCAGCGGTGGCAAATGTACTGCTATCTTCACCCCAAGATGAAGTCGTATTACACGGCGACCTACACCACGGCAATATTCTTGATTTCGGAACGAGAGGATGGCTGGCTATCGATCCCAAAGGGCTGCTAGGCGAGCGTGGCTTTGATTACGCCAATATTTTTACTAACCCTGATCTTGCCGAACCCACCAGACCTGTTGCCATTGAGCCGGAAACATTCACACAACGAGTCAACATTGTGTCTGAAATCGCAAGAATTGAACGGCAACGTTTGCTGATGTGGATTGTTGCCTGGTGTGGGTTGTCGTCCGTCTGGTTTCTGCAAGAGGGGGACAGCGCAACGGTACCTCTGCGTATCGCGGAGCTAGCGATGGCGGAACTTGCTTCAGGTGATAATCAACTTTGATCTACGACACTGGGTTAGTAATTCTTAAGAGTTATCATTAGCCTGATCAACGTTATATTAATTAATCAGTGAGTGGTGGTGTGTTGTTTAGCTCAAATTTAATTGGTGGGAAACAATGAACGCATTGTTTTCATTATTTAAAAAACGCCCGAATATTCTTTTGTTGATGGTCTTACTCATTGGGGCAAACATCGTGGCGTGGCTGTGGGCTTTCACCGCGTTTAGCAACAACACGTCATTGCTTGCACTGAGTCTGATTGCGTGGTGCTACGGTTTGCGCCATGCTGTCGATGCCGATCATATCGCCGCGATAGACAGCGCTACACGTAAACTCATGCAGCAGAAAAAACGCGCCCTGACGACGGGAGCCTGGTTTTCATTGGGACACTCCACCATTGTGGTACTGGCAAGCATAGGCATTGCACTGACCACCAGCGTGTTTAAGCAACATATGGCATGGTTTCAGAATGTCGGCGGTCTGATAGGAACTTCGGTTTCTGCCGCGTTTTTGCTGATACTGGCTACCATTAATCTCATTATTTTCTGCCAGGTCTGGAAGGCATTCCGCCATCTTAAACGCACCGGTACTTACGATGGCACCACGGAAGATATTACAGTTTCAGGTCCTCTGAACTGGCTTTTCCGCTCAGCGTTTCGGTTGGTAGGCAAAGACTGGCATATGTATTTTGTCGGTTTTCTTTTTGGTCTGGGTTTTGATACCGCCACTGAAATTTCTTTGCTGGGAATTTCTGCTTCAAGCGCGTCCAGTGGCATGTCGGTTTGGTCAATTCTCGTGTTCCCGGCGCTGTTTACCTGCGGTATGGCGTTAATTGATTGTCTCGACAGTATTCTGATGGTTGAGGCCTACGGATGGGCGTTCAATAAGCCGCAACGCAAGCTCTATTACAATATGACCATTACCGGGACTTCCGTGATTGTAGCGCTATTTATTGGCGGACTGGAGGCGCTGGGGCTTCTCTCTGACGCGTTTTCGCTCCAGGGTGGTTTGTGGGATACCGTCAGCAATTTAAGTGACCATATGGGGAATGTCGGTTTTGCGATTATTGGCGTCTTTATCGGCTGCTGGATTATCTCTGCCGTAAATTACCGTTGGAAAAAATACGACGGGCTGACGTTTAGTTGACACAAAAGAAAGCCTTCCAGCAACAGGAAGGCTTTGATCTTTTTAGGACTGACTAATTCGCGTTCACGGGTTGTGGTTTTTCAGCACTCTTTTTCAGGAGCCTGTTAGCCAGCACGCCAGACATCATCGAACCGTTCACGTTTAATGCCGTTCTGGCCATATCGACGACAGGCTCGATAGCAATGAAAATCCCCACCAGCGCGACCGGGAAGTTCAGTGTTGAAAGGACGATCAGCGCAGCAAATGTTCCGCCACCGCCTACACCCGCCACCCCAATAGAACCCAGCGCAATCGCAGGTAGCATGGCGAGCAAAAAATGTACTGATAGCGGATCAATCCCAATTGTTGGAGCAATCATCGCCACCATAATAGCCGGATAGATCCCGGCACAGCCATTTTGACCCATGCTGGAGCCGAATGAAGCCGCAATATTGGCAATGGTGTTTTGCACGCCAAATTTTTCTTGTGCGGAAATAGCTAGTGGAATAGATGCTGCACTGCTGCGTGAAACAAATGCAAAGGTTAAAACTGGCCAGACAGTTTTAAAATAGTGAACGGGATTATTACCGCTCAGAACCAGTATCAGTGCGTGGACGATAAACATCATCAGAATCGCAAGGTAACAGGCAGCAATAAAGCCTAACAGACTGGCAAATTGTTCAAATCGATACGCGGAAAATACGCCAGCCATTAATGCCATCACACCATAAGGGGTGAGAGCAATAACGATACGCACCATTTTCATCACCCAAATCTGGATAGCGTTAATGCCAGCACTTAATTTTTCACCTTCTTGCGGGGCGTCCTGTTTGACCTTTAATAATGCCACGCCGGCAAGTAGGGTGAAGATAACAATGCCAATGACGGAAACGCTTCTTGCCCCTGTTAGATCGAGGAAGATATTCGTGGGGATCAGAGATGTAACCAGTTTAGGCAGTGAAATGGCGGCTGTTTTATTTACATCGTCTGCCGTCAGCGTGGACTGCATATGAACAAACGCACTGGCGTCCAGGCCTAATACATGCGCAGTCAACAGCCCAATAAAACCGGCAACCATTACCAGACAGAGCATGCATCCGACGATGGTTAACGACATTTTCCCAATGCCAGCGCTGTTTTCGAGCTTATTAATGGCTGAAAGAATAGAGATGAAAATCAGCGGTACCGCAACCAGCTTCAGTAAATTCACATAGCCGTTGCCGATAACATTGTACCAGTCGATAACTGTTTTTCTTTCGTCAGCAGCAATGAGATGCAGGGATAAACCGATAACGGCACCCGTAAAAATAGCGATGAAGACGCTTTTTGAAAGAGAGTGACTTTTTTGGTTGATTCTGAAAATTGCCCATGAACAAACCAAAAAGAACGCGATATACGCGAGCGAAACGAACATATTGTAGCCTCTTGCCTCATTCAGCACCTGAAATGCCGGAAAGAGTTTTGTTAGTGCGAAAAAAAATGATGAACCATAAGGGTTCAGGACCGCGACGGATTATAGGGAGGGGGGAGGGTAACAGCCACACAAAAAGTGTGGAACGGCGTCGGATGGTGTTTGTATGCCTGTTCTGTAGACGATTTTAAGTGACAGTGTAACGTATTGTGAATAATCCAGCCGATCAATGAGATCGGCCCGGTGGCATTACTTCTGTGGCTCGTCGTCCCAGGCGTGGGGTGCAAAGAGATAACCTTTATTGCGCACTGTTTTGATTCGATAAGGTTCAGTCGCGTTATCGAGCAGTTTTTTGCGTAACCGGGAAATCGCGACATCTACGCTGCGATCCATGCCGTCATAGCTTACGCCACGTAGGTTCTTCAGCAACGCATCGCGGTCCATAATCTGCCCGGCATGGGTTGCCAACTCCCACAGTAATTCAAAATCAGCGGTGGAAAGAGAAACTTGCTCGCCGCCGAGCAGCACGGAGCGGTTGGTTGGGTCGATAGTGAGTGTGCCGAAGCGCAGCGTTGTGTGCGGTGTGATGGTCGCCGATTGAATGCCTTTAGACTGGGTAGAGTGCTCATTCTGACGCAGGTGCAGACGCAGGCGAGCCAGCAGCACCGCTGGCGGCGTGGTTTTCAGAATATAGTCACAGGCACCCATTTCCAGTGCCAGGATATGGTTCATGTCGCTGTCCAGCGAGGTGAGCAGGACAATCGGGCCTTGCCAGCGTCCGCGTAAATCTCGGCAGATAGTCATCCCGTCTTTGCCCGGCAGCATGATATCTAATAACACCAGATCGGGTTGAACGTGCAGGATTTTCTCCTCAGCCAAATCACCACGAGGTTCAAGGATAACCTCAATATCATGCCGGGCCAAATAGGCTGCAATCAGTGAGCCAACTTCGGGATCATCTTCAACAAATACGATGGTGTTCATATCATTAATTTTTGAATATAAAACGCCAACATACACCGCCCTGGTTTTTCCTTCCATTAATCTTTTCTAAACAAGAACGCTTCCGTTATGCTAGGGGCTGATGTTATTGATGTGTTAAGGCAGAGTGATGGGACTCGTTATAAAAGCGGCGCTCGGTGCGCTGGTGGTGGTGTTGATTGGCTTGCTGGCGAAAACAAAGAATTACTATATTGCCGGATTAATTCCGTTGTTCCCGACGTTTGCGTTGATTGCCCACTATATCGTGGCCAGTGAACGCGGGATCGAGGCGTTACGTACAACCATCATATTCAGCATGTGGTCGATTATTCCCTATTTTGTCTACCTCGTTTCACTGTGGTATTTCACCGGATTTATGCGCTTACCCGTTGCGCTCGGCGGATCAGTGGTGTGCTGGGGCCTGAGCGCGTGGTTGCTGATCTTTTGTTGGATCAAACTGCACTAACGCAGATGACGCCCACCATCAAGGGCAAAACTACGTCCGGTGACAAAACAGCTGGTTAACAAATAGTCAATTAAATCAATGACCTCTTTTTCACCTGGCGCGGTTTTCATCAGTGATTTGTTCAGTGCCCGCTGGCGATACTCTGCATCATCACCCTCGTTAAACAGGATAAGTGAAGGGGCAATCGCGTTCACTTTCACTTCCGGTGCCAGTTTGCGCGCGAACGAGCGGGTCATATTATCCAGCGCCGCTTTGCTGGCAGCATAAGCAATGTGCTTGTCGCTGCCGCGCTCCACAACATAATCAGTAAAATGGATTATATCGCTGGCCGCGTGTCCATGACCGCGTAGCAATCCTTCCAGTGCATGGTTGAGCAGGTAGGGCGTATTGACATGAATCTGCATCATGGCTGACAGCACATCGGTCAGCGGTGTACCAGGCTTTTCTGCAAGCCAGGCACTGGCATTATGCACAATAGCGCGCAAGCCATCCGTCTGAGCTTTGACCTCATCAGCAAAGGCCAGCACGCCTTCATCCGTGGAAAAGTCAGCAGGGATACAAATCGCGCCCGCTTCTCGCAGGCCGTCAATGGCAGGATAGTGCGTACGGTAGCTGACGATAACTGGCTGTTTTTGGTTCAGAAAGTGCCATGCGACGGCGAGGCCGATACGACGACCACCTCCGGTGATAAGAATTGGCAAAGGGTTTTTTTTACCCATCGTAATCTCCATATGTCGCGAACGATGGGTATAACGTTACCCCATCAGCATCCAGGTAGCCGGCACAGCAGCAACAAGCAGCAGGCCGATCAGCGCCATCTCCTGGCGTTTTAATACGTTTTCATGCGCGTGCGTTTTACGGGCATAAAGGAAAACCAGCAGTCCTGGCGCATACAGCACTACGGACAGCAGCAGGTGCATCGGACCTGACGCATACAATAACCATATGCCATAAATACTCGCCCCGATACCGACAGCCTTATGAATCGGACGGGTAGCAATTTTTAACAGAAATGCGCCGACCAGCAAATAGGGCACCAGAATCATCTCTGAGGCGATAGTCAATAACGTATTGTAGTCGGAACCAGTAAGCCAGATCAGCACCAGGCAGACCTGTACGCAGATGTTGGTCAGCCATAGCGACGCCGATGGCGCGCCTTGCGCGTTCTGTCGCGCAAAAATGCGCGGAAACGCTTTGTGCGTGGAGGCGAGGAACGGCACTTCCGCCGCCATAATCGTCCAGCTTAGATAGGCGCCGCACACGGAAACAATCAGACCTGCGGCAATAATAATTTCGCCCCATGGTCCCATCATTTTAACCATCAGACCGGCCATTGATGGGTTACGGATCTCCGCCAGTTCGGGACGTGCGACAACGCCCAGAGACAGCAGGGTGACCAGCAGGTAAACGCCCAGTGCGGCAAGTACCGCCAGCAGCGTGGCGCGTCCGACATCGCGTTTGTTTCTGGCACGGGCAGAAACCACCACCGCGCCTTCCACACCGATGAATACCCACAAGGTGATGAGCATGGTGTTTTTGACCTGCTCCCAGACGGGAACACCCAATGCTACGCCGGTAAAATCGAGAGTAAAGGTGTCGAGCTTAAACAGCATGAACGCCAGCACGATAAACAGACCCAGCGGCAGTAATTTCGCCAGCGTCGCGACCAGGTTAATACTGGCTGCCGTTTGCACACCACGCAGCACAAGGAAGTGTACGATCCACAGCAGCATCGATGCGCCCACAATCGACTGCCAGGTATTACCGTCGCCAAACAGACGTAACTCAGGCGTGTCGGTAAAGAAGCTGAGTGCAGAGAAGACAATGACCAGATACGAAACGTTAGCGATAACGGCACACAGCCAGTATCCCCACGCGGAGCAGAAGCCAATCAGCTCGCCAAAACCTTCACGCGCATAGGTAAAAATACCGCCATCCAGTTCAGGACGGATACGCGTCAGGATCAGCATGGCAAAGGCGAGCAAAAGAATACCCGCACCGGTAATCGCCCAACCAATCAGTAATGCAGCCGGGCTGGCTACTGCCGCCATGTTTTGTGGCAGGCTGAAAACGCCAGCGCCGAGCATTGAGCTTAAAACCAGCGCGGTCAGTGCGCTCAGACCCAATTTCTTTTCCATTTGTATCCAGTTACAAAAACGAGAGTGAGAGAATAATTATTTTGGCAAACCGCATAAAAATGGTGAAAGCCACTAAGGCGCGGGATTTTACGGAGAGAAGAGAATGCATGCAATGGGGATAGAGAGATTTGTGACTAATAGTGTGAAAAGTTGTCTTAATACTGCTGTTTTTGTTTTGTCTGGGAGCAGAACTGCGCGAAATTATCAGGTCTACAAGGACTGTAGACCTGATAATACATTGGGTATTACTTATACAGATCGGCGCTGATTGTCACGTTGTTACCACGTTCTGACCACTGGCGGGTGATGTGATAATACTTCGCGCCTTTTTTCGCAGCGCGTTTTGCTACCTGATAAGAAACTTCCGTCATGTTGCCGTAGTTACCGGTGAACTTGATGCTGTCGAACGGTACCATCATGGCGGCGGTCGCTTTGTTCAGTTCTTCAACTTTGGTTCCATCCGGTAGCGTGACAGTGTAACGTCCGCCTTTGGTGGATTGCGTTTCGAAGAAGCGACCGACTTCAGCACTCGGAGAAGCGGTAGTCGCAACGCCTGGGATCTCAACTTTCTTCGCGGCTTCGCCACCTGCTGCTAATGCGGCGCGTCCGGCATCAGAATCTGCTGGGATTGCATCAGGGCTTTGCACGACGCGTTTTTTCGCATCAGCTTTGTAGATGAATGCGGTAATACGCTGGTTGCCGCCCTGGTTGGCATCGACCTGGCGCACGATATAGAAGGAATATGCACCTTTCTCTCTCGCAGCTTTGGTGATTGCATCGTTTACTTCAGGCTGGCTACGGTAGAAACCCTGTACCGTAACGGTATCGTAAGGTTCAATCAGAACGGCCTGATCTTTAGGCAATTCCATAACGCCGTTAATGATACGGTTTTTTGACGCTTCCGCTTTTTCAGCGTCAGCTTTATAGACGTCGGCAACAACGCGCCAGTTACCGCCGCTGCCAAAATCTGAAGTATCAACAACATAAAAGGAGGCTGCACCGTCTTTATCTGCACGGCGTGATACGGCAGCAACTGCATCACCGATAGCATTAAAACGACCGGTGACCACAATGCGGTCATAGGGTTTCAGGGCAGCCGCTTGCTCCGGCGTCAATTCTGTCGCTGCATTGACAGAAAAAGCAGTCGCAGAAATAAGTGCGGACGCCAGGAGAGTGTTCTTAAGCTTCATAAAAATAATCCTTCGCCTTGCGCAAACCAGGTACTGGTATTGTTATTGACTAGAAACGTCGCTGATTATTGCATTTAAATTGCGTCAGTGTCTGCGTCATTTTTCACTCATCGTGCCACCTGGCTTAACAACATCGATAACATTTTGTGATATGCCGAAAAATTCGGCGTTTGGTGACCAAAACTGATAAAGCAGTTGAATTTCATAAGTTAATTTAATGTTAATTAATTGTTTTTGGCAGGTACGTAATCATGTTTTGCCGCTTCGCTTAAGCGAATTATCAGCCTTTGTGGGCTATTTTTAGGGCATTTTATCTGTCTGAGGTTCGATTCATCTCTATTTTGCGAATTTCATAATAAATACTGTTTTTTGGCGCTAGATCACAGGCGTCATTTTCAGTAGGTTATACAGAGTTTGTTACTGTTTTATTTTATTGAGGTAACACTGACCTCTCTCGAGAGTGCGCGCATGCCTCGTGCGAACATTGATAAACCATCATCATAATTACAGATGGAAGGGAACATTATGCGAATTGGCATACCAAGAGAACGGTTAACCAATGAAACCCGCGTTGCAGCCACGCCGAAGACGGTTGAGCAGCTGCTTAAGTTAGGTTTCAGCGTCGCGGTTGAAAGCGGTGCAGGTCAACTGGCGAGTTTTGACGATAAGGCGTTTGTACAAGCAGGCGCAGAAATTGTTGATGGAAATGCAGTCTGGCAGTCAGAGATCATCCTGAAGGTCAATGCGCCGGAGGAGGCGGAAATTCCGTTACTCAATCCGGGCACGACGCTGGTGAGTTTTCTTTGGCCCGCGCAAAACCCTGAACTGTTGCAAAAGCTTGCAGAGCGAAACGTGACAGTTATGGCGATGGACTCCGTGCCGCGTATTTCGCGCGCACAGTCGCTGGATGCTTTGAGCTCAATGGCGAACATCGCCGGGTATCGCGCTATTGTTGAAGCTGCACATGAATTCGGTCGCTTCTTCACCGGCCAGATCACCGCCGCAGGCAAGGTTCCACCTGCCAAGGTCATGGTGATTGGTGCGGGTGTGGCAGGTCTTGCGGCGATCGGTGCGGCAAACAGCCTGGGCGCTATCGTGCGTGCTTTTGATACCCGTCCGGAAGTGAAGGAACAAGTGCAGAGTATGGGCGCCGAGTTCCTTGAACTGGACTTTAAAGAAGAAGCGGGCAGCGGTGATGGCTATGCCAAAGTGATGTCCGAGGCGTTCATCAAAGCCGAAATGGAACTCTTCGCTGCACAGGCGAAAGACGTCGACATTATTGTTACCACTGCGCTGATCCCGGGCAAACCGGCCCCGAAACTGATCACCCGTGAAATGGTCGATTCGATGAAAGCGGGCAGCGTAATTGTCGATCTTGCCGCGCAAAACGGCGGTAACTGCGAATATACCGTGCCTAATCAGGTGACAACCACCGAGAACGGGGTGAAGGTTATCGGCTATACCGACCTGCCTGGCCGTTTGCCAACGCAATCTTCCCAGCTTTACGGCACCAACCTCGTCAACCTGCTCAAACTGTTGTGCAAAGAGAAAGACGGCAATATCACCGTCGATTTTGACGACGTGGTTGTTCGCGGTGTCACGGTGGTTCGCGAGGGTGAAATCACCTGGCCTGCGCCACCTATCCAGGTTTCTGCTCAGCCGCAGGCTGCGCAAAAAGCCGCACCTGCACCGAAAGAAGAGAAAAAACCTGTCTCTCCGTGGCGCAAATATGCGCTGATGGCGCTGGTGGTGATTTTGTTTGGCTGGCTCGCTGACGTTGCGCCGAAAGAGTTCCTTGGTCACTTTACGGTGTTCGCGCTTTCCTGCGTGGTGGGTTACTACGTGGTCTGGAATGTGTCACATGCGTTGCATACTCCGTTGATGTCTGTGACTAACGCCATCTCAGGGATTATCGTGGTTGGGGCGTTATTGCAAATTGGCCAGGGTGGCTGGGTGAGTTTCCTGAGCTTTATCGCGGTGCTTATTGCCAGCATTAATATTTTCGGTGGCTTCACCGTGACTCAGCGCATGCTGAAAATGTTCCGGAAAAACTAAGGGGTAACATATGTCTGGAGGATTAGTTACAGCTGCATACATTGTTGCCGCTATCCTGTTTATTTTTAGTCTGGCGGGGCTTTCGAAACACGAAACCTCTCAGCAGGGTAACAACTACGGTATCGCCGGGATGGCGATTGCGCTGATTGCCACGATTTTTGGCCCGGATACCGGCAACGTTGCGTGGATCCTGGTGGCGATGATCATCGGCGGCGCGATTGGTATTCGTCTGGCGAAAAAAGTTGAGATGACCGAGATGCCGGAGCTGGTGGCAATTCTGCACAGCTTCGTTGGTCTGGCAGCGGTACTGGTGGGCTTCAACAGCTACCTGTATCACGACACGGGCCTGGAGCCGATTCTGGTGAACATTCACCTGACGGAAGTGTTCCTGGGTATCTTCATCGGTGCGGTAACCTTTACCGGTTCTGTGGTGGCCTTTGGCAAACTGCGCGGCAAGATCTCCTCTAAACCGCTGATGCTGCCGAATCGTCACAAAATGAATCTGGCGGCGCTGGTTGTTTCTTTCCTGCTGCTGGTGGTATTTGTCCGTACCGAAAGCGTGGGCCTGCAGGTTCTGGCGCTGCTGGTGATGACCATAATTGCACTGGCTTTTGGCTGGCATCTGGTGGCCTCCATCGGTGGTGCGGATATGCCGGTGGTCGTTTCAATGCTCAACTCCTATTCAGGATGGGCTGCGGCGGCGGCGGGCTTTATGCTGAGCAACGATCTGCTGATCGTTACCGGTGCGCTGGTCGGTTCTTCTGGTGCGATCCTGTCTTACATTATGTGTAAGGCGATGAACCGTTCATTTTTCAGCGTTATTGCAGGTGGCTTTGGTTCTGACGGTTCTTCTACTGGATCAGATGAAGAAGTCGGTGAGCACCGTGAGATTACTGCGGAAGACACAGCAGAAATGCTGAAGAACTCGCACTCCGTGATCATCACCCCGGGCTACGGCATGGCAGTGGCTCAGGCACAGTATCCGGTCGCGGAAATCACTGAGAAACTGCGCGCACGCGGCATCAAAGTGCGCTTCGGTATTCACCCAGTAGCAGGGCGTTTGCCCGGTCATATGAACGTACTGCTGGCGGAAGCCAAAGTCCCTTATGACATCGTGCTGGAAATGGACGAGATCAACGATGATTTCGCCGATACCGATACCGTGCTGGTGATTGGTGCCAACGATACGGTAAACCCGGCGGCGCAGGATGACCCGAACAGCCCGATCGCCGGTATGCCGGTGCTTGAAGTATGGAAAGCGCAGAACGTCATCGTGTTCAAACGTTCGATGAACACGGGCTATGCTGGTGTGCAGAACCCGCTGTTCTTTAAAGAAAACACTCATATGCTGTTTGGCGATGCCAAAGCCAGCGTGGATGCGATTCTGAAAGCGTTGTAATCGTCAGTGAAAACTAAGACGGCCTCTGCGGAGGCCGTTTTGCATTTTACTCTTTGTTGAGATCGCTCAGTAACACCGCAATGCTTTGACCGCCATTGGTCTGCTCTAGCGCGATTTTCACAATGATGGTTAGCGGAACAGAAAGCAGCATCCCAACAGGGCCGAGCAGCCAGCCCCAGAAGATTAACGACAAAAAAACCACCAGCGTAGACAGTCCAAGTCCACGCCCCATGATCCGCGGCTCGAGGATATTCCCGAATACCAGGTTGATGACCAGATAGCCTGCCAGAACCACCAGCGCATCGTAAAGGCCGCTAAATACCAGCACCTGAGCAATAGGGGGAATGGCCGCCAATACCGAACCGATATTAGGGATGTAGTTCAGGGCGAAGGCCAGTAATCCCCAGACAAAGGCAAAGCGCACATCCAATGCAGCAAGCATGCCCCAGGCGACCAACCCGGTCACAATGCTGATTGCCGTTTTAAGCACCAGATAGTGAGATACGCTGTCGATGGCGCGTTGAATCGCCGCCATACCTTCAATGGGGCGACTCATCATTTGTTTTAGTTTGTTGGGCAGTTGCGGTACTTCCAGCAGCATAAAAACTACCGTCAGTAGCAGTAAAAAGATCGATGACATAGCATTCGAAAGCTGCGCCAGCAAATTGGTCACCAGCGTCATTGCCGCGTTTGGATCGATATATTTGACGAGCTCATCCACGGAAACGCCGATCCCTGCGCGTTGTAACCATGGTTCAAGATTTTTTAGTGGAATAACCAGTGAAGAGCGATATTGCGGTAGCGTACGCGCAAGCTCATTTAAGGATGTACCTAAATACGCTAACAGCAGTACCATTAGCATTACAATAATAACGATGAGCAATGACACCGCAAATACGCGCGGTATGCGAATCTTGACCATCCGCTGCACCACGGGGTTCAGCACAACGGCTATAAATAACGCCAGAATAAAGGGGACGATGATATCTGCGGCAAAGCGAATGCCGCTCAGAATGATAACCAGCATGCCCAGCATAATGACTATTTTTAGACCGTTAAGCGTGATGATCGGTTTCGCCATGTGTATTCCTGCGTTTTTGATTTTTGAATCTGAATAATAGTGTGATTTGCGTCGAGCCGTTATAACAAAAATCAAACGGGGCAGGTAAAGAAGTGAAAAGACTTTGAGTTCGTATTGAAGCTATGATACAAATCATCTGTGTTTAACTACCGAGGACAATTATCATCCGCGATGATGAGAAGCAACACTGCGGATAATTGTAATATTATGGACAATATGTTCAGGATGTTTTTGCGTTTACCTTCACTTCTTCGTACCTCTTCCACTTTCTTGCTTGCGGGTGAGCAACACTGGCGCAACGCGCTTTAGTCCCTTCTTCTGCCTGAGCTGGCGCTGTGCGCTGAGCTAACTAATTTTATTTTTTGGTTTACTGCATGCAGTAGGCCCAAAGGACTATATTCTCAAGCAGGAGAAGCATCATGTTTTACTGGATATTATTAGGTCTGGCCATCGCGGCTGAAATTACTGGTACGCTTTCAATGAAATGGGCAAGCGTCGGCCATGGTAATTCGGGCTTTATTTTAATGCTGGTAATGATCGCCTTATCGTATATTTTTCTCAGTTTTGCCGTTAAAAAAATTGCCCTTGGTGTGGCCTATGCCCTGTGGGAAGGGATCGGTATTTTATTTATTACGCTGTTTAGCGTGCTGTTATTTGACGAAACCTTGTCCACATTGAAGGTGGCAGGACTGGCTTCACTGGTGGTCGGCATTGTGCTGATTAAATCCGGCACCCGAAAGCCTGTTAAACCAGGCAAAGAGGTGACCCATGCAACAGTTTGAATGGGTTCACGGTGCCTGGCTGGGTATGGCTATCGTGCTGGAAATCGTCGCTAACGTCTTTTTGAAATTTTCCGATGGTTTTCGCCGCAAGATTTATGGCGTGCTGTCGTTAGCTGCCGTATTAGCGGCCTTTAGCGCGCTGTCGCAAGCGGTAAAAGGTATCGATCTTTCGGTGGCTTATGCCCTGTGGGGTGGATTCGGTATTGCCGCGACGTTAGCGGCAGGTTGGGTGCTGTTTGGTCAGCGCCTGAATAATAAGGGCTGGATCGGCGTGATACTGCTGCTGGCCGGAATGATAATGATAAAACTTGCCTGATATCCATGCTGCCCGTTAATGCGGGCAGCATGTGTTATTCCTGCGCTAACGCTTCCAGCTTCTCGCGAAAACCGGTCACGGATATGGCGCGATTATCTGCCCGCCAGCGATCTTTGGCTGCTGGAGCGGAGCTTTGCACACCAATCAACTGCCAGCCAGACTCTGTCTGCAACATCAATGGCGAACCGCTGTCGCCCGGGAGCGTGTCGCACTGGTGTGACAAGACGGTATTCTGCGCCCAGCCGGTCACCACACAATCCTGATGTGTGTACAGGTCGTCCAGATGATCTTCCGGATAGCCCGACTGCGTGACTTTACGATCTGCAGTTTTTAGCGCCGCGGTTAACGCATCCTTGTCGCCATCAAACAGTGGCAGCGGTGTGATGCCAGACGGCGGATTACGCAGTACCACCAGACCAAAATCCCACGGGGCTGCGGCAGGCGGCACTATCCAGCCATCACCATCGGCTTTTAAACGTTTGGCAAGTGAGGGCGCAACCCGGCCTTCAATGTCGTGGATTTCATAGCGCCAGAGACCCTTTTTAGACACGAAGCGCAATGCGACGGCTTTGTCCGGCTTACCTTTCGGGGGGGTGAGTAAACAGTGTCCGGCCGTCAGGGCCAGATGTGGCGAAATGAGCGTGGCGGTACACAGGTTACCGCTGGCGGTTTCCAGTTGCCCGATAGCGTCCCACGGCGATTGTGTAGGGTCAGTCACCTTTATGCGATCGTCATGACCAAAAAACAGCGTTTTTATATTTTCTGCTTCAGCGCTGTCCGTTGCAGGCTTGTCCGCATGCGCAACGACAGGAAGTAAACAAAGTGAACCCAGTAATACAGCAATGGTTTTATGCATATCACGCTCTGGTGGGGAATTATGATTATTAACAGCAAACCCTCAGTTAATACTATAGACGGGACGACGTGAAAGTGGGAGTAAAATCAGATAACTACATTCAGGCAAGATAAAAACGCATGGCGATGATGGCGCAAATTATCAGCGTAATAAGAATTAACTCAAAGCGGTAATGTGACACCATTTTACCCTCCGAAAGGCGGCGCTACATCAGGTCGATCTAGCGCCGTATGCTATGGCGTGGGGGACGCCATAGTGACTACAAATGCGTTATGCTGCAGGTTGAGCTGCTGGTTTAGCAGTGTCGTGTTTTACTGCTTTTTTGGTGTGTTTTTTAGCAGCCTGAGCTTTCTGCTCTGGTGCTTTTTGTTCTGCAGCTGGTTTGGTTGCAGCTTTTTTGGTGTGTTTTTTAGCAGCCTGAGCTTTCTGCTCTGGTGCTTTCTGTTCTACAGCCGGTTTTGTGGTGGATTTTTTAGCGTGTTTCTTGGCAGCCTGTGCTTTCTGCGGTGCTGCTTTGTGCTGTTTTTTATGATGCGTGGTTTTTGCCGGCGCAGCTTTAGTGGTTGCTGCAGCAGCCGGAGCGGTTGTAGCAGTTGTTTCAGCAGCAAATGCAGCAGAAGACAGACCCATAGCAGCGGCAACAACCAGAGCTAATACTTTTTTCATTCTCATACCCTCGATTTGGTTTTTCATTCAACCCCACTGCGGGGCCGTTGAAATAACTATATCGCTGTAATCACAGGGCTTCCGTGAGTCATTGGTATCGGCGTGTAACGATATGTACAATGACTCACGGTATGAGATTACAAATAGCGGGCTTCCAGGTGGGCGCGGAAATAACGGCTGCTAAGCGGCTCTCCGGTGGCCTGGGTAATAAGCTGTTCAGTTGTGAAACGGCTGCCATGCTGCCAGATGTTCTGACGTAACCAGTCAAACAGGGGACCAAACTCACCTTGCGCAATAGACTGATTCAAATCAGGTAATGCGTGGTTAGCGGCACTGAACAACTGCGCCGCATACATAGCGCCCAAGGTATAGGAAGGGAAGTAGCCAAAGCCGCCGTCGGTCCAGTGAATATCCTGCATACAACCGTTACGATAGTTTCCGATCGTTGACAGCCCCAGCCAGGCCTGCATTTTCTCATTCCACAATGCCGGGATATCATCCACTTCAATATCGCCATTAATGAGCGCACGTTCGATTTCATAACGCAGGATCACGTGAGCGGGATAACTCACCTCGTCGGCATCAACACGGATAAACCCGGGTTTGACCTGCTGGTTCCAGGCGATGAAATTGCTTTCTTCAAATGCAGCCTGATCGCCAAAGTAGTGCGTTACAGCAGGAATTAACCGTGTCAGAAAGGCTTTACTGCGTCCCAGTTGCATCTCAAAGAACAGACTCTGGGACTCATGAATGGCGGTTGAGCGTGCCAGAGCGATAGGTTGCCCTGACCAGTTACGCGGAAGATTTTGCTCATAGCGGGCGTGACCGGTTTCATGGATCACGCCAAACAGCGCGCTGAGCAATTCGTTTTCATCATAGCGGGTGGTAATGCGAACATCTTCTGGTACGCCGCCACAGAAGGGATGTGCACTGATATCCAGCCGACCAGCGGTAAAGTCGAAACCTAGCTGTGCCATTGTTTCAAGACCCAACTCTCGCTGTACAGCTGTTGGGAAGGGGCCTACCGGGGCGATGAGCGACTGTTGAGACTGCTTTGCCACTACCTTGTTTAGCAGATCGGGAAGCCAGGTTTTAACGTCCGCGAAAAGGTTGTCCAACTGCGCGCTGGTCACCCCCGGTTCAAAGATGTCCAGTAACGCGTCATACGGCGAACAACCTTTAGCTTCTGCGCGCAGTCGGGCTTCTTCGCGGCTATACTTCACAACCTCTTTCAGGTTTTCGGAAAATCCTTCCCAGTCATTTGCCGGTCGCTGGCTACGCCAGGCATGCTCGCAGCGGCTTCCCGCAAGTGATTTTGCTTCTACCAACGATTCCGGCAACAAGGATGCCTGGTGATGCAGTCGCGACATTTCGCGCAGGTTCGCCTGTTCTACATCGTTGAGGTCTTCGTGTTGTGCTGCGGAGATCCACATTGCCACTTTCGGATCGGTTAACAGTTGGTGTTCAAGCACGCTCAGCTCGGCCAGCGCTTCGCCGCGGGCTTTGCTTCCTCCTGACGGCATCATGGTAAACATGTCCCAACTGGCGATTGCCGAGAGGTGGGAGAAGCGAGAGAGCCGCTGGAACGTGCGGGTGAGCTGATGGTAATTATCATTGTTACTCATTTTTTGTTCTCGTTCTGTTTAGGTGTGGTTAAGAAGTTTACCGTGATTCACTCACTTTTCATAAACACACCTTTATACCTGGTTTTTCGTAAAAGTTTTTTATAGCGAAAAGCCAACAGAACCACAAAACAGATGGCGTAGATAATAGGGAGCGGTGATAACACTTTTACCGACCACAGGTAATGCAGCGGTAGCAATATGGCGGTCAGGTAGACGTAGTTGTGCAATGTTTGCCAGCGTTTACCCATTTTACGCTGCGCGGCTTGCGTGGAGGTCAACGTCAACAGGAATAAGATAATCCAACCGGTCATGCCCAGGGTTAGCCATGGGCGTGAAACCAGTTCACGACCCAACAATCCCAGATTTTGTATACCCAGTTCCAGCAGAGCATAGCTGACCATATGCAGTGTGGCCCATGCAAAGCACCATAAACCTAACAACCGCCGGGTACGAAACAACAAAGGCTGCTTTGCATAGCGTGCAAGCGGGGATACCAGCAAAGTAGCAAGCAAAAACTTTAGCGCGGTAATACCCGTAAAGTGCTGGATATCTTTTCCCGGGTCGGCACCCAACCCGCCATGCTGCGCGGCCCAAAAGAGCCATAGCAGGGGTAAAAAACCGGCGAGATGCAGCAGCACTTTCAGGCCGGTTATCTGTTTTGCAGTCAATCTCACTAAAAATACTCCCGAAGATCCATACCCCGATATAACGATGCCACCTCATCGGCATAACCATTAAAAGGTAACGTGGGCTGTCGCTGCACATCAAGAATGCCACCCGAACCGATAAACCGTTCAGTAGCCTGAGACCAACGAGGGTGATCGACCTGCGGATTTACGTTGGCGTAAAAACCGTATTCATTCGGTGCTGACATATTCCAGGTCGTCGGCGGCTGCTCACGCGTCAGCGTAATACTGACTATCGATTTAATGCCCTTGAAGCCGTACTTCCAGGGTACGGTCAGACGTATCGGCGCCCCATTTTGCGGCGGCAATGCTTTGCCATATACGCCTACGGTCAGCAGTGTTAGCGGATGCATGGCTTCATCCAAACGCAGACCTTCAACATAGGGATATTTTAACCCACCGCCAATGAAGCGATCTTTCTGGCCGGGCATTTCATCAGGGGCGTAGCGAGTTTCAAAGGCGACGTATTTGGCGTGACTGGTTGGCTCAACCAGCGCCAATAATTTATGCAAAGGAAATCCGACCCACGGCACAACCATCGACCATGCTTCAACGCAACGCATCCGGTAAATACGCTCTTCTAACGGAAAGCGAGTGGTCAGCGCATCATGATCCAAGGTTAAAGGTTTGTTGACCTCTCCGTTGATCGTTAATGTCCAGGGATCGGTTTTCAGACTACCGGCATTGGCGGCAGGATCTGCTTTATCCAGACCAAATTCATAGAAATTGTTGTAGCCCGTCACCTTGTCTTCTGGCGTCAGAGACAGACTGTTTTGCCAGCGCTCGGGCTTTGTAAATTCGAGCGCTTTGCCTGCGGGTGCTGGTGGACGATCGTTGCCTTTAAACCAATCCAACAAATTAGCCTGTGTAGGGGAAGGCAGCGTGGCCGCCGCCGCGCCTATCCCAAGCGCTTTGAGGATTTGTCGTCGTTGCATAAAAAAAACTGATTCGGCTGTAACATCAGCTTCCCGAAGTGGACGTTTTTTCTGCATAACTTTTCCTTTTTATTTTCATGTTAAGGAAAACAAAGCGACGTTTCCCTGTTGATGCCTGGTGTGTCTATAACGACATACTGCGCGTATGCGTATCCCTGGATCCTCACGAAAAGTTAAAAATTTTGTGATAACTTCCGCCCCTTGCCTGAGGTAAGCTTTCAGCACGACGAGAGGGGGATGACACTGATGGCAGGCGCGAAAAAGATATTTTTGGTGGAAGATGACAGCGATATTGCCTCACTTTTGCAGCTTAGCCTGAAGGATGAGGGTTACGAGATAGTTCATGAAGCGGACGGCACGCGAGCGCTTGAACAACTGGAGAAACACGTTTGGGATGCCGTTATCCTCGATTTGATGCTGCCAGGTGTCGACGGGCTGGAGATTTGTCGTCGCATTCGCCAAATGAGTTTTTATTTGCCCGTTATTATTATCAGCGCCCGGACCAGCGAAACGCACCGTGTATTGGGGTTGGAAATGGGGGCCGATGATTATCTGGCCAAGCCTTTCTCGGTGCTGGAGTTGATGGCTCGGGTGAAGGCGTTGTTTCGCCGTCAGGAAGCGATGAGTCAGAACCTGCGTATGGAGGCGGGGATTATCACCGTTCATGGCGTAGAGATTGACCCTTTAGCCCGGGAAGTTCGGCTGCATGGTAAATCCCTCGATTTGACACCGCGAGAATTCGATCTGCTCTATTTTTTCGCCCGTCATCCAGGCGAGGTCTTTTCGCGCCAGGCGCTGTTAGATCAGGTGTGGGGCTACCAGCATGAAGGGTATGAGCATACGGTGAACAGTCATATTAATCGTCTGCGGACCAAAATTGAAAAGGATGCTGCGGAGCCGGAAATTATTCTCACGGTTTGGGGACGAGGCTATAAGCTTGCTGCGGTTAATGCGGAGCATCAGCCATGATTTATCGCCTGTCGCTGAGCCAGCGTCTGACTCTGGTCTTTACCGCCATTATGCTGATTTGTGCGGTTGCCGTCAGTGCTGTCCAGGTTCGCAGTAGCAAACAATATGGCGACGCGATGGTGCAAAGGCTCTCGCTGGAGCTGGCGAGCAAGATTGTCAAAAGTGGGTCGCTTATTGATGCCAGCGGGCAGGTTAATCGCCAGACCTTAAAAGGATTGTTTAATCACCTGATGACGCTCAACCCCAGCGTGGAGCTGTATCTGCTTTCACCATCAGGTGAAATACTCGCTGATGCCGCACCGCCGGGGCATATCCAGCGGCAGAAAATTAGCGTGCAGCCGATTCAGGATTTCCTTAACTCAGATGCGTTGCCCGTATATGGCAACGATCCGCGCAGCAGCCAGCAAAAGGTATTCAGCGCCGCGCCGGTTTTATATAACGGTGAGCTGCATGGCTATTTGTACATTATTCTGCAGGGCGAAGATCTGAATATGTTGGCGAATACCGCCTGGCAAAAAACGCTCTGGAATACCGTGGCCTGGACGTTAATACTGGTTTTATTAGCCGGCGGAATGGCAGGTTTTCTGGTGTGGCGATGGGTGACGAATCCAGTGAAAAGGTTGACTGGGCAGGTGGTCAAACTGGAACAGGACAGCATTAGCGTCATCAAACAGCTGGCGCAAAAAAATCCCGATCCAGCCCCGGCAAATGAAATTGCGTTGTTGAACAATGCGTTTATCGAGTTAGCGCAGAAAATTGCGCAGCAGTGGGATCTATTAGCGGACAGCGATCGTCAGCGCAGAGAGTTTATAGCCAATATTTCGCACGATTTACGCACGCCGCTGACTTCATTGCTGGGGTATCTGGAAATGCTGTCGCTGAAAGCCGATACGATGACGCCGGAGGAAAACCGGCATTATCTTAGTATCGCGCTGCGCCAGGGACATAAAGTTCGTCATCTGTCACAACAGCTGTTTGAGCTGGCAAGACTGGAGCATGGCGGTATAAAACCGCAGCGTGAACGTTTTGCTATTGGTGAATTGATCCAGGATGTGGCACAGAAATTTGATCTCCCTGTTGCCACGCGTCATTTGCAGTTGCACCTTGACGTAATGGGGCCGTTACCGCTGGTGAATGCCGATTTATCGATGATAGAAAGAGTTGTGACGAATCTGCTGGATAACGCTATCCGTCATACGCCTGACGGAGGTGAAGTGCGGCTAAAAGTCTGGCGTGATGCAGACCGTTTATTAGCCGAAGTGCAGGACAGCGGGCCTGGGGTAGAAGAAGCTGTGCGAGAAGTATTGTTTCAGCGCCCGACCGCGTTAGTTCCCCGTGAGCAGAGGGCTGAGCGCGGCGGCTTGGGCTTACTGATCGTGCGTAGAATGCTCGAGCTGCATGGAGGGGATATCAGCCTGGTTAGCTCAACGGCAGGGGCCTGCTTCCGTTTTTCGTTGCCGCTGGCGGATTCTCCCCTGAGTAGTTGACGGTGAAGTTCCGGAGTAAAGAGGGTTTTGGCATTGCCCCAATGGGCATTGCGTAAAAGTTGGTAGGTTGTCAGTGATAATGAGAATTTTTATCATGTATCGGTAATTCATCAACTTATCTTCGATGAGCGCAAGGAGATTGTATGTCACAGGATGCCGACAACCTGTATATAGCCAGGACCAAAGCAGTAGCTGGCTGCTTTTCAATGTTTTTACTGATGTTTGGCCTCACGTTTACCCCGTTGTTTTTCCCCGCGAGTCAGGACCTGCTTGCCAAAGGGCTACTTTTCCCGCTGTTGTTTGCATTGGAATTTGTTGTGCTGGTTCCGCTGTATTACTTCTTCTTCAGAAAAAGAGAGGGGCTGGGCAAAGGCATTTTCAACGCCAGGTGGTTTACCATTTTGTTCGCGGCGCTGCTGTTTATTCAGCTTATCCTGCCATTGATTTTGGGTCTCAGACAAACTGAAGCGTGGGTGACCAGCCAAATATCCTTAAGTAGTTACGCATTGTGGTTATCTACGTTGACTCTGATATTTATTGCGCCAGTTTATGAAGAAATTGTTTTCAGAGGCTGTTTATTCAACGCGTTCCAGTACTGGTTCAATAATAAAACCTGGCTGTCGTCAGTGGTGGTATCGGTCATTTTTGCCATCATGCATACGCAGTATGTGGATCTACGTACGTTGCTGATGTTGTTTCTTGTGTCGCAGGTTTTGATCATCGCCAGACTGAAAAGCAACGGCCTGTTGATGCCGATCATGCTGCATATAGTGATGAACGGGACGGTTATTGCTCTGCAAATGGGAGCCCAGACGTTACTGCCTGATTCATAAAGGCGATGCCCGGAATCCGGGCATCGGGGATTATACGTGCAGACGATGGTGCAAACGTGCGCCGACCAGCAACGCCAGCACCAGCATCAGGGCGATAAATCCGCCCACGCCGTTCCAGCCGTAGCTGTGCCAGAATACGCCGCCGAGCGTACCGGCAATACTGGATCCCAGATAATAGCTGAACAGATACAGGGAAGAAGCCTGGCCTTTAGCGCGTTTTGCCCGTGGTCCAATCCAGCTGCTTGCAACGGAGTGCGCGGCAAAAAAACCGGCTGAAAAGAGCAGCATCCCGGCGAAGATCAGCCATAGCGATGTGAACAGGGTCATCAACAGTCCAACCAGCATCACGCCAGTTGAAAAGAGCATTACCGGGCCACGGCCATAACGAGTGGTCATAGAACCTGCTTTTGGCGAACTCCAGGTCCCGGTCAGATACGCCACAGATAACAGACCGACAACCGCCTGGCTGAGTTCCCACGGAGAGAGCATCAGGCGGTAGCCGATGTAATTAAACAGCGTGACAAATGATCCCATCAGTAAAAATCCTTCCGCAAACAGCAGCGGCAAGCCTCTGTCGCGCCAGTGCAAGCGGAAGTTGATAAACAACGTTTTCGGGCGCAGCGACGTTGGTCTGAAATGACGAGATTCCGGCAGGATTTTCCAGAACATCAGCGCAGAGGCAAGGGCAAAACAGCCGATCGCCGCCAGCGCGATACGCCAGTTAAAAAAGTCGGTAAACACGCCACTGATCAAGCGACCACTCATACCGCCAATCGAGTTACCGCTGATATACAAGCCCATTGAAAAGGCGACGAAACTGGGATGAATCTCTTCACTCAGATAGGTCATCCCTACCGCCGCGACTCCGCTCAGTGAAAGACCTATCAGCGCCCGCATGATTAAAATACCGTGCCAGCTGGTCATCATTGTTGAAAGGAGCGTACAACAAGAGGCGAGCAGCAGCGCGGTAACCATCACCGGCTTGCGGCCAATAGCATCTGAAAGTGGGCCGGTAAACAGTAACCCTATCGCCAGCATCGCCGTTGAAATGGAGAGTGAAATACTACTGCTGGCAGGAGAGACACCAAACTCGTGCGAAAGCACAGGGAGTATGGGTTGTACACAATAGAGGAGGGCAAAAGTCGCCAGTCCGGCGGAAAACAGCGCCAGCGTGACGCGCATAAATGGGGATGTTCCGCGTTTGATAAAACCATCCGGCGGGGTAACTATCTGTTCATCAATATCGCTTGTTGGCGCGGTATCGACAGTTGTTGTACGGCTCACTTGAAATCCTTGCTCATCCAATTACGTCTACAGGACCAGCCTTAAGAGTATGAAAATCACAATATTCTGTCTAATATATTAATAATCTCAAATAATACTTTAAAAATATGAATATCGAACTGCGTCATTTACGTTACTTTGTGGCCGTTGCCGAAGAGTTGCATTTTGGTCGGGCGGCAGCACGATTAAACATTTCGCAACCGCCGCTAAGCCAGCAGATCCAGATCCTTGAACAGCAGGTTGGCGCCCGGTTACTTGCCCGAACTAACCGTAGCGTGGCGCTGACCTCTGCCGGAAAGCAGTTTCTTGCAGACAGTCGGCAGATCCTCGGGCTGGTTAATGAAGCCGCCGCCAGGGCTGAGCGTTTGCATTTGGGAGAAGCAGGGGAATTGCGTATCGGCTTTACGTCGTCGGCGCCGTTTATCAAAGCCGTTTCAGATACGTTATCTCTGTTTCGTCAAAGCTACCCGGCAGTGCATATGCAAACCCGCGAAATGAACACACGTGAGCAAATTGCCCCGCTCAATGAAGGGACGCTGGATTTGGGACTTCTGCGCAATACGCAGCTTCCGGAAACGCTGGAGCGTGAAATCATTCTGCATGAACCACTGATGGCTATGATCCCACGCGCGCATCCGTTGGCGCAAAAACCCGTGGTCACGTTGGCCGAACTGGCGAATGAACCATTTGTCTTTTTTGATCCCCATGTGGGGACAGGGTTGTATGACGATATTCTTGGCCTGATGCGTCGCTATGGACTAAAACCGACGATTGCGCAGGAGGTTGGCGAAGCGATGACTATCATCGGGCTGGTGGCTGCAGGATTAGGGGTTTCTATACTTCCTGCTTCTTTTAAACGGGTGCAGCTATATGAAATGTGTTGGATCCCGATAGCGGAAGAAGATGCTGTCTCGGAAATGTGGTTAGTGTGGCCAAAGCATCATGAGCAAAGTCACGCCGCGCAACGTTTTCGTGAGCAGCTGCTGGCGGCCGTTCAGGCGATTAATTTAGTTTAAAAATGAGTGAAAATGTGCAGTAAATCACAAGGCTAAGTAAAAAGTTGACGGGAGCCATTGAAGTGCTTCACCATAGCCCGCAGATTATTTCGGAGCGCGAAAATAAAGGGAGTAAGTGGTGGTTGCTGATAGTCAGCCTGGGCATATCGATCAAATTAAGCAGACCAATGCTGGCGCGGTTTATCGCCTGATTGATCAGCTGGGTCCGGTATCGCGTATTGATCTCTCTCGCCTGGCGCAATTGGCGCCTGCCAGTATTACTAAAATTGTCCGCGAAATGCTCGAAGCGCACCTGGTGCAAGAGCTGGAAATCAAGGAAGCGGGCAGCCGTGGGCGTCCGGCAGTTGGGCTGGTTGTTGAAACGGAAGCCTGGCACTATTTATCCATCCGTATCAGTCGCGGCGAGATCTTTCTGGCACTGCGCGATCTGAGCAGCAAACTGGTGGTAGAAGATTGCCTTGAAATGGAGCTGGTCAGTGAAACACCGCTTCTGGAACGTGTTATTACCCAGGTCGACCAGTTTTTCATCCGCCACCAACAAAAGCTGGAACGCTTAACCTCCATCGCCATCACCTTACCCGGCATTATTGATACTGAAAACGGTATCGTGCATCGCATGCCATTTTACGAAGATGTCAAAGAGATGCCGCTGGGCCAGGCGCTTGAGAACCATACTGGCGTACCGGTCTATATTCAGCATGATATTAGCGCCTGGACCATGGCTGAGGCGCTTTTCGGCGCATCGCGTGGTGCGCGCGACGTCATTCAGGTGGTGATCGATCATAACGTGGGTGCCGGGGTGATCACTGACGGTCATTTACTGCATGCAGGCAGCAGTAGCCTGGTGGAAATTGGCCATACGCAGGTGGATCCGTACGGTAAACGCTGCTACTGCGGTAACCATGGTTGTCTGGAAACGATCGCCAGCGTCGACAGCGTGCTCGAACTGGCGCAGGTGCGCTTGAAGCAGTCAATGAGTTCTTCTTTACACGGGCAACCGCTGACGGTAGACGCACTGTGTCTGGCGGCAATGCAGGGTGATTTATTGGCGAAAGATATCATTAGCGGCGTCGGGACCCACGTCGGCAGAATTCTTGCCATCATGGTGAATTTGTTCAACCCGCAAAAGATATTGATTGGGTCTCCGCTCAGTAAAGCGGCAGATATCTTGTTCCCTACCATCGCTGACAGCATTCGTCAGCAGGCACTTCCGGCTTACAGTCAGCATATAGTCGTCGAAAGTACGCAGTTTACCAATCAGGGGACGATGGCGGGGGCGGCGCTCGTTAAGGACGCGATGTATAACGGTTCTTTGTTGATTCGTCTATTACAGGGTTAACATTTTTTAACTGTTGTACGAAAAATTGCGCTATCTCAAGCTGATCCTGGTCGTCATACCTTAGACTTTCTCCACTGTTTTATTTTCCTGACTTATATTTTCAAAGCATAACGGTGGAGTTAGTGATGCTGAAGCGTTTCTTTATTACAGGTACAGACACTTCTGTTGGGAAGACCGTGGTTTCCCGCGCATTACTACAAGCGTTAGCGTCAGGGGGTAAAAGCGTTGCGGGTTACAAACCTGTAGCCAAAGGCAGCAAAGAGACGCCCGAAGGTCTGCGCAACAAAGATGCGCTGGTGCTGCAAAGCGTGTCCACTATCGAACTGCCTTACGAAGCGGTCAACCCGATTGCGCTCAGCGAAGACGAAAGTAGCGTAGCGCATAGTGGTCCGGTCAATTACACCCTGTTATCCAACGGTCTCGCAAGCCTCAGCGAAAAAGTCGATCACGTTGTCGTGGAAGGCACCGGAGGCTGGCGGAGCTTGATGAACGATCTGCGTCCGTTATCGGAATGGGTGGTGCAGGAACAACTGCCGGTGCTGATGGTGGTGGGTATCCAGGAAGGCTGTATTAATCATGCCATCCTCACCGCACAGGCGATTGCCAGCGACGGACTGCCGCTGATTGGCTGGGTCGCGAACCGAATCAACCCGGGGCTGGCGCATTATGCGGAAATCATTGATGTGCTGGGTAAAAAATTACCTGCCCCGCTTATCGGTGAACTGCCTTATCTGCCTCGTGCAGAGCAGCGTGAGCTGTCGCAGTACATCCGTCTGTCAATGCTCGGCAGCGTGCTGTCGGTAGATAGAGTCGTGGCGTAACGTACGCGACAGCACCGACGCCAGGACACAGGCAATCAGTAATCCGGGGAGCAGGCGATACTCCCCGGTCATTTCACAAACCATCAAGGTCGACATTATTGGTGCATGCGTGGTAGCCGCCAGCAGCGTGGCCATCCCCGTTAAGCCCAGCAAAATAGCAATTTCATCCGAGCCCGGAAGCCATAATCCCCATACCTGACCCAGCAGCATGCCCACCGACAAGCCGACATACAGCGTTGGCGTAAACACGCCACCTGGCGCACCGGATCCACTGCTGGCAAGCACCGCCAGTAATTTGCAGATAAAAATCCCGCTAACTACGGCCAGCAGCGGTGGCGAAAGTAAATATGACTGCACCACGCTGTAGCCATTACCCCAGACTGCAGGCGTGAGCAATGAAAGCAGGCCAACGATCAACCCACCAAGCGCCAGTTGCCACGGCGGCGAGAGTTTTAAGCGCAAAAAACCATTATGGCTGGCGGTCATCAGCCACATGAAGAGCGGTCCGCAGATGCCAGCAGCCAGACCGGTGCTGACAATCATAACGTATTCCAGAGTATGCAATTCCCGAGACAGGTGAACGGTATACAGCAGTGCATTGCTGTCGCTAAGCAGATTGGTGGTGAGTAATGCGACTACGGCGGACACCACTACCGGTCCCAGTGATGCGAGGATCAGCGTGCCAAACAACACTTCGGCAATAAATAAACTGCCCGCCAGCGGGGCATGATAGGCTCCGGCCATACCCGCTGCGGCGCCGCAGGCAATCCATAACTTCCATTCTGTACGTGGGGTAAAGCGTTGAGCAAAGCAGGAAGCCGCCAGCGCCGCCAGTAAAATCATGGCACCTTCGCGTCCGATAGCGCTCCCGCTGGCGACAACCAGTAACGAGGCCAGCGATTTCACCAGGCTTGCACTGACGTCAAATTGTCCGTCGGTTTGTAGGGCTTCCATATAATCAGTGGGAGCCTGTGGGCGTAAACGGTTAAATTTTTGCCAGCCCCACAGCAGTAATCCAGCCGCCAGACCGCCGAGTGCAGGTGTCAGCATACGCCTTAAAGGCGAAAGGTTTGTCGCAGCGTTGACCAGACTCCCCGTGTTATTGCTCAGAAACAACCATTCGAGAAGCAGCATGGCATGACGAAATCCTGCGACGGCCAGCGCAGCAAGGACGCCAATCAACGCGGCGATCAGCAGACGGCGGAACATGGCGCGCAGGTCAGGATAAGCATGTAAATGATGCATGTGTGGCCAGAGAGGAAGTTTCAGACGTTTTATTTTGCGGCTATTTGACAACAGAAGCAAAAGCTCAGCGTGCGCAACAAGATGCACCACAGGCAGTATGCATCCTGCCTGTGACGAAATTAACGAAACAAAGGCTTATCGGCTACCGGGATCAGTAACTGTGATTGCCACTGTGCCAGTGTCAGACGCGCCAGCTCACCCAGCGCCTGGTAGAACGGGTGATCGGCTTTTTCGATAAATACATTAAGGAAGCGCGATGACCATGGGAACAGATGCCAGGCCAGCAGCTGTTCGCACTCGGTGTGGCGTTCGTTCTCAGCAAGCCAGGCCGTCAGCAACAGTAGTGAACCAAAGTGATCTTCTGGCTCATTTTGCTGCATAGCAAACTGGATACCGTTGTCCCGCATCCACTGACGCAGAGCCAGCGTGGAGTCGCCAAACAACACGTTTTCACGATCCAGCCAGACGGATCCCCAGGGCGGAGAAGGGAGCGCATAAGGGCCAACAAACAGACGTTGCCAGGCCTGCGGGAGAGACTCATCGGCCTCAGCCTGAAACTGTGCAACTAACGGCGAAAGCGTTGTCTTTTCAAGCGGCCACTGCGCCTGCCAACCATCGTTGCTTAACGCACTGACCAGTGCCGAAGCTTCGGCACTGTCTGGGGCATAGTAAAACAGCGCGCCGAGCACACGCGCTGCGGTGGAAAAGTTGTCACGTTGTGAAAAATGGGTCATGCAAACAATCCTGAAAAGTGCGGGTTGCCCCGCACCCGAAAATTAACCTGCGACAGCCATTCCGACTGTCATATGTAAACCGTAAAACAAGCCGCGGCCAATGATTTCACCGGCGAGGACGGACACTAAGCCCAGCGCCAGTCCGCCGACGGGCGGTTCTTTGCGACGGACAAGCGGACATATCCAGCAGCCCAGACCCGCAACCAGCAGGAGGATGCGCCAGACCTGCAGGCTTGCGTAGTCGGGCACCAGCGCGCCGGCGTTTTGTACCGAACTGTGGATTTCGCTGAGCGACAGTCCCTGCAGCACAACAACAGCCACGGTCACCAGCAGGGCCAGCACGCTGATACCGGCGAATCTGGCAGGGCTGCAGGAAACACCCGCAGCCCGCAGCAGCAGGGCGGCAAACAGCGGCCCGCTCAGCAGCATCGTCATGAAAAACGCGAGTGTAGTATAGCCGTTATACCAGGTTGGGACGGTGTCTATCTGGTAGACGTTGGTCATCGCACAGACAAATACCAGGCCCAGCAACATGCTCAACAGCAGCCAGATTTTACCTAACGTTGCGGGCATTTTACCGAGAAACGCCACCAGCCACCACAGGCCACCGACGGCGAAAAACAGCGAACCGCTGGCAATTTCGTTACTCAGCGCCGATGCGCCAATTCTGTTCAGCGAGTTAAATGCGCGCAGCGGCGAACCTAAATGCATGACCGAGGCGAGAAAGGCGATGCCCATCACCAGCCACAGAAAAAACATGCTGCGAACGATACGTTGTTTTACCAGCTCGTCTTTAGCGGTTAGCCAGCCGTAGCCACTTACGATCAGCGCCCCGGCTACGCACTGGCCCAGCACCGTAAACAGGACCAGCGGCCATTCATGCCATCCATTTCCCATTTTACACCTCCTTTGGATTAGCCAGAAAACCCGTGGTATCCCCGGTCGGGCGGCAATTGGTGTTTGGTTTGATCACAATACTCGGTCTGGTGAAGTGCGCACCCGGCAGCGGGGCGACGGCTGCCAGCTCACCATGTTTTTCGCGCAGTTCATCAATGGGACCGAAGTCCAGCGCACGCAGCGGACAGGACTCGACGCAGACAGGCTTTTTGCCGTCTGCCACGCGGTCATGACAGCCATCGCACTTGGTCATATGCCCTTTGGCGGCATTGTACTGCGGTGCGCCGTACGGACAGGCCATGTGGCAGTAACGACAGCCAATACACACATCTTCATCAACGACCACAAAACCATCATCACGTTTATGCATAGCCCCGCTGGGGCAAACCTTGGTACAGGCCGGATCTTCACAGTGGTTACAGGCAATGGAGAGGTAGTAGGCGAAAACGTTCTGTCGCCAGACGCCGTTGTCTTCCTGCCAGTCACCTCCGGCGTATTCGTAAATCCGGCGGAAACTGACGTCGGGCGTGAGATCCTTGTAGTCTTTGCAGGCCAGTTCGCAGGTTTTGCATCCGGTGCAACGACTGGAATCAATAAAAAATCCATACTGAGTTGTCATGGGTTAGTCCTTAAACCTTCTCGATCTCGACCAGATTAGTGTGCTGTGGGTTGCCTTTTGCCAGCGGTGAAGGGCGCTGTGTTGTCAGCGTATTGACGCAGGCGCCATGATCAATTTTGTCGCCGGTCATATCGGCATCGTGCCATGCACCCTGGCCCATTGCGCTGACGCCGGGCAGGATCCGCGGCGTCACTTTGGCTGCAATACGTACTTCACCGCGGTCGTTAAAGACCCGCACCAAATCGCCATTTGCAATACCACGCTTTTGGGCATCGACAGGGTTGATCCACACTTCCTGACGGCAGGACGCCTGCAGAACATCGATATTGCCGTAGCTGGAGTGCGTACGGGATTTGTAATGGAAGCCAAACAACTGCAGCGGAAATGCGCTGCGTTTCGGATCATCCCACCCTTCAAACGTAGAGGCGTAGACGGGAAGCGGGCTAATTACTTCGTCCTTTTGCAACTCCCAGGTGTTGGCTATTTTCGCCAGTCGACTGGAATAAATTTCAATCTTTCCGGACGGTGTTTTGAGCGGATTGGCCTGCGGATCGTCGCGGAATTTTTTATAAGCGACAAAATGCCCGTTAGGGTCTTTACGTTTATAGATCCCCATTTTTTTCAGCTCGTCATAGGAAGGCAGCGCGGGGTCTTTGGCCAGCATTTTTGCATACAAATACTGGAGCCACTGTTCCTGAGTACGGCCTTCCGTAAAGCGTTGATAAATATCATTGCCAAGGCGTTTGGCGACTTCGCTCATTATCCAGTAGATCGGTTTACGCTCGAACTTCGGTGACGTCGCGGGTTGAATAAAAATGAGGTATCCCATGTTGCCCGCATAGTCGTTAGGAATAATGTCTTCCTGTTCGACGGTCATTAGGTCCGGCAGCAGAATATCGGCATATTTGGCCGAGGATGTCATGAAGTTTTCGATGACCACTATCATTTCGCATTTCGTATCATCCTGAAGGATCTCATGCGTTTTATTGATATCTGAGTGCTGATTAGTAATGGTGTTGCCCGCGTAGTTCCAGATAAATTTAATCGGTACATCGAGCTTATCTTTCCCGCGCACGCCATCGCGGGTTGCGGTCATTTCCGGGCCACGAGCGATGGCGTCGGTCCAGCTAAAGCAGGATATCTAGGTCTTGATGGGATTCTCCGGCAGCGGCATGCGTTCAATCGTGATGGTGTAGGTTGATTCTCGTGCACCGCTATTGCCGCCGTTGATGCCAACGTTGCCGGTCAGGATAGGCAACATCGCGATCGCGCGTGAGGTCAGTTCGCCGTTAGCCTGACGTTGCGGACCCCAACCCTGACAAATATATGCCGGTTTTGTGCTGCCGATTTCCCGAGCCAGTTTGATAATGCGATCGGCGGGGATCCCGGTGACATGCGAGGCCCATTTGGGCGTTTTAGCGATACCGTCATCGCCGTTGCCAAGTATATAGGCCTTGTAATGTCCGTTAGCGGGGGCGTCGGCGGGTAGGGTTTTCTCGTCATAACCAATGCAATATGTGTCGAGGAACGCCTGGTCGACAAGATTTTCGTTAATCATAACCCAGGCAAGTCCCGCCACGAGTGCGGCATCGGTTCCTGGGCGGATAGGGATCCACTCATCTTCACGACCCGCAGCGGTATCGGTATAGCGCGGATCAATGACGATCATCCGGGCATTAGATCGCTCCCGGGCCTGCTCAAGGAAGTACGTTATTCCGCCGCCGCTCATGCGCGTTTCGGCAGGATTATTGCCAAACATTACTACCAGTTTCGTGTTTTCGATGTCGGATGTGCTGTTGCCGTCATTTGAGCCGTAGGTATAGGGCATTGCTGCCGCGATTTGTGCGGTGCTGTAAGTGCCGTAATGACTCAGAAATCCGCCATAGCAGTTCATCAGGCGAGCGACCAGCGAGGCATAAGGAGAGGAGCGCGTAATGTTGCCGCCTACAATGCCTGAGGTGTAATTAATATAAACAGCTTCATTACCGTATTTCTCTACGGTATTTTTTAAACTGTCACTGATGGTATCCAGTGCTTCCTGCCAGGTTATACGCTCGAATTTTCCCTCACCACGTTTGCCTACGCGCTTCATCGGATAATTCAGGCGATCCGGATGATTGATCCGTCGGCGGATTGAACGCCCACGCAGACAGGCACGAACCTGGTGCTGACCATAAATATCGTCTCCGGTCGTATCGGACTCCACCCATACGACTTCGTCATCTTTGACGTGGAGTTGCAGGGCGCATCGACTACCGCAATTCACGGAACACGCACCCCAAACCACTTTCTCTTCAGCCGGTTGTATCGCCTGTTGTACCGCAGCGGCGGCGGTGCGCATTCCAAAAGGTAATGACAGCCCGCCTGCGGCAAGCGCCAGCGAACCGATAGCCGAGGATTTCACTAACGTCCTGCGGCTGATGCCTCCATATTGCTCAATATCAGACATAACTCACTCCATTATAGTTATCGCTATATACTAATCTCTACAGCGAAATTAATAGCATGCTAATAATGGAGTGAGTTTACCCATTTATGGGTATGTCATCTTAATGCATATCAAACTGGAGTAACCCTCCGCGCACGGAGGGTGAGATTTATTGCGGTTCGGCGACGTGTCCGTCTTGTGCAGATGTGCTATTGGCGGGGGCGTTGCCGCTGTTGGTTCGGGTATAGAGAATTTTGTGCGTATCATTTGCACAATGTCCGACTACCAGTGAGTCAGGTTGATCGGCCTGATCGTTGGGGACAATATTCAGCGTGAAGCTGGATTCAGCTACACCATTATTGATGATGCGTTGTTCGATATCGCTTTTTACGCGTTCGCATGACGCGGGTGCCGCCAGAACCTGCGGGGAAGCGACTACCAACATGATCGCGGCAATTCCTGGTATGTATTTCATCATCAGCTCCTTTATGATCGACTTAAACTAAGATTAGCATTTCTGGTGTAAATAACTGTATTTGCTAATATGATTGAGAATTATCTTCTTATCCCGGTGAAAAATGTGAAGAAACAGACCCTGTTAGGTTTCCTGTGCGTCGTGCTGGTTGGCTGTGATAACGCCAAAGGGCTGGTTTCCTTTACGCCGGAAATGGCCAGTTTTTCCAATGAATTTGATTTCGACCCGCTGCGTGGGCCGGTGAAAGATTTCAGCCAGACGCTGCTCAATGATAAAGGTGAGGTCACTAAGCGTGTCGTTGGTACGCTGTCACAGGAAGGGTGTTTCGATACGCTTGAACTGCACGATATTGAAAACAATACCGGTATGGCGCTGGTCCTGGATGCAAACTACTACCGGGATGCCGAAACGCTGGAAAAACGGATCCGTTTACAGGGCAAATGCCAACTGGCGGAACTGCCTGCGGCAGGAGTGGTGTGGGATACCGACGATAACGGTTTTGTCGTTTCTGCCACGGGGAAAGAGATGAAGGTGGAATATCGCTATGATGCGGAAGGCTATCCGCTGGGTAAAACAACCGTCAATAAGGACAATACCTTACAGGTTGATGCCAAACCGTCGGTCGACCCGTTAAAGAAGCTGGATTACACCGCGGTGAGCCTGCTCAACAATCATCCGGTAGGCCACGTCAAACAAACGTGCAAATACGATGAATACGCAAATCCGGTCAACTGCCAGCTCGTTATCGTTGACGAGAGCGTGAAGCCGGCAGTTGAACACCATTACTCAATTGAAAACACCATCGCGTACTATTAGTCAGGCTTTATTGAGCTGTAGGTTGCAGCAGGTTTGGACCTGACGTTTTATGTTCTGCCAGATACTGCTGCTGGAAGATACACATACGGATAGTGTTGCGGTATTGGCCGTTGATAAAGAATTCATGAATCAGCTCGCCTTCGACCATAAAGCCAAGTTTACGGTAGATGTGGATAGCTTTTTCGTTCTCTTTATCAACGATCAGATACAGCTTATATAAATTGAGTACGGTAAAGCCGTAATCCATCGCCAGCTTAGCAGCCCGGGAAGCCAGACCTTTGCCCTGATAATCAGGGGAAATAATGATCTGGAATTCCGCCCGTCGGTGCACATGGTTAATTTCAACCAGTTCCACGAGTCCGGCTTTTTCACCGTCGCATTCCACCACAAAGCGACGTTCGCTTTGGTCGTGAATGTGTTTGTCATACAGGTCTGACAGCTCAACAAACGCTTCGTAAGGTTCTTCAAACCAGTAACGCATTACGCTGGCGTTATTATCAAGCTGATGAACGAATCGTAAATCTTCACGCTCCAGCGGGCGCAACTTAACACTGAGGGCGCTAGTCATATCGTATCCTTTCAATATCCTTCAAAGTGCAATGATTATGGGGCAACGGTGCGGCCAGTACGGCGGTCAAGGCAGCGCAATGTGTTAGGTTCCCAGTACGCATTAATATTAGCGCTCTGTTCGCATTTATCACGGCTATCAAAGGCTGTATCGGCTTTGTCCCACTCTTTCTCTGCACGTTTGTTGACTTTCTGGCGAAGCTGACGCGTATCGTTCCATTGTTCCTTTTCCATTGCTGCTTGTTGACGACTTTGCGCACTGTCCCCGGATTCAATGACCAGTTTACTGGTTTCAGCAAATGCGGAAGAGGTGTACACAGCCGCAGCCAGCGTCAGCATAGCCGTCAGGCACAGGCGTTTGGTCAGTGTAATTTTCATGGCGAATTCCTTTTATGGGAAAGGGTAAAAACGATAAAACAGGGTTAAATTCTACACTATTCCGGTTTGCGGGCATACCCACCCGGTGGATATGGATACGCTAACGAGATTCTGTCGTATCATAGTTAAACCGAAGGTAACTGAATAACATCAATGCTTAAGACCACATTTCTTTTTTTCGTCACCGCGTTATGCGAAATCATTGGCTGCTTTTTACCCTGGCTTTGGCTTAAGCGAGGGGCTACAGCCTGGTTACTGATACCCGCGGGGGTGTCACTGGCTTTATTCGTCTGGTTGCTGACACTGCATCCGGCAGCCAGCGGGCGTGTATACGCAGCCTATGGCGGTGTTTACGTGGTGACCGCGCTGTTATGGCTACGCATTGTCGATGGTGTAAAACTCAGTTTGTATGACTGGTCTGGCGCGCTGGTGGCGTTGTGCGGCATGTTGATCATTGTGGCTGGATGGGGGCGCGCATAGCGCCTTTTTTTGTGATCAAGCAGTGCTTTTTTGATCTTTATACTTGTATGGTAGTAGCTCAGTTGAGTAAATTTCCTGCATCACAAGAACAGATGTAGGGAATAAGAAATGAAGATTGTTGGGGCTGATGTTTTTGTTACCTGTCCTGGGCGTAATTTTGTGACGTTGAAAATTACGACAGAAGATGGGATCACCGGGCTGGGAGATGCCACGTTAAATGGACGCGAGCTGTCCGTGGCGTCGTATCTGAAAGATCATGTGTGTCCGCAGCTTATTGGTCGCGATGCGCATCGTATTGAGGATATCTGGCAGTTTTTCTACAAAGGCGCGTACTGGCGTCGTGGGCCGGTCACCATGTCGGCGATTTCCGCAGTGGATATGGCATTGTGGGACATCAAAGCGAAAGCAGCCAATATGCCGTTGTACCAGTTACTCGGCGGTGCTTCTCGTGAAGGGGTTATGGTCTACTGCCACACCACAGGCCATACCGTTGATGACGTACTGGAAGATTATGCGCGTCATAAAGAAATGGGTTTTAAAGCGATTCGCGTGCAGTGTGGCGTACCGGGCATGAAAACCACTTACGGTATGTCTAAAGGCAAAGGACTGGCCTATGAACCTGCCACTAAAGGGCAATGGCCGGAAGAACAGTTATGGTCAACGGAGAAATATCTCGATTTCACGCCAAAACTGTTTGAAGCCGTGCGCGATAAATTCGGTTTCAACGAACATCTCCTGCACGACATGCATCACCGTCTGACGCCAATTGAAGCGGCCCGTTTTGGCAAAAGCATTGAGCAATATCGTCTGTTCTGGATGGAAGACCCAACCCCTGCTGAAAACCAGGAGTGCTTCCGCCTGATCCGCCAGCATACCGTCACGCCGATTGCGGTAGGGGAAGTGTTCAATAGCATCTGGGACTGCAAACAGCTGATCGAAGAACAATTGATCGACTATATCCGCACCACCATCACCCATGCAGGTGGTATCACCGGTATGCGCCGGATTGCTGATTTCGCGTCGCTGTATCAGGTACGTACCGGTTCACATGGACCTTCCGATCTATCGCCTGTGTGCATGGCCGCCGCGCTGCATTTTGATCTGTGGGTGCCGAACTTCGGCGTACAGGAATATATGGGCTATTCCGAGCAGATGCTGGAAGTGTTCCCGCATAACTGGACCTTTGATAACGGCTATATGCACCCAGGAGACAAACCCGGCCTTGGGATCGAGTTTGACGAAAAACTGGCGGCGAAATATCCGTATGAACCTGCATATCTGCCTGTTGCTCGCCTGGAAGATGGCACGCTGTGGAACTGGTAAATATAAATTTTACGTACGAAAGATGTTGATTAACCCAATACCCTACAGAAGGTTAAACTTATGGTTAGTTCAGTCGATATTAAAAACAACGTAGATAATAAGCCCATTATTCGCCGAGTGGCTTCAGCATCCGCAATTGGTACTGCTGCTGAGTATTATGATTTTTTTGCATATGGCACAGCAGCTGTACTCTTTTTTGGCCATTTATTTTTCCCAAGTGATGATCCGTTAATTAGTACACTCGCGGCTTTTGCTACCTATGCTGTTGGTTTCCTCGCAAGACCATTAGGCGGAATTGTCTTTGGACATATTGGCGATAAAGTTGGACGCAAAAAAGCTCTGGTGATTACGATATTAATCGTTGGCTTAGGGACATTCTGTATTGGCTTGTTACCTACATACGAAAAAATAGGTGTATGGGCCCCAGCTTTACTTATTTTTATTCGTGTATTACAAGGCTTTGGTGTTGGAGGTGAACAAGCCGGTGCAGTACTGATGACTGCTGAATACTCTGAACCCAAGCATCGTGGTTTTTTCTCCAGTTGGGTTCAAATCGGCGCTCCGGTTGGCTTCCTTCTGCCTTTGGCACTCTTTGCGTTGTTGAATGCCACGCTTTCTCCAGAGGCAATGATGGATTATGGGTGGCGTATACCGTTCCTGTTAAGCCTGCTACTGGTTATTGTTGGGCTGTTTATCCGCTTAAAAATTGATGAGTCACCAGTCTTTGCTCAGATTAGGGAGACAAAAGCAGAAGAATCGCGACCATTAGTCGAAGTCATTCGTGATTTCCCTGGTATTGTTGTTAAGGGAGTGTGCGCTAAGCTTATTGAAGCTTGCACATTTGCTATGTTTACTGTGATTGTCCTTGCTTACGGTAAAGCAAATAATCTTGATGCAAATATCTTGATGGAGACAATGATTGTCGCAGTGATAATAGAAATTGTTGCCATACCTCTAATGGGATCGCTGTGTGACAGAATTGGGCGTAAACCCGTCTATATTATGGGTGCGCTTCTTCAGGTTGTTATGATTATTCCATTCTTCCTGGCAATTAATCAGGATAATTTCTGGCTAACACAGCTTGTGATGATTCTGGTTCTGAGTTTTGGACATAGTATGTGCTATGCGCCTCAGGCCTCTTATTTCCCGGAGCTTTTCCCTACGCACATTCGCTGTAGCGGTATTGCATTAATTTGGCAGTTAGGATCGCTGATAGGTAGTGGGATCCTGGGGCTGGTGGCTGTGAAGATTCTGCAGGTTACTGGTGGGCATTATTATGGACTGGCAACCTACGTGATTGTACTAGGCGTCATCTCAGTCATTGGTTTGCTAATGATGCCTGAAACCGCGCCGCAGAGACTAAAACGTGAATACCAGCAGTGGCAGAAACACTAATCTTCTTTGGCGGCAGTGTGCCGCAATATTCATCTTTCAGGTGGTATATAGCTTAGATATTGATGTCATACCAATCATAAAAAGCTTAATGCAAATCAAAACATACAACCATACAGGCGTTACTCTGGAACAGTCCTGATTTCATTTATAAGTAGGCCATACCATGCAAAACAAGCTCTTAGCGGCAAAGGCTGCACTTCCTGACTACGATCGTACAAAACTGGTTCCGCGTATTGTTCATCTGGGGTTTGGCGCGTTTCACCGCGCACATCAGGGGGTTTACGCTGACATTTTGGCTGCAGATCACGGCAGTGACTGGGGCTACTGCGAAGTGAATCTGATTGGCGGCGAGCAGCAGATTTTCGATCTGAAACAGCAAGATAATCTGTATACCGTTGCAGAGATGTCTGCTGATGCCTGGACTGCGAGAGTCGTGGGCGTGGTGAAAAATGCATTGCATGCACAGGTTGATGGTCTGGAAAGCGTACTGGCAACGATGTGTGAACCACAAGTCGCGATCGTTTCCCTGACCATAACGGAGAAAGGATACTGCCATTCCCCGGCGACCGGTGAACTGATGTTAGACAATCCAATGATTGCCGCCGATCTGCAAAACCCAAAACAGCCAAAAACTGCTCCAGGCGTAGTGGTTGAGGCTTTGGCACGCCGCAAAGCGGCAGGTTTAGCCGCCTTTACTGTGATGTCCTGCGACAACATGCCTGAAAACGGTCATGTAATGCGTAATGTTGTCACCGCGTATGCCAGAGCAGTGGATGAAGAACTGGCTGCGTGGATCGAACAACATGTGACGTTCCCGTCGACTATGGTTGACCGAATTGTCCCGGCAGTTACCCCAGAGACACTGGACAAAATTGAACACATCACTGGCGTACGCGACCCGGCAGGTGTGGCATGTGAGCCGTTCCGTCAGTGGGTTATCGAAGATAACTTTGTCGCCGGTCGCCCTGAATGGGAGAAGGCAGGTGCGGAGCTGGTGGCAGATGTCATTCCGTTTGAAGAGATGAAACTGCGTATGCTCAACGGCAGCCACTCTTTCCTGGCTTATCTTGGTTATCTGGCCGGTTATCAACACATTAATGATTGTATGGATGATGAAAACTATCGTCTTGCTGCTCGTGCGTTGATGTTGCAGGAACAAGCACCCACGCTGAAAGTAAAAGGTGTTGATCTACAACGTTATGCCGATCTGTTAATTGAGCGTTACAGCAACCCGGCACTGCGTCATCGTACCTGGCAGATCGCTATGGACGGAAGCCAAAAATTGCCGCAGCGTATGCTTGATTCCGTTCGTTGGCACATTGTAAACGGCAGTCACTTTGATTTACTGGCGCTGGGCGTGGCGGGCTGGATGCGCTACGTCGGCGGTGTGGATGAGCAGGGCCAGGCGATTGAAATTAGCGATCCGCTGTTGCCCGTGATCCAGAATGCGGTGCGTAGCAGTAACGAGGGCGAAGAGCGCGTTCGGGCGCTGCTGGCGATCGATGCTATCTTTGGTCGTGAACTGCCGCAGGTTGAATTGTTCAAAAACCAGGTTACACAAGCATATCTTGCTTTACTGGCTGAAGGGGCGAAGGCGACGGTTGCGAAGTATGCAGCAAAACTGAAGTAACGAAGATTATGTTTTATGTCGCCATCTGGCTTTCAACGGGCCAGATGGCGCTGTGTTTTCTGGCATTCACACCAATTAGTTCATGCCTAAACGAATCAGCTCGAGGGGGGCATATTTGCCTTCACACCCTTCGATTTCCACTGTTTTTCCGCGGCGAATCTGCTCAGCGGTCAGGCCATCGGTATCTATCGCTGTAATGCGGCCTGTGAGCCCGGTGTCGCTGATCATGACGCGGCTGCCAGTGGTGATTGCGTTACGGTTACGATCGTATGTTTTCATGGTGTTTTCTCCTTTCCAACTTACCGTCAAAGCCCGTGGGCTTTTAGTCCCACGTAACGGGCGCAATATAAATACGCTTCTCGTTAAGGATTTTTTTTGTTTTCGATCAAAATCACAGCTTTTTTTATGCAGTTATGCAGGAGAGGGTAAAACGCAGGAGAAACTCACCCCGGTGTGAGGCGAGCGTAGTATTAATCTTCGCTGAACCAGTCGCTATTTTCCTGACGAATAAGCTGAACGGACTCACCAATTTCCTGGAGATGGAGCATCATTGCGCGCTCGACCGCATCGCCATCATGTTTCTCAAGGGCGGCAAAGATATCGTGATGCTGGCGTAACAGCATTTCAGGCGGGGAAATATGATCCAGGCTCATATAACGAACGCGGTCAATTGTAGCCTTTATATTCTCAACGGTATCCCAGGCGAGTTGGCACTCGGCGATTAAAGCCAGTTTCTGATGAAACTCATCATCAAGCTGGAAGAAATCATTGATCTGTTTTCGGTCAATTGCGATGCGCTGCTGATGCAAATTTTGTTCAAGCTGATAGCACTGTTGGTCGTTGATCAGCGATGCGGCGCGGCGTACCACGGCACATTCAATCGCCTGGCGGACAAAACAACCATTTTGCACCTGCGACAGCGAAATCTTGTTCACATAGCTGCCACGCTGTGGGCGGATCTGAATCAGACCGTTTTCTGCCAGTTTGATGAATGCTTCTCGTACCGGCTGGCGTGACACATTAAAGCGTACGGAAACCTCTTTCTCAGACAGCGGTGTACCGGGTGCTATCAGACAATGCACGATATCACGGCGAAGAATACGGTAAATCTGTTGATTTACTGGCTGTGTAGGGTTGAGCTGCGTTTCTACGGTCATTCATTCTTACTTTTTAGAGAGTTAACCCGGATATTTTATCACTTCTTTCAGGCTATCTATACCCGGCGCAAGGCCGGGCAGATAAATTAGCTCCGATGAATACTCAGCCCGGCAAAAGACTGTGTGACAGGCATCATTTCAAGGGTGTTGATATTGACATGAGCCGGTAAAGAAGCCACCCACCATACCGCTTCTGTGACATCTTGCGGGGTCAGCGCCGTGGTATTTTCGTAGGCTTTTTCAGCTTTTGCATCATCACCTTTGAAACGGACATTAGAGAATTCCGTACCGCCAACCAGACCCGGTTCGATGTCGGTAACGCGAATGGCAGTGCCGTGTAAATCAGTACGTAAATTCAGGCTAAACTGGCGAACAAATGCTTTGGTCGCACCGTAGACGTTACCGCCAGCGTATGGCCAACTGCCCGCTGTAGAACCGATATTGATAATATGACCGCGGTTGCGTTCAACCATGCCTGGCAGAACGGCACGGGTCATATAAACCAGCCCCTTGTTGTTGGTGTCGATCATATTTTCCCAGTCTTCAACGCTGGCCTTATGGGCAGGCTCAAGGCCCAGCGCCAGACCTGCGTTGTTGACCAGAACATCAATATTGCGCCATTCAGCAGGGAGGGCGTCCAGCATCTCTTCAATTGATGCACGATTACGTACGTCCAGTTGCGCGGTATAGAGGCGGTCACCCAATTCCTCTTTCAGTTCCTGCAGGCGCTCCTGGCGGCGTCCGGTGGCAATAACTTTATGCCCATTCTCAATAAAACGACGCGTAATGCACTCACCAAAACCTGCGGTTGCTCCGGTTACTAAAACGATCATCTCACTGTTCCTCAACGCTTTTTATGTAGTACTACCATAGCACGTCATTTCCGTTCAGAGCTATTCCTGCGTAACGCGATTGCGGTTGATTCCTGGGAAGTCTACTCTGGTAAACAAATCGTTTTCAGGAGTGAAAGATGTCGTTAACGAATCCTTTTTTACGTCACAGCACGTTGCCGTACCAGGCCCCGCAGTTTGATCAGATAGAGGTGCAGCACTATCGCCCGGCGTTCGATGAAGGCGTGCGGCAAAAACGTGCAGAGATCGAGGCGATTGTGCAAAACCCGCAAGCCCCTGATTTTGCCAATACGTTGCTGGCGCTTGAACAAAGCAGCGCTTTGCTGACACGCGTAACCAGCGTTTTCTTCGCGATGACGGCGGCGCACACCAACGATGAACTACAGCACCTTGACGAAGAGTTTTCCGCAGAACTGGCGAGCCTTGCCAATGATATCTATCTCAATGAAGCACTCTTCTCGCGCGTTGACGCTGTCTGGCAACGGAGAGGTTCTCTGAGGCTGGAAAGTGAATCATTACGCTTGCTGGAGGTCATCCACCAGCGTTTTGTACTGGCCGGCGCATGTCTGAATGAGACTGATAAAGCGAACCTTAAAGCGCTCAATACAGAGTCCGCCACGCTGACCAGCCAGTTTAACCAACGGCTGCTGGCAGCGAACAAGTCCGGTGCTCTGGTGGTGGATGAAGCACGTTATCTGGAGGGACTCAGCGCTGAGGAAATTGCCGTTGCCGCTGAAGCTGCAAGGGAGAAAGGGCTCGACGCGCGTTGGGTTATCCCGCTATTGAACACGACTCAGCAACCGGCGCTTGCGGCGTTACGCGATCGCCATACCCGTGAAAGTCTGTTCACCCGCGCATGGAAGAGAGCAGAAAACAATGACGCTAACGATACTCGGGCTATTATTCAGCGACTGGTCGAGATCCGGATGCAGCAGGCGAAACTACTCGGTTTTGCCAATTACGCTGCATGGAAAATTGCCGACCAGATGGCAAAAACACCGGAAGCTGCACTGACTTTCATGCGGGCGATTGTTCCTGCCGCGCGAGCTCGGGCACTAGATGAACAGGCCGAAATCCAGAATGTTATCAATCACAAACAGGGGCAATTTAACGTCGAGGCCTGGGACTGGGCATTTTATGCTGAGCAGGTTCGTCGTGAGAAATATGCTCTGGATGAGGCGCAGCTCAAACCTTACTTTGCCCTTGATACGGTGCTGAACGAAGGCGTTTTCTGGACGGCCAATCAACTCTTTGGCATAAAATTTATAGAACGGTTCGATATTCCTGTTTATCACCCGGATGTTAGGGTATGGGAAATATTTGATCACGATGGCGTAGGTCTGGCGTTATTTTACGGCGATTTCTTTGCCCGGGAATCGAAAAGCGGTGGTGCCTGGATGGGCAATTTTGTTGAGCAATCGCAACTCAATGAAACCCGGCCGGTTATTTACAACGTGTGTAATTATCAAAAACCGGCAAAAGGTCAGCCTGCATTGTTATTGTGGGATGATGTTATTACGTTATTTCATGAGTTTGGCCACACGTTGCACGGTCTGTTCGCCACTCAGCGTTACGCCACGCTTTCAGGGACCAACACTCCGCGTGATTTTGTTGAATTTCCTTCGCAGATTAACGAACACTGGGCGAGTCATCCGCAGGTCTTTGCCCGTTTTGCTCGTCATGTTGTTACTGGGGAGCAAATGCCGCAGGCGTTGCGAGATAAAATGCAGCAGGCCAGCCTGTTTAACAAAGGTTACGACATGACCGAACTGCTCAGTGCTGCATTGCTGGATATGCGCTGGCACGGTCTGGAAAATAGCGCGTTATCTCTTTCGGTCGATCAATTTGAACAGCAGGCGCTGGCAGCAGAAGGTTTGGATCTCAAGGCCGTGCCACCACGTTATCGCAGCAGTTATTTTGCCCATATCTTCGGCGGCGGTTATGCCGCGGGTTATTACGCCTATCTGTGGACGCAAATGCTGGCCGATGACGGCTATCAGTGGTTTGTAGAGCAGGGCGGATTAACCCGTGAAAACGGGCAGAAATTCCGCGAAGCGATTTTGTCCCGCGGAAATAGCACTGATTTAGCTGAACTCTATCGCCAGTGGAGTGGACGAGAACCACGAATGGAGTCGATGCTGGAACATCGTGGTTTGAGCGCGTAAGGTTTGTTCAGAGGGGGAAAGTCCTCAATTCAGCTTAGTTAAACAGAATGATGCCGATAAATTCATCATTGTGATGAAAAGGGAATTACGCAGCAGGCCGGATAGCGAAGCGCCATCCGGCCTGCTGCTTACTGTCGCTTCGGGCATCAACAATCGGATGTGATGCCCGTTTATTTGAATTATCTAAGAAAAGAACCCTGCAATTTAACGTCCTTACCGGAAAAAGTTACTTTTACTCTGTGCGACAATCATTGTTCCAAAACATTGAACTTCATAGAGGTCTTAAACATGCCTGAACGTACAGAACTTGTTGATAAAATCGTCCTTAACAGTCTGCAAACCTACTTTGAGAATTGGCCACTGGCGACAGCAGAGGATATTGTAATTTTTATCCTGACCGTAACAACTCTGACGGTAGCATCACTGACACTGGACATTCATAGCTATAAAAAGCTTAAGGCATACACATCAGCTTTCTTATCGGTTTTTATCTATCCGCGAAAATAAAAGGCTCAATGAACCGCGACTAATTTGAGCCAGGTATGAACTGAGTCGGCGATACTCGCTATGCCGCGACCAGTGGCATAGCGCAATGCTATTGTTAATCGCGGCTTATTAATTACTATTAAAAAATTTACATAAATTTTCTTTTTTATCGTTAAGATAATTCCATCAGAAACGCTCGAACAGGGAGAGAGAACGTGATGATGAGAAATACGAAGGAAATAGATGCAATTTTGATTGAGTTGAACAAGTCCATTGATGCCCACTACAAATGGTTAGTGACAATGTTCCGCTGCGTGGTGTCTTCAGATGTTACACAGCCGGATATTGTGGGTGAAAACTCGCATTGTATTTGTCGATTTGGACAGTGGCTTAATAATCAATCGCGGTACAATGAGGATGATTGTAGTTACGTAAGCAAGATAAATGCCACCCACGAAAAGATGCATTTATTAGGCAAGGAGTTGCTATTGGCTATAGTGGAGAAACGTAGTCATTCATGGCATTTCGACAGTTTCCAGGACGCGCTGCTGGCATTTACCTCATCTGTAATGGACTACAAAATATATTTATTGAATATCCGCAGTAATATCGATGTATTAACAGGTTTACCTGGCAGAAGAATGCTCGATGAGTCTTTTGAGCGGCAGTTGCTCGATGCCGAACCGCTTAATCTCTATATATTGTTGTTAGATATCGATCGTTTTAAATACGTTAACGATACCTACGGCCATTTGGTTGGTGACGTTGTATTGCGGGCTCTGGCATCAAATTTATTGTCATGGACGCGATATGATGAGGTGGCGTACCGCTACGGTGGAGAAGAGTTCATTATCATCATCAGAACAAAAACGAACGAGCAGGCATGCCAGGCGGGTTTGAGACTTTGTCGTTTGATTGGTCAGAAAAACATTCCCTACTCTGATGGAGAGATCGCTATCACGGTAACGGCTGGCATAACCCGGGTTCAACAGGGTGAAACGCTGGATACCGCGCTTGGTCGGGCTGACAGGGCGATGTATCAGGGGAAACAGACCGGCAGAAATCGCTGTATGTTTATGGATGAAAATGAGCAGATCGCGTTGGTGGACACCAATGACGGGACCTCGTATCCCCTCAGTGCGTGAGTTTTCGAAAACGCTTTGAGGTAGTTGCGTTTCGTTTAACTTTCATTGGGGTTGTTGATGATAGGTTAGCTGACTATCCGTTATCTTCGCAGGGAATTGCCAGATAGCGTATAAAAGCAAAACACAAATCTATCCATGCAAGCATTTACCGCTGGTTTATCCGGCGGTTTTTTTTATCTGTAAATCAGGAAAAAGGTACCACGAGCGCGATTTGGGCAAAAAAATGGCCCCTTGTGCAGCTACGCAACAAGGGGCCGGGTCGGTGCAGGACTATCTCCGTTCATCAATCATCCCATCTGTGGCTAAAATACGCGGCCAGGAAACCGGAAAATAAAATAATTCCCAGAACAGCCATAAAAATATTCATATTACCCAGCATAGTAAATGCTCCTTTATCTGTGAGTTTCCTCTCTTACCTTAAGTTCACCTCGCTTATGACTATAGTAGCAATTCAATCTTAAACAAAGGCTGAACTGTGTGATTATTTCGGCTGAAAAGTAAATTTTTGACATGATCACGTCGAATAAAATAAATAATAGTGACGAGACACATTTATCTGCGCACAAATAATCCTGTTTTTAAACCCTGAGACGCTGCTATGACAGTGTGCTGCTGACACAGATTGTTGCACGTTTATAATGCAGAGTTGTCTCATGGTGGTTCAATTTTTCCTTTGATTAACCCGTTTGGTGGGAAAATGTAATACTGATTTTTGTGCTCGAGATGCTAATTTATTGATTTTATATGATGTTTTAATATCTGGCATCGTTTTTGCCTTATCACTTCTGAACACCTTTAATTTGCACCGTTTTGTCTGCCCGGCTGCACCGGAGCTTTCAGCAAGTTTAATTTCAGGAGTGAAACTATGCAGCGTCGTACATTTTTAAAAGCTTTTGCACTTTCTGCCTCTGTTGTAGCAATGGGCGTGAGTTTTAGCGTTCAGGCAGCCGACACCATCAAAGTTGGCATCATGCATTCTTTATCCGGCACGATGGCCATATCCGAAACGCCGCTAAAAGATGTGGCGTTGATGACCATCGATGAAATTAATGCTCAGGGCGGTGTGTTGGGTAAAAAGCTGGAACCGGTGGTGGTTGACCCAGCCTCGAACTGGCCGTTATTTGCTGAAAAAGCAAGGCAGTTGCTGAGTCAGGATAAGGTAGCGGCAGTTTTTGGCTGCTGGACATCGGTTTCGCGTAAATCGGTTCTACCAGTATTTGAAGAATTGAACGGTCTGCTGTTTTACCCAGTGCAATATGAAGGTGAGGAGATGTCGCCTAACGTCTTCTATACCGGCGCAGCCCCCAACCAGCAGGCGATCCCGGCAGTTGAGTATCTGATGAGTGAGGACGGCGGCAGCGCGAAACGCTTCTTCCTGCTGGGCACGGATTATGTTTATCCACGCACGACCAACAAAATTTTACGCGCCTTTTTGCACTCAAAAGGAGTTGCCGATAAAGACATCGAAGAGGTGTACACCCCATTCGGACACAGCGATTACCAGACCATTGTCGCCAGTATTAAAAAATTCGCCGCAGGGGGGAAAACGGCGGTGGTATCAACCATCAACGGCGATTCTAACGTTCCATTCTATAAAGAGTTGGCCAACCAGGGCCTGAAAGCCACCGATGTTCCTGTGGTGGCATTCTCCGTGGGTGAGGAGGAGTTACGCGGTATTGATACCAAACCGCTGGTGGGCAATCTTGCAGCCTGGAACTACTTTGAGTCCGTCGATAACGCTGCCAACAAGAAGTTTGTCGCGGATTACCGGGCGTATGCCAAAGCGCACAAATTACCAAATGCTGAATCGGTGGTGACAAACGACCCCATGGAAGCTACGTATGTTGGCCTCCATATGTGGGCGCAGGCGGTAGAAAAAGCCGGAACGACTGATGTGGATAAAGTTCGCGCTGCAATGGCGGGGCAATCCTTCGCTGCGCCATCAGGCTTTACCCTGACCATGGATGCGACCAACCATCACCTGCATAAACCCGTCATGATTGGCGAGATTGAGGGCAATGGCCAGTTTAACGTGGTATGGCAAACCGATGAGCCGGTCCGCGCCCAGCCATGGAGTCCGTACATCGCTGGTAATGATAAAAAATCTGAACAGCCTGTTAAAACCGCCAGCAACTGATCGTGTGCCCTCCTGCGGGAGGGTAACGCTTTGGAGAACGCTCATGAAAGCTATGCGCTTTATTCGTGGTGTGTTGTTGCTGACGTGGTTTTTGCCGTGGATAGCGCAGGCATCAGATGCCGATACCTTTACAGCCGCAAATCGAACTCAGCAGGCCGCCTTGCTTGAACAATGGGCGGTGAATCCCGATGTTCAGCGCATCCCGCTGCTCAGCGCGTTGCGAGATGAGAATCTGCTGACTGATAACGCGAAAAATACCTTCATCATGAACGGCTCGCACGCACAACCGTTAGGAACAGCGACAACCCCAAACGGCGAGCTAAAAAAAATTCGCCTGACTAACCGCCTGCGTAATCTGGTGGCAGGAGCGTTGGCTGTCCATCAGCTTTTAAGTGACAGTGTCACGACAAGGTTAGAGGCAGCTCGTACATTACAGCGTGAGGCACAGCCGGATATGCTGCCGTTTTTACAGCAACGACTGGCTCAGGAGTCAAATGGTGATGTGAAATCCGCGCTGGCTATTGCACTGGCAAATCTGCAGCTGAACAGTTCCTCGCCGGAGGTCAGACGTCAGGCAATCGAACTATTAGGGTCGTCAAATGATCCTGAAACTCAGGCGCGCCTGCAACCATTCACCCAGGCTGAACATGAACCCGATACCCGCGTGCGTGCTGCCGCTGGCGAAAGCCTGAATTCCATCGCGCATCGCATGAAGATTGGCGATCTTCTTGGACAGGCCTTTATGGGGCTGTCACTGGGCTCAATTTTGCTGCTGGCGGCATTGGGTCTGGCTATAACCTATGGATTACTCGGCGTCATTAATATGGCGCATGGCGAGATGTTAATGCTCGGGGCTTACTGTACCTGGATGGTACAACAGCTGATGAGCCAGTTTTTCCCGCAATGGCTAGCCTGGTATCCGGTTATTGCGCTGCCGGTTGCCTTTTTACTTACCGCGGCGGTGGGAATGCTGCTTGAGCGCGGGGTGATCCGCCATTTATACGGGCGTCCTCTCGAAACGCTGCTGGCGACCTGGGGGATCAGCCTGATGCTCATCCAGTTGGTGCGTATGTCCTTCGGCGCGCAAAACCTGGAAGTCGCCAATCCGGCATGGCTTTCAGGGGGGATTCAGGTTTATGCCAATCTGATTTTACCGTGGAACCGAATTGTGGTGCTTGGCTTTGCCATTCTGGTGCTGTTTTTCACCTGGCTGTTGTTGAATAAAACGCGTCTGGGGCTGCGCGTACGTGCCGTGACGCAAAATCGCAATATGGCGGCCTGCTGCGGCGTACCTACCGGACGCGTCGATATGCTGGCCTTTGGCCTTGGTTCAGGCATTGCCGGGCTGGGGGGCGTAGCGCTCTCGCAGTTGGGCAACGTAGGACCGGAATTGGGGCAAAGCTACATTATCGATTCGTTTCTGGTTGTGGTGCTGGGCGGCGTGGGACAACTCGCCGGGAGCGTGGCCGCGGCGTTTGGACTGGGGATCTTCAATAAAATTCTGGAGCCTCAGGTGGGGGCGGTTCTAGGCAAAATCATGATTCTGGTGCTGATTATTCTGTTTATTCAGAAACGTCCGCAGGGGTTGTTCGCGCTAAAAGGGAGGGTTATTGACTGATGACGATGCCAATGACATTAACGCTGGCGCGTAAAGCGCCACGCGCGACGCGCATCCTGGGGCTGGGGTTATTGCTGGCGTTGATTACTCTGCCGTTTCTTGCGCTGTTACCTGCGGACCATCCGCTGGCTATATCGGTGTGGACGCTAACGCTGGCCGGGAAAATTCTCTGTTATGCCATTGTCGCGGTCGCGCTGGATCTGGTGTGGGGCTATGCCGGCATGCTCTCGCTGGGACACGGTATTTTCTTTGCGCTGGGAGGGTATGCGATGGGAATGTACCTGATGCGCCAGGCCTCTGGCGAAGGATTACCGGCCTTCATGTCATTCCTGTCGTGGAGCGAGTTGCCGTGGTTTTGGTGGGGGACGCAACATTTTATCTGGGCGCTCCTGCTGGTCGTTCTGGTTCCTGGCCTGCTGGCGCTGGTATTCGGTTGGTTTGCCTTTCGGTCAAAAATCAAAGGGGTCTATTTCTCTATCATGACCCAGGCCCTGACTTTCGCAGGAATGCTGCTGTTTTTTCGCAACGAAACGGGTTTTGGGGGAAATAACGGTTTTACCGGCTTTACCGCCATTCTGGGATTCCCGGTAACCGCCACCTCAACCCGTATCGCGCTGTTTCTGGCGACGGTCATGCTGCTGGTGCTGGCATTATGGCTGGGACTGGCGCTGGCCCGCAGTAAGTTCGGTCGTATTTTGACTGCCGTGCGGGATGCAGAGAACCGTCTGATGTTCTGTGGTTACGATCCGAAAGGTTTCAAGTTACTGGTGTGGACGCTTTCCGCTGTACTGTGCGGCCTGGCAGGGGCGCTGTATGTTCCGCAGGTGGGGATCATTAACCCCAGCGAAATGTCGCCGACCAACTCGATTGAAGCGGCGATTTGGGTTGCCCTCGGCGGACGTGGAACCCTGATCGGCCCGGTATTCGGCGCCGTGTTGGTGAACGGTGCGAAAAGCCTGTTTACGGTGATTATGCCGGAATACTGGCAGCTGTTTCTTGGCCTGATCTTTATTGGCGTTACGCTGTTTTTACCCCGAGGGGTAATTGGTCTGTTTCGCAAGGGAGACAAATAATGCAACCAGATGAAGGGCTATTTACTCGCCAGATGCCGGGGGATCGGTTTCGCAACCAGACTGATCCGGTGCTACAGCTGGAAAAAATTAACGTTAACTTCGATGGATTTCAGGTGCTAACCGATCTCACGCTCAATATTGGGGTTGGGGAACTGCGTTGCATCATCGGGCCCAACGGCGCCGGAAAAACGACGTTAATGGATGTCATTACCGGCAAAACCAGGCCGCAAAGTGGTCGTGCGATATACGATCAGTCGACCGACTTAACGACGCTGGATCCCATTGCCATTGCACGTCAGGGGATTGGACGGAAATTTCAAAAGCCCACGGTATTTGAAGCATTAACGGTGGAAGATAACCTGGAGCTGGCGCTGAAAAATGATAAATCTGTCTGGGGTTCTCTACGGGCACGACTCTCAGGCGAACAGCGGGATCGTATTGATGAAGTACTGGCGCTGTTGCGGCTGGGTAATGAGCGGGCCCGCAGCGCCGGTCTGCTTTCGCATGGGCAAAAACAGTTTCTCGAAATTGGCATGCTGCTGGTACAGGAGCCGCATTTACTGCTACTGGATGAACCCGCGGCGGGGATGACGGATGCGGAAACGGAATACACGGCGGAGCTGTTTCGCCAGCTTGCCGGTAAGCACTCTCTGATGGTTGTTGAGCACGATATGGGATTTGTCGAAACCATCGCAGATCGCGTCACAGTATTACATCAAGGACGTGTCCTGGCTCAGGGGAGTCTGCGTGAAGTGCAGGCCAACGAGCAGGTTATTGAAGTTTATCTCGGGCGTTAAGGAGTGCAGATGCTGCAGGTGAAAGAACTCAATCAATATTATGGTGGCAGCCATATTCTACGCGGGGTGAACTTTGAAGCGCGTATCGGTGAGGTGACATGTCTGCTGGGGCGTAACGGCGTGGGGAAAACAACGCTACTTAAGTGTCTGATGGGGCTTATTCCGGCCCGCAGCGGAAGTGTGCTCTGGCAGGAGAAAAATGTCACTCAATGGAAGCCGCATCAGCGGGTCAGGGCCGGTGTGGCGTATGTCCCGCAGGGGCGTGATATTTTTCCGCGTTTGACGGTAGAAGAGAATCTGCTGCTCGGCCTTTCCCGTTTTTCAGCACCGGAGGCCCGACATGTGCCGGATGATATTTACGCGCTCTTTCCGGTTTTACAGGAAATGAAGCATCGGCGGGGCGGAGATTTGTCCGGCGGGCAGCAGCAGCAACTGGCGATTGGACGAGCACTGGCAAGTCGCCCACAATTGTTGATCCTTGATGAGCCTACCGAGGGGATCCAGCCGTCGGTGATTAAAGAGATTGGTCAGGTGATTTCCCAACTGGCGCATCGCGGCGATATGGCCATTTTGCTGGTGGAGCAGTTCTATGATTTTGCCGAGCAGCTCGCCGACAAATACCTGTTGATGTCGCGGGGCAGCATTATTCAAAGCGGCGACGGTAAAAATATGGAGGCCGATGGCGTTCGGGGACTGGTTGCTATCTGAGGTATGCGACAGAGCGACTGTGGCTCTGTCGCGAACATAATAACTAGCAGACCGCCGTCTGGCCCCAGGGTTTGGCGCGCATGCCTTTTATCATTAGCGCCCAGGCAAGAACGATCGCCACTATCAGCGCCACAAACAGCGACCATGGTGGCAATGTGGTTAAAATGACGCCGCTGACTAATGGGTTAACCGCTGCGCCAAGCCAGCCTAACGACTGGGCGGAAAAATAGCTGGCTTTCATACCTGCTGGTGCGATGTTGTCGATAAGCATGTATTCACCCGGTGCGTAAATGACTTCGCCGATAGTGAAAAAGGCAGCAGAAATTCCCCATAACAACAGACTGTTGCCGGAGAAAGCGAAACCGACCAGGCCAACGACAAAGAAGACTGTACCCATTGTCATTAACGGGCGGATATTCGTGGCGGTGAGCCTGCGACCAAGTGCGTATTGCAGTGATACTACGATGGCGGCGTTAACGGGCAGGACCACCGCGACGACTTTCTCGGCAAAATCGCCATCGGCGACCACCATAACGTATTGCGAAATACAGGATGCAAAGGCGCCGCCAACGAATGATGCCAAAAATGCTGACAGCGTAAACCAGAATAATGCTCTGTCGCGCAGCAGTACTGAAGGGGACCAAACAGCGGCATTTACACCTTCTGCGGTTGCCGGTGAACGTTTTACCCACGTCTGGATAAACACCAGAGGTAGCGCAGAACAGGCGGCAGCCAGCCAGAACGGCAGGTTAATGCTTTGCATAACCAGCAGCGTGCCCAGCGGCGGACCAACGGTCCAGCCGATGTTCAGCACGGTATAGTTAAGTGAGAAAATTTTCGTTTTGTTGGTCGCAGACAAGTTATCGGCAAACCAGGCTTTCAGCACCGTGGCGAAGACGGAGTAGGCGCAGTTGATCAGGGCAAAGAGCAAAACCACTATCACGACGTTATGCACCAGCGGAATAGCAATAAAGCCGGAGGCAAAGCCGCAGATAGCCAGCAACATATAGCGTTTTTTATCGAACTTGTCGGCCAGAATACCAAAGCCAAGGCTGAAGACGACGCCTATGGTCAGTGCAACCGTCATCGCATAACCGATCAGGTCGACGCTCAGTTGATACTGTCGACTGAGGTAAATCGTCATAAATGGCAGCGTGGCGCCACGACCAATGGTTAATAACAAAGATGACGCAAGTAACGCGAGAGTGGACCTTCTCAGAGAGATATTCATTTTCCTGCCCGACAATGCATGTTGTTATGTTTTTTTTAGATATCAGAAACAAATAGCATGCTAAAAGTGTGATGTACACCCAATAAGTTGTCCGAAAATGCCCTGTGTGGCCTACCTGAATTAATGATCTGTTACGGTACAACGATTTCCGTTACTTTAACTTGTTTACAAAAATTTAATATTTGCAGGGGCGGTGGTATGTCGCGTAAAGACGGGTTATTGGCGTTACTGGTCGTTGTGGTTTGGGGACTGAACTTTGTTGTCATTAAAGTGGGTTTGCACAATATGCCGCCGTTGATGTTGGCAGGGTTACGCTTTTTGTTGGTGGCGTTCCCGGCGATTTTTTTTGTTGCCCGCCCGAAAATTCCGCTTTCGCTTTTACTCGGCTACGGCCTGACAATTAGTTTTGGACAGTTCGCGTTTCTCTTCAGCGCCATCAAATTCGGTATGCCTGCCGGGTTAGCTTCTCTGGTATTACAGGCTCAGGCGTTTTTCACCATCATTCTGGGGGCATTCGCCTTTGGCGAACGTCTGCAGGGTAAACAGCTGGTAGGAATTGCGCTGGCGGTATTTGGTGTGCTGGTACTGATTGAAGCCAGTCTGAACGGTCAGCATGTTGGCATGCTCGGTTTTATGCTGACGCTGGCGGCGGCGCTAAGCTGGGCCTGCGGCAATATTTTTAACAAAAAAATCATGCAGCATACATCGCGTCCGGCCGTGATGTCGTTGGTGGTATGGAGCGCGTTAATCCCCATTGTTCCGTTCTTCCTGGCCTCATTACTTCTCGATGGTCCAGCGCAAATTACCCAAAGTCTGGTGGCGATAGATTTGACGACCATTCTGTCACTGGTGTATCTGGCGTTTGTGGCGACCATTGTGGGTTATGGCATCTGGGGTTCGTTACTCGGACGCTATGAGACCTGGCGGGTAGCGCCGTTATCGCTGTTGGTGCCGGTTGTCGGTCTGGCGAGTGCGGCCGTACTGCTGGACGAAACGCTTAGCGGATTACAGCTACTTGGTGCGCTACTGATCATGGCTGGGCTGTATATCAATGTGTTTGGTTTTCGGTTGCGTAAAGTTGCGTCGGTGAAGGGCTAAAAAAAGCCCCGCAGTAGCGGGGCAATATAATTACAGGTTGCGCAGATTGTAATAAGGCACACCTAATTCGTCGGACTTGTCGCTGCCTGCACCCATATGATTAAAATCGAACGGGGACTGATCGTGCGCAGGGGGCATAATCATCGCGTCGCGACTGTTCTGTGTGGCAGGTTGCGCGGTCTGTTCCGCCATGCTCTGACCCGAAACAACAAACAGCAGGGCCAGCATTGCATAAGACAGAAGCTTCATGATTTCCTCGGTTACGTCGTTAACTGGCGATTAGCAATTACATTGATTGAGTGGAAGCAAATAGCGCGATTCGCCATGCATATTCGTCATACGGTATTTGTGCGGCGGAACATCAAAATAGTTTTTGAATGTCCGGGTCAGCGTCTGCTGAGACTCAAAACCGTAACGCTCTGCCAGATAAAGAATGGGCTCGTTACTCTCTTTTAATTTTTGCGCTATTTCAGTCATTTTACGGCTGCGAATGTATTGACCCAGTGAATGACCGGTTTCTTTTTTAAACATCCGTTGCAGGTGCCATTTGGAGTAACCTGAACGCTCAGACACTTTTTCCAGCGAGAGCGGCGATTCAAGGTTATTTTCGATCCAGTCCAAAATGCTATGAATAGTGATTGTGTCAGTATTGCGTCTGGACATCGTCATACCTCTTTCTGTTTACGGCAGGATTCTCTTAAGCAAGTGCTCAAGTGTGGCTACTTCATCCGCCGTTAAGTTTTTTGTTAGTTCCTGGTGCAGGTCTTGCCCTACTAATTGATGACACTGCTCGCAAATTGCTGCGCCATGCTCGGTGAGTTTTACCAGCACACCACGCTTATCATGTGGATTCGGAAGCCTTTCTATCCAGCCTTTACAGGCCAGTCTGTCCAGCATCCGCGTCAGGGCGCCAAGGTCGACAGACAGCACTTTTTTCAATTCGACAGGGGTGATGCACACCGCGCAACGGATGGAGCAGAGCACCTTGAACTGCGATGCCGTGATATCCAGCGGTGACAGATAGTCGTTTAGCAAACGATCTTTTTTCTGATTAACCATATAGATCAAACGACCCAGTGGGATGATTTCGTTAAACAGATCACTGGTGCTTTTCACAATGGTTGCCCTGGCAAGTAGTTAGTCACGGCTGATATTATTGCTTAGGCAAATATAAGTCAAACGAATGGATCCGCAAATGCCACGTTTTGCTAAATCATCAGACTAAATACCTGGCGAGTGGAATTTTAACGGTTTGATAATTATGGTTTATACGTGCGGATGAAAAATGAATCCTTACATCACGAAAATGGCTTATCTCGCGGATTTCACCGTATACTTGCCGCTGACGATTAACGCACAGGAAAGATGACATTATGATGGACTTGTTTAAAGCAATAGGACTGGGGCTGGTAGTCCTGTTACCGTTGGCAAACCCGTTAACCACCGTGGCGTTGTTCCTTGGCCTCGCCGGCAATATGAACAGCGCAGAGCGTAACCGTCAGTCACTCATGGCGTCTGTCTATGTATTTGCCATTATGATGGTGGCGTACTACGCCGGGCAGGTGGTAATGAATACGTTCGGGATTTCGATTCCCGGGTTACGTATTGCGGGTGGGTTAATCGTTGCGTTTATCGGCTTTCGGATGCTGTTTCCACAGCAGAAGGCGCATGATTCTCCGGAAGCGAGAAGCAAGTCTGAAGAGCTGGAAGACGAACCGACGGCCAATATCGCCTTTGTACCGCTGGCCATGCCAAGCACTGCCGGCCCGGGGACGATTGCGATGATCATCAGCTCCGCGTCAACCGTGCGTCATGGCTCCGAATTTCCGGACTGGGTGATCATGATCGCGCCGCCGATTATTTTTGCGGTTGTCGGGATTATCCTGTGGGGCTGTTTGCGCAGTTCCGGGGGGATCATGCGGCTGGTCGGTAAAGGTGGTATCGAAGCGATTTCTCGTTTGATGGGCTTCCTGCTGGTGTGTATGGGCGTGCAGTTTATTATTAACGGCGTGCTGGAAATTATCAAAACCTACGCTTAAAACACTGTGCCCGGTAATATTTACCGGGCATATTTTTTATGAATGCTGAGGCTGTTCTTCCAGTGATACCGGCCATTTACGAAAGATAATCACCGACCATATCAACGCGGCAACGGCAGGCACTGCGCCGACGTAACCAATCGTAGACATCGACCAGTGCAAACTCACCTGATTGCCTACCAGCGCGCCAGCGCCAATACCGATATTAAAGATTCCTGAGAACAGCGCCATTGCGACGTCAGTCGCATCCGGAGCAAGCGCCAGCACTTTCACCTGCATACCCAAGCCTATCAGCATGATAGCGACGCCCCAGAAAATACTCAGGATGGCAAGGTGCATTTCGCTGTCAGCGGCGGGAAGTAACAGTACCAGGCATATCGTCAACAGGGCAATGGCACTGCTAATCAGTACGGACGCATGCAGATTACCCAGCTTACCGAAAATGACGCTACCGACAATTCCCGCACCACCCAGAACCAGCAACAGGACAGTAGCAAAGTTTGCGCTCAGGCCCGCAACGGTCTGCACAAACGGTTCGATATAGCTATAGGCCGTATAGTGCGCGGTGACCACAATCACCGTCAGTAGATACAGACTCATCAATGCCGGGCGATGGAATAACACGGGCAGGCTTTTTAAAGAGCCGGAGTGCTCACTGGGTAGTTTGGGAAGGAGCTTAATCAGGCAAAGCAGGGTAACTAACGCCCCCATACCGATGGCGAAGAAGGTTGTGCGCCAGCCAAAATACTGACCGACGATACGCCCGATGGGCAGCCCCAATACCATCGCCAGCGCAGTGCCAGTGGCAATCAGGCTGAGAGCCTGTGCACGTTTCCCGGCAGGAGCCAGGCGAATTGCCAGCGATGCGGTGATCGACCAGAAAATAGCGTGCGCAAAGGCAATACCAATACGGCTAATTACCAACACGGTAAAATTCCATGCCAGGAAAGAGAGCACATGGCTGGCGATAAACACAACAAACAGACAGATCAGAAGTTTTCGGCGCTCCACCTGACTGGTAAGTAACATGAAGGGGAGCGACATCAAGGCAACAACCCAGGCGTAGATCGTCAGCATGATCCCGACCTGAGCGGTCTGCATATTGAAGCTTTGTGCGATGTCGGAAAGCAAACCGACAGGGACAAACTCTGTGGTATTGAAAATAAAACCGGCAATGGCAAGCGTAACTACCCGTAGCCACGCGACCTTGCGGGAAACAGTGTCTGTTGTCATATCAAATAAGAGGATCAGCTGCGAAAAGGTAAGGCCACGATCTTAAAACGTTTGCTGGCGAAAATACAATCATTTTGTGATGCGGATCTCATTTCATTGGCAGGGCGCTACAATTTGCTGCCGAACATTCCTCATATTTTTAAGTATTTCAATAATAATGAAATTCCGGGCGTATGACTTCACCCGGATATACAGTTATTCATGTTCTTTGAGGATAGCCAGCTACTCCGGGCTCTGTGATAACTGAGGGTTCAACACCTCAATAAACGCTTCCAGTTGCCGCGTCATTGCACCTCTGCGCCAGACCAGCCATGTATTCAGCCAGCGCCAGTTCTCGCTTAGCGGCCAGGCGTTGACCTGATGATGCCCTGGCATGCTCTCCAGCATCGAACGCGGGATCAGTGCGATACCCGCTCCGGCAATGACGCAGGCCAGCATACCGTGATATGACTCCATTTCGTGAATGGTGCCGGGCATGGCGCGATCGGCATGAAACCAGCTTTCAAAATGGCGGCGATAGGAACAGTTGGCGCGAAAGGCGTAAATACTGCAACCGTTGACGTCGCTGGCCCGCTGAATGGGGGGATGACCGTTAGGAGTGACAATCATCATCTCTTCACGGTAGACCGGCATTCCTTCAAGGCCTGGATGGGTAATTGGGCCATCGACAAAGGCAGCGTTCAATGTACCGTCGAGCACGCCGTCCAGCATTGTGCCAGAAGGACCTGTCGCTAACGCGAACTGAATTTTGGGGTAACGCTGGTTATATTCAGCCAGCGTGGCGGGGATGCGTACTGCTGCCGTACTTTCAAGCGAGCCGAGAGAGAAGAGTCCTTGCGGCTCATCCCCGGCGACGACCATCCTGGCTTCCTCAACCAGCGCGAGGATCCGCTGGCTGTAGCGCAAAAAGTTGTGTCCGGATGGGGAAAGCCGCAGACGCTGGTTTTCACGAATAAACAGATCAACACCCAGGTCGGCTTCAAGCTGACGTATACGGGTGGTGAGATTAGATGGCACGCGATGAACCTTCGCAGCGGCCTGCGTAATACTGCCAGTCTCCGCGACGGCATTAAACATTTCCAGCTGCGTCAGATCCATAATTTTCTCTATTCGTGAATGGTATGGTTAATATTATTCATTTTTCAGAAAGAGTAAATATGCTCATGATATAACCATACCCTGCGATAAAGAGAGGCACTTAATGACTATCACAGCAGCAACACATGCGATTTCCATTGACCCTACCAGCGGTGAAAGACTGACGGCGACGCCGTGGGCCAGCGTGGAAGAGATTGATCATGCGCTGAACCTTGCAGCGAATGGCTATAGCGAATGGAAACACACTTCCGTTGAGGACCGTGCGCAAATGCTGCGCCATATTGGACAAGCACTGCGCCATCGTGCGGAAGAGATGGCGCAGTGTATCTCACGTGAAATGGGTAAACCCATTAAGCAGGCGCGTGCTGAAGTCGCTAAGTCAGCTGCGTTGTGTGACTGGTACGCCGAGCATGGACCGGCGATGCTCAGTCCGGAACCCACGCTGGTGGAGAACAACCAGGCGGTGATTGAGTATCGTCCGGTAGGAACTATTCTGGCGATCATGCCGTGGAACTTCCCACTCTGGCAGGTAATGCGAGGTGCCGTCCCGATTCTGTTGGCCGGAAATGGTTACCTGTTAAAGCATGCGCCTAACGTAACCGGCTGTGCTGCAATTATTGCGCAGGTTTTCGCTGATGCGGGTGTACCCGCGGGGGTTTATGGTTGGGTGAATGCCGATAACGCAGGGGTCAGTCAGATGATCAATGACCCGCGTATCACGGCGGTAACGGTGACGGGTAGTGTTCGTGCTGGTGCGGCGATTGGCGCCCAGGCGGGGGCCGCGTTGAAAAAATGCGTTCTTGAACTGGGGGGCTCCGATCCGTTTATTGTCCTTAATGATGCAGACCTCGATCTGGCCGTTAAGGCGGCGGTCACCGGGCGTTATCAGAACACCGGGCAGGTTTGTGCGGCAGCCAAACGCTTTATTATCGAAGAAGGGATAGCGGCAGAATTTACTTCACGCTTTGTGGCCGCTGCGAGCGCGCTCAAAATGGGCGATCCGCTGAACGAAGAAAACGATCTGGGGCCGATGGCGCGATTTGATCTGCGTGAAGAGCTGCACCAGCAGGTTGAAGCCACCCTTGCCGAAGGGGCGCGGTTACTTCTCGGCGGGGAAAAAATTGCGGGACATGGTAATTACTATGCCGTGACGGTACTGGGCGATGTTACTCCAGAGATGACGGCGTTCCGCCAGGAGCTGTTTGGTCCGGTTGCGGCAATTACTGTGGCGAAGAATGCGGAACATGCCTTAGCGCTGGCGAATGACAGTGATTTCGGCTTATCTGCCACGGTGTTTACTGCGGATGAAGTGCTGGCGCAGAAGATGGCGTCGCGCCTGGAGTGTGGTGGCGTATTCATCAATGGTTACAGTGCCAGCGATGCCCGCGTTGCCTTTGGCGGTGTGAAGAAAAGTGGTTTTGGCCGAGAGCTTTCGCACTTTGGTCTGCATGAGTTTTGTAACGTGCAGACCGTCTGGAAAAACCGCCTTTGATGGTGTAGGTGTCTCCGCTGGAGGCACCTGTCTTATTTCTGCAATTTTTCTGTCATTTACTCTACGTACACTCGCGTCTAACGCTTTGATACAGAAGAGTAATATGAACATAACGCAAATTTTCCGTCGTCTTATTCCCCGTCAGTTTGGTCTGTTAACCGGCATTTTTTGCATTATTGCGCTGTTCTCTGTTTTGCAGGTCGCGTCCTCCTTAATGCTTTCGGCCTCAGTCAGCGGCGCACAGCATAATGAAGGACGTAATCAACTCGCGCTTATACAGCAGGCTAAGGTTGATGAAGCGCGGGTGGCGTTATTATCTGCCAGCGATTTACTTAACCGTGCGGGAGTTTATTTTATGCAGGATGCCGCCACCGGTTCGGACGGGAGTTGGCGTCCGTTAATGGAAGAGGCGTACCGAGCGCTGGCGCAGTCAAAAAGTGCATGGGATGCCTGGCGGGATATGAAACCGCAGCCGGATCCAGATCTAACGGAGAGCTATCAGCGTTTTTATAGCGGTATTCAGGAGCAGGCGGATGGGCTGATGCAGTCAGGTTCCATTGATGCTTTTTTTGCCGTACCCGCGCAGGCCTTTCAGACGGACTTTAACGCTAATTACGCGCGCTTTCAGCAGAACAGTGGGCGACATGCGGAAGCTGGGCGTCAGCAGCTGTTGACCAGTCTTGAGCGTTTACAGAATCTATTTTTGTTTATTCCTCTCGTGCTGGTGGTTATTGCCTTTCTGGTCTGGCGCAGTATGTCCCGTTGGGTGATTATGCCACTGCGACGGCTGATCGATCATATCGATATTTTAGCAGCGGGTGACCTGTCTCGCCCGGCCCCGCAGGTGAGTCAGTTTAATCGGGAAGTGACGCAATTAAGTTCGCGTATTGCTGCAATGCAGCAAGGTCTCTGCGCGCTGGTGCAGCAGGTGAACGATGCCACCACTGCAATGGTAGGAAATATCAACGAACTTGCGCAGAACAATAAACAGCTATATCAGCAGTCGGCGAAACAAAGTGAAGAGTTAAGCAGCGTGACATCGCATATTTCGTTGCTGGAAATGCATGTTGAGGATAACAGTGGCTTTGCTGAACTGGCGAATCAACGCGCTGTGCAGGCGCGAGATGTTGCGGCAGGCGGGGACCGAATGATGGCGACGGTAAATACGTCAATGCAGGCGATTGTGACACGTTCGTCTGAAATGCGAGGTATTACAACGCTTATCGATAATATTGCATTTCAGACAAATATCCTGGCTCTTAACGCGGCAATCGAGGCAGCACATGCCGGGGAGCAAGGGCGCGGGTTTGCCGTGGTTGCGAAAGAAGTTGGGCTGCTGGCGCGAAAAAGCGGTCAGTCTACGCAAAACATTCAGACACTGATTAAACACTCGTTACAGGGCATTGAAGAGGGCTTTCACGCGGTTAACGGACTGGATAAAAATTTGCAGCAGGTTATCGCACTGGTTGAGAATCTTGGCGCGTTGCTGAACGACATTTCGACTGCAACGTTAAATCAAGGGAACAATATTCACCAGTTGACTCGAAAGCTGCATGTCCTGAACGGCGAAGCCCGGCAAACCAGCGAACTGGTGAATGCTGCATCTGACTCTTCCTTGCAGCTACACCATGAATCCCGCCAGCTTATGCAGGCCGTGGCCAGATTCCGCCTTCCGGCCTGACGCTGCGTATTCAGCTCTGTTATACTCGCAGGCCTTTCATACCTGCGAGCAAGGAGCATGTTGTGGCCAGGGCCATGGACAATTCAATTTTAGAGACCATTGTGCAGCAGGTTCGTCCGCTGATTGGTCAGGGTAAAGTCGCTGATTATATTCCGGCATTAGCCTCTGTCGACGGTTCAAAACTGGGTATTGCTATCTGTACCGTTGATGGACAGCACTATCAGGCGGGAGATGCGCAGGAACGTTTTTCTATTCAGTCGATTTCAAAGGTGCTCAGCCTGGTCGTGGCAATGCGTCACTATCAGGAAGAGGAGATTTGGCAGCGTGTCGGTAAAGATCCTTCTGGGCATCCTTTTAACTCCCTGGTGCAGCTGGAAATGGAGCAGGGTATTCCTCGCAATCCCTTTATTAACGCCGGGGCGCTGGTGGTTTGCGATATGTTGCAAGGGCGTCTGAGCGCACCGCGTCAACGGATGCTGGAAGTGGTACGGGCGTTAAGCGGTGTTTCGGATATCGCTTATGATGCGACGGTCGCGCGATCAGAGTTTGAACACTCGGCGCGTAATGCCGCTATTGCCTGGCTGATGAAATCCTTCGGAAATTTTCACCATGACGTTACCACCGTTTTGCAAAATTACTTTCATTACTGCGCGCTGAAAATGAGCTGTGTGGAGTTGGCGCGAACCTTTGTCTTTTTGGCAAATCAAGGGCATGCCTTTCATCTTGCGGAACCCGTGGTGACGCCGATGCAGGCCAGGCAGATCAATGCGCTAATGGCGACCAGCGGCATGTATCAGAACGCAGGGGAGTTTGCCTGGCGGGTCGGGCTTCCGGCGAAATCTGGTGTGGGTGGCGGCATCGTGGCGATCGTGCCTCACGAGATGGCGATTGCGGTCTGGAGTCCGGAACTGGACCCGGCGGGAAATTCACTGGCCGGTATCGCCGTGCTGGAGCAATTAACACAACAGCTGGGGCGCTCGGTTTACTGATGAATACGCTCGATCCTCTTTTTGCCCGGTTGGCGAAATCAACGTTTCGCTCGCGGTTTCGTCTTGGTCAGAAAGAAAGGCAGTATTGTCTGGATAAAGGGGCGCCGGTTATCGAACAACATGCTGCGGATTTTATTGCTAAACGACTGGCACCTGCGTTTCCCGCCAATGATGGTAAACAGACTCCCATGCGTGGTCACCCGGTATTTATCGCTCAACATGCTACGGCAACGTGCTGTCGAGGGTGTCTGGCGAAATGGCATGATATACCTCAGGGCGTAGCGCTAAACGATGAACAAAAACGTTACGTTGTCACGGTTATTTATCACTGGTTAGTGCTTCAGATGAACAAGCCATAGATAACATTATCCTATGATATGACCCCTTGTGTTGTGTAATTGTTAAAAGCAGTATGAAGGGGTCAATCTAAGGAGAAACCATGGCTTCCGGTAAACCCTGCTTTGTGCTGAGCGCGGCACAAATTCTGTCGCGAATCGACGAGCTCAGCGATGTTCTTGAACGGTGCGTCAATGACGGCGCCTCCATCAGTTTTATGCTGCCCTTTAATCGCGAAAAATCAGAGCCTTTCTGGATGAACGTCGCGCAAAGTGTTTCTCGCGGAGAACGGATCGTTCTTGGTACGCAGAACGCACAGGGGGCGCTTGTCGGTACCGTCCAACTCATTATCGATCAACCTGAAAATCAACCTCATCGTGCTGATGTTGCCAAACTGCTGGTTCACCCCTCAGCGCGACGCGGTGGCCTGGCTCGTGAATTGATGACCGAACTGGAAAGTTACGCGCGTCAACAAGGTAAAACGCTGCTGGTACTTGATACGGCGACGGGCAGTGGCGCGGAGTTGTTCTACCACAATTGCGGGTGGAAAAAGGTAGGGGTGATACCTGACTATGCCCAAATGCCCGATGGGACGCTGACCGGGACCACACTTTTCTATAAAACGCTCTAATTTGTCGCCGGGGATTGATCAAAACAGGGTTTCAATGTATTAAAGTTTGCTAACCTATTGGACCAATTCAATCAGGTTGTATGACTAATCATAAAGGGAACCCATTGTGCAAACACTAAATCGTCGCGATTTCCCCGGTGCTCAGTATCCTGAACGCATTATTCAGTTTGGTGAAGGAAACTTCCTGCGCGCCTTTGTAGACTGGCAGGTTGATCTGCTGAACGAACATACCGATCTGAACGCTGGTGTGGTCATTGTTCGTCCTATCGAAAGTACCTTCCCGCCATCGCTGAGTACGCAGGATGGCCTCTATACTACTATCATTCGTGGTTTGAATGAGAAGGGCGAGGCTGTCAGCGATGCTCGTCTAATTCGTTCAGTTAACCGTGAAATCAGCGTCTATAGCGAATACGATGAGTTCCTGAAGCTGGCACATAATCCTGATATGCGTTTTGTGTTCTCTAACACCACGGAAGCAGGTATCAGTTACCACGCGGGCGATAAGTTTGACGACGCGCCAGCGGTAAGTTATCCGGCTAAACTGACGCGTCTGCTGTTCGAACGCTTCAGCTATTTTAACGGCGCATTGGATAAAGGCTGGATTATCATCCCTTGCGAACTGATTGATTATAACGGTGATGCGCTGCGTGAACTGGTTCTGCGCTACGCTCAGGAATGGACGCTGCCGGAAGCGTTTATTCAGTGGCTGGATCAGGCCAATGCATTTTGCTCTACGCTGGTGGACCGTATTGTTACCGGCTATCCGCGTGATGAGGTAGCTAAGCTCGAAGCTGAACTGGGCTATCATGATGCTTTCCTCGACACGGCAGAACATTTCTATCTTTTTGTTATTCAGGGGCCGAAGTCATTAGCCGCAGAACTACGTCTGGATAAGTATCCGCTGAATGTCCTGATTGTGGATGACATCAAACCGTACAAAGAGCGCAAAGTGGCGATTCTCAACGGTGCTCACACTGCGCTGGTTCCTGTTGCCTGGCAGGCAGGGTTGGACACCGTAGGCGAGGCGATGAATGACGCAGAAATTTGCGCCTTCGTTGAAAAAGCTATTTATGAAGAGATCATTCCGGTACTGGATTTACCTCGTGATGAGCTGGCGTCCTTTGCCAGTGCGGTGACGGGGCGTTTCTGCAACCCGTACATCAAGCATCAGTTGTTGTCGATTGCCCTGAACGGCATGACTAAATTCCGTACCCGCATATTGCCGCAACTGCTGGCCGGGCAATATGCCAGCGGTCAATTGCCCGCACGTCTGACGTTTGCGCTGGCGGCGTTGATTGCGTTCTACCGCGGGGAGCGTAACGGTGAGTCTTATCCGGTCCAGGATGATGCGCACTGGATTGAACGTTTCCAACAACTGTGGAGCCAACATCGCGATCGCCAGATAAGTACTGAGGCGTTGGTGCGTACTGTACTGGCGGTCAAAGAACATTGGGAGCAAGACCTGACCCAGGTTTCTGGGCTGGTGGAGCAAGTTTCTGCCGATCTGGATGCCATCCTGGCAAAAGGTATGCGGGAAGCCGTTAAGCCACTGTGCTAAGACGACTACCGACAACCCGGCTCAGGCCGGGTTTTTTCTGGATATAAATTAGTTACAACATACTGTATTATTTATGTCATTAACCCAGTCTGTAACTTCCGTGCGGCTTCGTTTTGAGCAGGGCAAAAGTTGTTTGGATAATGTTGCGATTAACTTGCAACATTGATCGCTATCGCGTCTAATGTGACGGATTTCACATTTTCCCGAAGATAACCATGATCGTTCGTCCCCAACAACACTGGATGCGCCTGATATTCGTCTGGCACGGTTCCGTATTATCCAAGATTTTTTCACGTCTGCTGCTGAACTTCCTGCTTTCCATCGCCGTTATTATCATGTTGCCCTGGTATACGATGCTGGGCATTAAGTTTACCCTTGCGCCGTTCAGCATTCTCGGCGTGGCGATAGCTATTTTTCTGGGGTTTCGCAATAACGCCTGCTATTCACGTTACGTTGAGGCCCGACACCTGTGGGGGCAGTTGATGATTGCTTCCCGATCGCTTCTGCGTGAGGTAAAAACCACGTTACCTGACGATGCAGAACTGGGACAGTTTGTGCGTCTGCAAATTGCATTTGCTCACTGTTTACGCATGACGTTACGTCGAAACCCACAGGCGAAGCCGTTAGCGAAATATCTTAGCGAGAAAGATTTGCAAACGGTATTTGCCGCACAATCCCCGGCAAACCGTATTTTGTTGCTGATGGGGGAGTGGTTGGCCGTACGCAGACGTAATGGTCAACTGTCTGACATATTATTTCACAGTTTAAACAATAGGTTAAATGATATGTCTGCAGTACTGGCCGGTTGTGAGCGGATTGCTAATACCCCGGTGCCGTTTGCTTATACCTTGATCCTTCACCGTACTGTGTACCTGTTTTGTATCATGTTGCCATTTGCATTGGTGGTCGATCTGCACTACATGACACCGTTTATTTCAGTGCTTATTTCCTATACTTTTATTTCGCTCGACACGCTTGCAGAAGAGCTTGAAGATCCGTTTGGCACTGAGAACAACGATCTGCCGCTGGATGCGATTTGCAATGCAATCGAAATCGATTTGCTGCAAATGAATGATGAAACAAATGTGCCAGCAAAGCATATGCCGGATAAGCACTATCAACTCACTTAGCGACGTTCGTTTTGCCACCACGCGGGCTGCATATCGGAAAACGAATGAAACTCCGGTGCAAGGTCTTCATCGTTAGGATCGTCAAAAGCACCGGCTAAAAGCGCAATGACCGGGGCGTCATCGATGGCGCCCACGGAACTGCCGCACTGAGGGCAAAAGGCCCGACTGGTCGTTTCTGATGAGCGCCAGGTTTTCGGTTTTCCGGCTTTTCCCGTCCATTCTACATTTTCTGCATCAAACTCAATCCAGACGACGGTAGGCGCGCCCGTATGTTTCCGGCATATATCGCAGGAGCAGGTATGGGAATTATTAGGACTGCTGGCTGTGAAACGGATCGAGCCACACAGACACCCACCAATGTAGACTTTAGACATAACAACCCCCGTCAGAAACATATTGCAAGACACTAGCAGAAGCCAGACATAGCCACTAGATCCTTATGATAAAAAGGCGAGGGTACGCATGGCTGATAGTTTATTCCTGTGATCTGCCAGATGATAAACGCTTAACTATTGCGTCTGGCAACAATAAACAATCGCGGAAATGCCAGTAAAATTTTGCCGTTCTCCTGCAACGGATATTGTTCCTGGAGCAGTTCATGGTAGCGCGCCAGGTAATGACGTTGCTCGCTTTCGCTCAAATCCTGCAACCAGGGGCGCAGGCCCGTCGAGCTTACCCAGTCGATAATTGCCTGATGCGAATCCATAATGTGATAATACGTTGTACGCCAGATATCTACATCACAACCCGCTTCGGTCAAAATATCATAGTAGGCGTGAACGCCAGGAAGCGGAGCACGGCCACGGTCTGGGTAATCTTGTTCATAAGCCACTTCGCGCATCAATACATGCGTTGGCTCCAGCCAGTTATCTGGCATTTGCACGGCCAGAACGCCATTGTGACTCAGTTGTGAGACCAGGTGCGGGAATAATTCATAGTGATCGGGTACCCACTGTAACGATGCATTGGCATAAAGCAGATCCACGGGGTGCTCTGCCTGAAACGTACTGATATCCGCTTCAATAAAATGGCATTTTGGTAATGTGTTGCGCGCTTCATTAAGCATCGCGGGTGAGGTATCAACCCCAGTTATTTGAGCTGAAGGCCAGCGCTGATGCAGTAATGCTGTACTGTTTCCCGGGCCACAGCCAAGATCGACAACTGAACGAACACTTTCTAACGCCACTCTGCTAAGTAATTCCGCTGCGGGTCTTGAACGTTCAGTTTTATATTGCAAATAAAGCGAAGGGTTCCAGTCGGCCATGTATGAATCTCCAGTATAAGAAGAAAAGGCGGAAAGGGGGTTCATTAGTCCTTGCCGATGAGCAGCTTCTTTTAGAAGATTATATGAAAATGAATGATAAGGGCAGATTTATGCTGGAAACATCGAGACTGATTCTCCGTCAGTGGGAAGCGAAAGACAGAGCGCCATTCGCCGCGTTAAATACCGATTCCGATGTGATGCGTTTTTTTCCGGCTCCATTGCTACGGACGGAAAGCGACAATCTTGCCGCAAGATTCCAGGAAGGCATTACAGAGCGCGGCTGGGGATTTTGGGCCGTTGAACTACAAGAAACACACCAGTTTGTGGGCTGCGTAGGTTTACATCCACAACCTGATAAGTTTCATTTTTCACCCTGTACTGAAATAGGCTGGCGTCTTGCGAAATCATTCTGGCATCAGGGGTTAGCATTGGAAGCTGCCGAAGCCTGCCTGACTTTTGCTTTCGAGGAACTGGCGTTAACTGAGGTGGTTTCTTTTACTTCGGTGCTGAACAAACCGTCTGAGAACCTGATGATACGCCTTGGCATGAGTAAAGCAGAAGAGTTTGTGCATCCCGCGTTGCCGCCAGATCATCGATTAGCACAACATGTTCTGTATCGTCTGATACGCAGCAGCGCCGTTTAACACTATGTTTCAGCTGCACAAGGACGACCAAAAAAACACAGGTTCTTTCTTACTCCATCTAAGTACGCATAATGTACGACTCGTTATGTTGAAAAGGCCGCTGCGAAAATAGAATCCCGCAGCGGCCTCTTTAGCATAACGTCATTGTGCGAACCAATTCATAATGCTGCGGGAGCCACGTAATAGACAATCACAAATACAGCTAATGCTCCACCTGCTCTTACCCAGTTTGATATTTTGACTTCTATAAACCCGGGTATAAATGAGACTACCCCAGCAACTGCTGCTGAAAGAATTATTCGAAAGAAAGTGTATTGAAAGTTCGTTGGATTAGGTATAAATATTGCGATTATTATAAAAAGAATAACAAGTAAAATGCCAAAGCTAAAGGCCGCTATTCTCTCGTGTGCTTTTGTCAATTTTTCTTTTCCTTTATTGTCAAATCCATATACTGGCATATCTTCATTAACGAAAAGATTCCTGATTTCTTTTGCAGAACGTTTGTCATGGGCTTTTACTATCCTTTGCATTGAAGCAAAAGCAGTGGAGCTTGGTTTAATACTATTATCATTCATTACCTCTCTATATTTTTTGTAATGAGCTAAGATAAGGTCAAGAACATCAATACATGTTTCCGCAAGCCATTGATTCCATTGAGTATTATTCAATTCATCTACTGTTCTGTTATGTGCAGCGCAGTGTTCTAAATAGCCGAAAAAACTGTCTCCACATGAATTCACGGTATCAAAATCACATTTACCAGATAGGTAACACTCTAATGACTCAGTATATTTTTCATATAAACGCTCAATTTCTATTTTTTGATTATCAATGATACCGTGAACATCCATATCTGATTTCACTATCTTTTTTGTTGAGTGTTATTTGACTGGGATTGAATTTTTGCCAATAGCGAACTTGCTTTCGATGTATTCAATCCATTACAAATCATTCTTGTAATCGGTTTTTTGTAAATTCGATGAACGATATTTTCAACTTCAGTGATGCTTTCATTGCCACTGAGTTTTTTTATCTCATTGAACATCTCCTCCAATTGTTCATTTGTTGGATGCCATTTGATTATATCTAATTCTTCCTCTAATGCTTTTTTAAAAAGGAAAACCTGAAAAGATAACATATTACTTTCCTTGTGTTGGTTTAGTAGTGGATTGTTGAGCTTTTTCTAAAAGCCTTTTTGCTTTAGATGTGTCCAAACCATCTTGGGCAAAGCCTTGTTGCTTATCATTCTGTTTTTGTTCACTTTTTTTTGGCGTATTCATCAGTATATACCTTGACGAGTTTTGTTTATCTCGATGACTTACTTTTTGTTTAAGTTTTGCACAAACCAGAACGTGCAGTGTTGGTAATACTGCACGTTTGTACCATTCGTGGTACTTAATCCTTTTGTTTGGCAGACATGAGATCTTCTGCTGCATCTTTAGAGTAGTTATCAATCAGATAACCTAAAATCTCTGTCCATGTAATTGTTTTTCCTAGTTTTACACTGGCATTTATAGCCAGTCGTTCTAGTTTCATTTTTCTTTCTTCCGTCACGTTATAAGTCGTGCGCTTTGCCATTTTTTACGCTCGTTCAATGCAATATTTGAAGTGAGTATACATGCTCATGAACTCATATCATCCAAGCCTCTTGAACTCACTAGCTCACTGATGTAATGTTAAAACACTAATGAACTACTGAACTCATGTGTTAGTAAGTCGTCATTTTTGCAATTTTGAGGATTTATTCGTGATCGATTGGCTTACCGGGATTTTCCCTTGCACACACAAACCGCTTCCGGCGGGGAGTGTCGTCAGCGTTGATGCTGACGGTGCAATTGAGTGGGAAACCGTTAAGCGACTGACTGTTCGCGGCTCGCATGAAGCAACGATGAAAGTACGATCGATAGGATCTAATGGCGAAGGTAAAGCGACACATTTGTACATTGATGGTAATCCGTCCAAGTTTTTGCAGGGGCATTCTGTTGTTGGGTCGGATGATATACAAGGGCTCATGTTGACGGCCTATGCCAGGATTTTATCCTTATTGAATATTCCTCATGATTTAACGTCTTATAAAGCCGTTATGGCAGGTCAGTATAAAATTTCTCGTGTTGACATTAATTACATGTATTCATTATCTACGCTGGAAAATGTCAGGTCATGGCTTTATGCCGCCGAATTTAAAGCTAAAACACGCCATGGTCGCGCATGTGGGAAAGGCGGTACAGTTTATTTAGGTAAAAACTCCCGTCGATGGAGTCTGAAGTTTTATTCAAAATATGATGAACACGTTTCGGGTAAAAAAGGGCACCAGATAGCCGAAGATTTTGTACGAGCCGGGTTACTGGACTGGACGAAAGATAAATTACGTATTGAATTAACATTAAGAACAACTGAGCTTATTGATTTAAATTTAACGCTTGGCGCTAACTGGAATATGAAAACACCACGTCAATTATTCTCTGAATATGTAGGGAGAATAGAAATGAATCAGAATGCTATTTTAAGTGATGAGAAAATAACGAAACTGCCAAGAAAAATACAGTCAACTTATTTACTTTGGAAACAAGGGGCTAACATGAAAGAAATGTTACCTCATAACACTTTTTATCGCCATAGAAGAGAATTGCTTTCGTTCGGTATCGATATTAATTTCTATTGTGATTCACCAGACTCTAATAACGTTGTTCCGCTAATAAGAACGCTGGAAGCCAAGCCAGCGGAAATCCCCTTATGGATTTATGAGAAAGGTTTTATTTTCGATTACAACCGTATTTCGCACGCCAGTAGCTGGCATTAAAGGAAAGTAATATGTCTAATTATGGTCTTTTCGTTAAGGGTAAAATGTTGGGAGCCCGCCAACGTAATAAAGTTAATGGTCAGGGCTATTATAATGAAATTGGTATTGGCCTTGAAATATCTGATGGTTTTGGTGGTACAAAGCAGGATCAAATTATTATTCGAGTTTCTCAGGCTCTCGTTAACGCAGGTCTAATGAACCAGGCGAATGCTTTCATTGGGAAATTAGTTCAAATTCCTGTCTATGTCCGTGCGTGGTCAATGGAGGGCAGGGAAGGTGTAACTTATAATGTTTCTTCCGATGGTGGCATCGCAGAGATCAAAGGTTAAATATGGACGATGTTATTCAAATTTTGATAGCGTCTGGCATCGTTATTTCTTTTGGCCTCGGCGCGATTACTGCGGGGGTCTTTCGTTAATGTATATCGTTTATTTCTTCGGGGCTTATACCTTTGGTTTTGCCCTTTTCTATGCGGTCGGTTCATTTAAATCATTTTCTGACCGATTAATGTAACCTTAATGGAGTTATTCCTATGAAAATTCTGTCTACTGTTAAATCTAAAGTTGCTCTGGCTTCAACTGCGCTTTTTGTTTCTGCAAGTTCTTTTGCGGCTGAAGGTGCTACAGGTGGTACTGATTATGCAGGTCAGGCAATGGATGCTTTGTTGACTCAGGCAAATGATCTCATTGGTAAAGTATGGCCTGTTGTTGTGGCTGTGGTTGGCGCTGGGCTTGCCATTCGTATTTTCAAAAAATTCTCTTCAAAAGCGGTTTGAATTTCACTCAGGGGCACTCGTTGCCCCTTTATTAAAGCGGGTTACTATGAAAAGGAAAATATTAATTCTTTCCGCTGTCCTCATTTCTCCTTTTTCACATGCTGAGTCATGGGAAAGCATTACTAAATCCACTTATCAAAGCTCTGCCTACGCTGAAAGTAAGCAAATAACCAATCAGGATGGCTCTAAGACAACGGTTTACTATATTGATGCTGCTATGCAGGCCTCCGCTTGTCAGGGTGCTAAATCCAGTGCTCAGAGTGTATTTACTCAGGTTAAACCAACTTATGAGGGTATCTGGCCTGATTCTGAATTCCGTCTTGTTTTTACTGGTGATTGTACTTACAGCGATTCAACAGGGCAGAAGGATAAATATTGGTCTTTAACGGCTTATATTGTTGGTGATATTCAGCGTTCTGTTCCTGATGAAAAACCTACTGACCCGACACCAGAAGAAATTTGCGAAACGAAGCCGCCAGAAGAAGGTGTATTTAATAATGTTGATTCATATGATGGTGGTCGCTATATCTACTATAACGGCTGTGAATATGAGGCTACTGGTGTCATTGTTTGTCAGGGTGATGGTACTGTTTGCGCTGCAACATGGAAGCCTACAGGTACTGTAGCTGACCCCTCTGATAAACCCTCAACCCCCCAAAATGGTGGTGGTGAGTCTGGCGGTGGTGAGTCTGGCGGCGGTGAGTCTGGCGGTGGTGAGTCCGGTGGCGGTGAGTCCGGTGGCGGTGAGTCCGGTGGCGGTGAGTCCGGTGGCGGTAGTTCTGGCGGTGGCTCTAGTGGTTCCAGTCTTTCTAAAGGTGATATTCAGTCTGCTATCGAAGGTGCTTCACCCAAAATAGCCAGCGATATTCATGATAAATTAACGGAGAAAGACACTTCATCAGATGATAAAAAAAATGCCGATGAACAAACTAGGAATAATATAAATCGTCTTGACGATTCCATTAACAATCTTACGCGGGGGGCTGGCCGTTTTGCTGACCCTTCAGGTGGTGATTCTCGTTATGGAAAGGGCGACTCTGAATTAGATGGCGCTTCTACTTTGGCTGATTCTGAATTGGGAATTGAAAAGGATTCTCACGGTGCTTTATGGGAAGCATTTTTAAATAAAGGTGCTATGCTGCCTAATTTACCCAATGGTAACGGTTGCTCTGATTTTATTATTTTTCCCGGAGAGGTTTATCAGATTGATATTGGTTGCGATAAATTACTGACTATTAAAGATGTTCTTTCATGGGTTTTTTATTGCCTTACGTTCTGGTATGTCTTTACTTCTTTAACTTCATTGCTTCGCAAAGGGGGTGAGTGATGCCCTTATTATTAGGTATTCCTGCATTGTTGCGTTTTCTTATTGGTCTTGTCCCTTTGTTTATTGGCTATGTGGCGAGTTTTTTAGCTCGACTTGCTACCAAAACAGGATTAATCGTCTTTGCATTGGTCGCATTAATTACAACAACTGTTACGCTTTTAATGCAGTACCTTGCTGAGGTTATGTATAACGGTTTACCTGCTGATTTCTCTCATTTAATGGCGTCTGTATTGCCTGACCATTTTCAGGCGTGTGTTAACGTTATTATGGTTACTCGTATCAGTGTTTTTGTTTTCGATTTAAAACAAAAATTTCTTGATTATGCAAACAGGGTGATTTAAATGGCGGTTCATGTAGTAACAGGCAAATTAGGCTCAGGCAAGACACTTGTTAGTGTTTCCAGAATACAGGAAAGACTTGCTAAGGGTTGTCCTGTTGCCACTAATCTTGACCTTAAATTGCATAATATGCCTATGGTTGGGCGTTATGCGAAAAAAACGCGCGTTATTCGCGTTCCTGACAAGCCTTCATTAAATGATTTACTTGCTATTGGTATTGGGAATACATCTTACGATGAATCCCGTAATGGCCTCCTTGTACTTGATGAATGTGGTACTTGGTTTAATTCCCGCTCATGGGGTGATAAAGACAGACAACCTGTTATTGACTGGTTTTTACATGCCAGAAAATTAGGCTGGGATATTATATTTTTGATTCAGGATATTTCGATAATGGATAAGCAAGCTCGTCTGGCGCTTGCTGAGCATGTTGTTTATTGTCGCCGTTCAGATAAATTAAACATTCCTTTTGTTGGCTCCATTATGAATTTAGTTTCAGGGGCGCGATTTTCTTTACCAAAGGTACACTTTGGCATTGTCAAATATGGTGATAATATTAATTCAATCACTGTTGATAAATGGATATATACAGGAAAATCTCTTTATTCTGCTTACAATACCAAACAAGCGTTCACAGATAATTATCCTCATGGCGCATTTTCGCTTTTGCCACCATTTATCACGCACGGTCAATTTTCTGTTCACAGAGGATTTAATTATTACATGCGCCTCACTAAAATTTATTTTCGCAAATCGAACCGTCTTATATTAATGCTTTCTTTTTTGGCGCTGGGGCTTGCGCTTGGTTTCTGGCTCCAGTCTGGAAAGAATGTTGATGAAATCTCAGCTATTAAATCTGCTTATACTGAACAGGCGAGGGCGGTAACGCCTGATTCGTCCAGTGACTTACCCCGACTTTCTATTAATTCTTTTTCACAACTTGGCTTTGACGTTTCCGTTACGTTTGTTGATGCTAAAGGTATGAAATATCAGTATTTTGATTTGATTAAAGATGGTTATTCCGTTGATATTAAAGATGCCTGTCGTGTTGTTATTAGAAAAGGCCGTTATTTACAGACTGTTACCTGTCAGGAGTAAAATTATTATGCGCTCTGTTATTGTTGCTTTTTTATTTGCGTGTTCATTCAGCGTTTCTGCTGAAACTGTTAATTTAAATAATTCATCTGTTCGCTCATTTGTTCAGTGGTATTCTTCAAAAACTGGCAAGCCTGTTATTGTTAATCCTGATGTTAAAGGAAACGTAACCGTATTTAATGCTGATGTTAATCCAACAAATATTGATGATTTCTTTAAGTCTGTTCTGAATGCTAACGGTTTTGTCATGCTTTCTGGCAATCCTGCGGTAGTCTCTTTGCCGTCTAAATTACCTTCACAGATGGTTTCGGATTCCGATGATTCTGATAACCAGTCTTATGATACTTTTCCTTCTGAGCCATCTTACCAGCCAGTACCTGTGGCGCTTACGGTCAGAAATTTTAAGCTGACAAAAGTTAGATCGTCCGATGTTCAGCAACTGATTAAAATTTATCTTGATTCTAATGGTGGTGGTAATGTCGTGGATTATCCAGGCAATAACTCGCTGATTGTTTCTGCGCCTGACGAGCTGCTGCCGGTTCTGTCCGATTTTATCAATTCTGTGGATGTTGCCCGCGATCAGGTTCTCATTCAGTCGCTGATGTTTGAAACCAGCTTGTCTGATGGCGTTGATTTATCGTTTGCGGCAGGTTCTGCATCCGGTCATAAGGTTGCGGGGGGCTTTAATACTTCTGCACTGGGTAGCGCTCTTTCTACGGCGGGCGGTTCTTTTGGTATTTTTGATGGTAACGTGTTGGCGCTGTCTTTGCGTGCTGTCCAGAGTAATTCACGCTCTAAGGTGATTTCAACGCCGCGTATTCTTACTCAGTCTGGTCAGACTGGTTACATTTCCGTAGGTAAGAATGTGCCGTTTATCACCGGAAAGGTAACGGGCGAATCTGCCGGGGTAAATAATCCGTTTCAGACTATCGAGCGTCATGATGTTGGTGTTTCTCTCAAGGTAACGCCTGTTGTCATGGGGAACGGGCAACTAGTTCTGACTATCGACACTCGCGCTGACTCAATCAGCAATGATGATCAGGCATCCGATATTATTACTAATCAGCGCCAGATTCAGACGACAGTCCAGATTAAGGATGGTCAGACGTTGTTATTGGGGGGGCTTATCGATTCATCGTTCAGCAATGCCGAGCGTTCAGTTCCAGTTATAAGTAAAATTCCTCTTATAGGCTGGATTTTCAGTAGCAAGGCAGACAGCAATGAACAGCGTATTATGTATATTTTGCTTACAGCACATATCATTCGTCCACTTTGATGGATAGCGGGTAGGTGCGTGAGCCCTGCTCGCTATCCATCAAATGGACATTATTGATTGGGGTAACTAATGGATTCTTATGGGATTTTATCTGCTCTGGCAGAACGAACGATTACAGCGGAAGAAGCAAAAACAATGACACTTGCAGCCAGAAGTTCTTCGGCTCAGGTAAATGAAGCATCACTTGCTCTGTTACTGATTGATAATACTCTGGATGCGATCAAAGCAGCTGCCAGTGAAGGGAAAGGATACACTTTATTTCCTTCTTATGAGATTTCTGTAAAAGCCATTGATTTAGCAGAAGAATTTTTAAGGAAACAATGCGGCTATGTTATTGATAACCAGAATGGCGTAAGGACGGTCTATTGGTTTATATGATAACCCCGGACAGTGACAAAACTTGCTTTTGTTAGTGTCAGGGGTTGGCCAAGCCGAACAATTCTGTTTTTTTAGCGTTATTGCTGATTCGGCGCGGCAGCATTACGAGGAGATAAAATGCAATTTTTCACATCCAGCGATACTGTGATGTTATGTGCGAAGACCTGCGATCGCTGTGGTCGCCATGCGAAGACGGTGGTAGATGACATTGAGTTCAATGAGTTTCTGTCTGTTAATCGCCTGGCTGGATACGGTTCAATTTTTGGTGACAGTAATCGCTTAAAACTGGATTTATGCCAACATTGCCTGAAAGACGTCCTGGGCCAGTGGATTACGGTCTGTGACCAATGACGGCACCGGAAACGTCGTTATCGGACACAATCCACATTGGTGCGCATAATGTA
>NZ_KQ089819.1:0-746177 GCF_001034485.1 Citrobacter sp. MGH104
CATTTTTCGTCTTGCGACGTTAAGAATCCGTATCTTCGAGTGCCCACACAGATTGTCTGATAAATTGTTAAAGAGCAGTTGCGACGCGCTTTAGCGCTCTGTCGCGAGGTGGCGTATATTACGCTTTCCTCTTTCAGAGTCAACCCTCATTTTCAGGTTTTTCTCTTCAACCGAACCGGCTGTTTGTGTGAAGTGATTCACATCCGCCGTGTCGATGGAGGCGCATTATAGGGAGTCGACTCAGGAAGACAAGCGGAAAAATGCATTTTTGTTTCAACCGCTCACCTTTTACCCACAACGCTTACTTTTGCTGCTTTTTTATCGCCATTGGCAGGTCTGCCAGACTATTTATGACTAAATCTGCCGCATTTTCTGCTTCCGGCGTGACGGGTTTGCCTGTGCGCACCAATACCTTCGTGCCAACATTCGCAGCTGCCGCCGCCTGCATATCTTCAATTTTGTCGCCTACCATATAAGAAGCGGCCATATCGATGTGCAAGAAGTCTCGGGCGGAGATAAACATGCCAGGATGCGGTTTACGACAGTCGCAGACCTGACGATACTCTTCCACGGTACCCTGTGGGTGATGCGGGCAGTAGTAGATGCCATCCAGCTCAACATCGCGATCGGCCAGCGACCAGTCCATCCATTCGGTCAACGTTTCAAACTGCGCCTCAGTAAATTTACCACGCGCGATACCAGACTGGTTCGTCACAATAATGAGCGCGTAACCCATCTTTTTAAGTTCACGCATGGCATCAATAACGCCGTCGATAAACTCAAACTCGTCGATCTCATGTACATAACCGTGGTCCACATTAATGGTACCGTCACGGTCGAGAAAAATTGCGGGTACAGACTTTGCCACCTTTTATAGCTCCTGAATAAGGCATGTGGCTCTAGTATCGCATGTTTCAGCGGGCAAGAAAGTGCTCATCGCGCAAAGCCTGATTGATTTAGACGTCTGGATGCCTTAACATCCATCTTGTTGACGGCTTCGACCGTACCTGACAGACGAAAATGCCACGGCTAACTTAATTACGATAATAAATAACCAATGATTAAACTTTCGAATATCACCAAAGTGTTCCAGCAGGGGACTCGCACCATTCAGGCGTTAAATAACGTCAGCCTGCATGTTCCTGCAGGGCAGATTTATGGCGTTATTGGCGCCTCCGGTGCCGGTAAAAGTACGCTCATCCGCTGCGTTAACTTACTTGAACGCCCAACCGAAGGCAGCGTTCAGGTCGGCGGTCAGGAACTCACGACGCTTTCTGAGTCAGAGCTGACCAAAGCTCGCCGTCAAATCGGCATGATTTTCCAACACTTTAACCTGCTCTCTTCCCGCACCGTGTTTGGCAACGTCGCGCTGCCGCTGGAACTGGATAACACGCCAAAAGAAGAGATCAAACGCCGTGTAACAGAACTGTTGGATTTGGTTGGTCTTGGTGACAAGCACGATAGCTACCCGGCCAATCTTTCCGGGGGACAAAAACAGCGTGTGGCGATCGCCCGTGCGCTGGCAAGCAATCCCAAAGTGTTGCTGTGCGATGAAGCCACCAGCGCACTCGATCCGGCAACGACCCGCTCGATTCTTGAATTATTGAAAGACATTAACCGTCGTCTGGGACTTACCATTCTGCTGATAACCCATGAGATGGACGTTGTAAAACGCATTTGTGACTGCGTGGCGGTCATCAGTGATGGTGAACTGATCGAACAGGACACCGTTAGCGAAGTGTTCTCACACCCGAAAACGCCGCTGGCACAGAAATTTATTCAGTCCACGCTGCACCTGGATATCCCGGAAGATTACCTGGAACGGTTAAAAGCCGAGCCAGAAGCAGACAGTGTGCCGATGTTGCGTATGGAATTCACCGGTCATTCGGTCGATGCACCGCTACTTTCTGAGACGGCCCGTCGCTTTAACGTTAATAACAACATTATTAGCGCGCAGATGGATTACGCCGGCGGTGTGAAATTCGGCATCATGCTGACTGAAATGCACGGCACACAGGAAGATACACAAGCAGCCATCAACTGGTTGCAGGAACACCATGTAAAAGTAGAGGTACTGGGTTATGTCTGAGCCGATGATGTGGCTGCTGGTTCGCGGCGTATGGGAAACGCTGGCAATGACCTTTGTGTCCGGTTTTTTTGGTTTTGTGATCGGTCTGCCGGTTGGCGTGTTGCTGTACGTAACGCGTCCGGGGCAAATCATTGAGAACGCGAAGCTCTACCGTACGCTCTCTGCGCTGGTGAACATTTTCCGTTCCATCCCGTTCATCATCTTATTAGTTTGGATGATTCCGTTCACCCGCATGATCGTAGGCACCTCTATCGGACTGCAGGCCGCTATCGTCCCGCTGACCGTCGGCGCCGCACCGTTTATCGCCCGCATGGTGGAAAACGCGCTGCTCGAAATCCCGACCGGGCTGATAGAAGCCTCTCGTGCGATGGGCGCCACGCCGCTGCAAATTGTACGTAAGGTATTACTGCCAGAAGCGCTGCCAGGACTGGTCAATGCGGCCACCATCACTCTTATCACGCTGGTTGGTTACTCCGCGATGGGCGGTGCCGTCGGTGCCGGTGGTCTTGGACAGATTGGTTATCAGTACGGCTATATTGGTTACAACGCTACAGTAATGAATACAGTACTGGTATTGCTCGTCGTTCTGGTTTATTTAATTCAGTTATCCGGCGATCGCATCGTCCGGGCTGTCACGCACAAATAACGTTGCACACAACACTAAAAACTCATTAAGAAAAGGAAATAAGCATGGCGTTCAAATTCAAAACCTTTGCGGCAGTTGGAGCCCTGATCGGTTCTCTGGCACTTGTGGGTTGCGGTCAGGATGAAAAAGATCCTAATCACATCAAAGTGGGCGTTATTGTTGGCGCAGAGCAGCAGGTTGCAGAAGTCGCGCAGAAAGTAGCTAAAGAAAAATACGGTCTGGACGTTGAGCTGGTCACGTTTAACGATTACGTTCTGCCTAACGAAGCGCTGAGCAAAGGCGATATCGATGCTAACGCCTTCCAGCACAAACCGTACCTGGATCAGCAGATCAAAGATCGCGGTTACAAGCTGGTTGCTGTAGGCAATACTTTTGTTTACCCGATTGCGGGCTATTCCAAAAAAATCAAATCACTGGATGAGCTGCAGGACGGTTCACAGGTCGCGATTCCAAACGACCCGACTAACCTTGGCCGTTCCTTGCTGCTGCTGCAAAAAGTGGGCTTAATCAAGCTGAAAGACGGTGTTGGCCTGCTGCCGACCGCGCTGGACGTGATTGAAAACCCGAAAAACCTGAAGCTGGTTGAACTGGAAGCGCCGCAGCTGCCGCGTTCTCTGGACGATGCTCAAATCGCACTGGCGGTCATCAACACCACCTACGCCAGCCAGATCGGCCTGACCCCGGCAAAAGACGGTATCTTTGTTGAAGATAAAGATTCTCCGTACGTAAACCTGATCGTGACTCGTGAAGACAACAAAGATGCTGAGAACGTGAAGAAATTCGTTCAGGCATACCAGTCTGATGAAGTGTACGAAGCAGCAAACAAAGTCTTCAACGGCGGTGCTGTTAAGGGCTGGTAATTTTAGGCTGTTTACAGAATATGTAATATCATCAGGACGGGCGCTTGCCCGTCTTGTCATTTATGCAAGCACCTGATTCAATATCTGACGTTTAGATCATTCATTGAGGAAATATTATGCGTGCTTTACCGATCTGTTTAGTAGCACTCTTGCTGAGCGGCTGTTCTATGTTAAGCAGATCCCCTGTTGAACCCGTTCAAAGCACCGCAACCCCGCCGAAAGCGGAGCCGGAAAAACCGAAAGCACCGCGCGCGACGCCGGTAAGAATCATTACTAACGCTGAAGATTTAGTAGGCAAGCCGTTCCGCGATCTTGGCGAAGTTAGCGGTGAATCCTGCCAGGCATCCAACCAGGATTCCCCTCCGAGCATTCCAACCGCGCGCAAACGCATGCAGATTAACGCATCAAAAATGAAAGCTAATGCGGTATTGCTGCACAGTTGCGAAGTGACCAGCGGAACACCGGGTTGCTATCGTCAGGCGGTTTGCATCGGTTCTGCACTGAACATTTCGGCGAAATGAGCCATTTTCAGTTCGAGCAAATAGGCGTTATCCGCTCACCATATAAAGAAAAGTTCGCCGTTCCACGCCAGCCAGGTCTGGTGAAGAGCGCCTGCGGTGAACTGCATTTGCTCGCACCTTATAACCAGGCCGATGCCGTTCGCGGCCTGGAAGCCTTCAGTCATTTGTGGGTGATTTTTGTTTTTCACCAGACAATCGAAGGTGGATGGCGTCCGACCGTGCGCCCTCCCCGTCTTGGTGGCAACGCCAGAATGGGTGTCTTTGCCACACGTTCAACGTTTCGTCCTAACCCTGTTGGCATGTCGTTGGTAGAGCTGCGGGGCATCCGCTGCCATAAAGAGCACGTAATCCTCGAACTCGGTGGACTGGACCTTGTTGACGGAACGCCAGTAGTGGATATTAAGCCGTATCTGCCGTTTGCCGAATCGCTGCCTGATGCTCGCGCCAGCTATGCCCAGGACGCACCTCAGGCCAGCGTCGAGGTGACGTTCAGTGAAGATCTCGCGGAGCAGCTACCAAAGCTCGAACAACGTTACCCGCGTCTTCGTCAGTTTATTACCGAAGTGCTGGCGCAGGATCCGCGTCCTGCCTACCGTAAAAATGAGGAAGAAGGCAAAACCTACGCCGTCTGGCTGCTGGACTTTAACGTCCGCTGGCGCGTCACACCGTCAGGATTTGAGGTCTTTGCTCTGGAAGCCCGCTAATTTGCGTCGCGTACTCTTTTGACATCCCTTTCTCGCTGGTAAACTAAACCACTTTTGTTTTGTGCCAGGCTCGTTTTGAGCCTGTTCGATCGTTCAACTGGAACCGTAACAACATGCGTACTAGCCAATATCTGCTCTCCACTCTGAAGGAGACACCTGCCGACGCCGAAGTCATCAGCCACCAGCTGATGCTGCGCGCCGGGATGATCCGCAAGCTGGCCTCCGGGTTATATACCTGGCTGCCGACCGGCGTGCGCGTCCTGAAAAAAGTCGAAAATATCGTGCGTGAAGAGATGAACAACGCCGGTGCGATCGAGGTGTTGATGCCGGTCGTTCAGCCTTCTGAACTGTGGGAAGAGAGCGGCCGTTGGGAACAATACGGCCCGGAACTGCTGCGTATTGCTGACCGTGGCGATCGTTCGTTCGTCCTCGGCCCAACGCATGAAGAAGTGATCACCGACCTGATCCGTAACGAGCTGAGCTCTTACAAACAGCTGCCGCTGAACTTCTATCAGATCCAGACCAAATTCCGTGACGAAGTCCGTCCGCGCTTCGGCGTGATGCGTTCCCGCGAATTCCTGATGAAAGATGCCTACTCTTTCCACACCTCTCAGGAATCCCTGCAGGAAACCTACGATGCGATGTACGCTGCGTACAGCAAAATTTTCAGCCGTATGGGGCTGGATTTCCGTGCAGTACAAGCGGATACCGGTTCTATTGGCGGCAGCGCCTCTCACGAATTCCAGGTGCTGGCACAGAGCGGCGAAGACGATGTGATCTTCTCCGACTCCTCCGATTATGCGGCGAACATCGAATTCGCCGAAGCCGTTGCGCCGAAAGAGCCGCGCGCAGCAGCAACTCAGGAAATGACGCTGGTTGATACTCCGAACGCCAAAACCATCGCCGAACTAGTTGAGCAGTTCAACCTGCCTATCGAAAAAACCGTGAAAACCCTGCTGGTGAAAGCGGTTGAAGGCAGCAGCTACCCGCTGGTCGCCCTGCTGGTTCGTGGCGATCACGAGCTGAACGAAGTCAAAGCGGAAAAACTGCCGCAGGTTGCCAGCCCGCTGACCTTTGCCACCGAAGAAGAAATTCGTGCGTTGGTAAAAGCAGGTCCAGGCTCGCTCGGTCCGGTGGATATGCCGATTCCGGTGGTTATCGACCGTACCGTTGCAGTAATGAGCGATTTCGCTGCCGGTGCCAACATCGACGGTAAACACTATTTCGGTATCAACTGGGATCGCGACGTAGTCACCCCGGAAGTTGCAGACATCCGTAACGTGGTCGCCGGCGACCCGAGCCCGGACGGCAAAGGTACGCTGATGATCAAACGCGGTATCGAAGTCGGCCACATCTTCCAGTTGGGTACCAAGTACTCTGAAGCGATGAAAGCCGCCGTACAGGGCGAAGATGGTCGTAACCAGATCCTGACCATGGGTTGCTACGGTATCGGGGTCACTCGCGTGGTTGCTGCTGCTATCGAACAGAACTATGACGATCGCGGCATCGTATGGCCAGACGCCATTGCCCCGTTCCAGGTCGCGATTTTGCCGATGAACATGCACAAGTCCTACCGCGTGCAGGAACTGGCTGAAAAACTGTACGCTGAGCTGCGCGCTCAGGGCATTGAAGTGCTGATGGACGACCGTAAAGAGCGTCCGGGCGTGATGTTTGCCGATATGGAACTGATCGGTATTCCGCACACTATCGTGCTGGGCGACCGTAACCTCGACAACGACGATATCGAATACAAATACCGTCGTAACGGCGAGAAAGAGCTGATTAAAACCGGCGACATCGTCGACTTCCTGGTCAAAGCCATTAAAGGCTAATACCAACAAAAAGGCCCTGATTATCAGGGCCTTTTTTCTATCGATTAATTACACGCTTTACCGGGGATAAATTTCGCGTCTTTATCCGCCATCAACGTTTTCACTTTCTCACCCGTATCCGGGTTTGACTCCAGCGTGAAATGCGCCTCAAGCGTCAGCAATACGGACTGTCCGTTTTCTGCACGCGCAGCTAAATAGTCACGTTCAAGCTGAGCATTATTCGCCACCGGCATCCGTTTACCCGTTGCGCAGTCGGTAAAGATTGCCGCGTCAGCCATATAGAAATACATGCCTCGCATCGGCATTGGCGTCACCGGTAAGCTGGCGGAAACTGGCTGGAGCGTGTAGTTAAACTGTGACTCAATCGGGTTACCTTCACGATCGAGCATTTCCAGCGCCTCGCCTTTAGCCCGGTAGTACGACTTTTCACCTTTGCTGTCGGTCAGCACCAGCTTGTCGGCAGTGCGCGCCCATGTGCCATAAGAGGCAAACGAAGACGGTTCATCCCGCACGCCCTGATAACGTTCGTTCATCACCCATGTACCGTCTTTTTCCAGAAACAGAGAGGTTTCAATCCCTTCACAGTCCGCGCAAGGTAAGATGCCACGCCAGCTTTGCTGCATCGGTTTTAATTCTGCCGCCCGCGTCGGCTGTAGTACTTCAACTTCAGTACGGTTATTACAGCCGATCAAGGAAAAAAGCGTGCATGCAGCGACTACGGACAATATTGCTGTTTTCACTATCAATTCCTTATAAATTTTTATTCCCGCTCGTCAGTCTTGCGTTCGACGAACTCTCCCACGCAGTGCTTTCACTGTGGATTTTTGCGCCTTCGATGACAACCTGCGCTCTTTCGAGGCGCGTGTAGGGCGAGTTGCCTGTCGGCTTTTTTGCACTGCGGTTAATTCTTTTATCACCGCTACCAGCCGGGAGATTGCCGCTTCCCGATTAAGTTCCTGGCTACGGTATTCCTGCGCCTTAATGATAATAACGCCATCACCGCTAATCAGATGATGGCTGGCGGCAAGCAAACGTTCCTTGTAATACTCTGGCAGGCCAGAGGCCCGAATGTCAAAGCGCAAATGGATAGCCGTCGAGGTCTTGTTAACGTGCTGACCGCCCGCGCCCTGCGCCCGAATCGCCGTGATTTCCAGCTCATTATCAGGGATAGAGACGTTTCGGGAGATAACAATCATGAACGCGGCTGCCACGCGGTCAGATGAATTTCCAGATTGTTCTGAGAGTCAGACAGCCAGATAGCACCGTCCTGGATAGTTGCCTGCAGCGCCATTGTACGACCTGCAAAATCACTCAGTTGCGCCAGTTGTTCATCATCCAGATACCACACGGTCAGATTTTTAAACTGCGCGCACTTGTTCTGATTTTGCTGCCACCAGATCTGAGCCGCACGGCTGTTGTAAGCAAACAGGGCAACCTCTCCAGACTGGGTACAGGCTTTTTTAATACGGCGCTCATCCGGCAGACCCAGCTCAATCCAGAGATCGATACCCAGATGGTCGTTACGCAGCCATGCTTCAGGCTCGTCTTCCGCACTCAGACCACGCGTGAACTGCAGCCGTTCATCGGCATATTTGATCCAGGCCAGCAGGCGCAACATCATGCGCTCCTGGGTTTCAGAGGGGTGACGCGCCAGCGTCAAGGCCGCGTCAAGGAACTGGTTGCGGTCAAGATCCGCTACGTTGACGACGGCTTTATAAATTGTCGCTTTAAGCGCCATGAGAGAACTCCTTTCGAATCAGGCGCACATTGTAGCGAAAACTGCGGCAAAAGGCTGCTAACTGCTCCACTATCAAGGCGCTGATATTGCTTGAATGAGTATGGTATAGTCACCTTGCTAAACAGAGTTTATCTTCGTAGGCTTAGACTTGCATCCACGGTTAAGTCAGAGTGCTGACAGGAGGGCATGTGGAAAAATATTGTGAGTTAATACGCAAGCGGTACGCGGAAATCGCCAGCGGAGACTTAGGGTATATCCCGGATGCGCTGGGTTGCGTATTGAAGGTGCTTAATGAAGTGGCGGCAGACAGCGCCCTTCCAGAGTCGGTCAGGGAAAAAGCGGCGTATGCTGCCGCGAACTTACTGGTGAGCGATTATGTCAATGAATGAAACGTATCAACCCATCAACTGCGATGATTACGACAATCTTGAACTCGCCTGCCAGCACCATTTGTTACTGACGCTGGCGCTAAAAGATGGCGAAGTTTTGCAGGCGAAAGCGAACGACCTGGTTTCACGTAAAAACGTGGAGTATCTGGTCGCAGATGTCGCAGGTGAAACCCGGGAGCTTCGTCTCGACAAAATTGCCAGCTTCAGCCACCCGCAGATCGGTACCGTGGTGGTCAGCGAATCTTAACTTTTTTCGCCTTATCCGGCCTACTTTCCATGTGAAACGTAGGCCTGATAAGCGCAGCGCCATCAGGCATGCCATACCAGACTTACGCCTTCTTCACCTTCTGCCGTCCCCTCACGCGTCACGAAAACACCCGCAGCCGAAATCAACGTTTCGCCGTAAAACAGCAGCGGTGTGGTATCTCGTCGCCAGGGCGGGATCCCCTGCTCCTGCCAGATTTTCTTTAATTTCCGTCCGCCGTTACGCCCGACAATATGCAATAACCCTGGCGCTTTAAAACGGATACTGACGACTTCGTCCGCTTGTGGCAAGCGCAAATCACCCGCAGAGATTAACTGAACCGAACCCAATCCGGCAGGCAGCGTCAACGGTGTTTTCCACTCTAACCACGGGATAATAGTTTCGCTTTGCCCATCGACTGACTTCACCCACCACAGCTGTGACTGATAACGACGGACCTCGTACTCCCCGAGGCGAAAACTTGGTGACGCATCTTCCCGCGCCAGCGCCACTTCCTGCCAGATACGTTCCAGCCCATCACGGGAAGGCATCGGCGCATTTAACCCCGCCAGCCAGCGACGAAGCAGCGCGGCACGACGCACGCCACTCATCATCATTAATGGCGTCAGTAACAGTGTTCCACGGGATGTGATGCAATCGGCTAAATCGCTGGCCAGCAGTTCATCCAGTAAACTCTCCTGCTCAGCGCACAGCGCAGCGCTGCGGGCAACGGCTTGCGCGAAGTGCGGCCAGCGCTGTTGGAGCAATGGGGTAACGCGCAATCTGAGGAAATTGCGATCGTAGGTATCATCCTGATTACTTTCATCTTCAATCCAGCATAATTCATGCTGCCGTGCCCATGCTTCAAGCGCCTCTCGCGTTTGAGCCAGCAGCGGTCGAATCAGTTGGGTTCCGGCAAACGGAGAGCTTTCCCCCATGGCGGAAAGTCCGGCAGGACCACTGCCGCGTTTAAGCGCCAGCAGAAAGGTTTCACACTGGTCATCGAGATGCTGTGCGGTCATCAGCACCTCGCCCGGTAGTAAGGTCTGCGCAAACGCCTGATAGCGCGCGCGTCGCGCCTGGGCTTCGATGCCCAGACCATCATCCTCAAGGTATACCCGCTCAACCACCAGCGGCACTTGCCACTGCGCGCATACCGACTCACAGTGCTGTACCCAACTGTCTGCGTGTGGGCTTAATCCGTGATGAATGTGGATTGCGCGTAAAGCAACATCAGGATGCAGCGCTCGCCACTGCACCAACTGATGCAGCAATACGGTGGAATCCAGCCCGCCGCTAAAGGCGACCAGAATCGATTGAGAATTCAGCAGCGAAGTGTTCAGCGTGAGTGTCGTCATGATGGTTACTTACAATGGCATTGCCCGGCACGTTACCGGGCTAACGCCACAATGACAAGCCCTACAGCTCGTACAGTTCGAGGGGTAATCCGTCCGGATCGTTAAAAAACGTAAAACGTTTGCCGGTAAACGGATCGATTCGTACCGGCTCGCATTTCACATCATGGCTTTCCAGATGAATTATCGCCTTTTCCACATCATCTACGCTGAACGCCAGATGACGCAAACCGCAGGCTTCCGGTCGGCTCGGACGGCAAGGTGGAAACGGGAAAGAAAAAAGCTCAATCACATACTGGCCGTTCAATGCCAGATCGCCTTTCCACGAGTCTCTCTCTTCCCGATAGGCTTCGCTCATCAGTGTAAAGCCAAGCACATCGCAGTAAAATGCCTTACTCGCCGCGTAGTCAGTCGCAATAATGGCAATATGGTGAACCTGTTTTAATCCCAGCATAGCGTCATCGCCTCTTTCATTTTTCTGTCAGAACGTTACTCGAACGTCTTGGGGTGAGGCAAGTCGTTATGCCATTTTTAAGACTCTCACGCGATACAGGCCATCCTCACCCAGTTTAGCGCCATGGATATCGGTTTCAAATCCAGGGTAACGCTGCCCTACCGAGCACAGCATCAGAAGAAAATCGAGGACAGCCCGGCTTTTGGCAGTGATCATTTCCCCGGGCATCAAAAGCGGCACGCCGGGGGGATAAGGCAGGATCATATTGGCAGAAACGCGCCCCACCAGTTGATCAAGTGCTACCGTTTCGACTTCACCTTTGATCTGCCGCTGCCAGGCCTGGTGCGGCGTCATTTTCATTTCCGGTAAGGTATCAAATGCCCGCAGCATCAACCCGGAGAGATCATGCTGGCGGATCAACTGATGGATCCCCTGCGCCAGATCCTGAATACGCATATTGCGATAGAAATCGGGATCTTCAGCATATAGATCCGGCAGCATATTTTTCACACGTAAATTCAGATCGTACGAGCGCTTAAATTCCGTCAGGCCACGTAGCAGCCCCATCGCCCGGGTTTTATCAATACCAATGCTGAACAGGAACAACAGGTTATACGGTCCCGTCTTCTCGACTACGACACCGCGTTCATCAAGGAATTTCGCCACCAGCGCCGCGGGGATCCCCTCTTCGCTCATATTTCCCTGTTCATCCATTCCCGGCGTCAAAATCGTGACCTTCACCGGGTCAAGGAACATGTGGTCGGCATCAGCATCAACAAATCCGTGCCAGTCTTCACCTGGCGCTACCGGCCAACATTCTGCTTCATCTACCTTTTCCGGCTGCCAGATATCAAAGAACCAGCCATCCGACTCTTCACGCAGACGTTGCACTTCTTTACGGAAATGCAGCGCCCGTTCCACCGAACGATTGATTAACCGCTTGCCTGAATTGCCACGCAGCATTGCCGCCGCCGTTTCTATCGACGCCACTATCGGATAGCTCGGAGACGTAGAGGTGTGCATCATAAAGGCTTCGTTGAACGTGTCTTCATCATAGTCGCCCTTAATGTGGATCAGCGAAGCCTGTGACAACGCCGCCAGCATCTTGTGGGTGGACTGGGTTTCAAAAATCACTTTTCCCGGTACCCGTTCGCCGCTCATCCCGCTTTTCCCCTGATAGATCGGATGAAAATGGGTATACGGCACCCAGGCTGAATCAAAATGGATGGAGGGCACATCCAGCGTTTGTTTGATCCAGTTGGTGTTATACAACAGGCCATCATAGGTGGAGTTGGTGATCACCGCGTGGACCGGCCATTGCGCCTGATTGGTTTCCTCAACTTTGCGTTCAATGCTTGCGTGGGTAAATTCCCGACGGGGTATACCGCCGAGGATCCCCAGCGCGTTACGCGTAGGCTTCAGCCAGATTGGCACCATATCACTCATCATCAGCAAATGCGCCAGTGACTTATGGCAGTTGCGGTCAATCAGGAGCGTACTGCCTGCAGGTGCAGCATACATACCGACAATCTTGTTCGATGTCGAGGTGCCGTTGGTCACCATATAGCTCTGCTCGGCACCAAAAGTACGCGCGATATACTCCTCCGCTTCCAGGTGCGGACCGGTATGATCAAGCAATGAGCCCAGTTCGGTTACGGAAATGGACACGTCGGCTTTCAGCGTATTACCGCCAAAGAAATCATAGAACAGGCAGCCGACCGGACTTTTCTGGTACGCCGTTCCCGCCATGTGCCCAGGCGTGCAGAAGGTATACTTCCCTTCCTTCACATAGGTAAACAGCGCTTTGGTGAAAGGAGGCGTGATGTTATCGAGGTATTCGCTGGTGTACTGGCGGATGCGGGTGGCAATGTCTTCAGACTGACCCAGCGCATACTCAAAAAACCACAGCGCCATGCGCAGGTCGTGCGCACTGACATCCATCGTCGAATGGGTATTAATAAAGGCGTAGAGCGGGAGATACTCGTTGAGCTGGTTGATGTCGCTGCACAGCTCCAGACTGTATTCATCCCAGTCAAAAATGACGCCGCAAATTCGCGGGTTATGTTCGATAAACTTCAGCAGGTCGACGCTATTCTGCGGCCAGATAATCTGAAACCCCTGCTGCTGCAGCGCACATTCAAGTTCCTTGATGGGCTCATCTTTATAAAAGACGCCATGCGGTCCCATGATGGCAATGATATTCATGCGTTCCTCCTGGAAAAACCTTAGTTAATCATAGCCTGGCCAAACCACAGGTAAAAAAAAGGGCCACAGCATTGTGGCCCTTTTCAGAATTAATGCAGTTTACGCGTAACCGTAGCTCATCAGACGCTGGTAACGACGGTTTTTCAGATCATCTTTGCTTAACACGTCGAGATCGGCGAGATCGGCCAGCAGCTGTGCCTTCAGGGACGCAGCCATTACTTCAGGGTTGCGGTGCGCGCCGCCCAGCGGTTCCGGGATGATAGAGTCAATCAGCTTCAGCTCTTTCAGACGCGGCGCGATAATTCCCATTGCTTCTGCGGCCAGCGGCGCTTTGTCGGCGCTTTTCCACAGAATGGAAGCACAACCTTCCGGGGAGATAACGGAATAGGTGCTGTACTGCAGCATATTCACTTTATCGCCCACACCGATAGCCAGCGCGCCGCCGGAACCACCTTCACCAATAACGGTGCAGATTACCGGCACGCTCAGACGTGACATTTCGCGCAGGTTGCGCGCAATCGCTTCTGACTGACCACGTTCTTCCGCCCCCACGCCCGGGTAAGCCCCTGGGGTGTCGATGAAGGTAATGATCGGCATGTTGAAGCGCTCGGCCATTTCCATCAGGCGCAGCGCTTTGCGATAGCCTTCCGGCGCTGGCATGCCGAAATTACGGCGAATCTTTTCTTTGGTCTCACGGCCTTTCTGATGACCAATGATCATCACCGGACGGCCATCCAGACGCGCGATACCGCCGACAATAGCTTTATCATCCGCATAGGCTCGATCGCCCGCCAGCTCATCAAATTCATCAAACGCCAGGCGGACATAATCCAGGGTGTACGGACGCTGTGGATGGCGCGCCAGTTGGGCTACCTGCCATGCGCCAAGATCGGCGAAGATTTTACGCGTCAGTTCTACGCTTTTTTCACGCAGACGATGCACTTCTTCATCGATGTTAATATCCAGTTTCTCATCCTGACGGCTAACCGCAGTCAAAGAATCGATTTTTGCTTCCAGCTCTGCAATCGGCTGTTCAAAATCAAGGAAATTCAGACTCATAGTATTCCTGTTTAGTCAAACTCCAGTTCCACCTGCTCCGAACCAATAAGGCCACGGAGATCGTTTAGCAAACGATCGCTCGGAGAGACACGCCACGTCGCGCCAAAACGCAACCGCGCACGTGCATCCGCCCTCTGATAGTAGAGATGTACTGGAATTGTCCCCGAGCGGTGGGGTTCCAGAGACTGACGGAGTCGGTTTAAAAGCTGGTCATCAATTTGCCTGTCCGTCAGCGAGATAGCAAGCCCGCGAGCATATTTTTCCCGGGCTTCGTCAATATCCATGACTTCACGGGCCATCATTTTAAGCCCGCCACTGAAGTCATCAAAGCTGACCTGTCCGCTGACGATAAGTATGCGGTCTTTTTCCAGCAATTGCTGGTATTTATCCAGAGCATCGGTAAACAACATAACCTCCAGACGTCCGGAACGGTCATCCAGTGTACAGATGCCGATACGATTGCCGCGCTTGGTGACCATTACCCGCGCAGCAATGACGAGCCCCGCAGCCGTGGTGACTTTACCACGTTCTGTCGGATGCATGTCTTTCAGCCTGTAGCCTCCGACATAGCGCTCAATTTCTTTTAAATACTGGTTGATGGGGTGTCCCGTCAGGTAAAGCCCCAACGTTTCACGCTCACCGTCTAATACCACCTGCTCCGGCCACGGTTGGCAGCTGGCATAGGATTGTTCAATTTGCTCCGGTTCTTCCGCCAGCACGCCAAACATATCGGCCTGACCAATAGCTTCGGCTTTTGCATGCTGATCGGCGGCTTTTAGTGCGTCGTTGAGCGAATTCATCAACGCCGCACGATGCGGGCCAAGGCGATCAAACGCCCCGGACATGATTAGCTTTTCCAGCACCCGGCGGTTAAGTTTTTTGATATCCGTGCGCGCGCAGAGATCAAACAGCTCACGGAAGTAGCCGCCTTCGTTACGCGCCTCAATAATAGCTTCAATTGGCCCTTCACCCACGCCTTTTATCGCGCCGATGCCATAAACAATCTCGCCATCATCATTCACGTGAAAATGGTAAAGCCCGGAGTTGATATCCGGCGGCAGGATTTTGAGCCCCATGCGCCAGCATTCATCCACCAGTCCGACGACTTTCTCGGTGTTATCCATATCGGCGGTCATTACCGCCGCCATAAACTCGGCAGGATAATGCGCCTTCAGCCACAGAGTCTGGTAAGAAACCAGCGCATAGGCAGCGGAGTGCGATTTGTTAAATCCGTAACCGGCGAATTTCTCCACCAGGTCAAAGATTTTCATCGCCAGTTCGCCGTCTACGCCGCGCTTTTTCGCCCCTTCTTCAAAGGTGCCGCGCTGCTTGGCCATCTCTTCCGGCTTTTTCTTACCCATCGCACGACGCAGCATATCCGCGCCGCCAAGGGTGTACCCGGACAACTCCTGGGCAATCTGCATAACCTGTTCCTGATACAGGATAATGCCGTAGGTCGGCTCCAGTACCGGTTTCAGACACTCATGCTGCCATTGTACATCCGGATAGGAAATCTCTTCGCGACCATGCTTACGGTCGATAAAGTTATCTACCATCCCCGACTGTAGCGGGCCAGGGCGGAACAGAGCCACCAGTGCGATCATATCTTCGAAGCAGTCAGGCTGCAGACGTTTGATCAGGTCTTTCATGCCGCGGGATTCAAGCTGGAATACCGCCGTGGTCTCCGAGCGTTGCAGCATATCGAAGCTTTTCTTGTCATCCAGCGGGATAGCCGCAATATCCAGCGGTGGCTCACCGTTCTTTTCACGGCGCGCGTTGATCATTTCCAGCGCCCAGTTGATGATGGTGAGCGTACGCAGACCGAGGAAGTCGAACTTCACAAGACCGGCATATTCCACATCGTTCTTATCAAACTGAGTAACCGGGTGCAGCCCCTGTTCATCGCAGTACAGCGGAGCAAAATCAGTAATTTTGGTCGGTGCGATAACCACACCACCGGCGTGCTTACCGGCGTTACGCGTGACGCCTTCCAGCTTACGCGCCATATCGATCAGCGCTTTAACCTCTTCATCTGCCTCATAGATTTCCGGCAGTTGGGGTTCGGCTTCAAAGGCTTTTGCCAGCGTCATGCCCGGATCGGGCGGCACCAGCTTCGAAATACGGTCAACGAAGCCGTACGGATGCCCCAGTACGCGGCCCACGTCGCGGATAACCGCTTTTGCTGCCATCGTACCGAAGGTAATAATCTGCGAAACCGCATCACGACCGTACATTTCCGCCACGTGCTCGATGACCTGGTCGCGTTTCTCCATACAGAAGTCAACGTCGAAGTCGGGCATTGAGACACGTTCCGGGTTAAGGAAACGTTCGAACAGCAGGTCAAATTCCAGCGGGTCGAGATCGGTAATTTTCAGCGCATAGGCAACAAGTGAGCCAGCACCTGAACCACGTCCCGGGCCTACCGGTACGCCGTTATCTTTCGACCACTGGATAAATTCCATAACGATCAGGAAGTAGCCCGGGAATCCCATCTGGTTGATAACTTTAAGTTCAACTTCCAGACGTTCATCGTAAGGTGGGCGCTTCTGCGCACGAACTTCAGGGTCAGGGAACAAAAATTCGAGACGTTCTTCCAGCCCTTCGCGTGATTTCGCCACAAGGAAATCTTCGGTGGTCATATCGCCGGTCGGGAACTGCGGCAGGAAATACTCGCCCAGACGCACCGTCACGTTGCAGCGTTTAGCTATCTCGACGGTGTTTTGCAGTGCTTCCGGAATATCGGAGAACAGCTCGCACATCTCATCTTCGCTGCGCATGTACTGCTGCGGCGAATAGTTACGCGGGCGTTTCGGATCATCAAGGGTAAAGCCGTCGTGGATCGCTACGCGGATTTCATGCGCATCGAAATCTCCGGTTTCAAGGAAGCGGACATCGTTAGTCGCCACCACCGGTAGACCACGCGTTTCGGCCAGTGCTACGGCTGCGTGCAGATAATTTTCTTCATCTTGCCTGCCGGTGCGAATCAGTTCGAGGAAATAGCAATTGGGAAAATGTTCTTCGTAAAACGCCACGCACTCGTCAACCAGTGCGTTATTGCCGCGCAGCAGACTTCGTCCGACATCACCCATGCGACCGCCGGAGAGCAAAATCAAACCTTCTTTTAACTCGACCAACCAGTCCCGGTCGATAACCGGTCCTTCTGCGCCATAGCCGCGCTGATAGGCTTTCGAAATCAACAACGTCAGGTTCTGATAGCCGGTATTATTTGCGGCCAGCACGGTAAGCTGCGTGAGTTCATCGCCCAACAGCTCACTGCGGACATGAAAATCTGCGCCAACTATCGGCTTGATACCCGCGCCATGGCCCGCTCCGTAAAACTTCACCAGACCACACAGGTTGGTAAAATCGGTGATCGCCAGCGCAGGCATGCCTAACGCGGCCGCCTTTTTTACCAGCGGTCCGGTTTTCGCCAGCCCATCGATCATGGAGTAGTCGCTGTGCACCCGTAGGTGGACGAAACGTGGTTCAGACATCTTCAGATTCCTTCGACACAAGAATCAGGACGAGAGTCCCAGTGCGCGTTTGACGGGGCCAAAGCTGCGGCGATGGTGCTCAGTCGCACCATGCAGTGCCAATTTTTCCAGATGAAATGCGGTTGGATAACCTTTGTGCTGTGCAAAACCATACTGTGGAAAAACCGTATCCAGCGCCGCCATTTCAGCGTCACGGGTCACTTTTGCCAGAATCGATGCGGCGCTAATCTCCGCCACGCGGCTATCACCTTTGACCACCGCCATCGACGGTACCGGTAATGCCGGGCAACGATTGCCGTCAATCAGCACGTATTCGGGCACAATATGCAGACCCGCAACCGCACGCTGCATGGCCAGCATGGTAGCATGCAAAATGTTCAGTTCGTCGATTTCATGCGGTTCTGCCCGACCCAGGCTCCAGCTTAACGCCTTTTCTTTAATTTCATCAAACAGCGCCAGGCGACGTTTTTCTGACAGTTTTTTTGAGTCGTTAAGACCGATAATAGGGCGAGCCGGATCCAGAATGACGGCAGCAGTGACGACCGCGCCGACCAAAGGGCCGCGTCCGACTTCATCCACACCCGCCACTAAATGCGTATGCGGATACACAAATTCAATCATTGCGCTAACTCCAGGACCGCATCCGCTGCCTGCTCATCAGCATTGCAACGGATCTGCTGGTGCAGTTCACGGAATGTGTCGTGCATCGCATGGCTGGTTTTACCCTTCGCCAGCAACGGCAACAGCGCTTGCGACAGCGCCTGCGGTTCACACTCTTCCTGCAACAGCTCTTTAACCAGTTCTCTTCCCGCCAACAGGTTAGGTAGCGAAACGTAATCAGTCTTCACCAGACGCTTCGCCAGCCAGAAGGTGAAGGGTTTCATACGGTAGCCAACCACCATCGGGCATTTTGCCAGCATACATTCCAGCGCGGCGGTACCTGAAGCCAGCAGTGCGGCGTCGCTGGCCACCATTGCTTCACGTCCCATACCATTGAGCAGATGTACGGAAAGCTCCGGTGCAACTTCCGCTTTAATGCGTTCAAACTGCTCGCGACGTTTGGCATTCACCAACGGCACCACCACTTCGAGATCCGGATAATGCTGGCGTAATAGCTGCGCCGTTTTCAGAAAATCGGCGCTGAGCATCTCCACTTCTGCACCACGGCTTCCTGGCAGTAGCGCCAGGCAGTGAGCGTCATGAGGAATGCCCAGAATATCACGTGCCGCGTTTTTATCCGGGTCCAACGGCATGGCATCCGCCATGGTATGACCTATAAAGCGGCACGGGACGTTAAATTTGTCATAAAACGCTTTTTCGAAAGGCAGAAAGGCCAGCACCATGTTGGTGGATCTGCCTATTTTGAAAACGCGTTTCTGTCGCCACGCCCAGACGGACGGACTGACATAATGAATGGTTTTAATGCCCTGTTTTTTCAAGTTCCCTTCGAGGGTAATGTTGAAATCAGGTGCATCAATGCCAACGAAAACATCCGGCTTTAAGTCGGTGAATCGGCGAGTGAGGTCGGCACGAATATGCAGTAAACGGCGCAGACGTCCGAGCACTTCAACAATGCCCATGACCGCCAGCTCTTCCATTTCGTACCAGGCTTCACAGCCTTCGGCCTGCATCAGCGGACCCGCCACACCAACAAAACGCGCATTGGGAACGCGAGCCTTGAGTGCACGGATTAACCCTGCACCAAGAATATCGCCGGAGGTTTCTCCGGCGACGAGGGCAATCGTTAAAGGACGCTGTTCAGTCATTAACGAATCAAGCCACGCGTTGAGCGCTCAAAGAAGTCGCTGAAAGCCTGAACTTCGGGGTACTGTTTCGCCAGTTCCGCGATTTCTGGTTTCACTTCTTCCAGCGTTTTACCACTACGGTACAACGCTTTGTAGGCGTTACGAATCGCGGTAATCGCTTCGCGGGTGAATCCACGACGCTTCAGACCTTCGATATTGACGCCAAACGGCGTCGCGTGGTTGCCCTGGGCGATAACGTACGGAGGCACGTCCTGGGCTACACCAGAACAGCCACCAACCATCACATGAGCACCGATGATGCAGAACTGATGCACCGCAGTCATGCCGCCGATGATAACAAAATCATCCAGCGAAACATGTCCGGCAAGCGTGGCGTTATTCGCCAGAATACAGCGGTTTCCTACCGTACAATCATGCGCGACGTGCGCATTAATCATCAGTAAGTTATCGCTGCCCACCTTCGTCACTCCACCGCCCTGCACTGTGCCACGATGAATGGTGACGCTTTCGCGGATGCGGTTGCGATCGCCAATTTCCACACGGGTCGGTTCGCCAGCATATTTAAGATCCTGGTTAACTTCACCGATGGAGGCAAACTGATAGATCTCGTTATCGCGACCAATTTTTGTATGGCCATTCACGACAACGTGAGACTTCAGTACGGTACCCTCACCAATTTCAACATGGGGTCCAACAATACAAAATGGGCCAATGTGAGCATTGGCACCAATGCTGGCGCCCTCTTCTACAATGGCGGTCGGGTGAATAAAGGCGGATTTATCAATCACGTATCAGGCCTCCCGGCTACGGGCACACATCATCGTTGCTTCGCACACAACTTTACCGTCGACCAGCGCAACCCCTTTAAAACGGGTCAGGCCACGGCGCGTTTTCTCGAAAGTCACTTCCATGATCATCTGATCGCCAGGCACGACAGGACGCTTAAAGCGTGCTTCGTCAATACCCGCGAAATAATACAGTTCGCCTGGTTCCAGTTTTCCTACGCTTTTAAACGCAAGGATACCGGTAGCCTGTGCCATCGCTTCCAGAATCAATACGCCAGGGAAAATAGGTTTACCCGGGAAGTGGCCCTGAAAGAAAGGCTCGTTAACGGATACATTTTTCACTGCGCGCAGAAAACGACCTTCTTCAAAATCCAGCACGCGATCAACCAGCAGAAACGGAAAACGGTGCGGCAGAAGTTCTAAAATCTCTTCAATATGCAGAGTATGAGTGTTAGTAGTCAAAATACTCTTCCTGTCAAAATATACTAAAAGGCAATAATAACACGGCCTGTCGCAATCGTATGAATGGGACAGGCCGAAAAGTCAGACATGCAAAAACGGTGCTTTAGTCTTGTTGATTAACCTTGCGCTCAATCGCTTTGAGGCGCTTGCTCATATCATCAATATTCATCACCAGTGCAGCTGTTTTACGCCATACCTTATTGGGTTGTAGCGGAATGCCTGAGGAATAGACGCCAGGTTCGGTGATAGGACGCATCACCATACCCATGCCAGTCACCGTGACTTTGTCGCATATTTCCATATGCCCATTGATCACGCTGGCGCCGCCAATCATGCAGTAACGGCCAATCTTCAGGCTACCCGCCATAATGACGCCACCGGCTACTGCCGTATTGTCGCCAATCACAACGTTATGCGCAATCTGGCACTGGTTATCAATGATAACACCATTACCGATCACAGTATCGTCCAGAGCACCACGGTCAATGGTGGTACAAGCGCCGATCTCGACGCGATCGCCGATAATCACGCGACCAAGCTGCGGGATCTTTACCCAGTTACCGCGATCGTTCGCGTAACCAAATCCATCAGATCCAACGACAGTGCTTGACTGGATCAGGCAATTCTCACCGATCTGAATGTCGTGGTAAATCGTCACATTCGCCCACAAGCGTGAACCTGCACCGATTTTAGTATTTTTTCCGACGAAGCAGCCTGCGCCGATAACGACGTTATCACCCAGTTCTACGCCAGACTCAATGACCGCATTTGCGCCCACAGAGACATTATTACCCAGCTTCGCCGTTGCATCGATCACTGCACTCGGTGCAATGTTCTGTGCAGGCTGAGGCGTGGTATCTAAAATTTGCGCCATACGTGCATAGGTCAGGTAGGGATTCTTCACTACCAACGCGGCACTTTTAGCAAAAGGAAGATCGTCCTGCGTCATTACTACGGCAGAAGCCTGGCATACGCCTAAGTGTTCACGGTACTTAGGATTCACCATGAACGTGATATTGCCAGTTTGCGCAGATTGCATGGACGCTACGCCGGTGATGACGATATCGCCATCACCGTGTAATTCTGCATCCAACTGCTCTGCTAAATCAGCCAGTCGAATTGAAGGCATTACTTATTTAACCTGTTTCAGTACGTCAGCGGTGATGTCTTTTACATCGCTGCTGTTGTATGCAACGGTGTTTGCGTCAACGACCAGATCGATGCTCTGGCTGCTGGCAACAGATTTCACAGCAGTCTGGATACGAGTAACCAGTTTGCCACGTTCTTCGTTGGAGCGACGCGCACGATCCTGCTCAAAAGCCTGAGCTTTCTGAGAGAAAGTCTGGCGCTGAGCCATAACGTCTTTTTCCAGCTTGGTACGATCGCTACCTGCTTTCATTGATTGCAGACGCTGCATCTTAGATTGCAGATCGGATTCCATACGCTGCAGTTCGCTGGCACGGCCTTTGAACTCGTTTTCCAGCGTAGCAGAAACACCTGTCTTCTGTGCAACCTGTTGGAACAGGCTACCCATGTTGACGATTGCAATTTTGTCAGCCGCTTGTGCGGACGTTGCCATCGCTAAACCGAGACCTGCAGCTAATAACCACTTTTTCACAATTAACTCCTTACCATCCCATTTGCACCCGAAGGTGCAGTTCTTTGCGTGGCCAGGCGATCCCATGCAAGATCGCCTAAAGTCATCGCTACACTACCACTACATTCCTTTGCGAAGAACAATTACCAGGTTTTACCAATGTTAAACTGGAACTGTTCCGCTTTGTCTCCATCGTACTTCTTGAACGGCTGGGCGTAGGAGAAAACCAACGGCCCCAATGGGGACATCCATTGTAAAGCGATACCCGCTGACATACGGATATTACTTGGATCACTGTAGTCCGGCACACCTATAGCACGTGTTTGAGCGCTATCCTGCCAGTTAGTATCCCAAACAGTACCCATATCCCAGAAGAACGAGGTACGAACCGAGTTGGCATACTTGTCGCTAATGAACGGCGTTGGGGTAATAAACTCCAGGCTGGCGACAGCCATGGCGTTACCGCCCACTGCGTCATCCGATTTACAGTCCTTACCGTCCGCGTTGGAACACTCTTCGTAGTCACTATTATCAGAACCACTGGCGTAAGCACCGTTTTTGTAGACTGCTTTTGGACCGATAGTATTCGACTGGAAGCCACGCACGGTGCTGGAACCACCTGCATAGAAGTTCTCATAGAACGGCATTTCTTTGCTGCCAATGCCGTCGCCATAGCCTACCTTCGTACGTCCTAAAACCACCCACTTGTGATCGTCATCGATCGGCACATAGGTCGCGGTATCCATCGACACTTTGTAGTATTCGTTATCAGAACCCGGAATGGTCACTTTACCGTTCAGGTTGACGCGTGTACCGTCCGTTGGGAAATACCCACGGTCCAGTTTGTTGTACGTCCAACCGTAGTTAAAGGTGAAGTCATCTGCGGCAAAGCTGTTGGTATTGGTCTCGCCCATTGACTCAAGATAACGATCCATCGCAACCTGCGGCTGCATGTTGGACAGTTTGTTATGTACATAACCCAGGCCGGCACGCAACGTGTTGTATTCGTTTACCGGGAAGCCAAGCGTTACGTCTGTACCATAACTTTTGTTGGTATAGTCGGACAGATCCGCATCATTCGCTTCAAAGTCGTTATAGAAGACACGGCCACCCAGGCTCACACCATCAACGGTGAAGTACGGGTTAGTCACAGACAACTCAGTATAGGTCTGGTAGTCGTTTTTGGTGCCGTTGATGCCAACAGAATAACCGGTACCTAACCAGTTATCTTGCTGAACGCCAGCCTGGAAGCTCACGCCGCTCTCGGTACCGTAACCGACGCCGAAGTTAAAGCTACCGGTGTTACGCTCTTTGACCTTGTAGACTACATCAACCTGATCCGGTCTGCCCGGAACACGCTGAGTATCGGTATCAACTGTTTCAAAGTAACCCAGACGGTTCAGACGCTCTTTACCCTGGTCGACCAGATCGCTGCCCAACCATGCACCTTCCATCTGACGCATTTCGCGACGCAGAACGGAATCTTTAGAGGTGTCGTTACCTTCAAAGCGAATCTTACGCACATAGAAACGGTTACCCGCATCCACGTTTACGCGTAATTTAACGGTTTTGTCAGCGTCGTTGATTTCAGGCTGCGACTGTACGCGCGGATAGGCATAGCCATAGCGACCCAGGAGCTTCTTGATATCATCTTCCATTTTGGTCACTTTGGTGCCGTTATAGAGTTCACCTGGCTCGATCTTCGTTAGGGTCTCAATTTCGGCGGAGTGCCCGGCCAGGTTACCGCTCACCTGAACACCAGAAAGCTTGTACTGCTCGCCTTCTGTGATGTTAACGGTGATGTAGATACCTTTTTTATCCGGCGTCAGGCTGACCTGAGTGGAATCGATATTGAAGCGGGCATAACCGCGATCCAGATAGTAACTGCGCAGGGTTTCAAGGTCGCCCGCCAGTTTCTGTTTCTGGTATTTGCGATCGCCCACCACGTTCCACCACGGTACTTCATCACGCAACTGGAAGTGAGAGATAAGTTCGTCAGTCGTGAAGGCATGGTTGCCGACGATATTGATCTGTTGGATCTTCGCCGAAACACCTTCCTGGAAGACCAGCTTGAGGTCAACGCGGTTACGCGGCAACGGCGTCACCACCGCTTTCACACTGGCGCTGTACTTACCGACGCTATAGTAGAAATCTTCCAGGCCTTTTTCGATATCGGCAAGCGTGGTGCGATCCAGAGACTCGCCAACACGCACACCAGACGCCTCGAGGTTTTGCTTGAGCATGTCATCTTTCACCGATTTATTACCGGAGAAAGTGATGCTGGCAATCGTCGGACGCTCTTTTACCTGAACCAGAAGGGTATCACCATCGCGCAGGACGCGGACATCCTCAAAGTTACCGGTGGCGAACAGAGCACGAATGGTATTACTGATGTCTTCATCATTAACCGTGTCGCCTGTGCGCACCGGCATACTGAGGAGAGCCGCACCAACGGCGACTCGCTGTAGGCCTTCGAAATGAATGTCCTTCACTACGAACCCTTCAGCACCGTATACGGTGGCGCTGCTAAACAGCAGCGACGCTATGAGCAACTTTTTCATCGCCATCGTTATTATGCGTTCTTCCTAACACTCTCTTACAACCGAGAGAAATCATTGAAAAGTGCAAGCCCCATTAACAACACCAGCAAGATAGAGCCAATGCGATAACTAAAGTCTTGAACCCGCTCGGATACCGGACCGCCCTTCAGCTTTTCTATCGCCAGGAACAGCAGATGCCCCCCGTCTAGAACGGGCAACGGAAACAGGTTAATTATCCCTAAGTTCACGCTGATAAGCGCAAGGAACATCAGGTAATAAATAATCCCGAATTCCGCTGACATCCCAGCCCCCTGGGCAATAGAAATCGGCCCACTGAGGTTGTTCAGTTTTACATCACCGGTAATCAATTTTCCCAGCATACTGACCGTCAGCTTCATCAACTGCCACGTTTTACCCGAGGCTTCGAGGATGGCGCTGAATGGCCCATACTGGCGTACAGTCTTATACTCATCAGGCAGAGGAATAACTTTAGGCACCACGCCCGCAAAACCTTCTGCCTTCCCGTTAACCTGTTTTGAATCTGGGGTTAACGTTAAAGACAAGGAACTTCCTTGTCTTTCAATATCTAGCGCTAACGGCTTATCCGGATTATCGCGCACCAGCGTCACAAACGTCATCCATTGCGTCAGCGGCTGACCATTGACTTTAACGATCCTGTCGCCTGCTTGCAAACCTGCCTTACTTGCAGCGGAGTTAACCTGCACTTCTGACAGCACCGGTTCAATCTGCGGACCGCGCGGACGAATCCCTAAACTGGAGACGGGATCCTCTTTGTCTGGCTCAAATGCCCACTGGCGTAAATCCAGCGTTTTGTCCTGACGCTGGTTACTGCCAAACTGCGCTACGCTGAGAGTCGTATGCTCATCGCCAATTTTGGCTACCAGTTGCAATCTCACGGCATCCCAATCAGGGGTTTCGATACCATCAACCGCTTTTAGTTCCGTACCCGGCTGAATTTGCGCCTGCGCGGCAATCGAGTTGGGTGTTATTTCACCAACAACCGGACGAACGCCAGGGACACCGATGATAAACACCAGCCAGTAAGCGAAAATAGCAAAAAGGAAGTTTGCAATCGGACCTGCGGCGATGATGGCTGCGCGTTGTCCAACCGTTTTATTGTTGAAAGCGTAATGGCGCAGCTCCGGTGCGACTGGTTCAGCGCGCTCATCCAGCATTTTGACGTAACCGCCGAGGGGAATCAGGGCGATAACGTATTCCGTACCTAATTTATCGGTACGCCGCCAAAGCGCTTTTCCAAAACCAATGGAAAAGCGTTCGACGCGGACTCCGCAGCGCCGCGCAACCCAGAAATGACCAAATTCATGCACGGTGATAAGCACACCAAGTGCGACAATGAATGCAGCCAGATTCCAGAGAATACTCAGCATAAGACCATCCGTTAGAGCGTCCTGAATACCAGTAACAACAGGCAGGCAAAGACCGGTACCGCAGCCGTCAGGCTATCAATACGGTCCAGAATACCACCGTGTCCTGGAATTAAGTGACCACTATCCTTAATACCTGCTTCACGCTTAAACATACTCTCGGTCAGGTCACCCAGCACGGAGGCCAGGGCTGCAACGATGGAGCAAATGAGCAAGGTGACAGGCGCAACTTCAAGATTCGCCCACATGCCATAACCCCATGAGATCACGGCCGCAGTGGCGAGTCCGCCAATAAAACCCTGCCAGGTTTTACCAGGAGAAACCTTCGGTGCCAGCTTATGTTTGCCAAACAGCTTACCAAACATATACGCACCAGAGTCCGCTCCCCAAACGAGGATCATGACATACAGCAGCCATAGCGCGCCACTATAATGATTCTCATCATAGTGCCATGCACGTAGCGCCAGCATTCCCCAAAAAAACGGAACAATGGTTAACACGCCGAAAATTATGCGTAATGTTTTGGAATTACGCCAGACCGACGCAGAGCCGGGATAAAACAATACCAGCAACAGCGCCACGACCCACCAGCCCAGCGACGCCCACAGCGATACTTCAACCAGCGGCTGATGAATATTGCGATGGTATTCCGGCAGTAAGAACAGCATTAGCGCCAGCAATAGCCCGCACAAAACCGCCAGCCAGACTCGCTGTGTACGCGTGGTAAAACCGCTTAACTGTCCCCATTCCCAGGCGGCCAGCATACAAACGACCAGCGTGACAATGGCGAACCCCACCGGCGGCAGCAAAAACAGCGCCGCGATGACAACGGGTATTAAAACAAAAGCAGAAATCAGGCGATACTTCAGCAAAAGCGACCCCCATCAGGCTTTTTCATCACCGGGCTCGGTGCCGCCGAAACGACGCTCACGATTAGCAAAGGCATGCAGCGCACCTTCAAAGTCTTGTTCATCGAAATCGGGCCAGAGAACATCCGTAAAGTAAAGTTCGGCATAGGCAATTTGCCACAACAGAAAATTACTAATTCGATGCTCTCCCCCAGTCCTTATCACTAAATCCACAGGAGCCAGTTCATGCATACAAATTTGCTGCCCAAGCATCTCTTCATCGATTTGCTCTGGACGCAGCAGACCATCCTGCACCTGTTGTGCCAGTTGCCTGACCCCCTGGACTATATCCCACCGTCCACCGTAATTCGCTGCAATATTCAGCGTCAACCCGGTATTCTGGGCAGTAATCGCTTCTGATTTGCGAATCCGTTCTTGCAAACGAGAGTTAAATCGACTGATATCCCCGATAATACGCAGACGTACGTTATGGCGGTGCAGGTTTTTCACTTCACTATCAAGTGCCCACACAAACAGTTCCATTAACGCGCTCACTTCCTGCGCAGGTCGGTTCCAGTTCTCACTGCTAAAGGCATACAGCGTTAACGCATCAATACCGTTATTGGCAGCAAAAGAGACAGCCCGGCGGACGGATTTTGCTCCGGCCTTATGCCCAAAGGCGCGAATCTTCCCTTGCTTTTTCGCCCAGCGGCCATTGCCATCCATGATAATTGCGACATGGCGACAACCATGTGCTGGCAAATTTTCGCTTAATGGTTTAGTTGCAGACAACATAACGCGTTATTAGTCCCTGAAAGGATTTACGGTACTCAGGAATACTGAAGCCCATCCACAAAAAAGCCGTGTCAAACCACGGCTTACCCGACCGAAAAAAAGCAAATACCCGCGATCGGGTGGCGCAGACTATATCACTGAAGCCCAACGCTAACAAATAGCACGATTCTCCGTAGAGGGATTATCATCAGCTTGAGAGTCGCATCACTTCTTTTCTGGCGACGTCCCGCGCGATGGCATCAACCTTCAGCACGTCATCAACGCTCTGCGGCTCCTGCAAATCCATCTTATCCAGCACGGATAAATTCAGGTCAGCAATATCGGTAAATCGGATCTGCTGCGCCAGAAACGCGGCAACGGTAATTTCATTCGCGGCATTAAGTGCAGTCGTCGCCGCCTGCCCTTGCTCAAACGCGTCCATCGCCAGCTTCAGGCACGGATAACGCTGGTAATCAGGTGCTGAAAACGTCAGCGCACTGAGTTTGCAAAAATCGACAGGCTTAACACCGGACGTCACTCGTTCTGGCCATGCCATGGTATGGGCAATAGGTGTACGCATGTCCGGTTCACCCAACTGCGCCAGAACACTACCATCCTGATAACGGACCATCGAATGAATAACCGACTGCGGGTGAATCAGCACTTCCATCTGGCTTGCACTGGCATTAAATAACCAACGCGCTTCAATGTATTCCAGACCTTTGTTCATCATGGTGGCGGAATCGACAGAGATTTTTCGTCCCATCGACCAATTCGGATGACGACATGCCTGATCGGGGGTCATAGAGACCAGATCGCGCAATGGCGTTTCACGGAATGGGCCACCAGACCCGGTAAGCAGAACTGACATGACGCCGTTTTGCTCAAGGTCAGCGTATCCCAGATTGTGTTGGATAGGTTGCGGTAAACTCTGAAAAATCGCGTTATGCTCGCTATCTACCGGCAAAAGCTGCGCTTTGTGACGTTTCACGTCGTCCATAAACAGACGACCGCAGGTCACCAGAGACTCTTTGTTCGCCAGTAAAATACTTTTGCTCGCACGAATTGCCGCCAGCGTTGGCAATAAGCCCGCTGCGCCGACAATTGCAGCCATGACCTGATCAACATCATCCAGCGCAGCCATATCACAGGCAGCCTGCTGACCGCTCATGACCTCTGTGCGACTGCCCTGCTCCAGCAGAGCTGCTTTTACCAACGCAGCGCTTTTTTCATCGTCCATTACCGCATAGCGAGGAGAAAACTCCAGGCATTGCTCTACCATGCGGGCGACATTTTTACCCGCCACCAACGCAGTAACACGAAATTTTTCCGGGTTATGGCGTACTACATCCAGCGTACTGCAACCAATGGAACCGGTTGATCCCAGGATGGTTAATTGCTTCATGAGACATCCAGAAGAATTTTACCCTTTAAGGTATATAGACAGAAAAAAGCAAAACGCCGCCATCCAGCCTTCTCAGGCCTTCTAAGCGGCGTTTTTAGCGTACAGGCGAATCAGAACTGCATCAGTTCCGCTTCTTTCTCTGCCAGCGCCGCATCAACTTTCTTGATTGCAGCGTCAGTCAGTTTCTGTACGTCGTCCTGAGAACGGCGATCGTCATCTTCGCTGATCTCTTTTTCTTTCAACAACGCTTTCACTTTGTCGTTTGCATCGCGGCGTACATTACGTACCGCAACACGCGCGCCTTCAGCTTCGCCACGCACGATCTTGGTCAGATCTTTACGACGTTCTTCAGTCAGCGGCGGCAGCGGAACGCGGATGTCGGAACCCGCAGAGCTTGGATTCAGACCGAGGTCGGAAGCCATGATGGCTTTCTCAACGGCTGGCCCCATAGAACGGTCAAACACGTTGATTTTCAGGGTACGGGAATCTTCAACCGTTACGCTTGCCAGTTGGCGCAGCGGAGTCGGTGTGCCGTAATATTCCACGACAATACCATCCAGCAGGCTAGGAGAAGCACGACCCGTGCGAATTTTGCTGATTTGGTTTTTGAACGCTTCGACGCATTTGTCCATGCGTACTTCAGCATCTTTTCTGATATCGTTGATCACGTTACGAATCCTTGAAAGCTTGTTTCAGTCAGACCATACCCGCCGCGCAAGATGTGACAAGTATAGTCTTGATTAATTTTGAGGGACGTATCCCGCGACATTAAAGCGGAATATTACCTGCATTTAGCCGCAACGGGAATTATTCCGTGATTAACGTGCCTTCTTTTTCACCCATAACAACACGGCGCAGTGCACCTGGTTTGTTCATGTTAAAGACACGAATCGGTAATTTGTGGTCACGAGCCAGCGTGAACGCAGCCAGATCCATGACTTTCAGCTCTTTATCCAGTACTTCAGTGTAGGTCAACTGTTCGTACATGGTCGCCGTTGGATCTTTAGCCGGGTCGGCAGTAAATACGCCATCGACTTTAGTGGCTTTCAGTACCACATCCGCTTCAATTTCAATACCACGCAGGCAGGCTGCTGAATCGGTGGTGAAGAACGGATTGCCGGTACCTGCAGACAAAATAACAACGCGGTTGTTACGCAGCAGGCTAATAGCTTCAGCCCAACTGTAGTTATCACACACGCCGTTCAGAGGAATTGCGGACATCAAGCGAGCGTTCACATAGGCGCGGTGAAGCGCATCGCGCATCGCCAGACCGTTCATTACGGTGGCTAACATGCCCATGTGGTCGCCCACAACGCGGTTCATCCCTGCTTTCGCCAGACCAGCGCCACGGAACAGGTTACCACCACCAATCACTACGCCAACCTGAATACCCAGCTCAACCAGCTCTTTGATTTCCTGAGCCATACGGTCAAGGATGCTTGCATCAATACCGAAGCCTTCTGAACCTTGCAGAGCTTCGCCACTTAACTTAAGCAGAATACGTTTGTAGACGGGTTTTGCATTGGTAGCCATGTTTCTTTCCTGAGACTGTCAACGAATGAGATGAGTTAATTCCGGCGACATTGTATGTCGCTTTTCAGCAGGACCACTATAGCGGTTCGCTGAATTTACAAGCCAGACACAAAAAGAAGCCGCCCTCAGGCGGCTCCTTTCAAAATTAAGACTGCTTGGACATCGCAGCAACTTCTGCTGCAAAGTCAGTCTCAACTTTCTCGATGCCTTCACCCACTTCAAAGCGGATGAAGCCTGTTACGTCAGCGTTATGCTCTTTCAGCAGCTGACCAACAGATTTGCTCGGTTCCATGACGAAAGGCTGACCGGTCAGAGAAACTTCGCCGGTGAATTTCTTCATGCGGCCTTCAACCATTTTCTCTGCGATTTCTTTCGGCTTGCCAGACTGCATAGCGATGTCCAGCTGAACCTGGTATTCTTTTTCTACCACTTCAGCGGAAACGTCTTCCGGCTTAACGAATTCTGGTTTGCTTGCAGCAACGTGCATTGCCAGCTGTTTAACCAGTTCTTCGTCAGCGCCAGTTGCAGCAACCAGAACACCGATACGAGCACCATGCTGGTAGTTACCCAGAACTTCGCCTTCCAGGGAAGCAACGCGACGGATGTTGATGTTCTCACCGATTTTAGCAACCAGAGCAACACGTTCTTCTTCGAACTGTGCTTTCAGAACTTCAACGTCAGTGATTTTGCCAGCAACGGCAGCGTCCAGTACTTTGTCAGCAAATGCCTGGAAACCAGCATCTTTAGCAACGAAGTCAGTCTGGCAGTTAACTTCCAGAATGAAAGCGATGTTGCCGTCGATTTTGGTTTTGATTACGCCGTCAGCAGCAACGTTGCCTGCTTTTTTCGCCGCTTTGATTGCACCGGACTTACGCATGTTTTCGATTGCCAGCTCGATGTCGCCATTAGCTTCAGTCAGTGCTTTTTTGCAATCCATCATGCCTGCGCCAGTACGCTCACGCAGCTCTTTTACCAGGGATGCGGTAATTTCAGCCATTCTAAAATCCTCGGAAGATTTGATCTGCCCGGCATGAAACCGCACAGATTTAAAAGTGAAAAAGGGGGCCATATACAGGCCCCCTAACCAAACGTGATACTACCTGGTCTATAAGGGCTCTAACGAGCGTGCCTTATTATTCAGCTTCTACGAAGCTTTCTTCCGCCTGGGAAGCCAGATCCTGAGAACGGCCTTCACGAACGGTAGTAGCTACAGCGCCCAGGTACAGGGTCACAGCACGGATTGCGTCGTCGTTACCCGGGATAACGAAGTCAACACCGTCCGGATCAGAGTTGGTATCAACGATTGCAAATACTGGGATACCCAGGTTGTTTGCTTCTTTGATAGCAATGTGCTCGTGGTCAGCATCGATTACGAACAGAGCGTCCGGCAGACCGCCCATGTCTTTGATACCGCCCAGGCTGTTTTCCAGTTTCTCAAGCTCACGAGTACGCATCAGCGCTTCTTTCTTGGTCAGCTTTTCGAAAGTACCGTCCTGAGACTGAGTTTCCAGATCTTTCAGACGTTTGATGGACTGACGAACGGTTTTCCAGTTAGTCAGCATACCGCCCAGCCAGCGATGGTTCACGAAGAACTGGTCGCAGCTGTTAGCAGCTTCTTTCACCGCTTCGCTTGCAGCGCGTTTAGTACCAACGAAAAGGATTTTACCTTTACGAGCAGAGATCTTGTTCAGTTCAGCCAGAGCTTCGTTGAACATCGGTACAGTTTTCTCAAGGTTGATGATGTGAACTTTGTTACGCGCACCGAAGATGAACGGCTTCATTTTCGGGTTCCAGTAACGGGTCTGGTGACCGAAGTGAACACCAGCCTTGAGCATGTCGCGCATGGAAACAGTTGCCATGATTAAAACCTCTATATATAAAAGTTGGGGTTAAGCCTCCACGCATCCCATATTACCGACCCCAAAGGGCACCCCGGAATATGTGCCGATACGTGTGTGTTGTTACACAAAGTGAGATTTGTCGCTCCCGTCCATCGTGTGTAGTCTTCGAATGGATCGGAAGTCCGGCGCGCTTTATACCACAAATACGCCATAGACACCAATAATTGTTGGCACTGTGTGCTGTTAATGATTCTCAATTTGGCAGCACGTATGCGGGACTGATACCATTGGCAGCACTTAAACAATTATTGCCGATATCATCGGCACTGATGGACAGAATTCATGGCTATCTCAATCAAGACCCCTGAAGAAATCGAAAAAATGCGCGTCGCTGGCCGCCTGGCCGCTGATGTACTGGAAATGATCGAACCGTTTGTTAAACCGGGCGTCAGCACCGGCGAGCTGGATCGTATCTGTAATGACTATATCGTGAATGAGCAGCAGGCCATTTCCGCCTGCCTGGGTTACCACGGCTATCCGAAGTCCGTGTGTATCTCTATTAATGAAGTGGTGTGCCACGGGATCCCGGACGACGCCAAACTTCTGAAAGACGGCGATATCGTCAACATCGATGTGACTGTGATTAAAGACGAGTACCACGGCGACACCTCGAAAATGTTTATCGTCGGCAAACCTACTATTCTGGGCGAGCGTCTGTGCCGCGTCACGCAGGAAAGCCTGTATCTGGCGCTGCGGATGGTGAAACCGGGCATTCGCCTGCGCACGCTGGGCGCTGCAATTCAGAAATACGCGGAAGGTGAAGGTTTCTCTGTCGTTCGTGAATACTGCGGTCACGGTATCGGTCGCGGCTTCCATGAAGAGCCGCAGGTTCTGCACTACGATGCAGACGACGGCGGTGTGGTACTGCAGCCGGGCATGACGTTCACCGTAGAACCGATGCTGAATGCCGGTGATTACCGCATCCGCACCATGAAAGACGGCTGGACGGTGAAAACCAAAGACCGGAGCTTGTCTGCACAGTACGAGCATACTATTGTAGTGACGGAAAACGGCTGTGAGATTCTGACGTTACGCAAGGATGACACCATCCCGGCGATCATCACACACGGCGAATAATGTTTTGCCTGATGGCGATGCATTCGCATCTTATCAGGCCTACAAATTGTACTACTTAGTAGGCCGGGTAAGGCGTTCACGCCATCATCCGGCTTTTTAATGGGTGGCGCATAATGAATACTCTTCCTGAACAGCACGCAAATACTGCCCTCCCCACCCTGCCTGGCCAGCCACAAAACCCAGGGACATGGCCACAACACGACCTCAACTGCACCGGTATTAAAGCGCATATCGACACCTTCCAGAGCTGGTTAGGCGAAGCGTTTGACAGTGGAATTTCCGCAGAACAGCTCATTGAGGCCCGCACCGAATTTATTGATCAGTTGCTTCAGCGCCTGTGGATTGAAGCCGGTTTCGGTCAAATTGCCGACCTGGCGCTGGTTGCCGTTGGCGGCTACGGGCGCGGCGAACTGCATCCGCTCTCCGATATTGACCTGCTAATCCTCAGTCGTAAAAAGCTACCTGATTCGCAGGCAGAAAAAGTCGGTGAGCTGTTAACGCTGCTATGGGACGTGAGGCTGGAGGTTGGGCACAGCGTGCGTACGCTGGAAGAGTGTCTGCTGGAAGGATTATCAGATTTAACCGTCGCCACTAACCTGATTGAAACACGCCTGCTTATCGGCGATGTGGCGTTATTTCTTGAGCTGCAAAAGCATATTTTTAGCGAAGGTTTCTGGCCGTCCGATAAATTTTACGCCGCCAAAGTGGAAGAGCAAAATCAGCGCCACCAGCGTTATCACGGCACCAGCTACAACCTGGAGCCGGATATCAAAAGCAGTCCCGGCGGCCTGCGCGATATCCATACTCTGCAATGGGTGGCCCGTCGCCATTTTGGCGCCACCTCGCTGGACGAAATGGTCGGCTTCGGCTTTTTGACGCTAGCAGAACGCGCCGAACTGAATGAATGTTTGCATATCCTGTGGCGGATTCGCTTCGCCCTGCATCTGGTCGTTAGTCGTTACGACAACCGCCTGCTGTTTGACCGCCAACTCAGCGTGGCGCAACGGCTAAACTACGGCGGCGAAGGCAACGAGCCGATCGAGCGGATGATGAAAGACTATTTCCGGGTCACGCGACGGGTCAGCGAACTGAACCATATGCTGTTGCAACTGTTCGACGAAGCGATCCTCGCCCTGCCAGCCGATGAAAAACCGCGCCCGATTGATGACGACTTTCAACTGCGCGGCACATTGATCGATCTGCGCAACGACGACCTGTTTATCCGTAAACCCGAAGCGATATTGCGGATGTTCTACATCATGGTACGTAACAGCGCGATCAGCGGGATTTACTCCACCACGCTGCGCCATTTGCGTCATGCCCGCCGTCATTTAACCCAGCCACTCTGCTACATTCCGGAAGCGCGTTCGCTGTTTCTCAGTATGTTGCGCCATCCGGGCGCGGTGAGTCGCGGCCTGCTGCCGATGCATCGGCACAGCGTTTTGTGGGCCTATATGCCGCAATGGTCGCACATTGTCGGCCAAATGCAGTTTGACCTGTTTCATGCCTATACGGTGGATGAGCACACTATCCGTGTGATGCTCAAGCTGGAGAGTTTTGCTAACGAAGAGACCCGTCCGCGCCATCCGCTGTGCGTGGATCTGTGGCCGCGCTTGCGACAGCCGGAGCTAATTCTGATTGCCGCGCTGTTCCACGATATCGCCAAAGGTCGCGGCGGCGATCACTCGGTTCTCGGCGCCCAGGACGTGCTCAAATTCGCCGAACTGCACGGTCTGAACTCACGTGAAACGCAGCTGATCGTCTGGCTGGTGCGTCAGCATTTGCTGATGTCGGTGACCGCTCAGCGCCGTGATATTCAGGATCCGGAAGTGATCAAGCAATTCGCTGAAGAAGTACAAACGGAACATCGTCTGCGCTTTTTAGTGTGCCTGACCGTCGCGGATATTTGCGCTACTAACGAAACGCTGTGGAATAGCTGGAAGCAAAGTCTGCTGCGCGAGCTGTACTTTGCGACGGAAAAACAACTACGTCGTGGGATGCAAAACACGCCAGATATGCGCGAACGCGTTCGCCATCATCAGCTTCAGGCACTGGCGCTACTGCGTATGGACAACATTGATGAAGAAGCGCTGCACCACATCTGGTCGCGCTGTCGCGCCAACTATTTCGTGCGCCACAGCCCAAATCAACTGGCCTGGCATGCGCGTCATCTGCTGCAGCACGATCTCAGTAAGCCGCTAATCCTGCTCAGCCCGCAGGCCACGCGCGGCGGAACGGAAATTTTTATCTGGAGCCCCGATCGCCCTTACCTGTTTGCCGCCGTCTGCGCCGAACTGGACAGGCGCAATCTAAGCGTCCACGATGCGCAGATTTTCACTACCCGCGATGGGATGGCGATGGATACGTTCATCGTGCTGGAACCGGACGGCAGCCCGCTGTCTTCAGACCGACACGAAGCGATCCGTTTTGGACTGGAACAGGCGATCACGCAGCGCAGCTGGCAGCCACCGCAACCACGTCGTCAGCCGGCAAAATTACGCCACTTTACCGTCGATACCGAGGTTACTTTCCTGCCGACCCACACCGACCGAAAATCATTCCTTGAGCTTATCGCTCTCGACCAGCCTGGACTGCTGGCGCGGGTCGGGCAGATTTTTGCCGATCTGGGAATTTCGCTGCATGGCGCCCGAATTACAACCATTGGCGAGCGAGTAGAAGATTTATTCATAATCGCCACCGCCGACCGGCGCGCCCTTAATAATGAGCTGCAGCAGGAAGTGCATCAACGGTTGACAGAGGCCCTCAATCCAAACGATAAAGGGTGATGTTTTTATTTATTATGGAAAGAGTTTAACAATGCAGCAGTTACAGAACGTTATTGAGTCCGCTTTCGAGCGCCGTGCCGACATTACTCCGGCAAATGTAGATACCGTAACCCGCGAAGCGGTGAATCAGGTTATTGCTTTACTGGATTCCGGTGCACTGCGCGTCGCAGAAAAGATTGAGGGTCAGTGGGTCACGCATCAGTGGCTGAAAAAGGCGGTCCTGCTCTCTTTCCGTATTAACGATAATCAGGTTATCGAGGGTGCGGAAAGTCGTTACTTCGATAAAGTGCCGATGAAATTCGCCAACTACGACGAAGCACGCTTCCAGAAAGAAGGTTTCCGCGTGGTTCCGCCAGCGGCCGTACGCCAGGGTGCGTTTATCGCCCGTAACACCGTGCTGATGCCGTCTTACGTGAACATCGGCGCTTATGTGGATGAAGGTACGATGGTTGATACCTGGGCGACCGTGGGTTCCTGCGCGCAAATTGGTAAAAACGTTCACCTGTCCGGCGGCGTTGGCATCGGTGGCGTACTGGAGCCGTTACAGGCTAACCCGACCATCATCGAAGACAACTGCTTCATCGGCGCACGTTCTGAGGTGGTTGAAGGCGTGATCGTCGAAGAAGGCTCTGTTATCTCTATGGGCGTGTACATTGGTCAGAGCACCCGTATTTACGATCGTGAAACCGGCGAAGTGCATTATGGTCGCGTTCCGGCGGGCTCTGTGGTTGTCTCCGGCAACCTGCCGTCGAAAGATGGCAAATACAGCCTGTACTGCGCGGTGATTGTGAAGAAAGTCGATGCCAAAACGCGTGGCAAAGTAGGAATCAACGAACTGTTACGCACCATCGACTAACAGTGATTTGAAAAAGCGGGCTTAGCCCGCTTTTTTTACATCTGCGAGTGGCATAAACAAGGCTTTTCGTTAATTATTCAATGGTTATGGTGAGCTTAAGGGTACCGCTATGTATGACAATCTGAAAAGTCTGGGCATTACTAATCCTGAAGAAATCGATCGTTACAGCCTGCGGCAAGAAGCCAACAACGATATCCTGAAAATCTATTTCCAGAAGGATAAAGGCGAGTTTTTTGCCAAGAGCGTGAAGTTCAAATATCCCCGTCAGCGTAAAACGGTTGTCGCCGATGGCGTCGGCCAGGGTTACAAAGAAGTGCAGGAGATCAGTCCCAACCTGCGCTATGTGATCGACGAACTGGATCAGATCTGCCAGCGCGATCGCAGCGAAGTCGATCTTAAACGCAAGATCCTTGATGATTTACGTCATCTGGAAAGCGTCGTGACCAACAAGATCAGCGAAATTGAAGCCGATCTGGAAAAACTAACGCGTAAATAACCGCGAGTGAATGTGTTCGTAGGCCGGGTAAGGCGAAGTCGCCCCCCGGCATTTTACCTGATAAGCGTAGCGCCAACAGACAAGGAATTAATGCTGCTCATCCAGTTGTAGCGCGACATACAGCAGCAGTCGGTCGTCAAAATTCCCTAAATCCAGCCCGGTCAGCTCTGAAATTCGGTTCAGGCGATATTCCAGCGTATTACGGTGGATAAATAACGCTTTTGAGGTCGCCAGCGGCTGAACGTTATGCCGAAACCACGCCGCTAATGTTCGACGCAGTAAGCCGTTGTTATCCATTGCTTTCAGCCGTACCAGCGGACGCGCCAGCTCGTTGGCCTGCCAGCCGCCGCGCAGGCTGTCCAGCAGAACTGGCAGCATCAAATCCTGGTAGAAATAGCTACGGCTTTCCGGCATCCGTTGCTTGCCGACCATCATGGTCGTGCGCGCCGTACGATACGAACGGGCAATACTGCCTGGCCCGGTAAAATAGTTGCCCAGCGACACGCGAAAACGCAGCTGTCCGTTCTCTTTCATGCGAGCAATGAGCTGCTCAACACGCTTGCGGTGATCTTCCGCGTCCCAGCGACCAAACTGATTGAGCGCCGGTTTCAGCACCACCATCTCGGTCAGGGAAACAATCGCAATCAGATTATTACGTTCAGGCGTAGTCAACGCGTTCTGCAATTGCTGTAGCTCCGCCATCGCGCTGTCAACGCCAAGCTGGCCACTATCAACCTCTACCACTGCCACCACGCGCGGCTGGTTCAAATCAATGCCTAAACGTTGCGCCCACTCCATCAGCGCCGGGGTATTCTCTTCCGCCTGAATCAGATTCATCACCAGCTCTTCACGCAGGCGGCTATCCTGCGCTAACAGATGCATCAGGCGCGACTGCTCCAGCATCATTTCGGCTGTCATGCACACCAGCTCGCCGTATTTACGTAGATGTTCCGGTTCACCGGTAAGCCCGATAACGCCAACGATTTCGCCTTCCAGACGCAACGGCAGGTTTATCCCCTGACGCACGCCGTGCAAATGCCTCGCCACTGCATCGTCAATGTCCACCACCCGGCCCTGCGAAAGCACCAGCAGCGCACCTTCGTGCAATTCACCAATGCGTTCGCGATCGCCACTGCCAATGATCCGCCCACGGGCATCCATTACGTTGATATTGGTATCAATGATGCGCATGGTTCGCGCCACGATATCCTGCGCCATTTTGGTATCAAGATGCCAGCCAGCCATAAACCCCTCCTGTGAGCAGAGCTCAAGCATAGGGAAGATAATAAGCGGCGACATTGTGCAAATGCACAAAGCGGAAGGGAGAAATATGGAGTTGTGGGAGGTATCACAAAAAGAACCCCTTCCTGTACAGGAAGGGGTTGAGGGAGATTACTGCATCAACAGATAGATGGAGCTGTCGCCACGCTGAATGTTCAGCGCCAGCACAGCGGGTTTGCTGTCGAGGATTTTGCGCAATTCGGCGATGTTTTTCACCGGCTGCTGATTCGCACCGATAATCACATCCCCTTTCTTCAGGCCGATCTGTGCAGCCGGAGAATTCGGTTTCACGTCGCTTACCACGACACCTTTATCCTGGCCTTTGTTGCTCATATCGGCACCTTCAATGCCTTTGAAGATAGAGCTGGAATCAACCTGAGTCTGGCTGCTCTGCTGCAATTCCAGGTTCACGGTGACCGGCTTACCGTCACGCAGCAGACCCAGGGTGATTTTGCTGCCGACCGGCATCGTCCCCACCTGCGCACGCAGAGCGGCGAAGCTGCTGATTGGTTTGCCGTTCAGGGAGGTAATCACATCCCCGGCTTTAATACCGGCTTTCGCTGCGGAAGAGTTCGGCATTACCTGGCTGACGAATGCGCCACGCTGAGCGTCAACTTTCATCGCTTTCGCCAGCTCAGAGCTCAGTTCGGTCCCCATAATACCCAGCTCACCACGTTTAACCTGACCAAACTCAACCATCTGCGAAGTCAGGTTTTTCACCATGTTGCTTGGGATTGCAAAACCGATACCGATGTTACCGCCGTCCGGCGCGAGGATCGCGGTGTTAATGCCGATCAGCTCACCGTTCAGATTGACCAGCGCGCCACCGGAGTTACCCCGGTTGATCGCAGCATCCGTCTGAATAAAGTTTTCATAGTTCTCCGCATTCAGGCCGCTACGGCCCAGAGCAGAAACGATGCCGGAGGTCACGGTCTCACCGAGGCCAAACGGGTTACCGATTGCTACGGTGTAATCCCCCACGCGCAGCGCGTCGGAGTCTGCCAGCTTAATCGCCGTCAGGTTTTTCGGATCCTGAATTTGGATCAGCGCGATATCGGAGCGTGGATCTTTGCCCACGATCTTCGCGTCAAATTTACGGCCATCGCTCAACTGAACCTTAATTACCGTAGCGTTATCCACCACGTGGTTGTTGGTCACGACATACCCTTTCGCAGCATCAATAATTACGCCGGAACCCAGCGCCATAAATTTCTGCTGCTGGCCGCCGCCGTTACCAGCGCCCGGTGCGCCGCCCTGGCAGAACGGTGAACTCTGGAACGGAGATCCGTCCTGGCAGAACGGTGAATTATCACCAAAGAACTGCTGGAAATTACGCGGCATACGCGGCGTATTCACCGTCGTGCTCCCCTCGACGTTAATACTTACCACCGATGGCATCACTTTTTCGAGCATCGGGGCCAGGCTTGGCATCTGTTGGGCGGTCATTGCTGAAGACGACGTCTCAGCCGCAGTTGCAGACAGGGGGGACAACGCCAAACCTAAACTCAGAGCCAGTGCACTCATTGCTAATGTGGTTTTTTTCATGTGTTTCGTTCTCGATTAACAGGTAACGCAAAATTGCTGTATACGTCAGAGTCGTTTTATAACGCTAAGTTCCAGAATTGAGTTTAAGGAAAAAGTAAAATTTTATTGGCCGTCTTTACAAATGAGTATTTATTGTTCTACGGCCATCAAGCGACGATATTCATCCCAGGCATACAAATCTGTCATCCCGCTGATATAATCCTGGATCAACCGGCAGCGATAATAATATTCCAGAACCGAATACTCAGCGCACTCCGTCGATATTTTACTAACCGCCTCAACATACGCAAGACGATGGCGGGTAGACAACTTCTGAAATAAACGCGACTCGATAGGAAAACGTTTTACTCTTTCATTGTCGACCAGTTCAGTAAAATCTGACTGAGACATTTTCAATAACGGTTGATAGATCTCCAGCAACCCGCTGATCACCCGATAGCCCTGTAATTCCAGTTGCTCAACATCCGGATGGCTAAACACATGTTTTACCGCCACATTCTTATAAACGCCCAGTAACTGGCTGAAGCTACTGGCATCTTCTAACAGCGCATGATTAAAGCTGCCTTCATAAATCTGCGGCAAATTATCAATAAACCGCTGGGCCGCATACGGAACCAGTTTATTCAGCGTATTGACGCGTAAATACATAAAGAACTGATCTTCGGTGCTGCGGCTTAATGTATTTGAACGTGATTTTTCCCAGGCGTTCTCAACAACCTGACTAAACAGAGAGCCTTTTTCGTGATGCCCCCACGCTTCATGCAGATGATGGTAAAGTTGCTCGACGCTAAAGATTCTTTTCTCAACGGCATCTTCCAGGTCGGCCACGCAATATGAGATATCATCGGCAGCTTCCATAATCCAGGTTAATGGAAAACGACTGTAAGGTGCTAATGATAATTCTTTACGTAACCGCTCAATATACGGTTCCTCGGAAAGGTAATAACCAGGCTTCTTCATTAAATAGTTGTGCGTCTCGGGTGCACTGCCGCGCCACCATGCCGGACGGGTATATTTTAAAATACCGCCAACCTGCGCCCAGGTAAGGTTCATACGCATCAAAGTATGCACCAGACGAATACCCTGCGCATTGCCTTCAAAATGACACAAGTCCTGGCGTACCTTGCGGCGAATATCATTCAGCGACTCTTCACCTTCACGCAAACGTAATGCCGTCACCTGGCAGCGGTCATCACTCAGAGGCTGACTTTCCGCGTCGGCGGGATACAACCGCTGGCGAAACCAGTCATTAATCGCCGCTTCGCCAAAATGACCAAACGGCGGATTACCGATGTCATGCATCAGGCACGACATTTCGACAATACTCTCAAACGGTCCCGTCAGTTCATCCAGACCATACTGCTCCAGCAGCTTTAGCTCTTTCAGTCGGCTGAGGATCTCTTTCGCGATATAGCGCCCAACCTGCTGCACTTCCATCGAGTGCGTCAGACGCGTACGCACCGCTGCATTACGCTCCAGCGGAAAGACCTGGGTTTTTTGTTGCAGCCGGCGAATAGCCGGAGAATTGATAATACGTCCACGATCGCTTTCAAAAATTCGCAGGATCTCATGCTCCGTCTTCACGCCCTGCGGCGAACGGTAACGGCGATGCCAGTTTATTTTTTTTCGGAAATCGATCTGTACCATATCCTCTCCCGCCTGAGAAATGCGCTACCCCTTAAGCGCATGATAGACTATGCCCTCAAATCTGGCTTATCGCGAGTAAATCTATGAAAATCGGCATCATTGGTGCAATGGAAGAAGAAGTTACGCTGCTGCGTGACAAAATCGAAAACCGTCAGACCATCACGCTCGGCGGTTGTGAAATTTACACCGGCCAACTGAACGGTACTGAGGTTGCGCTTCTGAAATCAGGTATCGGTAAAGTGGCTGCGGCGCTCGGCGCTACGCTGCTGCTTGAACGCTGCAAGCCGGACGCCATCATTAATACCGGTTCCGCGGGCGGCCTGGCCTCTACGCTGAAAGTCGGCGATATCGTAGTTTCTGATGAAGCGCGCTATCACGACGCCGACGTCACTGCCTTTGGTTATGAATTTGGTCAGCTACCGGGTTGCCCGGCTGGTTTTAAAGCCGATCCTGCGTTGATTGCAGCCGCAGAATCTTGCATCGCCGAACTCAATCTGAACGCTGTTCGCGGACTTATCGTCAGCGGCGATGCATTCATTAATGGTTCCGTGGGGCTGGCTAAAATTAAGCATAACTTCCCGCAGGCGATTGCCGTTGAGATGGAAGCGACCGCAATTGCGCACGTTTGCCACAACTTTAAGGTGCCATTTGTCGTGGTTCGCGCTATCTCTGACGTTGCCGATCAGCAGTCCCATCTCAGCTTTGACGAATTCCTGGTGGTTGCCGCGAAGCAGTCAAGCCTGATGGTTGAAACGCTGGTGCAGAAACTGGCGCATGGCTAAATTATTCTCCAGGGCGCTGGTCGCCCTGCTTTTCACTCTCCCGGCGTTCCTTTACGCCGCACCGCGTGTTGTAACGCTTTCTCCTGCCAATACCGAACTCGCTTTTGCCGCAGGCATTACCCCAGTTGGCGTCAGCAGCTACTCAAACTACCCGCCAGAAGCCAAAAATATTGAAGAGGTCTCAACATGGCAAGGTATGAATCTTGAGCGTATTGTGGCGCTGAAGCCTGATTTGGTCATCGCCTGGCGCGGGGGAAATGCTGAGCGGCAGGTGAATCAACTGACCTCCCTGGGAATTAAGGTCATCTGGGTGGACGCCGTTACCATTGAGCAGGTTGCCGATGCGCTACGCCAGTTGGCTGCGTGGAGCCCCAAGCCTGAACAAGCTAAACAGGCGGCGCAAACCATGCTTGATGACTATGCTTTACTTAAATCTCAGTATGCCAACAAACCGAAAAAACGCGTGTTTCTCCAGTTTGGTGCCAATCCTCTGTTTACCAGTGGAAAAGGTTCTATTCAGCACGAAGTTCTTGAGGTATGCGGCGGAGAAAACATCTTTGCCGGTAGCCGGGTTCCCTGGCCGCAGGTTAGCCGTGAGCAGGTCCTGGCACGAGCCCCCCAGGCTATTGTTGCAACCGGCGGTCCGGGCGAAACTCTGAAAATTGAGCAATACTGGGGAAACCAGCTAAAAATACCCGTTATTACACTTAATAGTGACTGGTTCGAACGCGCGAGCCCGCGTATTATCCTCGCCGCAAAACAACTCTGTAATGCGCTTTCACAGATAAATTAGCGCCTGCCCCCACCAGGTCTGTTGTGAGGATTTAAAAATGCTCGTCTATTGGCTTGATATTGTCGGCACCGCGGTATTTGCAATCTCTGGCGTATTACTGGCCGGAAAATTACGTATGGATCCGTTTGGCGTCCTGGTCCTCGGCGTGGTTACCGCCGTCGGTGGTGGTACGATCCGCGATATGGCGCTGGATAATGGACCGGTTTTTTGGGTTAAAGATCCAACAGATCTGGTCGTGGCGATGATCACCAGCATGCTGACGATCCTGTTGGTACGGCAGCCAAGACGCCTGCCGAAATGGATCCTTCCGGTGCTTGATGCCGTTGGCCTGGCGGTGTTCGTGGGTATTGGCGTCAACAAGGCCTTTCTCGCAGGAACAGGCCCCTTGGTGGCGATTTGTATGGGGGTGATTACCGGCGTCGGCGGTGGGATCATTCGCGATGTATTAGCACGTGAAGTCCCGATGATTTTGCGTACCGAGATCTACGCCACAGCCTGTATTATCGGCGGGATCGTGCATGCGACGGCGTTTTATACCTTTGATGTTTCATTGGAAAACGCCAGTATGATGGGGATGATTGTCACCCTGCTGATTCGGCTTGCCGCCATTCGCTGGCATTTGAAATTGCCGACGTTTGCGCTGGATGATAACGGACGTTAACATGATGATGCAGAATATGTAGGCCGGATAAGGCGTTTACGCCGCCATCCGGCACATTGCCCGGTGGCGCTACGCTTACCGGGCCTACACCATCAGACCACTGGTATTACAGACAGCAATCAGATGCTGAAAGAAGAACCACACCCGCAGGTGCTTTTCGCATTCGGGTTAGTCACAACGAAGCGGGAACCTTCCAGACCTTCGGTATAGTCAACCGCGCCGCCCACCAGATATTGCAGGCTCATCGGGTCAACCACCAGACCAACACCTTGTTTCTCAATGGTCATATCACCATCGTTCACCTGATCGTCAAAGGTGAAACCGTACTGGAAACCGCTGCAACCACCGCCGGTGATATACACACGTAATTTCAGATTCGGGTTATCTTCGTCAGCGATCAGGCTTTTTACTTTATTGGCTGCTGCTTCAGTAAATTGCAGTGGCAGCGCTACGTCATCACTCATATTTTGCTCCAAACGACATTGGCAATTGGGCAAATTATAACCCAATGGTTAAGGCCATTATCTAATACCCTGGTATTTCGTTCAAGTATTCTCGCCAGCGGCTGTACCCTGGCTTTTAGCCGCCTGCTCCGCTTCCTGTTTTGCCAGCGTACGGGCAAGGATAGTCGAGTATAGCGGCTTTCCGCCCATAAATTGGGCTAATAGTGTTGCGCCAAGACAGGTAATAATCATTGGCAAAATGAGCTGATAGTTATCGGTCATCTCCAGCACCAGCACAATACCGGTGAGCGGCGCTCTTACCGACGCCGCCAACAATGCTCCCATTCCGGCGATGGCGAAGGTCCCGGCCTCCAGATGATAATGCGGAAAAGAGGCCGCTGCCGCCATACCGAACGCGGTGCCAAGCAACGTGCCTAATGCCAGCATCGGGGCAAATATCCCGCCGGGCGCGCCGGACGAGAAGCACAGCAGCGTGGTAATGACGCGGGCAATAAAGATAAACAGCAGTAAACCAACGCTGAAATTCCCTGCCGCAGCGATAGGTATCAGGTTAAACCCGCCTCCAGCCGCTTCAGGTGTAATTAAGCCAAGGATCCCGCACAGACCGCCGATCGCACCGCCCATCAGCACCCATTTTTTGAGATCGCCTCCGTGGAAACGCTGGAACATATCCTGAGTCCGCAACACCATGGTGTTGAACAACGGTCCGACACAGCCAAAAATAACCCCCAGGACCAGATACAACCACAGCGTGTTCACCGGCGCATTGGAGAGCTTCCCAACTTCAATAAGCGGTGCCTCGCCGTTGAAAACACGAAACACAATGCTCGACATGATGACGCCGGTAAACACGGCTTTGATCGAGACAAGGTTATAGCGAAACTGCGGGCGCATCTCTTCAATAATGAACAGGATCCCCGCCAGAGGGGCGTTAAACGCCGCCGAAAGGCCCGCTGCCGCACCGGTCGCCAATAAGGTATGTCGCGCTTCTGCGCTACGCATGCGGAAAATATCCAGCACCATGCGCCCGAGGTTACCACCGATCTGCACGGTCGGTCCTTCTCGCCCGAGCACCATACCGGCACCCAGCGTGCCCATACCGCCGAAAAATTTCACCGGCAGTACGCGCCACCAGCGCACAGGCCGCAGCTCTTCCAGCGCGCCTTCAATCTCTGGGATCCCCGAACCACCGGCTTCCGGCGCAAATTTACGCACCAGAAAGTAGCCAACCATCGCCAGCAACGCAGAGAGAATAAATGCCAGCGGCCACAGCAGAATGGCATGGTCCGCAACCTGAGCCAGCGCGCCAATGCGCTGATTCTGCACCCAGGTCACCGCTTTCTCAAATGCCACGCCAACAAGCCCTGTCACTGTACCCACTACGGCAGCCATCAACAGGATCGCCAACGGCGTTTTGTCTCGTTCCAGGAGTCGACGGATTTGATCCCTGCGGCGTAAACGCACAATTTGTTGTGCTTCAAAAGAGGGAGTGTCTGTCTTCATCAGATGATCATTAATTGGTAATACAAATACGGAATCGGCATTCTACTCGCACATTTCACGAAAATCCCCTGCAAATCGTATTGTTTCAAATGCGTAAAACTTTCATAACCTTCTCTGAATAACTAGAATAGCGGGCATTTACTTTTTCTACGAACCAGGACCCCATCCATGAGTAAGTCTGAAAATCTCTACAGCGCAGCACGCGAACTTATCCCAGGCGGCGTTAACTCCCCCGTTCGCGCCTTTACTGGCGTGGGTGGTACTCCGCTGTTTATCGAAAAAGCCGACGGCGCGTATCTGTACGATGTCGATGGTAAAGCCTATGTTGACTACGTCGGTTCCTGGGGACCGATGGTGCTGGGCCATAATCACCCGGCAATCCGTAATGCGGTGATTGAAGCTGCGGAGCGCGGTTTAAGCTTTGGCGCACCGACCGAAATGGAAGTGAAAATGGCGGAGCTGGTCACTGAACTCGTGCCGACCATGGACATGGTGCGCATGGTGAACTCCGGCACGGAAGCGACGATGAGCGCAATCCGTCTGGCGCGCGGTTTCACCGGTCGCGATAAGATCATCAAATTTGAAGGCTGCTACCACGGTCATGCTGACTGTCTGCTGGTCAAAGCGGGTTCCGGCGCGTTAACGCTGGGTCAGCCGAACTCCCCGGGCGTTCCGGCTGATTTCGCGAAACACACCCTGACCTGCACCTATAACGATCTCGCTTCAGTACGTGCGGCATTTGAACAATATCCGCAGGAGATCGCCTGCATCATTGTTGAGCCGGTCGCAGGCAACATGAACTGCATCCCACCGCTGCCGGAATTCCTGCCGGGCCTGCGTGCGCTATGCGATGAGTTTGGCGCGCTGTTGATCATCGATGAAGTGATGACCGGCTTCCGCGTGGCGCTGGCCGGTGCACAGGATTATTACGGCGTCGTGCCGGATCTGACTTGTCTTGGCAAAATCATCGGTGGCGGAATGCCCGTTGGCGCATTCGGTGGGCGTCGCGATGTGATGGACGCACTGGCGCCGACTGGACCGGTTTACCAGGCGGGGACGCTTTCCGGTAACCCAATCGCGATGGCGGCAGGTTATGCCTGTCTGACCGAAGTCGCCCAGCCGGGTATTCATGAAACGCTGAACGAACTGACGACGCGTCTGGCGGAAGGTCTGCTGGAAGCTGCTGAAGAAGCGAATATTCCGCTGGTAGTTAATCATGTAGGCGGGATGTTCGGGATTTTCTTCACCGATGCAGAAACCGTAACCTGCTATCAGGATGTGATGGCATGCGACGTTGAACGCTTCAAGCGTTTCTTCCACATGATGCTGGATGAAGGAATTTATCTGGCGCCGTCCGCGTTCGAAGCAGGCTTTATGTCCGTGGCGCACAGTGAAGAAGATATCAATAACACCATCGACGCCGCGCGCCGGGTGTTTGCGAAACTGTAAAGGAGAACGTCCAGAAGCAACGTAGGCCGGGTAAGGCGAAGCCGCCACCCGGCTTTTTTATTGCCGGATGGCGACGCAAAGCGTCTTATCCGGCCTACATGAAAAGAATCAGCCTCAGCGGCTCTGCTTTCTCAACAAATAGATAAAGTACGGCGCGCCAATAAACGTCGACAGTAATCCCGCCGGGATCTGATACGGAAACAACACCATCCTGCCGCACCAGTCAGCAAAAACCAGCAACACGCCACCCGCCAGCGCCGAAATCAGCATATGCGGCATCGCCCGACGAAAACCCATCATCCGGGCAATATGCGGCGCCATCAGCCCGACAAAGCTCAACGGCCCAATGGTCATGGTGGCTGTCGCCGTCAGCCCTGCCGCCAGCAGCAGTAACCCCACGCGTGATGGCGTAATAGCCATACCGACAGCCCGCGCCGTATCGCCGCCAAGCGGTAAAATTGTCAGCCAACGGCGGCACAGCGGCGTCATCGCCAGCAGGATGACCATTACAATCCCGGTGCGCAGGACCTGTTCGCCACTCGCGTTATAAGTTGAGCCGGAGATCCAGGTTAGCACCCCCGCCATACGCGGATCGCCGCTGGCCTGCAGCATCATCAGCAGCATTGTAAACGCCGTGCTGAGCGCCATCCCTGCCAGCAACATGCGGTGCGGTGAAAAGCCCCCGCGCCCGGCGGCAATCATAATGATAAGCAAGGTGGCTGCCGCACCGAGGCTCCCGGCCGGCAGCAGCCAGCCAAAGGCATTGCCGGGGACCAGAAATAACATTAGCACCACGCCAAATGCCGCCCCGGAGCTAATTCCTAATACTTCCGGACTGGCCATTGGATTTCCGGTCAGACGCTGAATAATACAGCCAGCTACCGCTAACATTACCCCGGCAATCAGCGCTGCCAGAACACGCGGCCAGCGCCAGGGCATGAGCTCATCCAGCATCGCGCCGCTGGCCCATGTCCAGCCGTGCGCATCGCGGCCAAACGCGAGCGCCACAGTAACGGTAAGCAGCAATATCGCCCCGCCCGCCAGGGCAAACATCAGTACATTCTGCCGCTCAGCAGCGATGCGGTTACTGGCATTCATATCCGGCGCGCTCATACTTCTAAGGCGCGGCAACAGCCACAGCAGCAATGGCGCGCCAATCAGCGCCGTCACCGAACCAGTGGAAACTTCCATCCATACGCGGGTCAGCCACAGAATGATTTGGTCGGAGAGCCAGAGGATCAACGCACCAATCAGCGGGGCCAGCATCAGACGCGCCAGCAGACGACGCGCGCCGAGCATTTTCGCCAGCAGCGGTGCAAACAGGCCAATAAAGCCGATAATCCCAACCGCGTTAACCAGTAAGGCGCTGATAACAATGGCCAGCGATAACGCCGTCAGACGTGCCAGCGACAGCGCCAGACCGAGGTTACGCGCCACGCCGTCATCCAGTCCCATCAGCGTCATTGGGCGTAATAACAACAGCGTCAGCATCACACCGCCCAGCAGTTGCGGCCACAGACGCTGTACGCCGCTCCAGTCGGTCTGCGTCAGCGTACCGCTGCTCCATAAAAACATGCTTTGCAGTTGATCGTGATGGAAGATAACCATCAACTGGTTAATTGCCCCGCAGTACAGGCTGACCACCAGCCCGGCAAGGATTAACGTCACCGGAGAAAGACGTTTGCCCCAGGCAACGCCAAACACCAGAGCCCCAACAACACATGCTCCCGCCAGCGCCGCAAATTGCGTGGTCAGCGCACCGGGAATAGCCCACAGCGTGGTAACCGTAATGCCCAACTGCGCCCCGGTTGCGACACCTAACGTAGTGGGTTCTGCCAGTGGGTTACGCAGCACCTGCTGAAACAAGACACCGACCAGCCCCAGCCCGGCACCGACCAACAGCGAAATCGCCAGCCTCGGCAGCAGACTGTAGTGGAAAACCATCTGCTCAATAGCATTGATATCCGGTGACCAGATAGCCTGTTGCCACTGACTGCGCGGTAGTGCAACAGAGAAGTTTACCCAGGTCAGCCAACAGGCAGCGACAAACAGAACCGCCAGAAGAAGGGTCGGGAATAGCGCAATTCGTTTACTCACGCTTTGCCTCCCAGCGCATTATCCAGAATGCGGGCAAAATGCATCGCCGAGAGCGTGGCGCCATAGAACCAGACGGCAGGCACACGCTGAAAACGTCCGCTGCGGACAAACGGCATCGCCTGCCACAACGGCGTAGACATCAGCGCAGCCATCTCTTTATCGTTGCCGTGGTCAAAACACAGCACATCGACATCCTTATAAGCAGCCAGACGGTCAATACTCACGGCAGTGCTGCCCCAAAAGTTTGTCTCGCCCTGCCAGGCGTTGGGGATCCCATAATCATCCAGCACGTCCTGAAACAGGCTGTTTGGGCCAAACACCAACATATGTCGCGAATCAAGCAGGGAAGTGAGAAGTACAGGGCGCGCGCCGCGTTGAATGAAGCGCGGTTTCAGGCTGGCGATAAAACGATCGTACTCGGTCAGATGGCGTTCAGCAGAGGCTTGCAGATTGAACAATTGCGCCATTTCCTGCAGCGATTGTCGCGCAACGGCCAGCGGCTTTTTACCGTCACTGAAGTTAAATCCCCGGCCAGGCGCAATCCGCGCCAGCTTTTCAGGGGAAGGACCATAGCCTGCCGACCACAGCAAAAACGAGGGTTTCATTTCGGTCAACAGTTCGAGATTGGGCTCCGTACGTAGCCCGACATCAATCACAGAATCCGGCAACGGGGGCTCACTGACCCACAGCTTGTAGTTAGGGATATCGGCAATGCCATACGGCGTAATACCCAGCGCCAGCAATAGCTCTACCGGTAGCCATTCCAGCGCCACAATGCGCTGCGTATCAACCGCCGCAGCGTGTGCCGTATTCATCCGCCACAGCAGCGGCGACAGCGCCATCGCCGCAAGCAGCCGCCGACGGGTAATATGATGTAATTCAATCATTAATAGACAAAACTCACGGGTGCGGCACCGGCCGGATGCGGCAAAATGCCCATCGGGATACCGTAAATCTGTTCCAGAGTTTCACTGCGCATCAGTTCAGCAGGCGTCCCTTGTGCAATCATTTCACCACCGCGCAGCGCAACTAAGTAATCACAGTAGCGGGCCGCCATGTTGATATCATGCAGCACCGCAATCACCGTCAGCCCGCGCTGCTGACTTAAGCGATGCACCAGTGCCAGTACGTCAACCTGATGAGCGATATCCAGCGCGGAAGTCGGTTCATCAAGCAGCAGACAGCGGCTGTCCTGCGCTACCAGCATGGCAATCCACGCGCGCTGGCGTTCTCCGCCGGACAGACTATCAACCAAACGGTGCGCCAGCGGTTTTAAGCCAACCAGCGAAATCGCCTCTTCTACTTTCTCTCTGTCGGCAACGCCAAAACGTCCCAGCGCTCCGTGCCACGGATAGCGGCCAATCGCCACCAGTTCGCGCACAGTCATCCCTTCGGCCTGCGGCAACTGCTGCGGCAGATAGGCGACCTTGCGGGCAAACGCTTTACTGCTCCAGTTCTCCAGCGGCTGTTCGTCGAGCAGGATTTCACCTTCTGACGGCGGCTGATGACGTCCCAGCATTTTCAATAACGTCGATTTTCCGGAACCGTTGTGGCCGATAAGGCCGGTCACTTTACCCACAGGAAAAGTTAATGAGAGAGGATGCAAAAGCGTGCGGCCAGGCACACGAAAGGAGACATTACGCAACGCAAAAGTAGTGTCGGGATGGGATCTGTTTTCCTGCATAGCAGCCAACTTGTAAAACGGGCACGCAAAGCGTGCCCAATAGAAATTAGAAACGGAAGGTTGCGGTTGCAACGACCTGACGTTCTGCGCCCCAGAAGCAGCCATAGGTATTGAAGCAGCTGGCGACGTATTCACGGTCAAACAGGTTGTTCACATGCAGCGCCACGTTGGAGCCCGCCATGCCGACGCGCGCCAGATCGTAACGTACTAACGCATCCACCAGCGTATAGCTCCCCACTTTAAAGGAGTTTGCCGGATCGCCATAACTGGAACCCGTATAACGAACGCCAGTACCCAACGTCAGCCCAGAAAGCGCGCCGTCATAAAGGGTGTAATCGCCCCACAATGATGCCATGTGTTTTGGCACCTGCGCAGGCGTATTGCCCTTGTAGTTGGTGTCGGTGGTGTATTCCGCGTCGGTGTAGGTATAAGAACCCACTACGTTGACGCTGGCAGACAGCGCCGCTTTCGCTTCAATTTCCACTCCGCGAGAACGAATTTCACCGCCTTCAACTGACCAGAACGATCCGTTCGGATCGGCCATCAGATTGTTGGTTTTGGTCAACTGATAGACAGCACCGGTGATCACGATTGGACGATCGTTCGGCACGTACTTCACGCCAGCTTCGTACTGCTTACCTTTAGATGGCGCAAAGATATTACCGCTTGCCCCCGTCTGGGAAGCCGGTTCAAACGACTCGCTGTAGCTGAAATATGGGGTTACGCCGTTGTCGAACAGATAGTTAACCCCACCGCGCCAGGTGAATTGCTTATCATCGCGGGAATCCGTTACGCCAGAAACACGGTTCAGAGAGTCCTGTTTAGCCCAGTCGTAACGACCGCCCAGAGTAACCAGCACCTTATCCCATTGCGCCTGATCCTGAACATACAAGCCAGTCTGCTTCTGTTTGTTCAGCACTTTGTAAGGACCTGAAGGGCCTGGGTGTGAGCCAAAATCGAAGTCGCTGCGGTCGAGGTTATAGATATCGGACGGCGCAACAGAACCCGCATAGCCAAACCAGGAGTTGATATCGTTCCGCATACGCATAAAGTCAACACCAGTCAGCAGCGTGTGATCTACGTCGGCTGTCGCGAACTTGCTTTGCAGCTGAGTATCGACGGAGAAGTTCTGCAATTTCTCATTATCGATAACATACTGACGCGTCAGCGTATGATCCCAGTCGGCCTGAGGAACGCTGGCACAAGGGCTGTTAGCCGGATCCTTGGTATAGAGCGGATCGGAGCACATACCGTAGCCATACACGCTGTTCTGCGAGACTTTATTTTGCGCGTAACGCAGGTTCTGACGCACGGTAAAGGTGTCGTTAAATTCGTGATCGAAGCTGTAGCCCACCATCTTCTCGTTACGAGAATAGGTATTGTTGTTCGCCCCTTCGTTGAAATCGGTAGGCAGACGCTTGCCATTCGGCAACTCAGTCACCGTCCCTTCTTTCGGCAACCAGCCGTAATAACCGGTTTCCGGCTCGTTCTGGAAGTAGGAGAGGAAGGTGAAGTTTGTCTTATCGTCCGGACGCCATGAGAAAGATGGCGCAATGGCATAGCGTTGTTCTTCTGCGCCCTGCTGCTGCGCATTCGCGGAACGCGCCAGGCCAGTTAAGCGGTAAGAGTATACACCGTCATCATCCAGCGCATCGCTGAAATCAAAACCTGTCTGGAACAGGCTGTCAGTGCCCATCTTGAACTGAATTTCTTTTAACGGCTCTGTGGTCGGGCGTTTGCTGACCATATTCAACAACCCACCCGGGTTGCTCTTTCCGTACAGAACGGAAACCGGACCGCGCATCACTTCGGCACGCTCCAGCATATAAGGGTCTATGACCGCATCATTGTAGAAGTTGCCCTGCATCTTCAGGCCATTCAGATAGTTATTCTGACTTTGGCCGTCGGCGGCAAATCCGCGAATAATCAAGTAGTCATAGGTATTGGACGCACCACGCGTACCCACGGCAACGCCCGGGGTGTAGCTAAGCGCCTCTTTGACCGATTTTGGCTGATGCAACGCCATCTCTTCGGCGGTGACCACAGAAATAGACTGAGGAACTTTTTGAATTGGAGTGTCGGTTTTGGTCGCCGTAGCAGACTGTCGTGCGGCGATGGTTGCCGCAGGCCCCCATGCGCTTTCCTGCGGAGCAGGAGCTGCAGTTACGGTGATGGTTTCTTCTTTCGGGTCAACCGCCGCCTGTGCATAGACAGACATGCCGCTAACCGCTGTGGCTACCACTACTGCGATTTTACGCAGTGATGAACTTGGCTGAGCAGTTTTAAGACGCGCCATTGGTATTTCTCTGATGAAAGTGAATGATAACGTAAACGAGAATTATTATTATAACGGCAGCATAATATTCGAAACTCTGGCGAGATAGCAAGCAATACGCGCCCCTACTAAAACTGAGGGGTTAAGAAATAACCAGATGAAAAGAAAGGGTTAATAAATTAGGCTGGAATGTTAGAGCGCTGACAACCCGCCGCAGCGGGTCGCAAGGCGTTAGCGGTAAAAGACCTCAAAAGTCGCGACGGCGTCCACTTTCCCGGCTTTGACATTGCCGGTTTTGGCATAGCGTGCCTTCAGCGGAATTTCTGCCACTTCGTTAGCGCTGGTGCTGCTCACAGCGGTATAGGTTTGATCAAAACTCAGCACATTATTGTTCGTGTCCAGAATCTGGATACCGACACCGCTGGCAGAGCTGTCTCCACTGGCGATAGCCAAAATATTGCCATCCGTAACACCTGTCGAACCAGCACTGTTGAACTTATAATCGATTTGGGTACCTGCCCGACAATCAGAAATCTCGATTTTGAAACTGTTATCGGTGAGTACTTCTGAAAATTGACTGTCAAAGTTATCGACATTAATCGTCTTCAGCGGCACGTAGATATTTTTATCCTCCAGGTTACAGGTATTAGTCTGGATATGAATGCTGGTGGGAGATACCAATATCTGAGCTATCACATCATTACCCCACTTCTCTTGCGCTGTCAGCCGGGAGGTATCAAGATAACCATCCTCGACGTCGCCCGTCACAACCAACTGCATTGACGCATGGTACTTTGTATGAATACTGTTCCATCCGCTTGCTCCATAGCTATAAAAATGCATGGGTGTGACGATATCCTCAGAGGTAAAGGTAGGTGTTCGTTCTTCCGCTTCAGCCATGCGGATACCTATACCTGGAACGCTAGTCTGATAAACGCCTTCCAGCACTCCATTGCGGGCATCGGCATCCGTTAACACTGCGTAACCTTTGTATTTGTTGCCAGTATCCTGGCAATCCATATCGATTTGGCCGCTCTCAATGCTTCCCTCATAAATAACCGTACCAACTGATACGTCAGGCTCCACAGTGATGCTTGCCGGTAGCTGAAAGGTCATTGCGCCATTTTCCGGGTAATTTCCGGTACATGTGGCGGCATAAACAGGTGCCGCAGATCCAGCTAAAATCAATATGATCAACATAGCCCTGAAAATGTTTATGTTCCTTTTACTCATATCTGACAATTTCCGTATTCATAAGCCATCTTCCATTATTGGCAATTAACCGTAGCTGAGAGAATTCCCGTACCCATGTTCTCAGGCACGCTTACGCTACCCGTACATTTCGTCTGTGCGGTATTTCCCCATTGCACCTCAATGCGCTGTGTTCCTTTTAGCCCAGTGACATACACTTCACCGTCGTCACCCACGATCGATGTCGTACCGTCCATACTTAACAGAGCACCAAAAGGAACCACGCTCTGATCATGTTTTAAGGTAAGTAATGCACGCTTACCTGAACGCGCCGTGAAGTCAGCCTTCAGGACGGCCCCTTTTGTCGGAACCACATCCAGAGAAGCATCCTGAATATCAATATCATCACGTCCCTGAGTATTCACAGTAATAGTATTACGGCGATAATTGGTTAAAGTTGGCACAATGGCATTGCCCCAATAATCGGTGTAAACCCCCCGGGAATTTTGTATTTTTACATTATCGCCATCGGTAATGTGCACAATGGCAAAAGCATCCTGAATGGATTGTCCAAGCGTTATTCCCTGCGAATGCGCAACAACGGAACCCTGGGCGCCATAGCCCCACTGTTTACTGTCTTTTTGATAACTGTAATTGGCGTTGAACTCGCCAACCGATGTCCGATACCGGGAAGAGAGATAGGCACCATAACCGACATCGTTATCGGTGTAGGTTTGCTGAAGGTTATAATTTAAATTGTTATCTTCCAGTAGCGTTCCACTGACGCCAACCTGATGTGCACTATTACCATTTTTTGAACTTGTCAGAGTATATGTTCCCCAGGCATTCGCCAGCCAACGCGAAAGAGGGACATTCATTGAGATAGAAAACTGCTGATCGTTAGTGGTTGATGGCGTTTTTGTCATGCTGTAATTCAGCGACCAGTTAACGCCCTGCCAACTGCTGCTGTAACCGAGACTCACGCTTCGTTCATGGCCTTCCATTCCCCAGTAATCTTGCTGATAAGCGTTGGCGTATACAGATCCCCAGCTCTGTAACGACTGAGAAAGATTAAGTTGCAGGCGGCTGCGACGGTTATAGCTATCGCGATAGCTATAGATGCTGTCATCGTCGTAGCTGTTATTACGCTGATCGAGAGCCTCCTGAAAGGTATAAAACCCGGAGGTGGAATAACGATAGCTGGCCAGCGTGACCGTGGTATTGGTTAACGGAAAATCTTTTGCGTACTGCGCGCGCCACGACTGGCCATTCGCATCCGCGCGTTCGTCGTCAAACGCGGTTCTCGCCGCCGTCAGATCCATCGACAGCGAACCAAAATCGCGTAAATCAGCTCCGATGCCGACCAGTCCGGCGCGATACATCGACGCGCCCTGCAGACCGCCGTAAGCGGTAATTCCGAAAGGTAAGCCATAAATTGCCGTAGCCTGGCTGAATTCCGGCTCCTCACCGTTATCAACATCGCGATATTTCCCGGCTGCCAGGCTGTACTTCAGCGCGCCTTCACGTTGCATAATCGGCACCGAGGAGCTGGCCTGAATAAAGCTGCGCTCTGTACCGTCGGCCTCCGTCACGGTGACTTCCAGATCCGCTCCTGCCGTCACCTGCGTTAAATCACGAATTTCAAACGGGCCAGGCGAGACGTTGGTCTGGTAGATGGTGTAACCGTTTTGCTTAATGGTGACTTTGGCATCGCTATTAGCAATCCCACGAACGACCGGGGCAAAGCCCTGTAATCCACTGGGCTGCATACTGGTATCTGTCTCCAGCTTAACGCCCGTCATCTGCACGCTATCGAACAGTTCGCCGTTAGTGTAGGTTTGCCCTATCTGAAGCTGGCTACGCAATGCTTTGACATCGCGTCCAAGCGTCGTATTAATAGATTGCCAACCATTATCACTCCCCCAATTGCTGGTGTTACGCAAACGCCAGGGGCCGATATTCATCCCTGAATTCAAACTTGCCCAGTTCGAAGCATTATTTTGACCTCCGGATTGTTGGTGCGATCCCGAAATATAGTAACTGGTCCACAGAGCCGGAATGCCGTCATCCCAGAAAGTGGGATTGCTTTCGCCCGAAATTTTGCGGTCGCGGTAGATCTGCGGAATACGTAATTGCAGCACCTGTGTTTCCGGATTGAAGTCATAGCGTCCATCCGCGATATATTCGCTAATATCACCCAGCAACGTATCTTCGTTAACATTATTTAATGCCGGAACCGTATCAACTTTAACGCCCAGTTCGCGCAGCTCCGCTTTGGTAAATTGCGGAATCAGTTTGCTGTTATCTTTTGAAAGGAGGTAATTTAAATTTCGTTTATCAATGCGATCCTGATCCCAAACAATCGACGTTAAATAACGTCCGGGGGATAAACCATTATGCTGTAAAAAAGCTTCAAGCGCCCCGGTATTCTCAAGTGGGGTTCCCGTTTCAAGTACACTGAGATTGAAATAATCATCAGCACAAACGGAACCACTCGCAGTCAATATAGCGAATGTCAGCGTATTGAGAGCAAAAAGCCGGGCAGTACGATGTGAAGGCATAAATGTCACCCCATAACTCATCGATAGCTGATTTACAGCGACTGTTTACGCTGTTCGGTTTCTGAGCCAAAATCATTAATTGCGGTCCAGACAACGTTGCCTTTTACTGCCGATGGCAGCGGAAAACGCTGCTCACCAAATGGAGCGACCATCATCGTTAATGCCGTCGGAGAGGACTGGTTTGTAGCCGGTTTAATCGCTTTTCCCGCCACAGAGATCTGTCCGAAGGTGACATAGAAGGGTGTGGGGTTTTTCACCACCAGTTGATTTTGATGGCGGCTAAATTGCAACGATTGCCAGGCCATTTTTGCCTCGTCTTCTGTCAATGAGGCCGGGCGATAAAACAGTTTTAATTTAGTTTTAATGGCAAATTGTAACGTGTTCTTGTCATGCAATTCTTCTGGGATCGCTGCAACAGATTTGATGTTCGCCATAAATAATGACTCACGATCCTGAGGCAGCGCCGATTTATTTCCGGTATAAACCACGTGTAGCAGCGTCTGGCGGTTTTCGTCCAATTTGTAAATTGGCGGTGTCATAATAAATGGCGCTTTGCTGTCATCAATATTACTGACCCAGCTCTGCACCAGATAACGTTTATCATTATCTTTATTTTTTAAAGCAATCTGTACTTCAGATTGGTTAGCCGGATATATAATTCGTGTGCCACCCACTACTACGCCAGCTTGAACCGAATTTAATCCCGAGGTTAATATAAGTATTAATGCTGTGATAAGTCGTTTCATCTTTCCATTCCATTGAAATACTGGCCCTGCCTGGGCCAGGTTTATGATGATTAACGATAAAGCAGAGTATAGGTCGCTTGTGCGGTATAATCACCGGTAGTTGGTAAAGTGCTACCAACCTGGATAACCTCAGCTTTATAATTAAAAACCACGCTCTCGCCGTTAGTCTTATTCAGTGCCGCTTCAGGATCTGAGCCATCAAATTTCACGTAGTTGCTGCTCCCTTCTGGAAGCATACGTACCCCGAGGTTCTGCGCAGTCCCTGTCGCCTGCAAGACTTCATCGTCGTATCCGGCAATACGCGTCCCATCAAATTTGATATTGAGGTTGGCAACCGCAGCATCACATTCTGTCAGCGTAATCGCAAAAGATTGCGTGTCGCCGACTTTTTTATCTTCGCCAAACGCAGTTTGAGAAAGGTTGTTAAACGTCACAGTACCGTTTGTCGCTGTACCGTTTACATCAACCACGCAACTATCGGGAAGAATTTTCCCATTAAACGTTACCGTCCCGGTATCAACGGCAAAAGCAGATGTTGCTACAGTTGCCATTGCACTACTGACAAGCAACGAGATGATAATTTTTTTGCACATAACGTATTCCTTACATATGTTCACAAAAATCAATGAAGAGAAAAGTTAACACAGAGGGGAAATAGACAATGGCTGGAGAAGTGCTGGAATATAAATCCAACAACATCATAGATATAATATATCTTTATCAACTCATTCAGTTTAAAACATTCCCTTGTGTCATCTATTCTACGTACCATGATGAATAAAAGCTAATCAACACATTCACCAAAACTAAAGAAACAACACACAACATCTTGTTTTAGCAGAACAATTTATGGAAATAATATTTTCTTAATGGTGATTTTAGCCAGCATAAACATATTCATAAAAACAATATCACTCACATATGCATACGGGTAGATAATAAAAAAACGCAGAAAAAATAGAATAAAATCAACCAACCGATGATACATACAAAAAAATAATATATTGAATTTATGATTAAACGGAAAATATAGGCAGGAAACACCATCACTGTTCACCCTATCCTGAGCTTGCTATACAGACCGAAATGCGAATACAACAAGAGGGAGAATTCCCCCACATCAGCAGGCACCGATGCGGGGGAGGACAGCTAAAAAATCAGTTACCGCCAAACATATCTTTTATCCAACCAGCCACGCCATCGCTGTCTTTCTTCTCTTGCTGCGGCGGTTGCTGCTGTTGAGGCTGCTGCTGCGGCTGTTGAGAAGATTGATCGAACGGATTCCCCGACTGCTGCAGCATTTCACCCTGCTGACACAGCGAATCAGGAGCGGTGGTCCATACCGGAAGCGTGCGCATCCCGCCGCTACAAACGAAGTTACCGTCGTAGTCTACGCCCATATCCACCACATCCTCCGGTGGCGTCAGCACCAGCGGTGTTGGCGTCTGGTTAGCCAGATAACGCTGATAAATCGACATCGCGCCGCTGGCACCGTACAGCTTGGTTGGCTGGTTGTTATCGCGGCCCACCCAGGTGATGGTCACCTGGCTGCCGTCGATCCCGGCAAACCAGGTATCCACGTTGTTGTTGGTGGTCCCGGTTTTCCCTGCCAGATGCAAGCCAGGATATTTCGCGCCAAGCTGACGACCCGTACCACGCTGAACCACCTGCTGCATGGTCCACAGCGTCATATACGCCGCCTGCGCCGGAACGGCACGCTCAGCCTGCGGGAAGCTCTGGTACAGCACGGTACCATCTTCGGCAATCACCGAACGCAGCGCCGACAACGGCGCACGGTTCCCGCCGCTGGCGATAGTCTGGAACGCCTGTGCTACTTCGATTGGCGTCAGGTTCAACGCCCCGAGCAGCATGGCCGGAACCGGGTTAAGCTGATCTTTCGGCGCGCCCAGCTTCAACCAGGTATCAGTCACGGCAGGCAAGCCCAGCGCCATCCCCAGATTTACCGTCGGTACGTTCATGGAGCGGGTTAACGCATCCACCAGCATCACTTTTCCGCTTTCGCTATAGCGACGATCATCGTTCTGTGGCGACCAGACCTGACCGTTCGGCTGACGTAGCGCAATCGGCGCATCGGCAATCCAGGTATTCAGGCGGTAAAGCTTCGGCTGGCTGAGCGCAGTCAGATAGGTCGCCGGCTTCGCCAGAGAACCAATCGAACGACGCGCCTGCATCGCACGGTTATAGCCCGCGAACTGCGGCTCTGCCCCGCCAACCATGGCGCGAACTTCGCCACTGAATCGGTCAACCACCACAATCGCGGTTTCCAGATCGCTCAGCTTACGCTGTTTCTTCAGCACCGGAATGCCTTCCACCGCCGCTTTTTCCGCAGCGTCCTGCGCCACGGAATCAAAGGTGGTGAAAATTTTCACGCCGGAGAGATCTTTAACTTTATCGCCCAGCTTCGCCTGAAGCTCCTGACGCACCATCTGCATAAAGGCTGGCTGTGGCGAGATTACTCCACCACGCGGCTGTACGCCTAACGGACGCGCGCTCAGCATGTCATACAGATCCTGATCGATGATCTGCTGCTGTTGCAGCAAACGCAGCACGAGGTTACGACGCTCCAGCGCCAGCTTCGGATTACGCCATGGGTTATAGATTGACGCCCCTTTAACCATCCCCACCAGCAACGCCTGCTGGTCGAGACTCAGTTCTTCCACCGGACGACCGAAATAATAGAGGCTCGCCAGCGGGAAGCCGCGAATTTCATTATCGCCGCTTTGACCGAGATAGACTTCGTTCATGTACAGTTCAAGAATGCGATCTTTGCTGTAACGCGCATCCATTAGCAGCGCCATGTAGGCTTCGTTGGCCTTACGCCAGTAAGAACGTTCGCTAGACAGGAACAAGTTCTTCACCAGTTGCTGAGTCAGCGTACTCGCCCCCTGCACCGTGCGACCGGCCGTCAGGTTGGCCAGCACCGCACGACCAATCGAGTAGAGGCTGACGCCATCATGCTCATAGAAGTGACGGTCTTCGGTTGCCAGCAGCGTATCTACCAGCAGATCCGGGAATCCACTGCGCGGGACAAACAGGCGCTGCTCGCCGTTAGGTGAAGAGAGCATGGTAATCAGGCGTGGATCGAGACGGAAGAAACCGAACTGGCGGTTGTTATCCATATTCTCGATAGTGTCCAGATGATCGCCATCAAAGGTCAGACGTGCGCGCACCTGCCCTTCTTTACTGTCCGGGAAGTCAAACGGACGACGAATCATCTCAATGCTCTTCGCCTGTACGGTGAATTCGCCCGGACGCGTCATCTTCGAGACCTGACGATACTGCGTGGCCTCCAGCAGCTTCACCATCTCGTTCTTGCCGATGGGCATTTCTGGCTCGAGGTTAACCATGCGGCCATATACTGCCGCCGGAAGCTGCCAGACTTTACCGTCGATACGGCTACGGATTTTTTGGTCCAGATAGACGCCGTAAATAGCGATCAGCACCAAAAAAACAATCGACAGTTTTACCAGCAGCCAGAACCAGCCGCGTTTACCACGAGGCTTACGCCCTTTGCCTTTACCCTTACGCGGCATCGGTTCTTCATCCTCATAGTCATCATCATCATAATCGTCGTCATACTCTTCATCTCTGAGTTGACGACGGCTCACCTTTTGTTTCACCGGACGTGAGGGTTTCCCTTTACGTCCAATTGGCTCGCGGTCATTCCCCGCCATGCTTTTTCTCCGCAACATTCAGGCGCAAAGGCCCGATTCTCTGTTCTTCCGTCCTGCGACAGAAGAAGAAATCTCTCAATTTTCAGCTGTATTCATGCCGGATGGCGGCGTAAAACGCCTTATCCGGCCTACGTTCGCCCTGATAAGCGCAGCGCCATCAGGCAACCACGCATACAGCTATGAATACTTTTTGGTGCGCCGCGTTGGCGCGGTATTCGCCGGATCGTCCGGCCAGACATGTTTGGGATAACGCCCTTTCATCTCTTTTTGCACCTCGCGGTACGATCCCTGCCAGAACGCGCTTAGATCGCTCGTCACCTGTAGCGGTCTTTGGGCCGGAGACAACAGCTCCAGTACCAGCGGCACGCGTCCCTGGGCGATAGTCGGGGTGTTTGCTTCACCAAACATTTCCTGCATCCGAACGGCCAACACAGGAGGATTATCCTCATGATAGCGAATGGCAATCCGACTTCCCGTTGGCACAGTGTAATGCGCTGGCAGTTCACTATCCAGACGTTGCAGCATTGACCAGTCCAGCAAACCGCGCAATGCCTGACCCACATTGAGTGCTTTTAACGCGCGTAAAGAGTGCACACCGCTCATGTGCGGCAGCAGCCAGAGCTCCAGCGTATTCAGCAGAGAATCCTCATCTACCGCAGGCCAGTCGTACTCCGGTAACCAGTTTGCCGCACATTGCAAACGCAGCCGAAACTGCTCGGCCTCCGGCGTCCAGTTGAGCACACTTAGCCCTTTATCGCGAATACCATTCAGCATCGCCTGATGCAACTCTTCTTCCGAGGGCTTGGCTAGCGGCTGTACTTTTACCGTCAACTGGCCGATACGCGACCGACGCAGTGCTTTTAACGTTCCCTGGGCTTCATCCCATTCGATGGTGTCGGACTGTTGCAGCAGTTCAGGACACGTCTGCATCAACGCTTCAATATCCAGCGGCAACGCTAACAAAATACGCGCATCTGGCGATGCGCTACCCTGCAGTAACAGCGGCGCTATCAGCCACTCATGGCGCCCCAGGGCGTCATCGGCATCCAGCATCGCGCCCATGCCGTTGGCCAGTTGATAGCGCCCTTCTTGTCCACGTCGACGGGCGATCCGATCGGCAAACGCTTGCGATAGCAACAAAGGGAGCAACGCGCTGTCGGGCTGCCCGCTGCGTACGTTAAGCCGTTTCAATAATTGTTGACTGCGCTGCTGCCAGGCGGGCTGATTTCGTGAAAACACCACAGCTAAATCGGTGCTGCCCCCGCGCGGCGGCTCTTCCAAAATTGCTGCCAGTTTTGCGGCCGATGCCGCTTCATCGTCATTTTTGGTGCTAACCAGCATAGCCGCTAAACGGGGATCATTACCCAAAGCCGCCATTTTCTGCCCACGGGCACTGAGCCTGTCGCCCTCAAGCGCGCCCAGCATCTGCAACAGCCGTTTTGCCGCCTGCAGGTTAATAGCGGGCGGCGTATCCAGCCAGTTCAGTTGCTCAGGATCGGTACATCCCCATTGCAGCAGCTCCATCAGTAGTCCGGACAGATCGCTCTGTAATATCTCAGGCTCTCCCTGCGCCGCCGCTCTTTCCGCCTGCTCTTTGGCAAGCAAATGTAGGCAGATACCTGGCTCCAGACGCCCGGCTCGCCCGGCTCGCTGTGTCATCGATGCCTGGCTAATGCGCTGGGTAATCAACCGCGTTAAACCGGTACGCGCGTCATAACGCGCCACGCGCTCCTGGGCGCAGTCCACCACCAGCCGGATGCCTTCAATCGTTAAGCTGGTTTCGGCAATATTGGTCGCCAGCACCACTTTGCGCTTACCTTGCGGCGCGGGCAAAATCGCCTGACGCTGCTCAACCAGCGTCAACGCGCCGTACAACGGACATAGCACAACATCGCCGCCCACACGCGTTGCCAGTTGTTCCTGCACGCGCAGGATTTCCCCAACGCCCGGTAAAAACAGCAGCAGCGACCCGCTTTCATGGCGCAGTAGCTCCGCCGTGGCTATCGCCACCGCTTCGTCAAAACGCAGATGTGCCGCCAGCGGTTGATACCGTCGCTCGACGGGGAATGTGCGGCCTTCAGAGATAATCATGGGCGCATCGGGCAATAACTGCTGCAAGCGCCCGTTATCGAGCGTTGCGGACATGATCAATAGTTTCAGATCGTCACGAAGACCTTGCTGTACATCCAGCAACAGCGCCAGCGCCAGGTCGGCCTGCAAGCTCCGTTCGTGAAATTCATCGAGGATCACTAACCCGACGCCAGTGAGTTCGGGATCGCGTTGGATCATGCGCGTCAGGACGCCTTCCGTCACCACTTCCAGCCGGGTCTGCGACCCCACGCAGCTTTGCGCGCGCATGCGATAACCCACGGTCTCACCGGGCTTTTCGTTCAGCAACTCCGCCAACCGCTGCGCCACGTTGCGTGCCGCCAGACGGCGCGGCTCCAGCAAAATAATCCGCCCCTTGATGCCACCATGTTCAAGCAGTCGCAACGGCAGCCAGGTCGATTTCCCGGCACCGGTCGGCGCGGTCAGCAGCACCTGCGTCGAGGCATCAAGGGCGGTAAACAGTTCAGGCACTACGGCGGCAACGGGCAACGACGTCACAAATAGCTCCAGAGGGTTAACATTCTTCGCGCTGCATTGTAGCATCGCGTTAATTCATAACCGAGTATCCATCATGTCTGAGCCAAAAAGGCTGTTCTTTGCGATTGAATTGCCTGGCGCAATCCGTGAGCCAATTGTTCACTGGCGTGCGGAGCAGTTCCCCGCAGAAGCCGGGCGTCCCGTTGCAGCAGAAAACCTGCATCTGACGCTGGCCTTTTTAGGTGATGTCAGCGCAGAGAAGCAACAGGCGTTGTCGCAACTAGCCGGACGCATTCGCCAACCAGGTTTTACGCTCAAACTGGATGATGCCGGGCAATGGCTGCGCTCGCGGGTCGTGTGGCTGGGGATGCGTCAGCCACCGCGCGGACTGTTACAACTGGCGAATATGCTACGGGCGCAGGCCGCGCGCAGCGGGTGTTATCAAAGCCCGCAGCCGTTTCACCCACATATCACGCTGCTGCGCGATGCCGGACACGCGGTTCCCATCCCCCCACCGGGCTTTGGCTGGTCATTTCCGGTCACGGAGTTCGCACTTTACTCCTCTTCATTCGCACGAGGACGCACGCGTTATACGCAGCTGCAACGCTGGACGCTGACTGAATAATTAAAGGGACTATTTATGCAATTTTCTCCACCTTTACAACCTGCAACGCTCATCCAGCGCTACAAGCGTTTTTTAGCGGATGTGATCACACCGGATGGCTCAACGTTAACGTTACACTGCCCAAATACTGGCGCGATGACCGGATGTGCCACCCCGGGTGACACCGTCTGGTATTCGACATCAGAAAATACTAAACGGAAATATCCACATACCTGGGAATTAACGCAAACTCAATCCGGGGCATTTATTTGTGTTAACACGCTGTGGGCCAATAGATTAACGAAAGAGGCGATTCAGCAGTCGTTAATTTCAGAAGTTTCAGGCTACAGCGTCTTGAAAAGTGAAGTAAAATACGGCACCGAAGGGAGCCGTATCGACTTTTTGTTACAGGCAGATTCCCGACCTGACTGCTATATTGAAGTGAAATCAGTCACGTTGGCGGAAAAAGAGCAGGGTTATTTTCCCGATGCCATCACTGAACGAGGTCAGAAGCATCTTCGGGAATTGATGAGCGTAGCGGCTGGAGGCAAGCGGGCAGTGATATTTTTCGCCGTGCTGCATTCAGCTATTACACGGTTTTCACCCGCGCACCATATCGATGCAAAATATGCGCAATTATTAGTTGAAGCACAGCTTAAGGGGGTAGAAATTCTGGTTTATAAAGCGGAACTTTCTGCCCATGGCATGACTCTTAAAGAGCCGTTGCCCATTACCTTGTAATGGTGTAAACATTTGGTTAATTAGTATTCTGGGCGCGTGGGCAAATACGCTTTTCCTCACAGGGTTGTCAAGTGTTACGTTTAGATAATTGCTATCCGGAAAAGCATCTGCTATTTATAGCGACCTGATTTTTCCCCCGAACATGGGGATCGATAGTGCGTGTTAAGGAGAAGCAACATGCAAGAAGGGCAAAACCGTAAAACATCGTCCCTGAGTATTCTCGCCATCGCTGGGGTGGAGCCGTACCAGGAGAAACCGGGCGAAGAGTATATGAACGAAGCCCAGCTGTCGCACTTCAGGCGTATTCTTGAGGCATGGCGTAACCAACTTAGGGATGAAGTTGATCGCACCGTATCTCATATGCAAGACGAAGCGGCTAACTTCCCTGATCCGGTGGACCGCGCCGCGCAGGAAGAAGAATTCAGCCTTGAGCTGCGTAACCGTGACCGTGAGCGCAAACTGATCAAAAAGATCGAGAAGACGCTGAAGAAGGTAGAAGACGAAGATTTCGGCTACTGCGAATCGTGCGGCGTAGAAATTGGTATTCGCCGTCTGGAAGCGCGTCCGACAGCCGATCTGTGTATCGACTGCAAAACGCTGGCAGAAATCCGCGAAAAACAGATGGCAGGTTAATTCCGGTCATTTTTACCACGTTTACTAAAGGCGGGAGTTTCTCCCGCCTTATTATTTGTCAGTCCGTAAAATGAGCGATTCACACTATATTGGCCGCTTCGCCCCTTCCCCCTCCGGCGAACTGCACTTCGGTTCACTGATTGCCGCCCTCGGCAGTTACCTGCAGGCTCGTGCCCGGCGCGGAATCTGGCGAGTACGCATTGAAGATATTGATCCCCCTCGTGAAGTTCCCGGTGCCGCAGATACGATCCTGCGTCAGCTGGAACATTACGGCCTGCACTGGGATGGCGATATTTTATGGCAATCCCAACGCCATGAAGCCTACCGCGAGGCGCTTACCTGGCTGCATCAGCAGGATCTGAGCTATTACTGCACCTGTACGCGAGCGCGTATTCAAAGCGTCGGCGGTATTTACGACGGTCACTGCCGTGAGTTACGCCTCGGGCCAGAACAGGCGGCCGTCCGTATTAAACAACGCCATCCCGTGATGCAGTTTACTGACCGGCTACGCGGTGTGATTCAGGCTGACCCGCAACTTGCTGGTGAAGATTTTATCATCCACCGCCGCGACGGGCTGTTTGCCTATAACCTCGCCGTGGTAGTTGATGACCACTTTCAGGGCGTAACGGAGATTGTTCGCGGCGCCGATCTCATCGAACCCACGGTGCGGCAAATCTCTTTGTATCAGCAGTTTGGCTGGCAAGCGCCTGACTATATTCATCTTCCGCTGGCGCTCAACGAACAAGGCGCTAAACTTTCAAAACAAAATCATGCACCTGCGCTACCACAAGGCGATCCGCGCCCGGTGATTATTGCCGCGCTACGCTTTCTCGGCCAGCGTGCCGATATCCCGTGGCAGGAGATGCGTGTGGACCAGATCCTGGCGTTTGCCGTTGAGAACTGGCGTCTGACAACAGTGCCTGAATCAGCGATCTTAAATCCGGCATTCTCAAATGCGCCACGCTGAGCTATGATTAGCCGCTATTTTTACACAGCAACACTTGTTCTGATTGAAGTTTGACACTACCGAGGTGCACTATTTTTACCCGAGTCGCTAATTTTTGCCGCAAGGTGCTAAGCCGCGAGGAGCGCGAGGCTGAGCTCGCCGTCGCCCGTCCACATATGACGGTAATTCCGCGTGAGCAGCACTCTATCTCCCGCAAAGATATCAGTGAAAATGCCCTGAAGGTAATGTACAGGCTCAATAAGGCCGGATACGAGGCATGGCTGGTTGGCGGTGGTGTACGCGATCTTTTGCTGGGCAAAAAGCCGAAAGATTTTGATGTCACCACTAACGCAACGCCGGATCAGGTGCGCAAACTGTTTCGTAACTGTCGCCTGGTCGGTCGCCGTTTCCGTCTGGCTCATGTCATGTTCGGCCCAGAAATTATCGAAGTGGCGACATTCCGCGGCCATCATGAAGGCAGCGAAGCCGATCGCACCACGTCGCAACGCGGGCAAAACGGTATGTTGCTGCGCGACAACATCTTCGGCTCCATTGAAGAAGATGCCCAACGTCGCGATTTCACGATAAACAGCCTGTATTACAGCGTGGCCGATTTCACCGTACGTGATTACGTCGGCGGTATGCAGGACCTCGAAGAGGGCATCATTCGCCTGATCGGTAATCCGGAAACGCGCTATCGCGAAGATCCCGTGCGTATGCTGCGCGCCGTGCGCTTTGCCGCCAAGCTCGACATGCGTATCAGCCCGGAAACCGCAGAGCCGATCCCACGTCTGGCAACGCTGCTGAACGACATTCCTCCCGCACGCCTGTTTGAAGAAGCACTTAAGCTGTTACAGGCGGGCTATGGGTATGAAACCTATAAAAAACTGCGTGAGTACAGCCTGTTCCAGCCGCTGTTCCCAACCATTACACGCTACTTCACCGAAGACGGTGACAGCCCGATGGAACGCATTATCGCTCAGGTGCTGAAGAATACCGATAACCGCATTAACAATGATATGCGCGTTAACCCGGCGTTCTTGTTCGCCGCGATGTTCTGGTATCCGTTACTGGAAGCCGCGCAGAAAATTGCGCAAGAAAGCGGTTTGGCTTACTACGACGCTTTCGCGCTGGCAATGAACGACGTGCTGGACGAAGCCTGCCGCTCGCTGGCGATCCCGAAACGTCTGACCTCGCTAACCCGCGATATCTGGCAGTTGCAATTACGTATGTCCCGTCGTCAGGGTAAACGCGCCTGGAAGCTGATGGAACATCCAAAGTTCCGCGCAGCTTACGACCTGTTAGCACTGCGTGCCGAAGTAGAACACAACGCTGAACTGCAACGACTGGCGAAATGGTGGGGTGAATTCCAGGTTTCCGCGCCGCCGGAACAAAAAGGCATGCTGAACGAACTGGATGAAGAGCCTGACGTACGCCGTCGCCATCGCCGCCCGCGTAAGCGTGCGCCGCGTCGCGAAGGTAGCGCGTGACCGTCGTTTATATCGCCATCGGCAGTAATTTAGCTTCTCCCCTGGAGCAGGTGAATGCTGCCGTGCAAGCGATCGGCGAAATCCCTGACAGCCGTATCGTTGCGGTTTCTTCGTTTTATCGCACCCCCCCGTTGGGTCCACAGGATCAGCCCGACTATCTGAACGCCGCCGTGGCGCTGGATACCGCTCTCGCCCCCGAAGCGTTGCTGGATCATACCCAGCGAATTGAACTGCAACAGGGCCGGGTGCGCAAAGCTGAACGTTGGGGACCGCGAACGCTGGACCTCGATATTATGCTGTTTGGCGATGAAGTGATTAACACCGAACGCCTGACCGTGCCGCACTACGACATGAAAAACCGTGGTTTTATGCTGTGGCCGTTATTTGAAATCGCACCTGAACTACATTTTCCTGATGATGGCAAGTCGTTGGCAGAGTACCTGACACGCCTTCCGGCTTGCCCTACCCGCTGGTAACACTATTCACGCTGCTGAAATACGCTGTTCATAAAAAGGCACACCATCAGGTCGATGAGCCAGATGTAAGCCCGACCTACGCTCTGGTAAACATCAATGACGCCAGCGATGTACAGAAAGCGGCAATGACAACCGGCATCACAAAATTTAACTTCATATCCTCCTGTGTCAAACAGTCAGCAGTTAAGGCAGGATATGTACAATCAACTACGCCTATACTTTAACTTATAGCTGACAATCAACACAGCCCCCCCAACATTCAAAAAACATAATTCAATCTCCCAAATGTATTCCTCTCAAAAAAACAAAGAAAAAATGGCAACAATAATAACGATTTAGTTTTCCTTAATTGTCAATATACAAATTCTAACGAAACCATAAATAATAGACAACACACAACTAATAAAATAAAAATATATTTAAATTGCATCAAAACAGAAAAACAATAACTAAACAATATTTAAGAATATCTTAATACACAATTAACCAATAAATTCATATAGTTAAAATCACCACATAAACAATAAATTTGACATTAATAACTTGACGCGAAATAAAATTCACAAAACAGATATGTCTCACAAAAAACATTCACCCGTAGAACATTTACATAACTAAATACACGGATAAAATATATTTGTCTGTAATGACATTTTTTAACAAGGATATTTCAACATGAAATTAAAGTTAATTGCTTTATCCCTGGTGCTGTCTGCAGCATCGTCTTCAGCATTTGCCGCACTAGATGGTGGTCAGCTGAATTTTGCCGGTCTGGTTAGTGATAACACTTGTACGCCACACGTAAACGGTGGCAGTCAGGATGGTCAGGTACAACTTAATACCGCAGTTTCTGCCGATATTACAGCTGGTGTTTCAGCGACAGCGCCTGGTGTGCAGCCGGAACCTTTCTATATCACCGTCGACTGTGGTGCTAATTCAGCAAACAAGAGCGCAAAGCTGAGCATGGCATCTACCTTTTTCAGCAATAACAACGGCACGCTGAACAACGATGACTCCATCACCAGTCCGGCAACAGGCGTTAACCTGGCTATCCACCAGGTTGATAACTCTGGTGCAAACCTGACGTACGACCAGGTCAAAGTCAACGATCCTAGCGATATTCAGACCGCAACAATGACAACCGGCATCGCGAAATTTAACTTCGTCGTTTCCTATGTCAAAGAGTCAAATGCAGTGCCAGTGACTTCTGGTTACGTGAAATCAAACGCTGCTTATACAATCACTTACGAGTAATAAATTAAATATTTAAGGGAGTAACTTCTCGGCTAAAGATTACTCCCTCTTACTCACTACCATAAAGGAACTACGATGACCAGGACGTCTCGCTCTCTCTTTTCATTATTCTCTGCCGTATTGAGTTTCGCGGTTATTTTCCCGGCACAGGCAGATATTGTTCTTTCCGGTACGCGCATTGTCTATAAAGAGTCCCAAAAAGATGTGACTATTCGTCTGGAAAATAAAGGCTCCAGCCCGGCGCTAGTACAAACCTGGCTGGATGACGGTGAGCAAAATGCCGATCCCAGCACGATCAATGTTCCGTTTAATGCCACACCTCCCGTTGCACGTATCGAACCTGGTCGCGGGCAAACGGTGAAATTAACATATACCAATAGCATCTCTTTGCCAAAAGATCGCGAAAGTATTTATTGGTTTAACGTTCTGGAAGTTCCACCCAAAATCAACGAGGCGGGCTCTAAAGATAAAAATATCTTACAACTGGCATTCCGTACCCGAATAAAAATGTTTTATCGTCCTTCAGGTCTTACTGATATAGCTTCTGACGCACCGAAAAAGCTGCAATGGCAATTACGCAATAAAAATGGTCAGGCCGTCGTGCATGTCATTAACCCCACAGGATATTTCGTCTCATTTAACAGCATAAGCGCCATCGTAGGCGGAAAGAAATACAATATTAAAAATTCAATGATCGCCCCTAAAAGCGAATCTGAACTTAGTGTAGCCGGATTAAACGGCAGTCCCGGAAAAGCCACTATCGATTATATTGCAATCAGCGACTTTGGTGGTCCTATTAATGGGAAGGTGGAGATTTAATATCTGTAATTTTATTTCTGGATACGTCAATGAAACAGCCGTCAAATAAATTAAAAGTAACGTTCCTTGCACGGTTTGTTATGTTTGTTGCATTTTCTGGCAGCATCGATGCATGGGCTGAAAACGAAAAACTGGAATTTGACAGTTCCTTTTTGATGGGACCGGGATCGAGCAGCGTCGATCTTAGCCGTTATTCTGACGGTAACATCATTTCACAGGGTATCTATGATGCCAGTGCCTACGTCAATAACGAATTGGTGAACTCACTGAAGGTTGAGTTTATTGAAACTGGAGATAAACGCGCTACCAGGATCTGTATTACCCCCAAAATGCTCAGTCAACTGCACATTCGCCTACCGGATGAGATCCCAGCAGAAGCCGTGTGGAAAAAAAGAGAAGAGAGCATCGACAACTGCCTCGACCTGACGAAGACAATTCCGCTGTCGACAGTGCATTATGACGGAGGGGATCAACGTCTGGATATCGGCGTCCCACAAATGTGGGTACAGAAAGGTTTTGCCAATTTCGTTGACCCATCATTGTGGGACAATGGTATTCCAGCAGCCATGCTGTCATACAATCTCAGTGCCTGGAAAAACGAAAATGACTACGGTACCGAAGATAGCGTGTATGCGGGCTTTAACGGCGGCATCAACCTTGGTGCATGGCATTTTCGCGCGCAGGGCAACTACTCATGGCAGAAAGACGGCAGCAGCGAAACTGAATTTCAAAATCGTTATGTTCAGCGGGATATCGCCGTCCTGCGCTCTCAACTGGTGATTGGCGAGTCCGGCACCAGCGGTGAGAGTTTCGATACCGTCAACTTGCGCGGCGTTCGTCTGTACAGCGAATCACAGATGCTGCCGCCGCAACTTGCCAGCTACGCGCCAACTATCCGTGGTGTTGCCAAAAGCAACGCCAAAGTCACCATTACGCAAAACGGCTACAAAATTTACGAGACCACAGTTCCACCGGGGCCGTTTGCCATTGACGATCTGTCACCGTCTGGTTATGGCGCCGACTTAGAGGTCACCATCACCGAGGCCGACGGCTCGAAACATACCTTTAGCCAGGCCTTCTCGTCGCTGGTGCAGATGATGCATCCTGGCGTCGGCAGCTGGGATATCAGCGTGGGCCAGGTAAATGACGATAGCCTGCATGATGAACCCGGCCTCGCACAGGGGACGTTTTACTACGGCTTTAACAGCACCTTTACCGGTTTTAGCGGCATTCAGGCCACTGACAATGGTTATTTAGCCGGACTGCTGGGCGTGGGCATGAACACCCTCCTCGGCGCCGTCTCTTTTGACGTAACCCAATCGCAGGCCGAGATCCCCGACGACAAAACCTACCGTGGGCAGAGCTACCGCGTATCGTGGAACAAATTTTTCGTGCCTACGGATACTTCATTAAACATCGCGGCCTATCGCTATTCCACCCAGGATTATCTGGGGCTAAGCGATGCGCTGAGCATTATTGACGATGCCGAGTACAACACCAGCAATAACGCTCGCAGCATGAATAACTTTTCGCGTATGAAAAATCAGTTCACCATCAGCCTGAACCAGAGCCTGAAAAGCGATAATATCAACTACGGCTCACTCTATCTGACTGGCAGTTGGGCTGACTACTGGGTAACCAATGATTCACGCAGCAGTTTTTCCGCAGGCTACAGCAACAGTATCGGCTGGGCTACTTATAGCGTAAACCTGCAGCGCACCTACGACGAAGACAATAAACGCGACGATTCAGTCTACCTGAGCGTAACGATTCCGTTGGATAAACTACTGGGCACCGATCGCGATAGCGGCGGCTTCCGCACTCTGAATAGCAGCATCAACAGCGATTTCAACGGCGGCAACCAGTTCAACACCAGTGCCAGCGGCTACAGCGCAGACAACCGCTGGAGCTATAGCGTCAGTACTGCATATAACATGGAAAAAGAGGATAAAGACCTCTCTACCATCAGCTCCTTCATCAGCTACGACTCCAGCTACGGCAATATCGCCGCCTCGGCGTCAGCCAGCAACGATAGCTCACGCCAGTACTCCTTAAACACTGACGGCGGCTTTGTGCTGCATAGCGGCGGTTTAACCTTCAGTAATCAAAGCTTTGGCGACAACGATGCGCTGGTCGTGATCGACGCGCCCGGTGCGCAGGGGGCTCGCATTGACTATGGCAACAGCACCATTGACCGCTTTGGCTACGGTATCGGCAGTTCACTCACACCGTACCGGGAAAATATTGTCTCGCTCGACATTGATGATCTGAATAACGACGTCGAATTGAAGAATACTAGCGCCACCGTGATCCCGCGGCGCGGCGCGGTAGTCGTCAGCAAGTTCGAAACTGACCAGGGAAAATCTGCGATTATCAATCTGTTACGAAGCGATCGCCAGCCCGTGCCGTTCACGGCAGAAGTCTACGACCTGAACAATAACCTGTTAGGTACAGTAGGTCAGGGTAGCCAGGCTTTTGTACGCGGAATCGTTGAAAGTGGCGATCTCGAAGTACGCTGGATCCAGCAGAACCAAACGCAGCGCTGTCGTTTGCACTATCAGGTCGACTCAGGCAACGAAAAACTGCTCGGGAAAACCATCGTCCTGAGCGCTGTGCCCTGCAAAATGCAATAGATTACGAGGATACAGAATGAAAACACACCGCGTAGTCAACCCGTTAACGCTCGTTATTGCGCTGCTGGCACCGCCAGGCTTTGCTTCCACTCAAAGTTTAAGTCTGGATTTCACCGCAGTAATTGAAGAGACAACCTGCGTAATGAACATCTCCAGCCTCAGCAACGCAACACTCAGCGGCAGCGGTACACAGTATCAACTCACCATTCCGAATATCGGTATCGCGGAGCTGCTTAACGTTACCGCCAGTACTGAGGGCAGCTTCAAACTGCAGCCGAAAGAGTGTAACAACGAAATCACCTCTCTGACGATGACAGTACAAGGCACCACGCTGACTGGCAGCGAGTATATGTTGCAAAACGCGCTGAACAGCAATAATGCGGAAAATGTTGGTCTGGGCTTTAAACCGAAGGGCGGCGACGAAAACAGCCGCTTTAAGCTCAACGGCGCACAAAATATTACCTGGAGCCAAAGTCAAATCGCTGACGGAATGGATCTGAGCGCTTTTTTCCGCCGTTCCAGCTCCTCCATGACCCCAACGCCCGGCGACTTTCAGGCCAAAGCAACCTTTACGTTTACCTATGAATAGCAGAGAGGCTGGACTGATGCGATATCTGTTACCGCCGTGTACCGCACTGGCGGTGCTCCTCAACATTTCCCCGGCCCTCGCGGGCGTAAACTCGCTGGAGTTAACGGTTTCCACCACCATTACGCCCTCAACCTGCCTGACCACCCTGCACGACGAAAGCGGCACGGCAAATGCGGTTGTGGATATGGGTGACGTCTATATTCCGCAGATCGTTAATAAGAGTAAATCGCGCCCCTTTTCACTGGTGTTCAGTGACTGCGTCGGGCTTGCCAAAAAACAGGCTACCGTCACCCTGACAGCCAAAACCGGCTGCGACGGCGCCTCCGGCGGTGGTAACGGGTTTCGCAACGCGCTCAACGGCAGCGATGACGCCGCAGGTGTTGCGGCGGAAATCTGGGCGGGCGCCTCCCCTGAAGCCAGTGGCAGCAAACAGCTGCGTTGCGCCAGCCCGGCGCAACAGCTTATCGATCTGGCCGAAGCCAGCGATACCACCACCATCGTCTGGCCCCTCAGTGCCCGTATCGTGCTGGCCTCGGGCAGTACGATCACCGATTTACACACTGGCTCATTCTCGACTCAGGGCCTGTTCACTATTTCTTATGAGTAAATTGTGATGAGTAAATTATTGCGCAGCGTTGCGGCTTATGGCTTATGGCTTATGGCTTATGGCTTATGGTGCCCCTGAGCCAGGCCGATACCGACGTCGAAATCAAAGCCAACGTCGTCAACACCAGTTGTCAGATCTCGGTCGACAACAACGGGCTGGTCAGCCTCGGCACCAGGGGCATCGACTATTTTGCCAACGGCGTGACGGCAGAAGACCCTTACCAGGGCGGCAGCACCTTCTACGTGCACGTAAAAGAGTGTATGCCGGTCAGCGGCAAAGCTCCCTCAAAGCTAACCGTCTTTTTTTCGCCGCTGTCCGGCAGCTTCGCCACAGGCTCGACGCAAATTTTCGCCAATGATGACACCACTGGTGCGAAAAACGTCGGGGTGGTGATTTTCTCAGTTAACGACGCCAACAACGTATACAACGTGATGAACACCGACGGTACGCCACGTAGCAGCTTCGACGTTACCGCCGCCAACTACGCTGACAGCCGCTATTCATTTTACGCCCGGATGCAGAAAATACAGTCCGGCCAGTCCATCGTTAGCGGCCCGGTAAAGTCCAGCGTACTGGTGTCGGTTTATTATGAATAAAAGGCGTTATTGGCCATTAAAAGGAGTAACGACTGTGGAAAAATCGTCTCAGCAATATCATTATAATATTAACAAAAAGTGGAAAATAATGATTCGCAAAGCATTAATAACGCTCATGGCGGCAACCCTCTTTACTTCTGTTAACGCCAATGCCACTCAAACGTTTGTTTTAGGAAACTACGCCCTAACTACAGATATGTCAGGCCCCTCAGCCGATGGTACCAGCAAATTAACTTACCCCAGTGGCCGCACGGTTTACTTTAGCCGAACATCAACTCTTACCCCGGCTAATGTTGTCATCAACTGGAACGGTAACCATGGCTCATCATCAAATAAGACGAATAGCCTCTGGTGTACCCAAGCATCTGTTGGAACAGGCAATCCCTTATCTATAGAATCAGGGCTAATATCAGCGGGAAATTATGGCGGGGTCGATATATTTAAGACCAATATTACCGGTTTATATTTTTCATTAACGATCCGTTCGTTTAGCTCCAATAGCATGGTGCATTCGAGTGTCCCTAGCATTACGATCCAGAACGGCATAATGCATCAGGTGCTTCCACTTGAAGATACCAACAGCAACCAGCTTTGTCAGACCACAAATACGACTGGCGAGATCAATTATAAAACATTAGCAGGGCTAGGTTTTTTTGCAGCTTTTACATTTTATACCGATCAAACTTATACCCCTGGCAGCTCTACAATTACACCATTAAAAACTGGCGATTATCACATCCGTATCTGGAACGAAAACCCCGGCGCAGGCATTAAAAGTCATTACGATAATGTGACCTTCGATATCAGCTCCGTGATGGTTGCTGAACCTACCTGTACCACCCAACCGGTCGCCAGCGGCAGCAGCGTCAGCGGCACCACCGTTAATTTAGGCAGCTACAGTCCAAACGACATTATTAACGGTGCAACCGCCGTGCCGTTCTCCATCAAGCTGGCGGGCTGTAAGGGGCTGCGCAATATTAACGTCACGCTCGCATCCACCACCATGGCAACCGATACCACCCTGCTCGGCAATATTCTCACCCTCAACCATGCCACCGGCGTGGGGCTGGAAATTCGCGGCGCAGCCAATAACTACAGCACAGAAACGCTCATCATTCCGAACGAGAGCACCTCGGTGTATAACGACCAGCGCGACACCACAAACGATGACAATATTTACGGCTCCAGTGAAAACGGCAAGGTGCAAACCCATACGCTGAATTTCCTCGCCACGCTTAAGCGCGACAGCAATCAGAAAATCGGCTCTGGTAACTTTAAGGCCAACGCTATCTTTACCATCGACTATCCCTGATAATTATTCATACCCCCCTTTGTGGGATTTGCCCACAAAGGGCTAACGTTCCCGCCCCCCTTCCCCTACAATGCGCCTATTACATTCATACAATCTATGACCAACAGGGGTTATGATGAAACCGACCACCATTTCGCTGCTGCAGAAATGCAAACAAGAGAAAAAGCGCTTCGCCACCATCACCGCCTACGACTACAGCTTTGCCAAACTGTTCGCCGATGAAGGCATCAACGTGATGTTGGTTGGCGACTCACTGGGCATGACGGTTCAGGGACATGACTCCACCCTACCCGTTACCGTTGAAGATATCGCTTATCATACCCGTGCCGTGCGCCGTGGCGCTCCGGGCTGTCTCCTGCTCGCCGACCTGCCGTTTATGGCTTATGCCACACCGGAACAGACGTTTGAAAACGCCGCGGTGGTTATGCGTGCGGGCGCCAACATGGTCAAAATTGAAGGCGGCGCGTGGCTGGTTGATACGGTGAAAATGCTCACCGAACGCGCCGTACCGGTTTGCGGCCATCTTGGGTTAACCCCGCAGTCGGTGAACGTGTTTGGCGGCTATAAAATTCAGGGCCGCGGCGATGCCGGACAAGTGCTGCTGGATGACGCGCTGGCCTTAGAAGCCGCTGGCGCTCAGCTGTTGGTGCTGGAGTGCGTGCCGGTTGAGTTGGCGAAGCGCGTCACTGAAGCACTGTCTATTCCGGTTATCGGTATTGGCGCAGGTAACGTCACGGACGGGCAAATTCTCGTCATGCACGATGCGTTTGGCATTACCGGTGGTCATATCCCGAAATTTGCGAAGAATTTCCTCAATGAAGCAGGCGACATGCGCGCCGCAGTGCGGCAGTATATGACTGAAGTGGAGTCCGGCGTTTACCCGGGCGAAGAACACAGCTTCCATTAATTTATCCGCCAGCACGCCATTACGCCGGATGGTGACGCTACGCGCCTTATCCGGCCTACATCTTCACGCGTAGGCCTGATAAGCGAAGCGCCATCAGGCATCGTATTTAAGGAGTCTTGTTGTGTTAATTATTGAAACCCTGCCGCTGCTGCGCCAGCATATTCGTCGTCTGCGTCAGGAAGGTAAACGCATCGCACTGGTTCCCACCATGGGAAATCTGCACGACGGCCATATGAAGCTGGTCGATGAGGCAAAAGCCCGGGCTGATGTGGTAATCGCCAGCATTTTCGTCAACCCGATGCAGTTTGACCGACCGGACGATCTGGTGCGTTATCCGCGCACACTGCAGGAAGATTGTGAAAAGCTGAACAAGCGCAAAGTCGATTATGTTTTTGCACCAGCCGTTGAGGAAATCTATCCACAGGGTCTGGAAGGCCAGACTTTTGTTGAGGTTCCCGGTCTCTCCACCATGCTGGAAGGTGCCAGCCGTCCGGGCCATTTCCGTGGCGTTTCCACTATCGTCAGCAAGCTGTTCAACCTTATCCAGCCTGACCTCGCCTGCTTCGGCGAGAAAGATTTCCAACAGTTGGCGCTGATCCGCAAAATGGTGGCGGATATGGGTTATGACATTGAGATCGTTGGCGTGCCGATTATTCGCGCCAAAGACGGCCTGGCGCTTAGCTCACGTAACGGTTATCTGACCGCAGAACAGCGTAAAATTGCGCCGGGTCTGCACAAAGTGATGAATAGCATCGCAGAAAAACTGATTGCGGGTAATCGTGAGTTGCAGGAGATTATTGCTATTGCCGAGCAGGAGCTGAATGAAAAAGGCTTCCGCGCCGACGATATTCAGATTCGTGATGCCGACACGCTGCTGGAGCTGACGGAAACCAGCAAACGCGCGGTGATTCTGGCTGCCGCCTGGCTGGGTCAGGCGCGTCTGATCGATAATCAAAGCGTTACATTAGCCCAGTAGACAGGGGTTAAAAATCGGGCAATACTGCCTGAGAATTTCTCAAAGCAGGCCAGTTTCGTCTGCTTAGCCAAGGTAAACGACAGGGTATAGAAGTTATGATTCGCACCATGCTGCAAGGCAAGCTCCACCGCGTAAAAGTCACGCAGGCGGACCTGCATTACGAAGGCTCCTGCGCCATCGACCAGGATTTCCTCGATGCCTCAGGTATTCTGGAAAACGAAGCTATTGATATCTGGAACGTAACCAACGGTAAACGTTTCTCAACCTATGCAATTGCGGCTGAACGCGGCTCCAGAATCATCTCGGTGAACGGAGCAGCGGCGCATTGCGCTGATGTTGGCGATATTGTAATTATCGCCAGCTTCGTCACCATGTCTGACGAAGAAGCCCGCACCTGGCGTCCGAAAGTGGCCTATTTTGAAGGCGACAACGAGATGAAGCGCACCGCGAAAGCTATTCCGATACAGGTTGCCTGAATATATATAGCTCATTCACTTAACTATCATTATAGTGAATGAGCTCCTCCTCACAAATTATATTACCAACTCAAATATCAATTACTTATATAATCAAACCCCCATATTTCATATGCAATTGATTTAAGAAACCCTTAATGCCATCTGTAGATTTAATCACTTCCTAGCTATTTAGTTTTCAAAACAATGATAATAAACTCATATTCGAAATAACATTTCAACCTAAGCAGATATATTTAACGATATATTTGCACATCATTGTATTCAAAATATGGATATTAAAATGTCTTTAAAAAAAATAAGTATGGCTGCTGCGGTAGCAATGGCTCTGAGTGCAGGTTCTGCAATTGCTGCAAACCCTGATACAGGTACTATTACCTTCCACGGTATGGTTTCCAATAACACCTGCCAGGTTTCTCTGGATCAGAAAATCGACCAGAGCGGTAACGACTTCGACGTTACTCTGGATACCGTTTTCGTAAAAGACTTTGCAAATGCGCTGGGCGTATCCAGCACCCTGGGTGAGAAGAAATTCAACCTGTCTCTGACCGGCTGTGACCCAGACACAATTAAAAAGGCATCTGCACAGTTCAAGTCATGGGCAGGTACTACTTCTTCTGACTCCGGTCTGCTGATTCCACCATCAAATGCTGAAGGCGCTGCTCAGAACGTTAACCTGGTGCTGAGCAACGATGGTAACTCTGCTACCGATCAGATCAAAATTGACCAAACCAACAACACTCAGAAAGCAACCATCGATGGTGCCGGTACAGGCAACCTGTACTACAAAGTGGCTTATACCCAGGGTCAAAAATGGGATGCAACAAATAGCCCAGTATCTGCTGGTATCGTGCAGGCACAAGTTGCCTTCACTATGATTTACGAATAATACTTTCGTATTTCATTAAAGTAATGAATCCCCCAGCCTGACTGGGGGATTATTAATATCATTCCAACAGGAAGTGGAAAATGTATAATAAATCTGTATTTAAAGGATTAAAAACGGCATTATTTTTAATACCATGTCTGGTCACCTTTCAGGCAAGCGCTGATATTGTTATTTCTGGTACACGAATTGTTTATCCTCAGTCTTCTAAAGATGTCATCGTCGATCTCGACAACCGAGGTAATAAACCTCTTTTGGTTCAAACATGGTTAGATGACGGTCGTGAAGACGTTGACCCTCAGGAACTTAAATTACCCTTTGTGATCACCCCACCAGTATCACGCATCGATCCGAAAAAAGGGCAGTCTGTGCGTATTACCTACATGGGTAAACCGCTGCCACAGGATCGCGAATCACTCTTTTGGTTTAACGTATTAGAAATCCCGCCAAAATCAAAAGCAAAAGACGGTGAAAGCCTCAACCTACTTCAGTTGGCATTCCGTACACGTATTAAATTCTTCTTCCGTCCAGAAGGATTAAAAGGTTCTCCTCTCGATGCCGCAGATAATGTCACCTGGACTCAGAAGACAGAGGGAAATAATGTGCAACTTATTGCACATAATGCGTCACCGTATAATGTCGCTATCTCCGCTGTAAAACTGAAAACCACGCAAAAATCCTTTGAGGTTGAACATAAATCAATTCTGCCGTTTAGCGATATAGCCATGACCATCAAAGGATTATCGTCAACGACCTCTGGGAACGTGCTGTTTGAAACGATTAACGATAGCGGCGGTGTTGATAAACATGAAGCCATAGTGAAATAGTTCTTATTAATTAATAAAACATTATAGCCTTCACTCCGCGGATAGCTTCTGTCCGCTATGATTAAATGGAACTGCCATGTTGTTTCGACGCTCTCTACTCTGCATTGCCATTAATGCGACATTATCGTTGCATGCATATGCAGAAAATAAAGTACCCGTTGAAAACACGACTGAAAGTGAAGAAGCGGTCGAGTTTAACGATCAGTTTTTACTGAATGGCGGTACAAATATTGACGTTAGCCGTTTTGCACGTGGCAACCCTGTTGCTCCAGGGACATATCGTACCAAGATCAGTCTTAACAATAAGTTAAAATCAACAACGGATATAACATTTAAAGATAACGGAACGCCACGCGCGACACCTTGCATAACGAAGCTGTTGTTAACACAAAGCGGTATTGATCTCAGTGAACTCGATGACTCTGTGGACAACGAAGATAATGAAGCATGCATTGATATTAAAACATCTTTTTCAGGTGCAACGACGAATTACGACAGTGGCAAACAGATCTTAGATCTCATTTTTCCGCAAATCTATATCCTCAAGCGCCCTGAAGGTTATGTCGATCCTTCGCTGTGGGAAGATGGTATCCCAGCCGCGCTGGTGTCTTATGACATCAACGGCTGGCATAGCGAAGGCAACGGTACGACATCTGAAAGTGCTTATATGGGCCTGCGTTACGGGCTCAATATGGGAGCATGGCGTCTGCGTTCACGTGGCAACCTGGCATGGGACAAGGATAACGGCAGTAAATACTCCAGCCAGGATATTTATCTGCAACGCGATATCACCGCCCTTACAGGACAGTTTGTCATCGGTGACTCCTATACGCGTGGCGAAGCTTTCGATTCGTTGAGCCTTCGCGGAGCACGTATATACAATGACGACCGTATGCTGCCAACAGGCTCGACCGGTTATGCACCGGTTATCCGTGGTACGGCGAACAGTAACGCCAAAGTCTCTGTTGTGCAGAGCGGCAATAAAATCTACGAAACATCTGTACCACCGGGACCTTTTGAAATTAATGACCTGAGCACAACAGGTTATGGTAACGATCTTATCGTCACGGTCGAAGAATCTGACGGAAGTAAACGTACGTTTACCGTTCCATTCTCTTCCGTCACTCAGATGCTGCGCCCTGGCTCAGCACGCTGGGACTTTGGCGTGGGTGAATTAAATGACGACTCACTCGCTGAAAGGCCCAAAATAGGTTACGGCACGCTCTACTACGGTATAAACAATACCTTCACAGGCTATGCTGGCGTGCAGTACAGCGATATGGACTTCTACGCAGGCATCGCGGGCCTGGCGATGAATACCACCCTGGGTGCATTTGCATTTGATATCACACAATCGCATGCCGATATCGAGGGCCTGGATACGCTCACCGGTAAAAGTTATCGATTAACGTACAGTAAACAGATTGAACAAACGAACACCTCCTTTAACGTAGCGGCTTATCGTTTCTCTACAGAGGATTACCTAAGTTTGAATGACGCTGCACAACTGCAAGACAGTATTAAGCAGCAGAAATACGCCAACCGTAGCTATGAATCAAATAATGCACTGTATGACGACTATCAGCGCACCAAAAACCAGATTCAGCTCAGTATCAACCAACCGCTCAAAGCAGGTGAAAACGATCTCGGTTCCCTGTTTATCAATGGGACATGGCAGGATTACTGGAACGGGGTAGGGTCAAATTCCGACTACAACATCGGATACAACAATAGTTTTACTTACGGTAGCTACAGTATTTCTGTTCAACGCTCTTACGATCAGGACGGGAAAAAAGATGACAGCATTTATGTAAATCTGAGCATTCCGTTAAGCGTTTTCGCCAAAGACAGTACTCATAGCGGTGGCTTCTCTAATATTAATATGGGATTACGTTCCGATCTTAAAGGCGGTACCAGCTTTAACAGTTCTGCCAGTGGCAGTACAAAAGACAATGAGGTCAGTTATTCCATCAGCACTGCGTCTAATAGCGGTAATTATGGTGATACAAACCAACTCAGTGGATTTACATCCTGGAATAGCAGCTACGGCCCATTAGGCATATCAGCTTCATTTTCTGACGATAATAGTAAGCAATATTCCGCAACCTATAGTGGCGGCATGGTATTGCATTCCGGTGGTATTGCGTTTGCACCAGGCAGTATTGGTGATAATGACTCCATAGCACTCGTTAAAGCCAGCGGGGCTACGGGTGCAGGCGTGGGATATGGTAACGGTAAAATTGGCGACTCAGGCTACGGAATTTTACCGTATATGTCTGCCTATCGTGAAAATAGAGTCTCTCTGGATATTAGTTCACTGGAAAAAGACGTAGAAGTGAAAAATACCACAGAGACTACCGTACCTCGCAGCGGATCCGTTGTACTCATTAATTTCGAGACCGATGAGTCACGCTCTTTAGTATTAGAACTTCAACGTAGCGATAAAGGTTTTATTCCTTTAGGCGCAGATGTCATGAATGAGAAAAATGAATCCGTCGGTACTGTAGGACAAGCCGGACAGGCTTATGTACGCGGAATCGAAGATCAAGGTGTTCTTCGCGTGGTATGGGGAAATGAAAACAATAGTGAATGTACCGTTCACTATAACATTTCAGGAAATACCACAAAGGCAGGGCTCACAACAGTCCTGAGCAACCAAGTGTGCCAAATGTAATTTTTAGGGAAAATAAATGAGAGTTTATATGAAAAAAAACCTCTTCAGCATGTCTGTCATTGCTTTGACAACACTGACATCGTTAGGGACGGCAAACGCCACTGACCTTAATGTGACCTTTACGGCTAATTTGTTGGAAACCACCTGTAACATGAAGCTGGTCGGTGGTACGGGTTCCGATACTGAACAAACGCTGAAAATCGGTGACAGCAACGGCCAGGTACGTCTGGATGCGGTTAAGGCTGGCACCGCAACGGCGAATTTTAAAATTGAAATCGTTGAGTGCCCTTCCTCACTGAGATCGCTGAAAACCACCGTTAAAGGTACACCAGCGGCTTCACTGCTAACAGGGCTGGTAAACCAAATAACTGTAGCTAATGGTGGCGCCAACTGGGCCGCTGTGACTATTGCTCGGGCATCAGCACCGAGTTCGCCCTTTAAAATTAACTCAACCACCGACAGCGAGCGTCTTGTCTGGTCTGCTGCTGAAATTACCAATAAAGAAGTGCCGTTAATTGCCACTCTTAGCGAAACCAGTGCTGGAAAAATGACCATAGGTGATTTCTCGGCTGCTGGCACTTTTGAATTTACTTACGAATAATTTGAGCAAGAAGACGGAGCTCTACTATGAAAATTAATATGACTTATATCGCACTTTCCGTTTCTGCGCTCTTCTTTGCAGGAATGGCAAATGCAGCCATTACGGGAACCTCCAGCCTTAAAATGACGTTTGAGAGTAAAGTCGTATCCGGCACCTGTACAGCAAAACTGGTGAACGGAGCGGGGACACCGGCCTCTGAAATTGCATTTGGCGATGTCTATAAGTCAGACCTGGTCAATAAAACCCGCGTTGAACCGCTAAAAATCACCTTCAGCGATTGCTCTGGCGTGGAAAAAGCCACGGTCGCCGCCGCGTCAACCACTGGCGGAAAGTGCTCAGGCACGAGTTTTGACGGTGATTCATACGGCGCTGGTTTAGCGACGGGATTTGAAGTGTGGTCTGGTCAGGTCGATTCAGGCGTAATGCTTAAGTGCAAAACCCCACCAGCCCCACAGGAAGTGACCATCGCTGGTGGCGTAGGCGAGTTTCCGATGAATTCACGTATCGTGATCGGTAAAGGCAACACGATCGCAGATGTCGGTACAGGTGCTGCGAGCGCGCCGGTCACATTCACTATCGCTTATCCGTAAGACAGGATTTATCATGCAACAATCACCGTTTACTCTGTGCCAGCCCGGTCTTGTGTTGCTCATCGGACTGGCTGGCGGATTATTGCCTGGCGTAAGCCAGGCAAGCTCAGGCATCAATGCAAACCTGACAGCCAATATTATCAACTCGACCTGTGAAATTAGCCTACAAAATGATGGCGAAATTTATTTGCCGACCGTCAAGCGCAGTTGGTTTTACAACAGTGATAATAGCGATCGTTTAACCCCTACTGATAATGAACCCGGTACACCATTTAGCATCATGGTTAACAGTTGTTCTGAAAATAATAATAGTGTCAAACAACTGAAGTTTACATTTACGCCAAAGTCAGGGTTCAGCGACAACCAGTACCAGGTATTTAAAAACAATGCCACAGCTGGCGCAGCTGAAAATGTTGGGGTTGTCGTTTTTTCCAAAGATTTAAAAACCAACGTGCTCAATGCCGATGGCAGTTCAAATTTATTGTTTGATGCTCAGAGTACCTGGCCAGGTGAATACTCATTTAGTGCCCGCTATCAAAACACAGGGGTTGTTTCTGCGGGTCTGGTGACCAGTCAGGCCACTGTCAATGTCACCTATGAATAGAAATGCCTGGAAAGAAAGAATATGTTCAAAAAACATGAAGGACATATATAAACAGGATTGATGGTTAACACTTGTGTGTTATATTTTGAAACGATATGCCCTGCACTTGAATGCCGTTTCAAGAACGACTATAGCAATACCTCATCTAAATACAGTGGCGGAGCATTGCATTTGCTACTCCCGTGAGTCGGTAATATATTCACAGCTGAATTTACGACATTAAATGCCCCGGCAGTAATGAGTCGTAGGTTATACTAAAAATGCCAGTGGCTTTAAACAGGTCAGCAGAAACAGTTTAGTCGTTTCCGATGATTGTATTAGATATAAACTTGTTCCATCATTTCCCGTTGAACAACCTGCCATTACCCCTGCGGTTGATTAACTATCAGCCGCGACATCGTCTCCAGCGAATCCGTCCTTAAAATATAAAGCCTTTTCAATAAGAACTGATTATCTCCCGGCTTAACCTTCCCTCTCACCGTGGTGACCGCCATGTGGAATCCCGCGTCGCCTGCTGCTTTTACCGCCGTGGCGTTATAACCCCCAAACGGATACGAAAGATACAGAACATGAGGATTAAACTGGGACAATGCCCGGCGCGAACGGGCGAAATCGAACAGAATATTATGATAGCTGCGACTCAGTAGGATCGGCCGGCGATTCGCATCAACCCGATGCAAAAAATGGGTATGCGACTGGAAGTCGAACACGTCCCGGATCTCGTTCAGTTCAGAGAGGCTCATAAACTGCAGCGATTTCGGATCCCACTTCTGCGGGTGGCGCTTGATGCGTGAGGAGATGATAAACGCCGTGGCCTTCATGCCGTGCTGCTTCAAAATGGGGTAAGCATAACGGCTCACTGACTTGAGACCATCATCAAAAGTCAGCACCACCGCCCGCGCCGGGAGATTCATTTTATTCTGCACGTAGCCTTCCAGTTGATACATCGTCAACGTGGTGTAGCCGCGATCCTGAAGCCAGGCCATCTGGTTGCTGAAAGCGCGTACGGAGGTTGTGGTGGAGGTATGGCGAAAGCGGGTATTCTCTTCATCGCGCAAAATATGATGGTAGGTTAACACCGGGATGCCGTTGTCTTCCTGCGCATCCAGCGCGCTAACATAGGCCAGTCGGCCACCAATGCGAATCTGGTACCAGGTCTGGTTGAGTCGGTCTTTAAGCTTGCTGATAATCGGATAACGCAGATTATCCGCCAGCACGCCAAACGGGGCGCTACCGACATCCGGAGCGTTATAAACCGATGTATCTTTCCAGGTTATCAGACTTTGGTTACTGAGCGGTTTATTGAGATCGCCCAGACCATCATCGACTTTCTGCCGCCCCTGAACGGGCTCCAGGTGTCCCTTATCAATAAACCCGGTGCCAAAACCAAAGGAAAATTCGTAATAGTCTGCCGCAATAGGCTCAACAGCGAGGATCTGCCCGGCGCGAATATTCCCAACCGTCACCATCTTATTGCCAATCTGCGCCCATACGGCGGCGGCTTCGGTGGTTTGCATATAACGAGCAGGCAAAGCCGCAGCGACGCTGCCAGAAAACAGGAGCAATAAAACAAGCAGAACGCGCATAACCATATGAGATAACCGAGGCGAGTAACCTCGGCTATTGTAGCAAAAGCATCATCAATACCAATGATTAATACTCATACAAATCATGCTTCAATACGAAGGGGGGATTTTTTTGTTGTTGATGCCAGAGGCTGGAGACTTCGGGGCCTCCAAGTGCGACGATGCAATCCCGAAACGCAGAACTGCTCAGCGATTCCCGTGACGAAATCATTCGCTCAAGCAATGGATAGCTGATACCTGAAATCACTTCACACTGGGGATGTTTATGACTCATTAACGACGCTACACGGTAAGGCGCAGCCCCAGCCATATCCGTCAGGAATACCACACCCTCACCTGAATCTGTAGCATGCAGAGCATGGCACATCATGCGGCTTAGCATATTCGAGCTGAGTCCACGCCAAAAACTTACCGCCTGACATTGGGCCAACGGGCCGTACTTTTTCTCCAGACGATGCAGCATATCCTGTGCCTTATCGTCATGACAGGTAATTACCCAACCTAACATTGCCTACCTCCTTAGCAGGCAAGTAGTTTATCAGTGTGATAAATCCGTAATGGTGACAAGCATCAAAAGTCTTCCTCTCCCAGGCAAGGAGAGGAAGAAAGAATTAGCTGCGCAGGCCGCGTCCGCGCTGAATCAGGTACCAGCACAGCAAATAAAACGCAGCGATAAACACCACCAGCACACCAAACGTGGTGACCAGCGGAACATCATGAATCCCCAGGAAGCCGTAGCGGAAACCGCTAATCATGTAGACAATCGGGTTCAGATGCGACAGCCCCTGCCAGAACGGTGGCAGCAGCGTTAGCGAATAGAACACGCCACCCAGATAGGTCAGTGGTGTCAGTACGAAGGTTGGGATCAGGCTGATATCGTCAAAGGTTTTAGCAAAGACTGCGTTCAGCAAACCGGCCAGCGAGAACAGTACCGCCGTTAACATCAGCGTAAGCGCCACAAAGACCCAGGAATGCACCTGGAAAGGCACGAAGAACAGTGAAATAGCCGTTACCAGAATGCCTACACACAAGCCACGTGCCACGCCGCCGCCAACGAAACCGGCGATGATCACGTGCGTTGGTACCGGGGCAACCAGCAGCTCTTCAATATTGCGTTGAAACTTAGCGCTGAAGAATGACGATGCCACGTTCGCGTACGAGTTGGTGATCACCGCCATCATAATCAGCCCTGGCACGATAAACTGCATGTAGCTAAAACCATGCATTTCGCCGATACGCGAGCCGATTAGGTTACCAAAGATAATAAAATAGAGCGTCATGGTGATGACGGGGGGAACCAGAGTCTGAACCCAGATACGCATAAAGCGGTGGATCTCTTTCGCCCAGATGCTTTTCAGCGCCACCCAATAAAGCTGCATCATGCGCGATCTCCTTGTTTTTCATGAACCAGAGAAACAAACAGTTCTTCCAGTCGGTTCGCTTTGTTACGCATACTCAATACCTGAATGCCCTGCGCGCTCAGCTGAGAGAAGACGCTGTTAACCCCCTGTTCACGCAGCACCTCCACTTCCAGCGTGGAAGTGTCGACCAGCCGGTACTGATAACCGTCCAGTTTCGGCAGCGGGCTTTTCGGCGCCAGATCGAGGATAAAGGTCTCGGATTTCAGCTTGGAGAGCAGCCCCTTCATCGAGGTGTTTTCCACCAACTCGCCGTGCTGAATAATGCCGATATTGCGACACAGCATTTCTGCTTCTTCGAGGTAGTGAGTGGTCAGAATAATGGTGGTGCCTTTGTCGTTTAAATCCTTTAAAAAGCCCCACATTGAACGACGCAGTTCAATGTCGACACCCGCCGTTGGTTCATCCAGGATGAGTAATTTTGGTTCGTGCATCAGAGCACGAGCAATCATCAGACGGCGTTTCATTCCGCCGGAAAGCATGCGCGCACGCTCGTTACGTTTTTCCCATAAATCGAGCTGCTTTAAATATAATTCGCTGCGTTTGACCGCCTCTTTATGCTCAACGCCGTAGTAACCCGCCTGGTTGACCACGATCTGCTGCACGGTTTCAAACGGGTTAAAGTTAAACTCCTGCGGTACCAGACCAAGCTGGCGTTTCGCGTTAACCGTATCTTTTTCGAGATCGTATCCGAAGACGCTCACCCGCCCGGAGGTTTTGTTCACTAGCGAGCTGATTATTCCAATGGTGGTGGACTTTCCTGCGCCATTCGGTCCCAAAAGCGCATAAAAATCACCCGCTTCGACTTGCAAATCTATCCCGCGTAACGCTTGAACGCCACCGGGATAGGTTTTTTTAAGTTGTTGAAGTTCCAGAGCAATGGTCATGGTTTTTTACTTACCTTACGTTCTGACATTTTATATATAGTTTAATTAATGCTGGAGTTACCCTATATTAGCCCATCGAATTTATCTGGCTTCGGGTCGTACAACTCCATGAAAGACATAGATACACTCATCAGCAACAATGCACTATGGTCAAAGATGCTGGTAGAAGAGGATCCCGGATTTTTTGAAACGCTGACGCATGCACAGAATCCGCGTTTTCTATGGATTGGATGTTCCGATAGCCGCGTTCCCGCTGAACGATTAACCGGTCTTGAACCGGGCGAATTATTTGTTCACCGCAATGTTGCCAATCTGGTTATTCACACCGACCTGAACTGTCTCTCAGTCGTTCAGTATGCGGTGGATGTGCTGGAAGTGGAACATATTATTATATGCGGCCACTACGGATGCGGCGGCGTCCAGGCGGCGATTGAAAATAAAGAACAAGGGCTGATTGATAACTGGTTACTGCACATCCGCGATATCTGGTTCAAACACAGCTCACTGCTGGGCGAAATGCCGCAGGAACGTCGCATGGACACCCTATGCGAACTGAATGTCATGGAGCAGGTCTACAACCTCGGCCACTCAACCATTATGCGTTCAGCCTGGAAGCGCGGTCAGAAAGTTACCATTCACGGCTGGGCTTACGGTATTCATGACGGTCTATTGCGCGATCTCGACGTCACCGCCACCAGCCGCGAAACGCTGGAGCAGCGCTATCGCCAGGGGTTGTCTAACCTGAGTCAGAAACACAGCAACCATAAATAATGTGACATTGCCGGGAGGCGGAGACGCCTTACCCGGCCTACAAACCTACGCCGTAGGTCTGATAAGCGAAGCGCCATCAGGCGCTCCCGCCAATTACTCGTCCAGCAGCACCACTTTGCCAACATACGGCAGATGGCGATAACGCTGGGCATAGTCAATGCCGTAACCGACCACAAACTCATCTGGAATAGAGAATCCGATAAACTCGACCGGAACATTCACTTCACGACGAGAAGGTTTGTCCAGCAGCGTGCAGATAGCCAGGGATTTCGGCTCGCGCAGGCTCAGAATTTCACGCACTTTGGACAGCGTATTGCCGGAGTCGATGATGTCTTCGACAATCAGCACGTCTTTGCCACGAATGTCTTCATCCAGGTCTTTCAGGATTTTAACATCACGCGTAGTAGACATTCCGCTGCCATAGCTGGATGCCGTCATGAAATCGACTTCGTGGGAGACATGCACTTCACGGCACAGATCCGCCATAAACATAAATGAGCCACGTAACAGACCAACCAGCACCATATCGCTGCCGCTGTCTTTGTAACGTTCGTTAATCTGGCGCCCCAGTTCAGCAATACGCGCTTTGATCTCCGCTTCCGGGATCATCACTTCAACAGTATGTTTCATAAACCCTATAACTCACTGATTTTTATCAGTTGACACATCATGCAGATCGAAAGAAAGCGCTTACGTTGATACACCGACTGACAGACGGCGACCCGCTCTAACCACAAAACTTGCGACAGCATACAAACAATTCAGTTGATGAAGTATACCAGTAAAGAGAGCGGGTTCCTCTGATAGTTCACAGGAGAACCCGTTTGCGTCGTTTTTTGTATGCTTATTAAGCAAAACCTGGTTCGCACGACAGCATGTGGCTAAAACGTTTCCCAATGCGGGTCTTGTGTCGTACTCCCCGCAGAGGTTGCTTGTGGAGCATCCTTAGGCGGTTTCCGATGCTCACTGTTGGAGGTATCGCGAGTGATGCGAAATGCTGCCACGGCCAGGCGTAACTGTTCAGCTTGTTGTTCCAACGAAGCGGCGGCGGCGGCAGACTCTTCTACCAGCGCGGCGTTTTGTTGTGTAACACTGTCCATCTGCGAGACCGCGAGACTCACCTGCTCAATCCCCCGACTCTGTTCCTCTGAGGCTGAAGCGATTTCCCCCATGATGTCCGTCACGCGGGTGACCGCAGCGACAATCTCTTTCATCGTTTTACCCGCGTCCGACACCTGCTGAGATCCCATCCCCACGCTGTGAGTTGAGTTATCAATCAACGCTTTGATCTCTTTGGCTGCCTGAGCGCTACGGCTTGCCAGAGTACGGACTTCACCCGCTACAACAGCAAATCCTCGTCCCTGCTCTCCTGCTCTGGCTGCCTCAACCGCCGCGTTGAGCGCCAGGATATTGGTCTGGAAAGCAATACTGTCGATGACGCTGGTGATCTGCGCAATTTGCTGTGAACTACCGGCAATTTCACTCATAGTGTGCACGACAGTATCAACAACCCGTCCACCACGCGCGGCAGTATCAGACGCATTCTTAGCCAGTTGAGTCGCCTGTTTCGCATTGTCCGTATTTTGCTTCACGGTTGCAGTAAGCTGTTCCATGCTGGCGGCAGTCTCTTCAAGTGAAGCAGCCTGCTGCTCGGTACGCGAAGACAGATCGTTGTTACCTGACGAGATTTCCGCTGCACCGCTATGAATCGTTTCTGAGCTGTTACGCACCGACGTGACTGTCGAAATCAGCGACTGTCGCATTTCATCTAACCCCGTCGCCAAACGCCCCATTTCATTACGTCCCTGGACGTCGAGTTGATGGGTCAAATCACCACGGGTAATAATGCGAATATGCTCCATAATCTGCGCCAGGGGTTTAAGCAGCATATGCTGCAACCCACTCCAGATCATGCCCAGAACGATGAGCACAGCGACGACAATTGCCCCTAATGTCCATTGCATGCGGGTAAAGCTGTGCTGATTCTCCGCCGCCGCGTGCTGAAGCAACGCGTTATTTTCGTTACGCCACTGGTCATAGCTGGCTTCCATTTCATCTTGCGCCTTCTGAGCATCAAGATCGCCATAGGCCTGATAGTTATTCGCGCGCAGATACTCTATCGATAACGCCATCACGTCGTGCATCTGCCGATACTGTTTTTCCATTTCAGATGCAATTTGCGGATTCTGCCCCGACACCTGCGGCAATGACTGATAATGTGCGAAGTATCCCTCAGCTTTCTTCATCGACTCACTCGCCGTTTTTAGCAAAGTATCAATTGCCGCCAGTGAGGCCGGATCGCGTTGGTTCTTTAAGAAACGAATTGCTACGCGGGTTACCGTTACCCGGGTTTTAATCAGCGTATTGACGCTATCACTCAGATTTTCCTGTTGGGCATTCAGGGTGCCTGAGTTCTGGAAATTATGGCGATCATTGTTTACTGCAGAATAAAAAAAACTTCCTGTCACGGCCTGTAGCAAACAGAAAATGGCGAGAACCAGAAGAATGCCGGTAATAACGCGCACATTTTTAATCATAGTATTTCATCCATTGAACTCACATTGGGTACCCAATGATTATCGGCTCTAAAGGCGATTACTTTATGTGCAATAGCAGAATTAGCAGGAGGAGGGAGTCGTGCGATGAAACGCTGTAAAGAGACTGTGTCTCATCCGGCTTACGAGAGATTTCTGTAGGCCGGATAAGCACAGCGCGATTTTTTTAGACGGTGAAGCCGAGCATCATCCCGGTATCTTCATGCTCTAACAGATGGCAGTGCGCCATATAGGCATGCTCTTTTGGCGCGTCATGGTCAAACTTAACCAATACCTCGCTCACGCCGCCTTCTACCCGCACCGTGTCCTTCCATCCCGCACGGTGTGCGGCAGGCGCTTTGCCATTCTCAGACAGAATGCGGAACTGCGTGCCGTGAATGTGGAACGGATGCAGCATCATGTCGCCCTGACCGGAAATCACCCAGCGTTCATGCTGCCCTTTTGCTGCGGCAAACATCGGTTTATTCATATCAAACGCCTGACCATTAATCCGGTTGGCATTATGGAAATCAAACGATCCGCCATGCTTCATGTTGCCCATGTTGCCATGCTGCATATTCCCCATCTCACCATGGTTCATATTGCCATGATTCATATTGCCGTGGTCCATATTGTCATTATTCATATGGCCCATCATCTTTCCATGATCCATACCCGCCATGGCCTGACCGCCGAATTTCTTCATCAGCATTTGCATGCCCATCATATCGAGCATCGGATCCATCGACAGCTGCAGCTTGCGCACCGTCAAACCTTCCAGTGACGGCAGCGATGGCATGGATGTCAGCGTATCCGGCAGCGTGCCGGAAGCGGTAATCAGCAGCGGCTGAACGCGCATCACCGGGTGCGGCTTATCAAATGGCGCAATTGCCATCCCCATCTGGCTGACCGGCAGAGTGACCAGATCAAAAGCTTTGCCGTCACTGACATCCACCAGCACTTCAAAGCGCTCGCCCATCAGCATAGGAAGCTCGGTCACTTTTACCGGTTCCGCCAACAGTCCACCGTCGCTGGCAATGACGTACAAAGGACGATTGTCGCTGGCCGCAATGTTCAGCGAGCGCGCGTTACAACCATTCAACAGACGCAGGCGCAGCCAGCCGCGCGGTGCGGCATGCTGAGGATAAATCGCCCCATTGGTCAGCAGCGTATCGCCAAACCAGCCGACTGCGGCGGTCATGATGTCCAGTTGATAATCAACCTGCCCATCAGCAGAGAACTGTTTGTCCTGAATAATTACCGGCACATCATCAATTCCCCACTGCTTAGGCAGCATCAGCTTGCGAATCTCTTCGTCTTCAATCAGCACCAGTCCGGCCAGCCCCATCGCTACCTGATGACCGGTCTTTCCATGCTGATGAGGGTGGAACCAGCAGGTTGCCGCGCGCTGATCCGGCGTGAAGGTCACTGAACGTTTCCCGCCCGCCGGGATTATGCCTTGCGGCCCACCGTCGACTTCACCGGGGATTTCCAGCCCGTGCCAGTGCAACGTCGTCTCTTCGGCAAGCTGGTTATGGATATCCACGTTCACCGATTGCCCTTTGTTCAGCTTGACCGCCGGTCCGAGCAGATTGCCGTTATATCCCCAGGTCGTGGCCGTCTTACCGGCAAAGTTTGACTGCCCGGCTTGCACGATCAGCTGGATGCGATTCGAAGCATCGGCGGTTAACAGATCAGGAATGGGTAAGGCGGGACGGTCGGCGGCAAATACGCTCCGGCTCCACAGAGGTAACGCTGACGCTACGCCCAGCGCCACGGAGTACTTTAAAAAATCACGACGTTGCATAATCACTTCCTTATATTCAGCAGCTTAAGCAGGCTATCTTTTAAGCATAAGCCTTCCCCTTACGGGAAGGTCAAGTGAACGGCTAATAATAAAGGTCGTCGCTTCGCTCGCAGTATGCTAACGTTTAAATTCCGTGATGCAGTGGTAGAAGCAATGAAGACGTTTTTCAGAACAGTTTTGTTCGGCAGCCTGATGGCCGTATGCGCAAACAGCTACGCGCTCAGCGAGTCCGAAGCCGAAGATATGGCCGATTTAACGGCAGTTTTTGTTTTTCTGAAAAATGACTGTGGATACCAGAATTTGCCTAATGGGCAGATCCGTCGCGCACTGGTCTTTTTTGCCCAGCAAAACCAGTGGGACCTGAGTAATTACGATACCTTCAATATGAAAGCGCTGGGTGAAGACAGCTACCGCGATCTCAGCGGTATCGGCATCCCCACGGCAAAGAAATGCAAAGCACTGGCGCGTGATTCTCTGAGCCTGTTGGCCTACGTGAAGTAACAGACATAGCGGAGCCCGCTGGCTCCGCATGAATTAACGCTGTTGCACAAATTCGCGGTATGCCGCCACAACCTGAAGAAAGTCCTCTACACCACAAAGCGAAAAACTTTCTTCGTCGTAATAGCTCATCCCCTCTTCCATCTCATCTCCAGAGAACTCCAACTGATTAGCGCGAACCATCACTTCTTCGCCATCCAGCCAGAGCGTGTATTCATGCCCTGCTCGCTGCCAGGAGCGCTCACTGCCCTTAACCGCACGCGCCGCCTGTTCCACTTCATCAAGTAAGGCCAGGTTTTCTTTCACTTCTTCATTAAACCAGTGCCCCACCACCTCGTGGCCCATGGACATACGCACTTTTACCACCCCGGTAATATCGCGCAGAAATTCGTAATCCATAATGTCTTCCTCTACTCCCGGCAATGCGCCAATACCGCATCGCGCCTTGCTGTAATTATCGCAGCAGCGCGGCAGAAAAAAAGCGTAGTGGGTATAAGGAATAGAAATAAAAATGCCCGGAGAAGCAGACTTCTCCGGGCATTGATGTGTTTTTACACAAAACGCGTTAGCGCATTACACCGCGGTCTGGAAAATCACACCATCGGCTTTCTCCGTATACTGAGACAGCTGGTCGAAGTTCAGATAACGGTAAGTATCCACGGCAGTTTTATCCACCTGCGCCACATAGGTCTGGTACTCTTCCGCCGTCGGCAGTTTGCCGATCAGCGCCGCAACCGCCGCCAGCTCCGCAGAAGCCAGGTAGACGTTTGCCCCGGTACCTAAACGGTTCGGGAAGTTACGGGTAGAGGTCGAGACCACCGTTGCGCCGTCGGCGACACGCGCCTGGTTACCCATGCACAGAGAGCAGCCTGGAATTTCGATACGCGCACCGCTCTTACCGAACACGCTGTAATAACCTTCTTCGGTCAGCTGTGCCGCATCCATACGGGTTGGCGGAGCCACCCACAGACGCGTCGGCAGTTGACCTTTGTGCGCATCCAGCAGCTTACCAGCGGCACGGAAGTGGCCGATGTTAGTCATACAGGAGCCGATGAACACTTCGTCGATCTTCTCACCCTGTACGTCAGACAGCAGACGCGCGTCGTCCGGATCGTTCGGTGCACACAAGATTGGTTCTTTGATGTCAGCCAGGTCAATGTCGATCACCGCCGCGTATTCTGCGTCAGCGTCGGCTTCCAGCAACTGCGGATCCGCCAGCCATTTTTCCATGCCCTGCACACGACGTTCCAGCGTACGGCGATCGCCGTAACCTTCCGCGATCATCCACTTCAGCAGAACGATGTTAGAGTTCAGATACTCAACGATCGGCTCTTTGTTCAGCTTGATGGTACAGCCCGCAGCAGAACGCTCTGCGGAAGCATCGGTCAGTTCGAACGCCTGCTCCACTTTGAGATCCGGCAGACCTTCGATTTCAAGGATGCGGCCAGAGAAGATGTTCTTCTTACCTTTCTTCTCAACGGTCAGCAGACCCTGTTTGATCGCGTACAGCGGAATGGCGTGAACCAGGTCACGCAGAGTGATACCCGGCTGCATTTTACCTTTGAAGCGCACCAGTACCGATTCCGGCATATCCAGCGGCATCACGCCGGTCGCTGCAGCAAACGCCACCAGACCAGAACCTGCCGGGAAGGAGATCCCGATAGGGAAACGGGTATGGGAGTCACCACCGGTACCTACGGTATCCGGCAGCAGCATACGGTTCAGCCAGGAGTGGATAACGCCGTCGCCCGGACGCAGGGAGACACCGCCACGGTTCATGATGAAGTCTGGCAGCGTATGGTGCGTATTGACATCCACTGGCTTCGGATAGGCGGCAGTGTGACAGAAGGACTGCATCACCAGGTCAGCTGAGAAGCCCAGGCATGCCAGGTCTTTCAGTTCGTCACGGGTCATTGGACCGGTGGTATCCTGAGATCCCACGGAGGTCATCTTCGGTTCGCAGTACGCGCCCGGACGGATACCTTTCACGCCGCAGGCGCGGCCAACCATTTTCTGTGCCAGGGAGAAGCCACGGCTGCTTTCCGCCACGTCTTTCGCCTGACGGAAGACGTCTGAGTGCGGCAGACCCAGCGCTTCGCGCGCTTTGGTGGTCAGGCCACGACCGATGATCAGCGGAATACGACCACCAGCACGTACTTCGTCGATCAGGACTTCGGTTTTCAGCTCAAAGCTGGCCAGCAGTTCGCCTGTTTCGTGGTTGCGTACTTCGCCTTTGAACGGGTAAACGTCAATCACGTCGCCCATGTTCATGTTCGACACGTCCACTTCAATCGGCAGTGCGCCCGCATCTTCCATGGTGTTGAAGAAGATAGGTGCAATTTTGCCGCCGAGGCACAGGCCGCCGCCGCGCTTGTTCGGCACATGAGGAATGTCGTCACCCATGAACCACAGCACGGAGTTGGTCGCGGATTTACGCGAAGAACCGGTACCGACAACATCACCCACATAAGCCAGCGGGTAACCTTTTTTCTGCAATTCTTCGATCTGTTTGATCGGGCCAACTACACCCGGTTGATCCGGTTCGATACCTTCACGGGCGTTTTTCAGCATCGCCAGCGCGTGCAGCGGGATATCTGGGCGGGACCATGCGTCCGGTGCCGGAGAGAGGTCATCGGTGTTGGTTTCACCGGTCACTTTAAAGACGGTAACGGTGATTTTTTCAGCCAGAGCCGGACGGTTCAGGAACCATTCGGCATCGGCCCAGGATTGCATTACCTGCTTCGCATATTCGTTGCCCGCTTTGGCTTTTTCTTCCACATCGTAGAAGTTATCGAACATCAGCAGCGTTGAAGAGAGCGCTTTGGCGGCAATCGGTGCCAGTTTGGCGTCATCCAGCGCGTCGATCAGCGGATGAATGTTGTAACCACCCTGCATGGTGCCCAGCAGTTCAATGGCTTTTTCTGGGGTAACCAGCGGGGAGGTGGTGTCGCCTTTCGCGACGGCAGCGAGAAAACCGGCTTTAACATAAGCGGCTTCATCTACGCCAGGAGGAACACGGTTGATCAACAGGTCTAACAGGAATTCTTCTTCGCCCACAGGCGGGGTCTTCAGCAGCTCGACAAGTGCGGCCATTTGGGTTGCGTCTAAAGGTTTTGGCACAATCCCCTGGGCAGCACGCTCAGCTACGTGCTTACGGTATTCTTCTAGCACGACGATATCTCCTCGCTCTCATTGTCATAATGCGGCGCTTTTGTAGATGGGCGATTCTCTTCACGCTCCTGTGAGACAGTAGTTAGTAGGGTAAATGCCCGGTACCGCATAAGGCACAATAACAGGATTTTCATTAAGTGTTAATCCGTTTACAAAAAAGCAACATAAAAAATTGGCTGAATCGTTAAGAATGGTGTAGCGGCAAGGAGGAACGCAATTCAGGCTACCTAAAACCACCCTGAAACAGTTGATTTTCAAGCGCGAGATGCTGAATTTTCCAGCGACTTTTCAGCCATCAGATATAATTGTGTAATAAATCCTCACACTCTTTTTCCGGACCTACCGGGTGAATCCCCAATAAAAGTCAAAACTGTCTAACACGGGTGAATAATACTCGCGGCAACAGGAACGCCTCACGGCACAGCGCTTGTCTCGTTGGAGTCATTTTATGAAGTTGCCCCTTAAGCCACATCTGCTTGTCCTTTTGTGCAGTGTCGGGCTGTTTGCCGCCTCAGGCGTGATGTTCGTTAAAAGTCGTGCTACGGAGCCTGCGGCTCCGGCCCCCGTTGCACAGCAACCGTCAGCACCGGCTCCAGCGCCAATAGCGGCCCCTGCCCCGGCCGACCAAACAGCGCCCGTCGTGGCACCAACCTACTCGGCAGCACAAATCGATCAGTGGGTTGCACCTATCGCACTCTATCCAGACTCGCTGCTGTCGCAAATTTTGATGGCCTCAACCTATCCGGCTAACGTCATCCAGGCCGCACAGTGGTCAAAAGACAATCCCAAAATGCAGGGCGATGCCGCCATTCAGGCCGTTGCCAGCCAGCCCTGGGATCCCAGCGTGAAATCGCTGGTCGCCTTTCCTCAGTTGATGTCGCTGATGGGTGAAAATCCGCCGTGGGTACAAAATCTGGGCGATGCTTTCCTTGCGCAGCCAAAAGATGTTATGGATTCCGTTCAACGCCTGCGTGCACTGGCGCAACAGACCGGTGCGTTGCAATCGACACCGCAGCAGACAGTCACCACCGTGACCAAAGCGGCGCCGGCTAAAACCGTCACCAGCGAGTCGACGACCAGTTCAGCGACCACAACAGCCACGACCGCCTCAACAAGCCCAACGGTAATCAAAATTGAATCCGCCGATCCGCAGGTGGTGTACGTTCCTACCTATAACCCGAATACGGTTTACGGTACCTGGCCGAACACCGCCTATCCGCCAACCTATCTGCCGCCAACGCCCGGTGAGCAGTTTGGTAACAGCTTCGTTAATGGTTTAGGCTTCAGCCTCGGTGTTGCCACAACCTATGCCATCTTCAGCAACATCGACTGGGATGACGACGACGATCACCATCATAATGATGACTGGGATAACCATGGCGGCTATAACCGTAATGGTGATAACAACATCAATATTAACGTTGATAACTTTAATAAAATCAGTGGACAACGACTGACAGACGCCAACCGTACCTGGCAGCACAACCCGGCCTATCGTGAGGGTGTGCCATACCCAAATAACCAGCTCAATAACCGCTTTCACGCCACTAACACGGCTACAGGTTTAAGTTCAACCCAGCAAAGACCGGTCAACCGTGATAGCCAACGCCAGGCTGCGATGAGCCAAATGGAAAAATCAACGGGAAAAACATTCCCGCAGACGGCGCGTACGGGCACGAAAGACGCCCAGCGTCAGGCATCCAGCCAACAGCTGAAGCAAATTTCCCAACGTAATAACTACCGTGGTTACGATACCAAACCGCAAACCGCGAAACGGACAAGCACACAGCAACGTGAGAATCGTCAGGCAGTCGCCCAGCGACAGGAGAAACGGGTCACGCAACCGGCGCAGCAGCGCAATCTTCAACAACGGACCAGCCAGCCACGCGCCAATGCGCTGAGCGGGAACGACAGTCGCTCCGCCAACTGGCAGGCGCAGCAACAGCGGGGGGCACAGAGCCGGCAGGTCGCCCGTAATCAGCCATCGCGCCAGCCTTCTGGCGGGCGTGCTGAACACCGTGAATTCCGTCATCGTTAAGGGAACCGACATGAAAAATAAACTACTCAGTGGAATTGTGTTGTTCATGGTTTCGGCTGCCGCGATGGCACAACAATCCTTCAGCACACCAGACCAGGCGACCGATGCGCTGGCAAACGCGATTAGTGAGCAAAATGAAAGTGCAATGAGCAACCTGCTCGGGGAAAACTGGCGTGATTTTCTACCGCCAGAAGGCGTCGATCCTGATGCGGTTGATCGTTTCCTGCGCGACTGGAAGGTTCGCCATAATACCGTTGTCGACGGCAATACCGCGCATCTGGTGGTCGGGGATAGCGACTGGCAATTGCCAATCCCGGTCGTCAAAAACGCTTCAGGCTGGCAATTTGATATCAAGGAAGCGGCCGAAGAGATCCTGACCCGTGAGATTGGACGAAACGAACTCGCGGCTATCGAGGCGTTACACGCTTATGTAGATGCCCAGCAGAGCTATTTTGCGATGAACCAGAAATACGCGCAAAAGATTGTCAGTTCTGAAGGGAAAAAAGATGGTCTGTACTGGCCTGTTTCACCCGGCGAAGCGCCAAGCCCGCTCGGCCCGGCCTTTAGTCCACAGGAACCTGGCACGGGCTATCACGGCTATCATTTTCGTATCCTTCCCGACAAAACCAGCGGTTTTGCCATGGTGGCCTGGCCTGTTAGCTATGATCACACCGGCGTGATGAGTTTTATGATTAACGGTGATGATAAAGTCTATCAGGCCGATCTCGGCGTTGATTCTCAGCAAAAAGCACAGGCGTTAACCACATTCCATCCGGATAAAACCTGGCAGCCCGTAGCGCCCTGATACCAATTCGAAAGATTAGTTGGCCGGGTAAGGCGTAGCCGCCCCCCGGCAACCCACAGCAAATTACAGGATGTTAGCGACAGATTTCGCCAACTGAGCTTCCAGAACCGGCTTCGCTTCTTCGAACTTCAGATTCACTTTGTTAGCATTAGACACGACGCGAGTCTGATATTTTGCACGATCGCCTTGCGCGCTGCTGGTTTGCAACTTGATACCGGATGTCCCTTGACGCAACGCCGCAACGTTATCCGTTGTCACTTTCGCTTTGCTGCGTTCAGAGATCTGCAGGTCAGTGACCATGGTGTAGTTTACGTCTTCCACCATCGCATCCGCAGCCATGCCGATCAACCCCGCCGCGATACCAACACCCAGCGCCGCACCAGAGGAGTTGCTATTATAGGCGGTAATCCCCGCACCCAACGCTGCGCCCATCGCGGCTCCTTCATAACCCGTTTTCAGGAAGCCCTGAGCTTCACGCAGATCCATTTTGTCCGCTTTCAATACGTTCGCCTGTACCCAGTAATAAGCGCTGTCTGGTGAACTGGTCACTTTATAACCTTTCGCGGACAGGTCATTTGCCAGCAGGGTTTGCAGGTTACTCATGTCTTTGTCAGAGGTATTTTTTACCTGAATGTAGACGGTCTTCTCGCTGGAAGGCTCCAGCCAGATGGTTTCACTCATCTGCGTTTTCACTTCAAGGTTACGTTTTTTAACGGCGGTGGTCATCGCGCCACAACCGGTCAGCGTCATTGCCGCGACAATCATGCCAACAACCGCGATTTTTTTTAAAGACATGTATTTTCCTTTTTTCGTGTAATAGAGAGTCCAGAGCCTCTTAACCGCGCGGCCAGTAGCCACACAATGGCGAAAAAAGTATCGGCAGTTGCGCAATTTTTTTTAGTGGAGATATCAATAAGATGACTACCAGAACTGGTAGCTTTCGGGAAAAAAAACGCCTCCGAAGAGGCGTTTTCACAAAAGCGGGAAGATTACTTTTTCTTCGCTTTCGGGTTCGGCAGGTCGGTGATGCTACCTTCGAACACTTCAGCTGCCAGACCAACAGACTCGTGCAGAGTCGGGTGAGCGTGGATGGTCAGCGCGATGTCTTCAGCGTCACAGCCCATTTCGATCGCCAGACCGATTTCACCCAGCAGCTCGCCGCCGTTGGTACCGACAATCGCACCACCGATCACACGGTGAGATTCTTTGTCGAAAATCAGTTTGGTCATACCGTCTGCGCAGTCAGAAGCGATAGCACGGCCAGAAGCAGCCCACGGGAAGGTGGCGGTTTCGTAGCTGATGCCTTTTTCTTTCGCTTCTTTCTCAGTCAGGCCAACCCATGCAACTTCTGGTTCAGTGTACGCGATGGATGGAATAACTTTCGGATCGAAGTAGTGTTTCTTACCGGCGATAACTTCAGCGGCAACGTGACCTTCGTGAACACCTTTGTGCGCCAGCATCGGCTGACCGACGATATCGCCGATAGCAAAGATGTGCGGCACGTTGGTGCGCAGCTGTTTGTCAACGCGGATGAAGCCACGGTCATCAACTTCAACGCCAGCTTTGCCCGCGTCGAGGTTTTTACCGTTCGGTACACGACCGATAGCTACCAGCACAGCATCGTAACGCTGAGCTTCGGCAGGGGCTTTTTTGCCTTCCATGGAAACGTAGATACCGTCTTCTTTCGCTTCAACGGCAGTCACTTTGGTTTCCAGCATCAGGTTGAATTTCTTGCTGATGCGCTTGGTGAAGACTTTAACCACGTCTTTGTCGGCAGCTGGGATAACCTGGTCGAACATTTCAACCACGTCGATCTCTGAACCCAGTGCATGGTACACGGTACCCATTTCCAAACCGATAATACCGCCGCCCATAACCAGCAGGCGCTTAGGAACAGTTTTCAGTTCCAGCGCGTCAGTGGAGTCCCACACGCGCGGATCTTCGTGCGGAATGAACGGCAGTTCGATCGGACGGGAACCCGCCGCGATGATCGCGTTGTCGAAGTTGATTACGGTTTTGCCGTTTTCGCCTTCAACTTCCAGAGTGTTCGCCCCGGTAAATTTACCCAGACCGTTAACCACTTTCACTTTACGGCCTTTGGCCATACCAGCCAGACCGCCAGTCAGTTGAGTGATAACTTTTTCTTTCCAGGTACGAATCTTGTCGATATCGGTTTTCGGCTCGCCAAAAACGATACCGTGTTCAGCCAGCGCTTTGGCTTCTTCGATAACTTTTGCTACGTGCAGCAACGCTTTAGAAGGGATACAGCCGACGTTCAGACAAACACCACCGAGGGTGCTGTAACGTTCTACGATGACGGTCTCCAGACCTAAATCTGCGCAACGGAAGGCAGCAGAGTAACCTGCAGGGCCTGCCCCAAGTACCACGACCTGAGTTTTGATTTCAGTGCTCATCATGACCTCTTAATTTATACCCGTCGTCCACCGGGTCGTTCTATCCGCCCGTATTTTACAAAATTGTTAACAATTTTGAAACAACAAACGGCAACCGATTTGTCTTTCGCACAATAACCTCACTGACTTCATGAGATTACCAGAAAAAAGCCGGCCGTCGGGCCGGCTTTTTCGCTTACATCACCAGGCGGCGAATGTCAGACAGCATGTTGTTGATGATGGTGATAAAGCGCGCACCATCCGCACCGTCAATTACACGGTGGTCGAAGGAGAGCGAAATCGGCATCATCAGACGCGGCATAAACTCTTTACCGTTCCACACTGGCTCCATAGAGGACTTGGAGACACCGAGGATAGCCACTTCCGGCGCGTTCACAATCGGCGCGAAGTGGGTAGTACCCAGGCCACCGATGCTGGAGATGGTGAAGCAACCGCCCTGCATTTCGCCAGCAGTCAGCTTGCCATCACGCGCTTTCTTGGAGATCACGGTCAGTTCACGAGACAGCTCGGTAATGCTCTTCTTGTTCACGTCTTTGAAGACCGGAACAACCAGACCATTCGGAGTATCAACCGCTACACCGATGTTGATGTATTTCTTCAGGGTCAGGCGCTGACCGTCTTCAGACAGGGAGCTGTTGAAGCGCGGCATCTGTTCCAGAGCTGCGGCAACGGCTTTCATGATGAAGACTACTGGGGTGAATTTCACGTCCAGTTTACGTTTTTCAGCTTCGGCGTTCTGCTGTTTACGGAACGCTTCCAGATCGGTGATATCGGTCTTATCGAAGTGAGTAACGTGCGGGATCATCACCCAGTTACGGCTCAGGTTAGCACCAGAGATTTTCTGGATACGGCCCAGTTCCACTTCTTCGATTTCACCAAACTTGCTGAAGTCCACTTTCGGCCAAGGCAGCATGCCCGGGATACCGCCGCCTGCTGCTGCAGCCGGAGCCGCTTCAGCACGCTTGATAGCGTCTTTCACGTAAGCCTGAACGTCTTCACGCAGGATACGACCTTTACGGCCAGAACCTTTCACTTTCGCCAGGTTCACACCGAATTCGCGCGCCAGGCGACGAATCAGCGGTGTTGCATGAACGTAAGCGTCGTTTTCAGCAAACTCAGATTTGCCTTCCGCTTTCGCGGCCGGAGCTGCGGCTTGCGCAGGCGCTGGTGCTGCGGCCGGAGCCGGAGCAGCTGCTTGTGCTGGAGCGGCTGCAGGTGCTGCGCCTTCGACTTCGAAGACCATAATCAGAGAACCGGTTTTAACTTTGTCGCCGGTGCTGATTTTGATTTCTTTCACGGTGCCCGCGAACGGTGCCGGAACTTCCATTGACGCTTTATCGCCTTCAACGGTGATCAGTGATTGCTCAGCGGCAATTTTATCGCCCACTTTAACCATCACTTCAGTGACTTCGACTTCGTCACCGCCGATATCCGGTACGTTAACTTCTTTCGAGCCGGAAGCAGCCGGAGCCGCCGCTGCTGCTGGAGCAGCCGCCTGAGCCGGTGCAGCAGCAGGCGCTGCGCCCGCTACTTCGAAGACCATAATCAGGGAACCGGTAGACACTTTGTCGCCGGTGTTGATTTTGATCTCTTTAACGGTACCCGCGAACGGTGCCGGAACTTCCATTGACGCTTTGTCACCTTCAACGGTGATCAGAGACTGTTCAGCCGCAACGGTGTCGCCCACTTTAACCATGATCTCGGTAACTTCAACTTCGTCGCCGCCGATGTCCGGTACGTGTACGTCTTTCGCCGCCGCAGCAGCAGGTGCTGCTGCCGGAGCCGCTTCTTTCTTCTCTTCTGCCGGAGCAGGTGCAGCTGCTGCTGCACCGTCGGCGGAATCGAAAATCATGATCAGTTTGCCGGTCTCAGTTTTATCGCCAACAGAGACTTTGATCTCTTTAACGATACCAGCCTGAGGAGACGGAACTTCCATAGAGGCTTTGTCGCCTTCTACGGTGATCAGCGACTGTTCAGCTTCAACTTTGTCGCCCACTTTGACCAGGATCTCGGTGATTTCAACTTCATCAGCCCCGATGTCCGGTACATTGATTTCGATAGCCATTATTCTTTTACCTCTTACGCCAGACGCGGGTTAACTTTATCTGCATCGATGTTGAATTTGGTGATTGCGTCTGCAACCACTTTCTTATCGATTTCGCCACGTTTAGCCAGTTCGCCCAGGGCCGCTACAACCACGTAGGAAGCATCAACTTCGAAGTGGTGACGCAGGTTTTCACGGCTGTCAGAGCGACCGAAACCGTCAGTACCCAGTACGCGATAATCATCAGCCGGTACATAAGTACGAACCTGTTCGGCAAACAGTTTCATATAGTCAGTAGATGCTACTGCCGGAGCGTCGTTCATCACCTGAGCGATGTACGGAACGCGCGGAGTTTCCATCGGGTGCAGCATGTTCCAGCGCTCACAATCCTGGCCATCACGCGCCAGTTCAGTGAAGGAGGTTACGCTGTAAACGTCAGACCCTACACCGTAGTCGTTCGCCAGGATCTGTGCTGCTTCACGGACGTGACGCAGGATAGAACCGGAGCCCAGCAGCTGAACTTTACCTTTCTTACCTTCGAGGGTTTCGAGTTTGTAGATACCTTTACGGATACCTTCCTCGGCACCTGCTGGCATTGCCGGCATGTGGTAGTTTTCGTTCAGCGTGGTGATGTAGTAGTAAACGTTCTCTTGTTTCTCACCGTACATACGCTCCAGACCATCGTGCATGATGACCGCAACTTCGTACGCGTAAGACGGATCGTAAGAGATACAGTTCGGGATAGTCAGAGACTGAATATGGCTGTGACCATCTTCGTGCTGCAGACCTTCACCGTTCAGCGTCGTACGACCGGAAGTACCACCAATCAGGAAGCCACGAGCCTGTTGGTCGCCTGCCTGCCAGCACAGGTCACCGATACGCTGGAACCCGAACATGGAGTAGTAGATGTAGAACGGAATCATCGGCAGATCGTTGGTGCTGTAAGAGGTCGCAGCAGCCAGCCAGGATGCGCCAGCACCCAGTTCGTTGATACCTTCCTGCAGGATCTGACCTTTCTCGTCTTCTTTATAGTAAGCAACCTGCTCACGGTCCTGCGGGGTGTACTGCTGACCGTTCGGGCTGTAGATACCGATCTGACGGAACAGACCTTCCATACCGAAAGTACGTGCTTCATCAGCGATGATCGGAACCAGACGATCTTTGATCGACTTGTTCTTCAGCATCACGTTCAGGGCACGAACGAAAGCGATAGTGGTGGAGATTTCTTTGTTCTGCTCTTCCAGCAGCGCACCGAAGTCTTCCAGAGCCGGCAGTTCCAGCTTCTCAGTGAAGTTCGGCTGACGAGCTGGCAGGTAGCCATGCAGTTTCTGACGCTGAGCGTGCAGATAAGTGTGCTCTTCAGAACCTTCCGGGAAGGTGATGTAAGACAGGTTTTCAACCTGCTCATCGGTCACAGGAACGTTGAAACGGTCGCGGATATAACGCACGCCGTCCATGTTCATTTTCTTAACCTGGTGAGCGATGTTTTTACCTTCAGCGGTGTCACCCATGCCGTAACCTTTGATGGTATGGGCGAGGATTACAGTTGCTTTGCCTTTGGTTTCCTGCGCTTTTTTCAGTGCAGCGTAAACTTTCTTCGGATCGTGACCACCGCGGTTCAGAGACCAAATCTGCTCATCAGTCCAGTCAGCAACCAGTGCTGCGGTTTCCGGGTATTTACCGAAGAAGTGCTCACGTACATATGCGCCATCTTTGGATTTGAAGGTCTGGTAGTCGCCGTCAACGGTTTCGTTCATCAGCTGGATCAGTTTACCGCTGGTGTCTTTACGCAGCAGCTCATCCCAACGACCGCCCCACATGACTTTGATAACGTTCCAGCCAGCGCCCGCGAAGATGCCTTCCAGTTCGTTAACAATCTTGCCGTTACCGGTTACCGGGCCGTCAAGACGCTGCAGGTTACAGTTGATAACAAAGACCAGGTTGTCCAGTTTTTCACGGGTCGCGATGGTGATCGCACCTTTTGATTCTGGCTCATCCATCTCGCCGTCGCCCAGGAAGGCGTAAACGGTTTGTTTAGAGGTATCTTTCAGACCACGGTGTTCCAGATATTTCAGGAATTTAGCCTGGTAGATAGCACCGATTGGGCCCAGACCCATAGATACGGTCGGGAACTGCCAGAATTCTGGCATCAGTTTCGGGTGCGGGTAGGAAGACAGGCCTTTGCCATGTACTTCCTGACGGAAGTTGTTCATCTGCTCTTCAGTCAGACGACCTTCCAGGAATGCGCGTGCGTAGATGCCCGGAGAGATGTGACCCTGGAAGTACACCAGATCGCCGCCATCTTGCTCGTTGCGTGCACGGAAGAAGTGGTTGAAGCAAACATCATATACCGTTGCGGAGGACTGGAAGGATGCCATGTGGCCACCCAGCTCGAGGTCCTTTTTAGACGCGCGCAGTACGGTCATGATGGCGTTCCAACGGATAGCAGAACGAATACGACGTTCCAGCTCCAGATTGCCCGGGTATTCCGGTTCATCTTCAACGGCAATAGTGTTTACATAATTGCTGGCCCCTGCACCTGCCGCTACTTTCACGCCGCCTTTGCGGGCTTCTGAAAGCAGTTGGTCGATCAGATACTGAGCACGCTCAACACCTTCTTCACGGATGACCGATTCGATCGCCTGTAGCCAGTCGCGAGTTTCGATCGGATCCACGTCATTTGGGAAACGTTCTGACATGGGGGTATTCCTTATCTATCTAATACGTTGAGTTATCTGGAACCTGTCCCATTACGTTCTCGCCAGAGAGCGTAATAAGACAGGTTCTGCGTTTAGTTGCCGCGCACTTTATATGGCGCTTGATTTACAACATCTTCTGGTTAACGTTCTGCCAGAAAAATCACTAATTCTTTCGTTGCTCCAGACGGCGTAAGGCGCGTTCACGACGGCTTTCCTCACGGCTTCTGTCCAGCAGAATCTCTTCGATAAACGCCAGGTGACGGTGGGACGCTTCACGCGCCTCTTCCGGCTTCCCGGCAATAATTGCTTCAAAAATACGGGTACGGTGACTGCTAACCAGTGGCAGCATTTCACGACGCGCATACAGCAATTCGAAGTTTTGCCGAACGTTCTGGGCCAGCATCGGCTCCATACACCTTAGCAAATGGAGCAGCACCACATTATGTGCCGCTTCGGTGACAGCAATTTGATACTGGAGTACTGCATCAGATTCACCGTCAAGATCGCCGGACTGTTGAGCAAGCTCGATCGCATGGTGGAGTTCACGGATACGCGTTTTGTCTTCATCCGTGCTGCGCAGTGCAGCGTAATAAGCTGCAATACCTTCCAGCGCATGGCGCGTCTCAAGCAGGTCAAACTGGGATTCAGGATGGTCGGAGAGCAGCTCTACCAGTGGGTCGCTAAAGCTCTGCCACAGGCTGCTCTGAACAAAAGTGCCACCGCCCTGACGACGAAGCAGTAACCCCTTCGCTTCAAGGCGTTGGATCGCCTCGCGTAAGGAGGGGCGGGAGACGTCGAACTGTTTTGCCAGCTCGCGTTCCGGTGGGAGTTTTTCTCCGGGGCGAAGTGTCCCCTCAAGAATTAAAAACTCCAGCTGCTGCTCAATCACATCGGAGAGTTTTGGTTGGCGGATTTTGCTGTAGGCCATGATTTCCTGTCTTAAGCCATTTGCCCGGAGTCAATTGGTCTTACCAATTTCATGTTCTTGACGCTAAAGTAACAAAGTATTCACCTTCTGTCCATACAGGTTTTGATTGAAATCAGTAAAGGAGGCATATTTTAACAACATTACAGAAATAACGTTTCAAACATGTAACTATGCACAAATGTTAAATTTACCCACCTCGAGGTAGTTTTAACGGAATTGAAACGAAAAATTATCTCATCTGAACCGATTCACCTGCTTATTTATCGATTCTTAAATCACTATTAATGAATAGAAATTCAAAATAGAAATTTTGTGGTAGATAAACTCGCATTTACAAATGGTTTCTTTTTATTCAACTCGTCATCTCCCCCGCATAAAGCAGGTGCATTCGCGCTCGCATATCATTATTCTGATCAAGACAAAAGCATTAAGGCAACATTTCATCAAAAGCATCTGTAAACAAATTAATACAACAAACGGAATTGCAAACTTACACACGCATTGCTGCGTAGTTCAAAAAATAAGTACTCGAAATATGAAGAGTAAAACCACACACGAGGTTTCATGATGGAAAGTCAACAGCATGGCGATCAGCTCAAGCGCGGTCTTAAGAACCGCCATATACAGCTAATCGCGCTGGGTGGCGCGATTGGTACCGGGTTATTCCTCGGTAGCGCATCCGTTATCCAGTCTGCAGGACCGGGTATTATTCTGGGTTACGCTATTGCCGGCTTTATCGCCTTTTTGATTATGCGTCAGTTAGGTGAAATGGTGGTTGAAGAGCCGGTAGCAGGCTCCTTTAGCCACTTTGCTTATAAATACTGGGGCAGTTTCGCGGGTTTCGCCTCTGGCTGGAACTACTGGGTACTGTACGTGCTGGTTGCCATGGCTGAGCTGACTGCAGTCGGTAAATATATCCAGTTCTGGTACCCGGAGATCCCAACCTGGGCCTCTGCTGCAGCCTTCTTCGTGATTATCAACGCCATTAACCTGACCAACGTGAAAGTGTTTGGTGAGATGGAGTTCTGGTTCGCCATTATTAAAGTCATTGCTGTCGTCGCGATGATCATCTTCGGCGGCTGGCTGCTGTTCAGCGGCAACGGCGGGCCGCAGGCCAGCGTCAGCAACCTGTGGAACCAGGGGGGCTTCCTGCCGCATGGTTTCACCGGTCTGGTGATGATGATGGCGATTATCATGTTCTCTTTCGGTGGACTGGAGCTGGTTGGGATCACCGCAGCAGAAGCGGATAACCCGGAGCAAAGCATTCCCAAAGCAACCAACCAGGTTATCTACCGTATCCTGATTTTCTATGTGGGTTCGCTGGCGGTTCTGCTTTCCCTGATGCCGTGGACGCGCGTTACGGCTGATACCAGCCCGTTTGTCCTTATTTTCCACGAACTGGGCGACACGTTTGTTGCTAATGCCCTGAACATCGTGGTGCTGACTGCTGCCCTTTCTGTCTATAACAGCTGTGTGTACTGCAACAGCCGTATGCTGTTCGGTCTGGCACAGCAGGGCAATGCGCCGAAAGCGCTGATGAACGTCGACAAACGCGGCGTGCCGGTAAACACCATTCTGGTTTCCGCACTGGTGACGGCTCTGTGCGTGCTGATCAACTACCTGGCGCCAGAATCTGCCTTTGGCCTGTTGATGGCGCTGGTCGTTTCCGCACTGGTAATCAACTGGGCAATGATTAGCCTTGCGCACATGAAGTTCCGCAAAGCCAAACAGCAGCAGGGTGTTACCACCCGCTTCCCGGCGCTGCTCTATCCGCTGGGTAACTGGGTGTGCCTGATTTTCATGGCTGCAGTACTGGTGATTATGCTGATGACGCCGGGCATGGCGATCTCGGTGTACTTAATCCCGGTATGGATTGCTATTCTTGGCATTGGTTACCTGTTCAAACAGAAAACGGCCGGCACGGTTAAAGCACATTAATTTTTCCTCCCCCACCTGCGCCAGGTGGGGGTTGTTACCTGCCTCACACTTTCCCACTCACGACTGTTTAGTCCATATCAGCGGCGTTATCCTGCAACGCAAAAACACCGGTACCAGACAATAATTCTCTCCATATTTCATTCATGGAGTGCAGTTGATGGAAACCAGTAAGCTCACGGTGAAAGAAAAGATTGGCTATGGAATGGGCGACGCCGGATGCAACATCATCTTTGGCGCCATCATGTTGTTTGTTAACTATTTTTACACAGACATTTTTGGACTCGCGCCTGCACTGGTCGGCGTATTACTGCTCTCAGTACGCGTTATCGATGCCGTTACCGACCCTATAATGGGCGCAATGGCCGACCGCACCCGCAGCAAATATGGTCGATTTCGTCCATGGCTTTTGTGGATGGCTTTCCCGTACGCATTATTCAGCGTACTGATGTTTACCACCCCTGAGTGGACATATAACAGCAAAGTTATCTATGCCTTTGTTACCTATTTCCTGCTCTCAATTACCTATACGGCGATCAATATCCCCTATTGCTCTCTCGGCAGCGTCATCACCAACGATCCGCAAGAACGCGTCGCCTGCCAGTCATATCGCTTTGTATTGGTAGGAATTGCAACTCTGCTGCTCTCCCTTACCCTGCTCCCCATGGCCGACTGGTTCGGCGGGGAAGACAAAGCCAAAGGGTATCAAATGGCGATGGCGGTACTGGCCTTCATCGGCATGTGTATGTTCCTGTTTTGCTTTGCAACCGTCCGTGAACGTGTACGCCCTGCTGTCCAGACCAATGACGATTTAAAAGCCGATCTGAAAGACGTATGGAAGAACGATCAGTGGGTAAAAATCCTGCTGTTAACCCTGTGCAACGTCTGTCCGGGTTTTATTCGCATGGCTGCCACCATGTACTACGTGACCTGGGTTATGCAGCAGAGTACACAATTTGCGACGTTGTTTATCAGCCTTGGCGTTGTAGGCATGATGATCGGCAGCATGTTGGCGAAGGTGTTAACCGATCGCTGGTGCAAACTGAAAGTGTTCTTCTGGACCAATATCATCCTGGCGATTTTCTCCGCCGCGTTTTACTTCTTCGATCCGAAAGCCACCATGATGATTATGGTGCTCTACTTCCTGCTCAACATCCTGCATCAGATCCCATCTCCGCTGCACTGGTCGCTGATGGCGGATGTCGATGACTACGGCGAGTGGAAAACCGGTAAACGCATCACCGGGATCAGCTTCTCCGGCAACCTGTTCTTCCTGAAACTGGGTCTGGCGATTGCCGGAGCGATGGTCGGCTTCCTGCTCTCCTGGTACGGCTACGACGCTGGGGCGAAAACGCAAAGCGACTCCGCCATTAACGGTATTATGCTGCTGTTTACCATCATACCGGGCGCAGGCTACCTGATTACTGCAGGCGTGGTTCGTCTGCTGAAAGTTGACCGCGAGTTTATGCAGCAAATCCAGACAGATTTAGAAAAGCGCCGCGCCAACTACCGTGAACTGAATGAATACCACGATATAAAAACGACTGAAACCGTAAGGAAAGCCTAATGAATCAGTGGCCAAATCCCTTTATTGAACAGCGTGCCGATCCGTTTATCTTACGTGACGGTAGCCACTACTATTTCATTGCTTCAGTACCTGAATATGACCGGCTGGAGATACGCCGGGCCGACTCGCTGGAAGGGTTGCGCACCGCCGCCCCGGTTATCATCTGGCGCAAGCCAGAAAGCGGCCCCATGAGCCAACTCATCTGGGCGCCCGAAATCCATCATCTGGCAGGCAAGTGGTACATCTATTTTGCCGCCACCCACACACAGTCGCTCGACAAGCTGGGGATGTTCCAGCATCGCATGTTTGCGCTCGAATGTGCCGGCACCGATCCGCTGACCGGAAAGTGGACGGAGAAAGGTCAGATTAAAACGCAGTTTGATACCTTTGCGCTCGATGCCACCACCTTTAACCATCAGGGAAAACAGTGGTATCTATGGGCGCAGAAATCGCCCGATATCGCCGGAAACTCCAATATCTATCTCGCAGAACTGGAAAATCCATGGACGATTAAAGGCGAGCCGGTCATGCTAAGCCATCCTGAATATGACTGGGAATGCCGGGGTTTTTGGGTCAACGAAGGTCCTGCCGTCATGGTTCACGGCGACAAGTTGTTTATCAGCTATTCCGCCAGCGCTACTGATGAGAACTACTGTATGGGATTATTGTGGATTGACTTAGACGCAGATCCGCTCAACCCGCAGAACTGGCACAAATCACCGCGCCCGGTCTTTACCACCAGCTATGAAAACCGCCAGTTTGGGCCGGGACACAACAGCTTTACGCAAACGCCAGAAGGTGAAGATGTGCTGGTGTATCACGCGAGAAATTACACCGAAATCGAGGGCGATCCGCTGTACGACCCAAACCGCCACACTCGTCTGAAGCTCGTGCGTTGGGACGAAAACGGCATGCCAGATTTTGGCATCCCGCCTGCTGATACGAACTAAACCGTTGCACTGCCCGGTGGCGCTAACGCTTACCGGGCCTACACGTTTTTCCATTGTAGGCCGGATAAGCGTTAGCGCCATCCGGCACAACGCTATACTAATGCCCCATAAATGGTCAGCAACGCAATAATCACCACCACCACAAATGAGGTCTTCTTCGCCATCGAAACAGCCGCTTTTGGCGTTTCGACTTTATCGGTATGAGGTTCGCGCGCCAGCGAGAACTGCGCCAGACGCGTAAGCACCTGATATTGCGAAGTATGCAGATCAGCAAGCGACGCAAACCAGGCTGGCAACGCCTTCTCGCCGTGTCCCAGCAGCGCATAGACCACGCCCGCCAGACGCACCGGGATCCAGTCCAGCACATGCAGGATCGCATCAATACCCGATTGCAGACGCTGGTGCGGTGTCTGATAGCGCGCCAGCCAGGACTGCCAGGCACGTAAAAAGGCATAACCAACCAGCGTCACAGGTCCCCACGGGCCACCGACAATCAGCCAGAATAACGGCGCCAGGTAAAAGCGAAAGTTGTTCCATAACAGCGCGTTCTGCAGTTCACGCAGGAACTCACGCTCGTCACAGTCCGGCGGAACACCATGGATAAGCGTCAGCTCGCTGGCCATCGCCTCACGAGCGTGAGCGTCATCGCGAGCGGCCGCGTTCAGGTAAGCGTGATAGTGAAGGCGCGCCTTGCCTGCGCCGATGCACAGCAAGCCAATTAAGATCCACGCCACCAGCAACGGAACGTTAAACAGCAGCCCATGAAGTGCGCGCAGTAGCAGAAACGTCACTCCCATCGCAATAAGAGTCATGCCTACCGTACGCATCATCGAGAAATGCTTAATCCGGCGGAAAAAAGCTTCAACCCGGTGATCAAGCTGCCAGTGCTCACCCAGCTTAAACAGGCGTTCAACAATCAACACCAGTAATGTTGTAAACAGCGTCATGTCATCTCCTTGTGCGACGAGGGGGTGACCAGGGCGCGAAACCTTGCCCAGTCAAATGAGGGCCCGGGATCGGTCTTACGCTCGGGCGCAATATTGCAATGTCCTGTCATATTGTTAGCAATAGCCGGATAACGCGTAATCAGGGCATTGGTCACGGCTGCCAGTTGCTGGTACTGCGCGTCGGTATAGGCCAGCGTATCCGTCCCTTCCAGCTCAATACCAATTGAGAAATCATTACAGCGTTCACGGCCCTGATAGCTCGAGACGCCGGCATGCCAGGCGCGTTTATCAAAGGGGACATACTGCACGATTTCACCATCACGGCGAATTAAACAATGGGCCGAAACGCGCAAATGGGCGATTCCGGCAAAATAAGGATGGGCGTTGGGATCAATCGTGCCAGTGAACAGCGCGTCTATCCACGGGCCGCCAAACTCGCCGGGCGGCAGGCTGATATTATGCACCACCAGCAGAGAAGGGTTTTCGTCATCCGGGCGGCAATCGTAATGCGGAGAGGGAACGCGTCGCGCCTCTGCCAGCCAGCCCTCGTCTAACAACATGCAGAATCTCCTTATTGGTGGTGCTCATATCAGGTTCAGGGTAGCATGTTTCCACCTTATGATTCGTTAGCAATTTGGAGTTTTATCATGCCGCCTCGCCGCTATAACCCTGACTACCGACGTGACGCGCTGTTGGAACGCATAAATCTCGATATCCCTGCCGCTGTCGCTCAGGCGCTGCGTGAAGATTTAGGCGGAGAAGTTGATGCCAATAACGATATCACCGCACAGCTTTTACCCGAAGACATGCGCTCCCACGCTACCGTAATTACCCGAGAAGATGGCGTTTTTTGTGGGAAACGTTGGGTGGAAGAGGTCTTTATTCAACTGGCTGGCGATGATGTAAACATCACCTGGCATGTCGAAGATGGCGACAGCATTAAGGCTAATCAGCCACTGTTTGAACTGGACGGCCCTTCCCGCGTGTTACTGACCGGTGAACGTACCGCGCTTAATTTTGTGCAGACGCTTTCAGGTGTAGCAAGCGAGGTGCGTAAATACGTCGACCTGTTAGCTGGGACCAAGACCCAACTGCTGGATACGCGTAAAACCCTGCCAGGACTGCGTACCGCGCTAAAATACGCCGTATTGTGCGGCGGCGGGGCGAATCATCGTTTGGGGCTGTCCGACGCTTTCCTGATTAAAGAAAACCACATTATTGCTTCCGGCTCGGTACGTCAGGCCGTAGAAAAAGCATTCTGGTTGCACCCGGATGTGCCGGTTGAAGTCGAAGTAGAAAGCCTGGATGAGCTGGACGACGCGCTGAAAGCCGGGGCCGACATCATCATGCTCGATAACTTCGAAACCGACCAAATGCGCGAAGCGGTAAAACGCACAAACGGCCAGGCGCGTCTGGAAGTCTCGGGCAATGTCACCCATGAAACGCTGCGCGAATTTGCCGAAACCGGCGTGGATTTCATCTCTGTTGGCGCGCTGACCAAACATGTTCGCGCTCTCGATCTCTCCATGCGTTTTCGCTAATTGCTGATTGTATTGCCCGATGATGCTTCGCTTATCGGGCCTCCTACACAGGTTTATTCTGTAAGCCGGATACGGCATTTACGCCGCCATCCGGCAGTTTCTGCGAGCCTCTTAGCAAATACATTGTCTGATTCTGTAATTTCGTAAAAGTCCTCGGAATCCGCCTTCCCATTCTGTTTTTTGTCTCTCGCCGTCCTCCCGTCGGTTTGCCAAAGTAGCGCCAGCAAACTCAAGGAGTGAACAATGAACAAGCAACGAGGCTTTACGCTTATCGAACTCATGGTGGTGATTGGCATTATTGCCATTCTTAGCGCCATCGGTATTCCGGCATATCAAAACTATCTGCGCAAAGCCGCGCTGACAGACATGCTGCAAACCTTTGTCCCCTATCGCACAGCGGTTGAGCTCTGTGCACTGGAGCATGGAGGAACAGATACCTGCGATGCCGGAACGAATGGTATTCCCACGCCAACAACTACCCGTTACGTCTCAGCCATGAGCATTGAAAAAGGCGTTGTCAGCCTTAGTGGGCAGGAAAGCCTGAACGGGTTAAGCATCACCATGACGCCGGCTTGGGACAATGCCAACGGCATTACCGGCTGGAACCGTAACTGCATCATCCAGAACGACAGCGCATTGCAGCAGGCCTGTGAAGATGTTTTCCGCTTCGATACCCACTAAGGAACAGAGATGAATACCACCCAGCTTACAGCGCTATGCCAACGTTATCAGGGAATATTACTGGATGCAGACAATGAAGTGGTGCATATCGCCGTCGTAGACGCCCCATCACACGAACTGCTGGATGCACTGCATTTTGCCACCACCCGGCGCATCGACATTGTCTGCTGGACACGTCAGCAAATGGAAGGCCACACGCATACACCGCAGAAAATGCTCCCTGCAGTAGTCACAAAAAGCAGCGCCAGCGCAGCAGACTTGCTGAATCAGACGTTTCATTCCGCTCTGGAGAAACGGGCTTCTGATATTCATTTTGAGCCAGCGGAAAATCACTATCGGATCAGATTACGTGTGGATGGAGTACTCCACGCTTTACCGGAAGTCACGACCGAGATGGGCATTGCCATCACCGCGAGGTTAAAAGTATTGGGCAGTCTGGATATTGCCGAGCATCGGCTTCCACAAGACGGACAATTTACCGTTGAGATTTCAGGAGAACCTATCTCGTTTCGCATCGCCACCCTGCCCTGTCGCTACGGCGAAAAAGTCGTGTTGCGGCTACTTCATCAGGTCGAGCAGTCACTGGAGATCGCCGCACTGGGAATGCAAGACGCGCAGCTGGCCGCATTTTCGCAAGCCTTGCAGCAGCCTCAGGGGCTGATTCTGGTTACCGGGCCTACCGGAAGCGGTAAAACGGTCACACTGTACAGTGCGCTGCAAACCCGAAACACGCCAGATGTTAATCTCTGTAGCGTGGAAGATCCGGTAGAGATCCCGATCACAGGCATCAACCAGACGCAAATTCACCCACGCGCCGGTTTGACTTTTCAGGGAGTCTTACGTGCTCTGTTGCGCCAGGATCCCGACATTATCATGGTGGGTGAAATCCGCGATGGAGAAACAGCAGAAATAGCCCTTAAAGCCGCACAAACCGGTCATCTGGTTCTTTCTACGCTGCATACCAATTCCACCAGTGAAACGCTGGTGCGTCTGCAACAAATGGGGGTCGCACGCTGGATGATCGCCTCCGCGCTGACGCTCGTCATTGCACAGCGATTGGTCAGAAAGTTGTGCCCCCATTGCCGACAACGTCAGAGTACGCCTATCACACTCCCGAAAGCTGTCTGGCCTACACCACTACCGAATTGGCAGGCCCCTGGCTGCAAACATTGTTATCACGGATTTTATGGCCGTACGGCATTGTTTGAAGTACTCCCTGTTACTCCGGCATTACGTCAGAGTATTGCCAGTGACGCCCCCGTAGACGGAGTGGAACCTGATGCTCAGCTATCAGGGAGAACGCTTTTCGAGAATGGCTGTCAGGCCGTCGAGCAAGGATTAACGACATTTGAAGAGCTGATTCGTGTACTGGGCATGCCTCATGTCCGCTAAACAGCTTTGGCGCTGGCAAGGCATTAACAACAAAGGTAAATCGCTGGAAGGTACACTATGGGCCGATACCCAACCGTCATTAATGCTGGCTCTTGAGAAACAACAGATTACGCCGCTACGCATTAAGCGTATGCGTGTCAAAACCTCGCACTGGAGCCGTACAAGAAGTGCCGAAACCATACACCAGTTGGCGACATTGCTAAAAGCAGGGTTAACGCTCTCAGCAGGGCTAGCTCTGCTTGCTGAACAGCATCCCAGTAGTCAATGGCAGGCGCTACTGCGTACGCTGGCTTACGATATGGAACAGGGCATTACCCTCTCCACCTCGCTATCACAATGGCAACACGTTTTTCCGCCCCTTTACCAGGCAATGATCCGCACCGGAGAGCTTACGGGTAAGCTGGACGACTGCTGTTTTGAACTCGCCTACCAGCAAAAGAAACAACAGCAACTTGCTGATAAAGTCAAAAAAGCCCTGTGCTATCCGATTATCATCATCACAATGGCGGTGTTGGTCGTATTTGCGATGTTGCAGTTTGTACTCCCTGAGTTTGCCGCCATCTACCAGACATTCAACACCCCGTTACCGGCCCTCACTCAGTGGATTATTACCATCGCACACTATAGCAGCCAATGGGGATGGCTGGCGGTAGCACTTGGCCTGGTAGCGGTTGCGGCACATCATTTGATAAATCAGAAACCGTACTGGCTCGTTCTGCGCCAGAAATTGCTGCTCAGCCTCCCGGTCATAGGGCCGATGGTGAGAGGGCAAAAGCTCACGCAGATCTTCACCGTTCTGGCGTTAACGCAAAATGCGGGTATTCCCTTTTTGCAGGGTCTTGAGAGCGTTACCGAAACGCTGGCTAACCCTTTCTGGTCGCAACGTTTAGCGCTGGTTCAGCACGACATTAGCGCCGGAAAGCCGGTCTGGTTAGCGCTTAAAAATAGCGGTGAATTCAGCCCATTGTGCATACAGCTGGTCCGAACAGGTGAAGCTTCCGGCTCGCTGGATGCAATGCTGCGCAATCTCGCGCATCACCATGGCGAGAAAACCCTGGCTCAAGCTGAGAATTTGGCTGCATTACTTGAGCCTGCGTTGCTGGTCATTACGGGGCTTATCATCGGTACGCTGGTTGTCGCGATGTATTTACCGATTTTCCATTTGGGAGATGCGATGAGCGGAGTGGGTTAAATTCAAATGCCAGATGGCGACGTAACGCCATCCGGCATTTCACAGAACGACCTGTTTTACAGGCTATTGAAAACGCGGTTCTCTTGTTCCTGTACACGAATAAACGTTGTACGTTTGGTCAGCTCTTTCAGACGGGATGCGCCTACATAGGTGCAAGCAGAACGCAAACCGCCGAGAATATCGCGAGCGGTATTATCAACCGGGCCGCGCAGAGGCAGCTTAACGGTTTTACCTTCAGCGGCACGATACTGAGCAACACCACCAACATGGCGGGTCATAGCAGATTCTGAGCTCATACCGTAGAACAGCATGAATTTCTCACCGTTTTCTTCAACAATTTTGCCGCCGCTTTCTTCGTGACCGGCCAACATACCGCCGAGCATAACGAAGTCTGCGCCGCCGCCAAACGCTTTTGCAACGTCACCCGGCATTGTGCAGCCGCCGTCGCTGACAATCATGCCGCCCAGACCGTGGGCTGCATCCGCACATTCAATAACCGCAGAAAGCTGTGGATAGCCAACGCCGGTTTTTACACGCGTGGTGCATACAGAACCCGGGCCTATGCCTACTTTGACAATATCAGCACCGGAGAGCACCAGCTCTTCACACATTTCACCGGTGACTACATTGCCCGCACAAATCGTTTTTGTCGGCCATGCTTCACGCGCTTTCGACACAAACTGAACAAAATGCTCTGAGTAGCCATTTGCCACATCAATGCAGATAAAATTCAGCGCTGGGTTGAGCGCCAAAATCTGTTTGGTTTTTTCGAAGTCTGCGTCAGACGTGCCGGTTGAAACCATTACGTGTTTGAGTACATCGGCAGAAGTCTCTGCGATGAAGGCGGCCCAGTCTTCAACAGAATAGTGTTTGTGCACAGCGGTCAGGATGTCGAAGGATGCCAGCGCCGTTGCCATGGCAAACGTCCCGACAGTGTCCATGTTCGCGGCAATAATAGGTACGCCGGACCAGGTCTGACCTGAATGCTTAAAGGTAAATTGACGTTCCAGCTCAACATCGGAACGGCTTTTGAGAGTAGAACGCTTAGGGCGGATAAGAACGTCTTTGAAACCTAACTTCAGATCTTCTTCGATACGCATGTGCGGATTCCTGGGGTTAATGGCGTAAAATCGAAACTCACAACTCCAGTGACGCTATCATACGCACTAATCAATGCCGCGCAAGACTGCGAAATTCTCTTTTTTTACGCTACAATCCCATAAATTTACCTGGCGAATAGTAGGTTAATCCTGCAACAGCCTCGCCTTCGCACGCTTAACTTTTAACTGTTTGATAATCAAACTTAAACTCCAGGATCGGCATCTATGAGGTATACAGTAGCCTTAACCGGCGGCATTGGCAGTGGTAAAAGCACCGTTGCAAATGCGTTCGCTGACCTCGGAATAAACATCATTGATGCAGATATTATTGCGCGCCAGGTGGTTGAACCCGGCACACCTGCTCTTAAGGCAATCGAAGAACATTTTGGTTCCGAGGTTATCGCCGCAGACGGATCGTTGCAGCGGCGCATTTTACGCGAACGCATTTTTTCCGCCCCAGAGGAGAAAAGCTGGCTGAATGCCCTGCTCCATCCGCTTATTCAGCAGGAAACGCAGCGCCAGTTTCAGCAAGCGACCTCACCTTACCTGTTATGGGTTGTCCCTTTGCTGGTGGAAAATTCGCTGTATAAAAAAGCCGACCGCGTACTCGTGGTGGATGTCACGCCCGAAACCCAGCTCAGACGCACCATGCAGCGTGATGACGTCACACGTGAGCATGTTGAACAAATTCTTGCTGCCCAGGCAACGCGTGAAGCGCGGCTGGCCGTGGCAGACGATGTTATTGATAATAATGGCGCACCGGAAGCCATCGCCTCGGATGTCGCCCGCCTGCACGCGCTCTATTTGCAATGCGCGTCGCAGTTTGTCTCACAGGAAAAACCGTAATGCACACCCAGGTCCTTTTTGAACACCCTCTCAATGAGAAGATGCGTACATGGCTGCGCATTGAATTTTTAATCCAACAGCTCTCCGTTAATTTACCCATTGCTGACCATGCCGGCGCTCTGCATTTTTTCCGCAATATCGGAGATTTACTGGATGTATTTGAACGCGGCGAAGTCCGTACCGAACTCCTCAAAGAACTGGAGCGACAGCAGCGTAAACTCCAGGCCTGGGTCGAAGTTCCCGGCGTCGATCAAAGCAGAATCGACTCTTTGCGCCAGCAGTTAAAAAGTGCAGGCAGCATTCTGATTTCTGCCCCGCGTATTGGACAGACGCTGCGCGAAGATCGTCTGATTGGTCTCGTACGTCAGCGTTTAAGTATTCCTGGCGGGTGCTGCAGTTTCGATCTGCCGACTCTGCATATCTGGTTACACCTGGCGCAATCGTATCGTGACGCGCAGGTTGAAACCTGGCTTGCCAGCCTGAATCCGCTCAATCAAGCGCTGTCGCTGGTGCTGGATTTAATTCGCAACTCAGCGCCGTTTCGTAAGCAAACCAGCCTGAATGGTTTTTATCAGGACAACGGCGAAGATGCAGATCTGCTGCGCTTGCAGCTGCCGCTTGATTCGCAGCTTTATCCGCAAATTTCTGGTCATAAGAGCCGTTTTGCCATCCGCTTTATGCCGCTGGATAGCGAAAATGGTCAGGTGCCTGAGCGCCTCGATTTTGAACTGGCGTGCTGTTAAGGAGTCAACATGTCTGAACAAACCATCGTCAACTGCCCAACCTGCGGCAAGCCTGTAGTATGGGCTGAAGTCAGTCCGTTTCGCCCATTCTGCAGCAAGCGCTGCCAGTTAATCGATCTGGGAGAGTGGGCTGCAGAAGAGAAACGCATCCCAAGCTCAGGCGATCTGTCGGAAAGCGACGACTGGAGTGAGGAGCAGAAGTAATTCTGCTAATACGTAGGGCGGGCAAGCGTAGCACCCCCGCCATAATTTGCCGGATGGCGGTGTTGCCTTATCCGGCCTACGAACACCATTATCCAGTAATCAGCTTTTCAATGACCGGTGCATTCGCCGGCGGGAAATCTTCCGCATTCAGAGCATATTGCGCTATCCACTGCGCCGGTTGCCCCTCTTTTCCCCACGGCTCGCCTTCCCAGCTTTCAACCAGCCAGAACCACAGAGTGATATGCCTGTCCGGAAACTGATACTCCAACTTTTCGAACAATGAACTTTGAGTCGGCGTGATCCCTACTTCTTCCTGTAGCTCGCGAATCAGCGCCTGCTCCGGCGTTTCGCCCGCTTCAATTTTCCCGCCGGGGAACTCCAGCTTATTGGCCATGTGGGCATCAGCCGCACGCTGGGTGATAAAAATTTCATTGTGCTGATTACGAATAATCCCGACGGCGATCTGCAATATTTTCATTTTCATCGTCCATAAAAAAGGCGCAGAAGTCTGCGCCTTTTCAATAAGTTATTTTCTTAGCTCAGACGGCCATGACACTGTTTGTATTTCTTGCCGGAACCGCAAGGACACGGATCGTTACGACCCACTTTACGATCGCCGGTTTGTGCCGCCAGCTCTTCTGCCGCAGCAGAATCATCACCTTTATGGCTCAACTGCTGCATCTGCGCTAAACGCTCAGCTTCTTCGCGACGCTGCTGCTCCATCGCTTCTACTTCTTCAGGCATACGCACCTGAACTTTGCTCAGAGTGCTGATCACTTCGTACTTCAGTGATTCCAGCATTGATGCAAACATAGAGAAGGATTCACGCTTGTATTCCTGCTTCGGATCTTTTTGCGCGTAACCACGCAGGTGGATACCCTGACGCAGGTAATCCATCGCAGCCAGGTGCTCTTTCCACAAAGAGTCGAGCGTTTGCAGCATCACGCCTTTTTCGAAGTGACGCATCATCTCCGCGCCCACAACTTCTTCTTTGCGCTGATAAACTTCTACTGCGTTTGCCAGAATACGTTCGCGCAGCGTTTCTTCGTGCAGCTCAGGTTCTTTATCCAGCCACTCTGAAATCGGCATATCCAGATCGAAGTCGTTTTTCAGACGTTCCTGCAGACCCGGAATATCCCACATTTCTTCCAGAGACTGCGGCGGAATATAGGCATCAATCGTCGCTTTGAATACGTCTTCGCGAATGCTGTTAATGGTTTCGCTAACGTCAGTTACGTCCAGCAGTTCGTTACGCTGGGTGTAGATAGCACGACGCTGGTCGTTGGCAACATCATCATATTCCAGCAACTGCTTACGAATATCGAAGTTGCGGCTTTCCACTTTACGCTGCGCGTTAGCAATTGCTTTGGTCACCCATGGGTGTTCAATGGCTTCACCAGGCTTCATACCCAGTTTACGCATCATGCCGGACACGCGGTCAGAGGCAAAAATACGCATCAGCGCATCTTCCATCGACAAATAGAAACGAGAAGAACCCGCATCCCCCTGACGACCAGAACGACCACGCAGCTGGTTATCGATACGACGAGATTCGTGACGCTCAGTACCGATAATATGCAAACCACCAGCAGCTAATACCGCGTCATGGCGAACCTGCCACTCGGCTTTGATCTGCGCGATTTGTTCCGGAGTTGGGTTTTCCAGCTCGGCAACTTCCGCCTGCCAGCTACCACCCAGCACGATATCGGTACCACGACCCGCCATGTTAGTAGCGATTGTCACGGCAGACGGGTAACCCGCCTGTGCGACGATATCCGCTTCGCTGGCATGGAACTTGGCGTTGAGGACGTTATGTTTGATGCCTGCCTTGGTCAGCTCGTTAGAGACCACTTCAGATTTTTCAATGGAGATAGTACCCACCAGCACCGGCTGGCCATTTGCGGTACGCTCTTTAATATCTTCAATGATCGCCTGAATTTTTTCCGCTTCGGTCATGTACACCAGATCCGGTAAATCCTTACGGATCATCGGACGGTTAGTTGGTACAACTACGGTATCCAGCTTGTAGATGGAGCTAAATTCAAAGGCTTCGGTATCTGCTGTACCGGTCATACCGGCCAGTTTTTCGTACAAACGGAAGTAGTTCTGGAAGGTAATAGATGCCAGCGTCTGGTTCTCGTTCTGGATCTCTACGCCTTCTTTAGCTTCAACAGCCTGGTGCAGACCATCAGACCAGCGACGCCCCTGCATGGTACGGCCGGTGTGTTCATCAACGATGATAACTTCGCCGTCTTTCACGATGTAGTCAACATCGCGGGTAAACAGCACGTGCGCACGCAGTGCGGCAGTCACGTGGTGCATCAGCATAATGTTGCCTGGAGAGTACAGAGACTCGCCCTCATCCATAATGCCTTCGTTAACCAACAACTCTTCAATCAGTACCAGACCACGTTCGGTCAGGTTAACCTGGCGCGCTTTCTCATCAACAGAGAAGTGGCCTTCCCCCTGGAACGTGTCGGAATCTTCCTTCTCCTGACGGATCAGGTGTGGGATGATTTTGTTCACTTTTTTATACATTTCCGAGCTGTCTTCAGCCGGGCCGGAAATGATCAGCGGCGTACGCGCTTCATCGATCAGGATGGAGTCAACTTCATCGACCAGCGCATAGTGCAGTTTACGTTGAACACGTTCTTCCGGACTAAACGCCATGTTGTCGCGCAGGTAGTCAAAGCCGTATTCATTGTTGGTACCGTAAGTAATATCGGCGTTGTAGGCTTCACGCTTGGCTGGCGCTGGCAGGCCAGACATGTTGATACCAACGGTCATGCCGAGGAATTCAAACAGCGGGCGGTTATTTTCGGCATCACGCTGAGCCAGGTAGTCGTTCACGGTAACCACGTGTACGCCCTTTCCGCTTAATGCGTTCAGGTAGGCTGGCAGCGTCGCGGTCAGGGTTTTACCTTCACCAGTACGCATTTCCGCGATGCAGCGATCGTTAAGCACCATACCGCCCAGCAGCTGAACGTCGAAGTGGCGCATACCGAACACGCGTTTACTCGCTTCACGCACCACTGCGAACGCTTCCGGGATCAGGCTCTCAACTCTGGCACCTTTTTCCAGACGGGCGCGGAATTCAGCGGTCTTCGCTTTCAGTTCATCATCGGAGAGTTTTTCCATCTCCGGTTCCATTGCGTTGATGACATTGACCACTTTACGCATACGACGCAGCGTACGCTCGTTACGGCTACCGAATACTTTGGTTAATAATTTGATTAGCATAATAAAATCTCAAACGCCCCGCGATGCGGAGTCAAAAATTATAAGTTGGAAGGTTCTTTTTTAGCTGAGGCGTTGAGGACCAGCGCGGATACCCTGCAGCTGGCTGATCCAGACCGGAACGCTAAACGCGGCCTGAGAAGTAAAGTGGGCGTATGTCACGCGACTTACTGTCGCGGGCGGAGTGCCTTCTTGCGTCAGCATCGCGCTGAGCGTATTCAGTAACGCAAGATGGTGCGCCTGGATTGGCAACGGCTCTTCGGCAACAGGCAACGCCTGAGGCGCCATGGCAAAAGAAAGATGGCGGATAACCGTACGAATGGCATGTTGATGCCAGTAATCGACGGTAAAATTTGGGCGGCGATTAGTCGCTTCCAGCAAAGCAAGCTGGCTAAAGTTAACTTTAGCGGATTGATCGTGATTGCTGGCGGTCGCCTTCGCGGGGGTATTGGGTTCAGCAGCATTACCGAGCGCGGGCAGGCCAAAACTCGCCGCGACCATCCCCAACAGGAGATGCGGCCAGAAGTACCGTCTGCCTAACTGTCGCCAACGCGTCAGTATTCCACTCACGTTTTTGCCACCTGATATACCCTGCGTTTGGGGTTACGAATGCAAAACATTTTTTTTGCGCACGAATCTTATCATTAAAGCGTACGCTCCACAGCAGTAATGACAACCGGCCATGGGTAAATATGCTCAAGAAAGCAGCGATCGCACACTATTTTAACCTAGTGGCAGGGAAATATTTGCGTTGGAAAAGGCTGCGTTAATGAGTACATAAAAAAACGACTGGCTCACCTGGCCGGAGAGAGTGCCAGATTTACCAGTCGAATTTATACGACAGCGTATGTCGTTATGCCAGTACGGTCGAAGGTGCTTTGAACGCCAGAGGCAGTTCTGCATCGTCCTGGAAGGTCACATATTCCCAGGCTTCCTGTTTTGCCAGGACCGCCTGCAACAGTTTGTTATTCAATGCATGACCGGATTTATACGCGGTGAATGCACCAATAATGTTGTGACCACACATGAACAAGTCACCAATCGCGTCGAGCATTTTGTGACGAACGAATTCGTCTTCAAAACGCAGACCGTCTTCGTTCAATACGCGATAATCGTCAACAACGATGGCACAATCGAAGCTGCCGCCCAAGGCCAGGCCACGGGACTGCAGATATTCGATATCACGCATGAAGCCGAAAGTACGCGCACGGCTGATCTGACGCATGAACGCATCTGCAGAGAAGTTCATCGCGTAGCGCTGCGTGCTGGCATCAATCGCCGGATGGTTAAAGTCGATGGTAAAATCCAACGAGAAACCATTAAACGGTTTGAATTCAGCCCACTTATCGCCATCTTCGACACGAACGGTCTCTTTGATGCGAACAAATTTCTTCGCGCTGTTCAGTTCTTCAATACCCGCATCGAGCAGCAGGTATACGAACGGAGCAGCACTACCATCCATGATCGGGATTTCCGGGGCGTTAACTTCAATAACAATGTTATCGATACCTAAGCCCGCCAGAGCAGCATTCAGGTGCTCTACGGTTGAAATCCGCACATCATGCTCATTGACCAGACACGTACAGAGCATGGTATCACGCACAGATTTGGCATCGGCCGGGAAATCTACCGGAGGATTCAAGTCGGTGCGACGATAGATGACCCCGGTGTTGGCCGGCGCAGGGCGTAGCGTCAGCGTGACTTTTTTGCCGGTATGTAAACCGACGCCAGTCGCCTGAACGATACGTTTAAGTGTCCTTTGTTTGATCATCGTATAATCTCGCCAAATTAACTATCCAACCGAAGTGTACTATACATTCGGCGGGCCAGTTTAGCACAAAGAGCGCAGATTCCCAAATTCCAGCTAATTCTTAATCAGCTTGCTTACGCAGGAATGCAGGGATATCCAGATAATCCGGCTCTTTAGTGGTTTGCGGCGTATTGTCGTTAACCACTTTCGCTACCGGCTTCTGTTCTTGCGTCAACGGCGCCATGCCGTGTTGCTGGTAACGATCCATTACCGGCTGCTGTACCTGCTTGTTGGTTACCAGAGTGATTTCAGGACGCTTGTCCATACCAATTCCAGTCGCAACAACGGTCACACGCAGTTCGTCGTTCATATCCGGGTCCAGAGAGGTACCGATTACCACGGTCGCGTTATCCGATGCAAAGGCACGGATGGTGTTACCCACGGTTTCGAACTCATCCAGACGCAGGTCGAAGCCCGCAGTAATGTTGACCAGCACACCGCGTGCGCCGGACAGATCGATGTCTTCCAGCAGCGGAGAAGAGATAGCCATTTCAGCCGCTTCTTCTGCACGGTCTTCACCGCTCGCCACGCCAGAACCCATCATCGCGTAGCCCATTTCGGACATCACGGTGCGCACGTCTGCAAAGTCGACGTTCATCAGACCCGGACGAGTAATCAGTTCAGCGATACCCTGAACTGCGCCTTTCAGTACGTCGTTCGCTGCGCCAAACGCATCCAGCAGGGAGATACCGCGACCCAGTACTTTCAGCAGTTTGTCATTCGGAATAGTAATTAGAGAGTCCACATGTTTGGACAGCTCGGTGATACCCTGCTCCGCGAATGCCATACGCTTCTTGCCTTCAAAGTTGAAAGGCTTAGTCACGACAGCAACGGTCAGAATACCTAAATCTTTTGCTACTTCAGCAACCACTGGCGCTGCACCGGTACCGGTACCGCCGCCCATGCCTGCTGCGATAAACACCATGTCTGCCCCGTCAAGCGCTGCACGCAGAGCTTCACGATCTTCGTCTGCCGCATTACGGCCGACTTCCGGGTTCGCACCCGCGCCCAGACCTTTGGTGATGCCGCTACCAATCTGAATGGTCTGTCCAACCGCCGTTTTACGCAACGCCTGAGCGTCGGTATTCACCGCGAAGAATTCAACACCTTCGATGCGCTCGCGCACCATGTGTTCAACGGCATTACCGCCACCGCCGCCGACGCCGATGACTTTAATCACCGCGTCATTGGTAAGTTCCATAGGTTCAAACATAGTTTCTCTCTCCGTTGTGCCTGTCGCCTGAGACCGTTAATGTGCGTTGGTCTCTTTAAAAATTAAAACTCTTTTCGCAGCCAGCTATTGAGTCGTTTGATCCACGAGCCAACTGATGCCGTTACGCGTTTTTCTACTTCAGCCTCACCACTCAAATGGGATTCTTTTCCGTAGTGAAGCAGCCCCACTGCCGTTGAATAATACGGCTCCTGAGCATAATCCGTCAGACCAGTGATATTCAGCGGCGCGCCGATACGTACTTGCGTATGGAACACGCGCTGTGCGCAGGCCGCAAGACCTTCAATTTGCGCAGCACCACCGGTTAACACAATCCCCGCCGCCAGATGATGTTTCACACCCTGCTGGCGAAGCTGTTCTTGTAATTGCAAAATTTCTTCGTTGACCAGGTTGAGCAGCTCGGTATAACGCGGCTCAATGACTTCTGCCAGGGTCTGACGTTGCAGGCTACGCGGTGGACGACCACCTACGCTTGGCACTTCAACGCTTTCGTCTTTACCCACGATGGACCCCAGCGCACAGCCATGGCGCACTTTAATGGCTTCAGCATCGCTCGGCGGCGTACCAAAGGCATACGCGATATCACTGGTCACTACATTCCCTGCATAAGGGATAACTTTGGTGTGGCGCAACGCCCCGCCAGTATAAACGGCGATGTCCATTGTACCACCACCAATATCCACCACGCAGACACCCAGCTCACGTTCATCTTCCGTCAACACGGAATAACTGGCTGCCAACCCGGCAAAAATCAGTTGGTCAACTTTCAGACCACAACGTTCAACAGCTTTGACAATATTCTTCGCCATGTCGTTGTGGCAGGTAATAAGGTGGACTTTTGCCTGCATACGTACGCCGGAAAGACCTACCGGATTTTTAATGCCTTCCTGGTAGTCAATGGCGTATTCCTGCGGAATAACGTGCAGAACACGATGTTCATCGCGAACGCGTACGGATTTTGCCGTATGTACCACGTTTTCCACATCTTCCTGCGTCACTTCCTCTTCGGAAATGGGCACCATACCAATTTCATTTTGACAGCTAATATGTTTACCGGAAAGTGCCAGATACACCGAGGAAATCTGGCAATCTGCCATCAGTTCAGCCTGGTCAATGGCGCGCTGTACGCACTTCACCACTGACTCAAGGTCATTCACCCCGCCTTTATCCATACCTCGCGATGGGCAACTGCCCACGCCAATGATATTGACCATACCGTCGGGCAGAACTTCCCCTACTAAAGCGGCTACCTTCGCGGTGCCAATCTCCAGTCCAACTACCAGTTTTCTGTCCGTCGCCTTGATCATTGTTGTTCTGCCTGTGCCTGATTCTGTTGCTGATTAGATTCCTCAGGAGGCAAGGGAACCCAGCCTACTGCCGCTCCTGAGTCATAACGCAAATCAACGTAGCTAATCCGTTTGCCATCGGTTTGCGCCTGCTGCTGTAAAACCGGGTAGAGTTCCACAAAGCGAGCCAAACGTTTTATCGTATCGCCCCTGCCCAGATTGAGCTTAATATCGTTATTCAGCGTCAACTGCCAGGAACGACGAGCGGTCATCGCCGCTTCCTTCAGGGTGAATCTATCCTTAGCCAGCACCTGCCCCATATCACGGAACCCTTGCAACACTTCACTTGCGCTGCCTTCCGGTCCGTACAACATAGGTAATACCTGCTTATTGGCCCGACCGGTTGGGACGCTGAACGTATTGCCTTCGGCATCCACCATATGCTGGTCATTCCAACGCGCAATGGGCACATATTCAACCAGATGAATCTTCAATTCATCGGGCCATTGCTTTCTGACGCTCGCCTGTTTAATCCAGGGGAGACGTTCAATTTGACTCTGAATGATGTTCACATCCTGAGTCATAAAGGTTCCCGGAGCGCCCAGAGCCAGAATGGACTGACGAATATCGTCATTGCGCGTGTAATGCCGTTCGCCGGTTAACACCAGCTTTGACAATGGCAACCGCTGCGCATCTTCCATCCACCCCAACACTACCCAGCCGCTGACAAACACGGTGCACAGCACTGTCAGCAGGAACAGTATTCCTGCAAGACGCGTTCCATTATTGCGGCGTGAGGAGTTTACTTCTTCTTCATCACCGTTTCGCGTGTTCAGCGCAGCCTGCGACATATCAGTCCGCCAACTCCAGAATTCTTACCACCAACTGCGAGAAGCTCAGGCCAGCCTGACGTGCCGCCATCGGCACCAGGCTGTGGCTGGTCATACCCGGAGAGGTATTCGCTTCCAGCAGATAAAACTGGCCATCGCTGTCCAGCATGACGTCAATGCGACCCCAACCTTTACAGCCCAATGCGGTCCATGCTTTCAGGACTAATTCCTGCAAACGGGCCTCTTGTTCGGCTTCCAGACCTGCAGGGCAGAAATATTGTGTCTCATCAGAGAGATACTTCGCCTCATAATCATAGAAGGTTCCCGCGGGTTGGATACGTATTGACGGTAAAATTTCTTCACCAAGTATCGCAACTGTAAATTCCGGGCCACTGAGCCATTTTTCGATCAGTACTTCTTCATCATGCTGAAAAGCCAATGCTAATGCACCCTGCAAAGCATTTTCTTCTTCAACTTTTGACATCCCTACGCTGGAGCCTTCACGGCTTGGCTTCACAATCAGCGGCAAACCTAACGCAGAGATTTTTGTAACCGATTCATTGCTAAGACCTTTTTCGAACTCAGAGCGGGTCAATGCAACCCAGGGCGCGACGGGTAAACCTGCGCCCTGCCACAGCAGCTTGCTGCGCAGTTTGTCCATCGAAATTGCGGACGCCATGACGCCGCTGCCGGTATATGGCAGGCCAATTTGCTCCAGCATGCCCTGCAACGTGCCATCTTCCCCGCCACGACCGTGCAGCGCAATAAACACCTTCTGAAAACCCATAGATTTCAGAAGAGTGACATCAATCTCTTTAGGGTCAACCGGATGGGCATCGACACCACCTTCACGTAACCCTGCCAGTACGGCCGCGCCGGAATTCAGCGAAACTTCACGCTCTGCGGAGGTTCCTCCTAACAGGACCGCGATTTTATCAGCCATGTTGTTCTTCCTCCGGGTTTTGCGGCTTCAGTTTGATTTCAGCTAAGGAACGCGCGATTTTGCCGATATTTCCAGCGCCCTGCACCAAAATCAGATCATTGCCGGTTAATACCGGCGCCAGCATTTCTGCCACCTGAGCCGGATCGGATACCAGAATCGGGTCGATCTTACCGCGACCACGGATCGTACGGCACAGCGAGCGGCTGTCAGCCCCCGGAATCGCGGCTTCACCCGCGGCGTATACATCCAGCATCAACAGCGCATCGACCTGAGTCAGCACGTTGGCAAAGTCGTCATATAGATCGCGTGTACGCGTAAAGCGGTGCGGCTGGAACAGCATTACCAGATTTTTGTCCGGCCAGCCCGCGCGTGCAGCTTTAATCGTGGCATCCACTTCCGTTGGGTGATGGCCATAATCATCAACCAGCATCGCCGTCCCGGCTTTACCGTTTACCGGCTCAAGCGGAAATTCGCCGAGGAAGTCAAAACGGCGTCCGGTGCCCTGGAAACTTTCCAGCGCGCGCAGAATTGCGTCGTCTTCAATGCCTTCTTCTGTTGCAACTGCCACCGCCGCCGCCGCGTTCAGCGCATTGTGACGGCCCGGTGCGTTCAATGTCACACGTAAATCGGCCATCCCCTGACGCAGCAGCGTGAAGTGCCCTTGTGGACCAATCTGCTGGTAATCTTCAACGCGCACATCAGCATCATCGCTGAAACCATAAGTTGTGGTTTGACGACCGACGCGCGGCAACAACTCGCGGATCACCGGATCGTCAACGCACATCACCGCACGACCATAAAACGGTAAGTTATGCAGGAAATTAATAAACGTCTGCTTTAAATTTTCGAAGTCGCCATGGTAGGTATCCATATGATCGGCTTCGATATTGGTAACAATCGCCACCATCGGCTGCAAATGTAGGAACGACGCATCGCTCTCATCCGCCTCCGCAATTAAATAACGGCTATGACCCAGACGCGCATGGACGCCTGCAGCCTTCACCAGACCGCCGTTGACAAACGTCGGATCCAGCCCCGCTTCCGCGTAGATACTGGAGACCATCGCTGTGGTCGTGGTTTTACCGTGCGTCCCGGCAATGGCGATACCGTGACGAAAACGCATTAATTCAGCCAACATTTCAGCACGACGGATCACCGGAATACGTGCTTCATGCGCCGCAACAATTTCCGGGTTATCCGCAGAAATGGCGCTGGATACCACCACCACGCTCGCATCACGCACGTTTTCCGGGCGATGGTTGAAGAAAATCGTGGCGCCCAGATTCGTCAACTGCTGAGTCACCGGATTCGGCGCCAGGTCAGAACCGCTGATCTGATAACCTTCGTTGGCCAAAACTTCGGCAATACCGCCCATACCAGCACCACCGATGCCGACAAAGTGAATGTGCCGAACGCGACGCATTTCGGGCACTATGGAACGCAGTTTTGCCAGTTGTTGTGTATTCATTCTTTAGCCATTAACTTCTTAGTTCATGCGATGCAAAAGGCATCACCACAATTACGCCCGGGCAGCCCGGCTCACTTCATTAGCAACACGCTCTGTGGCATCCGGTATGGATGCGGCGCGCGCACGTTCTGCCATGGTTAATAAGGTTTCTCGCGACCACCCGGAAAGGGTGTTAGCGACGGCATCCACAGTAAACTGCGGCTGCTCAAGAATTTTGGCGGCGCCCGCTTTCTCCAGCGGCAGCGCATTCCAGTACTGCTGTCGGTCTTTGTGCTGGAAAGGCACAAACAGCGCAGGCAAACCTGCGGCAGCAATTTCACTTACCGTCAGCGCACCTGAGCGACAAACTACGACATCCGCCCACGCGTAGGCGGCTGCCATATCATCAATAAACTCAGTGACCTTGTGCTGTGGTTGTCCCGCGTCAGCATATGCCTGTTCAACGGTTTGCTGCGCACCTTTGCCGCTCTGATGCCAAATAGTCACCGCGTCACCAAGCTCTGCGGCAACCTGCGGCATCGTCTGGTTCAATACGCGTGCACCCTGAGACCCCCCGACGACCAGCACGCGAACCGGGCCTTCACGCCCTGCCAGACGTACTTCGGGCGACGGCAGCGCCAGAACGTCGGTGCGTACCGGGTTACCCACCACTTCCGCATTCGGGAAAGCGCCAGGAAAAGCCTGCATCACCGTAGTGGCAATTTTCGCCAGCCACTTGTTGGTTAATCCCGCAATGCCATTCTGCTCATGCAGTACAACCGGAATGCCTAATGACCAGGCTGCCAGACCGCCAGGGCCGGACACGTAGCCGCCCATACCCAGCACCACATCAGGCTTAAACTGCTTCATGATGGCCCGCGCCTGACGCCAGGCATTAAAAATACGCACGGGGGCGGCAAGCAGAGCGTTGACACCTTTGCCACGCAAACCGGAGATGCGAATAAAGTCAATTTCAATGCCATGCTTCGGCACTAAGTCCGCTTCCATACGATCGGCGGTGCCCAGCCAACGAACTTGCCAGCCCTGAGCCATTAAATGATGCGCGACCGCCAGCCCCGGGAACACATGCCCGCCGGTACCGCCTGCCATCACCATTAACCGCTTCGGTTGACCACTCATCGTGCACCTCGTGTAAACGCCTGGGCTTTTTCCAGACGCGTTTCATAATCAATACGTAACAAAAACATGATGGCCGTCGACATAATCAACAAACTGGAACCACCATAACTGATCAGCGGTAACGTCAGACCTTTGGTTGGCAGCATACCAGCTGCCGCACCGACGTTTACCAGCGCCTGGAAGCTAAACCAAATCCCGATGGAGCAGGCTAAAAAGCCTGAAAAACGGTGGTCAATTTCCAGCGCTTTGCGGCCAATCGACATCGCGCGAAAAGCGACGAAGAATACCATTAAAAGTGCCAATACCACACCGATATAACCCAGCTCTTCCCCAATGATGGCGAAGATGAAGTCGGTGTGCGCTTCCGGTAAATACTCCAGTTTTTGCACCGAATTACCTAACCCCTGCCCCCAAATCTCACCGCGACCAAAAGCCATCAGCGATTGCGTTAACTGGTAGCCGCTGCCAAACGGATCTTCCCATGGGTTCCAGAAGGAGGTTACGCGGCGAATACGATACGGTTCGGCAAGGATCAGCAGCACTACCGCCGAAATCCCCATACCGATAATGGCAATGAACTGCCACAGTTTCGCTCCAGCGAGAAACAGCATCGCCAGCGTCGTGACAAACAGCACCACTACCGTACCAAGGTCAGGCTGCGCCAGCAGCAAGATTGCCAGCACCAGAATCACACCCATCGGTTTTAAGAAGCCGCGCAGGTTGTTACGCACTTCATCGACTTTACGCACCAGGTAGTTGGCGAGATAACAGAACAGCGACAGCTTGGTGAATTCCGCAGGCTGAATACGCAGTGGACCCAGCGCGATCCAGCGCGATGCCCCGTTAACGGAGCTCCCCACCACCAGAACGATCAACAACATGATGATCGAGGCGATCAGCATCGTCGTGCTGTACTTTTGCCAGAACTCCATCGGCAGACGTAGCGTCACCATCGCCAGACAGAACGCGAGGAAGATATACAGCGCGTCACGTTTAGCGAACAGGAAGGGATCGCCTGCCAGGCGTTGCCCTACGGGCATCGATGCCGATGTCACCATCACAAAACCGATCGCTGCCAGACCAAAAGTCAGCCACAGCAGCATGCGGTCATACATGATCAGGCTGTCCGCGTCTTTATCACGCGAAGCCATCACCCAGCCTTTAAGTGCCGCGAAGATCCACGCCAGGACACCCAGTCCCGGTACGCGCGGCATTTTCAGACGAGGGAGAGAGAAGCGCATCAACCCAACTCCTTCGCCAAACGGGTAAAGACGTCACCACGTTGCTCAAAGTTCTTGAACTGGTCAAGGCTGGCACAGGCTGGCGACAGCAGCACCATATCACCCGACTTCACACGCGGTGCGAGCAGACGCATTGCCTGCTCCATGGTTTCAGTGTGTTCCGCAACCTCAGGACGCAGAGCGGCAAGCTGTGCGCCATCGCGACCAAAGCAGTACAGACGAATGTTGTCGCCAGTCAGGTAACGTTGCAGCGGCATAAAGTCGGCGGATTTCCCGTCACCGCCCAGCAGCAGGTGCAGCGTACCCTCAACGTGCAGACCATTCAGTGCCGCTTCGGTGCTGCCGACGTTGGTGGCTTTTGAATCGTTGATCCAACGCACACCGTTATGATTCAGTACCAACTGGAAACGATGCGCCAGACCGGTAAAGGTAGTCAGCGCTTTCAGGCTGGACGCCCGCGGCAGACCCGCAGCATCCGCCAGCGCCAGCGCCGCCAGGGCGTTGGTATAGTTATGCTGGCCGGTAAGCGTCATCTCTTTCACGTTCAGGACTTTTTCACCCTTCACCCGCAGCCAGGTTTCACCCTGCTGACGATTGAGATGATAGTCACCCATATTGATGCCAAAGCTCACGCAGCGCTCATCCGCCCCGCGAATCGGCATGGTCAGCGCATCATCAGCATTGACCACACACACTTTCGCATTCTCATAGACACGCAGTTTGGCCGCACGGTACTGCTGCAAGCCAAACGGATATCTGTCCATATGATCTTCGGTGACGTTCAAAATGGTGGCGGCTACGGCCTGTAAGCTGGAGGTTGTCTCCAGCTGGAAGCTCGACAGCTCCAGTACATACAGCTCGCGTTCGTCATCCAGCAGCATCAACGCGGGCAGGCCAATATTTCCGCCAACCCCCACGTTCACGCCGGCTGCTTTCGCCATCTCGCCGACCAGCGTAGTGACGGTACTTTTCCCGTTGGAACCGGTGATCGCGACGATCGGTGCCTGTGCTTCGCGACAAAACAGCTCAATGTCGCCAACAATTTCAATCCCGGCATCAGCAGCAGCGCTCAACGAAGGGTGCGCCAGGGCAATACCAGGGCTGGCGACGATGAGATCGGCGGCCAGCAGCCAGTCATCATTCAGGCTACCAACATGACGCTCAACCGCTTCCGGTAATTTATCCAGACCAGGCGGCGTCGCACGGGTATCCATTACGCGCGGCGTCACGCCACGCGCCAGAAAGAAATCCACGCAGGACAGCCCGGTCAATCCCAGACCGATAATGACGACTTTTTTACCCTGGTAATCAGCCATGATTAACGTACCTTCAGCGTTGCCAGGCCAATCAGCACCAGCATCAGCGAAATAATCCAGAAGCGCACAATGACGCGCGGTTCCGGCCAGCCTTTCAGTTCATAGTGGTGGTGAATCGGCGCCATACGGAAGATGCGCTGTCCGCGCAGCTTAAAGGAGCCAACCTGCAGAATGACCGACAGCGTTTCCACAACAAATACGCCGCCCATGATTACCAGCAGGAACTCTTGACGCAGCAGCACGGCAATAATGCCCAGCGCGCCCCCCAGCGCCAGCGAACCGACGTCACCCATAAAGACCTGCGCCGGATAGGTGTTAAACCACAGGAAACCTAATCCCGCGCCGACAATCGCCGTACAGACGATCACCAGTTCGCCTGCATGGCGTAAGTAGGGAATGTGCAGATAGTTGGCAAAGTTCATGTTACCGGTAGCCCATGCCACCAGCGCAAAACCCGCTGCTACGAACACGGTCGGCATAATCGCCAGACCATCCAGGCCATCGGTGAGATTGACCGCGTTGCCGGTCCCCACAATCACGAAGTAGGCCAGCAGAACATAGAACAGACCCAGTTGCGGCATCACGTCTTTAAAGAACGGCACCACCAGCTCGGTAGCCGGGGTGTCTTTACCAGCGAGGTACAGCGCAAAGGCTACACCCAGCGCAATCACCGACATCCAGAAGTACTTCCAGCGGGCAATCAGGCCCTTGGTATCTTTGCGCACCACTTTGCGGTAGTCATCGACAAAGCCGATAATGCCGTAGCCAATCAATACCACCAGCACGCACCATACGTACGGGTTCGACGGATATGCCCACAGCAGTACGGAGATAACTATCGCGGTGAGGATCATGATCCCCCCCATGGTTGGCGTACCGCGTTTACTGAAGTGCGATTCCGGACCGTCGTTACGTACGACCTGTCCAAAGGACATTTTTTGCAAGCGGGCAATCATACGCGGGCCCATCCACAAAGAGATGAACAGCGCGGTCAGCAGGCTGACGATGGCGCGAAACGTCAGATAGGAAAAGACGTTAAAGCCGGAATAATATTTGACCAAATGTTCGGCCAGCCAAACTAACATGTCCCATTCTCCTGTAATGCGCGTACTACCTCTTCCATGGCGGCACTACGTGAACCCTTCACTAAAATCGTCATGACCTGATGTTCTGCAATCAATGCTTTAAGATGCGCGGCCAGCGCACTTTTATCCGCAAAATGTTCGCCAACGCCGCTGGCGTCGCTAATTGCCTGACTCAGTTTTCCTGTACTCAGCACACAGTCGATACCCGCCGCCTTCGCGGCGATACCCACCTGCACGTGACATGCTTCGCTTTCTGCGCCAAGCTCTGCCATATCGCCAACGACCAGTACGCGATAGCCCGGCATTTCAGACAGCACCTGCACCGCTGCGGTCATCGAACCGACGTTCGCGTTATAGGAGTCGTCCAGCAGCAGCTGATTTTCCGCGAGTTGAATCGGGAACAGACGCCCCGGTACCGCTTGCAGATCCTTCAACCCCGCTTTGATCGCCTCGTGCGTCGCGCCTACCGCCATAGAGAGCGCCGCCGCCGCAAGGGCGTTAGCGATATTATGGCGACCCGGTAACGGCAGCAGGACATCAATGCTTCCGGTCGGCGTTTGCAGAGAAAATTCCGTGCCATGCGAGGTCACATGAACGTTGGTCGCCGAAAAGTCGCTATTGGCTGCATTCGGGGAGAAACGCCAGACTTTGCGATCGCCGATGATGCTTTGCCAGTTCAGCCAGTCGTTGTTGTCGGCATTCATAATGGCGATACCGTTCGCTGACAGACCGGTAAAAATCTCACCTTTTGCCTTCGCAACGCCCGCCAGAGAGCCGAAGCCTTCCAGGTGCGCGGCGGCCAGGTTGTTCACCAGCGCCGCTTCCGGACGCGTCAGGCCGACGGTCCAGGCGATTTCGCCCTGATGGTTGGCACCGAGCTCAATCACGGCATAGTCGTAATCGTTGTTTAAGCGCAGCAGCGTCATCGGTACACCGATGTCGTTATTCAGGTTGCCCGCGGTATATAGGGTGTTACCACACTGGCTCAGAATGGCAGCCGTCATCTCTTTGACGGACGTTTTACCGGATGAGCCGGTCAGCGCGACAACGCGCGCCGGAACCTGGGCGCGAACCCACGCAGCCAGTTCACCAAACGCCAGACGCGTATCGTTAACAATCAGCTGCGGCAGGTTGGTGTCCAACGGGCGGCTGACCAACAGCGCACCGGCCCCGCTCTCTTGCGCTTTGTCTGCAAAATCATGGGCATCAAAGCGTTCGCCTTTCAGTGCCACAAACAGGCAGCCCGGCGTCACTTTACGCGTATCGGTTGTTACGGCATCAAGGGTCAGATCGGCCCCTTTCAATTCGCCACGGAGGATCTCCGCCAGTTGGCTGAGCGTTACGCTAATCATGCGATAACCCCCAGCAGACGCGCTGCCGTGACGCGGTCAGAATAATCGAGGCGCTGTGAACCAACGATCTGGTAGTCTTCATGACCTTTACCGGCCACCAGCACCACATCATTTTCTTTCGCCTGCATAATGGCGTTTGTCACCGCTTCTGCGCGACCTTCCATCACCTTCGCCTGTCCGGCATCCAGCATCCCCGCCAGAATGTCGTTAATAATGGCGCGCGGCTCTTCGGTACGCGGGTTGTCATCAGTCACCACGACAACATCTGCAAACTGCTCGGCAATTGCGCCCATCAACGGACGTTTGCCTTTATCGCGATCGCCGCCGCAGCCAAAGACGCACCACAGTTTGCCAGTACAGTGCAAACGTGCCGCCTGTAGCGCTTTTTCCAGCGCATCTGGCGTATGGGCGTAATCAACAACCACGGTGGTTTTACCCGGCGCACTGAACACTTCCATACGCCCGCAAACCGGCTGCAATTGTGTCGCCGTTTTCAGTAAATCAGCTAACGGATAGCCAAGTGCCAGCAGCGTTGCCAGCGCCAGCAGCAGATTGCTGACGTTAAACGCCCCCATCAGGCGGCTTTCAATTTCGCCGTCGCCCCATGAGGAGGTAAAACGAATCGTTGCCCCGCTGTCGTGATACTTCACGTCAACCGCTTTTAACCAACGACCGTGACAGTTCGGGTTGATGTGGTCTTCCATCGAAACGGCAACCGCATCCGGGAGTTTCGCCAACCAGCGACGACCGACTTCATCATCCGCATTGACGATGGCCTGACCGCAATGGTGCGTGGAATACAGCAGCCATTTCGCGGCTTCGTAATGTTCCATGTCGCCGTGGTAGTCGAGATGGTCACGGCTTAAGTTAGTAAATACTGATGCGGCAAACTTCAGCGCCGCCACGCGATGCTGAACCAGACCGTGTGAAGAGACTTCCATCGCGCCAACCGTTGCGCCCTGCGCAACCAGCCCCGCCAGCACATGCTGGACATCAACGGCTGAACCGGTGGTATTTTCCGTCGGGATCACTTTGCCCAGCAGGCCATTGCCTACTGTTCCCATCACCGCGCTGGTTTCGCCAAGCAGTTGGCTCCACTGTGCCAGCAGTTGGGTGGTGGTGGTTTTACCGTTAGTCCCGGTCACACCGACCAGACGCATTTTCTCAGAAGGCTCGTGGTAAAAACGGCCTGCCAGTGCAGATAAACGTTCGTTAAGCTGACTAAGATAGATGACCGGAACGCCGTGCATTTCACGGATTTCACCATCAGTAGCTTCATCTTTCGCTTCTGCAATAATGGCAGCCACACCTTGCGCTATCGCCTGCGGGATATACCGACGCCCGTCCGCCTGATGACCTAATACTGCGACAAAGAGATCGCCCGATGCAGCCACACGGCTGTCAAGCGTCATCTCCCGCAGTGCTCGCTCCGGTGCACCCGGCACCCATGGAGCAAGAAGGTCGCGCAAATTACGATCTGCCACCTGTTGCCTCGCCTTGATTATTCACAAATTCATTTTTATCGCCCGTTGTCAGCGCATCCGGCTCGATGTTCATGGTACGCAGTACGCCGCCCATGATGGCACCAAAGACCGGCGCGGAAACGGCGCCACCGTAGTATTTACCCGCCTGCGGATCGTTGATAACAACAACCAGCGCGAAGCGCGGCTGACTCGCAGGCGCAACACCTGCGGTATAAGCAATGTATTTGTTGATGTAGCGGCCATCCGGCCCTACTTTTTTCGCTGTACCGGTTTTAATGGCGATACGATAACCTTTAATCGCCGCCTTCACGCCGCCGCCGCCGGGCAGCGCCACGCTTTCCATCATGTGCACCACGGTACGTACGGTCGCTTCCGGGAAGATACGCTCGCCCGGAACTGGAGGGTCAACTTTAGTAATCGACAGTGGACGATAAACGCCGTAACTGCCGATCGTTGCATAGACTCGCGCTAACTGTAACGGCGTTACCATTAGCCCGTAGCCGAAAGAGAAGGTGGCCCTCTCTATGTCAGACCACCGTTGTTTTTGAGGATATAAGCCACTGCGTTCTCCGACCAACCCCAAATTGGTCGCTTTTCCCAGCCCAAAACGTGAGTAAGTATCTACTAACGCTGAGGACGGCATCGCTAACGCCAGCTTGGAAACACCGACGTTACTCGACTTCTGCAAAACCCCGGTGAGGGTTAATTCGCTATAACGTGCCACGTCTTTGATTTCGTGACCATTAATTCGGTAAGGGATAGTGTTGAGGACCGTATTTTCGCGTACTACACCGCGCTGCAGCGCGGTCATCACCACCATCGGTTTAACGGTAGAACCCGGTTCAAACACGTCGGTAATAGTGCGGTTACGCATCGCGTCTTTTGGCGTACCGGTGAGATTGTTCGGGTTGTAGGACGGACTGTTGGCCATTGCCAGCACTTCACCGGTGTTCACATCCACCAGTACCGCACTGCCTGACTCCGCCTTGTTGAACGCCACGGCGTTATTCAGTTCACGGTAGACCAGTGCCTGTAAACGCTCATCAATGCTCAACGCGAGGTTATGCGCCGCCTGGCTGTCGGTAGAAGAGATATCTTCAATGACGCGGCCATACCGGTCTTTACGTACAATACGCTCGCCCGGTTGTCCGGTGAGCCACTTGTCGAAGCTCTTCTCAACGCCTTCAATGCCCTGGCTGTCGACGTTCGTAAAACCGATGAGGTGAGCAGTCACTTCCCCGGAAGGGTAGTAACGGCGGGATTCTTCGCGCAGATGGATACCTGGCAGCTTCAGTTTTTTGATGTAGTCAGCCATGTCAGGGTTTACCTGACGCGCCAGATAGATAAAGCGCCCTTTCGGGTTGGCGTTAATGCGGGAAGCCAGTTGATCGAGCGGGAGATTCAGCGCGGTTGACAGCGCTCTCCAGCGTTCGCCAACGCTCACTCCGCCGGCATCATGTACTTCTTTCGGGTCGGCCCATATAGCTTTAACCGGAACACTCACCGCCAGCGGACGACCAGAGCGGTCGGTAATCATTCCGCGCGATGTAGACACTTCCTGGACGCGTAGAGAGCGCATATCACCCTGACGCACCAGCATGTCCGGCGCGATGATTTGCAGCCAGGCAACGCGACCCAGCAGAAAACCCAGTGCCAGCAAAATACAGCCGCACAGTAACGCAAAACGCCAACTGATAAAGTTGGCTTGTTCTTCCTGGCGTTTTGGTTTGTGCGTTTTTGCCGCTGCTTTCATGCGTCGCGTTTATCCTTATTTTTGTACTACGATATTTTCTTGTGAGGGATCGACATGCTGCATTTGCAGCTTTTCCGTTGCGATCCGTTCAACACGGCTATGGTCGCCGAGCGCGTTCTCCTCAAGGATCAAGTTACGCCATTCGATATCCAGCGCATCTCGCTCCAGGACCAGTTGCTCACGCTGCGCAGTCAGTAACCGCGTGTGGTGCGCTGTTGTCACGACGGTAACCGCCGTCAAAATAATGCAAATGAACAGGCAGAGTGGCAGCTTCCCAAACCGCAAAAGATCGTCACCGATCACGCCAGGCAAGGCATGGCGCTCGTTGCTTCCTATCGATCCTTTAACTTTGCTGAGGGCTTCTGTCACTCTGCTGATCATGCGTTCGTCCTCTCTGCAATACGCAGAACTGAACTACGGGCACGAGGATTCTCAGCGACCTCTTCTTCACCCGGCATCATCTTGCCTAGTGCTCTTAACTCACGGCCGCCCAGTTTTTTGATCTGCGCTTCGGTCATCGGTATTCCAGCCGGTACCTGAGGACCACGGCTTTGTTCACGCATAAAGCGTTTCACAATGCGGTCTTCAAGCGAATGGAAACTGATGATCGAAAGGCGACCACCTGGAGCCAGCACGCTGAGCGAGCTTTTTAGCGCCTGCTCTATCTCCTCCAGTTCACTGTTCACCCAAATGCGCACCGCCTGGAAGGTACGGGTCGCGGGATGTTTGAATTTGTCCTTCACCGGCATTGCCGCCGCAATAACTTCCGCCAGTTCTTTGGTGCGGGTCATCGGTTCGATGCGGTTACGCTCCACGATGGCTCGGGCAATGCGTTTGCCGAAGCGCTCTTCGCCAAAGGTTTTAATCACCCAGGCAATGTCTGCTTCATCGGCGGTTTGCAGCCATTCGGCCGCTGACTGACCGCGTGTTGGGTCCATACGCATATCTAACGGACCGTCACGCATAAACGAGAAACCGCGCTCTGCGTCATCGAGCTGCGGGGAAGAAACGCCCAGATCGAGAAGAATCCCGTCGATCTTACCGGTCAGTCCACGCTCGGCGACATAGTCAGCCAGCGCAGAGAAAGGTCCATGTACGATGGAGAAGCGAGGATCGGTAATCGTTTTAGCAACGGCAATAGCCTGCGGATCGCGATCGATTGCCAGTAAACGCCCCTCTTCGCCAAGCTGGGAGAGGATCAGACGTGAGTGACCACCGCGACCAAATGTCCCGTCAATGTAGATGCCGTCTGGACGAATATTCAGGCCGTTTACGGCTTCATCCAGCAACACCGTTGTATGTTTATAATTTTCCGTCATTTTATAGAGACAAATCCTGCAATCGTTCCGACAACGCGCCAGTAACAGACTGCTCAGCGTCGATATCTTCCTTGACCTGTTGATACCAGGTCGTTTCATCCCACAGCTCAAACTTATTGAACTGCCCAACCAGCATCACTTCTTTCGTTAGCCCTGCGTGTTGCCGCAGAATAGGCGCTATCAGTAATCGACCAGCATTATCCATCTGACATTCGCTGGCATGACCCAACAATAAGCGCTGTACGCGACGCTCAACTGGATTCATGCTCGACAGACGCGATAGCTTCTGCTCGATTATTTCCCATTCAGGCAGGGGGTACAGCAGCAGGCACGGGTGATGGATGTCAATGGTGCAAACCATTTGACCGGTAGCGCTCTCAAGCAGTTGATCCCGATAACGGGTAGGCACAGATAAGCGCCCTTTACTGTCGAGATTAACTAACGTTGCTCCCCGGAACATGCCAGCCTCACCCCCGATTACCACTTTATCCCACAAATTCCCACTTAAAGGAGTTTACGGAGCGGAGGAAAACCTTGTCAAGCAAGTCGCGGCGCTTAGCGGAGCAAAAAACCCATTGTTTACGGCTAATATCAGCGTTGAACAAAATCCGTACAGCAAACGAAGCAAATTAACGTCATGAATATTTGTAAGAAAAAAATCCAACAACTCATCATTGTTTAAAACAACTGAATATCATCAGAAGAAAATATAAAGTGTCAGTTTGCGACGCGAGCGGCATTTTAGGACAATATGCAGCGAGTTAACAGTACCAGTTAATCGGTCTGTACGCCGCGCAGGACCAAGGTAAGCACCAGATGGCCGCAATACGAGAGCAAAGTGTTTGTTAATTCGACAAATCCACACATGCATGTAACAAAATAATACAACCGTAACGCGTCGTTACGTATCAATAACCCAAAAATGGATAGTTGCATTTTTAATTCGGGGTATTTCAAGAATACATTTCAGATAATTCTAAAGAATATTCTTAAATATAATGCGGTTATTTCTGAGAATAGAAAAACTGAAGACGTCAGAGGCTTATCCCGCCGACGCCATCAATTGAGGAAACTTAGTTACGGCTGAGAATACCGCGACGGTACAGATTACGCCGTATACGCGTTAAACCTGGTTTTGGTTTACGCGGTTCGTCCAGGCTTGCCAGTACAATCTCCAGCACGCGTTCCGCGACATCACGATGGCGCTGTGCCACTGCCAGAACAGGGCACTGCAGGAAGTCGAGCAGTTCGTGATCGCCAAAAGTCGCAATCGCTAAATCAGACGGCAACTGCCCATCACGACGCAGGGTCACATCCATCACCCCCTGCAACAGAGCAAACGACGTGGTAAACAACGCCTGAGGCATTGGGTGCGTTTCCAGCCATTTATCAAACAGCTGCGCTGCAGCTTCCCGCTCATAGCTGTTGGCGTACAGGAAATGGACTTCACGCGGATCGTCCTTCCACGCGGTACGAAAACCCTGTTCGCGCAGGAAACTGACGGATAATTCAGGAAGCGCGCCCAGATAGAGGACGGTTTCAGCAGGGAATTTGCGTAACTCTTCCGCCAGCATTTCCGCATCATCCTGATCTGCACCCACAACGCTGGTAAAATGTTCGCGATCCAGTGCACGATCCAGCGCCACAATCGGGAATGAACTGTTTGCCCAGCGTTGGTAGAACGGATGTTCAGGCGGCAAGGAAGTCGACACAATAATGGCATCGACCTGGCGCTGTAAAAGATGCTCAATACAGCGCATTTCGTTATCTGGCTGATCTTCAGAGCAGGCAATCAACAGCTGATACCCACGTTGACGCGCCTGGCGCTCCAGATAGTTTGCGATCCGGGTATAGCTCGTGTTCTCAAGATCCGGGATCACCAGCCCGATAGAACGTGTGCGTCCAGCACGCAGCCCGGCCGCCACGGCATTCGGGTGGTAATTATGCTCGCGCACCACCGCCATGACTTTTTCAACCGTTTTGTCGCTTACGCGATATTGCTTTGCTTTGCCATTAATAACGTAGCTTGCAGTCGTTCGCGAAACGCCGGCCAACCGAGCGATTTCATCCAGTTTCACAATTGCCCCTTGCGTAAAATGTACAAACCATAACCTTTGTGATGGCATGGGTTAAATTTATTAACATCTAAGCGCAGAATAATGACTCCGGCAACCGCTTTTGTCTCTGGTTACCGCTGATTTCGCAAAAAAAAGCCCAACCTGAGTCGTTGGGCTTGCGAATTAAGAACCCGATCATGATTAACGCATGATTTTATCGCCGCGGGAAAGCCCCACCACGCCGGAGCGAGCAACTTCCACAATTTTAGCGACTTCACGCAGCGTTGCCAGAAACGCATCCAGCTTATCGCTGGTGCCCGCCAGTTGTACGGTGTAGATAGACGGCGTGACATCGATGATTTGCCCGCGGAAAATCTCCGTGTTGCGTTTCACTTCTTCCCGGCCATAACCGCTGGCCTGGATTTTCACCAGCATGATTTCTCGTTCAACGTGAGCGCCCTGCCCCAGCTCGCTAACGCGCAGAACATCCACCAGTTTGTGGAGCTGCTTTTCGATCTGCTCAAGGACTTTCTCATCCCCTACCGTCTGAATCGTCATCCGCGATAAGGTCGGATCGTCGGTCGGCGCGACGGTCAGGCTTTCAATGTTGTAACCACGCTGGGCGAAGAGGCCAATCACACGCGATAATGCACCTGATTCGTTTTCAAGCAATACTGATAATATCCGGCGCATAATCAGGTCCTCTCCGTTTTGCTTAACCACATTTCATCCATCCCACCCCCACGAATCTGCATCGGGTAGACATGTTCACTACCGTCGACGGTGACATCGACAAACACCAGACGATGGTTACGCACATGTTCCAGCGCTTCGCCCAACTTGCTCTCAAGTTCTTCAGGCCGATTAATCTGGATACCGATATGTCCATAAGCCTCAGCAAGGCGCACGAAATCGGGCAGCGACTGCATGTAAGACTGTGAGTGACGCCCGGAGTAGATCATGTCCTGCCACTGTTTGACCATGCCGAGATAACGGTTGTTAAGGTTGAGTACCAGCACCGGCAGTTCATATTGCAGCGCCGTCGACAGCTCCTGGATATTCATCTGAATGCTGCCATCCCCGGTGACGCACACTACCGTTTCATCTGGCAAAGCCATTTTCACCCCTAACGCCGCAGGTAAACCGAATCCCATAGTCCCGAGGCCGCCTGAGTTAATCCAGCGACGCGGTTTATCGAACGGATAGTAAAGTGCGGCAAACATCTGGTGTTGGCCAACGTCAGAGGTCACATACGCCTCCCCTTTCGTCAGACGCCAGATGGTTTCAATCACCGCCTGCGGCTTAATTCTTTCGCTTTGCGTGTCGTATTTCAGACACTGACGGGCACGCCAGTGCTCAATCTGTTGCCACCAGTCACGATTATCATCCAGCGGCTGCTGAGATTTCTCCTGCTCCAGTAGTTCGAGCATCTGATCCAGCACCAGGCGGGCATCCCCCACAATCGGAATATCCGCAGTAACGGTTTTGGAAATAGAGGTCGGATCGATATCGATATGCAGCACGGTCGCATTCGGACAATATTTTGCCAGGTTATTCGTCGTTCGATCGTCAAAGCGAACGCCAACGGCAAAGATCACATCGGAATGATGCATGGTCATATTGGCTTCGTAGGTACCGTGCATGCCCAACATGCCCAGCGCCTGACGATGCGTGGCCGGAAACGCGCCCAACCCCATGAGCGAGGAGACAACCGGCAGATTCAGCGCTTCAGCAATCTGAGCTAACTGCTCGTGGCAAGCGGCATTGACCGCGCCACCGCCCACATAGACAACCGGTTTCTTCGCCGCGACCAGCGTCTGCAACGCCCGTTTTATCTGTCCTTTATGTCCCGTCGTCGTCGGATTATACGAGCGCATACTCACCGAGTCCGGCCAGCTATAAGGCAGTTTCTTCGCCGGATTCAGAATATCCTTCGGCAAATCCACCACCACTGGCCCCGGACGACCGCTTGCTGCCAGCCAGAAGGCTTTTTTCAGCACCTGCGGGATATCTTCCGTTTGTTTGACCAGGAAGCTATGTTTCACCACCGGGCGGGATATACCTACCATGTCGCACTCCTGGAAGGCATCGTAGCCAATCAGCGACGTTGCGACCTGTCCGGAGAGGATCACCAGCGGAATGGAATCCATGTAAGCCGTTGCGATCCCGGTAATCGCGTTGGTCGCCCCCGGCCCGGAGGTGACCAATACGACCCCCACTTCTCCCGTGGCACGCGCAAGGCCATCAGCCATATGTACCGCCGCTTGTTCATGGCGGACCAGCACATGATCAATACCGCCGACCGTATGCAGGGCATCATAAATATCGAGGACGGCCCCCCCGGGATAACCGAATACCTGCTTCACACCCTGATCGATGAGCGATCGGACGACCATCTCGGCTCCAGACAACATCTCCATGGCTTGCCTCACTCTTATAATGAATTGCGGTTTAACAACACATTAACCGCTGACGATGACGCATGGCAATTGACTCCGAAGGGGTGGCACTGGAGTAAATAAGAATAAAAAGGAGGAAAGACGCGAATAAACGGAGAATTAAACCAGCATAAGCAATCAGCATGATAAATAATCGCTTAAAAATGGGAACTTACAGCAATTACTCTATTTTTTGACACTTTTGGACAGACGTAAAAAATAGAGTTCAGCATAAAATTTCAGTTATAAAGTTAAAAGCAGAATAAACAGGATGCACCGTCCGGTTTACTCTGCTAAATGCTACTGCTTACAAACGGAGACTAACAACTCTTCCATCCATTGATGTCCTTTATCCCGGCCTGCGGCTTCATGCCATGAAAGATAGCATGTGCGGCTGTTCAATTTTAACGGTAAAGGCAAGATCTGTAGTTCTAAAGAATCGGCAAATTCTTCTGCTAACCAACGTGGCGCAATAGAGACCAAATGCGTTTGCGACACAATATTAAGAACGCTAATTAATGCCATGCCCTGATAAGCCACGGAGGATTGTTTATCCGGTGTGTCATACCACGGTTGGCTGAATGATGCGAAGCGATCAAGTGACACCACCGCATGCTGTTCATTATAGACATTGCTTTCCAGTAAAGGACCACTAATGCGCGGATGCTTTTTACTTGCCACTAACACCATTTCGTCATTGAATAACGGAATACTGGTAAATTCAGGACGTCGGAACTCTTCATAGCTAATAACGAATTCAGTTTCCTGGTAACGTAATTGATGCTCTGTATTTTGATTGAGTGAAGATTTAAATACGACATGAATGTTTGGTGCAACTTGCTCAACCCTATTATAAATCAACGAGGTCAGAATATTATCCAATGGGCTGCATACGCAAAGATTGAATACGCGCTCGCTGCTGGCTGGCTCAAAACCCGATCCAGGCAGTTCATTCTGCACTAATTGCAATGCCTGGCGAACAGAACCAAATAGCTGGAAGGCTCTTGCTGTCGGCTGGATACCGCGTCCATAACGAACAAAAAGCTCATCATTAAACATAATTTTCAGGCGCGCGACCGCATTACTGACAGCAGGTTGCGACATCCCCAAAGTATGCGCGGCACGGGTGATGTTTTGTTCTTGCATCACCGCATCAAAGACGGTTAATAAATTAAGATCAACCATGCGAAGCTGTGGTTTCCCAATATCTATAATATTTGTTTTATCTGTTATTTTTACTTCTGGCATATTTAACTCCACTGTCACTCTAAACTCCCTTTTCCCAGACGGAGTGAAGAAATAATCTCCGTTAATATGATTTACCATACATATAAGATGAGAAAAAGAAAAAACATTAAAATTAGGAAAACATAAAGGCACAAACCTAAATGAACAAAAGACCAATGCGATCGCAGTGTGGCAGTGTCACTGCACGGTGATTCATATGTTTAAATTTCAAAAACAATATAACCATAAGCATGGCGAATATACAATCATACGTATAGTGAATGTGTATTTAAGTTTTAATTAAATGTTTATATTATTAATACATTAAAAGTTAACATTAATTTATCAATTTTGTGGTGTTACACCACCCATAGCCATTCATAATTACTATAAAAACAGATAAATCATCAAGATATGAAATTCCAAGAGCGATTTTTCCTTCAGTTCGCCGTTACAATAAATGCAAATAACTATGCTCAAATATGTCAAAACATGAAAATTATGTACAACCATCAACTGATTAATTTTATGTAGCCCGAAAAATTCAGCACAATTCGCTTAAGTTTTGCAGAAACTTCCCCCCTCTAACGAGGCATTTGCTGGAGTGAGGGTTGACATCAGTCTTCATATCCAGTACCACTAAAAGCATATCGCATTCGCCTGGAGCTTAATTGATGACTTACATTGCTCGTTTCAACGGTCTACTACTACTAAACGCATCTTCGTTGCGCGGTAGACTGGTGGACGACATTCAGCATTAAGTCAGCTCCAGTTAAGACAAAAAACCCGCGCCGTTGCGCGGGTTTTTTTATGCTCGAAGCAAGGCGCCCTAAGAAACCAAGGACCTAAACCATGAGCCAGCAAGTCATTATTTTCGATACCACCTTACGCGATGGAGAACAGGCGTTACAGGCAAGCCTGAGTGTGAAAGAAAAACTGCAGATTGCGCTGGCCCTTGAGCGTATGGGCGTTGACGTGATGGAAGTGGGTTTCCCCGTTTCTTCACCGGGCGACTTTGAGTCAGTTCAGACTATCGCTCGTCAGGTTAAAAACAGCCGCGTTTGTGCCTTAGCTCGCTGCGTAGAAAAAGATATCGACGTTGCCGCAGAATCTCTGAAAGTCGCTGAGGCTTTCCGTATTCATACGTTTATCGCCACCTCGCCGATGCACATCGCGACGAAATTACGCAGTACGCTGGATGAGGTCATTGAGCGCGCGGTCTACATGGTTAAGCGTGCGCGTAATTATACCGATGACGTGGAGTTCTCCTGCGAAGATGCAGGCCGTACCCCTATCGCCGACTTGGCTCGCGTGGTTGAAGCTGCCATTAACGCGGGAGCCAAAACCATTAACATCCCCGATACCGTCGGTTACACCATGCCTTTCGAATTTGGGGCAATCATTTCTGGCCTGTATGAACGCGTACCAAATATCGATAAAGCCATCATCTCCGTACACACCCATGATGATTTAGGTTTGGGCGTAGGCAACGCACTGGCAGCCGTTCACGCCGGAGCGCGTCAGGTGGAGGGCGCGATGAACGGTATCGGCGAACGCGCCGGTAACTGCTCACTGGAAGAAGTGATCATGGCGATCAAAGTGCGTAAAGATATCCTGAATGTACAGACCCGCATCAATCACCAGGAGATCTGGCGCACCAGTCAATTAGTCAGCCAAATCTGCAACATGCCTATTCCGGCTAACAAAGCCATTGTCGGTAGCGGCGCCTTTGCCCACTCTTCCGGTATCCATCAGGACGGTGTACTGAAAAATCGTGAAAACTACGAAATCATGACGCCTGAATCCATCGGCCTGAACCAGGTACAGCTGAACCTGACGTCCCGTTCCGGACGTGCCGCGGTGAAACACCGTATGGACGAGATGGGATATAAAGAAAATGAATACAGCCTGGACAACCTGTACGACGCATTCCTGAAACTGGCGGACAAAAAAGGTCAGGTATTTGATTACGACCTGGAAGCGCTGGCCTTCATCAATAAACAGCAGGAAGAGCCGGAGCATTTCCGTTTGGATTACTTCAGCGTGCAGTCCGGCTCAAACGACATCGCCACCGCCTCCGTCAAGCTGGCCTGCGGTGAAGAAGTCAAAGCCGAAGCGGCGAACGGCAACGGTCCGGTCGATGCCATTTATCAGGCAATCAACCGTGTAACTGAGTACAACGTCGAACTGGTGAAATACAGCCTGACCGCCAAAGGGCACGGTAAAGATGCGCTGGGTCAGGTGGATATCGTTGCCAACTATAACGGTCGTCGTTTCCACGGCGTCGGTCTGGCGACAGATATCGTCGAATCTTCCGCTAAAGCAATGGTTCATGTGCTGAACAACATCTGGCGCGCCGAAGAAGTCGAAAAAGAATTGCAACGCAAAGCTCAGAACAACGAGAACAACAAGGAAACCGTGTGATGTCGAAGAATTATCATATTGCTGTTTTGCCGGGTGACGGTATTGGCCCGGAAGTGATGGCGCAAGCCCTGAAGGTACTGGACGCAATCCGCAACCGCTTTAACATGCGCATTACCACCAGCCACTACGACGTGGGTGGTGCCGCTATCGATAACCACGGTCAGCCGCTGCCGCCTGCAACGGTTGAAGGCTGTGAACAAGCTGACGCCATTCTGTTTGGCTCCGTTGGCGGCCCGAAATGGGAAAATCTGCCGCCAAACCAGCAGCCAGAGCGTGGCGCGCTGCTGCCATTGCGTAAGCACTTCAAATTATTCAGCAATCTGCGCCCAGCTAAGCTCTATCAGGGTCTGGAAGCGTTTTGCCCTCTGCGCGCAGATATTGCCGCGAACGGTTTCGACATCCTATGCGTACGCGAACTGACTGGCGGAATTTACTTCGGTCAACCAAAAGGCCGCGAAGGCAGCGGACAACATGAAAAAGCCTTTGATACCGAGGTTTATCACCGTTTCGAGATCGAACGTATTGCGCGTATCGCGTTTGAATCCGCCCGTAAACGTCGCCGTAAAGTCACGTCGATTGATAAAGCTAACGTACTGCAAACGTCTATTCTGTGGCGCGAAATCGTCAATGAAATTGCTAATGAATACCCAGACGTTGAACTGGCGCATATGTACATCGACAACGCGACGATGCAATTGATCAAAGATCCTTCCCAGTTCGACGTGTTGCTGTGCTCTAACCTGTTTGGCGACATTCTGTCTGACGAGTGCGCCATGATCACCGGTTCAATGGGCATGTTACCGTCCGCCAGCCTGAATGATCAGGGCTTCGGTTTGTACGAGCCCGCTGGCGGCTCCGCTCCTGACATCGCCGGGAAAAACATTGCCAACCCTATCGCCCAAATCCTGTCGCTGGCGCTGCTGCTGCGCTACAGCCTGGATGCCAATGATGCGGCAACCGCAATTGAGAGCGCCATCAACCGCGCATTAGAAGAAGGCATCCGCACCGGTGACTTAGCCCGTGGCGCTGCCGCAGTCAGTACCGATGAAATGGGCGACATCATTGCCCGTTACGTCGCAGAAGGGGTGTAATCATGGCCAAAACGTTATACGAAAAATTGTTTGATGCGCACGTCGTCTTTGAAGCGCAAAACGAAACCCCGCTGTTGTACATCGACAGACATCTGGTGCATGAAGTGACCTCTCCGCAAGCGTTTGATGGCCTGCGCGCGCATGGCCGTCAGGTACGCCAGCCGGGTAAAACCTTTGCCACCATGGATCACAACGTCTCTACCCAGACCAAAGACATCAACGCGTCGGGTGAGATGGCACGCATCCAGATGCAAGAGCTGATTAAGAACTGTAACGAATTTGGCGTCGAGCTGTATGACCTGAACCATCCGTATCAGGGTATCGTTCACGTGATGGGGCCAGAACAAGGCGTGACGTTGCCGGGTATGACCATCGTCTGCGGCGATTCCCACACCGCTACACACGGCGCGTTCGGCGCGCTGGCGTTTGGTATTGGCACCTCTGAAGTTGAACACGTTCTGGCGACGCAGACCCTGAAACAGGGGCGCGCCAAAACCATGAAGATTGAAGTCAACGGTAAAGCAGCCCCTGGCATTACCGCCAAAGATATTGTGCTGGCGATTATCGGTAAAACCGGTAGTGCAGGCGGTACCGGACACGTAGTTGAGTTTTGTGGCGAAGCCATCCGCGCGCTGAGCATGGAAGGCCGCATGACCCTGTGCAACATGGCGATCGAACTGGGCGCGAAAGCGGGCCTGGTCGCGCCAGACCAGACCACCTTCAACTATGTCGAAGGCCGTCTGCATGCACCGAAAGGCAAAGACTTTGACGACGCGGTCGCCTACTGGAAAACCCTGCAAACGGATGAAGGCGCCACTTTCGACAGCGTCATCACCCTGCAAGCGGAAGAGATTGCGCCGCAGGTCACCTGGGGAACAAACCCGGGTCAGGTCATTTCGGTGAACGATAATATTCCCGACCCGGCATCCTTTGCCGATCCCGTTGAGCGCGCATCGGCTGAAAAAGCGCTGGCGTATATGGGGCTGAAGCCAGGTATTCCGTTAACGGAAGTGGCTATCGATAAAGTGTTCATCGGTTCCTGCACCAACTCGCGTATTGAAGATTTACGCGCCGCGGCGGAAATCGCCAAAGGACGTAAAGTTGCGCCAGGCGTACAGGCACTGGTGGTGCCGGGCTCTGGTCCGGTGAAAGCGCAGGCGGAAGCAGAAGGTCTGGACAAGATCTTTATCGAAGCAGGATTCGAATGGCGTTTACCAGGCTGTTCCATGTGTCTGGCCATGAACAATGACCGCCTGAATCCGGGCGAGCGCTGCGCCTCCACCAGCAACCGTAATTTTGAAGGCCGTCAGGGCCGCGGTGGTCGCACGCATTTAGTCAGCCCGGCCATGGCCGCCGCTGCCGCCGTTACCGGTCATTTTGCCGACATTCGCAGCATCAAATAAGGAAACTACCATGGCAGAGAAATTTACCCAGCATACCGGCCTGGTTGTCCCACTGGATGCCGCCAACGTTGATACCGACGCAATCATTCCCAAACAGTTTTTGCAGAAGGTTACGCGTACCGGTTTTGGCGCTCATCTGTTTAACGACTGGCGTTTTCTGGACGAAAAAGGGCAACAGCCAAATCCTGAGTTCGTTTTGAACTTCCCGGAATATAAAGGGGCATCAATTCTGCTGGCGCGCGAAAACTTCGGCTGCGGTTCGTCACGCGAACATGCGCCGTGGGCGTTGACCGATTACGGTTTTAAAGTGGTGATTGCCCCAAGCTTCGCCGACATCTTCTACGGCAACAGTTTCAATAACCAACTGCTGCCGGTGACTCTGAGCGACGCGCAGGTAGATGAAATGTTTACCCTGGTGAAAGCCAATCCGGGCATTAAATTTGAAGTGGATCTGGAAGCGCAGGTGGTGAAAGCGGGCGATAAGTCCTACAGCTTTAAAATCGACGACTTCCGCCGCCACTGCATGCTGAACGGTCTGGACAGCATCGGGCTGACGCTGCAGCATGAAGCGGCCATCACCGAGTACGAAGACAAGCAGCCAGCGTTTATGCAGTAATCTCTCCCGCTGGTCACCGCACGGTGGCCAGCCTCTACTCTTCGCCTACAGCGTATCGCCGTAATAGATTTGGTAGCCAAGATTAACGCTGCCCGGCGCATCCTTCCCGCCAAGACGTTTAATCAAAATATCCGCCGCCGTTTTGCCAATCTCAAAGCGTGGTGTAATCACGCTGGCGATTTTTTGCAGCCGCGCACGGCCAATTTCCAGCCCGTGGAAACCGGCAATCGCCATTTTTCCCGGCACATCGTACTGCTGTGCCTGACACTCCAGCAGCACGCCAACCGCCAGGTCATCGTTGGTACAGAAAATAGCGTCAATATCCGGCTTTTCCGCCATCGCCTGCTGGAACATTTTGCGCCCCAGCGCTACCGACGAAATCGTTTTTGGCGCCAGGTGATACGCCTCCAGCCCCTGCGCAGCCAGCGCATTCTCGGTACCTCGGTAACGACTCAAATCGCGAGGGTCGTCCATTGATCCAAAGAACGCAATGTGACGTTTTCCACTGTCGATAAACGCCTGGGTCATCTCGAAGGCCGCTTTTTCGTTATCGAAACCGACCTGTATATCCAGATACTGGCCGCTAATATCCATCAGTTCCGCCACAGGTACGCCGCTGGCGCGCACGTACTGGATCATCCGCTCGGTATGCAGCTTTCCGGTGAGGATCAAGCCGTCGATATTGTAAGAGAGCAGATTCAGAACCTCGCGTTCTTCACGCTCGGCGTCATATTCGTAGTTGGCGATCAGCGTCTGGTACTGGCAAGCCGAGGTGACGGATTCAATTCCCGCCAGCACGTCGGCAAAGATCTGATTACGAAACGAGGGGATCAGCACACCAATAGTTTTGCTACGTGCGTTGAGCAGAATTTCCGGAGCGCGGTTAGGAATGTAGTTGTTCTCTTCCATGATTTTCGAAATCAATTCACGGCTGCGTTGCGACACCTGATTCGGGTCACGCAGATAACGGCTGACCGTCATCTTATTCAGACCGGCCAGATTAGCGATATCCTGTAATGTCATCCGATTGTTTTTCATGAGGTTCTCTACGACCAACATCCCATTATGCTCGCAGAGAACCTTATCACAGCCGGTTAGCGACTGCACTCCTCGCTCAACCTTAACGCGTTACCATCTCAGCCGACGGCGACGTGGTTTCATTTTGCGCACGAACGCAGTACATCAGCACCACCGATGACAGCAGAGCAATCGCCATGAAGGTGTAGGAGACGCCCGGCCCGCCGGTCACGCCGTTGAGGTAACCCACCAGCCACGCGCCGAGGAATGCCCCTAACGCGCCAAAACTGTTGATCATTCCCATCGACACGCCGGAGACGTTGCGCGGCAGCAGTTCGGGGATCAGCGCAAAGAACGGTCCGTAAGGCGCATACATACAGGCGGCGGCCACGACCAGCAGCGCGTAAGAGAGCCAGAAGGACTGGTTGCCCAGCATCCACGAGGCAAAGAACGCAATGGCAGCAATCAGCAGCAGCGGCCAGATAAACAGCTTACGGTTCTGGTATTTATCGGACAGCCAGGAAACCGTCAGCATCAGGCAGATCGCCGCCAGATACGGCACTGCCGCCAGCCAGCCCACCGCCACAATATCCATCTGCGCCGCGTTTTTCAGAATCGACGGCATCCACATCATGAAGCCATACACCCCGATGCTCCACAGCGCATGCACCGCGCAAAGCATAATGACGCTGCGTGAACGCATCGCTTCACCGTAGTTGCGCATCGGTTTGATGTCCCGCTGCTCGCGGTCCATCGCCTGCTGTAACGCCTGCTTCTCCTGCTCGCTCAACCAACCCGCATCCGCCGGTTTGTCGCGCACCAGAATCACCCAGCAGAAAGCCCAGATCACCGCAGGAATACCTTCAATGATAAACATTTCGCGCCAGCCCCAGGCTTCAATCAGGTAGCCAGAGACAATCGACATCCACAGCACTGTGACCGGGTTACCGAGAATTAAAAAGGTGTTGGCGCGCGAGCGTTCAGTTTTGGTAAACCAGTTGCTGATATAAATCAGCATCGCGGGCATCACCGCCGCTTCGACGATGCCGAGAATAAAGCGGATCGCCATCAGTGTTGGGATATTGCTGACAAAGCCGGTCGCCGCGGCACAAAGCCCCCAGAGGATCAGGCTGTAAAAAATCATTTTACGGACGCTATGTTTAACGGCATACATGGCGCCAGGCACCTGGAAAAAGAAATATCCCAGGAAAAAGAGCGCGCCAATCAGCGAGGCCGTGCCCTGGGTGATCCCTAAATCGTGTTCGATACCAGCGGCAGCGGCAAAGCCGTAATTGGCGCGGTCGAGATAAGCTAAGCTGTAGGTAATAAAAATAATCGGCATTAAATACCACCAGCGACGCGCTGGCAGTTTTGCGAGCATATTCATACTCACTCCTTGGATTATCATTAAAGGATGAGGTTGCTTCCCGCGGCCTCGTTAGCGATCAAACAGCGGCCAGCATGCCGCCATCGACAAACAGAAGATGCCCATTCACAAAGTCAGAGGCGGGCGCAGCGAGATAAACCGCCGCGCCGATCAACTCTTCCGGGTTACCCCAGCGAGCAGCGGGCGTGCGCTGGAACAGCCAGGCGGAGAATGCTTCATCGTTAACCAGCGCGGTGGTCATGTCGGTAGCGAAATAGCCGGGAGCAATACCGTTGACCTGAATATTGTATTCCGCCAGTTCCACGCACATGCCACGGGTTAACATTTTGACCGCGCCTTTTGACGCCGCGTAGGGGGTAATGGTTTTACGACCTAATTCACTTTGCATTGAGCAGATATTAATAATCTTCCCGCGGCGGCGTTGCACCATGTAGCGGGAAACCTGCTGTGATACCAGAAAGACCGATTTCTGGTTTACATCAATCACTTTGTCCCATTCAGCCTCCGGGAATTCGGTGAAGGGATAACGACGCTGGATTCCGGCGTTGTTAATTAAAATATCAATGGCCCCAACGTCCTTTTCAATTTGCGCGATGGCGCACGCCACCTCTTCCCCGCTGGTAACATCAAATCCATAGCCAACAGCGCGATAGCCTTCGGCCACCAGTTTGTCCGCCGCCGCCTGCGCCCGCTGCTGGGTAATGTCGTTAATAACAATCTCAGCACCGTGCGCCGCCAGACCGCTGGCCAGCAGGTTACCAATGCCCTGAGCGGAACCGGTAATCAGCGCGCGTTTACCGGTCAGGTCGAATAGGTTTTTCATGAAAAAACTCCTTTTTTGATAACTGTTACGCGTAACTGTATACGCGTAACAGTAGAAAAAAGAAGATCAAGGAAGAGGAAAAAGATCGTTATGTGATCAACGTTACATTTACGTGCAAGATAAAAAAGAAGGATAGGCCTGATAAGCGTAACGCGTTCAGGCCGTAGGGACAGGTTGCCGGATGGCGGCGTAAACGCCTTATCCGGCCGACAAAAACGACAAAAACTAATGCAAAATATCGCCAGGCCGGGCACTACGACGCCAGGACTGCGCCGGACTAAACGTCCTTCACCCGCCCGGTCATCCACAGCGTAACCACCGAAATCACCGCAATCACCCAATAGACGGCATAGTGACCATAGCTTTGCGCAACTGCCCCCTGAATCACCCCTGCCAGAATGACTCCCGTTGAAATACTGTTGGTAAATAATGTGGTCGCTGACCCCGCACGTCCAGGCATCAGATCCTGAAACCACAGCATGCCTATCCCGGCGATAATACCGATAAATACCGCGTTAAACAGTTGCAGCACCAGCAGCGCCATACGGCTGTGAAAGAAGATCAAACCAATATAAAACAGCACGCCTGCCGCTACGGCCGCGATCATCATTCGCCGTTTACCAAAGCGCTTCACGTAATAGCCTGCCAGAATCATCGCCGGAATTTCCAGCCCAGCCGCCGTCCCCATCAGGATCCCGGCCAGCTTGTCCGGCAAGCCCAGTTCAAGACTTATCCACAGTGGCATATCAATGATGTACATGGTGTTGCAGGTCCACATCAGCGTGGAGGCAATAAACAACATACGCACATTTTTGTCCTGCCAACCGCCGGTCTGTTCCAGCGGCACGTCTACAGGCTGCTCCACCCGCGCGACAGACGGCAGTATCAGCGCAATCAGCACCAGGCTAATGGCAAAAATCCCTGCGGCAATGGAAAACATCGCCGTAAAGCCGTAATTCAGCGCCAGCATGAATGCCAGTGGCGGTCCTATCACCCAGGCCAACGAAAGCTGCGCACGCATCACCGAGCTAAACATCACCACTTCACGCGCGGAGTTATCAGCATATTCTCGCGCCAGCGCAAACAGCTGCGGCATGGCGGTGTTCGCCAGCGAGGCCAGCAGCACACCGCAGGTGATCAGCGTTAGATAGTGGCGATTAAAGGCAAACAGCAGCGCATTGCCAATCGCCATCAGGCAGCAAAACATGATCAGCTTGCGCCGATCGCCCTGGCTGTCGGATCGTTTCGCGAGGCCAAGGCTGACGACGATCCCGACAATCGCATTGACGGTGTAAAACAGCCCGACCCAAAATGGCTGCGCCCCGACTTCACGGCTCAGGAACAGACTCAGGGTGGGTGCCTGCAATGCCCCCGCCACGCCCATCATAAAAGCGACCAGCATAAATGCCGCGTAAACGCCGTTGAGGCGCCGTCCCATGGTCATAATCCAGAGCATATCTTTCCTTTTAAGCGCAGCTGAAACGAAAAAAGCCAGCAGATAATACCTGCTGGCGGGTGAACGAGGCTGTATCCTGCCATTATATCTGGCATCGACGCTGGGTAAAAAACGCATAATCCAGGCGGAGGGCGCTGGGTATAGAAATCTATTCCCAAGCCTGACAACGCAGAGTATGCGTTTTTTACACGCGTCCCGGAGGGCTGGGGCCATTTTTTCACATAGCTGTGTTGCTCACACCTTATTTGGTTCACCAAATTTCACTGTTCGCGCCTTGCCATGTGAAAAAATAGCCACCAGCGATGCTCAGAGATAATGGCAGGATACAGCCTGCACCAATACTCAGTCACACATGATGTCTGCAATTTCCAATTCAGGAGTCAGATGTCATCTCCCACTGCATCAGCTCTTCGAGCATCTTTAAGCGCTGCGGTGCGCTCAGGCAAGCCAACCAGGACGATTTTTCTGTCGTGGTAAAGTACTTCAACCAGAACTGACGCATAGATGACCCCTTCGTTGTCTCATCGCTTCATCGGAATCTATTATTGGCTTAATATAGGGATTATAAAATTGCTGAGTTTTCCGCAGGAGTTCCCCTTTTATGTCTTCTGGTCGTTTGCAACAACAGTTCATCCGTCTGTGGCAATGCTGTGACGGCAAAACGCAAGACACGACGCTCAACGAGCTGGCGGATCTGCTGAGCTGCTCGCGCCGCCATATGCGTACGCTGCTTAATACCATGCAAGATCGCGGCTGGTTAACGTGGGAAGCTGAAGTTGGACGAGGTAAACGCTCGCGACTGACATTCCTCTATACCGGGCTGGCGCTCCAGCAGCAGCGCGCAGAAGACCTACTGGAACAGGATCGCATCGATCAACTGGTGCAACTGGTCGGTGATAAAACGGCCGTACGGCAAATGCTGGTCTCCCATCTGGGTCGCAGCTTTCGCCAGGGTCGGCATATCATGCGCGTTCTCTATTATCGCCCCATGCACAACCTGCTCCCCGGCACGGCATTACGCCGCTCCGAAACCCATATCGCCCGGCAAATCTTCAGCGCCTTAATTCGGGTAAATGAGGAAAATGGGGAACTGGAAGCAGACATTGCCCATCACTGGCAGCAAATTTCACCTTTACACTGGCGATTCTTCCTGCGTCCGGGGATCCATTTTCATCATGGCCGCGAGCTGGAAATGGCAGATGTTATCGCCTCACTGATGCGCATTAACAGCCTGCCGCTGTACTCACACATCACGCAGATCGTCTCTCCCACGGCCTGGACGCTGGATATCCATCTGGCCCAGCCAGACCGCTGGCTTCCCTGGCTATTGGGGCAGGTCCCCGCCATGATCCTGCCGCGAGAATGGGAAACGCTAAACAACTTCTCCAGTCACCCGATTGGTACCGGTCCGTATGCGGTAATACGAAACACCAATAACCAACTGAAAATTCATGCATTTGATGATTACTTTGGCTACCGGGCCCTGATCGACGAAGTTAACGTTTGGGTATTACCCGACATCGGAGAAGAACCTGGCGGCGGGTTGACGCTAAAAGGTCCCACAGAGGATGAAAAGGCGATCGAAAGCCGCCTCGAAGAAGGTTGCTACTACCTGCTGTTTGATGCGCGTAGCCACCGTGGAGCTAACCAGGAGGTCCGCGAATGGGTAAGCCGCATTCTCTCGCCAACGAATTTAATCTGCCACGCCGACGAACAGTACCAGCGACTATGGTTTCCCGCGTATGGTTTACTCCCCCGCTGGCATCACGCAAAACCCGGCCATGGTGAAAAACCCGCCGGGCTGGAAACGCTGACAATCACTTACTATCGCGATCACATCGAACACCGGATTATCGCGCAGATCATGAAGACATTGCTCGCGCAACATCAGGTGCAGTTGAATATTCAGGAGATCGACTACGATCAATGGCATGCAGGTGAAATCGTCAGCGATATCTGGCTCAACAGCGCCAACTTTACCCTACCGCTCGACTTCTCACTGTTCGCCCATTTGTGCGAAGTCCCGTTGCTGCAAAACTGTATCTCGCGGGACTGGGAAAACGATGCGGCTCGCTGGCGAACGGGCGAAATGAGCCTGGCTGCATGGTGCCAACAGCTGCTCGCCACAAAGGCCATTGTGCCATTAATCCACCACTGGCTGATCATTCAGGGACAGCGCAGTATGCGCGGGCTGCGCATGAATACCCTCGGCTGGTTTGATTTTAAATCGGCGTGGTTTGCTCCGCCGGATCCTTAATTGCTGCTAAGCAACAAAATCATTACACTAACGCCGTTCTCAACGGGGTGCTAAATAAAAACATACACAAAATCATTCGATCTGCGTATGGGCTGAGAGATACCCGTCGAACCTGATCCGGATAATGCCGGCGAAGGGATTTGAGGCTTATCTCAAGTCCTTTGCCACCCAACTCTTGAGGTGCAAAGTGTTTAAAAAATGTCTTCCGCTTTTACTGCTGTGCGCAGCGCCTGTCTTCGCCAAACCTGTACTGACCGTCTATACCTACGACTCGTTCGCAGCTGACTGGGGCCCGGGCCCAACAATCAAAAAAGCCTTTGAAGCTGACTGCAATTGCGAGCTGAAACTGGTCGCGCTGGAAGATGGCGTCTCGCTGCTTAACCGCCTGCGCATGGAAGGAAAAAACAGTAAAGCCGACGTCGTGCTGGGTCTGGATAACAACCTTCTGGAAGCCGCCACACAAACCAAACTGTTTGCCAAAAGTGGTGTAGCAAACGACGCCGTTAACGTACCCGGCGGCTGGAAAAACGATACCTTCGTGCCGTTTGACTACGGTTATTTCGCCTTCGTTTATGATAAGAACAAGCTGAAGAATCCGCCCAAAAGCCTGAAAGAACTGGTAGAGAGCGACCAAAAATGGCGCGTCATTTATCAGGATCCACGCACCAGCACGCCAGGTCTGGGTCTGCTGCTATGGATGCAGAAAGTCTATGGTGATAAAGCGCCAGAGGCGTGGCAGAAACTGGCAGCCAAAACCGTCACCGTCACCAAGGGCTGGAGCGAAGCCTACGGCCTGTTCCTGAAAGGTGAAAGCGATCTGGTGCTCAGCTACACCACCTCTCCGGCCTATCACATCATCGCCGAGAAAAAAGACAACTACGCCGCCGCTAATTTTAGTGAAGGCCACTATTTGCAGGTGGAAGTCGCCGCCCGCACCGCGGCCAGCAAGCAGCCGGAACTGGCCGAGAAATTCCTGAAGTTCATGGTGTCTCCGGCATTCCAGAATGCGATTCCGACCGGCAACTGGATGTATCCCGTGACGCAAGTCGCCCTGCCGTCAGGATTCGAGCAACTGAATAAACCGACCACCGCGCTGGAATTTACGCCACAGCAGGTTGCGGCTCAACGTCAGGCATGGATTAGCGAATGGCAACGCGCCGTCAGCCGTTAATCCCCGGCTGGCTGGTTCCAGGGCTTACCGCCGCCACGCTGATGGTGGCCGTTGCCCTGGCCGCGTTTCTGGCACTGTGGTTTAACGCCCCGCAGGGAGAGTGGTCCTCGCTGTGGCAAGATGACTACCTGTGGCACGTGGTGCGCTTTTCTTTCTGGCAGGCTTTTCTATCCGCTGTGCTGTCGGTTGTCCCGGCGATTTTCCTTGCCAGAGCGCTCTATCGCCGCCGTTTTCCAGGACGTCTGGCGCTGCTGCGCCTGTGCGCCATGACATTAATCCTGCCGGTGCTGGTCGCGGTCTTCGGTATTCTTAGCGTCTATGGTCGTCAGGGCTGGCTGGCCTCACTCTGGCATGTCTTCGGGCTGGAATGGACCTTTTCGCCTTACGGTTTGCAGGGCATTCTGCTGGCTCACGTCTTTTTCAATCTGCCGATGGCCAGCCGCCTGCTGTTACAATCGCTGGAGAGTATTCCCGGCGAACAGCGGCAGTTAGCCGCTCAGTTGGGTATGCGCGGCTGGCATTTCTTCCGTTTTGTTGAATGGCCGTGGCTGCGTCGTCAGATCCTGCCCGTCGCAGCACTCATCTTTATGCTGTGCTTCGCCAGCTTCGCCACCGTTCTGTCGCTGGGCGGCGGGCCACAGGCCACGACCATCGAGCTGGCTATCTATCAGGCGCTGAATTTTGATTACGATCCTGCCCGCGCAGCCATGCTGGCGTTGATCCAGATGGTTTGTTGTTTGGCGCTGGTGCTTCTCAGTCAACGTCTGAGCCGCGCGATTGCTCCCGGTGCTACCCTGGTACAAGGCTGGCGCGATCCTGACGATCGCCTGCACAGCCGACTGACTGACGCAATCCTGATTATTCTGGCCCTGTTGCTGTTGCTGCCGCCGCTGCTGGCGGTGATTGTCGATGGCTTAAACCGCCATGTTCTGGATGTACTGATGCAGCCAGTGCTGTGGCAGGCGCTGGGAACCTCGCTGCGCATCGCATTAGCAGCAGGAGCGTTATGCGTCATACTCACCATGATGCTGTTATGGAGCAGTCGTGAACTTCGTGCACGACAGCAGGTGCTGGCAGGTCAGATGCTGGAGCTGAGCGGCATGATGATCCTCGCCATGCCGGGTATCGTGCTGGCAACCGGCTTCTTTCTGCTGCTCAATAACACTATTGGGCTTCCCGAATCTGCCGACGGCATTGTCATTTTTACCAATGCGCTGATGGCGATCCCTTATGCTTTGAAGGTGCTGGAAAACCCAATGCGTGACGTCACTGCGCGCTATAGTATGTTGTGCCAGTCGTTGGGCATTGAGGGATGGTCGCGCCTGAAAGTGGTTGAACTGCGCGCCCTGAAGCGCCCGCTGGCACAGGCGATGGCGTTTGCCTGCGTGCTGTCGATTGGCGATTTTGGCGTAGTGGCGTTATTTGGTAATGAGGATTTCCGCACCCTGCCGTTTTATTTATATCAGCAGATTGGCTCTTATCGCAGTCAGGATGGCGCAGTTACGGCGTTATTACTGCTGATCCTGTGCTTTACGCTGTTTACCGTTATTGAGAAATTGCCGGGTCGAAATGTTAAAACTGATTGATATCACATGGCTTTATCACCATCTGCCCATGCGCTTTACGCTGTCGGTCGCGCGCGGTGATCAGATAGCGATACTCGGGCCCAGCGGCGCCGGGAAAAGTACGCTACTGAATCTGATTGCCGGCTTTCTCACGCCTGCCAGCGGTAACATGGTGATTGACGGTGAAGATCACACCACGACACCACCCTCGCGCCGTCCTGTTTCTATGCTGTTTCAGGAAAACAACCTGTTCAGCCATCTGAGCGTACAGCAAAACATCGGCCTGGGCCTGAATCCTGGATTGAAGCTTAACGCATCGCAGCGGGAGAAAATACTCCACATCGCCCAGCAAATGGGGATCGACTCTCTGCTGGAACGCCTCCCCGGTGAGCTTTCCGGCGGGCAGCGGCAGCGCGTGGCGCTGGCGCGTTGTCTGGTGCGGGAACAACCTATTTTACTGCTTGATGAACCGTTCTCTGCACTTGATCCCGCGCTGCGCCAGGAGATGCTAACGCTGGTGGCCGAAGTCTGTCGCGAGAAGCAGCTGACGTTACTGATGGTTTCCCACAGCGTAGAAGATGCGGCGCGAATTGCGCCCCGCTCGATTGTGGTCGCCGACGGGCGCATCGCCTGGCAGGGCGATACGGACGATCTGTTAAGCGGCAACGCTAGCGCCTCGGCGCTATTGGGCATTAAAGCATAATGCGTTGCCGGATAAGGCGAAGCCGCCATCCGGCAAAAGATTCGTCAGTAACCCACGACTTTACGCAGAATATCGATATACACCGGCATCAGTGGATGGCGCAGTAACGCCACCAACGCAACCACACCGATCCCGAGCGTCAACGGCGCCAGATACAGCAAACGGCTGCGGGGGAAATACGCCGTTAAGCGATCGACAGCCGCTTTGCCACTGCGCCATAGCCGCCAGCAAAACCAGCCGCCAACCCAGAGCAACACCGCCGTCGCCAGCAGCAACCATTTGAAATCCCCGCTCTGCATATCAGAAGGAATATCAATTGCCGCTCCCGCCAGGATCCCCGGCAGGAAGTAGAACGGTGGCCACAGCACGCAGCCGATAATATTCGGGACGATAAATTTAGCGACAGGCAGATCCAGCATGCCTGCTACCATCGGCACCAGCGGACGCGTCGGTCCGACAAAACGCCCCACCAGAATAGTAAACATGCTGTGCTGATGCAGGGCGTGCTCGGTTTTATCCAGCAACGCCTTGTTCTTTTTCATGAACGACCAACGGTGCAATGGCTTTTTAAAGCGCCAGCCCAGCCAAAAAGAGATCCAGTCCCCCAATAAGCAACCTATAATGCCCGCAAGCCAGGCATGCCAGAAGTTCAGTTCGCCGCTGCCAATCAGCGCACCCAGCCCCGCCATCATCACGGTCCCGGGTAGAATCAGGCCAACCAGCGCCAGCGACTCCAAAAAAGCCACCAGAAGTACGGCGATCAGAGAGTACAGGGCGGACTGGAGAATAAAGTGTTCCAGCAATGCTTGCATAATGTGTCCGTCAGATTTACGAAGCAGGGATTTTGATAACCCCTCTCAACTTCGTCAAGCCATCAATTGTCTGAATAGATTGCGAGTTATGACAACTTTCAAGATACATCATTCACTTTTTATTCACATCCAGCGTAATTGGGATGCTCAGGAACACACTTTGCGTCACTTCACCCTCTCAACGAACTCCAGTTCGAGGATATCTGATTTTTGGTAGACGCAATAACGGTGATAATTACTGGAGAAATCATTAGGATCGTGATAAATCCATAAGCAATCATATTTTATTGAAGAACCGAGTTGTTGTAGAAAATCACGTAAGACTGTTTTTTTTTCAGCAACATCCTTAACATGATGCCATGTTATTATGACTAGTGTTCGCTGTTCATCTAAATCATAATCATAGTTATAATCAATATCTTCTGATATTAATGGTATGATTTTTAGCGTATCAGGCGTATATAGCCAGTATGAGAAAATATCATCTCGCTTGTAATGATGTTCTCCCGATGTCAAAACAAACCAACCATAGAACGCCAAAGGGGATAGCAGAAATAATGAAGAAATAAATAGAGCATATTTTCTCATCTCTCTACTCACTTAAGTGGAGAATGAGGATGAAGCAGAAAAAAAGATGGTCTATCAAAAGGCGAGTCAGCATAACCCAGTGTATCAGAAATTGAAAACGTACCATAAAACTCATGATTCAATCTATTTTTTTCCTTAAAAAAGTCGCCAACAGGATTATTATTAAACTGATTGTACAATAAACCTGAAAATGAATTATCTAATGGTTTTATATAACTCAACCACTCTGGGAGATTTTTTTGATAGGCTCACCATATCTGAATGGTGGTTTTGTCGAAAATAAATACGGAAAAAAATCTCTATTTTTAAAAGTACCGATTGGATCATGAGCATCCCATATCTGTATGGCCGTTTCATAGGATACAGGTTTTGCTCGCCACAATGGGTCTGGTCCCATACCAAAAACACGATAAAAGCCGACTAAATCAGAAACCAAATTCTCCACACTAAATCCACTATCCGTGTACCAGTTGAAAAGGATAGAGTTCTGCCATGCTTCGAATCGTTTTGCCGTCCCATACATAATAGTCAAAGCCACTCGTGCCTTAAGCACTGGAGAAAGACAAGCACGAACCATAACTTGAGTATGTACACCAGTATGAAAAGTAAAGTTTACCCCAAATAAATTTTTCCCATTTCTTGATAATAGTTTACCGGGAAGTACCAATCATTGAACTCATTATAATATTTTGCCCACTGTTCTTGCTCAAGCTTTTTCTTTAAGAATCTGGCATCATCACCCTGAGCATGACCTAAATCAATCCATCCCAGCTCTTCTGTATAAATTAAACCATTTTTTTTAGTGGTTGCAAAAGTCCCATCAGTAATATCAAATCGCTTACTCATTTAAAACCTCCTTGACAGGTGGTTTATAGCAAGAATAATTTTATCAAACAAATGCTAATTTCTTATTTTTTATAGATATCTATTCATCACAAAATTACAACTTATTTTAGATGCCAAATTTTAAGGCGCTGAAAGAAGTTGAATACTCCCAGCGCTACATAATAAATTTATTCACATCCAGCGCGAAACTCGCTCGGACTGGCGCCGGTACATTTTTTGAAAACACGAGAGAAATAGAGCTGGTCGTCAAAACCAACATTGCGACCTACGGTGGCAATGGGCATACGTGTGGTACTCAGTAATAGCTTTGCCTGGCTGATGCGCTGGTCCTCGCGCCAGCTTAATACGCTGATACCTAACTGCTGACGGAACAGATGCGACAAACGGGAAGGCGACAGGCAGACGTGCTGCGCGACGCTGGCGATATCAAAATTGCTGTCCGCCAGGTGATCGCTGATGTACTGGCAGGCATCGCGGACGCGGTTGTCCATGGGCGGGTGTAGCGATTCATTGATGGCTTCCATACGTCGGAGCAACAACTGTTCCAGTAAATTAATCGCCAGCAGTTCGGAATAACGACCTTCTCCCTGCCCGGCGTTAATTATCTGCCCAAACAGCTCGTTAAAATGCGGCTGATGCGCTTCATCCGGGCGAAAAAAACCGGTCTGGGCAAAAATGGCTGGCCAGGTCAGCCACTCCTGCCAGTAGGCGCGCGGGCGAAAGTAAACCCACTGGTGATACCACTCGCTGGCGTCAGGGTGGCGTCCGTAGTGGTGAATTTCTCCTGGTGGAAACAACAGAATATCGCCAGGCCGGCAGACAAACTGCTTGCCCTGATTATTGATAACCCCTTCGCCACGGATGGTGAGATTGAGGATATAACCCTTCATACCCAGCGGCCTGTCGATAAAAAAATCCAGGTATCCGTTCGCCTCAATGGGGGTTAATCCGGCCACCAAATGCGCGTTAAACGAATAACCTGGCAACAGGGGATCGTTTTGCGTTTCAGCCATAATTTCAATACTCCCTATGTCCTGCCAAGAAACAATTTGTCCATATTACGCCAGACATCATCGCTGTCGCCCCTGCGGGCCGCTGTATTTGCGGTAATGGACCACCAATCCCGCTTGTGAAAAGCTCTTTGTAAAAAACATGTACTACGCCAACGTCAAAATCGGCTAACAAAAGTGTCTATAACTACGGCAGAAATGTCCACATTGATTATTTGCACAGCGTCACACTTTGTGATGCCACAGCATTTTAATCCATAAGATTAGCGGATCCTGCCTGACGGTTTTTATCGCTACTCACTACTGTTTATCCATACCCGTATTTTTGGATGGAGTAAGACGATGGCGATTGCAATTGGCCTCGATTTTGGTAGTGATTCAGTACGCGCTTTGGCGGTGGAATGTGCCACCGGCGAAGAGATCGCCACCAGCGTTGAGTGGTATCCACGTTGGCAGGAAGGGCAGTATTGCGATGGCCCAAACAACCAGTTTCGCCATCATCCGCGCGACTACATTGAATCCATGGAAGCGGCGCTGAAAACCGTATTGGCCGAACTGAGCGCTGAACAGCGCGCGGAAGTGGTCGGGATCGGCGTTGACAGTACCGGCTCAACCCCGGCGCCCATCGATGCAGACGGTAACGTACTGGCACTGCGTCCGGAGTTCGCGGAAAACCCGAATGCAATGTTTGTCCTGTGGAAAGATCACACCTCAGTAGAAGAAGCCGAAGAAATCACCCGCCTGTGCCACACACCGGGCAAGATCGATTACTCCCGCTATATCGGCGGCATTTATTCCAGCGAATGGTTCTGGGCCAAAATCCTGCATGTAACTCGTCAGGACCATGCGGTAGCCGAAGCTGCGGTCTCGTGGATTGAGCTATGCGATTGGGTTCCGGCCCTGCTCTCCAACACCGTACGCCCACAGGATATTCGTCGCGGTCGCTGCAGCGCCGGACATAAATCCCTGTGGCATGAAAGCTGGGGTGGTCTGCCGCCAGCCAGTTTCTTTGACGAACTCGACCCCATCCTCAACCGCCATCTGCAATACCCAATGTTTACCGATACCTTCACCGCGGATCTGCCGGTTGGCACCCTGTGCGCTGAGTGGGCACAGCGCCTGGGGCTACCGGAAAGCGTGGTGATTGCAGGCGGTGCTTTTGACTGCCATATGGGCGCGGTTGGCGCAGGCGCACAGCCTAACACGCTGGTGAAAGTCATCGGCACGTCGACCTGCGACATTCTGATTGCCGACAAACACAGCGTTGGCGAACGCGCGGTGAAAGGCATTTGCGGCCAGGTTGATGGCAGCGTGGTACCTAGTTTTATTGGCCTCGAAGCTGGCCAGTCTGCATTCGGCGATATCTATGCCTGGTTTAGCCGCGTGCTGAGCTGGCCTCTGGAACAGCTTGCCGCACAGCATCCGGAACTGCAGTCCCAGATTAAAGCCAGTCAAAAACAGCTGCTGCCTGCACTCACTGAAGCATGGGCGAAAAATCCATCACTGGAGCATCTCCCGGTGGTGCTCGACTGGTTCAACGGTCGCCGTACGCCCAATGCCAACCAGCGTTTGAAAGGGGTAATTACCGATCTGAACCTGGCAACTGACGCGCCAGCGCTGTTCGGTGGGCTGATTGCCGCCACGGCCTTTGGCGCACGCGCCATTATGGAATGCTTCACCGAACAAGGCATTGCGGTTAACAACGTAATGGCGCTTGGCGGTATCGCGCGCAAGAACCCGGTCATCATGCAGGCCTGCTGTGACGTGCTGAACCGCCCGCTACAGATTGTCGCTTCAGACCAGTGCTGCGCACTCGGTGCGGCTATCTTCGCTGCCGTTGCCGCGAAAGTACACGCGGATATCCCAGCCGCTCAGCAGCAAATGGCAAGCGCCGTGGAAAACACGCTGCAACCTCGCCCAGAGCAGGCTCAACGTTTTGAACAACTCTACCGCCGCTATCAGCAGTGGGCGGTAAGCGCTGAACAACAATACCTTCCGACTGCCGCTCCGGCGCAACAAGCCCCGGTAGACCTGGCAACCCTGACACATTAAGGACACGACAATGACGATTTTTGATAACTATGAAGTGTGGTTTGTGATTGGTAGCCAGCATCTGTATGGCCCTGAAACCCTGCGTCAGGTAACCCAACATGCGGAGCACGTCGTTAACGCACTGAATACTGAAGCCAAACTGCCCTGTAAGCTGGTATTAAAACCGCTGGGCACTTCCCCTGACGAGATTACCGCTATCTGTCGTGACGCTAACTACGACGATCGCTGTGCAGGGATTGTGGTCTGGCTGCATACCTTCTCCCCGGCCAAAATGTGGATCAACGGCCTGACTATCCTTAATAAACCGCTACTTCAGTTCCACACCCAGTTCAACGCCGCCCTGCCGTGGGACAGCATTGATATGGACTTTATGAACCTGAACCAAACCGCGCACGGCGGTCGTGAGTTCGGCTTTATCGGCGCACGTATGCGTCAGCAGCACGCCGTGGTCACCGGTCACTGGCAGGACAAACAGGCACACGAACGCATCGGCTCCTGGATGCGCCAGGCCGTGTCCAAACAGGACACTCGCCATCTGAAAGTCTGCCGTTTTGGCGACAACATGCGCGAAGTTGCGGTCACAGATGGCGATAAAGTCGCTGCGCAGATCAAGTTCGGTTTCTCGGTAAACACCTGGGCCGTGGGCGATCTGGTGCAGGTCGTGAACGCAATTAGCGACGGCGAAATCAACGCGCTAATCGATGAGTATGAAAGCACTTACACCATGACGGCGGCGACGCAAGTCCACGGTGAAAAACGTCAGAACGTCCTGGAAGCTGCCCGTATTGAACTGGGGATGAAGCGCTTCCTGGAACAGGGTGGATTCCACGCCTTCACCACCACATTTGAAGATTTACACGGCCTGAAACAGCTTCCGGGTCTGGCCGTACAGCGTCTGATGCAGCAAGGCTATGGCTTTGCGGGTGAAGGCGACTGGAAAACCGCCGCTCTGCTTCGCATCATGAAGGTGATGTCAACCGGTCTGCAGGGCGGCACCTCATTTATGGAGGATTACACCTACCACTTCGAGAAAGGCAACGATCTGGTACTCGGTTCGCACATGCTGGAAGTTTGCCCGTCCATCGCGGTGGAAGAGAAACCGATCCTCGACGTACAGCACCTCGGCATTGGTGGTAAAGACGATCCCGCCCGTCTGATCTTCAACACCAAAGCCGGCCCGGCCGTGGTTGCCAGCCTGATCGATCTCGGCGATCGTTTTCGCCTGCTGGTTAACTGCATCGACACGGTACAAACACCGCACTCCCTGCCGAAACTGCCTGTAGCTAACGCGCTGTGGAAAGCTCAACCGGATCTGCCAACCGCATCTGAAGCATGGATCCTGGCCGGTGGCGCGCACCACACCGTGTTCAGCCACGCGCTGGATCTGAACGATATGCGCCAGTTCGCTGAAATGCACGATATCGAGATCGCTGTGATCGATAACGATACCCGCCTGCCGGCCTTTAAGGACGCGCTGCGCTGGAACGAAGTGTATTACGGGTTCAAACGTTAATTGTCGAAACGGATTGCCCGGTGGCATTTCATTTACCGGGCCTACAAATCACCGTAGGCCGGATAAGCGAAGCGCCATCCGGCATTCAGGAGTTAACATGCTAGAAGATCTTAAACGTCAGGTACTGGAAGCCAATCTGGCGTTGCCTAAGCACAATCTGGTCACCCTGACCTGGGGGAACGTCAGCGCCGTCGATCGCGAGCGCGGCGTGTTTGTGATTAAACCTTCCGGGGTCGATTACAGCGTAATGACCGCAGACGATATGGTGGTAGTCAGTATCGCCACGGGTGAAGTAGTCGAAGGCCAGAAGAAGCCCTCTTCCGATACCCCAACGCACCGACTGCTGTATCAGGCATTCCCGACCATTGGCGGCATTGTTCACACCCATTCGCGTCATGCAACCATCTGGGCGCAGGCGGGTCAGTCGATTCCGGCCACGGGTACCACCCATGCGGACTATTTCTACGGTTCGATTCCCTGCACACGGAAAATGACCGACGAAGAAATCAACGGCGAATATGAATGGGAAACCGGCAATGTGATCGTTGAAACCTTTGAGAAACAAGGTATTGACGCCGCGCAGATGCCTGGCGTGCTAGTGCACTCTCACGGTCCGTTTGCCTGGGGAAAAAATGCCGAAGATGCAGTGCATAACGCCATCGTGCTGGAAGAAGTCGCCTACATGGGGATCTTCTGTCGCCAGCTCGCGCCGCAATTGCCAGATATGCAACAAACCCTGTTAGATAAGCATTACCTGCGTAAACACGGTGCTAAAGCCTACTACGGGCAGTAACCTTTATATAAGCGCGTTTTGATCGTCGCGCGCTTTATTTCTACTCGGCTATATATTCAGCAAAAGCACTTTGATAAACACAGTTATTAGAAGAAACATACTCAATCACATTGTCATAATTCCCATGAGTTTCCTCTCCTTCCAGTGAATGGAAGAAAATATAATCTGTTATCGTTGACTGCCATTTCTGCCCACACAACAAATAATTAATTACCGTATCACGATGACCATTTCTTCTGTCATGCCCCTGCCAGTGAAAAAAAGCGTTTCCACTTTCAATTATTTCAGTCCGCCAAATTTGTCCGGTCCATGTTTTGTACTCAATATATTTGCTCACAGCTTTAATTACTGGGTTTGATAGCTGAGTATTAACAAATAGATAGTGCTGGTATCCAGGCAAAATTGCCTGAGTATAAACATTCATAAAAACTCCATCTCATCACTTTCCCGGATATGTATTAAGAAGCACCCGAACAGTAAGCTGAAAATAAATTATATCCCGAGATAAAAACCAAATTCTACAGAGAGATTCCCGACGAATTCGAACTGAAAATCCGTTTCTATTCGGCAATAAACACGATTAAATATATATTATATTTCAAACTCATATCCGGATGCTTCGAATAAAATCTTTACATCAACCATTAATAAACACAAATAAAAAAAGTAACTTTTCCTGAATCCGAGAAAGATGTAGCAAAAATAAATAAGCACAAATCCGAAAAACAGCAAACATCTGATAATGGACTTTATAATATCAATTCAATACATAACCCAGATGGACAATCGCCATTTAAAACAACAGCCACACCAATAAAATAGTTCACTGCAACTCGTCTTAGGCACGATATTCATATATTAAATACGAAGATAACCCAGGCTGACACAACACATTTTTTACTCAGAGACGCTTTTTACTCCAGCGGGTACCGCGTCTTACGCCGAATAACTGTACAAAATAACAGTACAATCATGTAAACCAGGCTATAATAGTGTCTGGCTTTTTGACGGATACACAGCGTGGCGCAGGCAGGCTTTATTCTAACCCGACACTGGCGGGACACTCCGCAGGGAACTGAGGTCTCATTCTGGCTGGCTACAGACGATGGGCCGCTGCAGGTCACGCTTGCGCCTCAGGAGTCAGTCGCGTTTATTCCCACCAGTCAGGTTCCTCGCGTCACGTCATTATTACGTACTGAAAACGGCTATCGCCTGACGCCTCTTCAGTTGCAAGACTTCCACCGCCAGCCCGTTTCCGGCCTGTATTGCCGCTCACATCGCCAGCTTATGCGGCTGGAAAAACTGCTGCGCGAAAACGCAGTCACCGTCTACGAAGCTGACGTACGGCCGCCGGAGCGGTATCTGATGGAGCGCTTTATCACCTCCCCTGTTTGGGTCGAAGGCGACAGACATGACGAAATGCTGGTTAATGCCCGCCTGAAGCCGAACCCTGACTATCGACCACCGCTAAAATGGGTATCGCTGGATATCGAAACCACGCGCCACGGCGAACTCTACTGCATCGGTCTTGAGGGCTGTGGGCAGCGTATTGTCTATATGCTCGGCCCGGCAAACGGTGACGCCTCTGCGCTGGATTTTGAACTTGAGTACGTTGCAAGTCGCCCGCAGTTGTTGGAAAAGCTTAATGACTGGATTGCCCGTCACGATCCTGATGTGATAATCGGCTGGAACGTCGTGCAATTCGATTTACGCGTCCTGCAAAAGCACGCCGAACGTTACCGCATTCCCCTGCGTTTTGGTCGTGACAATAGCGAGCTGGAGTGGCGCGAGCATGGCTTCAAAAACGGCGTGTTCTTCGCGCAGGCTAAAGGTCGCCTGATTATCGACGGCATTGAGGCGCTCAAATCCGCATTCTGGAATTTCTCGTCATTTTCGCTGGAGACGGTGTCGCAGGAGCTACTGGGCGAAGGGAAGTCAATTGATAATCCCTGGGACAGGATGGACGAAATCGATCGCCGGTTTGCCCAGGATAAGCCCGCGCTCGCCACCTACAATCTCAAAGACTGTGAGTTGGTCACGCGTATTTTTCATAAAACCGAGATCATGCCATTTCTGCTGGAGCGATCGACGGTCAACGGTCTGCCGGTCGACCGGCACGGTGGTTCAGTTGCCGCCTTCGGACATCTCTACCTGCCACGAATGCACCGGGCGGGTTATGTGGCACCGAACCTGGGTGAAGTCCCCGCGCACGCCAGCCCCGGTGGCTACGTGATGGACTCGCGCCCCGGCTTATACGACTCGGTACTGGTGCTGGATTACAAAAGCCTGTACCCCTCAATAATTCGTACTTTTCTAATCGATCCGGTGGGGCTTATCGAAGGAATGGCGCAGCCGGATCCGGAGCACAGCACCGAAGGGTTCCTTGACGCCTGGTTCTCACGTGAAAAGCACTGCCTGCCGGAAATCGTGACCCGGATCTGGCATGGTCGCAATGAAGCAAAACGCCGCGGCAATAAGCCGCTCTCGCAGGCGCTGAAAATCATCATGAACGCATTTTACGGCGTGCTGGGAACCACCGCCTGTCGCTTTTTCGACCCGAGACTGGCCTCGTCCATTACCATGCGCGGCCATGCGATCATGCGCCAGACCAAAGCGCTGATTGAAGCTCAGGGTTACGACGTTATCTATGGCGATACCGACTCGACCTTTGTCTGGCTGAAAAAGGCGCACTCAGAAGACGATGCCGCCCGGATTGGCCGTGAGCTGGTGAGCTATGTCAACGACTGGTGGGCGCAGTCGCTGAAACAACAAAAATTGACCAGCGCGCTGGAGCTGGAATTTGAAACCCATTTTTGTCGCTTTCTGATGCCGACCATTCGCGGTGCAGATACCGGCAGTAAAAAACGCTATGCAGGGATGATTCAGGACGGTGCTGAGCAACGTATGGTGTTTAAGGGACTGGAAACGGTACGAACCGACTGGACGCCGCTGGCCCAACAGTTTCAGCAGGAGCTATACCTGCGAATTTTTCGTAACGAACCTTATCAGGAGTTTGTTCGCGAGACTATTGACCGTCTGATGGCCGGTGAAATGGATGAACAACTGGTGTACCGCAAGCGCCTGCGCCGCCCGTTAAGCGAATACCAGCGAAATGTTCCACCACACGTGCGTGCCGCGCGACTCGCCGATGAGCAGAATGTAAAGCTGGGGCGTCCACCGCAGTATCAAAATCGCGGAACCATAAAATATGTCTGGACGGTCAATGGCCCAGAACCTGTTGATTATCAGCTATCTGTGCTCGATTACGAGCATTATCTGACACGCCAGATCCAACCCGTTGCCGAGGGAATTCTTCCCTTTATTGACGATAATTTTGCTACACTACTCACAGGGCAACTGGGGTTATTTTGACGCGTGACGAAACCGTCGCCATCCAGTACCATAGCGCCCTTTCCATTCCTGGACCCCAATACACTTGCTGCCACTTTACTCTGGCAGAGGGTGAGTATTGCCTGCAACTAAAGATATAGAGCCGAACATATATGCCTTTTACACTTGGTCAACGCTGGATCAGCGATACAGAAAGCGAATTGGGACTTGGTACCGTTGTCGCCATGGATGCGCGAACCGTCACATTACTTTTCTCATCGACGGGCGAAAACCGTCTGTATGCGCGCAGTGATTCCCCCGTGACCCGCGTGATGTTCAATCCAGGCGATACGATAACAAGCCATGAAGGCTGGCAACTGCATGTCGATGAAGTAAAAGAAGAAAACGGCCTGCTTGCCTATATCGGAACCCGCCTGGATACCGAAGAAACCGGTGTCATGCTGCGTGAAGTACTACTCGACAGCAAACTGGTATTCAGCAAACCACAAGATCGCCTGTTTGCCGGCCAGATTGACCGCATGGATCGCTTTGCTCTGCGCTATCGCGCGCGTAAATTTCAGAGCGAACAATACCGTATGCCGTGGAGTGGTTTGCGTGGTCAACGTACCAGCCTGATTCCTCACCAGCTGAACATTGCCCATGATGTTGGCCGTCGTCATGCCCCTCGCGTTTTACTGGCAGACGAAGTGGGTTTAGGTAAAACCATTGAAGCCGGTATGATCCTGCATCAACAGCTGCTGTCAGGCGCCGCAGAGCGCGTGCTGATCATCGTGCCGGAGACATTACAGCACCAGTGGCTGGTCGAAATGCTGCGTCGCTTCAACCTGCGTTTTGCACTGTTTGATGATGAGCGTTATGCAGAAGCGCAGCACGACGCCTACAACCCGTTTGAAACCGAACAACTGGTCATCTGCTCGCTGGACTTTGCCCGTCGCAGTAAACAGCGCCTGGAGCATCTGTGTGACGCCGAATGGGATCTGCTGATCGTCGATGAAGCGCATCACCTGGTGTGGAGCGAAGACGCGCCCAGCCGCGAATATATGGCCATTGAACAACTGGCAGAACGTGTGCCGGGCATCCTGCTGCTAACCGCTACACCGGAGCAGTTGGGCATGGAAAGTCACTTTGCTCGTCTGCGCCTGCTGGACCCCAGCCGTTTCCACGATTTCGCCCAGTTTGTTGAAGAGCAAAAAAATTATCGTCCGGTCGCCGACGCCGTCGCTATGTTACTGGCAGGCAACAAGCTGAGTAATAGTGAGCTGAACATGTTAGGCGACATGATTGGCGAGCAGGACATTGAACCGCTATTGCAGGCGGCAAACAGCGACAGCGAAGATGCCCAGAGCGCGCGTCAGGAGCTGGTTTCGATGCTGATGGACCGCCATGGCACCAGCCGCGTGCTGTTCCGTAACACCCGTAATGGTGTGAAAGGCTTCCCAAAACGCGAGCTGCACACCATCAAGCTGCCGCTGCCGACCCAATACCAGACGGCGATTAAAGTCTCCGGCATTATGGGTGCGCGTAAAAGCGCGGAAGACCGGGCGCGCGATATGCTCTACCCGGAACAGATTTATCAGGAATTCGAAGGCGATACCGGCACCTGGTGGAACTTTGACCCGCGCGTGGAATGGCTAATGGGCTATCTGACCAGCCACCGCTCGCAAAAAGTATTAGTTATCTGTGCAAAAGCCACCACCGCGCTTCAACTGGAGCAGGTCCTGCGCGAGCGAGAAGGTATCCGCGCTGCCGTGTTCCATGAAGGGATGTCGATCATTGAGCGTGACCGCGCCGCAGCCTGGTTTAGCGAAGAAGATAGCGGCGCTCAGGTAATGCTGTGTTCTGAAATCGGCTCCGAAGGGCGTAACTTCCAGTTCGCCAGCAATCTGGTGATGTTTGACCTGCCGTTCAACCCGGACCTGCTGGAACAGCGTATTGGCCGTCTGGACCGTATTGGTCAGGCACATGATATTCAGATCCACGTCCCGTACCTGGAAAAAACCGCGCAATCTGTCCTGGTGCGCTGGTACCACGAAGGTCTGGATGCGTTCGAACACACCTGCCCGACCGGCCGTACCATCTACGACACGGTCTATAACAATCTGATCGGCTACCTGGCTGAACCAGAAAATACCGATGGCTTTGACGATCTGATCAAAACCTGTCGCGAACAACATGACGCGCTGAAAGCTCAGCTGGAGCAAGGTCGTGATCGTCTGCTCGAGATCCACTCTAACGGCGGTGAAAAAGCGCTGGCACTGGCTGAGAGTATTGAAGAACAGGACGATGATACCAGCCTGATCGCCTTCGCCATGAACCTGTTTGATATCGTTGGTATTAATCAGGATGACCGTGGTGACAATTTGATCGTGCTGACACCGTCCGATCATATGCTGGTGCCAGATTTCCCTGGATTGCCGGAAGATGGCTGCACCATTACGTTTGAGCGTGATGTCGCTCTGTCGCGTGAAGACGCTCAGTTTATTACCTGGGAGCATCCGTTAATCCGTAATGGTCTGGATCTTATCCTCTCTGGCGACACCGGCAGCAGCACCATTTCATTGTTGAAAAACAAAGCATTGCCGGTCGGAACTCTGTTGGTTGAGCTGGTGTATGTGGTTGAAGCGCAAGCGCCGAAACAGCTGCAGCTGAACCGCTTCCTGCCGCCAACGCCGGTACGTATGCTGCTGGATAAAAACGGCAATAACCTCGCTGCACAGGTTGAGTTCGAAACCTTTAACCGTCAGCTCAGCGCCGTTAACCGCCACACCGGCAGTAAACTGGTCAACGCCGTGCAGCAGGACGTACATGCTATTCTGCAACTCGGTGAAGCACAGGTGGAAAAATCAGCCCGCGCGCTGATCGACGCGGCGCGTAAAGAAGCGGACGAAAAACTGACTGCGGAACTCTCCCGTCTGGAAGCGCTGCGTGCCGTTAACCCGAACATCCGTGATGACGAACTCAGCGCAATTGAAAGCAACCGTCAGCAGGTGATGGAAAGCCTGGATCAGGCGGGCTGGCGTCTGGATGCCCTGCGCCTGATCGTCGTGACGCATCAGTAACGGAGCCATACATGGGGATGGAAAACTACAATCCGCCGCAGGAACCCTGGTTGGTCATCCTGTATCAGGATGACCACATTATGGTGGTCAACAAGCCGAGCGGTTTATTGTCTGTGCCGGGTCGTCTGGATGAGCACAAAGACAGCGTGATGACGCGTATCCAGCGCGATTATCCGCAGGCTGAATCCGTCCATCGTCTGGATATGGCCACCAGCGGCGTGATTGTAGTCGCGCTAACCAAAGCGGCAGAGCGCGAGCTAAAACGCCAGTTTCGCGAGCGCGAACCGAAAAAACAGTATGTTGCACGCGTCTGGGGGCATCCCGCTCCGGCCGAGGGTCTGGTTGATTTACCGCTGATTTGCGACTGGCCGAACAGGCCAAAACAAAAAGTGTGTTATGAGACCGGGAAATCAGCGCAGACAGAGTATGAGGTGGTGGAGTTCGCGGCGGATAACACCGCCCGGGTCGTGCTTAAACCGATTACCGGACGCTCCCACCAGCTGCGTGTGCATATGCTGGCGTTAGGGCATCCAATCCTCGGCGATCGCTTCTATGCTCCGCCTGAAGCGCTGGCGTTGGCACCCCGCCTGCTGCTGCACGCCGAGATGCTAACCATCACGCATCCCGAATACGGCAACAGTATGACGTTTAAAGTCCCGGCGGATTTTTAAATTCTGAGCCAATTTATGCCGGGGGCGCTTCGCTTGCCCGGCCTACATTCATTACCGTAGGCCGGATAAAGCGCTAGCCGCATCCGGCATAATTATTATTTAAAGCCTTTTTGTTCTTTGATTAACTCGTAAGCCTTCTGGATTTCCTGCGCTTTTTGCTTCGCCATTTCCATCATCTCTGGCGGCAGACCTTTCGCGACCAGTTTGTCCGGATGGTGCTCGCTCATCAGCTTACGGTAAGCGCGCTTTATGGTAGTCGCATCATCGGTCGTTTTAACACCCAGCACATTACAGGCGTCTTCCAGCGTCGGGCCGCGTTGCGCCTGCTGCCAGCTACCGCCGCCAGACTGCTGCTGATATCCGCCGCCAAACTGTGCGCCGCCCTGCATCATGCGCAGGAACTGATCAAATTGGGTACGTGAGATCCCCAACTCTTCAGCAATCACATACAGCACTTCACGTTCGTTAGGATGTAACGACCCATCGGCAAATGCCGCTTGGATTTGAATTTCCAGAAACATGCGGATCAGATCGAATCGACCGAAACAGACGCTGCGAAACTGACGCATCTTTTCACGTAATGGATAATTATCCGATTTTCCTACCCGGAAGGCGTGTTGTGCAGCCGTTCGCGAATCACCGTGCAAATTCATCCGATCCATCAACTGGCTGGCGATATGAATATCGGCTTCCGTGACGCGACCTTTGGATTTGGTCAGATGTCCCATCACCTCAAAAGTGGTGGCAAAAAACAGCGCCTGGCGTTCACGTTGGTTGGCAAACCACGCCATTTTGCGCATGCGGGCTTTGTCGAACATGTGGCCAACTAACAGCCCCAGAACGACACCCCAGAAGCCGCCACCCATCATTAAGGCCACGGCTACACCAATTATCTTTCCCCAATACTGCATAGACTCCCCAAATCTTTATGCTCTCAGCCAGGCTATGTCCCACAATATAAGGTGCTTTTACCGATTTACGGCTGCGGTCAATTGTGGGACATCGCCTATAATTTGCATTATCATACCTGTCATTCAATGCCGTGCCTAACACCACGGATGCCTAAATGGGCAGGATTAACACTAGCGCAGTGAAGATGAGATAAGTTAGGCTGTGACCGTTTGTCACGCGCGACGCTACTGATGATGGAACAATAAATACAACGTATGAAAAAACGTATTCCCACTCTTCTGGCCACCATGATTGCCAGTGCCCTCTATAGCCATCAGGGCCTGGCAGCCGATCTCGCCTCACAGTGTATGCTGGGCGTGCCGAGCTATGACCGTCCTCTGGTACAGGGCGAGACTAATGAATTACCCGTCACCATCAATGCCGACAACGCTAAAGGGAATTATCCCGATGACGCGGTGTTTACCGGCAACGTGGACATCGCACAGGGTAACAGCCGCCTGCAGGCCGACGAAGTACAGCTTCATCAGAAGCAGGCTGAAGGCCAGCCGGAGCCAATACGTACCGTCGATGCGCTGGGCAATGTCCATTATGATGACAATCAGGTTATTCTGAAGGGGCCGAAGGGTTGGTCGAATCTGAATACCAAAGATACCAACATCTGGGAAGGTGATTACCAGATGGTGGGCCGTCAGGGACGCGGGAAAGCCGATCTGATGAAACAGCGTGGCGAAAACCGTTATACCATTCTGGAAAACGGTAGCTTTACCTCCTGTCTGCCAGGTTCCGATACCTGGAGCGTCGTCGGTAGCGAAGTGATCCACGACCGTGAAGAACAGGTCGCAGAGATCTGGAACGCCCGTTTTAAACTGGGTCCGGTTCCGGTCTTTTACAGTCCTTATTTACAGTTACCCGTCGGCGATAAGCGCCGTTCCGGTTTCCTGATCCCGAACGCAAAATATTCCACTAATAACTATTTTGAGTTCTACCTGCCATATTACTGGAACATTGCGCCCAACATGGACGCCACCATCACGCCACATTATATGCACCGTCGTGGCGGGATCATGTGGGAGAACGAATTCCGCTACCTGACGCAAGCAGGTGCGGGCCTGATGGAGTTCGACTATCTGAACTCCGATAAAGTGTATGAGGACGAACATCCGAAGGATGACAATTCACGTCGCTGGCTGTTTTACTGGCAACACTCTGGGGTGATGGACCAGGTGTGGCGTTTCAACGTTGACTATACCAAGGTCAGCGACACCAGCTACTTTAATGATTTCGATAACAAATACGGTTCCAGTACCGACGGCTACGCCACGCAAAAATTCAGCGTCGGCTACGCGGTACAGAACTTTGATGCCACAGTTTCGACCAAGCAGTTCCAGGTCTTCGACGCGCAAAACAGTAACAGCTACTCTGCGCAGCCGCAGTTAGATGTCAACTACTACCAGAATGACGTTGGTCCGTTTGATACCCGTATTTATGGTCAGGCGGTGCACTTCGTTAACACCAACGACAACATGCCGGAAGCGACGCGTGTTCACCTTGAACCGACCATCAATCTGCCATTGTCGAACAACTGGGGAAGTATCAATACCGAAGCAAAACTGCTGGCAACGCACTATCAGCAGACTAATCTGGATTGGTACAACAGCAACCCGCAGAACACCAAGCTCGATGATTCAGCTAACCGCGTCATGCCGCAGTTTAAAGTTGACGGCAAGATGGTGTTTGAGCGTGACATGCAAATGCTGGCGCCGGGTTATACCCAGACGCTGGAGCCGCGCGCGCAGTACCTGTACGTACCGTATCGCGACCAAAGTCATATCTATAACTATGACTCGTCCCTGCTGCAATCCGACTATAGCGGCCTGTTCCGTGACCGTACCTATGGCGGTCTGGACCGCATTGCCTCCGCCAACCAGGTCACGACTGGGGTCACATCTCGCGTTTATGATGACGCAGCCGTTGAACGTTTTAATATATCCGTGGGTCAAATCTACTATTTCACCGAGTCTCGCACCGGCGATGACAACATTAAATGGGAGAATGACGACAAAACGGGCTCACTGGTATGGGCGGGTGACACCTACTGGCGCATCTCCGATCGCTGGGGTTTACGCAGTGGGATCCAGTACGACACGCGTCTGGACAGTGTTGCAACCAGTAGCAGCAGTATCGAATACCGCCGCGACGAAAACCGTATGCTGCAGTTGAACTACCGTTATGCCAGCTCGGAGTATATCCAGGCTACTCTGCCGTCTTACTACTCTACGGCAGAGCAGTATAAAAACGGGATCTCACAGGTGGGCGCAGTGGCAAGCTTCCCAATCGCCGACCGTTGGTCGATTGTTGGCGCTTACTACTTCGATACCAACGTGAACAAAGAAGCAGATTCAATGCTGGGGCTGCAGTACAACTCCTGCTGTTACGCCATTCGCTTCGGTTACGAACGTAAGCTGAACGGCTGGGATAACACCCAGAAACACGCGATTTATGACAACACGATCGGCTTTAATATCGAACTGCGCGGCCTGAGCTCCAACTACGGTCTCGGCACCAACCAAATGTTGCGTTCAAACATTTTGCCGTATCAAAGCTCTTTATGATCTGATTGATTTACAACGTAATCCGCATCGCGGTTAATTGAAATGGAAAAAGTATGAAGAACTGGAAAACGCTGCTTCTCGGTATCGCCATGATCGCGAATACCAGTTTCGCTGCCCCACAGGTAGTCGATAAAGTCGCAGCCGTCGTCAATAACGGCGTCGTTCTCGAAAGCGACGTCGATGGCTTAATGCAGTCAGTAAAACTTAATGCGGGTCAGGCTGGTCAGCAGTTACCGGACGACGCCACGCTGCGTCATCAGATCCTGGAACGTTTGATCATGGATCAAATCCTCCTGCAAATGGGTCAGAAGATGGGTGTTAAAATCTCTGACGAGCAGTTGGATCAGGCTATTGCCAACATCGCCAAGCAGAACAACATGACGCTGGATCAGATGCGCAGTCGTCTGGCACAGGATGGTTTAAGCTATTCGACCTATCGTAGCCAGATCCGCAAAGAGATGACCATCTCTGAAGTTCGTAACAACGAAGTTCGCCGTCGCGTCACCATCCTGCCTCAGGAAGTGGATGCCCTGGCGCAACAGGTAGGCAACCAAAACGATGCCAGCACCGAACTGAACCTGAGCCACATTCTGATCCCATTACCGGAAAACCCAACTTCCGACCAGGTTAACGCGGCTGAAAGCCAGGCGCGCTCTGTTGTTGATGAAGCGCGTAACGGTAGTGATTTCGGCAAACTGGCTATTACTTATTCCGCTGACCAGCAGGCGCTGAAAGGCGGCCAGATGGGTTGGGGACGTATTCAGGAGCTGCCGGGTATCTTCGCCCAGGCGTTAAGCACTGCGAAAAAAGGCGATATCATCGGCCCAATTCGTTCAGGCGTCGGCTTCCACATCCTGAAAGTCAATGATATGCGTGGCCAAAGCCAGAGCATCTCCGTGACTGAAGTTCACGCCCGCCATATTCTACTTAAGCCGTCGCCGATCATGACCGATCAGCAGGCGCGTCTGAAGCTGGAACAAATCGCGGCAGATATTAAGAGCGGTAAAACTACCTTCGCGGCAGCCGCTAAAGAGTTTTCTCAGGATCCAGGCTCTGCCAACCAGGGCGGCGATCTGGGTTGGGCTGCAGCGGATATTTTCGACCCAGCTTTCCGCGATGCGCTGACCAAACTTCATAAAGGCCAAATGAGCGCCCCGGTGCACTCCTCTTTCGGTTGGCATCTGATCGAACTGCTGGACACGCGTAACGTTGATAAAACTGACGCGGCGCAGAAAGACAGAGCTTACCGTATGCTGATGAACCGTAAATTCTCGGAAGAAGCAGCAACCTGGATGCAGGAACAGCGCGCCAGCGCTTACGTTAAAGTTCTGAGCAACTAATGGCTCGTACTCAACGTGTTGTTATCACTCCCGGCGAACCCGCCGGGATTGGCCCGGACCTGGTGGTTCAGCTCGCCCAGCGCGATTGGCCTGTAGAACTCGTTGTCTGTGCGGATGCAGGACTTCTCAGTGACCGGGCAGCGATGCTCGGTTTACCGCTTTCACTCCTCCCCTACTCTCCAGATACCCCAGCCAGACCGCAATCAGCAGGCACATTGACGCTGTTACCGGTTGCGCTGCGGGCACCTGCTGTCGCGGGTCAGTTGGCGGTAGAAAACGGGCAATATGTAGTGGATACGCTGGCTCGCGCCTGCGATGGTTGTCTGCAAGGTGAGTTTGCGGCGTTGATCACCGGTCCGGTTCACAAGGGCGTAATCAATGACGCAGGCGTTCCGTTTACCGGGCATACCGAGTTTTTTGAAGAGCGCTCACAGGCAAAGAAAGTTGTTATGATGCTGGCGACCGAAGAGCTGCGCGTTGCCCTGGCAACCACGCATTTGCCGCTCAGAGCTGTTGCCGACGCCATTACGCCCGCCCTGCTTCAGGAAGTGATCGGCATTTTGCATCATGATTTACGCACTAAGTTCGGCATTGCCGATCCACATATTCTGGTGTGCGGTCTTAACCCGCATGCTGGTGAAGGCGGTCATATGGGAACGGAAGAGATAGACACCCTCATTCCGGTACTCGATGAACTGCGTGCGCAGGGGATGAAATTAAACGGCCCGCTGCCCGCAGATACGCTTTTTCAGCCCAAATATCTCGACCACGCGGATGCCGTGCTGGCAATGTACCACGATCAGGGTCTCCCCGTGCTAAAATACCAGGGATTTGGTCGCGGTGTGAATATCACGCTGGGCCTGCCCTTTATTCGCACATCCGTCGATCACGGCACCGCACTTGAACTCGCGGGCCATGGACAAGCAGATGTCGGCAGTTTTATTACGGCGCTTAATCTCGCCATCAAAATGATTGTTAATACCAATGAATAATCGAGTCCATCAGGGCCATTTAGCCCGTAAACGTTTCGGGCAGAACTTCCTCAACGATCAGTTTGTGATCGAAAGTATTGTCTCTGCTATCAACCCGCAGAAAGGTCAGGCTATGGTCGAAATCGGCCCAGGCCTGGCGGCATTGACCGAACCAGTAGGCGAACGTCTGGACAAGCTCACGGTCATTGAACTGGACCGCGATCTGGCAGCACGCTTACAGACACACCCGTTTTTAGGGCCTAAGCTGACGATTTATCAGCAAGATGCCATGACCATGAACTTCGGCGAACTGGCACAAACGATGGGACAGCCGCTACGTGTATTCGGCAACCTGCCGTACAACATCTCCACGCCGCTCATGTTCCATCTTTTTTCCTATACTGATGCCATTGCCGACATGCATTTCATGTTGCAAAAAGAGGTGGTCAATCGTCTGGTTGCAGGGCCAAACAGTAAAGCGTATGGTCGATTAAGCGTCATGGCGCAGTATTACTGCAATGTGATCCCGGTACTTGAAGTACCGCCTTCCGCATTTACGCCTGCGCCTAAAGTCGATTCCGCCGTAGTGCGTCTGGTCCCTCACGCGACGATGCCGTACCCGGTTAAAGATGTTCGTGTGCTGAGCCGTATTACCACCGAAGCGTTTAATCAGCGCCGTAAAACGGTACGTAACAGTCTCGGCAACCTATTTAGCGTTGAAGTACTGACAGAGCTGGGCGTTGATCCGGCGATGCGAGCGGAAAATATCTCTGTCGCGCAATACTGCCGGATGGCTAACTATCTGTCAGAAAACGCGCCATCGAAGGAGAGTTAAACATGATCAATTCGCCCCGAGTGTGCATTCAGGTACAAAGCGTCTACATTGAGGCGCAATCCTCACCTGATGATGAACGTTACGTTTTTGCTTACACCGTAACTATCCGCAATTTGGGGCGAGCGCCTGTGCAGCTGTTGGGGCGTTATTGGTTAATCACTAATGGTCATGGCCGCGAAACAGAAGTCCAGGGTGAAGGCGTGGTTGGCGTCCAGCCCCATATCGAACCCGGCGAAGAGTACCAGTATACCAGCGGTGCGGTGATTGAAACGCCGCTGGGCACCATGCAGGGTCACTACGAAATGATCGATGAACAAGGCATCGCCTTTACCATCGACATTCCCGTATTCCGACTCGCCGTTCCAACACTCATTCATTAAAACAATAACTATGGCGACATACCTTATTGGCGACGTTCACGGTTGTTACGATGAACTGGTAGCCTTGCTGCATCAGGTAGACTTTAATTCCAAAAAAGACACCCTATGGCTCACCGGCGATCTGGTCGCTCGTGGGCCGGGCTCGCTGGACGTTTTGCGCTACGTGAAATCACTGGGCGACAGCGTGCGGTTAGTATTGGGTAATCACGATTTACACCTGCTGGCCGTATTTGCTGGTATCAGTCGTAATAAACCTAAAGACAGGGTCACATCGCTGCTCGAAGCACCGGATGCCGACGAATTACTTAACTGGCTCCGCCGTCAACCGCTGTTGCAGGTAGACGAAGAGAAGAAGCTGGTGATGGCACATGCCGGTATCACCCCACAGTGGGACCTGCAGACGGCAAAAGACTGTGCTCGCGATGTTGAAGCCGTGTTGTCTAGCGACTCATATCCCTTCTTCCTTGATGCGATGTACGGCGACATGCCCAATAACTGGACCCCGGAACTGACCGGGCTGGCACGCCTGCGTTTTATTACCAACGCCTTTACCCGCATGCGTTACTGCTTCCCGAACGGTCAACTGGATATGTACAGCAAAGAGTCACCAGAAGACGCACCGGCCCCGCTGAAGCCATGGTTTGCCATTCCTGGACCTGTCAGTGAAGCGTACAGCATTGCATTCGGGCACTGGGCATCGCTGGAAGGCAAAGGCACACCAGAAGGTATTTACGCGCTGGATACGGGGTGTTGCTGGGGAGGCGATCTCACCTGTCTGCGCTGGGAAGACAAACAGTACTTTGTGCAGCCATCAAATCGCCATCTGAATCTGGATCCTGGCGAAGCGGTCAACGCCTGAGAGATTTATGCCTGATGGCGCTACGCTTATCAGGCCTACATCTGGCACAAGAGTAGGCCGGATAAGGCGTTTCGCCGCCATCCGGCACTTACAGGATTAACGGCGCTCCAGAATCTCGAAGCAGTAGCTGTGAGAGTTTTGCGCGTCGGCATCGTGGAATTCACTGAACACCGACTCCCAGTCATCCGGTTCGTAGTCCGGGAAATGCGTATCCCCTTCGACTTCAGCATCAATGTGCGTCAGATACAGCTTCTGCGCTTTTGGCAGGAACTGCTCATACACGCGCCCACCGCCAATCACCATAATCTCTGGTTCATCACCGCAGGCAGCAATGGCTTCATCAACAGACTTCACCCACTGCACACGATCGTCAGTGCCAGGCTTGCTGCTGATGACGATATTTTTACGCCCAGGTAACGGTCGCCCGATGGATTCCCAGGTGTGGCGTCCCATGACAACCGGCTTGTTTAAGGTATTACGTTTAAACCAGGCGAGATCGGCAGGGAGGTTCCACGGCATGGCGTTCTCCATACCGATGACGCGATCTACCGCTAACGCCGCAATCAGACTGATCATTGAATATTTCCCGGATACAAAAAAATTGTCGCCACTATACGGAAAGCGCAATCTTTCGTCGACTGGCGGAAAGAGGATGAACAGGAAAATTTTCCGTTCTGCTGGCGAACCGACCTATTTAAGGTGGTACGCCAGCATTACAGTAGTTCAAAAACAGCCAATTAGCAGTAAAGTTTGCAGAACATCACATTTTTTACCCTATGCTGACGGTTTCACTTCCGGCTCATCGGCGACGTCGCCCGTATGCTTACCTTCATCCGTGCCTTGCCAGCCATGGCGTTGAATTAACGATAAGTGCTGACGATCTTCCGCAATAATTTCACTCAGCATTGCGCTGGTGCGTTTATAAACGGCCGCGCGGGAAGTCGCGTCATTTTCCCCTTTCACCATCTCCTCGACCATCATGGTATTGAATCGGCGGAATACGTCGGCCCGCTCACGTGCCTCATAGCGCCCAAGCCCGAGACCCTCCAACGCCAGACGTCCGGTCTTCAGTGCACCTTCAAAGGTTTCGCGTTCCGGCATATCCACGCCCGCCTGGCGCAGGCGGATGTAATGATCCACATCGCGCGCACGAGCAATAATTTGCAGATGCGGGAAATGCTCTTTCACCATTTCGGTTAACTGCAGGCTGGTTTGCGGATCGTCAATGGCATTAATAATGACTTCAGCTTTCGCCGCCCCGGCAGACTCCAGCAGATCCATCCGGGTCGCATCGCCATAGAAAACCTTCATCCCGAATTTACGCAGCGTTTCGATATGGTCCGGGTCATGATCAAGAACCACCATTTTGACCCCACTCGACAACAACAGACGACCGGTTATCTGGCCAAATCGCCCAAATCCAGCGATGATCACCCGCGGTTGCTCCTCATCGATTTCATCGGCTTCCCGCTCTTCCGAAGTCGCCGATTTTTCCAGACGCGTCAAAATCACCAGCAAAATCGGCGTAGCCGCCATCGACAACGCCACCGCCAGCGTCAGCGATTTCGCCCAGTCAGGATCGAGCACATTTGCCATTTGCGCCGCGCCAAACACCACAAAGGCAAACTCACTGCCCTGCCCTAACAATACGGCAAACCAGCGACGCTGCTTGTTCGGTACCTGCAACGGTTTCGCTATCAACCACAGCATGACGGTTTTGATAACCAGGAAACCGACCAGCAAAATGATAATGCGCAAGGGATTATCAATCAGCGTACCAAAGTCGATAGACATCCCCACGCCAATGAAAAACAGTCCCAACAGCAATCCTTTAAATGGCTCAATGTCGCTTTCCAGCGCGTGGCGATACTCAGAGCTTGCCAGCAGCACCCCGGCCAGAAAGGCCCCCATCGCCATCGACAGGCCAACCTCTTCCAGGAGCAGACCGAAGCCAAACACGAGGAACAGCGCAACGGCACTGAATACTTCCCGCAGGCCCGAACGCGCAACAAAACGCAAGGCCGGACGTGTGACATAACGCCCCAATACCACCACCAATACCAGTGCGCCCGCTACCTTCAGGGCTGACAATGCAAACGCCCCAAGCGTAGTCGATGCGCCGCTCGCCGCCAGTAACGGGATCATCGCCACCAATGGAATAGCGGCGATATCCTGGAACAGCAGCACGGCAAACGCGCTGCGGCCCATTTGCGAAACCATCAGGTTGCGTTCATTCATTGCCTGCATAGCGATAGCCGTTGAGGAAAGCGCCAGCGTCATGCCGATCAGTTCCGCTACCTGCCAGCGCAGGCCAAGGAACATACAGAACAAACCAATTAAGCCGCCGCAAACCACCATCTGTAGCGCACCGCCGCCGAACACCGATGCCCGCAATTTCCACAAACGTTGCGGATCCAGCTCCAGACCGATGACAAACAGCATCAGTACCACACCGATCTCCGCAAAATGCAGGATGGATTCGGCGTCCGTCACCAGCCTCAGACCCCAGGGTCCGATAATGCATCCGGCGATGAGATACCCCAGTACCGACCCTAATCCCAGCCGTACGGCGATGGGTACAATCAGCGCCGCCGATCCGAGATAAATCAGCGCCTGTATCAGCGTATGGCTATCCATGGTGTGCCTCCTGCCATTCCATCAGACGCTGTTTGTAGTGACGCGCCTGCGCTTGCAGCGTTTCATCATCACAGATAAACGTACAGTGCATCGCAAACGGCGGCAGCCATTTGAGGCCGCAATAGAGCGCTGTTGCCTGTAAAGGCTGAGAAAGCACATCAAATCCGGGATGGGAGCCAATATCGAAGTGGTTTTCACCGCCGCCGGTCGTCACCGCCCACAGCAGTTGTTTACCGTGCAGCGCAGTACCACCATGGCCATACGCCCAGCCGTGCGAAAGGACTTTATCCATCCACAGCTTGAGTAATGGAGGTGTGCTGTACCACTGCATCGGATGCTGCCAGATGATCAAATCAGCGCGCGCCAGCGCATCCTGTTCAGCGGCAATATCGATATTGAAGTCGGGGTAGAGCTGGTATAGCGAGCGTATCTCCACGCCCTCCAGCGTCCTTGCCTGTTCAAGCATCCGCTTATTCGCATGCGAATGTTGCGGATAGGGATGCGCATAAATGATGAGAATCATGATTAGCCTGTGTCACTGCATTATTGTAATAACAGTGAGTTTAGTCACTTAATCCACAGGCTAACAGTCAATATTATTGAGTGGCTGAATGGAGAAAACTGAACTAGTTGTCCAGTTCGCTCATATCCTTAACCTGATCGCGGTTAATCTGTTCCGTCTTACCCGTCTGGGCATTTTTGTACGACACCAGACCAGTATCATCATCAACCTGCGGTTTGCCGTCAGTGACGATTGTTTTGCCATCGGTGGTTTTAACCGCCTGGTTTGAGGAACAACCGACCACGGTAAACAGTGCTGCTGCGGTAAAAATTGAGGTGATCAGGATATGTTTTTGCATGGTGTTCTCCCTGCTTTTCAGTTGTTTTCAGTGATATACCCAGTTAACTGTAGGCTAACTGACTGAGTTGCAGGGAAAATACAGAACACTCCTAATAGCCTGCCCTGGTCACGGGCTTACTGCGAATCGTCATTTGACTGGTTTGCGCCAGCGTCAGACCTCGCGTTTCCGGGGCGAAAGCGATGGACACAAGCAGGCCAATCAGCGAAATTCCTGCGCCCATCAGCATGACATTGCTGATACCGTATTTGGTGATGAATACCGGCAGCGCCCAGGTTGAAACAATAGTACCGATGCGGCTTAAGGACATAATCACTCCGACGGCAGACGCGCGAATGTCGGTAGGGAACAGTTCGTTTGGGTATAGCCACTGCAGGTTTCCCGGTCCCCCCGAGAAAAACGCGTACACGGCAAACGCCAGCACCACCAGCCACGCCCCCATATCAGGGATTAGCCCCAGTACAGCCAGCGCCAGCGTCATCATAATAAAACTGCCAATCAACAGCGGTCGGCGACCCGCGCTATTGAGCCAGAACATGGGCGGAATGCACCCCAGCATAAAGCACAGGCTTATCACCACATTGCCCAACGCGGCGCTTTTCCCGGCACCAAGCCCCAACAGTCCAACAATCTGCGGACCAAAGGTATAAATGGCGAACATCGGGATCACCTGACAGGTCCAGATAGCGGCAACAAACAGGACAAACGGGAAATGACGGCGGTTAAACAGCTGGAGAAAACGCGTCTCCTGCGGCGCCTCTTCGTCGAACACCACCGGTTCGCCGAACAGTTTGATCATCATCGCTTCACACTCTTTCACCCGACCTTTACGCAGTAGCCAGCGCGGCGATTCAGGAAGATCGAAGCGCCCAATCAGGATCAAAATACAGGGGATCACCGCGCTGCCCAGCATCCAGCGCCACCCTCCCTCAACATCATACAGCCAGTAACCGACCAGATCGGCACAGGTGGCGCCGACATACCACATCGCGGCGATAAAACCGATGGAGAAAGCGCGCTGGCGGGTATTGGAGAACTCGGTAATCATCGAGGTAGCAATCGGATAATCGGCACCAATCACAATGCCGATCAGCACGCGCATCACCAACAGCTCAACGGGCGAGGAAACAAACATAGTTGCTGCCGATATCACGCCAATGGCGATAATATCGATGATGAACATTTTGCGCCGCCCGATCTTATCGGAAATGTAGCCAAACAGCGACGTCCCCACAAACAGACCAGCGAGCGTGCCGGCGCCCAGCAGACCAATCCACTGTGCGTCCAGTTTCAATGCTGGCGTGAGCTGTTCCAGCGCCACGCCAATCATCACCAGCACATAACCATCCAGAAATGGCCCACCGCTTCCCCACAGCATTATCCGGCGGTGAATAGAGGTAAATTTGATGTCATCAAAGTTCCTGGGCTGCTGCATAGCGACTTCCTGTTTCAACACGGGCAAAGCGTCATCTATAGGCCGGATAAGGCGTTTACGCCCCCATCCGGCACTGGCGTCACATGATTGCCGGATGGCGACGCTAGCGCGTCTTATCCGGCCTACGGGTGCACAACCTCGTACTTATTAACCGTAGCGAAACTCCACGCCAAATGTCCCACGCGGGTATTCCCACTTTTCCAGCGCTGTATCGAGTCCGAGAATGCGGCACGTTCCGCACTCCAGACATCCGGCATAATCAAACCGTACGCTGCCGTCGTCCTGCTTTTTATACAGCCCCGCTGGACAGGCCTTAATCAGCACTTCCAGCGCCTGTTTATCAGGATCGGTTTTGAGAATGATATGTGGGCTGTCTTCATCGACATTGAACTTATTGACGCCCAGTTTGACGTCCACATTGACGGGAGATGTCATAATACGGTCACTCCTTTCAGGCCATCTTTCATCAGGTTGATGAAGCCCACTTTCTTCGCATGGCGCAGGATTTTTTTACGCATTGGCACTGGGGCGGAACCATCTACGGTGAACAGGTCGCGTGCGATACTGACCGCCATTTCGGGATAGGCGGTAAACATGCGCGGGTTATCAAGAAAAGCAGGAAGCTTCTGGTACATACGCATATCGCGCATCGGGCCATCGTCCAGATGCTGACGGTATTCACCCAGCGACTGCTTGCTAAAGTCGTCGCGCTTCATCGCTGAAAGCACCGTTTTCGCCGCCGCTTCGCCTGCGGAAATGGCGAGATCCATACCGCGAATGGTAAAGCCGAGGTTCATACACATTCCGGCAGCGTCACCGGCAATCAGCACACCGTCCCCCACCAGTTCTGGCTGCATATTCATACCGGCTTCAGGTACGACGTGCGCGGCATATTCCACCAGCTTGCCACCGGCGATCAGTGGGGCAACCGCCGGATGCTGTTTGAAATCTTCCAGCATTTGCGGGACCGATTTTTTCGCGTCTTTCAGGTGATGAAGGCCGCAGACCAGCCCCAGAGAAAGGGTCGTTTCATTCGTATAGAGAAAGCCACCACCCATCAATCCATCAGTTGGCGAACCGGCAAACAGGCAGGCTGCACCTTCGTTCCCCTGTAACTGGAAACGATCTTCAATTACCGATTTTGGCAGTTCGATCAGCTCTTTTACGCCGACGGCAACATGCGATGCCTCGACGCGCTTTGCCATACCCAGCTTTTCAGCCAGCAGAGAATTCACCCCGTCGGCGAGGATCACCACTTTGGCTTCCAGAATATCGCCGTCGGCTTCCACGCCCACGACTTTACCCTCGCGCTGCACAACGTTATCCACACGAATACCGGTGATGAGCTGGGCGCCCGCCTCCTCGGCCTGCTCCATCAGCCAGGCGTCAAATTTGCTACGTAAGACGGAATAAGAAACCTGCGACGATGCGGCCTCTTCACCATTGCAATAGTCGATGGTCATCGCCCCTTTGTCGGTCATAAAGGCGAGCTTTTCGTGGGTGATTATGCGTTCAATGGGGGCCTGCTCAGCAAAACCGGGAATGATGCGCTCCAGGCTATGCGCATACATGCGCCCACCGGTGACATTCTTCGCGCCAGCAGAATTGCCGCGCTCGATAACCAGCACCTGTGCACCTTCCCGAGCCAGCACCAGCGCCGCAACCGAACCAGCCAGACCTGCACCCACGATGATGGCATCAAAGATATCTTCGGACATACGTACTCCTGTCAGCGGCAGGATACCTTCGCATCCTGCCCGAATGGTTTAACGCGCTAAGGCAGCCGTCAGCGCAGGCAGGATCTTCAGCGCATCGCCAACAATGCCATAATCTGCATACTGGAAAATCGGCGCATTTTTGTCTTTGTTGATGGCGAAAATCGTCTGTGCGCCGTTGGCGCCGACCATATGTTGGATCTGCCCGGAGATCCCCACAGCCAGATACAGTTCAGGCTTAAGCATCAGGTTGGAGATGCCGACGTAGCGTTCATGCTCCATCCACTTCTCGTTTTCCGCCACCGGACGGGAACAGGCCAACTCAGCGCCAATCGTTTGGCACAGCGCTTCTGCCAGCGAGATATTTTCTTTGCTACCAATACCGCGTCCCACGCTGACCACCAGACGGGCTTTGTCGAGATCGACGCTGTTGCTCTGACGCGCCTGAGTTGCCGTACGGGTCACGACAATGGCCGGAGCCTGCCACTGGACGGTGTGCACCTCACCGCTGCGAGCGGTATCCGGTTGCTGCGCGTCAAACGTTCCGCTACTGAGAGTGATCACGGCAAACGGTGAAGCGATTGTTTCTGCTCCCATCGCCAGGCCGCCGTAGACCATATGTTTGACCGCCGCTTTTCCATCCTGCACCGCGACTGCGCTGGCGTCATTTGAGACTGCAGCCGACAAGCGAAAGCCCAGCTTTGCCGCTAACAGCTTGCCCCGACGTGTATTCGGCAGCAGCACCGCGCCGCCCTCGCTGCGCTGACGAATGGTCTGAGCCATCACATCGGCGTAGTCTTCAACCATACGGTCTTCTGGTTTGCCGCTGAGCAGCCAGACATGATCCGCGCCTAAATGACATGCCGTTGCGCTGTCCGCATCGCTGAGCACAAACGTGTTAACTTTTTCACCTAAAGCCTGCGCACCATTCATCAGTTCCGGCAGACGAGAAGGGGTATCGCTGAATACCCAGATACTGGAAAATTTGTTCATAACATCCCCTGATAATTAAATGATTTTGCGAAGATTCTCGACAAACGCGGCAATCTGTTCTTCACCGTCACCTTCAATTACAACGCGCTGACGCTCGCGCTGTTTCGGCGCAGCAACCTGTTGTGCGGAATACGCCTGCACGCTGTTCAGCCCAATGTCTGCAGGTGACCAAACCTGAACCGGTTTTTTCGCCGCGCCAAGAATGGCTTTCATGGAAGGGATTTGAGGGGTGTTGATGTCAGTAGAGACCGCGATAACCGCCGGAAGCGGGATACTCAGGGTTTCAACTTCATCTTCCAGTTCACGCTCTACCGTCAGAGTGTTGTCGGTAAGAGAGAGGATTTTGCTCACGCCGTTTATCGCCGGCACGTCCAGCATTTCGCCCACCAGCAGACCAACCTGCTGAGCATAAAGATCGGAAGAACCGTCGCCGCAAATAAGCAGATCAAAACCGGATTTTTGCACGGCGGCAGCCAGCGCAGTGGCAGTTTGTTGCGGCAGCGCCTGTTCAAATTGATCGTCAATGACAACAATCAGTTCATCAGGGCCACGGGAAAGCACATCTTTGCGCCCTTTTGCATTGGTCAGCGCTTTGCCTCCGACGCTCATGGCCACAACCTGAGCCTCTCCCAACTGCTGTTTTAACTGGCAAGCCGCTTCGATCGCATTCAGATCATATTGGCTGATTTTGCCATCTGCTTTGCTGAAATCGAGTGTTCCATCAGCATTATTAATCGCAATATCCTGCTCATCAGGTACGCATTTGTAGCAAGTAATTATCTTCATTGCATCTCCAGAAATCATGAAGGAAACGTATTTATATCGGCGGTGTTAAATACAGATATCACGCTCTTTAATTCGGAAATAAAACCTTAATCACCAATATTGAAAATGTCACACATTGAAACTCGTAACTTTCAATAGTGTTACATGCCTCACCAATATTGAAAGAATCACGTCAAATATGAAAATTTTCAATATTGTCTGCGGGTTCAACAATATTGAACGCCAGTCACTTAAAAAAGTTAAAAAATCAATATCAAAATCATGATTAATAAGGAAATTCTTTAGATTTCCAGACAAAATAACCAGCATAAAAAAGTGTGACACAGATAACAGAATAGCCGGAAATGAATACCCATTATGAGTTACTCACTGAGGCGCCCCAGAGGTTAAAAAGTCATCAACAAATCATTAATAATAAATAAACAAACGATCACATACGGGCACGCTAAATAAATTTCGTTTTCACACTGGAATTCACTTATGAAAAATGAAAAGAGAAAGTCGGGAATTGAACCGAAGGTTTTTTTTCCGCCATTAATAATTGTTGGGATACTTTGTTGGCTAACAGTAAGAGATCTTGATGCCGCTAACGTCGTTATTAATGCGGTATTCAGTTATGTCACCAACGTCTGGGGTTGGGCATTCGAATGGTATATGGTCGTCATGCTCTTCGGATGGTTCTGGTTAGTCTTTGGCCCGTATGCCAAAAAGAAATTAGGCGACGAAAAACCCGAGTTTAGTACCGCCAGCTGGATTTTTATGATGTTCGCCTCCTGTACATCCGCCGCGGTGCTGTTCTGGGGTTCCATCGAGATCTACTACTATATCTCTACCCCGCCGTTCGCTTTGGAGCCCAATTCCACGGGTGCGAAAGAGATCGGTCTGGCGTACAGCCTGTTCCACTGGGGGCCGTTGCCGTGGGCAACCTACAGCTTCCTTTCCGTGGCCTTCGCCTATTTCTTCTTTGTGCGCAAGATGGACGTCATCCGTCCCAGCTCCACGCTGGTACCGTTAGTGGGCGAAAAGCATGCGAAAGGGCTGTTCGGCACCATCGTTGATAACTTCTACCTGGTGGCACTGATCTTCGCGATGGGTACCAGCCTCGGTCTGGCGACGCCGCTGGTAACTGAGTGTATGCAATGGCTGTTCGGTATTCCGCATACGCTGCAATTAGATGCCATCATCATTACCTGCTGGATCATTCTGAACGCCATTTGCGTAGCCTGTGGCCTGCAAAAAGGAGTCAGAATCGCCAGCGACGTGCGTAGCTACCTGAGCTTCCTGATGCTGGGCTGGGTGTTTATCGTCAGCGGCGCCAGCTTCATCATGAACTACTTCACCGACTCGGTCGGCATGCTGCTGATGTATCTGCCGCGCATGTTGTTCTATACCGATGCCATCGGCAAAGGCGGATTCCCGCAGGGCTGGACTGTTTTCTACTGGGCGTGGTGGGTCATTTACGCCATCCAGATGAGTATCTTCCTGGCGCGTATTTCTCGTGGTCGTACCGTACGTGAACTGTGCTTTGGGATGGTGCTGGGCCTGACCGCTTCCACCTGGATCCTGTGGACAGTCCTTGGCAGCAACACGCTGCTGCTGATGGATAAAAACATTCTCAACATCCCGCAGCTGATTGAACAACACGGCGTGGCGCGCGCCATTATCGAAACCTGGGCCGCCTTGCCATTCAGCACCGCCACCATGTGGGGCTTCTTTATCCTCTGCTTTATTGCCACCGTCACGCTAATTAACGCCTGCTCCTACACCCTGGCGATGTCCACCTGTCGCGAAGTTCGCGATGGTGAAGAACCGCCGCTGTTGGTGCGTATCGGTTGGTCCGTTCTGGTCGGCGTCATCGGCATCGTTCTGCTGGCGCTGGGTGGGCTGAAGCCCATTCAGACCGCAATTATCGCCGGAGGATGTCCGCTGTTCTTCGTCAACATCATGGTGACGCTGTCCTTTATTAAAGACGCCAAAGTGCACTGGAAAGACAAGTAATTCTTATTAACCCAATTGATCAAGAGGCTGAAAGATGGATTTCAACTTAAATGACGAGCAGGAACTGTTTGTCGCCGGTATTCGTGAACTGATGGCCAGTGAGAACTGGGAAGCTTATTTTGCCGAGTGCGATCGCGACAGCGTCTACCCTGAGCGTTTTGTAAAAGCACTGGCGGATATGGGCATCGATAGCCTGTTGATCCCGGAAGAACACGGCGGGCTGGAAGCCGGTTTTGTCACCGTTGCCGCCGTCTGGATGGAACTCGGACGTCTTGGCGCACCAACCTATGTGCTGTACCAGTTACCGGGGGGTTTTAACACCTTCCTGCGTGAAGGGACTCAGGAACAAATCGATAAAATCATGGCGTTCCAGGGGACCGGTAAGCAGATGTGGAACTCGGCGATCACAGAACCGGGAGCGGGATCGGATGTTGGCAGTCTGAAAACCACTTATACACGCAAAAATGGTAAGGTTTATCTTAATGGCAGTAAGTGCTTTATCACCAGTAGCGCCTATACCCCGTACATCGTAGTGATGGCGAGAGATGGTGCATCGCCGGATAAACCTGTTTATACCGAGTGGTTTGTTGACATGAGCAAGGCGGGTATCAAGGTCAACAAACTGGAGAAACTCGGTCTGCGCATGGATAGCTGCTGTGAAATCACCTTTGATGACGTTGAACTGGACGAGAAAGACATGTTCGGTCGGGAAGGTAATGGCTTCAACCGCGTGAAAGAAGAGTTTGACCATGAACGCTTCCTCGTCGCACTGACCAACTACGGTACGGCAATGTGCGCTTTTGAAGACGCAGCGCGTTATGCCAACCAACGCGTACAGTTTGGCGAAACGATCGGCCGTTTCCAACTGATTCAGGAGAAGTTCGCGCACATGGCGATCAAACTGAACTCCATGAAAAACATGCTGCTGGAAGCCGCATGGAAAGCGGATAACGGCACTATTACCTCGGGCGACGCGGCCATGTGCAAATACTTCTGCGCCAACGCGGCATTTGAGGTGGTAGACACCGCCATGCAGGTGCTGGGTGGCGTGGGTATCGCGGGTAACCATCGCATCACGCGCTTCTGGCGTGACCTGCGCGTTGACCGTGTTTCTGGTGGTTCTGACGAAATGCAGATCCTGACGTTGGGTCGTGCGGTATTGAAGCAATACCGTTGATTCGTTCGTTTCGTAGGCCGGATAAGGTGTTTACGCCACCATCCGGCAATATGCCCGGTGGCGCTGCGCTTACCGGGCCTACAAAAAAATGCCAGGAGAAAAATGATGAATCATTTACCAATGCCATCCTTCGGCCCGCTTTCCGGGGTACGCGTTGTCTTTTCAGGGATCGAAATTGCCGGTCCGTTCGCCGGACAGATGTTCGCCGAATGGGGTGCTGAGGTTATCTGGATTGAAAACGTCGCATGGGCCGATACCATCCGCGTGCAACCTAACTATCCGCAGCTATCACGCCGTAATCTGCATGCCCTGTCGCTGAATATTTTCAAAGATGAAGGCCGGGAAGCATTTCTGAAGCTGATGGAAACCACCGATATTTTCATTGAAGCCAGTAAAGGCCCGGCCTTTGCCCGCCGCGGTATTACCGATGAAGTGCTGTGGGAACATAACCCGAAACTGGTTATCGCCCACCTTTCCGGCTTCGGCCAGTTTGGTACCGAGGAGTACACCAATCTTCCGGCGTATAACACCATCGCACAGGCGTTCAGTGGCTATCTGATCCAAAACGGTGACGTGGATCAGCCAATGCCAGCCTTTCCGTACACCGCCGATTACTTCTCCGGGATGACCGCGACGACAGCGGCGCTGGCGGCTCTGCACAAAGTCCGCGAAACGGGTAAAGGTGAAAGCATCGATATCGCCATGTACGAGGTGATGCTGCGCATGGGTCAGTATTTCATGATGGATTACTTCAACGGCGGCGAAATTTGCCCACGCATGACCAAAGGCAAAGACCCGTATTACGCTGGCTGCGGCCTGTATAAATGCGCCGATGGCTATATCGTCATGGAGCTGGTCGGCATCACGCAAATCAACGAGTGCTTCAAAGATATTGGCCTCGCCCACATTCTTGGCACACCGGAAGTACCGGAAGGCACCCAGCTTATCCATCGCGTGGAATGCCCTTACGGCCCGCTCGTGGAAGAGAAACTGGACGCGTGGCTGGCAACACACACCATCGCCGAAGTCCAGGCGCGTTTTGCTGAGCTGAATATCGCCTGCGCGAAGGTGCTGACCATTCCGGAACTGGAAGGCAACCCGCAGTACGTTGCCCGTGAATCCATTACTCAGTGGCAAACAATGGATGGCCGCACCTGCAAAGGGCCAAACATCATGCCGAAATTTAAAAACAACCCGGGGAAAATCTGGCGTGGCATGCCGTCACATGGCATGGATACTGCCGCCATTCTGAAAAAAATTGGTTATAGCGAAGCAGACATAAATGAGCTGGTCGGCAAAGGCCTGGCCAGAGTTGAGGAATAAACGCGACGCGCTGACCCGCGAGTGGGTTAGCGCTCACGCCTGATTTCAGTGGATAAAGCAATATGGATATCGTTGGCGGACAAAACTTACGTCAGATGTGGGACGACCTGGCCGGGGTGTACGGAGATAAAACGGCGTTAATTTTCGAATCCTGCGAAGGAGTCGTTCGGCAGTTTAGCTATGCCTCGCTCAATGAAGAGATTAACCGCACGGCAAACCTGTTCCATTCCTTAGGGATCCGCAAGGGCGATAAGGTCGCATTGCATCTGGATAACTGTCCGGAATTCATTTTTTGCTGGTTTGGGCTGGCAAAAATTGGCGCCATTATGGTACCGATTAATGCCCGCTTACTGGGCGAAGAAAGTGCCTGGATCCTGCAAAACAGCCAGGTAAGCCTGCTGGTCACCAGCGCCCAGTTTTATCCTATGTACCGCCAGATACGGCTGGAAAATACCACACCGCTTAATCATATCTGTCTGATTGGCGAACAGCTTCCGGTTGACGACGGCGTGAGCCACTTTACCCAACTGCAATCCCGCCAGTCGACTACGCTGTGTTATACGCCCGCGTTATCCACTGACGATACGGCGGAAATTCTGTTTACCTCAGGCACCACTTCACGGCCTAAAGGGGTGGTGATTACCCACTACAACTTGCGTTTTGCAGGCTACTACACTTCCTGGCAAATCGCTCTGCGCGATGATGACGTCTACATGACGGTGATGCCCGCTTTTCATATCGACTGTCAGTGTACCGCCGCAATGCCCGCATTCTCCGCTGGCAGCACCTTTGTGCTGCTAGAGAAGTACAGTGCCAGGGCGTTCTGGAATCAGGTGCATAGATATAAGGCGACGGTTACCGAATGCATTCCGATGATGATCAGAACGCTGATGGTACAACCTGCCGCGCCAACCGACAGACAGCATCACCTGCGCGAAGTAATGTTCTATCTCAATTTATCCGCACAGGAAAAAGACGCCTTTACCGAACGCTTTGGCGTCAGGCTGCTGACCTCCTACGGTATGACTGAAACCATCGTCGGTATTATCGGCGACCGTCCCGGTGACAAACGACGCTGGCCCTCCATTGGCCGCGTGGGATTTAGCTATGAAGCCGAAATCCGTGACGATCACAACCGTCCCCTGCCCGCCGGAGAAATTGGCGAAATCTGTATTAAAGGCGTGCCGGGCAAAACAATCTTCAAAGAGTACTATGCCCAGCCGGAGGCTACCGCCAAAGCGCTGGAACCTGAAGGCTGGTTACATACCGGAGATTCGGGCTATCAGGATGCGGATGGCTATTTTTATTTCGTCGACAGACGCTGCAACATGATTAAACGCGGCGGAGAAAATGTCTCCTGCGTCGAGCTGGAAAATATTATTTCTGCGCATCCGAAAATTCAGGACATTGTGGTTGTCGGTATTAAAGATTCAATCCGTGATGAAGCCATTAAAGCGTTTATCGTCCTTAATGAAGGTGAAACATTAAGCGAAGCCGAGTTCTTCAGCTTCTGCGAAAACAATATGGCGAAATTCAAGGTTCCCTCGTTTATGGAGATAAGAACCGACCTGCCGCGCAATTGTTCAGGAAAAATAATCAAAAAAAATCTGAAATAACCCTCCCGGTAGGAATTCCTCCTGCCGGGAAATCTATTTATCTGGAGATGAACTATGAGTGAATCATTACATCTGACCCGTAACGGCCCGATTCTGGAAATTACCCTCGACCGGCCTAAAGCCAATGCCATTGATGCCAAAACCAGCTTTGCCATGGGTGAAGCGTTTCTTAATTTTCGTGATGACCCGGAATTACGCGTAGCGATAATCACCGGCGGCGGTGAGAAATTCTTTTCTGCGGGCTGGGACTTAAAAGCGGCAGCTGAAGGTGAAGCGCCGGATGCCGATTTTGGCCCAGGCGGCTTTGCCGGTTTAACCGAAATTTTCGACCTCAATAAACCGGTCATCGCTGCGGTAAACGGCTATGCGTTTGGCGGTGGTTTTGAATTGGCGCTGGCGGCGGATTTTATCGTCTGCGCGGAAAATGCCAGCTTCGCGCTACCGGAAGCCAAGCTCGGGATCGTGCCTGACAGCGGCGGCGTTCTGCGTCTGCCGAAGCTACTGCCACCGGCTATCGTCAACGAAATGATGATGACCGGCAGACGAATGAGTGCCGAAGAAGCGCTGCGTTGGGGTATCGTCAACCGCGTTGTCAGCCAGAGCGAACTGATGGATAGCGCGCGCGAACTGGCGCAGCAGCTGGTGAATAGCGCCCCGCTGGCGATCGCCGCGCTGAAAGAGATTTATCGTGCGACCAGCGAAATGCCGGTAGAAGAAGGCTACCGCTACATCCGCAGCGGCGTGCTGAAGCACTATCCGTCAGTGCTGCACTCCGAAGATGCGCTTGAAGGACCGCAGGCGTTTGCAGAAAAACGCGATCCGGAGTGGAAAGGACGCTGATAACCGATGAGCTATTACGCCTTTGAAGGCCTGATTCCGGTAGTGCATCCAGAGGCGTATGTTCATCCCAGCGCCGTGTTGATTGGTGATGTAATCGTGGGGGCTGGCGTCTACGTCGGCCCGCATGCCTCACTGCGCGGTGACTATGGTCGCCTGATTCTGGAGGCAGGTTCTAACTTGCAGGATGGCTGCATCATGCACGGTTATTGCGACACTGACACCATCGTGCATGAGAATGGGCATATCGGCCATGGCGCAATCCTGCACGGTTGCGTGGTGGGCAGAGATGCGCTGATCGGCATGAACAGCGTCATTATGGACGGCACAGTGATTGGTGAAGAGAGCATTGTCGCCGCCATGAGCTTTGTCAAAGCCGGATTTCAGGGGGAGGCAAGGCAGATGCTGGTGGGCTCACCCGCTCGCGTATTGCGTGAAGTCACGGACCAGGAACTGCACTGGAAACGGTTAAACACCAAAGAGTATCAGGATCTTGCGGTCCGCTGCCGGGCAGGTTTACGCGAAACGCAGCCATTAACGCGGGTCGAAGAACACCGGCCGCGCCTGAAAGGCACGACGGACGTAAAACCCAAATCAGCACAGTAATTGATGCCGGATTCGCTCACGCTTATCCGGCCTACGCGTCAACCACCGTTTATGCAGCCATCAGGCAACTGACAATTAGCGACGCATACTCTTGGAGAGCATCATCTGCCATTTCTGCTCACGGTTGAGCTCTGTTGGGGGAACGGCAGACAGCCGCGGCGTTTTCGCCACACTCACCTTTTTTTCCTGCAAATTGTGGCTCAATCGGTTGTAGAGGTGAGAATCAATACTGATGACTTTTACCAGACGCTGGCACTGGCAGCCCCGGCCTGCAATCTGATTAGGGATCATCTTAACTTCACAAACAATTTCTCCCACTTCCGACAGAATATAAGAGAGCGTATTAATTGCTTTGCAGTGTTCAATATCAAAATGGCGGGAAATTTCTTTTGCGGTGATCCAACGATCTTCAGCCATCATCCAGTCAGCAATTAACAAATAAAGCGGTCTTTCAACATATTTTTCACACATAAGCACACCATTTCACAAATTAAAAATCTGGCTACGGCCTGTCCAAATTAATAAAAACTAAGCCATATTAAAATTGTGGATATAAAAGATAGTATGCGACTTGAATGTTGATTAGTGTGAGCAATATCGTGCTTATTACATTGAAAATGTGGTTATGAAACTGCATTTGGCCAGGAATGACCTTACGAGAGATAAAAAAAGGGTTTCTTTACAGAAACCCTTTCAAGATTATATTGCAGGTCCGATTAACGCAATTATCACCGGACTCTTTGTTTATGACTTTTTGATCTGCGCGTGCATTTCCTGCACCGAGGTCACCTTCTCAGTGGCATCGGCATTCAGCGCCATCGCCGTCGCGAAACCGCCGTTCAGGGTAGTGTCATAATGCACTTTGTACTGCAGGGCGCTACGGCGAATCAGCTTAGAGTCTTCAATCGCCTGACGACCTTCGGTGGTGTTGATGATGTAAGTGTACTCGCCATTCTTGATACGGTCCTGAATGTGCGGACGCCCTTCATGCACCTTGTTCACCAGACGTGGATTGATACCCGCTTCGCCCAACACAATCGCCGTGCCGTGCGTTGCATCCAGCTCAAAACCAAACTTCAGCAGTTTCGCCGCCAGGTCAACCACACGCTCTTTATCGCCTTCGCGAACGGAGAGCAGCGCACGCCCCTGTTTTTTCATGGTGGAGCTGCTGCCCAGCTGTGCCTTGGCGAACGCTTCCGCGAAGGTACGGCCCACGCCCATCACTTCCCCGGTAGAGCGCATTTCTGGCCCTAACAGCGGGTCAACGCCCGGGAATTTGTTGAACGGCAGCACCACTTCTTTTACTGAGTAGTACGGCGGGATAACTTCTTTGGTTACGCCCTGCTGTGCCAGTGTTTTCCCGGCCATCACGCGCGCCGCAACTTTCGCCAGCGGTACGCCAGTTGCCTTGGAGACGAACGGAACGGTACGCGCCGCACGCGGGTTCACTTCAATCAGGTAAACTTCGTTATTCTTCACCGCAAACTGAACGTTCATCAGACCGCGAACCTGCAGTTCGAAGGCCAGTTTCTGCACCTGCTGACGCATCACATCCTGAATTTCCTGGCTCAGGGTGTACGCTGGCAGTGAACATGCGGAGTCACCGGAGTGTACACCCGCCTGTTCGATGTGCTCCATGATGCCGCCAATCAGCACCATTTCGCCGTCGCAGATAGCGTCCACGTCCACTTCAACCGCATCGTCAAGGAAACGGTCCAGCAGTACCGGCGCATCGTTAGAAACGCTGACCGCAGTCTGGAAGTAGCGACGCAGGTCGGCTTCGTCGTAGACAATTTCCATCGCGCGGCCGCCGAGAACATACGACGGACGCACCACCAGCGGGTAGCCAATCTCTTTCGCCTTCTCAACAGCCTGTTCGATAGCCGTTACGGTAGCGTTCGCCGGTTGCTTCAGCTTCAGACGGTCAACCGCCTGCTGGAAACGCTCACGGTCTTCCGCGCGGTCGATGGCATCCGGGCTGGTGCCGATTACCGGTACACCTGCCGCTTCCAGCGCACGCGCCAGCTTCAGCGGGGTCTGGCCGCCGTACTGTACGATGACGCCTTTCGGCTTCTCAATGCGCACGATTTCCAGTACGTCTTCCAGCGTGACTGGCTCGAAGTACAGGCGGTCGGAAGTGTCGTAATCAGTAGAGACGGTTTCCGGGTTACAGTTGACCATGATGGTCTCGTAGCCGTCTTCACGCAGCGCCAGCGAAGCGTGTACGCAGCAGTAGTCGAACTCAATGCCCTGACCGATACGGTTTGGACCACCACCCAGCACCATGATTTTATCGCGGTCGACGGACGGATTCGCTTCACACTCATCTTCATAAGTGGAGTACATATAAGCGGTGTCGGTCGCGAATTCTGCCGCACAGGTATCCACGCGCTTGTAGACCGGGTGAAGGTTATATTGGTCACGCAGTTTGCGGATTTCCGCTTCGCGAACGCCGGCCAGTTTTGCCAGACGCGCATCAGCGAAGCCTTTGCGCTTCAGTACGCGCAGGAAGTCAGCGTCGAGGCCGTTGATGCCAAGGTCAATGACTTTTTCTTCCAGGCGCACCAGCTCTTCAATCTGCACCAAGAACCAGCGGTCGATGTTGGTCAGGTTGAACACACCATCGACGGACAGGCCAGCACGGAAGGCATCGGCGATGTACCAGATACGCTCAGCGCCAGCGTCTTTCAGTTCGCGACGGATTTTGGTCAGCGCTTCCGGGTCGTCCAGGCTGACTTTCGGGTCGAAGCCGGTCGCGCCCACTTCCAGACCGCGCAGCGCTTTCTGCAGCGATTCCTGCTGGGTGCGGCCGATCGCCATCACTTCACCAACAGATTTCATCTGCGTGGTCAGACGGTCATTAGCACCAACGAATTTCTCGAAGTTGAAGCGTGGAATTTTCGTCACAACGTAGTCGATGGACGGCTCAAACGAGGCCGGAGTACGGCCGCCGGTGATGTCGTTCATCAGTTCGTCGAGGGTGTAACCTACGGCCAGCTTGGCGGCGACTTTCGCAATCGGGAAGCCGGTAGCTTTGGACGCCAGCGCCGAGGAGCGGGATACGCGCGGGTTCATCTCGATGACAATCAGGCGACCGTTTTTCGGGTTTACCGCAAACTGGACGTTAGAACCGCCGGTTTCCACGCCGATTTCACGCAGTACCGCCATCGAGGCGTTACGCATGATTTGATATTCTTTGTCGGTCAGCGTCTGGGCAGGTGCTACGGTGATGGAGTCACCGGTATGGATGCCCATCGCGTCGAAGTTTTCGATGGAGCAGACGATGATGCAGTTGTCGTTTTTATCACGCACCACTTCCATCTCGTACTCTTTCCAGCCAATCAGCGATTCATCAATCAGCAGCTCGTTGGTTGGGGAAAGGTCCAGACCACGTTCGCAAATCTCTTCGAACTCTTCACGGTTATAAGCGATACCGCCGCCGGTGCCGCCCATGGTGAAGCTCGGTCGGATGATGCACGGGAAGCCCACTTCAGCAGCAACCGCCAGCGCTTCTTCCATGGTATGGGCGATGCCAGAGCGCGCGGTGTCGAGACCAATTTTCTTCATCGCGATATCAAAGCGACGACGGTCTTCTGCTTTATCAATCGCATCAGCCGTGGCACCAATCATGGTCACGCCGAACTCAGCCAGCACGCCCTGACGCTCCAGTTCCAGCGCACAGTTCAGCGCCGTCTGACCGCCCATGGTTGGCAGCACCGCATCCGGGCGCTCTTTCTCAATGATTTTGCGTACCACTTCCCAGTGAATCGGCTCGATGTAGGTGGCATCGGCCATTTCCGGGTCGGTCATGATGGTTGCCGGGTTGGAGTTCACCAGAATAACGCGGTAACCCTCTTCACGCAGGGCTTTACACGCCTGTGCGCCGGAATAGTCAAACTCACACGCCTGACCGATAACAATCGGACCCGCGCCCAGAATCAGGATACTTTTTATGTCTGTACGTTTTGGCATGGCTCTTTTACTCCTGATTATTTCGCGGACTGACGGTATTGCTCAATTAACTCGATAAAGTGGTCGAACAGCGGTGCAGCGTCGTGCGGCCCCGGACTCGCTTCAGGGTGCCCCTGGAAGCTGAATGCCGGTTTGTCGGTACGATGAATCCCCTGCAAAGTGCCGTCGAACAGTGACTTGTGGGTCACGCGCAGGTTGGCAGGCATGGAGGCTTCATCTACAGCAAAACCGTGGTTCTGCGCGGTGATCATCACGGTGTTGTTATCAATATCTTTTACCGGATGGTTGCCGCCGTGGTGGCCAAACTTCATCTTAATGGTCTTCGCACCGCTCGCCAGCGCCAACAGCTGATGGCCGAGGCAGATGCCAAATACCGGAATATCGGTTTCGAGGAATTTCTGAATCGCGGTAATCGCATAGTCGCACGGCGCCGGGTCGCCAGGGCCGTTGGACAGGAAGATACCGTCCGGATTCATCTTCAGAACGTCTTCTGCTGAGGTTTTCGCCGGTACAACCGTCAGGCGGCAACCGCGGTCCGCTAACATACGCAGAATGTTACGTTTAGCGCCGAAATCGTAAGCCACAACGTGGAACGGCAGTTCATCGGCAGATTTTGCTTCCGGCAGGTCACCCGCCAGCGTCCAGCTCCCCTGCGTCCAGCTATAAGGCTCCGCGGTGGTCACTTCTTTCGCCAGATCCATACCGTTCAGGCCAGGGAAAGCTTTTGCCTTCTCCAGTGCCAGCGCCGCATCCGGGTTATCGCCCGCGATGATGCAGCCGTTCTGTGCGCCCTTTTCACGCAGCAAACGCGTCAGCTTACGGGTATCGATATCAGCAATCGCCACAATGTTATGGCGCTTCAGGTAAGAAGAGAGGTCTTCGGTATCGCGGAAGTTGCTGGCAATCAGCGGCAGGTCGCGGATGACCAGTCCTTGCGCATGTACCTGTGAAGATTCTGCATCGGCTTCATTGGTGCCGACATTACCGATATGAGGATAAGTAAGAGTGACGATTTGGCGGGAATAGGAAGGATCAGTGAGGATTTCTTGATAACCGGTCATTGAAGTATTGAAAACGACTTCCCCAACCGCCGAACCTGTTGCCCCTATGGCCCGACCGTGAAACTGGGTTCCGTCTTCCAGAACCAATAGCGCTGACTTAATCAAAACACCCTCCAGAGAATATTCACTCACTTTATTTGCATATTAATTCATTAACACCTCATGAATCAATGCAAATTTGCTTACCTATGGATTTCTGGCAAACGGCGGCATTCTAGAGATAGCCCACGTAAAAGTCTACCCAAAAGGGTAATTTTTATTATTATTTTGCGCCACTGGGATAAATCACACGATTTAACAGGCAAAAAGATCAGCTAACTCGGGGTAGAAAACGCTTGCGGTAGGCAAAGAGTGTAAAAACAGAATACGGGAGAGAAAAAAGTGGACCATTTGGTCAAAATTTACATTGAGATAACATAAACACCCAATAAAATATATACAAACACTCATTTAAAAGAAAAAACACATTAAAAAGCGAAAAAATGAAAGGGCAATAAAATATTGCCCCATGTAATCAATTAATTATGATTACAATAACCACATCACGAAGGGTAGAAAAAGCTATAAATTACGTAAATCAAGCACATCTTTCATATCAAAAAGACCATTTGACTTTGATTTTAGCCAAATTGCCGATCTCACCGCGCCGTTAGCAAAAGTCATGCGGCTGGACGCTTTATGCGTGATCTCAATACGCTCGCCAATATCAGCAAACATCGCGGTATGCTCACCAACGATATCCCCCGCCCGCACCGTGGCAAAGCCGATCGTGCCCGGTACGCGCTCGCCGGTGTAACCTTCACGCGAATAGACTGCGCAGTCTTTCAGATCTTTATCCAGCGCCCCGGCAATCGCCTCGCCCATCGCCAGTGCAGTGCCTGACGGCGCATCAACTTTATGGCGGTGGTGGGCTTCAATAATCTCAATATCGGTGTAATCGCCCATCACTTTCGCCGCTTTCTCCAGCAGCTTAAGCATAACGTTCACGCCGACGCTAAAGTTCGCGGCGAAAACGATAGCAATCTCCTGCGCGGCATCACGAATAGCCTGTTTACCCGCGTCATCAAAGCCGGTGGTGCCAATCACCATCCCTTTACCGTGTTGGCGGCAAAACGCCAGATGCGTCAGCGTGCCTTCCGGGCGGGTAAAATCGATGAAAACATCGAAATCATCTTTCACCGCTTCAAGGCTACTTTGTACGGTAACGCCCGTTTTCCCGGCTCCCGCTAACTCTCCGGCATCGCTTCCTAATAAGGAGGAACCTTCGCGCTCCAGCGCCGCGCCCAGCTGTACGCCTTCCATGCCGAGAGTGGCCTGAATCAACTGACGCCCCATGCGTCCTCCGGCTCCCGCGATGGCAACGCGGATTTGTGCATCATGCATAGCTATTCTCTTTTGTTAATTTTACGTAAATCGTTTTCAGATTAACCAGCGCAACGCTGCGCCGCCAGCCGAAAACGTCGATAATTAGAATTTAATGATAAACAGGCAGAGATATCAGTAAAAGGCATGACGATCAGCTAAAACCACATGATTCTCTGACCACCAGCGCAGGCGGCAGAATAATACGTTTCGGTGGTTCGTCATTTCCCTGAATGCGACTGTAAAGCAGCTCCCCAGCCTTGCGACCAATCTCTTTTGCAGCCACCGACACAGTGGTGAGCGCAGGCTGTACCAGCGCCGCTTCGGTGATGTCGTCGAACCCCACCAGCGCAAAATCGCGCCCTGGTTCACGCCCCATTTTACGTAATGCCTGCATGACCCCAAGCGCCACGATATCCTGATAACAAACGGCAGCGGTAATTTGCGGGAAGCGCAGAAGAAGAGACTCCGCCGCTTTTGCGCCATCAATTTGGCTGGCCTGCGTCGCCACTATCCATTCCGGATTAGGCGATATTCTATGCTCCAGCAACGTGCTGGTGAATCCACCTATACGCTGCGCCCGGCTCCCGGAACTTGGGCTCCCCCCAATAAACGCAATATTCTTGTGCCCCATTTTGACTAAATGGGTGGTGGCCATTTGCGTACCGAGAAAGTTATCGGTGCCCACAAAATCAAAATCAGGATCGCTAAGGGGACGGACCACCATGATGGCGGGAATATTGCGCCGTTTCAGCGCTTCGAAGAAGGATGTCGGCGTTTCACGCGCCGCGCAGAGCACCATGCCGCAGGCATTATTGCGCATCAACGAGTCGACAAATTTTTGCTGCCGTTCTCCTGACTCTTCGCTGTTTGCCAGAAACAGCAGCAGGTCATGCCGCTCCATCTCATGGCTCAGCCCTGCCGTCATCTCACCGTAAAAAGGGTTAGTGATATCGTGTAACAACAATCCGACCTGATTACTGCTCCGGTTACGCAGGTTGGCGGCGGTTTGATTATAAACGTAGCCAGTATCGTCCAGCGCTTTGAGCACGCGGTCACGCGTGGCCTGAGAAATGCGTCCCCGGTTACGCAATACCATTGAAACGGTTGCCGTGGAGACTCCCGCGCGTTCCGCTACCTGCGCCAACGTGACTGTTGTCATGACTTCTCCTGAATTTATTGCAAAGGTTAATCGAATAACCGAAATCTTGTCTTTTTACGTGTGATTCACATCACGCTAACGTGCTTTTCACCGCGCTGGATCCTGAATATGGCGGGTTAATCGCGTTAACCACACTATGAAAATAAGGTTAATCGATTAATCTTAAATAAGCCAACACGGAGACAGAAAATGCGTACAACCTATAATAAATTCCCTGAGGTTAGCATTCAGGGCTATGACAACCACGCCTGGCAGGGTTGGTCGTCGATCCATTCAGTGATTAACACCAAAGTATCTGGCGCAGCCAAAACCGTATTGATCGTGGATTGCTATCCGGGCGTGCGGCTTGACGAGCTGGAGCAACAGCTCGTTACGACATTAGATGCCGCACTGGTGCTGAATATTGAATCCGCCCGCTGCGATGAGCAGGCCCTGCATGATTTACTGGCGCGTAACCTGACCGACGATCGCGTATTCGGCGTGCTTTCCTGTCATCACCTGGATGAATTTTTTGATAGCGACAAACTCAGCCAGCTCCGCCAACAGATTGATGCCATTAGTGAAGGGTTGGTCGTGGTATACGGCTCTGGCGCTGCATTGGCACACCCGGGTGACGTGCTGGTTTATGCTGACCTTCCGCGCTGGGAAATTCAGCAGCGCATGCGCCATGACGGGCTGGGTAACTGGGGGGCAAAAAACCAGGATGAAGATATTCTTCGTCGTTACAAACGTGCTTTTTTCATTGAATGGCGGGTCTTCGACAAACACAAAACGCCGTTACTCAAACGTGCCGATTATTTGCTCGATACCACGGTAAAAAATAGTCCCGCGATGGTCAGCGGCGACGCGCTACGCGCCGGTCTGCAACAAACCACCCAACAACCGTTTCGCGTTGCCCCTTTCTTTGACCCTGGCGTCTGGGGCGGGCAATGGATGAAACAACGCTTCGATCTCGATCCCTCAGCCCCCAATTACGCGTGGTGTTTTGATTGCGTGCCCGAGGAAAACAGCCTGTTACTGCGTTTTGGCAACGTGCGGATCGAGATCCCCTCTCAGGATCTGGTGCTGACCTGTCCCCGCCCACTGCTGGGCGAAAAAGTCCATGCGCGCTTTGGCGCGGAATTCCCGATCCGTTTTGACTTTCTTGACACTATTGGTGGCCAGAATTTGAGCTTTCAGGTTCATCCGCTTACCGAATACATTCAGCAGCAGTTTGGCATGCACTATACCCAGGATGAGAGCTATTACATCCTCGAAGCCGAGCCGGACGCCGTGGTGTATCTCGGCACCAAAACCGGGATCGCGCCGCAAGATATGCTCGACGATCTCCGGGCAGCGGGGCGTGGTGAAAAAACGTTTGATGATGAACGATTCGTGAACCAGATCCCTGCGCATAAACACGATCACTTCCTGATCCCCGCAGGAACCGTCCACTGTTCAGGAGCAGGCACCATGGTGCTGGAGATCAGCGCAACGCCGTATATTTTCACCTTCAAACTGTGGGACTGGGGTCGCTTAGGATTAGACGGCTTACCGCGTCCGGTGCATCTGGATCACGGCCAACAGGTTATTGACTGGCAGCGTGACACGCAATGGGTACACGACAATCTGGTCAACCGTATTGACCCCATCGCTGAAGGAGAAGGTTGGCGAGAAGAAAGAACCGGGATGCACGAACGCGAATTTATCGAAACGCGTCGCCACTGGTTTACGGCACCGGTCACTCACCATACCCATGGCAGCGTAAACGTCCTTAACCTTGTCGAAGGAGCTCAGGCCGTTGTCGAAAGCCCGAGCGGCGCGTTTGCCCCGTTTGTCGTCAACTATGCAGAGACCTTTATCATCCCAGCCGCCGTTGGAGAGTATCGCATTTCGCCGTTTGGCAAAGGCATCGGTCAACAGCTTGCCACGATTAAAGCCTGGGTCAGAGGATAAGCGCATGATTAACGTTATTGTTGCCACCCATGGTCCCCTGGCGGAAGCGCTTCTCGCCAGCGGTCGTATGGTTTACGGAGAATTACCGCATGTTTATCCCGTCACGCTGAGTGAACAGGCAGGTATCGAAGGGTTTAAGCAGACGTTTTCTCAGGTCCTCGCCAGAGCCGGGAAAGGCGCTGACGGCGTTCTGGTGCTGTGTGACATGCAAAGCGGTACCCCCTGGAATGTCGCCTGCCATCATGCGTTTTCTGCACAAACGGTTCCTCCTGTTGCCGTGGTAGCGGGAGTCAATTTCCCAATGTTGTTACAAAGCGAAGAGATCTGCCATTTAACGGACGTTCATGCCGCAGCCGTCGAGCTGTTGGCGTTGACGGTACCCACGCTGATTAAAGCCGTCCCGGTTTTATCCGTTCAGTCCGACGATTTTTAAAGGAAACCACTATGAGTATTTCTTTTGTACGTATCGATGACCGCGTAATCCATGGGCAGCTCGTGACACGTTGGGCCAAAGAGCTGCCCTGTGACGGAATTGTCGCTATAGACGACGCCGTCGCGGCCGACCCTCTGCTCTCTTCGGTGATGAAAGGTGCTGTGCAGGACACCAAAGTCTGGTTGTTTGATACGGCCACCGCAATTGAAAAACTGCCGAAAGTCATTGCCAGCGAGAAACGTTATTTCGTCATTGGCAAATCCCCCGTGACGCTCAAACGCATTGAAGAAGCTGGTATCAGCCTGAAAAATGCCAACGGCAAGATTAATGTGGGTCCAATGAGTGCTCGTGCTGATACCACCACCATCGGCCCGAATCAGTCGGTCAACGGGGATGAAATTGCCGCCTTTGACTGGCTGACACAGCATGGCCACCTGGTTGAGTTTCGCCTGGTGCCTGATGCCAGTTGCTACAGCTGGCAGGACGCACGTCAGAAGCTGAAATAAGGAGCGCACGATGATTATCGAAGCTACGTTGATTGGCATACTTTGCTATCTCGGCGCCCTTAGCAGCCCCTGGTTGCTGGGACTGACCGGCGGCTGGTACCTGATCACCCGCCCGCTGATTTCCGGAATGCTGGTCGGGATTATCCTCGGCGACATTAAAACCGGGATCATGATTGGCGTCGCGGTTCAGGCGGTGTATATCGCGATGGTTACACCCGGCGGTTCGATGCCCGCCGACCTCAACTTTGTGGCTTACCCGGCAATTGCTTTAGGGATCCTTTCCGGAAAAGGCCCCGAGGTCGCGGTCGCGCTGGCGGCAACTATCGGTATAGCCGGAACCATTTTGTTTAACGCGATGATGGTACTGAACTCCTTCTGGAATCACCGGGCAGATGTGGCGCTGGAACGGGGCGACGAACGCGGCATTTACCTGAACAGCGCCATCTGGCCACAGGTGACAAACTTTGTCCTGCGTTTTGTACCGACCTTTATTGCGGTTTACTTCGGGGCACAATACATCAGCGGCTTTATGGACAGTTTGCCGAAAATTGTTCTGTCGACGATGAACGTACTGGGCGGCATTTTACCTGCAGTCGGGATCGCGATTTTGCTCAAGCAGATCATCAAAAACTACACCATGCTGATCTACTTCCTCGTCGGTTTTGTCTGCATCGTCTTTTTAAAACTCAACATGGTCGCGCTGGTGATCGTCGGTTCGCTGCTGGCGTTGATCCATTACAACTACAAACCGGAACCGCCGCAGGCCGCGACTGCAAAGTCGGTAGATGATGATGAGGATGAATTCTGATGGAAGAACGTACACTTACGCGTAAAGATCTTCGCCGCTGCTGGCGCGCATGGATGATGCACAACTTGTCATCGATGAGCTTTGAGCGTCTGGAGTCTTTTGGCTTTTGCCTGAGTATGCTCCCGGTGGCGAAAAAGCTCTATCCCGACGCAACCCAACGTACAGAGATGCTGCGCCGCCACGCCTCGTTTTATAATACGGAACCCCAGATAGGCGCGATCGTAAATGGCATGGTGCTGGGGCTGGAAGAGAAAAAAGCGAACGGTGAGCCGATCGATGGCGAGACCATCAATACCTTGAAGGTTGGTCTGATGGGCCCTATTGCCGGGATCGGCGATTCAATGATCCCCGGCATGTTGATCCCTATCCTGCTCAGCATCGGCATGGCCCTGGCGGCCGGCGGTAATATTCTGGGGCCGCTGTTTTATACCGTTGCCTGGCTGGCTATCATAATTCCCGGCTCGTGGTTCCTGTTCCTGAAAGGCTACAAGATGGGTTCCGGCTCGGTGGAAATGCTGGTGAGTAGCAAGTCTGCCCGTCTGCGTGAAGCATTATCGCTGCTGGGCGTGTTTGTCATGGGGGGCGTGGCGGCAAGTTACGTTAAGCTTGGTACCGGGCTGGAATTTATTACCAAAGATGGGGTGAATATCCATGTTCAACAAATGCTGGACGGTATCTTCCCGCAGTTACTGCCGCTGATAGTGGTACTTGGCACCTGGTATCTGATGGCCAAGCGTGGTGTGTCGCCAGTGAAAGCGATGGTATTGCTGCTGGTCCTGGCGGCGCTTGGCGTCGCCACGGGCCTGTTTGCGGGGTAATACACAGAAAACGATACAACCGGGGCTATGCCCCGGCTCTTTATGGGTGAAAGTTTTGCCACAGCTCGGGATATTTGTCCGGGCGTGAGATAAATTGAAAGCGCGCCGGGTCCTCGATGAACTGCTGGTAAACAGGTGCAGAACTAATTGAGAACTCCGTATATTGTCGGGGCGTTACGGCCTGCAATCGTCCGGGAATGTAACGCGGATTATGCTGCCAGATAACGTTGTTTCCCTGCAGTAACGGGTACCACGCCAACCCTTTATGCGCACGCACGGCGTCGTACTCAAAACCATATTCACGATCGCACCACGCACCAAAGGTTAACGGGACATCCGGATCTGCGGATATGGTCGCATGCCCCCAGCCAGGTGGTACCAACACTTTCTCACCGGGTCCGGCAATTACAGCAAAACAGCGACCAGGGTCATCCTCAACATACTCCTGCATATAGATTATCGCTTTTCCCTGCCAGATTTCGTAAAGCTCCGGCGGGGACCAGCCGCTGTGCTGACTGATACGATGAATATGTCCCTGACTACGCACCGGCTCTTCCCCCAGTCGTCCCGCCGCATAAGTCACCACGCCAAATAACAGCATCCGCTTTTTCAACTCTTCGCGATCCTGCATTCGCGCCACATCCATCGCAATGGCATACACCTCTTGCGGCCCTTCACAGTGCGGATCGCGCAGCGAGGCGCGGATGTCATCGAGTTGACGAATTTCCGGCATCGGCCCGGTAACCTCATCCCCATAGCTAAAGCCAAGCGGGCGATGATGAACCGTCATATCGAGGCCGTAAGAATGCGCTAAGTCAGCCATTCTGTACCTCCTTCGCCTGAACCCGATTATTTTCCTCAAAGACTCTTATTCTGAAGCCCCTGGCGAGCGCCGCATAATCATGACCCGCAATCCCCGGCCATACGGCGAGCGCCGACAGTACCTCTTCCCCGGTGTTGATTAACCGGTGCGCGGTAAAGCCGGGGATAATGTGGATGGATCCGGCGAATACCTTTTCCAGCCTCGTGTCGCCCTGTTCGGTTTGCAACAGCAGCAAACCAGCGCCACGCAGACCGAAATAGACTTCCCCCTGTTCGCGGCGCTCATGGAAATGCCCGCGGGTCATAAAATACTCGCAGCCGACCCGGCCAGGATAAAGATGGGTAACGCCGGTGTAGAGTTCACCTTCAGCGGAAGACGTATCCAGCATCTCAACGTCATACACGACCTGCTCACCAGCCAATTGCTGACGGGCGTTTTCATCGGCAAAAACGTCAGTAAGATCCTGAATACGGGTAGATTTGCGCAATAACGGGCCATCGGCCAAAGCGCCGCTTGCCCACGCCACCTGCGGTGGCTGGATAAAAGAAAGGTTCATATGTGTCTCCGGCCCGAGGAGAACAACAGGATCAGATTAGCAGATTAATCGATTAACCTGCTAATTCTGTCTGCATATTGCGGGCCGGATCACAGCCTCAAGGGGCCAGTGCAAGCACCTCTGCCACCCACTGCTGGAAACCTTCAACGTTCAGACCCAGCGCAACCTGCGCATTTGCTGGATGCCCCAGACGTCCTTCGATATCCACCACCGTCGTACCTGAGGTATATTCGCCCTGGGTTTCAACCGCCACGAAACACGACTGCAGGGTAAACAGTTCCGGGCGCACCAGCCAGGCAATGGCACACAGATCGTGCATTCGCAGCCCCGTATTCATACTGCCGCTACGGTAATGGCTAAACAGCGCGTACAGCATTTTTCCCGTCTGGTTAAGCTGGGGGAGCGTCGCCAGATAGTCCGGGGCGAGCATGGCCTGGTTAGTAACATCCAGCCCACACATCACAATATCCAGCCCGCTCTGGAAGACTTTTGCGGCAGCCTCGGGATCGATAGCAATATTAAACTCGGCGTTGGGTGTGAAGTTCCCGCGCCCGGCAGAGCCGCCCATAATCACCAGACGGTGAATGTTGAATACGCATTCAGGATAATGGGTCAGCAGCAGCGCAATGTTGGTCAGCGGGCCAATTGCCACCAGCGTCACGGGCTGCGGGGCATGCATCAGCGCATCGCGAATCGCCTGGAAGGCGGGTTTTGCCATCGCCTGGCGGTCGTGTTCGACAAATTCATACCCTTCCATACCGGACTCGCCGTGCACGGAAGCGGCATCACGCAGCGGCCGCACCAGCGGCATCGATGCTCCCTGCGCCAGTGGAACATCCGCATTCCAGAAGTGCAGCAGTTGCAACGCATTACGGGTGGTTTTTTCCACCGACACATTGCCTGCTACCGTGGTCATCAGTTGCAGATCCAGCTCAGGGGCAAACAGCGCGGCGGCAATGGCGGCGGCATCATCAATGCCGGGATCGGTATCAAGAATGATCGGTAAGCGCATGGTTTCTCCATAAAAAATGCCAGACGTTAAGTCTGGCATCTTCTCATAATCGTAACCGGAAAGACTTACTCTACTTCACGAACATCCACACGCAGCTCTTTCGGCACTTCGAAAACGATGTTCTCTTCGCGGCCTTCCAGCGGAATAGCTTCCCCACCGCCAAGCTCCTGCAGGCGAGCAATCACGTTTTGCACCAGGATATCCGGCGCCGAGGCTCCGGCCGTCACGCCTACGCACTTCGCCTCTTTCACCCACGCTTCCTGGATGTCGGTCGCATCGTCAATCAAATACGCCGCTTTCCCCATTCGCTGTGCCAGTTCAGCCAGACGGTTGGAGTTAGAGGAGTTCTTCGAGCCGACCACCAGCACAACATCAGCCAGTTCCGCCAGCGCGCGAACCGCTTCCTGACGGTTGGTGGTGGCATAACAGATATCGTCTTTACGCGGTCCGACAATTTTCGGGAAGCGTTGACGCAAAGCATCAATAACGTCAGAAGTATCGTCAACGGAGAGCGTGGTCTGCGTCATGAAGGATAATTTGCCTTCATTTTTCACATTCAGTTTCAGCACATCATCTGGTGATTCAACCAGATACATTCCGCCTTGCGGGTTGCTGTACTGGCCCATCGTGCCTTCGACTTCCGGGTGTCCGGCGTGACCAATCAGAATGGATTCTTCGCCACGACGGCTGGCGCGGGCAACTTCCATATGCACTTTCGTGACTAGCGGACAGGTTGCATCAAAAACCGTGAGGTCGCGGCCTTTGGCTTCGTTACGCACCGCCTGAGACACGCCATGAGCGGAGAAAATCAGGATCGCGCCATCCGGCACTTCGCTGATTTGCTCGATAAAAATAGCGCCGCGCTCGCGCAGGCTATCCACCACATAACGGTTATGTACCACTTCATGACGGACATAAATCGGTGCGCCGTAAATAGCCAACGCGTTTTCGACAATGCTGATAGCGCGGTCTACGCCAGCGCAAAAACCGCGCGGGTTGGCCAACAGGATCTGCATTTTACGCCTCCAGTGCCGGTTCGACTTCCAGCACTTCAATATCAAAATGAACGGTATGCCCAGCCAGCGGATGGTTGAAATCAACCGTGATCGAGTCACCGTTGATTTCACGGATCACGCCAGGCATCTCACTGCCGTCCATTGCGGTAAAGAGCATGATAGCGCCAATTTCTGGCTCGCCCGCGTCCATAAATTCCCGACGCGAGAAATACTGAATTAAGTCCGGACTTGATACGCCAAAGGCGGCATCCGGCTCCAGAGCAAAGGTGGTTTTATCGCCTTCTTTTAGCCCCAGCAGGTGTTGCTCCAGTCCTTCAGACAGAGAACCGTCGCCCAGGCGAAACAGCGCAGGCTTGCCGTTATTGCGGGTTGACTCTGCGGTGGAGCCATCGTCGAGCTTAAGGGTGAAGTGCACCAGCACCGCACTGTTACTCTGTACTGATTTAGACATGCAGGTTGCTCTTTAAAATTGCTGCCGCCTGTCTGCCCGGTGGCGCTACGCTTACCGGGCCTACAAGGATCGCAGTAAATTGTAGGCCGGATTAGCATAGCGCCATCCGGCATTTTTTTATGCGGCTTTTTTCTCTTTCGACGGCAGGAAGCCTTCGAGAACAATCAATGCCGCCCCGATACAGATAGCTGTATCGGCCAGATTGAAGGTCGCGAAATGCCAGTCGCCGACGTAAAAGTCAATCATATCAACCACGAAACCGTGCCACAGGCGGTCAAACAAGTTGCCCAGCGCACCGCCAATGATTAACGCATACGCGATGTTGTTCAGCTTCTGCGTCGCCTTCGAGCGATACATCATCACCATAAGGATGACGCAAATACCGATGGCGATACCGGCAAAGAACCAACGTTGCCAGCCGCCGCTGTCAGCTAAGAAGCTAAACGCCGCACCATAGTTACGCGCGTAGTGCAGATTAAGCGACGGAAACAGCGACACCGTATCCCCCAGAGCAAAGTTCTGGAGGATCAGGTACTTGCTGCCTAAATCGATAATCAGCACGACTACCACCAGCCACAGCCAGCGTAGTCCTGTTGAACAAAGAGGCTTACTCATCAGGCAAACTTACGTTGTTCGCCATCACCGGCGATGTTGCTGACACAGCGTCCGCAGATATCTGCATGTTCCGCCACCTGACCGACGTCGGTAGTGTAATGCCAGCAGCGCGGGCATTTCTCACCTTCGGCTTTGCTCAGTACGATTTTCAGACCTTTGAGCAGTTCGCTCTGCTGAGCATCAGCAGGAGCAGCCGCATAATCCGCAACCGTCGCACCAGAGGTCAGCAGTACAAAACGCAACTCTTCGCCCAGCGCGGTCAGTTTCGCCGCCAGCTCAGGTTCAGCGTACAGGGTCACTGCCGCTTCCAGAGAACCGCCGACTTTCTTATCCGCACGCGCCTGCTCGATAACCTTGTTCACTTCGCCGCGCACTTTCAGCAGCTCGTCCCAGTATGCATCGTTCATCGCTTCGGTTTCACCTAAGCCAAACAGACCTTCGTACCATTCACCGGTAAAGACGTACTTCTCACGATCGCCCGGCAGGTAGCCCCAGATTTCATCGGCGGTGAAGGACATGATCGGCGCCATCCAACGAACCAGCGCTTCTGCAATATGGAACAGCGCAGTCTGGCAGCTACGACGCGCCACGCTGTCCGCTTTCGCGGTGTACTGACGGTCTTTGATGATGTCGAGGTAGAACGAACCCATTTCTACGGAGCAGAAGCGCATCAGGCGCTGTACCACTTCGTGGAAGTCATAGGCTTCATAGGCTTTCAGGATTTCGTCCTGCGCCGCTTGCGCACAACCTACCGCCCAACGATCCAGCACCACCATCTCTTCCGGTTTCACCATGTCTTTAACCGGATCGAACCCGTTCAGGTTCGCCAGCAGGAAGCGCGCGGTGTTACGGATACGACGATAGCTGTCGGCAGCACGTTTCAGGATTTCGTCAGAAACGGCCATTTCGCCAGTATAGTCGGTAGAAGCAACCCACAGACGCAGAATATCCGCGCCCAGTTTGTTCATCACGTCCTGCGGAGAAACGGTGTTACCGATAGATTTGGACATCTTACGGCCCTGACCATCAACGGTGAAACCGTGGGTCAGTACCTGGCGATAAGGTGCTTTGCCTTTCATGGCGGTGGAGATCATCAAGGAAGACATGAACCAGCCACGGTGCTGGTCAGAACCTTCCAGATACATATCTGCCGCATGGCCCGCAAACTCAGGACGCACATCCACGACGGATGAGTGGGTTGAACCGGAGTCGAACCACACGTCCAGCGTATCCGGGACTTTGACATACTGGTCAGCTTCGTCGCCGAGGATATCTTTCGGATCGAGATCCCACCACGCCTGGATGCCGTCAACTTCAACGCGTTTAGCCACTTCTTCCATCAGTTCGATAGCGCGCGGATGCAGCTCTTCGGTGTCTTTGTGAACAAACAGAGACATCGGCACACCCCACGTACGCTGACGGGAGATACACCAGTCAGGACGGTTGGCAACCATCGATTCAATACGCGCCTGGCCCCAGTCCGGGATCCACTGTACGCCTTTGATCTCTTTCAGCGACTGCGCGCGCAGACCTTTCTGATCCATGCTGACGAACCACTGCGGGGTCGCACGGAAGATGATCGGTGACTTGTGACGCCAGCAGCATGGGTAGCTGTGCTGCATCTTCTCAACGTGCAGCAGCGCGCCTTTTTCGCTCAGCAGCGCAACGATTTTGTCGTTGGCTTTAAAAACGTTTACACCGTCCAGATCCGGATAGGTACCCGCCAGGTATGCGCCGTCCGGGCCAACCGGGTTAGCGATTTCCAGACCGTATTTCTGGCTGATGACGTAGTCATCCGGACCGTGACCGCCAGCGGTATGGACCGCACCGGTACCCGCGTCCAGCGTAACGTGATCGCCAAGGATAGCCGGCACGTCAAAGCCCATAAACGGATGGGTAAAGCGCAGCAGTTCCAGCTCAGCGCCTTTCACGGTGCCGAGAATGGTGTATTCAGCCGCGCCAATACGCTGCATGACGCTTTCAACCAGATCTTTCGCCAGAATCACAGCCTGGCCGTCAATCTGCACCAGCGCATAGTCAAAATCAGGTGCCAGAGAGATTGCGCGGTTCGCCGGTAACGTCCACGGGGTAGTGGTCCAAATAACCAGAGAGATCGGGCCGTTGACGTCAGAAACGCCAAACTTCGCTTTCACCGCATCCTGATCGGCAGCGTGGAACGCCACGTCGATGGACGGGGAGGTTTTGTCATAATACTCAACTTCCGCTTCCGCCAGCGCGGAACGGCAGTCAACGCACCAGTGTACCGGCTTCGCACCTTTGTGCAGGTGACCGTTGCCGATGATTTTACCCAGCGCACGAATGATGTTGGCTTCAGTTTTGAAGTCCATGGTCAGGTACGGATGCGACCAGTCGCCCAGTACGCCAAGACGGATAAAGTCTTTACGCTGACCATCAACCTGGGTCGCTGCGTATTCACGGCACTTGGCGCGGAACTCAGCAGCGGTGAACTTCTCGCCCGGCTTGCCGTATTCCTGCTCTACTTTCAGCTCGATCGGCAGACCGTGGCAGTCCCAGCCCGGAACGTACGGCGAGTCATAGCCCGTGAGTCCTTTGGACTTCACGATAATGTCTTTCAGAATCTTATTAACCGAGTGACCAATATGAATGCTGCCATTCGCATAAGGAGGGCCATCATGCAGAATGAAGGTTTTTTTGCCTTTTTTGGCCGCACGAATGATGCCGTACAGGTCATCATCAGTCCAACGCGCCAGCATTCCCGGTTCGCGCTTGGCGAGATCGCCGCGCATCGGGAACCCTGTTTCCGGCAAATTCAGGGTTGATTTATAGTCACTCATCAGATTCTCGGTTCCGTATTTAAAACTCGTATAGGCATTAAGCCGGTTTTGTTAGCCCAAAAAATTCACGGGCAGTCAACTCATCACGCGCAATCTGCGCTTTTAGTTCATCCAGCGAGGCAAATCGCTGTTCGCTGCGTATTTTTTTACGCAGTACTACATCTATATGGCGACCATACAGGTCCATTACAACGTCCAATAGATGCACTTCCAACTGCTGGCGTACGCCTGCTACCGTCGGGCGGGTGCCGATGTTGGCGACGCCGGGCAACGGTTTGTCACCCAGTCCCATCACTTCAACCGCATAAACACCTTTCACCGGAGAAACCTGACGACGAAGCGGTAAGTTTGCCGTCGGAAAACCGATGGTGCGCCCTAACTCATCACCGTGAACGACGCGTCCTGAGATAGTAAAAGGATGCCCAAGCAGGCTTTCGGCCAGTTGCAGGTTATCTTCGGCCAGCGCCTGACGTACTGCGGTGCTGCTGATACGCACACCGCCTTCACAGAAGGTTTGGGTGCTGGTGATATCAAAACCATACTCAGCGCCCGCTTCCTGTAATAACAAGAAATCGCCCGCACGGCTAGCGCCAAAGCGGAAATCATCGCCAACGGCAAGAAATTGTACACCAAGGCGCTTCACCAGCAGGTCGCTGATGAAGGTCTGCGCCGTTAATGCGGCGAAACGCCTGTCAAAACGCACACACAGCACGTAGTCCACACCGCATTCGGCCAGATAACGCAGTTTTTCCCGCAGGCGGGTAAGGCGCGCAGGTGACTTGTCCGTCGCAAACAGTTCCAGCGGCTGTGGCTCGAAAATCATTACCACCACCGGTAAATTGCGTTTGCGCCCTTCTTCCCGTAAGCCTTGCAGCAATGCACGGTGGCCACGGTGCACACCGTCGAAATTACCAATAGTCAGCACACACCCATGCGGGGCCTGGCTGAGATTATGTATGCCTCGTATCAGCTTCATGTCTGGCTCAAAACAGTGAAAATCGTGAAAGTATACCCTGTACCGCGGTCAAGGTTAACCGGCGATTGTTTCTACGAAACAGAAAGAGGATGGTTTTCATTGTTATGAAACAAATTGACGCCCTTCACGGGCACACCAATGCAATTTTTCTCGTCGAAAAGCTGTATTCACGCCACGCAAGCTGGTAGAATCCTGCGCCATCACTACGCAACGAGTGCTGGAATTTAAACGGCGCTTATTTGCACAAATCCATTGACAAAAGAAGGCTAAAAGGGCATATTCCTCGGCCTTTGAATTGTCCATATAGAACACATTTGGGAGTTGGACCTTGGCTAATATCAAATCAGCTAAGAAGCGCGCCGTTCAGTCTGAAAAGGCCCGCAAGCACAACGCTAGCCGTCGCTCTATGATGCGTACTTTCATCAAGAAAGTATACGCAGCTATCGAAGCTGGCGACAAAGCTACTGCACTGAAAGCATTTAACGAAATGCAACCAATCGTGGACCGTCAGGCTGCTAAAGGTCTGATCCACAAAAACAAAGCTGCACGTCATAAAGCAAACCTGACTGCACAGATCAACAAACTGGCTTAATCGCCTGCTTGTTGACGCTTTGTGAAAAAACCCGCGAAAGCGGGTTTTTTTATGCCTGCTATCTGGCGTTTTTCTCTTCAACCACTGATGTTGTTCTCACTCGCCCACGCTCTTCCTGACCAGCCTGTTTTTTCAGCTATCCCTCCCTTAGTTAGTCGCGTCGCGTAATACTTGAAAGTTATTTTCTTTCACTGTTTTCCTTTTTTTATTTCATTATTAAAAAACTGTGACCACCTTAGCAAATAGAAACATCGCTCATTCAAAAACGAATAAACGCAATCCTGATGTAAGATTTGATAATTGATTGCTGCGGTAGGGTCAACTACTTTCCATGTACACCTTACTCACTCATTTTAATCTGAGGTTAAATTCAGTAACGACATAAAAAATAATATTTAAAACTTGCTTGGAAAGTAAAAGTTGTTTTTCTGGGCGTATCGCACCAATATCGGAGTTATTATTATGAGTTCTGTTATTGAGGATACCCAGTCTTGCGGGTCAGCATCATTATCTTTACTACAGCGTATTAGCTACGGCTCTTTGGATGTGGCAGGTAATCTACTGTACTGTTTCGGCTCAACCTACATCTTATATTTCTACACTGACGTTGCGGGTATTAGTCTCGCCGTAGCAGGTGTCATCCTGCTGTTGGCGCGTATCGTAGATGGTATAGATGCCCCAATCTGGGGGATCATTATCGATAAAACACGTTCACGTTACGGTAAATGTCGTCCCTGGTTCTTATGGCTGCCGCTGCCTTTTGGTGTATTCAGCGCGCTGTCATTTTGGTCTCCAGATATCAGCATGACAGGAAAAGCCATATATGCAGCAATATCCTACATGATTGCCAGCATTTTATTTACCGGACTCAATACACCGCTCAGCGCAATATTACCTCTAATGACTCTGTCCCCTAAGGAACGGCTGGTATTAAATTCCTGGAGAATGACCGGGGGACAAATTGGGGTTTTATTAATGAATGCCACAGCATTACCCCTGGTTGCATTTTTAGGCAACGGAAATGATCATGCCGGATTTATTTACACGGCAATTCTGTTTGCTGCGATATCCTGTTCGCTAACGCTTTTCGCCTTTAAAAATATCCGCGAAATGGATGCGGATAAAATACAGCAAGAACCCAAACTGCCGATGAAAAAAAGTTTCACGGCAATGAAAGGTAACTGGCCATGGATCCTGATGGTGCTGGCCAATCTGATCTTCTGGATTGCCCTGCAACAGCGGTCCACAACCATTGTTTATTATCTGACCTACAACCTCGATCGCAAAGACCTGGTTCCGCTGATTAACAGTCTGGCGACGATTCAGATCCTGTTCATCATCGCCATCCCTTTCTTTAGCAAATTCCTGGCTAAAACCTGGATATGGGTAGGAGGCTTGCTGGTCGCCACGTTCGGCGGCGTCTTGATGTGGCTGGCGGCGGACAACATACCTTTCCTCATCGCGGCCTGGGTGCTCGGCAATATCGGTAGCGGAATCGCCTGCTCAATGCCGTTTGCCATGTTGGGCTTTGCCGTCGACTTCGGTGCCTGGAAAACGGGCATCAAGGCCACGGGCATTCTTATCGCCTTCGGCAGTACTTTCTGCATCAAGATGGGCAGTGGTCTGGGTACCGCTTTCGCCGCCTGGATCATGAACAGTTTTGGCTATGTCCCGAACCATGCCCAAAGCGCTGCGGGCCTGGAAGGCATTACCTGGGCCTTTATCTGGGCGCCCGCCCTACTCTTCGCACTCGCGGCGATCCCGCTACTTTTCTTCCGTAAGTACGAAGCAATGGAAGAGACGATTCGCCACGATCTGGAAACCATCACCCAATAACTTTCTTAATCTTTACCCTCAAAATATGGGAGGCACCACCATGCCATTTGTGCAACATGACCCGCGTCGTCTGGTCTGGCAGCAAAACGATCGCTATTTGTGGATTGAACCCTGGGGCGAGAACAGCCTGCGCGTACGCAGTGGTCGTCATCTGCCGGTAATGAGAAATGAAGACTGGGCATTGACTGAGCCAGTCGCAGAAAGCCACTGCCACATCGATTATGAACACCACCAGGCGACACTGACCAACGGCAAAATTATCGCTATCGTCAATCAAAAAGGACAAGTTACCTTTTACCGTCATCCACACAAACCCCTGTTGCAGGAGTTCTGGCGCCTGCGGGGCGAAATTGGCGAGGATGAATCTTCTCACGGCCAGTACGTCAGCGCACTCAACCTTGAGGGACGCGAATTCCGCCCTATTCAGGGTGGGAAATATTCACTTAAAGCCCGCTTCGAAGCCACCGAAGGGGAAAAAATTTACGGGATGGGCCAATATCAGCAGGCCAATCTGGATCTCAAAGGATGCGTGCTCGAACTGGCCCAACGCAACTCTCAGGCCTCGGTGCCCTTTATGCTCTCAAGCCTGGGCTACGGATTTTTATGGAACAATCCGGCGGTCGGCCGCGTGACATTCGCCCACAACGTGACCGAGTGGGAAGCTCAAATCAGCGAGCAGCTGGACTACTGGATCACCGCTGGCGATACCCCGGCAGAAATTAGCCGGGCGTATGCGCTCGCCACGGGCACGCCGCCGATGATGCCGGATTACGCCATGGGCTTCTGGCAGTGCAAGTTACGTTATCGCACTCAGGAGGAGTTGCTCGCCGTCGCCCGCGAGTACAAACGGCGCAATCTCCCCATCTCGGTAATCGTGATCGATTTCTTCCACTGGCCAAATCAGGGGGACTGGATGTTCGACTCGCGGGACTGGCCCGATCCCGATGCCATGATCGCCGAGCTAAAATCGCTGGGTATTGAGCTAATGGTCTCCGTCTGGCCAACTGTGGATAGCCGAACCGAGAGCTATCGGGAGATGCGCGAAAACGGCTGGCTGGTGCAAACAGAGCGCGGATTGCCAATTAATATGGATTTCCTCGGCAATACCACTTTCTTTGATGCCACCCATCCCGACGCTCGCGACTACGTATGGGGTAAAGCAAAACGCAACTATTACGATAAAGGCGTGAAGCTCTTCTGGCTAGACGAAGCCGAGCCGGAGTTCAGCGTTTACGACTACGATAATTATCGCTACCACGCCGGACCGGTGCTGGAAGTGGGCAATATCTACCCGCGAATGTACGCCAAAACCTTTTTTGACGGCATGAAAGCCGATGGCGAAGACCAGGTGATCAACCTGCTACGCTGCGCCTGGGCCGGAAGTCAGAAATACGGCGCGCTGGTCTGGTCAGGTGATATCCACTCATCGTTTCGTTCTCTGCGCAATCAGTTTGCCGCCGGGATGAACATGGGTATTGCAGGTATCCCGTGGTGGACAACAGATATTGGCGGCTTTCATGGCGGCAATATTCACGACCCACACTTTCATGAGTTGCTGATTCGCTGGTTCCAGTGGGGCGTGTTTAGCCCAGTGATGCGCCTGCACGGCAACCGCGATCCGCAGATTTTACCAGAACATCCTTACCGTGACGGTATTGCCCAGTGTCCGACCGGGGCGGCAAACGAAGTGTGGAGCTATGGTGAAGAGGTGTGCGAAGTGTTGACCGGCTGTCTGACGTTGCGAGAAAAGTTAAGGCCGTACATCAAAGCGGTGATGGCGGAAACACACGAACGCAATGCCCCGGTTATGCGCACCCTGTTTTTTGAATTCCCAGAACAGACAAGGAGTTGGGAGATTACCGACCAGTACTGTTTTGGCCCCGACCTGCTGGTTGCGCCCGTCATGCTTGAAGGTATGCGCGAGCGTGACGTTTGGCTACCGGAAGGTGAAACATGGACGGATCTTGCAACCGGCGAGAGCTATCAGGGAGGACAAACGCTGCGCTATGACGCTCCCCTGAACAGAATTCCGGTATTTATCCGCGAAGGCGGGCAGTATCGTAATATGTTGAAACTGTAGTCACAGTCCGGCTGCGGTTAGTACACCGCAGCCGGCAACATGAAGGCGTTTAGACCTGTGGCGACTTGAACAGTGCTGAGTAGTCCGTATTGCAAATACGCTGCACCGCCGGATGCTGGATCATCCTTTCAGCAAATATGGCGTGATACTCCTCCATCACATTCTCTACGCGTCCAATTTCAACAATAGAATCATCGGCATAGAAATTGTGTGAATACAGCGTAGGTGCAACGAAAATGGCATTATGCGTTGCGCCAAACGCTTTCATCAGCGCAGCGTCATCAAACTCGCCGAGGATTTCGACATTCAATCCTTGTGAGTTGATCCAATTCAGCAGCTTACGACCGAGCATTGAACGACGTCCAGGGATCAGTAATCGACGCTCCTCAAGGCAGGCCGGGAAGGGTTTTTCAGGCAACGGTTTGGTGCACCAAAAACTCACGCTGCATTCGCCTATCCGCACTGAGAACAGCCCTTCCTGCTGCGTAGAGTCGATCGGGCAGTCGGAGATAATCATATCCAGCTTATGCTGACTGAGTTGATCCAACAGCATCTCATGTGTTGACTCAAAACAACGCAGATGGATTTGTTCATCTTCAACCACAGCGGCATCAAGCACGCTACTGACCAGCTGCTTCGATAGCGCATCCGCCACGCCGACATCAAACAGTAAATTAGACTCTTTGCGGTAGTTCACGATATCCAGCATTTCCTGGCTTAAGGTGAACATCTTATCCGCATAACGAAAAACCAATTCGCCTAACTCACTAGGCTCCAGTCCACGCCCCTTGCGCTTGAACAGCTTTCCCTGCAAACGTTCCTCAAGCGCTTTAATCTGTCCGGTAATGGTTTGCGGCGTCAGATAAAGCGCTTCTGCAGCGCCAACCACCGAACCTTCTTTATAGACATGCCAAAAGTAGTACAGGTGGTTGTAGTTTATATGAGACATACTCACTCCCTGAAAATTGTCACAAAAGGGTTATCCCGTCAGGCTGACGCGTTCAACCGGGTGCGTAACCAGCAGTAACCTATTACCGCCGACAGCAAGGAACCGATCAGGATCCCCAGTTTCGCCCAGTTAATCAGCTCAGGATCGACGTTCCCAAACGCCAGGCTGGCGATAAAAATCGACATCGTAAAGCCAATGCCGCATAGAATGCCGACCGCCATAATCTGCTGGAAATTCGTTCCCTCTGGCAATTGCGCCACCTTAAGGCGTAACGCCAGCCAGCAAAACAGGCTGATACCCAGCGGTTTGCCGATCAACAGGCCGGCAATGATCCCCAGCGGTAACACCGAGGTCAGTCCATCAATAGTAACGCCCTGCAGTGAAACGCCCGCGTTGGCGAAGGCAAACAGTGGCAGGATCAGGTATGCCACCCATGGATGCAGAACATGCTCCAGTCGCTTCGCCGGTGAACGCCCGTGTTTTTCCTTTAACGGAATGAAGAAACCGACGATCACGCCAGCCAGCGTCGCATGCACGCCGGACTTCAGTACCGCAGTCCATAGCACCACGCCCACCAGAATATAAATCCCGGTACGTCTCACACCACACAGATTCAAGGCCGCCAGAACGAGGATCGCACACGCGGCAACGCCCAGCGACAGCAGCGAGAGATCGCTGGTGTAGAACAGTGCGATGATTACGATAGCGCCGAGGTCATCAATAATCGCCAGCGCCATCAGGAATATTTTCAACGCCAGCGGAACGCGGCTGCCCAACAACGCCAGCACACCTAACGCAAAAGCGATGTCCGTTGCCGCCGGGATCGCCCACCCTTCACGGGTGATGGGATCGGCATAGTTGAATGCCAGGTACAGCAGCGCCGGGACAATCATGCCCCCGATAGCGGCAATGATCGGAAATGCTGCCTGACGCAGGCTGGCCAGCGAGCCTTGCATCAACTCACGCTTCACCTCCAGACCAATCAACAGGAAGAACACCGCCATCAACGCGTCGTTGATCCACAGCAGCATATTTTTGTTGATCTCAAGCGCGCCAACCCGCAGTTGAACGGGCGTTTCCAAAAAGGCGTGGTACCATCCACTGGTTACCCCGATGTTTGCCATCAGCATAGCGACCACGGCAGCGATGATCAGAATGATGCCCCCCGAGGCGTCACTACTAAAAAAACGATGCAGATGTTTCACTTTTATTCTCTCTATTGGGTGAATACTTCGTAAATACTATCTTACACCCTCAAAAAGCTCGTTAAAATTAGATTATTTGTGATTGATAGATCGGTTTTTACGATCTATTCAGATAAAGTCGATAAAGATTTTCCAAGCGGAAAACAGAAATAAAAAAGCCTGAGGCTTTTCAGTCCCAGGCTTTTTATTCGAGATAAAACGGCGAATTAGCGAGTCAGATCGTCAAAGAACTTCTTCACACCGTCGAAGAAACTTTTGGAGCGCGGACTGTTTTGTTCACCCGTCGGGCCGCCAAAGCTGTCCTGCAAATCTTTCAGCAGTTGCTTCTGCTTGTCGTTCAGGCCAACCGGGGTTTCCACTACCACGCGGCACAGCAGGTCTCCCTGAGCGCCACCGCGTACAGACTTGACGCCCTTTCCACGCATGCGGAAAAGTTTGCCAGTTTGCGTTTCGCCCGGAATTTTTAGCTTCACGCGACCGTCCAGCGTCGGGACTTCAATCTCGCCGCCCAGAGCAGCCATCGCAAAGTTAATCGGCACTTCGCAGTAGAGGTTATTGCCTTCACGTTCGAAAATTGGGTGTTGTTTTACCTGCACCTGAACGTACAAATCACCTGCTGGCGCGCCATGCTCACCGGCTTCGCCTTCACCAGACAAACGGATACGGTCGCCGGTATCAACCCCAGCCGGGATTTTAACAGACAGCGTTTTGCTCTTCTCAACGCGACCATGCCCGTGGCATTTGTTGCACGGATCTTTGATCAGCGTACCGCGGCCCTGACAGTGTGGACAGGTCTGCTGTACGGCAAAAAAGCCCTGACGCATCTGTACCTGACCAGAACCGTGACAGGTTGGACAGGTCTGCGGCTGAGTGCCCGCCTTCGCGCCGCTACCGTGGCAGACGTCACACTCTTCCAGAGTCGGAATACGGATCTCTTTGGTGACGCCACGCACGGCTTCTTCCAGAGTGAGATCCATGTTGTAACGTAAATCAGCACCACGTGAGGCGCGCTGACGACCACGACCGCCGCCAAAGATATCGCCAAACACGTCACCAAAGATATCGCTGAAGTCAGCCCCGCCGCCAAAACCGCCGCCGCCCATGCCGCCTTGCTCAAACGCAGCATGACCGTACTGATCGTAGGCCGCACGTTTTTGCGCATCGGTCAGGATCTCGTACGCTTCTTTGATCTCTTTAAACTTGGCTTCGGCCTCTTTATCACCCTGGTTGCGGTCCGGGTGATATTTCATGGCCAGGCGCTTGTAGGCCTTTTTGATTTCACGCTCTTCCGCTGATTTGGAAACGCCTAAAATCTCGTAATAGTCTTGCTTAGCCATCTCTTTTTATCTGCCCCTAACATGCGTGCACGGGCGGAGAGGAAACCTCTTCGCCCGTGCCAGTAATTACCCGTTCAAAGGGCGATTATTTTTTGTCTTTCACTTCTTCAAACTCGGCGTCGACAACGTCGTCATCTTTCGCGTTATTTGCAGAAGCATCAGCGCCTGCTGCACCAGCCTGTTGCTGTGCGTGCTGCTGCTGAGCGATTTCCATCAGTTTCTGGGAAACCTGTGCCAGCGCCTGCATTTTCGCTTCGATATCCGCTTTGTCTTCACCTTTCAGAGAAGTTTCCAGCGCGGTCAGTGCAGACTCGATGGCAGTTTTGTCGTCAGCCGGCAGTTTGTCGCCTGCTTCTTCAACCTGCTTGCGAGTGCTGTGCAGCAGATGGTCACCCTGGTTACGGGTCTGAACCAGCTCTTCAAACTTACGGTCAGATTCTGCGTTCGCTTCTGCTTCGCGAACCATTTTCTGAATTTCTTCTTCGTTCAGACCAGAAGAAGCCTTGATGGTGATCTTCTGCTCTTTACCGCTGTTTTTGTCTTTCGCGGAAACGTGCAGGATACCGTCGGCATCGATGTCAAAAGTAACTTCGATCTGCGGCATACCGCGCGGAGCCGGGCTGATACCATCCAGGTTAAACTGACCCAGATCTTTGTTATCAGCAGCACGTTTACGTTCACCCTGCAGCACATGGATGGTTACCGCAGACTGGTTGTCTTCAGCGGTAGAGAACACCTGGCTGTGCTTGGTCGGGATAGTGGTGTTTTTCGCGATCAGCGGAGTCATTACGCCACCCATGGTTTCGATACCCAGAGACAGCGGGGTAACGTCCAGCAGCAGCACGTCTTTAACATCACCGGTCAATACACCACCCTGAACAGCAGCACCGATTGCTACGGCTTCGTCCGGGTTAACGTCTTTACGCGGTTCTTTACCGAAGAACTCAGCGACTTTCTTCTGCACCATCGGCATACGCGTCTGACCACCAACGAGGATAACGTCGTTGATATCAGATACGGACAGGCCAGCATCCTGCAGAGCAACTTTCAGCGGCTCGATAGAACGGTTAACCAGGTCTTCAACCAGGCTTTCCAGTTTCGCACGGGTCACTTTGATGTTCATGTGTTTCGGACCGGTCGCGTCTGCAGTGATGTACGGCAGGTTCACGTCGGTCTGCTGAGCGGAAGACAGCTCGATCTTCGCTTTCTCAGCGGCTTCTTTCAGACGCTGCATCGCCAGCGGGTCATTACGCAGGTCGATACCCTGATCTTTCTTAAACTCGTCAACCAGGTAGTTGATCATACGGCTGTCGAAGTCTTCACCACCCAGGTGGGTATCACCGTTGGTTGCCAGAACTTCGAAGGTTTTTTCGCCGTCAACTTCGTCGATTTCGATAATAGAGATATCGAAAGTACCACCACCGAGGTCATATACCGCGATAGTACGGTTGCCGACTTCTTTATCCAGACCGTAAGCCAGCGCAGCTGCGGTTGGTTCGTTGATGATACGTTTTACTTCCAGACCTGCGATACGACCGGCGTCTTTAGTTGCCTGACGCTGAGCATCGTTAAAGTATGCAGGTACGGTGATAACTGCTTCAGTTACCGGCTCACCCAGGTAATCTTCAGCCGTTTTCTTCATTTTTTTCAGCACTTCAGCAGAAATCTGCGGCGGTGCCAGTTTCTGACCTTTTACGTCAATCCATGCATCACCGTTGTCAGCACCGATGATTTTGTACGGCATGATGGCTTCATCACGCTGTACTTCTTCGTCCTGGAAGCGGCGGCCAATCAGGCGTTTAATCGCAAACAGGGTGTTTTGCGGGTTTGTCACTGCCTGACGTTTAGCCGGCTGACCAACCAGAGTTTCACCATCCTGGGTATAAGCAATGATAGAAGGCGTGGTGCGATCGCCCTCGGCGTTCTCCAGCACACGTGCAGTAGTGCCATCCATAATCGCTACACAAGAGTTGGTAGTACCCAGGTCGATACCAATAATTTTACCCATCTAAACGTCTCCACTAAAAATTCGGTCATCATGTGGTTGTGAATCTGTAATAAGGGCGAAACGTGCGGTTTCAACTACCCTGAATCGTTTTTTTTCAGACTCACCACTGCGGTTGCTTACAAGATGGGGTCGTAACCCACGTCATCAAGGGGGGCATGAAAATTTTTTTTAGCCTTGTGGCAATAAAATCGCAGAAAAAAGGCTAAAAGATTAAAAAATGAATAGTCTCAAATCAAAATTAATTCATAAAACAGATAAATTCAGCACAGCCATTCACATAAAAATTGTAATAAAAAGAAAAGATTACAAGCATGAATCATGATTCTGACAGCGGTAAGATGGTCTGAAACGACACACTTTTACAGCCGTCAAAGAGAAATTCCATGAAATCCGTATTAACCCTTTCCGCCAGCCTGCTTATGGGCCTGCTGCTGAGCAGCGCCGCACACGCTAACGATCATAAAGTCCTCGGAGTGATCGCCATGCCTCGTAATGAAACCAACGATCTAACGCTGAAACTTCCTGTTTGCCGCGTGGTGAAACGCATTCAACTTACGGCCGATCATGGTGATTTACAGCTCAGTGGTGCATCGGTTTATTTCAAAGCTGCCCGCATGTCCAGCCAGAGTCTGAACGTGCCTTCCTCCATCAAAGAAGGGCAAACGACCAATTGGATCAACATCAATAGCGACAACGACAATAAGCGCTGCGTGAAAAAAATTACCTTCTCCGGCCATACGGTGAACTCTTCTGATATGGCGACGCTGAAAATCATCGGCGACGACTAATTCCCCATACTTTTATTCAAAAGCCATAGAAACATGAATGTCACCTATTTGAATGACGACGATCTCGATTTTCTTCAGCATTGCAGTGAGGAGCAGCTCGCCAATATTACCCGCCTGCTTACACATAATGAAAAGGGGAAAGCCCGTCTGTCGAGCGTTCTCAACCACAACGATTTATTTAAATCGATGGAAGGACATCCGGAACAGCACCGCCGCAACTGGCAACTGATTGCTGGCGAACTGCAGCATTATGGGGGCGACAGCATTGCCAATAAACTCCGTGGACATGGAAAACTGTATCGGGCGATTTTGCTGGACGTTTCGAAGCGTCTGAAGATTAAAGCTGATAAAGAGATGTCCACGTTCGAAATTGAACAGTCTCTGCTGGAGCACTTTTTACGCAACGCCTGGCAAAAAATGGATGCCGGACAAAAGCAGGAATTTCTGCAGGCTGTCGATGCAAAAGTTTCTGAACTGGAAGAACTGCTACCGTTATTATTGAAGGATCGTCACCTGGCAAAAGGCGTCTCTCACCTGCTCTCCGGCCAGTTAACCAAAATTCTGCGAACCCACGCCGCCGTCAGCGTAATCGGGCACGGATTACTGCGCGGAGCCGGACTTGGCGGCCCGGTAGGTGCGGCTTTAAACGGGGTTAAAGCGGTGAGCGGCAGCGCTTATCGGGTGACGATCCCGGCTGTACTCCACATTGCCTGCCTGCGCAGAATGCTCAACCACACACAAGCGTGATGCCCATCACAGGGAAAATAATTCGTTTTCCCTTCGTTAGATCATAGACAGTGCCCTCTCCCCTGATTATTATGCCGCGCCCCGAAGACAGTGATCGTTATTTGGGGAAACTATTTCACCATTCAATCAATGATGATTTTGAGGAATTATGGGCAACACTAAGTTGGCTAATCCGGCACCGCTGGGCCTGATGGGCTTTGGCATGACCACCATTCTGCTTAACCTGCATAACGCGGGTTTCTTCGCTTTAGACGTTATTATTCTGGCGATGGGCATTTTCTACGGCGGTATCGCGCAAATTTTTGCCGGTCTTCTGGAATATAAAAAAGGCAACACCTTCGGTTTAACCGCCTTTACCTCCTACGGTTCGTTCTGGCTGACGCTGGTTGCGATTCTGCTGATGCCGAAAATGGGCCTCGCGGATGCAACCAATGGTCAGTTCCTGGGCGCTTACCTGGGTCTGTGGGGCGTGTTCACTCTGTTCATGTTCTTCGGTACGCTGAAAGCCGCGCGCATGCTGCAGTTCGTGTTCCTGAGCCTGACAGTGCTGTTCGCCCTGCTGGCCGTTGGCAACATTGCAGGTAACGAAGCAATCATTCACGTAGCGGGTTGGGTTGGCTTAGTGTGTGGCGCAAGCGCCATTTACCTGGCGATGGGTGAAGTGCTGAACGAACAGTTTGGCCGTACCATCCTGCCGATTGGTGAAGCGCACTAATCTGACAATATCCCCCCTGACGGGGGGATATTCCTTACAAACGCTGTAACTCTCCCTGTACGCTCGTATCGCGATGATAAATATCCTGTCGCAGCCAAATTCCCAAACCTAACCCCACCAGCGATAACGCCAGCACATACCAGGCCGGAGCCATTGGCGACACGCCCATTAACATCGTCACGGCGATTGGCGTCAGACCACCAAAAATGGCATATGAGACGTTATAGGAAAAGGAAATACCGGTAAAACGGACTTCCGCCGGAAACGCCCGCACCATGACATAAGGCACGGCGCCGACTACGCCAACGCATAATCCCACCAGCCCGTATAACAGGAACAAGTGCTGAGGATGGCTGCCGGTCAGGTGATAGAAAAACCAGCTCGAACAGGCCAGCAGCAGGCTGCCGACAATAAAGGTTTTGCTGGCGCCGACCCGGTCGACAATAAATCCGGCCAGCAGACAGCCGACGCACAGCATAATGGTAGCGACACTGTTGGCCTGTAACGTTAGCGCGGGTGCAAAGCCATACTGCTTCTGCAACCAGACTGGTGACATCAGGATCACCACCACAATCCCGGCCGATAACAGCCAGGTCAGCAGCATTGAAATAACCACCGCTTTTTTATGCTTACTCACCACCGACTTCACCGGTAGCTCTTGCGCAAGTGCTTTACGCTGCTGCATTTCGAGGAAGATGGGCGTTTCCTGCAACCAGCGACGCAGGTACATCGCCACCAGCCCAAAAACGCCCCCCAGCAGGAACGGGATACGCCAGCCGTAGTCATGCACCGCCTGTTGCATCAGGTTGGTATTCACCAGCGTCGCAACCACCGACCCCAACAGAATCCCCACCGTCAGCCCGGCGGTCAGCGTGCCACAGGCAATGCCGATGCGGCGCTCCGGTACATGCTCCGCCACGAACACCCACGCGCCCGGCACTTCTCCGCCGATGGCAGCGCCTTGCAAAATGCGCATCAGCAGTAACAACAGCGGTGCGAGGATCCCCATTGAGGCGTAGGTAGGCAAAAGACCAATCGCCAGCGTCGGTATCGCCATCAGCAAAATGCTCAGGGTGAACATTTTCTTACGCCCGACCAGATCGCCAAAGTGCGCCATGATAATGCCACCCAGCGGACGCGCCAGATATCCGGCGGCAAAAATGCCGAAGGTTTGCACCTGACGTAGCCACTCAGGAATGTCTGCCGGAAAGAAGAGTTCACCAACAACAGCGGCAAAGAAGACGAAGATAATGAAATCATAAAACTCAAGCGCACCGCCGAGGGCAGCAAGCGTAAGAGTTTTATAATCCTGGCGATTCAGCGGTCGAGTGTGTTGTGACATAGCAAACCATCAGTCAGTGGAGTTATTGAATCTGTCTGTCGATATATGTAAAGCAAAAATTACTATATCGTAAACAATTCAACACTCCACTGTGATTGGCACTTATGTCACGATCGGGCTACTTTCAGGCGTTTGTATCGCGAATTGCGCTTTTAGGACGAAAAGATGCTACAACAGCCGGTGCGGTTTCCACATACGGCCCATCCAGCAACTGTATACAATACGGTACACTTGCAAAAATACCCGGTACGATAACCTTACCGTCGGCATCTTTCACGCCTTCCAGCGTTTCTTTGATCGATTTCGGCTGCCCAGGCAGATTCAGGATCAACGCCTGTTTGCGAATCACACCGACCTGGCGGGAGAGAATAGCCGTTGGCACAAAGTGCAGACTTATCTGGCGCATCTGTTCGCCAAAGCCTGGCATCTGGCGGTCAGCGACGGCAAGCGTAGCATCGGGGGTCACGTCGCGACGTGCCGGGCCCGTTCCGCCGGTAGTCAGCACCAGATGACAGCTCATTTCATCCACCAGCTCGCATAAGGTCTGTTCGATGATCGCCTGTTCATCCGGGATCAGTCGCGTTTGCACCTCAAAAGGGGTGGTAAGGGCAGATGCCAGCCACTCTTCAAGGGCCGGGATACCTTTATCCTGGTAAACGCCGCTGGAAGCACGGTCAGAAATGGAAACCAGGCCAATGCGTAAAGTATTCATGATTATTCCGTTTAAACAGTCTCGTTAAACAGAATGATACACTGCGAAAGGAAGGACAGACAGGTTTCAGAAGAGGTAGCGTGACCCATATCAGGGCCACGCTTAAATGATTACAGCAGATCGCCGATCATTTTTTCCAGTTTACCCTGGTCTACAGCAAACTTACGGATACCGTCCGCCAGTTTATCTACAGCCATCGGATCCTGGTTGTGCTGCCACAGGAACTCAGCTTCGGTGATGCGTGCAGGACGCGCTTTCACTTCGCCGGAGAAGGACAGTTTACGTTCGATAGCGCCTTCGCTTTCCGCCAGCTCTTTCAGCAGTGCCGGAGCAATCGTCAGACGATCGCAGCCTGCCAGCTCAATGATTTCGCCGATGTTACGGAAGCTCGCCCCCATCACCACGGTTTCGTAACCGTGCTGTTTGTAGTACTCGTAGATTTCCGTTACGGAAACCACACCCGGATCTTCTGCCGGTGCATACTCTTTCTTGTCAGTGTTGGCTTTGTACCAGTCAAGAATACGACCAACGAACGGAGAAATCAGGTATACGCCAGCTTCTGCACATGCACGTGCCTGCGCGAAGGAGAACAGCAGAGTCAGGTTACAGTTGATGCCTTCTTTTTCCAGCTGCTCAGCGGCACGGATGCCCTGCCAGGTTGAAGCCAGTTTAATCAGAATGCGATCGTTGCTGATCCCAGCGTCGTTGTACATCTTGATCAGACGTTTTGCTTTCGCGATGGACGCGTCGGTGTCGTAAGACAGACGAGCGTCAACTTCAGTAGAGATACGACCCGGGACCAGTTTCAGGATCTCCAGACCGATATTTACTGCCAGTTTGTCGGTCGCGTCGACGATCTGCTGTGCGCGGTCGTTGCTCTGCTGCTTAGCCCAGGCTACAGCGTCATCAATCAGCTTGCGGTATTCTGGGATCTGCGCTGCGTTAAGAATGAGAGAAGGGTTAGTTGTGGCATCCTGAGGCTGATACAGCTTCATTGCCGCGATGTCTCCGGTGTCGGCCACTACTGTGGTGAACTGACGAAGGGAGGTCAATTTGTCCGTCATGATAGCGATTCTCTTTAAACAGCTTGTTAGGGGGATGTAACCGATCTTCCCTGATGATAGCACGACGCACTCTCAGCGCAACCGCCTGGATTGTCCGACCCGCTGCTCAGCCCTGATTACGCATCTCAAAGCCTGTGATGCGCAATTGCGGGATATAACGATTGTTATGATAAACTCCCGCAATCACTCTCATGACAAGGTATATACTGGTCGATTATTGGTAGCGCTTACACGGAAATCTTCGCGCTTACCGGCATCAACAAGAGGGATGTTAATGCCTGATTTTTTCTCATTTATTAATGAAATACTCTGGGGATCGGTGATGATCTACCTCCTGCTTGGCGCAGGATGTTGGTTCACCTGGCGTACAGGGTTCGTGCAGTTCCGCTACATTCGCCAGTTTGGCACAAGTCTTAAAAACAGCATTAGCCCGCAGCCGGGCGGTTTAACTTCCTTTCAGGCTCTGTGCACCAGCCTTGCCGCGCGTATCGGTAGCGGGAACCTGGCCGGCGTAGCGTTGGCGATCGCCGCTGGCGGCCCTGGAGCCATTTTCTGGATGTGGGTCTCAGCGGTCATTGGTATGGCAACGTCATTCGCCGAGTGCTCACTTGCCCAACTGTATAAAGAACGCGATAGCAAAGGACAGTTCCGCGGTGGTCCTGCGTGGTATATGGCACGTGGTCTGGGCATGCGCTGGATGGGCGTCCTTTTTGCCATCTTTTTACTGATTGCCTATGGACTGATTTTTAACAGCGTTCAGGCGAACTCGGTCTCTCGTGCGTTGACCTTTGCTTTTGACATCCCTCCCCTCTTCTCCGGTATCGCACTGGCAATAGTGTCATTACTGGTCATCGTCGGCGGTATTAAAGGCGTCGCACGCCTGATGCAATGGTTCGTTCCGATGATGGCACTGCTGTGGGTTGGAAGTAGCATCATCATCTGTCTGTGGCATATCGGGCAGCTTCCCGACATTATCGTCACCATTATAAAAAGCGCCTTTGGCTGGCAGGAAGCAGCAGCGGGTGCGGCCGGATATACGCTAAGCCAGGCTATTGCCAACGGTTTTCAGCGCGGCATGTTTTCTAACGAAGCCGGAATGGGATCTACGCCGAATGCAGCCGCATCGGCCGCCTCCTGGCCACCGCATCCTGCGGCACAAGGCATTGTGCAAATGATTGGGGTATTAGGCGACACTCTCGTGGTCTGTACGGCTAGCGCGATGATTATTCTGTTGGCAGGCAATGGCACCAGTTATGTCCCCATGGAAGGCATCCAGTTACTTCAAAAAGCAATGGTAACGCTGACGGGAGAATGGGGAGCCGGATTCGTGGCTTTTATTGTGATTCTGTTTGCCTTTAGCTCGATCGTCGCCAACTACATCTATGCGGAGAACAATCTCGTCTTTCTGAAACTGGACAATATGCGCGTCATCTGGCTATTGCGAATCGCTACCATTAGCACCATTATCGGCGGAACGTTTGTCAGCTTCCCGCTGGTCTGGCAGTTGGCCGATATCATTATGGCTTGTATGGCCATTACTAACCTGACAGCGATTCTGCTGCTTTCTCCGGTTGTCCATACCATCGCCAGCGACTATCTGCGCCAGCGTAAACTCGGGGTGCGCCCGGAATTCGATCCGCACCGTTATCCTGATATCAGACAACAGCTTGCCCCCGAAAGCTGGGATGAAACGCCGCGCGAATAGCGCGGCAATCGCAACCATCGATCAATTCAGTCGTTTTTTTTGCTAAAGTCGCAGTAAATTTCCTGCAAGGACTGGATATGCTGATTCTGATTTCACCTGCAAAAACGCTCGACTACCAAAGTCCGCTGGCAACAACACGCCATACGCTACCCGAACTGCTGGATCACTCTCAGCAGCTTATCCATGTGGCGCGCCAGCTCTCTGCGCCGCAGATTGGCAAGCTGATGGGAATTAGCGACAAACTGGCGGATTTGAATGCCACGCGTTTCCATGACTGGCAGCCTGACTTCACGCCGGACAATGCGCGCCAGGCCATTCTGGCATTTAAGGGCGACGTGTATACCGGGCTGCAGGCTGAAACCTTCAGCGAGGCGGATTTCGACTTCGCTCAGCAGCATTTAAGGATGTTGTCCGGACTGTACGGCGTTCTACGTCCACTGGATTTGATGCAGCCTTATCGTCTGGAGATGGGCATTCGTTTGGCCAATGCGAAGGGTAAAGATCTCTACCAGTTCTGGGGAGATATCATCACCGATAAACTTAATGAAGCACTTGAAGCACAAGGCGACAGCGTGGTGATTAACCTCGCTTCGGATGAGTATTTTAAATCTGTGAAGCCGAAAAAGCTCAATGCCGAGCTGATTAAACCAGTCTTCCTCGACGAGAAAAACGGCAAGTTCAAAGTCATCAGCTTTTATGCCAAGAAAGCGCGCGGCCTGATGAGCCGCTACATCATTGAGAACCGCTTAACGCAGCCGGAACAGCTGACCGCATTTAACAGCGAAGGCTATTTCTTTGATGAAGAAGCGTCAGGAAACGGCGAACTGGTGTTTAAACGCCACGAGCAATAATTTACATGCCGGATGACGGCTAACGCCTTATCCGGCCTACAGGTTTTGTAGGCCCGCTAAGCAAAGCGCCAGCGGGCACAACCATTACCCGCGGGTCATCATCAGCTTACGCAGTTGCGCAAAATCAGCAGGCAGGTGATGAGAAAGCAGCGGCAAGTCCGCGCGTTCCGCCAGCTCTTTTGGCAACGCCAGCGTCAGATCAAGAATCTCTTCAACGCTTTCTTTAAACTTCGCCGGATGCGCAGTACCAAGGAACAGGCCGTACTCGCCAGGGTTCAGTTGGTCACGCAGCGCACGGTAAGCCACCGCCGCATGCGGTTCTGAGGTGTAGCCTATCTCATGTAACTCACGCATGGTGTCCTGAGTCGTGGCATCATCAACGGCGGCATAACCCAGCTCATTCAGACGCCAGATTTTACGGCGGAACAGTTCTTCCACGCGCGGCCAGTTGTTCGGCTGGCTGACATCCATCGCATTCGATAACGTCGCCTGAGTCGCTTTCGGCGCCCACTCACCTTCAGCAAGGAAACGCGGAACCGTATCGTTAACGTTAGTCGCCGCGATAAAACGCTTCACCGGCAAGCCCAGTGATTTCGCCAGCAGCCCGGCGGTCAGATCGCCAAAGTTACCGCTGGGAACAGAAATCACCAGCTGATTCCGCGCCTCTTGCGGTAGCTGAGCCACAGCCTCAAAGTAGTAACAGATTTGCGCCAGCAAACGGCTGATGTTAATTGAATTAGCCGAGTTCAGTCCCAGAGCCACCTTCAGCTCTTCGTCATCAAACGCCTGTTTCACCAGCGCCTGGCAGGCATCAAAATCGCCATCAATCGCTACAGTTTCAATGTTACCGCCCAGCGTACAGAACAGTTTTTCCTGTAATGGGCTGATCTTGCCGTTCGGGTAGAGGATCACCACGCGCACATTTTTCAGGCCATAAAAGGCATGTGCAACCGCCGCGCCGGTATCACCTGAGGTCGCCGTCAGAATGGTTACCGGCTTGTCGCCGCTGATGTGCGTCAGCATTTGCGCCATAAAGCGCCCGCCAAAGTCTTTAAATGCAAGCGTAGGGCCGTGGAACAGTTCCAGACAGCCGACATCTGCGGCAACCTGAGCAACCGGTGCCGGAAAAGCAAATGCAGCACGCACGCGTTTTTCCAGAATTTCCTGAGGGATCTCATCACCAATAAATGCGGACAGGATCTTCGCGCTGCGGCTAACGAAGTCCTGGTTCAGCATCTCATCCACTTCTGTCAGATTGAATTCCGGTAGATCGTGCGGAAAAAACAATCCCTGATTCTTGCCAAGCCCTTGCGTGACGGCCTGCGCAAAGCTGACCTGCTCGTTATGATCTTTCAGATTATACAGTTTCATTGATTATCCCAGTACCCGTGCGCCCGCCGTGTCCAGCCGGCAAATATGAACAAAGCCTTCCTGATTTTGCAGGTAATTTTTACTCAGCCAATCTGCTACGCGCTGCGCCGTATCCGGCTTATCGCACAAGGCGAACAGCGTCGGCCCTGACCCGGAGATCCCGCTGGCCAGCGCGCCAATTTCTGTTACCGCCTGACGCGCCTGACTAAAGCCTGGCAGCAAGCGGGTACGATACGGCTCAGCAATGACGTCCTTCATCAGCTTCGCGGCAAGCCCAGGCTGACGGGAATAGCAGGCATGGATAAATCCAGCCAGATGTCGCCCGTGGGCGATACAGTCCTGACGGCGATACTGCGCAGGTAGAATCGCCCGCGCTTCTGCCGTCGACACTTTAATCCCCGGATACGCCAGTACCCATAGCCACTCATCAAAGCCTGGCACCTGCTGGCTGATAATGCCGTTTTCTTCGATCATTAACTGCATGCCGCCCAAAAAGCACGGGGCAACATTATCGTAATGAATACTGCCGGAGATACGCCCTTCCAGCTCGCCCATTATCGCCAACAGGCGCGTATCGTTGAGCGGCTTACCGCAGTGTTCGTTCATAGCGACTAACGCCGCCACGACGGAACAGGCGCTGGAGCCTAACCCGGAGCCAATCGGCATATTTTTTTCCAGCGTCATCGCCACCGGAACCGTTTTACCCAGCTCCTGGCAGAATCGCTCCCAACACTGATAGACAATATTTTCGCGCGGCTCTGACGGCAGCTTGTTGGCAAAGCGCCCAAGGTTGTTCAGGCTGAACTGATCAGCCGCCTCAACGGACACCACATCGCCCAACAGCGAACCGTCCACCGGAGTTACCGCCGCACCGAGCACATCAAACCCGACGCTCATATTGGCACTGGAAGCCGGGGCATAAACTCTCACCATGTCAGACTCCTAACTTCCATGAAAGGGTGCGTAGCAGGTCGGCAAAGACGCCCGCTGCCGTCACGTCGTTACCCGCGCCATATCCGCGCAGAACCAACGGTAACGGCTGATAGTAGTGGCTATAGAATGCCAGCGCGTTCTCACCGTTTTTCACTTTAAACAGCGGATCGTTGCCGTCTACTGCATCAATTTTCACGCGACAAACGCCGTCCTCTTCGATATTGCCAACATAACGCAATACTTTTCCCTCATCACGGGCTTTCGCCACGCGCGCGGCAAAGACGTCATCCAGCTGTGGCAATTTCGCCATAAACGCGGATACATCACCGGAATCATCAAACTCTTTTGGCAGAACTGGCTCAATGACCACGTCTGAAAGCTCCAGCTCACGACCTGTCTCACGGGCGAGGATCAGCAGCTTACGTGCCACATCCATGCCGGAAAGATCGTCACGCGGATCGGGCTCGGTATAGCCCATCTCACGCGCCATGGTGGTGGCTTGCGAGAAGCTCATGCCTTCATCCAGCTTGCCGAAAATAAACGACAGCGAGCCGGAAAGAATACCGGAGAAACGCTGTAATTCATCACCTGCGCTGAGCAGGTTTTGCAGGTTTTCAATTACCGGCAAGCCTGCGCCCACGTTGGTGTCGTAGAGGAATTTACGCCGGGACTTCGCGGCGGCAAAACGCAGCTGATGGTAGTAATCCATCGACGAGGTGTTGGCCTTTTTGTTCGGCGTAACCACATGGAAGCCTTCGCGCAGGAAATCAGCATACTGATCCGCCACCGCCTGGCTTGACGTACAGTCGACAATCACCGGATTAAGCAGATGATATTCTTTCACCAGGCGAATTAAGCGCCCAAGGTTGAATGGCTCTTTCGCGCTTTCCAGCTCCGCCTGCCAGTTTTCCAGATTCAAACCATGGACGTTGGTCAGCAGAGCCTTCGAATTCGCCACGCCGCACACGCGCAGATCGATATGCTTCTTTTTGAGCCAGGTTTGCTGACGTTTAAGCTGCTCCAGTAGCGCACCGCCCACCCCGCCTACGCCAATCACAAACACTTCAATCACCTGGTCGGTGTTGAACAGCATTTGATGGGTCACGCGAACGCCGGTGGTCGCGTCGTCGTTGTTCACCACCACTGAAATAGAACGCTCAGACGAACCCTGGGCGATCGCCACGATATTGATGTTCGCGCGAGCCAATGCGGCAAAGAATTTCGCCGAAATGCCACGCAGAGTACGCATACCATCGCCAACAACAGAGATGATAGCCAGACGCTCAGTCACCGCCAGCGGCTCCAGCAGGCCTTCTTTCAGTTCGAGGTAGAATTCATCCTGCATGGCGCGTTGCGCACGCGCGCAGTCGCCCTGCGGGACGCAGAAGCTGATGCTGTATTCGGAAGAGGATTGGGTGATCAGCACTACCGAAATGCCCGCACGCGACATTGCGGCAAAAACGCGTGCCGCCATACCCACCATGCCTTTCATTCCTGGGCCAGAAACGCTAAACATCGCCATGTTATTGAGATTAGAAATACCTTTTACCGGCAAATCGTCGTCATCACTGCTGGCGCCAATCAACGTGCCAGGCGCTTGTGGATTGCCGGTATTTTTAATCAGGCAAGGGATCTGGAACTGGGCAATAGGGGTAATGGTGCGCGGGTGCAGCACTTTGGCGCCGAAGTAAGAAAGCTCCATCGCTTCCTGATAAGACATCGACTTCAGCAGTCGGGCGTCGGGTACCTGACGCGGATCGCAAGTATATACGCCGTCAACATCGGTCCAGATCTCACAACAATCCGCGCGCAAACAGGCAGCCAGTACGGCGGCAGAGTAGTCGGAGCCATTACGCCCCAGCACCACTAACTCACCTTTCTCATTCCCGGCGGTAAATCCGGCCATCAAAATCATGTGGTCCGCAGGAATACGGCTGGCGGCAATGCGGCGCGTAGATTCGGCGATATCAACGGTAGATTCGAGGTAATGGCCGACTGCCAGCAATTTCTCCACCGGATCGATGACCGTCACGTTGTGCCCGCGCGCTTCCAGCAGGCCTGCCATGATGGCGATCGACATTTTTTCGCCACGGCAGATAAGCGCGGCATTGATGCTGTCCGGGCACTGTCCCAACAGGCTGATGCCATGCAGGACGTGTTTAATCTGGGCAAACTCTTGTTCAACAAAGGCTTTGAGCGGGGCCAACGGAAAACCCGGCTGCGCGGCGGCCAAACCCACCAATAGCTCAGAGAAAATACGTTCGGCGTCGCTGATATTGGCTAAAGCATCCTGACCACCGATGGTCTTCTCAATCATCGCCACCAGATGGTTGGTAATTTTTGCGGGGGCAGAGAGCACGGTCGCGACCTGCCCCTGTCTGGCATTGCTTTCCAGAATATCGGCAACCCGCAGAAAGCGCTCTGCATTTGCCACTGATGTACCGCCGAACTTCAACACTCGCATGGTTTACCTCATTGCCTTTGGTCGAAAAAAAAGCCCGCACTGTTTAGGTGCGGGCTTTTTCTTGTGTTTCCTGTACGCGTCAGCCCGCACCGTTACCTGTGGTAATGGTGATGGTTGTGGTAATAGTGATGCTGATGCGTTTCATGATGTTGTGTGCTCTGTAATTATTATCTGTCTGTCTTGTATTCTTTTAGGGTTAAAGTATCTGCTGACCTAAGTCAATAAATTTTTAAATTGATCACATTCCGAAACTTGTTCATGAGCGACTGCTTGCCCTTTTACTTTCAACCAATACAGCATGTCTCGCCCACTTGAAACCAGAGTAAAACACTGCACAACAAACATTGATCAAAACTTTATTTTGTTAGATTTTTTTCTATATCATGTAAAAAACGGTGCAACATTGCCGTGTCTCGCTGCTCTAACAGACCCATTCGCTGTTGCAGCCAGTCCGTCAACTTAATGTCGTCAGAAACGTTCAGCGTGGCTAATAAACGCAAAACACGTTCGCGCAATGCCTGTAGCTGATGCTCATCCGTCATCTCAATGTTTCTGGCCGGTTGTTGTATTAAACCTGCTAATTGATAGCAATACACCATCACTGCCTGCCCCAAATTGAGTGATGGATAGTCAGCCACCATCGGTACCCCGGTGAGGACATCCGCCAGAGCCAATTCTTCGTTGGTCAGCCCCGAATCTTCACGACCAAAAACCAGCGCGGCGTGATCCATCCACGTTGATTTTTCCTGCAACAGGGGAACCAGTTCGACCGGCGTAGCGTAATAATGAAACTTCGCGCGGCTGCGCGCCGTGGTCGCGACGGTAAAATCCACGTCGTGAAGCGCCTCGGCTAACGTTGGAAAAACGTTAATATTATCAATAATATCACCCGAGCCATGCGCAACCCATCGCGTGGCAGGTTCCAGGTGGGCCTCGCTGTCAACGATCCGCAACTGGGTGAATCCCATGGTCTTCATCGCACGGGCTGCCGCACCAATATTTTCCGCTCTGGCGGGGGCAACCAGAATAATTGTTAAACGCATTTCGATACTCTTTTGGCCTGTGTGCAGGTAATAATGTGACGTGCATCAACATATTACGCAGCGCGAATTTACATATTTTTAACAGAAATCACTGAAAAAGCATTTCGCATCCGGTAAAAAATGCTAAACTATTTCCAGGCTGAACTATTGCCTTTTATGTTAACAAAAGTTGCATATCCTTCTGTTTATCCATGATAATTTAATTTAAAATGGATCGCATTGGTTGGATTCATTACATTTATTAATTAGCGCGTGCAACTAGTTGTAATATTGCAATTTTGTGATGAAAGCAAACATTTGGATACGTTGATTTCATCAAACTGTTAACGTGCTACAATTGAACTTGATATATGTCAACGAAGCGTAGTTTTATTGGGTGTCCGGCATGTCTTAGCCTGTTATGTTGCTGTTAAAATGGTTAGGATGACAGCCGTTTTTGACACTGTCGGGTCCAGAGGGAAACTACCCACGACCAAGCTAATGATGTTGTTGACGTTGATGGAAAGTGCATCAAGAACGCAATTACGTACTTTAGTCATGTTACGCCGATCATGTTAATTTACGGCATGCATCAGGCAGGTCAGGGACTTTTGTACTTCCTGTTTCGATTTAGTTGGCAATTTAGGTAGCAAACATGCAGACCCCGCACATTCTTATCGTTGAAGACGAGTTAGTAACACGCAACACGTTGAAAAGCATTTTCGAAGCAGAAGGCTATGATGTATTCGAAGCGACAGATGGCGCGGAAATGCATCAGATTCTCTCTGAATATGACATCAACCTTGTGATTATGGATATCAATCTGCCTGGGAAAAATGGCCTCCTGTTAGCGCGCGAACTCCGCGAACAAGCTAACGTTGCGCTGATGTTCCTGACGGGCCGTGATAACGAAGTCGATAAAATTCTCGGCCTCGAAATCGGCGCAGACGATTACATCACCAAGCCGTTTAACCCGCGCGAACTGACTATCCGTGCTCGTAACCTGCTGTCGCGTACCATGAACCTGGGTACCGTCAGCGAAGAACGCCGTAGCGTCGAGAGCTACAAGTTCAATGGCTGGGAGCTGGACATCAACAGCCGCTCTCTGATTGGTCCTGATGGCGAGCAGTATAAACTGCCACGCAGCGAATTCCGCGCCATGCTTCACTTCTGTGAGAATCCGGGCAAAATCCAGTCTCGCGCAGAACTGCTGAAAAAAATGACCGGTCGCGAACTGAAGCCGCATGACCGTACCGTTGACGTGACTATCCGCCGCATTCGTAAACATTTCGAATCAACGCCGGATACGCCAGAAATCATCGCCACCATTCACGGGGAAGGCTACCGTTTCTGCGGCGACCTGCAGGATTAATTCGATCCTCACAGGTAAAAAAACGGCGCAATATGCGCCGTTTTTCATTTCACCACAACCCTATTTCCATAAGCGAAACTCGTCACTCTGCGCAGGCTGAGACTCCGGAATTTCTGTCGGCTTTGGTTTTGGCTGTGCCAGCGAGTGCCAGTCAAGATGACGCGTCAGGAACATCACGCCACACAACGCGACCAACAGCACGCCGGTTCCCAGCAGTAAAGAGCTGTCCTGTGAACGGAGCAACACCCACATCACACCATCCAGCCCCAGCAGCGCTACGGTGAACAAAATACTCTTAAGCCAACCCTGTAATATCGCCTGCAGATACACACCGTTCATCAACGCCCCCACCAGACTCGCCGTAATCCACGCGGCGGTAAAACCAATATGTTCTGACAACGCCAGCAGCAACAGATAAAACATCACCAGCGATAATCCCACCAGCAGGTACTGCATCGGGTGCAGTCGAAGGCTGGTCATGCTTTCAAGAACAAAGAAAGACATAAAGGTCACCACAATCAGCAAAATGGCATATTTTGTCGCCCTGTCCGTCAGTTGGTATTGATCCGCAGGCGTGGCGACAGCGACGCTAAATGCAGGCATTCCCTCCCAGCCAATCTTTTCGCCATCAAAGCGTTCGCCGAGGTTATTGGCAAACCAACTGCTTTGCCACTGTGCATTGAATCCAGACTCACTGATTTCGCGCTTAGCCGGAAGAAAATCCCCAAGAAAGTTGGGATGCGACCAATTGCTGGTTAAGGTCATTTCACTGTTACGGCCAACCGGAACAACGGAGAAATCTCCTGTTCCGCTCAAATTCAGCGACAGCGTCATGCTCAGGTTTTGCTCCGCCCAGCTCGCGTCGGGTAACGGAATGTGGATCCCCTGCGCACGTCCATCCAACCCCGTCCCCGGCTCAACCGCCAGCGACGTTCCATTGACCTGCGGCGCTTGCACCACACCAATCCCGCGCGCATCCCCCACTCCAACCACGATAAATGGTTTGCCGACGCTGACGTTGGGATGGTTTAAATCACGCAAACGTTCAGCGTTAAACTCGGCCTTCACCGAGAGGTCATTGTGCCAGACCTGGCCCTCATAAATACCGATTTTACGCGCTTCAACGTTCTGACTCCCCTCAACCACCAACGACTCCGGCAGCCAGAAATGGATATAGCTTCGCTTACGCTGGATCTCTTTGCCATCCTCCAGCGAGGTATAAAGCTCTGTCACCGGAATGGCTATCAACGGGCCGACCATCTTTTGCGGTCCGCTGGTGCTCTGGCGGATTGCATCTTCAACGTCATTGCGATAATCCGATCGCTCTACGATTATCTGCCTGACCATTGTCAGGGGAATTAACAACAGCAGCATGGCGCCACCCAGAGTGACGATTTTCCAGAACAGGGGTGATTTCAACATAGCGTTCTCCTTTGCAATATCAGCAAGGTAGAACAGCTATGTGCGGAGAATTTGAAGTTATGTGAAGTGACGATGAAGCGTAAACGAAGCTTGTGCACCGCCTTCTGGTCGGTTAGATAATGTCACCGCGCCTTCATGCAGTCGTGCAACTTCACTGACAAACGCCAGCCCCAAACCGCTGCTCTTGTGTCCATTCTCGCGGGGCAGCGAGTAGAAGCGCTCAAAAATACGCGGCAACGCAAAGTCAGGGATCCCGCTACCGCTGTCGGTAACCTGCAACGTGACCCGATCCTCGTGCTGATGTGCACTCAGAACAATCGTCCCGTCCTGTGGCGTAAAGTCGATAGCGTTGTCGAGTAAATTCCCCAATGCCTGCTCCAGTAACGCGGGATCGGCTGCGACGCTAAGCGATGAAGGCAGAATGGTCAGCGTGATGTTTTTTGCCGCCAGCTGCACGCTACGCGCCTCTTTAAGCTGAGCAAACAGCGCATCTACCGCCACTGGCGTCAACGTAATGTCCTGCCGATTCTCCAGTCGCGCCTGACGTAACAAGGTTTCAACCAGCGCCTGCATGCGCGCATTTTGCGTCAGAATATTATCGGTAAAGCGCGCTACCACGTTTGGCGGCGGACCTTCGCGCAGTATCTCCGCCGCGCCACGAATGGCCGCCAGCGGGCTTTTCAGCTCATGGGTTAACGCGTAGACATACTGCTCAATGTAGTTCTTGCCTTCGAGCTTCAGACGCATACTTTCCAGCGCCTGCGCCAGTTTGCGTAACTCGCTACTGCCTAAATCAGGCAGTGGGACGGGGCGATTCTCAGTAACGGAATCGGCATAACGCGCCAGCCGGGCAATGGAGCGGTTTATCCACCATACCATCCCGAAGCCAATCACCAGGGCAATACCCAGCAATACGGCGCTGGCCCACAGCATTCGCCGTTCACTGCGTTTAATCACCGGCGCCATCGCTGCATTTGGTTTGCCGACACTGAGCACACCGATAATACGACCACCGTCTACAATCGGCGCGGCAACGTACATCACCGAGCTTTCCGGATCATCCGGGTTTTGCGGCGTACTACGAGCGCCATACTGCCCACGTAACGTTAACCACACGTCGTTCCAGCGGGAGTAGTCCTGACCGACGGCCTGGTTAGCTGAATCAAACACCACCTTGCCCTGCGCGTCCGTCATGTAGACATGGTATTCATTACGTACTTTGTTAATGCCGCTGATATTGGCGCGGAATGGGCGGTTATGCAGTTGCGAAAAGGCCTGCGCCAGCTTGCCGTTGGCGGGGGTGTCAGAGAGTAAGTCATCACGCGCCAGCGCAGCCAGCAGCGTGGCGGTATCAATCAATGAGCCTTCAGTCGCTCGACGGACGCCTGGCTTAATTTCCTGCACAAAGATCGACAGAACGAACCAGGCAGCGACGGCAACAATCAGAAAATAGCCGAGCAGCAAACGCATGCCAATGCGCATCAGACGCTCCTCAGGCTGTATCCCATACCGCGATGCGTATTGATGGGGGAAAGCTCTGGGTTGATGGCCCGCAGCTTGGCGCGCAGCGTTTTGATGTGGGTATCGACCGTTCTGTCAAAGGTATCCTGCGCATCGGCCCAGACTAAATCCATCAGTTGTTGGCGGGAGTAAATACGTCCCGGCGACATCAGGAATGTTTTCAGCAGCAGGAATTCATAGCGCGTCAGGTTCAACGGCATGCCGAACCAGGTAATCTGCGCGGCCAGCTCATTAAGTTCAAAATCCCCACAGCGCGTTGTCAATGAAGGCGTGGAGAATTTTTGCACCCGCCGCAGCAGCGTACGCACACGAGCGCACACTTCACGCGGCGAGAAAGGCTTGGCAACATAGTCATCCGCGCCAATTTCCAGCCCCAACAGGCGATCCACTTCATCGCTGCGTGCGGTCAGAAACAGGATCGGCAACGCCGGGTGGCGTTCAAGTAAACGTCGGCACAGTTCAAAACCGCTTATATCCGGTAGCCCAACATCCAGAATGATGGCATCAGGGCATTGCTGGCGAGATTTCTCCAGCACGGGAAATCCGCGCTCAAACGCCTCTACGCTAAACCCCTCTTGCTGCAGCATGTAGATAAGCGTATCAGCGATTCCCTGCTCATCCTCAACCAACCAGATCAACGGCTGTTGCATTGTGCTTCCTTGTTATTGTCGCCACGGCATGATGGGTACCGCGCTAATGGCATTTTTGGGCGATCCATCGACGACTTTATCTGAATAAGCCAGATAGGCCAGCGCATTACGTTTCGCATCGTAAAAACGCACGACCTGTAAAGATTTAAACACCAGCGAGGTACGTTTTTTAAATACCACTTCGCCCTGAGCTTTACCGTTCTTGATTCTGTCGCTCAGTTCTACCGGCCCAACCTGCTGGCAGGAAATGGCGGCATCGGAGGTATCTTCCGCCAGCCCCAGACCACCTTTGATGCCGCCAGTCTTCGCCCGACTCACGTAGCAGGTCACGTTGGTAACATCCGGATCGTCAAACGCTTCGACCACAATTTTATGATCCGGGCCGAACATTTTGAACACCGTATCGACAGATCCAATCTGCTCCGCATGGGCAACCTGCGCCAACATCAGCAGAATTGAAGAAATAACTAAGCTCTTATATTTCATATTGTTACCATTTTTAAAAGTTACTCTGTGCAATTATTCGACATTCTAAGATAAAACGTATACAGATCACAGGATTACAATAATCACGCTTTCGTATGTCCGAAAAAAGCATTTATGAGCAAAAAAAACACTGAATGCTAAAACAGCAAAAAATGCTATTATCCTCATACCTGACGTCAGGTACTCGTTGTTGAAAGGATGAGGATATTTTATGGATCAGGCTGGCATTATTCGCGACCTATTAATCTGGCTGGAAGGTCATCTGGATCAGCCTTTGTCGCTTGACAATGTGGCGGCAAAAGCGGGCTATTCCAAGTGGCACCTGCAGAGAATGTTTAAGGACGTGACGGGCCATGCTATTGGCGCCTATATCCGCGCCCGTCGTTTATCGAAATCTGCAGTGGCGCTGCGCCTGACTGCGCGCCCAATTTTGGATATTGCGCTGCAATATCGCTTCGACTCTCAACAAACCTTTACTCGCGCGTTCAAGAAACAGTTTTCCCAAACGCCTGCGCTGTATCGTCGCTCCCCGGAATGGAGTGCGTTTGGTATTCGCCCGCCAATGCGCCTGGGTGAATTTGCGATGCCTGCGCACGAGTTTGTCACCCTGGAAGATACGCAACTACTCGGCACCACGCAAAGCTATTCCTGCTCGCTGGAACAGATTTCAGATTTCCGTCATGAAATGCGTATTCAGTTCTGGCGCGACTTCCTCAGTCAGGCTCCTGCGATCCCGCCAGTCCTGTACGGGCTTAACGAAACACGTCCGAGCATTGAAAAAGATGACGAGCAGGAAGTGTTTTACACCACTGCACTGACGCCGGAACAGGCCAATGGCTATGTGCCGTCGGCGCAGCCTATCCTGTTACAGGGTGGCGAGTACGTGATGTTTACCTACGAAGGGCTGGGAACCGGCGTGCAAGAGTTTATCCTGACGGTTTACGGCACATGCATGCCAATGCTGAACCTGACGCGCCGTAAAGGACAGGATATCGAGCGATACTACCCGGCAGAAGATGCCAAAGCGGGGGATCGCCCGATCAACCTGCGCTGCGAATTCCTGATTCCGATTCGCCGCTAGCGCTGTAGTTCATCCAACGCAGGGGCGTCCAGATGTGAGATGTCCCCTGCCGTTTCAACGACCCATCCCGGCGCCAGCCATAAGCTTTCCTGGTAATCAACGCGAGAAATAGAACAGTTGCGCAGACGCAAGCGACGTTCAGCCCATGCCGGTAATCCAAGAATTGTACTCACCAGGCAACCCAGCGCGATACCGTGACTGACCAGCAGCGGACGACTTCCCGGCGGCAATTCCAGACAGGATGCCAGCGCTGCGTTGACGCGATCGCTCAATTCCTGCATCGATTCCCCTTCCGGGATACGACCATCCACCGTACCGTTCACCAACTGGCGACGCCAGCCCTCTTCCTCCGGCGTCAGCGTATCGATGTGACGTTTTTCCAGCACACCCATATTTAGCTCGCGCAGACGGGAGTCATAGGTGATATCACAGCCACAGGCCTGGGCGATGATTTCTGCAGTGCGTCGTGTACGACCAAGATCGCTACTGATGACATGCGTAATACCAAACGAGCGAGCGCGTTCACCCACCTGCATGGCTTGCTGTTCACCTTTAGCGGTTAGTGGGCTGTCTGACTGGCCTTGAATACGTCGCTCGGCGTTCCACTGCGTTTCGCCATGGCGAACAAGGTATACCTGTAACATGCTTTTTTTCCGTTATACTGCGATGCGATGAATTTTCAAACTGAGCTTAATTATGCACAAGGTTATCTCTGCGACCACCAATCCTGCCAAAATTCAGGCAATTCTGCGGGCATTTGAAGAGATTTTCGGGGAAGGATCCTGCCATATTGAACCCGTCGCCGTCGAGAGTGGCGTGCCGGAACAACCTTTCGGAAACCAGGAAACGCGCACTGGCGCACGAAATCGCGTTGATAACGCTCGCCGCCAGCACCCACAGGCTGATTTCTGGGTCGCCATTGAAGCAGGAATTGACGACGATGCCACCTTCAGTTGGGTGGTGATTGATAACGGCATCCAGCGCGGTGAAGCCCGTTCAGCCACGCTGCCATTGCCTACTGTCATTCTCGACAGAGTCCGCAAAGGTGAAGCACTCGGCCCGGTGATGTCGGACTATACAGGTATTGATGAGATTGGCCGTAAAGAGGGCGCAATCGGCGTCTTTACCGCGGGTAAGCTGACGCGCTCGAGCGTCTACCACCAGGCGGTGATTCTGGCGCTCAGCCCGTTTCATAACGCGGTATATTTATAGCATTGTGCCGGTTGTTCAATCGTAGGCCGGATAAGGCAAAGCCACATCCGGCGGATCAATTTTTCCCGAGCAACACCTGTTCCAGCCACTGACGCAGATCCACCGGTGCGGATTTGAGGCTGTTCGACCCTCGCGTAATAGTAGCAATCCCCGCCCCGAGCTCGTTTTTAAGCTCACGCTGGCTCATCTCACCGCGCAGCAGCTCTTCAATGATACGCACACGCGTGCCCAACGCTTCACGCTCATCCGGCGTTAACATCAAATTGAGCAGTGGCAGGTGTAAATCTTGTTCGTAGGCGTGTTTAAGCAGATCGACAAAACGTAACCACTCCTGGTGACGTTGTTCTGCCATCTCTGCTGAATAGGGTGATTGCTGAGTCATAAGATATCGCCATCGTTGCGGGGGAAGCGTGCTTGCCTCCCCCTTTTGTACTCTTTAACGAGTACGATAGCATAACACAATCGACACGATCAGTAACGACGTTGCCATTCTGCGTCGCTCATCAACTCCGGTTTATCACCGAGGAAATAGCGATAGTACGCATCGTAAGCCAGCACGTTCTTCACATAACCACGCGTCTCTGAGAATGGAATGCTCTCGACAAACGCGACGGCATCAATGCGGCCAGCGCTATTGCCAAGCCAGGTGCGAACGCGTCCCGGACCGGCGTTATAGGCTGCTGACGCAAAGATGCGGTTATTGCCAAATTGCTGATACACGTACTGCAAATAGCTGGTTCCGATGTTGATGTTGGTATCAGGATCCAATAGCTGGCTCGGACTGCTGTAACCTGGAATCGAGAACATTTTCACCGTATGCGTCGCCGTACCCGGCATAATCTGCATCAGCCCGCTTGCGCCAACCGGTGATTTCACTTTCGGGTTCCAGGCGCTTTCCTGACGCGCTATCGCCATCGCATAGCTTGGCTGAATATCCTTGCCGCTGGTGTAACGGGTAAAAAGATCTTTATAGGCCAATGGGAAGCGCTCTTCCAGATGATCCCACAGTTTTCCGGCGATCGTCGCCTGAACGCTTAGATCCCACCAGTGATTATTGAACGCGTAACGCGCCAACTGAGCCTGCTCGGACTTGGTACGGCTGGTGACCAGATTAGCCCATTCACTGCGCGCAGTATTATCCATGTTCCAGTACATTAGCTCGCGTACGCGTGCCATTTCCGGGCCCTGAGTCAGCGCAGAATCAACGTTCGCTGGTGCTTTATCCACTTTCAGCTCGTACTCTTCGCCCAGGCGCTGTGCCGCCACCATCGGATAGAAACCGCGCTGCTGCATGAGTTGGTGCAGGATCTCTTTGGCTTCCGCATCGCGTCCGCGCTCCAGCAGCAGATCCGCTTGCCAGTAGCGCCACTCATCTTTTTCTTTGGCTTCCATTGGCAGACGCGCCAGCCAGGTATTCAGGCCACGACGATCGCCGGTTCCCAGCGCCATGCGCACCCGGCGCTCCACAAGCGAGGTGGAGTTGGAGCGCATAATCGCATCATCACGCCATTTGGCCTGCTCGTCGGTAACGTCATTGCCCATCAGACGCCAGGCGACAATGTCGCGCAGCTCCTGGGTTTGCTCGTCATTAAGCTGTTGCGCCTGCACCAGGGAAGGGATCATCAGGCGGGCATTCTCCACATCCTGACGCGCCACGCTGGCAAAGGCGACCGCCGCCATCTGTCGGGTGAAATCCGTTGCGCCGGTGGTGCGAGCAAAGGTCATTACCGAATTCGGATCGTTGGCCAGCGCGATGATCGCTGAAGCAATGGTTTGGTATTGCGCGGGCATCTGTCCGGCCAACGCCGTGACCAGTCCGGTATTCCCGGCTTTCATCGCCAGACGAATACGTTCCAGATACGCCAGCGGATCCTGAGTGCCTGAGGCACGCCATACGCCGAATAATTTGTCACAGGCGTTCGGCTGACTTTTTCCGCTCAGCCACAGTTCTTTCGCCCCCTGCCAGGCTTCTTCAGTTTGCCCGGTACTCCATTTCGCGAAGTAATAGTTACATTGCGCTTCGGTGGTGCCCGGTTTTTCCGGACTGAACGCCAGCAGCCCACGCCAGTCTTCGCGGCGCGCCAGTTCATTCACGAAACGAGATTGCAGAGTACGCGCCGGGGGCAGCGTCGGGTTGGCGCGCACAAAATTGGTGACGGTAATGGTGGGCTGATTCATCAGATCGTCAGTGATCTGGCGATATTCCAGATAAGGATACAGAGGATAGTTCTTCAGGCCAGGCATCATCTGCTCTACGACATCCATCTGTCGGTTATCCCAGGCCTGCTTAATTTGCGCATAGCGATTGCGCTGCTCATCCAGGGAATCCGCTCGCGCTACTTGACTGACCGTCAGCAGACATACGCTGGCAGCCAGCAGGCGCCAGGTAAATTGTTTGGCTTTGTCCACAAGCTCTTCCTCTTCTCATGTTACGTCTGTGCAGCATCATGCCGCTTAATTCATTCATGCTAACCAGACATTGCAGAATGCGCCACGTCACGGACACTTTTTTACTTTTGTTGCGAGTGGGATCTGCTGGCTGGGATTGGACAATGAAAAAGGCTACACTTCGCCTTTGATAACTATTTACCAATAATTAGCCCTAAATAATTCAAGTTGCAGCAAGGCGGCGAGGAAGTGAATCCCCTGAGCGTACAAAAGTACGTGACTGGGGTGAACGACACAGCCAACGCATCTGCGGCTTGAAGTATGACGGGATAAACATAGAGGCGAGTCCAACGTGGCCCAATTCGTTTATACCATGCATCGTGTCGGCAAGGTCGTTCCGCCGAAACGTCATATTCTTAAAAACATCTCACTGAGCTTCTTCCCTGGCGCCAAAATCGGTGTTCTCGGTCTGAACGGCGCGGGTAAATCTACCCTGCTGCGCATCATGGCTGGCATTGATACCGAAATTGAAGGTGAAGCTCGCCCGCAGCCAGGCATTAAAATCGGTTACCTGCCGCAGGAACCAAAACTGAACCCGGAACATACCGTTCGTGAATCCGTGGAAGAAGCGGTTGCCGAAGTGGTTAACGCGCTGAAAGGTCTGGATGAAGTGTACGCCAAGTACGCCGAACCGGACGCTGACTTCGATAAGCTGGCCGCGCAACAGGGCAAGTTTGAAGAGATCATTCAGGCGCACGACGGTCATAACCTGAACGTGCAGCTTGAGCGTGCCGCTGACGCTCTGCGTCTGCCGGACTGGGATGCCAAAATTGAAAATCTTTCCGGTGGTGAACGCCGCCGCGTCGCGCTGTGCCGCCTGCTGCTGGAAAAACCAGACATGCTGCTGCTCGACGAACCGACTAACCACCTGGACGCCGAATCCGTCGCGTGGCTGGAACGCTTCCTGCACGACTTCGAAGGTACCGTAGTGGCAATTACCCACGACCGTTACTTCCTCGACAACGTTGCCGGCTGGATCCTGGAGCTGGACCGTGGTGAAGGTATTCCATGGGAAGGTAACTACTCTTCCTGGCTGGAGCAGAAAGATCAGCGTCTGGCCCAGGAAGCCTCTCAGGAAGCGGCTCGCCGTAAATCCATTGAGAAAGAGCTGGAGTGGGTTCGTCAGGGCGCGAAAGGCCGTCAGTCTAAGGGCAAAGCCCGTCTGGCACGCTTTGAAGAGCTGAATAACACCGAATACCAGAAACGTAACGAAACCAACGAACTGTTTATCCCACCTGGACCACGTCTGGGCGATAAAGTCGTTGAAGTCACTAATCTGCGTAAATCTTACGGCGATCGCGTGCTGATCGACGACCTGAGCTTCTCGGTACCGAAAGGCGCTATCGTCGGCATCATCGGTCCGAACGGTGCGGGTAAATCAACCCTGTTCCGTATGATGTCCGGCCAGGAACAGCCTGACAGCGGCACCATCACGCTGGGTGAAACCGTCAAACTGGCCTCCGTTGACCAGTTCCGTGACGCAATGGATAACAGCAAAACCGTGTGGGAAGAAGTGTCCGGCGGGCTGGATATCATGAAGATCGGCAACACCGAAATGCCAAGCCGTGCCTATGTGGGCCGCTTCAACTTCAAAGGTGTGGATCAGGGTAAACGCGTCGGCGAGCTGTCCGGCGGTGAGCGTGGTCGTCTGCACCTGGCGAAGCTGCTGCAGGTTGGCGGCAACATGCTGCTGCTCGATGAACCAACCAACGACCTGGATATCGAAACCCTGCGCGCGCTGGAAAACGCCCTGCTGGAGTTCCCGGGTTGCGCGATGGTTATCTCGCACGACCGTTGGTTCCTTGACCGTATCGCGACCCACATCCTGGATTATCAGGATGAGGGTAAGGTTGAGTTCTTCGAAGGTAACTTTACCGAATACGAAGAGTACAAGAAACGCACGCTGGGCGCCGATGCGCTGGAGCCGAAGCGTATTAAGTACAAGCGTATTTCTAAGTAATTAGCGTTAAGTGCCGGATGGCGGCCTCATGCCACATCCGGCCTACGAGGTTAGTGCGACTTGTAGGCCGGATAAGCGCAGCGCATCCGGCATTAAAACCTACCTCTGCTCGCCCATCAACTCTTTCACCAGCTCCACGCAGCGCAGGAAGCGGCCGTCGTAGTCAGGCTCCTGAACGTGCACAAAATTGATATTGTTTTCCTGCAACATCTCGACCAGCAGCGTCTGAAACGCTTTTCTGTCAACCGAACTTCCAAGGCTGCGCAAGCCATCCGCTACCCACGGGGTGTTGTTTTCCAGCAGGATAACCAGGTCGAAGCGATACTCGTCAATCAGCGCTTGCACAAACGGGTGTTCACGCCCTTCATACTTTTTGCAGAAAGCCTGAGTGGTCACGAAATCGGTGTCGATGAACGCCACTTTATTGGCGTACTTAACAGCAAAATCAATGTATTGCGCTTGTCCCAGGGCGATTTTATCGTAATCAGAATACTGTAACGCCATCTCATCGCCGCCCAAATGGGAGAAGACGTAATCACGCCCATATTCCCACGCACTGGTGGTGTTAAAGATGTTGGCGAGCTTGTTCACCAGCGTCGATTTACCGCTCGACTCCCCGCCGAGGATCGCCACGGTGCGCACGAAAAATGGCTTCACTTCGGTCGGAATATACTCCCAGTAGCGAAACGGGTTTTCACGGATTTGCCCGCCGCTGATGCTCATAAACGTCCGCTTGGGATCCACCAGCACGGTTTCGATCCCCAGATGTTCGAGATACTGCGGGGCATCTGATTCTTCAGAGGTGTAAATCCAGTTTGGCTGGATCCCTTTCTCCTGCATAAACGTTTTGATCCCGTTGCTCCACACGTCCCAACCGTGTGGATACGGCTCCATGCCCTCTTCGTTGAAGGCATGAATACGGATATTTTTCTGATACTTAAAGGTTTGCAGCAGCCAGCGTAGACGATCGGGCACCGTAGGCTGTTGCGACATGGCACTGTCTTCAAACAGACTGCGATCGCGCGTGTCGTCATAGCCCATGATGATATGCAGTTCATCAACCTGACTACAGGCGCGCTGGATAAGGTAGATATGGCCGGTATGCAGCGGATAAAACTTACCAAATACCACACCGATATTTTTCTGCTGGCGCGGAAACTCCAGTCCGAGAAAACGGTGCAACGCCTCCAGCTTTTGCGCGCTGGGGCTTTTAATTTTGGCATTCAGAAGCTGGCTTAGATATCCCTTGGTCATGCCACTGGCATCTGCCACCTGTTGCAGGGTACAACCCTTTTTCTTAATGGCGGTTTTCAGATAATCAAATGACACAAGAGCCTCCTGCTGGAAAAATCGCGTAACACTGCCTGATGGCGCATCGCTTATCAGGCCTACAAATTCAGTACGTACGGGTATTTGATTATAGGTCGTCAAACACGCTTAACGCATCCGCAAGCTTCTTAACGCCAAAGACCTGCATCCCTTCCGGTACTTTTTTCGGTACGTTAGCGGCAGGAACAATCGCCCGGCGAAAACCGTGTTTCGCCGCTTCCGAAATACGCTCCTGCCCGCTGGGTACCGGACGGATTTCGCCTGCCAACCCCACTTCGCCAAAGACCACTAAGTCCTGTGGCAGTGGCCTGTCGCGCAGGCTGGAGACCATTGCCAGCAGCAACGCCAGGTCGGCGCTGGTTTCGGTGACTTTTACGCCGCCGACTACGTTAACGAACACGTCCTGATCCGCCATCTGCAAGCCACCGTGACGATGCAGCACCGCCAGTAGAATCGCCAGACGGTTCTGTTCCAGACCGACCGCCACGCGACGCGGGTTCGCCATCATTGAGTGATCGACCAGCGCCTGAATCTCGACCAGCAGCGGGCGCGTGCCTTCCCAGACTACCATCACCGAACTACCGGAAGTGACTTCATCGCCACGGCTTAAGAAAATAGCAGACGGGTTGCTGACTTCACGTAGCCCCTGTTCCGTCATGGCAAAGACGCCCAACTCATTCACCGCGCCAAAGCGGTTTTTATGGCTACGCAGTGTACGGAAGCGGGAATCGGCGTCGCCGTCGAGCAACACCGAGCAGTCAATACAGTGCTCCAGTACCTTCGGCCCGGCCAGCGAGCCATCTTTGGTGACGTGGCCGACCATCACAATCGCCACGCCGCGCGTTTTAGCAAAGCGCGTCAGGTAAGCAGCGGTTTCACGCACCTGCGCCACGCTGCCCGGCGAAGACTGAATATCCGCCATGTGCATCACCTGAATGGAGTCGATCACCATCAGCTTCGGCTGTTCTTCTTCAGCAATCAGGCAAATTTGTTCGATACTGGTTTCCGACAGCATGTTCAGGTTCGCCGTCGGCAGGCCAAGCCGATGCGCGCGCATCGCCACCTGTTGCAGCGACTCTTCGCCGGTGACGTACAGGGTTTTCATCTGCTCGGCGAGCCTGCACAGCGTTTGCAACAGCAGCGTTGATTTGCCCGCGCCAGGGTTACCGCCAATCAGTATGGCGCTGCCGGGCACCACACCACCGCCGAGCACGCGGTCAAACTCTTTAAATCCGGTAGAAAAACGCGGCAGTTCCTCAAGGCTGATGTCAGAGAGCTTCTGCACTTTTGCAACGCCCGCATTTCCGGCGTAGCCGCTGAGTCGCTCGTTGCGCGCCACCGTTGGCGATGCGGCAAGGCGCACCTCGGTAATGGTATTCCAGGCCTGACAGGCGCTGCATTGCCCCTGCCAGCGCGGGTAATCGGCCCCGCATTCATTACAAACAAAGGCGCGTTTAGGAGCTTTTGCCACGTTTTACCTCATTATTTCTGATTCATACTGCCAGAGAGAATGCAGAACACGCCCATCAGGTCAGCGTGACGGATAGTAATCTCCGTCTTTTCATTCACTTTGGGTTTCGCATGATACGCAATGCCCAGCCCGGCCGTTTTGATCATCGGCAGATCGTTGGCACCGTCGCCGATCGCCACCGTCTGCGCCATCGGGATCTCATATTCTTGCGCCAGGCGGGTCAGAGTACTGGCTTTGTACTGCGCATCGACGATATCGCCGATCACGTTGCCAGTAAATTTACCGTCCATGATCTCCAGCTCATTCGCCACAGCTGCCGTCAGGCGCAGCTTGTTACGCAGATAATCGGCAAAGAAAGTAAACCCGCCGGAAGCGATAGCCACTTTCCAGCCAAGCGTTTCCAGTTTTAACACCAACTGAGTCAGGCCTGGCATTAGCGGCAATGTTTCGCGCACCTGGTGCAGAATATTGGCATCAGCGCCCTTCAGCGTCGCCACGCGGCTGCGCAGGCTGGCGGTAAAGTCCAGCTCGCCGCGCATTGCGCGTTCGGTGACTTCGGCAACCATCTCGCCGGTTCCGGCCAGTTTAGCAATTTCATCAATGCATTCGATCTGGATAGCCGTTGAATCCATGTCCATCACCAGCAAACCCGGCGTGCGCAGATGCGGAATTTTACCCAGCGGCGCAACATCCAGTTTGGCGTCATGCGCCAGTTTTGCCGCACGCGGCGTTAACGAGCCCGCCAGACGAATTACCTGATAATCCTCAACGCACCACGCCGCCACGATCACCATCGCTGCGCCCAGTTTACTCTGGTATTGCGTTAACCGTTGTTTATCCAGCCCACGACCGTACAGCAGCCAGCCACTGCGGCCCGCGTGGTAATCCAGCGGCATCACTTCATCACCGCTTAAAGAGAGGGGCAGACCTGGCCACAGAGAGACATCTTCAGGTAGATCGCACCAGGTAATGTTAGGCATTAAAGCTCCTGTAAAATCGTTCGGGTCGGAATCATCAGGGGAAAATAACGCATGAGGCTACCCTGTAACCAGCGCTTCTGGCAACATTAAGTCTCAAATTTTCAGCAGGTGGAATATGGCTCGCACAAAACTGAAATTCCGACTTCATCGTGCAGTGATTGTATTGTCCTGCCTTGCGCTGCTCGTCGCGCTGATGCAGGGGGCTTCCTGGTTTAGTCAAAGCCACCAGCAGCAGCGTAATCCGCAGCTCGAAGAGCTGGCCCGCACGCTAGCCCGTCAGGTCTCGCTGAACGTCGCCCCGCTGATGCGTACTGAAACGCCGGATGAAAAGCGTATTAAGGCGGTGCTCACGCAGTTGACGGAGAGTAGCCGTATTCTGGACGCAGGCGTGTACGACGAACAGGGAGACCTGATTACGCGCACCGGTGAGAGCGTCAATGTTCGTGACCGTCTGGCGCTCGACGGCAAAAAAGCCGGGGGCTATTTTAACCAGCAGATTGTCGAACCCATTCAGGGAAAAAATGGTCCGCTGGGCTATCTGCGACTGACGCTGGATACCCACACTCTTGCCACTGAAGCCAAGCAGGTGGATAACACCACCAACATCTTACGCCTGATGCTGCTACTGTCACTGGCAATCGGTGTAGTGCTGACCCGCACCTTATTGCAAGGTAAGCGTACCCGCTGGCAGCAATCTCCTTTCCTTCTCACTGCCAACAAACCGGTGCAGGAAGAAGACAACGAGAAGATAGAATAAAAGCTGTAAAAACTGTAAAACAGAAGGGAAATCAACCATGACAACACTACGCCTGCTTATCTCAGACTCTTACGATCCGTGGTTTAACCTCGCGGTCGAAGAATGCATTTTTCGCCAGATGCCCGCCACGCAGCGCGTTCTGTTCTTGTGGCGTAACGCCGATACGGTGGTAATTGGCCGGGCGCAAAACCCGTGGAAAGAGTGTAATACACGCCGCATGGAAGAAGACAACGTGCGGCTCGCCAGGCGCAGCAGCGGTGGCGGCGCGGTGTTCCATGACTTAGGCAATACCTGCTTTACCTTTATGGCTGGTAAGCCGGAATATGACAAAACCATCTCCACCGCGATCGTCCTCAATGCGCTGAATTCGCTGGGCGTAGAAGCTGATGCCTCCGGGCGTAACGATCTGGTGGTGAAAACGCCGGACGGCGATCGCAAAGTTTCCGGCTCTGCTTATCGGGAAACGAAAGATCGCGGATTCCACCACGGCACGCTGCTGTTGAATGCCGATCTCAGCCGCCTGGCAAACTATCTCAATCCCGATAAAAAGAAACTTGCCGCCAAAGGCATCACTTCGGTTCGCTCGCGCGTAGCGAATTTGACCGAGCTGTTACCGGGCATCACTCATCAACAGGTCTGTCAGGCCATCACGGAAGCCTTTTTCGCCCATTATGGCGAACGCGTGGAGGCAGAAATTATTTCCCCGGATAACACACCGGATCTCCCCAATTTTGCCGAAACATTTGCCCGCCAGAGCAGTTGGGAGTGGAATTTTGGCCAGGCGCCTGCTTTTTCACATTTACTGGACGAACGTTTCACCTGGGGCGGCGTTGAGCTGCATTTCGACGTCGAAAAAGGCGTGATTACCCGCACCCAAGTCTACACCGATAGCCTCAATCCTGCGCCGCTGGAAGTACTGGCGGAACGACTACAGGGCTGCCAGTATCGCGCCGATATTTTACAGCAGACTTGTGAAGCGCTGCTTGCGGAGTATCCAGATCAGGAAAGCGAGTTGCGTGAGCTGGCTGCTTGGGTAGCGAAGGCCGTGCGTTAAGCGATTAGTAGCGAATTGCCGGATGGCGACTGCGCCTTATCCGGCCTACAAGACCGCTCCCGTAGGCCTGATAAGCGAAGCGCCATCAGGCATTAATAGTGGCATTCCCGTAGGCCCGGCCAGCGCAGCGCCTCCGGGCCACAACAAAACTTACTCTTTATCGCCCAGCAGAACGGATTCCAGTGCGATTTTGATCATGTCGTTGAAGGTCGTCTGACGCTCAGCGGCAGTGGTCTGCTCGTGGGTACGGATATGGTCGGATACGGTGCAGATGGTCAGCGCTTTCGCACCGAATTCCGCCGCCACGCCGTAGATACCCGCCGCTTCCATTTCCACGCCCAGCACGCCGTATTTTTCCATCACGTCGAACATTTCACCGTCCGGAGAGTAGAACAGGTCAGCGGAGAACAAGTTGCCCACACGAGCGTCTACACCCAGCGCTTTTGCCGCATCAACTGCGTTACGCACCATGTCGAAGTCAGCGATAGCTGCAAAGTCATGATCTTTAAAACGGATACGGTTAACTTTGGAGTCGGTGCAAGCGCCCATACCGATAACCACGTCACGCAGTTTAACGTCCATACGCACAGCGCCGCAGGAGCCTACGCGAATGATTTTCTTCACGCCGAAGTCGGTGATCAGCTCTTTGGTGTAGATGGAGCAGGACGGGATACCCATACCGTGGCCCATTACGGAAATCTTACGGCCTTTGTAAGTACCGGTGAAGCCTAACATGCCGCGAACGTTGTTCACTTCACGAACATCTTCGAGGAAAGTTTCAGCAATATGCTTTGCACGCAGCGGGTCGCCCGGCATCAATACAACGTCAGCGAAATCACCCATTTCTGCATTAATATGTGGAGTTGCCATCTTCAGTTCCTTTTATATTGTTGTTTTTGCCGGGTGGCGGCTGCACCTTACCCGGCCTACAAAACCGTAGGCCCGGTAAGCAAAGCGCCACCGGGCAATTGCATCAGAGCATATTTTTACCGTAGTCCATCGGCGACGTACCAAAGTAGCTCGCCAGCGTCTGACCGATATCCGCGAAGGTTTCACGGTGACCTAAAGAACCAGGTTTCACTTTCGGGCCGTAAACCAGTACCGGAATGTGTTCACGGGTATGGTCAGTGCCGGTCCAGCTTGGGTCGCAGCCGTGGTCAGCGGTCAGGATCAGAATGTCATCTTCACCCACCAGCTCCATCAGCTCAGGCAGACGGCGGTCGAACAGTTCCAGGCCCGCAGCATAACCGGCGATATCGCGACGATGTCCCCAGGAAGAGTCGAAATCAACGAAGTTGGTGAAGACAATGGTCTTATCACCGGCTTCTTTCATCTCTTTGATGGTGGCGTCGAACAGCGCGTCCAGACCGGTGGCTTTCACTTTTTTGGTGATGCCGCAGTTAGCGTAGATATCCGCGATTTTACCGACGGAAACCACGTGACCGTCTTTCTCGTCGACCAGTTTCTGCAACACGGTCGGTGCTGGCGGCTCAACGGCCAGGTCGTGACGGTTACCGGTACGCTGGAAGTTACCGGCTTTATCACCGATAAACGGACGGGCGATAACACGACCGATGTTGTAACCACCTTCGGTCAGCTCTTCACGGGCGATTTCGCACAGCTCATAGAGCTTATCCAGGCCAAAAGTCTCTTCGTGGCAGGCAATCTGGAACACGGAGTCAGCGGAGGTATAGAAAATCGGCTTGCCGGTTTTCATATGCTCTTCACCCAGTTGATCCAGGATCACGGTACCAGAAGAGTGGCAGTTGCCGAGGTAGCCCGGCAGGTTGGCACGTTTTACCAGTTTATCCAGCAGTTCTTGCGGGAAGCTGTTTTCATGATCGGAGAAATATCCCCAGTCAAACAGAACCGGAACACCCGCGATTTCCCAGTGGCCAGACGGCGTGTCTTTCCCGGAAGAAAGTTCATGCGCCCATGCGTAGGCACCAATCACTTCCGCGTTGCCGTCCATGCCAGCAGCAATTTTACCAGTAGAACCTTCGTGAGCTTTCACCAGGCCCAGACGGGTCAGGTTAGGCAGATTCAGTGGACCTTTGCGACCATTGTCAGCTTCACCTTTCGCACAGGCTTCTGCAATGTGTCCCATAGTGTCTGAACCTACGTCGCCAAAGCGATCCGCATCTTCAGTCGCACCAATACCAAAGGAGTCCAGCACCATAATAAATGCACGTTTCATCTTGTTCTCCATACATCTGCGCCGCAAAAAAGCGATCAGATCAGTATACAGTTATTCGGTAATACGACGATAGACTGTCGGTGTAATTTCTGGCGCTTTATCGTCAAGGCTAATTGCCGCTTTGACCGCTTTCGCCGCTTCCTGCCAGCTGGCTTCGTCTTTGGCGTGGATCACCGCCAGTGGGCGCTGTCCGTCTACGCTGTCGCCCAGACGCGCCATATCGCTAAAGCCAACGCTGTAATCAATGGTGTCCGATGCCTGACGACGACCGCCACCCATGGAAACAACCGCCATTCCCAGCGCACGGGTATCCATCGCGCTGACAAAGCCTTCGGTATCAGCATATACCGCTTTGCTGAGCATTGCCGTCGGCAGGTACTTCGCATAATTTTCGACGAAATCGGTCGGGCCTTTTTGCGCCGCCACCATGCGACCAAAAATCTCTGCTGCTTTGCCGTTATCCAGCACCGTCTGCAATTTCGCACGGGCTTCGGCGTCATCTTTCGCCAGGTTGCCGGAGATCAGCATTTCCACGCACAGCGCCATGGTGACGTCTAACAGACGTGGATTGCGGTATTCACCGGTCAGGAACTGCACCGCTTCGCGGACTTCGACCGCGTTACCTGCGCTGGAGGCCAACACCTGGTTCATATCAGTTAACAGCGCGGTGGTACGTACACCCGCACCGTTTGCCACGCCGACAATCGCTTCAGCAAGGGCTTCAGAAAGCTCGTAGGTCGGCATAAAAGCACCGCTGCCCACTTTCACATCCATCACCAGCGCATCCAGCCCTTCCGCCAGTTTTTTCGCCAGAATGGAACCGGTAATCAGCGGGATGGAATCCACCGTCGCGGTAATATCGCGGGTGGCATAAAAACGTTTATCCGCCGGTGCGAGCGAGCTGGTTTGCCCAATAATCGCCACACCCACGTCTTTAATAATTTCACGGAAACGCGCGTCGTCCGGGAAGATGTCAAATCCAGGAATCGCTTCCAGTTTATCGAGCGTACCGCCGGTATGCCCCAGGCCACGCCCGGAGATCATCGGAATATAGCCGCCGCACGCAGCAACCATCGGGCCTAACATCAGTGACGTTACGTCACCTACACCGCCGGTAGAGTGTTTATCCACAATCGGGCCGTTCAACTGCAGGCTTTTCCAGTCCAGCACGGTTCCTGAATCACGCATTGCCATGGTCAGCGAAACACGCTCAGGCATGGTCATATCGTGGAAAAAAATGGTCATCGCCAGGGCGGCGATTTGCCCTTCAGAAATGGTATTGTCGCGAATGCCATTGATAAAGAAACGAATTTCTTCATCGCTCAGCGTATGACCATCACGTTTTTTACGAATAATTTCTTGTGCGAGAAACACGGTAACCCCCAGGGGAAAAGAGTAGAAGGCCGTTGTAAGCCGGGTAAGCAACGCGCCACCCGGCAGTCGTCTTAACGCCGGATGGCGGCTGCGCCTTATCCGGCCTACGGGCTTAGTAGCTGCTTGCGCTCTTGCCGTCGCCGTGACCCAGCGCTTTCAGCAAGCTAGCCAGCAGGCTGGATGCGCCAAAACGGTAGTGACGAGAATCAGCCCAGTCAGCGCCAAACAGTTCATCGGCAATCGCCAGGAACTGCTGTGCATCTTCTGCAGTACGCACGCCGCCAGCCGGTTTGAAACCTACAGTTTTAGAAACACCCATGTCACGGATCACTTCCATCATGATGCGTGCGCTTTCCGGCGTCGCATTGACCGGCACTTTACCGGTAGACGTTTTGATGAAATCAGCACCGGCTTTGATGGAGATTTCAGACGCTTTGCGAATCAGTGCTTCTTCTTTCAGCTCACCGGTTTCGATGATCACTTTCAGCAGCACGTTTGCCGCCGCACACGCGTCTTTGCAAGCTTTAACCAGATCAAAACCAATCTGCTCGTTACCGGCGATCAGCGCACGGTACGGGAACACCACGTCAACTTCATCGGCACCGTAGGCGATCGCCGCGCGGGTTTCCGCCAGCGCAATCTCGATGTCGTCGTTGCCGTGCGGGAAGTTGGTGACGGTTGCAATGCGGATATCCGGCGTACCCTGCTCTTTCAGAGTCTTACGCGCAATAGGGATGAAACGCGGATAGATACAGATTGCGGCAGTGTTGCCAACCGGGGTCTTCGCCTGATGACACAGCGCGATCACTTTTTCATTGGTGTCGTCGTCATTCAGGGTGGTCAGGTCCATCAGTTTCAGTGCACGCAGGCTGCTTGCTGTTAAATCGGTCATAACATTCTCCAACGGCATCGCCGTATAAAATTTCACCTTGCGAGTTTGTTAGTATTCTAACATCCGCTCGCTATTACACTTCGATATACATCACAGTTAATGAAAACCACATACAGATTTGCATTACTCTAATGAGATCTACTTCAAATAAATTACCTTTTCTAAAGGGATGCCGTGGCATCAGGCGCATCCGGATCAAAGGTTGTGGCGGCGTTGCTTTCTACAATGGCGTTACACCTTCGGGACAAAAAGGAATCAACGATGCCCACTTCAAGCGAACTCGCGCTGCAACAGCGTTGCCAACAAATCGTGACCAGCCCGGTGCTCAGCCCTGAGCAGAAACGCCACTTTCTGGCGCTGGAAGCTGAAAACGCGCTGCCTTATCCGCAACTACCTGCACAGGCACGTCAGGCGCTGGATGATGGGGTAATCTGCGATATGTACGAAGGTCATGCCCCGTTCAAACCGCGCTACGTTTTACCCGATTACGCGCGTTTTCTGGCCAATGGTTCATCGTGGCTGGAGCTGGAAGGCGCCAGCGATCTTGATGATGCGTTATCCTTACTCACCATCCTGTACCACCACGTTCCGTCAGTGACGTCGATGCCGGTTTATCTCGGCCAGCTCGATGCGCTGCTGCAACCGTATGTTAGAATTCTAACACAAGAAGAGATCGATATTCGAATAAAACGTTTCTGGCGTTATCTCGACAGAACCCTGCCAGACGCGTTTATGCATGCCAATATCGGCCCCGCCGATACTCCAGTTACCCGTGCAATTTTACGCGCAGATGCAGAGTTAAAGCAGGTTTCGCCTAATCTGACATTCATTTATGACCCGCAAATCACACCTGACGATCTGCTGCTCAGCGTGGCGAAAAATATCTGCGAGTGCAGTAAGCCGCATATTTCCAATGGCCCTGAAAATGATAAAATTTTCACAAAATGTCAGTATGGCGTCGTCAGCTGTTACAACTCTTTGCCGCTCGCCGGGGGTGGTAGCACGCTGGTCAGGCTTAATCTGAAAGCCATCGCAGAGCGCAGCGCCTCTGTCGATGACTTCTTTACGCGCACCCTACCGCACTATTGCCAACAGCAAATCGCCATCATTGATTCACGATGTGAATTCCTTTATGAAAAATCACATTTCTTTGAGAATAGCTTCCTCGTGCAGGAAGGGTTGATTGATCCCGAACGTTTTGTGCCTATGTTCGGCATGTATGGTCTGGCGGAGGCGGTGAATCTACTGTGCGATAAGGCGGGACAAAATGCGCGCTACGGAAAAGATGAGTTCGCCAATCAGCTTGGCTATCGCATCAGCGCCCAATTGGCGGAGTTTGTCGAAAGCACCCCGGTGAAATATGGCTGGAAGCAGCGCGCGATGCTGCATGCACAGTCGGGGATCAGTTCTGACATCGGCACCACACCGGGTGCACGCCTGCCTTACGGCGATGAACCAGACCCGATCACTCATCTGCAAACCGTCGCGCCACATCACGCGTTTTATCACGCCGGGATCAGCGACATTCTCACGCTGGATGAAACCATCAAGCGCAATCCTCAGGCGCTGGTGCAGCTGTGCCTCGGCGCATTTAAAGCCGGGATGCGTGAGTTTACCGCCAACGTGAGCGGCAACGATCTGGTTCGCGTTACGGGTTACATGGTGCGTCTGTCGGATCTGGAAAAATATCGCGCCGAAGGTTCTCGCACCAACACCACCTGGCTTGGCGAAGAAGCAGCGCGTAATACACGCATTCTGGAACGACAACCTCGCGTGATTAGCCATGAACAGCAGATGCGCTTCGGTAAGTAAGATTATCCCTTTCTCCTGCGTCGACGGGCCGGGCAGTCGCCTGGCTCTGTTTCTGCAGGGATGTAATCTGCGCTGTAAAAATTGCCACAATCCGTGGACGATGGGACGCTGCAACGACTGCGGGGAGTGTGTGCTGCATTGCCCGCATGAGGCGCTGAGCCTGAGCGCGGGGAAAGTGTGGTGGCAGTCCGATTTGTGTCAGCAGTGTGACACCTGCCTTCATATGTGCCCCCAGCAGGCCACGCCGATGGCGCAGACCATGAGCGTTGATGAGGTGCTGCAGCATATTCGCAAGGCAGCACTGTTTATTGAGGGAATTACGGTCAGCGGCGGCGAAGCGACAACCCAGCTACCGTTTATTGTGGCGCTGTTTCGTGCGATCAAAACCGATCCGCAACTGCAATACCTGACCTGTATGGTCGACAGCAATGGCATGCTGAGCGAAACCGGCTGGCAGAAGCTGCTGCCGGTGTGCGACGGCGTAATGCTGGATTTAAAAGCCTGGGACAGCACGTGTCATCGTCAGTTGACCGGTCGCGATAACACGCTGATTAAACAAAGCATTACCTTTCTGTCCGGGCAAGGGAAACTTGCGGAACTGCGCCTGCTGGTTATCCCTATCCCTGGTCAGGTGGATTATCTACAGCATATTGATGCGCTGGCGGCGTTTATCAGAGGTTCAGGTGACGTGCCGGTACGGCTGAATGCCTTTCATGCGCACGGGGTGTATGGCGAAGCGAAGGACTGGCCGGGCGCCACGCCGGAGGATGTGGAACACCTGGCGCAAAGATTGCGCGAACGCGGGGTGGATAATTTGATTTTCCCGGCGCTGTACCTGTGATGGCCGGATGCGATGCAATAGCGCCGCATCCGGAATTCAAAAATCAAACAACGCCGTGGTATTACGATACAGCGCGTCAGCGATCACGTCCGCAGGTTCCGGGCGCAGTTCGCATAAGACGTCAAAGACTCTGACTACCTGCTCCGGGCGATTAGGCTGCCCCTGAAAGCCGTTGAGCGGCATATCCGGCGCGTCGGTTTCCAGCAACAGCGACTCCAGTGGCAGCTGCGCCATTACCTCGCGGGTTTTACTGGCACGCGGATAGGTAATGGTGCCGCCCACGCCAATTTTGTATCCCAGTTGCACAAAGCGTTCGGCCTGCTGCACGCTCCCGGAAAACCCATGCACCACGCCTGTTCGTGGCAAAGCATGGCGTTTAAGGTACATCGCCAGCTTGTCATGCGTGCGTCGCGAATGCAGGATCACCGGCAGTTCGTACCGCTTCGCCAGCTTAAGTTGCGCTTCCAGCACCCGCTCTTGCTTGTCGAATTGCGGAACGTCGCGATACAGATCCAATCCAATCTCACCTACCGCCACCAGCTTTTGTGGGCGCTTATCCAGCACCTGTTGCAACTGGTCCAGGCAGTCATCACTATGTTGTTCAATAACAATGGGATGTAGACCAAGCGCGGCAAATAATGGAGGATAATTTTCCGCTAACGCCAGTACACGGGAAAAATTCGCCGCCTGGGTGGCCGGAACGATAATGCTCTGTACACCAACCTCCGCCGCGCGCTGAATGCTGGCAGGTTCATCGCCGGTAAACGGCGGGAAATCAAAGTGACAGTGCGTATCGATAAAACGATAACTCACGCCAAATCCTCATTATTAAACGTTGTATCGTTGGCCTGAGGCGCATTGGCCACCACCGGCGCGTGGGCATCGTTGGCCACCGGCGCGGGAGGAACCACCACCGGTCCCGGCACCACAATCTTCGGCGTCTGACGAGGCAGCGGCACGTTTTTCCCCAGCAGTTTGCCGACGGTAGCGAGGAAGTAACGACCGCACAGGCGTCCGGTTTTGTAGTCTTCCCGCAAGGCCGGAATACGGCTTCCCAACGCCATGCTATGGAGCGGTTTGGGAGGGTAGATCTCAAAGATACGCAGCTTGCCCGGCGGTTTCTCAATAAAGCTCTGAATCGCGCGATAGGTGGCTTCATGGTGCTGCACCAGATTCAACAGTGGTTGCAGGCTGCTTTCGCCCAGCCAGCGTTCCATACGCTTGAACCACTGCGGGGTGTAATACATTTGCGAAGGCACAGTGCGGATAACCACCAGCGTTTTCGCCCCCTGCTTCGCCGCTTCCTGCACGGGAATGGCGTCGCTGACGCCCCCATCCAGGTAATTCACGCCGTCCAGCACAACCCCTGTGCGGTAGAACCCGGGAATCGCGCTGGAGGCACGAATAAGATCGAGCCAGTTTTGCCGGTTCGGCGAAAAATAGCCCGGCGTGTAGTCATCACCCCGACAGGCGCACATATAAAACGCTTTCCCCGCGGCAAACAAGCGCTCAGCGTTGTCCATCGCCAGCGGCATTTGGGACGAGGTCGAATCCACCAGCCAGTCGAGATCGATTAAGTTTCCCCCGCGCACAAAGCGCACCGGGTCAAAAAACTCACGTCGGGTAGTGTAACGCATGATGACTTTACGACCGTAACCGGGCTGGTTACAGAGATAAGCTGAAAGGTTTTGCGCACCAGCGGACGTCCCGTAGAAGAGATCAAAGGGATTGAACTGCGCGCGCATGAATTCATCCAGTACGCCTGCGGTGAAGATGCCTCTTTGTCCCCCGCCCTCGCACACCAGCGCCATACTGCCTGGTTGAAACGGACGTAACGATAACGGCGCGATATTACCGAGCGTGACGGGTATTCTCTGCCCCACCTCTGCCTTCCTGTTGTTTTTGTAATAGGACAACAAAGTAACGCAAATTGCCTGCAGCTAAAACCGTAAAAGCCAGTCCGCTGGACTGGCTCAGTAGCAAGTTATCTTTACGGTTTACGTACTAGGGTCGTTTACGCCCGGTAAACAGGCTGACCAGAAACAGAATGATACCCACCACAAAAACAATTTTCGCTGCGCCTGCAGCGGTACCCGCCAGTCCACCAAAACCCAGTGCAGCGGCAATTAACGCGATAACCAGAAATATGATGCCCCATCGAAACATATGCTTCTCCTTTACCATAGTTAATTTCACCGCTTGATATGAGCGCTCAGGCTACCCATCGGCGATATTTTCAGTGTGGTGCACAATACGCCTCCCGACAAACGTCAGGAGGGCGAATTAAGTCTAATTAGTGAGTTTTGAGATCGTTTTTGACGCTTTTCACGCCATCAATCGCTTTGGCGATGCTCTCAGCGCGATCGCTTTGAGCTTGTGAATCGACAGAGCCTGAAAGTTGCACAACGCCATCGGTGGTCTCAACTTTCACCTTGCGTGAAGGGACAATATCATCGGCCAGCAGCTTCGCTTTTACTTCACTGGTGATTGCCGTATCGCCCGCATAGCCTTTAACGGAGGTTTCTTTACTATCACGCACGTGCAGTTTGTCGCTAACGGAGGTCACACCCTCAACGCCTTTCGCCACTTTCACCGCTTCTTCAGCCTGCGCCTGGCTTTCAACAAAGCCGCTTAGCGTTACTACTTTCTGATCGGTCTTGACGGAAATATCGGTGCTCTTAATGCTATCGTGGTCCACCAGCGCGGCTTTTACTTTCGCGGTGATGGTGCTGTCATCCATGAAATTACCGACTTTGTTCATAGAGCTATCGACTTTCTGCCCCGCACTTTCGACGCCGGATTGCGCTTTATCCATCGTGGCGTTTTCTGCATAAGCAGAACCCGTTGCAACAGCGGAGGTCAGCATCACGGCCAGCAGCGTTTTAGAAATCTTAAGTCCTGTCATTGTCATCGATGTATTCCTGTATGTTTTGCTAAAAGCCAGGCTCTGCCGTTACACGGCCTGAACCAGCAACTAATTTTGTAAGTGGAATAAATATCAGCAATAGAAGCTGCAACAGGCAGCCTAAAAAGCATTAAACGCCGATATTTATGTCATCACATTGTTAAATATAGTTCAGGATTTCGTGATCGCTGCCCGAGTTGACTAAAAAACAGGCAAACAAAAGAAAAACGCGAGGTTTTAAGAACATTCCGCAAGGGATTTAAAAGACAGGAAAAGTTGCAGGGCACGGCGGATACCGTGCCCTGGAAGGTCGATTAGTGTTCGCGTGTTTTACGGAACTGAACGTCCGGGTAACGTTCCTGGGTGAGATTCAGGTTAACCATGGTTGGCGCGATATAGGTGAGGTTATCGCCGCCATCCAGCGCCAGCTGAATTTCGTTCTTACGCTTAAATTCTTCGAATTTCTTCACGTCAGAACATTCTACCCAGCGCGCAGTCGCCACGTTGACGGATTCATAAATCGCTTCAACGTTGTACTCACTCTTCAGACGTGAAACCACCACGTCAAACTGCAGCACACCCACCGCACCGACGATCAGATCGTTGTTGGCGATCGGACGGAATACCTGCACTGCACCCTCTTCTGACAGCTGAACCAGCCCTTTCAGCAGCTGTTTCTGCTTCAATGGATCCTTCAGGCGAATACGACGGAACAGCTCCGGCGCGAAGTTCGGAATACCGGTGAACTTCATCATTTCGCCCTGGGTAAAGGTATCGCCGATCTGGATAGTGCCGTGGTTATGCAGGCCGAGAATATCGCCCGGATACGCTTCTTCCACATGAGAACGGTCACCGGCCATAAAGGTGAGTGCGTCGGAGATCACCACGTCTTTACCAATGCGCACCTGGCGCATTTTCATGCCTTTCTCATACTTGCCGGATACCACACGCATGAACGCCACACGGTCACGGTGTTTCGGGTCCATGTTGGCCTGAATTTTAAACACGAAACCGGTGAACTTCTCTTCTGAGGCTTCGACGACGCGGGTGTCGGTTTTACGCGGCATCGGCGCAGGCGCCCACTCCACTAAGCCATCCAGCATATGGTCAACGCCGAAGTTACCCAACGCGGTACCGAAGAAGACCGGGGTGATTTCGCCCGCAAGGAACAACTCATGGTCGAACTCGTTGGACGCGCCCTGCACCAGCTCCAGCTCGTCGCGCAGCTGCTGCGCCAGGTCTTCACCCACGGCAGTATCAAGTTCCGGGTTGTTAAGACCTTTAACAACACGCACTTCCTGAATGGTGTGGCCTTTACCGGTCTGATACAGGTAAGTTTCATCTTTATAAAGGTGATAGACACCTTTGAACAACTTACCGCAGCCAATCGGCCAGGTGATCGGCGCACAGCCGATTTTCAGTTCGTTCTCAACTTCATCCAGCAGCTCCATCGGATCGCGGATGTCACGGTCGAGTTTGTTCATAAAGGTCAGGATCGGCGTATCGCGCAGACGGGTAACTTCCATCAGCTTACGGGTACGATCTTCAACGCCTTTTGCAGCATCGATAACCATCAGGCAGCAGTCCACCGCCGTCAGAGTACGATAGGTATCTTCGGAGAAGTCTTCGTGCCCCGGGGTGTCCAGCAGGTTCACCAGGCAGTCATGATACGGAAACTGCATCACAGAGGTGGTAATGGAGATACCACGTTGCTTTTCCATTTCCATCCAGTCAGATTTTGCATGCTGGCTGGAGCCACGGCCTTTTACCGTACCGGCGGTCTGAATGGCCTGTCCGAATAACAGTACCTTTTCAGTAATTGTCGTTTTACCGGCATCCGGGTGAGAAATAATGGCAAAAGTGCGGCGTTTGGCCACCTCTTGCAAATAAGGAGACAACGTCATAGTCAAATCTTCTTAGGTAAGCACGGCAACGGGCCGGGCAAGTTGAATACGAAAAATTGCGGCTATTTTACCCATCAACGGGGGGGAGGCAATCAGTGTTTACACAGGAGCTGCTCCAGTTCGCTTAATGACGCTACGGTCCAGGTCGGCTGAATGCCCGCTGGCTGCTCGCGGTGGTGCGTATTTAGCCAGCAGGTGGATAGCCCGGCGTTAATGCCGCCAAGAATATCGGACTCTGCGGTGTCACCCACCATTAGCACGCGAGAACGGTCAGGATTGCCCGCCTGCTCCAGCGCATGGTCAAAAATACGGGAATCAGGTTTTGCCACCCCAACCTGCTCAGAAATCACCAGCAGGTCGAAATAATCGCGCAGCCCCGTCCGCTCAAGGCGGATTTGCTGCAACGCGGTAAAGCCGTTAGTAATGATGCCGATTTTCGCTTTATCACGAATCGCATTGAGCAGAGAAACCGCCCCCGGCAACGGCGAGCAGATCTCCGCCATCGCATTGATGAATGCATCATTAAGCTGGCCCGGTTCAACCTTCAGGCGTTCGGCCCAGCTCTGAAAACGGGCATGCTGAAGTTGTAATGAGGTAATCGCGCCGTTTTGATAATCCACCCACAGCGGTTTATTCACGGCCTGGTAGTCCTGAAAATCTTCAGCGGTAAAGGTAATGCTATAGTCGAGAAACATCCGCTGTAAGCCGGTAAACGAGTCAAATGTAAACAGCGTTTCGTCGGCATCAAAGAAAATCCAGTCCCACTTCTTCATCATTACACCTTGTCTTACATGCTGATTGGCAACGCCATGATGATGGCGTCTTCGTGACCATCGGCCGTTGGATAATAATTGCGACGGATCGTCGCCTCGTTAAAGCCTAAGCTTTCGTACAATGCGATAGCGGCCGCATTCGAGGCGCGCACTTCAAGCCACAGCGTCAAAATGCCACGCTTTTCCAGCTCATCGATCAAATACTCCAACAGCTCACGCCCCAGCCCACGACGCTGAAAGTCAGGATCGACGGCAATATTGAACAGCGTAGCTTCATCCAGCACGACCTGCGTAATCGCAAAAGCCGCCATCACGTCATCCACTCTCAACTGAAAATTGAGGTAGCGATCGCCCTGGTTGCTGGCAAATGTTTTTTCACTCCACGGAAAAGCGTGGGCGCGTTTTTCAATATGAAATGCTGCGGGTAAATCAGTCGGTTCGAGGGAAGAAATCGTGTTCATATGCGCAGATTTGTTGCCATAACGCGGCGCGTGCCGCTGGGTTTTCCCGTAATTCATTAAACGCAGGACTCTCGACCTGAGCGCCCTCCAGCAGCAGCGGCTCTTCGGTTCCCAGCCGCCAGCTATTACAGCGACTGCCTTGCGGCAGCATGGCGACACGGTCAGGCGTCAGTTGTAAAACCTGATCCGGGCTGACGGTTAATGCGCGTAAAATATCGCTCATCAATGGTTCGGTTAGCTCGGGTAACTGTGCAGCAACCATCACCAAACGGACATGCGCAGGAATGGAAATCGCGATCTCGCCCTGCAGTGCGCCAGGACGACGCAACGACCATTGCGTAATGCCCAGTTGCTGTAACTGCCAGTCTCGTCGGGATGTCATAGCGAAACACTCCTGTCTATCAGGGGCGCAAATATAGCAAATTTGTCGAATCCGTGCCATCAAACAACTATAATCCCCCGCTGTACAATTTAAGGAGCATTCCATGTCTGCTTTTACCCCGGCAAGTGAAGTCTTGCTGCGCCACAGTGATGATTTCGAACAAAGCCGTATTCTGTTTGCCGGTGATTTGCAGGATGACCTGCCTGCCCATTTTGAAAGCGCCGCCAGCCGAGCGCACACTCAGCAACTTCACCACTGGCAGGTGCTTAACCGCCAGATGGGCGACAACGTCCGCTTCAGCCTCATCGCGCAGGCCGATGACGTTGCCGATAGCGATACGCTGATCTACTACTGGCCGAAGAATAAGCCGGAAGCCCAGTTCCAGTTGATGAACATTCTGTCGCTGTTACCGGTTGGCACCGATATTTTTGTTGTCGGTGAGAATCGCAGCGGCGTACGTAGCGCAGAGCAGATGCTGGCCGAATACGCACCGTTAAACAAAGTCGACAGCGCACGTCGCTGTGGCCTGTACCACGGTCGTCTGGAAAAACAGCCGGTCTTTGATGCAGAAAAATACTGGGATGAATACCAGACAGAAAATCTGACCATCAAAACGCTGCCGGGCGTCTTCAGCCGTGACGGCCTGGATGTTGGCAGCCAACTGCTGCTCTCCACGCTGACGCCGCACACCAAAGGCAAAGTGCTGGATGTCGGCTGTGGCGCAGGCGTTCTCTCCGTCGCCTTAGCCAGCCACTCGCCAAAAGTGCGCTTAACCCTGTGCGATGTTAGCGCCGCCGCCGTTGAAGCCAGCCGTGCAACGCTTGCAGCCAATGGCATTGAAGGTGACGTCATCGCCAGTAACGTCTTTTCTGACGTAACGGGCCGATTTGATATGATCATCTCCAACCCACCGTTCCACGACGGAATGCAGACCAGCCTTGATGCCGCGCAAACGCTGATTCGCGGCGCCGTGCGTCATCTGAACAGTGGCGGTGAACTGCGTATCGTGGCAAACGCCTTCCTGCCTTATCCGAAGGTTCTGGATGAAGTGTTTGGCTTCCACGAAGTTATCGCGCAGACCGGGCGCTTCAAGGTCTATCGCACCATCATGACGCGCCAGGCGAAAAAAGCCTAACCGCTGTAGGCCAGATAAGGCGTTTACGCCGCCATCTGGCGTGACACCGAGCAACGCCGGATGGCGCTATCGCTTATCCGGCCTGCATAAAACGCCAAAGCCGAAGAAACGCCTTTTTTTTCGGCAATCACGTTAAGTTCGATAATTAACAGTTGACGCCCTGCATAAAATCTCTAGAATTCGCCTCCGTGGTAACGATACTTTTTGAGTGTCGATGGTATGCGAAGGTGGCGGAATTGGTAGACGCGCTAGCTTCAGGTGTTAGTGTCCTTTCGGACGTGGGGGTTCAAGTCCCCCCCCTCGCACCATAATCCACGTTGATATTGCTCGCACTGGGCGAAGGTGGCGGAATTGGTAGACGCGCTAGCTTCAGGTGTTAGTGTCCTTAGGATGTGGGGGTTCGAGTCCCCCCCCTCGCACCAACGAGGCGATATCAAACAAATAAGATGACTGTGCGAAGGTGGCGGAATTGGTAGACGCGCTAGCTTCAGGTGTTAGTGTCCTTAGGATGTGGGGGTTCGAGTCCCCCCCCTCGCACCAATTATCTTATTTCCCTCTCGATTTCCTTCTCTAGTTTTGTTCATCCCTGATTCCAGTTCATTATTACCAGAACAATGCCACCAATCAGCGCCGCGCATGAAGGTAACAAAACAAAGTGCCGTAAACGCTTGTGGTACAACATGAGCGAAGTCAGTAGTAATCCTAATACAATCATCACCTTCCATACGTAGACCGACAGCTCGCTATATGCCATCCCGGCAATCAGCATTCCCGGCAGCAGAACACCCCATCCACTGCCCAGCGTACGTTGCAACATGATTCCACCTATGACACTGATAATGATAACCAATATCATATGATAAAATTTCTCATTTGTCAGCCGTGAAGCACTATCAATTATATGAGTTTTACTTAACGATTGATGACATGAATAACCCAAGGTGATAAATTGCTCACCGGTTAGCTCTTCAACTAAAAACAATAAAAACCTCTGCGAATGATACCCCGTTCGTTATTTGTTTTATTTACCAACACACCTTCGTACATTGCAGATAACTAACAATATTTACCTATGACAGTACAATCCTGGCGAACTCTGCGCACCAAAAAATACCAACTCTCTTTACGACTGTTTCTGCTGCTCAACGCAGTCTCCGCGCTGTTTACGCTTTTTTTCCCACTGTTTGCGGTCAAAGCCTTATCAGTATCGGCGTTGCTGATACTGGTGATGAGTACACTGCTGCTGGTATGGCATGGGAAATACGCAGATAAAAGAATTAATCTCCCTTTTATTTCAATCGTTTTTGGCTTGTTATGGGCGTTACACATATTATTGAAATATAATGCTTTAGGTCAGAATGATTATTATTTCCTGTTAATAGCGCTTCTCAGCGTACTGTTTATTGGCTCTATCGCTTTTGCCAATAATATCATCGCGTTTACGCTCCACTCACTCCCCTCCGTCGCCGTTTGTTTATGGCTTAACGGCAGCGAGCATGGTTTGCGGATTTTCTATTTTATGGCGCTGCCTATGGCAGGTATCGCCATCCAGCATGTGATACAAAAGCGCTACGATGGGTTCGCTCAGCAACTGATGTACAAACTGCTGGAAGAACGAGAAACCCTGAACGGGCTCAGCATGCTCGACCCGCTAACCGGTTTGTATAATCGCCGGGGGCTGCAACACCGGCTCGATACGCTGTTGGCCCTAAGTAATTCGAGACACTTCGTTCTGCTGCTGGATATCGACCATTTCAAATCCTATAACGATCATTACGGACATATGATGGGCGACCAGGCGTTGATCCGTGTTTCTGCCGCCATCCGAGACTCCGTCCGCTCCAGGGATGTGGTGGCGCGTTTTGGCGGTGAAGAGTTTATGATTTTGCTGACCGCAGTCGATCCACAGCAGGCCCAGGCTGCCGCCGAACGTATCCGCCAGAAAGTGTACGACCTTAAAATCCCTCACATGTTTAATGAGAGCGTGGCAACCAACGTAACCGTCAGTATCGGCATTGCACCTCTGGTCGAACAGGATATTGATGCTGCTATTGCCAAAGCGGATAAAGCCCTTTACGAGGCCAAGAATCTTGGGCGTAACAATACTCTGGTCAGCGATGAGCTACGGGTAAACTGCCCTTCTACCTGAGTTTTCTGTGCGGTGCCACCCGAGATGGCGACAAAGATCTTGCTATCGCTTAACACCAATTATAGGATTAGCAATCATTATCATTAAGATTAACATCCTTATATCGACATGGCTTATCGTTCCGCACCGATCGTTGAAGATGTCATCTGGCGTAGCCATCTCCCCTCAGAGATGCCCTCGCTGGCTGCTGCCGTACGCGCAACGATAGCCAAAACTCGCGAGCACTTGCTGGACTTCATTCGTCTTGACGAAACGCCTGTGCCAGGTGCAATGACGCTGCATGAATGGACGCAACCGACGACGCTAAGTTCATTGCTCGCTGTTTATTCAGACCATATCTATCGCAACCAGCCCACGCTGCCCCGCGAAAATAAGCCCCTGATATCTCTTTGGGCGCAATGGTATATCGGCCTGATGATGCCTCCGTTAATGGTGGCCCTGCTGACGCAAAAAGAGGCTATAGACGTCTCTCCTGAACACATGCACGTAGAATTCCACGAAACGGGCCGAGCAGCCTGCTTCTGGATCGATGTCCATCAGGATCATCTGGCTACAGCCCTGTCTCCTCAACAACGCATGGAAACGCTGATTCTCTCAGCGCTAACGCCGGTTGTGCAGGCGCTGGAAGCAACGGGTGAGATCAACGCAAAGCTTATCTGGAGCAACACCGGATACTTAATTCACTGGTATTTAACGGAAATGAAGCCGTTGTTAGGTGAAGAACTGCTGACCACGCTGCGCCAGACCTGCTTTTTTGAGAAACAACTTTCCTGCGGTCAGGATAATCCTCTATGGCGTACCGTTGTTCCGCGTGAAGGGCTGTTAGTGCGCAGAACCTGCTGCCAACGCTATCGCCTGCCTGACGTTCAGCAATGCGGAGACTGCACGCTGAAGTAAGCGAGGAGCCGTAGCCCCTCGCCAGATATTTATGCAACCTGCTGGTTTTCCTCTTCCATACGCTGCGCTTCTTCTTTTTCCTGCGCTAATAACTGCTTTTCGTAGACCTTAAAGAACGGGAAGTAGATAACGGCCGATACCAGCGCCAACAGCACCACCAGGATAGCCGCACGATAATCCCAACCTAACGCCCATGCGGCGCCAACCGGTGCCGGGGCCGTCCAGGGAACCACTGAAATTACCCGCCCAATTAAATCCAGTTTCATCGCCGCCCACGCCAGTACCGCATTCACCATCGGAGCCAGCAGGAAGGGGATAAAAAACACCGGGTTCATGACAATCGGCGTACCGAATATCACCGGTTCGTTAATATTAAAAATGCTGGGGACCACGCTCAGACGCCCAATCGAGCGTAGATGAGCGGAACGACTCCGCAGATAGCAAATCACCAACCCCATCGTCGCGCCGGAACCACCAACCACAATGAAGAATGTCCAGAACGCTTCCATAAAGATATGCGGCAACGGCGCACCCTGCGCCAGCGCCGACTGGTTCATCCCGAGATTGGTGAGCCAGAACATTTGCAGCATTCCCGACACAATAGCCGCGCCGTGAATACCGGCAAACCACAGCAGATGGCCGATCAATACCGCCAGCAGGATCGCCGGGAGAGAATCTGCAGCCGACACCAGTGGTTTGAAAATGGCCATAATGGCCTGCGGGATCAGCATGTCAAACTGCGACTGTATCACCAGGCTTAGCGGGTACAACGTTAGCACCACCACCAGCACCGGGATCAGCAGATCGAAAGAGTTTTTGATCATCGGAGGCACCTGATCGGGTAAACGGATGCCAATGTTGTGCGCCTTCAGGAAGCGCATCATTTCAACGCAGTAAATGGCTACCAGGATGGCGGTGAAAATCCCCGTTCCTCCCAGACTATCAACCGGCATCGTGCCTTTGGTTTTTGGCGCGGCAATCAGCAAAAAAGCCATGATTGATAGCATCGCACACATAAACGGATCTAACTGATACGACTTCACATAGTGCTTGCCCAGGTTATAAGCAATAGCCGCACATATGTAGACCGACATGATCCCCATCGTCATATCAAACGGTGTGAGGATTTGGCCTTCAAACTGTTTTGCCAAATCCAGCCACGCACGGGCGAATCCCCAGGTGGTATCCGGAGAAAACGGCGGATAGGCAAAAACCAGCAGAAAAGAGCCTACAATCATAAAAGGCATCGCCGAAATAAAACCGTCACGAATAGCCATGACATGACGTTGTGAAGAGATGCGCCCGGCAACAGGGCTAACATAGTTTTCAACAAAGCGGAAAATCACGTTAAACACAGCATGGTTAGTAGACATAGCCGTTCTCCCGTTGTGCAAAACCTTGCAACCGTGTTGGCATCAACACCACCACGTAAATCCCATTACCACTTTTCGCAACCGTGCCGGGGGGAACACCAGCACTACCGCTATTCGAGTTAAGTTTCATAGATGGCTCTTATTATGTGATACAGAGGAAGTGACAACTTCAGTATTAATCGTCATTTCAGCATTCTGCAACCGGTTACTGTAACCGGTTTCTTTGATTGTGAAGACGATCGAAAAACTGCTAATGTTGCTATATTGTTACAATAAAATATTTACAGTGCGGTTGCCCCTATGACAAATTACATCCTGCATGTTTTCTGCTGTGAAGGGTTATCTGTAAGCGATAGGGAGAGAAGAATGAGTTTGCAATCAGTACGTCAATTCCTGGCGCAACATGCACCAGATATTGAGATTATCGAATTAGATCAGAGCACAGCAACCGTTGATCTGGCAGCAAAAGCCCATAACGTTGAACCTGGCCAGATAGCGAAAACACTTTCGCTAAAGGTGAAGAACGACATCATCCTGGTCGTGGCAAAAGGTGATGCCCGACTGGATAATAAAAAGCTAAAGAGTACGTTCGGTGCCAAAGCCCGTATGTTGAGTAGTGATGAGGTCGTGAGCGCGACGGGGCATCCCGTTGGCGGCGTTTGCCCCTTCGGATTAGAAACACCGATTTCAGTGTACTGTGATGTTTCTCTGAAGCACTACGCTGAAGTGTTGCCTGCCGCAGGTGCCATCCACAGCGCGGTTCGCATCACGCCTGAGAGGATGGCTGAACTGACTTCTGCCACCTGGGTTGACGTGTGTCAGTAATGCTTCACGCGCCAAATCGGCGACCAAACCCGGCACAAAGCACGTCAACGTTGCCTGTCACGAAGCCGCCTGCATAAAAGGCGCTGGCTCGCCAGCACGCAGGTACAGCAGGATATCGGCAGCATCCAGTAACCCGGCATCTGAGCTTACTCCCAGTTTGGACATCACATTAAATTTGTGTGCCCGAATGGTTTTAATGTTCCGTTCAAGCTGAGCGGCAATCTGTGGCATCGAATAGCCATTTGACATAAAGCGCAGTATTTCTCGTTCTGTCGGACTGAGCATGCGGCTTTGATTAATATACCAATGGTTTTTCGTGCTTTCGGTTCCTCGGCTTGGGCTGCTTAACGCCGTTAATAAAGCGTCCTGTAGCACCGTTAACGAAGAAGCTTTACTCACAACGCCATCCAGCGGCAAGGGGGACAAGGAGCCAATTAAACGCGCTTCAGCGTCATCATCGGCAATCACCACGCGGCGAATCCGTGGAAAATTTATCGCCAGTTCCGTTAAATAGGCCAACCCAGCTCTGCGATCGCTTCTGATTGCAGAGAGAGAAAAAATAACTGCCGAAAACGACATCTTTAACATTGCCTGACTAAAAGTGGGCCGGCTAGAAAAGAGATGAAGTTTATATTGGTCATCTGGCATGGTATTAAATAAACTATTAATACCTACACTGCTCATTGTACACTTTTCTACCAGTGCAACGTTTCTTTTGATGACTCTGCTTTCCATTCCGTGGTTTCTCCATAAACTGAAGGTAAATTAAGTTCTCGCGATCCTTGAGAACTATTTATCCAGGCATACATTTCTGCATTGCTATTTATCGACAAGCGACGCATAGCGCTATTCTTTTGGGCACTGATTGTTTTATTGCTTTTCTTCAGCAACATCGCAATCTGATTAATTCCCCAGCCTTTCCCAAGGAGGCGCAGCACTTTCCTTTCAGAGAGAGTGAGGACTATTGAGCGCGCGCTATGATCTAACAATTGCGGCATGGCAGGTGGAGAAAGTAGTGTCTTACTTATTCTTTCTGCTCGCGCATTTCCTGCGTGAATGACGCTCACTAAACTTTCTATCGGCTCTGCATCAGAGAGCAGCGAACTGACAGGACACATCAGTAGCTCAATAGCCAAAGGATAAAAAATACGAGAGACGAGAAAGACCCAGTGAATATCACGGTATTGAGATAATAAAGAATAATATTGTTCGCAGACTGAACGAGGATAATTGCAGTCTCCAGTTAAATCAGCAATCACCAAATCAGCGTACCGTAGTTGTAATAATGTTAGCTCTTCAACAGAACGACAGTATGTGAGTTCGTAATCGGCAAACTGCGCCTGTATTATACCTTTAAGCCCGGTCTGTATAATCGGTGATTTACTAATAATAATTGCGTTTTTGCAGCGTCCTTGCAACATATCCCCTCCACACTCACCAGTCCGTAATCGTACTTAATTCAGTTCTCCCGAATAAATTAATAGCCATTAATTCACGGGAAAATACTCCGAACAATAAACGGGGTGAATTGCTTATCCTTGGCGTTTATTAAAATAAAAGTATTGGCACTACAATCCAGATAAAGCCAAACTGTCAAGCTATTATTACATGATTACGCATAAATACGTTATTTGTAAAATTAAAATAACTACAATAGATCGTTAGCATGGCTTATGTATTTGCCATCCGGGTAAATAACGCTACATTACAGTCATGCGCCCTCTCATACCTCGGCGAGTGGGAAGTGTTAATATGCCATAACCGTATCGTCGGTGTCTTTTTTCGACACAAAGATTGATCTTAGCCAGAGCCAGCGGGCTCATGCTTCATGATAAAAGTAAACATTCGTCACTCAAAGAGATCCTTTTCAGTCAGAGCGAACCATGCAAACAGAGCAGTCGTCACAGCGAACGGTTACACGGTTATGTATTCAATGCGGTCTTTTTTTACTTCAGCATGGGGCAGAAAGCGCGCTGGTTGACGAGCTATCCACCCGCCTCGGGCTGGCGCTTGGCATGGATAGTGTAGAAAGCGCTATCTCCTCTAACGCTATCGTCCTGACCACCATTAAAGACGGGCAATGCCTGACATCAACGCGAAAAAATCAGGATCGCGGCATTAATATGCACGTCGTGACGGAAGTGCAGCACATTGTCATTTTGGCGGAACATAAACTGCTGGATGTTAAAGGCGTAGAGAAACGCTTTAGCCAGATTAAACCACTGCGCTATCCAAGATGGCTGGTCGCCCTGATGGTCGGTTTATCCTGCGCCTGTTTTTGTAAACTCAATAACGGCGGATGGGATGGTGCGGTGATCACCTTTTTCGCCAGCATGGTGGCGATGTATATCCGCCAGATACTGGCATCCCGGCATTTGCATCCGCAAATCAATTTTTGCATCACCGCCTTTGTGGCGACCACCATTTCAGGCTTGCTGCTGACGTTGCCGACTTTTAGTAATACTCCGACTATCGCTATGGCCGCCAGCGTGCTACTGCTGGTTCCGGGCTTTCCGTTGATCAACTCCGTCGCGGATATGTTTAAGGGACACATTAATACCGGACTCGCTCGCTGGGCTATTGCCAGTCTGCTTACGTTGGCGACCTGTATTGGCGTGATCGTGTCGATGACCTTATGGGGGCTGCGCGGATGGGCGTGATCGATTTCATACTGGCGCTAATGCAGGATATGATCCTGTCGGCGATCCCGGCGCTTGGCTTTGCCATGGTATTCAATGTCCCCCATCGGGCGCTCCCATGGTGCGCATTACTCGGTGCACTCGGTCACGGCTCACGAATGGTGATGATGACCGCAGGGTTTAATATTGAATGGTCAACATTTATGGCGTCGCTGCTGGTCGGCTGCATTGGGATCCAGTGGTCGCGCTGGTATCTGGCGCATCCGAAAGTCTTCACCGTCGCGGCAGTGATCCCTATGTTTCCGGGGATCTCCGCCTACACAGCCATGATCTCAGCAGTAAAAATCGGCCATTTTGGTTACAGCGAAGTGCTGATGATTACCCTGCTGACCAACTTCCTGAAAGCCTCATCGATTGTCGGTGCGCTCTCCATCGGTCTGTCCGTGCCAGGATTATGGCTGTATCGCAAACGTCCACGCGTTTAACGGTGCACTTTCTTTAATACCGTGCAGAGAGGGGAATCTCCCCTCACCTGCTGCTCTCCTTCTTCTCTGTGTTACTATAAAAGCAGTCCCCTTCTCGGTTGTTGTTCAGTATTGAGAAACATTATGCCCTGCAAAATTTTGACGCCAGACGTCACGAGCATTGACGCCTTATTACACGATCACCACGCTGTGCTGGCCAAGTCTGCGGGTGGCGCCGTAGCCGTATTCGCTAACAATGCACCAGCGTTTTACGCGGTGACGCCTGCGAGACTGGCTGAGCTGTTGGCGCTTGAGGAGAAACTGTCACGCCCGGGAAGCGATGTGACATTGGATGATCAATTTTATGAAGAGCCGCAAACCGCTCCCGTTGCCGTGCCAATGGGGAAATTTGCGATGTACGCTGCCTGGCAGCCTGATGCCGACTTTCAGCGTCAGGCCGCTTTATGGGGCGTAGCGTTGCGAGAGCCGGTTACTGCTGAAGAACTGGCCTCATTTGTTGCCTACTGGCAGGCTGAAGGCAAAGTCTTTCACCATATTCAGTGGCAGCAAAAACTGGCGCGCAGCATTCAGATTGGACGGGCCAGCAATGGCGGAATGCCAAAGCGCGATGTGAACAGCGTCAGTGAACCTGACAGCCACATTCCACCGGGTTTTAGAGGATAACGATGAAAAACGTTGGCGACCTGATGAAACGTCTGCAAAAAATGATGCCACCTAATGTCGAGCCCGCCTTTAAAACGGGCGAGGAGCTGCTGGCATGGCAAAAAGAGCAAGGTGAAATTCGTGCCGCAGCGCTGGCCCGCGAAAACCGGGCCATGAAAATGCAGCGCACATTCAACCGTTCCGGTATCCGTCCGCTGCATCAGAACTGTTCGTTCGAAAACTATCGGGTAGAGTGCGAAGGTCAGATGAACGCCCTGAGCAAAGCCCGCCAATACGTTGAAGAGTTTGACGGCAACATCGCCAGCTTTATCTTCTCCGGCAAACCCGGCACCGGCAAAAACCATCTGGCCGCCGCCATCTGCAACGAACTGCTATTGCGCGGCAAGTCGGTACTGATCATTACCGTGGCCGATATCATGTCGGCGATGAAAGAAACGTTCAGCAATCGTGAAACCAGCGAAGAACAGCTGCTCAACGATCTGAGCAATGTGGATCTGCTGGTGATCGACGAGATCGGCATGCAGACCGAATCCCGCTATGAAAAAGTGATTATTAATCAGATTGTCGATCGCCGTTCATCCTCAAAACGTCCGACCGGCATGTTAACTAACAGCAATATGGATGAAATGAACAAGCTGCTGGGCGAGCGCGTGATGGATCGTATGCGCCTTGGCAACAGCCTGTGGGTCATTTTTAACTGGGAAAGCTACCGTAGTCGGGTCACCGGTAAAGAGTATTAACGTATTAGGACCACTCCTAAGACTGCCAGCGCTATACTGCGCTGAAAAGGCATAACACGAGTTGCATATAATGATGAAAACTACCAAACGTCTGCTGTGCTGTGCGCTTGCCGCCAGCACGCTCATCTCCACCAGCGTTTTCGCCGCCTCCTGGCAGGATTCGCTCTCCAGCGCGGCCAGTGAGCTAAGCAAACAAAGCTCCGGCTCGCAAAGCAGCTCGTCGCTCTCTTCCCTGACCAGCCTGCTGAATGGCAGCAATCAGTCGTTGACCTCCAGCAGCATGAATAACGCCGCCGGGATCCTGGAATATTGCGCGAAACAGAAGCTGGCCTCGGTCACCGACACGCAAAACGTCAAAAACCAGGTGCTGGATAAACTGGGGCTCAGTGCTCCTGAGCAGAAGCAAGACACCAACTATATGGACGGGATTCAGGGTCTGCTCAACGCCAAAGATGGTCAACAGCTGGACCTGAACACGATTGGCAACAGCTCGCTGGCGAAACAGGTTAAAACCAAGGCCTGCGATCTGGTGTTAAAACAGGGCATGAACTTCATTTCCTGACGCACGACACGCCGCGTATAACCTGCGCGGCATCTATTTATTTCCGTCAATGCATTCACATTTCAAATAAATAGTAATTCCCCACAAAAACGCGCATATCTAAACCAATTCTGAATAACAACGTAATTTAATGTCACTACAATTGCAGCAATGTAACAACGCTATTACATTGTGCTTTCCCCCTAATGATTAGCCTGCCAGGCATGTGCCCGGTTTACTGAGGATCGACCGTTGTCAGAATTAATCTCCATCACTCTGTTTCTCGCTTCAGTGCTGATTTACGCCTGGAAAGCGGGTCGCAACACCTGGTGGTTTGCCGCCACGTTATCGGTGCTGGGGATTTTTATTGTCCTGAATATCACGCTGTACGCCAGTGACTATTTCACCGGCGACGGGATCAATGATGCGGTTCTGTACACGCTGACCAACAGTCTGACCGGCGCGGGGGTTGGAAAATATATTTTGCCGGGCGTTGGGATCGCGCTGGCGCTGACGACCGTTTTTGTCGCGCTCGGTTGGATCCTGCGCCGCCGTCGCCATCACCCGCATCATGTGGGTTACAGTCTGCTGGCCCTGCTGCTGGCGCTGGCCTCCGTTGACGCCAGCCCGGCGTTTCACCAGATAACCGAACTGGTGAAGTCGCAGTCGCGCGATGGCGATCCGGATTTCCCGACGTATTATAAAGAGCCATCGAAAACCATTCCCAACCCGAAGCTGAACCTGGTGTATATCTACGGTGAGAGCCTCGAGCGCACCTATTTTAATAACGACGCGTTCCCGGATCTGACCCCGGAACTCGGCGCGTTAAAAAATGAAGGTCTGGATTTCAGCAATACCATGCAACTGCCGGGTACCGATTACACCATCGCTGGCATGGTCGCCTCCCAGTGCGGTATTCCGCTGTTTGCGCCATTTGAAGGCAACGCCTCGGCGTCGGTCTCAAGTTTCTTCCCTAACAATATCTGTCTGGGCGATATCCTGAAAAACTCCGGCTATCAGAACTACTTTGTGCAGGGTGCCAACCTGCGCTTTGCCGGCAAAGACGTGTTCCTGAAATCTCACGGCTTTGACCATCTGTACGGTGCGGAAGAGTTAAAAAGCGTGGTGGCGGACCCGGCCTATCGTAACGACTGGGGCTTCTACGACGATACCGTGCTGGACGAAGCATGGAAAAAATTCGAAGAGCTTTCGCGCTCGGGCCAGCGTTTTTCACTGTTTACCCTGACCGTGGACACCCATCATCCGGATGGATTTATCTCACGTAGCTGCAACCGTAAACGTTATGACATCGACGGGAAGGCCAACCAGTCGTTCAGCGCGGTCAGTTGCAGCCAGGAAAACATTGCCGAATTTATCAATAAAATCAAAGCATCGCCGTGGTTTAAAGATACCGTTATCGTTGTTTCTTCCGATCATCTGGCGATGAACAACACCGCATGGAAGTATCTGAACAAGCAGGATCGTAACAACCTGTTCTTCGTGCTGCGCGGCGACCAACCGCAACAGGACACGCTGGCGGTAAAACGTAATACGATGGATAACGGCGCAACGGTACTGGATATTCTCGGCGGCGATAACTTTATCGGTCTTGGCCGTAGCAGCTTGTCGAGCGAATCCGTGTCGGAAGTATTCCTGAACATTAAAGAAAAAATGCTGGCGTGGAAGCCCGATATCATTCGCCTGTGGAATTTCCCGAAAGAGATGAAAGAGTTCACCGTCGACCAGGACAAAAATATGATCTCCTTCTCCGGCAGCCATTTCCGCTTGCCGTTGCTTTTACGGGTATCGGACAAACGCGTCGAGCCGCTGCCGGAAAGCGAATACTCGGCCCCGCTGCGCTTCCAGCTGGCGGATTTCGCCCCGCGCGATAACTTTGTCTGGGTCGATCGCTGCTACAAAATGGCGCAACTGTGGGCGCCGGAGCTGGCGCTTTCTACCGACTGGTGCGTTTCACAGGGTCAGTTAGGCGGGCAGCAAATTGTGCAGCACGTCGACAAAGCCAAATGGAAAAGTAAAACCGTATTTAAAGATACGGTGATCGACATGGAGCGCTACAAAGGTAACGTCGATACGCTGAAAATTGTCGATAACGACATTCGCTACAAAGCAGATAGCTTCGTTTTCAACGTGGCGGGCGCGCCGGAAGAGGTGAAACAATTTAGCGGTATTTCACGCCCCGAATCCTGGGGACGCTGGTCCAATGCGCAGCTCAGCGAAGAAGTAACGATTGAGTACAAAGCCCCGCTACCGAAGAAATTCGATCTGGTCATTACCGCGAAAGCCTTCGGCGACAACGCTAATCGCCCTATTCCCGTGCGCGTTGGCAACGAGGAACAGACGCTGGTGTTAGGCCATGACGTCAGCACCACTACCTTACATTTTGATAACCCGGCGGATGCCGATACGCTGGTGATTGTCCCGCCCGATCCGGTTGCCACCAACGAGGGCAATATTCTCGGTCACTCACCGCGTAAGCTGGGGATCGGGATGGTTGAAATCAAAATAGTGGCTGCTCAGGGATAAAAAAACAGCGCCCAACACCACACCGGGCGCTGCATGGCAACCTTATTCCAGACCGTTCACCGCCTGGCGCATACCCTGCACCAGAATCATCTCCAGGTTGGCCGTCACCTGCCCGGCAAGCCCAGGTAACAACGTCAAATCCTCTCCCCAGTGCGCCGCATCGCCAAGCACTGCATCCACCAGTTCACGCAGCGTTAAATCATTGCCAACTCGCGGCCACAGGCTGGCATAGAGGCTTACCCACTGCTCATCATCCTGTATCGGATAGCGTTCCCCGTGACGCTCTGCGCGATAAAACGCCAGCAGCGCAGCGAGGGCAAACGTTAACCGCACTGGCCAGCGCCCATTTTGCTCACCCGCCAGCAGTTGCGGCAAAATTCGGGTGCGGAATTTAGTCATTCCGTTAAGCGCAATGGAAAGCAACTGGTGGCGAATGTAGGGGTTCTGAAAACGCCCGCTCACCGCGTCGGCAAATTCTCGCAGTTCGTCCGCCGGGAGATCCAACACCGGAATAATCTCCTCACTAATCGCCCGCTCGACAAAGCGGCAGATATCAGCATCCTGCATCGCCTCGCCAACGGTCTCCAACCCGCACAGCCACGCCACCGGCACCAGCGCCGTATGCGCGCCATTGAGAATAGCGACTTTGCGCTCTTTGTACGGTTTGATATCGCTCACTACACGGATATTCAGCGGACACTGCGCCAGCTTCAGCTCCTCAGCCAGCCACTGCGGCCCCTGGATCACAAACAGGTAAAAATGCTCCGCGGTATCGAGAAACGCATCGTGATAGCCAAGTGTAGCCTCCAGCGCTGCGGCTTCTTCGCGCGGGTAGCCGGTGACAATACGGTCAACCAGCGTGGAACAGAACGTGTTTGCCGTCTCCACCCAGTCGGCAAATGCCGGAGGAAGATGCCACTCCTGCGCATACCGCAGTACCAGGGTTTTGAGCGCCTCACCGTTATAGTCGATAAGCTCGCACGGGATAATTACCCAGCCCTTATCCACCGCGCCCTCAAAGTGGTTAAAGCGCTCCAGCAGCAGGCGCGTCAGTTTGGCCGGAAAGCTCACCGGCGGCGCATCATCCACACAGTCTGCCGCGTGATAGCTAATTCCGGCTTCGGTAGTATTTGAAAACACAAAACGGATATCCGCATTGTGCGCCAGCGCCAGATACGCCGCGAAATCCTGGTACGGGTTGATTTCGTGATTCACCGAACGGATAAGCCGCACCTCACTCACCGCCTCACCCTGCTCGTTTAGCCCGCGAATAAGCGTGGTATACAGCCCGTCCTGGGTATTCAGCGACGGCGGGAAATCGGTATTAATTGGCCGAACGATGGTCACGCCAGCGTTCAGATCAGTATGCTCGTTGAGGATATCCAGTTGCCAGTCGACAAACGCCCGCAGAAAGTTACCTTCTCCAAACTGGATCACACGCGTTGGGTAGCTGGCTCCCGGAAAATCACGTCGATTCAATGTTTTCATCCTGTTTTCCCTCTCAGAACGTGATCACGCCTTTAATCAGTTCACGGTTGTTGATCACATCCCGCTCGTAGATTTCAGCCAGTGTGGCAAACGCGTAACGGTGCGTAAGCATCATGTCAGCGGTCAATTTGCCTTCCGACATCAGGCGGCCCACTTTGGCGAAATCTTCCGGCGTGGCGTTGCGACTGCCCATCATGGTGGTCTCTTTCTTGTGGAACTCAGGGTCAGAGAACTGCAAATCGCCTTTAAACAACCCAACGAAAACGATGCTGCCGCCATGACGAATCAAATTCACCGTGTTATTCATCGCATGCTGATTCCCCGTGGCATCAATGACCTTTTGCGCCAGCGAACCGCCAAACTGGTTTCGCAGCTGCGCATCAAAATCTTCAGCGGACGGATCGATAACCGGGAGTCCCAGGCGGGAAACCACATGGTCTCGGCGCGCCGGACTGGTATCGGCGACCACCACCTGTGCGCCATCGGCTTTGGCAATCGCTGCAGCCCCCAGGCCAATCGGACCAGCGCCGACCACCAGCACCTGCTCACCCGGCGCCACCGCCGCCCGGCGTACCGCATGCGCGCTGATGGCATAAGGCTCAATCAGCGCCGCCGCCTGCGGGTCAATCCCCTGCGCATCCAGCAGGTTGGTCACCGGAACGGACAAATATTCACTGAAACCGCCATCCTGGTGCACGCCAATTACTGAAATCTTCTCGCAGCAGTTAGTGCGCCCGCTCAGGCATGCCGGACACTGCTGGCAGGCCACGTAAGGAATAACCGCCACCTGCTGACCATTTTTCAGATTCTGTATATTCTTACCCAGCCCGACAATTTCCCCACATATTTCATGCCCTAATACACGTGGGTAGCTGAAAAAAGGTTGATTGCCACCCCAGGCATGAATATCGGTACCACAAATCCCTACCGATTTAATTTTTATTAATGCTTCGCTCTCACCCGGAATAGGTATTTCGCGTTCTTTCCAGACTAATTTTTTAGGTTCCTGGCAAATCAACGTATTCATCGTAGACATGATTCTGCTCTCCTGTTTTTTGTTGCCTCAGATATCAACGAAAATAAAAAAGACGGAGAAAGCAGAAACACAATCTGTGAATCCCAGCGCATAAAAATGTTTTAAATCGGGTTTTAATAGATAAAAAGGAGAAGCCATGAGCCGTTCGCAGAACTTACGCCACAATGTGATTAACCAGATTATCGATGATATGGCGCGTGGTCATATCCCTTCCCCTCTCCCGTCGCAAAGCGCACTAGCGGAGATGTACAACATCAGCCGCACCACCGTGCGTCATATGCTGAGCCACTTAGGCGAGTGCGGCGTTCTGACCCAGGTCGGCAGCCACTATGTTATCGTGCGTAAACCCGACCATGACGACGGTTTTGCCTGCACCACCGCCTCCATGACCGAGCAAAACCGGATTTTTGAGCAGGCTTTTTTCACCATGATCAACCAGCGCCAGCTGCGTGCAGGTGAGAGCTTCTCCGAACTGCAGCTTGCCAGAGCCGCGGGCGTCAGTCCGGTAGTCGTACGGGAATATCTTTTAAAATTCGAACGTTACAACCTGATCAAAAACGAAAAACGCGGTCAGTGGAGCATGAAGCAGTTCGATCAGGCCTATGCGGAGCAGCTGTTTGAACTCAGAGAAATGCTGGAAACCCATTCCCTGCAGCATTTTCTCAATCTGCCTGACGATGACCCACGCTGGCTGCAAGCGAAAACGCTGCTGGAACGCCACCGGATCCTGCGCGACAGCATCGGCAGCAGCTTTCGTATGTTCTCGCAGTTAGACCGTGAGTTTCATGCCTTGCTGCTCTCTGCTGCCGATAATATATTTTTCAATCAATCACTTGAAATCATCTCCGTGATTTTCCACTTCCACTATCAGTGGGATGAGAGCGACCTCAAACAACGCAACATCATTGCCATCGATGAGCATATGACCATCCTCAGCGCGCTGATCTGCCGCAGCGACCTGGATGCCACCCTGGCGCTTTGTAACCATTTGAATTCAGCCAAACAATCAATGATTCGTTCCATCAACCAGAGTCATAGCGCCGCCCATTAAGTACCGATAAAAAACAGCAAATCATTACCGGGAGCACGATTTTATAAAAATAAAAACGCCTGAAAAATACCTCTTGCCTATGCTCACGCTAAGTCGACTGCATTAAAACTTTTGTGAGCGGTGATGAGCAAATTGATTCATCACCGGTATTTTTTCAATACTGCACAGTCCTGCTGTGTGAAAAATAAATTATTGAGGTTCAGGAGTCCGGCGTGGAAAAAAATAATATTACCCTCGACCCGAGTTCTTCGTTTGGCACGTCATCATCTGCGGATATTAATGTTCCGCCTGAGGGCATGGTGCAACGCAGTAGCCGAATAAAACGTATTCAGACCACGGCAATGATTTTATTATTTTTTGCTGCGGTTATTAATTACCTCGACCGCAGTTCTCTGTCGGTCGCCAACTTAACGATTCGTGAAGAACTGGGGCTGAGCGCCACGCAAATCGGCGTGCTACTGTCGGTATTCTCTCTCGCTTACGGTATTGCACAATTGCCCTGCGGCCCGCTACTGGATCGCAAAGGTCCGCGCATTATGCTGGGGCTGGGGATGTTCTTCTGGTCGCTGTTTCAGGCAATGTCTGGCATGGTACACAGCTTCACCCAGTTTGTGTTGGTGCGTATCGGGATGGGGATCGGCGAAGCGCCAATGAACCCGTGCGGCGTAAAGGTCATCAACGACTGGTTTAACATCAAAGAGCGCGGCCGCCCGATGGGATTATTCAACGCCGCCTCCACCATCGGGGTTGCCATTAGCCCGCCGATTCTGGCTGCCATGATGCTGGTAATGGGCTGGCGCTGGATGTTCATCACCATTGGCGTGCTGGGTATTTTCCTCGCCATCGGCTGGTACATGCTGTATCGCAACCGCGAGCAAATTGAGCTGAGCGCCACGGAACAAGCGTACCTGAACGCTGGTAGCGTCAATGCCCGCCGCGATCCGCTGAGCTTTGCCGAATGGCGCAGCCTGTTTCGCAACCGTACCATGTGGGGCATGATGCTGGGCTTTAGCGGCATCAACTATACCGCATGGTTATACCTGGCCTGGCTGCCGGGCTACCTGCAAACCTCCTACAACCTGGATTTAAAAAGCACCGGATTAATGGCGGCGATCCCGTTCCTGTTTGGCGCAGCCGGCATGTTGATTAACGGTTTTGTCACCGACTGGCTGGTGAAGGGCGGTATGGCGCCGATTAAGAGCCGTAAGATTTGTATAATCGCCGGGATGTTCTGCTCTGCAGCCTTCACCTTCGTTGTGCCGCAGGCCACAACGTCAATGGCCGCCGTGTTACTGATCGGTATGGCGTTGTTCTGTATCCACTTCGCCGGTACCTCGTGCTGGGGCCTGATCCACGTCGCCGTCGCCTCACGCATGACCGCTTCCGTGGGCAGTATCCAGAACTTTGCCAGCTTTATCTGCGCGTCGTTTGCGCCGATCGTCACCGGATTTATTGTTGATACCACCAACTCTTTCCGCCTGGCGCTGATCATCTGCGGCTGCGTCACCATGGTGGGGGCCCTTGCCTACATCTTCCTGGTTCGCCAGCCCATTAGCGATCCACGTAAAGATTAATCCTCCAGATGCCCGATAACACCGTGCTTATCGGGCATGTTATGCTCCTCGTATGAACATCACCTTACGCGCCACTACTCTGGCAGATACAGCCGCTCTTCCCGCCATCGAACGATCTGCGGGGCAACGTTTTTTACAGATCCCGGAACTGGCGTGGATTGCTGATGACCAGATTATATCGGCTGCTCAGCATCAGGCATTTGCCGCCACTGGCTTGAGCTGGCTGGTGCTGGCCGATGAGCATCCGGTCGGCTTTTTAGTCGCCGAAACGCTGGATTCATCGCTGTTTATTGCGGAACTGTCGCTGCATCAGGAGTGGCAGGGAAAAGGAATTGGCCGCCGATTAATTTGCTATGTTGCCGAACAGGCGTGCGAGAAAGGTTACACGTCGCTCACGCTGACCACCTTCCGCGATGTGCCGTGGAATGCGCCATGGTACGCGCGTCTGGGATTTGAAATGTTGGCTGAAGAGACGCTGCCCGCAAAGTTGCGCCAGAAAAGAGAAGAGGAAGCGGCGCATGGACTGGCATATGAATCGCGCTGCGCCATGCGCCTGATGTTGCGCTAATTGCCCGATGGCGGCTACGCCTTATCGGGCCTACGTAACATTCCCGTAGGCCAGATAAGCGATAGCACCATCCAGCAACCACATAACTTTCCCGTAGGCCGGATAAGCGATAGCGCCATCCGGCATCACAGTCTTAGAACGTTTCCCAGTTATCCCCGGCATCCGCTACCGCGGCTTTACGCGGCTGGACCGTTGAAACCGGTTTAGCGGCCGCAACGTCACGCGCGCGCTGTTGGTCATGCTGAATACGGAACACGGCAACGGCTTGAGTCAGGCGGCTGGCCTGCTCTTCCAGCGCGGCAGCGGCAGCGGCGGATTCTTCCACAAGCGAGGCGTTCTGCTGCGTCACACGATCCATCTCGGCAACGGCCAGACCAACCTGATCAATACCGCGGCTCTGTTCATCAGAAGCAGAGGCGATTTCACCCATGATATCGGTCACGCGGGTTACCGCATTGACGATCTCATCCATGGTTTCACCGGCGCTTTCAACCAGCGTTGAACCAACATCCACACGGCTGACCGAGTCTTCAATCAGGCTCTTAATCTCGCGCGCGGCCTGCGCACTACGCTGGGCCAGGTTACGCACTTCACCCGCAACCACCGCAAATCCACGGCCCTGCTCGCCCGCACGTGCGGCTTCTACCGCGGCGTTGAGTGCCAGAATATTGGTCTGGAAGGCAATGCCGTCGATGACGCTAATAATGTCGGCGATCTTCTGCGAACTGGAAGCGATATCACGCATGGTTTGCACCACGTTGTCCACCACTTTGCCGCCTTTCTGCGCGGTTTCCGACGCACTCAGCGCCAGATGGCTGGCCTGACGCGCGTTTTCGGCGTTCTGCTTCACGGTTGCCGTCAGCTGTTCCATGCTGGCTGCGGTTTCTTCCAGAGAGGCCGCCTGCTGTTCGGTACGGGAGGAGAGATCGTTATTGCCCATCGCAATCTCGCTGGCCCCGCTGTAAATTGCGTTGGCGCCGTTACGCACGTCACCCACGGTATTCATCAGCTCACCCTGCATGTGACGCAGGCTTTCCGCCAGTTGCCCAATCTCGTTGGAACCTTCCACCTCAATACGCTTCACCAAATCGCCGCTGGCGATATGACGAATGCTGTCGATCAGACGGTTCATTGGGGAGATAAGGGTCAGTTTGATACCAAACCACACCGCAATAATCGCCGCCAGTACGGTAATAAGCACGCAGATCAGCACCCACATCGCCTGGCTGTAAGAACTGTTGTTATCTTCCACCGCGATGTCATACAGGCGATCGTTCTGCTGCATGTAACTCATATACTGCTTCTCAAAGCCATCCTGATAGCTCTGCGTCGGTTGATCAAAGAACGCGTTGATCTTCCCGTCACCCAGTAACTGGATCAGCTCCGCCAGCGCACCGTGATAGATGTCATAGGTGCGGTTGATCTCCTGGAAAGCGGCTTCGCTTTGGCGCGGATCGCGCGGGAGCGACTCGTAAATCGCCCAGTTTTTTTCCGTCAGCTTCAGCGCCGTACTCGCCACCTGCATCAGCTCGGCAACGGTCGCGCCGCTGCCGATATTGCTCTGATCCATCATGTAGCGAATGCCCGCCCGGTTCAGGGTATTACGCGTTTGCAGCAGCTCAACCCAGGTGGCGTTCAGCGCAGACTGTTGCTGGCGAATGGTTTGCAGAACGGTAAAGTTCTCTTTGTCATTCTTAAGTGAGTTAAAAAACAAGCCGCCCGAGGCGAGCTGTAAAAGGCCAAATAGAGCCAATACCAGCAGTAAGCTGGTAACAATCTTCATACGTTTTAACATGTTTTCTCTTTCCGCTAGACAGATGTCAGAATTTTCGGCCTGGAAAGGGAAAACTTTATGGATATCGTTCGAAAAGCCGGTGTTCTGGCAATATCTCTCGCTGAAAAAAGCAGCAAACACACTCGGCACATACCACGCAAAAGTTGCCGTAGTGGCTTCCCCACCTTTTCAGAGGGCTTTTCATTTATACGCACTTCGATTACCAATGGAAGTCCTGTCACCCGCCTCTAAAACAAGGAAGTCCCTTTGTGAAAAAGAAATTTTTCGATTTATTATCTAATGCTGCTCCCTTCTTACTGCTGGGAGGCATTTTAGGATTAATGACCCCCATAGTGCCAAAGCTCCTTATCCCGGAGATTTCAGGCATCTTAATGGAGAGCATCGCACCTAAAAGCATCATGTTTCTGCTCATTATAGATGCGTTATTTACTGTAATTTTACTCAGGCTATGTGGTGTATTCGATTCAAAAAAAGAAAAATCTGCTTTTGTCTATGAAAGATTTTTATTTAAATTCAATGAATTGGGAAAATCCATTACCGCAGCCACGTTTGGTACACTTTTCGGGCTTACGCTGGCAATGCTTCCCTATAGCGAATTTCGCATGGCGGGAGTCGGCCTATATTTTTCTGCGATGTTGATCGTGATATGGGCCCTATTTGACTTCCTGAGCCACATGAGTAAAAACGCGGTTGGCAAAACTGAACGATGTACCTTTTATACCGTGGTTATCGCCATTTTCGCCTACTACCTCTACCTTATAGCCACTCAAATACAGGCGTCCACTCCCGCCGTGTGAACCTCACACCGGTAATTATGTGATTTTAATCACATAATTACCGGTCTACACCCCATATTAAAACCGCTCACTGACACTTGGGACCGCTTAAGCTGACATACAACCGCTCACTTATTTACCTTACTTTACGCGCGTAATTCTCTGGCAAGATCCCCCCAACATAGCAGTCAAATAACCTCCTCAAACACAAGATCAAACCCACGCGGCTTCGGCCAATTATTAATTAGATACCAGGTTTTACTATGGATACGAAAAAGATATTCAAGCACATACCCTGGGTGATTCTCGGAATCATCGGTGCATTCTGCCTCTCGGTAGTGGCATTACGTCGGGGTGAGCACATCAGTGCCCTGTGGATCGTGGTCGCCTCAGTTTCTGTTTATCTGGTGGCTTATCGTTACTACAGTTTGTACATCGCCCAAAAGGTGATGAAACTTGACCCGACGCGCGCCACGCCGGCGGTCATCAATAATGATGGTCTGAACTACGTTCCAACCAACCGTAACGTGTTGTTTGGTCACCACTTTGCTGCTATCGCAGGTGCAGGTCCGCTGGTTGGGCCGGTACTGGCCGCGCAGATGGGCTACCTGCCTGGTACGCTGTGGTTGCTGGCGGGCGTAGTGTTGGCCGGTGCGGTACAGGACTTCATGGTGCTGTTTATCTCTTCTCGCCGTAACGGCGCATCTCTGGGTGAGATGATCAAAGAAGAGATGGGCCCGGTGCCGGGAACCATTGCGCTGTTCGGCTGCTTCTTAATCATGATCATCATCCTCGCGGTACTGGCGTTGATCGTGGTGAAAGCACTGGCTGAAAGCCCGTGGGGTGTGTTCACCGTCTGCTCAACCGTACCTATCGCGCTGTTCATGGGGATCTACATGCGATTCCTGCGCCCAGGACGCGTGGGCGAAGTGTCGGTGATTGGTATTGTGTTGCTGGTTGCCTCCATCTACTTCGGCGGCGTGATTGCGCACGACCCGTACTGGGGCCCGGCGCTGACCTTTAAAGACACCACCATTACCTTCACCCTGATCGGTTACGCGTTTATCTCCGCGCTGCTGCCGGTATGGCTGATCCTTGCCCCGCGCGACTATCTGGCTACCTTCCTGAAAATCGGCGTTATCGTCGGTCTGGCGGTGGGGATTGTTATTCTCAACCCGGAACTGAAAATGCCGGCGATGACCCAGTACGTTGATGGTACTGGCCCGCTGTGGAAAGGCGCTCTGTTCCCGTTCCTGTTCATCACCATCGCGTGTGGTGCGGTATCTGGCTTCCACGCGCTGATCGCTTCCGGTACTACACCGAAGCTGCTGGCCTGTGAAACCGACGCGCGTTTCATTGGTTACGGCGCGATGCTGATGGAATCCTTCGTGGCGATTATGGCGCTGGTTGCTGCGTCCATCATCGAACCGGGTCTGTACTTCGCAATGAACACCCCGCCTGCTGGCCTTGGCATCACCATGCCGAACCTGCATGAAATGAGCGGTGAGAACGCCCCGCTGATTATGGCGCAGTTGAAAGACGTTACCGCACACGCAGCGGCAACCGTCAGCTCCTGGGGCTTTGTGATTTCACCTGAGCAGATCCTGCAAACCGCGAAAGACATCGGCGAGCCGTCTGTTCTGAACCGCGCAGGTGGCGCACCGACGCTGGCCGTTGGTATCGCCCACGTGTTCCATAAAGTGCTGCCGATGGCTGACATGGGCTTCTGGTACCACTTCGGTATCCTGTTCGAAGCGCTGTTCATCCTGACCGCACTGGACGCCGGTACCCGTTCTGGCCGCTTTATGCTGCAAGATTTACTGGGTAACTTCGTTCCGTTCCTGAAGAAAACCGACTCTCTGGTTGCGGGTATCATTGGTACTGCGGGCTGCGTAGGCCTGTGGGGTTACCTGCTGTATCAAGGTGTTGTTGACCCGCTGGGCGGCGTTAAGAGCCTGTGGCCGCTGTTCGGTATCTCTAACCAGATGCTGGCTGCCGTGGCGCTGGTTCTCGGCACCGTGGTGCTGGTTAAAATGCAACGCACCAAATACATCTGGGTTACCGTGGTTCCGGCAGTATGGCTGCTTATCTGCACCACCTGGGCGCTGGGTCTGAAACTGTTCAGCACCAACCCGCAGATGGAAGGCTTCTTCTTCATGGCGAATCAGTACAAAGAGAAGATTGCTAACGGCGGCGAACTGACCGCACAGCAGATTGCCAATATGAACCATATCGTCATCAACAACTACACCAACGCAGGCCTGAGTATTCTGTTCCTGGTGGTGGTGTACAGCATCATTTTCTACGGGTTCCGTACCTGGCAGAAAGCCCGTACCATCAACGGTCGCTCTGATAAAGAGACACCGTATGTACCGGTGCCGGAAGGCGGCGTGAAAACCTCTTCACATCATTAAGCCGTAATTGCCGGATGGCGCTGCGCTTATCTGGCCTACAAAATGTGCAGTATGTAGGCCGGATAAGGCGCAAGCCGCCATCCGGCTTTATTCATTAACAGGACGGCAGAATGTTTGGTACTTTAGGTCAGGCAAAAAAATATCTCGGTCAGGCGGCAAAGATGCTGATTGGCATTCCGGACTACGACAACTACGTCGAGCACATGAAGACCAACCATCCCGATAAGCCGTACATGACCTACGAAGAATTCTTCCGCGAGCGCCAGGAAGCCCGCTACGGTAGCGGCGGAAGCAGTTGCTGTTAGAAGGAGAAGTGAATGACCCCGATTGCAGTTACCCTACTCACCGGTTTTCTTGGCGCGGGTAAAACTACCCTGCTGCGCCATATTCTTAACGAGCAGCACGGTTACAAGATTGCCGTTATCGAAAACGAATTCGGCGAAGTCTCGGTAGACGATCAGCTGATTGGCGATCGCGCAACACAGATCAAAACCCTGACCAATGGCTGTATTTGCTGTACCCGATCTAGTGAGCTGGAAGACGCGTTGCTCGATCTGCTCGACAACCTCGACAAAGGCACCATCAATTTCGACCGTCTGGTGATCGAATGCACCGGCATGGCCGATCCCGGCCCGATTATTCAGACCTTTTTCTCCCATGAAGTAATTTGCGAACGCTACCTGCTGGACGGCGTGATTGCGCTGGTTGACGCGGTGCATGCCGACGAGCAGATGAACCAGTTCACCATTGCCCAGTCTCAGGTGGGCTACGCCGACCGCATCCTGCTGACCAAAACCGACGTAGCAGGCGAAAGCGAAAAGCTGCGAGAGCGCCTGGCGCGCATCAACGCCCGTGCGCCAATTTACACCGTGACGCATGGCGATATTGACCTATCCCTGCTGTTCGACACCAACGGTTTCATGCTGGAAGAGAACGTGGTCAGCGCCAAACCGCGCTTCCACTTTATTGCCGACAAACAAAACGATATCTCCTCGATCGTCGTCGAGCTGGATTACCCGGTGAACATCAGCGACGTGTCCCGAGTGATGGAAAACCTGCTGCTGGAATCCGCTGAGAAGCTGCTGCGCTACAAAGGTATGCTGTGGATTGAAGGCGAGCCAAATCGCCTACTGTTCCAGGGCGTCCAGCGCCTGTACAGCGCCGACTGGGACCGCCCGTGGGGCGACGAACAACCGTACAGCCAACTGGTGTTTATCGGTATTAATCTGCCGGAAAACGAGATCAGAGCCGCGTTTGCGGGGTTGAAGAAGTAGATTTTTTGTAGGCCGGATAAGGCGCAGCCGCCATCCGGCATTCCAACCACTCACTCGGTGATCACAAATCGTGTCGCCGCAAAGCAGTTCAATATCCGGTGCACCAGAAATACCATCGTTAATGTGGCCAGCAGCGCGACGGTAACGGAGGTGATGCGGTAGAGATCGCTGAACACCAGATCGCTGTCCGGATGCAGGTTCTGGCCAAACATAATGCCGATGGTGGTGATACTGGCAAAACCCACGCCCGCACCGACTTTTTCCATCACGTGCAGGCGGGCGCTGAACGCCAGTCCAAGACCAATCAGCGGCATCATCAACAGCATATGGTTGCTGAAATCATACACCAGCAGTTGCACCAGCAGAATGTACAGACAAGCCAGAACCACGCCGACCACGCGCCAGAGAGAGCTCAACACCGCGCCGCGATAATGCATCGGAAACAGGATCAAAATCCCCGCCATCAGCGCCGACAGCGAATCACTCAAGTCACAGATCTGGAAGACCACAAAAATCATCGTCGCCACCGTGCCGGAAAGCAGCGACTCGTGGCGCACCCGGGCGGCATCTTTTTCAATGCGCGGCGGCGGCTGGCGGGGTTCCACGTCCTGGATCAGATAATGCAGCAACGCGCTCAGCGCCACCGCCATGACGCAGGCTTCCATATTGGAGAACATCAGCGTATGCCAGTTGGTGGTGGGATAGCTCATAAAATTGAGCATCGTGCTCTGGCACACCACGCCCATTGAGCCGAACAGAAACAGCGGTCCTTTGCTCATCAAACGAAAACGCACCACGTACAGGCCAAATACCACCAGCGTCATAATCAGCGGCCATTGTGAGAGATAGCCGACAATCAGCACCATTTCGACGCAATTCACCGCCGCGCTGAACACAAACTGTTTGGCCACATGGCGGTTGAACACCGGTACCAGCGACAGCAGCATCAGCGGATAAACCACAAAAAATACGCCGTACTGCACGTTGTAGAAGGTCGAGATACTCAGCGCGATTGTCCCGGCGACGGAAATCCGCAGGGTCTGGCGAAAATCATTGGCGGTGTAGACAATATTCCCGTGCGGCGTAAAGACGTGAGCCAGGGTGTTAATAGACATAATGCAGCCAGCTAACAAGGTGGATCTGCGCCCCGGCAAAAGTGCGAGCGAACATCCCTTCGCTGTTATACAGCTGTACCGTGGCGCGCGCCCCGGTCGGTAACGGCGTGTCGAGCGGTTCGTTCAGCGCGACGTGAATACGCATACGCTGGGCATCGCGCACCCAGCGGGTGGACTGTTCCGGCTGCGACAGCTGGCCGTTAACCAGCTCCTGGCCCGCCAGAATACCGGCATCGCTGCTGGTGACGCGGGCAGAGAAAACCTTGCCCGGCATGGCGTCGAACACTACGGCGGCATCGGTATCCACCCGGGTGTGGCGCAGGCTTTTCTCGCGAAAGTCGGCCACGATATCAGTCTGATGGCTGACCAGCGCCAGTAGCGGCGTGGCGGCGGTGGCATAAAGTCCGGGACTAAGCTGGAGATTGCTCACCGTGCCGTCGGTCTGTGCATACACTTTGCTCCAGCCGAGGTTCAGTTGCGCCTCTTCCAGCGCGTTACGGTATTTTTGCAGCGTCACGTTGCGGTTTTCATCGCGCTCGCCGCGTTGGATCAGCAGGTTCTGAATACTGGCATTGAGCGCCGACACCGACTGCTCGCTGGTTTGCCAGGCGGTGCGCACCTTGTCGAGATCGGCTTGCGACACGTTCTGCATGGCGCTCAGGCGCTGAAAGCGGTCAAAGGTGGTCTTGTCGTTCCGGGCGTTGAATTGCGCGGTGCGCAGGTTGGCACGCACAGAGGCGATCTGCGCATCCAGCTGTTGGTTGCTCAGCTTTGCCTGCTCAAGGGCGATTTGCGCAGCCTCGACCTTATTGATAAATGGCGTCGGATCCAGTTCGTACAGCAAGTCGCCCTTTTTCACCTGGCTATTGTTATGTACATGCACCTGCGAGACGTAGCCGGATACGCGTGAGGAAACAGGCGTTACCACGCGCATCACCGTGGAGTCCGGCGTCAGCGGGATCCAGATATCAGCAACGATAAACCAGGCGAATATAACCAGGAAAGCGGCAATACTCACCCTTACCCAACGGGCAAATTTTTGTTCTGGGGTCATCATAGTTTTTTAGTGTTGATTGTCTTCTTCGCGGATTGTCCGCAAATTGCAGGCGAGTTGATTTAAGGTCGAGCTGAAGGCGGCAAGCTCCGCTTCGGGGATGGTACACGTGACGCGATGTTGGTAGTTCTCAATCACCCGGTTTAGTTCTTCCAGCCTTGCGCGGCCTTGCTCGGTCAGCGTGAGCAGGCGAATGCGTTTGTCATAAGGCGATGTGGAACGCAACAGATAGCCGTGCTTTTCCAGCTGTGAGAGAGTGCGCATAAGCGGCGGCAGTTCAATACCCTGCACCTCCGCCAGTTCACTGACCGAGACGTTGTCTCCCAGTTGATACAGCTGCATTAGTACCGTCCAGCTTGATTGCGTCAGGCCAGTGTCGGTAATGGCTGCATCAATAATGGCCCGCCACTGGCGCACCACCATTGCCATGCGCATCCCCATCGGACGGCGGGCAAACAGTTCATCTTCAGTCATGTATCCTTCCCCTCATCGCTGAGAAGAAAATAATACTTATCATGGTAAGTATCAAGAAACACATCATTCAGAAGCATGAATTGATAAATACTATGAATACAAAAGAGGCCGGGCGATAACCCCCAGCCTCTGCCGATGAAAGAAAATCACTCCACCTGATCGCGTCGCAGCCCGACGTCCCGCAGCCGCTCGTCGCTCATCTGTTGCAACAGGCGCCGCGTTTGCGCTCGCAGTCGCCACGCCTTGTATGCCCGCCAGATTAGTACAAACCCAATAAACGGCTGTTTTGCTTTATTCTCGTGAAATTCCATACCTTGCCTCCCCGCCTTGCCAGAGGCTTTATCTTCACGGATTTGGCCCAAAACAATACAGACTCACAAAGTACTTTTATTTAACATACAGATTGGTTAAAAAGAGTTCTGCATCGCTTTTTTCACGCCAATCTGTACCGGTTTGTTAATCTGTATGGTACCCATGAGGGATACAGCATGACGCGTTACCAACATCTGGCCAATCTGCTGGCCGAACGCATTGAGCAAGGTTTGTATCGCCATGGCGAAAAACTGCCTTCGGTACGCAGTCTGAGCCAGGAGCACGGGGTCAGCATCAGCACCGTCCAGCAGGCGTATCAGACGCTGGAACAATTACGGCTGATCACGCCGCAGCCGCGTTCCGGTTATTTTGTTGCACCACAAAAAGCACAGCCGCCGGTGCCGCTGATGTCGCGCCCGGTCCAGCGTCCAGTTGAGATAACCCAGTGGGATCAGGTGCTGGACATGCTTGCAGGTCATGCAGACAAATCGATAATCCCTTTTAGCAGTGGCGTGCCCGATATCAATCAACCCAGCCTGAAGCCGCTCTGGCGCGAGCTAAGCCGCGTGGCGCAGCATAATCTCAAGGCGGTTCTGGGCTACGATGAATTACCAGGCTGTCGCGAATTGCGTCAACAGATTGCCCGGCTCATGCTGGACGGAGGTTCGGTCATCAATGCGGATGATATTGTGATCACCAGCGGGAGTCAGAGCGGGATGTCACTGGCGCTGCTGGCAGTCTGCCAGCCAGGAGATATCGTCGCCGTAGAATCGCCCGCCTATTACGGCACGATGCAGCTGCTACGCGGATTAGGGATCAAAGTTATAGAGATCCCAACCGATCCGGATACAGGGATCAGCATTGAAGCGCTGGAACTGGCGCTGGATCAGTGGCCGATTAAAGGGGTGATTCTGGTTCCTAGCTGCAATAATCCCCTCGGATTTATTATGCCGGATGCGCGTAAACGGGCGGTGCTCGCCCTCGCCCAGCAGCACGATATTGTTATTTTTGAAGATGATGTGTACGGAGAGCTTGCCACGGAATATCCCCGTCCGCGCACAATACACTCCTGGGACAGCGATGGTCGGGTGCTACTGTGCAGTTCATTTACCAAATCCGTGGCGCCGGGGTTGCGCGTTGGTTGGGTTATTCCCGGTCGTTATCACGATAAATTTCTACATATGAAATATGCCGTCATCGGCACTAACGTTCCTGCTACGCAGCTGGCGGCCGCCGCTTTCGTGCGCGAGGGGCATTATCATCGGCATGTTCGCCGTATGCGTCAGATCTACCAGCGCAATATGGAGATCTACACCTGTTGGGTACGGGAATACTTCCCCTGCGGGATCTGCGTCACCCGACCGAAAGGCGGCTTTATGCTGTGGGTCGAGCTGCCGCACCAGGTCGATATGGTCTGTGTCGCTAAGCAGCTCTGTCGCCTCAAAATCCAGGTTGCGCCGGGTTCGCTGTTCTCCGCATCAGGAAAGTATCGCAACTGCGTACGCATCAACTGCGCGTTGCCGCCAAACGAGAAGCATCGGGAAGTGATGCAAAAACTCGGGGAAGCGGTAAAGGTGGCGATAGAGTAAATCAGACTACCCGGTGCTACCGGGCTGGCGATTGCACGGTTTAGGTCATTTCTAATGGCTTACGCCCTGAATATCTTCAACGGAAAGTCGGGTAATTTTTTGCACCGTGCTGAGATCAGTACCGTCGGCCAGCATGGTGCGGGCGATACGCAACGCCTCAGTACGTCGCCCCTCGATTAGACCTTCTTGTTTACCTTCTTGTTTACCTTCCTGCTTACCTTTTTGCTGGCCCTCTTGCAGACCCTCAAGCCACCCTTTTTGAAATCCAGCCTCATGCAATCTGTCTGCGATCGTCATTAAATGCTCCTTATGCTGCGGTGAACGTTCAGCAACCCCACGAATAAACTCACTGAAGCGAGGTGCATCGCCAGTTTGCAAAATATAATTAAACAGCGTCTTTATCTGGCTGTCATTAGTCACTCCAGTAAGTAGCAAGGAAACAATTTGCTCAACAAGCCCCATAAGATCGCGTTGACGGATATGTTTTTGGATTAACTCCAACAGCGCCATGCGTCGATGCTGCACAATTTCGTCATCTGGGATAACCGTAATATCCACCAGCGGAAACGCCGCAGCATACACCTGGCGTGCCAGCTTCGGGTTGGCAAACTCGTCCAGCCAACATAGCGAATAAGGGTACGGACTTTTAGCGCCGTGATAGAACAGCATCGGCACCACCAGCGGCAACTGCTGATGTCCGGCATCCAGATGTTTCTGCATGGCCGCAACTGCATAGCGCATCAGTCTGAATGCCATATGCGCATCCGGTGTGCTTTGATGTTCAATCACCACATAAATATATCCATCCCCTTCTGTCGTATTCACCGACCACAGCACATCGGAATAGTACGCACGTAAATTCTCTTCGATAAAACTGTCTGACTCGAGTTTCAGCGTCTGAAGATCGCAAAGTTCGCGTAGCGAGGCAGGAAGATGTATTTGCAGAAAATCCCGAGCTGTCTCAGGGTGACGTAAAAATGTTTTAAAAACCGCATCATGCGGTGTGGAAGTCGGCGCTTTGTTCATGGCGATCCGTCACCTGGAAATAAGATGCCGTGACTGTAGCGCCGGAAAACTGCCCCCTCACCTGCAACTTTCTCTGTTTGCGAGACGATTTCCGGGATAAAAACGTCCCTATGTAACGTCTGCATTTGTCTGGAACCCGTCACGCAGAATCACGACCTCAATGCACATTCCCGCTTTTTCACCACTCGGCCTGTGCTATAACGAATCATTACTTTCAGGGAGGAGGCGATGTGACGCACACCCGGGATATTCCACAATCGTTCTGGCGTGATGAACAGCTCCCGTGGCTGGAACTGCGCAGCACCTGGCAAAGCCAGCAGGCCTATAAGCGGCATCACCACTCTCAGCTCTCGATTGGAGCAATTCTCGAGGGGGAAACGTGCTGCCTGTGCGATGGCAAGGAATACCATCTGCAGGTGGGCGATCTGATTGTGATCCCACCGCTGGCACCTCACAGCTGTAATCCTGTTAACGGACAGTTTCGCAGCTATCACATGCTTTATCTTGATGCCCGGTGGTGCCTTGCCCATCTGCCTGCGCAGAACAACAATCAGCGGCTTTGCACGCGCGATCGTGTTATCCGCGATCGGCAATTGTTCCAGCACTATGTAAACCTCGTGGCACTTATGCAGCAACGGCAAACGACGCGGGTAACGGATGCCGCACAAGCATTGCTACGTTCGCTACCATTGCAATCGGTAGCACCGGAAAACCTAAGCGCCGCCAGCCAGTATCTGCGCGAACGGTTGCAGTCCAACCTGCAGGCTCCGCCCTCACTCGATGAGCTGGCACATGAGTGTCACATGCGTAAAGAAACGCTGATCCGTACCTTTAAGCAGGACACCGGGCTGACGCCAGGAAGTTATCTGAACATCATACGGATTGACTATGCCCGCCAGCGGCTGCGGGCCGGGGACGAAATTGCCGATGTCGGCTATCAGAGCGGGTTTGCCGACCAGAGCCATTTCCATCGCACCTTTGTTCGCTACACCGCCGCCACACCGCGCCAGTACGCGTTGGGGCGATCAATATCAGACAATAATTAGCGCTGCGTCAGGCGTACGGTGATCTCAGATTCATTGTCTGAGGTCGCTATGTCGCTGCTTTCTGTACTTTTTCCGTCTGCTTTTCCCGCGCTGGCGCTGGCACATTTTGTCGCACTACTCAGCCCCGGTCCGGACTTCTTTTTACTGGTCGGTTATGCCGTACGATACCGGATGCGCGACAGCACCGGGCTGTGCGTGGGGATCGCTATCGGCAACGGGCTGTATATCCTGCTGGCAATTATCGGTTGGGGGATCCTGCGCCAGCTTCCCCTGCTGTTTACCATTATTGAGCTGCTGGGCGCGCTCTATTTATTGTGGATAGGCAGCCTGCTGATACGCAGCCGCCCGCAAACTCTGACCGGAGCTGATGCCCGGTCTACCTGTCCAGGATTTGGTAAACAGCTGCTGCTGGGATTGGGTTCGTCACTGCTTAACCCAAAAAATGCACTGTTCTATCTGGCGCTAATGACCGCCCTGCTCGGCCCGTCAGTGACGCTGCTACAACAAACCATGAGCGGGATCTGGATGACCAGCGTGGTGCTGTGCTGGGATCTGCTGATCGTGATGTTCATCGGCTTACCGCAGATCCAGCGGCGGTTAACCAGAGGGATCCTGTGGGTAGAGCGTATCGCTGGCGGTGTATTGATTATCTTCGGCTGTGCTATCGCGCTGCGGTTTTTGCAGAGCATCGTAGTCTGATTTGCGGTGCGATTTTCTACACATAAACAGGATAAACTCGTTTAATTAATATCCAATCCGCATTACACTGCGGATGGTTATTACCCGTTCAACTTACTCTTCCTGAGGTGCGATGTGCTGATTGTTACCTGTAATCGTTACGTTTTCTGACCCCACGTTAGTGAGCGTTTCTCCTGTTTGCGCTTCACGCAGGCAGCGTTTTTGATTACATGAAATTCAGTACATTTGCAGTCTGCTTTTATTCTGTCATCGGCCTGACGTCTCAAAGACGGTATTGAATTTCGCTATTCCCGTTGAGGGTTTTCTCCCGACAAGGAGCTGTTTTATGCAACGGATTCTCGCATTTTTCTCCCAACGCGCTACGACGCTATTTTTTCCTATTGCGTTGATTTTGTATGATTTCGCCGCCTATCTGTCGACGGACTTGATTCAGCCCGGCATCATTAATGTCGTACGCGATTTCAACGCCGACGTCAGCCTGGCGCCCGCTGCGGTGAGCCTCTATCTGGCAGGCGGCATGGCGCTGCAATGGCTGTTGGGGCCACTTTCCGACCGGATTGGCCGTCGACCGGTGCTGATTGCGGGGGCGTTAATCTTTACCCTCGCCTGCGCTGCCACGCTGTTTACTACTTCAATGACGCAATTTCTGATCGCCCGATTTGTGCAGGGCACCAGCATTTGCTTTATCGCGACCGTTGGCTATGTCACGGTACAGGAGGCGTTTGGGCAAACGAAGGCCATTAAGTTAATGGCGATAATCACTTCCATAGTGTTGGTTGCACCGGTTATCGGCCCGCTCTCCGGAGCGGCGCTAATGCACTTTGTACACTGGAAGATCCTGTTTGCCATCATTGCCGTCATGGGGCTTATCGCCCTGATTGGGTTAATGCTAGCCATGCCGGAAACCGTCCAGCGCGGCGCGGTGCCGTTCAGTGCACGCGGCGTACTGCGCGATTTTCGCGACGTTTTCCGCAACCGGGTATTCCTGTTTGGCGCAGCCACGCTATCGCTAAGCTATATCCCGATGATGAGCTGGGTGGCGGTCTCGCCGGTGATCCTGATTGATGCGGGCGGCATGACCACATCACAGTTTGCCTGGGCGCAGGCGCCGGTGTTTGGCGCAGTGATCGTCGCCAATATGGTGGTAGTTCGTTTCGTGAAAGATCCGACCCGACCACGCTTTATCTGGCGGGCCGCACCTATACAACTGAGCGGGCTGACGGTGCTGATTGTCGGCAATTTACTGTGGCCGCACGTCTGGCTGTGGTCGGTGCTGGGAACCAGCCTGTATGCGTTTGGTATTGGGATGATCTTCCCGACGCTGTTCCGCTTTACACTTTTTTCCAACAACTTACCTAAAGGAACGGTCTCGGCATCGCTGAATATGGTGATCCTGACGGTGATGGCGGTTTCTGTCGAAATTGGACGCTGGCTATGGTTTAACGGTGGCAGGATTTCGTTTCATCTGCTGGCGGTTGCGGCGGGGCTCGCTGTCGTGTTCACGCTGGCAGGCTTACTCAAACGGGTACGCCAACATGAGGCAACGACGTTAGTCACTGAAAACTAACCTGCCCGCTTATCCGGCCTACGACAACTATGTAGGCCGGATAAGGCGCTTGCGCCGCATCCGGCTACGCTCACATCACCTTACGCAATGCGTGCAAATCCCGCTTCGAGATCGGCAATCAGGTCGCCAATATCCTCCAGGCCAATATGCACCCTGACCAGCGTGCCGCTGAAATCCACCTCTCCAGCCGGGCGGATGCTGTTCAGCTCTTCCGGCTGGTTCGCCAGAATGAGCGACTCAAATCCACCCCACGAATAGGCCATATGGAACAGCGAGAAATTATCGAGGAAATTCGCCATCTGTTCGTCGGTCAGTCTCTTTTTCAGCACAAATGAGAACAGGCCTGAGCTTCCGGTAAAATCACGCTGAAAATACTCATGGCCCGGACATTCCGGTAACGCCGGATGGTTCACCCGCGCCACTTCCGGTCTTGCCGACAGCCAGCGAGCAATATGGATACTGCTCTCCTGATGCTGCTTAAGGCGTACCGCCAGGGTACGCAATCCGCGGCTGCCGTTGTAGGCGGTATCGGCATCCAGCGTTTGCCCCATCAGATAGGAGTTCTCGCGCAGACGATCCCAACAACGAGCGTTAGATACCGCCGTGCCCAGCATGCCGTCCGAATGACCGATGGTGTACTTCGTTCCCGCCTGAATGGAAATATCCACGCCATAATCCAGCGCTTTGAACAGCACGCCCGCCGCCCAGGTGTTGTCGATCATAATGACAATCTCCGGATTCACCGCGCGGATAGCCTTCACCATCCCCGGCACGTCCTGGACTTCCATAGTGATAGAACTTGGTGACTCAAGGAATACAACCTTCGTTTCCGGACGCAGAAGATCGACGATACCTGCACCAATCAGCGGATCGTAATACGTTGTTTCAACATTGAATTTACTCAGGATCTTATTGCAAAAATCCTGGGTTGGCTCGTAGGCCGCGCCGGTCATCAGGATATGATCGCCACCCTGAACAAACGCCAGAATCGCATTGGTCACCGCCGCAGCACCACATGGGTACAGCGCGCAGCCAACGCCGCCTTCCAGTTCGCTCATTGCCTTCTGGAAGGCAAAGTGGGTATAGGTTCCGCGACGACCGTAAAACAGCTCACCGTTTGCGCGATTGGCGGTGGCAAATTTCTTGTCCTTCACGGTATCAAATACCAGTGAAGAGGCACGTTGGATAACCGGATTCACCGCTCCCTGGGTGTAGCGTTTGTCACGACCAGCAACAACCAGTTGCGTCTCAAGCTTCATTGCGTCTTTCATAACATCTCCTGTTCTTAATCCGTGTGAAACCTATACCACCGCAGCAGTAGAGTTTATTTCAGTGTTGGTCTGCTTTTTTCCAGCGAACCGTTCAACAATCTGCGCCGCATTCAAATCATGGATAACGTTAATCAGTGTGGCCGGCGCATCGGTAATAGTGCCCAGCACCACCAGCATCGGGATTGCTTCCATCGGCAGGCCCAGCGTGGTAACGATAAAGATTTCACCGAGGAACGCCCCGCCCGGCACGCCACCAACGATAATGGCGGAGAGCACCGCAATCAGCATCGTCAGGAAGAAGGTTTCGGTGGTGAATTCCATGCCCAGCACGGAATAGATAAAGACGATTTTCAGCGCGGCAATCATCGCCACACCGCCTTTGTTCAGGTTAACCAGCAGCGGAATGGAAACATCAACGATTTCCGGGTTAATCCCCATCGCCTTACCGGCACGCAGCGTCACCGGGAGCGTCCCCAGCGAAGAGCAGGTCCCCAGCGCAGTCGCAGACGGTTCAATCGCGTTACGCCAGAAGGCTTTGACCGCCGGAATACCGCCGCCAATATACGAATAGAGAATCGAGCCAAAAACAAAATAGACCAGCGTGGCAACCATAAACAGGCCGATGGCGCGGGCAAAGGTTAACAATAGTGCAGAGTCCTGACTGGCCATGGTGGCGGCGAAGTAGCAGCCCAGACCAATCGGCGCGACCTTCATAATGATCGAAACGATCTTCATGATCACGGTATTGGCGTCTTCCAGCAGCGACGCAATACGTTTACCGGCCTGATCCGACTGGCCAATCGCCACACCGGCGATGATCGCCATCACGATCAGTGCCAGAATATTGGACTTAGAGAACAGCCCAATAAAGTCGCTGGTGGTGATCATGCTGACAAAATCCATCTTGCCGCTGCCCGCCTGCACCGACTGCGAGAGATCGATAGTGACGCCCTGCGCCGGGTTATACCAGAGCGCCAGCGCGACGATCCCGGCCGCCGGAATAAAGGCCATCGCGATCGAAACAATAAAGATAATCGCCATAATACGCCCCAGCCTTTTCAGGTCGGTCATACTGGCGATCGAAGACATGACGCTGATCCCCACCAGCGGCACAATAATCATAAATAACAGGTTTAAGAATATCTGACCTATTGGCTGGAGTTTACTTGCAAACGATGGGGCATAAATACCTAATAAGCCGCCAATCACCAGAGCAACTAATAAAATAATCGACGATCTGTAGGGTTCGAGTCGTGACCACATAATCGGTACCTTTAGAATAATAATTAATGAGATTAAATTCACAATGTGATGAGTTTCCGTTTCGCCTCCTTTTATTTTGTGACGTAACTCACCTAAGTTGTTATTTTTTCATTTTGCCAGCAAGTTGTTTCCTGTGATTCAATAGTTGCATGTTTAAAAGGCGAATGTAACGGCCTATTCGTACCGTTTTTGCAAATCACTTGTGAATTAAAGGAAACTATGAGTACGCCGATTTCACTCAAGCATCTGGAGTTTTTTACTAAAATCGTCGACTGCGGAGGATTGTCAGAAGCCGCGGCGCAGCTCAACGTCTCGCCGTCTGCGGTCAGCAAAAGCCTGGCAGCGATGGAAGATACGTTAGGCACGACATTAATTAAACGCACCACCCGCAGTATTACCCTGACCGACGCCGGGCAATATCTCTTTAATCGCGCTAACAAGCTGTTGAAAGAATTCGATGAAACGCTGAACACTACTTCCGGTTATTACCATAACCCGCAGGGTGAATTACGTATAACCTGCTCAATTGCGTTTGGTTATTCCCGGCTGGTGAACCTGGTGGATAAATACCGCTCCCAGTTCCCGGATGTGAATCTGTATATCGATCTCAACGATAACTTCGTCAATCTGAACGAAACGGATTTCGACATTGCCCTGCGAATTTCCACCGCGCCGCCGCAAAACTATGCGATGCGCAAGCTGGTGCCCGTTCGCTGGGCGTACTGTGCCTCACCCGGCTACCTCGCCAAAAAAGGCATGCCCCAGCGTCGCAGCGATCTGGTAGATCATGATTGCCTGGTTTACCCGGGCCTCACGCCGGTACTGAAGGTGGCAGATGAACAGGATCGACTGCATCAGTTGAAACTACATATGCCGATCCAGGCCAACAGCAGTCTGGTGCTGTTGAAGTCGGTGTTAGAAGATCAGGGGGTGGCATATTTGCCCACTTATTTGATTGGCGATCATATTCAAAAAGAGGAGATCACGCCGCTGATGCTCGACGGCACCATCACCTGTGAAACTCATGCCCTGTATGCGCTGTACTTTCCCAGCAAGTACAGCAATCCGAAGGTGCGATCGTTTATCGATTTTCTGGTCGCAGAACTTGGTCCCTTACCGGCGTGGGATAACTGGATCCCAGGATAAACGCTTCCCGCCTGAAAATGGGAGACGCGCCACATTTTTTGCGCGATCCCCCCGTCTGGCTCTATCCTTAAGCCTATGAATAAAATTGCTGAACTCAAACGTGCCAAGCGACTGGCGCTCTCTCTGCTGCTGATCGCTGCCGCGACCTTCGTCATCACGCTGTTTTTGCCGCCTAACTTCTGGGTACTCGGGATCAAAGCGATTGCCGAAGCGGCGATGGTCGGCGCGCTGGCGGACTGGTTTGCCGTGGTGGCGCTTTTTCGCCGGGTGCCGATCCCGTTTATCTCGCAACACACGGCTATTATCCCGCGCAATAAGGATCGGATCGGCGAAAATCTTGGTCAGTTTGTACAAGAGAAATTCCTCGATACCCAGTCGCTGATAGCCCTGATCCGCCGCCATGAACCGGCGCTGTTGATCGGCAACTGGTTCAGCCAGCCGGAAAACGCCCAGCGCATCGGCCAGCATCTGTTGCAGATCATGAGCGGTTTTCTCGAACTGACCGACGACTCGCGCATTCAGCGGCTGATCAAGCGGGCGGTGCACAAGGCTATCGACAAGGTCGATCTCTCCGGAACCAGCGCGCTGATGCTGGAAAGCATGACCAAAAACAATCGCCATCAGGTGCTGCTCGATACGCTGATCGCCCAACTGATCGCCCTGCTCCAGCGCGACAGCTCGCGAGCGTTTATCGCCAGACAAGTAGTGCACTGGCTGGAAACCGAACATCCGCTGAAAGCAAAGATCCTGCCAACCGAATGGCTGGGCGAGCACAGCGCCGAGCTGGTGTCTGATGCCGTTAACTCCTTGCTGGATGACATCAGCCACGATCGCGCGCATCAGATCCGCCATGCCTTCGATCGCGCTACATTTAAGCTCATCGATAAGCTCAAACACGATCCGGAAATGGCCGCGCGGGCCGAAAGCCTGAAAAGCTATCTGAAGGAAGATGAAGCCTTCAACCGTTATCTTGGCGAGCTGTGGGCAGACCTGCGTCAGTGGGTGAAAACCGACATTAACGCAGATGATTCCCGCGTGAAGCAGCGCATCGCCAGCGCCGGGCAGTGGTTCGGCGAAACGCTGGTAGCCGACAGCGCCCTGCGTGCCTCACTAAATGGGCATCTGGAGCAGGCCGCGCATAAAGTTGCCCCGGAGTTCGCCACCTTCCTGACGCGCCATATTAGCGACACGGTGAAAAGTTGGGATGCTCGCGATATGTCGCAGCAAATTGAGTTAAACATCGGTAAAGATTTGCAGTTTATTCGCGTCAACGGCACGTTGGTTGGCGGTTCAATCGGGCTGGTGTTATATCTGTTGTCGCAAATTCCGTCCCTGCTGACGCTGGCGAATTTTTAAGGAGAAAGATTCAATGACGATGAACATCCGCATTTTTTCCCTGCGCGAAACACCGGAAAAGCTGCACGAGATCACCGCTTACTTTCAGCAGCAATGGGCCTCAGAAGACTCCATGGCGGTATACGAGGATGCATTGCGCCGTTGTATTGGCGCAAAGAATCCGCTACCGCAGTGGTACTGGCTACAGGATGGTGGCAGCATTGTTGGCTGTGCTGGATTGATCACCAATGATTTTATTAGTCGCGGCGAACTGTGGCCGTGGCTATGCGCGCTCTATATCGATCCTCGCTATCGTGGTCACGGTCTGGCGTTTCGCCTGATCGAACATATTGCACAGCAGGCCAGACAGTTGGGTTTTACACAGCTCCATCTGTGTACTGACCTGAAAGGTTTATACGAGAAAGCAGGGTTTTACTTCAACGGGCCGGGCTATCATCCGTGGGGAGAAGCCTCGCGGGTCTACAGCCGTAACCTTTGATGGCATTCAGCGTTACGCGGTTTTATTTTTACTTTTCATTATCATTTACGTATGTAATATAACAATTATCAGCTAACAGCGCGAAATGAGAGTCCGTATGCCCCAGGGAAGCCCAGATTCAAATCGCCATGCCATCAGTGTCGCGCTCTTTGGCATGCTGGTCTTAACGCTGGGCATGGGGATTGGGCGCTTTCTGTATACGCCAATGCTGCCGGTACTGCTGTCAGAAGGTCAATTTACGTTTGACCAACTCTCGTGGATTGCCAGCGCCAACTACGCCGGGTATCTGGCGGGAAGCCTGCTCTTCTCCTTTGGGCTCTTTCATCTTCCCTCACGCTTACGTCCAATGTTGCTAACGTCCGCGCTCGCTACCGCAGGGCTGATTCTGGCGATGGCCAGCTTAACGCAGCCCGCGCTGGTGATGCTGATCCGCTTTCTGGCGGGCGTCGCCAGTGCCGGTATGATGATCTTTGGCTCGATGATCGTTCTGCATCATACCCGGCATCCCTTCGTGATTGCGGCGTTGTTCTCCGGCGTTGGCGCAGGCATTTTGCTGGGCAATGAATATGTCATTAGCGGTCTGCATTTTGCGCTGTCCTCGCACACGCTCTGGCTGGGCGCGGCGGCAGCCTCGGCTCTGTTCTTTGTGCTACTGGTTATACTCCTGCCATCTCGCGACCACGTGCTCCCCGCCGCGGCCCCGGTAAAAACAGAGCATCAGCCTATGTCCTGGTGGCTGCTGGCGCTGCTGTACGGGCTGGCCGGATTTGGCTACATCATTGTCGCCACCTACCTGCCGCTAATGGCGAAAAGCGCCGGTTCGCCGCTGTTGACTGCACATCTCTGGTCGCTGGTCGGCATATCGATAATTCCGGGGTGTTTCGCCTGGCTGTGGGCCGCCCGACGCTGGGGAGTATTGCAATGCCTGACGGCGAATTTGCTAATTCAAAGCGCCTGCGTGCTCATGACGCTCGCCAGCGGCTCTTTGCCGCTGCTGGTGATAAGCAGCATGGGTTTTGGCGCAACGTTTATGGGAACCACTTCACTGGTGATGCCGCTTGCCCGACAACTTAGCGTACCGCGCAATATTAATCTGCTGGGCCTGGTCACTCTGACTTACGGCATTGGGCAAATACTTGGTCCGCTATTAACCAGCCTGCTGGGAAGCGGCGCACTGGCGATCGTTAACGCCACGGTGTGCGGCGCCGTCGCGTTGTTTATTGCGGCACTTATCAGCCTCACGCAATTATACAAACAGCGTTTCGCCTCGCCAAAAAGGGTATAACCGGCAACCTTCTAAAGAAGGTATATTCGGATTAGTCCGCAATTAAATGTCAACATTTAATAAACCGCAAATAATCGGTAATTACCCACCAGACAATTTATAATTCCCGTCCGTTCATTTATAAACTCAATTTAAAATGCGTAAAAATGGACATATTAATTCAACATCAACACTATCTTCGGGAAAACACATGTCGTGGTTTAAAAGAATGTTACTGGGGTTGATTATTTTGGCGGGTTTAATTGGCACGCTAAAGGATTATAAAGACTTTGGCCTGTTTGGCGCACTGGGATTGTTTATTATCTTCCTGTTATCAACAACATTTTTATGGCAATGGGCATCTGGCAGGTTACCGGAGATAACAAAGTTACATGCCATACTTATTTTACTGGCCAGCGCGATAGCCTCTATTTTTGTTATCAATATGGCCATTGCCGGAAATTTGCATGTGGATTTAATGGAGGTCATGCGCGTTACCATTACGCATAATCCACTTTTTTATCTGATTCTCTGCGTGGTTGCATGGGTAAAAGTGGGCATCTGGCAATGGCTGTTAAGCGGTGTACAGCAGGAAGATAGTCAGCCGGTTTAAACGCCGGCAGATATAAAAAAGGCGTCTTAACCAGGACGCCTTTTTCATACCAGAACAAAAAGTTAGAACTGATAGGTCAGACCCGCAGCAACCTGGTTATCGCTGTCTTTACCATCGAGCAGGTTAATTTTATAACCTACATCAGCCACGATGTTTTTGTTGAAGTAGTAGTCTGTACCCAGCGCGACGTATTCGGTCAGGTCATTATTGTTGTTATCACGCGCGTGGACGTAAGCCACGTTTGGACGCAGACCAAAATCAAACACATACGCGGCCATCGCTTCAAAGTGCTCAGCTTTGTCCGCATCCTGAATCAGGTTGTGGGACTCTCCGTACATAGTCGCTACATAGATAGCATTAGCATCATATTTCAGACCCGCGCCCCAGAACTCTGCGTTTTCGCCATTCCAACCTTTTTGTTTCTGCTGAGCAGTCACAGAACTGTTGGTATAGGCCGCAATTGCAGATATGCCAGAATCCGCAATGTTGTCATAACCCAGGGAGAAGCCGTAGCCATTGCCGTGTTGTTTCGTCGGATCCTTATTGGTATCGTCCTGACCCTGATATTGCGCGCCAACATTCAGACCATCAACGGCACCGAACAGATTTTTGGTGCGAAGTGTTGCAACGCCAGAAGTGCGTGTAGTAAGGAAGCGGTCAGTATTTTCAAAGGAGTCACCGCCGAACTCTGAGAGAGTATCAGTATAAGCTCCCACATCGTAAGCGATACCATAGTTACGACCATAGTCAAAACTGACGTCATGACCATAATCCAGGCCAGCAAACGCCAGACGTGTATTAACGCCATTCTGCGAACCTTCTGCTTTAGCGGCATCAAACTGACTTTCAAATTGCCCGTAACCGGTCAGTTGATCGTTGATTTGCGTCTCACCGCGAAAACCCAGACGTGCGTAGGTTTCATCAGCATTAGTACCATCAGTCCAGGAATGGGCTGCTTTTACTTTGCCGTAGAGATCCAGCTTGTTGCCATCTTTATTATAAATTTCCGCTGCATGAACGGAGGTTACCCCTAATGCCATTACAGCTAATGCCACTACTGACTTTTTCATGTTATTACTCACTTTTAATTGTGAATTTGGCTATCAACTTTGTTATGCAGGCAGAATACCTGCATAAAAAAGTCCCCTATGGATTAAGGGGCAATACCAATAACACACCAAAAAAATACCAATGAAGGTAATAATGAAGTGGCAAGACATAATTCATTTTTGGATTTTCAATCAAAACCGGACAGCGATAATTACTCGAGACTTTCACTCTCATTAACTGAGCGATGCAACATTAATGCTTCAGCAATAATATCTTGTTTACTTTTACGGGTTTCAAATGCCAGCGTTCGCACATATTCCCACAAAGAGGTATCGACACGGGCACTTAAAAGAACCATATCTTTTGATCGGGTCCCTCTGGGTTTTCGAATATCGGGATAGTCTCGAGATGGCATTTTCAACTCCTGAACGTAATAACACGCTTATGGCGATGAAATATGCAGTTAGTGTAAAAACATGTCAACGGTAAAATACCGTCATAATAGTAATGAAAGTGTTAATAAACCAATGAAGAATGGAACGATATTTCAAATGAAAGATAACTTGTTTATGGAATAATGTGTAATGTTAACTTTACGCATATTGGCTTTTATTCATTTGATTAAAAAAACATGAGGAATTTACATTAGACATATCACAACTCAAAACATCATTATGACCAATAAGTTACGCACCGTTATTAATGTCTACATTTACGCGAACCGCTTGTTTTTATGTGTAGTTATGCCGGTATACCTTATCCTGATTACTGCAGAGATCGCGTTGATTCTCACTTAACCCAGACCCATTTTGTCTAAAAATAAGCACGGAAAGGTAAAAATAAGGTAAACGACACATTTTTTCGCATGCGAAAATAAGTTGTTTTTAATTGATTTAAATCAATTTGCACCGCACAAAGGGGACGAAAAAATGTTCATCCGAGGCGATGGAAACAATTTTTTACGTGACTTTCAGAACGTGAAAAGCGGCCCTGCCGGGCAATGAATGAGGATGCGGAAAACGCGGTGCGGGCCGCAATAGCCCGCGTATGAGAGGAAGGGAAATCAGGCGTTAACTTTATCCAGCGGCCAGGAATCAAACAGATAACCATCAAAATCAATGTCATCGACATTTGAAAACTCCAGCAGACGCTGTTTGACGTTTTCCAGATGCTGCCACATGGCCAGCTTGGCCGCGCGGGCATCTTTTTTGATTAATGCAGCCAGGATCTGTTTATGGTCGCCCATCCACTCTTTCCGGTAGTGGGTATCGTCGAGGTGGCTATGGAGCTGGATCCACATCGGGTTGTTCTCACGCCACTGCCATGACTGGCGAAACAGCTCCACCAGCATGCTGTTATGCGTGGCTTCAGCTATGGCGAGATGGAACTGCATGTCGCCGCTTTCAGAACCGTTCGGCTCGCTGGAAGCCAGCTCCCGCTCTTCCAGTTGCAACGCCTGGCGCATTTTGACGATATCTTCGCGGGTAGCCTGCAGCGCGGCAAATTCGGCAATGTTGCTTTCCAGCAGCTGTCGCGCCTGCAACAGTTCAAACGGGCCCGCATCATTGCAATGATTTGCATCCGTACTGTCGATAGTCTGCGCATCCGCATTGTCGAGCACGTAGATCCCGGCTCCGCGGCGCACGTCCACCAGGCCTTTAATTTCCAGCATGATTAACGCTTCGCGAACCACCGTGCGAGTGACATTGAGCATCTCGGCAATTTCACGCTCTGGCGGCAAGCGTTCACCGGGCTGGTACGGCGTCTGGACAATCAGATCGCGGATCATGGCACCCACTTCCTGGTAGGGTCTTTGCTGAGAAGTGTTCGATTTCATCGTGTTATGTCCGTCAGATGCGTGTAATCAGATACGGGGAATAGGTATCGAACTATAGCATTTGCGGGAAGGCAAAAACAGAAAACGGGTCAACCAAACCAATATTTTGATTGACCCGTCATAGTTCGGAAGTTATGCGTCAGCGCTTAATGCCGCAACGCACTCACGTGCGCCGTGTTCACATAGCTGTTGATACGTCGCGATAATGGTCTCCACAAAGCCGGCGTTTTCCGCCAGGTCATGACCAAAAATGCCAGACAGCCCCAGCAGCGCCGTCACGCGCTCGGCGCCCTGGTACTGTTGGTTAATGTGCTGGAATTCAGCCAGCATAGGGTCGACAACATCAATGGCCTGCCCTTGCTCATCCACACCGTGGGTGTAGCGCATCCAGCCCGCCACGCCCAGCGCCAGGTGACGCCAGCCGCTGGCATTTTGCAGGTGCAGACGCACCGGATCCAGCAGGCGCTGCGGCAGTTTCTGGCTGCCGTCCATCGCAATCTGCCAGGTACGGTGGCGCAGAGACGGGTTGCTGAAACGCTCGATCAGCAGTGTCGCGTAGGCGTTGAGATCGGTGCCTTCCGGCATCGAGAGCGTCGGCGCCTGCTCCTGCATCATCAGCGCAAACGCAGCTTTGCGGTACGCCGGATTGGTCATGGTATCGGCGATGGTTTCATAGCCGCCGAGATAGCCCAGATATGCGAGGAAAGAGTGGCTGCCGTTGAGCATGCGCAGTTTCATCATTTCAAACGGCACCACGTCGGCCACGAACTGTGCGCCAACCTTGTCCCAGTCAGGACGACCGTTGACAAAATTGTCTTCAATTACCCACTGACGGAACGGCTCACAGGCGATAGCACATGGATCGTAAACGCCCAACTGGTCGGCAATCTCCTGCAACGTTTCCGGCGTCGCCGCCGGAACAATGCGGTCGACCATAGTGCACGGGAAAGTCGCATTAGCTTCAATCCACTGCGCCAGCTGCGGGTCGCGCGCCTGCGCCAGCCCCAGTACTGCGACTTTCGCCACATGCCCATTTTCACGCACGTTATCGCAGGACATCACGGTAAAAGCCGCCAGCCCCTGCTCACGGCGCAGGTACAGCGCTTGTACGATGTAACCAATCGCCGATTTCGGCGCGGTCGGATTCGCCAGATCGTGTTTAATCAGCGGGTTATTAAGATCTAACTGACCGCTGGCCGCATCGGTGCAGTAGCCTTTTTCGGTGACCGTCAGCGAAACAATTGCCGTCTGCGGGCGCGCCATCGCCTGTAAAATACCGTCACAGCCGTCAAGATCCGGGTGCAGCGCTTCTTTCATTGACCCGATCACTTTCAGCACGGTGTTGTCCGCACCTTTTTCCGCCACGGTATACAGCAGTTGCTGCTTGCGCAGATTTTCAATCAGTACGCAGTCGTTACCCGGCATCAGGTTAACTTCACAGATCCCCCAGTCGCTGTCAGTGGTTTCCAGCAAATGATGGGTGTACAGCGCCTGATGCGCGCGGTGAAAAGCGCCACATCCCAGGTGAACAATGCGGGATTGCAGGCGCGAGCGGTCCCATGCAGGGCGCGCAACCGGCAGGTCGCTATTGGCAATTGTCGTTGTCATCGTGAACTCCAGAACCCGTTGAAAGGCCAACGGATGAGAAAAGAAAAAGCCGGCCAGACAGGTGGCCGGCAACTCGCTTTAGCGGCTGAAGAAAGCGCGCTGGATAGCCATCTCAACGCCGCGCACTTCCGCCAGCCCTTTCAGGCGACCAATCGCGGAGTAGCCTGGGTTGGTTTTCTTTTTCAGATCGTCCAGCATCTGGTGGCCATGGTCCGGACGCATCGGGATCAGATCCTCTTTACCCTCGGCTTTACGGCGTTGTTCTTCTTCAACGATCGCTTTCACCACCTCGTACATGTCGACATCGCCATTAAGATGCGCCGCCTCATGGAAGGTTTTCGGGTTATCTTCACGCAGCGTGGAGCGCAGATGGGTGAAGTAAATGCGTGGGCCAAACTGTTTGATCATGTCGACCAGATCGTTGTCCGCCCGCACGCCATAGGAGCCGGTGCACATGGTGAAACCGTTCGCCATGCTGTTGACCGTATCGACCATCCACTGCATGTCTTCTACCGTGGAAACAATGCGCGGCAGGCCAAGGATCGGGCGCGGCGGATCGTCCGGGTGTACCGCCATGCGTACGCCGGCTTCTTCCGCCACCGGAATAATCGCCTTCAGGAAGACGGCGAAATTCTCACGCAGCGCGGCTTTGTCGATATCTTTATAGCGCGCAAGATGCTGGCGAAACTGGTCAAGCGTGTAGCCCTCTTCCGCACCCGGCAGACCGGCGATGATGTTGCGGGTCAGACGCGCTTTGTCTTCATCGCTCATGATGGCGAAGCGTTCATTTGCCTGAGCAATCTCTTCGGCGGTGTAATCCGCTTCCGCGCCCGGGCGCTGGAGGATATGCAGCTCAAAGGCGGCAAACTCAATCTGGTCAAAACGCAGCGCTTTGGAGCCGTCCGGCAGAACGTATTCCAGGTCGGTACGGGTCCAGTCGAGAACCGGCATGAAGTTGTAGCACACGGTACGAATACCGCACTGAGCCAGGTTACGCAGGCTTTGCTGGTAGTTGGCGATCCACTGCAGATAGTTGCCGGAACGGGTTTTAATGTCTTCGTGGATCGGCACGCTTTCGACGACCGACCAGACCAGGCCCGCCTGCTCAATAATGGCTTTGCGTTTTAGGATCTCATCAACCGTCCACACTTCCCCGTTCGGGATATGGTGTAAGGCGGTGACAACGCCTGTGGCACCCGCCTGACGTACATCCGCTAAGGTGACCGGATCGTTAGGACCATACCAGCGCCATGTCTGTTCCATGTTTTATTCCTCGTTACGTTATGGACTCGACGATATGGCACATAAATTCCTCCTTTTGGTATGACATGTCAACCTAAAGCTTAAAATTGGTTAACCAAATCACGATTTATTCTATTGAGATCGCCATTTTACGGCCCTGTTGCTCAGTAATAATGTAAACATGTAACGCAATGTGACATTCATCGCATCAATGGTTAACCAATATATGTAACATCTCAACCAAAATCATAATAGTTCAACCAATAAAGGTAGACGTTATATGCACGTTCTCAATATTCTGTGGGTCGTATTCGGCATCGGTCTGATGCTGGTGCTCAATCTAAGATTCAAAATAAACTCGATGGTCGCCCTGCTGCTGGCGGCGCTCTCGGTCGGTATGCTGGCGGGTATGGATTTAATGGAGCTGCTGCACACCATGAAATCCGGCTTTGGCAGCACGCTGGGTGAACTGGCGATTATCGTGGTATTCGGGGCGGTCATCGGTAAGCTGATGGTTGATTCCGGGGCGGCGCATCAGATTGCCCATACGCTGCTGGCGCGCCTCGGCCTGCGCTATGTGCAGCTGTCGGTAATCATTATTGGTCTGATCTTCGGCCTGGCGATGTTCTATGAAGTGGCATTCATTATGCTGGCGCCGCTGGTGATCGTCATTGCTGCAGAAGCGAAGATCCCGTTCCTCAAGCTGGCGATTCCTGCCGTTGCCGCCGCCACCACCGCCCACTCGCTGTTCCCACCGCAGCCGGGTCCGGTGGCGCTGGTTAACGCCTACGGTGCGGACATGGGCATGGTTTACATCTACGGTATTCTGGTGACCATTCCGAGCGTGATCTGCGCCGGGCTTATCCTGCCGAAATTCCTCGGCAACCTCGATCGCCCAACGCCGTCATTCATGAAGGCCGACGTACCGGTTGACCAGAATAACCTGCCATCCTTCGGTGTTTCTATCCTGGTGCCGCTGATCCCGGCAATCATCATGATCTCCACCACCATCGCCAACATCTGGCTGGTGAAAGGGACGCAGGCGTGGGAAGTGGTCAACTTCTTAGGCTCTTCACCGATTGCAATGTTTATCGCTATGGTTGTCGCCTTCGTGCTGTTTGGTACCGCGCGTGGTCACGACATGCAGTGGGTGATGAATGCCTTTGAAAACGCGGTGAAAAGCATCGCCATGGTGATCCTGATCATCGGCGCGGGCGGTGTACTGAAGCAGACCATTATTGATACCGGCATTGGCGATACCATCGGTATGCTGATGTCGCACGGCAATATTTCTCCGTACATCATGGCGTGGTTGATAACCGTGCTGATTCGTCTGGCAACGGGTCAGGGCGTAGTCTCAGCCATGACGGCTGCAGGGATTATTAGCGCCGCCATTCTCGACCCGGCAACCGGTCAACTGGTAGGCGTCGATCCGGCGTTACTGGTACTGGCAACGGCGGCGGGCTCCAACACCCTGACCCATATCAACGATGCCTCGTTCTGGCTGTTCAAAGGCTACTTTGACCTGTCGGTGAAGGATACGCTGAAAACCTGGGGTCTGCTGGAGCTGGTGAACTCCGTGGTTGGCCTGATTATCGTATTGATCATCAGCATGATTGCATAACGTCGATACCGCTCTGGCCCGCAGCGCCAGAGCGGTTATCCATCCTGCCTCAACAATCCTCAATAATCAGATACACCGCCTTCACCGGGCCATGCACTCCAACCACCTTGATAAGCTCAATATCTGCCGTCGAGCTGGGTCCACTGATGATGTTAATGCACGATGGCATACGCTCACCGGCCTGCGCCTTCTGATGCAGTTTTTCTGCCAGTTGCGCCACGCGCGGCAGGATAGTGCTTTTACGCAACACGAAAATTGAGGATTCCGGCAACAGGCTCAGGGAACGCCCGCGCTCCGGCGCGGAAAACAGCACCACGCCGCCGGACTCGGTCAGGCCATACTCGGCATACACCACGCCCACTTTCGCCTTTTCGGCCTGGGTAATATTTTCGCTGCCACGCGCCGGATCCCAGACCACGGCGTTGCATTCCTGTTGCAAGCGTTCGGTAATGCCCAGCGCCGCCAGCCGGCTGTCGCCGCTCAGCACCACCGGCTGCTGGCCCAATTCTTCGCACAGACGGAGCGCCGCATCTGCGGCCTGGTCTTCGCGAGTCAGCTCACAGCGAGCCAGCATCACTTCACTGGCAAACTGGACAAATGCATCGCAGCGCTGCTGCGGGCTAAGTTCGGTCAGGCGCTCGTTAGCATAGTTGTTAACCGGTGCGACATCCGCTTGCGGTTCGAAGCGCAGCGGGCGACCCAGCGCCTGGGCGATGGTATTTAAAAACGCGGTACGGTTATCCATTCTTTTTCTCCTGCGCCTGATGTTTCTTAAACCAGCTACGGAAGCTCTCGCCGTCGGCATCAGGCAGATCGCGCGCCTCCATCCAGTCACCAATCGCGCCAACCTTGAGCGGCGTTTTGCCGCCATTGATAAACCAGCTCGCCGCATGTGCGCCCGCCATCATCCCGACTTTCCACAGCCCCGGATGGCTATTGGCGTAGGCGAACATTTTGATCGCCCGTCGCTCGGCTTTCGGCGTTATACCCTCCTCGGCCATCACCCGGCGATGACGCAGGATCAGTTTTGACAGCGGAATCTTAACCGGACAAACGCTGTCACAGGCCGTGCATAATGAACAGGCGTATGGCAGATCTTTAAAATCTTTATAGCCGCCGAGCAGCGGAGAGATCACCGCGCCGATAGGGCCGGGATAGATAGAACCATAACCGTGTCCGCCAATGTGGCGGTACGCCGGGCAGGTGTTCATACAAGCCCCGCAGCGGATGCAGCGCAGCACATCGCGAAACTCAGAGCCCAGCACCTGTGAGCGGCCGTTATCGACAATCACCAGATGGAACTCTTCCGGGCCGTCGACGTTATCCGCCTCGCGTGGGCCGGTAAGCCAGGTGTTGTAGCCCGTCAGACGTGCGCCCACGGCGCTGCGCGCCAGCATGGTGATCAGCACATCCACCTCGGCAAAGGTCGGCGCGATACGCTCCATGCCCATCACCGCAATGTGCGTTTTCGGCAGCGTGGTGCACATGCGCGCGTTGCCTTCGTTGGTCACCAGGCAAACAGAGCCGGTTTCCGCCACGGCAAAGTTACAGCCGGTAATACCGATTTCGGCACTGAGGAAATCCTCGCGGATCTTCTGGCGAATGAATAAGGTCATCGCCTCTGGCGTTTCCGGGCCGTCATACCCCAGACGTTCGTTCAGCACGCGGCGGATCTGGTAGCGATCTTTATGAATAGCCGGGACCACGACGTGCGAAGGCGGATCCTGATCCAACTGCAGGATATATTCTCCGAGATCGGTTTCGATCACCTGAATTCCCGCATCCTGCAGCACATGGTTGACACCGATCTCTTCGGTCACCATCGACTTGGACTTCACCACCTTCTTCGCATTTTTACTCTGCGCAACCTGCAGAATATAGCGGGTGGCGTCTTCTTTGGTTTTGGCGAAATAGACGTGGCCGCCGTTTTCCGTCACTTTCTCGGAGAGTTGATACAGGTAAGCGTCGAGGTTGCTCAGAACGTGATCGCGGATCTGGCTGGCACGATCGCGCCAGTCTTCCCAGTGGCCTAGCTCATCAACCATTTTCTGCCGATTCGCACCAATACGCTCCTGCGCGTTGGCCACGGCTTTGCGCATGATCGGATCTTCGATCTGCTGACGAATGCGCAGTTTAAATTCTACATCGCTGGTTTTTATCGACATCTCTTTCCCCTCAGCGGCTCATCAGCACTTCAGCAATATGCATCACTTTGACCGGCTGGCCTTCGCGTTGCAGTCGGCCGCCAATATTCAGCAGGCAGCTGACGTCAGCGCCGATCAAAAACTCCGGCTTCGCATCCATCAGATGTAAAACTTTCTCTTTCACCATCTCGCCGGAGATCTCGGCCATCTTGACCGAGAACGTCCCGCCAAAGCCGCAGCAGGTGTCCTGATCGGCAAACGTCAACAGCTCCAGTCCGCGCACGTTTTTCAGCAGCGTGAGCGGCTCTTCCTTCACCCCCAGTTTGCGGGTCAGGCTACAGGAAGGATGATACACAGCGCGGCCCTGTAGGCTGGCACCCACGTCCACCACACCCAGTTTGTTGACGATAAAAGAGGTGAGATCCTGCATACGTCCGGCAACCTTCTCGGCGCGCAGCGCCCATTCAGGCTCATCCGCCAGATACGTCGGGTAGCTTTTTACCGCGTAGGTGCAGGAGCCTGCCGGGGAGATAATCGGATCGTCGTTGTCTTCCAGGGCGGCGATCAGGTTTTTCATCCCGGGGATCGCCTCTTTGATGTAACCGCTGTTGATGGCTGGCTGACCGCAACACCCTTGCTTCTCGGGGAAATTAACGCGACAACCCAGTTTTTCCAGCAGCAATACGGAGTCTCGTGCCATCCGTGATTTCAGTGCGTCACCAATACAGGTAACAAAGAAATTTACATTCACAATAACTACTCCATTGCTTCATTTCTGTTTATTGCGCTTGATATCGCGATATCAAACAAATGCTCATTCGTATTTCATGCCCAGTTTTTCTGTTTGCTGGTTTTACCAATACCTGGGTTCATGGTGATGCTCTGATCTTTTTCCTTTGATGACGACTCTCCTCTTCTTATATCAGGACAATCGCAAATGTCTGTATTTTCATTTGTATGACAAAACCAAATAATCCCCTAATCGACTCGCACATGCAATACCCTGGTTTATTTATTTCGGCCTCGCTCACATTTTTACATTGGAAACCACAGCGTTATTAACACCTTAGAAAACAGTTTCAAGTGATTACCACTGTTGTCACTACCATTATTAAAAAGTTTATTAAATAACTACTTATAGGTATTTAATCGGCACTTAAGTATATTTACCCGGCATTGGATTTTAATTAAAAGATTACAATAGTTACAAAACTACAAATCATAATTACTTTATTCACTGAAGCGATTCAGTTTGCATACTTTATTAGAACAGCAATGTAGCCTCCCCACCATAAATATAAATCAGGTTTAATGAACCAATTGGGAATAGCAATGAACGAATATTTTATGTTTGCCCTGGCACTCTCTCCGTTACTACTGATGGTATTTTTAATATTGAAATTGAAAATGCCCATCCATTATTCAGTACTGATCTCTTTGGTATTCACCGCTGCACTATCGGCAATATTCTGGGAAATGCCCGTACAAAATCTAAAAGCCGCGATAGGCTATGGCGCGCTGAAGGGATTATGGCCGATTGTGATCGTGATCCTCGGCGCTATCTTCAGTTATAACGTCATGCAGGCGACCAAAGCGCTGGATATTCTGCGCGATATTCTCGCCAGTATTAGCGAAGATAAGCGTATTCAGGTGCTGCTGATTTCATGGTGCTTTGGTGGATTTCTTGAAGCCGCGGCGGGTTATGGTACAGCGGTCGCCATTCCGATCGGCATTCTTATCGCACTGGGTTTCAATCCGCTGAAGGCGGCGATTGCCTCTCTGGTGGCAAATACCGTTCCCACTGCATTCGGCGCGGTCGGGATCCCGGTTTCTATTCTGGCAGAACAGGTTAACCTGCCGGTTTATACCTTAGGCGGAACCATTATTCTGCAGCTCGCGCTGTTTAATATCCTGCTGCCGTTTGTGATTGTCTGCATTATTGGCGGCGGCCTGAAAGCCATTCGCGGCGTATTTCTGATCACGTTAATTTGCGGTATTACCACGCTGGTTCCGCAGTATTTTGTCGCTATTCATCTCGGTGCTGAATTACCCGCCTTTGCCGGTAGCCTGGTCAGCCTGTTTGCCGTGGCGATGGTTAGTCGCCTGCGCAAAGGGAAAACCGATCCCGAGTGGCGAATTGAAGTCAGCCATACCCGCGAAACCACGCCGCGCTCGGCAAAAGTGTTGTTCCGAGTTGGCTCTATTTATCTGTTTATTTTTGTGTTTATCCTGATGTGTTCGCCGCTGTTCCCGACGATAAAAGGCGCAGCCTCACAACTGGCCTCGGTGCTACATTTCACGTTGGCTGACGGCAAAACGATGGCGTTGAAAGTTGAATGGGTGACCACGCCAGGGATGCTGATCATCTTTGCGACCATTATCGGTGGTTTTATTCAGGGAGCGTCCGCACGCGGGATGCTGGAAGTATTTATCAAAACGATTTTCCAGCTTAAAAACTCTATCGTCGCAATTATGGCGATCGTCGCGCTGGCCACGGTGATGGATCTCAGCGGGATTATCTCCACGCTGGCGCAGTCGATTGTCGATCTGACCGGCAGCTCGTACGTCTTCCTCGCCCCGGTGATTGGCGCGCTGGGCACGTTCGTTACCGGCAGCGATACCAACTCGAACATTTTGTTCGGAAAACTGCAAACCATTGCCGCCAGCAAACTGCATATCGATCCCAACTGGCTGGCAGCGGCCAATACCTCTGGCGCAACGGGCGGGAAAATGATTTCGCCGCAAAGCATCGCCATCGCGGTATCCGCCACAAAAATGGACGGTCAGGCCAACCAGATCATGTCTGGCACCATGAAATACTGCTGCGCCTATATCGTGATCCTCGGCTTAAAGGTTGGCCTCTTTTATTACTGGTTTATGGCATAAGCCATTGTCAACCCCGTCAAATTTGCGGCAACCGTATTTGACGACGCGGTGACCAAAAAGGTTTACACCTCCCCGGAAACGGAACGAGGCGACAGACTTTACGATTTGTCGGCGCTGACTAAAATAGCGCCGATGTTTCAAATCGAGGATTGTTGTTATGTTGTTCTGGAAAAAGATGGTGAAGAAGTTCGACGCCTTTTCCGCGTTGATTCCACCACGCTACTTCCGCGTGTAATACTGGGCACTTATGCCTGATGGCGCTTCGCTTATCATGCCTACGTTTCGCATTCATTTGTAGGCCTGCGTTTCACGCTCATTTGTAGGCCGGATAAGGCGCTAGCCGCATCCGGCAGCAGCGTAAAATGTTCACCCCTTTCTCTTACGCAGTCCGCACGCTCTTAACATCACAACCCAAATACGAAGCCATGCAAAACGGTAGACCAGCGGATGCTGAAACCTCAGCAATGTCAGAAACACAGAGCCCCCTTGCGGCGTCAGATCACTGTTGCCTGATAGCGAACCTGTGGGTCCATAATCTGGTGGCGCGCGTCTATCAGCCGCAGTTCATACGAATCATGCTCTTTCGTCAGCCGCATTACCGCGTCAACAACACTGGTGGTCCGCTCCAGCGCCAGCTTGTCCTCATAACCATTGAGTAGTGAGGCCAGCATCACGCTGCAAATCAGATCCCCAACGCCCACCGGCATTTTGGCAAAGGTATACAGCGGCCGGGCAATGTGTAACGTCTGTTCCGGCGTCACCAGCAGCATTTCAAACGCCTGTTTGTCCCGCGAACAGGCGCCGAGATGCTTCACCAGCACCTTCTTTACGCCCCACGACACCAGCTGCCGCGCCGCTTCCACCACCTCGTCAAAACTACGCAGTTGTTTGCCCGTCAGCACGCCCAGCTCATAGAGATTCGGTCCCATCATGTCGGCCAGTTGAATGGCGTCATCGACAAAAAATGACTCCACGCCCTGCGCGACAATGCAGCCTTTTTGCGGGTCGCCCATTACCGGATCGCAAAAATAGAGCGCCTGCGGATTACGCTGACGAATGGTGGTGACCGCGTGCTTCACCTCTTCACAATGGCGTTTATCTCCAAGATACCCGGACAATACGGCATCGCATTGCGCCAGCTTTTGCAGGTCATCCAGCCCGCTGATGATCGCGCTCAGCTCGCCGTGCGGCATCGCCATGCCCTGCCACATCCCATATTGGGTGTGGTTGGAAAACTGTACGGTGTAAAACGGCCAGACATCGATCCCCGAGAGCTGCATCGGCAACACAGCGGCTTTATTTCCGGCATAGCCATAAACGACCGACGACTGAACAGACAACACGTTTTTCATTTTGACTCCGTCTAACGAAACGTTGGCAGCAGACCAAATACGTCCAGAACAACCGTCAGATAGACAACCGCTCCGCAGACAATCACCAGGTTAAGCACGGTGTTATTACAGGGCGCGGTATAGCTGGCGGTCGGGAAACGTTTCCGCGCGGCTTTCACCAGGAACGGCGGCAGGATCACGCTCCAGATGGTAAAGGCCAGACCGGCGTAACCAATCGCGTGCACAAAACCGTTCGGGAAGAAGAAGCACACGGCGGCTGGCGGGAAGTAGGTCACCAGCGCGGTTTTCAGGCGGCCCATGCCGTCGTCCGGGAAGTGAAACAGGTCGGCGATGTAATCGAACAGGCCAAGCGTCGCCGCCAGCAGGGAACTGGCTACCGCGAAGTTGCCGAAAAAGGTGAGGATCAGATCCATATACCGGCTGGTGAACAGCCCGCTGATGGCCTCGACAAACACATCGATATTGCCGCCTTTGGCGATAATCGGCGGGAATGAGGAACGGCTGATGTTACCCATCGTCACGCCCAGCCAGAAAATATACAGCAGCAGAGCAAACAGCGTACCGATGATAATCGAACGCGTAATATTCGAGACTCCGCTTGTGCCATACAGTTTGACCAGGCTCGGCACGTTACCGTGAAAACCAAACGAGATAATACAGAACGGCAGCGTCATCAGGATGTACGGCAGATACTGCGAATTTGGCAACGCCACCGCCACGCTGTCGATGAGTTTTGCCACTTCGATATGGCCAATCAGCCCGGAGAACGTGGCAAAGAACGCCACAAACTTACCGATAATCAGCACGGTAGTGATGCGTCCGACCAGTAAGGAACTATACCAGGCAATCGCCCCTACCAGCATACTGACGATCACCACCGAGATATTCGCCGGAAAGCGCACGCCGCTGTATTTGAACACGGTTTGCGCCATCACCGCCGACGAACCGGAGATATAGGCATAGGTCAGAATATACAGCACAAAGCCGAAAGCGATACCAACCACGATATTCCACTTCCGGCCTAATAAATCCTGAGTAAAGGTATTAAAACTGGCACCAGCGCCATAATGCAGGTTAACTTCGACCAGCATCAGACCGGTTAATAACATCATGATGGCGATAAACAGAAGAATAACAGACGCACCGGGGAACCATACGCCGGCCATCGCAATCGGCAGGGAGAACATCCCGCCACCCACTACGGTCGCGATAACCAACATGGTTCCGCTAATCAGTCCGGGGGTACTACTCTGTCGCTCAATGGCATTAATATCCATGATAAATGTTCCTGTAGACTATTCGTTATAATTACAGCTGTCATTTGTACATCATGCGGATAATAAAAATGTCGGAGTCAGGGTTTACTTTTTTTTAGTTATGTCACGGTAACGGGCACCGCAAAGGTTTCCTGTTCATGGAAAAGGAATACAAAAAAGCCCCATCACGTGATGGGGCCATAACTATTTTTTAGATGTAATCAAAGCGTGCAGTAAAGAAACGCAACTGCTTCGGCTCGTAAATAAACTTCAGCCCGCGAATATCTTCTTTGTGCTGGTAAAGTTTAATAATACCGTCAGCCACAACATCCATATGTGCGTAGGTATAAACACGACGTGGAATAGTCAGACGCACGGTTTCCAGTTTCGGTCTGTGGTGTTCACCGGTCACGTTATTACGGCCCGCAGAGATAATTCCGCGCTCCATGCTGCGCACGCCGGTTTCCACATAGATGCTGGCGGCCAGACTTTGCGCCGGGAACTCATCTTGCGTCAGATGCTCGCAGAAGCGACGCGCATCGAGGAATACCGCATGACCGCCTACCGGTTCAACAATCGGTACGCCAGCGGCTTTCAGTTTGTCGCCCAGATAGCGAACCTGCTTCACGCGGTGCTCAATATATTCGTACTGCATGGCTTCGCGCAGGCCAATCGCCATCGCTTCCATATCACGTCCGGCCAGGCCGCCGTAAGATGGCATCCCTTCGTAGACCACGACTAACTCTTTGGCAGAAGAGAACATTTCGTCATCGTTCATGCACAGGAAGCCGCCGATGTTCACCAGACAGTCTTTTTTACCACTCATGGTACAACCGTCGGCGTAGCTGAACATCTCATGCACGATCTCGGCGATGCTCTTGTTCTCAAAGCCCTGCTCTTGCTCTTTGATAAAGTAGGCGTTTTCTACGCAGCGGGTAGCGTCGTAGAACACTTTAATGCCATGCGCTTCTGTCAGTTCACGCACCGCACGCATGTTAGCCATCGAGACCGGCTGCCCACCCGCGAGGTTAACCGTCACCGCCAGGCAGATATACGCAATATTCTCTGCGCCTTTTTCATCAATCAGCTTTTGTAATTTTTTAAGATCGATATCACCTTTAAACGCAATATTCAGACCGGCATCGTGCGCTTCGTCACGAACGATATCGACAAACACCGCACCATTTTTTTCCTGGTGATAACGGGTGGTAGTGAAATACATATTCCCGGCAACATATTGCCCAGGTTTAATAGCCAGCTGCGATAACAGGTTTTCTGCGCCACGCCCCTGGTGAGTCGGAACAATATGTTTAAAGCCAAACAGTTCCTGCACTGTTCTTTCCAGATGATAGAAGTTTTCGCTGCCCGCGTACGCTTCATCACCCATCATCATTCCGGCCCACTGCTTGTCGCTCATTGCGTTAGTGCCACTGTCTGTCAGCAGGTCAATATAAATATCTTTCGAATTTAACAGGAAAGTATTGTAACCCGCTTCCTGCATTTTCTTGAGGCGCTCATCACGCGGGATCATAGATACAGTTTCAACGCTTTTAATACGGAAGGGTTCTGCCGGATAATTCATTTTGTTTCTCCAGTAACAGTGGTCATGTACGTATTAATGTGAAGTAAATCATACCTGGTTCATCAACAAATCCTGATGAAATATAACTATTCGCCTCCTGAGTCAGGGGGAGAAATAATGTGGAGGCACTATGCAAGATTTGATTGATTATGGAAATAGCCCGGTCAACATTAATCACTGGCAATAATTTAAAAAGCTGTAAATGTGGGTGATGCAAATCACACGTCATTTTTTTACCCGTTAATATTCAACAAGTTTTTTTTTGCGTTTCGATTTGCCATTCGTCGTAGTGTGTCTGCGGAGAGTGGAAATACTGAAAACATAACTTTCCAGGCTGTGCTCGTAATGTATTGGTGAATGAGTACACCTCATTTTGTGAGAGTCGGATCACTTCACGGAGTGATATTTGTGATTCACATCACTAAAAGTGTAAAGCAAAGTGTACAAAACCGTGTTGTTTCAGAGTTTGCTATTTGCTTCAGTGAGTGAGATCGCATTTTTGGCCAGATGCAGAGGAGCATTATTTTCTGGAAATGGCAGGTATTTGGCGGATTGGATGAGAATGGATTTATACGGTGAATAATACCGGATTTATTGGGGTGAAGGGGTTTTCTATTTATTCCGAAAGCGTGCTATTCGCGCTTATTTCATCTTATTTACATCTGGACTTCCCCCAAGATACTGGCGTAATTTACAGGGGTTTTATTAGCGCGATGCGAAGGTGCGCCAACACCTCCGCATCGCTAATCACAGCAACTATTAATAGAGAATAGCAGCCATGACTGATACGCATTGTATTGCAGTTTCATTTGATCCAGAAGTCCACGCCGCAGATAACCGTCGCCTGAAGGTGGGTTATGCGAGCCGTTATCCTGATTACAGCCGTATTCCGGTGAAGTTCGTCCGGTTTCCGTCCATTGTGATGAAGGGCCAGTGGCTGAAAGCCGCCGGATTCGACACCGGCACCGACGTTGATGTTCGCGTAATGCAAGGCTGCATCGTATTAACCGCCCGCGCCGCCGAACCCGAAGAGTCAGAACTAATGAAATCCCTGCGCGCCGTGGAAAAGCTCTCCGTGCGTAAGCAAAAGCAGGTACTGGAGTTTATCGGGGTAATTGCGGGGAAAGCGTTGAAGGGGTGAGTGTGTGATTGTCATTGGGGCGCCTGCGGGCGCCTTTTTGAGCTTTTACAGGTAAGCGATAAAGTGACATCGATAGTGTATCGGCCTCACACCTGTTGATCAGGTGATAATTTGCGAGCATCATCGCAATTATTTACCTGATAATGAAATCAATGACTTCCAGTAAAACCCTGCAACAGGCAATTGCCGACATCACCATCTGGCGTAAAGGCGAGCAGCGCGCGCCGCACAAGCCCCTGCTGCTGCTTCATGTGCTGGCGGGTTATCAGCAGGGTCACGGTCGCCTGTTTGACTACGGTTCGGAGGTTCGCGACCCGTTGCATAGCCTGCTGGAGCGATTTGGACCACAGCGCGCGCAATACCGCCCGGATATGCCCTTCTGGCGCTTACAGGGAGATGGGTTCTGGGAGCTACAAAACGCCGAGCATTGTTCAACGTCCGGTTGCAGCAAACAGCCCCCTGCCGGAGAACTGGTGACGCATAACGTTGCCGGAGGCTTTGATGAACAGCATTTTGCCCTGCTGAAAAAGAACAAGAATCTCATTAATGCCCTGGCCCAGCAAATCCTCGAGGCGCACTTCACCGAAAGCATTCAGGAAGAGATCGCGGATGAACTGGGATTTGATATCCTGCAAATCCGCAAACAGCGGGACCCATTGTTCCGCCAGCAGGTTCTGCGTGCCTATAACTATGAATGCGCCATTTGTGGCTTCAATATGCGCCACGACAGCACCTCTGTCGCCCTGGAAGCCGCCCATATCAAATGGAAACAGCACGGCGGCCCGTGCGAGATTTCAAACGGCCTTGCGCTGTGTGCAATCCACCATAAAGCCTTTGATAAAGGTTCGATTGGCCTGGATGAAAGTATGCGAGTTCAAGTGTCGCCCGCAGTAAATGGCAGCGGCATGGTGGGCAGACTGTTCTGGGATTTCGACGGGAAGGAGATTGCTCTACCGATGATGCGCGAAAATTATCCACAAGAAGGGTTTGTGGAGTGGCACAGGAAAGAGGTGTTTAGAGGGTGAGTGCGAAGGCCGGACTCGCCTTTTCTTTTACTTTATTGAAAAGTAATGGGTTTTTAGGTTTTAGTTTGGGGATTTGCCCCCAGAATGGACACTTTATGCCATTACTTGGAAGAAGATCACAGAATTAGCAACTAAGCGTATCAGGTTTCATTATCTTTTTTCATCGCACAATTAAATTCATCCTGAACCTGCTGGAGACGTTCAATGATTTTATCAAACCCGTCAGGCTCCTTAAAAAACATTCCACCCTCAATAGCAATTCGATGATCTTCAGCGATAGCAGCAAGGCGCCCTGCATCTTCAGGGACCAGACGTAGCTCACCTTTAGCAACCAACGTATAATCCACACCAGGAAAGGTCCAGCGCTGCTGCTTCATTTCAATTACGTTTTGCATTGCTTCTTTTGTATCATAAAGATCGGCAAATTGATGCTGTAACAGGCAATCAACATCGTACCAGTGACGGGATAGACGTTCTGCATTTAACTCTTTTTCCTGGGTACAAAACTGATGCAGGGCGGTAATTTTTTCCCAGAGAATATAGCCAGGGTTATATGCCTGGACTGTTGCTGATGGCAACTCCAGCTCACCCAGCTCTTTTATTCCAGACAAATAACTGCTTACTGTTATTGTATCCGTCGGTTTTCCCCGATTACGACCACCGAACTCCAATAAGATATGATCTCGCTGGTAAGCCGCAGTATCAGCGTGAACACGAGGAAAGAATATATCGACCTTTTCTCCCCTACTTTCCGCCTCTAAACGAGCCTCCAGGCCGGAAATACCATAAGACTGGAAACGCTGATTAAGTTTTTCCACTAACTCCGCGGTCCATTCTTCTAGTCTTGTTTGCTGTTGTTCACGAAAGCGTTGATTCTGACTTCGACTACGAGTACTTGCTTTCCAGGCCTCTTGTTCCTGTTCTTCTGAATGACCAGCAAGTTCCGCCCAATGAATCGATAAATCGATATCTTCAGAAAAGCGCTCAATCACATTCCAGCACTTGCTTAATGAAGTTCCACCTTTAAAAGCGACTGTGTATGGACGAAGAAAACCTTCATCAAACAGAAGACGTAGGATCTCTGTAACCCAGAGATCCTTTTCCAGAAAGCTCGCCCCTAGACTCAATGGGTGCTTCTGTGCAGCATAAGTGAATATTTCCTGAAGTTGGCCCCGCCCTTCTTCAGTTTTATAGAGTTCAAAGATGCTGCTCATCAGATAGCCTGCCGAAAGAGTTCAAGCTGAGTACGCCATCCCTGAAGAGCTGGTTCACTCACTAATTTCTTAGCAATGGCTGAGCGAGCTTCCCGGGAAGAGATATTAAGACGGTTAAAAGCATTTTTGATTGCTTCCAGACGGGCATACTTTCCACTCAGGCTCAGCAACCCACGTAACAACTCCCCTTCAGGCCGATTCAGCCACTTCAGTTTACTTTCTGACTTGTGCTGAACAATCACAGTCTCGTTGCCAACCTTAAACTCTCTGGTTGGACCGTTCGACCAGTAAATACGCTTAACCGGAGCTTGCGTCTGCATACCCAGCCGATAAGCAGCCTCCAGCCCCTGGATGGTAATTTTATAGCCACGCTCTTTAGCCCATGCAGCCACTACCTTTTCAGCACTGGTTACGATCTTGATGGAAGGAATATTCTTGAGTGGTTTCGGTCGCGCGTAAAATCCTCGATCTACGCGAACAATCATGCCTTCTTTTGCCAGGCGACTCATAGCCTGCTGTACAGATGCGCGACTTCCCAGCGGGTAGAACCCACTGATAGAAAACGGTACACCTCGTCTCATGCGGTTAATCCGCTGACGGACCAGTGCTATAACAGACATACGCACTCCTTAACCTTAAGTGACACATAACAGACCATGTGAAATCATTATAGCCCTTATGCCATGGTGATTTCAAGGGTGTTTACGTCAGCAAAAGGTAGTCTATCGAGGCCATCATATTTCGTTAAAAAGTTTTTTTCACAAAAACAGTATTGGTTCAGATAATTTTGAACTTAAATCAATGCCATAAGAGGAATGCACAGGTAGAACATTATTTAGAGGGCGATATGAAAATATTTATGGATAAAGAAGCAAGAATTTATTAGGATATTATTACTAACACGTTGACTTATTTTAAAAATTATGCTAAGCTCTGCCACGCACTGCGATACCGCGAGTGCAAAGCACCACGACGCGTAAGCGTTCGCTAATCGCAGTGCGTGGCAGAATAAAAGTTTTAAATTTGAATAAATTTTTAACTTGCAAAAATATATTTTTAATACTCATTCTATTTGCTCTCCATTATTTATTATCGGATGGTACAATTGTTGACTACCTGAAGCAACTAACAGGGTGGTTAATTATACCATTGATAAGTTCATTTATAAAACCAAATAGATAAATTTTATTAGCTCTTTAAATGATGTCGTTCTGGCGTTCTTATTTCTTTGTATTTATCATCTCTATCAAGAGTTTCCTCTGGAGATATTCAATATATTAATCTTTTTATCTTTAGACAAGAACTGAGGATGGGCTTATGCCCCAAAAAACTATCGTTAATGTCGCCAGCTATGTTCAAGAGTTGGCAAAAGAAAACAATGTTACAGCTAATCGTGATGTTATGAGCCGCATGGCAGTGACCATTACTGCGCTTACTGGTGACTTTGTTGAGTTAGATAAAATCGAGCAATTGCTGGTAAACCTTAAGAAGAAAGGTATTCTGAGCAAAACTGAAATACTACAACTTCATGGCCGCTATATCTGTGAAGAACGACTTTTTAAGTTGTTAGATTTCTGATATATTTGGACCGTGTAAACAGCTTCTATTATAACTTTAAAAAAACAATATCATATTCTCCATTTGAAATAAAATCATTAAATCAACCAACAAGGAGTAATACAACAATGAAACTTCTTAATACTTATGAAAATAAAGACGAAGCAGAGGAGGCGTTGACAAAGATATCGGGTGAAAAAAGGCTGGCAAGTGAGAGAGATAGTACTGTTGTAATTTATAATCTTTTTGGACAACCGACGTGGGGTAACTTTTATAAACTTGAAATGTTTAACCTTCATGAATTGAAGAAAATATTAGAGGCGAAGAATTCTGGTCAGAATATTGAAAAAGCAAGGTATGATGAAATTATCACCATGCTTCGTTATGTATCTCGAACATTTGATTTAACTATTCCAGAACATTGGTTATAAAAAGAGCCGGCAACCCGGCCCCTTTTATTCTTTACTCTTCAAATTCAGCATTACCAAAGTTCAGCATGTTACAGTTTTCTTTGATTGCTCTCTGAAGATTCGCATCAAATCCTTTTTCTGAACGAGCATTAATCTCGACAGAGATAACTACATCCACACCTAATTGACTGGTGAAGTTTTGTACCACTTCATCCATCAGAGTAGCAAAATCTATTTTTGCTTTTAATGGATCTAATCGAACAGAACCATAAAATTGTTGTTTGGTGGGTTCGCTAACACCACTTCCAGAACCAGGGGTTACAGTAGAACTTGTGTCAATTACAGAGCCTGTATCAGCAGAAGATCCATTATCTGTAACAGGGACAGTATCAGCACTCTTTGATGATTGTTCTGCTTTTAATTTATCCACGTATTGAAGAGCTGATTCGCGACTTATGAGCAAACAATTCTCATCAAGAAAAACCGTAGCCGGACGACCAAAGGCAAATCCTTCGTAACGTTCTTCACGTTCCCCCGCAGCAAAAGCGAAGAAATCATCACTTTTGACAGCCTCTTCAATAGTACCGCGTAGTACCTGATCATTAACTAATCGCGGCATATACAGATATTGACAAGCATCTTGCCAAACCTTTACCGCACTCACTTGGTGAGTACCATTAGTAAAATAATACTTCTCCAAAAGATTACGAAGATGCACAGGTGACCATGCCTTAATTAACCATTCTTCCTCAATCAACCGATTTTCAATTTCTTGTACTAATTTTGGCGCACTGGAAGAAATTTGTGCGGTTTCCCACACTAAATCCTGGCCAGGCTCTTGTAACGGTGCCATAAGCCATTTATAGGTATCCCTAACCAGACCATTAAATCTCTGTAATGCACTATCGCGATTACTTTTGGCTTGAGTGAGGTGAGCAAGGTCTTGGTTTAATACACCATTTTCAATATCCTGAACGATGGATAACCACGCCAGATATATTTTCCCTTGCTCCTTAAGACGGCTTAAACTGTCATAATCTGCTGCAAGGAAGAATAAACGGTTTTGCTTAACCCTTGGCTGTTCTCCTCGTTTCAATAGAATATTTTCGGCAGCCTTAAACGCTAGATTATTACTATTGCTGCGACTGTATGCTGAAATAGTCTCTGGTGGTAAAACGACCAGACGAGGACCGGTACCAAACTCATCCGGAACATCTGTTGCTGGGGCAAATACATGAACACCTGTAAAGCAATGCTGGCTTCCAAAGCATGAAGTAACTGTTTTTTTGATCAGTGGGATCAGTACTTCACGTTCATTTATATTGCCCTTGCGAGTTTCCATCTCACGACGCAAATTTGGCTTAGTATCTAACCAAAGTCGATCTTTTTCTCCATACAGGTATGTCAAGCGATCGCGTAAACGCAAAAGAACATCTTCAAAAGTTCCAATTGTCTGTTCTGGTGAACATGCCCCTAGTAATACTCTCTCAATCTGTAAGCCGCGATGCATCTGATCGCCGCTGCTTGGAGCACTCCCCAAGAAAAGAGTGCGCATTACACGCCGTGCAGCATGATATTGACCAAAACGTGTATCGTTTTTGTCTATTTCAGTAGCTTCAGAGCGAGGGCCATCAACTTCTTTTTCAATAACAGGCTCCCAACCTTGAGGGAGGTAATGAATACTTTTACCCCGGACAATGCTGTCATCCAAAGGTAATGAACCTGGCATTATGAGCGCATCACGGTTATCGCTTACCCATAAACGATGGATGACTATAGCCATGTATTGCAAAACACCACGGGTACGCTGGAACTTATCAAGAGTTGACCAATCTTCATAAAGTCGGTCAAACACCTCTGGATGGATAGGATAAGATTGACACAATCGGTCATAGTAGTGAGCCGACTGAGTCTCATTAGGGAATTTGTGCGCGTTCTTACGATAAAAATCAGTATATTGCTGCGAAATCCCCTGAACTTGAGCTGTTTCTCCTGCAAACTCAAAAAGACGTCGGCGCACTATCTCAAAAGCTTCTTCAGTAGCTACCGGCTTCCACACAGACTCGACACGAGCAAAGTATTTTTCAAGAGAATCAAGAGCTTTCTGCCCCATTGTTCCCCCCACTTCCAGAGCTGATTCTGGAAGAGAGGCCAGCAATATGGCATTTGGAACAGCCTTAAATGCTTCAGTCAACGCTTGAACGAAAGTGATATTAGAATCGAAAGTACCTGCCTTGAACTGCTTGCCAACTTCAAGCTGACGTAAAAAAGCCACCAATTCATCAATTAAAACAACACAAGGCGCAGACCTGGTCAATAATTGTACTAACGCTTCTTTACCAGGGGACGTACCATCACGATCGCTATCTTCGACTAGAGTATATCCTTCTTCACCAAGCAGCTGCCAGGCAAGCTCACCCCATAAAGTGTTGGTAGAAACACTCCCATGCTCTCGAGGTTGGCTGACTGATAAATTAATGCCATCGATGACGGCAACCCTTGCTTGTGGCAATTCACTAATTCCAGCAGCATCAAGGATTGGGGGGATACCTTGTAAACGATCGGTACTGACATTGCGTGAGGCCAAATGATATACAGCCAGCATGGTGTGGGTTTTGCCTCCACCAAATGCGGTCTGCAATTGAATTACAGGATCTCCTCCTTTGCCTGTTAAACGTTCTGCTACTGACCCCAGCAATAAACGCATACCCTCAGTGATGAATGTACGTGCAAAAAATTGCTCAGCATCCTGGTACTCTCTGGGTGCTTTGCCATTTGCTACCTGAGTGATATCAGCAGCAAATTCTGATTGTTTGAAAGTGCCTTCAAGTACGTCGCGGTGAGGGCGTGCAATTTCACGCCAGGGTTTAAGACTCATTTTTTTATCCTGAATTTACAATGCCTGCTCTTTGTTTAAGAAACAGGCAGTGGCGTCAAACTTTGCTGTGGCTTTATTAGAAATCAAGAGATTGCTGATCGCCAGACTTACCAGTTTCTGCCATAGCAGATTGCATGGAATCCCATGATGTTACCAATTCATTGTAAGCTCGAGCATCACTCGCCCATCCTTTGCGCTCGCAAAGAGTATACAGCCGATAGGCCAATGAGCGGATTGCATCGCTTTTATTGGTGATTCGTCCTAACATGGTACCAGCAGCACTGGCTCCTTTGCTGTTCAAAACTCGAATCAATTGATGTAGCGCTTCCCAAATTGGGGTCCTACTATCGTGTTCTGGAGACCAATCATCCGGCATTTCTGCCCATTTCAGTAGACGTAATTCCCCTTGACCAGCATGGATTACCCCTGCGTCAACTAATCCGGCTACACTGGTTCCCTTGGCTCGGGCAAGTACATCAGCCTCTCCAAACTTACCTGTATTCCAGCCCTCTTGTTCAAACCAACTCAAGCAGAACTGAGTATCATGATCGAAATCATCTTCAGCAAGGAAACGATTAATCAATTGCAGGGCAGTTTTAACAGTCATTTTACTGCCATCTGCTTCTAAAACTGAGGCATATTTACTAAAAATACCCATTCCAGGACCAATGATGGCTTGTGATAGGTCGACTGGCGCTACTGGAGAGTTAACTCCCCCTTGGGTCATTTCATCCAGAGCTTCTGGTAGTGTAGCGTTTAGTTCACGAATAAACTGTCGGCGACTAATTGTTTCAGCGCTAACCTTCCTTTTATTGCATACGAGAACTACGCTTGAGGCTAAAGCATTCGTCCCTTTACCGATTAATCGTTCTGATTGTTCACTACGCATCGGCCAAGTGCCGCTAATGGCGAACCCTGCATCGATTACAGCTTGTAAAAACGTCTCCCAGCCAGCACTTGAAGTGCCATCTACTTTGGTTTCGGATTGCTTAAAGGCATAATAAATTGTGACAGGGAAAGCTGGATGTGCCTTCTCAGCCAACTGATGAATCGCTTGACTCATACCTGCAAGGAAAAATGCTTCCGCCCCTTCTTTACCACCATGCCGATAAGGGGTTGCAACTAACTCTTCAGCCTTAGGAACAGCTATGGATGCGTAAAGATTTGGAAATATTGGGCGTAGTGATTTGCGCGACCAAACATAGAAAAAATCGGATAAATCAGCATATCCAATGTTATCATAATAGGGAGGATCGCATGATACTACTTTATTAGTGCTTATATTTTGAGTCTGAGCATCTTGCTGAAATACGAAACCATTAATTTCCTGATTGGGAAGTTTAGTTATACAGTCTGCAATAAAGTTAGCGGCTGGTAAAAAACCACCAACCACATTTTCAAGTACTCCTGCCTCTGGAAAATCCCATGTCATTGCTATCGCTTGTTTACCATACAAGTTCATGACCTTTTGATTACCAGGAACCCATCTGGTGCAAGTATTTGAGAAATCGGCACAACGATCAACTACAAACGCAAGATATACGCCAACTGCCTGAGCATATGCAGTCGCACCGACACCTCCAGAATCTAAGCTGATACCATCATCCGTCATACCAGAAATAATAGCATCATTACGACAATGTTCTATCGCCTCTACAACTAGCTCCGAAAAAGTCGACAATGCTACTAACTGACGAGGGGTAAAAAGATCACCGAATTTGTCCAGACCATAATTTGGAGTTTTGAAATCTCGGGGGTTGTTAGGTAATGACATTACAGGTGACCATTCAGGCTTTGCTTGCTTTGCTATATCACTATGGGATTGCTCAGGAGAAATATATATGCGACCTTTTTTACCTTCAGCTACAATGGCCATTAATTTTTGCCCCATCCGTCCAGCACTACCTTCACTACGAATATATTTGTAGTCAATAGGTGAACCTGATAGCAAACAAATAAAAGCAGCTCTTTTACCAGCGGTTGTCCCCAATTTTGCTGATTCAGGGTATAAACCTGTTTTGACGGTGAAATAATAGCTATCCCCCTCAACTACAGGCTTAACATAAGCTTCTTTACCTGTCTTAGAAGATAAAATAAAACTGGATGCCAAGGGGACATCTACATGGGAAAACGCAGGGTTAGGGCTTTTGACTGTACGAGCCCACAGCCAGGCAACGACTGTGAGCTCTTCACCCAAATAAGGTTGTAGGTCGGGACGGCTAGCAACCATTTCTTTTGTTATTAATATCTTAGGGTAAAGATGGCCGATTCGTTTCTGTGCTTCATTTCGAACCCACGCACCGTAACGGCGCACGTCTTCTGCCAACCCTTCTGTGCCATACCACTCTTCAAATACACTCAGAACATTTGTATTTTTTTTGTTACCCTCACTACTAATAGATGTTGGTCCAACCGGAGCTGTATTAACAAACTTAGGTGGAATTTCAATCATCGCCTTATTAATCGTTACTGCAACTGGGTTTAAGTCAGATGCATAGGATTCTAAGCCTAATCGCTGAGCTTCTAATGGCAAGGCCCCGCCGCCTGCAAATGGGTCATGAAAACCCGGAAGTTTTTCTGGGTTAAATAGCTCTTTAGCTTGTGGATGATCTTTGTTTAGTGAGCAGATATCACGCCAACTTTCCCAAATGGCTCCGCGAGCTTCGCTTAACACTTCTTCATTATTAATGTTTTCCCACTTAACCAGTTTACGTATGATATTGAATAAATATTCACGTTTTTTGGCGGCTTCTTGCTTGTTAACTCCATATCGAAAGCCTTCACCTTGCTGGTAACCAGGGTCATTTACCATCTGAGCAAAGATGACAGCTCTTGCAGCAGCTAACGGGCGACGAGCCCACCATAAGTGAATACCTCTGGGATGGGGACCAATACCAGGCATCTTTTCATGGGCGCAAGCGGCATTGATATCGTCTAATGGTAGCGCTACTTCGATAAGTTTTTTAGGTGACTTGACAAGTGTCATTTTTCTTCCAATACGAATTACTAAACCAACGGCACACGAGCAGGTGTGGATTGCCGGATAGCTTAGCATACCCCAAGCGCTTAACGCTTGGGGTATGCTTATGGATAAAGTCAGTTGTAAAAGGGAACTCTGTAACCACCTTTCACATGCTTTCCTTAGCCTCGGTCGCTTTTGAGAGCAGTTCAGCAAGGTCGTAGTTAATGCTTGCTACACCAGTATCCGGTTCTTTGTTAAAAGGCTGGCGAATGTAAAAGGGACCTTCAAAACTATCCCCGTCTACCAGCACTATCGCCAGGAGGAATTTTTCTGCCTGATTAAGAGCGTAGAGAATTTCATTACGACTTACAGTGATAGTCGTCTGACCTTTACTACGCCCCTTAACTTCAATGTGCCTGTCCTGCGGGAGCGAGCCATCCGTATTGAGCGGCGGACGAGCAGTAATGTCCCACCCACATTTATCTGCCGATACGTCAAACACACTATGCCCTAAAGCTTGTTCAGCAGAGAACACAGCTGACATCGCGACTTTCTCAATATGCGCACGGCTTGCAGCATCAGGTGTAAAAATCACTTCTCCCTTACGTTTAGATAAGAACCCTTGAGGAATTACTAATGCGCTACCAATCACAACCGGAGTGCTTGAAACGACTTGCTTTAGTGCAATCAATTCAGCTGTCCGCTGCTGCAACCTTGCCGTCAGCTCATCAACCCTGCGACGGGCATTTTCAGGCTGTAATTTGGGTTGTTTTCCAGCTTTTACATCATCACTTAATTTTAGGAAACGGTCTTGCCAGTAGTTGATTTCTTTAACCAAACGTTCATGTACTGCCTCAAGGGTTTTATCCGCCTGTAGCTCTCGACGTAGCTTAACCTCTGCGTAATGATCAGGAACCAATTTCTCGGAGGCAAGCTGTAATGCCAAAGGTTCAAGCGATTGAGATAACCAAGGTGAATGTAAGATATCTTTAATCAAAAGGAGATCACTCTCCTCAATTGGCTGCAGATCCAAGTGCGGAGCCCAACCAGCATAAGCAGCCTTATTATTCATATCTATAGAGACAAATTGTATGCGCCGAGAAGCAATACCCTTTGCCTGACCGTTAGTTTCACGGATAGTGTGCTCAAGCATCAAGATGAGACGAGGCATGTCACTATCATCAGCTGGATCGATTAAAATAGCACCCTGTTTTAGTTTATTTCGATGCATTTGTAAGGTGAGATCAAGCACTGAATGCATTAATGGATGAACGGGATGTATTAACTCTGCGAGAGCTTTACCAGTTGGTCTGATTTGCTGCTTTTCAAAACAAATCCTTTCATACCGAGATAGAACAGGCGTCCTACTCTCACCAATACTTCGGTCACGTTCTCTAATTAGAGCTGGTACATGGTTGATCTCATACCGACCTTGTTCGCGAGGTCTCAGTTCTCCACCTAATGCCTTGAAGGACTCCTGGAAAAATGCACGAATAAAAAAAGGCTGTAGCCGGCGAGCTTCGGCTTTTTCCATTTGCTCCTTAATAGCATATAACCCCTCTAATCCCATTTGAGATTCAACAAGGGCATTGCGTCGGAGGATCTCTTTCAAATGCTCACTATCCAGAGCACCTTCGATCACTTGATCCATTTTTGCACGTGTAGCAGGATCTTCACCGTAGCGAATAGCCTCGATCAAGAGATCTTTAAGAGAAACGTTATCGAAGGCTTCCCCCAATATATCGAATACTTTTCCACCCAGAGCAGATTTCTCAATTTCAAGCTTTTCGAATAATTTCTGAAAGACCGCCCCCTCACGAGTTTCGTTGGCAACAATATTCCAAAGATGACATACCTCTTTTTGGCCAATCCTGTGGATACGCCCAAAACGCTGTTCGAGGCGGTTAGGATTCCATGGCAAGTCGTAGTTGACCATTAAATTTGCGTTTTGTAGGTTTACACCTTCACCGGCAGCATCAGTAGCAATAAGGATTAATACAGTTGGATCGCTACGAAATTCGGTTTGGATCTTGCGGCGTTCATCTCTATTCGTTCCGCCATAGATTACCCTAACCGCCTGGGGCTGCCCCAACAGATCTGATACACGCTGTCGTAAATAATTTAAGGTATCTTTATGCTCAGTAAAGATGATCAATTTTCGACGCTTACCGTCGCGATTAATCATCTCGGGCGAATCTTGCAACAGCCTAGAAAGTTCTTCCCACTTTTTATCGTTACCAGACTGAACAAGCACTAATGCTTGATTTTCCAGTTCAATGAGTGAGTTTATTTCTGCTTCAAGTTCAAAAATAGTTTCAGCAGCTGTTGCCTGATCGGCTACTTCCTCTGAATAAAGTTCATACTCTTCAGCACTAAGTTCTTCGTCCAATTCATCCCAATCATCTGGTAGCTCAATTGATTTACTTACTTTATGCTTTTCAAGTGTTTCCGCTTCTCCAGATCGTTTAGCTTTTTGCCCTCGCGCCATTAGCTTCATCTCATCAAGTTTGTCTTTAAGACGATTACGACGCCGTTTTAAAGATTGATAGATCGCTTCAGGGCTTGATGCCAGACGCCGTTGCAATTGCGTAAGTGCAAAACCGACAGTATTTTTCTTTTTATTATCCAGTTTGTCGGCACGATTCATTTCTTCTCTGACGTAAGTTGTTACTTGCTCGTACAAAGAAGCTTCAAGAGGAGAAAGCTCATAATTAGCGGTATAAGCTCTGCGTTCAGGAAATAGAGGCGTACCATCAAAGGTTAGAAGCTCCTCTTTGACCATTCTACGCATCATATCCGTGATATCGACTTTATGGGCACCTTCACGAAACTTACCGTAAAATCTGTCGCTATCCAGAAGTGACATCCAGACTTGAAAATCTTCTTCTTTACCATTATGTGGAGTAGCCGTCATCAAAAGGAAATGACGGCATATCGAGCCGAGTAACTCACCTAAGGTAAATCTTTTAGTTTTATTAATTTTATTGCCAAAATAATTAGCAGATAACTTATGAGCTTCATCGACGATGATTAAATCCCAATCAGTATTTTGTAATTTTTCCTGTAACTCTTCGCTTCTTGATAATTGATCCAGACGGCAGATTAATCTATCTGTTTCGGCAAAGTAGTTTCCGGTAACGCATTGCTCCTGCTTTTCCTTGCTAAAGATATCAAATTGAAGCCCAAATTTCTCAAAGAGCTCGTCTTGCCACTGTTCAGTCAACGACCCAGGTGATACAACCATGACGCGGCGTGCATCTGCGCGAAGCAGTAATTCTGAAATTAGCAAGCCAGCCATTATAGTTTTACCTGCTCCAGGATCATCAGCCAGCACATAGCGAAGAGGTTGCTTAGGAAGCATGTACTCATATACGGCAGAAATCTGATGAGGTAGCGGGTCAACATTAGCCATGTTAACGGCCATCATTGGATCAAATAATGCAGCCTGCGAAATTCGGTATGCTTCAAGGCCTAATTTAAATTCACGCCCTGGCGCATCAAATGACCAAGGACGTTCTGCTGTGGCCATAGCCAAGTTGGTCTCGTCACTACGAAACAACATCCTTTCAGCCAGAGAGCCCTGATTATCTTTGTAGTAAACAGTTAGAGCGTGCTCTCCGATAGGCTCAACTGTGACTACACGCACGACCTGTCCTTCGATAATGCCCCGGATTTGCGCGTCTTTTTTGATTTCTTCAAGCTTGAGCATTGTATCCCTTTGATTTGGTTGCTTTAGCAAGTTTGCAATCGCTATTGGTAATCAAGGAGCTTCCGAGTCATGTCAACACTGGCTGCGAACTCCTCACAAGATACTCATATTACTGCATGATAGAACCGTATAACATGGCCCCAGATTAATCGTTTTCTTGCACAATTGACGCCCTAAAGCATACGAATTATTTGGACATCAATAGGTACGCCTCTTGGCAAGATTACGTCCACACCCAAAATCAGGTATGTCTTATCTCAGTAAATTCTCCCGATGCCATTCCAGATAACAATAAGAGTCAACAGAAAACGCCTTTATTTTCTCCGGCAACAAAAACTGCTCTTTCACACCAATATCCAGTTCATTACTAATTAATAAACGCCCATCGTTCTCAAACGAAATCCATCCCTGATCGAATAAAATATCAATATGCGCGGCCAGTATAATTCCATTATAAGGATCAAGACGTTCGTTCCCATTCTCGCAGGCAGCCCACGGTTTTATATGGCTGGCACGGAGTAACGGCGCAAACGTCGTTCCCGTAACAGGGCATGCCGGGTAAAGCATGAGACAATTTTTCCGAAAGGTACCCTGCCCCAGCCGTGCCGCAATCAGCTGCTCGCGTACGGTATCTTCAATACTTCTATCCTGCTGAATAGCAAGACAGTCACGTTGAGCCTGTTCATCTCCATCAGAAGATATTAACGAAAGAACGTGCTGCTCAATTGCACTATCAGAAAGCAGACTCAACCGCTGATGCACACGCTGCGCTGAATGAGAAAGCGCAGCAGGAGCGCCCTGCTCGTCACGCCAGCCAACACGCACATCACTAAGCCAGGAATCAAAACGGTCACGACTATTTTTCAAACTATTGTGAAACTCGCTGGCGGTTTTACCCGCTCCAAAACGAGGATAAAACAAGGCAAAAGCCTCTTTCCATTTCTGAACACCCAGTCCCACGGGTGGTTGAGATTTACCGTACTTCGATAAATACCACGCCACTTCAAGCAAATCGTATTCCGAGCTATTCAATGTTACATCCTGTTTTTCAAGCGTAATTCATTACCAGATTATGTCTGAAAAGATCGTTAACTAAACTGATCAGGTTAGTTGTTTTAGCAAAAACATCTCACACCGGTTTTCACCATCAACAAGCACGATACGCAACCAACAACACAAAAAGGAACACGCTATGCCCCCACACAAAATCCGCCAGGAGTGGCTGACGCTGGATGAGGCCGCAGAAGTCATCCGGCAGCACAACATCACATTGCTGCCTGCCGATCTGATCCGCCATGCCCTGCACGGCGATCTGTCGCTCTCGGTCTACTTCCCTTCACCCGTACTTCTGAGACCACTCAACCCCCCTTGCCGCTTTGCCTGCCGATTCAGCAAGTCTCCCTTTCCACCTTCGCAGTGCAACAAACCCGGCAACCGCAAAGTAATGGCGAATTCTCCGCCGTGCAGACGCGACCCGACTCTGCAACTGACCACCAGCCATCTATGGAATTTGCCGTTAATCGGCCTTGAGCGCCTGCTGCTCCACCAGCAACTGGCGAAAACGTTGAATCGTCCTTGCCCCAAAGACACCCACTGCTGCAACCAGATTGGCATCGTGGTCTGTGATGAGCACGACAGCTACTACCAACTCTGTTGCCGCAAATCGTTGCGGGAGCTTTTGCTGGAACTGCTCGCCACGCAAAACAACCTTCAGGAAGAGCTACATCTGCTGATAGGCCAGCTGTATGGCAATGGTCGCAATGACCTTAAATCCCGGCTCAGTCTGTCCATCTGCTACCTGCAGGACACGCTGCCTCCAGACGCACTGTTCGTCATCCGCCGTACCCACCTAGAGGCTTTTCTGGATAATCATCAGCCGGAATCAAAGGAACGGATCACTTCCGCGCTTTCCCGTTTGCTGTGGCTGGCCTGCAAGCACAACCCACAACTGGACGATGAAATGCTGGAGCATCCCTACAAACTGATGAACATTTTCGAATGCTGGGCGCGTGAGGAAGGTATGCACCTGCCGCTGAGCCCCGAGACGTTGAAAACCGCACTCCAGCGCGGCGCACCGCCGTAACGCGATCAACTAACACTTTCAACTAACAACTCTCACTAACCCAGATAAGGATTTTTACTGCCTGGCAGGGACGCTGCTGCTTTGATAACCACGCCCATCGTGCTGATGTAAACGAATCTGGACACAGGAGGAATGGTTATGAATAGCGACAGATTTTTACGCTTACGCCAGGTGGAAGACAAAATCGGCTTCGGTAAATCGTGGATTTACCGGCAAATCCAGCTGCAACAGTTTCCGCCATCCATTCGACTCAACAGCCGCCACGTCGCCTGGCTGGAAAGCGAGGTGGACGCGTGGATCCACCAGCGCATCCGCCTCACACGCGATGTCTGAATGCCGGAGGAAGATTATGTGCGCTTCACACCTGCTCAACCGCTGGCTTCACGGTGCCAGCACTATCGGAGAACAGGAGATGGTCCAGGTCAGTCTGGAGCAAATCCAGCCGTTCTCTCTCAATCCCCGTGTCACCCGCAACCCCGGCTATGACGTACTGAAAGCGTCGATTCTTGCCCGTGGGCTGGATAACCCGCCGGTGTTGACCCGTCGCCCTGGTGATGAAAAATATATGCTCGCCAGCGGTGGGAATACGCGCCTCGCCATCCTCAATGAACTGTGGCAAGAGACACAGGATGAGCGTTACCACCGCGTCTGCTGGCCGTTCAGACCGTGGCCGGAAACGCTGTCCCCACAGCAGGGCGAAGTCCAGTGCCTGATTGGCCATCTGGCCGAAAGCGACCTGCATAACGGATTGATGTTTATCGAACGGGCGGAAGGTATTCTGCATCTGCGCGATCTTTACCACGAGGCAGGCATTGAATGCCTGACGCAGCTGGCGCTGGCGGAACAACTGACCCGCGACGGCTATCCCGTCAGCCAGTCGCAAATCAGCCGGATGCTACAGACCGTCGACTGGCTGCTGCCCTGCATCCCCAATGCGCTGTACGGCGGGCTTACCCGAACGGTTATCGACCGCCTGCTGGCCCTGCGCAGCGCGGCGGAACAGGTCTGGGCAAAACTGATGCCGCTGGAACGCCAGCCGGAGTTTGCCGACCTGTTCAGCACCGCCCTCTCCACCTTCAACGGTGAGCCGGAAGCCGTGGTACCGCAACTGGTGCAGGACGAACTGCTCGGCGAGATGAGTAGCCGCAGCGGCATGAGCTGGAATACGTTACTGGCGGAACTGACCGATGGCCAGAGCAAGCGGCAGACGCTGCTGGGACCGCCAGCCGAAAAGGTCCTCTGGCCGCCACCGCCCGAACCAGAAAAAGCACCGCTTCCAGAGACAGAGCTACCGACTGTACCCGCCGCGCCCGGCGAGCCAAAGCCCTCGCCGCTGGTGCATACGGCACGGTCGCTGTTTGCCTGCTGGGGACTCGACGCCTGTATCCAGCCGGACGATAGCGCTCCGGCCGGTTTCACCCTCGCGCCCTGCGACGATTTTCCCCATCCGGCGGCACAGCGCTGTTACCAGGTGCTGGCCGCCCTGAACGGTGACACCAGCACGCCGATGCCCGCCCTCGAATTGTTACTGTCGCCGGACTACGACAACGCCCAGATCCAGCAACTGATGCAGCTTATCAGCCTGTGCCGCCAGCGACGGCTGCGGGAGGTTCACCATGACGCCCTCAGTTAACCAGGCCGTGCTCACCCACATTGTCCAGGCGCTGAAGGAGGGGCAGATCCGCTACTGCGAATCGCTCGGCTTCAGCCCGCAGGAGCTGTGCGAACTGACGCGCCTTACCGCCGATGACATCCTGTTTCTCAGCAACAGCGCGGTGCAGTTCATCACCACCCACATTGACCACAATATGCTGGGCCGGATGCTGGCGAGGATGGAGCAGGAGCGGCTGTTCCAACAGCGTCTGGAGGAAGCGCTGTCGCTCGGCGCGTCCATCGAATTCATCAACCACTATTTTGGCCTTTCCACGCCGGAGGTCTGTGCCCGGCGACGTCTGATTGGCCTGTTTGTCCGGCAAGGGCGCAACAATGCTCCGGATGAGCAGGTGGAGACACTGGTATGGAACGAGTGGCAGAAAACGGGCGTGAAAAAGCTCGACTCACCCGAAGCGCTGACCGCCATGATGGCGATGGCCCGTGAGCACGACCTGTCGCTGACGGTTATCTGGAACCTGCTGCGCCAGTGGACTCAGGAGAAGCTGCTGCATGAAGAGTGACGATCGGCTGCTGTTTCTCGGCAACCCGCAGCAGAGCGTGCCGAAGCGCCTGCTGCTGGCGCGCAACCTCTCCCCACGTGACAAGTTTGCGTGGCAACTGCTGCGCCTGCATGCCCGCGACGACGGCAGCGGCGTCTTCCCCTCCTACAACGAACTCCAGGGCTGGCTCTCTGACCAGCCTGAAGGCGAGAAGGCCTCGCGCAGTACCGTCAGCAACGCGCTGATGATGCTGCGGATCACCCGCTGGCTGAGCCTGTGCCAGCGGCTGCGCGACGAGCAAAGCGGCAGGATCACCGGCAACCTCTACGCCCTGCATGATGCGCCACTGACTCATGCCGATGCCTGTCGGATGGACAGCGAATATCTGGCGCTGCTCACGGCCTGCTCCCACCATCGCAACCGACGTATCCGCAACATCGCTATCGGACTGCTGCTCACCCTGCAACAACCTGTGGACAGTGGACGAACCTGCACTGAGTCTCCATTGAAGACCGCCCCTGGTCTTAATCGAGGACTCAGTAAAAAATGCCCGAGTCTTCAATTAAGACTCAGTGATGTGGTGGGGGCTGGCGGGCAACCTGAGCCGCATTGCGTACATACTGGTACAGATTTAAACAATAAACATCAAAAGCGTACGCAACTGCTGCACTGGCCTGTGGATAATCCCTTCAGCGCCAGCGAGCGCCGCGCCGCCGAACGCGCGATGCGCAATCTGGATCCCTCCCTCTGCCAGCAGGTGCTGGACGACTGCCTGTTGCGGATCGCCGCCCACAATATCCACCGCCCCCTCGCCTATCTGCTGGCGACGCTGGAGAAAGCCAGACGGGGCGAGTTCAATCAGCTTCGGCGCAGGCGCAGATAGCCCTGATTTTATGCGCACCGCATAAAGCCGGTGTACCAGCTATCAATCAAACCTCATCCATCGACGAAATTAACTTTCTGCGAACCAGATGGGTTTATCGTCGCCTGACTCATTGCGTGGACCGACACTGCGGGCATCTGAATCCATGGAGAATTTCCGATGCCTAGCACAAACCTTTTCAGCGATATCCGCATCACCCTGCACACCCGCGTCGCCGCCCGGCTGTGGCAGGCGCATCCCACCGGCATGCTGCTCTGTCTGGCGCTACTCAGGCGTCTGCTGCGCGCCGAAGAGGCCGACGATCCGTGGGCCGCCCACTGGCTGAAGCAACTGCGCATCCGCCTGAACCTGATCGCGCACCTGCTGAAGCAAAAAAACCGTCGTCTGGACCATGCCTTCGCCAGCCTGCCGGGCGCTATCCACACCACGCAGGTCAGTAACCCGTCCCCGACCGAATTCATCCTGCCGCTGGCGCTGTTCTCACCGCCCGGTTCGCGCCTACTGCAACAGTTGATTGATTACGATCTGCAGGTACGCCGTACTCTGCTTGCCTGGCATCTCGGTCTTATCACCCAGGCGGAGAAGCGCGATTTCATTGCGATGATCCCACGCCTGATGCTCCAGGCGTTCAGCTTCGTGAACCGCTTTCGCACCACCGGCGTGACCCGCGCTGACGTGCGGGCGAACAGTCCGCTGGCGCAGACGATGGCGCATAAGCTCGGCAATCTGCCCAAAAAGATGCTTGCGGAGATCCAGCGCGATGTTCAATGACGATGATGATGAACGCTCCGCCCGCAAAAGCTCGCTAAAGGGCCTTTTAAAGGCCTTTAAGGGTAAGGGAGAGCTGCGAGCGCTGGCGCTGGAATTACAGGCGCTGCGCGTGCAACTGCAACAACGTCAGCCGATGCTGAAACAGGCGGTGTATGAACTGCCGGGACGTAACGTACCGCTGATCCTGTGCAGCAACCCGGCGCGCTCCGGCGTCAGCTATCTGCGCTGGCGTAATCTGGACAACAACCGTTCGGGAGGCGTGGCGTTGCAGGAAGCCATTCAACAGCCGGACGTGAGCGATGAACTGCGCGACGCGCTGATGGCCCTCGAATGGCGGCGGCAGGTGCTGAATACGCAGCTATCAGTGGTGATGTTTATGCTGCGGCGGATACAGCCGCTAACCACGCTGGTTTAAAATTTTGAGCAAAGTTAAACCCTGAGTGTCACTTTAGCGATTATTTTAAACTCACCTCATGCACCTTAAAACAGGCACTATCCGCTTAATGCACGTTTTAAGGTGCAATTTTTACCTTCTCCCTTCAGTTTCCCCTGTCGCCTTCTCCCTCCGGCACACCATGCTGAACTCCCTTTCACCGGAGACAGCCCATGCAACTTTACCTGTGCGAAAAACCCTCTCAGGCGCGCGATATCGCCCGCGTGCTTGACGCCCGTAACCGCAGCGACGGCTACCTGCATAACGCCACCGTGACCATCACCTGGTGCTTCGGCCATCTGCTGAGCATGGCCGCGCCGGAGGATTACGATCCGAAACTGAAACACTGGCGGGCAGAGCATCTGCCGTTTATTCCCCCAGCGTGGCGGCTGATGACCCGCCCGGAGGTGCGCAAGCAGTTCCGCATCATCGAAAAGCTGCTGAAACAGGCGGATACAGTGGTGATTGCCACCGACGCCGACCGCGAAGGCGAAACCATCGCCCGTGAAATTCTGGAACAATGCCGCTGGCGCGGTCCGGTCCAGCGGCTGTGGCTGTCGGCGCTGGATGAGGCCAGTATCCACAAGGCACTCGCTGCCCTGCTACCCGGCGACAGCACGTTTCCGCTGTACCAGGCCGGACTGGCGCGCGCCCGCGCCGACTGGCTGGTCGGCATCAACATGACCCGCGCCTGCACGCTGATGAACCGGCGGCACAAGGGTGTGCTCTCCGTGGGCCGGGTACAGACGCCGACCCTGAGTCTGGTGGTGGAGCGCGACCGGGAGATCGCTCGTTTCACGCCCCGCCCCTGGTGGCGGGTGGATGCCCGCTTGCATGCGGAGGGTTGTTCCTTTCTGGCGCAGTGGCAGCCTGATAGTGCGTACTGTGACGACGAAGGCCGCTGTATCCGAGAATCCGCCGCCCGCGAGGCCGCCGGGCGTCTGCAACAGGCCGGCACCGCGCTGGTAATGGACGTGACCACCCGGCGGGAGAAAACGCCGCCACCGCAGGCCTTCACCCTCAGCGCCCTGCAGCAGGTCTGCTCAAAACAGTGGGGCATGGGCGCGCAGGAGGTACTGGATATCGCCCAGCGCCTGTATGAGACCCATAAGGCCACCACCTACCCGCGCACCGACTGCGGCTATCTGCCGCTTTCCATGCACGCTGAAGCGCCACAGGTGCTGGCCGCGGTGGTCGCCAGCGATGCCTCACTCCAGCCCCTCGCCACGCAGCTTAACCTGCAGCAGCGCTCACGACTGTGGGACGACAGCAAAATCACCGCCCACCACGGCATCATCCCGACCCGTAAAACGGTAGAACTGACGCAGCTAAGCGACAGCGAGCGCAAGGTCTACGGCCTGGTACGCAGCCATTTTCTGGCGCAGTTTCTGCCGGACCATGAGGTGGATAAAACGGAGTTACGCCTGAACTGCGCCGGGGAAACGCTGGCTGCCCGTGGCTCTGTGATGATTGTCAGTGGCTGGCGGCAGCTGTTTTTGCGCGAGATGGCAACACACTCACCGGAAGAAACGCAGGCACTTCCCGCCCTGCAACAGGGACAAACCTGCCAGGTGGAACAGGTGGACGTTCGCGCCCGCCAGACCCAACCGCCGGAGCACTACACGGAAGGGACGCTGATTGCCGCGATGAAAAACGCCGCCCGTTTTGTCAGCGATGAGCGCCTGAAGCAGCGGCTGAAAGAAAATGCGGGTATTGGCACCGAAGCCACCCGCGCCGGGATTATCCAGACGCTCCTTAAGCGCGGTTATCTGATTAAGCAACGCCGCTTCCTGCTGGCAACGGATACCGCCAGCACACTGATTGATGCCCTGCCGGAAGCACTGAAAGATCCGGGCACCACTGCGCTGTGGGAGCAGATGCTGGATGAAATCGCGACGGGAAAAATGGGGCTGGAGGCTTTCCTGGTGCAGCAGCAGCAGAACGTGACAGAGCTGATTAAGTCATTACGAAATGGGTAAATAACCTGTCTCCTGCATCACATTTTTACTTGCTCCTGATTGCTCATTCAAATTGGCAGTCTGATGATCCTCTATGAGGAATATTCCTCATTTTTCGGAGTGTTAAGATGGCCAAGAATACCGGAGACGGTTATCGCAAGGGCTCTGTTACAGACCGCACACAGGTTCAGAATCCGCAGAATGGCAATTACACCAAACGCGATACAACGACAGGCCGCTTTATCGACCAGAAGCAGGACGGCACTCCCTTTAAAGGTGTCGCCAAAGAAGTCGATGACCGTCGGAAATAATCTTTAGCTACCTTTCAGGGCCTTAGTGATTAAGGCCTTTTTGCATTCTGTACTACCAACTTTCACGCCTTAAAAACAATTCCTCCTTTCGCTTCCCCCTGCCGAAGATTCAACTAAACAGGTCAACCCAAAGTCCGCCATGCATTCCTGAAACGCGGAGGCGCACAGCGCGGAATGCCCGTACTGCCAGTAACTCTGAGGGCTTGCAGCCCATGAGCCAAACCCGAAGCGGGGCATCCCCGCGCATGGGGCCTCCGCACCTTTCAACACGGAGATACCACCATGAACGATACCCACTACTTCAACCTGTACACCAGCGGTCTGGGCTACCTCAACCGGATCCGGGAAGTGACCCCGAAAAAAGGCGAACCGTTCCTGTGTTGCGACATTGCCGCACTACGGGGCGAAGCCAGCAACGCGGAGCACACCTGGTTCGACTGCCGCGTCAGCGGCAAGGAAGCGCAGAAACTGGTACGTCGCTGTATCGACTCCTGCGAGCAGAAACGCAAGGTGCTGATCCAGTTCCGCCTCGGCGATCTGTATGCCGACACCTTTGTCTACAGCAAAGGCGACCGTAAAGGCGAAACCGGCGTCAGCCTGAAGGCCCATCTGCTGCACATCGGGCTCATCAAAATTGACGGTGAAGAGGTTTACCGGGCAGAGCGCGAAGCTGAATCCCAGCCAGCGCCTGCCGCGCCGCCAGCAGAGCCTGTACCGCAGTTCTGACGCACAGCATTCACCCTGCCGGGGAAATTCCCCGCCGGGGCGTTTCCCCGGCCTTTTACCGGAGAAACGCATGATGAATACCGTATTTAACTCTCGTGAAGAAGCCCTTGACCAGGGTGCGTTGTTTAATCTGAATGACGCGGCGATAGCGGCCAGGCTGCCGATGGAACTGGCCATTACCCTTCCGGCCCACAAGCAATGTCTTGAAGACCGGAATGACAACGCCATCAGGGACTTGCTGAAAGGTGTTGAAATGGCAGCGGTAGTGGCCTTTATCGCCCACCAACCTCCGCAACGCACCATTCGTATCGATTACCGCTCGGTGCTCTCGCAAAAAACCAACGGCAGCACACAGCAGCAAACCGTCAGGCTGACATTACGCGTTCATTTTTCTGAGCAAGGCATCCCCATCGCCGCCACTCTGGGGCTGATGGGGGAAAGATTCCCTTACTGATCTGATTTTGCGCCCGGGACCGGGCGCTATTTTTCATTTAAAGGTAGGTGAGCACTAAGTTCTTTATAGTAGTATTTTTCTACGCTTATTCTCAGTAACCCTGATATATTTCGGATCAAGGTAATCAATCAGTTCTATAAGCGCATGCTGTAATTTTATAAATTTGGATTGATAATGAATAAAATCATCAGCCATATGAACCACTTCTTGTTTCAACTGATTTAAAAAAGGTTCATGATTAACCAAGTCCATTTTTATAAACTCACCATAACCAATACAACCATAACCATTAACTGATTTTACAAGCATACGTTCACCAATTGCACGCTGCTCTCCCGAAAAAATAACAAAATACTGACCCAAACTGTCGGTCTGAATGAGCGAATATATTACATCTTGTAATTCTGATAACCTTCGTGTTCTTTCATCATTTTCAAGATTAAGAAACTGAACATCCTGACGGACTGCCTCTGACCAGGCAAAGAACTGAGAAAATAAATACGTTGTATGCAGTATGACATAGTCCCGTTGTCTCTGGTTACCACTATGATAATACCCCTCAAGAAACCCACCTTTTGTTATATTATATATTCTACTTTGTAGATCTGCTGAAGATTTTATTAATGGCTCAAGATAAAACTTATGTTTTTTACTTGACTCTTGCATCTGATTTATTTTGTTTATTCGATTCTGATTAAAGGCTGGAATGACAACCGCTACGATAGCAACCAGACCACTAATCATACTGGAAACCAATGCCACATCCATTACATTCTCCTGACGGTATTTAAAATGATAGCGGCACTCCAGCCACTGTAAATTAGCTAATTCTCATGCAATAACTTTTCACTGCAAAAAATAATTGTTGATGGAAACCATTCAACATCACCAGCATTCTCCAGACAAGACCACACTGGAGTACACTATGAAACTGCTGCTATTCACAATGTTGGCGTTTATATTGATAGCAGTCAACAACACTTCTACTGCATCCAGAGCTACGCCTTTCGTAGTGCGCTACGACCGCTATCTACTGGTCAGAACGTCACCGCAACAGCCGCCGCTGGAACAGCTTACCGCCCTGTCCGTTCCGCCCGGTTTTCATCCGACGGTAGGGGAAGCTCTACAGTACCTGATGCGCGACAGCGGCTGGTCTTTGTGTCTCGCCGATGCGCGCCGGGCGCAGCTTTATAGCCTCCCGTTACCGCTGAGCCAGTACAACACCGGCCCGCTGCGCCTGAAGGCCGCCCTGAAACTACTGGTGGGCCCGGCGTGGCGAATAACCACCGACGAAAACCGCCGCGAAGTCTGTTTCGCCAGCGACCATTCCCTCCCCCAGACGGTGGTTTACCGTCATCCCGTGTCCCTCCGCCCTTTGGGGCCGCTTGCGGCCCCGTTTTTTCTCGCCGGAACCGTACAGCGCGGCGATATCCGCCTGGCCGTAATCGTGCCGCCCGAAGCCGTTTACCTCCATCAGGTGGTGTGGCTGCGCAAGGGAGAACAGTGGTACGGCTGGCGGCTGGAGCGGTTTGATGAGCGTCGGGCGGTATTCCGCCACGGCAAACGCCAGTTGACGCTGAAAGTACCGGAGTAAGCGATGAAACACCTGATTCTCCTGTTACTGTTCACCGCCAGCGTGTGGGCGCAACCGCTTCAGATGCAGACCAGCCAGAACGGAGACTTTGCTCTCAAGCCGCTGACCACGCAACAGCAGGCCACCGTCTGGGGCATCACGCCGGAAGAGTGGCAGCGCTATCTCACGCTAAAACATCAGGCACGCGGCATCTGGTCGCCGGGACTCGATCCGCTGACCACGCTGGGCGTCGAAGCCGACACTGACTACGAACGTCAGCGCTTCGCCGAACTGCTGGTCAGGCAGGAGTACCAGCGGCTGGAAAAGGAACTCGCCTTCCAGCACGCCTATGACGCCGCCTGGCAACGCCTTTATCCGGACCTGACGCCGCTGAAAACAACCTCCACCAGCACCTCCCGCGTTTCGCTGTTTGTCCAGGATGACTGCCCGCCCTGCGACAGCCTGCTGCGTACCCTGCTGGCACAACAGCGCCCGCTGGATATCTGGCTGATCAACAGCGAAGGTGATGATAACCGGGTGCGACGCTGGGCGATGGCGCACGGTATTGACGCAAAGCTGGTGAGTGAACACAGCATCACGCTTAACCACGACGCGGGCCGCTGGCTGCTTTTAGGGCAGAGCAAAATCCCGGTAGCGCTGGAACGTAAGGGGGAGCAATGGCGCGAGGTCCTGCCCTGATCCTGCTGCTGCCCTGCCTGGCGCTGGCACAACCCCTGCCGGAAGCGTACCTGCGCAGCGCGGAGCATTTCCGCGTGCCGCCGGAACTGCTGTGGGCCGTCACACAGACCGAAAGCGGAGCGAACCTAAGCGGCAAACATCGCCCATGGCCGTGGACGCTCAATATCAAAGGCACCGGCTACCGCTACGCCAGCCGGGAGCAGGCCTGTCAGGCGCTGCTGGCCGCCATCCGCCACACCAGCCCGAAGCTCATTGACGTGGGGCTCGGGCAAATCAATATCGGCTGGCATCGGGCGTATTTTGACTCTCCCTGCGACGCCCTGCATCCCCTGCAGAACCTGTCGCTCACCGCGCAACTGCTGCGTCAGCGCTACGATGAACGTCCCGGAAGCTGGCTCAATGCCGCCGCTCGCTATCACCGCCCCGCAGGCGGCGCGCCCGCTGCTCGCTACCGCAAGCTGGTCAGCCGCCATCTGCAACAGGCCGCACCGCCATGAGCCGCTATGCGCTGGAGGCGCTGCTGCGCCCGCCTGTAGAGTTTTACAGCACCGTCACCGCTGGCTGTGGCGCATTAATCTGCCTGACGCAGGCCCCGCTGCTGATGCTGACGCCGTGGCAGGCCCGCCTGATGGCCTGCGCCCTGATGCTGCTGGCCCTGCGACGCGGCTGGCATGGATGGCAAATCGTACGCTACCAGCGTAACCTCCTGCGCCTGCCGCGCTACGCGCTCACCAGCCGGAAAATCCCGGTCAGCCGCCAGAGGCTGTTTCTCGGTAAGGGCTTTCGCTGGCAGCCCATCCACACCCAGCGTCTGTACGACTGCCTGCAACCGGAAGCCGCACGCAGGCTGCGCCCGGGATGGTGTTACCGCCTGGCAAGACACATCGAAAAACGCAGCGAACATACTCTACCCGGCCTTGCCCACCTGCTCAGCGCCGATCGCTGGCTGAACCCGGTGCGCCCGCTGCCGCCCGTCGGCGGCAATCCGTGGCTGCACGGCGTGGAGCTGAAAGAGTGCGACGTCACCCTGCCGCTCAGTGAACGCCCCGGACACACACTGGTGCTCGGCACCACCCGCGTCGGCAAAACCCGGCTGGCGGAAATGCTTGCCACTCAGGACATCCGCCGTGGCGAGGTGGTGATCATTTTCGATCCAAAAGGCGACGCGGATCTGTTGAAGCGTCTGTGGACAGAGGCGCAGCGCGCCGGACGCGGAGACCGCTTTATCCTGTTCCACCTGGCGTATCCGGAGATCTCCGCCCGCTATAACGCCATCGGGCGCTTTGGCCGCATCTCGGAAGTAGCATCGCGCCTCACCGGACAGCTTTCCGGCGAAGGCAACTCGGCGGCCTTTCGCGAGTTCGCCTGGCGCTTTGTCAATATCATCGCCCGCGCCCTGGTGGCGCTCGGTCAACGTCCCGACTATCAGTTAATTTCCCGCCACGTCGTCAATATCGACGCCCTGTTTATCGACTATGCCCGCATCGTGCTGCCGCGCCACAACGCGCGAGCGTGGGAAGTGGTGGCGCAACTGGCGGAACGCGTTAACGACAAAAACACACCGCGCCATATGCTGGGCCGCGATCCTCACGTGGTGGCGCTGGAGCAGTACCTCAATGCGGAGAAATTTTACGATCCGATCCTCGACGGCCTGCTCTCGGCGGTGCGCTATGACAAAACCTACTTCGACAAGATTGTCGCCTCGCTGCTGCCACTGCTGGAAAAGCTGACCACCGGCACGCTCGCCGCCCTACTCGCCCCGGACTATCACGATCTAGACGACGCGCGCCCGATCCTCGACTGGCAGCAGGCGATCCGCCAGAAGGCGGTGGTCTATGTCGGGCTGGACTCGCTCTCTGATGCGGTGGTCGCTGCCGCCGTCGGCAATTCTATGTTTGCCGACCTGGTGAGCGTCGCCGGGCATCTCTACAAATTTGGCCTCAACGAAGGACTGCCCGGCAACAGTGAAAAACCGCCGCCTATCAACCTGCACTGCGATGAGTTTAACGAACTGATGGGCGACGAGTTTATCCCGCTGGTCAACAAGGGCGGCGGCGCGGGTATTCAGGTCACCGCCTACACCCAGACGCTGAGTGATATTCAGGCCCGCATCGGCAGCGCGCCCAAGGCAGGCCAGGTTGTGGGTAATTTCAACAACCTGATTATGCTGCGGGTGCGAGAAACCGCCACTGCTGAACTACTGACAAAGCAACTGCCACAGGTTGACGTGCGCAGCCGCCAGGTCAGTTCCGGCGTCACCGACACGCCGGGCGGCATCAACAGCTTTACCAGCAACACCCGCGAACAGGTGATCACCTGTAATGTGCCGCTACTCGATACCGCCGCACTGATCCAGCTTCCAAAAGGCCAGGCCTTTGCTCTGATCGAAGGCGGGCAGTTGTGGAAAATCCGTCTGCCGCTGCCCGTAGCGGATAAGCACTGTCCGCTACCCGAGTCCATCGCGCAACTGGCGGCCTGGATGCAGGCACGCCAGCAGGGGCAGCCGGAATGAGCGAACAGCGATCCCCGCCGTCACGTCCGCCACAGGGGCCGGTCGGCTGGCTGCTGTCGCTGGCCGGAAGGTTAATCGGGTTGGTTATTGGTGCGCTGGTGCTGCGGGTAGTAGTGGAACTGGCGGGGTTATATTTCTGGTGGCCGCAGGAGGGGAGCAGACATGTTTTTCAGGTGATGAGACAAGAGCGGGCGGAACTGGTTATTGCGCTACAACCGCATCCGCTGGGGAATGAAATTCTGGTGCTGCTGGAAAAAGGGGCAACTCGTGTACTTATGGCCAACAGGCTCCTGCAGAAACCGTTCACCGCCCTGGCTGATACGCTGGTGAGTTTTATGCAGCGCCTGGTATGGCTCGTCTCCATACTCCCCCTGGTCTGTCTGTGCGTATTAATCGGACTGACAGACGGACTGGTCCTGCGGGATTTGAGGCGGTTTGGCTCCGGGCTGGAATCGGTTTTTCTCCACCGTTATGTCATCAGGTCAGGCAGTTCAGTCGCCTCCACGCTGTGGGTGTTTTATCTGGCACAGCCGCTGTTTCTGCCCGCGATGCTGGTTTTACTACCAGCCACTTTATGGTTCGGGATAACGATATGGATGGTGGCAGGGAGTTTTAAGCGCTGGTTATAACTCAGCCAACTTTAAATTTATTGTTTTTGATCAAAAAGGTTCACTTCATCGGACTTCTCTAACAATGATGATCTTTTCCATTATCCGAGACTGTGCTCTGCTATCATATATTAACTCAGATCTGAGCTAATACGTGCTCATAAATTGCACATAATCATACAAACAGGTTTGTACTAGCAGGCATAAAAACGTGTTAGTTCACAGAAAACATCCCAAGCTCTTTTAATAAAAAGATAAAATAGTTACATATAAATAGACAGTACCACTCACAATCAAAACATAATAGTGCTATAGTAATTTTCATTTTATGGACAAGTTAACCATGCAATACAATCCAAGAATAGATATTAATAAGTTATTTTCGCATCCAGGCTTCAATATAGATGAAAATAATGTTTGGTATTATGAAGACCATAGTCGAAATGTTTGCATGGTATGGGATATGATTAAGGACCTGATAAGCCAAGATGCTATTAATTTATTTATAAATTCTGATATGGATAATTTTTATTCTGATGATTTCACTTGGATTCATGATCTCTGTAGAATCTCAAACACCCAATACCATAATATACCAATTATCCTTAAAGAGAGGATTTTTAGCACATTCAAATACATCCGATGCTATCACGGAACAAGAACTCAAAACATTGATTCATTTTTATCTCAAGGCATAAAATCATTTAACCCCGAGGAATTAGAAGAATTTGCAAAAAAATTATTTATTGAACATGAACCAAACATGACCAATGAAATATTCCAAGCTGCTTTAATTAAATCAAAAAGATATAAACAGGCAAGGTTTGATGGAAATGAAAGTGGTGTTAACCTCGTTTTAAATAAACACATACCTGTATCAGCAGATTGCTCTAGCTATATAGAATCAGGTAGTGAATATGTTCAATGCATAGCAAAAAATCTTGCTGAACTCGGCCTTAAGACAGATAACATCTTAAACAGAATAGGCACTCCATACTTATTGATATGTGACATACCTCTTAATTTGATAGACGAGAGAGCATTGCAAAACATTGTAAATAAATGCTTGTATGACGCATTTAGAGATTTAATCGATGACATGAATGGCTATATTCCGATGGCAGGAATCGCAATCCAAACTGGTGTTAACGCTGAATATATGAAATCAGCTATAGAGGTCCCAATGTTGTAAAAGAAAACACTGCAAGGAAAGTCATATGATATATGTGTATATAATGACTGGGCACGAATCTCTTATCACGGACATGAAAAGATGTCATTCGCGTCCGTTCTTCGCCCGTTGCAGAATATTAGATTTAAGCTTGTTCTAACACAAAACACTGACAGAACATTTCTAAGCCAATACCTAACGCAAATTTTATATCTGTAAGGGGGTAAATACCGAAACTATCCCCATACCCCACCCAAATTTTTCATCAAGCACAACCATTTCTTCACTGCTCCTTCTATCAACTCTCATCTACCCTGCCGAATACACTTTTGGAGAAAGTTGTCATGCGCAGCAGCTCAATATTTCTGTTACTGGTTTTGCCAATAGGGCCGCAGGCCTGGGCCACCTCAGAATCGACCCAACTCGCTCTCGCACTGAAACAACTCGACGGCGTGAAAACCTCGCTGGAACGCGCCCGGACCAGCGCCAGCACTGACCCACAGTCGCGCTACTTCTTCGACTACTTACAGGCGCAGCAGGACATCTCCACCGTTGAACAGGGCATCCGCCGCTATCTTGCCCCAACGAGAGCGCAGCCGCGTACCGTTCAGCCCCTGAGCACCAGCTACCAGCGGGAGAACCCCGATGACTGACTCCCAACTCGCCGCCTTCCAGGCCGCCAGCCTGAGCAAACCGGAGACCGTCAGCCTGCTCATAATCGGCCTGTTTACCAGCGTCATGCTGCTGTGGTGCGCCTGGACACTGCTGGTCGCCTGGCAGGGAGTTTGCCGCCAGCGCCTGAGCTGGCAGAGCTTTGGCGCGGTGGCGGCCCGTTCGCTGTTACTGGTGCTGGTCAGTTTCTGGCTGGTACTGAGCTGAGGAGGCATCATGCGCTGGCTTCTGTTACTGCTGTTCGCCACATTTAACGCCCTCGCCGACCTGCCGACGATGGAAGATCCCTCACGCGGCCAGGGTCAGGGCATTATGGAGACACTGCAAAACTACGGATTTGACATCGTGGTACTGCTGGCGCTGGCCATCTGCGCCGTCGGTTTTCTGGTGGTGGCGAACAACTGCATTGCTACCTACTCGGAGATCCAGAGCGGGCGCAAGCAGTGGAAAGATCTGGGCTCGATGGCGGGCGTCGGCAGCATACTGCTGGTGATCATCATCTGGCTGCTCAACCAGGCTTCGGACGTCCTGTAATATGGCGACCATCCCCTTTCTCCCCGACCGCCTCAACCGCGAGCCCGTGGTTTGGCGCGGCCTGACCACCAGCGAGCTGTTTCTGGCGCTGGCTCTCGGTCTTGGCGGCGGTTGCGCGTTCGGCATAATGCTAGCCCTGATAACCCACTACTGGCCGTTGATCCCCGGTTCGGCACTGGCAGGTGCGGCATTACTGATTCAGGGTGGTGGGCGAATTCTGGCCCGCGCGAAACGCGGTAAGCCCGACAGCTGGCTGCCACAGGCGATCCTCGCCTGGCTGGAGCGCCATCACTTCCGGGGCGCACAACTGGTCCAGCACAGCGCCGTATGGGTAGTGCGCAGGAGTCCGCGATGAGCCGCTTTCGCCACGCGCTGGCCGAGCGCGATAACCATATCCTGACGCTGCGGGCGGTGATTGTTCTGCTGTGCCTGTGCCTGGCGGGCGTCGGCTACGGCTGGTACAGCGCGCCGCAAAAGCTCACCCTCTGGTTCCCACCGGATCTGCGCAGCGGCAGCACTCGTCCGTGGTGGGAGGTGCCGCCCGCCAGCGTCTACGCCTTCACCTTTTATATTTTCCAGCAGCTTAACCGCTGGCCGGATAACGGCGAGGAGGACTATTCCCGCAATCTCCGCTCGCTGCGCGCCTACCTGACGCCCGCCTGTTACACCCGGCTGGAGCACGATTTTCAGGTACGACGCAATGGCGGTGAACTGCACGAGCGCACGCGCGGCGTGTATGAACTGCCCGGCCACGGCTACAGCAGCCTGGTGCATGACGGCGATAAACGCCCCTTCCCCCGCGTCGAGACCTTAAGCCGGGATGCCTGGCGGGTGACACTTGATGTAGCGGTTGAGGAGTATTACCAGAACGAGCCGGTGAAAAAAGCACTGGTGCGCTACCCGTTGCAGGTGGTGCGTTACGCCATTGATGCGGAGAAAAACCCGTGGGGGCTGGCAATCGACTGTACCGACGCCGCGCCGCAGCGTCTGGTGGCGGAGGAGAAACCATGAAGCCGGTCCTCTTTGCTTTATTGTTCAGTTTCCCGGTCTTCGCCACAGAAGTGGTGCAGTGGGAAAACATCCCGCTGCCCGTCACGCTGCATATCGGGCAGGAGCGGATTGTCGACGTGGGGAAAGCGGTGCGCATCGGCTATCCCGCCACGCTGGAAGGCAAAGTGCGTCTGCAAAGTGCGGGCGGTAAGGTCTTCCTGCTGGCGAATGTGGCGTTTCCGGTTACCCGAATCCAGCTACGTGATACTGGCAGCGGTGAACTGATCCTGCTGGATATTCAGGCCACCCAAAGCACTTCGCCACTTGAACCCGTGCAAATCAGCTATACGCCGCTGACGCCTGCCACAGCAAAAACGTCCGTCCCAGTGACAACATCAACCGAGCCTCTGCCCGTTCTGCTGGTGCGCTATGCCGCGCAGAACCTGTATGCGCCGCTGCGCACCGTCGAAGCCCTGCCCGGCATCACGCCTGCCCCCGTCCGGCTGGCGAAACGCATCACCACCTTATTACCACAGCAGCCGGTTACCGCCATCCCGCTGGCGTCATGGCAGGTCAATGCCACCACCGTCACCGCCATCCGCCTGCAAAACCAGAGCGGACAGCGCATCACGCTCGATCCGCGCGAACTTCAGGGGCAGTTCACCGCCGCCGCGTTCCAGCATGACTGGCTTGGCCCGCGCGGACTGGCGGAGGACACCACCGTGGTGTATCTGGTGACAGAAGGCCCGGTTTCCCGCGCCCTGCTGCCGGAGCCAAAACCATGATGCCGCGCCAGAGCATTCTGCTGAAAGTCCTGCTGCCCGTCATTGTGCTGGTAACGATATGGCTGCTGCTGCGCCCGGCCAGCAAAAACACGCAGGAGAAATCCCCGTCCCGCAGCGTGGCAGCATTAACGCCGCAGGAACTGCGAGATCTGGGTATTGACGGCGACACGCCTGCCGATACTGTCGCCACGCTGGTCGGTCAGATGAAGCAGTACCGCCGGGAGCTTCAGACAATCCAGAACGATAACGAAAGCCAGCAGGACCGCGAGAAGCGCCTGAAAGCGCAGCAGGCGACGCTGGTATCGGAGCTACGCGGGGATATGCGCAGGCAGCAGGACCAGATGCGCGACGAGCTACTGAAAAGCCAGCGGGGATTGCTGGATAAGCTCGACCGTCTGATGGCTAAGCGCCCGGACGATATCCCGCCCGGTCTGGGGCTGACGCCCGGTGAACTGCCCGCCGACGTACAGCCGGATATCCGCTGGCTGGAGCCGCTGGATGCACCTCCGCCCATGGATGAAAAGCTGCTGCGCGTCCCCCTGAAAGCAGCCAACAAACCGCCGCCAAAACCTGACGTGAAGGTCTATACCCTCCCGCAGAATGCCACGCTGACCGGATCGGTCGCCATGACGGCGCTGATTGGCCGCGTGCCGCTTAATGGCACCGTCAGCGATCCCTATCCGTTCAAGTTGCTGATTGGTGAGGATAACCTCACCGCCAACGGCATCGAACTGCCGGACGTGGCGGGTGCGGTGGTCTCCGGCATCGCCTCGGGCGACTGGACGCTCTCCTGCGTGCGCGGGCAAATCACCTCCATAACCTTTGTGTTTCACGACGGCACCATCCGCACCGTCCCACAGGGCGGCAAATCCGGCAACAAACAGCAGGAGATCGGCTGGCTCTCGGATAACCAGGGGCTGCCGTGTATTCCCGGCGAGCGCAAAAGCAACGCGAAGGAGTACCTGACCTCGCAGTTCCTGCTGGCGGGTTCCGGCGCGGCGGCGCAGGCCTTCGCCAATGGCGAAAGCACCACCGTGGTGGAGGACGGCAGCATCACCAGCGCAGTGACGGGCAACAACGGTCAGTACGTGCTCGGCCAGGCCATCGGCGGCGGATTAAAAGAGACCGCCGACTGGATGAAACAGCACTACGGCCAAATGTTCGATGCGGTGTACGTGCCTCCAGGCCACAAGGTGGCGGTGCATCTCACCGAACTGCTGACTATCGACTACGAGCCGGAAGGCCGCAAAGTGAAATACCAGCAGGCCAGCACACCGGGGGGACTGGAATGATACGCGCTATATTGATGTTGCTGTTTTTGCTGGCCGGATGCAGCACCTCGCAGGAAGAACTGATGCCGGTCGCCCCCGATGCCAGCATGCTCTCGCTGTGGCAGCAGCAAAGCGGCGGCAACGCGGCTCTGCTGGATGCCCGCGCCCAGCTACGCCGCCCGCCGGATGGTCCGGTGGCGCAGCCTGAGGCAGACACTATCCGCAGCCAGTTTCCGCGTCTGCCCAACCCGGATATGGTGTTGTACGTTTTCCCACACCTCAATGGCAACACGCCGGTGCCCGGCTACAGCACCGTCTTCCCCTTCTATACCCGCCCGCAGTATGCATTGCCGGGCGAACGCCTGACTCCGCCATGAATGAACGTCGCGGCCTGACCGAACAGGCGCTGAATACCAGCTACCGCAAAGGCCCGTCGTTTGTGGACTGGCTGCCGTGGGTGGAATTTTTACCGAAGTCACAGACGCTACTGCTGGAGGATGGCCGCTCGGTAGGTGCCGTATTTGAGCTAAATCCCGTTGGCACCGAAGGCCGCTCGACGGCCTTTCTCGAACAGGTCCGTGATACCGTCACTGACGCATTGCAGGATACCTTTGATGAACACGAGCGCGCGCCGTGGGTGGTACAGTTTTTCTGCCAGGATGAGGACGACAGCGAAGCCTGGCTGGAATCGCTGGCGGCTTACGCCGCACCGGAAATCCGCGGCTCCGCCTTTACCCGCGAATGGCTGGCGCAGATGGCAAAGCATATGGCCGCCCTCACCCGCGACGAGGGGCTGTTTTTCGATAACACCGTGACCCGTACCCGCTGGCGGGCGACGTGGCGGCGCACGCGGATGGTGGTCTACCGCTGGCTGCCCGCGCCTTTGCCGGATGAACCATCACCGGAAGAGACGCTGAACCATATCTGCGAACGCCTCACAGCCGGGCTGAAAGCGGCGGGTATCAGCGCTGTCCGCCAGAATGAGCAGGACATTCACCGCTGGCTGGTGCGCTGGTTTAACCCTGTGCCGCCCGTTGAAGATAAAAAAACCTTCTGGCGACAACTGGATTTACCGGAAGAAGAATCCCTGCCCGTTTTCACCGACTTCGCCGAACGCCTGCTGACGAGCGAACCCCGCTCGGATGCGGAGAACGGCGTCTGGTGGCTGGATAACCGTCCGCATAAAGTGGTCGTCGTTGACCGCCTGCGCAAAGCGCCACCACCCGGCCTGCTGACCGGAGAGACCTCGCGCGGCAATGGCATCAACGCCCTGTTTGATCTGCTGCCATCGGGGACCATAATGAACCTGACGGTGGTGGTGTATCCGCAGGACAAGCTGGAACAGCACATCAGCCATCTCTCCGACCGGGCGATTGGCGACAATACCGATTCGGAATACACCCGCCGCGACTGCCACGAGGTACGCAGCTACCTGAAGGATGGCCATAAGCTCTACCGCAGCACGCTGGCGTTTTATCTGCACGCACCCGATACCGATGCCCTTTTTCGCCAGCAGCGCCAGCTACACAGCCTGTTGCTCAACGCCGGACTGGTGCCAGTGCAGGAGCAACACGAAGTCGCCCCACTCAGCCACTGGCTACGCTGGCTGCCAATGTGTTTCGATCCCCTGCACGATCCGCGTGGGCTGTATATCCGCCTCAACTTCGTCCAACATATCGCCGGGCTGCTGCCAGTGTACGGGCGGGAAACCGGCACCGGACATCCGGGGATTTGCTACTTCAATCGCGGCGGCGCGCCACTGTGCTTCGATCCGCTGAATAAGCTGGATCGTGCCCAGAACGGCCATCTGCTGTTGCTCGGCCCGACCGGAGCGGGGAAATCCGCCAGCCTCAATGCCAAAATCGCGCAACTGATGGCGCTGCACCGCCCGCGCCTGTTTATCATCGAAGCCGGAAACTCATTTGGCCTGATGGCCGACTACGCCGCCACCCATGGCCTGACGGTGAATAAAATCAGCCTGCGCCCAGGCTCCGGCGTCACCCTGCCCCTGTTCGCCGACGCGTGGCGACTGGTGGAACAGGTGGTTACCGACGCCGAACCGCCGGAGGACGAAGAGAGCGATGGCGACGACCAGCGCGACGTGCTGGGCGAGATGGAGATCACCGCCCGGCTGATGATCACCGGCGGCGAGGCGAAAGAAGATGCGCGCCTCACCCGGCCAGACCGGGCGATGATCCGCCAGGCGATTATCGCCGCCGCACATACCTGCTACGAGGAAAAACGCCAGACGCTGACCCAGGATATCCGTGACGCGTTGTTTGGTCTTTCAAAAGATGCCAGCCTGCCGGCAGCCCGCCGCCAGCGGGCGTATGAGATGGCGGAATCCATCAACCTGTTCTGCGCCGGGTTTGAAGGCGAACTCTTCAACCGCGAAGGCACAATGTGGCCGGAGGCGGATATCACGCTGGTTGACCTCGCCACCTTCGCTCGCGAAGGCTACGAAGCGCAGCTTGCCATCAGTTATATCTCGCTGATTAACCATATCAACAACCTCGGCGAGCGCGACCAGCATCTGGCGCGTCCCATCGTTAACATCACCGATGAGGCGCATATCATCACCGTTAATCCACTGCTGGCGCGGTTCCTGACCAAGGGCTCGAAGATGTGGCGTAAGCTCGGGATCTGGCTGTGGCTGGCGACGCAGAACCTGGCGGATTTTCCTGATGAGGCGAAGAAACTGCTCAATATGATCGAGTGGTGGGAGTTGCTGGTAATGCCGCCGGAGGAGATCGATCAGGTGTGCCGGTTTAAAGCACTGACCGAAGAACAACGACAACTATTGCGCTCAGCAGTGAAATCACCGGGGCAGTATACAGAAGGCGTGGTGCTGTCACCGCGCGTTGAAGCGCTGTTTCGGGTAGTGCCGCCAGCCCTGTATCTGGCGCTGGCGATGACCGAAAAGCATGAGAAGGCGGAACGGATGCGGATTATGAAGGAGACGGGGTGTAGTGAGGTAGAGGCGGCTATGAGATTGGTAGTTTCAAAATTTATCCCCCACTGCTCATAAACAGTAAAATCGACGAAGGTTATAATTATAATTACTTGTTGGTAACTGTAAGATTTGGCACTATTCTGAAGTTTTTATATGCAATTCTTGCCTTGATAACATCCACAGCCTCATTTTTTCCTTTGAATAAATTTCGCACTGACGAAAGTGGGATGTTACATTTTACCCCAAGAATAACTTGTTTTAACTTAAGAGAATCAGAGAATGATTCAAAATATAAACCAGCCTCATCATTTAACTCTCTCAGATCAATATGTAACCTGCGTTCAGCTTCGTATTCCCATTGTTCAAACTTCGTTAATGATAGTTTCTCTATGTATGCTTTATCTTTACAATTATCGATAGTTATAGGGGACAATCCCTTTTTATAATCCACCTCATGTAGCATTGACCTTGGAATATCAAAACCAAGAGCGATGCCTCTATGTTTATCAGCATAATGCCCCCATAACAGTGGATTACTCCAGCTTTTGCTAAAGCAAATTATTCCCTGTCGCTGTTCAATTTCTTTTTTTATGGCACGAATCTCTCGCCTGATTTTTCTATCACTCAAATCGGCGGCAATCAATTCAAAAGGATCATTTAATTCCTGATACCTTGATATTTTTAGTCTATTAAGCGCAATATTACTAATTGCATATTCTGCACTGGTAAGGTAATAAACCCTCATTGTATTTTTTAATTTAGAACTTCCCTTTTGCATATTTCAATATATCCTCGCGCTCATGCTTATTCATTTGCAGGAAAACTAACATCAACTCCGCCAAATCATCATCTTCAGCATAAAAGTAAGCCAACGGCACTTGCAAAACCTCGGCCAGTTTCTGCACAATTTCCGTACCCGGTTCATGTACACCCTTTTCATACCTATTGATGCGCGTACTGGCGACAAATTCATCAATCCCTGCTGCGATTCCCAGACGTTTTTGTGAAAGCCCACTTGCCAGTCGAGCCTGCTTCAGGCGACGGCAAAAAATATCGTTGTAATGGTTACTTGTATTCATAACTACGAGAATCGTAGTTTTTACTTGCTGCCGATACTACGATTAACGTAGTATCACAGTAACAGGTTAAAAGAGGCTGTATCTTAAACATCATCTTCAGGGGAGATACCTACCATCTGGCGGGACGTTTCCAGCAACTGAAGTTGCGCATCAGGAGAGAGGGCAGCGAAGTTGAGAATCAGTTCAGCAAGATTCTCATCCGAAGCGAACAACCATGGTAGGGGAACATTCAGCACATCAGCTATCCGTGCAGCAGTTTCCATATCAGGCTCATGAACACCTTTCTCGTAGCGATTGAAACGGGTGCTTGCAACAGAAGGATCTACAGCCGCAGCAATCCCCACAGCAGTCTGAGAAATGTCTAAGCGCTGTCGGGCTTCTTTTAATCGACGGATGAAAACATCCCGTTGTCTGAGTCTTTTTTGCATAACTACGAGATTCGTAGTTTTTTAATGACTTAGATACTACGAAAAACGTAGCATCAGGATTATAGAGGTAAACGGAATGACTAAAAAAGACTGGCACCCCGCCGACATCATTGCCGCCTTACACAAGCGCGGCACCAGTATGGCGAAGCTCTCGCGGGAAGCGGGACTGGCGTCGTCCACGCTGGCGAATGTTCTCAATCGACCGTGGCCGAAAGGCGAGTGGCTGATTGCCGTCGCACTTGACGTGCATCCGTCAGTAATCTGGCCGGAGCGCTACCTCAACACCACCAAACGCGAACCCAGAAAACCGCTTCACCTCATGACAACAACAGAAAACTCCGGGACATAACGACCCGCGCTGTGAGTGGCAGGACGCATTAACCAACACGCCTGACAGGAGAGTTGTTTATGCACACCGAACCACACCCAAGCCCCATCGCTCTTACCACCGGAGGCCACCGTCACCCGGCCTCCCGGACTGAAGGCTTTATTCACAGCTTCAGGCTCCACGCCTTCTCATCCGCACCGGGCCGTACTCTCATGCCCAGTAAACGGGAGAACGAGCCATGATGACCTACTGCGCGCACATTGCCGCCATCGGGCTGTTTGTCGCTGACGGACTGGCCGACAGAACGCTCATCACCTTCGACAGCAACGGTCCGAAAGATTGCCTCGATTATTCCCTGTCGCTGGACCCCTCATTCCGGGAAGACAACCTGCTGATCCTGCCCGGCGATCGGCTGCTGCTGGCAAGCCATGACTACCTGGTAACCGCCGTAGGTAAAGCGGCGCAGCAGTCGCTGTTTGAACTCGGCCACCTGACCATGGTGTTTAACGGCAGCCTGAACGCCTGCCACGCGGGGGCCGTTCATCTCTCCGGCCCAATCCCTAAGCTTCGTGACCTGTACGGCGACCTGCTGATTGAGGAGGGGCGGCCATAAGCACTGCCCTGAATCCGTCCACAACGACAAGAGAAGACACTATGAAACTCAACAGAAGCCTGAAAGCCCGCCACCTGACGATGATTTCCGTGGGCGGCGTGATTGGCGCTGGATTTTTCCTCGGCGCAGGCGCGGCCATCGCCCGCACCGGCCCGTCGGTGGTGCTGGCCTACCTTATCGGCGGCGTCATCACTCTGTTCATTATGCTGCTGCTCGCCGAAATGGCGGTCTCCAGACCCGTCTCCGGCTCCTTTGAAACTTATGCCCGCACCGCCTTTGGCCCGTGGTGTGGCTTTATCACCGGCTGGACCTACTGGCTGGCCTTCCTGATTGGTCCGGCGTCGGAAGCCATTGCCGCAGGCACCTTCCTGAACATGTGGTTCCCCGGCGTCCCCGTCTGGCTGTTCTGCCTGGTGATCGCCTCGTCGCTGACCGCCATCAACATGGTCGGCGTCCATTTTTTCGGTGAAGTGGAGTTCTGGCTGAGCCTGGTAAAAGTGGTGGCGCTACTGGCCTTTATCGTCGCGGGCTGCTACAGCCTCGGGCTGGATGACGCCTCACCCGCCAGCGCCGCTAACCTGACCGACAACGGCCGCTTTTTTGCGGGCGGGCTGCCCGGTTTTCTCGGTGCGATGCTGATGGTGATTTTCTCCTTCGGCGGCACAGAAGCCATTGGCACCGCCGCGGGCGAAAGTGAGAACCCGCAGCGCGATATTCCCCGCACGCTGCGCGGCACCGTGGTACGGATCCTGCTGCTGTACGTTGGCTCGCTGACCGTCCTGCTGCTCGTTCTTCCCTGGCAACAGGCGGGTGTCAGCAGCAGTCCGTATGTGGAGGCGTCCGGCATTCTCGGTGGCGACATGGCGCGGCACATTATGAACTTTGTGGTGCTGACCGCCGCGCTCTCCTGCATTGATACGGGCGTTTACGCCACCTCGCGGATGCTGCACGCCATGGCGTCCGACGGCTATTTCCCTGGCTGGTTTGCCCGCCTGCACCCGACGCACAAAACGCCTGATAACGCCATCCTTGCCAGCAGCCTGGTGCTGTTTACCGGCGTCATTATCGCCATCCTCTCGCCGGATGCGTATGTCATCCTCGCCGGGATTTCCGGGTTCGGCTTCCTGTTCACCTGGCTGATGATTGCCTTAAGCCAGCCGACCCTGCACCGGATTGCGCTGCACGACGGAACGCTGAAGTACAGGGCTCCGGCCGCCCGCTACATCCAGCCGCTCACCGTGGGGCTGATTGCGCTGATCATGGCCGGGCAATTTTTTACCGACGGCGGCGGCATCACCCTGGTCACCGTCCTGGTCTGGCTGGCCCTCGCCAGCGCGTACTATTTCTTTATCGTCCGAAAAAACAGGAGACTGTCCGATGAAAAAAGTCATGCTCAATGAACTGACGGGCCGGGAAATCCGCGAACTGTTGCAGTCCGGCAAGGAACTCACCGCCATCGTCAGTTTCGGCAGTTGTGAGAATCACGCCGATCACCTGCCGCTCGGCCCCGATATGTTTGTCCCGGAAGTGGTCGCCTGCCGGGTGGCGCAGCGGGTAGACAATACCCTTGTGCTGCCCTGCACGCCGTTCGGCACTTCCGTTCACTACAACGCCCATCCGCTGGCCATCACCCTGCGCTATGAAACGAATATCGCGCTGGCGGAAGATATCTTCACCAGCCTGTTGCACCACGGCATCCGCAGGATGCTGGTGATTAACGGCCACGACGGCAATATCCCGGCAATCGAGATCGCCGCCCATAACGTGAAGGCACAACACCCGCAGGCAGCGATTGTGGTGGTTCCGGCGTGGTGGGATCTGGTGGGACATCATCTCGGGAAGGGATTTTTTGACTCATGGGATAACACCGGGCTCGGACACGGCGGCGAGGGAGAAACGTCTGTCATGATGGCGCTGCTCCCGGAACTGGTGGAACTGAAATATGCGCAGAAACAGATCCCTACGGAGGTGTTCGCCGATTATGGCGTGAGCCGGATCTGGGATATCGGGGAAATCAGCACCACCGGCACGACCGGCGATCCGCGCTGCGCCTCGGCAGAAAAAGGCGAGCGGATCCTCGCCTGCCTGGTGGATGTGCTCTGTGCGTTGCTAAGTAAGCTGGATGCGGCGGACTGGCGGTGTGCCCCGGACAGGTAATCAACGAAGCGTGGCGGTAAAAGCATGAATATCAAAATTTACCGCCACCACTTCCGTGGGCTCAAGCTCGCAAACCGCTTCCGTAAACCGGGCGGCATAATCTTTACCGCCTTCGACTTTAATGCACCGCGTAACATAGCTGGTGGACAGAAAAAATTGCGCAATCTCCAGTGGGGTCAGGAAAAGAATGTTACTGAACACCTCCCTTTGACAGTCCACCAGATGACCACAAGCCTGCATCAGTTCCAGCGTATTGTCATACTGGAGCAAGCGTGGATCGCGGTAATAATGCCAGCGGTCTGCCAGCTCTGTTTCAATAAAATCCCGCAATTGCCCATATACCACCGGAAAGTCATATTTATACGCGCAAAACACCCCACCGGGGTTCAGCCAGTCGCGCAGGTTCGCCAGCACCCGCGTTCGATCCATCCAGTAAAATGAAGTAGCGCTGGTCACCAGGTCAAATCGCCGTTGCGGAGAAAAGCTCTCGGCTGGAGATACCGAAAACAGCAGGCCGGGGTAATTTACCCGCGCCCGCTCAATCAGGGCATCACCCTGGTCACAGCCCTCGACATGGCGAAACCACGTGCTCAGTCGCCCGGTTGATACGCCGTTGCCACATCCAATATCCAGCGCGGCACCATGAGCAGGTGCCCGCTCGGCCAGAGAAAAGTAAAGCGCTTCCGGGTAGGTGATTTTTTCCACGAACAGCATCGTAAGCACCGGCATTCTTATTGAACTGTTGCACTACTGCTCTCCTTAATAAAGCGTATCAGCCCAGAATCCGGGGCTATTTATACGTCAACGTAAACGTCGCCGTGCCGTTTGCCGCACCCGGCGTTATCGTTCCTGCCGTCTGGTAGTACCGCGCCTTAAGCTGAACAATCTCGTCGCCATACACCGACTGCCAGTAAAATCGCTCCTGGCCATACTGGACGACGGCATCATCCGGGCGGTAGTGCAGCTGGATCCCCACGCCGGATGCGCCACCGCTATCAAGCTGCATAACGCCTTGCGAACCCGCAGACGCATCCGCCGCGGCATCAATACGCACGTTAATTCGCGCACCCACATCGCAGTTCAGGCCGATATCGAAGCTCACCCAGTCGGTTGTTGATCCCGCCCCGCTGAATTCACTTTTATCGTGATCCCTCATGGGGACGTCAACAGACGGCGTGGTGACGCTACAGGCTTCAGATTTCACCGTGTTGGTTCCGTTCAGCGTGACGTTGGCAAAGTAAAACCGGTTTACCACCGACGCCCTGGCCAGCACGCCGTTGGTTAACGTGCCGCTGGTGATATTCCCGGTTTTGATAAGCTCACCTTTGATACCATCGCCGGGAATGGAGGCCCAGGAGCCCCCGGCGTTATAGGGGTAACTACTTTCATAAGGCAGAACTTTACCCGATGAGGCGGTGCTCAGCCGCAGCCCGACGCCCGGCAGGTTGGTGTTGTAAACGCCGCTACCATAGCCGCTCAGGGTGCCCCATTGGGTCAGTTCCCAGCGCGCGGTCCAGGCTTCACGCGTACATCCGGCGATAGCGTTGCCGTTGTTGTAAGCCCCAGTAACATCGGTGGCCAGCACGCTCCCCACTGGCGCATCCCGCTGGACGGTGACGTTGCCAAAGTTCAGGTATCCCGCCAGTTCGGACGTCACGCCGCCGGTAAACGAGCAGCTTGCCATCGCGACATCAGGCACAGCCATCAGCAGTAAAAAGAACAGAATGACGTTTCTCATCTCATGGCTCCGGCAGGATCATTTATAGGTCAGCGTGAAGGTCGCCGTGGCGTTAGCCATCCCCGCCGTTATCGCTGCTGTGGTCTGGTAGTACCTCGCTTTAAGCTGCACCGTCTCGGAGCCGCCATTCGGCGAGGTGTAGTAATACCGGCTCTGGCCGAACTGCACGGCGCTGTCATCCGGCGCAAAGTACAGTTGCACGCCCACCCCGGTGGCGGTCATATCGCCTGGCGCGCTGTCCAGCTTCATCACGCCTGCGACAGTAGACGGATCCTGTGCGGCATCTATCTGGACGTTTATGCGGGCACTTTTGTCGCAGTCCAGGCCGATATTGAACGCCTTCCATCCGGTGGACGAACCCGGTCCAGAGAACTCAGATTTTTTATGCTGGCCCAGCGATACCTCAATCACGTCCGGTGATGTGACCGAGCAGGCGATCGTGGTGATTTGTCCCCCGGAAAAGGTGATGGGAAGTTCATTTGACCACTGTGCGTTCTCCCGGGTACCGGCAATAAAACGTCCGGGTGAGCCACTCAGCGCACCGGGAGTAATATCACCGGTTTTGATCAGGCGGATCCGCGCCTGGTCATTAATCGAGGGATGGTAACCAGCGCTGTGGCTAATCTGGAGGGTGAACACCTGTGACTGCCCGCTGGCAATGCCGGTCCAGTTTTCCGGTAACGGGTTACTGTCCACAGAGGTCCGGCCTTCAAACACATACCCCACACCTGGTACATTGGTTTTGAACACTGCCTCCCCGTTCCAGGTGATACTGGCCTTCGCGCCCGTATTTTTGATACCCGCATTAATGGCGTACTGTGGGGTGCTGTCAAAATTACAGTCCTGATAGGCCACGCCCTGGTTTGACATCAGCCAGTCGCTGATGGGCTGCCCCACCACCGCGTCCCGCTGGACCACGACCGTGCCGGGGCTTATTGAGAAGCTCCCCGTTATTGAGCACAGCGCCCAGGAAGCCTGACTGAAGGCCAGACTCACCAGCAGGATCATTCCGCGCCATAACGTCATTTCGCGGCCTCCTGGCAATCCTGTGCCACCGTGATGACCGGTGGCAGGTTTTGCTGTTCCGGCAACCGGTAATGCACCACGCACTGCTGCGCCCCGTTCCAGTTCACCGTGATATCCCCTTCCTCCGGCACCCCCGTCAGGTACACCTGGCCGTCATCGCCGACAATCCCACTGCCGCCGTCTTTCAGCTTCGCCTGTGCGCCAAACGGCACCGGCAGTCCGCGATACAGCAACGTCATCAGCACGCGCCGCCCGACGTGGGTGTTGAAGTCCGCCATCACCACCGCGCCCTGCGTTGGCGTCACCGTCTGCACGGCGGTGTCGATATCCACCTCGTCGCCGAGCGTACTGGTGTCAAGCGCGATACGGTTTTTCTTGTACGGGTTGACGTACGGCACCACCGCGTAGCCGCGCCAGTCGGTATAGACCCCGGTGTTGTTCTGCACCTTCGCATCCTCCGCGCCGGGCGCGTTGACAATCGCCAGCGACTGGCCGAGCGGCTGGGACAGCGTGATGCCGTGCGGATGCACGACGATGCCGCCCTTCAGGCCGTAGTTGACCTGCTGCGTGTCGTCGTCATAGTTGTAGCCGCCGGTGATCTCCCCCTGCCCGCCTTTGTAGTCAGCGCTGATATTGCCGGAGCCGCCTTCACCGTGGTTGGTGTAGCTCTGCTGGAGGCTGTAGCTGAGGTTGTTGTCAGCCAGCGCCGTGCCATTCAGCCCCACCTGCTGGCGGGTGTCGCCGTGTTTCGCGGTGTTGACGCTGTAGCTCGCCCAGGCATTCGGCATAAAGCGGCTGAGCGGCACCTGGATATTGAACGCCAGCTGCTGGTCAGCAGGCTGCGTGCTGTCCGGGTAGTCGCTGTAGCTGTACGTCACGCTGTAGCTGATACCGTCGATGTTGCCATTCCAGCCTGTGCTTAATGTGCGTTCATAGCCGTCTTCCTGCCAGTAATCCTGCTGGTAGCCGGAGACAAAGAACGAGCCGTAGCTGCCGATGCTCTGGCTGAGGTCCAACTGAAGGCGCTGGCGTTTGTTGTACGTCATCCGCCAGCTGTCATCGCTGTCCACACGCAGGTCGTTCGCTTCCTGGAAGGTGTAAAACCCGGCGGTGGAGTAGCGGTACGCCGCCAGCGTGAAGCTGGTGTCGGTGGCCTGAAAATCCTTCGAATATTGCACCCTATATGACTGCCCGTTGTGGCTGTCGTCGTTATTGAGCGTGGTGTGGGCAGCGGTGATATCGGCAGAAAGCGATCCGAACTCCCCGAGGCCAAAACCGAGCCCCGCCGCGCCGGACTGGTAATCCTCAGAATAGAGCGTACCGCCGTAGACGGTAATGGCATGTGGCAGGCCGTAAATCGCCGTGACCTGACCGAACTCCGGTTCGTCGCTGTCCTCGTTGCCGCTGCGGTATTTCCCGGCGGTGAGGGCGTATTTGAGTCGGCCTTCGCGCTGCATGATCGGTACCGCCGAGAACGGCTGGACGAAGGTGCGCTCGCTGCCGTCGGCCTCTTTGATGGTCACTTCCAGGTCGCCGCTGCCCGAAGTCGGATAGAGGTCGCTGATGGTGAACGCGCCCGGCGCAACATAGCTCTGGTAGATGATGTAGCCGTTCTGTTTGATGGTCACCTGGGCGTTGGACTGGGCGATGCCACGGATGACCGGGGCGAACCCACGCAGGCTGTCCGGCAGCATGTTGTCGTCAGAAGCGAGTTGCGCGCCGCGAAACTGCACGCTGTCGAAGATATCCGACGGCGTATAGCTGTCGCCGAGCGTCAGTTGTCCCTTCAGGCGCTGGATATCCCGCTGAAGGTAGGTGTTCACCGAATCCCAGTGGCTGCCGTTGTCCCCGTCATAGTTCCAGGTCGAGTAGTTACGCAGCCGCCACGCCCCCAGGTTCAGCCCGCTTTGCAGGTTGGCGTAGTAGTTATCGTCCGAACCGTTTTCCCCGTCGCGCCAGGTATTGCTGCCGCTGAGGTTGTAGTTGACCAGCGCGGCTGGCACGCCTTCGTCCCACTCGGACGGGTCCACCCAGCCGCGGGCGCTGGCATTCATCGCTGCCTGCGGAATGCTGACGTTAAGCTGGAGTTTACTGAAGCGCAGATCGGTAGCGGCCATCGGAATGTAGCGGCCAATGTCGCCCAGCGGCTTATCCGGCGGCAGTGCCGCCAACGCCGGGAAGACGTCGGTTTTCACGCCCCAGGCTTTCAGCATCGCGGGCGTTAGCTGCGCGGTGAGCTTTTTATCAGGCCCGGCGACAAAGGCGATGTCCTGCGCTTCGCCCTGCTTTTCACCGTTCACATAGACCGCCACCCGGTAGGTGCCGGGAAGCTGGCCGTCGGACTCGGCAAAGGCCGACAAATCCGCCACCGGCTGGCCAGGGTTATCGATTTCCAGCGCGTGGGAGTTAAACACCTCGCGGGCCCCGGCATTACGTAAATAGCCGGACAGAAGCAGCGTCAGCAGGAATATCATCAGACGTGGCATCGGGTTCTTCATCACGTCCTCCTTCACAGCTTACGGCTTTCGGTCTGGCTAACGCCGCCGTAATCACTGATAGCCTGCCAGGTCACGCTGGATGCGCCCGCCGACGGCAGCGTGAAGCTGGCACTGCCTTTCGGCGGCACCATGTCTGCCTCTTTGATCTCCTGCCCGTCGACCTTCAGGGTGAACAGCGTGACGTAATACGGTGTGGGGTTGCTGACGGTAAGATGGTTGCCGCTTCGCGCGACGCTCAGTTGGTGATAAGCGGTCTCGGGCAGCCCTTCCAGCCCTACCGGGCGGTAAAAGAGTTTCAGGCGCGACTTGACCACCACCTGCAATACGTTGGTGCGCGGCTTGCTGTCGTCGGTGGCGGGGATCGATTTCACGTTCAGCCAGAACACCGACTCCCGGTCCTGCGGCAGATTGCTTCCGGTGCGCACAATGCGCAGCATGTTCTCTTCGCCGGGGTTGATGCGAAACAGCGGCGGTGTGACGATAAACGGCGTTTTGCCGCCCTGCTCGCCGCTGTCCACCCAGCTTTGCACCAGATACACGCCGGATTTCTCCGGATTGCGCACCGAGGCAGAGGTCTCTTTTTTATCCCCGTCATAAATCACGCGCGTACCGCCAATCACAATCCCGGCCTGAGCCTGCACACTCAGGAAAGCCAGCACCAGCGCCAGCATCACGTCTGCATACCTGTTCATTTTCTTATTCTCCGCACGAAAAATACGCATCCCTGCGAAACGCTCCCTGTTATGCGGCGGTACACCCGGTCGGGTAGGATGGGAGGTGAGGTGCACCCCGCGACGGCACAGCGTTATTTGTAGTTAATGGTGAACTGCGAGGTCCCGTTGGCTGTACCCGTGCCCACAGCGGTGCCGGTGGAGACATAACGGGCAACAAAGTCCAGCGTATTGCTGCCTTCTGCGAGGTCGTAATTGGTCGAGGCCGTATGCAGGGGGATGGGAGTACCATTTTTATCGGCGATTTCAATACCGACGCCGGTCGCAATACCGGTACCGCTGTCCAGCGCCAGCAGGCTCTGGTTTACACCATCGGACGTCCCGTCAAATTTCACGTTCGCCCCGGTGACGGTGTCCGGACAGTCGGTCAGGGTGAGGGTAAAGCGCGTCGGAGAGGCTTTCATCCCCGATGCGCCGTCGAGGGCGGTTTGCGCCACCGTACCCAGATCGACATTCAGGTTCTGTGAGCCACTGTCCACGGTGCAGGTCTGGTCGGTGATGCTGCCAGTGAAGTGGATGGTGCCGTCGGCGGCGATTGCGCTCCCGGCTACCAGTAAAAAACACGCGCTTAGCATCGTTTTTTTCATGTATTTCTCCTTGATGAAAGATCGTTCGGGACTCAGCCCCGCATCACTCTGGCGGTGAAAAAGTCCGCGTTAGACTTTCCCGTTAGTGCCAGAGTGGTGAGTTCAGGAGAAAATGCGGTGGACGAAGAGAGTGAAAAATAAAATGTCAGCGGAGGCGAAGCATGGCGTTCGAAATGGCATAAAACAGTAATGCGATGAGCAAATGAAAACTGGCAACGTGAACCTCTTAAGCACGTTGCCAGCCTGGACCAGAGGGAAACCACATATTAGTTACATTTAATATCAATTTAAAAACAAAAAGATAGTCCGTTATCAAAAGGGGTCTCAGAAAAATTTTGACACTTTGCTAAATTTTTCTGATACTACTTTACATTCTGGCACTAATTGTGTGGTTTTCTCTCACATTCCCCCAGACATTCATAAACCTCTGCGTATTTGTCGCCGTATAAATCACCGTATGCCGGATGTTCCGGTGCCCCAGATAATCCTGTATCAGACGGGTATCCCGCCCTAAATCCGCCAGCGCGTAACCGCAACCGTGTCTCAGCATATGCGGATAGGCGGCAATGCTGACGCCCGCCAGTTCTCCGTAACGTTTGAGTAACAACCTGACCTGATGCCGCGACAGCGCACCGCCCTTCTGCGACAGAAACAGCCAGTCACTGTCTGCATCCCGCCAGCGGTTGCGGACCTGTAGCCAGCGCATCAGCGCGGGCAGTTCGGTATCGAACAGCGGATGCTGGGTGGAGAGGCTGTTTTTCAGTCGCCGGACATAGACCGAGCCGCCAACCAGGTCGATATCCGACAGGCGCATCCCGCACAATTCACTGACCCGCAGGCCGTGTAAAAAACACATCTGAATGAGGCAATAATCGCGCTCAAAATGGATCCCTCTGTCCGCTGCAAGCAGTATCTGTCCCACTTCATGACGCGTGAGATGCTTTCTTTTTTCAGGCATCAGCCTTTGCTCCTTATGAAAATAAAAAATGAAAAAAACAGGCCGGAACTGCCTTCGCAGTTCTGGCCCGAGCCAGAGAATACCATCAGAAGCCGCACAGAATGATGATGCAGAACTCAACAATTTTTACGGGCAGCCTTTAGTTTTATGCAGTGAAAGCAGCGCCAGTGCGCTACACCCGGCAGAAGAAATCTCTGTTGCCGGAGGCGCGATGCGAGCCCAATACACTCTTTTTCTGCTGTGCGCGGCCTTACCTCTCAGGGCCATTAACACACCGGAGATTGCCGCTTCCGCGCTGACGCCAGAGTGCGTGCAATACCGGGTGGTCGGCCTGTGCTACTGGCTGTACTGCTCGCCGTTTGGCTGCACGGTGCGCACCTCGGTGAAGGTCAGCCATTTCCGCCCGGATCTGGTGGTGTCGGCTTACAGCTTCGCCGGGCAATACCCGTGGACGGAGATGTCGCTTCTCAGCCCGCCGTTGTCCGGCATTGCCGAAGGCGGCGGCGACACTAATCCGCGTTCAGCGAGCCAGCACAGCAAAATCCGCTTTAAAAACGCCGACGCCATCGGCTTCCCGGCTGGCGATGAGCTGGCAAAATTCTTCACTGAGTTTGGCTATGTCTGCTCCCCCTCCTCCCAACCTTTTCAACCGTACTTTCTGAGCCAGGTGGATACGCTGGCGTGGCGCAGCGGGGTGCCGGAGATGACATACCCGGAGGCGCTGACACCGGGCCTGCGGGAAGTTGGTAAGAGCGGCGATATGTGGGGCAATATCTACCCACGCACCGGAGCCATCAGCCAGACGCACGATTATAAAGCTGCCGCCGTTATCGCCCAGCGAGTGGCCGATCTGGTGACCCGTACCGGGCAACCGCATATCTATACGCCGCTGACCGCCTCATCCCGCGCCGGGTACTGGCCGCCGCCACCGGTTATCGAAGGCGACGGCAGTAACCACCAGTGGCAGATGCTGACGCCCAAAAAATCCGCCGCCTGTTCGGTGTTCCCGGACAGGGGCGTTACCGATACTTACGCCGACAAGCTGGCGGAGAACGGCGCTTACGCCTGGACGCTCTGGCGGCCTTATAAGTGTTGTCCACGCCGTGGGCAGACTTTTCTCGGCAGCACGGGTTAACGGAGGCGGTGATGAGAGTCCTTTGCCTGACCTTACTGCTTTTCTCATGGGTTTGCGCGGCCGCAGACGACTACAGCTTCCGCACGCGAGGCGCGGTTGACGACCTGCTTTACTACCAGATTGGCGGCGGTGAAGCGGTGATGCCACCTTCCGTACGCCGTAGCCCTTCGCCGCTCAGTGTCGGCATTGGCTGGAACAGCGATATGATGTGCGGGAATTTCGATATCGACACCACGGTACGCAACCAGCTAAACGGCATCACCGACGGCTTCCAGCAACTGATGGGCAACGTCATCCAGAGCGCCACCGGGGCGGTCGCCAGCCTGCCTGCGATGGTTATCCAGCGCGCCAACCCGCAGCTTTATGATTTACTGACCAACGGCGTATTACAGGGGCGGCTGGATTTCGATAAATCGCTGCTGAACTGCCAGAAGATGGCGGAGAAGATGACCGATTTGGCGGCCGATTCCGCCTGGTTTTCCGGAGCCAAAGCGGAGAACTACCAGTCCCTTGCCGCCAGCGACAACGATGCCATCCGCACCGACCAGAAAGCGGCAAAAGAGGCCGCCGAAAAAGGTAAACGCTGGGTGGGTGGCGAAAAGCGCGGCGGTAAAGGCCAGCCGCCGATTAAGATAGTCCATGACGCCACCGCCGCAGGCTGGAATATTCTCAACCAGCAGCCCGCCACCAGCACCACGTCAATCACCACCTCTGAATGCGACGGAGAAATTTGCACTACCTGGAAATCTCCAGAAGAGGCTGCCGGATGGATGACCCGCGTGGTGGGCGAGCAGACCATCAGCGTGGCGCAGGCCACCGACGATCCGGATGCGCGTTCCGGCGCACAGGCGGGGATCGGCCTGCATCCGCTGATCGACGAAGAAAAAGCGAAGATCCTGCCCCTGCTGGCAGATCTGGTTAACGGCAGCCAGAAAGCCGGTTTCGACAATCTGGCAAAAGCCTCCGGCGGATCCATGCAACTGACCCGTGGTGTGGTCGAGGCGCTGCATGACGATCCGGACGCCGCCGTCCTCACCGAACGGCTGGCGGGAGAGCTGGCGCTGGCACGCGTCACCGAGCAGGCATTACTCGCCCGGCGCACGCTGCTCGCGGGCATGCGCGAGCCGAATATCGCCAACGTCAAAGAGGCACAGGAGAGCTTAGGCAAAACCACCGCCCAACTGGATGAGGAGCTGAACCAGCTTAAGCTGGAACTTGATTTTCGCCAGGCGCTGACGCGCAATACCGCAAGCCAGATCCTGCAACGCAAGCAGCAGCGAGACCAGCTTCAGGGACAGGCGGTGGAAGTACCGGACGACAGCGATCGCCGAATGCATAAGCTGAATAACCCGCAGCCGGACAGCCCGCGATGACCGCCAACAGCTATTTTGAGTACGTGCTCACCCTGCTCGGCTGGCTGGTGAACAACGGCGTGTGGCAGACACTGACCGCCACCGGGCTGTTCGCCCTGCCCCTGCTGGCAAAACTGATTGCCCTGTGGCTGAAGGCGCGCGGCCAGGGGGCGGATGAAGGCAATGTCGCCCGCCTGCTGGTCGTCTGGGTGGAGCACTCGCTCTACAGCGCCCTGCTGGTGAACCTCTTTGCGGGCGTGCCGTTTCTCAATGTCGATATCAATACCCTCACCTACGACAGCCAGCGCACAAAACAGTGCGGCTGGTCGGTGGTACAGCCCGGCGATTCCGGCTATGCACCTTTGATTAATGAACTCAGCGGCCAGAGCGCTTCCGTTCCGGTGTGGTGGTACTTCACGCATGCACTGGGCAAAGGCATCACCAGCGCCGCCGTCGCGGTGCTGCCCTGCAAGCCGGACCTGCGCCAGCTGCGCTTTGAAGTGCAGCACACCCGGATCGCCGATCCGGCGATGGCGCAGGAGTTGCAGGATTTCGTGAACGACTGCTATGGGCCATCGCGCACACGCCTCAAGCGGCTGGGCAGTGATATCAGCGAGGAACAGAGCCGGGAAGTGGACTGGGTGGGATCGGCTTTTTATCTCGCCACGCCAGGCTATTACGACCACGATCATTCCCGTTCGCCCCGCGCCGCATGGCCCTATGATGCCAGCCGCGATGATGGCCTGAGCAATATAGGTAGCGGAGGCTATCCCGCGTGTAAAGAGTGGTGGTCCGATGGTGATTCGGGGCTGAAAAATCGGCTACTGAAGCAAGTCGATACCACGCTCTGGCAGCAACTGCAAAAACTGGGGCAGTCTAAAGAGGAGTATGAGGAAGCGGTGCTGCGCTCGCTGGTGAGCCCGCGCAATATGCAGGTATCGCAGGGCGGACTGGTGTACAACGGATTTGGTGGGAGTGCGGGAGATAACTTGAATGCATCGCAAGCGCTAAGTCGGTTGGGGAGTATCGCCGGAATGTCGATTTCCAGCCTCGCTTTGTTCCCTGCTTTCGACAGCGTGCGCCAGGCATTGCCGATGGTGCAGGCATTCCTTGGAATGGCCCTTGTGATTTGTATTCCTGTGATCCTGCTGTTCTCGGCATGGGATCTAAAAACGGTTATCACGCTGAGCTTTGTGCAGTTCGCCCTGTTCTTTCTCACCTTCTGGTGGGAGCTGGCCCGTTGGCTGGATAGCTGGCTGATGCAGATGATGTACGACAGCGACACCCACTCGTACTTCAACCTCTGGGGCCTGCAAAATACCTCCGACGATCTGATTGTGAATATCATTATGGGCGTGATGTTCCTGGTGCTACCGGCATTCTGGTTGGGTGCGCTGACATGGGCGGGCATCAGGATCGGCGCAGCCATCGCCGGAGTGATGGGCAGCGCGGTCGGCGATATCCGCAGCGCTGGCGAACAGGTCGGGAAGATGATCGTCAGTAAAACGCGGATCCCCTGAAGCGCTCATCCAGATGTTGTGATGAACTGGTCTTGAGTCAGACGCGTTTTGCGAGCATGATCGCAATAACATCAGCCTGTTACCCGGTTCATTCCTATGATCTCACCTGAAATGCTGCAATCTGCCATCTCCAACGTCTCTGTCTGGCGTCAGGGTGACGTATGCGCGCCGCATAAACCGCTGCTGTTGTTGTACGTGCTGTCGCAGTACAAAGCAGGCCATCAGCGCCTGTTTAACTACGGCGAAGAGATCAACGAACCGCTTACGCGCCTGCTGAAAGAGTTTGGCCCGAAACGGCGCACCGACTATCCCAATATGCCGTTCTGGCGGCTGCGAACAGACGGCTTCTGGGAGATTGCCCACGCAGAAAGTTGCAAACCGCGTAAGGGCAATACTCAGCCGACAAAGAAAGAACTGATTGATAACCAGGTGGCGGGCGGCTTCGATGAAGCGGCTTACCAGCAATTGCTGGCACATCCAGAGATGATCGACCAACTGGCTCAGAAGATCCTTACCGATCGCTTCCCGGAAAGTATTCAGCGGATCCTGGCCAACCAACTGGGATTCGATTTTATCGATCGCTCCAGGAACCGCGATCCGCGCTTCAGGGATATAGTTCTTCGCGCTTACCACTCACGGTGCGCGTTCTGTGGTTACGATCTCAGACTCGATGGCGCGCTGGTTGGTATTGAAGCGGCGCATATTCACTGGAAAGCGTACGGTGGTCCGTGCGTGGTAAACAATGGCCTGGCGCTCTGTACATTACACCATGACGCGTTTGATATGGGGGCATTCGGGCTGGATGAGAGTATGACCATCCGCATCTCCGGCGGCGTCAGTCGTAGTCCGGTAGTTGACCATCTGTTCTGGCAACGGAACGGCCAGCAGTTATTCCTCCCTTATGACAAAACGCAGTGGCCTGCTGAACAGTATGTCGGCTGGCACCGAAAACAGATTTTCAAAGCCTGAAAAAACGCAACGGGCCGTTAAGCCCGTTGTTCGTTACATCACCGCAGCTCTATCACTCTCGCGCGCTCAGCCTGCTTTCGGTAGTGTTCGTATCGCTCCCGGAACCATGCTTGTTGTTCATCACTCATATTGCCGGTTACGGCAGCAACATCTATCGGCTGACCCAGGGCGTGCATACGGGCAAAACTGCGCGCCAGAAAATCAAAGTTCTTTAGTGCGTGTAATTCTTGTCGGTTCATCGCATATCCCTCCAGTCATGGTGTTTGCTGTTCAAGGTCATATGCTTTTCTGATTTCAGTATCTTCCTGAAAAAGATCGTTTTTTGAGCGATGCGTGCGCAATGGCCTGCCTGCGCTCACATTTCTGGAATGCGAAAACTCTCAGCTCTCCGTAAAGATTTTCCCCTCTCTTTTATTGCGGCTTAAGCAAACACTACCGTCACACACGCAGTAAGTTCGCCATGTATCCGGAAGGCGCGAACGGCGCAGATGCGCAGGATACCCGTACCATCCCATCCCGCAGGGAAACGCCCTGCGAAGGGTGTTCCCTGCTCATTTACAGGAGAAACACCATGTCGCTTTTCGATAAAAAACCGTCGTTAATGCCGGTGGTTATCGCCCCTGATGTCTGGCAATCCGCTGTGGAATTTCCCGCCGACCCGCAGCAGGTGGAAGAACGGCTGGGCAATCTGTTGCTCGCCGTGCTGCTGACCCTGCGCACCGCTGGGATATCCCGCAAGAAAGTCACCTTTACGCTCTACTGCCAGCCGCCACAGGGCGATATGAAAGTCCCTGTCACCTTACCGCTGTCGCTCAACTATCACGGCCACTATGTACAGGTCTCGATGGCTGAACAGGCATAACCTCTCCCCGCCGGAGTCGCTTCCGGATGGAGGTGGTTCCGGCTTCTTCCATGAGGATCGCACGATGGACAGAAGCAACGATATCTACCAGAAAGTCACCGACCAGATTATTGCTGAGCTGGAAAACGGTAATGTGCCGTGGATCCGCCCGTGGCGCGACGGCGAGCCGCCGTTCCCGATCAATGCGTTATCCGGTCGTCCGTATCACGGCATCAACGTGCCGCTGCTGTGGAACAGCGCGGATAAGCAGAGTTTCTCCAGCGACCGCTGGCTGACGTTCCATCAGGTCAGCGCGCTCGGCGGGCAAGTGCGCCGTGGGGAGAAATCCTCTCTGGCGGTGCTGTATCTGCCGCGCACGCAGGAAGAGACCGACGCACTCGGTCAGCCGTTGCTGGATAAAGACGGCGAGCCGAAGGTACGGCATTTCGGGATCATTCGTGAATTTCGGCTGTTTAATCTGTCGCAGTGCGATGGCCTGCCGCAGACGCTGTCCGAGCCGTTAACCCGGCCTGCAACGCCTGTGGAGATGGCTGAAGCCATCGCAATGAATAGCGGCGTGACGCTGCGCCATCGCCGCCAGTCGAAAGCGTATTACAAACCCGCGACCGACCTGGTGATGATGCCGCACCCGCAACAGTTTGAAAGCAGCGAGGCGTACTACGCCACGCTGTTGCACGAACTGACGCACGCCACCGGACACGCTTCACGCCTGAACCGCCCCGGTATTGCCGGAGCGGAACGCACCGAAGCACTCTACGCCGCTGAAGAGTTAGTGGCGGAGATGGGGAGCGCCTTCCTGTGCGCCCATTGCGGCATTCAGGGCAGGCTCCAGCACGCCAGCTATATCGGCTACTGGCTGGATATCCTGCGCCAGGACAAGCGGGCAGTGATCCGCGCCAGCGGTATGGCGCGCCACGCCAGTGAATGGCTGCTCAACACTGTACCACAACCCTGTCAGCTTAGCGCCTGACAGCCCACCCGCACGGGGAGCCTTCCTCGTCGGGGAGTTGCTCCCCTCGAATATTTCCCAAAATCATTCGGGTTGCAGGAAGGCGGCGACGCAGCGAATCCCCGGGAGCGTAGACAAACTACGTGACCGGGGTGAGCGAGGAAAGCCAACGCACCTGCGGCCTGAAGGATGAAGGGGAATGAGGAACAATGTATGGGACTCGATATCTTCTTTTTCGAACGGGCAAAAAACGCGCCCGATGAAAGCCAGTACGACAGAGTGGGTTATTTCCGCAAGGTGAACCCGTTACTCAAATGGGTGGATAAACACGTTGGACTGGTGCGCAACCAGGTGCTGTTAGAAGTCACAAAAGCACATTTGCAGGCGCTTCTGAGCGACCTGCAGAGCCTGACGCCGGATAACTGCGGTGCGGTTTATCCCACAATTGATGGCTTTTTCTATGGTTATACCGATTATGGAGAACACTACTGGAAGGATGTCCGCGCCGTCACTCTCTGGGTGAAAGAGACGCTGGAGACGTTTGATTTTGAGCGAGACAGGCTGATGTTTTATGCCTGGTGGTAGTTTTAAAGTGGCCGACAAAACGTCGGTCACTTTTTTCATACTCGGTCGGAGAAAAAAGAATATGCCCTGACTGCATCTATTCTGCACCATTGATGAGTTGCCACGCTTCGGCTTCCGCCGCCTGAATTACATTGGCCGGATAGCGCGATAGCATCTCCTGCGGCATCTTGCCTGCCAATAAATCATTTGAAGTAGCAAACCACTCGGCTATGCCCCATGGCGTTTTCACCTTTGTCAGAATATCCAGAATCGATTTCATCACCGGTAATGGCCGCAGGTTTTCATCTAATGCATAACCAGGAAATACCTCCCCTACACCATTTTTATGTACCGAGAAAATACAGTGCTCGCATTTCCAATTAGCAAACTGTTCAGGAGTGAAATCCGTCAACAGGGATATTTCATCTGCTGTCAGCCAGCCCTGTGCAACCAATTGCCCTCTGGCCTGCGCCAGTGCTTCCTCATCAATCAAAGTGCACAAATTACCTGCTATTTTTCCATCCAACGCTGTGTGGTTCACTCGCACCATAACATTGGCCTCACCGATCGCATTATTTCAGCCACCAGTACCATATTGAACAAAATTTGTCCGTTGAGATAAGCACAACATTTAACTATTCCTGGCTGACAAAAAAACCTGCTGCATGCAAAAGGCCCAAAGGGAGAAACTGCAAAGGAAGGGCGGCAAGGGCAAAGGGGCCTGCCCGGAAAGGGGAAATATGCTGAAGTGGCTACAAAGACCATCCCAGAGTCAGCTACCTGCGCCGGACGCTACGCTGCCGGAGGGTTGGTTTGCGCCACAATCCGCAGAGCGATTGTTGGCGACACCGTTACGCCAGTCCTGTTTGCACCAGTTACGACAACTGACCCCACTGCCGGATACCCTGTTTGATAGCTGGATCCTCACGGCGATTCATCGCTTCGCCGCACTGGTACAGCTGCTACCCGCCTCACAAAGTCATCACCATTCCACTCCCGGCGGGTTGCTGGATCATTCGCTGGAAGTTGCCTGCAACGCCATCCGGCTGCGCCAGGGTTATCTGCTGCCACCGGAAGCGGGTGCGGAAGAACAGGCCCGGCAGGCCAGCGCATGGACGGTCGCGGTAGTCTGCGCGGCATTACTGCACGATACGGGAAAAATCGCCGTGGATATGGAGATTCATCAACGTGATGGCACCCGCTGGCATCCGTGGCAGGGTAATCTGGCGCAGCCTTATCGCTGGCAGTACCAGAGCAATGGTCGCGACTATCATCTGCATCCTGCTGCCGCCGCAATGCTGATTAATCAGTTGATACCCGCGCTATTACTGGACTGGCTGGCCGGATACCCCACGACTTTTGTGTCCCTGATTTATCAGCTTACCGGACACTACGAACGGGCTGGCGCACTGGCGGAACTGGTGCAACAGGCCGATAAAGCTTCTGTCGCCCGATACCTCGGTGGCGATATCAAAACCGCGCTGGCACAAAAGCCCTCGTCCTTCCCCCAGCAGCTTCTTTCCGCCTTGCGGTCGCTGGTACAGAACGAGTACCGACTCAATAATCCCGAATGCGGATCTGATGGCTGGCTGACGGAGGATGCGCTGTGGCTGATCAGCAAAACCACCGCCGACCGGGTACGCGCCTGGCTGCTCCAGCATGGCGTATCTAGCGTACCGGAAAACAATAACCGCCTGTTTGACGAACTGCTGACGCATCAGCTTATCGTTGCCAATGAGGATAAAGCGATCTGGCGCTGCATTATCCGATCGGATAAGGGCTGGTCGCCCGTTGAACCGCTGACGCTGCTGCGCCTGACACCGTCTGCAATATGGGAGCCAGGCGAACAACGTCCCGCCTGTTTTGTCGGTGATGTGACGCCGGTAAGCGAAGCTGAACCCGTCCCTGAACTTAGCGCCCCCACTCAACCGCTACCGGAGATAGCAGACGACCCAAGACTTGGTGACAATAATAATTTCCTGCAGTGGCTGAAGAACCACACCAGCCCTTCAGCCACGGTGAATACCCGGAACGGCAAGGTACATGTGGTGGAAAACCATCTTTTCTTGATTTCACCGGGGATCTTTAAGATATACGCATCAGAAACCACTGGAGACACCGGCGACGGCTGGAAGCTGGCACAGCGAATGTTTCAGGAGTCAGGGCTGGCCCTGCGCTGTAATGATGACAGTTTTATCTGGACCTGCGAGGTTCGGGTTCCACAAAAGAAAAGTATTCAGTTGAAAGGTTTTCTGATGGAAGATCCGAAGCAGGTGTTAGGGGAGAAAGTGCCGGTGAATAATCCGTGGCTGAAGTTGCTGCGCGAATAGCAATTTATATCAAAATACTCTCTTCCACCGAGCTACAGCGAATGGGCTTTAATACCTAAAGAGCCGCATGATATTCAATAATTGATTTCAATTCTTCAGGCGAAAAAGGCGGATTACGCCGATGCAACATGGCGTGGCAATTAGGGCAGACGGGAATAAGATCTTTTTTGGGATCCAGAGAGTAATTCTCTTTGATGTCTGATAGCGGAATCAGGTGATGTATATGGATAAAACCTTTTGCTATCTCACCATACACCTTCATCATATCAATACCACATACTCTGCACAGACAACCATGCCAGGCTAATGCGGCCTGTCGGGCCTTACGGTCGCGTTCATAGCGGTTAACCGTTACCTGCGTAGCTGCACCTTCATTAAATACGCTCTGCGGCGGCAGTTCATCAGGAAAAATACTGATGGCAGGCTGCTCGTTACCTAAATTTTTCTCAACGATCTGAAACCCTTGATCGGTAAGCAACTTGACGCATTTCGACTTGATACCACCACTAAAATCTTCAGGGGAAAACTCAACGCCTGTCATATTTGAAGCAGCAATACCGACTATAGCTTTAGGTGGATAACTGCGCCCTTCAAAGACCACATCATACAGCCGGGACTCGCTGAACTGGTGGCGTACACCTTCATCATAGGCGCGCATAGCCGCAATAATGCATTCCCTGGAAAGCTGGTCTGGCAGTTTATTCTTCATTTACAACTCATCATCCCTGAAACGACATTTGCTAACTCTTTATTTTATAGCATATTAATTTATCCGGTGATAAACAGCACTCTTCAATTTCGCATTACCGGGATACGGGCATCAGTGCAGCGGCAGAGTAACGTAGCGGCAGAGAAACCGCGCCTCATGCTGATTGTCCAGCCGTACCTGAAAGATATCGTGTGTATTCTGCACGGATGCATCCTCACGCCATGCCAGCAGGCCCTGTTGGTTCATGCGGGTAATAATCTGATCGGGCGTTTCGCCCTGATTCAATGCTTCGACTACCTGTTGCAGGGGAAGCGGTAGCGTCTGAGCAGGCCACATCACTTCAACGCTTACGAGCTGGCGGTGTGTCCGGGATGACATCGGTAGTATCCTCCATGGCTAGAATTTCGCGGTTAATTAGCCATGAAATAGGGGCATTTTTTACAGTTGCAAGGTTGCCGAGAGACCTCATTTAAAGGTCGATACATCTCAGGTAGTGAAGTCTCTTCCCAGGCAAATCCAGATAGTCTGCGCCAAGCGTCTGAGGATATGTCGATAAAAAGCATTTTTTTAAACATATAGCCAAAACATGTTTATGCCATCGACACGTTGCGGCGATATGTCGATAAAACACGATTTTTTAAACATGATGCCGTGACATGCTTATAGCATCGACATATGATGTCTATATGTCGATAAAATCGGTTTTTATAAACATATGAACTGGAATCCCGAAGCCCCTTACAATGATCTGCCAAAACTGCCGCCTGATCTGCAGCAGATAGAAACACGTAATGTACTAAAAGCGTGTATAAATGCGCGCGCGGCAATTGCAGAGCTGAAAACGGCGGGTGAGTTGATCCCCGATCAGGGATTGTTGATTAACATTCTCCCAATGCTGGAAGCGAAAGATTCCTCACGCATTGAGAACATCGTAACGACCAGCGATCAGCTCTTTCAGTATGCTGATCGTGCAGACGGAGCAGATCCAGCAACCAAAGAAGCATTGCGCTATCGTACGGCGCTTTATGATGGTTATACCCATCTTGAGGTCTATCCACTTTGCACAAACACCGCAATCGCTATCTGTACCAAATTACGCGCAGTTCAGACCGATATAAGAAAAACACCGGGCACGGTACTGCGCGATCAGAATAACAGCGTGGTGTATACGCCCCCGGTGGGTGAAGATACTATCCGTAACTTATTGGCGAACTGGGAGCAGTTCATACATGGCGATGATGATTTAGATCCATTGGTGAAAATGGCTATTGCACACTATCAGTTTGAGTGCATCCACCCTTTTCCGGACGGGAATGGGCGAACAGGTCGTATCCTGAATATTCTTTACTTGATTCAAAATGAATTACTTTCACTGCCTATCCTGTACCTGTCCCGCTTTATTCTGGAGAGACGTGGTGATTACTACACGCTCTTGCGTAGGGTAACAGAGGAAGGAGACTGGGAATCGTGGATATTATTTATGCTGGAGGCCGTAGAAAACACGTCCCGATGGACGACTGACAAGATTGCGGTTGTTCGGGCATTGATGGCAGAAACGACCGAGTATGTACGTGAGAAACTACCAAAAATTTATACCTATGAACTCATCCAGGTGCTCTATGCGCAACCGTATTGCCGGATCGATAACCTTGTTGAACGAGGTATCGCTAAACGACAGACGGCATCAGCGTATCTCAAACAGTTGGTAGATATAGGCGTGCTGGAAGAAATGAGCGTTGGTCGCGAAAAGCTGTATATCAATACCAGGTTGGTGCAGGAATTGAATCAGTAAAGCTTATTGGTTCCACAGTTCACCACTCCTGGTCCCAGCTATCAGACGATTTATGTTTGCCCCTACGGCTTACGGCCTGAAGCTTAAGGTCCAGAGCGACAAGCAACTTAAAGAGCGTACCTATGCGGGTCCCCTCAGGATGATTCTCAAACTCTGAAACCGTTGATTGTTTCATGCCTATACTTTCTGCAGTTTCGCGTTGAGTCAGCTTACGTTGCTTGCGAGCATTCCTCACTGTCTGAGCCAGCATTTTGGGTGAAGTAACGTTCATTTTATCCCCCATGACAGATATTTTAAGTATATACGCTTTAGGGGATAACTATATGTTCTTAAAAGGGGATATAATTTGAAGTCTTATGAAACTCTATTTTCGTATCCATATACTTATATATACACGCAAAAGACATTGTTAAAGGCATTGTATAAAATCATGATCGACCACAAAAATCGTAGTTAGTGATAAATCAACCATATTTTTATCATTAAAATTCAAGTAATTACAAATAAAATCATTAAAGAAATCTTATCAATCTTCCGTTTTTAGACTTTGTTTAACTACTAAAATCATGCAACTTATCACTTCAACAATGAGATTGAGAGACAGCACTACGGCAAACAGCTCTGCCGCAGTAAATAACTTATCCTTAGAAGGAATCAACTCATGCTTGGGATAATTTATTAGAGGTAAGTCATAATTTCGAAGGTACGGCAAAAAAATTGTTGCGCCTAAACAGATCACAAGTAATTTCAGATCAGCTTCTAAACTTCCCAAGTAACTTGTAAAACTTGAGCGTTTTTGCCCCTTATTGACGACCGCCAGAATGCCAAAAATTACAGAGATCCCTGCAGTAATCCCTCCAAGAATTGAGCCGATCACCCCCGCCGATGCCTGCTCAAGCAGGGTATAAACCTGTTTATCGGTTGACGATAACGCTAAGCATAATATGAATAGCGCTATAGCTTTAATCCAGACGCCTAGATTCTTCATTTTTGTATGTGTACCTGTTTTGATGTAATGCTATGATTTCTTTGATATCACTCGGTGAGTAACCATCTAACTGAATTTCTGAAATCTCACCTTCGATAAGGACTATCTTGGCCGTTTGATTACTGGATACAGTTGTAGGTTTTGATTTGAGTGTTTTTCGACCTTTAATTAACCAAGAACCACCACCATCTTTTACCCAATCAACAAAAACAGATGCCCAATGAGAACCTTTAAGCTTTAAATTACCATCTGTGTTTTCAAATGTTGTGGTTACAGCGTTTGCATTAGTATCTGCCTCAAGCTTTCGCAAATCGTCAGTTAAGGCCTGCTTGCTACTTCCGAAAATATTCGGAGTAATCAACGTAAAACTAACTTTATCAATAAACTGAAGTCTATGATATTCAGACCAAAAATCTTCCATTTCAAGGCAAGCTTCGATAAATACTCTTAGTCCCAATTGAGCCAAATAGTCGTTGTTGGCAAGATCTTCAAATGCCTTAGCAACTTGATGCGCATCCTTAAATACCGCTGTTTTCTTCTCAACCAATAACACTTGCTCTTCTCTATCCCAGATCCATACGATAGGTGGATAATTGTCTACATCGAACTCGCGAAAATCCTTATCATGTCCTTTAATTTTTTGCTGTTTTGATATGACCCCTGCCATGACGCCTTCAGTGGGTTTTATACTCAGCTTCAGGGTGTAGCTGGTTTTCTTATGAACGGATGGTGTTGATGATGTCAGATGTAACTTTTGCGCGCTGAATACTATGGCATTTTCAAAATGCTCAATGTCTTTTTGAACAGATCCCTTTGAAAAAAGATCAGGGTCGCGTGGTCTCATTAACACACGTAAGGCGAACAATTGCATAAGAAAACTCCTGTAAATTAATTGATTTTATTATTCCATAAAACCAAGGACCTACAAGAGATTAAATTTTTTCATTACTGTATAAATACACAGTATCACTGGATGAGATAAAATTCAAACTTTGATTTTCACTCAGTTTTTAGCATTGCCATCACAGTGCAGAGCTGTCTAACTAGGCGATTAATGCCCTAAAAGTATATGGACATCAATACCTTTTGCTTCGTAAATGCTGCTAAAGAACCTTGTTCGTAATGCCACTGGAGCATCATCCCCCAACTTAATCTCTACCTTATCCCGTAACCTACTCCTCCGACGCCACCTCATCCTGCGCCGCCAGCAGTACCAACTCTGACTTTGATACCAGCAAATCTTTCGGCTTCCCACCTCTCAACCTGCGATTAGTCGAACCAAACCATATAGCCAGTCCCCAGGGCGTTTTGCGCTCCTTGAACAGTGAGAGAATCAAACGGACAACCTTGAGAGGCCGCGCTTTCTCATCCAGAACATAATCCGGGTACAAATCCTCACCATCGACCTTCAGCGAGAATATCTTCCCCGCGGCTTTCCAGCCTTTCGGGCCTGCCTCAGGATCGGCAGAACGGAAACCCGCTTTTGCGGATAATTCAGACGCCGTCAGCCAATCCGAGTCAGCGAGTATTCTGGCTTTCAGCTCCTCCAGTTGGCGGTCATTGCGCTCCTGAAAGCTCATATGGTCGAGTGCGCCTCCCGGCTGCTTTTTGAAGCCATACGGCACCACATGCCTGAACCGGTTTGCATCCAGATAATCGGCCCACCACTGCATCATCTCCCGACGTTCTTCGAGATGCTGCGCCTTGTGGATATACGCCGCCCGCACGCGCTTGCGCTCCTGATGGCTCATCTGGCGCTCTACCGCGTCGCTTGACCACAGGCCCGACTCCACCAACGCGCTGCAGGCCATAGTGCGAAAACCGTGGCCGCAGACATCTTTCTGAGTGTCGTAGCCCATCACCCGCAGCGCTTTGTTGATGGTGTTTTCACTCATCGGTTTGCGGTAGTTATGATCGCCGGGGAACACCAATTCAGTTCCCGGTCGGCAGTGCTGCCGCACCTCGTGCAGCAGTTCGATGGCCTGATGTGATAGAGGGACCAGGTGAGGAGAACGCATCTTCGCACCGCGCGCAGAGTACTTAACGCCGGGGATCGCTTCTCGCTCGGCGGGAATGGTCCACATGGCGTTATGCAGGTCAATTTCATCCCAGCGGGCAAAGCGCAGTTCGCTGGAGCGGATAAACAGCAACAGCGCCAGCTTTACCGCCAGTTGAGTCAGTTGACGGCCTTTGAAATCGTCGACTCTTTCCAGGAAATCAGGGATAAGATTCAAATCCAGCGCAGGGTGGTGGCGTACTTTGGCCGTTGAAACCGCTCCGGTTAAATCTGATGCAGGGTTATGATCGATAATGCCGTTCTGGACAGCATAGCGCATCACGCAAGCGGTACGTTGCTGAAGCCGGGAAGCAACGTCCAGTTTGCCCGCTTTCTCCACCTCTTTGATGGGCACCAGCAGATCTTTGACCTTCATTTTGGTAATGTCACAGCTACCATTCGTAGGAAAGACGTAAAGCTCGAAATAACGCAGCACCCGCTTCTTATGTTCCGCCGACCAGTTCACGTTGCTGGAGACCCATTCGCGCGCCACGGACTCGAACGTATAAAGAGGCTCTCCACCCCGTTTTTCTTCTCTGCGTTTTTCCGCCGGATTAATGCCTTCTAAAATAAGCCTTCTGATATCCGCTTGCTTCTCCCTTGCCAGTGCGAGAGAAATGAGCGGATAAGGGCCTAATGCCATACGGTTCTCTTTGTTTCCAAAGCGAAATTTCAGATACCACAACTTAGATCCGCTGGGGTTCACCTGAATGTAAAGACCGTGACAGTCAGAGAGCCTGTATGCCTTGCCAAGCGGCCTGGCATGCCGGATTGCGAGATCTGTAAGCGCCATTTGGGGGTCACTCCTCTATCGAACCGGGTTTGCCCCCTTTTTTGCCCCCAAATCGCGTGGATGTCAATGGATGAAAAATGACCAACACGGAAAGACCACAAAATAAAAATGGTTATTACTGAAAAATAAATTATCTTTGAATTACAGACGGATATGGACGAATTTGGACGAAAATGGACACAAAAAAAGCCACCCTTAGGTAGCTAATTATTGCATCACTTGGTGCCGAAGGCCGGACTCGAACCGGCACGTATTTCTACGGTTGATTTTGAATCAACTGCGTCTACCGATTTCGCCACTCCGGCACGGAAGGGATGCGGAAAACGTTGTGGATTATACCTGTCGTGCGCCACCATGCAAGCGCCAGCGTGTGTCTGGCTCGCTAAGTGTTGAAAATTTCAGCATTACCTTTCTTACCTGTAGCCATCATCACAGTTTACCCGCTTCTTAATCCCCCCTTCTGCGAAGCGACCCGTTTCCCCATGCTCTACACTTCCAGTTCAACACCACACTGAGGGAAACACGATGTCGATGATAAAAAGCTACGCCGCAAAAGCGGCGGGCAGCGAACTCGAACTCTATGAATATGATGCAGGCGAGCTCAAGCCGGAAGATGTCGAAGTCCAGGTCGATTACTGCGGTATCTGCCATTCCGATTTGTCGATGATCGACAACGAATGGGGGTTCTCTCAGTATCCGCTGGTTGCCGGGCATGAGGTGATTGGTCGCGTGGCGGCGCTCGGCAGCGCGGCGCAGGATAAAGGTCTGAAGGTTGGTCAGCGCGTCGGTATTGGCTGGACGGCACGCAGCTGCGGGCACTGCGACGCCTGTATCAGCGGTAATCAGATTAACTGCCTGGAAGGCTCCGTTCCCACTATTCTTAATCGCGGCGGCTTTGCCGAGAAGCTACGAGCCGACTGGCAGTGGGTGATCCCGCTGCCGGAGAGTATCGATCTGGCGGCCGCTGGCCCATTATTGTGCGGCGGCATCACGGTGTTCAAACCGCTGCTGATGCACCATATCACCGCCACCAGCCGCGTCGGGGTGATCGGCATCGGCGGCCTGGGGCATATCGCCATTAAGCTGTTACACGCGATGGGTTGCGAAGTCACCGCGTTCAGCTCCAATCCGGCGAAAGAGCAGGAAGTGCTGGCGATGGGGGCGGATAAAGTGGTCAACAGCCGCGATCCAGATGCGCTAAAAGCACTGGCGGGCCAGTTCGATCTCATCATTAACACGGTTAACGTCGATCTCGACTGGCAGCCCTATTTTGAAGCGCTGGCCTACGGCGGTAACTTCCATACCGTCGGTGCAGTGCTGAAGCCGCTGCCAGTACCGGCGTTTACCTTAATTGCCGGGGATCGCAGCATCTCCGGTTCGGCGACCGGGACGCCATTCGAGCTGCGCAAGCTGATGAAGTTTGCCGGGCGCAGCAAGGTGTCGCCTACCACCGAGCTGTACCCGATGTCGCAAATTAACGAAGCAATCCAGCATGTGCGTGACGGCAAAGCCCGCTACCGCGTGGTGCTGAAAGCCGACTTCTGATCGTCTTTGTCGGGAGGCGTAAGCTTCCCGGCTATTCTCCCCGCTATTCCAGGCAGGTAAAATTCTCCTCACAATCTCCGCAATTTAGCGGTGAAGAGTGCGTCACGGTTGCCTATACTCCAGGCAGGATAAATGGAGGAAATCTCAATGAGCGCACCCCTGCTAATTGCCCGCACGCCGGACACCGAACTGTTTTTACTACCAGGCATGGCCAACCGTCACGGTCTGATTACCGGCGCGACCGGGACCGGTAAAACCGTCACACTACAAAAGCTGGCCGAATCGCTGTCCGGGATTGGCGTACCGGTATTTATGGCCGATGTGAAAGGTGACTTAACCGGCGTGGCCGAGGAAGGACAAGCCTCTGAAAAGCTGCTCGCCCGCCTGAAAAACATCGGCATTACCGACTGGCAACCGCATGGTAATCCGGTCACGGTGTGGGATATCTTCGGCGAAAAGGGTCACCCGGTGCGAGCCACGGTATCTGACCTCGGGCCGCTGCTGCTGGCTCGTCTGTTGAATCTCAACGACGTTCAGTCCGGCGTGCTGGATATTATCTTCCGCATTGCCGATGACCAGGGCCTGCTGCTGCTCGATTTCAAAGACCTGCGGGCCATCACTCAGTACATCGGCGATAACGCTAAATCCTTCCAAAATCAGTACGGCAATATCAGCAGCGCTTCGGTCGGGGCTATTCAGCGCGGACTGCTGTCGCTGGAGCAGCAGGGAGCAGCGCACTTCTTTGGCGAACCGATGCTGGACATCAAAGACTGGATGCGTACCGACGCCAGCGGCAAAGGGATGATTAATATCCTCAGCGCCGAGAAGCTCTACCAGATGCCCAAACTGTACGCCGCCAGCCTGCTGTGGATGCTCTCTGAACTGTACGAACAGTTGCCGGAGGCGGGCGATCTGGAGAAACCAAAACTGGTGTTCTTCTTTGATGAAGCGCACCTGCTGTTCAACGATGCCCCGCAGGTGTTGCTGGATAAAATCGAACAGGTGATCCGTCTGATCCGCTCGAAAGGGGTCGGCGTGTGGTTCGTCTCGCAAAACCCGTCGGATATTCCGGACAACGTGCTTGGCCAGTTGGGGAACCGCGTACAGCATGCCCTGCGCGCGTTCACGCCGAAAGATCAGAAAGCGGTGAAAACCGCGGCACAAACAATGCGCGCCAACCCGGCATTTGATACCGAAAAAGCCATTCAGGAGCTGGGAACCGGCGAGGCGCTGGTGTCGTTTCTGGACGCCAAAGGCAGCCCGTCGGTGGTTGAACGGGCGATGGTGATTGCGCCGTGCTCACGGATGGGACCGGTGACGGACGACGAGCGCAACGGGCTGATTAATCACTCTTCGCTGTACGGCAAATATGAAGAAGATATCGACCGAGAGTCCGCCTATGAACGTTTACAGCAAGGTGTGCAGGCCAGTACCGAGCAGCAAAATACGCCTCCCGCCAACGGTAAAGCGGTCGAGGTGGACGGCGGTATTCTCGGTGGATTGAAGGATATTTTATTTGGCAGCACAGGGCCGCGCGGCGGCAAGCGCGATGGCGTGGTACAGAGCGTGGCGAAAAGCGCGGCGCGACAGGTTACTAATCAGATAATCCGCGGCATGTTGGGGAGTTTGATGGGTGGGAGAAAACGCTAGCCCGTATTACGTTGCCGGATGGCGGCTTAACGCCTTATCCGGCCTACGGGTCCGGAGTAGGCCTGAAAAGCGCAACGCCATCAGGCCTACGATTACTGTGATTACGATTTACGCAGCATCAGCCACAGGCTTATCAGGAAGAAGCTGGCGCTTGGCAGCAGCGCACCGATAATCGGCGGAATGCCGTACACCAGCGTCAGCGGGCCAAAGATTTGGTCCAGCACATAGAACACAAAACCGAAGCTAATCCCCGTCACCACACGCACCCCCATCGGGACGCTACGCAGCGGACCAAAGATAAACGACAGCGCCATCAGCATCATGACCGCCACTGACAGCGGCTGGAAGACTTTGCTCCACATATTGAGCTGGTAGCGTCCGGCATCCTGGCCGCTCGACTTCAGGTACTTCACGTAGTTATGCAGACCGCTAATCGACAGCGCGTCAGGATCCAACGCCACGACGCCGAGCTTGTCGGGCGTCAGGTTGGTTTTCCAGGTGCCGCTCACCGTTTGCGAACCGGTGATTTGTTTCGGATCGGTCAGGTTGGATTCATCCACCTGCGACAAACGCCAGACCTTCTGCTCCGGGTCAAACGTCGCGCTCGCAGCATAGCGTACAGACTGCAGACGGCGCTTGTCGTTAAACGAGTAGATGCTAATCCCACCCAGCTCGGCCTCGCCTTTCACCCGCTCGATGTAGACAAAGCTGTCACCGTCTTTCGCCCACAAACCCTGCTGGGTAGAGAGCAGCGAGCCGCCGTACATCTGCTGCGCACGGTAGTTACGCGCCATCTGTTCACCCTGCGGTGCGACCCATTCGCCAATGGCCATCGTCAGCAGCACCAGCGGAATCGCGGTTTTCATCACCGACAACGCCACCTGCATACGGGTAAAGCCAGAAGCCTGCATCACCACCAGTTCACTGCGCTGGGCCAGCATGCCCAGCCCCAGCAATGCCCCCAGCAGCGCCGCCATCGGGAAGAAGATCTGGATATCTTTCGGCGCACTGAGCAGGGTATACAGCCCAGCACCCATCGCATCGTAGCTCCCCTGCCCGGCTTTTTTCAGCTGGTCAACGAACTTGATGATCCCGGAGAGCGACACCAGCATGAACAGCGTCATCATGATGGTGGTGAAAATGGTTTTACCGATATAGCGGTCAAGTACACCAAAAGGCTGCATTATACCGCTCCTTTACGCATAAAACGGGCACGCAAGCGGCGCATCGGCACCGTATCCCAGAGGTTAAGCACAATCGCCAGCGCCAGATAAGCCAGGTTAACCACCCACATCCAGAACACCGGATCCAGCTTACCTTTGCCACCGTTCGACTTCAGCGATGTCTGAACCAGGAAGAACAGCAAATAGAGCAGCATTGCTGGCAGCATCGACAGCACGCGACCCTGACGCGGGTTTACCACGCTCAGCGGTACAACCATCAGCGCCATCATAAATACGGTGAATACTAACGTGATACGCCAGGTCAGTTCCGCGCGGGCGCGATCGGTGTCGGTCGCCAGCAGCGTACGCATGGTCATCTGTTCGGTATCGTTTGGATCCAGCGCTACGGCCTGATGGCCGATGATCGCCTGATAATCCTGGAAGTCGGTAATGCGGAAATCGCGCAGCAGCGCGGTACCTTCAAAGCGCGTCCCCTGGTTTAGCGTCACAACCTGAGAGCCATCGCGCAATTGGGTAAGATGTCCGGAATCGGCTACGACGACCGAAGGACGAGCGTTGCCTTTCGGGCGGATTTGCGCGAGAAACACGTCTTTGAAGTTGCTGCCGTCAACGCTTTCGATAAACAGCACCGAACTGCCGTTGGTCGCCTGCTGGAATTGCCCCTGAGCAAGCGCCGCCATACCGGGGTTCGCTTTCGCCTCCGCCAGGACTTCGTCCTGATGTCTGGAGGACCACGGTCCGGCCCACATCACGTTGACCGCCGCAATAATACTGGTAAACAACGCCAGCACCATCGCCGCTTTAACAAGCACAGCCTTGCTCAGCCCACAGGCATGCATGACCGTAATTTCACTTTCGGTATACAGTTTGCCCAGCGTCATCAGCAGCCCGAGGAACAGGCTTAAGGGCAAGATAAGTTGCGCCATTTCTGGCACGCCCAGCCCCAGCAGCGAGAGCACCAGATTTGCCGGGATATCACCGTCAACAGCCGCACCAAGGATCCTGACCAACTTTTGACAAAAGAAGATCAAAAGCAGGATGAATAGGATCGCAAGTTGGCTTTTGAGCGTTTCCCGAACCAGATATCTTATGATTATCACTTTAAATACGCCCGTAAAAACCCGTCTTTTGCCGGAATTTAGCTTGTTTCATGGCTTAAACGTCATTTATTCTCTTGAGTCGTCGAAATCGTCGCTAAGATCATTATACTCAACGGATCCACCTCTCAGAAATTGTTCTGACGTGCCAATGCCGTAATAACGTTAAGATTAACACGAAGTCACCGCAACAGCGGGTATGAGTTACGAAAGCTTGCAATTCTATCCGTAGCCACCGCTGTTGTCTTTAAGATTCAGGAGCGTAGTGCATGGAGTTCAGTGTAAAAAGCGGTAGCCCGGAGAAACAGCGGAGTGCGTGCATCGTCGTGGGTGTCTTTGAACCACGCCGCCTCTCTCCGATTGCAGAGCAGCTCGACAAGATCAGCGACGGGTACATCAGCGCACTGCTGCGTCGTGGCGAACTGGAAGGCAAACCGGGTCAAACCCTGTTGCTGCACCATGTTCCTAACGTTCTGTCTGAGCGAATTCTCCTCATTGGTTGTGGCAAAGAGCGCGAACTTGACGAGCGCCAGTACAAGCAGGTCATTCAGAAAACCATCAATACGCTGAATGATACTGGCTCAATGGAAGCCGTGTGCTTTCTGACTGAGCTGCACGTCAAAGGGCGCAATAACTACTGGAAAGTGCGCCAGGCCGTTGAGACGGCACAGGAAACGCTGTACAGCTTTGACCAGTTGAAGACCAACAAAAGCGAGCCGCGTCGCCCGCTGCGTAAAATGGTCTTCAACGTGCCGACCCGCCGCGAGCTGACCAGCGGTGAGCGTGCGATCCAACACGGTCTGGCAATCGCCGCTGGCATTAAAGCGGCGAAAGATCTCGGCAACATGCCGCCAAATATTTGTAACGCTGCCTATCTGGCTTCTCAGGCGCGTCAGCTGGCAGACAGCTACAGCAAAAATGTTGTGACCCGCGTGATCGGCGAGCAGCAGATGAAAGAGCTGGGTATGCACTCTTATCTCGCCGTCGGTCACGGTTCGCAGAACGAGTCGCTGATGTCAGTCATCGAGTACAAAGGCAACCCGTCCGAAGACGCGCGTCCGATTGTGCTGGTCGGTAAAGGGTTAACCTTCGACTCCGGCGGTATCTCCATCAAACCTGCCGAAGGCATGGATGAGATGAAGTACGACATGTGCGGCGCAGCAGCAGTGTACGGCGTAATGCGCATGGTGGCCGAGCTTCAGTTGCCCATCAACGTCGTCGGCGTACTGGCGGGCTGCGAAAATATGCCGGGTGGCCGCGCGTATCGCCCAGGCGACGTGCTGACCACTATGTCTGGTCAGACCGTTGAAGTGCTCAATACCGACGCCGAAGGCCGTCTGGTGCTGTGCGACGTGTTAACCTACGTCGAGCGCTTTGAGCCGGAGGCGGTGATTGACGTTGCGACCCTGACCGGCGCGTGCGTGATTGCGCTGGGCCATCACATCACCGGCCTGATGTCGAACCACAACCCGCTGGCGCATGAGCTGATCGGTGCGTCCGAGCAGGCTGGCGACCGCGCGTGGCGTTTGCCGCTGGGTGATGAATACCAGGAGCAGTTAGAGTCTAACTTTGCGGATATGGCGAACATCGGCGGACGTCCTGGCGGCGCCATTACCGCGGGCTGCTTCCTGTCACGCTTTACCCGTAAGTACAACTGGGCGCACCTGGATATCGCTGGTACCGCATGGCGTTCAGGGAAAGCCAAAGGCGCAACCGGTCGTCCGGTCGCGTTACTGTCGCAGTTCCTGCTCAATCGCGCGGGTTTTAACGGCGAAGAGTGATGTAAAACGCCGGGTGGCGGCTTCGCCTTACCCGGCCTACAACGTCACTCAACCGTAGGCCGGGTAAGCGTAGCGCCACCCGGCTTTGCATTTAAATCCACCACAAGAAGCCCCATATATGAAGAATGCGACGTTCTATCTTCTGGACAACGACACACAACAAGATGGTTTAAGCGCCGTCGAGCAACTGGTGTGTGAAATTGCCGCAGAACGTTGGCGGGCTGGCAAGCGCGTGCTTATCGCCTGTGAAAACGAAAAGCAGGCTCTTCGACTGGATGAAGCCCTGTGGGCAAGACCGGCAGAAAGCTTTGTTCCGCATAATCTGGCGGGCGAAGGCCCCAGAGGCGGCGCGCCGGTAGAGATTGCCTGGCCGGAGAAACGCAATAGCAGCCCGCGCGACCTGCTCATCAGTTTGCGCGTTGGCTTTGCAGATTTTGCCACCGCTTTCACAGAAGTGATAGACTTCGTTCCTTACGAAGATTCTTTGAAACAATCGGCACGCGATCGCTACAAAGCTTACCGCGTGGCTGGTTTTAACCTGAATACGGCAACCTGGAAATAATGGAAAAGACATACAACCCACAAGATATCGAACAGCCGCTTTACGAGCACTGGGAAAAGCAGGGCTATTTCAAACCTAACGGCGATGAAAGCAAAGAGTCCTTCTGCATCATGATCCCGCCGCCGAACGTCACCGGCAGTTTGCATATGGGTCATGCTTTCCAGCAAACCATCATGGATACCATGATTCGCTACCAGCGCATGCAGGGTAAAAACACCCTGTGGCAGGCTGGTACCGACCACGCGGGTATCGCTACCCAGATGGTGGTTGAGCGTAAGATTGCTGCTGAAGAAGGTAAAACCCGTCACGACTACGGTCGCGAAGCGTTTATCGATAAAATCTGGCAGTGGAAAGCGGAATCCGGCGGCACCATTACCCGTCAGATGCGCCGTCTCGGCAACTCCGTTGACTGGGAGCGCGAGCGCTTCACCATGGACGAAGGCCTTTCCAATGCCGTGAAAGAAGTCTTCGTTCGCCTGTACAAAGAAGACCTGATTTACCGTGGCAAGCGCCTGGTAAACTGGGACCCGAAACTGCGCACCGCCATCTCTGACCTGGAAGTGGAAAACCGCGAGTCTAAAGGCTCGATGTGGCACATCCGCTATCCGCTGGCCGACGGTGCGAAAACCGCTGACGGTAAAGATTACCTGGTCGTGGCGACCACCCGTCCGGAAACCATTCTGGGCGACACCGGCGTGGCCGTGAACCCGGAAGATCCGCGCTATCAGAGTCTTATCGGCAAATTCGTTATCCTGCCGCTGGTTAACCGCCGCATTCCGATTGTCGGTGATGAACACGCCGATATGGAAAAAGGTACCGGCTGCGTGAAGATCACCCCGGCACACGACTTTAACGACTACGAAGTCGGGAAACGTCACGGCCTGCCGATGATCAACATTCTGACCTTTGACGGTGACATCCGTGAAACCGCGGAAGTGTACGACACCAAAGGTGAAGAGTCCGACGTTTACTCCAACGCTATCCCGGCTGAATTCCAGAAGCTGGAACGCTTTGCCGCGCGTAAAGCGATCGTCGCTGCCATCGATGCGATGGGCCTGCTGGAAGAGATCAAACCTCACGATCTGACCGTTCCTTACGGCGACCGTGGCGGTGTGGTTATCGAACCGATGCTGACCGACCAGTGGTACGTCCGTGCCGACGTGCTGGCAAAACCGGCGGTTGAAGCGGTTGAAAACGGCGACATCCAGTTCGTACCGAAGCAGTACGAAAACATGTACTTCTCCTGGATGCGCGATATTCAGGACTGGTGTATTTCCCGTCAGCTGTGGTGGGGTCACCGTATCCCGGCATGGTATGACAACGACGGCAACGTATATGTTGGCCGTACCGAAGATGAAGTGCGTCAGGAAAACAACCTCGGCGCCGACGTTGCGCTGCGTCAGGACGAAGACGTTCTCGACACCTGGTTCTCCTCCGCGCTGTGGACCTTCTCTACGCTCGGCTGGCCGGAAAACACCGACGCGCTGCGTCAGTTCCACCCAACCAGCGTGATGGTCTCCGGCTTCGACATTATCTTCTTCTGGATTGCCCGCATGATCATGATGACCATGCACTTCATCAAAGATGAAAACGGCAAGCCGCAGGTTCCGTTCCATACCGTCTACATGACCGGTCTGATTCGCGACGACGAAGGCCAGAAGATGTCCAAATCCAAGGGCAACGTTATCGACCCGCTGGATATGGTCGACGGTATCTCACTGCCGGAGCTGCTAGAGAAACGCACCGGCAACATGATGCAGCCGCAGCTGGCCGAGAAGATCGCCAAACGTACCGAGAAGCAGTTCCCGAACGGCATCGAGCCGCACGGCACCGACGCCCTGCGTTTCACCCTGGCGGCGCTGGCCTCTACTGGCCGCGACATCAACTGGGATATGAAGCGTCTGGAAGGTTACCGTAACTTCTGTAACAAGCTGTGGAACGCCAGCCGCTTCGTGCTGATGAACACTGAAGGAAATGATTGCGGTTTCAACGGCGGCGAAATGACCCTGTCTCTGGCAGACCGCTGGATCCTCGCTGAATTCAACCAGACCATCAAAGCGTACCGCGAAGCGCTGGATAACTTCCGCTTCGATATCGCCGCGGGCATCCTGTACGAGTTCACCTGGAACCAGTTCTGCGACTGGTATCTGGAGCTGACCAAGCCGGTAATGACCGGAGGAACTGATGCTGAACTGCGCGGTACCCGCAATACGCTGGTGACCGTGCTGGAAGGTCTGTTGCGCCTGGCGCATCCGATCATCCCGTTCATCACCGAGACCATCTGGCAGCGCGTGAAAGTGATTTGTGGCAACACCGCAGATACCATCATGCTGCAGCCGTTCCCGGAATATAACGCGGCTCAGGTAGATGAAGCGGCGCTGGCCGATACCGAATGGCTGAAGCAGGCGATCGTTGCCGTACGTAACATCCGCGCGGAAATGAACATTGCCCCGGGTAAACCACTGGAGCTGTTGCTGCGTGGTTGCAGCGCGGATGCGATGCGTCGTGTGAACGACAACAAGAGCTTCCTGCTGAACCTGGCGCGTCTGGAAAGCATCACCGTGCTACCTGCCGATGACAAAGGTCCGGTCTCCGTGACCAAAATCATCGACGGCGCCGAGCTGCTGATCCCGATGGCTGGCCTCATCAACAAAGAAGATGAGCTGGCGCGTCTGGCGAAAGAAGTGGCTAAAATCGAAGGTGAGATTGCCCGTATCGAAGGCAAGCTCTCCAACGAAGGTTTCGTTGCCCGCGCACCGGAAGCGGTCATCGCCAAAGAGCGTGAGAAGCTGGACGGTTACGCAGAAGCCAAAGCGAAGCTGATTGAACAGCAGGCGGTCATCGCCGCGCTGTAATCATCGTGCCTGTACGTTTGCCGGATGGCGCTTGCGCTTATCCGGCCTACGGGCACCGTCAACGTAGGTCGGATAAGCGTAGCGCATCCGACGCCGCAGACAATAAAAGCCTCTGACGCATATGCTCAGAGGCTTTTTATTGAATTATCCTCGCTTGCGCTTCCCCTCACCGCAGTGGTATTAACTGCATATGTCTCACTTTTATGTCATGAGTTCGCTATGAGTGCCATTACCTCCGTCGCGGCAACGCTGCGCCGAATTTCTGCCGATGATAACGCCGCAATTGCCCGCGTTATCCGCAAAGTTTCCGCTGAATACGGCCTTACCGCCGATAAAGGCTACACCGTTGCCGACCCTAATCTGGACGAATTGTTCCAGGTTTACAGCCAGCCGGGCGCGGCCTACTGGGTGGTTGAGCAAAACGGTGAAGTCGTGGGCGGCGGCGGTGTTGCACCGTTAGGATGTAGTGAACCAGACATTTGCGAGCTGCAAAAGATGTACTTCCTGTCGAGTGCGCGCGGTCAGGGGCTGGCGAAAAAACTGGCGCTGATGGCGCTTGAACATGCCCGTGAGCAAGGTTTTAAGCAGTGCTATCTTGAGACCACGGCTTTTCTGACTGAGGCAATTCGCCTGTATGAGCATTTAGGCTTTGAGCATATCAGCGAAGCGCTGGGCTGTACCGGGCACGTAGATTGTGAAGTGCGAATGTTAAAGCCCCTCTGACCTTACGCCGAGAGGCTTTAACCGCGTTACTGCATCTCGGCTGAGAGCATCAGTCGAATAACGCCAGCCGCGCGAGCGGTTGGCAGCTTCAGCACCTGTGACCATAAATCTTGCACCATTTCACAGGCGACTTTCTCTTTGCCCACGCCTTTACTCGGATCGGCCATGATTTGGATATCCGGTCCAAAGCGCTGTACCAGCCCCGGACTGATGGATTGCAGATCCTGAAGCGCCAACTGTTTTTCTTCCGCCGTAACCGTATGTTTGTTCGGGCCATAGGCCGCGTGCATCATACTCATGTCGCTGGCCATACGACGATTCATGAGCTCGCGCGGAATAATACGCACCGGGTTAATCCCGCCTTTCACTGCCGGGAATAAAAAGCGAAAACATTCGTCATTGCCCACTTTTGCCACCGCGGCAATCTGCTCGAGATTAATCTTCATATACTCGATCACGTTGGCATCAGGCGCCTGCTGCAAACGCGCCATCTGTACCTGTAGGATCTGCGGCTGAATAGCGTCGATAATCTGCTGTTCGCTTTTCCCCGCCTCTTTCAGCTGCGTTGCCTGGGTGAGGATGTTCTGCCACAGCGCTGGCTCCTGCTCCTTAAGCACCTGATAAACGGGCATGGACAGCATCGCGTTTTCAAATTTCTGCGCATCCGTCAGACCATAATCCGGGCTTTCGCGTGGGATCAGGTAGTGCACATCAAACAGATTCCACGCGATAATCGCCACCACAAAGACCACCGCGCCAGAGACCTTGCCCAGCCAGCCTTTTTTGCGAAACATGCCGACGACGATAGCAATCACCGCCCCGATATAACCTGCCAACAAAACGTGTGCCCAGTTCATTAACCATCCTTATGCCAAATCGTCTCTGTTACAGGGATATATTTCCCCTTCGATGTTTTGATTATTACGGCAGCAGCGAGCTATTTCCAGCCACCAGATTTTGCTAACAGAAACAGGAAGGATTAAACCGCGCGGCGATGGGCACCGCGCGTCAAAGAAAGGAACTAAGCTGGCACACCGCTGTGGAAGCGGAATTCATCGTCAGGAGAGGTGATCAACGCGGCTTCTACTTCGCCAAAAAACCGCACCCGGCTACTGATATCATCGGCTGAAACCTGCTGCGCCAGCGCCAGGTAATCCTGATAGTGCCGCGCCTCGGATCGCAGCAGCGACAGATAAAACGCCTGCAAATCGTCATCCAGATACGGTGCGAGCGCGGCGAACCGTTCACAGGAACGCGCCTCAATGTAAGCCCCGCAAATCAGTTTATCGATTAACGTCAGCGGCTCGTGGGTGCGCACCTCTTTGAGCATACCTTTGGCGTAACGGCTGGCGGTAATCTTAATATAGGGAATGTTGCGACTCATCATCGCCTCACGCACCTGCCAGAAATGATGCAGTTCTTCTTTGATCAGCAAAACCATGCTGTCGATAAGCTTGCGTCCCCACGGATCGTAGGTTTGCGGCATCACGCTTTTGCTTATCTGTTTATTCAGCGCGATAAAATCCGGCTCATCCCCTTCTCTGAAAGCAAACGCTTCATAGGGTTTCAGCCAGTCCAGCAGCGCCTGAGATCCCTGTTTATCTGCGACATACTTACGCACCAGCAGCATCGCCGTTTGCGCCGCTTTCAGCTCACAGACGAGGTGGTCGGTCAATAACAGAGGCAGATTAGCCGGGTCTCGCGCTTTATCAAGCCAGGCCTGGGGCGTTTTACAGTGCAGGAAATTGTGAATCGGGGAGAGTATTTGCAGATAATCCATACATTGTCCTTGGCCTGCGGCAGCCTGGGCTACCGCAGGTCAGTAGATGACTTAGTGACGCACGCCGTCATCATCTTCGTCGACGAGATCTTCATCGTCGCCGTCTTCACCTTCTTCGCCGTTCGGGTCTTCAAAATAGGTGCCCCAACCGTCGTATTCCACATCATATTTTTCAGCCAGGTTCATCAGCTGCTCAACCTGAGCATCGATCAACTCCGCATTCAGTGCACATTCGCTCAAAATGTCACAGCAAATAACCGTGTCGCCTTCTTCCACTTCCAGCTCTTCCGGCTCGGTCACTTCATAACCCAGCTTGAAGGCTTCTACTGCCGCTTTTTCCAGGGTTTCGAAGTCATCCGCGGAAAGGTGATGCTCAATGGTGTACAGCGCGTCTGGATCGCTGCCATCTTCGAGTAACTCTTCAATAATCAAGCGCGTTTCTTCACGCTGTTCTTCCAGTAGTTCCGGGTTTGCCATGGCTCGTTCCTCATAATGTCCTGCCGATACTCTTATTGTCACATACCGCTGTCATTGCCTCCACCTTTCCAGGAAAGATTTGTTAAACAAGGTTGCAAATGAATAAACATACATATAAATTGAATTTTAATTCAATAAATGGCCTAAGCCATGTGAGGGAACCATGTCTGCGTTTTATCATAAACATTTTTTGAAACTGCTTGATTTCACCTCTGCTGAACTCACGTCACTGCTCCAGCTCGCCGCGCAGCTAAAGGCAGATAAGAAAAACGGCACTGAAGTCGCAAAGCTCACCGGTAAAAACATCGCGCTCATCTTCGAAAAAGACTCAACCCGAACCCGTTGCTCTTTCGAAGTTGCCGCATACGACCAGGGTGCTCGCGTGACGTATCTCGGGCCAAGCGGCAGCCAGATTGGCCATAAAGAGTCGATCAAAGACACCGCCCGCGTGCTCGGCCGCATGTACGACGGTATTCAGTATCGGGGACACGGCCAGGAGATTGTCGAGACGCTGGCGGAATATGCCGGAGTTCCGGTGTGGAACGGATTAACCAACGAGTTTCATCCCACCCAGCTGCTGGCGGATCTGTTAACTATGCAGGAACACCTGCCGGGTAAAGCGTTTAATGAGATGACGCTGGTCTACACCGGTGATGCCCGCAACAATATGGGCAATTCCATGCTGGAAGCCGCTGCGTTAACCGGGCTGGATCTGCGCCTGGTCGCACCGCAGGCCTGCTGGCCAGAGGAAAGTCTGGTTGCAGAGTGCAAAGCGCTGGCGCAGAAAAACGGCGGCAATATTACGCTGACCGAAGATGTCGCCGCGGGCGTGAAAGGTGCGGACTTTATCTATACCGACGTCTGGGTATCAATGGGCGAAGCAAAAGAGAAGTGGGCCGAACGTATTGCGCTGCTGCGTAAGTACCAGGTTAATAGCACGATGATGGCGTTGACCGGCAATCCACAGGTGAAATTCCTGCACTGCCTGCCCGCGTTTCATGACGATCAAACCACGCTTGGCAAACAAATGGCACAGGAATATGGTCTGCACGGCGGTATGGAAGTGACCGATGAGGTCTTTGAGTCACCCGCCAGCATCGTATTTGATCAGGCGGAAAACCGGATGCACACCATCAAAGCGGTGATGGTGGCGACGCTGGCGAAGTGAGAGCATGGATGAAAAGAATGCCGGATGGCGATGCTAAGCATCTTATCCGGCCTACAACCGCGCTCTCGTAGGCCGGGCAAGGCGAAGCCGCCCCCCGGCAAATACGCTTATGCCACTTGCATTTTCACCACGGCTTTGCGTACCAGCGCAGGAGCACCGACCGCGCACAGCGGTTTATGCACTTCACCCGGATAGAACACCACGAAGTCACCTTCGTTCAGCACCACCGTTTTCTCCTGTACCCCTTCCGGCAGGAAGGCGATGTCTTTATCCGCCAGCCAGTCAGTTTCCGGCGCGCCCGCAGGCTGCGTGCTGAAGGCCATTCCTTCCTGGCCTTTGAGCAGGATCTGAATATCCAGATAGCGAGCGTGATATTCGGCGCGGCGCTGTGCAAACGGCTCCGTCATATCTTCGGCAATCAGATAAAACAGGCGATCGCCGTCAATGTCGTGCTTACCTTTTTCCGTCGCATCCGTCACATGCGCTTTAATGTGTTCAATTGCCTGACGCAGCTCTTCCGGCAGCCAGGCATCCAGGTTGTGAATATTGCCAACAATCATCTCAAACCCCTTAATTAAAACATCGTTTCATTTTAGTTGTTATACGAAAAAACGGCCTGCCATACTACTGCTATTTGCCGATATTTTGCGTCAACGCATGTTTATCGCTGATGGTGTTAAATAATTGCTAACTCTCAGCAACAGGTTATGCATAAACTTTGCATAACTTTCGGCTACCCTTTTTCAACCTAATCAGTAACATACTGTTATTAAAAGTTTTATTAGAAAAACCAGCTATCGATCACAGTTCACCTCTCCTTCGCTATCCTTCTTCATCGTCATATTTATTTTGAAATAAACTTTACCGCGCAAATAATAAAATCATATATTCGCATAATAATTCACAACACATAAAAAAGCACAAATAAATCAATGCATTACTTATATTGCAGCACACTAAAAGTGTACATAAAATTAACACCGATAAATAACAAGACATATTCCCGCGTAGTAATTCAATTATTCATGTTTTTATTTTATTAATTCTCCGAGCCATATCATAAATTAAACATCAAAAGTCAAATATCGACCTGACTGTGAAATAAATCACGTTTCCTCATCAAATAAGATCTAAATATAGATTCCGAAATCAGCTGAAAAGTCATGACTGCAATAAATATTATTTGCAGGCACATCCTCTTTATTTTTTAAAATAGTATTAAAGGAATAATGATGGAAAAGCATTATGTCGGGTCTGAAATCGGTCAATTACGTAGCGTAATGCTACATCGCCCTAATCTCAGCTTAAAAAGGCTGACACCATCAAATTGCCAGGAACTACTTTTTGATGATGTTCTTTCGGTAGAACGTGCAGGAGAAGAGCATGACATTTTCGCCAACACGTTACGTCAGCAAGGGATTGAGGTTCTGTTACTCACTGATTTATTGACACAAACCTTAGATGTCCAAGATGCCAAAGACTGGTTGCTGGAGACACAAATCTCTGATTATCGCCTTGGCCCCGCTTTCGCCACGGATATTCGTGCCTGGCTTGCAGATATGCAGCATCGGGAACTCGCCCGGCATTTAAGCGGTGGGCTAACCTACGGAGAAATTCCTGCCTCAATCAAAAATATGGTGGTCGATACTCACGATATTAATGACTTTATTATGAAGCCATTACCAAACCACTTATTTACCCGCGACACCTCATGCTGGATATATAACGGTGTGTCAATTAACCCAATGGCAAAAACCGCGCGGCAAAGAGAAACCAATAACCTGCGGGCGATCTACCGTTGGCACCCTCAATTTGCTGATGGTGAATTTATTAAATATTTCGGCGATGAAAATATTAATTACGACCACGCCACATTAGAAGGTGGAGATGTGCTGGTCATTGGTCGCGGCGCGGTACTCATCGGTATGTCGGAACGCACCACGCCGCAGGGCATTGAATTCCTTGCCCAGTCGCTGTTTAAGCATCGCCAGGCTGAACGCGTCATCGCGGTTGAACTGCCGAAACATCGCTCCTGTATGCACCTCGATACCGTCATGACCCACATTGATATCGATACCTTCTCCGTCTACCCGGAAGTGGTACGCCCGGATGTCCAGTGCTGGACCCTGACGCCAGACGGGCGCGGCGGCTTGAAACGCACCCAGGAAAGTACTCTGGTACATGCCCTCGAAAAAGCGCTGGGCCTTGACCAAATCACGCTGATAACCACCGGAGGCGACGCCTTCGAAGCTGAACGCGAACAGTGGAATGACGCCAACAACGTCCTGACGCTACGCCCCGGTGTGGTCGTGGGCTACGAGCGCAACATCTGGACCAACGAGAAATACGACAAAGCGGGCATCACCGTTTTACCCATTCCTGGCGACGAACTTGGACGCGGACGCGGCGGCGCACGCTGCATGAGCTGCCCACTGGAACGCGACGGTATTTAAGGAAAAGTCATGGAAAACAAACCTACTCTGGTTGTGGCGTTGGGCGGCAATGCGCTGCTCAAACGCGGCGAGCCGCTGGAAGCTGACATCCAGCGCAAGAACATTGAGCTGGCGGCAAAGACTATCGCTCAGCTCACACAGCAATGGCGCGTAATTCTGGTGCACGGCAATGGCCCGCAGGTTGGACTTTTGGCGTTGCAAAACAGTGCGTATGCCAGCGTCACCCCCTATCCGCTCGACATTCTCGGCGCGGAAAGTCAGGGAATGATTGGCTATATGCTGCAACAGGCGCTGAAAAACCAGCTTCCACAGCGTGAAATTAGTGTGCTGCTGACTCAGGTTGAAGTCGATGCCCGCGATCCAGCCTTCAGCAATCCGACCAAATATATCGGACCGATTTACGACGACGCTCAGGCTAAAACGCTACACGCGGAAAAGGGCTGGATTTTCAAAGCCGATGGCAAAGCATTCCGCCGCGTTGTGCCCTCTCCACAACCCAAACGTATCGTTGAAAGTGATGCCATTCGTACATTGATCGCCCGCGATCATCTGGTGATTTGCAACGGCGGAGGCGGCGTACCGGTGGTGGAAAAAGCCGATGGCTACCACGGCATTGAAGCGGTGATCGACAAGGATCTCTCCGCCGCCCTACTCGCCCGCCAACTCCATGCCGATGCGTTGCTGATCCTCACCGATGCTGATGCCGTGTACCTCGACTGGGGCAAACCTACCCAGCGCCCGCTGTCCCAGGTCACCCCGGAACTGCTCGGTGAAATGCAATTCGACGCCGGTTCAATGGGCCCCAAAGTCACCGCCTGCGCGGAATTCGTCTCTCACTGTCGGGGAATTGCTGGCATCGGTTCACTGGCCGACGGTCCGGCCATTCTCGCCGGCGACAAAGGCACGCTAATTCGTCTCGAAACCACCGACGCTAACGCGTAGGACTTTTTTTTGCCGGATGACGGCTTCGCCTTATCCGGCCTACATAAGGACATTTTCATGACTGTTAACCTGAAAAATCGCAATTTTCTCAAACTGCTGGACTACACCCCGACGGAAATCCAGTACCTGATCGATCTGGCTATCGAGTTAAAAACGGCAAAAAAGGCCGGGCGCGAAAGACAGACGCTGGTCGGTAAAAATATCGCGCTGATCTTCGAAAAAACCTCAACCCGTACCCGCTGTGCCTTTGAAGTCGGCGCTTTCGATCAAGGCGCGCAGGTGACCTATCTCGGCCCAAGCGGATCGCAGATCGGCCATAAAGAATCAATGAAAGATACTGCCCGCGTGCTAGGCCGCATGTACGACGGCATTGAATATCGCGGATACGGCCAGGACATTGTGGAGGAACTGGGGCAATTTGCCGGAGTTCCTGTTTGGAATGGACTGACAAATGAATTTCACCCCACCCAGATCCTCGCGGATCTGATGACCATGCTGGAACACGCGCCGGGTAAAACCTTGCCGGAACTGAGTTTCGCTTATCTCGGTGACGCCCGCAATAACATGGGTAATTCGCTGATGGTTGGCGCAGCGAAAATGGGGATGGATATCCGTCTGGTCGCACCTAAATCCTTCTGGCCTGACGAGGCACTGGTTGCCGAATGCCGTGAAATTGCCAGCGTGACTGGCGCACGCATTACGCTCACAGAGGATGTTGAGGAAGGCGTATACGACGTCGATTTCCTCTACACCGATGTCTGGGTCTCTATGGGCGAACCCAAAGAAGCCTGGGCAGAACGCGTTAGCCTGATGACGCCCTATCAAATTAACCAGCGGGTCATCAACGCAACCGGTAACCCCAATGTGAAATTTATGCACTGTCTGCCCGCCTTCCATAACGAGCACACAAAGGTTGGACGTGAAATCGAAATGGCCTACGGCCTGAAAGGGCTTGAAGTCACGGAAGAGGTTTTTGAGTCAGCTCATTCCATCGTCTTCGACGAAGCAGAGAACCGGATGCATACCATTAAAGCGGTAATGGTAGCGACCCTCGGCGACTAACCCCAGCGGGCGTATGTCGCCTGACGGCATATGCCCAAGCTATCCGGAGAACATCATGGGCAAATTCAAATTTCCCAGCGCATATACCATCCTGTTTATTCTCATTGCACTCGTCGCGGTTATGACCTGGATAGTCCCGGCAGGGAAATACCAGATGGCGATGAATGCTACTCTGGGCAAAGAAGTGCCAGTTGCCGGTACTTATGCCCCCACAGAGGCGCACCCGCAAGGTTTTACCGCTGTACTGCTGGCCCCGATTGACGGTCTTTACAACCACGAAACCTATACCGCAGGCGCAATTGATGTGGCGTTGTTTGTCCTGATTATTGGTGGGTTTCTCGGCGTAGTAAACAAAACAGGCGCCATCGACGCAGGTATCGAGCGCGTGACGGTCAGGTTGAACGGTAAAGAGGAGTGGATGATCCCCATTCTAATGGGGCTTTTCGCCGCCGGAGGTACGATTTACGGGATGGCGGAGGAATCACTCCCATTCTACACATTGCTGGTTCCGGTCATGATGGCCGCACGCTTTGATCCGTTGGTTGCCGCCGCCACCGTTCTGCTCGGCGCAGGCATTGGTACACTCGGCTCGACAATCAACCCTTTCGCAACGGTTATCGCGGCTAACGCCGCCGGGATCCCCTTCACCCAGGGAATGCTGATGCGCATTCTGCTGCTGGTCGTCGGCTATGTTATCTGTGTGGTGTGGGTCATGCGTTATGCGCGCAAAGTCCGCAATCACCCGGAGTTGTCGATTGTGGCGGATAAAATGGAGGAAAACCGTGCGCATTTTCTCGGCAATCGCGGCAATACCAATCTTGAATTCACAGCCACGCGTAAGTGGATCCTGCTGATATTCGCCGCCGCCTTTGCGGTAATGATTTATGGCGTCGCGGTACTCGGATGGTGGATGGCAGAAATATCCGCAGTCTTTCTGGGTTCTGCCATTATCGTCGGCGTGATTGCCCGCATGAGTGAAGAAGCCTTCACCAGTACCTTCATTGACGGTGCGCGGGACCTGCTTGGCGTGGCGCTGATTATCGGCATTGCACGCGGTATCGTCGTGGTGATGGACAACGGCATGATCACCCACACTATTTTGCACAGCGCCGAAAATTTAGTCTCCGGTCTGTCCACCACCATTTTCATCAATGTAACCTACTGGCTGGAAGTATTGCTCTCCTTCCTGGTCCCTTCCTCGTCTGGCCTGGCGGTGCTCACGATGCCCATTATGGCCCCGCTGGCCGACTTCGCGCATGTACAGAGGGATCTGGTCGTCACCGCGTATCAATCCGCTTCCGGCATTGTGAATCTGATTACACCCACCTCAGCCGTCGTGATGGGTGGGTTAGCCATCGCCCGTGTTCCTTACGTGCGCTACCTGAAATGGGTCGCCCCGCTCCTGCTCATTTTGACGTTACTGAACATGGCCGTCCTGAGTATCGGCGCGATGTTGTAGCCCTTTTAGCCGTCGGATCCCGACGGCTTTTTTGAGCGCATTCTCGTTTTTCTGCGCAACCGCCCGTTTGAGCCGTTATTGATACTGCAAATGTGGTGAATTTCGCCATCACATTGATACAAATGATAAACTTAGGGTGTATTTATGAAGGAATTCGATGATTACTCGACCAAAGAGCAGAAACAATTGGCGATTTGTCAGCGCCTGATTAGCGAAAAAAGCTACCTTTCTCAGGAAGCGCTTCGCCGCGATCTCCAACACCATGGTTTTACCGGAATTAGCCAGTCAACGGTATCCCGTCTGCTGAAACTGCTCGGGGCTATAAAAATAAGAAATACAAAAGGGCAAAAAATTTATTCTGTAAATCCGCAGTCGCGCCCCGCTCCTGATGCTGCCCGATCGATTGCTGAAATGGTGGTCAGCGTTGAGCACAATAGCGAATTTATCCTCATCCACACGGCGGCAGGTTATGGCCGTGCCGTTGCCAGAATCCTCGATTACCACGCGTTACCAGAGATTCTGGGTGTCATCGCTGGCAGCAGTATTGTCTGGGTTGCGCCGCGAGTTGTGCAGCGAACGGGGCTGGTGCACAAGCAGATTAACTATCTATTTAAAATGAATTAAAATTCATAAGAACCGTTTGCGGTGAATAAATTGTGCATTTTCCGCTTGATCCCATAACGGAGCTGAGTATAATCGCGGACAATTTGCCGGGAGGATGTATGGTTCAGTGTGTACGACATTTTGTCTTACCGCGTCTGAAAAAGGACGCTGGCCTGCCGTTTTTCTTTCCGTTGATCACCCATTCCGAGCCCCTCAATTGAGGGGCTTTTTTTTTGCCCAGGCGTCAGGAGATAAACATGGCTAACCCGCTCTATCAAAAACACATCATTTCCATAAACGACCTCAGCCGCGATGACCTCAATCTGGTCCTCGCGACGGCGGCGAAATTAAAAGCTAACCCACAGCCGGAGCTGTTAAAGCATAAGGTTATCGCCAGTTGCTTCTTTGAAGCGTCAACCCGCACCCGTTTATCCTTTGAAACCTCCATGCACCGCCTGGGCGCCAGCGTGGTGGGTTTTTCTGACAGCAGCAACACGTCGCTGGGCAAAAAAGGCGAAACCCTGGCCGATACCATTTCCGTCATCAGCACCTATGTCGACGCCATCGTCATGCGTCATCCGCAGGAAGGCGCCGCACGTCTGGCTACAGAGTTCTCCGGTAACGTTCCGGTACTGAACGCAGGCGACGGCTCCAACCAACATCCCACCCAAACGCTGCTGGACCTGTTTACCATTCAGGAAACTCAGGGTCGCCTGGACAATCTGTCCATCGCCATGGTGGGTGACCTGAAATATGGCCGTACCGTCCACTCCCTGACCCAGGCGCTGGCGAAGTTCGAAGGTAACCGTTTCTACTTCATCGCCCCGGACGCACTGGCCATGCCGCAATACATTCTGGATATGTTGAACGAAAAAGGTATCGCCTGGAGCCTGCACGGCACTATCGAAGAGGTGATGGCGGAGGTCGATATCCTCTACATGACCCGCGTACAAAAAGAGCGTCTGGACCCGTCCGAATACGCCAACGTGAAAGCACAGTTTGTCCTGCGCGCCAGCGATTTGAACGGCGCCAGAGCGAACATGAAGGTACTGCATCCGCTGCCGCGCATCGATGAAATCACCACCGACGTCGATAAGACGCCGCACGCCTGGTATTTCCAGCAGGCTGGCAACGGCATCTTCGCCCGCCAGGCGTTACTGGCACTGGTACTGAATAGCGAACTGGCACTGTAAGGGAGAAAAAGAGATGACACACGATAACAAACTGCAGGTTGAAGCCATCAAACGTGGCACCGTGATTGACCACATTCCCGCACAGGTTGGTTTTAAGCTGCTGACGCTGTTCAAACTGACGGAAACCGACCAACGTATCACCATCGGTCTGAACCTGCCGTCTGGCGAGATGGGCCGTAAGGATCTGATTAAAATCGAAAACACGTTCCTGACCGACGAGCAGGTAAACCAGCTCTCCCTGTACGCCCCGCAGGCAACGGTAAACCGCATTGACGATTACGACGTAGTGGGTAAATCACGTCCGAGCCTGCCTGAGCGTATCGATAACGTGCTGGTTTGCCCGAACAGCAACTGCATCAGTCATGCTGAGCCGGTTTCTTCCAGTTTTGCAGTGAAAAAACGTGCCGATGACATCGCACTCAAATGCAAATACTGTGAAAAAGAGTTTTCGCATTATGTGGTGCTGGCCAACTAATTGGGGTTGGTTATGAGATCCCGGCTCCCGTTACACATAAGCATTCGCAATGCATCGAGGCGGCAAGTCCGATTATCACTGGGAGCATAGTAAACTATGTGACCAGGGTAAGAGGACGTAGCCAACGAAGAGGCAGTGTGAAGGATGACGTGTATAATGGGCGGGAACATTCTACTACCGCTGTAAATTCAGGAGAAATCATGAGCAAGACTATCGCGACGGAAAATGCACCAGCAGCAATCGGCCCATACGTTCAGGGCGTTGACCTGGGTAGCATGGTAATCACTTCCGGTCAGATCCCGGTCGATCCGAAAACCGGTGCCGTAGCGGAAGACGTATCCGCTCAGGCACGTCAGTCGCTGGAAAACGTAAAAGCTATCGTTGAAGCAGCAGGCCTGAAAGTGGGCGACATCGTAAAAACGACCGTTTTCGTTAAAGACCTGAACGATTTCGCCACCGTAAACGCGACCTACGAAGCATTCTTCACCGAGCACAACGCGACCTTCCCGGCGCGTTCTTGCGTAGAAGTTGCCCGTCTGCCGAAAGACGTGAAAATCGAGATTGAAGCGATCGCCGTTCGTCGCTAAGTCTCCTTGTGCCGGATGGCGGCTTCGCCTTATCCGGCCTACGCAAGCGTAGTTTGTAGGCCCGGTAAGCGTGAGCGCCACCGGGCATTTATCACATCACGCCAAACAATTTCGGCAGGAACAGCGAAATCGCCGGAATGTACGTCACCAACATCAACACCAGGAATAGCACAAGGTAGAACGGCAGCATCGCCTTTACCACCTGTTCTATTTTCTGCTTACTCACCGCACTGGCCACAAACAGCACTGACCCTACCGGCGGCGTAATCAGGCCGATCCCTAAGTTCACCAGCATGATCATGCCAAAATGGACCGGATCAATACCGAGCGCGTTGGTCACCGGCAGCAGAACCGGCGTCAAAATCAGGATCAGCGGCGCCATATCCATCAGCGTGCCGATCAGCAGCAGCATGATGTTAATGCACATCAGAATGACGTATTTGTTGTCCGAGATGCTGGTGAAAGCTTCAGTGATACGCATCGGCAACTGCATATAGGTCATAACGGCGCCGAACGCAGCGGCAAAGCCTATCAGGATCATGACGATCGTGACCGTTTTCACCGTGCGGAACATCAGCTTTGGCAGCTCAGACCATTTATAGTCACGATAGATAAACATGGTGACAAAGAAGGCCCAAAGGCAGGCAATCGCCGCAGATTCCGTCGCGGTAAAGATACCTGACAGGATGCCGCCCATGATGATCACAACCGTCATCAGGCCCCACAGCGTATCGACGAAAATCTTCAGCGCCTGGCGAAACGGTACGCGTTCCCCTTTTGGATAACCGCGCTTGTGCGCAAAAGCCACGCACATCACCATCAGACTGAAACTTAACAGCAGGCCCGGCAGGATCCCGGCGATGAACAGTGCGGCAATCGACACCGTTCCGCCTGTAGCCAGCGAGTAAATAACCGAGTTATGGCTGGGCGGCGTAAGAATCGCCTGCACCGAACCACTGGCCGTTACCGCCGCGGCAAAGTCGCGCGGATAACCTTTTTTATCCATTTCCGGGATCATTACCGAACCAATGGATGCGGTATCCGCTACAGACGATCCAGAAATAGCGCCAAAAAAGGTTGATGCCACAATGTTTACCAGCGACAGTCCGCCGCGAATAAAGCCAACAAAAATATAGGCAAAGTTCACCAGTCGCCGCGCAATTCCCCCTTCGGCCATAATAGCCCCGGCCAGAATAAAGAACGGGATCGCCAGCAGGGAGAACTTATTCACCCCGCTGGTCAGTTGGATCATCACCGCTTCCAGCGGAATATCAATGTACCAGGCGCCAATGATGGCGCTAATCCCTACCGCGTACGCTACCGGTACCCCAATTGCCAGCATAATGCCGAGCGTAAAGACGAGAATAAATGCATCCATCTGCTTTCCTTTCTGAAATGGGGGCGGTAACTAGCTGGTCGATCCCAGCATGACAACGGGACGTTGGTACTGTGGACCACGGAAAATCTTTTCTGCGATAAACAGCAGCGTTATGGCAGAGCCAATCGGCAATGGAAGGTAGTTTTGCCCGGCGCTTAAAAGCGGGAATTCGGCCACGGGCTGTCCCCACAGCTCAAGACAGAGATTGGTTCCGTACCAGAGGATAAAAAGGCTTATCGCCACTAACATAACGTCAGCGATTACAGAGCAATAACGGCGGGAAGCATCACCCAGACGGTCAATCACCATACTTACCGCGATATGCGAGCCTGCACGATAGCTCACCGCCGCGCCAATAAAGGTGAATGTCACCATACACAGAATAGCGACGGGTTCAGGCCATGACAGGGCGTTATTCAGAACATAACGCGCGAATATACCAATGGGGATAATGGCGACCATGACTAATAATGCGATACCGGCAATCCACATTGACACCCGATAAAGAAAATCCATTACCGATGAATAGCATTCACCCATAATCATCACCTCGAATTAATCAAAAGATTCAGGCGGAGGGTTGATATCCTCCACCTGATGAATTACTTCACATCCTGAATTCGTTTGATCAAATCCTGGTGGTCTTTACCATAATTATCCCGCACTGACTGCGTGGCTTTATAGAAATAGTCCGTATCAATATCGTGGAACTGAACGCCGTTGGCTTTCATGGTCTCCAGCGATTTTGCATTATAATCCTGCCAAAGTTTTCGTTGCTCTACCTGTGCTTCTTTGGCGAGTTTAATAATGAGGTCCTGGTCTTCTTTTTTTAACTTATCCCATTTGGCTTTCGAGAACAGAAAAAGCTCAGGAATAATAAAGTGTTTGCTCCAGGTATAGTTTTTCACGACCGGCAAATAGTTATGCGCAACAAACGTTGGCGGGTTATTTTCCGTGCCATCAATAACGCCGGTCTGCATGCCGCTAAATACTTCACTAACGCCCATGACAACGGAATTCGCGCCCATCGCTTTCAGGGTATCCAGCGCTATCGGACTCCCTTGAACACGGATTTTCATACCGTGTAAATCTTCCGGTTTCACCACTGGATTTTTGGTGATCAGGTTGCGCGTTCCGGCATCCATCCAGCCGAGGAACACCAGCCGCGATTTGGCGTTGGCCGTCAGGCGGTCGCCAATCTCCTGACCAATCATGCCGTCGAGAACCTTATGCAGATGGTCTTCATCACGGAAAATATATGGCAGGGTAAACACGTTAATTTCAGGGAGAATAGCGGCGACTGGCGTCATTGAGACACGAATAATATCGATAGCGCCTAATTGTGCCTGCTCAATCATCTGTTTTTCGTCGCCTAACACACCACCGGGAAAGGTTTTAATCTCCAGACGACCTTCGGTGGCGGCGCTAAGTTTTTCCCCCATATGTTTCACGGCAACAACGTTCGGGTAATCAGCCGGATGCACATCTGCGGCGCGAAAGGTTTGTGCCAGCGTTGCATGACTCGCCAGTAATACAGACGCGCCAATACACAGACTTAACAGGTTTTTTGTCAGTTTCATTTGTCCTTCTCCAGAAGTTCATAATATCCATTAACAGGAATAGCTTGCAGAGCAAATGACTGCCGGAATTAAAAACGGGCAGCGAGAAACTTTCTTAACGACGTTACCTGCGCAGACTAACTGGTGTAACAATTTATTTCGATGACTACGTTCACAAAAAATCGCAGGCAGTTAAATTTTTTAGCACGCTGTTTCATTTTTGAAATGCAGATCGTTTTATTGATAAAAAAACAACGCAAGAAAGGCGATTTGATACTAACAACCCGCGTTAGTATTTCAATAAAAATAAAACACCAATATTTCGGGAGAATATCTTTCGAATGAAAAAGAGAAATGCAGGATGGTATTAACACCATCCTGCAGAAGAGAAGTTGAGGATTACTGCCAGCCGTAGCGGCGGCTATAAAAACCTTTCACAAGCTGGGTTAATGTCATGTAACCCGCCAGAATTGCAATCAGCCACGGGAAGTAGCTCAGCGGCAGCGCCTGCAATTGCAGATAGCTGGCCAGCGGCGAGAACGGTAATGCAATGCCCACCACCATTACCACCAGCGTCATCAGCATCAGCGGCCATGCGGCGCGGCTTTGGATAAACGGCACGCGACGGGTACGGATCATATGCACAATCAGCGTTTGCGACAGCAGGCCCACCACAAACCAGCCAGACTGGAACAATGTCTGATGTTCAGGTGTATTGGCATGGAAGACGAACCACATCAGGCAGAAAGTCAGAATGTCAAAGATAGAGCTGATCGGTCCAAAGAAGATCATAAAGCGGCCCAACTCGGCGGGATTCCAGCGCTGCGGCTTTTTGATCTGCTCTTCATCAACGTTATCAAACGGAATCGCCACCTGGGATACATCATACAGCAGGTTCTGAATCAGTAAGTGCAACGGCAACATCGGCAGGAACGGTAAGAAGGCGCTCGCCACCAGCACGCTAAACACATTACCGAAGTTAGAACTGGCCGTCATTTTGATGTACTTCAGCATGTTAGAGAAGGTACGGCGTCCTTCGATTACCCCTTCTTCCAGCACCATCAGGCTCTTTTCCAGCAGGATGATATCAGCCGCTTCACGGGCAATATCAACCGCGCCGTCAACGGAGATACCAATGTCCGCCGCGCGCAGCGCCGGGGCGTCGTTAATGCCATCCCCCATAAAGCCGACCACATGACCTTCGCGCTTGAGCAGCGTGACAATACGCTCTTTGTGCATTGGTGTCAGGCGGGCAAACAGCGTGGTGCGCTGAGCAAGCGTTGCCAGTTCGTCATCGCTTAACCCCTCAATGCTGCTGCCGATCACCACATCGCCCGCATCCAGCCCCACTTCATGACACACTTTCGCCGCCACCAGCTCGCTATCGCCCGTCAGAATTTTCACCGTAATACCGCTGGCTTTCAGCGCCTTAAGCGCCGGTGCGGTGGTCTCTTTCGGCGGATCGAGGAACGCGATATAGCCTTCGAGGATCAGATCGGATTCGTCAATACGCTGGTAATCACCTTCACGCGCTGGCAGGTATTTCGTCGCCACCGCCACCACGCGCAGCCCCTGGCGGTTCAGCGTGTCCGTGACGCGTTTCACCCGACGCAGCATGTTGTCATCTAACGGGACTATCTCGCCGTTGTGACGCACCTGGGTACACACGCTGAGGATCTCCTGCAGCGCGCCTTTACAGACCAACTGGTGCACATCGGTTTCTTCTGCCACCACCACCGACATGCGGCGACGTTCGAAATCAAACGGGATCTCATCGATTTTTTGCCAGCGGGTAGAGAGCCGACGGGCGGATTCTTCGTCCACGCCTTCCAGCACTGCCGTATCCAGCAGATTCTTCAGCCCGGTCTGGTAGTGGCTGTTCAGCCACGCAGAATGCAGGACGTGTTCGCTGGGCTTTCCAGATATATCAGTATGATTCTCCAGCACTATTTTATCTTGTGTCAGCGTGCCGGTTTTATCGGTGCACAGAATATCCATCGCGCCAAAGTTCTGGATAGCGTCGAGGTGTTTAACGATGACCTTTTGTTTTGACAGCTTCACCGCCCCACGCGCCAGCGTCGAGGTGACGATCATCGGCAGCATTTCTGGAGTCAGTCCCACCGCCACAGACAGCGCAAACAGCGCCGCTTCCCACCAGTCACCTTTGGTGTAGCCATTAATGATAAGCACAATCGGCGCCATCACCAGCATAAAGCGGATCAGCAGCATGCTGACGCGGCTGATCCCTTTCTGGAAGGCATTCTGCTCGCTTTCCTGCTCGCTGACGCGGCCCGCCAGTTGCCCGAACCAGGTATTGGCCCCAGTCGCAATCACGATGGCCTGTGCCGTGCCGCTCACCACATTGGTGCCCATAAAGCACAGGGTATCGCATTCCAGCGGGTTGCTTTGCTGCGGGTCGCGGCTGGTTGCAACTTTCTCTACCGGCAGCGATTCACCGGTCAGCGAAGCCTGAGCCACGAACAGGTCACGAGCCTGTACCACGCGCAGATCGGCCGGGATCATATCCCCTGCCGCCAGTTTGATAATATCGCCAGGAACCAACTGATCGATCGGCAGTTCAACCCAACCGTTCTCCCCTTTCTCGTTGATAACGCGCAGCACCGTGGCGGTGTTGCTGACCATCGCTTTCAACGCATCCGCCGCTTTGGTGGAACGTGCCTCCTGCACAAAATTCAGCAGCGTCGAGATGGCGACCATCAGCGCGATGACGCCGGCAGCGAACAGATCCTCAGTGGCATAGGAAATCGCACCAAGGATGGTCAGCAGAATATTAAACGGGTTGCGGTAGCAGACCCACAGATGCACCCACCAGGGCGACGGCTTCTGCGCCGGCAACTGGTTTTCGCCATGGATTTCGCGAGCTTTCTCGACTTCTGCGGCGTTCAACCCTTCTGGGTGCGCGCCGAACGTTTTCCACAGCGCTGCTTCGTCCATCAGCGCCATTTTCAGGCAATGTTCGCTCAGCGAGGGTGGGATCGGCGTGCTGGCAACGGTCTGCGCATTGGGTAGCGGATCGCGATGCACCAGACGATGCGGTAGATGGCGGTTTAGCCGGGCAAATAGCTGGCGAGTAATATTTTTGAACATAGGCAGTCCCCCTGCACCAGTATAAACAGGCGCAGTAAATCCTTCAGGCGTGGCAAAGCCTTGCCTGATGGCAATCTCAAAATCGTAACAGGGACGTCAGAACGTCACTGTCTTACGCATCCGGTAAGACAGTGAAAGACAGGCTTACCGGAAAGGGTTGTTTCTCCGTCTCGGGAGAGGGGTGGGATCGGGATCCATATAGCCTCCGGTAAGTGAAAGATTTGCGCTGCGGATTATACGCAGAAAACCATAAGGTTTGTGGCAATTATGGCGGTATGATACAGCACGGAAACTAAACCAAATGTATACCAGACTTTGCCCATTGCACTGCGCTTGAGTAAAGTTATTCTCTATTTGGCATAACTTCACACGCAACATGGGAAAACAGGATGCAAAATCGGCTGACCATTAAAGACATCGCCCGCTTAAGCGGTGTGGGAAAATCAACCGTTTCCCGTGTGCTCAACAATGAAAGCGGCGTGAGTGAACGCACCCGCGAGCGCGTTGAAGCGGTGATGAATCAGCACGGTTTTTCCCCTTCCCGCTCCGCACGCGCCATGCGTGGGCAAAGCGACAAGGTAGTGGCGATTATCGTCACGCGTCTGGACTCGCTTTCGGAAAATCTCGCCGTGCAGACCATGCTGCCCGCCTTTTATGAACAGGGTTACGATCCGATCATGATGGAAAGCCAGTTCTCACCCGAACTGGTTGAAGAACATCTCGGCATGCTCCGACGCCGTAATATTGACGGCGTGGTGCTGTTTGGTTTTACCGGCATTACTGAATCCATGCTCACCACCTGGCAGGATTCGCTGGTGCTGCTGGCAAGAGATGCCAAAGGCTTTGCCTCGGTCTGCTATGACGATGAGGGTGCCATTCGCACCCTGATGCAGCGTTTATATGAACGCGAGCATCGCCATATTAGCTTTCTTGGCGTTCCTCATAGCGACGTGACCACCGGTAAGCGCCGCCATGAAGCTTATCTGGCATTCTGTAAGAAACACAAACTGCATCCGGTTGCCGCGCTGCCGGGTCTGGCCATGAAGCAGGGCTATGAGCAGGCCGCCAGTGTCATCACCCCGGAAACCACCGCATTAGTCTGCGCGACGGACACCCTCGCCCTTGGGGTCAGCAAATACCTGCAGGAGCAGCGAATTGAGAACCTGCAGTTGGCGAGCGTGGGCAGCACGCCGCTGATGAAATTCCTCCATCCGGAAATTATCACCGTCGACCCAGGATACGCCGAAGCCGGGCGACAAGCGGCCTCACAGCTGATCGAGCAGATCAACGGCCGCAGCGAACCACGACAAATCGTTATTCCTTCCACCCTCTCCTGACCGCTTTCTGAGCGTTAATTTGTGATCTTCGCTGCGTTTCGGGAACGTTCCCATTTTTAAATATTCATCGACGATATACTCTGGCGCCAACAACGCGAGAGTTGCCGGATGGCGACCTAACGCGTCTTATCCGGCCTACGGGGAACACACGTCATCATGAGCAAAATAAAACAAGCAGACATCGACCGGCTGATTGAGCTGGTAGGCGGGCGCGACAATATCGCCACGGTAAGTCACTGCATTACTCGCCTGCGTTTTGTGCTGAATCAGCCTGCGAACGCCAGGCCGAAAGATATCGAACAGTTGCCGATGGTCAAAGGCTGCTTCACCAACGCCGGGCAATTTCAGGTGGTGATTGGCACCGAGGTAGGTGATTACTACAAAGCACTGCTGGCAACTACCGGACAAGCCAGCGCCGACAAAGAGCAGGCGAAAAAAGCGGCGCGGCAGAATATGAAATGGCATGAACAGCTGATTTCTCATTTTGCGGAGATCTTCTTCCCGCTGCTGCCCGCGCTGATTAGCGGCGGCTTGATCTTAGGCTTCCGTAACGTGATCGGCGATCTGCCGATGAGCAATGGCCAGACGCTGGCGCAGATGCATCCTTCGCTGAAAACCCTTTACGACTTCCTGTGGCTGATTGGCGAGGCGATCTTCTTCTATTTGCCGGTCGGAATCTGCTGGTCGGCGGTGAAGAAAATGGGCGGTACGCCGATCCTCGGTATTGTGCTGGGCGTAACCCTGGTTTCACCGCAGTTAATGAACGCTTATTTGCTCGGTCAGCAGGCACCGGAAGTGTGGAACTTCGGCCTGTTCAGCATTGAGAAAGTAGGCTACCAGGCGCAGGTCATTCCGGCATTGTTGGCCGGGCTGGCGCTCGGGTTTATTGAAACACGCATGAAGCGCATCGTGCCGGATTACCTGTATCTGGTGATCGTCCCGGTGTGTTCGCTGATCCTTGCGGTATTCCTTGCGCACGCCTTTATCGGTCCGTTTGGCCGCATGATCGGCGACGGTGTCGCGTTTGCGGTCCGCCATCTGCTGACCGGCAGTTTTGCTCCGATTGGCGCGGCCCTGTTCGGCTTCCTGTACGCCCCGCTGGTGATCACCGGTGTGCATCAGACCACGCTGGCTATCGACATGCAGATGATTCAGAGCATGGGCGGCACGCCGGTATGGCCACTGATCGCACTGTCGAATATCGCTCAGGCTTCTGCGGTGGTCGGGATCATTATCTCCAGTCGCAAGCACAACGAACGTGAAATCTCCGTTCCTGCCGCGATCTCTGCTTATCTTGGAGTAACTGAACCAGCAATGTACGGGATCAACCTGAAATACCGCTTCCCGATGCTGTGCGCGATGATCGGCTCCGGTCTCGCCGGACTGCTGTGCGGCCTGAACGGTGTGCTGGCAAACGGGATTGGCGTCGGCGGTTTGCCGGGCATCCTCTCCATCCAGCCGACTTATTGGCAGGTATTTGGCATGGCGATGGTCATTGCGATTGTTATCCCAATGATACTGACCTCATTTGTTTACCAGCGTAAATACCGTCTGGGCACATTACAAATTATCTAACTTTTCTTCGGGGCGCAGTTGCGCCCCAGCGTATTTCCAGGAAACAACCATGAATATTCCCCACTGGCGGCAAAACGGCGTTATCTATCAGGTTTACCCCAAGAGTTTTCAGGACACTACCGGCAGCGGCACCGGCGATTTACGCGGCGTGACGCAGCGTCTCGACTATCTGCAAAAACTGGGCGTTGATGCCATCTGGCTGACGCCGTTCTATATTTCGCCGCAGGTTGATAACGGCTACGACGTCGCGGATTACCTGTCTGTCGATCCGGCCTACGGTACGCTGGAAGATTTTGACGAACTGGTGGCGCAGGCGAAAGCGCGCGGCATCCGTATTATTCTCGATATGGTGTTTAACCACACCTCAACCCAGCACGCCTGGTTTCGTGAAGCGCTGGATAAAGACAGCCCGTATCGTCAGTTTTATCTCTGGCGCGACGGCACGCCAGACAGCCCGCCGAATAACTGGCGTTCCAAATTTGGCGGTAACGCCTGGGGCTGGCACGCCGAAAGCGAGCAGTACTATCTGCACCTCTTTGCTCCGGAGCAGGCCGATCTGAACTGGGAAAATCCGGCGGTACGCGCCGAGCTAAAAAAAGTCTGTGAGTTCTGGGCCGATCGCGGCGTGGACGGATTACGCCTCGACGTGGTGAATCTTATCTCTAAAGATCAGGACTTCCCGCACGATCCCGACGGCGATGGGCGGCGTTTTTATACCGACGGCCCGCGCGCGCATGCGTTTTTACGCGAGATGAACCGCGACGTCTTCACGCCACGCGGCCTGATGACGGTGGGCGAGATGTCTTCCACCACACTGGAAAATTGCCAGCAGTACGCCGCGCTCGATGGCAGCGAACTGTCGATGACCTTTAACTTTCACCACCTGAAAGTGGATTACCCCAACGGTGAGAAGTGGACGTTAGCCAAACCCGATTATGTCGCGCTGAAAACCCTGTTCCGTCACTGGCAGCAAGGCATGCACAATCAGGCCTGGAACGCGCTGTTCTGGTGTAACCACGATCAGCCGCGCATCGTGTCGCGTTTTGGCGATGAAGGTAAATACCGCATTCCGTCGGCCAAAATGCTGGCGATGGTGCTGCATGGCATGCAGGGCACGCCCTATATCTACCAGGGTGAAGAGATCGGCATGACCAACCCGCACTTCAGCCAGATTACCGATTATCGCGATGTGGAAAGCCATAACATGTTTGCCGAACTGAACGGTCAGGGGCGGGATGCCGACGAACTGCTGGCGATCCTCGCCAGTAAATCCCGCGATAACAGCCGCACGCCGATGCAGTGGGATGCCAGCCAACACGCGGGCTTTACCGAGGGCGAGCCATGGATCAATCTGTGTGACAACGCGGCGGAGATCAACGTGGTTGCAGCACTGAACGATACCGACTCGGTGTTCTACACCTATCAGAAACTGATCGCATTGCGCAAAGCGGAGCCAGTTATTACCTGGGGCAACTATCAGGATCTGTTACCGGACAGCCCACATCTGTGGTGTTACCAACGCGAGTGGCAAGGGCAGCGGCTGCTGGTCATTGCTAATCTGAGCGATACCTTCCAGAACTGGCAGCCAGTCCAGGCCGATGGAAACTGGCAGGTGCTGATGCACAACTATGCCGAGGTCGCCAGCCAACCTGGGGACATGACACTACGTCCTTTTGAGGCCGTCTGGTGGTTGCAGAAGTAACGCCGCAAAGATACGGATAAGCATCTTTATCCGTATCTTTTATTATTCAATTCAGGAGTGACGTATAGCGATACCTGAAATGTACCATGATAAAATTTACAAGCGCTGGAGAATAAAACAAAAATACCCCTGCCTCTTATTATATAACCCGGCAGGATATTATGAAAAATCTTATTAGAACATGTTCTCTTTCAGCATTACTGATTAGCAGCCAGGGATGGTGTGGAAATACTGCTGTTGATTTACGCTTTGGTCATAACACCAACTCTGACGTTAATGACTCACGTATTAAAGTCATGCACCAGGCCGATAATGGATTTTATTTTTCCGTTGAGGCTGCACAAAATCACAATGACACATTTTTTGGCGATACCGATCGTAACGACCCCGATGATAAAGGTGTCACTGAAGCCGCTCAAGAAATAGAAACACGCTGGCGTTTTGATTTAGGCGATGGTTATGCAATTGCGCCGGGGATGGTTACTGTATTTACCACCAGCAACACGCATTACCGTCCCTTTATTCAGGGATGGAAGTCTTTTGATAATGGACTTAATCTCTCCGCGCGTTATCGCTATAACACCGTAAATGACTCACACAGTGACAGAGAATTAGACGGCAGCGGTTACACTCGCCGTCAATCTCACCAGTTCGATATCTGGTTTGCCTATAATATCGGCAAGTTTGGCATGTCTTATAATCCCCGCTTCCGCTGGCAGGATGGTGTCGACCAGGGAACGGGTGATGATACGTATTGGGAGCATACCGTGGCGTTCAATTATAAACTGGACGATGGCTGGACCCCGTATGTTGAGCTAGTGTCTCTTGATAAAACCTACATCAATGACCACGGAAATCATGAAAATGATTACGCCGTGCGTCTGGGTATCGTTAAGCAACTCTGATGTTTTACGCCGCATCGTGTTGCAACAAATAGCAACCGATGCGGTCAACAACGGTCAACAACTCCAGTTGACCTTCCCGTTGGTACAAGGAAATCGCATCGATATCAATGTCCAGGGGCCAACACAGCGTAGCCAGCGCCGCTAACGACGATTCTCTCCTGGTAATCGCAATTATTTTTAGCCCTTTTCGCAAAGCATTTCTTGCCATCTCAACTAAAGAAGCGGTTTCTCCCGATTTACTGATCAGCACCAGCGTTCCTCGCGAGACCCGGGTAAGCTGATGAATATCATTGAGAATTAAATGGGGTAAACTCGCCAGTGAAAGAAAGCGAGAAAGGTAATTCAAACTGGTCAGCGATGCACCACGTGAATATAAAAATATATGACTTGAATTACTCAGCAGGTTACATAATTGTATAATTAGTTCTGTTTTTTCGTTGCCAACACTATATTTTACCGGTTCGGCAACACGTCTGTCTCGTGAAAATTTATAACGCAGTTCGGTATAACTCTGATACCCCATTTTCTTACACACCCGATTCACCGACGTCGTCGTCGTGAAGGTCTCGGTCGCAATCACTTTAGCGGAAATATCAGAAATTTCATGTGCATGGCACTGTATATATTCGAATATTAATCTTTCACTACCTTGAAAAGAATTCATAAAACAGCACTCTTTAACTAAAGATAGAATAATCATACTCGTATCTTATACCTGACACTGCAATGCGAATCACACTATCAGGATACAGGTATGCCCATACGCAATTAGTATCACCAAACGTTTAATGGTTCTTTTATTTCTCTTTATAATTTCCGCAGTCCTATTTTTAGAGATTTTACAATGACAAAACTAAAAATTGTTGCAGTAACGGCGTGCCCTACAGGTATCGCCCATACATTTATGGCGGCCAACAAAATTGTCACCTGGGCGAAAGAAAATGGCTTTGACGTTAAGGTAGAAACACAAGGAAGCGATGGGGTCAAAAATAAGCTTTCCCGGCAAGATATCGCCAGCGCTGACGCTGTCATACTGGCAACGGACGTTCCTATCCAGGATGCTGAACGATTCGCAAACACGCTACATCTTAAAATTCGTACCCAGGAACTGATTAAGAATACCGAGCGCTATATTCGCCAGGCGCTAGCCTTGAGCAAAGGCTCCACCCAAATAACTGACGAACCCGAAGAGCATCGTTCCGCATGGCAGATATTTATTGGCCATATTATGGCAGCAATCAGCTATATGCTGCCTGTTGTCGTTCTCGGTGGATTACTTATGGCGGTGGCGAAAATAACCGGGCAATTTATTCCCATCGCCGGAACGCCGTTCGAGGTGCTGGATAAACTGGGCTTTATGGTCATCAAGTTTATGTACCCGGTATTTGCCATGTACCTCGCCTTTTCAATTGCCGGGAAACCCGCACTGATACCTGGTCTTATCGGCGGAATTATGTCTGACGAAGTCTACAAGCGCTTTTTTAATCTCGAAGGTTTTATGCCCTCGGGATTCTTTGGCGCAATCGCCATCGGCTTTTTTGTCGGTCATCTGGTGCAATGGCTCAACGATACAATAAAAGTACGTCAGCAAATCACCACCATAAAAACCATGCTGATCGTGCCGCTGTGTACCGGTATTACACTGGTTATTGTGATGCAGTATCTGATTAACCCCATTTTTGGCGCGCTGAATCAGGCGATGGTGGCCTTTTTTACTTCCGCCGGAGAATCCGGGCGCAGCTTTTACTCGCTGATGATCGCAGCAGGTACCGCTTTCGACCTCGGCGGGCCAATTAACAAAGCTGCGGGGTCGGTGGCGCTGGGACTTAACGGCGTGAGCGATACCTTCGATTTGACAGCCAGAGAACTGGCTATCGTCATCCCTTCAATCGGCGTCGGCATTGCTGCATTGCTCAATAACCGCTTCGGTCTTCCTGATGTGTTCAATAATGAAGAAAAAACTATCGGTAGTACCTCACTACTGCTGGGATTCATTGGCATTTCCGAAGGCGCGATCCCCTTTATTCTGAAAAACCCGCGTCTGATCCCCGTCTTTATGGTCGGCGCAATGTCTGGCGCATTCATCGCCACAACGTTAGGTGTCAAACAATCCTTACCGCTACCTGCCGTTTGGGGATGGCCGCTCGCCACCAACGTCACCGGCTATCTGGTAAGCGTTTTCGCAGGCTCTCTGGTGTGCGCGTTGGGCGTACTTTTCTTCAGCCCGAAACTGGCAACAAATTCAGGAAAGTAAAATGAGTCATATCCATGTCATCGCCCACACGCACTGGGATCAAGAGTGGTATTTCACGTTGCAGGACAGCAATATCCTGGCATCGCGAAACTTTGCCGATGTTATTGATACATTAGAACGTTACGCCGATTACACCTGTTACCATTTCGACGGACAAACCGCCGTGGTTGAGGATTTTCTGGCCGTCAATCCGCAATACGCTGACCGCCTGAAGCTGCTGGTCAAAAACAAGCGGCTTTACATCGGCCCGTGGTACACCCAGACGGATACGTTCAACGTTCACGGCGAATCGATTATCCGCAACCTGAAGTACGGCATACTTTCCGCGCGTAAACTGGGCCACGCCATGATGGTGGGATATCTGCCCGATACCTTTGGTCATAACAGCCAGCTCCCGACGCTGCTTCGCGGATGCAACCTGGACAACATCGTGTTCTGGCGCGGCATTGATCATGACACGCAGGTTGCACAGAGCCAGTTTATCTGGCGTGCGCCGTCAGGTTCGCAAGTCATTGCCTGCGCAATGCTGTTTGGCTACGGGGCAGCCAAAAATATTCAACCGGACGATGCCCACCTGCAGGAAAAAATCTTTCCAATGGTGAATCTCATCCGCCAACGCGCCGGTCTGCATGACTTACTCCTGCCCTGCGGCGGCGATCAGGTCAATATTGATCCTCTGTTACCCGAGATTCTGCAGACGGTCAGCGAACGCTCCCCTACAGGCGATCGGTTCCAGATATCATCGCTGGAAGCGTTTGTTGATACGCTTCGTCAGCAAGCCGATGGATTTACCTGCTGGCAAGGCGAACTGAAATCCCCGCGCTATACCCGGATCCACAAAACCATCGGCTCCGTTCGTTACGACATTAAAAAGAAAAATTACGATATCGAACAATTTTTGTTGGGCAAGCTGGAACCGACTATTGCGCTGGCCCGCCATCATGATATTCACGTCAACCTCCAGTGGGTTGATCAAATCTGGAAAAACCTGTTACGCAACCATGCCCATGACTCCATAGGCGGGTGTAACAGTGATGCCACCAACCGGGATATTCTGCATCGCCTGGAACAGACGGAACAGCTCAGCCATAGCCTGTGGAATCTGGTGATTAAAGAGCTGGCCATTGCCAGCAGCCAGGAGAACGACCTCTTTGTGGTGAACCCTGGCGCGACGCCCTGGTCCGGGGTTGTCAACGCCACGCTATATACCAGCACACCATCCCTTGAACTCTGCGCTGGCGAGCAGACTCTCTCATTTAGCATTATTGAACAAACAGAGCTTTCCGGTGGACGCGTGATTCAGGTTACGCCGCAGGGAGAAAAAGAGGTTGAGCTTCCGCCTTATTATCGCTCGCAGGTCGCTATCGACACGCAGGAACTGCCCGCACTGGGTTATATCAATATTGCCGTTCGCGAGGGCACGCACACGGTTTCTACGCTGCGCCCTTATGCCGAAAACCATATTGAAAATGACCATTATCGACTCAGCCTTGATGACGGAACACTGACGCTACGGGATAAACGTACCGGCAGAACTCTCTCCGACCTGCTGACCTTCGAAGATTGTGCGGATGCAGGTGACAGTTATGATTTTTCACCGCTGCAAGGTGATATCCCCCAAAAGTTCAATCACTTCACACTTCTCGCCTGCGAAAAGAGCCAGCACGTCGAGCGCTTAACGCTGGGCATCACGCTCAACCTGCCCTATTCATTAAGCCAACGCGCAACACAAGAATGCCCGGTACAGGTTGTTTGCGAACTCCGTCAGGGCGAAGCCCATCTTTTTATTGATGCCCGTTTAGAAAACAACGTTTGCGACCACCGCCTGCGCCTGCTGATCAACAGCGATATTCATACTCAGGAATCAATAGCCTCTCAGCCTTTCGGCATTATTCACCGCCCCATTGCCGACGCCCCTGCGAACTGGCAGCAAAACTATCGTGAGAAACCTGTCGATATCGAAACCAGCGAGGGAATTATCGCCATTGCGGAAAACGACAACGCTCTGGTCATAAACAGCCTGGGCATGAAAGAGTATCAGATCCTGCAAAACACAACATCGCAGGTGGCGCTGACGCTCTTCAAATCGACAGGCGTTCTGGGACGCGACGATCTGGCCTGGCGCCCCGGACGCGCTTCCGGCATCAATAATACCGTCGTTTACACGCCCGAGGCCCAGCTCCACAAGCCCCTGATCTTTAACCTGACCCTGACACTTAGCGACCGTGCCGACCATCTGACATTACGCCGCCTTGAGGAAAGAGCTTTACGTCAGCCTTTCAGCTGGCAGAACCAGAAATTGAATACGCTGGACAACCGTCTGGAGCGCTTCACGCTCAATTTCACACCGCGTTCACTGCCAGAAACTTTCAGTCTGCTGACGTTGCCTGAGCCGCTCATGCTCTCGGCGCTGCCACACGCCCAGACGATAAATGGAACAATATTACGTATTTTCAATGCCGGTGAGCATCCTGTTGAACTCCCACCATTGCTGCAAGAAATGCCGCAGATTAACTATCTGGAAGAACCCGTTAAGCACTGCCGCGAAATTGCGCCTTTCGCCACATGCGATTTCCTTTTCTCACTGCCGGAGCGTGACGCAAAAGTATGAATATCTCCCCACATAAAGCATTTATCCGCGACACGCTGGCACAGCTCTATCCGCAAGCGGATCATCAGGCAATCGCAGCGAAGATTGAACAGCTTATCCAACGCTGGAAACCCAAAACGCAAACGACGATTCCGTTAGATCAAAGCCGTATCTGGATGATCGCCTATGGCGATAGCATCTGCGCGCAAGGGGAAAATCCCCTATCGATTCTCCACCAGTTTGCAAAACTGTGGTTGAAGGGGACGATCAGTGACATTCACCTGCTGCCGATGTTCCCGTGGACCTCCGATGACGGTTTTAGCGTGGTGGATTACCGACAGGTTGATCCCCATCTTGGGCAGTGGTCAGATATTGCCGCGCTGGCGGGCGATTTCAATTTAATGTTCGATTTTGTGATTAACCATATTTCACAGCAAAGCCGTTGGTTCCAGGGCTATTTGCATGGTGAGCCTCGCTACCAGAACTACTTTATCAACGCCGATCCGGATGAAAATTACAGCCGGATCACACGTCCGCGTACATCTCCTTTATTAACGCCATTCACGCTTAAAACAGGGGAAACGGCGCATATATGGACCACATTCAGCGCCGATCAAATTGATCTTAACTTCCGTGAACCCGAGGTTTTACTGGAAAGTATTGATATTCTTTTGGAATATGCTTCACGCGGTGCCCAGGCAATTCGACTCGATGCCGTCGGTTTCTTGTGGAAAGAGAAAAACAGCCGCTGCATTCATCTGCCGCAAACCCATCAGGTAATCAAACTCTGGCGGGCGATCCTGGAAGAGATCTGGCCTGACTGCCTGCTGATTACCGAAACCAATGTGCCACATCAGGAAAACATCAGCTATCTGGGGGCCGGGGATGAGGCTCATATGGTGTATCAATTCCCGCTACCACCGCTGACACTGCATGCCTGCCTGCGCGGCAACGCACGCTGGCTACGCCAGTGGGCGCAAAGCCTGGAGCAAGAAACCTTTCCTGCCAACACCACATTTTTCAATTTCCTCGCTAGCCATGACGGCATTGGCCTGCGACCTGTCGAAAACATCCTCTCGACGGAAGAAAAAGCGTTCCTGGTCAGTGAAGTAGAACGTAAGCAAGGACGAATTTCCTGGCGCACCAATCCAGACGGCAGCCAGTCGCCGTACGAGATGAACATTAACTTTCTGAGCGCGTTAAGCGAACCGGGAGAAGCTCCCGACACGCAGGTTGCCAGATTTGCCGCCGCTCACGCCATCCTCTTTATGTTGCAGGGCGTTCCTGCAATTTACTACCACAGCCTTCTCGGTAGCGAAAATGATATCGCAGGGTTGAACGCGTCAGGGATCAATCGCCGTATTAACCGTGAAAAACTGGATTTCGCCACCACGCATCAGGCATTAGTCACGCCAGAATCCCGACAAGCGAAGATCTATGCCGCACTAACGACATTACTGCGCATTCGCCAACAACATCCCGCGTTCTCACCGGCAGCCGCTCAGCAAGTCCTTACACTGCCGGATGCGCTATTTGGCGTCAAACGCCACCACCAGACAGAGGAAGAAACTGTCTACGGTATTGTGAATGTCACTGGCGCATCACAAACACTTCTCTTACCCGTGACGGGGACAGATCTCCTGACAGGAACCCCCTTTAATGGCGTTTGCGAACTGGCGGGCTGGCAAACGATCTGGATCCACGTCAAGGCACAACCGGAGGCATAAAACATGGAATTGTCTACACTGACTCGTCAGACGCTAATTTTTATCGATCCGCCGCAATCGTCTCCCGATGCGATCATCCGGTATATGTCTTCAGCATTGTCTGAATGCGGACTCATTACCAATAAAGACGCTTTTATTGACAGCGTTCTGCGCCGTGAAAATGAAGGACCAACCGCGCTGGGAGAAGAGCTGGCCGTCCCTCACGGAAAATGTGATTCCGTCGTGCAGGCGTCGTTCTGCGTCGCCCTTTTTCCCGAGCCAATACTGTGGCCGGGTCTTGAAGGGCCTGAACCAGTACGGTTAGTGTTCCTGCTGGCGATCCCGCCAAATGAAGCGGGTACAACGCATATGCAACTGCTCACCCAGCTCACCTCGTCGCTGGTTGAGGATGAGATGCGAAACGCCATGCTTAACGCTACGTCTGCCGAAGAAGTACTGGCGCTGCTCTCGACTGGAACGACACCAGCTCAGGAAGTGCCAGAAAACCGCGTGAAGAGCAGTTACCTTGTACCACTCATTCTGGGTCTCGTCGCCTCGGCAGCCTTCATTAATGCAGGTATCCACTGGATGCAGTCGCTGTCGTCATAGTGTGTTCCGGGCAGCAGATGCCTGCCCGGCTTTACCTTCCTGTTTTTGTTGAATAATTAATCAGAATTTTCTGCCCATAATTTACAATCGCTGTACTGCCCGTCATCTGTACGCTCCGATTTTTACTTTGCGCTACATCAAATAAACCGTAAACATCCTTGATGCAAATCACTACATATAGAACTTAAAATGCACGCCGACCCAATATGTTGTATTAATCGACTACAATTGCTACAACTACAGTGCACCGCTTTACGGTGAAATTGTGGATAAAGTGGGTCAGGATTGCGGGAAGTCATTGGCAATAGAGATGAATAAAGCCATGGCCGCTTCCCCAACCTCTGTGGATAACCTGTTCTTATAAATATGGAGTGATCATGACACCGCATGTGATGAAACGAGATGGCTGTAAAGTGCCGTTTAAATCAGAGCGCATCAAAGAAGCCATTCTGCGTGCAGCTAAAGCAGCGGGAGTCGATGACGCAGATTACTGTGCCACCGTCGCAGAAGTCGTTAGTAGCCAGATGAATGAGCGCAGCCAGGTCGATATCAACGAGATCCAGACAGCGGTAGAAAACCAGCTGATGTCTGGTCCGTACAAACAACTCGCCCGTGCGTACATCGAATATCGCCACGACCGTGATATACAGCGTGAAAAGCGTGGCCGTCTGAACCAGGAAATTCGTGGTCTGGTTGAGCAAACCAACTCTGCTCTGCTGAACGAAAACGCCAACAAAGACAGCAAAGTGATCCCGACCCAGCGTGACCTGCTGGCCGGTATCGTCGCCAAACACTATGCGCGTCAGCACCTGCTGCCGCGTGATGTCGTCCAGGCGCACGAGCGTGGTGATATTCACTATCACGATCTCGACTACTCTCCGTTCTTCCCAATGTTTAACTGCATGCTGATCGACCTGAAAGGCATGCTGACGCAGGGCTTTAAGATGGGTAACGCGGAGATTGAGCCGCCAAAATCCATCTCCACCGCTACGGCCGTCACCGCGCAAATTATCGCGCAGGTTGCCAGCCATATTTATGGCGGTACCACCATTAACCGTATTGACGAAGTTCTCGCACCATTCGTGACCGAGAGCTTTAACAAGCATCGCAAAACCGCTGAAGAGTGGCAGATCCCGGATGCCGACGGTTATGCGCATTCCCGTACCGAGAAAGAGTGCTACGACGCATTCCAGTCCCTCGAGTATGAAGTGAATACCCTGCATACCGCTAACGGCCAGACGCCTTTCGTCACCTTCGGTTTTGGCCTGGGAACCAGTTGGGAATCACGTTTGATCCAGCAGTCCATTCTGCGTAACCGCATTGCGGGTCTCGGTAAAAATCGTAAAACCGCCGTGTTCCCGAAACTGGTGTTCGCCATTCGCGACGGCCTGAACCACAAGTTTGGCGATCCGAACTACGACATCAAACAGCTGGCGTTGGAGTGCGCGAGCAAGCGTATGTATCCGGACATCCTGAACTACGATCAGGTGGTTAAAGTGACCGGTTCGTTCAAAACGCCGATGGGCTGTCGCAGCTTCCTCGGCGTGTGGGAAAACGAGAACGGCGAACAGGTTCACGACGGGCGTAACAACCTCGGCGTTATCAGCCTCAACCTGCCGCGTATCGCGCTGGAAGCCCACGGCGATGAAGCCACCTTCTGGAAACTGCTCGACGATCGACTGGTGCTGGCACGTAAAGCGCTGATGACCCGCATTGCGCGTCTGGAAGGCGTGAAAGCTCGCGTGGCTCCAATCCTGTATATGGAAGGTGCCTGCGGCGTGCGTCTGAAAGCGGACGATGACGTGTCAGAAATCTTTAAAAATGGCCGCGCGTCTATCTCGCTGGGTTACATCGGCATTCACGAAACCATTAACGCACTGTTTGGTGACAAACATCTGTACGACAGCGAGCAGCTTCGCGCCAAAGCTATCGCCATTGTCGAACGCCTGCGTCAGGCAGTCGATCAGTGGAAAGACGAGACCGGCTACGGCTTCAGCCTGTACAGCACGCCGAGCGAAAACCTGTGCGATCGTTTCTGTCGTCTGGATACCGCCGAGTTTGGTGTGGTGCCAGGCGTGACCGATAAAGGTTACTACACCAACAGCTTCCACCTCGACGTGGAGAAAAAGGTTAACCCGTACGACAAGATCGATTTCGAAGCGCCATACCCGCCGCTGGCGAACGGAGGCTTCATTTGCTACGGCGAATACCCGAATATTCAGCACAACCTGAAAGCACTGGAAGACGTCTGGGATTACAGCTATCAGCACGTGCCGTATTACGGGACCAACACGCCAATTGATGAATGCTACGAGTGCGGCTTTACCGGTGAGTTCGAGTGCACCAGCAAAGGCTTTACCTGCCCGAAATGTGGTAACCACGACGCCGCGCGCGTGTCGGTCACCCGCCGCGTCTGCGGTTATTTAGGCAGCCCGGACGCCCGTCCGTTTAACGCCGGTAAGCAGGAAGAAGTGAAGCGCCGCGTTAAGCATTTGGGTAATGGGCAGATAGGTTAATTTCGACAGTATTATTGCCCGGCAATGCGATGCTTTTCGGGCCATTTTTTCCGCAACGCAATTCACGTCATAGCAAGGCAGCAAATGAGTGGGTCTCGGGGAGCTTACATAAGTAAGTGACTCGGGCGCACGAATGCAGCTAACGCAGCTATGGCGCGAATTGATAAGCGGATGAGAAGCGAAAATGAACTTTCACCAATACTATCCCGTCGACATCGTTAACGGCCCCGGCACCCGCTGCACGCTGTTTGTGTCCGGGTGCGTGCATGAATGTCCCGGTTGCTATAACAAAAGCACCTGGCGGCTCAATTCCGGCAAGCCATTTACCAAAGAGATGGAAGACAAGATCATTGCCGATCTGAACGATACGCGAATCAAGCGTCAGGGGATCTCGCTCTCCGGTGGCGATCCGCTACATCCGCAAAACGTGCCGGAAATCCTGCAACTAGTGCAGCGCGTTCGCGCTGAGTGCCCCGGCAAAGATATCTGGGTGTGGACCGGCTACAAGCTCGATGAACTCAACGCCGCGCAAATGCAGGTGGTCGATCTCATCAACGTACTGGTCGATGGCAAATACGTGCAGGATCTTAAAGACCCGGCGCTAATCTGGCGCGGCAGCAGCAACCAGGTTGTACATCATTTGCGTTGATCGCTAAAGCCGTTTGTTTGCATCGAGATAAACGGCCGAATGTTCTCGTTTGCCGACCGCGACAACAAACACGGTCACAACCTCATCCCGAACCTGGTACACCAGACGATAGCCGGACGATTTAAGCTTAATTTTATAGCAATCTGGAAGGCCGTTTAAACGGGCAGAGTCAATTCTGGGGTTCAACAACACGTCGGCCAACTTCTTCTTAAACTGAGCCTTCACCGTATCACCCAGTTTATGCCACTCTTTTAAGGCTCTCGGGTCGAATTCCAGTTCATAAGTCATCCAGACTAACCTTGATTCCTTTTTGCGGGCTGGCCAGCCTCTCCCGGACTGTCTGAATCAGTGTATCTTCGCTGTCGCTAACGGTGACGGTTTTCACTGGCATGCGCCCCGTTTCCGCGACGTACTGAAACAGTAATCGCACAGCTTCCGTTGGAGTAATGTTCAGTTTTTCCAGCACGGCATAAGCCTCATTTTTGAGTTTGTCATCCAGACGGACGTTCAGCGTGGCCATTATGCCTCCAGTAGAATCGAATGTGTAATGCAGTTTAGCATTACATACGCATTACATCGAATTCTGGATAACGCCTCTCAAAAACGACTGACACACTCCATGGCGACGGTTTTGAACTCGGTGAAATTCCGGCATGCGCAGAGCCGCGTCATGGCGCGTTCACGCAGGAAGGTGACGAAAATATCGTAGATCGCCATCGCTTCTTCGTACTCGCTTTTACTGATGGCGAGCAGGAAGATCACGTGCGCGGTTTCATCGCCCCAGGCGATACCCTGCGGGGCGAGTATGGTGTAGACCACTGTTTTCTTGGCCAGCAGACCGAGGGCGTGCGGCAGGGCAATGCTGTCACCCAGCATGGTGCTGACGATGGCCTCACGCTCAACCACAGAATCAAGGAACTCTGCGTCGACAAAACCTTCATCCTGCAACTGACGGCATAAGGTTTTGAACAACGTTTGTTGATCCATTGGCTCGTCAATTACACGAAAATGGGCGGCATCGAAGAATTTGTTCAACATCCACGGGCGGGTTCTATCCACCAGCACCAGTTTGCCAATTTGTTCCAGTTGATAATCGGTCGGGAACGGCGCAATCATCGCTACAGGCTTATCTTTTTCACCGATCCGCGCGGTAGAGATGACAAAATCTTCGCTGATGCTTTCCCGCTGTTCGTAGTCACGCAGCGTGACGGTATCGACGATCTCTATCTGCGGATACTTACGCGCCAGCACCGCTTCAATCATCCGCGCCATCGCATTTCCGGCATCGCATACCAGCAGAACCTTCGGCTGTCTCTGATAACCGATGTTGTAACTACGCTCCAGCCCGACGCCAATATGCAGCACGAGGAAGCCGATCTCATTTTCACTGATGGTGTACGGCGTATATTTTCCCCATCCCGAGACGGCGGCCAGCGTCATGTCCCACGCCATGGGGTAGTGCTGTTTAATATTTTCCAGCAGCGGATTGGGGATCATTATCTGGTAACGCACCCGGGTGATCATCGTCTTAATATGCGTCAGCAGGTCAGCATGCAACTGTTTGTCATTCAACAGGTTGTAGTTGTACTGGGTGTTGATAAAACGCAGGATGTAATTGACCAACGCTTCATCATCATCCGCATTGATAGCACTGGGCGCGATCTCTTGTACCTGGCGGGCAGCAATATGCACCTGTAGCCAGTTTTCTTCGGAAACGGAAAGCGGTTTGTCTGCCAGGCGGTGCAGTACCGCCGCGATTTCCCGCGTGGCCAGGCACACCGATTGATCGGCCTCTTCTGCGGCAAAATCCGGGAGTGGATACCCTTCGCTAATCCGCCGTACCGCCACCGCGCAGTACAAGCGTAAAAACAGCTCGCCCTCATCGGTCAGACGAATATGAAAACGAGCGAAAATATCCTGTAAAACGGGCTGTAGCTGCTCAGGGATCCCGGCATTAAGCGCCTCCTGCATCACTAATGGGTGCTGCGGATCCTGCTGTGCCAGCGTCCACAGCAGATCGGTCAAACAGGCGCGAATCGCCATTTCGCTGCCGAACAGTTTCATGCCGTGACGGGGACGCGTTTCCAGCGTCAGATGATAACGTTGCAGATGCTCGCGCACCTCAGCCATATCGTTTTGCAGCGTCGCGCGGCTGATAAACCATTCATCAGCCAAATCTTCCAGCTTTAGCGAGAAAGCCGACGTCAGAAAACGCACCACCAGCCAGTGTATCCGTTCCTGGCTGGTTCGAGGGATGCGTAGCAACGCGTTGGGCTGCTGCGTTTGCAGGGTGTTATAACTTGCCGGGTCGTCAATTTTGAGCTGATAACCGTTACCCCGGCTGAGGACAAACTGTGCGCCGTACTGGGTGAGCAGCGCGTTTAGCGCGGTGATATCCGCCCGTACGGTGCGTGTGGAAACCGACAACCGCTGCGCCAGCTCGTCCTGTGGAAGCGCTTCGTTTTGCAACATGTCAAACAGCTGTGCTAAACGTTGGTTGGGGAATCGCACGTCAGTTTCCTCATCAGTCAGTTAGCCTACGCAGGCCCGGGTCATCGCCATCAGCTGGCGTACGTCATCCGGACGAGTGTTACCACTCACCTTATCAATAATCGAACTATAGATGTGAGGAATGATTTTACTCACTCCGGCATCGAGGGCAATCTGCAGGATTTCAGTGAAATTATCCAGGTCGATACCGCCGGTTGGCTCCAGCCAGAAGTCATGACGGGCGCAGGCCTGCGCTACGGCAATGTACTCTTCACGGCATTTCAGGCCGCCCATCGGGAAGTATTTAATCGAGCTACCGCCCATATCTTTGAGCAGCGCAATCGCGGTTTCTACCGGCACAATACCGTCCGGCGTCTGGCTGCTCAGCGGACCGGTGGAGATTTTCACCCTGCCCGGCATGCCGGTTGGCGAGACCAGACCGTTGACTACTGTATCCTGCTGGCCCAGCAGCGCGCGACTTGTGGCCACGCCGGTAAAGACCTGATTAACATGCTGCGGCTGTACCTGACGGGAAATTTCACTGACCATCGCCGACTGGTTTGGGTCGCCTGCCCCCAATCCCACGGAGAGCGCATTGTCGATAAGCGCTGCGTATTCACGCATATCCGCTACTGCGCTTGCGACATCCGGGTAATTTTTTGACAACACACCAACCAACACGTGTCCTTCCGCCGCCGCGTAAATATCCCGTGCATTTTCTTTGGAGCCTGCCAGCACGTTCAGGCAGACGCGGTCGCGATAAAAGTTAGGGGTCAGTTTCATGCGTTTTTCTCCTGCGAAATCACTTCACCAATTCGACGGGCCACAATCTCCAGCTGCGCACGATCGACGCTGCGCACATCAGCTTCGATAATGCCTTCGTTGGCTTTGTAACCACGGAAGTAAATCGCGTACTCGCCTTGTTTCAGGGCTTCAACCAGTTCGCCCGTGGCGATCCCGGTTACCGCTTCATCAAACTTAATTTCCGTGCGTGCGATGTCGCGCCCTGCGCTATCCCACACCACGCGGGCGCTCACGCCGTTAAGCTGGTTCAACACATTAATGAACGGCGTCATTTTCTCGACCATCTCCGCGCCACTCTCTTTCTGCGCGTTCAGATACAGTTCGATGGCGCAGGTTAGGCCAAGAATTCCCTCTTTCCCCACCTTCATCGCCCGGCCAATTCCCGCCGTCTGGCGTTTCACCCACTCAACGTACTGGGTTTTACCTATCACCAGACCGCTGGTTGGTCCTTCAATCGCCTTCGCGCCGCTATAAATAACCAGATCTGCGCCAACCCGGTAGTAGCATTGCAAATCTTCTTCCGCCGCCGCGTCCACGATCAGCGGCAGGTTATGCGTACGCGCCACCACCGCAGCCTGCTCCACGCTGAGCATACTTTTCTGGACACAGTGGTGAGATTTGATATACAGAATGGCCGCCGTACGCGGTGTAATGGCCGCAGCCAGTTGCGCCGCGGAACATTCGTTGGCATAACCAGCCTCCACTAACTTACCGCCGCCAAGCGCCACCATGGTACCCACCGGAGCGCCAAAGTTGACGTTGTGGCCTCTGGGCAGCACGATTTCGTTGTTCTCGATGGGCGTGACGTGTAGGTTCTCCAGCAGCCAGTCGCTGTCTTTAACCAATACGCCAGCCACCGACAGGGCGATCCCCGCCGAGGCGCAAGAGACAACGGTTGCCCCTTCCACTTCCAGCAATTTCGCGATGTAGTCGCCGGTTTTATTCACCAGGTCTTTCATCTCAAAGTATTGATTCATCCCGGCCATCGCGGCTTCAACCACTTCTGGTCGCGGCGTGGAAACGCCAAGCGCCGTCATGCGGCCGGAGGTATTAATCACCTGTTTTAAATCGTATTTCTCAAAAATCGAAGGCATGTTCCGCGCTCCCTTGTTCGGTCATATAGCCCTTGCCCGCACGTATTGCGGCAAGCGGCACCAGCAGTTGTTCAGCCTGCAGGCTGTCGTTTTCTGCATCTACCAGCACGGTTGGCTGGCGCTTAAGCGTAAAGAGGGTTAAATCAGCATCCAGACCGACCTGCAGTCGCCCCTTCTGTTTCAGGCGCAGGCCGTCGGCAGCATTGGCGGTAACGCACTCAATGACCTGCGGAAGCGACATCCCAATGGCGAGAAATTTCGACATCACATTCGCCAGAGAATGCACCGGGCCGCTGATACGGTTGCGACAGTAAATATCGGAACTGATGGTGTGTGGCAAAATCCCCAATTCAATAGCGCGTTTTGCCACCGCAAAGCTCAGGCTGGCGGTGCCATGCCCAACGTCCAGACGCACGCCGCGTGAAATCGCCCGCGTCACTGACGCCCGCAGCTCGCCTTGCGGCGTCAGAATGCGGTTCGGCTTACCGTTGTAGCAGTGGGTAATGATGTCACCCGCGCTCAGGCGCTCGGCGATCTCATCCAGGTCCGGCGGATTGTTGCCGATGTGCACCATCAGCGGCAGGTCGCCGTTCTCTTTTTGCATTGCTTTGGCGCGCTCCAGCGGCATGATGCCATTTTCACCGACTACGCTGCTGCTCATACGTGCCTTCAGACCGACGATAAAATCAGGGTGGCGTTTCACCGCCTCTCGCACCGCATCAGCGTCAATATTGGCCATGTTGGCCAGCTCGTTCTGGGCGATAAGCCCAACGCGGGAGATATTCAGCAACGCATACACCTCGGTGGCAGCTTCCCGGGTCAGGGTGTAAAAATCGTCGATGTCATCCGCCCCGGTACTGCCCGCATCCACCACGGTAGTGACGCCGGTCGCAATACCGACGCTATCCGGCTGGTCGTGGTAAATCGGGGATTTCGGGTAGCAATGAACGTGGGAGTCAATCCAGCCTGCGCTGACGTAGCACTCGCCGCCCAGCTCAATGGTTTTCAGCGCCGGGCCATCAACGTCGCCCAACGCCGCGATCTTGCCGTCTTTGAGCGCAATATCGCTCACCGTATCGTCAACGAGGCGCGCACGGCGCAGGAGTAAATCAAACATCGCTCTCTCCTATGCCGGATGGCAGCGTAACCGCCTTATCCGGCCTGCAAATCAACAGTTAGCTAATGGCAATCGGGAAGATGGACCCGAGGATCATTGCCCCAAGGATCGCCCCGCCGGTAATCGGTTTTTGCCACAGATAAAACAGCAGCGCACCCGCCAGAGAACCGATTCCGATAGGAATAGAAGCCGTCATCGCGCTGAGGATAATCAACGGTCCGAGGAAGCGGCCGGAGGCGTTACCGGCCCCCATCATGACGTCCGCACCGTAGGTTGAGTCGCTCTGGTTGATGGTGAACTTACGCGCCAGAATGATGATGTAGCCAATCGCCAGACCAATCACCAGACCGGTGACCAGCGAGGCGGCAAAGTTGGCGACCGGGAAGATAATGCCCGCGCCCAGTAGCAGCGCCGGAACGCCTAACCCAACCCCGGTCTGAATCGCCCCGCCGATATCCAGAATCCCCACCAGCGAACCTTCAATGATGCGGGCAAACAGGAAACTTGCGCCAAATGCCGCCACCGCCCCATAGGAGCCGGTATCCATTCCAGCTTTCAGCATCGCCACAAAAGCCACTTCGTTAAATGCGCCAATACCGTACAGGTAGTACATGTGCGTTCCGGCAAATACGCCGGATGAGAGCAGGCCCACGAAGATCGGGAACGACCAGTCAGCGAACCAAAAACCTTTATTCTGTTCCATGATGACCTCCGTTATTTGCCGCTGAGCGAGTTGTGGATAAGTTCGAGCCAGTTAGGCACGGTCAGATGGAAGGATTCGATCATCTTCATATCGAAACCGCGGAAGAAGCCGCTCAGAACAAACAGCGCGACGATAGCCACCATCATCACTTTGGTGACGTGGTTCCAGCCGCTCTCTTCGACGCCTTTGCCGATCAGAATGCCGAGCACCAGCCCCGGAACGGCGTTGCCCATGATCAGCTGCGCCGCGCCGCCAAAAACGGTGGCCCAGAAGCCGGATTTCTTACCGGCGTCGATCGCCGCCAGCCAGAAGATCACCGGCATCACGGTGTTAACCAGCAGGTTAGCCGCGGGCACCAGCACCTTGACGGCGGTAACCTGCAGCGCTTCCGGTACGGATGACGCAGTGAGGTTCAGGAAGGTCACCACGATCATCCCGATAACGCCGCAGGCAATTGCCATGCGCTTAGGATCGTGCAGCGTTTCACCGACGTTGCGATTTTTAATCATCAGCGCGGCGGCGCCCCAGTTGGGGATGATGCGATGGTCGACGTCCTGAGTGAACGCCCCCGCCGCAACGGAGGAAGCCCAGGCGTTAAAGAAGAAGCCCAGGCCGAACGAGAAGTGAGAAGCCGGATCCCCTTCGCAGGAATTCAGTTCTCCAAGAGTACGAAACGCGCCCATCCCTTGAGTGGTAGGCGCATGAAACATGCGTGCAGCCCCAGCGCCGACACCAACGCCAACCAAAGCGCCGATGATGAGCGATTTTATTAATATTATCAGGAACATAATTATGCCTTTTAATAGAAAATCAGCGTTGCGTAACGAAATCCACCTTGTCGAGATTGATGGCAGTCACGTTGACGGTCACGTCCAGCTCCACGCTGAAAGTGCGTCTTTCCCGGCGCAAAAAGAGGAATAAAAATGCCTCTTTACGCACCGATTCACGCGCTTGAACAACCTGCACATCCTGTGGCTCAATACGCAGTAAGATATGCGGCGACGCTTTCATCACCGCAGCCTGAACGTGGTTCAGGGCATCGGCAAAGGCGCGAGCTTTGGTCTCGCCCTTACCCGTGACTCTCACCGTGGTGGTGAATTGCTCTTTCATGCTTAAGCGCCGTGTTTCTTTTGCCAGGCCTGCACCAGGCGCTCGCCGAGCTCTTCTTTGTCCATAAATCCGAATCCCAGTACGTTGCACCCTTCGTTGATGGCGGTTACCCCTTCATCGACCGAACGCATGCCGTATTTCGCCTTGTAGCCGTATTTGGTCTGCGCAGTAATCGCACCCGCACCACCGCTGCCGCAAAACGAGATACCAAAGGTGGCGTTTTCCGCCTTCATCACGTCACCCAGCTTCATATCTGCTGCAACGCCCGGCACCACAACGGCACGGCCACCCGCTTTCTCTACGCCTGCCGCCACTTTCTGGCCTTTACCCAGACGATCGCCAATCACTACGGTAATCTGTTCCATCTTTTTCTCCTTAAAGGTTGTCTTTCGCGACTTCAAAGTGCACCGACAGCAGCCAGGCCTCTTCCTCAGGAAGATTGCCAAACTCGGCGACCACGTCGCGGGCAAGCGCCATTGACTCGGCAGATATTTCATCAAACAAGCTGGCATCGACTTCTGGTAAGGGTTCACCCGTTACCGAGCGGTGCGCCATGGCGCGAACATGCGACGTCAGCATCTGTTCCTGTACGGCGTTGGGAATAATGTTGCGTTCACGCAGCAAGGCATACACCTGCGCCAGCATGCGGTCGGCCAGTTCCACCGATTCCCCCATGTCATTCATTACAGCTCCGTTATTCACTCGTCTTACCCCGTTAATGTCTCTGAGGGTAAATTAGCGACGGAGGTTATAAGTTTGTAGCGAGTTGTTTTCCACTTCGAAGTGGAAAGGTGTGCAGCGATAGTGATCTGTGCCGCAAAAAGGGCTGGAACCACGATTTATCACCGGAAGAATGTGATTGATATCGCAAGAGTGGGCAGCAAAATGGAAGGAAGTGCGAACAATGAATGGACGATAAAAATGAAAAAATGTGATGGGGATAGCGTTTACTTATGGGCGTGCAGTAGCGGAGGATTTTATCCGGCCTACAGGTATGTAGGCCGGATAGCGCAGATTAGCGGAACTTCTTGTGGTTTTCGTTGCGCGTGGTTTTCAGCTCTTCCGCAACGGCTTTCGCCTCTTTAACTTTACCTTCGTTCGCCAGCTTCAGCGCGCCGTCAATCTGGCCGATCAGCGTGTCAAAGCCGTGGCGGAAATCCTTCATCTCCGGGCTGTCCGGGGATTTGTTTTCCAGCTTCGGCGGCGTACCTTTTTGCGCGTCCAGCGCGGCTGCACGCATTTTGGTTAACGCGTCTTTCAGTTCAGTCGCATTATCCGTTTTTTCGACAATTTTCAGGTTGTCGTTGAGGATCCCCATGTCATCTTCGAGATCGGCTGCAAACGCAGAAGAACCAAGAACCAGCGTTGAAGCCGCGACGATCGCTAACAGGTGTTTACGCATTGCTCACTTCCTTTTTTATTATTAAAAATTAACGCCTTAACGAGTATTACTGCCCGGCGATTTTCATCTCCGGTAACAATACCGAACCACATTGGATATTACTGCGCGTTTCAATATCGTTCCCCACGGTCACAATATTGCGCCACATCTCTTTTAAGTTACCGGCGATGGTAATTTCACTCACCGGATACTGAATTTCGCCGTTTTCGACCCAGAAGCCCGCCGCACCGCGCGAGTAATCGCCGGTAATGCCGCTTACGCCCTGGCCCATCAGCTCGGTAACCACAAGGCCTGTGCCCATCTCTTTGAGCAACTGCTCGAAGCTTAGACCTTGTCCCGGAATTCGCCAGTTGTGGATCCCGCCCGCATGCCCAGTGCTCTTCAGGCCCAGCTTACGTGCGGAATAGTTAGTCAACAGCCATTGAGTCAGCACGCCGTCTTTAATAATGTCGCGGCGTTCGGTCCGTACCCCTTCGCTGTCGAACGGTGAAGACGCCAGCCCTTTCAGCAGGTGCGGATGTTCTTCAATAGTCAGCCATTCCGGCAGAATTTGTTTGCCCAGCGAATCCAGCAGGAAGGTGGATTTGCGGTACACCGAACCGCCGGCGATCGCGCCGACCAGGTGTCCGAACAGTCCGGTCGCCACTTCGTTGGCGAAAATCACCGGCGCTTTCATGGTGGACAGCTTACGCGGCGACAAACGAGATAAGGTGCGGCGAGCACAGTCAGCCCCTACCCACTCCGGCGTTTGCAGATCGCCCATCGCCCGGCCAATGGTGTAGGCGTAATCGCGTTCCATATCGCCATTTTCTTCCGCGATTACACAGCTGGAAAGGGAATGACGCGTGGAGCAGTAGCCCTGCAGCATGCCGTGGCTGTTACCAAACACTTTGATGCCATAGTGGCTGTTAAAGCTGCCGCCTTCGGTATTGGTGATACGCTTATCAGCCTGCAGCGCCGCCTGTTCAGCACGAGCAGCCAGTTCGATGGCTTCATCAGGGGAAACTTCCGCCGGGTGGAACAGGTCCAGATCGGGCGCATCAAAGGCCAGCAGTTCTTTATCTGCCACGCCTGCGCACGGATCCGGCGAAGTGTAACGTGCAATGTCCAGCGCAGCCTGCACGGTGCGTGCAATCGCCTGCGGGCTTAAATCGGTGGACGATGCGCTGCCCTTACGGTTCTGGTGATAAACCGTAATCCCCAGTGCACCATCGCTATTGAATTCGACGTTCTCCACTTCACCATAACGGGTGCTGACGCTAATACCCGTGGTCTTGCTCACAGCGACTTCCGCGCCATCCGACTTACCTGACGCTAATTCCAGTGCCGTCGAGACTGCTTCTTCCAGAATCTTACGCTGCGCTTCAACTTGTGAGATTACTTTCATCGCAAATGCCATAATGTAGAGAGAGTTTCTCTGAAGTCTAACAGAGAACCGTTTTTCAGTGCGCATCTTAACTGGTAACATTAGCCTCTTTTTTTAAGGAGCCTGAAATGACAAAGCAGCCCGAAGACTGGCTCGACGACGTTCCCGGTGATGACATCGAAGACGAAGACGATGAAATTATCTGGGTCAGTAAAAGTGAAATTAAACGCGATGCCGAGGAGTTAAAACGCCTGGGTGCGGAACTGGTTGATCTGGGGAAAAACGCGCTGGATAAGATCCCGCTTGATGCGGATTTACGTGCCGCCATTGAGCTGGCCCAGCGTATTAAGATGGAAGGACGCCGCCGCCAGCTGCAGTTGATTGGCAAAATGTTGCGCCAGCGCGATGTTGATCCTATCCGTCAGGCGCTGGACAAGCTGAAAAATCGTCACAACCAGCAGGTCGTTGTCTTCCATAAGCTGGAGCAACTGCGTGACCGTATGGTTGACGGTAGCGATGAAGCCATCGAAGAAGTGATGAATCTGTGGCCTGACGCCGACCGCCAGCAACTGCGTTCGCTGGTGCGTAACGCCAGGAAAGAAAAAGCGGGCAACAAGCCGCCAAAATCTTCCCGCCAGATCTTCCAGTATCTGCGTGAACTGGCGGAAAACGAGGCGTAATTCCGCAAAGGATGCCCCATCCCTTGGGGCACCACCTTTACAACGCCATCACATGATGGCACAAATCCTCATTAAAGCGCTGGTAGCATTCTGCATCTATTGCGTGCGGATAGCTCAGCACAATCAGTTCATGGTCAGCAATCCCCTGATGATACGCCGGATGCGTATGCGGCCATTCATTCGCACAAAACCCCATCGACTCATAAAAGCGTAAACGTTTATTAGCGATATCCGTTATTAACGGATCAATCTCCAGAATCGTCATCGGAGAACGGGTGAGAATAGTGTGTAACACCTTTTTTCCATAGCCTTGCGAACGTAGCGCGCCATCAATCGCCAGATGCTCGATATACATATATTCGCCGAAATCCCAGCAACCGCTGAGCCCCACAAATGTCGTACCGTCAAACCACGCTTCCAGCGCATAGTGCGGGTTACTTAACGCCAACTGTTTCGCTGGCATTTCCCGCTGCTCATGCCAGGGAAACGACTGAGCGTAAAGCGCATCCAACGGGAGAAAAAGTGCCGAGGTGGTAGACGCTATTTTTTCGCGAGTGAGCATAGTTAATACCGTTGTAGACAATCACGACCCTGCCAGAAAAACGTTATGCCTGTACCGCCTGGCGTTATTTTACTCTTCCGCTTCTGCCTGAGCTTTCTTCGCCAGGCCATCCAGCAGTTTTTGATGAATACCACCAAATCCGCCGTTGCTCATCACCAGAATGTGATCGCCTGGCTGCGCGGTTTTCACCACCATATCTGCCAGGGCATCCACATCGCCACTCCAGTGTGCCGGCTGAACGCAGGCTTCAGCGACTTCGGCTACCTGCCACGGAATATGCGGAGGTTGCAGCAGGAACACTTCGTCCGCACGGCCTAACGACGGCGCCAGATCGTCTTTGCACAGGCCCATTTTCATGGTGTTCGAGCGAGGCTCCAGCACTGCGATGATGCGCGCCGTACCGCCCACTTTACCGCGCAACGCCGCAAGCGTTGCCAGAATGGCCGTCGGGTGATGGGCAAAATCGTCATACACCGTCACGCCATTGGCTTCACCGCGCAGCTCAAGACGACGACGGGCGTTAATGAATGAACCGAGCGCATTAGCTGCATCTGCAGGCACGACGCCCACATGGCGCGCGGCCGCAATCGCCATCAGACCGTTATGCATATTGTGCTCGCCCACCAGGCCCCACTTCACTTCGCCGACTTTTTCACCGTCCAGCCACACTTCCCACTCAGAAGCATCGGTGGTCAGTTTTTTCGCCTGCCAGTGACCTTGTTCGCCCACCAGCTCTTGTTCGCTCCAGCAGCCCATCGCCATCGTCTGTTTCAGATTGATGTCGTTTTCCGGGTAGATGATGCGTCCCTGGCCCGGCACGATACGTACCAGGTGATGGAACTGTTTCTGGATCGCTTTCAAATCGTCAAAGATGTCCGCGTGATCGAACTCAAGGTTGTTGAGGATCAGCGTACGCGGGCAGTAATGCACGAATTTAGAACGCTTGTCGAAGAACGCGCAGTCGTACTCATCTGCTTCAATCACGAAGAAGTCGCTTTCGCCCAGACGCGCAGAAACCTCGAAGTTACCCGGTACGCCGCCGATCACAAAGCCAGGCTTATAGCCGCAGGCTTCGAGGATCCAGGTCGCCATTCCGGCGGTGGTGGTTTTGCCGTGCGTACCCGCAACCGCCAGTACCCAGCGGTCGCGCAATACAAAGTCATGCAGCCACTGCGGGCCAGACATGAACGGAATGTTCTTCTCGAGAACCGCTTCCACGCACGGATTACCACGGGTCATGGCATTGCCGATGATCACTAAGTCCGGCTGCGGGTCGAGCTGGCTGGCATCGTAACCCTGAATCAGATCAATGCCTTGCTTCTCAAGTAAGGTACTCATCGGCGGATACACATTGGCGTCCGAACCGGTTACTTCATGACCGAGCGAGCGCGCCAGCATCGCCAGACCGCCCATGAAAGTGCCACAAATTCCCAAAATATGAATGCGCATACGTCACTATCCTTTTTTAATCTGGGGGCCATTTTACGCACATGTCCGGCAAGTGAGAAACGCATTTCAGGATATTCCGCAGTTTGCTGGCGCGATTCACCTAAGCGCAACAATGGAAATATTTGTTAATATTGTTGCGGTCGCTTTACTCCACATAAATTGCAGGGAAAGTGTTATGAAAACGTTAGGTGAATTTATTGTCGAAAAGCAGCACGAGTTTTCTCATGCTACCGGTGAACTCACTGCTTTGTTGTCGGCAATAAAGCTGGGCGCCAAGATCATCCACCGCGATATCAACAAGGCCGGTCTGGTCGATATCCTGGGTGCCAGCGGTGCTGAGAACGTGCAGGGAGAGGTTCAGCAAAAACTCGATCTGTTCGCGAACGAAAAACTGAAAGCTGCACTGAAGGCGCGCGACATTGTGGCGGGCATTGCCTCGGAAGAAGAAGATGAAATCGTCGTCTTTGAAGGCTGTGAACACGCTAAATACGTTGTGCTAATGGATCCGCTGGATGGCTCATCCAACATCGATGTTAACGTCTCTGTCGGTACGATTTTCTCTATTTACCGCCGCGTAACCCCAGTCGGTACTCCGGTCACGGAAGAGGATTTCCTGCAACCGGGCAACAAGCAGGTTGCTGCAGGTTACGTGGTTTATGGTTCTTCCACCATGCTGGTGTACACCACCGGCTGTGGCGTGCACGCCTTCACCTACGATCCTTCTCTGGGCGTATTCTGCCTCAGCCAGGAACGTATGCGCTTCCCGGCGAAAGGCAGCACGTACTCCATTAACGAAGGTAACTACATCAAATTCCCGAACGGCGTGAAGAAGTACATTAAATTCTGCCAGGAAGAAGATAAGTCAACCCAGCGCCCGTACACCTCGCGCTACATTGGCTCTCTGGTTGCTGACTTCCATCGCAATCTGCTGAAAGGCGGGATCTACCTGTACCCAAGCACCGCCAGCCACCCGGAAGGGAAACTGCGTCTGCTGTATGAATGCAACCCAATGGCCCTGCTGGCCGAGCAAGCGGGCGGCAAGGCGAGCGACGGTAAAAATCGTATTCTGGATATCATCCCGGAAAGCCTGCACCAGCGCCGCTCCTTCTTCGTGGGTAACGACCATATGGTTGAAGATGTAGAACGCTTTATCCGCGAGTTCCCGGACGCGTAAGCGCAACATCCGGCCTACAGCACGTTGCAGGCCGGATAAGCGAAGTGCCATCCGGCACAATACGGTGATATTGCCGGATGGCGGCGTAAACGCCTTTATCCGGCCTACGCACAGTTACGCTGTCTGTAGCTTAAATACGGCCATTGCTTCGATTAGCGCTGAAGACTGTTCTTCCAGCGAGCGGGTAGCCGCTGACGACTGCTGTACCAGCGCCGCATTTTGCTGCGCCGTTTCATCCATCTGAATCACCGCAATATTCACCTGCTCTATGCCGCGACTCTGTTCCTGGGACGCACTGGCAATGTCACGCATTAGTTTGGTCATGCGCATGACTTCATTGGCAATCTCATCCATGGTTTCGCCCGCCTGCTGCGCCAGCTCACTACCTTCCCCTACGTGGGTGTGTGAATCACTGATTAACGTGCGGATCTCTTTGGCCGCCTCGGCGCTGCGGCTGGCCAGATTACGTACTTCACCTGCAACAACCGCAAAGCCCCGCCCCTGCTCACCGGCGCGCGCCGCTTCAACGGAAGCGTTGAGCGCCAGGATATTGGTCTGGAAAGCAATACCGTCGATTACGCTGAGGATGTCGGCGATTCGGCTGGAGCTGCCGGAAATATCGCGCATTTTCTCGATCACATAGCACACCATTTCGCTACCGCGATCGGCGGTATCCGACACCGATTTTGCCAGTTGGTGAGCCTGTTCCGCGTTCTGCGCATTCTGTTTCACCGTCGCCGTGAGTTCTTCCATGCTGGCGGCGGTCTGCTCCAGTGAAGTGGCTGTCGATTCAGTGCGTTGCGCCAGATGCTGGTTCCCGGCCGTCAGTTCACGACTGCCAATATCAATTTGCGAACTGGCATCGCGTACGCGTTGTACCGAGTCGCCCAGCGCATGGCGCATGTCATCCATTGCCGCGTTCAGTCGGTTGAATTCAGCGCTGGCCGACAGCGTGGTAACCGGTGATAAATCCCCCGTCGCCAGACGTTCCAGTTGCTCAACCATATTATCCAGCGGTTTGAGAAACTTATTTCGCAGCATAAACCAAATAACCGCCAGCAATGCGATAGCAGCCAACATCGCAGCGCTCATAATACCGTGATAAATCAATGATGTAATGACACGCGTCGAGGCATATAGCCCCATACCACCGGTCAGTAACAGAAGGAAAGTCAGCAAAGACAATAACACCAACAAACTTGATCGAATTGAAAGGGATTTTGGCATCGTTATATTTCCGGTTGTAGGGTTAAAACAGACCTGTACAGAACCTATCGACTACAACCGGAAAAAGTTTAGGTATTTAAATGTTTTGTGCAAAATCAGGATGTTACTTTGGTGTTGCCGCCGTACCCACTCGGGTAACCGGCGAGCTTTGACGATTTTCCCAAAGCACCGTCAGACCGCGTTGTAACGCTATAAAAATAAACAATAAAATGCCAATCGCGATCTTCGTCCACCAGGAACTTAATGTGCCATCAAAATTAATGTAGGTCTGGATTAATCCCTGAATGGCGACGCCAAACAACGTACCCAACACCGTTCCCACGCCGCCGCTTAGCAGCGTTCCGCCAATCACCACTGAGGCAATCGCATCCAGCTCAACGCCAACGCCCGCCAGCGCATAACCCGCCTGGGTGTAAATGGAAAACACAATGCCGGCAAGCGTCGCCAGCCCGGTAGACAGCATATAAATGCGGATCGTTGTGCTGCGAGTAGAAATGCCCATCAGGTTAGCAGAGGTGGCGTTGCCGCCAATGGCGTAAACCTGATTACCAAAGCGCGTACGGTGCGCAAGGAAGATGCCAATCACCACCACGCCCAGCATTAACAACCCCATCGCGCTCAGGCGACCGCCGCCAGGAATTTTCCATGCCAGACTTGAGAGCGTGTCATAAATCGGATGGTTAATTGGGATCGACTCTTCAGAGACCAGATAGCTGACGCCGCGCAGGAAAAACATTCCCGCCAGCGTAATAATGAATGCTGGGATCTTCAGCGCATCAATCAGTAACCCCATAAACGCGCCAAACGCACAGCCCATCAGCAAAATCAGGGGGAACGCCAGCAGCGGGGAAATACCCCAATAGCCAATGGCCTTCGCCAAAAATACACCGGTAAACGCGATCACCGAGCCAACGGAAAGGTCGATCCCGCCAGAGAGGATCACGAAGGTCATGCCCACGGCAATAATCCCTAAAAAAGCGTTATCGGTCAGGATATTGCAAATCACCCGGGTGGAAGCAAAAGCTGGAAACTGCGTCAGGCAGTAAAGGTAGCCCAGCACAAACACGCCGAGGGTGATCATCAGCGGTAAATTACGTTTTATCATGACCACGCACTCCTTTTATCAGGCTGATAAAGCGTTGTGATTGCACGACCAGCACACACAACACCACCACGGCTTTGACCACCTGATTCAGTTCCGGCTGGAAGCCCGACAGCAAAATCCCGGTGTTCATGCCCTGAATAATCAACGCGCCTACCACCGACAGCAGCAGGTTAAAGCGCCCGCCCATTAGCGAGCCACCACCGATGACTACCGCCAGGATGGCATCCAGTTCCAGCCATAATCCGGCGTTATTGGCATCTGCCCCACGAATATCCGCCGTGACGATAATGCCAGCGATAGCCGCGCACAGGCCGCTCAGCACATAGGTGAGCATCACGATAATGCGGGTGTTCACCCCAGCGTTTTTTGCCGCACGAATGTTGATACCCACCGCTTCGATAAACATACCCAGCGCCGTTTTCCGCGTCAGCAGCCAGAACACCACCAGCGTGAGCAGTGCAATAATTACCGGCGTAGGGAACAGTAAGAGCGAGCCGCTACCAAACCACGACAGCTCGGGCGAGTTGAAAGTGACGATTTGCCCGGAAGTGATAAGCTGCGCCACTCCACGCCCGGCCACCATCAGGATTAGCGTGGCGACAAACGGTTGGATCTTGAGTATGGCCACCAGAATCCCATTCCACAGCCCAGCCAGAATGCCGGAGCCTAAGGCGGCAAGCAGCACCACCGGTAGACTGTGCCCGGCCACCGTCATCGCCGCAGTAGTGGCGCCAGCAATAGCCATGACGGCCCCCACGGAAAGGTCGATGCCGCCGGTGGCAATCACCAGCGTCATACCAATCGCCAACAGCGCCACGGGAGCGGCGCGGTTGAGAATATCAATCGGGCTACCAAACAGCCGACCATCCTGCAAAATCACCTGGTAGAAGTGCGGGGCGACCAGGCTATCCACCAGCAGCACCAGCAGTAGCGCCACCAGTTGTGGCATCCCCTTTGGCCAACGGAACCGCCGTTTAGGCGGATTGGATTGAGGGAGAGATTGAGGCATCACCATAGTCTCCTTAGGCCGCAATGGCGTTCATGATCGCCGGTACGGACAGTTCAGCCAGTGGGATCTCGGCCACTTGTTTGCGATCGCGCATAATAATGACCCGATCTGCATAGCCCACTAACTCTTCAAGTTCGGATGAAATGACCAGCAGCGCCAGACCATCCGCGCACAGCGTTTCGATCAGGCGGATGATCTCGGCATGTGCGCCGACGTCGATCCCACGCGTGGGTTCATCGAGGATCAGGAACTGCGGTTTGGTCAGTAACCAGCGCGAAAGCAATACTTTTTGCTGATTGCCGCCGGAGAGAAACTCGATCGGCTGTTCAGCGTTGGGGGTGCGAATTCCGAGCTGGCGGATAAAACGCTCGGCAATCTCGTTTTGTTCTTTCCGTGGGATAGGCCGCAGCCAGCCGCGCTGCGCCTGCAATGCCAGAATGATGTTTTCCCGCACCGAAGCGGCGGCAATAATGCCATCCGTTTTGCGATCCTCCGGACAGAAACCGATCCCCAGACACGAAGCCTGATGCGGCGATCGCAAGGTCTGCGGTTTGCCTTTGATCAGCGCACTTCCGCTGTCGGCGGGTTTAATACCGAAGATCACCTCTGCCGTTTCCGTTCGCCCGGATCCCAGCAGTCCTGCGAGACCGACGATCTCACCGGGACGCACCTGTAGATCAAACGGCGCGATGGTGCCTTTTTTGCCAAAGTCGCTAAAGGCCGCCACCGGCTTATCGCTAAGCAATGTGCGGCCCGCACGCTGTAGCGCATGGGTATCCAGTTCGCGACCCAGCATCATTTTGACCAGTTCAATTTGCGGTAATTCCCGGGTTTCACGGCAGCCAACGAAGCCGCCGTTACGCAGAACGGTGATGCGATCGCTGACCTGATAAACCTGATCGAGGAAATGAGTGACGAAGATCAGGCTGACGCCCCGATCGCGCAGATGACGCATCAGGCCGAACAGCATTTCAACTTCCTGGGTATCGAGGCTGGCGGTCGGCTCATCGAGGATCAGCACTTTCGCGGAGAGATCGATCGCCCGACAGATGGCGACGATTTGTTGCATCGCCACGGAAAAGCGGTTCAGCGGCTCACGCACGTCAAGGGAAAAACCGTATGACGCCATCAGCTCCGTCGCGCGTTTTTCCATCTGCTTGCGCTGAAGCAGGCCAAAACGCCGCGGCTCACGACCAATAAATAAGTTATCGGCAACCGACATATTGGGCAGCAGGTTCACTTCCTGGTACACGGTGCCAATCCCCAGTTGCTGGGCATGGGCGGTGTTTTTGGGGGAGATCGGTTGGCCTTCGAGCCAGATAGTGCCGCGATCTGCATGGTAAACGCCGGTCAGCGCTTTGATGAGCGTCGATTTGCCGGCTCCGTTTTCCCCCAGCAGCGCCATAATTTCACCGCGACGCAAGCTGAAATCCACGTTATCCAACGCTTTGACGCCGGGAAAGAATTTGCTTAATCCTTCGGTGCGGAGGATTTCCTGATGTTGGTCGGTGGTCATGATTCCCCCTGCATCACGCCGGATGGCGCTACGCTTATCCGGCCTACAAAAGAGCGTAATGTAGGCCGGGCAAGCGCAGCCCCCCGGCATTTTCATGAAGGCTTAGTAGCCCATGTTTTTCTTCTTCTCTAACTCTTCTTTCGCCGTATCCGGCAGATAAAGGATCGACTTGGTAATGGTCAGCTTCTCAGGCATCGTGCCGTCTTTTTTGAATTTCTCCAGCGCGTCGAATGCCGGACCCGCCATATTCGGCGTCAGTTCAACGCTGGCGTTGGCTTCACCGTCAATCATCGCTTTGTAGATATCCGGTACGCCGTCGATAGAACCGGTGAGAATATCTTTGCCGGGTTTCAGACCCGCTTCTTTGATCGCCTGGATAGCACCGATCACCATGTCATCGTTGTGGGCGTAAACCATGCAGATGTTCTTGCCGTTGTTTTCTGCTTTGATAAAGCTCTCCATCACTTCTTTCCCTTTACTGCGGGTGAAGTCACCAGACTGAGAACGGATAATTTTGATGTTTGGCGCACTGGCGATGGCTTCAGCAAAGCCTTTTTTACGATCGATCGCCACGCTGGCCCCGACGGTCCCTTGCAGCTCAACGACGTTACACGGCTTGCCGTCCACTTGTTTAATCAGCCAGTCGCCAATCAATTTGCCTTCCAGCACGTTGTCGGCGGTGACGGTGGTCATATAGAGAGATTTGTCTTTTACATCGATGGAACGATCAAGCAAAAAGACCGGAATGTCGGCATCTTTCGCTTCTTTTAAAACCGGCTCCCAACCTGTTGCCACGACCGGCGCAATAAAGATGGCGTCGACGCCCTGGGCAACAAATGAGCGAACTGCTTTAATCTGGTTTTCCTGCTTTTGTTGGCCATCAGCGATTTTCAGCGTAATTCCCCGCTTTTCGGCCTCGCTTTTCGCGACGTTGGTTTCTGCTGCGCGCCAGCCGGATTCAGAGCCAACCTGCGAAAATCCTACGGTTAAAGGGGCTGCCATTGCCATAGACGACATGGCTGCCGAAACTGCTGTGACTAAAAGTAAGCGCTTCCACATAAGTGCGTCCTCGTAGGGTGATTATTGTTGGTTAATTAACCGTTGCGAAAAAACTATAGACAATTGAGCATGTAACGGATTGCGTTACATCACACTTCAAAAAAGTAAATAAAACGTTAATCACAACTTTGTAATCGCTTTCATCTCGCTATGAAAAATGCGGCTGAAGATATGGATTTTTCTGTCACGAGAGAGAGACGAAAAGAAGAAAATGCACGCAGAGAAAGCGAAAACAAGCGGAGACATTCCGCGCGAGTTGGCTATAATACCCGCCACTTGTTTGCCATAGCTTATTTAAAGGAAACAGACATGAGCTTACTCAACGTCCCTGCCGGTAAAGACCTGCCGGAAGATATCTACGTTGTTATCGAGATCCCTGCTAACGCAGATCCGATCAAATACGAAGTTGACAAAGAGAGCGGCGCCCTGTTCGTTGACCGCTTCATGTCCACCGCGATGTTCTATCCGTGCAACTACGGTTACATCAACCACACCCTGTCTCTGGACGGTGACCCGGTAGACGTTCTGGTCCCGACTCCGTACCCGCTGGAGCCAGGTTCAGTGATTCGTTGCCGTCCGGTTGGCGTACTGAAAATGACCGACGAATCCGGTGAAGATGCGAAACTGGTTGCGGTACCGCACACCAAGCTGAGCAAAGAATACGATCACATCAAAGATGTGACCGACCTGCCGGAACTGCTGAAAGCGCAGATCACCCACTTCTTCGAGCACTACAAAGACCTCGAAGCTGGCAAATGGGTAAAAGTTGACGGTTGGGACAACGCTGAAGCTGCTAAAGCTGAAATCGTTGCTTCCTTCGAGCGCGCGAAGAAGTAAGTTTTACTTTTGATGCTTAGCCCCGCATGTCGGGGCTTTTTTGTGCCCTGATACAAGTGCAACAGGCACATAAAACAACGCCACCCGAAGGTGGCGTGTTCACATCAGTACTGGTCTCTGTCTAACCAGTTACCGCTTTCAATCAGCGTTAAGCCATCAACCGGACGTTGGTACACGTACATCCATGCACTTCCGTACGGCGTTTGAATTAACTGGCGTGCGTATTCACCGCCACGGGTACGCAGAGCGTCAAGCTCTGCCAGCGTGGCGTTATCAATACGATAAACTTCCCCGTGTACTGTTCCATTTCCCGGAACCGCGCCTGGATAGTGGCCCAGGCTGTACAACTGGTAGTTATCGATACTGAAATTTCCCAGCAACAGGGCATTGGTCATCCAGTGGCTGTTGCCTTGTTTGGTTCGTAAACTGCCGTAGACAAATATTCGCATTGCTAAAACTCGAACTGATAGAGCAAATCAAGTGCCTGATCTACGCCAGACACTGCTTCCAGATATAGCTTAGGCATCAGACGATAACGTAGCGTGAGTGTCGCTAAGGAGTCAAATATACCCACACCATATTTCACCTGCAGACCTGGCAGTACGTATCCGCTGACAACCACCTGAGATGAGTCGCCCACCCCTTGCGTGTCCAGTGCCAGATTGCTTACGCCAAATGTCTCCCCGATTTTACCCACAACCTGACCACTTTGTGCAACCCCCAGACCAATAAGCATTGAGGTCATCGCTGCGCTATCGCTCTGCTCGCTATCCAGCCCTTGTCCGCGTAGCAGGTAGGAAAGCGCCATTTGCTGCGACATTGCCGGGTCAGAGAAGATCTCCGCCTTCGGTTCATCGGCGGTACCAGTGACGCGAACGCCAGCGATCACGTCGTCTTCGGTGGCATCCGGGTTACGAATCGCTTCGATGTTGAGCAACGGCTGATCCGGCGGACCGGAGAACAACAGCTCGCCCTTACGCACAATCAGATCCTGACCATAGGCATGGAAGCGACCGCTCGGAATATTAATTTGGCCGTTCAGCCCCAGCCCCTGCTTATCCTGCACCACTTTCAGATCGCCCGTCAGACGCGCTTTCAGACCAAAGGCGTCAAGACGCACGTTGTTACCGACGTGGATGTTCAGGTTGCTGTTGATCGGAATGCCGGCAGTCTGCGGTTTCTCGGGCTGCAGATTGTTGTTAAGCATGACCATATCGCTGGAAACCCCAACCGCGCTTTCCGGCAGGTCATGTACCACGATACGCGCCCACGGCACATCCACGTTGCCATCAAGGGTGAACAGGCTTGGCGTGGCTTCAAAGACCACGTCCGGCGAGACATCCAGGCGGACCATTGGCGGTACGGTAATACGTACCCTACTGCCTTTAGCCGCGACGCGCGCCCGCCAGTTGTCTATCTGACTCCAGTCGGCATCGCCGCTCAGGTTAATTTCTCCCTGCTGCGTACGCACCACACCCGCCAGCGTTGAGCGTGTTCCTGTGAAGTTAACGGCTAACTGGCTTGGCTGCATGTCAAACGGCATAAAGTTACCGTCTATATCCAGACCGCTCAGTTGCAGCTGTCCGAGCAACTGCGGGCTTTGCACATCGCCGCCCAGCCGCAGGTTGGCGTTGATCATCCCTGCCGCTTTTTCACCGCGCGAGAAGATGGGGTTCACCATCGCCAGATTGAAGTTGCGAATATTGACGTTACCGCCCAGATTACGGCGCCCTTGCGGATCTGTTACCTGCACCTGTCCGTCAAACTGTCCGTTGTTGGTCAGACGAATCAGCCAGCCCAGCTCGGCACGGTTATTGTGCAGGTCGGCGGTCAGATTCAACGTCTCAAACGCCACGGGGAGCGGCGCATCATTCACGCTTTGCGTGACCTTCACGTTACGTCCGCTCAGGGTGACCTGCCCCTGTGGCAGCCCCTCTTTGGTGGTGTCCCAACTCACATCGGCTTTACCGGTGAACACGCCGCTGGCCTGGGTTGTCTCCGGCATAAACGGTTTTAGCATCGCCAGGTCGAAGCGGTTTAGATTCACCACCGCGCGCCCTTCCGCGCCCGCATCAATCGTCTGTGGTACGCACAGCTCCGCATTCGGGTTGTTCCAGCAGTGCGGTCCGATACTAATTTTTTGTTCCTGATTACGGTAATCCAGCGCGATAGCCCGGTTGAGCGACCACGGACCGACCGGCGTCTGGAAGCGGGTATTGCTTAACTCTCCTTTCCAGCGCTGTTCTTTGCGATCAAAGCTCCCGGCAAGATCCAGTTGCCCGGAAACCGGTTCACCCTGAATGCGCAACTGCAGCTCGTGCTGCTTTTCACTGCCTTTGGCGTTGAGCGTCACCAGGCCAATATTCACGTCAGGTTGTACAATCCGCTCTACGCGAACATTAAGATTACCGGCGATTTGCTCGGCCGATTTCACATCCCCTTCAACACGTACCTGAGCAACGGAAAGTTCCTGCCAGCGCAGACCACGGGCGGTAATATCCGCCAGCAGCTGTGGTGCTTCAACCGTACCGCGAACTTTTACCAGCCCTTTCGCCGTACCACCCAGCCCCGGCAGCGCGTTATCCAGGCTTGGGGCATCAATCGTCGCGTCGAGGTTGAGGTCTTTAACCCCCAGTTCACCTTTTACGTCCGCACTGTTGCGTCCCAGTTCCAGATGCAGGCCCGGGATCGTCCACTGCAGGTAGCTGTTCCCCTTCAGCGAACCGTTCACATTGACCTTATTCTGCTTCACGTTGCCGGTCAGCTTCAGCTCGGGAACCTCCATCTGCCAGCTTCCGCCGTACAGACTGCCGCGAGTTTTCACCAGGCCATTCAGTTTTGACGGCCAGTCCGGGATCGCTTTTGCGGTGTTGATACCATCCAGCGTTAGCTCCCCACGCCAGCTGATCGCCTGCTGCCAGTCCACCAGTGCTTTCAGCTCGGTTTTCCCTTCCAGCGCCGCAACGCTGAGTTTGTCGAGATTGATCTGCTGCTCGTTGCCTTTGGCGTCCAGCGTGATGGTAGCCGGTGGAATATCCTGACCTTTCACGGCGGTACGCATCGACAGCGTATAGTCGGTCATCTTACCGGTCAGTTTGAGTTTGATGTCATCGGCCTGGAACTGTTTCTCACCGGTAAACGGCCAGTAAACCTGCTTACTCACCACCTCAATGTTGAGCGGTAATCCGGCTTCAGCCAGACGCGTCTGTGCACGCAGGTCCATATCCACCGGACCAGACAGATTGACGCCGACTTCCAGCTGCTCGCGCAGCGCGCCGCCGACCTTCAGCTTCACCTTTTCGCCTTTTAATGGGTCGATGTTTAGCGTGCTGTTTAACGTAATATCAACCGGCCACGTGTCGGTCAGTTGCGCCGTGCCGCTGGCTTTTACCGTTCCCTGATTCGAGTCGATGTCCAGCGCGTCGAGCTTCATGTTGCCGTCAATGCTGCTCACTTTTAGCAGCATGCTATGGACCGTTAAATCCGTATCTCCGGTCACGCGCAGCTGCTCGCCGCGAAACTCTTCAATATTGAGATTGAGCGGCAGATGGACATCGGTCATTTCCGGCAGCACCGGTTGTGAGAACAGATCTTTTAGCGTTTCGCCGAGCGGCTTTTCATCCGGCTGCGGGTTTTGAATCTTCGGTTCGACAACCTCTTCCTGCGCCACTTCCGCCACTTTGGGCAGAGCAATCAGCAGCCCCTGTAATGACGTTGGCTTCAACGTCAGCGTTTTTTCCTGCCAGTTCAGGCCGGAGGTAAAATCCAGCACCGAAACCGTGGTGTCATCGATTTTGATATTGATGTTGTTAAGCGCCACGCGTGAAAGCGTGATGGGGTAAGGCGTGGAAAGGTTAAGCGGACCGCTCTCTTCTTCCTCAACCGGCGCGGATGGCGGCATCTTTTTGCTGTCGATCGCCACATTGATGTTTTTCAGTGCCAGATCGTTGACGCACAGACTGCTGTCCCACAGGCAGTTAAGCCCCACAGCCAGATGCACTTCGCCGGCATTCACCGCCACGCCAGGCTGGTCATAACGAATATTTTTCAGTGATAAATCCCGCCAGCCGCCGGTGACCTGACCAATCTCCAGCCCCGGAACCCAACGATTAGCTGCTTTGAAGATCAGATGCAGGCCCGAGGTGGTACCGACGAGGAACGCCACCGTGCCTAACAACAGCAGGATAAAAATCAGCACACCGAGGCTTATCTTCTTCCATAAACTCATAATTCAGGCCCCAGACCGATGTAAAACTGTAAACCATGTTCATCTTTGTCGCCGACCGGGACGGCAAAGTCGAGCTTGATAGGGCCCACTGGTGATTGCCAGCGTACGCCGACCCCGGCACCGGTTTTGAAATCGCTTCGGCGAATATCGCTGACCGCTTCACCGCTATCGACAAACATCGCGCCCCACCATTTACCGGTCACGTTGTACTGGTATTCCAGCGAGCCAGTTGCCAGCTTGGAGGCCCCTTTCAGCTTGCCGTCGCTACCTTCCGGCGAAATAGATTTGTATTTATAGCCGCGAATACTGCGATCGCCCCCGGCGAAGAAACGCAGGTCCGGCGGTACTTTGTCGAAGTCTCCGGTTTCAATCCAGCCGAGATTACCGCGCATCACAAAACGATGGCGATCGTACAGCGTGCGGATCCAGACGTTTTGCGCCTGGAAAACGGAGAAATCAACATCTGACCCCCAGGCGGTGTTGGAGTAATCAATAGAATAACGCTGAGAGTCGCCCCAGACAGGCATCAAGCCGCCGCGTGAACGCGTCCGGCTGATCATCACGCCCGGATAGAGCAGCATAGTGGTGTTGGTGACGTTACCCTGGGTAAAGTGGTCGAGGCTCCAGCGCAGGTTAATCGCGCGCTGCCAGCCGCTGGAGAGGTCCCAGTAGCGGGAAACCGCAAGCGTTGTAGAGTCCTGCTCGGTGTCATTTAAATCGGTTCGCTTAAAGCCGCCCTGTACCAGGTAATACTGTTCCAGCGGGTTCTTTAACAGCGGCATTTTATAGCTGAAATCAAGCACCTGCTCTGGCGCCGAGATACTGGCGCTGGTCGTAAGGCTGTGGCCGTAGGAGTTCATCCACGGCTTTTTCCACGAGGTCTTCACCCGTGGCCCGACGTCAGTTGAATAGCCGACCCCGGTTTCGATGGTGTTTTCGGTGCGCGGTGAGACCACGCCTTTCAGCGGCAGCACTTTGGTTTTGCGGGCTTTATCAAACTCCGGCGCGACGACCACGGAGTTAAACCATCCGGTCGCCGACAGACGACGGTTCAGTTCGCCCAGATCTTTCGACTCGTACTCTTCACCTTCTTTAAAGGGCACCAGATTTTGCAGATACTCATCGCGAATTTGCGAGCCTTCAAAGGTGACATGCCCAAAGCGATAGCGTTCACCGCTGTTGTAATCGATATCCCAGAACGCCTGGCGGCGCTCAAGCGCTATTCCAAGCTGGCTTTTATTAAATTCACTGTCGAAATAACCTTTGCGCAGCGCCACGCTGGTGAGTGACTTTTTGAAGTTGTCATAGTCCCCCTGATTCAGCACGGTGCCGATTGCCGGGCGCGTTTTCAACAGATCCAGATAATCTTTATCCGTACGCGCGCCACCACGCAAAATCACCTCGGTGCCACCAATCAGCACCGGCTCGCCGGGGGTCACTTTGGCGATCAGCACCTGGCGGCCTTTCGCCGGCGGTGGACGTAGTTCAAAATCAATGGTCGGCTCAAAGTAGCCCAGCGCTTTTAGCCCTTCGCGGATGGCATCATCAACGCGCGCACGAAAGCGTCGGTCTGGAGTGACTTCATCACTTTGAATCGTGGACAGCTGCGCACGGACGTTTTTCTCCAGCGGTCCTGATAATCCTTCGACCTGTAAGCGAACATTCGCGGCGGCGGCGGAGCCACTTAAGCACAGTAATCCCACCCAACATAACTGACGGATATGTGGCACATTTTCTCCTGAATATCCTTTTTTCCCACCCCTGGAAAAAAATACTATGCCGTTCCTCGGCTTAACAAAAAATCAACAATAAGAGTTGAAAAACAGACGACAACCCAAATATTTCTTATGTTTAACTCTAGACGTATTCACGCCGTTTATTGTGGGCAAAGACGCGTCTCGTTACAACCTTAACCCAAATGACTGATTTCGGGAGAACGGCCATGAGTTTATTTGATAGAAAGCATCTTGTTACTCAAGCAGATGCGCTACCTGGACGCAACACCCCGATGCCAGTGGCAACGCTGCATGCGGTTAACCAACATTCGATGACCAACGTGCCCGACGGTATGGAGACCGCTTATTTCGCCATGGGATGTTTCTGGGGCGTTGAGCGTTTATTCTGGTCATTACCCGGTGTATACAGCACGGCAGCCGGATACACCGGCGGCTACACCCCAAACCCAACCTATCGGGAAGTGTGTTCTGGCGACACTGGACATGCCGAAGCGGTACGCATCGTCTATGACCCGCATGTTATCAGCTACGAACAACTGCTGCAGGTGTTCTGGGAAAATCACGATCCGGCGCAGGGCATGCGTCAGGGGAACGACCAGGGTACGCAGTATCGCTCCGCCATTTACCCGTTAACGCCGGAACAAACCGCCGCCGCACAGGCCAGCCTTGAGCGTTTTCAGGCAGCAATGACCGCCGCAGGCGACGAGCGCACTATTACCACAGAAATCACTACGGCAACGCCTTTCTACTATGCCGAGGACGATCACCAGCAATATCTGCATAAAAATCCTTATGGATATTGTGGCATTGGCGGAATTGGCGTTTGTTTGCCGCCAGAGCGTTAATCCGCGATTAACGCGCTACCGTCACCCGCGCGGCATGGCGCGTTGCGTGGGTAACGGTGCCTCGATCCGTCACCTTTCCTTTCAGCAACAGGTTAAAAACCGGCGCAGAGGGGCGATTAAGACGGTTCTGCAGCAAATGCACCGCTTCCACGCCCAACGCCCGACAAGGAATCGTGATACTGGTCACCGCAGCAACGATATGCGCGTCCAGTTCCTGAACATCCGTCGTCATCAGCGACAACTCACCGGGTATCTCCACGCCAATCTTTTCCAGCACCCGCCGGATGCCCGTCGACATTGACGCCCCGGCGCAGAAAATAACTTCCGGCCACGCTTCACGCGGCGTCTCATTTAGCCAGTTGCCTATCGCCCGCTCTGATTCGTCCTCAGAAAAGCCCTCCGTTACCAGCAGATCGCGCCCGGTATCAAACGGTATTTGATACTGTCGGTAGACCTCCTTGATGCCCTCCAGACGCCAGTACATCGTTTCCCGACGCAGGCTGGTGACATGGAGAATACGCCGGTGCCCCTGATCAAAAAGATATTGCACAGCACGGTTGCCAATCGCCCGATGATCGGGGGATACCGCATCCAGCAACCCTTCCTGGTCCTGCGAATTAATCAACACGCAGGGTTTATCCAACAGTTGCGCCAGTTTATGCACGGTCGGGTCATCAATGCCGATAAGAATAATCGCATTAATATTCTTATTGTTGGCCTTTTCCTGAAAGACCTTGATGTCCGCACGTTGCTCATCCAGTCCGCAGTAACTCAGATAGACATCATGCGGCGCTATCGCCTCGGCAATGCCGCGTGTCACTTCGAGGTAAAATGCATCACCACGGGCGGTAAAGGTGCGCAACGGGGCGAAAACAGCAATGCCGTTGATCAACAACCGCCCGCTGGACAACGAATCCAGAACCCCCAGCCTGCGCGCGCAACTGACAATCGCCTCACGTGCTTTATCGCTGGTGTATGACTTTCCGCTAAGCACCCTCGACACCGTACTCACCGAGTAGCCCGTCAGAGCAGCAATTTCGTCCATTTTTAGCTTGCCAGACATTCTGTGACCTCACTCGCAATCAATCTTTGCAATTTTTTGCAAACGCAGTTCATTGACTCTAAAACACTTTTTCAATGACTGGACCAACTTCTTTTTCATCCTGCAACCGTTCTCACAAAATCACATTGTCGATATTCCAGGCGTTTCTTATGTTCCGCATATCCCTTATTTCTGACGAAAAAGGCACGACATAAAAAAAATACGCTTTGGCATTATTGGGGTTGGCAACATTGGTACCGTCCACGCACGCTACCTGCTGGCCGGAACGGTACAAGAAGCAGTGCTCGCCGCAGTGTGCGATAACAATCCGGATAAACATCCGGCGATCCGCCGGCTGGTCGGCGAAGAGGTGAGATTGTTCAGCGATGCGCGAGAGATGCTGGAAAGTGGGCTGATCGATGCCGTCATCGTCGCCACGCCGCATTATGACCATCCGGGTTTATCGATGATGGCCATGCGTCTTGGTATTCATACGCTATGTGAGAAGCCTGCAGGGGTCTACACCGCGCAGGTACAAGAGATGAACGCCTGCGCGCGCGAATGCGATGTGGTGTTCAGCATGATGTACAACCAGCGCCCCAATCCGCTGTATCAGAAAGTAAAAGATCTGATCGACAGCGGCGAACTCGGCGAGCTACGTCGATCTAACTGGATCATTACCAACTGGTATCGTTCGCAAAGCTATTACAACTCCGGCGGCTGGCGCGCGACCTGGAAAGGTGAAGGCGGCGGCGTGCTGCTGAATCAGGATCCGCACCAACTCGATTTATGGCAATGGCTGGTCGGCATGCCGGTACGCTTGCGCGCTTTTTGCCAGTTTGGCAAGCATCGTCAGATTGAGGTCGAAGATGACGTCACGGCCTACGCAGAATACGCCAACGGCGCAACCGGGGTGTTCATAACCACCGTCGCCGAAACGCCTGGCACCAACCGCCTCGAAATTGTCGGCAGCAGGGGAAAAGTGGTGGTAGAAGAAGGTCGCCTGCGCTTCTGGCGACTGCGTGAATCCGAAACCGAGTTCAACGCCCGCTGGCAAAACGGTTTTGGTGAGCCGGAATGCTGGGAGGTCACCATCCCTACCGAACCGGAATGCAGCGAGCACTATGTCATTACCCGCAATTTTACCGCCGCGATCCTGCACGGCGAGCCGCTGATCGCCCCTGGCCTGGAAGGCATTCGCGGCCTGACGCTTTCCAATGCGATGCACCTCTCTACCTGGACGGATGACTGGGTAGAGCTGCCGCTTGACGAGCAACGCTACTTCCAGCTGTTACAGGAACGTATCGCCTCTTCAGTGGAAAAAAATACGGCCAGCCGCACGCTGGACGCTTCCGATAGCTGGTAACGCGCAGGAGAAAATCATGCTGAACATTGCGATTGTCGGTACCGGGAATATCTCCCACAACCACATTCAGGGCTATTTACAGTTCGCGGATCGTTGTCGGATTGTTGCGCTGGTCGATATCTACCCGGAGAAAGCAGAGGAGAAGAAATCACGCTATGGCCTGAGCGAAGCGCAAGTCTTCCGCAGCCATCAGGCGATGCTTAACGCAGGCATTGAGGTCGATGTGGTCGATGTCTGCACGCCGCCGTACGTACACGCAGGCATCAGCATTGAAGCGCTGCACGCCGGAAAACATGTGCTGTGCGAAAAGCCGATGGCCGCCTCGCTCGAAGAGTGCGATGCGATGATCGCCGCGCAAAAGGCCAGCGGGAAAATCTTATCGGTCATCGCCCAAAACCGCTTTACCGATGCCTTCTGGCGTTTGAAAACCGTGGTTGATTCCGGGCTGGCGGGCAAGATTTGCCATGCGCAGGTGGATTCGTTCTGGTGGCGCGGACACTGTTATTACGATTTGTGGTGGCGCGGCACGTGGCAGAAGGAAGGCGGCGGCTGCACGCTGAATCACGCGGTGCACCACATCGACGCCATTCAGTGGATGCTCGGCTTCCCAACGGAAGTGGTGGCGATGATGACCAACGTCGCCCACGACAACGCCGAAGTCGAAGATCTTAGCGCGGCTATTTTCAAATACTCACACGGGGCGCTGACGCAACTGACCGCCTCGGTGGTGCATCACGGTGAAGACCAGAAAATTGTTATTCAGGGCGAAAAAGCGCGAATTTCTGCGCCGTGGCAAGTCCATGCCAGCCAGTCGGCGGACAACGGCTTTCCGCAAACGGAAAATAACGGTGAGCTGGAACAAGGTCTGGACGCACTTTTTCACGCGACGCCAGCGCTGCAATGGACGCTGCATACCGGGCAAATCGACAACCTGCTTAGCGCCATCGAACGACAAACCCGTCCGCTGGTCGATGGCGAACAGGGCAAACGCTCGCTGGAGCTGATCACCGCTATCTATAAATCCGCCATCACCCGCACGGTGGTGACGCTGCCCATCCACCACAGCGATGCGTTTTATCGCACCGGCGGCCTGATTGAAATCGCCCCGCATTTCTATGAGAAATCCGCCTCCGTGAGCAATTTTGCGGAAGTGGGCGCCATCCCTCTGGGTAAAGACTTAGATTCAGGAGTTAAATCATGAACAAGCAAGACGGAATGAACTACGCCCCTACCGGGAAGCCTCAGCCGGTCGTGAAGCCTGGCGAGTTTGTCATTGCCGCCGCCACGCTCGACCACGGCCATATCTACGGCATGTGCAACGGGTTGATTGAGGCAGGCGCCACGCTGAAATGGGTTTACGATCCCGATCCGCACAAAATAGATCAATTTTTGCAGCAGTATCCGCAGGCGCAGGTGGCAGATTCGCTCGAAACCATCCTCAACGATCGTGAGGTACAACTGGTTGCCGGGGCGGCTATTCCGTCTGAACGCTGCCCGCTGGGGCTAAAGGTAATGGCGGCAGGGAAAGACTACTTCACCGACAAGGCTCCGTTAACAACCCTTGCACAACTGGAAGACGCCAAAGCGATGGTGGCGAAAACCGGACGCAAATACGCAGTCTATTACAGCGAGCGTCTGCACGTTGAAAGCGCTGTCTTTGCTGGTCAGCTCATTCAGCAAGGGGCGATTGGGCGCGTGATGCAAACCCTGGGCACAGGGCCGCACCGTGAAGGCAATGGGCGCCCAGACTGGTTTTATGACAAACGCTACTTTGGCGGCATTCTGTGCGACATCGGTAGCCATCAAATCGAACAATTCCTGTTTTATACCGGCAACCGCGAGGCACACGTCGTCGCCAGCCAGGTACGTAACGTCAATCATCCGCAGTTCTCGCAGTTTGAAGACTTTGGCGATGCCATGCTGGCGGGCGACAACGGCGCAACGGGTTATTTCCGCTGCGACTGGTTCACGCCGCAGGGGCTCAGTAGCTGGGGGGATGGACGCCTGACGTTGCTGGGTACCGAAGGTTACATTGAGATCCGCAAGTATGTGGATATCACCAGAGGCGAACAGGACGTGGTGTATCTGGTGAATAAAGAAGGAGAGTTTCGTTTCCCGGTCGCAGGAAAAGTCGGTTTCCCGTTCTTCGGTGAATTCATTCTCGATTGTCTGAATCGCACGGAAAACGCCATGACTCAGGCCCACGCCTTTAAAGCCGCAGAGCTATGCGTGAAAGCGCAAATGCTGGCGAATGCCCGCACATAACCGGAGGTGACATGACAACACTCAATGCCGCCATCATCGGCGCGGGGGCGATTCACCGCAGCCACGTTAACGCCCTCCGGCTTTTGCCGGGGGTCACGCTGCGCGCGCTGGTCGATATTGATAGCGCCAACGGTTTGCAACAGGCCATGGCGTATAACTGCCGCTTTTACCAGAATTACCGTGAAATGCTGCTGGATAATGACATCGACGTCGTCCATATCTGTACACCTCATTTCGAGCACAAAAACATGATTACCGCCGCGCTTGCCGCCGGGAAACATGTGTTTTGTGAAAAGCCGGTGGGGTTGAATTGCACAGAAGTCGCAGACATCGCTAACGCAGCAGCGTCCGCCCAAGGCTTGCTGGGCGTGTGTTATCAAAACCGGCTTAATCCAACCAGCTTACGTATCCGCGACGAACTGGCGAAAAATACGCTGGGTAGAATGTTGAGTATTAAAGCGGTTTTGACCTGGTCACGCTCTAAAGCGTATTACAGCGAAAGCCCGTGGCGTGGGCGTTTTGCCAGCGAAGGCGGCAGTTTACTGATCAACCAGGCCATTCACACTCTCGATCTGATGCAGTGGTTCGCCGGCGGTGTAACGCGTTTGAAAGGCGTGGTGGACAGCGGCGAGCTGGCAGACGTTACCGAAGCCGAAGACTGCGCGATGGCGACCCTGCACTTTACCAACGGTGCCCGCGGTCTGTTTTATGCCAGCAACTGCAATACCCTCGATTCACCGCTGCTGCTGGAGATCCATTGCGAACACGGCATGCTGCAGCTCACGGATAACACCCTGTGGCGCGTTACAACGGATCGGCGCCTGAAGCTGGATTGCGACGGTTCACCGGACGGCCACAGTAAAAGTTACTGGGGCCTGGGCCACCAGCAGGCCATTCGTCAGTTTTATCATGCTATTACTCATGGAGGTCAAACAGAATATATCAATATTAATGATGCCCGCAAATCACTGGCGATGGTCGATGCTATTTATCATTCGTCTAAAACCCGACAATGGATAACCATTAATAATTAAAAATTAACCTGGCACTACAGAATTAATAAACATCAGCCGGATAATACCGGAGTACAAATACCCTACATACTGGAAAATATTATGGTCAAACCAACTGAACGCAGAGTCAGTTATGGTGTAGCGATCGGCTATGGCATTACTGATTTATTTGGCGGCGGTGCTTTCGCCATTATCGGAACCTGGCTTTTATTTTTTTATACCACCTACTGCGGTTTAAGTGTACTGGAAGCAGGCTCAATATTTGCTATTGCCCGCGTGATTGATGCGGTACTCAGCCCAATTATGGGTTACATCACTGATAACTTTGGCAACACGTGGCTGGGTCGACGATTTGGCCGCCGTCGCTTCTTTTTATTACTCAGTTCTCCTTTAATGTTTCTCTATGCTCTACTGTGGCTGACCGACATGGGTTACTGGTATTACCTGGGAACCTATCTGTCAATTGAGCTACTGTCAGCGATGGTGCTGGTGCCGTGGGAAACCCTCGCCGCAGAGATGACCAATCGCTACGAAGAACGCAGTCGCCTCTCCGGCGTGCGCATGATCTGCTCGCAGTTGGGCGGATTCCTTGCCGTCTCGGTACCCGGTATCCTGATGCAGTTCACCGGCAAAGATAATCCCTTTACCTATACGCTAACCGGACTGATTTTTTCCGTCGTGTTCTGTCTTGCCGTATTTATAACCTGGCGCTGTACATGGGAAGCCAAAGACGTTCAGGAAGAGACATTTCAAGCTGACTTACAACGAAATAGCGGGTTACTGAATCACCTTAAATATTTAATACTTGATCTGTTTTCGTCATTCCGTATCCGGGCATTTCGCTTGCATATCATTATTTATATTTTCTCATTTACCGCCATGGATGTATTCGGCTCGGTTTTCACCTATTACGTGGTGTATTGTTTAAGCCAGGATGCCGCCTCCGTTTCGGGCTGGTTAAGTATTGCCGCCTTTGCTTCAGTATTTGGCACCTATGGATTTATGCTACTACTGAACAAACTCAATATCACCCCGTCAGCGGCACTACGTCTTTCTTACACCTGTATATTTAGTGTATTACTCTTTTTATTTATTATTTATTACACTGAAACCCAGGTATCCAACATTCTGTTCTCGGCGGTATTTATTCTACTCGGTATGGCGCGTTCCGGCCTTTACTATATCCCATGGAATATCTACAGCTTTATTCCTGATATCGACGAAATGGTTACCCAACAGCGCCGTGAAGGGATTTTTGCAGGCGTTATGGTACTCACCCGCAAAAGTACCGTGGCAATCGCTATTTTGCTTATCGGCATGGTGCTGGAAGAGTCTGGCTTTATAAAAGGCAGCGGCGCACAGCCGGAAAGCGCGCTCCACGCTATTATCGGATTGATGATCTTTGCTACCGCGGCGCTGCTGGCGGTGAGTTTCTACGCGACCTACAAATTCAAACTCACCCGCGAAACCCACAAAGTTCTGCTTAAAGAGATCGCTCGCCGCAAGCTGGGTGGCAACTATCGCGACTGCGATGAAGAAACTCGGGTGGTGATCAAGCAACTTACTGGCTACGAGTACGATGAAGTTTGGGGTGGCAGCGCCACGCAGCGTGCGACGGGACGCGTCAGTCTCTCAGATGCAGAATAAGGAGCGCATCATGTACAACCCATGGAACAAAGCACGGGCGCAAAGCTGGTATCAACAGCAACCCTGGGGCTGCGGATTTAACTACTTGCCGCGCACCGCGGTTAACTGGCTCGAAATGTGGCAGGCAGAGAGTTTCGATAGCAGTACTATCGATCAGGAACTCGGCTGGGCCAGCCAGTATGGCTATAACCAGCTGCGAACAAATTTACCGTTTACCGTCTGGCAGTATGACCGTGACGGGCTTCTCGAGCGCATCAATATCTTCCTGAGCATTGCCCATAGCCACCGTATAAAAGTGATGCTGACGCTGCTCGACGACTGCGCTTTTTCCGGTGATGAGCCCGTTATCGGTCAGCAAAAACCGCCGGTTCCCGGCATTCACAACAGCCAGGCGGCGGGTAGCCCTGGGCGCGCCTGCGTGCTGGATCGGCGCTGTTGGCCGCACATTGAAGCCTACGTCAGAGATATCATCCGTTACTTTCGCCATGACTCGCGCATCAGCGCCTGGGATTTATATAATGAGCCAGGCAACGGCGGGATTTTTTGTCATACTGGCGAATTTGCCCGCTATGATGACAGGCTGGAAATCTACGCCTTAACCCTGATGACCCATCTGTTTAGCTGGGCCCGACAGGAGTCACCCTCTCAACCGTTGACCGTAGCAGCCTGGCATATTGACGATCGCGCGGCGTGCGGGAATGCGTTTACGCATCCTGTTGATATAGCGGCGCTGCGGCTTTCCGATGTGATTAGCTACCATGCCTATGTCGACACCCCTGGCCAGCTGTCTCTTCTGTCACAGTTGGCCGAATTTGGCAGGCCGCTTTTTTGTACCGAGTGGCTGGCACGCCATGTCGATAGCCGAATAGAAGAACAGCTGCCGCTATTTCGCGCCCAGCGCGTTTCCAGCTTCCACTGGGGGCTGGTACAGGGGAAAACGCAAACCTGGTTGCCGTGGCCGGATATCCCGCGGAACGAGACGACGGCGCAGCTATGGTTCCACGATGTGCTGAAGTCGGATGGTTCGCCTTATAGCGAAAAAGAGATGCAGATGGTGCGCAGGCTTAACGCCGCAGGATAAGGCCAAAAAAGCTCCTCTGGCGACTTTACAGTACCTTACGCTATACTAGCTTCTGAAATTACCGGTCCACTCCCTTCGGACCGGTTTTCATTGAATATTCCATTGGATTTATACTCTATGGATTTCGAGTTGCAGGCAGGCGGCAAACTCGTGAATCCCCAGGAGCATAGATAACTATGTGACTGGGGTGAATGAGTGCAGCTAACGCACCTGCAGCTTGAAAGACGACGAGTATCAACTTCTCCCTTCCGAGGATCTGACCTGAACGGTCGGATAAGATATGTTAAACAGTATTTTAGTCATTCTCTGCCTGATCGCCGTGAGTGCGTTTTTCTCGATATCTGAGATCTCGCTTGCTGCATCACGCAAAATAAAACTTAAACTGCTTGCCGATGAAGGCAACGTAAACGCACAACGTGTTTTGAAGATGCAGGAAAACCCCGGCATGTTTTTTACCGTCGTGCAAATTGGCCTTAACGCGGTCGCCATTCTCGGCGGTATCGTCGGTGATGCAGCATTCTCCCCGGCGTTTTACAGCCTTTTCTCGAAGTACTTCGCTCCAGAGCTGTCCGAACAGTTAAGCTTTATTCTGTCATTCTCGCTGGTTACTGGCCTGTTCATCCTGTTCGCGGATTTAACCCCGAAACGCATCGGTATGATTGCGCCAGAAGCTGTGGCTTTGCGTATCATCAACCCGATGCGCTTCTGCCTGCTGGTCTTCCGCCCGCTGGTGTGGTTCTTTAACGGTCTGGCAAACAACATTTTCCGTCTGTTTAAGATCCCAATGGTACGAAAAGACGACATCACCTCAGACGACATTTACGCCGTGGTCGAAGCCGGTGCGCTGGCGGGTGTTCTGCGCAAACAGGAGCATGAGCTGATTGAAAATGTGTTCGAACTGGAATCGCGTACCGTCCCATCTTCAATGACCTCGCGCGAGAATATTATCTGGTTCGATCTCCATGAAGATGAGCAAAGCCTGAAGAACAAGGTGGCGGAACATCCGCACTCCAAATTCCTGGTATGTAACGAAGATATCGACCACATCATTGGTTATGTCGATTCAAAGGATCTCCTCAACCGCGTACTGGCGAACCAAAGCATGGCGCTGAACAGCGGCGTACAGATCCGCAATACGCTGATCGTCCCGGACACGCTGACGCTCTCTGAAGCACTGGAAAGCTTCAAAACCGCAGGCGAAGACTTTGCCGTCATCATGAACGAGTACGCGCTGGTGGTAGGGATTATCACGCTCAACGACGTGATGACCACGCTGATGGGTGATTTAGTTGGCCAGGGTCTGGAAGAGCAGATTGTGGCGCGTGATGAGAACTCATGGTTGGTTGATGGCGGTACGCCGATTGATGACGTTATGCGCGTGCTGGATATCGACGAGTTCCCGCAGTCCGGCAACTATGAAACCATCGGCGGCTTTATGATGTTCATGCTGCGTAAAATCCCGAAACGCACCGACTCGGTGAAGTATTCTGGCTACAAATTTGAAGTGGTGGATATCGATAACTACAAGATCGATCAGCTGCTGGTGACGCGTCTGGACAGCAAACCTACTGTTCTGGTACCAAAACTGCCAGATGCAAAAGAAGAGGCAAAGGCGTCGTAACGCCTTACAGAAACATCAACGGCTCCTGTCCAGGAGCCGTTTTTTTAACTACTGCATAGCACTTGATCAAGCCATCTCAGTTTGCAGACGCAAGACCTGACGGTTAACTTCGGACATCACGGAAAAATGCAGCTTGTCCTTCACTTTTGGGATAAGAATCTTACCCTTATCAAATTCAAAAGCGCCTACATCCTTGATATATAACCGTCCACGAAACAGGATCTTCACGTACTTCGCCACCTGCAGCGGGTTGTATCGTTGGAAAATTTTCATTGTTGTCTCCTGCTGAGCATTACGCCTTTGCGGTACCACAATCGGTCCGACAATCCTCAGGCGCAAATTTTAATGCCCTATGACTATAGACTATCTCGTTGATGTTTCCAGCGTGTATAAGTTTATTTACCTTCAGGTTACAATTATTCAGAATTATCTTTTCAACGCTTCGCTGTCTTCAGTATAAGCCTTCATTTTTCGCAGGATTTGTGCGCCCGTCCGCAAACTGGCATCGCGCTTGCGGGAAAAAGCATCAATCGCACATATGATTAAATTCCAGACCCAAGTGGTCGGATCACCTGCAAAATAAAAGAAAGAAGGAAAACCTATGACCTTACGAAAACTGCTGGCGCTGTCGTTTCTGCTGCTGCCGATGATTGCCTCCGCACATAAGTTTGAGACTGACCAACGCGTACCACCGGTGGGGATCGCCGATCGCGGCGAACTGATTCTCGATAACGATAAGTTTAGCTACAAAAGCTGGAATAGCGCGCAATTGCCTGGGAAAGTGCGAATTGTGCAACACATTGCCGGACGCACCTCCGCCAAAGAGAAAAATGCGACACTGATCGAGGCAATCAAAGCCGCCAACCTGCCGCACGACAAATATCAGACCACCACTATCGTCAACACAGATGACGCCATCCCCGGCTCCGGTATGTTTGTGCGCAGCAGTCTGGAGAGCAATAAGAAGCTCTACCCGTGGTCGCAATTCATTGTCGACAGCAATGGCATTGCGCGTAAAGCCTGGCAACTGGATGAAGAGAGCTCCGCTATCGTCGTACTCGATAAGGACGGACGCGTGCAGTGGGCAAAAGATGGCGCATTAACGCAGGAAGAGGTGCAGCAGGTAATTGCCCTGCTGCACAAATTGCTCAGTAAATAGAAACGCGGAAGCCGGGGTTGAGGAACGATTCACGTGGGGTGTAATCCAGAGGTTTCCCCTGCCAGTCGTGAACGTGCGCCCCGGCTGCGGCGGCAACAGCGTGGCCCGCGGCGGTGTCCCATACGTTAGTGGGCCCAAAACGCGGGTACAGCTGTGCGTGCCCTTCCGCCACCAGGCAGAACTTCAACGATGAGCCAATCGACGTGGTCTGGTGCTCGCCCAACTGTTGCAGATACTCTTTTAACTCATTATCGGCATGCGAGCGGCTAATGACCACCAGCGGCGGACGCGCGTCACGAACCTGAATTTGTTTACGTACGCCGCACTCTTCTTTCCACGCTTTACCTTCTGCTGCGCTGTACATCACTTTCATTACCGGCGCGTAAACCACGCCCAGAACCGGCTTTCCCTTTTCGATCAGCGCAATATTGACCGTAAATTCACCGTTACGCTTAATGAACTCTTTGGTCCCGTCCAGCGGGTCCACCAGCCAATAGCGCTGCCAGTGCTGGCGGACATCCCAGCCAGGAGGCGCTTCTTCAGACAGGACGGGAATATCCGGCGTCAGCGCCAGTAATCCCTCGAGGATAACCTTGTGCGCGGCGATATCCGCCGCCGTGACCGGAGAATCATCCTGCTTGCTGGTAATCTCCATCGGTTTGATTCCATCGTAGACCTGCATAATGGCATCGCCCGCGTTCCGTGCAAGCTGGCATACATGTTCTAGCATTCTCCACCTCGTTTCTGTCAGTGGTGTTAACTCGTTGTTTTACTTATACCCGATCGTCAGGGGATCCGCCAACTGTGATAGCGTCTGCGGTTTTAAACGCTATATTCATGTCATGATTCACAGTTCTGTAAGCAAGAAGATTTATATACATTTTCTTTTGTGGCTTAGATCTTAAAAGGATGCCCCTGATGATTAAGTTTAGTGCAACGCTTCTGGCAACGCTGATTGCAGCCAGCGTCAATGCCGCGACCGTCGATCTGCGTATAATGGAAACCACTGATTTGCATAGCAATATGATGGATTTCGATTATTACAAAGATACACCGACTGAAAAATTCGGTCTGGTACGTACGGCAAGTCTTATCAACGCTGCGCGTGGAGAAGTCAAAAACAGCGTGCTGGTTGATAATGGCGATCTGATTCAGGGCAGCCCGCTCGGGGATTACATGGCGGCCAAAGGGCTGAAAGCGGGCGAAACTCACCCAGTATATAAAGCGCTGAATACCCTGGATTACGCGGTGGGTAACCTCGGCAACCATGAATTCAACTACGGTCTTGAGTATCTGCACAACGCGCTGGCAGGGGCGAAGTTCCCTTACGTTAACGCCAATATCATCGACGTTAAGACCAAAAATCCGCTATTTACGCCTTATCTGATCAAAGACACTGAGGTTGTCGACAAAGAAGGGAAAAAGCAGACGCTGAAGATTGGCTATATCGGTTTTGTGCCACCGCAGATTATGACCTGGGATAAAGCCAACCTCAGCGGTAAAGTGACGGTGAACGACATTACGGAAACTGCACGCAAATACGTACCCGAAATGCGAGAAAAAGGTGCCGATGTCGTGGTGGTAGTTGCTCACTCCGGGCTTTCTGCCGACCCGTATCAAACCATGGCGGAAAACTCCGTTTATTACCTCAGTGAAGTCCCAGGCGTGGATGCCATTATGTTTGGCCACGCTCACGCCGTTTTCCCTGGTAAAGACTTTGCCAACATCAAAGGTGCAGATATCGCAAAAGGTACGCTGAATGGTGTTCCAGCGGTAATGCCGGGTATGTGGGGCGATCATCTGGGGGTGGTGGATTTAGTGCTGAATAACGACAGCGGTAAATGGCAGGTCACCCAGGCGAAAGCCGAAGCACGTCCGATTTATGACGCGGCAGCGAAAAAATCACTGGCAGCAGAAGACAAAAAAATCGTTGAGATCCTGAAAGCCGATCACGACGCCACGCGTGAGTTTGTCAGCAAACCGATCGGTAAATCCGCCGACAATATGTACAGCTATCTGGCGCTGGTACAGGATGACCCGACCGTACAGGTGGTGAACAACGCGCAGAAAGCCTATGTGGAACACTTTATTCAGGGCGATCCGGATCTGGCAAAACTACCGGTACTTTCCGCCGCCGCGCCGTTTAAGGTCGGTGGGCGTAAGAACGATCCGGCAAGCTTTGTAGAAGTCGAAAAAGGCCAGTTAACCTTCCGTAACGCCGCTGATTTGTATCTCTATCCCAACACTCTGGTGGTGGTGAAAGCCAGCGGTAAAGAGGTGAAAGAGTGGCTGGAATGTTCCGCCGGGCAGTTCAATCAGATTGATATCCACAGCAGCAAACCACAGTCGTTGATTAACTGGGACGGCTTCCGTACCTATAATTTCGACGTGATTGATGGCGTGAATTATCAGATTGATGTTTCACAACCCGCCCGCTACGACGGGGAATGTCAGACCATTAATCCGAAAGCGGAACGTATTAAAAATCTGACCTTTAACGGCAAACCAATCGATCCGAATGCTACCTTCCTCGTCGCGACCAACAACTACCGCGCCTACGGCGGTAAGTTTGCCGGAACCGGCGACAGCCACATCGCGTTTGCTTCTCCGGATGAAAACCGCTCGGTGCTGGCCGCGTGGATTGGTGCACAGACGAAGCGTGCCGGTGAAATTCATCCGGCGGCAGATAACAACTGGCGTCTGGCGCCAATTCACAGCGATACGCCACTGGATATTCGCTTTGAAACATCACCGTCTGATAAAGCCGCGGCGTTTATTAAAGAGAAAGGCCAGTATCCGCTGAAAAAAGTCGCGACCGATGACATCGGTTTCGCCATTTACCAGCTGGATTTAAGTAAGTAATTTTCGTGCCGGATGCGACGCAATAGCGTCTTATCCGGCCTACGAGTCGAAGTAATCTGTAGGCCGGATAAGGCGTTAGCCGCCATCCGGCAATACTTTACGCCGCCCGCTCTTCACGCTGCGCTAAAACCTGCGGCAAATTCAGTTCTATCCAGTCCGCCAGCGCGGCGACTTTATCGCTCACCTGCTCACCCAACTGCGTCAAACTATATTCCACGTGCGGCGGTACCACCGGATATGACACCCGATTGATAAACCCGTCCTGCTCCAGCGCCTGCAGAGATTGCGCCAGCATCTTTTCACTGACCCCGCCCATCTTACGGCGCAAATCGCTGAAACGGTGCGTACCGTCGCGCAGCGCCACCAGAATCAACACGCCCCATCGACTGGTGACGTGTTTTAACACCTCGCGGGAGGGACACTGTTCGGCAAACAAGTTGCCATCGCGTAACTGCTGGGAGAGCGTCGAAGCTGTCATTTTCATACTAACCTTTTTGTACGTACTTACTAAAAGTAAGTTTAGGTGTTAGCGTGATTAAACACAAGACCAATACCAAGGAGTCACCCCATGATCGCGATTACCGGCGCCACCGGCCAACTGGGCCAACACGTTATTGAATCTCTGCTGAAAACCGTTCCTGCCAGCCAGATTGTGGCAATCGTGCGTAATCCCGCTAAAGCGACGGCGCTTAGTCAGCAGGGCATTACCGTTCGTCAGGCGGATTACAGCGATGAAGCCGCCTTTACAACTGCCTTACAGGGTATCGACAAGCTACTGCTGATCTCCTCCAGCGAAGTGGGACAACGTGCCCCGCAGCATCGCAACGTGATTAACGCAGCGAAAGCCGCTCACGTGAAATTTATCGCCTACACCAGCCTGCTGCACGCTGACACCTCCCCGCTGGGGCTGGCTGATGAGCATGTGGCAACCGAGCAGATGCTGGCTGAATCCGGTATCGCCTACGCGCTACTGCGTAACGGCTGGTACACCGAAAACTATCTCGCCAGCGCACCGGCTGCTCTGGAACATGGCGTGTTTATCGGGGCTGCAGGTGAAGGCAAAATTGCCTCAGCGACCCGCGCCGACTATGCCGCTGCCGCCGCGCGCGTCATCAGTGAAGACGGTCACGCCGGTAAAACCTATGAGCTGGCGGGCGACGCAGGCTGGACCCTGAGCCAGTTGGCTGCCGAGCTGGCAAAACAGAGTGGTAAAAAAGTGGTGTATCAGAACCTGAGCGAAGCTGATTTTGCCGCCGCGCTAAAAGGTGTAGGTCTGCCTGCCGGACTGGCGGACATGCTGGCTGACTCAGACACTGGCGCCTCCAAAGGCGGTCTGTTCGACGACAGCCATACGCTGAGCAAACTGATTGGTCGCCCGACCACCTCGCTGGCTGACAGCGTCAAAGGCATCTTGTAAGTGTTAAAAATTAGTTAATTGTGGTGGCATCCCCGCGCATCCTCTCTGATAATGACAGGATGATGCGTGGGGAGAGAAAACGTGCAAGGTGTACCTGAGCAGTTTATTGATGAGAAAGACAGCGCCCGCTTTCGCCATCTGGCGCAGGTGCCGGGCGTAGAGCTGTATCATGCGCACATCTCACGTTACGCCTTTGAGCCGCACACACATGAAGCATTCGGCATTGGCGCGATAGAAGCCGGAGCCGAACGTTTTCGTTATCGCGGCACGCAGTACGTGGCCCCCGCCCATTCCGTCGTAACCATGAACCCCGATGAGCTGCACACCGGCGAGGCCGAAACCGCCGATGGCTGGCGCTATCGGATGATTTATCTTGAGCCCGATCTTCTGGAAGAGGTCACTGGGATCCGCCACTGGTGGTTTCATGACGTAACGCGTCACGATCCGCTGCGCTCGCGCCAGATCTGCTCGCTGATCCACGGCCTGTGGAACACGGAAGATCCGTTGGCGCAAAAAGGACTATTGCTCGATCTGATCGACACGTTCCAGCCGCTGGCCCGCCATGCACCGGTATTGCCGGAGGGGGCGCATCGCTTTGAACGAGTACGCGAGTATCTGCACGATAATTATATGCATCCGGTCACGCTCGACGAGCTGGCGCGGGTTGCATCGCTGAGTCCCTGGCATTTTCAGCGCCAGTTTAAATCTCATTTCCACGTCACGCCGCACCAGATGTTGATGGCGATCCGCCTGTGGCGAGCCAAAGGTTTTCTCACTTGCGGTATGCCCGCCGCAGAGGTCGCCGCCGCAACCGGCCTCACCGACCAGTCGCATCTCACCCGCGCGTTTACCCATCGCTACGGCATTACGCCAGTGCGTTATCAGAAACAAGTCGTCCGGCGTTGATCAGCAATCTCATACAATACGGCGGCATTTTTCCTGCCTACACTCGACGTATTGTTAAGCGATGTGGATATCAAAAATGATTAGCGGTGTGTTGTATGCCCTGCTGGCCGGGCTGATGTGGGGATTAATTTTTGTTGGACCGCTGATCATACCGGAATACCCGGCGGTATTGCAGTCGATGGGGCGCTATCTGGCGCTGGGGCTGATCGCATTGCCGATTGCCTGGCTGGGACGTGTGCGCCTGCGTCAACTCGGGCGGAAAGACTGGTTAACTGCGCTGACGCTAACAATGATGGGGAATCTGATTTATTACGTTTGCCTGGCAAGCGCTATCCAGCGCACCGGCGCACCGGTCTCCACGATGATTATTGGTACATTGCCGGTGGTGATCCCGGTCTTCGCTAACCTGCTCTACAGCCAGCGTGACGGCAAATTATCATGGTGGCGTTTGTCGCCTGCGCTGGTGTTGATTGGTATAGGCCTGCTGTGCGTGAATATCTCGGAGCTGAATCAGGGACTCCCTGACTTTAGCGGCTGGCGATATGGCTCTGGCATCGCACTGGCGCTGATTTCGGTGGTGTGTTGGGCGTGGTATGCGCTGCGTAATGCCCGCTGGCTGCGCGAGAATCCGGATAAGCACCCGATGATGTGGGCGACGGCCCAGGCACTGGTGACGCTGCCTGTTTCTCTGCTCGGCTATATTGCCGCCTGCCTGTGGTTGAACGGGCAAACGCCGGACTTTGCTCTGCCCTTCGGTCCGCGTCCAGCCGTGTTTATCGGCCTGATGATAGCCATTGCGGTATTGTGTTCTTGGGTTGGCGCACTGTGCTGGAACGTCGCCAGCCAGAAGCTGCCGACGGTGATCCTCGGCCCGTTGATTGTCTTCGAAACGCTGGCTGGTTTGCTGTACACCTTTATACTGCGCCAGGAATTTCCGCCGCTGCTGACGGTAAGCGGTATTACGCTGCTGATGGTTGGGGTAGTGATAGCCGTCAGAGCCAAGCCACAGAAACCGAGCGTCATGGTGATTTCACAATCATAATGTGCCGGATGGTGCTCCGCTTATCCGGCCTACTGGATAATATCTTGTAGGCCGGAGCAGACGTTAAACTTTAAACACCGCCACCGTCTGGTTCAACCGTGCGGCCTGCTCTTCGAGCGCGGCTGCGGCGGAAGCGGATTCCTCCACCAGCGAGGCGTTTTGCTGCGTGACGCGATCCATCTCAGCCACCGCCTGACCGACCTGATCGATACCCCGACTCTGTTCATCAGAGGCCGACGCAATTTCTCCCATAATATCGGTAACCTGGGTGACGGCACTGACAATTTCCGCCATCGTCTCACCCGCCTCATGCACCAGCGCCGTACCGGCATTGACCCGATTCCCTGAGTCATCAATCAACGCCTTAATTTCTTTTGCCGCCTGAGCGCTACGCTGCGCCAGCGTGCGCACCTCACCTGCGACTACAGCAAAGCCACGCCCCTGTTCGCCAGCGCGCGCCGCTTCTACCGCCGCGTTCAGCGCCAGGATGTTGGTCTGGAAAGCAATACCGTCGATAACAGTAGTAATTTGCGCAATTTTGCTGGAACTGGTGGCGATTTCATCCATCGTACGCACCACGCCATCAACCACGGCCCCGCCTTTCTGCGCCGTCTGCGAAGCATTCTTTGCCAGACTGGTCGCCTGACGCGCGTTATCTGCGTTCTGTCTCACGGTTGCGGTAAGTTGTTCCATGCTGGCTGCGGTCTCCTCCAGAGAGGCGGCCTGCTGTTCGGTACGTGAAGAGAGATCGTTACTGCCAGCGGCAATTTCACCCGCGCCGGTATAGATGGTGTCAGCCCCGTCACGCACCACGCTGACCGTGTTCGCCAGCGCCTGCTGCATGTCGCGGACGTTGCCTGCCAGCAGCGCCATTTCATTACTGCCATCGGCGTTGATGCGGTGAGTCAAATCACCTGCGGCAATATGGCGAATATGTCCCATCACCTCGTGGAGCGGCTTGAGCAGCACTCGCTGCATCGCCAGCCAACTGGCGATAATCACGGTGACGACAATCAGCATCACCGCGGACAGCAGCCAGATTATCTTCTGGTAGTCACTCTCATTGTCCTGTACCCCGGCAGTGGCCAGCGCCGTTTGCGCGCTACGCCATTCCCGATAAACTTCCTGCATGGCCGTTTGCTTTTGCTCGGCGTTCTGCTTGAACATCTCTTCCAGCTTTCCTTCAGCCAGCAGCGCGTTCATTTTTGCCAGCGTCGCAGAATAGATGCCGTACTGTTCTTCCAGTCGATCGGCCAGATGCTCATCCAACCCCGGCGTTTCCGGTAGAGCGTAGTATTTATCGTAATGCTCTTTCGATTCGGCCAACAGGCGATTTGCCGTGTTCACCAGCTCCTTCAACTGACCGCCGTTAATCTCGCTAGCCATCGTTCCCTGTAAACGCAGCATGCCCCGGTTGAGCGTGACGCGAGCCTGGTTCAGGCTAATCCACGCATCGGTAAACTCGGCCACATTCTGGCTGGAAAGTTGAGACACGTTAAAGTTCTGCTTATCGTTATTGAGTGCGCCAATAAAGACGCCCGCAGAGATGAGCTGCATTGCGCCCAGGGCGAGTAACACGGTGATAAGTAAGGTTATCACTTTGATTCGTTTGAACATCTGTAGCCTTTTTATTATGCAGGTATTGTCTGAGGTCTAACTATCGGCAGCGGCGTGCGCTTATTTAATCCTGTCGAGCCGCTTTTTTCGCCGCCCCTCACCTTTCCAATAAGATTCAGCACCTTAACGAAATAAGAAATTTTCGTGACGTTCATCACAAAACACCCCACCCCGAAAGGGTTATATCCTTCGCCATAAGTTGTATTTAAAATACATCTTATATTATTGAGAATGAGGTAACGGCAATGTCTTATCGCGATCAACCTTTAGGTGAACTGGCGCTCTCTATTCCTCGCGCTTCGGCCCTGTTTCGTAAATACGATATGGATTACTGCTGCGGCGGTAAGCAAACGCTGGCACGCGCTGCCGCGCGTAAAGAGCTGGATTTAGACGTTATTGAGGCGCAGCTTGCGCAGCTGGCTGAACAGCCGCTGGAGAAAGACTGGCGTACCGTGGCTCTGGCTGAAATCATCGACCATATCATCGTGCGTTATCACGACAGACACCGCGAACAGCTGCCGGAGCTGATCCTGCAGGCCACAAAAGTTGAACGCGTTCACGCAGACAAACCGAACGTACCGCGCGGTCTGGCGAAAAATCTGACCATGCTGCATGAAGAGCTGTCCAGCCACATGATGAAAGAAGAGCAGATCCTGTTCCCGATGATCAAACAGGGCATGGGTAGCCAGGCGATGGGGCCAATCAGCGTGATGGAAAGCGAACATGACGATGCGGGTGAACTGGTGGAAGTGATCAAACACATCACCCACAACGTGACGCCGCCGCCAGAAGCCTGCACCACCTGGAAAGCCATGTATAACGGCATTAACGAAATGATCGATGACCTGATGGAACACATCAGCCTGGAAAACAATGTGTTGTTCCCGCGTGCCCTCGCAGGTGAATAAAAAAAGGCGCCCGAGAGCGCCTTCCTGAAGTCCGAATTCGGCCACTGCTTATGTGGCCTTTTTTGTGTCCGATATGACAACGCTTAACGCATACCCGCCATACGTTTCTTACCGATAAACAACCAGCCCAGACCCAGCGCGATGAACCACAGCGGCGTCACCATCAACGCCTGACGGGTATCATCTTCCAGCGTCAGCAGTACCAGTACGAAGACGAAGAACGCCATACATACCCAGCACATCAGCTTGCCTAACGGCATCTTGTAGATTGATTTTTCATGCAGGTGAGGACGTTGCTTGCGGTACACCAGGTACGAGCAAAGAATGATGGTCCAGACGAACATGAACAGAATCGCCGACACGGTGGTGATCATGGTGAACGCGCCAATCACGCTCGGGTTCACGTACAGCATCACCACGCCGCCCAACAGACAGATACAGGAGAAGGTTAACCCCTTCGCCGGAACTGCGCGTTTAGACAGCTTGGCAAATGCTTTAGGCGCAACGCCTTCCTGCGCCAGGCCGAACAGCATACGGCTGGTAGAGAACACGCCGCTGTTTGCGGAAGAGGCAGCTGAAGTCAGAACCACAAAGTTGATCAGGCTCGCCGCAGCAGGCAGACCAACCAGCACAAACAGTTCAACGAATGGGCTCTTGGTTGGTACTACCGAGCTCCACGGCGTTACGGACATAATCACGATCAGCGCGAACACGTAGAACATGATAATACGGATTGGAATCGAGTTAATGGCGCGCGGCAGAGATTTCTCAGGATCCTTGGTTTCCGCGGCGGTCGTTCCCACCAGCTCAATACCCACAAACGCGAACACCGCTATCTGGAAGCCGGCAAAGAAGCCGCTCAGACCTTTCGGGAACCAGCCACCGTCATTCCACAGATGCGTGAACGATGCCTGAACGCCGGTTGGCGACTGGAAGTGCGTCAGCACCATCACCAGACCGACGACAATCAGGCCGATGATGGCGACGATTTTGATCATCGCAAACCAGAACTCCATCTCACCGAACATTTTTACGGTGGCGAGGTTGAGGCTCAGCAGCAGCACAATCACCGCCAGCGAGGCGACCCAATCTGACAGTTCGGGGAACCAGAATTGCGCATACGCGGTAATCGCGACAACGTCTGCCATCCCAGTAACGACCCAGCAGAACCAGTAGGTCCAGCCGGTAAAATACCCGGCCCATGGCCCGAGCAGGTCGGAGGCGAAATCACTAAACGATTTGTACTCCAGATTCGAGAGCAGCAATTCACCCATTGCCCGCATCACGAAAAACAGCATAAAACCGATGATCATATATACAAAGATGATCGACGGTCCGGCGAGACTGATGGTTTTACCGGAGCCCATAAACAGGCCAGTACCGATAGCACCACCAATAGCAATAAGTTGAATATGACGGTTTGTGAGATTGCGCCGTAGCGACTGTTCAGACGACGCCTCTTCAGCGGTGTCGACTTTTACCTGATCTACCATGTTTTTTTCTTCCTGTACCTGTCTGTGTTGTTCAGGCTCTACGGCCTTTAGTGTGTCTATGATACGACGATCCTGTTATCAGGACTCATCGATATTAGGTAAGAATTGGCGGGATGAATACTAAGATTTAGATATAATGTTAATTTAATGTTTAAAGTGAGTGTCATATCACTCTGATAGCGCGAATCAGCTCACAAAAATACACGCTGATGCGGCATTTGCAAGATAAAATATCGACAACGACGTAACTATAGCTTTTCACGCTATTTTTTTGTTCCCCCCAGCCTCGGGGGGAACAGAAGTCACTGCTTACAGGATCTCAAGCAGCTCAACGTCGAACACCAGCGTGCTGAACGGAGGAATGGACGCGCCAGCACCACGCTCGCCGTAAGCCAGTTCCTGAGGAATAGTCAGTTCCCATTTCGAACCTACCGGCATCAGGGTCAGTGCTTCAATCCAGCCAGGGATTACGCCGTTAACCGGGAATTCAGCCGGTTCGCCACGTGCGACAGAGCTGTCAAACACGGTACCGTCGATCAGTTTACCGGTATAATGCACGCGAACGCGGTCAGTACGCGCCGGAATAGCCCCTTCGCCCTGAGTCAGAACACGGAACTGCAAACCGGATTCAGTGCTGTTCACACCCTCTTTCTCACGGTTTTCTTCCAGATATTTGACGCCATCAGCCGCCATAGCCTGGAAGCGTTCGCGACGTACTGCATCAGCGCGTTCATGGATTTCACGCAGCGCGCGATGCACAACATCAACCGGCACTGCCGGGTGCTTACCTTCCAGCGCGTCAGCGATACCCGCTACCAGCGCTTCAGGCAACAGTCCTTCCAGTCCGGATTCGCTCAGCTGTTGTCCTACCTGCAAACCAATGCCATAGCTTGCTTGCGCTTCGATAGTGTCAAAAGTCGGGTTAGCCATCATATTTCCTTTCATCGGATGTAAAGTAGCGGGCAGCATATCAGCCATGCCGCATCCGGTAAAACTTTGTCTCGGGAACAGATGACAAATCGCGAGGAAACATAAACAATAGGAATATCCCGCGTTGACGTCACGAAAGCGGGTAATATGACGAACATCATAGCGTTAGCCATCTATACTCTATGATCGAGGAACGAGACGCGGAGCAGGAGGAAAGCCATGCCCGGGCGCTTTGAATTAAAACCAACCCTGGCGAAAATCTGGCATGCACCGGACAATTTTCGCATTATGGATCCGCTACCGCCTATGCACCGCCGCGGCATTATTATTGCTGCTCTCGTGCTGGTGATAGGTTTCCTGCTTCCTTCCAGTGACACCAGCGATGCCCCTGTGGTGACGCGTACTGCCCAGCTGGATTTACAGTCACAGTCGCAGCCACCAACCGAGGCTCAGCTACAGGCACAGTTAGTCGCCCCGCAAAACGATCCCGGCCAGGTCGCTCCGGTTGCTCCAGAGCCAATCCAGGAAGGAGAACCTGATGCGCAGCCGCAGGCTCAGCAATCTCAGCCGCAGACGCAACCTTTCCAACAGGATAGCGGAATTGAGCAACAGTGGCGCTCTTATCGCGTAGACTCGGGCAAAACGCTGGCCCAGGTCTTCCGTGACCATAACCTCCCGCCAACCGATGTGTATGCAATGGCGCAGGTTGAAGGCGCGGGAAAACCGCTAAGCAACCTGAAAGACGGTCAGATGGTGCAGATCAGGCAGAATGCCAATGGCGTGGTGACGGGATTAACCATTGATACCGGGAATGGCCAGCAGGTTCTGTTCACCCGCCAGCCTAACGGCAGTTTTATTCGCGCCCGTTAAGCGGCGCCATCAGGCATCAAGGTGAAGCGTCAGCGCTTCACCTTATTCACCCACCAGATCCCCGAACAGACCAGCACCAGCGCCAGTGCGTATTTCCATTCGAGAATGTTTTCGCCGAGGAATATCGCCGACAGAACCGCCCCCGAAACCGGGATCAGGAAGTTAAACGGCGCAATCATCCCCACACGATTATGCTTGAGCAGAATACTCCACAAGGCAAAGGCGACCGAAGAGAGTAACGTCAGGTAGCCCAGAATTGCTACCGAAGACGCACCGTGTACGGTCAGCGTGCCGCCAAAAGCGTAGCCACCGATAACCAACGCCAGACCGCCACCGCCCAACTGGTACCCTGTCATTACCGTCGGGTCCACCGTCTGAGAAATACGTTTTCCATATAGCGTGGCAGCAGAAAGAATAAAGGCCGCCATCACTACTGAGCCGTCTCCTAACAGGCTGAAACTAAAATCCATTCCGCTGCTAAAGTTCACTACCATCACCCCAGCAAAGCCGAGGATACAGCCCAGCGCTTTGTTGTAGCTCAGTTTGTCATTATGGTAGATAAAATGGGCCAGTAGCACGCTGAAGAAGGTCCCGGTCGCATTCATGATGGACCCTTTCACCCCCGTCGTGAACGCCAGGCCGATATAGAAGAAGATGTATTGCAGCGAGGTTTGCGTCAGCCCCAACAGCGTGAGTTGGCCATACTGACGCGGGCTTAACCGGCCAATCGGTTTTCGCTGTGCCAGCGCCAGCATTAGCAGCAATATTCCCGCAAACAGAAAGCGATATCCGGCAAAGACAATCTTTGAGGGAATGTCATCCGTGGCAATCTGGAAGATCTCATATCCGCTTTTGATCGCCGGATAGGCGCTCCCCCACAGCAGGCAGCAGAACGCCGCGCTCAGATAGACAACATTTTTACGCGCAAACAGAGGTTGGTGCGTTGGTTCCATTCCATCACCACTTTGAAATAATGTTTTATTTTTGTGATTATCCCGAAAAGGATAAAGAATAGCCAGAGAGAAAAGCGGGGGAACAGAAAAGCAAAACGCCGGCACAGGGCCGGCGCTTTTACGCGGTCATCAGAATAAAAACTTATTCTGCAACTACGTTTACAGTCAGCTTAGCAAACACTTCGCTGTGAACCTGGAAGCTCACTTCGTGCTCACCAGTGGTACGCAGAACGCCGTTCGGCAGACGAACTTCGCTCTTAGCTACTTCAACGCCAGCTGCAGTTACAGCGTCAGCGATGTCGCGAGTACCGATGGAACCGAACAGTTTACCTTCGTCGCCAGCTTTAGACGCGATGGTTACGGTTTCCAGTGCGTTGATTTTCTCAGCACGAGCTTCAGCAGCGGACAGAACGTCAGCCAGTTTAGCTTCCAGCTCAGCGCGACGCGCTTCGAAAAATTCAACGTTTTTCTTGGTAGCAGGAACAGCTTTACCCTGTGGTACCAGGAAGTTACGAGCATAGCCCGCTTTAACGTTAACCTGATCACCCAGGCTACCCAGGTTTGCTACTTTATCAAGCAGAATAACTTGCATTACCTTATCCTCTCAAAGTCGTATTAATGGACCGTGACCGATTACTGATGACGATCAGTGTACGGCAGCAGAGACAGGTAGCGAGCGCGTTTGATAGCGCGAGCCAGCTGACGCTGGTATTTTGCACGGGTACCGGTGATACGGCTTGGGACAATCTTACCGCTTTCGGTGATGTAGTTTTTCAGCGTAGCGATATCTTTATAGTCGATCTCTTGAACGCCTTCCGCGGTGAAACGGCAGAACTTGCGACGACGGAAATAACGTGCCATATGGCTAGTCTCCAGAATCTATCAATTCAATCTGCTCGGCATGCAGAACCATTTTGCTCAGGCCGTTCTTTGCCTTGTGGCAAGAGATGAACCCCTGAACGGTCACTGCGCTACCGACCGTTATACTGTGAGTAATGGCCTGGTTTTCGTGTCCGCTAATAATAACGGGCATTTGGCACCACGCCTGCCGGTGAAACCCGGCTTCCTCCTGCACAGAACGATGCTCAAGCACGAACTGGCAATGAGGAATTCCTGATGGACTGACCTTTCGAAGGGGAGCCCTGCACACGGTGCCGGACAACGCCAGACGGTTGGTCATCAGAAATTACTCTTCAGAATCCCCAGCTTCAGCATCATCTGCGGTTTCGTTAGCGAAATCATCGCGACGCTCACGGCGCTCGTCTTTCGCTTTAACCATCGGAGATGCTTCGGTAACAGCGTGTTTAGTACGCATAACCATGCTGCGGATAACGGCATCGTTGAAGCGGAAGGTAGTTTCCAGCTCATCGATCACTTCCTGCGGCGCTTCAACGTTCATCAGAACGTAGTGAGCTTTGTGCAGTTTGTTGATCGGGTAAGCCAGTTGACGGCGGCCCCAGTCTTCCAGACGGTGGATCGTGCCTTCTGCACCAGTGATGGCAGCAGTGTAGCGTTCGATCATACCCGGAACCTGTTCGCTCTGGTCAGGATGGACCATAAAAACGATTTCGTAATGACGCATCGAATTGCTCCTTACGGATTATTCAGCCTCCTGTCTGGGTCAGCCGAGGCCCATGGAGGCAAGGAACGTGTTAAAGGTCGGCTGAAAAATGACGCGTCATAATACTGGGGTCAGCAGGTAAACTCAAGGTGCTTGTACGATTATTTATCATGTCGCCATTAATACATATCCAGCAGCATTTTGACGCTGATACAAATAGAGACGATGACAATCATAGGTCGGATGACTTTCTTGCCGCGCGTCAGTACGACTGTCGCCCCCAGACGTGCGCCAAGGGATTGTCCGGCAAACATCACCAGCCCCAGCGACCAGATCATTTTACCGCCGAAAATGAAGAACAGAATCGAGGCAATGTTCGACGCCAGGTTAATAAAATTCGAGTGGATTTGCGCTTTATCGATACTGTATCCCCACAGCAGGATGTAACAGAGCGTATAAAAGGAGCCGGCCCCGGCACCGAGAAAACCATCATAAAACCCAATACCTCCCCCGCAGATCAACGAGAAGAGAAACAGGGATACCTGCTGCTTCCTTTTCGGTTCGCTAAGATTAGGCGAAGAAATAAAGTAGATAGCGACCGCGATAATCAGGATCGGCAGCAGTTTCTTCAACACGTCCGGTTCAATAAACTGGATAAGCGTCGTGCCCAGCGCAGAACCGATAAAGGCAGATAAAAAGACATATTTGTGCTCCTGCACATTAATATGTCCCCGGCGTAAAAAGTAAATTCCGGAAGTCAGCGAGCTACCCAGTGCCTGAATTTTATTGGTTGCCAGCGCATTAGCCGGGGGTAAACCAGAAATTAAGAGAGCGCCAATAGAGAGAAAACCACCGCCGCCCGATACCACGTTAATAAAGCCAGCCACTAGCGCGACCATAAACATAATCACGAAATAGCTGAAATCCATGAATGAAGTATCCATAAGTTTTTGCCTAATTATCATAAAGTTATATTAATTATCTGGCTCACTATAAACGGCGTACTCACCCGATTAAATTGACTATTTGGTAAGAGCTTATGCGCGTAAGGCAGGTATTTTTAACCGTAGCGGAAGGCATCAGCTGATTGTTAATTAAAGAAAAGATGGCTTTGCGGTAATTTTTTGAACAACTGCATCAGAAATGGTCGCTATCGACTGCGCCGGCAGCGGTTAAAATTAAATCAGAAGTTATCCACTCACAGGAGAGAGCTAACCAGAGACCGCAGTCGAGGAGGTACATATGCGAGCCCGTGTTTTGACCCTTCTGGCTGTACTTTTGCTCAGTGCAAATGCAACGGCAGCCATCAAAATTGACAATCATCAGGCCAAGAATATGGATGATGTGCAGAGCTTAGGCGTTATTTACATAAATCATAACTTCGCCACTGAAAGTGAAGCCACTCAGGCCCTGAATGAAGAAACCGATGCGCAAGGCGCAACCTACTATCACGTGATCCTCACCAGGGAACCCGGTAGTAACGGAAATATGCACGCCAGTGCAGATATTTATCGCTAGCACCAGAAACAACCAACGAGAACATTGCCACAGTTTGACTTGCCCCCTTCACTGGGGGCTTTTTTTTGCAAAACAATCCCGAAGCCAGACCGATCTCATCCCCATGAAGAGTTGGCTCCGGAACGTTTTTTCTTACTTCTGGCCGTAATAGGCATTTGGGCCGTGCTTACGCATGAAGTGCTTATTCATCAGGTAACTGTCGATGGGGCTGAGCGCCGGATTAATGCCACGCGCAATCCATGCCATTTTTGCCACCTCTTCCATCACCACAGCGTTATGTACCGCGTCGTGAGCATCTTTGCCCCAGGCAAACGGGCCATGTTGGTACACCACTACGCCAGGCGTATGTAAAGGTTCCACCTCCCCGAGCGTTTCAATAATCACCCTACCGGTATTAAGTTCATACTCCTCCTGAACTTCAGCTTCAGTTAAAGCCCGGGTACAGGGAATATCGCCAAAGAAGTAGTCAGCATGCGTCGTGCCGAGCGCAGGAATTGCCAGACCTGCCTGCGCCCATGCCGTTGCGTGGGTTGAGTGGGTATGCACCACGCCGCCGAGAGAGGAATAACGGCGATACAGCGCCAGATGGGTGGCGGTGTCGGAAGAAGGACGATAGCGTCCCTCCACCACATTACCGTGCAGATCCACAACCACCATGTCATCCACTGTCATTGTTTGGTAGTCGACGCCGCTGGGCTTGATCACCACCAGCCCGCGTTCGCGGTCGATGGCGCTGACGTTACCCCAGGTAAACGTCACCAGCCCGTAGCGCGGCAGATCCATGTTGGCCTCAAAAACCTGCTGTTTACGTTTTTGCATTACACTGCCTCCACCAGGCCCGCGTTGGCCATACGCGCTTTCACCCAGTCGCGCGCCTTCGCCACTTCACGTGCCGGGTCGTCCGACGTTTCGCTCCACATCTCAATCAGGTATGGCCCGCAATACCCACTCTGTTTGAGCGTCGCAAAACAACGTTCGAAATCGACAACCCCTTCACCAAACGGCACATTTTTGAATACGCCGGGTTTGGTATCTTTCACGTGTACGGCAACTATATGGCCCATTCCCGCCTGCAGCTCCATCTGCACGTCGTTATCCCACGCCGATAAATTGCCAATATCGGGATACAGCTGGAACCACGGATTGTTGAGATAGTGGGCGTATCCCAGCGCCTTACTGATCGAATTCATCAGTGGATAATCCATGATTTCCATCGCCAGCGTCACCTGTGCACGGCTCGCCATCTCTACGCTCTCTTTCAGCCCATCGCGAAACCGACGACGCGTTTCGTTATTGGCCTGCTGGTAATAAACGTCGTAACCCGCCAGTTGAATAACGCGAATACCGATATCCTGCGCAAACTGAATGGCCTTACGCATGATCTCCAGCCCCTGTTCGCGTACCGCATCATCTTCACTACCAAGCGGAAAACGACGATGAGCGCTCAGGCACATGGACGGTACCCGTATCCCGGTGTCGGCGATAGCGGCCACCAACGCCAGTCGCTGCTCCCGGTTCCAGTCAAGACGCGCCAGGCGAGTGTCGGTTTCATCAACCGACATTTCGACAAAGTCGAAGCCCAGTTCCTTCGCCAGTTGCAAGCGTTCCAGCCAGCACTCCCCGCCGGGGAGTGCTTTTTCATAAATACCGAGCGGGACCTGTTTCGACAACATAGTCGCTCCTTATCCCCACAGTTGGGCGATAGAACGTTTGAACTGACGGGCCGCTTCCACCGGAGAGGCGGCATCGCGAATACTGCGGCCGGCAATAAAGACGTGAATCGGAATTCCCTGGAACAGCGGCAGATCTTCCAGCGCCAGACCGCCGGTGACGGTGACTTTAAAGCCCATCTCGGACAGACGCTTGATCGCGCTGATATCCGCTTCTCCCCACGCCACGCCTGCCGCCTGCGCATCACGACTGCGGTGATAGACAACTTGCCCAATACCCGCGTCACGCCACTCCTGTGCCTGCTCCCAGGTCCAGTAACCAGTCAGTTCAATCTGTACATCACCGTTAAATTCTTTCGCCACCTCCAGCGCCCCCTTGGTGGTGTTGATATCGGCACAGCAGATGACGGTAACCCAGTCAGCGTTGGCTTCGAAACACATGCGGGAGAGGATTTTTCCCGCATCGGCAATTTTGGCGTCCGCCAGTACAATTTTATGTGGGTAAAGCGCTTTCAGATCGCGAACGGCGCGCACGCCCTCTGCCACGCAAAGAATAGTGCCCACTTCAATGATATCGACCTCTTCGGCAATCAGACGCGTCGTTTCATACGCGGAAGACATTGATTGGTTATCCAGCGCAACCTGCAACATAGGTAATGACATTTTGGTATCCTTTTAAACAGCCGCCGCAGTGGCGTTATCAATTAAATCCAACACTTCCTGCGCGGTGCGGCAGGCGCGTAAACGGTCGAAATTGGCTTCGTCATCAAAGAGATTCACGATCTGCATGATGCCCACTTCCTGATGCGTGTTGGCGTCAACTGCCGCCATCGTGATCAGAATGTCGACCGGGTCGTTATCTTCGTGGTTAAACACCAGCGGCGTTTTCAGCGTCACCAGCGCAAAACCGGTTTTCTTGACCCCTTCCTCCGGACGGCCGTGCGGCATCGCCAGGCCTGGCGCAATCACAAAGTACGGGCCAAACTGCTCAACGCCATCAAGGATGGCCTGGTAGTAGCGTGGTTCAACCACATCAGCCTTAACCAGCAGATCCACGCCAAGCTTTACCGCTTCCTGCCAGGTACTGGCCTCGGCTTGCAAAAGGATGGAACTATTGTCTGCCAGCGAGTCACGTAATTTCATATGCCGCCCCTTACTTCACGTCCTGCGGAAAATGCGCTTTGATCACTTCCAGCAGTTTTGGTCCAAAATCGGCAGGAGACAGCATGTTGCGTACGCCAACGACATATTTATTGCCAGAAACGGTAATCTCACCGGCGATATGCGTAGAGGCGATGATAATATCCGCTCCGCTCAGTTCACTTTTGTATTCACCCACGGCGCAGCTGTTTACCGTATGGTCAATATTTGACTGGGTTAAAAACTGGTCCACCTTCATTTTCATGATCATGGAACTGCCCTGCCCATTGCCACACACAGCCAGAATACGTACGGTCATAATCGGAACTCCTTATTAAGCAGAGTGTTCTGCCAGTTGTTTTTCTGCGTCTTCCTCAGCACGCAACGTGCGTCCTGCGAAAAACATATAAGCCAGTGCAATCAGAATAATGACGGCCATAAACACGATGCCGATGGAGGCAAAGCCTTGCATCATCGGCGGTGCCAGAATTGACCAGTCCGCCATGCCCATCCAGGCGCTCATACCGGTGAGCTTCACCGCCCAGACGCAGCCGAAGATTTCGATCATCCCCATCACCAGGCAAATCTTGAGCGCTGCGCGCCAACCGCCAAAGTGGTTAGCAAATACGCCGATAGTGGCGTTCGAGAAGAACATCGGGATAAAGCCTGGGATAATCAGAATGGAAGAGCCGCAGGCCACAAGGATGCCCACCGCAATCAGTTGGCCGATGGTCCCCCACATAAAGCCCCAGACCACCGCGTTAGGAGCAAAGCTATAAATCGCCGCGCAGTCGATGGCCAGTACCGCGCCCGGGATCAGACGTTGGGAGATACCGTTGAACGCTTCTGAAAGTTCAGCAACGAACATACGTACGCCCTGGGTGATGATGAAGATAGCGACAGCAAACGAAAAACCGGTTTGCAGGATATACACCGTCCAGTGGGTTTTACCCGCCATCGCCTGAACCACATCAATGCCGAAAGAGAGCAGGATCGCCCCGAAGAAGATGGTCATCACAATCGCGGTAGAAACGATGTTGTCATGGAAGATATTCAGCCAGCCTGGCAGCTTGAGATCTTCTACGCTCTCCTCTTTCTTACCCAGATACGGCGCGACTTTGTAAGCAATCCAGGAGGCGAACTGCTGCTGGTGACCGATGGAAAAACCACAGCCGTCGGTCACTTCCTGGGTCGGCTTGTACATCATATTGGAGGTAATGCCCCAGTAGAGCGACACCAGCACCGCGGTACAGATGATGGTGGTCCACATGGAATAGCCAAAGATGTAGAAAGAGACGGCGATCAGGCCCGCCTGCTGGAACATGATGTGCCCGGTCAGCATGATGGTACGAATACCGGTAATCCGCCGTAGCAGTACATAACAAATGTTTAGCGCCAGCGCCAACAGTACCGCGTACCCTACCCAGCTATAGGCATCCCCCATACGTTCGATGGTTGCCATCATGGAGGCATAGGTATCGGAAATCGCACCGTTGATACCGTAAACCTCGGACATCTTCGCCACTACCGGTTTAAACGTGCTGGTCAGAATGCCCGACCCTGCCTGCAATAACATAAAACCGATAATCGTTTTGATCGTGCCTTTGATAATAACGCTGACACTTTTACGCAACAGGATGTAGCCGAGGCAGGTCACAATACCCAACAGCAACGGTGCATTGGTCATGACCTGATTAAAAAAGACGGTAAAGATGTTGTAGAGGATCTCCATAACGATCTCCAGTAGACGAAGTTGCTGAACATTCATTACAGATGCCCAGGATGTTGTGCCCTCACTCTAATTTTCAAAAGTAATCACAACAAGATTGAATTTGATTAAATGTGATGCAGTACGCAAATAATTCTCTCACTTGCAGAGTGGATTTGCTCCGAATTCATTCACTTCAAAATAAATCCATTTAAAACAATAAAATAAAAAAATACATTTCATATAAACCATCTTGTCACGTTGTAATTTGTTAACAATTTTTCATTCAACATCAAAAATCAACGCATTGCCTTCTTGAGAAAATGATGTCAGTATCAATCAAAACAAATCACAATTTGATTCAACTTGAATAAACATGAAGGTAATTGCGATGAGTAAAGTAAAAAGCATCACGCGTGAATCATGGATCCTGAGCACATTCCCGGAGTGGGGAAGCTGGCTGAATGAAGAGATCGAGCAGGAACAGGTCGCACCAGGTACTTTCGCGATGTGGTGGCTCGGCTGTACCGGAATTTGGCTGAAGTCGGAAGGCGGGACTAACGTCTGCGTCGATTTCTGGTGCGGCACGGGCAAACAGAGTCACGGTAACCCGCTGATGAAAACCGGTCACCAGATGCAACGCATGGCAGGGGTGAAGAAGCTGCAGCCAAACCTGCGCACCACGCCGTTTGTTCTTGATCCGTTTGCCATTCGTCAGATCGATGCGGTGCTGGCCACGCACGATCATAACGATCACATCGACGTAAATGTTGCGGCAGCCGTCATGCAGAACTGTGCCGACGACGTGCCGTTTATTGGACCGCAGACTTGTGTGGATCTGTGGATCGGTTGGGGTGTACCAAAAGAGCGCTGCATCGTGGTAAAACCAGGCGATGTGGTAAAAGTGAAAGATATTGAAATTCATGCGCTTGATGCGTTCGATCGTACTGCGTTAATCACCCTGCCCGCCGATCAGAAAGCCGCTGGCGTACTGCCGGATGGTATGGATGCCCGCGCCGTAAACTATCTGTTCAAAACGCCGGGCGGTACGCTTTATCATAGCGGCGACTCACACTACTCCAACTACTATGCAAAGCATGGCAACGAGCACCAGATCGACGTCGCACTCGGATCCTACGGCGAGAACCCACGGGGTATTACGGACAAAATGACCAGTTCTGACATGCTGCGTATGGCGGAGGCCCTGAATACAAAAGTGGTGATCCCTTTCCATCATGATATCTGGTCAAACTTTCAGGCCGATCCGCAGGAGATCCGCGTACTGTGGGAGATGAAAAAAGATCGCCTTAAGTATGGCTTTAAGCCATTCATCTGGCAGGTAGGTGGCAAGTTCACCTGGCCGCTGGACAAAGATAACTTTGAATATCACTATCCGCGCGGCTTTGATGACTGCTTCACCATTGAACCGGATTTACCGTTTAAATCGTTCTTGTGATCCACACAAAATGCCGGGCCATCCCGGCATTTTTTTCCCATTTACTTTAGTATTTCCAGGCTATTTCAAATATCATCTTTTCAAATCAATTTGTATCGGAATAGCTCATGACTGAAGCACAAAGACATCAAATATTGCTGGATATGCTGGCGCAGTTGGGCTTTGTTACCGTTGAGAACGTAGTTGAGCGTCTGGGGATTTCACCCGCCACTGCGCGCCGGGACATCAACAAGCTCGACGAAAGCGGCAAACTCAAGAAAGTACGCAACGGCGCAGAAGCTATTACCCAGCAGCGGCCGCGCTGGACGCCAATGAATCTTCACCAGGCGCAGAACCACGATGAAAAAGTTCGCATTGCCAAGGCAGCATCCCAGCTTGTGAATGCGGGTGAAAGCGTAGTGATCAACTGCGGATCGACCGCTTTCCTGCTGGGTCGCGAAATGTGCGGCAAGCCGGTGCAGATCATCACCAATTATTTGCCACTGGCGAACTATCTGATCGACCAGGAGCATGACAGCGTGATCATCATGGGAGGGCAATATAACAAAAGCCAATCCATCACGCTTAGCCCGCAAGGCAGTGAAAATAGCCTGTATGCCGGACACTGGATGTTTACCAGCGGCAAAGGGTTGACCGCGGACGGACTGTATAAAACCGATATGCTGACCGCGATGGCCGAGCAGAAGATGCTTAACGTGGTGGGTAAACTGGTGGTGCTGGTCGATAGCAGTAAAGTCGGTGAACGTGCGGGAATGCTGTTCAGTCGCGCCGATCAAATCGATATGCTCATTACCGGCAAAAATGCAAACCCTGAGATTCTACAACAGCTTGAAGCTCAGGGCGTGAGCATTATGCGCGTTTAAAGGTGCTGGCGGAAAAACGTCACTGTTGCGGCCAACGCTTCTGGCGTGATGCGATGCCGTACGCCCGCTTCCCACAGGCAGGTCAGATTGTTGTCCAAACCTGCCTGAATCAGCGCTTGCTGTAAGCGGAAGGTTTCAACAGCCGGTACAACATCATCATCCTGTCCATGCCACAGCAACAACGGCCTGTCGGCGAGGCGTGGCAACTGATGCGTAACATCCCATTCGGCAAGCGGGGCAATAACGGCATCAAATTCCGCCTGTTGCTCTGGGGTCTGAACCTGTAAAGGAGGAAAAAGCGTCTGCGCAAGCCGGGTAAAATAGCCTGAGCCCATCAGGCTGGCTACACATTTAACCTCAGGATGGCGCGCCATTATGCCCAATGCAGTCATTCCCCCCATCGATGCCCCACCGACGGCAAGCCGTTCATCTGAAAGCCAATTTTCTGCCACCAGAGCCGCACGTAACGTCGTAAACTCCTGCATGTTTTGCTGCAATATATGCCAGAAGCGGAACATTCGCTCCTGAGCATTACCTTTAAAGCGGGCGCCATGTTCGGGCGCATCTGGCATGACGACGCGAAATCCGGCCTGAGCCAGCGCAACAGCAAAATAACTGTAGACCAGACTTGAAGATGTAAACCCGTGATAAAAGAGAATACAAGGGAGTGAACATTCGCGTTTACCAGCCGGAACGGCGTGCAGGACAGGGATACCAGCTAACTGTCGTGTCTCAATTTCTATCATTTGTTGCCCCTTTTTTTCTGGTATGCCATGCAGCAATACTTAACGCAAGCGAATGTGTTCGGTAATGATTCATAATGTTGAGAACTGGGTTACGCTTTCGCAACATTTTCATTCGAAAATCGCGTGAGAGATAACAATTCGGGAACATTCCCCTAAAGGGAAATTAATAAGGCACTACACTATGGCTATCAGGAAACGAGATAGAGTTATGCGTCGGTTTGCCTCTTTGTTGCTGGTTATGTTTTTAAGCGCCTGTAGCGTGCTACAGGGAACGCCGCAACCCGCACCGCCCGTTGCCGACCACCCGCAGGAGATCCGCCGTGACCAGAGTAATGGGTTACAGCGATTAGGGACGGTTAGCGCGCTGGTAAGAGGCTCTCCGGATGATGCGCTGGCAGAGATCCGTGCCAAAGCCGTCGCGGCTAAAGCTGATTACTACGTGGTTTTATTAGTAGATGAAACCATCGTGACAGGCCAATGGTATTCACAGGCAATTTTGTATCGTAAATAACATTGGGTTGAAATTTAGTCAGCTTTACATTGCTTTGCGCCTCTATGCGTTTACCTGTGCACAATAAACCAACAGCAGGAAGCTTGAGGTTTATTATCGCGATGGAATGCCCTGCCGTGTGTAGGGGTACGAATAATGGAGCTGACGATGAAACAATCTCTTGCCTTATCCTCACTGCTGCTTTCTGCCGGACTGGCAGGCACTACGGCGCAGTCTGCCGAATTCGCCAGTGCTGACTGCGTTACGGGCCTGAACGAAATTGGCCTGATCTCTGTCAGTAACATTGCAGGAAATCTGCAGGATGTAGAACGTGTAATCGCGTTAAAAGCGGATGAACAAGGTGCCTCATGGTATCGGATCATTCAGATGTACGAAGACCAGCAGCCCGACAACTGGCGCGTACAGGCCATACTTTATGCGTAACAGATTGCCGGATGGCGTAAACTTATCTGACCTGGACTGAGCGTAGGCATGATAAGACGCACCCGCGTCGCCATCAGGCAAGTTATTACCGTAACCCCCCCGTTGCCCGCAGGAGCAAATCGTTCAGCACCTGTTCAGACAATCGTAGTCCACCCCGCGTATCAAGCATCATTTGGCACCAGGCCTGCGCCACTGGCGGAGAAGAATAACGCAACATCTGCGCCCCGCAACCGAGCAGGAAAAGCTGCTGCGTAATCTCCCGTCCCAATGCCTCACTGGGTTTACGTAAACGCTGCTGCAACTGACGCACCATTCGATCGTAATGCCGATCCTGCCCCTTTACCTCCGCAAAGGCTTCGCTGAGCATATCGTAGATGCCGGGTTGTTTTGTCAGTACCCGCAATACATCAAGGCACATAATGTTGCCGGAGCCTTCCCAGATACTGTTTACCGGCATCTCACGATACAGGCGCGGCAGCTCACTCTCCTCGCAATAGCCAATCCCGCCCAGCACTTCCATCGCCTCAGCCACAAACGGCATACCGACCTTGCAAACGGAGAATTTCGCTGCTGGCGTGAACAACCTGGCCCACAGCGCTTCTTTGGCATCAGCACGACGGTCCCAGGCCCGCGCCAGTCGAAACAGTAGCGCCGTTTGACCTTCCAGTTGGAGCGCCATCCGGCCTAATACCTGACGCATCATCGGCTGTTCAATCAATGGTTTGCCAAAAACTTGTCGCTGGTGCGCATGATAAATCGCGACGGAAAAAGCACGTCGCATCATGCCGTGACTGCCGAGCGCGCAGTCAAAACGCGTCATCCCGCCCATCTTCAGGATATGGCGGATACCCTCCCCTTCTTCGCCCAATAGCCAGCCAATCGCATCGTGGAATTCAACCTCGCAGCTGGCGTTGGAGCGGTTGCCTAACTTATCTTTCAGTCGTTCAAGACGGATGGCATTACGCTGCCCATCAGGTAAAAATCGCGGTACAAAAAAGCAGGATAAGCCGCCCTTTGCCTGGGCCAGCACCAAATGGGCATCGCTTTGCGGCACGGAGAAAAACCACTTATGTCCCACCAGCCGATACGAGCCGTCGACAAGACATTCTGCCTGAGTGGTATTGCTCAGCACATCTGAACCACCCTGTTTTTCGGTCATCCCCATACCAATCAGTAGCCCGCGCTTTTGCCCTCCGGGCAGTAAATGCGAGTCATAACGGTCGCTTAGCAGCGGCGTCAGCCAGTCGTGAAAGGGGGCGGGTAACATTTGAAGTAACAGCGGCGTAGCGGCAAACGTCATGGTCACCGGACACAACGTGCCTGCTTCAACCTGCGCATGCAGCATGAAACGCGCCGCCCGGGCCACAAACGTTCCCTGCCTCGCGTCTTCTTCCCAGGCCAGATTATGTACGCGGTTGGCGCACAATCCCTGCATCAGCAAATGCCAGGCAGGATGAAAACGCACATCATCCAGCCGCTGCCCCTGCGGGTCGTAGCGCAATAGTTCAGGTGGAAAAGCATTGGCCAGACGACCCAGTTCGAGCGACTCGGCAGTCCCTAGCTGCTGACCAATACTGGCGAGAAGATCGCTATCCCAGCCAGCGCCTTCACGGATAACCGCTTCGCACAGCGCGCCGTCGGACAAATATAAGTTACTGTTATTGAGCGGTACAGGTTGGTTAAAAACGGTGTGCGTTTGCCAGTGCATTGTGTCTCCCTCCGTCAATGGACGTCGCTTTAAGTATGGTCAGAACCCCAGAATTCGCGACGGAAGGAGATCACAAAAGCACGGTTAGCCCGCAATATAATGAGGAATAAAACGAGAAGTATCTTTAGTGATCAAAGTATTATCCTCGCGGATCCCCATACCACAGGCTTCATCATCCACGATCCAACTGCCAATCAACGTGTAGCTATCGCCAAAGCGCGGTAATGGCTGAAATGCCTGATAGATCATCGGTTCTTCCGCGTAATCACCCTCAGCATGCTCCACTATCTGTTGCTGACCATCAAAAATGGTGACGTTACCCCCCTCTCGAGAAAATATCGGTTTGCGTACATAGCTTTCACCTGGCGCAATTTGTGGCGTTTCACCGTCAAACCAGGCGGGTAGCAAGTTGGGATGGTTGGGAAATAAACGCCACAGCAAAGGCATTAGCCCTTTATTGCTGAGCACACTCTTCCACAACGGCTCAACCCACTGTTCGCGGCGATGGCGCAGCAAGGGGCCATTCTCATCTCGCATCATCCACTCCAGGGGATAGAGCTTAAAGGCGCGACGAATGACGTTATCGTCAAGGTCTGTGAGAACGCCGCCAACGCCAAGCCCCAGATCCTCAACGTAAATAAATCGCGATTCTTGCCCGGCCTGCTGTGCGCAATCCTGTAAATACAGCACCGTGGTACGGTCTTCATCGGTATCTTCACAGCAGCAGAAATAGAAGGGATCCGGGCTATAAAGCTCAGCAAAACGGGAGATCAACCGCTCCTGAATAGCGTTGTACTGATCGGCATCGCGTGGAATCACCCCGTTGCGACGCGCATCTTCCAGCCATAACCACTGGAAATACGCTGACTCATAGAGCGACGTTGGCGTATCCGCGTTGTACTCCAGCAGCTTGACCGGCGAGTTATTTCCGCACCAGACAAAATCCATACGGCCGTACAGAGAGGGATCGCGATTGCGCCAGCTTTCGGCAATAACGTCCCAGTACAGCGGCGGGATCGCCAGTTGCTGCATAATCTGTTCGTCGTTAACTGCTCGTTCGACGACATCCAGACACATCTGGTGCAGTTCCGCAGTAGGTTTTTCGATCTGCTCTTCCACTTGTCTGAGCGTAAAGCGGTAAGCCCGACTCTCATCCCAGTAGATTTCGTTATCGATAATATGAAAATCGAAACCGTGATCGTAAGCGATCCTGTCCAAATCTTGCCGAACAGGAACATCATGTCGCAGCATCGTTAACCTCCCCAGTGCCCACGCGCGCTGGACGAACGTCCGTAGCCACCGCGTGAAACCGTCGAAACTTTCTTTGTCGTATAGCTATGGCTGGTCGCGGTATCATTTTTTCCACTACCGGAACGCCAGCTGTAATCCCCAGAAGTCGTGCGCCAGACCGGGCGCGAAGCATAAGAAGAACCGCCGCTGCTGTAGACATACTGTTCGTCGCGATTTTTACGAATGACGCGACTGAGTAAAAAACCGGTGAATACAGGCACCCAGCTTTGATCGGTGCTGTCGAGATAGCAGTCGCCAAACTGGGTCTGACAGCTTTGCTTATTCATCTGCTTTGGCAGGTTGGAGTAGAACTCTGTTTTCGCATTGTTCCAGCCATCAGCACAAACGGTGGCGCTATTGCCATCGTCAATACATTCACTCACCGCGGAGTAAAAGGTACCGTCGCCATCGTTGTCTGCCCCTGCGTCATCACTACACCCCTTGAGGATAAAAAATGCCGCTCCGCCCATAATAGCCAGCGTCAGATACTTTCCGCTGTAACGACTGCGTTTTCTTACAAAGGGGTTAACCGGGCGCCCGATTCGCGTGATGGCAGAATGCCCTGGCGCCCTGTTTTTGTTTCCTGATTTACGTTTTCTTGCCATGATCGTCCATTACCATGTCATGCAGGCGGCGTTAAAAATGCCACCCGCCAGCGCAGCAGTCCCCATAAATAATCCCGCTGCAGTATTATGATTAATAATTTTTTCACTCAGTGTCGGCATATATAAACGCACGCCACCGTAAACGATAAGTTGTATCACCAGCGCGATACCGCCCCAGGAAAAATAATCCGGAATGCTGACGGCGTTAATTGCCGCGCTGGATAACGGAATAACGTAGCCAAGTAACGTACCGCTAAAGGCCAGTGATGCTGCTGTATTATTATTTTTAATCAGTTGCCATTCGTTGTGCGGCGTGATTTTTGAGTAGATAAACAGAAAAACGATCACCATGGCTGCGCCAATAAAAAAATAGGCGCAGAAAGCCAGTAATGAATCCAGTATGTGCATTGTGTAACCTTCCCTGAAATTAACCAATTACATTAAGTGATGTTAATGGAATATCCACACCCAGCGCCCACGAGAATACCCACTCAGGCTCTCCCAGCTCATTAAACGACTCTTCACCGTTCAACAGCAGGTATTCCCATGTATCCTCTGTAACCTGCCGCTGATAACCCATGGTAAAATTATGTACATCCCATGTGGCATGCTGATGATTTTCCACTTTTTCCAGCATATAAACCGGCTCAATGTTCCCCGGCTCTTCCTCGTTAAAAAAGCGCTGCCAGCGCTCTTCCTGCCAAGAGAGCGTTGGCGTACCTATCGCGGATGGGCTAATAGCAGACTGCCAGTTTTTTTTCTGCGAAATCCCGTAGCTTTCTGCATAAACAAAAAATTTGATATCGTCGATATCATCAATGTCTGAGCCGCCCGTGGTATTGATTTGCAGAAACTCTTCTCCGGACGTGTAGTAGCGAAAAATCTGGCTTCCGCCGCCTAAATCGATGTGGCTAATCGCGGCGACGGTGTACTCTTCGCCGGGAAATTCGATCAATAAAGCCTCTTCTAACAGGCGAAACGCCAATGTATTGAGCGTAAACCCGGCATTCAGATGTAACCCCAACGGCCCGCGAACTGGCGCAGCAACATCCGCTTTACCAAATAAACGCTGGAAAAAACTCGTCATCATTTATCCTTAATGATGTGCCAGCCTCCGGTCGATGCTGGCATATATCGCCGTATGATTACTCGCCTTGCTGGCGCTGCAATCGTGCCAGCACATCCTGAGCAGAACTTTTATTGCTTGCGCCAATACCTGCTTCGGCCAGCTTCTCGTCAAGGTCACGCCCATCCGCAACTTTTTCCAGCTGTGCGGCAGCATCCAGACGCGCCTGACGCTCTGCCTGGCGCATTTGCAAACGCTTGAGCGACTCCGCGGCGGTAGACACGCTGGAAGACGCGCCCACAGTTGATGTGGTCACGGCCTGTTGGGCGCGCTGCATCGCTTCTGTCGCCTTTACCACCTCCAGCTGCTGCTCAAACTGCGCAATCCGTTGTGTGGTTGCACTAACCGCTTTTTCGACGCCATCACGAGAGCTCTCAAGGTTAGTGAGCACTTGCTCCTCGGCACTTATGGCATTCTCCAGACGCGCAATTTCTTCTGCAACTTCGTTAATCAGAGACGGGTTAGCGTTTTTACTCAGAGCTTCCAGCGCTCGCGTTTCCAGACTACTTTTGCGTGCCTGCAGATCGCTCAACTTGTCATGACTCAGTTTCACGCGCGCCAGCAGGTCAACCCGCGATTTTCCGGCTTTATCCAGTTCACCCTTCGCATCACGAATATGTTGTTCCAGCATCCGCACACCCTGCGCTTCTTCAATTGACTCTTCCGCCTGAGAAAGTACGGACTTGCCGAGGGTAAACAGGCTTTTTAAAATTCCCATAAATAGCGTTCCTTGTTATTCGTGAGTGTATTCTTCAGTGATTTCAGCCAAATCCAGAGCGTTATCCGCAAGCGTCGTCATCTCCAGGACCACATCATCCAACGATGAGTTCAGGGAAAGCGCCCCAAATGCGACGTAATATTCATCATGCTGAACGCGTGAAATCCCCACGGAAGACAGAGGAAGGAGTTTCTGATTACGCAATAAGAAAACATTAAACTCATCTTGCTGATGAATACTGCTGACAGGACAAATAATGGTTTCAATAATAATCTGGCGGGATGTAAATAACACACTGAGCGGCAAATCGCCATAATCATTCATTTTAATAATTAATGACCGCTCATTATTTTCAATATCTATATTTAATTCTTGAAGAGTTTGTAGTGCTTCAGCAAGCACCTGCGGATTCCATGCCATATATTTCCCATATATTAGTTAATTAGAAATAAATATCATTTTTCAGCCTTTATCATACTTGTTTAAGATAAAAAAAAGCCATCCGAATCAGGATGGCTTTTTCCGAAAATTAAGCTTAGCTGCGCTGACGGACTGCTTCAAACAGGCAGATGCCCGTCGCAACTGAAACGTTCAGCGACGAAACGCTACCTGCCATCGGGATGCTGATGAGTTCGTCACAGTGTTCACGGGTCAGACGGCGCATACCTTCACCTTCTGCGCCCATCACCAGCGCCAGACGTCCGGTCATTTTGCTCTGGTAGAGAGTATGGTCGGCTTCGCCAGCGGTTCCGACGATCCAGATATTCTCTTCCTGCAGCATACGCATGGTGCGCGCCAGGTTGGTCACGCGGATCAGCGGTACGCTTTCTGCCGCACCGCAGGCCACTTTTTTCGCCGTAGCATTCAACTGAGCGGAACGATCCTTCGGTACGATTACAGCATGTACGCCAGCGGCATCGGCGCTACGCAGGCATGCCCCCAGGTTATGCGGGTCGGTGACGCCATCGAGGATCAAAAAGAACGGCTGATCGAGCGTAGCAATCAGATCCGGCAGATCGTTTTCCTGATACTGACGCCCAGGCTTCACGCGAGCAATAATCCCCTGATGTACCGCACCCTCGCTTTTCTCATCCAGAAACTGACGGTTAGCCAGTTGAATGACAACACCCTGTGCTTCCAGTGCGTGGATCAGCGGCAGCAGGCGTTTATCTTCACGACCTTTGAGAATAAAGACGTCCTGGAAGCGCTCAGGCGCACGTTCCAGCAGAGCCTGCACCGCATGGATGCCGTAAATCATTTCACTCATGAATGTACTCGTTAATAGTTTATGCATAACGCGGGCAACACGAGATTGCCCGACTTACTGTTTATGGCAGTTATTGTGCGGCTTTCTTTTTCGCCGCACGTTTAGCTTTGGTGGCGGCAGCGATTTTAAGCGTTTTTGCCGATGGCTTTTTCGCTTTTTTGTCGCCTTTCTTCTCAGCCGCATTCTTTTCCGCCTGAGGTTTGGCTCTGCCTTTTTTCTCGCCGCGGAAAGCGCTGTCCGGCTCGAAATTCACCTTTTTGCCCATCTGACGACGTTTACCGGTATTTTTACCCGCATCGCTTTTTTTGGCTTTTTCGCGCGCAGTTTTACCTTCATTACGCGGCGCACGTTCGCTGGAGATCAAGCTAAAGTCGATCTTACGCTCGTCCATGTTGACTGCTTCCACGCGAACTTCCACGCGATCGCCCAGGCGATACATCTGACCGCTGGATTCCCCCGTCAGGCGCTGCCCAACCTGGTCGAAACGATAGTAGTCGTTATCCAGGGAGGAGACATGCACCAGACCGTCGATAAACAACTCATCAAGACGGACAAAGAAGCCAAATCCGGTGACGCTGGCGATCACGCCTTTGAAGACATTCCCTACCTGATCCAGCATGAAGTCGCACTTCAACCAGTCAGAGACATCGCGCGTGGCTTCGTCAGCACGGCGCTCGGCCATCGAACAGTGCTGACCCAGTTGCAGCATCTCTTCCATCGAATAATGGTAGCCACCCGTTTCCGTGGTGTTGCCTTTATGACCCTGCTCCTGCGCCAGCAGATACTTAATCGCCCGGTGCAAGGAGAGATCCGGGTAACGACGGATCGGTGAAGTAAAGTGTGCATAAGATTGCAGCGCCAGGCCGAAGTGACCACGGTTTTCCGGATCGTAAATCGCCTGCTTCATCGAACGCAGCAGCATGGTTTGCAGCATTTCTGCGTCAGGACGGTCAGCAATCGACTCCAGCAGTTCAGCGTAATCGCGCGGCTCAGGTTTGTTGCCACCTGGCAGCTCCAGTCCCAGCTCTGCCAGGACGGAACGGAACGAGTTAATCGCTTCGGTCGTCGGCTTATCGTGAATACGGAACAGCGCGGGCTCTTTGGCTTTCTCAACGAATCGCGCCGCTGAGATGTTCGCCATGATCATGCACTCTTCAATCAGCTTGTGCGCGTCGTTACGCTGCGTCTGCTCAATACGCTCAATACGGCGTTCAGCATTGAAGATAAACTTCGCCTCTTCACTTTCAAACGAGATACCGCCGCGCTCTTCGCGGGCTTTATCCAGCACTTTGTAGAGGTTATGCAGCTCTTCAATGTGTTTGACCAGCGGTGCGTACTGCTCACGCAGCTCCTGGTCGCCCTGCAGCATGTGCCAGACCTTGGTGTAGGTCAGACGTGCATGGGAACTCATGACCGCTTCGTAGAATTTAAAGCCGGTTAAACGGCCTTTCGACGAAATGGTCATTTCACAGACCATACACAACCTGTCCACCTGCGGGTTGAGCGAACACAATCCATTAGAAAGCACTTCCGGCAGCATCGGGACAACCTGCGACGGGAAGTAAACGGATGTGCCACGGCTGCGGGCTTCCTGGTCCAGCGGAGTCGGCGGGCGAACGTAATAGCTTACGTCGGCAATCGCCACCCATAAACGCCAGCCGCCGCCGCGTTTCTTCTCGCAGTAAACCGCATCGTCGAAGTCACGCGCATCTTCGCCATCGATAGTCACCAGCGGCAGGTCGCGCAGATCGACACGTCCTATTTTCGCCTCTTCCGGCACTTCTTCTTTCAGTCCGGCGACCTGTTTCTCAACAGCCTGCGGCCAGATATATGGGATTTCATGAGTACGCAGGGCCATATCAACAGCCATGCTGGTTCCCATGTTGTCACCCAGCACTTCAACAATTTTACCCACCGCTTTGGTGCGGCGAGTAGGACGTTGGGTCAGTTCAACGACGACCACAAAGCCCATACGAGCGCCCATCACCTCTTCCGGCGGGATCAGGATATCGAAACTCAGACGGCTGTCGTCAGGGACGACAAACCCAACGCCAGCATCGGTGAAGTAGCGACCGACAATTTGGCTGGTTTTTGGCACCAGTACGCGCACAATACGCGCTTCGCGACGACCTTTACGGTCCGCGCCCAGCGGCTGCGCCAGCACCTGATCGCCATGAATGCAGGTTTTCATCTGCTCGCTGGACAGGTACAGGTCATCTTTGCGGCCTTCAACGCGCAGAAAGCCGTAGCCATCACGGTGGCCAATAACGGTACCTTTCAGCAGGTCGAGACGCTCCGGCAGCGCATAGCACTGACGACGGGTGAAGACCAGTTGTCCGTCACGCTCCATCGCGCGCAGACGGCGGCGCAGTGCTTCCTGCTGCTCTTCACCTTCAATGTTGAGTTCAGCGGCCAGCTCATCGCGGTTGGCCGGTTTTTCACGTTTAGTTAAATGTTCGAGGATAAATTCCCGGCTTGGGATAGGATTCGCGTATTTTTCAGCTTCGCGTTCCTGGAAAGGATCTTGTGACATTGAGGTTCCTCCATTGTCAGCTCTGATGGAATTCCTTCGTCTTTCACGACGCCTCTTTGTTGGCTGCCTTTGCTCCCACCAGTCACTTACTTTTGTAAGCTCCTGGCGACTCGCTCAGTTGCCGCCGCGATGCGACGCGAAGTACTTTGGACTTCATTACTCCACCAGCAATAATTTATAAAGCGGTTGATTCTCTTCAACCAAATCAGCAAGTGTGTAGTTGTCCAGCTCCGTGAGAAAACTTTGCACTGCCTTAGAAAGCGCCTGTTTGAGTCGACAGGCCGGGGTAATGTGGCAAAACTCGCTGCTACAGTTGACCAACGATAAGGGTTCCAGCTCGCGAACCACATCACCAATACCAATATCCTTAGCGGGTTTACCCAAGCGGATACCGCCATTTTTTCCTCGAATAGCAGTAACAAAGCCCGCCCGGCTAAGTTGATTGATTATTTTGACCATATGATTACGGGACACGCCGTAGACTTCTGTCACCTCAGAAATACTGGTCATACGTCCTTCGGGAAGTGACGCCATGTAGATTAGCGCACGTAATCCGTAATCGGTGAAACTTGTTAACTGCACATCAACCTCAGGAAAAGGGATAAAACGGATAAACCTGGTGGTATTAATTGTATTGATGATAAACCAGCCACCAGCCAGGTCGCTAATTTATTTCAGTTCGGGAAGGAAAAAAGCGAGGAACTTACGTGATTTCAAGCCGGATTCTGATGCAAAGCACCTTATCCGGCTTGAGATATTGCAAGCGCAGCGCCATTCGACGCCACGCTATAACCAGAATTATGCGTCGAACGGGTCGCGCAGGATCATGGTTTCAGTACGGTCTGGGCCAGTTGAGATAATATCAATCGGCACACCGGTCAGTTCTTCAATACGCTTGATGTAGTTCAGTGCAGCCTGCGGCAGACCGCTACGTTCCTTCACGCCGAAAGTAGATTCAGACCAGCCCGGCATGGTTTCGTAAATCGGCTCGATACCTTTCCAGTCGTCTGCTGCCAGCGGAGTAGTCGTTACTTCACGGCCATCCGGCATACGGTAAGCGACACAGATTTTCACCTCTTTCAAACCGTCCAGTACGTCCAGTTTGGTCAGGCAGAAGCCAGACAGGGAGTTAATCTGTACTGCACGGCGTACAGCAACGGAGTCCAGCCAGCCGGTACGACGACGACGACCGGTGGTCGCACCATACTCGTTACCTTGTTTGCACAGGAACTCGCCAACGTCATCAAACAGTTCAGTCGGGAACGGACCCGCACCTACACGAGTAGAGTAAGCTTTGATGATACCCAGAACGTAGTCCACATAACGTGGGCCCAGGCCGGAGCCGGTTGCCACGCCACCTGCGGTGGTGTTGGAGGACGTTACGTACGGATAGGTACCGTGGTCGATATCCAGCAGCGTACCCTGCGCACCTTCAAACATGACGAAATCGCCACGCTTACGCGCCTGGTCCAGCAGATCGGAAACATCAACAACCATCGAGGTCAGGATGTCGGCGATAGCCATCACATCATCCAGCACTTTCTGGTAGTCAACTGCTTCAACTTTATAGAAATTCACCAGCTGGAAGTTGTGATATTCCATCACTTCTTTCAGTTTTTCAGCGAAGGTTGCTTTATCAAACAGATCGCCAACACGCAGACCGCGACGAGCTACTTTGTCTTCATAAGCCGGACCGATACCACGACCGGTAGTACCGATCGCTTTCTCGCCACGCGCTTTCTCACGAGCGTTATCCAACGCAACGTGATAATCAAGGATCAGCGGACAAGCTTCAGACAGCAGCAGGCGCTCGCGAACCGGGATACCACGATCTTCCAGTCCTTTCATTTCTTTCATCAGCGCGGACGGAGACAGAACAACACCGTTACCGATGATGCTGATGACATTCTCGCGAAGAATACCTGATGGAATAAGATGGAGGACGGTTTTTTCACCGTTGATTACGAGAGTATGGCCTGCGTTGTGACCACCCTGGTAGCGCACAACATATTTAGCCCGTTCAGTCAGAAGATCGACGATCTTCCCTTTACCTTCGTCACCCCATTGGGTGCCCAGTACGACGACGTTGTTACCCATTTTTCAAAATCACCGTTTGCTTAAAAATGGATTCTACCACCGCTTTTTCAGATATACAGCACTTTTTGCATGCGAAAATCCGCAAATTAGTCTACTAATTAATCAGCCAATCGTTTTCCTCAACATGTAGTAGACCACAACGCCCGCAACCACAAGACCGCCACCAAAACGACGCAAAATATTTTCGGGAAGTTGCGCCATTGCAGAGATCATTTTCTTCCATGCGCTGGGATAAAGCATCGGACCCAGCCCTTCCAGCACCAAAACCAGCGCGAGCGCCAGCAAAATTGTTGAATTCATCCATCGCCCTTATATAAAAAGAAAACCACCGCATCCCTGGAGATGCCGGTGGTTTTGCTGCTTTAAAACCGCTGGAACGCGATTAGCGTGTCGCGGAACTCGGTGTCTTCATGTAGCGGAAGAAATCGCTGTCCGGACTCATGACCATCACGTCCTGGTTGCCTTCGAAGCTCTTCTCGTAAGCACGCAGGCTACGGATGAAGGCGTAGAAGTCAGGATCCTGACTAAACGCATCGGCAAACAGCTTAGCGGCTTCTGCATCGCCTTCACCGCGCATGATACGACCCTGACGCTCAGATTCTGCCAGCGTTTTAGTGACTTCATAGTCCGCCGTTGCACGCAGTTTTTCCGCCTCTTCCTGGCCTTGTGAACGATGGCGACGTGCTACCGCTTCACGCTCAGCGCGCATACGGTTGTAGATAGCCTCGGACACTTCAGCAGGCAGGTTGATTTGCTTAATACGCACGTCAACCACTTCGATGCCCAATGCCGCCATACTGTTCGGGTTGATGACCGGTACTTTACCGTTCGTTTCAGCCTGAACACGTTCAGCCGCTTCGGCAATCGCGCTATCTGCTGCCGGAGTCGCCACTTCATCTTCCGTGCCAGCAGAACCGGAGTTCAGCGCGTCACGGACTTCCAGGGTCAGACGACCGCGGGAATCGGTAACGATGTCCTTCACGTCCAGACGACCAATTTCAGAACGCAGACGGTCAGAGAACTTACGTTTCAGCAGGACTTCCGCCTGAGAAACATCGCCACCGCCCGTTGCCAGGTAGTAACGGCTAAAGTCACTGATGCGCCACTTAATGTAGGAGTCAACGATCAGATCTTTCTTCTCTTTGGTAACAAAGCGATCGGCCTGGTTGTCCATGGTCTGAATACGCGCATCGAGCATCTTCACAGATTCAATAAACGGAATCTTGAAGTGCAGGCCTGGTGCAACGACCAGCGGCTTGTTTTCATCGTCACGCAGAACTTTACCAAAGCGCAGAGTAATACCGCGCTCGCCTTCTTTGACCACAAAGACAGACATGAACAGAACTACCAGAACGATGATGATAATCGCAATAACTGACTTACGCATCGTTATTCCCCCTGACGCTGGTAGTCGTTACGCTGCGCATTCGCGCGGCGTTGGTCCATAATATCGCCCTGACTGGTGGACGATGTATTGCTTGCTCCAGTGCTGGAAGTCGTTGCTGGCGGCAGACGCAACAGGTTTGAACTGCTGTCAGTCTTTGCTGCTGGCGCACTACCACCTTTCAGCATTTGATCCAGCGGCAGAACCATCAGATTGCTGCCTTTATCGTTAACCAGGACTTTGCGGGTATTGCTCAGCACTTTTTCCATGGTTTCGATATACAGACGCTCGCGGGTAATTTGCGGTGCGGCTTTATATTCCGGCAGAATTTTTGCGAAGCGAGCCACTTCACCCTGTGCTTCCAGGATGGTCTGAGTCTTATACGCACGCGCTTCTTCCAGAATACGCTGAGCCTGACCGTTTGCACGCGGCTGAACTTCGTTGGTGTACGCTTCTGCTTCACGGATGTACTGCTGTTCGTTTTCACGTGCTGCGATAGCATCGTCAAACGCGGCTTTTACTTCTTCCGGCGGACGTGCAGCCTGGAAGTTGACGTCCAGCAAGGTGATACCCATGTTGTACGGACGGATCGTTTCTTCCAGTTCACGCTGGGTATCGCTACGAATAACGGTACGCCCTTCGGTCAGGATACGGTCCATGGTGTATTTACCGATAACCCCACGCAGGGCGCTGTCAGTTGCCTGACGCAGACTGTCATCCGCACTGGTTACGCTAAACAGGTAACGCTGCGGATCGGTCACGCGGTACTGTACGTTCATTTCGACGCGTACGACGTTTTCGTCAGAGGTCAGCATAACGCCGGATGCGGCAAGTTCACGCACGGCTTCAACGTTGACCGGTGTCACTTCATCGATAAAGGTCGGTTTCCAGTTCAGACCCGGTTCAACCAAATGGCTGAATTTACCGAAGCGTGTCACCACGCCACGTTCCGCTTCTTTAATGGTATAGAAACCGCTAGCCGCCCAGATAATGACGATGGCGGCCGCTGCGATAGTAAAGACTCGACCGCCCAGTTGCGGACGCGGGCCTTGCGATGAACTACCGCCGCCAGAACCAGTACCTTTACCGCCACCCAGACCACCGAGCTTTTTACTCAGTTTGCGGAAGATATCGTCCAGATCGGGAGGTCCCTGCTCGCGACCACCTTTGTTTCCATTTCCCTCAGGGTTGCCGCCAGGTTTGCTGCTTCCCCAGGGGTCGCGGTCTTGTCCGTTATTACCGGGCTGATTCCACGCCATTTTTGTGCTCCATATTTGTTATGCGATGCTATACCTGCGTCTTTTGCGCTGCCGATGCGTTGGCTGCGTCCCTCAACTCCAGTCACATAGTTGACTATGCTCCTGGAGATTTCAGGACTTGCCGCCTTCCTGCCGCACAAAATCCACAAGGTATAGAGGCGAAAAAATCTTCAGGCCATATCCGTCAGATCAGACAACATAGTCTTCCAGTGCCGGTTCTTGTTTACAGAGGCGACGCCAGTCTACGATCGGCATACGAACCTGCAGACCTACGCTGCCGTCTTCCTCCATCCACTCTTTTTCTATTGCCTGAAGTTGATAAAACCGGCTTCTCAAACGCCCTTCCTGCGGCGGCAAACGCAACGTATGCTGCGCCACCTCACCGGAAAGTCGCTCAGTCAAAGCCTGAAAAAGTTGTGGTATACCAATCCCCGTTTGCGCAGATACCCAAACGCGAATGGGTTTATTCTCTTCATCTCTATCGATACGCGGCTCAAAGTCATCCAACATATCGATTTTATTCATCACCAGCAGGGTCGGGATCTCATGTGCATCGATCTCTTCGAGCACCGTGTCGACTGCCTCGATGTTTTCCTGCACACGAAAATCTGCAGCATCAATAACGTGCAGCAGCAATGTCGCCTGACGTGTTTCCTGCAAGGTGGCTTTAAATGCCGCCACCAGGTCGTGCGGCAAATGGCGTATAAACCCTACGGTATCCGCCAGCACGGTCTCACCCACGTCCGCCACGTCTATGCGGCGCAGCGTTGGGTCCAGGGTCGCAAACAGCTGGTCCGCTGCATAAACCCGGGCTTCGGTGATCTGGTTGAACAGGGTGGATTTTCCGGCGTTGGTATATCCCACCAGTGATACGGTTGGGACATCCGCTTTCTTGCGCGACTGCCGCCCCTGCTCACGTTGCTTTTCAACTTTTTCCAGGCGCGACTGTATTTGCAAAATGCGATTACGCAGCAAACGACGGTCGGTTTCGAGCTGGGTTTCACCCGGACCGCGCAAACCAATCCCGCCCTTTTGCCTTTCAAGGTGGGTCCAGCCACGGACCAGACGCGTAGCCATATGGCGCAACTGCGCCAGCTCAACCTGCAACTTACCCTCATGGGTGCGCGCACGCTGGGCAAAAATATCTAAAATAAGACCGGTCCTGTCGATTACAAGACACTGGCACAACTGTTCCAGGTTACGTTCCTGGGCGGGGCTCAGAGCATGATCAAAAATCACCACCGCAGCGCCAGTCGCTTTTACGGCTTCGGCAATTTCGATGGCCTTACCTTCACCAACAAAATACTTCGGGTGCGGTGCTTTACGGCTCCCGGTAATCACCTGCATTGCTTCGACACCGGCGGAAGAAACCAGAGATTCAAACTCCTGGAGGTCTTCCATATCTTTGTCTTGCGAAAAATAGATGTGTACCAGTACCGCCTGCTCACCGGCATCATAACGGTCAAACAAGCGTCAACCCCTTAATATAAATCAACGGGGAACGCAGGATCGCTGGCTCCCCGTATGTAAAACAGCTAATAACCTTATTCGGTTTCTTCGCTGTCCTGTTGCGCAGATGAACCTTGCGCGTTGCTACCGTGATGGTAGTTGCTGCCAGTGCCGCCGGTGGCATTATTGCTGTGATGAGAAACCGGACGAGACGGGACAACAGTAGAAATCGCGTGCTTATAAACCATCTGGCTGACCGTGTTTTTCAACAGGATCACGAACTGATCAAAAGACTCGATTTGACCTTGCAGCTTAATACCATTCACCAAATAAATAGAAACTGGAACACGTTCCCGACGCAATGCGTTCAGGAACGGATCTTGTAAAGATTGCCCCTTAGCCATTCTCTCTTTTCCTTATATGCTTATTTGTACTTTGAACCTTTCGATTCTGAAAAATTGCGCACGATACGTTTCAATTGTACACATTCAGTTCGCGATAGCACCAACAACCTGTAATACTTCGTTTCGCGCCTGGTCAGGCTTTTCACTGTCAAGCCAGTGCACCCCTTCCCAACCACGCAACCAGGTTACCTGTCGCTTCGCCAACTGCCTCGTGGCGCAAACACCTCTATAAACCATTTCATCGTATGAAATTTCACCTTCAATGTATGACCACATCTGGCGATACCCTACACAACGAATGGAAGGCAAATCCGTATGCAAATCTCCACGGGCAAAAAGCGCCCGGACTTCTGCTTCAAAACCTGAAGCTAACATCTGATGAAAACGCTGCTCAATTCGCTGATGGAGCAGTTCACGGCTCGCCGGGGCGATTGCAAACTGATGCACCTGATACGGCAAAGCATCTCCTGACGTTTGCGTCAGCTCCGTTAAAGTTTTACCCGAAATGAAAAAAACTTCCAGTGCCCGGGAAAGTCTTTGCGGATCATTTGGATGAATACGCGCCGCAGCCACCGGATCGATGTCCTGAAGCTGTCGGTGTAACGCGTCCCAACCCTGCTCTGCCGCCTGCTGCTCAATTCTGGCCCTGACTTCCGGGTCCGCCGACGGTAACGGCGACAGCCCTTCAAGCAAGGCTTTGAAATATAACATTGTGCCGCCCACCAGCAACGGGATACGCCCCGCGGCGGTGATATCGGCCATCTCGGCTAACGCATCGCGACGGAAATCCGCAGCGGAGTACGCTTGCGACGGATCGCGAATATCCAGTAATCGGTGCGGCGCGGCCTGTAATTCATCTGCATCGGGCTTGGCTGTACCGATATCCATCCCCTTGTAAATAAGGGCGGAATCAACGCTTATCAACTCTATGGGCAAAACTTTACGCAATTCAATTGCGAGTGCCGTTTTACCGGAGGCCGTTGGCCCCATCAAAAAAATCGCCTTTGGCAGGCTCGCCTTACGGGTATCACTCATGTTTCAGGGCATTCATTACCGAATGTAAATCAACAGGTTGTAACAAACCACCCGGCGGTGCCTTCACGAGTTGTGGGCAAAGCCGCTCAACATCCGCTAACAGCGTAATCGCCTGTGCCATACTCCACTGTGGATGCTCGCTAATCAGGTTACGTGCGATCCACTGCGCAATATTGCCCGGCTCGAATACGGATTGCTGCGCCAGGTAGCCTATCAGTTCAGGAATCAAGATTTGTAAATTTTGTTGGCGTAAGGGTAAAGGCACCGCCCGGATGGTCACATGCTGCGCATCCAGTTGAAATTCAATGCCCAGCTCAGCCAGTTGGCTCTGTCCTTTTTGCAGCGCCGCTTTTTCATCGGCGTTGACTTTTAAACGTAAAGGGATCAGCAACGGCTGGGCGCAAACGGTCCCCTGGTCCGGCGTTAATTGCGCCTGACGCAGCCAACGCTCAGCCACCGGTAATGCCAGCAACCGAATATGGCCATCGCACTCGAGTAACGCGCAGTCTGCACCGACAATCGTTAGCACCCGGCCAAAGCCCTGACTACTGCCACTCAGAGGTACCGATGATGTTTCAGAGACCGGCGTTTTACGCGTTGGAGCCGGCGTCTGCATCAGTTTCTGATAAATTTCGCCCTGCTGCTTTTGGTATCCGGGTTGGGCATGAGGCCAACTAGCCCCCGCCTGACGGCCTGCGCCACTACTGCCGTTTCCAGCGACAGCTGAGTACTGCGGTGTCGCAGGTTCACGCGCGGGAGCCGGCTCGGCAAAATGGTTACGTCCGGCAGCAACGCGGTTTTCCGGGATGTGCCTTGGGGCAGGTTCGTCGTCATCAGCCAACGGCAGCGGCGTTTCAAGCTGCTGTTGCAGGACGCTCAACACGCCCTGGTAAATAAAATCGTGCACCAGGCGGGATTGATGGAAACGGACCTCATGTTTAGCTGGGTGTACGTTGACATCCACTTGATGCGGATCGATTTCCAGATATAGCACAAAAGCGGGTTGTTGATCGGCTCCCAGCTTATCTTCACAGGCCTGGCGGATAGCATGGTTGATCAGCCGGTCTCGCATCATCCGACCATTCACGTAGCAGTACTGGATTTCTGCCAGTGCTGCCGTTGTATGGTTAGGATCGGCCACCCAGCCGCGCAGCGTTAAATCACCATGCTGCCATTCAATCGCCAGCGCATGCTCCAGAAACGGCGTGCCGCAAATCGCGCCCAGCCGGCGCTCTTTCTGCCCATCCACGGCCACTGCCCGGTACTGACGCACCACTTTGCCGTTGTGAGACAAATTAATCGTCACATCAAAACGCGCCAGCGCAATGCGGCGAATAATCTCGTCGATATGATTAAATTCAGTTTTCTCGGTGCGCATAAATTTGCGCCGCGCCGGGGTGTTATAGAACAGATCTAACACCTCCAGTGTGGTTCCCACTGGATGCGCAGCAGGTTTTACCGTCACATCCATGTCGCGCCCTTCAGCATAGGCTTGCCAGGCCTCAGGCTGCTCTTGTGTGCGCGATGTCAGGGTTAAACGAGACACGGAGCTGATACTTGCCAGCGCTTCGCCACGAAATCCGAGGCTCACGATGGCCTCAAGATCGTCAAGCGAGGCTATTTTACTGGTGGCATGACGCGCCAGCGCCAGCGCCAGCTCGTCTTTTTTAATCCCGCAGCCGTTGTCACGAATACGGATAAGCTTCGCGCCGCCGCGCTCAATATCGATATCAATGCGCGTCGCACCGGCATCGATGCTGTTTTCCACCAGCTCTTTCACCACTGACGCAGGCCGTTCTACCACCTCGCCTGCGGCAATCTGGTTCGCCAGCTGTGGCGGTAGAACCTGAATCGGCATGGCTAATCCTTAATTTGTTAACGTGTTACCCGGCGATATGGCGCTGGCGGTTTGCGCCGGCGCGCCCTGCGGTCCGGTTTGCATCGGGTGCGCCTGGAAATAGTTACGCAATCCTTTGTATATCGCCTCAGCCAGTTGCTGCTGGTAATCATCGCTCGCCAACAGACGTTCTTCGCTGTTGTTACTGATAAAGCCAGTTTCAACCAGCACAGACGGGATATCAGGCGAACGCAGTACGCCAAGACTGGCGTGTTCCGGACGGCGCTTATGCATCGAACCAATACGTTCTAACTGGCCGATCATGCTGGTCGCCACATCATACCCGACGCGCTGCGAATGACCGAACTGCAGATCCAGTACGGCCTGGCTGAGATAAGGATCGGACTGGCTGTTTGCCAGCACATCGCCCGCGCCGCCCAACAGCTCCGATTGTTTTTCGTGCTGTTCCAGCCAGCCGGCCATCTCACTGTTCGCCCGACGGTTCGACAGCACCCAAACGGAAGCACCTGTGGCATCACGGTTTGGCGCGGCATCCGCGTGAATAGAAACCAAGAAATTGGCGTTTTGTTTACGTGCGACGTCTGAACGCCCCATCACCGAGATAAAGTAATCGCCATCACGGGTGAGTACGCCTTTAAACATTGGGTCATCATTGAGCAAGCTGCGCAGTTTACGCGCCACGGCAATCGTGACGTTTTTCTCACGCGTGCCGCCAGGGCCAATCGCCCCCGGATCCTGCCCGCCGTGTCCGGCATCAATGGCAATAACCACTTTTTCACCGCTGCCGGTGCTGGCGCGCGCCGCAGGTCGTGTGGAGGTATTACTGTTGGTCACCATCGTGGTGCGATCGTTCTCTGCTTTAAACGGGTTACGCGCAGGCTCGGCAGGACGAGGGGCGACAACCGGCGTTTCAACACGCTTAACAACCACTGGAGGTGGAGGCGGTGGCGGTGGCGCATCAGCTTTGATGGTAAACACAACTGTATAATTGCCGCCGTTCTGTCGTTTAACGGCTTCGGCCTTGCCGTTCTCGGTTAAATCCACCACCAGACGCAAGGACTGCGCATCTTTTGGCGTGCCGGAGCGGATAGATTTCACCAGATTATTGCCGCTAAACAGCAGCGGTAATCCTTGAATCACTCCGGTTTGTTTTATATCCAGCGCGACGGTGCGTTTCCCGTCCTGGCTCACGGCGTATTCAGGCTCGCCAATAAAGCTCAGTGTAATCCGCGCCTGTTGATTGCCATTGGAAACCTGAAGATCGGAGAGGCTGGCGGCCCCTGCCTGCGCGCACAGCAGGACCAGGGTTGCCATCAGCCAGTTTCTGATGCGATAAATCATCCCGCCACCCTTAAGGTTATTCGGCTAAACGCGCCAGCAATAATTCACCCGATGAGGAGACTGCGCTTACGCGCGCCTCTCGACCTTGCGCCTGATATTCAATGTGTATTTCGACGTCCGGGTCTGGCAGTACACCTTTACCTTGTTGCGGCCATTCCACCAGGCAGATGGCATCATTGGCAAAATAATCGCGGATCCCCATAAATTCCAGCTCCTCCGGGTCCGCAAGTCGGTATAAATCGAAGTGATAAACCATCAAGTTATCGAGTGAATAGGGTTCAACCAGCGTGTAGGTGGGGCTTTTTACATTACCTTTATGACCTAACGCTTGCAGAAATCCCCGGCTGAAAGTGGTTTTACCCGCCCCCAGGTCGCCGTACAAATATATAACCGTCGCGCCGTCACAGGCTTTGGCTACCCGCAGTCCCAGGTCTAAAGTTGCCTGCTCATCAGGTAGTGGAATTACTCGATTCATCATGATAAACGTCAATCACATCAGGGTTAACAATACGCTGTAGCGTGGTAAAGAGATCTGTCGCCAGCATGCCGCGCGTACCAAAACGCGCCGCCAGCACATCCGCCGCCGCTCCGTGCGCAACACATCCCGCACATGCTGCATCATACGGGGTAAGCTTCTGTCCGAGCAATGCGCCAATAATACCGGAAAGCACATCCCCCATTCCGCCGCTGGCCATCCCTGCATTGCCAGTATCAATAATACCTAACTCAGCTTGTTCAGCAGCAACAACCGTACCCGCGCCTTTCAGCACTACTACGCCTCCGTACCGTTTTACCAGACGTTGTGCACAAAGTAAGCGATCGTCTTCAATTTCTGCAATGGAACAGCCCAGCAGTCGCGCGGCTTCACCTGGATGCGGCGTGATCACGCGATTGTGACGTTTATCGGGGTTGATTGCCAGCAGGTTCAGCGCATCCGCATCCCAGAGCATCGGTTTGCGAAAATTCTCCACTTTTTGCAGCGCTTTTTTGCCCCACTCCTGCTGACCAAGCCCTGGTCCTATCACCACAACATCCGCCCATGCCAGGCTCTCTTCCAGAGTCTGCGGCGTCAGCGCATCGACCATCAGTTCTGGTCTGGCAGTCAGAACAGGCGCAATGTTCTCACTGCGCGTCAATACTTTGACCAGCCCGGCTCCCGCACGCAACGCCGCTTCACCGGCCATACGTATTGCACCTGCCGTGCCGTGGTCGCCGCCGATAATCACCAGCCGACCGTGGGAGCCTTTGTGTGAGGTGGGCCTACGCGGCGTTAGCCAGTGCGCAAGCTGTTGAGCATCAAAACGTTGCAGCGGCGCGTTCTGCCCCGCCAGCCAGTCGTCCAGCCCGAGTGCGTTAACATGCAGACGTCCGGTGACATCGCGTGCTTTACCGGTGAGCAGACCTGGCTTGAGCGCAATAAAGGTAACGGTATGCGCAGCGTTGATGACTGCCCCCGGCGTCGCCCCCGTCTGCGCAAGCAGGCCGGAGGGAATGTCGATTGCAATTGTAGGGGCTGGGTGGCTATTGGCACGTTCGATCAACGCCGGGAGAGGTTCACGCGGCGCGTTTTTTAAGCCAGTACCTGACAGCGCGTCGATAATGACGTCCACACTGTCTGGCCAGTTAATATCAGCAGCATGAATAACGCCACCGGCGTTAAGCCAGGCGTCGTGCGCCTGCTGCGCTTCCTCGGGGAGCGGTTTATCACTCTCGTGCGTCAGCAACGTAACATTAAAACCCTGCGCTTTGGCAAGTCTTGCCACCACGTAACCATCACCGCCGTTGTTGCCGTGACCACATAGCACCAGCCAGTGTTGGGCGTTCGGGTAAGCCTCACGGGTGACCTGAAACGCCGCCTCTCCCGCCCGTTGCATCAGCTCATACAACGTCAGCCCTAAACTGTCTGCCGCCTCTCGCTCCATCCGCCTGATATCATCGGCGTGCCAGATGGAGTGTGGTATACTTGCGGGGTTTTTCTTCATTGTATGGTCCGTCATGTCAGAGCCCCTCGATCTCAATCAGTTAGCGCAAAATATTAAGCAGTGGGGGCTGGAGCTTGGCTTTCAGCAGGTCGGTATTGCCGATACCGACCTCAGCGAAGCAGAGCCCAAACTGCAGGCCTGGCTGGATAAACAATACCACGGCGAGATGGACTGGATGGCCCGTCACGGCATGATGCGCGCCCGCCCCCACGAATTGTTGCCCGGTACGCTACGTGTCATCTGCGTACGTATGAACTATCTTCCTGCCAAAGCGGCCTTTGCCAGCACGTTGAAGAACCCTTCTCTGGGTTACGTCAGCCGTTACGCGCTTGGCCGCGACTACCATAAGCTGCTACGTAACCGCTTAAAAAAGCTGGGAGAGATGATTCAACAGCACTGCGTTTCGCTGAATTTTAGACCTTTTGTCGATTCTGCGCCCATTCTTGAGCGTCCTTTGGCGGAAAAAGCCGGGCTTGGCTGGACAGGTAAGCACTCACTAATCCTCAATCGCGAAGCCGGTTCATTTTTCTTCCTCGGGGAATTACTGATCGATTTACCCTTGCCGGTCGACCAACCAGCAGAAGAAGGATGCGGGAAATGCGTCGCCTGCATGACAATCTGTCCCACCGGGGCCATCGTTGAACCCTACACCGTAGATGCGCGCCGCTGTATCTCTTATCTCACTATCGAACTGGAAGGCCCGATACCGGAAGAGTTTCGTCCATTGTTGGGGAATCGAATTTACGGCTGCGATGATTGCCAGCTCATTTGCCCGTGGAACCGCTATTCACAGTTGACGACAGAGGATGACTTCAACCCGCGCAAGCAGCTTCATGCTCCGGAGTTAATAGAGCTGTTTAGCTGGAGCGAAGCGTGGTTTTTAAAAGTCACGGAGGGGTCTGCCATTCGTCGTATTGGCCACCTGCGCTGGCTGCGAAATATCGCCGTTGCGTTGGGTAATGCTCCCTGGAATGACGCTGTTATTCTCGCGCTGGAAAGTCGCAGAGGTGAGCACCCACTTCTCGACGAACACATAGACTGGGCGGTTGCTCAGCAAATCGAGAAGCGAAATGCCTGCGTAGTTGAGGTGCAGCTACCGAAGAAACAACGTTTGGTCAGGGTCATTGAGAAGGGTCTGCCGCGCGACGCTTAAGTCATCCACAGCTTGTGTATAAAAATAAAAACACATTGATATTCAAGAAGGAAAAAATCGTCAAGTGATCGCATTAACAATTTGAAATGATAATTAAGTCAATAATTTCAATTAATTAAAATGATACTATTTACCCGGCGAAGCTTTTTGCATTCCAGGAATAATACCCGAACCTGTGGATAAGTCTGTTTACAAGAGTATGTCAATGACGAAACAAAACGTCCCCAACGCGATTATTCGTTGTGGATATTTTTATTGAGGTAAGAATTTGGAGCGGGAAACGAGACTCGAACTCGCGACCCCGACCTTGGCAAGGTCGTGCTCTACCAACTGAGCTATTCCCGCATAATCTTCGTCTTTCGAACCGCTACTGCGTTGGCTGCCTTCATTCGCCTGAGTCACTTACTTCAGTAAGCTCCTAAGGACTCATTCAGTTGCCGCCTTGTCGCAATTCGAAATCCTGCGATTGGTGGTCTGTGCTTATAAGCACTTTCAAATTTTGGAGCGGGAAACGAGACTCGAACTCGCGACCCCGACCTTGGCAAGGTCGTGCTCTACCAACTGAGCTATTCCCGCTTGGGTGTGTCTTTGCTTTACAAGCATTTTCAAATTTTGGAGCGGGAAACGAGACTCGAACTCGCGACCCCGACCTTGGCAAGGTCGTGCTCTACCAACTGAGCTATTCCCGCAAATTTGTTGCTGTCGTAATTCGCATTTCTGCGTCGTTACGGGAGGCGCATTATACGAGAAATCCGTTTAGCTGCAACCCCCTTGAATACGTTTTTTTCGAAAATTCGTTCAAGTGATTACTTTGCAATCAAGCTGAACAATTTAGCGTCAAAAAGCCGGTGACGCAAGCCACCGGAGAACAAAATCAAAGCTTAATAAAATGTTCGCGATAGTAAGCAAGCTCAGCAACAGATTCACGAATGTCGTCCATCGCCTGATGTGTTCCCTGCTTGGTGAAGCCAGCCAGGATTTCCGGCTTCCAACGACGCGCCAGTTCTTTGAGCGTGCTGACGTCCAGATAGCGATAATGGAAATACGCCTCCAGCTCCGGCATGTATTTAAACAGGAAACGACGATCCTGGCCGATGCTGTTGCCACAGATAGGTGATTTCCCTTCCGGAACCCACTCTTTCAAAAAAGCCAGCGTGGCCAGTTCTGCTTCACGATCGCCCATGGTGCTCGCCTTCACGCGTTCCACCAGCCCGCTACCGGTGTGCGTACGTACGTTCCAGTCATCCATTAATGCCAGTTGTTCGTCGGACTGGTGCACCGCAATTGTCGGTCCTTCTGCCAGAATATTCAGGTTGGCATCCGTCACCAGCGTGGCGATCTCAATAATGCGATCGCGCTCGGGATCCAGACCTGTCATTTCCAGATCGATCCAAATCAGGTTGTTTTCATTGGCACTCATGCTATTTTCCACCCTTCAGCGTCACATTCAGTGTGACTACATTGATCTAAAATTGTGTGTATCATAAATGTTTTGCCCATCATGGGCGACCAGGAGCCAGTCCGATTGAGTAAGAATAAACTCTCCAAAGGCCAACAGCGCCGTGTGAACGCCAATCACCAGCGTCGTCTCAAAACGTCCACGGAGAAGCCCGACTACGACGACAACCTGTTTGGCGAAACCGCTGAAGGCATCGTTATCAGCCGTTTTGGCATGCATGCCGACGTAGAGTCTGCTGACGGTGAAATTCACCGCTGCAACATCCGCCGTACAATTCGCTCGCTGGTTACTGGCGATCGCGTAGTCTGGCGCCCGGGTAAAGCGGCGGCTGAAGGCGTGAATGTCAAAGGTATCGTTGAAGCGGTACACGATCGTACCTCGGTACTGACACGTCCCGACTTTTACGACGGGGTAAAACCTATTGCCGCCAACATCGACCAGATCGTTATTGTCTCAGCCATCTTACCCGAGCTGTCACTCAATATTATCGACCGATATCTGGTAGCCTGCGAAACGCTACATGTTGAACCAATTATCGTACTGAATAAGATCGATCTGCTTGATGATGAAGGCATGGCCTTCGTTAACGAACAGATGGATATCTATCGCGACATTGGCTATCGGGTGTTGATGGTATCCAGCCGTACTAAAGACGGCCTGAAACCACTTGAAGAAGCATTAACCGATCGCATCAGCATTTTTGCCGGTCAGTCGGGCGTAGGTAAATCCAGCCTGCTCAATAATCTTCTCGGCCTGCAGGAAGAGATCCTGACCAACGATGTCTCCGACAACTCCGGTCTTGGACAGCACACTACCACGGCCTCTCGCCTGTATCACTTCCCGCACGGCGGCGACGTTATCGACTCCCCTGGCGTACGTGAGTTCGGACTGTGGCATCTGGAGCCGGAACAAATCACGCATGGCTTTGTCGAATTTCATGACTACCTGGGCCATTGCAAATACCGCGACTGCAAGCATGATACCGATCCAGGCTGCGCTATCCGTGAGGCTGTAGAAAAAGGGGCCATAGCCGAAACCCGGTTTGAAAATTATCACCGCATCCTGGAAAGCATGGCGCAGGTAAAAACGCGTAAAAACTTTTCTGATACAGACAACTGACAACTAAGCTAAGCATCGCTAGAATCGTCCCCCTTTTTTCAGGATCCGGCCCACATGCCGGATCGGGAACAAATTATGGCCTGGAGGCTACCTTGTTAAACTCATTTAAGCTTTCGCTACAATACATTCTGCCGAAACTATGGCTCACTCGCCTGGCGGGTTGGGGTGCGAGCAAACGAGCGGGATGGCTGACCAAATTGGTTATCGATCTGTTCGTGAAATATTACAAGGTCGATATGAAAGAGGCGCAAAAGCCGGACACCGCCAGCTATCGCACCTTTAACGACTTCTTTGTTCGCCCGCTGCGCGACGATGCTCGCCCGATTAATACCGATCCAAACGTACTGGTCATGCCCGCTGACGGCGTGATCAACCAGTTAGGCAACATCGAAGAAGACAAATTGCTGCAGGCTAAAGGGCACAGCTATACCCTTGAAGCGCTGCTGGCTGGCAACTATCAGATGGCGGACAAATTCCGCAACGGTACGTTTGTAACCACTTACTTGTCTCCACGCGATTACCACCGTGTACACATGCCGTGTAACGGTATCCTGCGTGAAATGATGTATGTGCCGGGCGATCTCTTCTCTGTAAACATCCTGACTGCGCAAAACGTACCGAACCTGTTTGCCCGCAACGAACGCGTAATCTGTTTGTTTGATACCGAATTTGGTCCGATGGTGCAGATTCTGGTCGGCGCGACTATCGTCGGCAGCATTGAAACCACATGGGCTGGCACCATTACTCCACCGCGTGAAGGCGTCATCAAGCGCTGGACCTGGCCGGAAGGCGAAAGCGAAGGGTCGGTAGCGCTGTTGAAAGGTCAGGAAATGGGCCGCTTTAAGCTCGGTTCCACCGTCATCAACCTGTTCGCACCTGGCAAAGTTAACCTGGTTGAGCAGTTGCAGGATCTTTCCGTGACCAAAATCGGCCAACCAATGGCCATCTCGACCGAGACTTTCGTGACGCCAGAGGCAGAACCGACCCCGCTGACGAAAGAAGAGATCGAAGCAGAACACGACGCCAGCCCGCTGGTTGACGACAAAAAAGACGAAAGTTAAACATAGGAATCGCTGCTGTGCGCCTGATTATCACTTTTCTGATGGCCTGGTGCCTCAGCCTGGGGGCGTACGCTGCGACGGCCCCCGATGCCAAACAACTCACCCAGGAACTGGAGCAGGCAAAAGCGGCAAAACCCGCTCAGCCAGAAACCGTCGAGGCGCTCCAGTCCGCGCTGAATGCCCTTGAGGAGCGGAAAGGCTCTCTCGAGCGCGCACAGCAATATCAGCAGGTTATTGATAACTTCCCCAAGCTGTCCGCAACGTTACGCGCACAGCTTAGTAACCTGCGCGATGAACCGCGCAATGTACCAACCGGGCTCTCTACCGATGCATTAAACCAGGAGATCCTCCAGGTTAGCAGCCAACTGTTGGAAAAGAGTCGTCAGGCCCAGCAGGAGCAGGATCGCGCCCGGGAAATCGCCGACTCGTTAAGCCAGCTTCCTCAACAGCAAACCGATGCCCGCCGCCAGCTCAATGAGCTTGAGCGCCGCATTGGTACCGCCAACGGCAATTCCGCGCAGAATCAGGCGATGCAAGCTGAATCCGCCAAACTTAAAGCCCTGGTCGATGAACTGGAGCTGGCACAGCTTTCCGCCAATAACCGTCAGGAACTGGCGCGTATGCGCTCCGAACTGGCAGAAAAGCAGAGTCAACAACTCGACACTTACCTGCAGGCTTTGCGCAATCAACTCAACAGTCAGCGTCAGCGCGAAGCAGAGCGAGCGCTGGAAAGCACCGAACTGCTGGCGGAAAACAGCGCGGGACTGCCGGAAGGTATTGTCGATCAGTTCAAGGTTAACCGCGAGCTGTCTCAGGCCTTGAACCAGCAGGCGCAACGTATGGACCTGGTCGCCTCGCAGCAGCGTCAGGCTGCCAGCCAAACGCTGCAGGTCCGCCAGGCCTTGAATACGCTGCGAGAGCAGTCTCAGTGGCTTGGGGTTTCAAATATGCTGGGAGAAGCGCTGCGCGCGCAGGTATCCCGTCTGCCGGAAATGCCCAAGCCCCAGCAGTTGGATACCGAAATGGCGCAGCTTCGCGTGCACCGTATGCGCTATGAGGATCTCCTCAACAAACAGCCGCAGCTGCGTCAGATTCATCAGGCCGATGGACAACCGCTGACCGCTGAACAGAGCAGCATTCTCAACGCTCAGCTACGCACCCAGCGCGAGCTGCTGAACTCATTGTTACAGGGCGGCGATACGCTGATCCTTGAGCTGACCAAGCTCAAAGTCTCCAATAGCCAACTGGAAGATGCGCTAAAAGAGGTCAACGAAGCGACACACCGCTATCTGTTCTGGACGTCAGACGTCAGTCCCATCTCGCTCTCCTGGCCTGTCGACATCGTTCAGGATCTGCGGCGTTTGATCTCATTAGATACGTTTAATCAGTTGGGTAAAGCCAGCGTCATGATGCTGACCAGCAAAGAAACACTATTGCCGCTGTTCGCGGCGTTGGTGCTGGTTGGCTTTAGCCTCTCTTCGCGCAAGCACTTCACCCGTTTCCTTGAACGCTCGTCCGCGCGAGTCGGGAAAGTCACCCAGGACCATTTCTGGCTGACAATACGCACGGTATTCTGGTCAATACTCGTCGCTTCTCCGTTGCCGGTGTTATGGGCAACGCTCGGTTACGGGTTGCAGGAAGCCTGGCCTTACCCGCTGGCTGTTGCTATCGGCGATGGCGTTACCGCCACGGTGCCTATGCTATGGGCGGTAATGATTTGCGCCACCTTTGCGCGTCCCAACGGTCTGTTCATTGCCCACTTTGGCTGGCCACGTAACCGCGTCGCGAAAGCCATGCACTACTACCTGATGAGCATCGGACTGATTGTCCCGCTGATCATGGCAGTGATTATGTTTGATAATCTCAATGACCGGGAATTCTCCGCCTCACTGGGACGTCTGTGCTTTATTCTGATTTGCGGTGCGCTGGCGGTCGTGACCCTGAGCCTGAAACGCGCCGGGATACCGCTGTACCTCGATAAAGAGGGCAACAGCGAAAACATGGTCAATAGTATGCTGTGGAATATGCTGATGGGCGCGCCGCTGATTGCCATTCTCGCCGCGGCAGTGGGTTATCTCGCCACATCGCAAGCCCTGCTGGCACGTCTGGAAACATCCGTGGCGATTTGGTTCTTATTACTGGTGGTGTATCACGTTATCCGCCGCTGGATGCTAATTCAGCGCCGCCGCCTTGCGTTTGACCGCGCCAAACATCGACGCGCCGAAATGCTGGCGCAACGTGCGCGGGGCGAAGAGGAACCACCTCATTCAACCAGCCTTGAAGGTACGATCGATGTAGATGAAAGCGAAGTGGATCTGGATGCAATCAGCGCGCAATCGCTGCGCCTGGTACGTTCTATCCTGATGCTTATCGCCCTGCTCTCGGTCATTGTGCTGTGGTCAGAAATTCATTCCGCTTTCGGCTTCCTGGAAAACATCTCGTTGTGGGATGTCACCTCCACGGTGCAGGGCGTGGAAAGCTTAGAACCGATAACGCTGGGCGCGGTTCTCATTGCTATTCTGGTGTTTATCATCACCACCCAGCTAGTGCGCAACCTACCCGCGTTGCTGGAGCTGGCGCTACTGCAACATCTGGATTTAACCCCCGGCACCGGTTACGCCATCACCACTATCACTAAGTATCTTCTGATGCTGATTGGCGGCCTGGTGGGCTTCTCGATGATCGGTATTGAGTGGTCCAAACTGCAATGGCTGGTGGCGGCTCTCGGTGTCGGTCTGGGCTTTGGTTTGCAGGAGATCTTCGCCAACTTTATTTCCGGCCTGATTATCCTGTTTGAAAAGCCAATCCGCATTGGCGACACGGTTACAATTCGCGATCTCACCGGTAGCGTGACGAAAATTAATACCCGTGCCACCACTATCAGCGACTGGGACCGCAAAGAGATCATCGTACCCAACAAAGCCTTTATCACCGAACAGTTTATCAACTGGTCGCTATCCGATTCGGTTACCCGTGTGGTGTTAACCATCCCGGCACCGTCGGAGGCTAACAGCGAGGAGGTTACGCAGATCCTGCTGACTGCCGCACATCGTTGCTCGCTGGTTATCGATAACCCGGCGCCAGAAGTCTTCCTGGTTGACCTGCAACAAGGAATTCAAATCTTCGAACTGCGTATTTATGCCGCTGAAATGGGGCATCGCATGCCGCTGCGCCATGAAATCCACCAGCTGATTCTGGCAGGCTTCCGCGAGCATGGTATTGATATGCCGTTCCCACCGTTCCAGATGCGTCTGGAAAGCCTCGGTGGTAAGCAAACGGGGAGAACATTAAGTTCTGCAGGAAGAGGCAGCCGCCCGGCGGGAAGTTTGTAAGCGGAAGGCTTCACTGTATCCGGCCTACTAAGATGCATCTTTGTAGGCCGGATTGGGCAGGTCGTTTATTCCACCGCCCACTCAGGTTCGTTGGCCGCGCGGCGGCTGTAGTTCTCATAAATCGCCATCGCCAGCAGCGAGAAGAAGATCGGGCCGCCGGTCATCCACAAGGCACTGTTCCAGTCCCCGGCTTCAATTACCGGCTGGATGATGGTGAACACGTTGGCAAACGTCACCACCAGAACGACCACACCCGTTGCCAGCAGCGTCGCCGCTCGGGTTTTAAAGACAACAAACGGTCTTTCCAGACCCGGACGGGCTTTAAAGAACGGAAACGCCAGCGCCAGGAACAGATACGGCAACGTCATGGATACGTTCGCCATCAGCGTCAGTTTGTTATAGAACGCTGAAGCCGTATCGCCACCAAATGAAACCAACAGGATAAACAGGCTCACCAGCAGGCACTGTAACCACATTGCCGTCGTCGGCATCCCTACGGCATTCAGTTTGGTCATCAGCGCGGGCCACAACGCTTTCGGCGTACCCTGAATAATCGCTTTCAGCGGTGAGTAGCTGAGGGTGAAAAAAGCGCCGGTATAGGCCAGGAACATGGAAAGCCCGGTAATACGTGCAAACCATACGCCCATCACCATCGCGGTCTCAGGGGAAAGATGCAGCGCATTACCCAACCTCATCCCGAGGCTCTTCATCAGGATATAAGTAATATTGCCGAGGTTGACCGAGCTATTGCTTAATACCTGCTGCCAGTTGGTGCTAACGCCCCATAAAAAGATGGCCAGTGAATAACCAACAGAAATGACAATAGCGGCAAAAACAATGCCTTTAGCAAAGTTCTTTTCTGGTTTTTCTGTTTTATCAACCAGTCCCCCTACAGCTTCAATTCCGCCATAAGCAAAAATGGCAAACACAACAAATGACAACATTGCCAGCCCGGACTGATATCCGGGATTAGGTGAGGAGATAAAATTAATATCCTGTGCAAAGTGGCCACCAGTTAATAACAAAATAGCGACACTCACTAACAACAGAACCAAATTAAGACACATTACGGCAATTCCGCCTACTGCCGTAATACGCGCAATCTTATTAATACCCCGGGATGCCACGCAGGTCACCAGAATCATCCAGCCGACGGCGAGCAGCCCGACAACCTGCGTAGGCTCAAGCCCTGCAATACGCCAGTGCTGCGTCATGTCTGCGCCAAACAAGAAGGTTGAAAAAGGTACCCAGACTTTCGCCGCAGTACTTACCATCCATATCACATAAGAAGAAAACCACATAAACGTGCCGATAAAGGCATAGCGCGGTCCAACGCTATTATTCATCCACGAATAGATTCCACCCTCTTCTTTCCGATAGGCAGAACCCATTTCCGCCATCATTAAAGCAAATGGAATAAAGAATAATAATGCAGAAAATATATACCACGGTATTGCACTATACCCCATTAAATAGAATGCGGAGGGGCTATTAGCAAAACCGAAAACTGACGTAAATATCATGAGAATGAGACCTGGCAGGCTCATCTTTTTTATTGTTTGGGTCATTAAACCATCCCTTACTCTGGCAAGCGTTTAGCAAACGCCGCTCACCGGTTGGCACTGCTCTCTTTGCAGAGTTCAGCGATAAAAAAATCAACACAGAATTGATACCTAAACGCTATCAAATATCCAGGTGTAAATTGTGGCTATTAGAGGGGAAATGAAAAAATATGCTACAAAGTGGCGATTAAGCCACCACTTTGTATTGCGGAAGAGTAAGTTATGCGCGATCGACGGTAAATGCGATAACCTCGGCCAGGCTCTCTGCGCCCAGCGCCAGCATCACCAGACGGTCAACACCCAGAGCCACGCCTGAGCAATCCGGCATGCCTACTTTCAGCGCTTCCAGCAGGTTGGTGTCGATAGGCTGCTGCGGTAAGCCTCGTGTGGCACGTTTGCGGTTATCCTGTTCAAACCGCTGCTGTTGTTCACGCGCGTCGGTCAATTCATGGAAACCATTTGCCAGCTCAATACCTTTGTAATAAACCTCGAAACGTTCAGCCACGCGGTGATCTTCGGTACTGATTTGCGCCAGTGATGCCTGGCTGGCCGGGAAATGATACACAAACGTCGGTTTGTCTTTACCAATATGCGGCTCAACGCCCATCGTAAACAGCAGTTGCAGTAAGGTGTCCCGGTCTTCTTCGGTATCGGCAATATTGCTGAGATCCAATTTCGCCGCCACTTCCCGCAGTTGGGTTTTATCCGCAGACAGCGGGTCTATCTCCAGATGACGCTGGAAGGCTTGCTGGTAAGAGAGGCTTTCCGCAGGCGAACAGTCCAGCACCTGCTGAAGCAAATCGTCCACCTCATTCATCAGCCGATACATATCGTAGTGCGGACGATACCACTCAAGCATGGTGAATTCAGGGTTATGATGGCGCCCCATCTCTTCATTACGGAAGCTGCGGCACAGTTGATACACCGGGCCGCACCCTGCCACCAGCAGGCGCTTCATATGGTATTCAGGGCTGGTCATTAAATAGAGATTCATCCCCTGGGAGTGTCCAGGGCCAACGAAACGCGTTTCGAACGGGAACAGATGGATGTCCGTTACCGTTGCCTGACTCATACAAGGGGTCTCAACCTCAAGCACGCCACGATCGGCAAAAAAGCGGCGAATCTCCGCTATAATTGCTGCACGTTTTAACAGATTGGGGATGGACGCGCTCGGCTGCCAGGTTGCCGTTTCGCTCATGGTTGTTTCTCCGATTTAAGACAAGGGCACGAAGTCTACTCGTATCGCGCTAACGAGACAAATTTCAGGCAGCAGTAATCAGCACTGGCAATTGGATAAAAAAAGCGACATAGGGTGGTTTAGTAATTAAATTAATCAAATTCAATGATAATTCCCCCCTGTGACACGCTAAAAAAATCGAACACGTCAAATTTCCCGCACATCCCTAAGACTATACTATTGTACCTATAAAGGAGCAGTGGAAACGCGTTCATAACCTGTTTGAAGCCGATGAAGCATCTAATTTCAGGCGGGGATGAAATAACAACAATCTGGAGGAATGTCGTGCAAACCTTTCAAGCCGATCTTGCCATTATAGGCGCCGGTGGCGCGGGATTACGTGCTGCAATTGCTGCCGCACAAGCAAATCCCAACGCTAAAATCGCACTGATCTCAAAAGTGTACCCAATGCGCAGCCATACCGTTGCTGCCGAAGGCGGCTCTGCTGCTGTCGCGCAGGATCATGACAGCTTTGACTACCATTTTCACGATACGGTAGCAGGCGGAGACTGGCTATGTGAGCAGGATGTCGTGGATTACTTTGTCCACCACTGCCCAACTGAAATGACGCAACTGGAACAATGGGGCTGCCCATGGAGCCGTCGTGAAGACGGTAGCGTCAACGTACGTCGCTTCGGCGGCATGAAAATCGAGCGTACCTGGTTTGCCGCAGATAAAACCGGCTTCCACATGTTGCATACGCTGTTCCAAACATCTTTGCAGTTCCCGCAGATTCAGCGCTTTGACGAACACTTCGTTCTGGATATCCTGGTGGACGAGGGTCATGCCCGCGGCCTGGTTGCCATGAACATGATGGAAGGCACGCTGGTGCAGATCCGTGCTAACGCAGTCGTAATGGCAACGGGCGGCGCTGGTCGTGTTTACCGTTACAATACCAACGGCGGCATCGTAACCGGCGACGGTATGGGCATGGCGCTGAGCCACGGCGTTCCGCTGCGTGATATGGAATTCGTTCAATATCACCCGACGGGTCTGCCAGGCTCCGGTATCCTGATGACAGAAGGTTGCCGTGGTGAAGGCGGTATCCTGGTCAACAAAAACGGCTACCGTTATCTGCAAGACTACGGCATGGGTCCGGAAACCCCGCTGGGCGAGCCGAAAAACAAATACATGGAACTCGGTCCGCGCGACAAAGTTTCTCAGGCTTTCTGGCACGAATGGCGCAAAGGCAACACCATTTCCACTCCGCGTGGCGATGTGGTTCACCTCGACCTGCGTCACCTCGGCGAGAAAAAACTGCTCGAACGTTTACCGTTCATCTGCGAACTGGCGAAAGCTTACGTGGGTGTCGATCCGGTTAAAGAACCGATCCCGGTACGTCCGACCGCGCACTACACCATGGGCGGTATTGAAACCGATCAGCACTGTGAAACCCGCATTAAAGGTCTGTTCGCTGTCGGCGAATGTTCCTCTGTTGGTCTGCATGGCGCTAACCGTCTGGGCTCTAACTCCCTGGCGGAACTGGTGGTCTTCGGTCGTATGGCCGGTGAACAAGCTGCGGAACGCGCTGCAACGGCTGGCGCTGCAAACAGTGCCGCTCTGGATGCACAGGTTGCTGGCGTTGAAAAACGTCTGAAAGATCTGGTTAACCAGGAAGGTAACGAAAACTGGTCTAAGATCCGTGATGAAATGGGTATCTCCATGGAAGAAGGTTGCGGTATCTACCGTACGCCGGAACTGATGCAGAAAACCGTTGATAAGCTGGCTGAACTGCAGGAACGCTTCAAGCGCGTACGTATCACTGATACCTCCAGCGTCTTCAACACCGACCTGCTGTATACCATCGAACTGGGTCACGGTCTGAACGTTGCTGAATGTATGGCGCACTCCGCGCTGGCGCGTAAAGAATCCCGCGGCGCGCATCAGCGTCTGGATGAAGGCTGTACCGAGCGTGACGACGTGAACTTCCTCAAACACACCCTCGCCTTCCGCGATGCTGACGGCACGACTCGCCTGGAATACAGCGACGTGAAAATCACCACTCTGCCACCGGCTAAACGTGTTTACGGTGGCGAAGCGGAAGCAGCCGATAAGAAGGAGAAGGCGAATGGCTGAGATGAAAAACCTGAAAGTTGAGGTGGTGCGCTATAACCCGGAAACCGATACCGCGCCGCACAGTGCTTTCTACGAAGTTCCTTATGATGAAACCACGTCACTGCTGGATGCGCTGGGCTACATCAAGGATAACCTGGCACCGGACCTGAGCTACCGCTGGTCCTGCCGTATGGCAATCTGCGGCTCCTGCGGCATGATGGTCAACAATGTACCGAAACTGGCGTGCAAAACCTTCCTGCGTGATTACACAAACGGCATGAAGGTTGAAGCGCTGGGCAACTTCCCGATTGAGCGCGATCTGGTCGTCGACATGACGCACTTTATCGAAAGCCTGGAAGCGATCAAACCGTACATCATCGGTAACCCGCGTACACCGGATCAGGGTCCAAACACCCAGACTCCGGCGCAGATGGCGAAGTATCATCAGTTCTCCGGTTGCATCAACTGTGGTCTGTGCTACGCCGCGTGCCCGCAGTTCGGCCTGAACCCTGAGTTCATTGGACCGGCTGCGATTACGCTGGCGCATCGTTACAACGAAGATAGCCGCGACCACGGTAAGAAGGAGCGTATGGCTCAATTGAACAGCCCGAACGGCGTCTGGACCTGTACTTTCGTGGGCTACTGCTCCGAAGTCTGCCCGAAACACGTCGATCCGGCTGCGGCCATTCAGCAGGGTAAAGTTGAAAGTTCAAAAGACTTTCTTATCGCTACCCTGAAACCACGCTAAGGAGTGCACGATGACGACTAAACGTAAAGCCTATGTGCGGCCAATGACGTCCACCTGGTGGAAAAAGCTGCCATTTTATCGTTTTTACATGCTGCGTGAAGGCACGGCAGTCCCGGCAGTCTGGTTCAGCATTGAACTGATTATCGGCCTGTTTGCACTCAAGCATGGTGCAGAGTCCTGGATGGGCTTTGTCGCCTTTTTACAAAACCCGGTGGTGGTAATCCTTAACATTATCGCCCTGGCAGCAGCGCTGCTGCATACCAAAACCTGGTTTGAGCTGGCACCAAAAGCAGCCAACATCATCGTAAAAGACGAAAAAATGGGGCCAGAGCCGATCATCAAAGGTCTCTGGGCAGTCACTGTGGTTGCTACAGTAGTCATACTGTTTGTTGCCCTGTTCTGGTAAGGAGTCCGGAATGATTAATCCAAATCCAAAACGCTCTGACGAACCCGTATTCTGGGGCCTGTTTGGTGCAGGCGGTATGTGGAGCGCAATCATTGCGCCGGTAATGATCCTGCTGGTAGGCATTATGCTGCCGCTGGGCTTTGTTCCTGATGCTTTCAGCTATGAACGCGTACTGGCATTCGCTCAGAGCTTCATCGGACGTGCGTTTCTGTTCCTGATGATCGTTCTGCCGCTGTGGTGTGGTTTACACCGTATGCACCACGCGATGCATGACCTGAAAATCCACGTGCCGGCTGGCAAATGGGTATTCTACGGACTGGCAGCTATCCTGACCGTTGTAACGGCGATTGGTATTCTGACCATCTAAGTACATGCGTTAATTATCAGGCCCGCCATTGGCGGGCCTTTTTTATTTGTGCAGCACCCCGGTCAACCAACGGGAAAATTCACGCATCGCGGGCGTCTCCGGGCGAGATTGCAAACGCGTTATCCAGTAGCTTCCCAAATCAATCTGCGTTAAAAACGGCTGAACGATACGTTCACTGCTGAGTAAATGCGTGAACATTCTGACTGGCGCAATTGCCACACCGATCCCCGCCTGAGCGGCTTCCAGCATGGTGACGGACGAATCAAACACCATCACATTGTGCGTCGGTGACGGAGGCGCCTCTCCGGCCGCCTGCATCCAAAGCGCCCATTCATCCCGCCGATACGATCGTAATAACGGAAATTTCAGGATATCCGCAGGCGTTTGAATCTGCGAAGCCAATGTTGGCGAACACAGTGGAGACATCAGCGCGCTACATAAATATTGCGCATCGGTATCGTGCCAGGCTCCCCCACCGTAGCGAATGGTATAATCCAGCCCTTCGGCGGCGGGATCCACGCGATTGTTATGGGTAGAAATATGCAAATCAATATGTGGGTAACTGCGCTTAAAATCGCTCAACAGCGGGAAAAGACAGCCGATAGCAAAGGTTCCCACTACGCCAATTTTAAGTTTTTCCTGGGTCTGTTTAGTGGCAAAACGATCCAACATCCCCGCCATACGATCGAAGGAGTCATTAAGTACAGGTAACAGACTTTCCCCTTCAGTCGTCAACATTAATCCACGAGAACCGCGCACAAAAAGCTGACAATTCAGCTGCTGCTCCAGCGATTTGACATGCTGGCTGATGGCAGAATGCGTCACGTTGAGCTCAATCGCAGCGCGGGTAAAGCTGAGATGCCTGGCCGCGGCTTCAAAAGCCCGCAGCGAGTTAAGAGGGATATAGCTACGCGTCATCATTAAGCCTGTTAGAAAAACTTATATCTGCTGCTAAATTTAACCGTTTGTCAACACGGTGCAAATCAAACACACTGATTGCGTCTGACGGGCCCGGACACCCTTTTGCTTTTAATTACGGAACTGATTTCATGATGAAAAAATCGATATGCTGCGCGCTGCTGCTGACAGCCTCTTTCTCCACGTTTGCTGCCGCAAAAACAGAACAACAAATTGCCGATATCGTTAACCGCACCATCACACCACTGATGCAGGAGCAGGCTATTCCGGGTATGGCCGTGGCGATTATCTACGAGGGGAAACCTTATTACTTTACCTGGGGTAAAGCCGATATCGCCAATAACCACCCAGTCACGCAGCAAACGCTGTTTGAGCTAGGGTCGGTCAGTAAGACGTTTAACGGCGTGTTGGGCGGCGACGCTATCGCCCGCGGCGAAATTAAGCTCAGCGATCCGGTCACGAAATACTGGCCAGAACTGACAGGCAAACAGTGGCGGGGTATCAGCCTGCTGCACTTAGCCACCTATACAGCGGGTGGCCTGCCGCTGCAGATCCCCGATGACGTTACGGATAAAGCCGCATTACTGCGCTTTTATCAAAACTGGCAACCACAATGGACTCCGGGCGCTAAGCGTCTTTACGCTAACTCCAGCATTGGTCTGTTTGGTGCGCTGGCGGTGAAACCTTCAGGTATGAGCTACGAAGAGGCAATGACCAGACGCGTCCTGCAACCATTAAAACTGGCGCATACCTGGATTACGGTTCCGCAAAGCGAACAAAAAAATTATGCCTGGGGCTATCGCGAAGGGAAGCCTGTACACGTTTCTCCGGGACAACTTGACGCCGAAGCCTATGGCGTGAAATCCAGCGTTATCGATATGGCCCGCTGGGTTCAGGCCAACATGGACGCCAGCCACGTTCAGGAGAAAACGCTCCAGCAGGGCATTGAGCTTGCGCAGTCTCGTTACTGGCGTATTGGTGATATGTACCAGGGATTAGGCTGGGAGATGCTGAACTGGCCGCTGAAAGCTGATTCGATCATCAACGGCAGCGACAGCAAAGTGGCATTGGCAGCGCTTCCCGCCGTTGAGGTAAACCCGCCAGTACCTGCCGTGAAAGCCTCATGGGTGCATAAAACGGGATCCACAGGTGGATTTGGCAGCTACGTTGCCTTCGTTCCAGAAAAAAACCTTGGCATAGTGATGCTGGCAAACAAAAGCTATCCTAACCCTGTCCGCGTCGAGGCGGCCTGGCGCATTCTTGAAAAACTGCAATAACTGACAGAGGGGTCCGGTAAATCGGACCTCCTTTCTTGCTCTTTTTTTCCTGCTGTCATCTACACTTAACAAAAAACAGTAAGGAAAACACTATGCGCATTCTGCCCGTCGTTGCTGCAGTTACGGCTGCATTCCTGGTTGTCGCTTGCAGCTCCCCAACACCGCCGAAAGGCGTTACCGTGGTGAATAACTTTGATGCCAAACGCTATCTGGGAACATGGTATGAAATTGCGCGCTTCGACCATCGTTTCGAGCGCGGGTTGGATAAAGTGACCGCAACGTACAGCTTGCGCGACGACGGCGGCATCAACGTTATTAACAAGGGCTATAACCCTGACAGGGAGATGTGGCAGAAAACGGAAGGGAAAGCCTATTTCACCGGCGACCCAAGCACGGCCGCGCTTAAAGTATCATTCTTCGGCCCCTTCTATGGTGGGTATAACGTAATTGCACTCGACCGGGAATATCGTCACGCGCTGGTTTGCGGTCCGGATCGCGACTACCTGTGGATCCTTTCACGGACCCCAACTATTTCAGATGAAATGAAACAGCAAATGTTAGCCATCGCGACCCGGGAAGGGTTTGAGGTGAATAAGCTGATTTGGGTGAAACAGCCTGGCGCTTAGTGAGTGCTCAGCTTCAGACCAATAATGCCAGCAACGATCAGCCCAAGGCTCAGCAAACGCGCCGGGCTGGCAGATTCACCCAGCAGCAAAATCCCTGTAATGGCCGCCCCGACGGCGCCAATGCCGGTCCAGACCGCATAAGCGGTTCCTACAGGTAATGTGCGCATTGCCCAGGAGAGCATGGCAATACTGACGATCATCGCCGCAATAGTGATAATGCTTGGCGTAAGACGCGTAAAACCGTGGGTATATTTCAGGCCAATCGCCCAGACGACTTCGAGCAAACCTGCAATTAATAAAACGATCCAGGACATATCAGGCTCCAGAACAATGGGGCCGTCCCCGGTGAAAGAAGCGTTTGCAGGTCGTCCTACAAAGCTGATGTGTGAAATGGCATTTTTGCCCGGAAGAAAATGAATTTCAACCTTTTTATTCACTGCCAGCTAAAAGCAAGAATTAAGCATAATTAGCGGCGTAGTTCCCGCATTTGGCACTCATCGGAGTTCTCTATGATGAAGGGCTTTCTGAAACCGGAAAGTCGATTGCCCCTCTTCTGAATGCGAAACGTTTATGCTTAAAATTTTAGTGATTGACCGGTGCCACTTTACCCGCACAGGGATAGAGGCCTTGCTTAATCATTCTGGCAGGTTCAGCTCTTCATTTCTGGTATCAGGAATCAATAATCTCCTGTTAGCAAAAGAGCATATTTTGCAATGGAAACCGCATCTGGTGATCGCGGATTTATACAGTTTTATTAGCGAGACGCACTCCAGTCCGCCAATTAACCCTTTTTTTATGAGTTGTGGCGTCATCCCACTGATTTTACTGCAATCAGCAGATAGACAGCATGCCCCCATCGCACCCTCTCAATCCGTCGCCCATTCGGTCTTGACCAAGCACACCACGCTGAACACACTCTCCCACACAATTCAGGAAGCACTTCAGGTTCGCCCCGCATTAGAAATACCCAAAAACGCCACGCCTTTGCTTACGCCGCAGGAGGAGAAAGTATTATCAATGTGGATGGATGGTGTGAGTAACAATGCCATTGCCGCCGCACTCAGCATACATGGCAAAACGGTCTACACCTATAAGCGGAATATCCGTATGAAACTGCACCTGGGGAACCGCTTCTCGCCGTTTCTGTCACTCCCAGGGAAGGGAGATTAACGGTACGACACGACGTCGTACCGTTCTTCATTATTGCTGAGCTTTTGTCGCTGCACCAGAAATGGCGCTACCGCCTTCAGAAATATCCTGTCCTACGCCTCGTGTGGTATTACACGCGGTTAAAACGGAAGAAAGTACCAACACAGAAAAGATCGCAGCAATTGTCTTCTTAACCATAACGTCTTCCTTTTCTAGCCAATATTGTTTGTGTATAGCTACTTAATAATAGACAAGATCTGGGAGTGTGATGGATAAACAACCGTTTTTAAGACTATATGAAATGATTAGCTGGCAGCGTGAGAGATTGAATTGCCAAGATGTTTGATGTCTTCACCGAAGCCGCGCGCGGTATTGCATCCCGTCAGGAGGGTGCTGGTGAAAAGGAGTAGCATTACAAGACCGAGAAGAGGTTTCATCATTCCTGCCCTGGAAAAAGTATGGCGCAGCAACCTGCGCCATAAGATCAAATGGAAGACTTATTTTACGCGAGAAACGTATTCGCCGGAGCGGGTATCCACTTTGATCACTTCGCCGATCTGTACGAACAGCGGAACTTTAACGACTGCGCCGGTAGACAGGGTAGCCGGTTTGCCGCCAGTACCAGCGGTATCGCCTTTCAGACCTGGGTCGGTTTCAACAACTTCCAGCTCAACGAAGTTCGGCGGAGTTACAGAGATCGGCTGACCGTTCCACAGGGTCACGATGCATTCAGCCTGGTCCAGCAGCCATTTAGCGTTATCGCCTACCGCTTTCTCGTCAGCAGCCAGCTGTTCGAAAGTGGTGTTATTCATAAAGTGCCAGAACTCACCGTCGCTATACAGGAAAGTCAGGTTCATGTCGGCTACGTCTGCGCCTTCAGCGGAGTCAGTAGACTTGAAGGTTTTCTCTACGCGAGTACCGGTCAGCAGGCGACGCAGCTTAACGCGCGCAAACGCCTGGCCTTTACCTGGTTTAACGAATTCGCTGGCTTCAACCGCATAAGGTTCGCCGTCCAACATGATTTTAAGACCAGCACGAAAATCGTTGCTATAGTACGTTGCCATAAGGCCCTCTGAAAATTGTTAACTGGTAGCTAAGCCACAAAATGGCGCATATTGTAACCCTAAATACCCCATCCAGAGAAGATTGGTTATCGCAACTTGCCGATGTTGTGACCGATCCCGATGAACTTCTGCATCTTTTGAATATAGACGCAGATGAAAAACTGTTGGCCGGACGCGATGCGAGACGGCTTTTCGCCCTGCGCGTGCCGCGCGCGTTTATTGCCCGCATGGAGAAAGGTAACCCGGACGATCCGCTTTTGCGTCAGGTACTTACCTCCCAGGAAGAGTTTGTTGCCGCGCCAGGCTACTCAACCGATCCGCTGGAAGAACAGCACAGTGTGGTTCCCGGTCTGCTGCATAAATATCGCAATCGGGCACTGTTGCTGGTCAAAGGCGGTTGTGCGGTGAATTGTCGCTATTGCTTCCGTCGACACTTCCCATATGCCGAAAACCAAGGCAATAAACGCAACTGGCAGGTCGCTCTCGACTACATTACCGCGCATCCTGAGCTGGATGAAATCATCTTCTCTGGTGGCGATCCGTTAATGGCCAAAGACCACGAACTGGACTGGTTGCTCACGCAACTGGAAGCCATTCCGCACATTAAACGCCTGCGTATTCACAGCCGTTTGCCGATAGTGATCCCTGCGCGCATTACCGAAGGACTGGTCGAACGTTTTGCGCGCTCCACGCTGCAGATTCTGCTGGTCAATCACATTAACCATGCCAATGAAGTTGATGAGACGTTTCGCCAGGCGATGAGTAGTCTGCGCGCCGCGGGCGTTACGCTACTCAACCAAAGCGTATTGCTGCGTGGCGTGAACGATAACGCACAAACCCTGGCTAACCTTAGCAACGCACTATTTGATGCCGGTGTGATGCCCTATTACCTGCACGTGCTGGATAAAGTACAGGGTGCCGCCCACTTTATGGTCAGCGATGATGAAGCGCGTCACATTATGCGTGAACTGCTGACACTGGTTTCCGGTTACATGGTCCCCAAACTGGCGCGTGAAATTGGCGGAGAGCCAAGTAAAACGCCGTTGGACCTGCAGTTACGCCAACAATAACCATTATTGAGTGTCCGATTCCGGACACTCGCTATCGATCACGATTATTTAATATCCCTGCAGGTGGAGCCGCACTTTTAATATGTGCTATTTTAATTAGCGCTGTAAAATCATTCATTCGTAAATTTTATCAATAGTTTCAAATGCAGAGCATTTATAAATATATGGTTAGGGAGAACCTTTTATGGCTATAAGTATTAAGGGCGTTAATACCGGCGTTATTCGTCAAAAGAATGAATTTGTTGCTTTGGCATTAAAGATAAAAGAGCCAAGAAATAAGGAGTCGTTGTTTTTTCTTTCTCCGCTTGGGCTAAGAGACTTGCTTATTGCTCTGGAAAGCAGGCTATCCACCAAACATCAACTAAGCGAAGACAAGCGTGTGCAGTATGAGAAAGAATGCGAGAAAGCCAGCAAAAAGATGCACGAAAACATTCCGTTAATTCAGGAAGATGAGCTAAAAAATGCGGATATTAACCGTCGCATAGATTCACTGACGTTAGTGGATGATAAAGGGGAAAACTTAGCATTTTCTCTGACGCTGCATGACGGGAAAACAGATGAATTACTGGTTAATGAATTACAGATTCAGGTGTTGGCGCATGCAATTATTCATGCAATAAATAATGCTGGCATGCGGGATTTAGCGCTACGAATTACATCGCTGCTGGATTTCCTGCCGCTGTACGATGTGGATTGCCAGCAAAACGACAATCTGGAATACGACTCTTATACACAACCCGAATGGAAACATAACCTGTTTAATCATTATCTGGCGATTATTTACCGCTATACGGATGATAAAGGAAAAGCCCATTTCTGTGGTTCGGTAGTAAAAACTCGCGCCGCTTCCGGCAGCAAAGAGGCCGAAGCCATTACTCGCCGCCTGCTCGATTTCAGCCCACGGCTGAAAAAACTTGCCGGTGTACCGTGCCAGGTGTTTATCAGAACGTTGACGGGTGATAAGACGCAAAAGCTCAATCAGGATCAGTGCCTGCGAGCACTGCATCATTTACGCGTTCAGTCTGCACATAAGACTCAGAATGCCTGATGGCGCTGCGCTTATCAGGCCTACGATTGCATGAGTCTGTCCAGGCCACTTTATTACACAAAATCATTCAATCTGCATCGCGGCGGCAAGCGAAGAAAATCCCCAGGAGCATAGATAACTATGTGACTGGGGTTTCACAGCGCAGCCAACAAAGAGGCTGGTTGAAGGATGAAGTGTAATCAGTTAGGGCACTTATAAACCTGTCCAATCATCTCACTGGCGGTAGGAACAAAGCTGGACAGCATTCCCTGCGATGGGCTGCTGACACCATAAATCACGTTACCGCCCATTGCCGCAGCCTGGTTACGCAGATCGTTTGCTGCGCCACGCATTGAGCCGCCCTCTTCGCCGTGCTGGCCAGAAAGCCAGTTGCTTTGCTTACCGGTTGCCGTGCCTATCAGTTGGCACTCTGCGCCAGGCTTGTCTTCGACAAAGCGTACGCTTTGCCCGGCTGAACTCAGTTCGTTGCTGGAGCTACAACCCGCCATCAGTAGCGCGGCACCAACGATCCCTGCTAAATATTTCACGTGCATGTCATTCCCCATGATCAATTAGTTGGACGTTATGTCCGTAGCTGAATCATATACTAAAAAGATGACCAAAAGAAAAACCCCCGGACATTTCTGCCCAGGGGTTTCTCAATTCTGAGAGGTTCAGAACAACATGATTACATCATGCCGCCCATTCCACCCATGCCGCCCATACCACCAGCAGCACCTAAGTCAGGAGCATCGCCTTTCGGCAGGTCGGTAACCATGCACTCGGTGGTGATCATCAGACCCGCAACAGAAGCCGCGTACTGCAGAGCAGAACGAGTTACTTTGGTTGGATCCAGGATACCCATGTCGATCATGTTGCCGTATTCTTCAGTTGCAGCGTTGTAACCGTAGTTACCGTCACCGGCTTTCACGGTGTTAGCCACTACAGACGGCTCTTCGCCGCAGTTCAGTACGATTTGACGCAGTGGAGATTCCATTGCGCGCAGCGCAACTTTGATACCTACGTTCTGGTCTTCGTTCTGACCTTTCAGGCCGGCAATTTTAGACGCTACGCGAATCAGCGCAACCCCACCACCAGCAACCACGCCTTCTTCTACCGCAGCACGGGTAGCGTGCAGGGCATCTTCAACGCGGGCTTTCTTCTCTTTCATTTCAACTTCAGTCGCAGCACCAACTTTGATAACCGCAACGCCGCCTGCCAGTTTCGCTACGCGCTCCTGCAGTTTTTCACGGTCATAGTCGGAAGTTGCTTCTTCGATCTGCTGGCGAATCTGAGTCACGCGACCCTGGATTGCAGCTTCGTCGCCCACGCCATCGATGATGGTGGTGGTATCTTTGTTGATAACAACGCGTTTCGCCTGGCCCAGATCTTCCAGAGTTGCTTTTTCCAGCTCCATACCGATCTCTTCAGAGATAACGGTACCCCCGGTCAGGGTAGCGATATCCTGCAGCATTGCTTTACGACGATCGCCGAAGCCAGGTGCTTTAACCGCAGCGACTTTCACGATACCGCGCATGGTGTTAACAACCAGAGTTGCCAGCGCTTCGCCTTCAACATCTTCAGCGATGATCAGCAGCGGTTTGCCTGCTTTCGCTACAGCTTCCAGAACCGGCAGCATTTCGCGGATGTTGGAGATTTTCTTGTCAGCCAGCAGGATGAACGGGCTTTCCAGTTCTACTGCGCCAGTTTCCGGCTTGTTGATGAAGTAAGGAGACAGATAGCCACGGTCGAACTGCATACCTTCAACCACGTCCAGTTCGTCCTGCAGACCGGTACCGTCTTCAACGGTGATCACGCCTTCTTTACCGACTTTGTCCATCGCTTCAGCGATCAGTTTACCTACGGTTTCGTCGGAGTTAGCGGAGATGGTACCAACCTGAGCAATAGCTTTAGAGTCGGAGCACGGTACGGACAGTGCTTTCAGTTCTTCAACAGCAGCAGCGACAGCTTTGTCGATACCACGTTTCAGATCCATCGGGTTCATGCCCGCAGCAACGGCTTTCAGACCTTCAGTGATGATGGACTGAGCCAGTACGGTTGCGGTGGTGGTACCGTCACCTGCAGCGTCGTTCGCTTTAGAGGCAACTTCTTTCACCATCTGCGCACCCATGTTTTCGAACTTGTCTTCCAGTTCGATTTCACGTGCTACGGAAACACCATCTTTAGTGATGGTCGGTGCACCGAAAGATTTATCCAGAACTACGTTACGGCCTTTTGGACCGAGGGTAACTTTCACTGCATCTGCCAGTACGTTTACGCCGCGCAGCATTTTCACACGAGCGTCGTTACCGAATTTTACGTCTTTAGCTGCCATTTTCTCTTTCCCTTAAATTCGTATGTTCAGTGTCGTTCGCGGATTAGGCTTCAACAATTGCCAGGATGTCGCTTTCAGACATGATCAACACTTCTTCATTGTCGATCTTCTCAGATTTAACACCGTAGCCATCGTTGAAAATAACGATATCGCCGACTTTCACGTCCAGCGGCTGTACGGTACCGTTGTCCAGGATGCGACCCTTACCGACAGCGATGATTTCGCCACGAGTTGATTTACCTGCTGCAGAACCAGTCAGTACGATGCCGCCAGCAGATTTGGATTCAACTTCTTTACGTTTGACGATCACACGATCATGTAACGGACGAATACTCATTGATAGCTCTCCTTTGAGAAAGTCTTTATCAGTTATGGGTGACGCCGGCCCGTAAACGGTTTCCCGGCTAGTGACCAGAGAGATGGGGATGGGGTTTTGTGCCTTCAAGGGGGCAAGCGAAAAAAAAATTTTATCAGCAGAAAATCCCGTCAAAATGCCGACCTGCCTCACATTCCATAACGATTTCAGTCGCGTCGTCATAAGCAAATCCGATTGTGATACCATCAAAAATCTGCGTTGTAGCCCGGTCAATGGGCATAATCGGATAACCACTTATGAGCGGACTGAAACAAGAGCTGGGACTGGCTCAGGGCGTTGGCCTGTTGTCGACATCATTGTTAGGTACAGGCGTTTTCGCCGTCCCCGCGCTGGCCGCACTGGTTGCGGGCAATAACAGCCTGTGGGCCTGGCCGGTGCTGATTGTTTTGGTCTTTCCGGTGGCAATTGTCTTCGCCGTACTGGGTCGTCATTTCCCCAGCGCAGGCGGTGTGGCGCATTTTGTCGGCATGGCCTTTGGTTCACGACTGGAGCGCGTCACCGGATGGCTATTTTTGTCGGTCATTCCTGTCGGCTTGCCTGCGGCGTTGCACATCGCCGCCGGATTTGGTCAGGCGATGTTTGGCTGGCATGACGAGCAACTTCTGCTGGCTGAGCTGGGTACGCTGGCATTGGTTTGGTACATCGGCTCCCGCGGCGCAAGCTCAAGCGCTAATCTGCAAACGGTCATTGCCGGACTGATTGTTGCCCTCATTGTTGCTATCTGGTGGGCGGGCGATCTGAAACCAGTCGAAATCCCCTTCCCTGCAATTAGCGATATTGAACTCCCCGGTCTGTTCGCCGCGCTGTCGGTGATGTTCTGGTGTTTTGTTGGCCTCGAAGCGTTTGCTCACCTGGCATCTGAATTCAAAAATCCGGAACGAGACTTCCCACGCGCGCTGATGATTGGCCTGCTGCTGGCTGGATCTGTTTATTGGGCATGCACCGTCGTCGTTCTCCATTTTGGTGCCTACGGCGAGCAAATGGCCGCCGCAGCATCGCTGCCAGAAATCGTCGTGCAACTGTTTGGTGTACAGGCACTGTGGGTCGCCTGCATCATTGGTTATTTGGCCTGTTTTGCCAGCCTCAACATTTATATTCAAAGTTTCGCTCGACTGGTCTGGTCGCAAGCGCAGTATAAGCCTGAGAGTTATCTGGCTCGTCTGTCCCCCCGCCACCTTCCGCGCAATGCGCTAAACGCCGTATTGGGCTGCTGCGTAGTCAGTACTCTGTGCATCTATATGCTGCAAATCAATCTCGATGCGTTAATCGTCTACGCCAACGGCATCTTTATTATGATTTATTTGCTGTGCATGTTGGCGGGTTGTCGATTACTGAAAGGGCATTACCGCGCACTGGCGGTCATTGGTGGTCTGCTGTGCCTACTACTACTGGCAATGGTCGGCTGGAAGAGTTTGTACGCGTTGATTATGCTGGCAGGGCTGTGGCTGTTTTTACCCCGCAGGCCGGATAAGGCAACGTTGACGCCATCATCCGGCCTATAAACACTTTTGCCGGATGGCGCCAACGCTTATCCGGCCTACATACTGAGCCTTAATCCCGACGATCGTCTTTATGTTCGATGCTGTCGCGCTTGTCATCCTTGCGCTGAAATTCACCATCAAAAGTCTCACCGCCACCGGTTCCGGCGCTAAAACCACCGCCAGGCATACGCGAAAAACGTAAATGTGGCAGCAGTTTCATCGTCAGATGTTTTTGCACCGGGGGTAATAAAAGAAGAAGACCGAGGAAATCGGTGAAAAAACCAGGCAGTACCAACAGCAGACCGGCGATAATCAGCGATACGCTTTTGATCATTTCTGCAGCCGGACTTTCACCAGCCGCCATTTTTTGTTGCATCAGTAAAAAGTTCTTAAATCCCTGATTACGAACCAGAGACATACCGATAACCGACGTAAAAATAACCAAAATCAGCGTCATCAGGACGCCCATCACATGGGCAACCTGAATAAAAATAGATATCTCTATGTAAACATAGAGAAAAATGGCAAGTAATGGTATCCAGCGCAAAGGGATCTCCTGTTAATAACAGCCGTTTTGTTCAACTTCTGTTCGAAAAATTATGTTAATCGCATCGATTTGATATTGTGGTGGTTAGCAAAATTTCAAGTGGCTTGTACACTAATATTTAGGGTTAATCACAAAGGGGTGATCCATTTCACAGAATAATAAATAAGGGGTAAATTCCACGCTTTAAGTGATCCAGATTACGGTAGAAATCCTTAACCAGCATATGATCTCGGGTATCAGACCGATGCAGGGGATAATCGTCGGTCGAGAAACAATCGAAATCACATATATCCTGTGTGTTTAGTCAAATCATTGGCAGCTTGAAAAAGAAGGTTCACATGTTAAACAACATTCGTATCGAAGAAGACTTGTTGGGTACCAGGGAAGTTCCAGCGGACGCCTACTACGGTGTCCACACTCTGAGAGCGATTGAAAACTTCTACATTAGCAACAGCAAAATCAGCGATATTCCTGAATTTGTTCGCGGTATGGTAATGGTTAAAAAGGCAGCGGCAATGGCCAACAAAGAGCTGCAAACCATTCCTAAGAGTGTGGCAAATGCCATCATCGCGGCGTGTGATGAAGTCCTGAATAACGGAAAATGCATGGATCAGTTCCCGGTAGACGTTTACCAGGGTGGTGCGGGTACCTCCGTCAACATGAACACCAACGAAGTTCTGGCCAATATCGGTCTGGAACTGATGGGTCACCAGAAAGGTGAATATCAGTACCTGAACCCGAACGACCACGTTAACAAATGTCAGTCTACCAACGATGCATACCCAACTGGCTTCCGTATCGCTGTATACGCATCCATCATCAAACTGATTGATGCACTGAACCAGCTGCGTGAAGGCTTTGAGAAAAAAGCCGATGAATTCCAGGACATCCTGAAAATGGGTCGTACCCAGCTGCAGGATGCTGTACCGATGACTCTCGGTCAGGAATTCCGTGCTTTCAGCGTACTGCTGAAAGAAGAAGTGAAAAACATTGGGCGTACCGCTGAGCTGCTGCTGGAAGTTAACCTCGGCGCAACAGCAATCGGTACTGGTCTGAACACGCCGAAAGAGTACTCTCCGCTGGCAGTACAGAAACTGGCTGAAGTCACTGGCTTCGCCTGTGTTCCGGCAGAAGACCTGATTGAAGCAACTTCTGACTGTGGCGCATACGTTATGGTGCACGGCGCACTGAAACGTCTGGCTGTGAAGATGTCCAAAATCTGTAACGACCTGCGTTTGCTCTCCTCTGGTCCGCGTGCGGGTCTGAACGAGATCAACCTGCCGGAACTGCAGGCTGGGTCTTCTATCATGCCAGCTAAAGTGAACCCGGTTGTTCCGGAAGTCGTAAACCAGGTGTGCTTCAAAGTCATCGGTAACGACATCACTGTCACCATGGCATCTGAAGCTGGTCAGCTGCAGCTGAACGTAATGGAGCCGGTCATTGGTCAGGCAATGTTTGAATCCATTCACATTCTGAGCAACGCTTGCTACAACCTGCTGGAAAAATGCGTTAGTGGTATCACTGCTAACAAAGAAGTCTGTGAAGCGTTTGTATTCAACTCCATCGGCATCGTTACTTACCTCAACCCGTTCATCGGTCACCACAACGGCGACATCGTCGGTAAAATTTGTGCCGAAACTGGTAAGAGCGTACGTGAAGTTGTCCTGGAACGCGGTCTGTTGACCGAGTCTGAACTGGACGATATCTTCTCTGCACAGAACCTGATGCACCCTGCTTATAAAGCAAAACGTTATACTGATGAAAGCGAACAGTAATCGTGTAGGGTAGTACCGGAGAAGGCACGTCATGATGACGTGCCTTTTTTCTTACTCGAAGTTACTTAAAAACAACAATTTAATATCAACTTGTTAAACAACAAGGAAGGCTAATATGATAGTTTTAGAACTTATCATCGTTTTGCTGGCAATCTTTTTAGGTGCCAGACTTGGGGGTATCGGTATTGGATTTGCAGGTGGGCTGGGTGTTCTGGTTCTTGCCGCTATCGGCGTAAAACCCGGTAATATCCCGTTCGATGTTATTTCCATCATCATGGCGGTTATCGCTGCCATTTCAGCTATGCAGATTGCAGGTGGTCTGGACTATCTGGTTCATCAAACTGAAAAACTGCTGCGTAAGAACCCGAAATACATCACGATCCTTGCACCTATCGTGACCTATTTCCTGACTATCTTTGCCGGTACTGGCAACATCTCTCTGGCAACGCTGCCGGTTATCGCTGAAGTTGCGAAGGAACAAGGTATCAAGCCTTGCCGTCCGCTCTCTACCGCAGTGGTTTCTGCACAGATTGCGATTACGGCTTCTCCAATCTCCGCAGCCGTGGTTTACATGTCTTCCGTCATGGAAGGTCATGGCATCAGCTACATTCACCTGCTGTCCGTGGTCATTCCGTCCACCCTGCTGGCCGTTCTGGTGATGTCCTTCCTGATCACCGCACTGTTCAACTCCAAACTGTCTGACGACCCGATTTATCGTAAGCGTCTGGAAGAAGGCCTGGTTGAACTGCGCGGTGAAAGACAAGTTGAAATCAAAGCTGGCGCGAAAACCTCCGTTTGGTTGTTCCTGCTGGGCGTGGTTTGCGTAGTTGTATACGCCATCATCAACAGCCCAAGCCTTGGCCTGGTGGCTAAACCGCTGATGAACACCACCAACGCAATCCTGATCATCATGCTGAGCGTCGCGACGCTGACCACGATCGTCTGCCGCGTTGAAACTGACTCCATCCTGAACTCCAGCACCTTCAAAGCCGGTATGAGCGCCTGTATTTGTATCCTTGGTGTTGCATGGCTGGGTGATACCTTCGTATCTCACAACATTGACTGGATCAAAGATACTGCAGGTAGCGTAATTCAGGGTCATCCGTGGCTGCTGGCGGTCATCTTCTTCTTTGCTTCCGCGCTGCTGTACTCTCAGGCTGCAACCGCTAAAGCACTGATGCCGATGGCTCTGGCTCTGAACGTTTCCCCACTGACTGCTGTTGCATCTTTCGCCGCGGTTTCTGGTCTGTTCATTCTGCCAACCTACCCAACTCTGGTTGCGGCGGTTCAAATGGATGACACCGGTACAACTCGCATCGGTAAATTCGTCTTTAACCATCCGTTCTTCATCCCAGGTACTCTGGGTGTGGTTCTGGCTGTCTGCTTCGGCTTCTTGCTGGGCAGCTTCATGCTGTAAGACTTTACTGCAGGGTGCCTTCGCGCCCTGCAGTTCCTCCTCCCCACCCCGCTTTAGCTAACATCCTTTCCTCGTCCGTTGTATAGTGACCATTCTTTTGCTGGTTACTCTGTTCTTTCGAGGTGTTTATGCTTGATGTAAAGAGTCAGGATATTTCCATCCCCGATACCGTTGTGGTGCTCTGTACCGCCCCGGATGAAGCAACCGCCCAGGATCTCGCCGCCAAAGTGCTGGCGGAAAAGCTGGCTGCCTGCGTGACCCTGCTACCCGGTGCGACCTCCCTCTACTATTGGGAAGGCAAACTGGAACAGGAATATGAAGTGCAGATGATTTTAAAAACCACCGTCACACACCAGCAAGCCCTTCTCGATTGCCTGAAGTCACATCATCCATATCAAACGCCTGAACTTCTGGTTTTACCCGTCACTCACGGAGACTTTGATTACCGCTCATGGCTCAACGCATCCTTACGCTGATCCTGCTGCTGTGCAGCACATCTACCTTTGCTGGATTATTTGACGCGCCTGGCCGCTCGCAGTTTGTACCTGCCGATCGGGCGTTTGTTTTTGATTTTCAGCAAAACCAACACGATCTGAACCTCACATGGCAGGTTAAAGATGGCTATTATCTGTATCGCAAACAGATAAGCATTACGCCATCTCAGGCCGATATTGCCGAGATAAAACTACCGCCAGGCGTCTGGCATGAAGATGAGTTTTACGGCAAAAGTGAGATTTACCGTAAACAGCTGACTATCCCGATCACGGTCAATCAGGCTAAGTCTGGCGCAACATTAACGATCACATACCAGGGCTGCGCCGACGCCGGATTTTGCTATCCACCAGAAACAAAAACGGTGCCATTAAGTGAAGTGTCTGCCGGTGCCGCGGCCTCCCCTGCGCCAGCCCCAGCCACTACAGATCCGCAAGAGAAACCGCAGCCCGCGGCTCAACTTCCCTTTACCGCTCTGTGGGCATTGCTGATCGGAATAGGCATCGCGTTTACGCCCTGCGTACTGCCGATGTATCCGCTGATTTCCGGGATCGTACTGGGCGGCAAGCAACGCTTATCAACCGGACGGGCACTGCTGCTGACGTTTATCTACGTTCAAGGGATGGCGCTCACCTATACCGCGCTGGGTTTGGTTGTTGCAGCCGCCGGTTTACAGTTCCAGGCCGCGCTACAACATCCTTACGTCCTGATTGGCCTTGCCGTCATCTTTACGCTGCTGGCTCTGTCGATGTTTGGCCTGTTCACACTGCAACTGCCTTCATCGCTGCAAACGCGCCTCACGCTAATGAGTAACCGCCAGCAAGGCGGAGCTCCCGGCAGCGTCTTTGCGATGGGGGCGATTGCTGGCCTCATCTGTTCTCCTTGCACAACGGCCCCGCTAAGCGCGATTTTGCTGTATATCGCTCAGAGCGGGAACATGTGGCTGGGAGGCGGCACGCTGTATCTGTATGCGTTGGGGATGGGATTACCTCTGATGCTGATTACCGTATTTGGCAACCGCCTGCTGCCTAAAAGTGGCCCATGGATGGAACATGTCAAAACCGCTTTTGGCTTTGTCATTCTGGCGCTTCCCGTCTTCTTACTCGAACGTATCGTTGGCGACGAGTGGGGCGTTCGCTTATGGTCACTGTTAGGCGTCGCGTTCTTTGGCTGGGCGTTCATTACCAGCCTGCAGGCAAAGCACGCCTGGATGCGTATCGTGCAGATTGTCCTGTTAGCCGCAGCACTGGTATGCGTGCGTCCACTGCAAGACTGGACGTTCGGCGCGCCGCATACTCAACCCCAGGCACACCTTAACTTCACGCCGGTGGCATCGGTAGATGCGTTAAATCAAGCGCTGGAGCAAGCTAAAGGCAGGCCAGTCATGCTGGATCTGTATGCCGACTGGTGTGTAGCCTGTAAGGAATTTGAAAAGTACACGTTCAGTAATCCGCAGGTTCAGCAAGCGCTAGGCAACACGGTGCTGTTGCAAGCGGATGTGACAGCAAACAATGCCCAGGATGTCGCTCTGCTGAAACATCTACAGGTTTTAGGTTTGCCGACTATCTTGTTCTTTGATGCCGAGGGAAAAGAGCATCCGGAGGCCCGGGTAACGGGTTTTATGGATGCCGCTAGCTTCAGCGCACATTTGCGCGATCGCCAACCGTGAGCGACACTTGCAACAGGAAATACGGAGGAGAATACCGTGCAACGTGAAGATGTCCTGGGAGAAGCCCTGAAATTACTTGAGGTGCAAGGGATAGCCAATACCACGCTGGAAATGGTGGCCGAACGTATCGATTATCCTCTGGATGAACTGCAGCGCTTTTGGCCCGATAAAGAGGCCATTCTGTACGATGCGCTACGTTACCTCAGCCAGCGGGTGGATGTCTGGCGGCGTCAGCTTTTGCTGGATGACACCCTGAGCGCTGAGCAGAAATTGCTGGCGCGCTACACCGCACTGTCCGAATGCGTGAGCAATAATCGCTATCCCGGCTGTCTGTTCATCGCCGCCTGTACGTTTTACCCTGATCCCGGGCATCCGATCCATCAGTTAGCCGATCAGCAAAAAAAGGCTGCACATGACTTCACCCATGAACTGCTCACGACGCTGGAAGTTGACGACCCGGCAATGGTCGCCAAACAGATGGAACTGGTGCTGGAAGGCTGCCTGAGCCGCATGCTGGTTAATCGTAGTCATGCTGATGTCGAAACGGCACACCACCTGGCTGAAGATATCCTACGCTTTGCCCAGTGCCGAATGGGCGGTGCGCTGACCTAAGCGAGCATTATCTGTTTTAGCCGCATCTGTCGGGGAGATTTGTGCAAACTTCAGGCATAACCATGCAGATTGCCGCAATATTAAGCGGTTGAACAATGTTTCCAGAAATTTGATTGACTGACAGACGTGAATACGGTTTAATGCGCCCCGTTGCCCGGATAGCTCAGTCGGTAGAGCAGGGGATTGAAAATCCCCGTGTCCTTGGTTCGATTCCGAGTCCGGGCACCACTATTCAGAAGAACCCGCCTATGGCGGGTTTTTTGCTTTCAGGTTCTGCTAGATTTCTGATCGTTCTGTCCACAGCGACTCCTACCCTACCTCATCACGCCAGTTAAACCTTTCAGTGAGACCACGATGGTACTGCAAAAAATATAGCGGTATCAGGCACACCTCTTTTTCTGACGTGCTTAACCGTAGGCCAGATTTGAGTAATTTATCTGAACAGCCTTGGGCACTGAACCAGCGGGTGAAGGAACTGGGCATAGAGTAGCCAGGATTCTGCAGGTAGCGAATAACCCGATCGCGTTGCAAGGTACGCACATTCATCCCCAGGAGCTGGAACTGGTCGCCGCCTCGATATCTGAAGCAAACGCCAGGGAGTAAAGGCCAACCTTAATCTACAATTGCCATCATACCGAGCAAATAGTGAGTCAACGAGGAATCTGGATGGTGAAAACAAAAATCATACAGCCAGCGCAGGGGGCTCATGCCTATCCGTTGCTGATCAAGAGCCTACTGCTGTCGGGTGGGCGTTCTCATCCCGAGCGAGAAATCGTCTACGCCGATAAGCTCCGTTACGACTATCGTACCCTCAAACAGCGCATTCATCGCCTGGCAAACATGCTGACAGCGGCCGGTGTCATGCCTGGAGACACCGTCGCCCTGCTAGATTGGGACAGCCATCGCGCCCTCGAGTGCTTCTTCGCGGTACCCATGATTGGGGCCGTGCTGCACACGGTGAACGTCCGCTTCTCGGCGGACCAAATCGCTTACACCATGAATCATGCCGAGGACAACCTGGTACTGGTGCACGACGACTTCTTGCCGGTTGTCGAGTCACTGGCAGAGACACTGACCACTGTCCGGGGATACATCCAGCTTAGTGACGAAGAATCGAAGGCGACCAGCCTGTCGGTGCTCGGGGAATATGAGACCCTGCTGGCCGCAGCGGGAGAACTCTTTGACTTCCCCGACTTCGATGAAAACTCGATAGCTACCTTGTTCTATACCACTGGAACCACGGGCAATCCCAAGGGAGTCTACTTTAGCCATCGCCAACTGGTCCTGCACACGCTCAATGAGCTGGGTCTCCTGGCTGCCCACGAGGGACAGTCGCTGCTACGATCGAACGATGTCTACATGCCGATCACCCCTATGTTCCACGTGCATGCCTGGGGCGCTCCTTATGTCGCAACAATGCTGGGTGTGAAGCAGGTATACCCCGGTCGTTACGACCCCAACAAACTGGTGCGGTTTTATCACGATGAGGGTGTGACCTTCTCGCATTGTGTGCCAACCATTTTGCAGATGATCCTTGAGTGCGAAGAAGCCACGCAGACTGATCTGTCAGGATGGAAGATGTTACTCGGTGGCAGTTCACTGTCCCTTGGACTGGCGACACAGGCCCACCATAGGGGCATACGCATTCACGCCGGCTATGGCATGTCTGAGACCTGTCCCCTGCTCTGTATGACCCACTTAAGCGATGCCGAGCTGGCCCTTCCCATGGATGAACAGTTACCCCTGCGGATTCGGACCGGCCTGCCTGTCCCGTTGGTGGATCTGCGTATCGTCGATGGCGAAGGTCGGGAGGTGGTGCACGACGGAGAAGCCCTGGGCGAAATAGTGGTACGAGCCCCTTGGTTGACTCAGGGCTACCTGAAGGAACCCGAGAAAGGAGCTGAGCTATGGAATGGCAGTTGGCTGCACACCGGCGACATAGCCTCTATCGATCCCCATGGGATAGTGGAAATCAAGGATCGCATCAAAGACGTAATCAAGACGGGCGGTGAGTGGATAAGCACGCTGGAGCTTGAGAGCCTCATCAGCTCACACGCGGCGGTCAGGTCGGTAGCCGTCGTCGGGATACCTGATGAGCAGTGGGGCGAACGCCCCCTGGCTCTGGTGGTTTGCAAGGAAGGGGAGGACCTGGAGCCGCAAGCCATAGCGACACATTTACAAGGATTCGTCGACCGCGGCCACATCACTAAATGGGCGATCCCACGACAGATAAGGATAGTCCCGGATATTCCTAAAACCAGCGTTGGCAAGATCAACAAGCGCCTGATTCGGGAGCTCGAAGCCAGCAATGGGAAGGATATCATTTAAACGATCTGTCGCATTCACAGCGTAAGGTTAACAACAGTCACACTGCTTATATTTCAGGTAGCTTGCCGATATCAATGCTCTGCCGGGGAACTCACCGTCCCCGCGCGGATGCTGATCTCCCCTTTAGCAACATGGGGTTCTGGTCGAGGTCAGGTCCTGCTGGACGAAAACCCGTCATCAGCGCCTTCCATCCAGCCTGATCATTTACCTAAATCTGCTTTATTCAACAACGCCAGATTCACCCTCACTCATGCTTTCTTTGCTTTGAATAAACCGCAGCGCCAAATAAAGGTCTGGTGCCATAATCATGTCGTCGTCCTTCATTGTCGGTCGACTCTCTTTAAACCAGCGTGTTAACTCCGTTTTCCGGCCCGCAAGAATTAACTTAATCTGCCGCCCCTTCAGGTCCCGTTTTAACTCATTAATGGTTGCCAGGACGCTGATATCTGAATAGGTAAAGCAAGAAACGGCGTCAATGACCACCCATTTAGGTTGTAGTACTGCACCATCGACTAAATTCAAAACGCGACGCTTAAAATAGGCCACATTAAAATAGGTCAGCGGTGAGTTAAATCGGTACATCAACACGCCAGGGATCATTTTCACATCAGTTGAATTACCTAGTGAGTGAATCATCCCATTTTCGTCAATTCCCAATAAGTGTTCAGTAGGACGAAAAACTGTGCGCAGGAACTGCAACAGACCCAGCAATACCGCAAGGCCAATCCCCTGAATAACACCAATAATCAGAACACAACCAAAGGTGAAGAATGCCAGGCGAAATGCGGATTTATTTCTTCGTCTCAGATTCCAGAGCCCGCGTAAATCAATCAATGACCACGATGCATAAATTAGAACAATACCTAATGCAGATACCGGAATAAATGGTAATGGCTGCGTGAAAAATACTACGACGATTCCGATGATTAAGGCTGCAACAACGGAAACCAGCTGGCTTTTCCCTCCGGTGGAGTCATTTACCGCAGTCCGGGAATCGGCTCCGCTAATCGCAAACCCCTGAGATAAGCCAGACATCAGATTCGCAACACCCAAAGCCCTGAACTCAGCATCAGCATTTATTTCGTATCCATTTTTCGCGGCAAAACTGCGAGCGGTTAGCATCAGGCTAACAAAACTGACTAATGCCAGGTTCAGCGCAGGGATCAATAAATCACGTGCCAGACCAGGCTGAAATGAGCCCCAGTGAACAACAGGCAAACCAGACTGGAAGCCCGATCCCCCAATAGTGGCAATACCATACTGCTGTGCAGATGTGATCCATACCAGCGCCGTTGTTATCACAATTGCAATCAACGGTGCTGGCCATTGGCTACGAAACGTTTTGATAGCTATTAAAATCGCTAACGTTAGGATGGAGATCCCTAAGGTTAATAAATGAATTTCCGAGAGTCGGCCTGGCAGGGCAATAATCTTCTCTATCACTTGCTCTTCATCAAGCGTAATCCCCAGCACCTTACCGAGTTGCCCGACAATAATCGTCACGGCAACGCCGTTAAGCAGCCCCGTTAGAATGGGATGAGAAAGCAGATCAGCAAGCGCACCCAGGCGAAACTTACTGGCAAGTAGACACCATCCTCCCATCATCACGGTCATGACGATTGTTAACTGCCAGTGGAGTTCTGGATTTCCGGCAGAAAGAGGAACCACAACTGCCGCAATTACCGCGCAGGTCGTGGCATCAGGGCCAACAATCAATTGGCGGGAAGAACCAAACAGTGCATAAGCTAGCATTGGCAAAACGCAGGAATATAACCCGACGATAGCCCCGACTCCCGCCAACTCAGCGTAAGCAATCGCAACCGGTAGTGCTACGGCAGCAACGGATAACCCGGCTTTAACATCATGTTTTAGCCAGCTTTTATCGTACGCTAATAAATTTTTTAGACCCGGCATGTAGTTTAATACCATTTTTCCGAACACTTTATTCTCCGGATTGACCCTTACTAATAGATAAAGGTACACGTAACTGCCGCAGGAGATCCTGATATTTTCGGGAGGTAATACAGATAATTCAGATTGGGTGTTTATCGCGTATGCCGCAGAATGGCTTGTGTTATGGAGACTCAGGATATTGCTCTGCACCCGATGGTGCGGTGTCGTGATCTGCCTGATGCGCTGCGCTTATTAGCGCCTGCAAATACGTTCCCGTCCGCCGTTTTTTTTACCCCGCACACACGCAAAAAAGCCCATCCGTCAGGATGGGCTTCTTCACTTTATTTGATGCCTGGCAGTTCCCTACTCTCGCATGGGGAGACCCCACACTACCATCGGCGCTACGGCGTTTCACTTCTGAGTTCGGCATGGGGTCAGGTGGGACCACCGCGCTACAGCCGCCAGGCAAATTCTGTTATTAACCCGCTTTTCGCCGGTTAATGTAATCTGTAATCAATGCTGAAAATCGTCTCAATTTCGCCAAAACATCTTCGGCGTTGTAAGGTTAAGCCTCACGGTTCATTAGTATCGGTTAGCTCAACGTATCGCTACGCTTACACACCCGACCTATCAACGTCATCGTCTTTAACGTTCCTTCAGGACTCTCAAGGAGTCAGGGAGAACTCATCTCGGGGCAAGTTTCGTGCTTAGATGCTTTCAGCACTTATCTCTTCCGCATTTAGCTACCGGGCAATGCCATTGGCATGACAACCCGAACACCAGTGATGCGTCCACTCCGGTCCTCTCGTACTAGGAGCAGCCCCCCTCAATTCTCCAGCGCCCACGGCAGATAGGGACCGAACTGTCTCACGACGTTCTAAACCCAGCTCGCGTACCACTTTAAATGGCGAACAGCCATACCCTTGGGACCTACTTCAGCCCCAGGATGTGATGAGCCGACATCGAGGTGCCAAACACCGCCGTCGATATGAACTCTTGGGCGGTATCAGCCTGTTATCCCCGGAGTACCTTTTATCCGTTGAGCGATGGCCCTTCCATTCAGAACCACCGGATCACTAAGACCTGCTTTCGCACCTGCTCGAGCCGTCACTCTCGCAGTCAAGCTAGCTTATGCCTTTGCACTAACCTCCTGATGTCCGACCAGGATTAGCTAACCTTCGTGCTCCTCCGTTACTCTTTAGGAGGAGACCGCCCCAGTCAAACTACCCACCAGACACTGTCCGCAACCCGGGTAACGGGTCCACGTTAGAACACCAGCCATTAAAGGGTGGTATTTCAAGGATGGCTCCATGCAGACTGGCGTCCACACTTCAAAGCCTCCCACCTATCCTACACATCAAGGACCAGTGTTCAGTGTCAAGCTATAGTAAAGGTTCACGGGGTCTTTCCGTCTTGCCGCGGGTACACTGCATCTTCACAGCGAGTTCAATTTCACTGAGTCTCGGGTGGAGACAGCCTGGCCATCATTACGCCATTCGTGCAGGTCGGAACTTACCCGACAAGGAATTTCGCTACCTTAGGACCGTTATAGTTACGGCCGCCGTTTACCGGGGCTTCGATCAAGAGCTTCTCCTTACGGATAACCCCATCAATTAACCTTCCGGCACCGGGCAGGCGTCACACCGTATACGTCCACTTTCGTGTTTGCACAGTGCTGTGTTTTTAATAAACAGTTGCAGCCAGCTGGTATCTTCGACTGATTTCAGCTCCACGGGTAAACCGCTTCACCTACATATCAGCGTGCCTTCTCCCGAAGTTACGGCACCATTTTGCCTAGTTCCTTCACCCGAGTTCTCTCAAGCGCCTTGGTATTCTCTACCTGACCACCTGTGTCGGTTTGGGGTACGATTTCGTGTTACCTGATGCTTAGAGGCTTTTCCTGGAAGCAGGGCATTTGTTACTTCAGCACCGTAGTGCCTCGTCATCACACCTCAGCGTTAAAAGGTACCGGATTTACCTGGAACCTCCGCCTACATGCTTAAACCGGGACAACCGTCGCCCGGCTAACATAGCCTTCTCCGTCCCCCCTTCGCAGTAACACCAAGTACAGGAATATTAACCTGTTTCCCATCGACTACGCCTTTCGGCCTCGCCTTAGGGGTCGACTCACCCTGCCCCGATTAACGTTGGACAGGAACCCTTGGTCTTCCGGCGTGCGGGTTTTTCACCCGCATTATCGTTACTTATGTCAGCATTCGCACTTCTGATACCTCCAGCATGCCTCACAGCACACCTTCAACGGCTTACAGAACGCTCCCCTACCCAACAACACATAGTGTCGCTGCCGCAGCTTCGGTGCATGGTTTAGCCCCGTTACATCTTCCGCGCAGGCCGACTCGACCAGTGAGCTATTACGCTTTCTTTAAATGATGGCTGCTTCTAAGCCAACATCCTGGCTGTCTGTGCCTTCCCACATCGTTTCCCACTTAACCATGACTTTGGGACCTTAGCTGGCGGTCTGGGTTGTTTCCCTCTTCACGACGGACGTTAGCACCCGCCGTGTGTCTCCCGTGATAACATTCTTCGGTATTCGCAGTTTGCATCGGGTTGGTAAGTCGGGATGACCCCCTAGCCGAAACAGTGCTCTACCCCCGAAGATGAATTCACGAGGCGCTACCTAAATAGCTTTCGGGGAGAACCAGCTATCTCCCGGTTTGATTGGCCTTTCACCCCCAGCCACAAGTCATCCGCTAATTTTTCAACATTAGTCGGTTCGGTCCTCCAGTTAGTGTTACCCAACCTTCAACCTGCCCATGGCTAGATCACCGGGTTTCGGGTCTATACCCTGCAACTTAACGCCCAGTTAAGACTCGGTTTCCCTTCGGCTCCCCTATACGGTTAACCTTGCTACAGAATATAAGTCGCTGACCCATTATACAAAAGGTACGCAGTCACCTAACAAGTAGGCTCCCACTGCTTGTACGTACACGGTTTCAGGTTCTTTTTCACTCCCCTCGCCGGGGTTCTTTTCGCCTTTCCCTCACGGTACTGGTTCACTATCGGTCAGTCAGGAGTATTTAGCCTTGGAGGATGGTCCCCCCATATTCAGACAGGATACCACGTGTCCCGCCCTACTCTTCGAGTTCACAACCTGTGCATTTTGGTGTACGGGACTATCACCCTGTACCGTCGGACTTTCCAGACCGTTCCACTAACACACAAGCTGATTCAGACTCTGGGCTGCTCCCCGTTCGCTCGCCGCTACTGGGGGAATCTCGGTTGATTTCTTTTCCTCGGGGTACTTAGATGTTTCAGTTCCCCCGGTTCGCTTCATTACGCTATGTATTCACGTAATGATAGTGTGTCGAAACACACTGGGTTTCCCCATTCGGAAATCGCCGGTTATAACGGTTCATATCACCTTACCGACGCTTATCGCAGATTAGCACGTCCTTCATCGCCTCTGACTGCCAGGGCATCCACCGTGTACGCTTAGTCGCTTAACCTCACAACCCGAAGATGTTTCTTTCGATTCATCATCGACTTGCAAAAATTTGAGAGACTCGAACACACCGCTTTTCATTTCTTATTACGGAGAAATGAAACAGTGTGTCGTTTCAATTTTCAGCTTGATCCAGATTTTTAAAGAGCAAATATCTCAAACGTCACCCGAAGGTAAGTTTTGAGATATTAAGGTCGGCGACTTTCACTCACACATACCAGCAAGTGGCGTCCCCTAGGGGATTCGAACCCCTGTTACCGCCGTGAAAGGGCGGTGTCCTGGGCCTCTAGACGAAGGGGACACTGAAGTCTCAATCGCAAGACGCCTTGCTATTTACTGTTCATCAGACAATCTGTGTGAGCACTTCAAAGGCAGGTTCTTTAAGGTAAGGAGGTGATCCAACCGCAGGTTCCCCTACGGTTACCTTGTTACGACTTCACCCCAGTCATGAATCACAAAGTGGTAAGCGCCCTCCCGAAGGTTAAGCTACCTACTTCTTTTGCAACCCACTCCCATGGTGTGACGGGCGGTGTGTACAAGGCCCGGGAACGTATTCACCGTGGCATTCTGATCCACGATTACTAGCGATTCCGACTTCATGGAGTCGAGTTGCAGACTCCAATCCGGACTACGACATACTTTATGAGGTCCGCTTGCTCTCGCGAGGTCGCTTCTCTTTGTATATGCCATTGTAGCACGTGTGTAGCCCTACTCGTAAGGGCCATGATGACTTGACGTCATCCCCACCTTCCTCCAGTTTATCACTGGCAGTCTCCTTTGAGTTCCCGACCGAATCGCTGGCAACAAAGGATAAGGGTTGCGCTCGTTGCGGGACTTAACCCAACATTTCACAACACGAGCTGACGACAGCCATGCAGCACCTGTCTCAGAGTTCCCGAAGGCACCAAAGCATCTCTGCTAAGTTCTCTGGATGTCAAGAGTAGGTAAGGTTCTTCGCGTTGCATCGAATTAAACCACATGCTCCACCGCTTGTGCGGGCCCCCGTCAATTCATTTGAGTTTTAACCTTGCGGCCGTACTCCCCAGGCGGTCGACTTAACGCGTTAGCTCCGGAAGCCACGCCTCAAGGGCACAACCTCCAAGTCGACATCGTTTACGGCGTGGACTACCAGGGTATCTAATCCTGTTTGCTCCCCACGCTTTCGCACCTGAGCGTCAGTCTTTGTCCAGGGGGCCGCCTTCGCCACCGGTATTCCTCCAGATCTCTACGCATTTCACCGCTACACCTGGAATTCTACCCCCCTCTACAAGACTCTAGCCTGCCAGTTTCGGATGCAGTTCCCAGGTTGAGCCCGGGGATTTCACATCCGACTTGACAGACCGCCTGCGTGCGCTTTACGCCCAGTAATTCCGATTAACGCTTGCACCCTCCGTATTACCGCGGCTGCTGGCACGGAGTTAGCCGGTGCTTCTTCTGCGAGTAACGTCAATCGTTGCGGTTATTAACCACAACGCCTTCCTCCTCGCTGAAAGTACTTTACAACCCGAAGGCCTTCTTCATACACGCGGCATGGCTGCATCAGGCTTGCGCCCATTGTGCAATATTCCCCACTGCTGCCTCCCGTAGGAGTCTGGACCGTGTCTCAGTTCCAGTGTGGCTGGTCATCCTCTCAGACCAGCTAGGGATCGTCGCCTAGGTGAGCCGTTACCCCACCTACTAGCTAATCCCATCTGGGCACATCCGATGGCAAGAGGCCCGAAGGTCCCCCTCTTTGGTCTTGCGACGTTATGCGGTATTAGCTACCGTTTCCAGTAGTTATCCCCCTCCATCGGGCAGTTTCCCAGACATTACTCACCCGTCCGCCACTCGTCACCCAAGGAGCAAGCTCCTCTGTGCTACCGTTCGACTTGCATGTGTTAGGCCTGCCGCCAGCGTTCAATCTGAGCCATGATCAAACTCTTCAATTTAAGTTTGATGCTCGTGAATTAAACTTCGTAATGAATTACGCATGTTCACTCAGAGACTTGGTATTCATTTTTCGTCTTGCGACGTTAAGAATCCGTATCTTCGAGTGCCCACACAGATTGTCTGATAAATTGTTAAAGAGCAGTTGCGACGCGCTTTAGCGCTCTGTCGCGAGGTGGCGTATATTACGCTTTCCTCTTTCAGAGTCAACCCTCATTTTCAGGTTTTTTCTTCAACCGAACCGGCTGTTTGTGTGAAGTGATTCACATCCGCCGTGTCGATGGAGGCGCATTATAGGGAGTTTCCTGTGGCCCGCAACCCTTAAATTGCAGAAAAATGACTGACTGCTGCATTCCACAGCAAAACCCCGCCTTATACCCATTTACACACAGAGTTATCCACAATCGTAAGCAAATTATCTGTCAGCGTCCCTGAAAAGGGAGAGAACCGATATGAAAACCTCTATATAGAAAGAAATTCACTCTACGCTATATAAAGAAGAAGGGCTGACAACTTAAGCTCCATAATCCCTACCACCTTTGAATTACGCCCCCCATCAGGCGATAATACCCGCACAAACCGTGATTCCAGGACCGTGATGAGACACTCACTGCAACGTACTGCTATACGCAAACGCCCGATGAAGCTTGGCACCACCGTGATCCTCATGGTTAGTGCAGTTCTCTTCTCCGTGCTGCTTGTCGTTCATCTGATTTATTTCTCGCAAATTAGCAACATGACGCGCGATGCGTTAGCGAGTAAAGCGCTTGCCGTCGCGCGAACGTTGGCCAACTCTCCGGAGATCCGCCAGGGACTAATGAAAAAGCCCGAGGAAAGCGGTATTCAAGCGATTGCCCAGGCGGTGAATAAGAGCAACGATTTTTTGTTCATCGTCGTCACCGATATGCAAAGCATTCGTTACTCCCATCCCGAAGCACAGCGTATCGGCCAGCCATTTAAAGGCGATGACATTTTGCTGGCCCTGCAAGGTAAAGAGAATGTCGCCATTAATCGCGGGTTTCTGGCTAAAGCCCTGCGGGTATTCACCCCTATATACGACGAACATCACCAGCAAATTGGCGTGGTGGCGATCGGTCTTGAGCTAAGCAGAGTTGCTGAACAGATCAATAACAGCCGCGGCAGCATCATCTGGTCAATCTTATTTGGCGTGCTGGTTGGGCTGCTCGGTACATGGATATTCGTTAAGGTCCTCAAGCGCATTCTGTTTGGTCTGGAACCTTATGAAATCTCCAATCTGTTCGAACAACGCCAGGCGATGCTGCACTCTATAAAGGAAGGAGTCATTGCCGTTGACGAGTGCGGTGAAGTGACGTTGATTAACCAAGCTGCGCAGGAGCTGCTGGATTATCACAAATCACAAGATGATGCCCAGCTCTCCACGCTCAGCCATGCGTGGTCACAAGTGGTCGATTTTTCACAGGTACTACATGACGGAACGCCGCGCCGCGATGAAGAGATCATGGTGAAGGATCGGCTGCTCTTAATTAACACGGTCCCGGTACTCAGCAACGGTAAAATCATCGGCGCCATTTCAACCTTCAGAGATAAGACTGAAGTCCGAAAGTTAATGCAACGCCTGGACGGTATGGTCAACTATGCCGATGCACTTCGTGAACGATCCCACGAATTCATGAATAAATTGCACGTGATTCTGGGATTATTGCATCTGAAAAGTTATAAGCAGCTTGAAAATTACATCCTAAAGACCGCGAACAATTATCAGGAAGAAATTGGCTCACTGTTAGGAAAAATAAAATCTCCGGTGATCGCAGGATTTTTACTCAGTAAGATTAATCGCACATCTGATTTAGGCCATAGCCTGGTCATCAGCAATGAAAGCCAGCTACCGGAGAATAACAACGAAGATCAGGTGGCGGTGCTGATTACCGTTCTGGGGAATCTGATTGAAAACGCCCTGGAGGCGCTAGGTCAAGAACCTGGTGGTGAAATCAGCATATCCTTGCATTATCGACACGGCTGGTTGCATTGCGAAGTGAATGACGATGGTCCGGGGATCGCCCCCGAAAACATTGAGCACATCTTTGAGAAGGGCGTTTCGTCAAAAGGAACCGAACGGGGCGTAGGTTTAGCGCTTGTTAAACAACAGGTTGAAAACGTTGGCGGCAATATATCCGTCGAGTCTGAACCTGGGATCTTCACCCAATTTTTTGTACAGTTACCGTGGAATAGTGAGAGGGCCAGCAGATGATCAATGTCTTAATTGTCGATGACGATGCAATGGTAGCGGAATTAAACCGTCGTTATGTCGCGCAACTCTCCGGTTTTCACTGCTGCGGCACAGCCTCCACGCTGGAGAAAGCAAAAGAGATAATCTTTCATAGCGGTCATCATATCGATCTGATTTTGCTAGATATTTATATGCAAAAAGAAAACGGCCTGGACCTGCTACCGGTTCTGCACAGTGAAGGTTGCAAGTGCGATGTCATCGTCATCTCTTCTGCAGCCGATGCCACCACCATTAAAGATTCACTTCACTACGGCGTCGTTGACTACTTGATCAAACCTTTCCAGGCGTCCCGGTTTGAAGAGGCGCTCACCGGCTGGCTACAGAAAAAAACTGAGATGGAAAAGCATCAGTACTATGAACAGTCTGAGCTTGACCAGTTGATTCACGGCAGCTCCTCCAATGAACAAGAAACGCGGCGCTTACCCAAAGGATTAACGCCACAAACGTTGCGCACGTTGTGCCAGTGGATTGATGAGCACCAGGATCAGGAGTTCTCCACGGATGAGCTGGCTAACGAGGTCAATATCTCGCGCGTCTCTTGCCGTAAATACCTTATCTGGCTCGTCAATTGTCACATCTTATTTACCAGCATCCATTATGGCGTGACCGGCAGACCTGTTTATCGTTATCGCGTGCAGGCTGAACACTACTCATTGCTTAAACAATATTGCCAATAAATACACTTGGGATTATTTGTTATTTGAAAGTAACAATTATTAAAATAATGAAAAATCCCCTATTTCACCAGCTGACACTGCAAAATTATAAATTTGCGTTAGATCAAATATATTTGTATCCGGCATGTTAAATGTATTATTTTAATATTGACAAACATCACACTGTTTTTAATTTCAAAATCGCTAACAAAAGTTAATTAAGTATTATCTAACTCGCAGAGTGTGTATTTTTACCCATAAAGGATTAGTCTGAAATTAACCAGACATAAAAAATCTAGACTGGTAGCAATGGAGACCATGCTACGTACCATGGACACCGTACATTTTTGTGAGCAAATAAAAGTATCCGCACGCCGACTTCATCACATCATGAAATGGCGTGACCGTGATCACATAAATAACCCACTCACTCATTCTGTCGGTGGTTCATGTAATAGCGGAAAACGCAAAATAGATAAATTACAGCGTCAACCGCGGCTCTCCATGTTCAGCTCTGCTTCCCATCGCCTGAGGATTCTCTCCTCTGATCAAAGCCACAGAAAAAACCAAATATCGCCATAAATTTAAAAAAAAATTCTAGCAAGACATTTGAACATTAATCGCAAATACGGACATATCGAATACTGACCATTTTTTGATGCTTATTCTGGCAAAAAAGAATGTGGCACAGATCCATTTTTCAAAAAATTGACTGGGTTTTTCGCGAGGGTAAATAAAATGTTATTTAGTATACAACTTCTCATAATATTAATATGTTTGTTTTATGGTGCCAGAAAGGGCGGTATCGCGCTGGGTTTATTAGGCGGTATCGGCTTGGTCATTCTGGTTTTCGTTTTCCATCTCCAGCCGGGTAAACCACCTGTAGATGTCATGCTGGTTATTATTGCCGTGGTGGCCGCATCGGCAACCTTACAAGCCTCCGGCGGTCTTGACGTTATGCTGCAAATCGCTGAAAAGCTGCTGCGCCGTAACCCAAAATATGTTTCCATCGTCGCACCTTTCGTTACCTGCACCCTGACGATTCTCTGCGGTACAGGGCACGTGGTATACACCATCCTGCCAATCATTTATGACGTTGCCATTAAAAACAATATTCGCCCGGAACGTCCGATGGCGGCGAGTTCCATCGGTGCGCAGATGGGTATTATCGCCAGCCCGGTTTCTGTAGCCGTTGTGTCACTGGTGGCAATGCTGGGTAACGTAACGTTTGAAGGCAAGCATCTCGAATTCCTCGACCTGCTCAGCATCACCATCCCGTCTACCCTGTTGGGTATCCTGGCGATCGGTATCTTCAGTTGGTTCCGTGGTAAAGATCTGGATAAAGATGAAGAGTTCCAGAAGTTCATTTCTGTACCTGAAAACCACAACTATGTGTATGGCGATACCGCCACGCTGTTAGACAAAAAGCTGCCGAAAAGCAACTGGCTGGCCATGTGGATCTTCCTTGCCGCTATCGCCGTTGTTGCCGTACTCGGCGCGTTCTCTGAGCTGCGCCCTACCTTTAGCGGCAAACCACTGTCAATGGTGCTGGTTATCCAGATGTTCATGCTGCTGACCGGTGCGCTGATTATTATCCTGACGAAGACCAATCCCGCTTCAATATCTAAAAACGAAGTCTTCCGTTCCGGTATGATCGCGATTGTGGCGGTGTACGGTATTGCCTGGATGGCCGAAACAATGTTCGGCGCGCACATGACAGAAATCGAAGGTGTGCTGGGCAATATGGTGAAAGAGTATCCGTGGGCCTATGCAATTGTTCTGCTGCTGGTATCCAAATTTGTAAACTCCCAGGCAGCAGCGCTGGCAGCGATTGTTCCGGTCGCACTGGCAATCGGGGTTGATCCAGCGTACATCGTGGCTTCCGCTCCGGCATGTTACGGTTACTACATTCTGCCGACCTACCCGAGCGACCTGGCGGCTATTCAGTTTGACCGCTCTGGCACCACCCACATCGGCCGCTTCGTTATCAACCACAGCTTCATTCTGCCTGGTTTGATCGGCGTAAGCGTATCCTGTGTCTTTGGTTGGATCTTCGCCGCAATGTACGGTTTCCTGTAATCACAGTTCGCGTGCCGTCCGCGTTGGTACGGCACGCCACCATTAAGACACAGAGAATTTTAAAATTCCTGAGAAAAATGAAAAGGCTGGAAGCAAATGTCAAAAGTTGAATTCACTTACCAGGCGGCTTTCCCACTGGGGGAAGACAAAACTGAGTACTACCTGCTGACATCCGATCACGTCAGTGTCGGCGAGTTTGAAGGCGAAACAATCCTGAAAGTAGCTCCTGAAGCACTTACGCTACTGGCCCAACAAGCCTTCCACGATGCCTCCTTCATGCTCCGCCCAGAACACCAACAGCAAGTCGCCTCAATTCTCCATGATCCCGAAGCCAGCGAAAACGATAAGTACGTAGCGCTGCAGTTCCTGAGAAACTCCGAAATCGCCGCCAAAGGCGTGTTGCCAACCTGCCAGGACACCGGTACGGCAATTATCATGGGTAAAAAAGGTCAGCGCGTTTGGACCGGCGGCGGCGATGAAGCGGCCCTCTCCAAAGGCGTATTTAATACCTATATTGAAGATAACCTGCGCTACTCGCAAAACGCGGCGCTGGATATGTACAAAGAAGTGAATACTGGCACCAACCTGCCCGCACAAATCGATCTGTACAGCGTGGACGGTGACGAATACAAATTCCTGTGCGTGGCCAAAGGCGGCGGCTCAGCCAACAAAACCTATCTGTATCAGGAAACCAAAGCGCTGCTGACTCCCGGCAAACTGAAAAACTTCCTGGTTGAGAAAATGCGCACGCTGGGTACTGCAGCTTGCCCGCCGTACCACATCGCATTCGTCATTGGCGGGACGTCAGCGGAAAGTACCCTTAAAACGGTGAAATTGGCCAGCACACACTACTATGACGCGCTGCCGACTGAAGGTAATGCTCACGGCCAGGCGTTCCGCGATCTGCAACTAGAACAGGAACTGCTGATCGAGGCACAGAAACTCGGCCTTGGCGCTCAGTTTGGCGGGAAATACTTCGCACATGATATCCGCGTGATCCGCCTGCCTCGCCACGGCGCATCCTGCCCGGTTGGTATGGGCGTTTCTTGCTCCGCAGACCGTAATATTAAAGCCAAGATTAACCGCGAAGGGATCTGGATTGAAAAACTGGAACATAACCCAGGTCAGTACATTCCGGAATCTCTGCGCCAGGCGGGTGAAGGTGAAGTGGTTAAAGTTGACCTTAACCGCCCGATGAAAGAGATCCTCGCTCAGCTCTCTCAGTACCCGGTTTCTACTCGTCTGTCACTGAGCGGTACTATCATTGTCGGTCGTGACATTGCCCACGCGAAGTTAAAAGAACGTATTGAGTCCGGCGAAGGTTTACCGCAGTACGTGAAAGATCATCCGATCTACTACGCGGGTCCGGCCAAAACGCCTGCAGGCTATCCGTCCGGTTCTTTAGGCCCAACCACCGCGGGTCGTATGGACTCCTACGTTGACCTGTTGCAGTCTCACGGCGGCAGCATGATCATGTTGGCGAAAGGTAACCGCAGTCAGCAAGTGACTGACGCCTGCCACAAACACGGCGGCTTCTACTTAGGCAGCATCGGTGGTCCGGCAGCGGTACTGGCGCAGCAGAGCATTAAGCATCTGGAATGCGTGGAATACCCGGAGCTGGGAATGGAAGCTATCTGGAAAATCGAAGTAGAAGATTTCCCTGCTTTCATCCTAGTCGATGACAAAGGCAACGATTTCTTCCAGCAAATCGTCAGCAAACAATGCGCTAACTGCACGAAGTAACCCATTCGGCCCGGCACTGGACTGGCACTAAATTTTTGGCGTCAGTCCAGCGATCCCCCCGGGCCAACTTTATCCCCCCATTTACTGGTATTGAATTTTTGCCGTTCACAGGGAATAGTGACCTTTTCCATTACGTGTGAATTCGCAATGCTCCGCACTCTGAACCCCACAATCTTGCACACTGGCGCAGTATTCCTGGCGCTGATCCTTATCTACACCGGTATCTCTGCCTCGGAGAAAATCACCTGGCTGATGGAAGTCACGCCGGTCATTATTGTCGTACCGCTGTTGCTGGCTACCATGAAGCAGTACCCATTGACGCCGCTGCTTTATACGTTGATTTTCTTGCACGCCATCATTCTGATGGTAGGCGGGATGTATACCTACGCCAAAGTTCCCGTCGGTTTTCAGGTTCAGGAATGGCTGGATCTCAGTCGTAACCCCTATGACAAGTTGGGTCACTTCTTCCAGGGGCTGGTACCAGCCCTGACGGCAAGAGAGATTTTAGTGCGCGGCAATATTGTCCGTGGTCGTAAGATGCTGGCATTTTTAGTCTGCTGCGTAGCACTGGCGATTAGCGCAATGTATGAACTGATCGAGTGGTGGGCAGCGCTGGCAATGGGACAAGGTGCGGAAGACTTCCTTGGCACGCAGGGTGATCCGTGGGATACCCAGTCGGACATGTTCTGCGCCCTGCTCGGTGCGTTAACAACGATCCTCGCGTTGGCGGGCTGGCACAATCGGCAGTTGAAAACGGCCGGAGAGCGCTAACACTTCTCCGGCAATCTGCGCTACCTACTGCGATACTTGATAACCAGAATCGGCAAGGCGAACAACAGTGTCAGAAAGTTCGCCATGCTGACAGCGGTATCTTCAATCAATAACCCATAAGCCAGCCACAACACCAGCCCGCACACAAACATCACATACATTAAACCGGAGATACCCTGGGTGTTGCGGGTGGTAATAACCTTAATCGCCTGCGGCAAAAAAGAGAGCGTCGTCAGCGTTGCCGCCAGATAGCCAATCCAGGAATGCCACTCCATAGCTAGGCCTTCACATCGCTGGCCACTACCACCGGAATCTCCGGAGTATTCGACTGTTTGACGGGCGACGGCACTTTTCGGTACTTATCCAGCAGGTGGATCTGAATCTTACGCAGCATATCGCCATTCAACCGGTAGTAACGGAAATAGAGCACCAGTGTCACAACGAAAAAAAGCGTGGGCAGCGCGATCATGATGAACTGCATGCCGAGGATGGTCTCAGCAGATTGCGTCGCATTCGGAACATAACCAATCAATCCCAGCACCACCGCAATAAAGAAAGCGGAAAACGCCGAGCCACCTTTGACCACCATTGTCTGCACGGCATAGGCAATACTCTCGCAGCGGACGTTAAACTTGTATTCACCGTAATCTACGGTGTCCGCCACCATAATCACCTGCAGTACCCAGAACAGCGCCGTACCAATGTTCAGAAGGATCCCTGCGGTAACAATCAGGAAAGTATTGTGGAATGCCCCCAGAGCCATAATCAGCAATACGCCTGCGCTGAGAACTGGCATAACCGAAGCGCCAGCCCACAGTACCCGGCGAGAAAGCGCCTTTGACAGACGGGGAAAGAGAATCAATGTCAGCAAGTTAGCTGCTCCGGCATAGGAGAGGTAGTATGGGAAAAGGTCAGCATCACCCACCACGTAGGTGAAGTAGTAAATCGCAAAACCTGTAATGATATTGGACGCCACGTTGTAAGCCAGCGCCATCCCCAGCAGGCAGGAAAGCTGATCGTTTTTGTAGATAAGCGCAAGGATTGATTTCAGCGTCAGCCGGGTGCTGTCTGCGGTAGCTTCGCTGTCAGAGGAATACACTTCATGCACATTGCGCAAGGTTACGAGGGTAGAAACAATAAAAAATGCGATCAGCACCAGCGTAAACATCTGAAAACCGAACCCGCGATCCGCGCCGCCAACATAGTTTACAAAGGGTAGCGTCACGCCCGCGGTGACAAACCCTGCAAGGCTGGCAAAAAAACGAGGGAACGGCACCAGTTGTTCACGTTCGCGTTTATCCAGCGTAATCGTGGGGACCAGCGACCAGAATGGAATATCCATAATGGTGTAGGTCATCCCCCACAATATGTACGTCACACAAACAAAAACGATTTGCGCCGTCCCCTCAAACAGATGTGCGCTAAAGAGCAAAAACAGCACCAACGAGTTCGCCAGCGTACCGAGTAAGATCCAGGGTTTAAATTTTCCCCAACGCGACCGGGTGGCATTCACTATCCACCCCATCACCGGATCGTTAAACGCGTTCCATATTTTTGCCACCAGGAACAAGGTTCCGACGACGCCCACCGATAATCCCACCACGTCGGTGTAGTAATACATCAGGTACATGTACACGATACCGATAGCGAAATCCTTACCGAACGCTCCAAATCCGTAACTGAGTTTTGTTGTCAGAGAGATGCTCATAGGGTATCGGGTCGCTGTTACCAGCGCCCGCCTTCTGTAAGAGGAAACGTCAGAGGTTAAACGCCGGATGCTCTGCCCGGCGTGATTGTGTATTAACGGTGCAGCCAGGCCGGCAGCCAGTCGCCGTGAGACGCGATCAGGTCGTCCACCAGCGCATAAATCTCTTCAATCCCCAGTACCGCGGCGGTATGCGGATCCATCATCGCCGCGTGATAAACACGATCGCGGTTCTCCGTCAGGATGGCTTCCGTTAGCAGAGTCTGAACATTGATATTGGTTTGCATCATAGCCGCCAAATGTGACGGGAGAGCACCGACTTTCGTTGGCTGAATACCATTCGCATCAACCAGACAAGCGACTTCAACACAGCAACCTTGCGGCAGGTTATCGATCAGATTGTCATTGCGAACGTTGCCATACACGACGCTCGGTTCACCGGTCCAGATAGCGTTCATGATAGTGCTGGCATATTCGCGCGACGGTTTAATGTCGATCCGCTCAGCCGTTTTGTACTCTTCCAGCTCTTTTTTCCAGTTCGCCAACTGTTCCACACAACGTTTCGGATATTCATCCAATGGCACCTTATAGCGCTCAATCAGATCTTCACGCCCCGGTTTGATAAACCACGGCGTATATTCGGCGAAGTGTTCCGACGATTCGGTGACGAAATACCCCAGTTTTTTGAACATTTCATAGCGCACAATGTTCTGGCAACGGGTATTTCCGTGAATATTCGGTTTCGGCGCCTGACCGGATTCATAGGCCGCCAGCAGCTCCGGGTAGAGATTCACATAGGCGCCGTCCGCCGTTTTGCGCTCCAGCTCCAGATAAAATGCCATATGGTTGATCCCGGCACTGCGATAGCGCAAAGAGGCAGGGTCAATGTTCAGATCGCGGGCCAACTCCTCCGCCGTCCCCTGCACCGAATGACACAGCCCAACCTGCTTAATATGCGGATAGCGCGCATACATTGCCCAGGTGTTCATCGCCATCGGGTTAACGTAGTTAAGCATGGTGGCCTGCGGACAGACTTCGGTCATATCCTCACAAATCTGCCATAAATGCGGAATGGTGCGCAGCGCGCGCATAATGCCGCCCGGCCCCAGCGTGTCGGCAATCGTCTGCTCCAGACCATGGCGTTTACACACCGTAAAATCGGTGACGGTACAGGGTTCATAGCCGCCGATCTGGAAAGCGACCACCACAAAATCAGCATCCTGTAATGCTGCTTTTTGATCGGTATAGCAGGTGATTCGTCCAGACGCGCCCGCAGAATCCATCAACTTGCGCACAACAACGTGTGACTCTTCCAGACGCGTAGGATCGAGATCCATCAAGGCGATATGCGCAGATTTAAGCGCATCGCGGTGAAAGACGTCCCCAAGAATATTTTTGACGAAAATCGTGGAACCGGCGCCGATAAAGGTAATTTTGGGTGCAGACATCATGACTCTCCAGAACATTAGTAAACACAGTCATGGTGGCACAGCGTATAGCTGAAAACTTCCGACTTCTCTGCTGAGCATTCCCATAAACTCAGATCATCACTCTGCACCCTATTGGATCTGAGTTTATGGGACAAAATTACCCAAAAAGCAGAGTATGTGGCCGCAAAATGTCGCTATGCTCAATGGTAACGGTCCAATTTGTGTCCTGATTCTCAGCCTTAATACGTGTTAAATGACATGATTCTGATAATTCAGGAAATGGAGCAACCATGAGCACATTACCGACATCGCCTCTTCCTCCCGATCCGCACATGTGCAGTAGCGATGAAGAACAAACCCGCAGCCCGCTATCGCTGTACTCAGAATATCAACGGATGGATATCGAGTTGCGCTCACCGCATGCTATGCCAGCCAGCCATTGGCATGGGCAGGTGGAGATCAATGTGCCGTTTGATGGTGACGTCGAGTATCTGATCAACAACGAAGTCGTACAGATAAAACAGGGACACATCACGCTATTCTGGGCCTGCACACCGCATCAACTCACGCGTCCGGGCAGTTGCCAAAGTATGGCTATCTTCAATTTACCGATGCACCTTTTCCTCTCCTGGCCGCTGGATCGCGAGTTGATCAACCATGTTACCCATGGAATGGTCATCAAATCGCTGGCGTCGCAGCAGTTGAGCACCTTTGAAGTTCAGCGCTGGCAACAGGAACTGAACAACCCGAACGAACAAATTCGCCAGCTCGCCATTGATGAAATTGGTCTGATGCTCAAGCGGTTTAGCCTTTCCGGCTGGCAGCCTATACTCGTCAATAAAACCTCGCGGACCCACAAAAACAGCGTGTCGCGGCACGCCCAGTTTTACGTCAGCCAAATGCTGAGCTTTATTGCCGATAACTACGATCAGGCGCTCACCATCAACGACGTCGCGGAACACGTGAAGCTCAACGCCAACTACGCGATGGGGATTTTCCAACGCGTGATGCAACTCACCCTGAAGCAGTACATCACGGCAATGCGGATCAATCACGTCCGCGCATTGCTTAGCGATACCGATAAAACCATTCTCGACGTTGCATTGACCGCCGGATTCCGTTCCAGCAGCCGTTTTTATGACACCTTCAGCAAGTTTGTCGGCATGTCGCCGCAGCAGTACCGCAAACTAAGTCAGCAGCATCGGCAAACAATGGCTGGTTGATATCATTCGGCCATATCAGTATCAGCCAAAAAAATATTCCCCCTGTCGATAAACGGTGGTGAAAAACCGCCAACAAGCAAACGTAACCATATGTTTAAAAACAAATTAAACATAAATCAGACTATTTTTCACCCGCTTTACAGCCCGTTTTGACAGGATAATACTTGCCTGCGTCACATTCATACGGTGTGTCTGCAATTCATAGATTGCAACCTTTCCACAACCGGGTAAAAGATGATGAAAGTATTAATTGTTGAAAGTGAGTTTCTGCATCAGGACACCTGGGTCGGTAGCGCTGTCGAACGTCTGGCTGACGCATTAAGCCGCCAAAATGTTACCGTCATTAAGTCCACCTCATTCGACGATGGCTACGCAATCCTCGCCGCCAATGAAGCCATTGATTGCCTGATGTTCAGCTATCAAATGGAACAACAAGACGAACACCTGAACGTCAGGCAATTGATCGGCAAGCTCCACGAGCGCCAGCAAAACGTTCCCGTATTCCTGCTGGGCGATCGCGAAAAAGCCACCGCATCGCTGGATCGCGACCTGCTGGAGCTTGTCGATGAATTCGCCTGGATTCTGGAGGACAGCGCTGACTTTATCGCTGGCCGTGCCATCGCAGCGATGACTCGCTATCGTCAGCAGTTGTTACCACCGCTGTTCAACGCCCTGATGAAATACAGCAATGTCCATGAGTATTCCTGGGCTGCACCGGGTCACCAGGGCGGTGTCGGTTTCACCAAAACACCTGCCGGTCGACTGTACCATGACTACTACGGTGAGAATCTCTTCCGTACCGACATGGGGATTGAACGTACCAATCTCGGTTCTTTACTCGACCATACAGGCGCATTTGGGGAAAGTGAAAAAAATGCTGCCCGCGTGTTCGGTGCCGACCGTTCCTGGTCCGTAGTGGTCGGGACTTCCGGCTCTAACCGCACCATCATGCAGGCCTGTATGACCGACAACGACGTCGTGGTGCTGGATCGTAACTGCCATAAATCCATCGAACAGGGGCTGATCCTCACCGGGGCAAAACCGGTGTACATGGTGCCAAGCCGCAACCGGTACGGCATTATCGGGCCTATCTACCCGCAAGAAATGCAGCCTGAAACTTTACAGAAAAAAATCAGCGAAAGCCCGCTGACCAAAGGCAAAGCTGGGCAAAAACCGTCTTACAGCGTTGTGACCAACTGTACCTACGACGGTGTTTGCTACAACGCCAAAGAGGCGCAGGATCTGCTCGCACAAACCAGCGATCGCATCCACTTCGATGAAGCCTGGTACGGCTATGCTCGCTTCAACCCAATTTATGCCGATCACTACGCCATGCGTGGCGCGCCGGGCGATCATAACGGTCCTACCGTTTTTGCCACCCACTCGACCCACAAACTGCTGAATGCGCTCTCTCAGGCATCTTACATTCACGTTCGTGAAGGGCGTGGGGCCGTGAACTTCTCCCGCTTTAACCAGGCGTACATGATGCACGCCACCACCTCTCCGCTGTATGCTATCTGCGCCTCAAACGACGTGGCGGTCTCCATGATGGACGGTAACAGCGGCCTGTCGCTCACTCAGGAAGTGATCGACGAAGCAGTCGATTTCCGTCAGGCCATGGCACGGTTGTACAAAGAGTTCACCGCCGAAGGCGACTGGTTCTTCAAACCGTGGAACAAAGAAGTGGTAACCGATCCGCAGACCGGTAAAACCTATGACTTTGCCGACGCGCCAGCCACATTGCTGGCTACCGATCAGAACTGCTGGGTGATGCGTCCGGGTGAATCCTGGCACGGCTTTAAAGACCTGCCGGATAACTGGAGCATGCTGGACCCGATCAAAGTCAGCATTCTGGCACCGGGGATGGGCGACGATGGCGAACTGGAAGAGAACGGCGTACCGGCCGCACTGGTTACCGCCTGGCTTGGCCGCCACGGCATCGTGCCGACCCGAACCACCGATTTCCAGATTATGTTCCTGTTCTCCATGGGGATTACCCGCGGGAAATGGGGCACACTGATCAACACACTGTGCTCTTTCAAACACCACTACGATGCCAATACCCCGCTGGCACAGGTGATGCCAGAACTGGTTGAGGAACATCCTGACACTTATGCCAACATGGGTATTCACGATCTGGGCGACACCATGTTCGCCTGGCTGAAAGAAAACAACCCAGGCAGCCGTCTCAATGCAGCCTACTCCGGTCTGCCGGATGCGGATATTACTCCGCGTGACGCTTACAACGCGATAGTCAGTGACAACGTTGAGATGGTGGCGATTGAAAATCTGGCGGGACGTATTGCGGCAAACTCCGTGATCCCTTACCCACCGGGAATTCCGATGCTGCTGTCCGGTGAAAACTTTGGCGATGCCAACAGCCCGCAAATTGGGTACCTGCGTTCGTTGCAGTCCTGGGACCACCACTTCCCTGGATTTGAACATGAAACCGAAGGAACGGAAATTATTGACGGTGTTTATCACGTTATGTGCGTGAAAGCATAAGGTCTCTTTTTAGATAGTCCGATGTTTAAGGTAGACATGTCATTCTTGAGTAATTCCTGAGTATTGCTGCAAAACAATAACACTGTCATACCTTTTTGCGCGGGACCACCCCGCGCTTTTTTTATACGCAAATAGCATCTTTCCACTTGCGTAAAAAAATCTGTACATAAGAAAAATCCCACCAAACATTGTAATTAATTTCAGACACGTTATTTTATTGCGGTCCTGGTTTCATCATACAATTTCAATTTAGCCGATTTGGCTCATCTGATGTTGAGCTACGGTGTTTTTTCATATTCCTGGAGTTGGGTATGAAGCTTTGCAGCAAAGAAGCTTGTGTTGTTGTATTAACGGAGAAGGATGTTTGGTTAAGGATTAACGGTAAAGACGCCATCAGTTTAAAAGCTAATCATATGGCACTGGTGGCATGCGATAATAATATTATCGATTTTTCATCACTTAATAACGCATTGGTTGTACATATTAGCCGCGATATCATTAAAGACTATCTGCGCTTTTTAAATAAAGACCTTTCACAGATCCCACTCTGGCAACGCAGTGCCAGCCCAGTGATGACCTCAGCGTGTCTGACGCCGGATGTCTTCAGGGTGGCTGCCCAACATAGCGTAATGGACACAGTGAACGAAGCTGAAAGAGAGCGTACGCGCTCGCTACTGTTCACGGTGTTATCACGCTTTCTCGACAGCAAAAAGTTTATCTCTTTGCTCATGTATATGCTGCGCAACTGTATCAGCGACAGCGTTTATCACATTATTGAGAGCGATATACATAAAGACTGGAATTTAAGCATGGTTGCCAGTTGCTTATGCCTGAGTCCCAGTTTGTTAAAGAAAAAGCTCAAAAGTGAAAATACAAGTTACAGCCAAATAATTACCACCTGTCGCATGCGATATGCCGTCAATCAATTACTGATGGACGGCAAAAACATTTCCCAGGTCTCTCAACTATGTGGATATAACAGTACCTCATACTTTATCTCCGTATTCAAAGAGTTCTATGGGATGACGCCTCTGCATTATGTTAGTCAACATAGGGAGCCATCCGCCGCCTGATTTTTAATCAGTTAGCGATAAGCCATAATAATATCAGCATTAGCGATACCCCAGCTCCGCCATCATTAAACAGACTTTTGACGAGGTATGATAAGGCGTCATTTATCCTTATCAGGAGTTAGAAAATATGTCGACGGATGCTGATGCTCACAAAGTGGGCTTAATCCCCGTCACCCTTATGGTGTCGGGGAATATTATGGGTTCCGGTGTATTCCTGCTACCCGCAAACCTTGCGTCAACTGGCGGGATTGCAATCTACGGATGGTTGGTCACGATTATCGGTGCTCTGGCACTGTCGATGGTGTACGCCAAAATGTCGTCCTTAGACTCCAGTCCCGGTGGTTCTTATGCTTACGCCCGCCGCTGCTTCGGTCCTTTTTTGGGCTACCAGACCAACGTGCTGTACTGGCTGGCCTGCTGGATTGGTAACATCGCCATGGTGGTCATTGGCGTCGGTTACCTGAGCTACTTCTTCCCCATCTTAAAAGATCCGCTGGTCCTGACGCTGACCTGTGTCGTAGTGCTGTGGATCTTCGTATTACTGAACATTGTCGGACCGAAAATGATCACCCGCGTGCAGGCCGTCGCAACGGTACTGGCGCTGGTACCAATTGTCGGGATTGCCGTCTTCGGCTGGTTCTGGTTCCGCGGTGAAACCTATATGGCGGCCTGGAACGTCAGCGGCATGAACACCTTCGGCGCGATTCAAAGCACTCTGAATGTTACCTTATGGTCATTTATCGGGGTAGAAAGCGCCTCCGTCGCGGCTGGCGTGGTTAAAAACCCCAAACGTAACGTACCTATCGCCACCATGGGCGGCGTGCTGATTGCCGCTGTTTGCTACGTGCTCTCCACCACCGCGATCATGGGTATGATCCCTAACGCGGCGCTACGTGTTTCAGCCTCTCCGTTCGGTGATGCCGCACGCATGGCGCTGGGTGACACCGCAGGGGCAATTGTCTCCTTCTGTGCTGCGGCCGGGTGTCTTGGTTCTCTGGGCGGCTGGACGCTGCTTGCCGGGCAAACCGCCAAAGCCGCAGCCGATGACGGCCTGTTCCCACCGATTTTTGCCCGCGTGAACAAAGCCGGTACACCAGTGGCCGGGTTAATTATCGTCGGCATTCTGATGACCATCTTCCAGTTCAGCAGCATGTCGCCGAACGCAGCGAAAGAGTTTGGTCTGGTCTCTTCGGTCTCCGTTATCTTCACCCTGGTGCCGTATCTGTACACCTGCGCCGCGCTGCTGCTGCTCGGCCATGGTCACTTTGGTAAAGCACGCCCGATGTACTTACTGGTGACCTTTATCGCCTTTGTCTACTGCATCTGGGCGGTTGTCGGTTCCGGAGCCAAAGAAGTGATGTGGTCGTTCGTCACGTTGATGATCATCACCGCGCTGTACGCACTGAACTACAACCGGATCCATAAAAACCCGTATCCACTGGATGCCCCGGTAAACAATAACTAACACCAACAATCGTCGTGGCCCGATGGCGTAAGCTCATCGGGCCAACGTTCTCCCACCGCTCTTCGAAAAATCAACATTAAGAACTTAAGGTTGGCTTAATTTTACTTTGAGAGGATTTGCGCCACATAGTCGATGGAACCCCCCTTAATGTTAAAGCTCTTGTTTAAAAGGCCCACTCTCGGGCTAATCAGCTGGCTTCTGCTGATCTCATTTTATCTTGCGACCTTCCTGAACATTGCGTTCTATAAACAAGTGCTGCAAGACCTGCCTCTGGACTCTGTGCGTAACGTGCTGGTGTTTTTATCAATGCCAGTGGTCGCGTTCAGCGTCATGAACATTGTGCTGACACTGGCCTCATTCCTGTGGCTTAATCGCCTGGTGGCGTGCATTTTCATTCTGGTTGGCGCATCGGCCCAATATTTCATCATGACCTACGGCATCATCATCGACCGCTCAATGATCGCCAATATGATGGACACCACCCCCGCCGAAACCTTTGCTTTGCTGACGCCACAACTGCTCATCACGCTCGGGGTGAGCGGCATTCTGGCCGCACTTATTGCCTGCTGGGTAAAAATCAAACCGATCACGTCTGTCATGCGCAGCATACTGTTCCGTGGCGCGAACATTCTGATCTCCGCACTGCTGATCGTGCTGGTCGCTGCGTTCTTCTATAAAGATTACGCTTCACTGTTTCGCAACAACAAAGAACTGGTGAAATCCCTCAGTCCATCCAACAGCATTGTGGCGACGTCATCCTGGTATTCACACCAGAGGCTGGCCCACCTGCCGCTGGTACGCATTGGCGAAGATGCACACCGCAATCCGTTGATGGTGAAAGAAAAGCGTAAGAACCTGACGATTGTGGTTCTCGGCGAGACTTCACGTGGCGATAACTTCTCGCTGTCAGGCTATTCGCGCCAGACCAACCCGCTGCTGGAAAAAGATAATGTGGTCTATTTCCCCCGCACAACGTCCTGCGGAACGGCAACGGCAGTATCAGTACCCTGCATGTTCTCGGATATGCCACGCGCGCACTACGACGAAGAACTGGCGCAGCATCAGGAAGGCATGCTCGACATTATTCAACGGGCGGGAATTAACGTTCTGTGGAACGATAACGACGGCGGCTGCAAAGGGGCTTGTGACCGGGTTCCACACCAGAATATGACTAAGCTGAACCTGCCGGGGCAGTGTATTGACGGTGAATGCTACGATGAAGTCCTGTTCCACGGGCTGGAAGAGTACATTAATAACCTGAAAGGCGACGGCGTGATTGTGTTGCATACCATCGGCAGCCACGGTCCGACCTATTACAACCGCTATCCTGCGCAGTTTAAGAAATTTACGCCAACCTGCGATACCAACGAAATCCAGACCTGTTCACAGCAACAGTTGGTCAATACTTACGACAACACTATTCTTTACGTTGACTATATTGTTGATAAAGCAATCAATATACTGAAAGAGCACCAGGATAATTTCACCACCAGCCTGGTCTATCTTTCCGATCACGGCGAATCCTTAGGGGAAAATGGCGTCTATTTGCACGGCCTGCCGTATTCGATTGTACCTGATACGCAAAAACATGTGCCGATGCTGCTGTGGCTCTCCGAGGATTATCAGCAACGCTATCAGGTCTCTCAGACATGTTTGCAAAAACGGGCAAGCTCAGAAGATTTCTCACAGGATAATCTCTTCTCGACCCTGCTGGGATTAACGGGCGTACAAACACAGAAATATCAGGCGGCGGATGATATTCTGCAACCCTGCCGGGGAGGCTAAACGAATGAAAATCCTGATTGTTGAAGATGATACGTTGTTATTACAGGGACTGATACTCGCCGCGCAAACAGAAGGCTACGCCTGCGACGGCGTATCAACGGCCCGCGCAGCGGAGCAGTGTCTGGAGAGCGGACATTACAGTCTGGTGGTCCTCGACCTGGGCTTACCGGATGAAGACGGCCTGCACTTTCTGAACAGAATCAGACAGAAAAAATACACCGTGCCGGTACTTATCCTCACCGCCCGCGACACGGTGAAAGACCGTGTCAGCGGACTGGACGTGGGTGCTGATGACTATCTGGTCAAACCGTTCGCACTGGAAGAACTGCATGCCCGCATCCGGGCGCTGCTGCGTCGGCATAACAATCAGGGTGAAAGTGAACTCATTGTCAGCAACCTGACGCTGAATATCGGTCGGCGCCAGGTGTGGATGGACGGGCAAGAGGTTATCTTAACGCCAAAAGAATACGCACTCCTGTCGCGCCTGATGCTCAAAGCGGGCAGTCCGGTACACCGGGAAATTTTGTATAACGACATCTACAGCTGGGATAACGAACCGTCGACCAATACGCTGGAAGTGCACATTCACAATCTGCGCGACAAAGTCGGAAAATCTCGCATCCGCACGGTCAGGGGATTTGGCTATATGCTGGTTGCCACTGAGGAAAGCTAAGTGAAGCTGCTGCAATATCTAAAACAACCGCTCCCGCTTCGTCATCGCCTGATGCTGACGATTGGTCTTATTCTGCTGGTCTTTCAGCTGATTAGCACTTTCTGGTTGTGGCATGAAAGTACCGAGCAAATACAGTTATTCGAACAGGCATTGCGCGAAAATCGCAACAACGATCGCCACATCATGCATGAGATCCGCGAGGCCATCGCCAGTCTGATCGTCCCCGGCATCTTTATGGTCAGCCTGGCGCTGCTGATTTGCTACCAGGCAGTGCGACGTATTACTCGTCCGCTGGCAGATCTGCAAAAAGAGCTGGAGGCGCGGGCAGCCGATAACCTGACCCCGATTGAAATTCACAGCTCAACCATTGAGATCCAGGCGGTTGTCTCCGCGCTCAACGACCTGGTAACGCGGCTAACCAGCACGATTGAAAACGAACGCTTATTTACCGCCGATGTCGCTCACGAACTGCGCACACCGCTGTCAGGCGTGCGCCTGCATCTGGAATTATTATCCAAAACCCATAAGGTCGACGTTTCGCCGCTAATTGCCCGGCTAGATCAAATGATGGACAGCGTATCGCAACTGCTGCAACTCGCCCGCGTCGGACAGTCGTTTTCGGCCGGGAGCTACCAGCATGTCAAGCTGCTGGAGGATGTTATTCTGCCCTCCTACGATGAACTCAGCACCATGCTGGACCAACGTAAACAGACGCTGCTCCTGCCACAAAGCGCGGCGGACGTTGTCGTGCCTGGTGATGTTACGCTGTTGCGGATGCTACTACGAAATCTGGTGGAAAACGCGCATCGTTACAGCCCGGAAGGCACCCATATTACGATTAGCCTGAACACAGAGCAGGATGCCGTCCTTGCCGTTGAAGATGAAGGGCCGGGCATTGATGAAAGTAAATGCGGGGAGTTGAGTAAAGCGTTTGTGCGTATGGACAGCCGCTTTGGCGGAATTGGACTGGGGCTGAGCATTGTCAGTCGCATCACCCAGTTACATCAAGGGCATTTCTATTTGCAAAATCGCCAGGGAGCCAACGGCACTCGCGCATGGGTGGAATTGGCGAAAATTCAGTAAGAGCTCACCCATACATACAAAAAGCTGCTGACGATCAGCAAACTGCACACGGTGGTCAAACTTTCATAAATACGGGTTTTCATGACACTCTCCTCCGAAACTATGGAGGAGAGTTTGCCTGAAGGATATTAAGCCAACCTTAAGGCCACGCGCCGGATGGCGGCTGACGCCTTATCCGGCCTACAAAGTACAATGCTACCCGTAGGCCTAAAAGCTGCGTGCCATCAGGCAATGACACGATTACTCATCAATACGCGGATGCTGCTGCACCAGACGCGTGCGCTTAACCTGTAGTTCAGCAATTTCCTGATCGATATCTTCGATTTTCTGTTCAATGTTATCGTAGTGTTCGCCGAGGATCTCTTTCGCTTCCTGAATATCCGAAGCGGCAGGCGTGGCCCCTTTCAGCGGCTGATTGGCGGTCTCTTTCATGGTCACGCCGGTAATTAAACCAACCACCGCAATCACCATCAGATAATAAGCAGGCATCATCAGATTCTGCGAGCTTTCCACCAGCCATGCGGCCAATGTCGGAGTCAAACCAGCAATCAATACCGAGATATTAAACGCGGCGGCCAGTGCACTGTAGCGAATATGCGTCGGGAACATCGCCGGTAACGTTGACGCCATCACCCCGGTAAAGCAGTTGAGGATCACCGCCAACATCAGCAACCCGGCGAAAATCAGACCGATAACATTACTGTTAATCAGGATAAATGCCGGAATCGCCAGCACAAACAGCGCAATACTGCCCATGATCACAAACGGACGGCGCCCGAAGCGGTCGCTGAGCAACCCCATAATCGGCTGCACAAACAGCATACCAATCATGATGGCGATAATAATCAACACACCGTGGTCTTCGGAGTAATGCAGGTTATGCGACAGGTAGCTCGGCATATAGGTGAGCAGCATGTAGTAGGTGACGTTGGTAGCAATCACCAGACCAACACATGCCAACAAGCTGCGCCAGTGCTTAGTCGCAATCTCTTTAAACGAAACCTTCGGACCTTCCTGTAGACCCTGACGATCGCCCTGCTCCAGTTTATCCACGTGCTGCTGGAACGCCGGCGTCTCTTCCAGCGCATGACGCAGGTACAGACCAATCAGCCCTAACGGTAGCGCCAGGAAGAACGGAATACGCCAGCCCCAGTCAAGGAAATTTTCCTCGCCGACGACGGTTGAAATCAGAACCACCACGCCCGCACCCAGCACAAACCCGGCAATCGAGCCGAAGTCCAGCCAACTGCCCATAAATCCACGCTTACGGTCCGGCGAATATTCCGCGACAAAAATCGACGCCCCGGTGTACTCTCCGCCGACCGAGAATCCCTGCGCCATCTTACACAGCAGCAGCAGAATCGGCGCCCAGATACCAATCGAGGCATACGAGGGAATAAGACCGATACAGAAGGTACTTATCGACATAATCACAATGGTGATAGCCAGTATCTTCTGACGACCGTATTTATCGCCGAGCATACCGAAGAACAATCCGCCAAGCGGTCGAATCAGAAAGGGAACAGAGAAGGTAGCGAGTGCAGCAACCATCTGCACGCTGGGGTCAGCCCCCGGGAAGAACACTTTACCTAATGCGTAAGCAACAAATCCATAAACACCAAAATCGAACCATTCCATCGCATTACCTAACGACGCTGCGGTAATGGCTTTTCGCAATTTACCGTCATCAATGATGGTAACGTCGCGCAGCGTTATCGGTTTTATTTTTTTCCTTTTTAGCATACTCGTCCTCATAGACTTAGCCCTGTCACGCTCCAGTTCGAGTCCCCCAACGCCCATGCGTCAAGGTCATCACCGAGCGGGGAACGCACAGGCGCATTCCCTGTAACAAGCGTAGCAGGTTTACTTACACTGACGAGAAACGCACAGTACAACCGAACCTGTTGACGCCTGATTGGGCGGTTAATGACCTCTTTACCCTAACAGCGTTTAAATTTGTGATCAACTTCACATATGGTTTTTCATTTCGTCAACATGCGTAAATTAGGTCATTCTTAGTCATCTTTTTTACATGTAACGCTTGTGATTTACTGACAATTAAATACAAGAATAAATCGCTTTATTGCACCAACAATCACAGCGGTCATTATTATTCTGCTAGCAAAAAAACACCTAATCCCTTCACAAAAAGATCACAGCTTTTTTAATAATCAGAGCGACCGGGAACTTTTGCTCGGAATATGTGATGAAGATAACTAAAACATCGTTTTATTTTGATTGAATCAACGTTCCCATGAATGCAAACTAATTCCAGACGCAATATCCCTGGGAGCAGCAACACGCTCAATGTATGCCGCGTTAGATTTTATAAAACAAAGAGATAGCGATTTTCTTTGTTAAGAGAAACCAGTAACCATTTGAATTTATTAATTTTTACCCTCTTGCGCTAGTGTTAGCGGCGACAAGACATGAGGACGTTTATGAAAATTAAAGCCACGATTGAACGCATCCCCGGCGGAATGATGTTGATTCCTCTGTTATTAGGCGCAGTGTTAAATACGTTAGCTCCGGATACCGGTGCGTATTTCGGTTCGTTTACCAAAGGAATGATCAGCGGAACGGTACCGATTCTGGCAGTGTGGTTTTTTTGTATCGGCGCATCTATTGATTTACGGGCAACCGGCACGGTATTACGCAAGTCCGGTACGCTGGTAATAACCAAAATAGCCGTGGCGTGGGTAGTGGCAATGATTGCGGCTTCATTCATTCCTGATACCGGTATTCAAACCGGGTTCTTTGCAGGCCTCTCAGTTTTGGCAATTGTCTCCGCCATGGACATGACCAACGGTGGTTTGTACGCCAGCCTGATGAACCAGTACGGCACCAAAGAAGAGTCTGGCGCATTTGTGTTGATGTCTCTGGAATCCGGCCCGTTAATGACCATGGTGATCCTCGGCTCCGCGGGTCTGGCCTCCTTCGAGCCACACCATTTTATCGGCGCGGTATTACCGTTCCTGATTGGCTTTACATTAGGCAACCTGGATCATGACCTGCGTTCTTTCTTCAGCAAAGCCACACCGGTGCTGATCCCGTTCTTCGGCTTCGCATTGGGTAACACCATTAACCTGAGCGTAATCGTTGATACCGGTCTGCTGGGTATCTTGCTGGGTGTCGCGGTTATCGTCATCACCGGTATCCCGCTGATTATTGCAGACCGTGTTATTGGTGGCGGGAACGGTACGGCAGGCGTGGCAGCCTCTTCAGCAGCAGGCGCTGCGGTGGCAAACCCGGTGATTATCGCCCAGATTAACCCGGCGTTCGAACCGGTTGCCGCATCCGCTACGGCGCTGGTTGCCGCCAGCGTAATTGTCACCGCCATTCTGGTGCCGATTATCACCGCGCTGTACGCCAAACGTTTTAATAAAAACCTGGTCGCCAACGAGACGGTGTCCACCCCGGCAGACTCTCTGCACCATTAACTCTGTCTTAGCCCCACTGACCGTCCCTGCTCAATTGATGAGTAGGGACGGTGCAAAAATCTCCTCAACCATCGCATCAGCCAGTCGTTTCGCCGAACACAATCGCGGCATTCCTAACGCCACATTTTGCCAACGCTGCGTCACCGACCAGCTCACCGGATGACGCTGCGCATCGCACCAGTCGCCTAACCAGCTCAGCATATCGTTATACTCGCCCGATCCGCCGACAACTGGCGTGCTGAGCCAATGATGATAGTAATGACGCGTAGCAGGCGCCGCATTCACGCTGTCCGCCAACGCCTGAGCGGCCATGGTTCGCAGGTTGTCTTTTAGCATTAACACCACATCGGCATTCGCTAACCGGCAGGCGTCACCGAAGGCTCCCCAGCGCAACTCCTCCAGCGCAACAAAACAGCGTCCAGGTAACGACCAACCGTCATATGCGCCAGCCCGCCAGCGGGTAAAAATTTGTTCGCTGTGTTCGCCCGCCTGAACCGTCAGGCCACGCTGGGTCAGCGCCTTCTCTTTATACGCAGCGCGTTGGGTAAACCAGTCAGTCAGTGAATTTATTTGTTGTAAAAGACCGGGGGTTGAAAGCCCACGCGGGTGTTCGGTTTGTTGTAAAAACTTCAGCCCTTCGGCAATACGCACCAGCGCCAGATGGCCTGGGTCGATCATGCCCGCCAACTTTTCTACCAGCTTAAGACGCATCACCAGATGCTCGCTGGACACTCCCGCCATCACCCACGCCCGCAGTTGTGTCTGGGATAACACCTCCTGCGTCAGACGCGCACGCAACCGCTGCTGCTGTTGCAGAAAACCGCCGGAACGTTTGGTTTCATCTCCCTGAACCAGATCGACCATAAACTTCGGGTAGACACACTCCAGCGTCCTCCCGGGGCCTTCCAGTAAAACGTTAGTCATGTGTGCTCGGTTGCAAAAAGGGTATTGATATCGTCACGCAGCAAACGGGAATCTTCATAAAGCCATGCCGCAATCGTAATGCGCTGCTGCAATTGCTCATTCATTGCATTCACCGCGGATTCATTTTGTTGGCGTAGCGTCAGACTTTCACTCAGGCTCGCCTGTAATTGCGCCAGACACAGTGAAAAATCTGCAAAAAACGTGGCCATGCCTGCCGTAACGGAAATATCGACCTGAGCAACTAAAGCTTTACGAATTTGTTGGCAAAACTGGGAGACATACTGCACAAGGTTCTTATGCAAAGCGCCCATATCAATGAGATAACGCGTTTTTGTTTCGACGTAATCATTCCATCCCCAGTTGGGTTGATTTAGCCAACGAGAGAAAGTGTCACGTACCGCACCACCAGTAGACGGCGCATTTTCTGCCGGAATATCCTGCTCAATGGCCTCGTTAAACAATTGGCGGGTATTGAAATTAAACATCGCTGTATGGAACGCTGGAAAACGGATCCGCGCACGAAAACCGGCGTGGTTTAGCTCCTCTTTCACCCTTTGCTCAATTGGCCGCATCGCGTCATTTAGCGCCCGGGAGAGTGTCGACTCAAGCTGTTCAAAACGCAGGGCTAAGTCACGGCTGATGCTTTCCTGCGCCGCCAGCAATACCCCCTCACAGGACGAGCGAATTTTATCTAACACAATTTTCGCCTGGCCTTCATCGTGCAGCACCAGCATTTCTCCGGCCATTTCTGCCGAGGAGACGCCAGTTCCCAGACTATGTTGTGACATCATCAGGACGTTTTCTTTGACAAAGAACGTGTTGATACCGCAAAGAATCTCGGTTTGTTGCTCTCTGAGATAGGCTGCAGCAGCTTCCAGCGCCAGTTCTACTTCATGGCTGACTTCATCGCTCACCCGCCCCTGGCTCACTTCTAACTGCTGCATATCCTCTTCAATATGCGTGATGTTCAGCCGTAGTTCGTCATAGGCGACCGTTAACCCGTGGGCACGAAACTCCAGATATTCGTGCACGCTTTGCGCATAGTTCAATAACTTATGTGACGCTGAGCGTAGCGCATACAGCGATGCATTGGCGTAAGCGGCGTGAATCACTTTCTGGATAGGCTGTTCAAACAGCGAGTCTTCCCACAACAGGTCGGCGGCATGACGGATATGCTCCGTATCTTCAAGATCGGTGGTGCGCCAGCGTCTGCCAAGCGCCGCTTCGGCAAAATCCTGCACCCAACGTTGCACCTGATGATCCGGCAGTCGCCCACGGGCCGTCAGCTCATGACGCGCCCTGTTTGCCAGATAGCCCCACATTGAGGAAACCGGATAGATTCTTTCAGGGGCAATGCCACCTTGCATCAACGTGCCAGAAATTAACGCCCGCACCTGCTCTTCATCGTCACTGTTGCGGTCTTTCTGATCGAACTTGTTCACCAGCGCATACAGCGGTACTGACTTGCCAACCGCCATAATCGCCTGACGCACTTCCTCATCAGAAATAGATTTCAATTGGGTGTAATCCAACACTGCCAGCACCGCAGAGGCCCGTACCAGCTGTTCATTAAGCATTTTTTGTAAGTGCGGTTGTCCCGCCTCGTTCGGCCCCGGCGTATCCAGCAACGTTAATTGCCCTGGGTAGCTTGCTTGTCCGGCCAAATGGACAAACTCAACCTCAATAACCGGAATATGCTCAATCGCGGCATAGGCAGCAAAAGGAAAATCAACATCCAATGCTTTTGACAGGCGCACCAGGTCGTTCAGGCTTTTAAGGCAATGGAAAATAGGCTGTGCGCCAAGATAATACCGTTCAAATGCCACGCCGGTTTCAATATGCTGCAGCAGGACATTCATATCCTTGTCAATTTCCAGGGTCTGTGTAAGACGCTGGCGATCGCACTCGCGCACACGCTGCTGTAAAACCTTCATTAAGGCATCAATCGGCGCGACATGTGAAAAATGCAGGACCGGCTCTTTCTGCCCCGGCGTATGACGAATTAGCGTTGGTAACGCCGTCATGGGGCGATTACGATTAGGTAAAACTTCTGTCCCTACAATCGCGTTAATCGTCGTCGATTTTCCCGCTTTCATCGTGCCAACAATCGCCAGCACCATTTCCAGACGCGTAATCTTGCGCAACTCATTATTGAGCGTTGCTTGCTGGACATCCATGCCACGCGCGCTGAAGTGCAGGGGCTGAACAACCTGACTGCTATGCTCTCCTTGTTTTAGCGCGACATCATCCAACGACGTCATGGGCAATTTTTGCAATTGCCTGAGATGTTCAAGCGAGAGCATCAGCAAGCGTTCCGCTTCCTGACTTAATTCATATATTGTCTGTGTGTGCATGGAAAATCTTTCCTTAACGCAAATAGCATTGCTTTTATTTAGCCCAATCGTTTTATTTATAGATTTTTTGGCTTTTATAATTACGTGTGGAAATAATTAAAATCAAAACAACCAATTGATATTATTAAAATAAGTTTGGCGTACAACCGCTGGCCTGAAACCTCTCACTTATCTAATAAGTAAGAAAGATAAACAGCGTAGTTCAGTTTTAAAAAATGCCAGCTTAATCCCCCTACTAAAATTAAGGGGGATTGAGATATTCAATCACAATGACTTAGACATCCGCAGGCGATGTTACCTATGAATATCAGATATTTCGCCTCACCTTATCTTAAATAACCTGACGTAGCAATTTCCCTTAAAAAATATTACCCCATACTTTCATTGAGGTAAAAGCAAAGGGTCTTTACAGCAGATCATTTGCGTAATCACGCAGTAGTCCCGACAAAAGCAGGGATTTTATGTATAATTGCGGCCTTTTTCGGCAATCTGCCATTTTTTGGGCGCATTTGCCCCTGCTGACTTTTGAGGAAATCCACATGTCATTACCACACTGCCCACAATGCAACTCCGAATACACTTACGAAGATAACGGCATGTTCATCTGCCCGGAATGCGCGCACGAATGGAACGATGCTGAACCGGCACAGGACAGCGACGAACTGATCGTTAAAGATGCTAACGGCAACCTGCTGGCCGATGGCGACAGCGTTACCGTCGTGAAAGACCTGAAGGTAAAAGGTAGCTCTTCCATGCTGAAGATCGGTACCAAAGTGAAAAACATTCGCCTGGTTGAAGGTGACCACAACATCGATTGCAAAATCGATGGCTTTGGCCCAATGAAGCTGAAATCTGAGTTTGTGAAAAAGAACTGATGCAAATTGCCTGATGGCACTACGCTCATCAGGTCTACACCAGCTCATCTGCCAGGCGGGAAGCTCATACTTCCCGCCTGGTTTATTTATGCAGACGATAACTACACTTAACTGGTTTCTTTTACCTGAGGTAAAGATTATGCCGTTAAGTCCCTATATCTCCTTTGCAGGCAACTGCGCTGACGCTATCGCCTACTATCAAAAAACGTTAGGCGCTGAACTGCTCTACAAAATCAACTTCGGTGAAATGCCCAAATCGGCGCAGGATAGTGAAGATGGTTGCCCTTCAGGCATGAAATTCCCCGATACCGCCATTGCCCACGCCAACCTGCGCGTTGCGGGCAGCGACATCATGATGAGCGATAGCGCCCCGGACGGAAATGCTCACTACTCTGGCTTTACGCTAGTGCTCGACACGCAAAACGTCGATGAAGGCAAACGCTGGTTTGATAACCTGGCAGCAAACGGAAAAATCGAAATGGACTGGCAGGAAACCTTCTGGGCCCACGGTTTCGGTAAAGTGAGCGACCAGTATGGCGTGCCGTGGATGATCAACGTCGTCAAACAACAGCAACCCCCTACAGAGTAATCCAACGGGAGGCCAGCCCTCCCGTACTGTCATCAAATAGCGCTCAACTCTTCATCATCGAGTAACTATCCCTTAACGAAAACGTCACATTGATCCGCCACGATGGGGCCACTTTTTTAGGGAGACCGCAGCATGCAAACGATTATTCGCGTCGAAAAACTCTCCAAGTCCTTCAATCAACATCAGGCGCTCAATGCGGTTGATCTGAACATCTGTTCCGGTGAGATGGTGGCTCTGCTTGGGCCGTCCGGCTCCGGCAAATCCACCCTTTTACGTCATTTAAGCGGCTTGATCGTCGGTGATAAATCACCCGGTAGCCGCGTCGAGCTGCTGGGCCGCACCGTTCAACATGAAGGCCGCCTGGCGCGCGATATCCGCAAAAGCCGCGCCCACACCGGCTACATCTTCCAGCAGTTCAATCTGGTGAACCGCCTGACAGTGCTGGAGAACGTCCTGATTGGCGCGCTCGGCAGCACGCCGTTCTGGCGTACCTGTTTTAGCTGGTTTAGCCAGGAACAAAAACAGCGTGCATTACAGGCGCTGACCCGCGTGGGCATGGCGCATTTTGCATACCAGCGTGTTTCCACGCTTTCGGGCGGACAACAGCAGCGCGTCGCAATCGCCCGCGCGCTGATGCAGCAGGCCAAAGTGATCCTTGCCGATGAGCCGATTGCCTCACTGGACCCGGAATCCGCACGCATCGTGATGGACACCCTACGCGACATCAACCAGACCGACGGCATCACCGTGGTCGTCACGCTGCATCAGGTGGATTACGCCCTGCGCTACTGCGAACGCATCGTCGCGCTGCGCCAGGGCAACGTCTTCTTTGATGGCAGCAGCCAGCATTTTGATAACGATCGTTTTGACCATCTTTACCGCAGCATGAACCGCGTCGAACAGAACGCGCAGGCTGCATAGTTCTAAAAAACCAGGCGTTATTGGCGCAGCCAGGCTGGAGACGGCCAGCGCGGAAAAACCGGAGCGTACACGCAGTACGTGAGGATTTTGAGCACTGCCCGGATTCAGGCTGGCAAGTGAAATAGCCTGGAACAATGACTAATTAAGGAAACGACATGAGCTATAAGACAGTTGCCGCGCTGGCTTTCACCAGCATGTTTAGCGTCAGTACCTTGTTAAGCCCGGCGCATGCCGAAGAGCAAGAAAAAGCGCTGAACTTTGGCATTATTTCGACCGAGTCACAGCAAAACCTGAAGCCGCAGTGGGAACCGTTCCTGAAGGACATGGAAAAATCACTGGGCGTGAAAGTGAACGCCTTCTTCGCCCCGGACTACGCCGGGATCATCCAGGGCATGCGCTTTAACAAAGTGGATATCGCCTGGTACGGCAACCTCTCGGCAATGGAAGCGGTGGATCGCGCTAACGGGCAAGTGTTTGCCCAGACCGTCGCCGCCGACGGATCCCCGGGTTACTGGAGTGTGTTGATCGTTAACAAAGACAGTCCGATCAATAACCTGAACGATCTGATCGCCAAACGTAAGGATCTGACCTTCGGCAACGGCGATCCCAACTCAACGTCAGGCTTCCTTGTTCCCGGCTACTACGTCTTTGCCAAAAACAACATCTCCGCGAGCGATTTCAAACGCACCGTTAACGCCGGACACGAAACCAACGCCCTGGCAGTCGCCAACAAGCAGGTCGATGTCGCCACCAACAACACCGAAAACCTCGACAAGCTGAAAACTTCCGCGCCGGAAAAGCTGAAAGAGCTGAAGGTGATCTGGAAGTCACCGCTGATCCCGGGCGATCCGATCGTCTGGCGTAAAAACCTCTCCGAAACCACCAAGGACAAGGTGTACGACTTCTTTATGAATTACGGCAAAACGCCGGAGCAGAAAATCGTACTGGAACGCCTTGGATGGGCACCGTTCCGCGCCTCCAGCGATCTGCAACTGGTGCCGATTCGCCAGCTGGCACTGTTTAAAGAGATGCAGGGTGTGAAGGACAACAAAGGGCTGAACGAGGAAGAGAAAACCAGCAAAACCTCGGCGTTGAAAGCGCAGCTCGATGACCTTGACCGTCTGACAGCCGCACTGGGCGCCATGACCAGCGTCACCAAAGCGGTGCAGTAACCCTGGTGCCCGGTGGCGCTTCGCTTACCGGGCCTACGGTGTTTTGTAGGCCGGATAAGACGCCTGCACCGCCATCCGGCAATAACCTATGCACGGAGCTAAACATGCAAACCATCACCGTCGCCCCGCCCAAACGTAGCTGGTTCTCGCTGCTGAGCTGGGCCATTCTGCTCGCCGTACTGGTGGTCTCGTGGAAAGGTGCCGAAATGGCTCCGCTCACGCTGATCGAAGATTCCGGCAATATGGCAACCTTCGCCGCCGACTTCTTCCCACCGGACTTCAGCCAGTGGCAAGACTATCTCGGTGAAATGGCCGTCACCCTGCAAATTGCCGTCTGGGGGACTGCCCTCGCCGTGGTGCTATCGATTCCCTTCGGCCTGATGTGCGCCGATAACCTGGTGCCGTGGTGGATTTACCAGCCGATGCGCCGCCTGATGGACGCCTGCCGCGCCATCAATGAAATGGTCTTCGCGATGCTGTTCGTGGTCGCCGTCGGGTTAGGGCCATTCGCCGGGGTGATGGCGCTATTTATCCACACCACAGGGGTACTCTCCAAGCTGCTTTCTGAAGCGGTAGAAGCCATTGAACCGGGTCCGGTAGAAGGTATTCGCGCCACCGGAGCCAACAAAATTGAAGAGATTCTGTACGGCGCTCTGCCACAGGTCATGCCGCTGCTGATCTCCTACTCGCTGTATCGCTTTGAATCCAACGTTCGCTCGGCCACGGTAGTCGGCATGGTGGGCGCAGGTGGTATTGGCGTGACCTTATGGGAAGCGATTCGCGGCTTTCAGTTCCAGCAAACCTGCGCCCTGATGGTGTTAATCATCGTCACCGTCAGCCTGCTGGATTTCCTTTCCCAGCGTTTGCGTAAGCACTTTATCTGATTAGCGAGGCATTGATTGCTATGCACTTGTCTACACATCCGACCAGTTATCCAACGCGTTATCAGGAAATTGCCGCGAGACTTGAGCAGGAGCTACGTCAACATTATCGCTGCGGTGACTATCTGCCCGCCGAGCATCAGCTTGCCGCGCGCTTCGAGGTAAACCGCCACACCCTGCGCCGCGCCATTGACCAGTTGGTTGAACGCGGTTGGGTTCAGCGTCGCCAGGGAGTCGGCGTACTGGTGCTGATGCGCCCGTTCGATTACCCGCTTAATGCCCAGGCACGCTTTAGTCAGAACCTGCTGGACCAGGGCAGCCACCCCACCAGCGAAAAACTGCTGGCGGTGCTGCGTCCGGCCTCCAGCCACATTGCCGATGCGCTCAGCATAAACGAGGGCGATAACGTGATTCACCTGCGCACCCTGCGTCGGGTTAACGGGATCGCACTGTGCCAGATCGACCACTATTTTTCCGACCTCACGCTGTGGCCGCTGCTGCAAGGCTTTAACAGCGGCTCACTGCACGACTATCTGCGCCAACAATCAGGTCTGACGCTGCTGCGCACGCAAACGCGCATCAGCGCCCGCCGCGCGCAGGCCAAAGAGAGCAAGGTGCTGGAAATCCCCAATATGGCGCCGCTGCTGTGCGTGCGCACCCTGAACCACCGTGAAGGCGAAGAACACGCGGCGGAATACTCCGTCAGCCTGACCCGCGCCGACATGATCGAATTCACTATGGAGCACTGAATGCATTTCGATACCGCCACCCGCCAGCGCTGGATGCGCGCGCTGGCTTACAGCAATGCCGATGCCCTGAACGCCCGCATCAACGCGCTCAAACTGACGCCGGACTATGAACTTATCCGCGCACCGGAAAGCGGACTGATGCAGATCCAGGCCCGTATGGGCGGTACCGGTAACCGCTTCTTTGCCGGTGACACCACGCTTACCCGCGCAGTGGTACGCCTGAAGAGCGGCACGCTGGGTTACAGCTACCTGCTGGGACGCAATAAACAACATGCCGAGCAGTGCGCGGTAATTGACGCGCTACTGCAGGAACAAACGCATTTCCAGAACCTAATGGAAACCTTAATTGCCCCGCTGGAAGCGGAACGCGATGCGTTGATTAACGCACGCTGTGCCGAAGTCAACGCCAGCCGGGTCGACTTCTTCACGCTGGTACGCGGAGATAACGCATGACCTTACAGACCGCATTTAATTTACCCGTTCAGGATGCTCAGCAGAGCTTTCGTCGCCTGCTGAAAGCCATGAGCAAACCGGGCGTAATCGTCGCCCTGCATCAGCTGAAACACGGCTGGCAGCCGCTGGGTCTGGCGACCACCAGCGTGCTGCTGACCCTGGTCGATGGCGACACGCCGGTCTGGCTGGCGCCGTCGATGGATAACGATATCGCCCGGCAGAACCTGCGTTTTCACACCAACGCGCCGCTGGTGGATCAACCACAGTTGGCGGCCTTTGCCGTCGCCGACGAACGTATCAGCAGCGAACAGCTTAACGCCCTCTCCGCCGGTTCAGCCGTCGCACCAGAAACCAGCGCCACGCTGATTGTGCAGGTCTCTGGCTTAAGCGGCGGACGCATGCTGCGTCTGACCGGCGCGGGCATCGCCGAAGAGCGCATGATCGCGCCACAGCTGCCGGAATGCCTGATTCACGAACTCACCGAACGCCCGCATCCGTTCCCACTGGGGGTCGATCTGATCCTCACCTGTGGCGAACGCCTGCTGGCTATTCCGCGAACCACCCATGTGGAGGTGTGCTGATGTACGTCGCCGTCAAAGGGGGCGAAAAGGCGATAGCCAACGCCCACGCCCTGCAGGAAAACCGACGCCGGGGCGATGAGACCATTGCTGAACTGAGCGTGGCGCAAATCGAACAGCAGATGAACCTGGCCGTTGATCGGGTGATGACCGAAGGTGGCATCGCTGACCGCGAACTGGCTGCACTGGCGCTCAAACAGGCCAGCGGCGATAACGTCGAGGCCATCTTTTTGCTCCGCGCCTACCGCACTACGCTGGCAAAGGTAGCTGTCAGCGAACCGGTTAACAGCGCAGAAATGCGTCTTGAGCGCAGAATCTCCGCGGTCTACAAGGATATTCCCGGCGGGCAGCTGTTGGGTCCAACCTATGACTATACCCATCGCCTGCTGGATTTTACCTTACTGGCCAATGGCGAAACCCCGCCTCTGCGCAGCGCAGACGGCGCGCAGGATGCCTCCCCGCACGTCTTTTCCCTGCTGGCGAACCAGGGCCTGGCAAAACGTGAAGAGGATGATGGCGCGACACCCGACGACATCACCCGCACGCCGCCGGTTTACCCCTGCTCACGCGCTTCACGTCTGCAACAGTTGATGCGCGGTGACGAGGGATATTTGCTGGCGCTGGCCTACTCCACCCAGCGCGGCTACGGGCGCAACCACCCGTTTGCCGCCGAAATCCGTAGCGGCTATGTGGCACTGGAAACCGTACCGGAAGAGCTGGGATTTGCGGTGAACGTCGGCGAACTGCTGATGACGGAATGTGAAATGGTCAACGGTTTTGTCGCGCCAGAAAATGAATCGCCCCATTTTACCCGCGGCTACGGGCTGGTGTTCGGTATGAGCGAACGTAAAGCAATGGCGATGGCGCTGGTGGACCGCGCCCTACAGGCAGCCGAATACGATGAAACGGTCACAGGACCGGCGCAGGACGAAGAGTTCGTGCTGGCGCATGCGGATAACGTCGAGGCGGCGGGTTTTGTTTCGCACCTCAAACTTCCCCATTACGTCGATTTCCAGGCCGAACTGGAACTGCTCAAACGCCTGCAACAGGAGGCCACCCGTGACCACTAACCTCTCCGGCTACAACTTTGCCTATCTTGATGAGCAAACCAAACGCATGATCCGCCGCGCAATTCTGAAAGCGGTAGCGATCCCCGGTTACCAGGTACCGTTTGGCGGACGTGAAATGCCGATGCCATACGGATGGGGAACCGGCGGCATTCAACTTACCGCCAGCGTGATTGGCGAGCCGGACGTGCTGAAAGTGATTGACCAGGGCGCGGACGACACCACTAACGCCGTATCGATTCGTAATTTCTTCAAGCGTGTGACCGGAGTGAATACCACTGAGCGTACGGAAGATGCGACGCTGATCCAGACCCGCCACCGCATCCCGGAGACGCCGCTGGTGGAAGATCAAATAATCATCTTCCAGGTACCGATCCCCGAGCCGCTACGCTTTATCGAACCGCGTGAAACGGAAACTCGCACCATGCACGCGCTGGAAGAGTACGGCATCATGCAGGTGAAACTGTATGAAGATATCGCCCGCTTTGGTCATATCGCCACCACTTACGCCTATCCGGTGAAGGTCAACGACCGCTACGTCATGGACCCGTCGCCCATCCCGAAATTCGACAATCCGAAGATGGACATGATGCCGGCCCTGCAACTGTTTGGCGCAGGCCGCGAAAAACGTATCTATGCCGTTCCACCTTACACTCGCGTGGAAAGCCTCGATTTCGACGATCACCCGTTTACCGTGCAGAGCTGGGATGAACCTTGTGCCATCTGCGGCTCAACCCACAGCTATCTCGATGAAGTGGTGCTCGATGACAGCGGCAAACGCATGTTTGTCTGCTCCGACACCGATTACTGCCGCCAACAGAGCGAGGCCCTCAGCAAATGACGCAACCGCTGCTTTCAGTCAACAACCTGACCCATCTCTACGCGCCGGGCAAGGGCTTCAGCGATGTCTCTTTTGACCTGTGGCCAGGCGAAGTGCTGGGTATCGTCGGCGAGTCCGGTTCTGGCAAAACCACGCTGCTGAAATCGATCTCTTCACGGCTGACGCCGCAGAGCGGTGAGATTTTGTATCAGAACCGTTCGCTGTACGGCATGAACGAGGCCGACCGTCGCCGTCTGCTGCGCACCGAATGGGGCGTGGTGCATCAGCATCCGCTGGATGGCCTGCGCCGTCAGGTCTCCGCAGGCGGCAATATCGGCGAACGCCTGATGGCCACTGGCGCGCGTCACTACGGCGACATCCGCGCCACCGCGCAGCGCTGGCTGGAGGAGGTGGAGATCCCTGCCTCGCGTATCGACGACCTGCCAACCACCTTTTCCGGCGGTATGCAGCAGCGCCTGCAGATCGCCCGCAACCTCGTCACCCATCCCAAACTGGTGTTTATGGACGAACCCACCGGCGGGCTGGACGTTTCGGTACAGGCCAAACTGCTGGACCTGCTGCGCGGCCTGGTGGTGGAACTGGATCTTGCAGTGGTCATTGTCACCCACGATTTGGGTGTGGCGCGTCTGCTGGCAGATCGTTTGCTGGTGATGAAGCAGGGTCAGGTGGTGGAAAGTGGGTTAACCGACCGCGTGCTCGACGACCCGCACCATCCGTACACCCAGTTGTTGGTGTCGTCCGTTTTGCAAAATTAAACATCGGATGCCGGATGGCAGCTTACGGGGCGCTTTTTGTAGGCCGGATAAGCACAGCACCATCCGGCAATAAGAACCATGAGGCTCAAATGATCCGCGTTGAAAATGTCAGTAAAACCTTTGTCCTGCATCAGCAAAACGGCGTGCGTCTGCCGGTGCTGCAAAACGCCACGCTGGAAGTGAAAAACGGCGAATGCGTGGTGCTGCACGGTCACTCGGGTAGCGGCAAATCCACGCTGCTGCGATCGCTGTACGCCAACTATCTGCCGGATGAAGGACACATCCACATTCGCCACAGCGATGAGTGGGTCGATCTGGTGCAGGCCCCGGCGCGCAAAGTGTTGGAAGTTCGCCGTTCAACCATCGGCTGGGTGAGCCAGTTCCTGCGCGTAATCCCGAGGATTTCCGCGCTGGATGTGGTGATGCAACCGCTGCTGGATCTGGGTGTCTCCCGTGAGGAGTGTGCAGCCAAAGCGGCTAACCTACTTACCCGCCTGAACGTGCCGGAGCGGCTGTGGCACCTGGCACCGTCGACCTTCTCCGGTGGCGAACAGCAGCGCGTCAACATCGCCCGCGGGTTTATCGTCGATTACCCGATTCTGCTGCTCGATGAACCCACCGCCTCGCTGGACGCCAAAAATAGCGCCGCCGTCGTCGCATTGATTGAAGAAGCAAAAGCCCGCGGCGCAGCAATTGTCGGTATTTTTCACGATCAAACCGTGCGCGACCGCGTAGCGGATCGTCTGCATCTGATGGGAACAACAGCATGATTATCAATAATGTAAAGCTGGTACTGGAAGATGACGTGGTGCAAGGATCGCTGGAAATCGAGGGCGGGGTCATTCGCGCCTTTGCTGAAAGTCCGAGCAGCCTACCTGAGGCGCTGGACGGCGAAGGCGGCTGGCTGCTGCCAGGGCTTATCGAGCTGCATACCGATAATCTCGACAAATTTTTTACCCCGCGCCCGAAGGTAGACTGGCCTGCCCACTCGGCAATGAGCAGCCACGACGCGCTAATGGTCGCCAGCGGCATTACCACCGTGCTGGACGCAGTGGCGATTGGCGATGTGCGCGACGGTGGTGACCGTCTGGAAAATCTGGAGAAGATGATCAACGCGGTGGAAGAGACGCAAAAGCGTGGGGTCAATCGCGCCGAGCACCGCTTGCACCTGCGCTGCGAGCTGCCGCATCACACTACCCTGCCGCTGTTTGAAAAACTGGTCGGTCGTGAGCCGGTGACGCTGGTGTCGCTGATGGATCATTCCCCCGGCCAGCGTCAGTTCGCCAATCGTGAGAAGTACCGCGAGTATTATCAGGGCAAGTATTCGCTCACCGACGAGCAGATGGCCCGTTATGAAGAAGAACAGTTAGCGCTGGCTGCGCGTTGGTCACAGCCCAACCGCACGGCGATTGCCCAGATGTGCTGTGAGCGCCAGATTGCGCTGGCAAGCCATGACGATGCCACCTGCGATCATGTGCTGGAATCGCATCAACTTGGCAGCGTGATCGCCGAATTTCCCACAACTTTCGAAGCCGCCGATGCCTCACGCCAGCATGGCATGAACGTGCTGATGGGCGCACCTAACATCGTGCGCGGCGGTTCTCACTCCGGCAACGTGGCGGCACATAGGCTGGCTGAGCTGGGGCTGCTGGATATTCTCTCCTCCGACTACTACCCCGCCAGCCTGCTCGATGCGGCATTTCGCGTAGCGGATGACGACGCTAACCGCTTTACGCTGTCGCAGGCTATTCGTCTGGTGACCCGCAATCCGGCGCGGGCCTTAAATCTCGACGATCGCGGCGTTATTGCCGAAGGTAAACGCGCGGATCTGGTGCTGGCGCATCGCAAAGGCGGCAACATCCATATCGACCACGTCTGGCGTCAGGGCAAAAGGGTATTCTGACTATGGGTAAACTGATCTGGCTGATGGGGCCGTCCGGCTCCGGTAAGGACAGTCTGCTGGCAGAATTGCGCCAGCAGGAACCGGCACAACTGCTGGTGGCGCATCGCTACATCACCCGTGCCGCCAACGCCGGGAATGAAAATCATATTGCGCTAAGTGAACCAGAGTTTTTTACCCGCGCCGGGCAGAATCTGCTGGCGCTGAGCTGGCACGCCAACGGCTTCTACTACGGCGTCGGCGTGGAGATAGACCTCTGGCTGCACGCTGGTTTTGATGTGGTGGTCAACGGCTCGCGTGCGCATCTGCCCCAGGCGCAGGCCCGTTATGGCGCTTCTTTGCTTCCCATTTGCTTACAGGTTTCTCCGGCAATTCTCCGCCAGCGCCTGCAGGCTCGTGGGCGGGAGAGCGAAACGGAAATCGCCGCCCGTCTTGAACGCGCAGCCCGCTACGCCCCGTATGACTGCCACGTCCTGAATAACGATGGTAGTTTGCTACAGTCTGTCGATACACTGCTCGCACTGATGGGACGCAAGGAGAAGAAACATGTCTGTCTGTGAATTACGCCGCGCCACGCTCTACGATACCGATGCGGTTTACGCGCTCATCTGCGAGTTGAAACAGGGTCAATTTGACCTGCAGGCTTTTAGCGCTGGTTACGCCGCTAATCTGCAAGATGCCAATATGCACTACCAGTTGGCACTGATCGACGGACAGGTCGTCGGCTTGATCGGTCTACACCTGCAGTTTCATCTGCACCACGCCAACTGGATTGGCGAAATCCAGGAACTGGTGGTGATGCCGCAGGCGCGAGGGTTAAGGGTCGGCAGCCAGCTACTGGCCTGGGCCGAAGCCGCCGCACGCGAAGCGGGCGCAGAAGTCACCGAGCTTTCCACCAGCACCCAACGCCTTGACGCACACCGTTTTTACCAGCGCGAAGGCTATACCATGAGCCATTTTCGCTTCACCAAACCGCTGTAGGGGGAGCCATGAGTCTGACCATTACGCTAACGGGAACGGGCGGCGCACAGCTGGTGCCGACATTTGGCTGCGACTGTGCGGCCTGCCAACGAGCACGCTTACAGGCGCAATATCGTCGACGCCCTTGTAGCGGGGTGGTCAAATTCAACAATGCGGTGACGCTGCTGGACGCGGGGATCCCGCATCTGATGGACGACTGGCCAGCGGGCAGCTTCCAGCAGTTTCTGTTGACCCACTATCATATGGATCACGTGCAGGGGCTGTTTCCGCTGCGCTGGGGCGTGGGGGCGACTATCCCGGTGTACGGACCGCCGGATGAACAGGGTTGCGACGATCTGTTTAAGCATCCCGGCATCCTCGATTTTAGCCCTACCGTCGCGCCATTCGTAGTGTTTGACCTGCAAGGATTGCAGGTCACGCCGCTACCACTCAACCATTCAAAGCTGACGTTTGGTTATCTGCTGGAGACCGCACATAGCCGCGTGGCGTGGCTCTCCGATACCGCCGGACTTCCCGACAAGACGCTGAAGTTTCTCCACAATAACCAACCCCGGGTGATTATCATCGACTGCAGCCATGCCCCGCGCACCGAGCCACCGCGCAATCACTGTGATTTAAATACCGTTATCGCGTTGAACGACGTTATCCGCTGTCCACGGGTGATCCTGACGCATATCAGCCATCAGTTCGACCTGTGGATGATGGAAAACCAGCTTCCCGCAGGGTTTGAGGCAGGATATGACGGTATGGAGATTATGCTGGAGTAAGGAAATTTGCCGGATGCGATGAAAACATCTTATCCGGCCGACAAGACGACAGCCAGGCGACTTTTCCATAAGCATAGAGAGATTGCAATGCCTACATGCACTGTGCTCAAGTGCATGTATTGACATAAAATGGCGAGATGTTGAGCTGACAGCGAAATCCCTTACAGGGGATAAAATATTCTTACATTTAGATAGTTACAGTTAACGATCGTAATCTTCTTCCATTCTGCGTTCTTCGTCTTCTAACTGACGCCGTTCTTGATCAAGCTGGCGCTGACGGTCATCCAGTTGGCGACGTCGATCTTCAAACTGGCGGCGGCGATTGTCATATTGCCTGCGCCGGTCGTCACTCATCTGGCGCTGCCAACTTTCATCACGGGAATCATCATAATCCCGCCCGTTGTCCGGTTTGTATGCGTCGTTTATCGCCTGCTGAATATTACCAATGGCGTCATCGATAATATCCGCCTGCGCCGATACGGTGGTCAGCATCAGCAAACTAAAAAGAAGGAATGTCGCGGAGCGTTGCATAAAACCAGCCTCATCAAGAAACTCGCCCCACGGTAACCAAAGCGTATTTGCTCGGGTAGCGGAGGAATCTCAATTACGCGAATGCCGCAGCGCCTGCGCCAGTTCTCCCCGGGTAAAAGGCTTACGCAATAGTGCCACATCCGGCAGCGCCGGGTTATGCGCCGGGCGTAAATCCTGACCGCTCATCAGCAGGATGGACAACTGCGGATAATGTGCCTGGGCATGGTTAACCACATCCACGCCGCTTAAACCACCTGGCAGCATTAAGTCGCTGATAAAAATATCAATCTCGGATGAAGCCGCCAGCATATGCATCGCCTGTTCGCCGTTGGCGGCCTCTAACGTCAGGTAGCCCAGCAGGTGTAATTGCTCGCACAACGTCTGGCGTACATCGTCCTCATCCTCGAGCACCAACACCAGTTTTTCATCGTTGGTCGTTGTGTGTTGCGCTACCGCTTCCACTTGAGCCTGCACCGGAACAACGGCGCGAGGCAGTTGCAGCCGGACAGTCGTTCCCTGCCCGGGGGCGCTTTCAATCTCCACCCGGCCCCCGGACTGGCGCACAAAACCGTAAACCATCGACAGCCCCAGCCCACTGCCGCTGCCGGTCTGTTTGGTGGTGAAAAAGGGCTCGAAGACCTGCGCTTTCACTGCCTGCGACATCCCACTTCCCTGGTCGGCTACCTCCAGCATCACCATGTCCTGCTTACGCCCATCGCTGCGCGTAACCCGTTGATTCCAGGTACGGATTTTTATCGTGCCCGCCTGCCCGTCCATGGCGTCACGGGCGTTCATCACCAGATTGATAATGGCGTTTTCCAGTTGGCTGACGTCAATCCACGCGGGCCAGGCAGGCGACTGGGCTTCAATCTCCAGCGTCAACGTGGCCGGAAGAGAGTGGCGCATCAGTTCGCCCAGGTTTTCCAGCAGCGTTTTCAGCTCCACCGCATGAGGGTGCAATGACTGTTTGCGCGAAAAGGCCAGCAGCCGTTGGGTAAGCAGCGCCCCGCGCTCGGCGGCTTTTAGCGCCCGATTGACCCGTGGCGCATCGGGCGACTCCGGATTCACCAAATCCAGACTGCCAATAATCACTGCCAGCAGGTTATTGAAATCATGCGCTAATCCACCCGTAAGTTGCCCCACCGCCTTCAGCTTTTGGCTGTGCAACAGCGCTTCTTCCAGCCCCTGACGCTCGGTGCGATCGATTTCCATCTGGCTGGTTTTTTCTTTTAGCAGTCGGGTGGTGTGCTCCAGCGATGCCGTATTGCGGGCAAAGACGCTAAAGGCGCGGGCCAGCTCGCCCAGCTCATCGCGCCGCTGCAGGGCCGGGACACTGACGTCTGATTCACCGTGCGCCAGCCGGGTCATCGCCCGCGAAATGGCCGTTAGGTTGGAGCCGAGATTACGGTAGATATACCACCCGGCAAAACCGGTGATCACCACCGCCAGCAGCGCAAACACTAAAATAAACAACGCGCCGGATTGCAGTTCCTGATGGCTTTGCGCCACCCGCTGCTCTGAGATCAGCGCCACCTGCGAGGCATACTGGTTGATATCGCTGTTGAGGATCGCCACCAACGCTTTGATGTGGAACATATACCAATTGATGGCCAAATCGCTTTGCTCCAGCGCGGAAGAGAGCGGCTCCAGCTTATGCAGCTCCTGGTTGAAGTCGTTGAGGATACCGCTAATCAGCGGATTGGCATGCTGCAAGGGAAGAGCGGGCATCACCGCATCCAGTTGTTTCACCACCGAACGCGGCGTGGGCGTGTCGATGGCGGCAACAATTAAGCGGTCCATCTGCCCCAGCAGCACATCATCCTGCGCGCCGGTGAGCTTTTGCAGATGACGTAAATAGCTTTGATTCTGATACAGCGAACTGAGCAGCGCGTTACGTTCCAGGTGCCGCCGCTGACCGCGCTGCAACATACCTTCTACGCTGCTTTGTAACTCCTGGCTGCGCTGGATAATTCGCTCGACCAGCACCGGCTCCTGCTGTGCCAGCGGCGCGGTAGCCAGTTGTTCCAGCGACTGCTTCAGCGCCCTTTGCGTCTCCTGCAGCCGCTCCGCTTCCCCTTTGTATTCCAGCGCCCCGACTACCTGCGACAGCCGCACCGCCGCTGTCGCGACGTTCGCCGTATCCCGTGCCAGGTTCATGCTGCCGGTCATATCGTCAACGGTTTGCTGCTGCACCTGCTCCTGGATCTGGCTTGCGTGCTGAAACCCCAGCACCGCCACGCCGCTCACCATCAGCGTGACCGCCACCACCAGCAGATTGAAGAACAGCAATCGTCCACGCGCACTGGCGAAAAAGTGACGTCCCGGTTGCGGCATATCACGCTCCGTGAAGAAAAATCGCAATATGACAAATATGAACGGCTTCTGACATTTTGCATTTACATTCCTGTGATGGACTGCTGATATCGGCCACCCCACAGGAGATCCGCCATGAGCAGGACACCGGTTCTGGAGATGCGCAACATTGCTAAAGCGTTTGGCAAATTTTACGCGCTGAAAGGGGTCGATTTAACGGTCTGGCCGGGCGAGATTCATGCCCTGATGGGCGAGAACGGTGCGGGGAAAAGCACCCTGATGAAGATCCTCGCGGGCGCCTATACCGCCACCAGCGGTGAAATCCTGATTGACGGTCAGCCGTTTCACATTCGCGGTCCCAAAGATGCACTCAGCGCAGGCATCACGCTGATTTATCAGGAGATGCAGCTCGCGCCGAACCTGACGGTGGCAGAAAATATCTTTCTTGGCAGCGAGCTGTCGCGCGGCGGTCTGGTCCAGCGTAAAGAGATGGTCATGCAGTCACAGAAAGTCATCGATCGACTCGGCGCCCAGTTTAAGGCCAGCGACCGTGTGATGACGTTGACCATCGCCGAACAGCAGCAGGTTGAAATTGCCCGTGCCCTGCACCGTAACAGCCGCATTCTGGTGATGGATGAACCCACCGCCGCCCTCTCCTCACGTGAAACCCACCGCCTGTTTGAACTGATCATGCGCCTGCGCGATGAGGGGATGGCGATTATCTACATCAGCCACCGCATGGCGGAAGTGTACGAACTCTCCGATCGCGTCAGCGTCCTGCGCGACGGGCAATATGTTGGCAGCCTGACCCGCGACAAGCTCAACGCCTCGGAGCTGGTGCGCATGATGGTGGGCCGTCCGTTGAGCGATCTGTTCAACAAAGAGCGCGATATTCCCTTAGGTAAAGCACGCCTCAACGTCCATCACCTTACCGACGGCCATAAAGTCCAGCCGTGCAGCTTGCTGGTGCGCTCCGGGGAGATCGTCGGCCTGGCCGGGTTAGTCGGCGCAGGGCGTTCTGAACTGGCGCAGCTGATTTTTGGCGTGCGCAAAGCCATCGGCGGCATGATTGAAGTGGACGGTGAACCGGTGGTGATCCACTCCCCGCGCGAAGCAATTGACCACGGCATTGGCTTTCTGACGGAAAACCGCAAAGAGCAGGGATTATTTTTAGAGCTGGCAGCGGCAGAAAACATCACCATGGCAACGCTGGAACGTGACGCGAACTGGGGCATGCTCGATCGCAAAAAGGCGCAGGCGATTTCTGATGACGCCATCAAATTGCTCAATATTCGCGTCCCGCATGCCCAGGTCCGCGCAGGCGGCTTGTCCGGCGGCAACCAGCAAAAGCTGCTGATTTCGCGCTGGGTGGCGATCGGGCCACGCATTTTGATCCTCGATGAACCCACGCGCGGTGTGGACGTCGGCGCCAAAAGCGAGATCTACCGGATCATGAACGATATGGCGCGCAAAGGCGTGGCGATCCTAATGATCTCCAGCGAACTGCCGGAAGTGGTCGGGATGAGCGACCGCGTGTACGTCATGCGCGAAGGCAGTATTGCCGGCGAGCTGAACGGACAAAGTATTACCCAGGAAAATATTATGACGCTGGCAACCGGCGTGAACGACTCCCATCATCAGGCGGTACCCCATGAATAATCCAACCACTCCCCAGCAGGTGGCGAAATCCGCCTCCGCAAAAAAAATGCTGATGAGCGATCTGATGCAAACGGTCGGTATCTTACCGATTCTCATCCTGATAGTGGCGGTGTTTGGCTTTATCGCGCCTAACTTTTTTACCGAGAGTAACCTGCTGAATATTACCCGTCAGGCGTCGATCAACATCGTGCTGGCCGCTGGCATGACCTTCATTATTTTAACCGGCGGCATCGATCTTTCGGTTGGTTCGATTCTCGGCACCACCGCCGTCGCAGCCATGGTGGTTTCTCTCATTCCTGAGTTTGCCATGCTGTCAGTCCCTGCTGCACTGTTGCTCGGCATGGTGCTGGGGTTGTTTAACGGCGCGCTGGTCGCTTTTGCCGGCCTGCCGCCGTTTATCGTCACGCTTGGAACCTATACGGCGCTGCGCGGCGCAGCTTACCTGCTGGCCGACGGCACGACGGTGATTAACTCCAACATCAGCTTTGAGTGGATCGGTAACAACTATCTCGGTCCGGTTCCGTGGCTGGTGGTCATTGCGCTGGCGGTGGTGGTGGTGTGCTGGTTCATTCTTAGGCGCACCACACTCGGCGTTCATATCTATGCGGTTGGCGGCAATATGCAGGCCGCGCGCTTAACCGGTATCAAAGTGTGGCTGGTGCTGCTGTTCGTCTACGGCATGAGCGGTTTGCTCTCAGGTCTTGGCGGGGTGATGAGCGCCTCGCGGCTGTACAGCGCCAACGGCAACTTAGGCATGGGTTACGAGCTGGACGCCATCGCGGCGGTGATCCTCGGCGGCACCAGCTTTGTTGGCGGGATCGGCACCATCACCGGCACGCTGGTGGGGGCGTTGATCATTGCCACGCTCAATAACGGCATGACGCTGATGGGCGTCTCCTATTTCTGGCAATTGGTGATCAAAGGGGCGGTGATCATCATAGCGGTGCTGATCGACAAATACCGTACCCGACACCATCAAAGTGCATAGACAAGCTTACTGGCCTACTCATTCGTAGGCCTGATAAGCGCAGCGCCATCAGGCGTATAACAACAATACCCTACGTGAGGAAACGAGTATGCGTTTGAAGCCATTAGTGACCGCGCTCTGTGCTGGCGCCCTGCTTGCTGCAGCTCCATTTGTGCAGGCAAAAGAACTGAAATCCATCGGCGTTACGGTGGGCGATCTGGCCAACCCGTTCTTCGTGCAGATCACCAAAGGCGCGGAGCTGGAAGCACGCAAACTGGCAGGTGATAGCGTTAAAGTCACGCTGGTTTCCAGCGGCTACGATCTGGGGCAACAGGTGTCGCAAATCGACAACTTTATTGCCGCCAAAGTCGACATGATTATCCTTAACGCCGCCGACTCCAAAGGCATCGGCCCGGCGGTTAAACGCGCGAAAGACGCCGGGATCGTGGTGGTTGCCGTTGACGTAGCGGCGGAAGGCGCAGACGCGACCATTACTTCCGATAACACTCAGGCAGGCGAAATGGCCTGTAAATACATTACCGACCGTCTGAAAGGGAAAGGCAACGTCGTCATCATCAACGGGCCGCCGGTTTCCGCCGTCCAGAACCGTGTGGAAGGCTGCCAGACTGAGTTTAAACGCCACCCGGACATCAAGGTACTGTCGCATAACCAAAACGCCAAAGGCAGTCGCGAAGGCGGGCTGGAGATCATGACCGCGTTGCTGGCGGCGAATCCGAAGATCGACGGCGTATTCGCCATTAACGATCCCACGGCGATCGGCGCCGATCTGGCGGCAAAACAGGCGCAGCGTAGCGAATTCTTTATTGTCGGCGTAGATGGATCCCCAGACGGTGAAGAAGCGCTGAAGCGCGAAAACTCACTATTTGTGGCGACTCCGGCACAAGATCCGCAGGTGATGGCTGCCAAAGCGGTTGAAATCGGCTATGACATATTGCAGGGGAAACCAGCCCCGAAAGAACCCGTGCTGATCCCAGTGACGATGATCGATAAAAACAACGTCGGCAGTTATAAGGGTTGGACGGTGAAATAGCCCGCCACAACAACGCCGGTTGGCGGCAAAGATGCCTTATCCGGTCTACAAGATCGCTATGAATTTGTAGGCCGGATAAGCGCGGCACCATCCGGCATTATATTAAGGAGGATTCAGCCGATGAAACGCTCCGCAATAAACGAGATCCTTGGCCACACGCGCCAGTTTTTCTCTCAGCACGACGTGCATCTCCCCCCTTTTGCCAGCTTCCCCCCGACCCAATGGCGCAAGCTTGATGCCGCTGCCTGGAGCGAAGTGTTCGACCTTAAGCTCGGTTGGGATGTCACCGCGTTTGGCGGCAATAATTTCGCCGCGCAAGGATTAACGCTGTTCACCCTGCGTAATGGTTCGCCGAAAGGCATGCCTTACGAGAAATGCTACGCCGAGAAAATCATGCATGTTCGTGATGCACAGGTCACGCCGATGCATTTTCACTGGCGCAAACGCGAAGACATTATCAATCGCGGCGGCGGCAATCTCATTGTAGAACTGTGGAATGCAGGGATCCGCGAGCAAACGGAAGACAGCGACGTTAGCGTGGTAATTGACGGCTGTCGGCAAACCCATGCCGCAGGCAGTCAACTGCGCCTGACGCCGGGTGAAAGCATCTGCCTGCCGCCGGGCCTGTATCACAGCTTCTGGGCGGAAGAAGGTTTTGGCGACGTGCTGGTTGGCGAGGTCTCTTCTGTTAATGACGACGACCACGACAACCATTTTCTGCAACCGATTTCCCGCTACAACGACATTGAAGAAGACGAACCGGCGCTGCTGGTGCTGTGTAACGAATATCGCCTGTTCCGCTAACCAAGGAGCACATTATGCCGTTGATCTCACTCGCTGATGGCCTTGCCCATGCCCGCGAGCACCGCTATGCCTTAGGGGCGTTTAACGTTCTGGATTCACATTTCCTGCGCGCGTTGTTTGCCGCAGCAAAGCAAGAACGTTCGCCGTTTATTATCAACATTGCCGAGGTGCATTTTAAATATATCTCGCTAGATTCTCTGGTCGAAGCGGTCAAATTCGAAGCCGCGCGGCATGACATTCCGGTAGTGCTGAATCTTGACCACGGCCTGCACTTTGAGTCGGTGGTGCGAGCGTTACGCTTAGGTTTCAGCTCAGTGATGTTCGATGGCTCCACGCTGGAGTACGAAGAAAATATCCGTCAGACCCGCGAAGTGGTGAAGATGTGCCACGCCGTCGGCGTGTCGGTGGAAGCTGAGTTGGGCGCAGTCGGTGGCGATGAAGGCGGTGCGCTGTACGGTCATGCCGACGAATCACTGTTTACCGACCCAATGCTGGCGCGTGATTTCGTTGACAGAACCGGGATTGACGCGCTGGCGGTCGCCATTGGCAACGCCCACGGCAAATATAAAGGCGAACCGCTGCTCGACTTCCCGCGTCTGGACACCATTCGCCAGCAGGCGGCAATCCCGCTGGTACTGCACGGTGGCTCCGGCATCAGCGACGACGATTTCAAGCGCGCTATTGAACTCGGCATTCACAAAATCAACTTCTATACCGGCATGTCGCAGGCGGCGCTGTCGGCAGTGGAGACGCGGATGGCGAATCGTCAGCCCTTATATGACGAATTCGCCGAACTGCTGCTCGGCATTGAGGAAGCCATTACCGATACCGTTTCAGAACAGATGCGCATTTTTGGCAGCGCGGGACGGGTCTGATGGAACGCAAAGGCGTTATCGCCGCAGGCAACATGCTGGTCGATCATGTGCATCAAATTGTGCAGTGGCCGGAACGCGGCTGGTTGGCGGAAATCACCCGTAGCGAACGCGCCACGGGTGGTGCGCCGCTTAATGTGCTGCTGACGCTGGCAAAAATGCACACTGGGCTGCCGTTGCAGGCGGTGGGGTTAATCGGTCAGGATAGCGATGGCGACTACATCATGGCGATGCTGGAGCAGTATCACGTTAATCGCCAACACGTGCAGCGCACGACATTCGCGCCCACGTCAATGTCGCAGGTGATGACCGATCCCAGCGGTCAGCGCACCTTTTTCCACTCGCCGGGCGCCAACACACTGCTGGATTTGCCCGCTTTTGAGCAACTGGATACCTCGATGAAAATCTTCCATCTGGGATATCTGCTGCTGCTCGACAGTCTGGACATGCCGGATAAGGAGTACGGGACGCGTAGCGCAAGGCTGCTGGCGCAAATGCGCGACAACGGCTTTGAAACATCGCTGGATCTGGTCTCACGCAAGGGCGACCCGCGCTACCAGCCACTGGTGATGCCAGCCTTGCGCCATCTCGATTATCTGGTGATTAACGAGCTGGAAGCCGGAGAATTTAGCGGGCTGGAGATCCGCCAGCCCAACGGCGAGCTGCATATCCCGCATATCGCTACCGCCGCGCGCGAATTATTGGATGCAGGCGTACGCCAGCGGGTGGTTATTCACTGTCCGGAAGGTGCCTGGGGTGAAGCGCCGGATCTGCCGGGCACCTGGATCCCGTCGCAGTACCTGGCGCAGGAAGAGATCGTTGGCAGCGTCGGGGCGGGTGATGCGTTTTGCGCCGGATTTTTGTATGGCTGTCATGAGCGCTGGTCGCTGACGGACAGCGTCAGGTTGGCACACGCCTGTGCGCGGGCAAGCTTGCTGTGCGCCAATGCGATAGACGGCGCGAAGACGCTGGCAGAGTTAAAAGCAGAAATGGTTGACGCCTGATGCGCTGCGCTTATCAGGCCTACGACCGCATCCGGCAACTGCGCACGATCACGCCGCCTTATCGTGATGCTGCACGTCGGCGGCAAACACATAACCCAACCCGCGCAGGGTTTTGATCAACATCGGTTGATGCGGGTTAATCTCTATTTTTCGCCGCAAGCGCATGATTAACACGTCAATAGTGCGGTCAAACACCTCAACGCTGTCGCTGCGCGTCAGCTCCAGCAGTTGTTCCCGGCTCAGCACCCGGCGGGCATTTTGGGCCAGCGCCAACAGCAGGCTGTATTCCCCCTGCGTCAGGTCCACCTTCAATTGCTGAGGATTACGAAGCTGGCAACCGGCGGTATCGAGATGCCAGCCATTGAAAGAAAGCCCCGTGGTCTGTGGGCCGCCGCTTTCTGCCGTTAACACGCCAACGCGTCTGAGCACCGCCTTTACCCGAGCCACCAGCACCCGCGCATTGAACGGTTTACCGATATAGTCGTCAGCGCCCATTTCCAGCCCGACCACCACATCCGACTCGCTACCAAGCCCGGTCAGCATCACCACCGGTAATCCGGGCCTCATCTTTTGCACCTGCTGCAGCACCATCAGACCGTTGATATCGGGCAACATCATATCCAGCAATACCAGCGCGATCTCCGGCTGAGTCTCAATGCAGCGCAACGCCTCCTGCCCGGTGTGACAAGCGGTCACCGCAAAGACGTGTTCGTTCAGCACATCCTGTAAAAGCGAGCAGACTGCCACGTCATCATCCACAACCAGAACAACGGGTTTCATCATTCGACTCCGTCCACTTCGTTATCATCTTATTGTGAGTAATATCAGGCGAAGTGAAAGAGCACACATGATCTATCTGATAAAAATATAATCCTTGTCACACTATTCAGTAAACATAATAGGTTTTCCTCTGCTCAGCACTTTGGGCACAAATACCTAATAAGAATAACTACGCAGATCACACTTCCTTTCTTTAAAATAAACCATTCGAACTTATGATAATGACAAAATTAAAGCAGCGATATTTACTATTTTAATAAATTCACAGTACATATGATAAATGGAGATTCATATGAATAAATCTCAGCCGTTCCGCCTGAGCAGGATTTTTATTGCATTGGTCGCGACTACCGGAATATTAGTTAATCCTGTATTTGCCAGTGAATCATCCCAACCAGCGTCACAATATACAAAGCAACAGAATCAGCGTTATTTAACATCATTACCTTTTGCCGATCGCCAGGATTTTGACGATGCGCAGCGTGGTTTTATCGCACCACTGCCTAACCAAGGTATTCTTAAAAATGCCGACGGAAAACCCTTTTATCGCGCAGAAGATTATAAGTTTGATATCAATGCCCCTGCACCAGAAACAGTAAACCCCAGCTTATGGCGACAGTCGCAGATCAACGGTATTTCGGGCTTGTTTAAAGTCACTGAACGGATGTATCAGGTACGCGGCCAGGATATTTCCAATATCACTTTTATCGAAGGTGATACAGGTATTATCGTTATCGACCCATTGGTTACCGCTGGGGCAGCAAAAGCCAGCCTGGACCTCTACTATCAACATCGTCCGCAAAAACCGATTGTTGCCGTTATTTATACCCATAGCCATACCGATCACTATGGCGGTGTGAAAGGCATTGTCTCTGAAAATGACGTGATATCTGGCAAAGTGCAGATTCTCGCCCCGGCAGGCTTTATGGAAGAAGCCATCAGCGAAAACGTATTGCTGGGCAATATTATGAGTCGCCGTGCTCTGTTCTCCTACGGCCTGCTTCTGCCTCGTAACCCACAAGGAAATATCGGCAACGGTCTGGGCGTCACGCTGACAACAGGTCTGCCGACTATCATTGCCCCAACCCAATCAATCATCAAAACCGGTGAGAAAAAAGTCATCGACGGCCTGGAGTTCGATTTCCTGATGGCGCCAGGCAGCGAGGCGCCTTCCGAAATGCACTTATATATTCCGGCGCTCAAAGCGCTCTGTACGGCAGAAAATACGACGCACACGCTGCATAACTTCTATACGCTACGCGGTGCAAAAACACGCGATACCAGCAAATGGACCGAGTATCTGAACGAAACACTTGATATGTGGGGCAGCCAGGCAGAAGTGTTGTTTATGCCGCATACCTGGCCCGTCTGGGGTAATCAGCATATTAACGACTATATCGGTAAATATCGCGACACCATCAAGTATATCCACGATCAAACTCTGAATATGGCTAACCAAGGCTATACGATGAATGAGATTGGCAACATGATTCAACTACCACCAACGCTCGCCAATAACTGGGCCAGTCGTGGCTACTACGGTTCGGTCAGCCATGACGCGCGTGCGGTCTACAACTTCTACCTCGGCTACTTCGACGGCAACCCGGCAAATCTGGATCCTTACGGACAGACAGATATGGGTAAACGCTACGTCAAAGCGTTGGGTGGTGCAAAACAGACCATTGAGCTGGCTCAGGAAGCCTATGACAAGGGTGATTATCGCTGGACGTCAGAACTGCTCAAGCACGTGATTTCCGCTGAACCAGACAACCAGGCGGCTAAGAATCTGCAAGCGAATGCGTTTGAACAGCTGGGCTATCAGGCCGAGTCCGCCACCTGGCGCGGTTTCTACCTCACCGGCGCGAAAGAACTGCGTGAAGGCGTGCGCAAATTTACACACGGCACCACCAATTCTCCGGACACCATCAACGGCATGAGCGTAGAAATGCTGCTCGATTACATGGCCGTTCGTCTGGACAGTGAGAAAGCATCAGGTAAACACATCAGCCTGAACTTCAACCTGGACAAAGGCGAGAACCTGAATCTGACGCTCAACAACAGCGTGCTCAATCATCGTCAGACCCTGCAACCAGATGCCGACACTTCATTCTATATCAGCCGTACAGATCTGCACGACGTGCTGACAGGCCAGGTGAAAATGAGCGATCTGGTACACGCGAAGAAAGTCAAAGTGATTGGCAAAGCCGCGAAGTTGGATGAAGTGATAGCGATGCTGGATCAATTTGATTTGTGGGTTAATGTCGTTACACCCAATTAATAACAAGCCGCTTCCAGAGATATTTTCAATCTCTGGAAGCATATTTATTCACACAACAATGTGCAATCGCAAAAACAATAGAATAAATAAATGAATTATGAACTCGGTGAGCATGCAAAGATATTTTATCTCGTTAAAAAATTGCCATACTGCTGACGCTTTATATTTTTACATTCACTCATGATATTGTTCGCGATAAACAGGATGTATTTTGTTATGCAAACGGTTAACTCCAGCATTGTGATACCGCTGAGAATAATAGGCTGGTTTCTCTCGCTGCCATTATTAACAGGATGCAACTTCTCTCCCGCCATTCCGGTCATCGGTGCTTACTATCCCGACTGGCTGTTCTGCCTTATTGGCGGTGTCATCCTGACACTCATAACCCGAAAATTCATTCTGCATAAATATAGCGGATTGGCCTTTATCGGGATTATTTATACCGCCCTTTTTGCCCTCTACTCCATGCTGTTCTGGCTGGTATTTTTCTAACTTATTTTGAGACGCCCCTATGGAAAGCTCGTCGAACAAAGCTCCGCGTAACAAACTTCCCGCGCTGATGCTGTTGGTACTTGCGCTGGTTATTTTGGTCTTCGTCATCTGGAAACTGGATAGCTCACCCGCGACCAATGACGCCTACGCCTCAGCCGACACCATTGATGTCGTGCCAGAAGTCAGTGGTCGCATTGTCGAACTGGCTGTTTCCGATAACCAGCAGGTCAAGCAAGGTGATGTGCTGTTTCGTATCGATCCCCGTATCTATGAAGCGAATCTGGCAAAAGCACAAGCGTCGCTCGCCGCTCTGGATAAACAGATCATGCTGACCCAGCGCAGCGTAGATGCACAACAATATGGTGCTGACTCCGTACGGGCTACGGTAGAAAAAGCGCGAGCAGCCGCTAAGCAAGCCAGCGATACTCTGCGCCGTACCGAACCACTACTGACGGAAGGTTTTGTCTCCGCGGAAGATGTTGATCGCGCCAGAACGGCACAACGCGCCTCAGCGGCAGATCTTAATGCGGTGTTATTACAGGCGCAGCAGGCTGCCAGCGCGGTGAGTGGCGTTGATGCCCTGGTAGCTCAGCGCATCGCCGTAGAAGCCGATATCGCCCTGACCAAACTGCATCTTGAAATGGCAACAGTACGCGCACCCTTCGATGGCCGCGTGGTGGCATTAAAAACCTCCATCGGGCAGTTTGCTTCCGCCATGCGACCCATTTTTACCCTGATTGACACCCGTCACTGGTACGTAATCGCCAATTTTCGCGAAACAGAGCTGAAAAACATCCATGCAGGCACACCAGCCAATGTTCGCCTGATGAGCGACAGCGGCAAAGTGTTTGTCGGTAAAGTGGATTCAATCGGCTACGGTGTATTACCTGATGATGGCGGTATGGTGCTGGGCGGTTTGCCGCGTGTTTCCCGCTCTATCAACTGGGTTCGCGTTGCCCAACGCTTCCCGGTAAAAATCGTGGTAGATAAACCGGATGAAGAGATGTTTCGCATCGGCGCATCGGCGGTTGCTACCCTTGAGCCACAGAAATGAAAGCACTTAACTGTTTGCCTCTGCCACTGGTCAGGCTATTGGCGTTTTTTCACGAAGAATTAAGCGAACAACGTCCCGGAAGACTCCCACAAATCATGCAGCTCTGGGCGGGTTGCCTGCTGGTGGTACTGATCTCGATGACCTATGAGATCCCCTTCCTGGCGCTTTCGCTTGCCGTACTCTTTTATGGTATCCAGTCCAATGCTTTCTATACCAAATTCGTGGCGATTCTCTTCGTCGTCGCCACAGCATTAGAGATAGGTAGTTTATTTCTGATCTACAAATGGTCTTATAGCTACCCTCTGGTCCGTCTGATCATTGCCAGCCTGATCGTTCTGGCCTGCATGTTCCTGATGCGAACCCATCGTCTGGGGCTGGTTTTCTTTGCCGTGTCGATTGTTGCAATATACGGGCAATCTTTCCCCGGCATGCTCGACTACCCCGAGGTCGTCGTTCGCCTGACGTTATGGTGCATCGTCGTTGGTCTGTACCCCACGCTACTGATGACGCTGACCGCCGTTTTGTGGTTTCCCAGCCGCGCTGTCAACCAAATGCGCGAAGCCCTGCGTGCCAGGCTGGGTGATGCCCTCAATCGCCTGACGGCACCGACAACACCGCTTGCGGAAAAATACATCGAACGAGAAGTGCTGGCGCTGCAAAAGCTGAACATCTTTTGTCTGGCAGATGACGCAGACTGGCGAGAAAAAAGTGCCTGGTGGCAGGCTTGCGTTGCCACAACCACCTATCTGTACACTACTCTCAATCGCTACGATTTCACGGCACATAACCCGGCAACCCGCGATCTCCAGCAGAAACTGTGCCGTGAAATAACCGCACTGCAAGATGCGGTTGCTCGAGGTATGCCCTGGCAAAGTGAATGGGAACTCAGTCAGGCAGAAGCCGCAACGGCCCGCGAATGCGGCCTGGAACCCCTGTGCCAAACCCTGCTACAGCTTGGTCACATGGACCCTAATACGCCGCCAGCTCCTGTCGCTAAACCGCCCTCAATGGTATCTGACGCGTTCACCAACCCAGGCTATATTCGCTACGCGTTAAAAACACTGCTGGCATGTCTGATTTGCTATGTCTTTTACTCCGGTACCGACTGGGAAGGCATTCACACCTGTATGCTGACCTGCATTATTGTCGCGAACCCCAGTATCGGCTCGTCATACCAGAAGATGGCACTGCGCTTCGGCGGCGCATTTTTCGGCGCAATTCTGGCCCTGCTGATGACGATTTTTGTCATGCCCTGGCTGGACAATATCGTCGAACTTCTCCTGGTGCTGGCGCCACTTTTCCTGATGGGTGCCTGGATTGCCACCGGCTCAGAACGTTCCTCTTATATCGGAACCCAAATGGTCGTCACCTTCGCGCTGGCAACGCTTGAAAACGTCTTTGGCCCAACCTACGACCTGGTGGAAATCCGCGATCGCGCCTTCGGCATTTTGATCGGCACCCTTGTTTCCGCGGTGATCTACACCTTTGTCTGGCCGGAAAGCGAAGCCAAAGCGCTGCCACAAAAACTGGCAAGCTCGCTGGGACTGCTCAGCAAATTACTGCGGATCCCACGTCAGCAGGATGCTGTTCTCATGCGCACTTATCTTCAGATGCGTATTGGTCTCCATGCGACGTTTAACGCCTGTGATGAAATGTGCGAGAGGGTCGCGCTGGAACGCCAACTCCCCGGCGATGAACGCATAGCGCTTATTCAACGTAGTCAGCGCGTTATTCACCTGGGCCGTGACATTCTCTATACCTGGGATACCACCCGAAATGACGCCCCGACGCTGGATAACGCGGTATTGCTGGAGAGCGCAACACACCTGGCCGATGCGCTGGAAAAATACGCAGCCGACCTGGCGACAGCATCCAGCCTTCCGCCGTCGATTGAAAACCTGTCCCCATCTCAAGACATTTTACCAACGTTACCCAAACAGGAGCGCTGCATCATACAGCAGATAACCTGTTTACCCGACTGGACTCACCCGACGCTAATACCAGCAAGCGAGCAGGAGCAAGGAACCTCCCAATAATGAACCGATATCTCCCTCGATTACTCCTCTGCGGCATACTCAGCGGCGCAACGGTCCTTTCCGGCTGTGCACTGATCCGCAAAGATTCTGCACCACATCCGCAATTACAGCCTGAGCAGATCTCACTGGCTAAAGACATTCATCTGGCAAGCTCAGGATGGCCACAGGCACCGTGGTGGCGGCAGTTTAACGACCCACAGCTAAACTCGCTTATTGAAGCAACGCTGTCTGGCTCCCATAACCTCGCCGAAGTGAAGCTGCGTGAAGAGAAAGCGCAGTCGCAGACTGAACTGCTGGAAGGGCGTTCTCAGCTCCAGATGGCAGCGCTGGGCATGATTAACCGCCAGCGAGCGTCTGCCAACGGCTTCCTCGGCCCCTACGCGCTGGATGCGCCACGATTAGGGATGGACGGCCCCTACTACACTGAAGCGACGATTGGTCTGGTCGCCGGACTGGATCTCGACCTGTGGGGCGAGCATCGTTCCGCTGTCGCGGCAGCTATTGGCGCACAAAATGCCGTGATTGCCGAAACCGCAGCAGTGGAACTCTCCCTGACGACCGGCGTCGCGCAGCTGTATTACAGTATGCAAGCCAGCTACCAGATGCTTGATTTGTTGCAGCAGACCCACGATGTTATTGATTATGCCGTGAAGGCCCACCAGAGTAAGGTCGCTCACGGGCTGGAAGCAAAAGTACCGTACCATGGCGCACGTGCGCAATTGCTGGCAGTGGACAAGCAAATCGTCGCGGTTGAAGGACAAATCAAAGAAACTCGGGAATCACTCCGGGCGCTGATCGGTGCCGGCGCAAAAGATCTGCCTGAAATCAAACCGGTCGCACTGCCAACTGTCGATACAGGAATACCCGCAACGCTCTCCTACGACCTGCTTGCCAGGCGTCCGGACTTGCAGGCTATGCGCTGGTATGTGCAGGCTTCGCTGAACCAGGTCGAGGCCGCTCGCGCCCTGTTTTATCCGAGCTTTGATATCAAAGTCTTCTTCGGTTTAGACGCTATCCATATCGATCAACTGTTCAAAAGCACCAGCAGGCAGATCAACTTCATCCCCGGCCTGCGTTTACCGCTGTTTGACGGAGGTCGTCTGAATGCCAATCTGGAAGGCGCCCGCGCAACCAGCAATATGATGATAGAGCGCTACAACCAGTCGGTGCTCAATGCAGTGCGCGATGTCGCGATTAACGGAACACGTCTGCAAACGCTCAATGAACAACGGGTAATGCAGATGGAACGCGTAGATGCCACGCATTACACGCAAGCAGCAGCAGACGCGGCTTACCAGCGAGGCCTGAGCAGTCGCCTGCTGGCAACAGAGGCCAAATTACCCGTGATCGCAGAAGATATGTCGCTCCTGGTCATAGATACCCAACGACTCATGCAGAATATTCAACTCATCAAAGCGCTTGGCGGAGGTTATCAAGCCCCTGCTAACAAGAAGTAGCGTTCTCCGACCTCGCCGCGTGATATCCGTCACGCGGCATTTTCTTTCGTCACGTCAAATATGACGACAGCCTGTTTTTCGTCAGGGTTTTGCGCAAAATTCGCCCGTAATATCGATGAATGCCCCTGATAAAAACATGGCATAAAAGATGCATAACTAAAGCGACAGCGCGTATGCGCGATTTGATTAACTGGAGCGAGACCGATGAAAAAAGTCGTCACGGTTTGCCCATATTGCGCATCAGGTTGCAAAATCAACCTGGTGGTCGATAACGGCAAAATCGTCCGGGCTGAAGCGGCGCAGGGGAAAACCAACCAGGGTACTCTGTGTCTGAAGGGCTACTATGGCTGGGATTTTATCAACGATACCCAGATCCTGACCCCTCGTCTGAAAACCCCAATGATCCGTCGCCAGCGTGGCGGCAAACTGGAATCTGTTTCCTGGGATGAAGCGCTTGATTACGTCGCCACTCGTCTGAGCGCCATCAAAGCGAAGTATGGCCCGGACGCTATTCAGACGACCGGTTCATCTCGCGGTACGGGTAACGAAACCAACTATGTAATGCAAAAATTCGCGCGCGCCGTTATTGGTACCAATAACGTTGACTGCTGCGCTCGCGTCTGACACGGCCCATCGGTTGCAGGTCTGCACCAATCGGTCGGTAACGGCGCAATGAGTAATGCTATCAATGAAATTGATAACACAGATTTAGTGTTCATCTTCGGGTATAACCCGGCGGATTCCCACCCGATCGTGGCGAATCACGTGATTAACGCTAAACGTAACGGGGCGAAAATCATCGTATGCGATCCGCGCAAAATTGAAACCGCGCGTATTGCCGACATGCACATCGCGTTGAAAAACGGCTCGAACATCGCGCTGCTCAACGCCATGGGTCATGTCATCATCGAAGAAAAACTGTACGACCAGGCGTTCGTCGCCTCCCGTACGGAAGGATTCGAAGAGTACAGCAAGATTGTCGAAGGTTACACGCCGGAGTCCGTCGAAGATATCACTGGCGTTAGCGCGCAGGATATTCGTCAGGCTGCACGTATGTATGCCACGGCAAAAAGCGCGGCTATCCTGTGGGGTATGGGTGTTACCCAGTTCTATCAGGGCGTGGAAACCGTGCGTTCACTGACCAGCCTCGCAATGCTGACCGGCAACCTCGGTAAGCCAAGCGTGGGCGTTAACCCGGTTCGTGGTCAGAACAACGTTCAGGGCGCATGCGATATGGGCGCGCTGCCGGATACCTATCCGGGCTATCAGTACGTTAAGTTCCCGGAAAACCGCGAGAAATTCGCTAAAGCCTGGGGCGTGGAAAGTCTTCCTGCACATACCGGTTATCGCATCAGCGAACTGCCGCACCGTGCTGCGCATGGCGAAGTCCGCGCGGCGTACATCATGGGTGAAGATCCATTACAGACCGATGCTGAACTCTCCGCAGTGCGCAAAGGCTTTGAGGATCTGGAACTGGTCATCGTGCAGGATATCTTCATGACCAAAACCGCCGCTGCCGCAGACGTTATTTTACCGTCTACGTCATGGGGTGAGCATGAAGGCGTATTCTCCGCGGCTGACCGTGGCTTCCAGCGCTTCTTTAAAGCCGTTGAGCCGAAGTGGGATCTGAAAACGGACTGGCAGATTATCAGTGAAATCGCCACCCGTATGGGCTATCCGATGCACTACAACAACACCCAGGAAATCTGGGACGAGTTGCGTCATCTGTGCCCGGATTTCTACGGTGCCACTTACGAGAAAATGGGCGAACTGGGTTATATCCAGTGGCCTTGCCGCGACACCTCAGAAGCCGATCAGGGGACGTCTTATCTCTTTAAAGAGAAGTTCGACACCCCGAACGGCCTGGCGCAGTTCTTCACCTGCGACTGGGTAGCGCCAATCGACAAACTCACCCCAGAGTACCCAATGGTACTGTCTACGGTGCGTGAAGTCGGCCACTACTCTTGCCGTTCGATGACCGGTAACTGTGCGGCGCTGGCCGCGCTGGCAGATGAACCGGGCTATGCCCAGATCAACACCGCCGACGCAGAACGCCTGGGCATCCAGGACGAAGAACTGGTGTGGGTTAACTCGCGTAAAGGTCGGGTCATTACCCGTGCGGCAGTCAGCGATCGTCCAAACAAAGGCGCGATTTACATGACCTACCAGTGGTGGATTGGCGCATGTAATGAGCTGGTAACCGAGAACTTAAGCCCGATTACCAAAACGCCAGAGTATAAGTACTGTGCCGTTAACGTTGAACGCATTGCCGATCAGCGCGCTGCCGAGCAGTATGTTATTGATGAGTACAACAAGCTGAAAGCCAGTCTGCGCGAAAGCGCGATGGGTTAGTCCGTTTACGTACCTGTTCTGCAACAGCCTCCGCCCGGAGGCTGTTTTTTTATCCATACGATCTCTTTATACTGTTCATTCCGTACCCTAAATAAAACTCAAAATGAAACAACTCATTGCATTGATGTTCTTTATGACATTCTTTGCCCATGCCAGTGATACTGAGCCAGGAAGCCAGTACTTACAGGCCGCTGAGGCAGGGGACCGTCGCGCACAGTACTTTCTTGCCGATACCTGGTTCAGTTCGGGCGATTTGAGCAAAGCCGAGTATTGGGCGCAAAAAGCCGCCGACAATGGCGATGCCGACGCCTGCGCGCTCCTGGCGCAAATCAAAATTACGAATCCGGTCAGTCTGGATTACCCCCAAGCCAAAACGCTGGCGGAAAAGGCAGCCAAAGCGGGCAGTAAAGCGGGAGAACTGACCCTGGCGCGGATTCTGGTCAACACCCAGGCAGGACACACAGATTACCCCAAAGCCATTACCTTGCTGCAAAACGCCTCTGAAGATCTGGAAAATGACTCCGCCGTCGACGCGCAAATGCTGCTCGGGCTGATTTACGCCAACGGCGTGGGGATCCCCGCAGACGATGAAAAAGCGACATGGTATTTCAAACGCAGCTCCGCCATCTCCCGCACCGGTTATTCCGAGTACTGGGCCGGAATGATGTTCTTAAACGGCGAGCAGGGTTTTATCGTGAAGAATAAACAGAAGGCGCTACACTGGCTGAATCTGAGCTGTATGGAAGGGTTCGATACCGGCTGTGAAGAGTTTGAAAAGTTAACAAACGGGTAATGGTTTGCATTGCCGGATGGCGGCATAAACGCCTTATCCGGCCTACAGTTCACCGTCTTCCGTAGGCCGGATAAGCGCAGCGCCATCCGGCAATCTTTCATTAATTAATGATTAGCGGTCTTATCAAATTTACCCAGCATCTCGCGCTCGTAAGCCAGCGCCTTCTTGCGGTCAAATTTGTGCTCCCACTTGGCGATAACCAGCACCGCCAGCGCATTCCCCACCACATTCAGCGCGGTACGCGCCATGTCGAGGATACGGTCAACACCGGCAATAAACGCCAGGCCTTCCAGCGGGATCCCCACGCTGCCAAGCGTAGCCAGCAGTACCACGAAGGAGACGCCCGGCACGCCCGCAATCCCTTTCGAGGTCACCATCAACGTCAACACCAGCACGATTTCCTGCCACAGCGACAGGTCGATACCATACAGCTGCGCAATAAAGATCGCGGCAATACTCTGGTACAGCGTTGAACCATCAAGGTTGAATGAGTAGCCGGTCGGCACCACAAAGCTGGTGATTGAAGCCGGTGCGCCATAGGCTTCCATCTTCTCGATAATACGCGGCAGTACGCTCTCGGAACTGGCGGTAGAGTAAGCCAGAATCAGCTCATCTTTCAAAATGCGGATCAGGATCCAGATGCTCAGACCGCAGATACGCGCCACAATCCCCAGCACCACCAGCGCGAAGAACAGGATGGCAAAATGTACCAACAGCACCAGTTTCGCCAGCGGCCACAGTGAGGCAAAACCGAAGTTCGCGACGGTCACAGCAATCAGCGCAAAAACACCGACTGGCGCATAACGCATCACCATGTGGGTCACTTTAAACATGGTTTCTGAAATCGAGCGGAACACAGTCACCAGCGGCTCGCGGTGGGTTGCTGGTAGTGAAGACAAGCCTAAACCAAACAGCACCGAGAAGAAGATAATCGGCAACATATCGCCTTTCGCCATCGACGCGACGATATTAGTCGGCACCAGCGACACAATCGTGCCCATCAGGCCATGCGCGTGGCTCTGCACTTCTGCGGTGGTATTTTGATATTTCGAAATATCCACGGTCGCCAGTTGCGACATATCAATCCCGGAACCCGGCTGGAAAACATTCGCCAGCGTGATGCCAAGAATAATCGCTACGGTGGTGATCACTTCGAAATAGAGAATGGTTTTGGCGCCAATACGGCCCAGCTGTTTTGCATCACCCACCCCGGCAATACCAACCACCAGCGTGGAGATAACAATCGGCACGACGATCATTTTGATCAGATGGATAAAGATATCGCCCGCCGGAGACAGCAGGTTGACCACCAGCCATTCGCGGCTGTCGCTATGGTAATGCAGGTAACTCCCTAGCAGAATGCCCAGCACCATGGCGATTAGAATCTGCCATGCCAGGCTGACTTTCAAATTTTTCATAACAACGGACTTCCTCGATGGAGCGCTATTCCACATGCGGTGTGTGGGAATAGTACATACTGAAAGGGTATGAATTGTGTTGCGTTCGTTTATGGAGTTTTTTAACGCTTATTATCATTATCATCTGCATGGCATTCCGCGCAACCCTCTAAGAACAGGGCTTTTGGCTGAATTTATGCATAAAAATGCAATTTTATCGCGGTATTGATGAATAACTTTTTGTTATAAAAGAATTTTAATATGTTCAAAAATGAAGAAGTCATAGCGTGAGTTTTTTTCGCCCACCTGTTCGTTTGCCTGTTTTTTAAACAGGCAAAATGATACAAATCACAAATAAAACAAATTTATTTTTGCCGATTCTGCAACAACTTCGCCATATTAATAGAGTCAACGAGCTGTGCCCGGTTCACCCTCGGCGAGTTTAAATCCATAACTTTTTGCCAAACTGAAATAGCCTGGGCGTAGTCTGCCTGCATAAACGCATCTGAGGCTAACAACATCAGCGCGGTGACCTCTGCCGGGTCCAGCGCCAAGGCCTTATCAATCATCTCGCGAGTGGGCGGCGCCATATGTTGTCCGGCCTGGTAATACAATACCGTTGCCATCGCTGAATAGATCTCAGCATTTTCACCGCCGACACGCAGCGCCTGCTCGTAGGCCAGCAGCGCATTATGATACGCGTTTTGCCAAAGATAGTACTCCCCGAGTTGCGCCCATTTCACGCCGTCCCGTGGATTGGCTCGAATCTGCGATTGCAGCAAAAGCAACTGTTTTTCCTGAATATTTTCATCAGAGAAAGCATGTAAAGGGTCCGCCAGTCGCGTCTGCTCCTGACGAACCGCCTGCCATTTTGGCGTCAACAGGTAGCCTCCAATGCAGGCCACAACCATCAGTACCACCGCAGCGGTCAACCGCTTCACGGGCATTGGGCGTAACAGCGGCTCGCACTGGCTCATTATTCACCTTCCTCCGTATGCTGACGTCTTCTCACTCGCCAGACCACTACACCTACCAGCAACAACAACAGGCACGGCAACGCCCACAGCAGCAGCGTTTGCTCATTCAGCGGCGGATTATAACGAACGAAATCACCGTAACGCTCGGTCATCCAGGTGGTTATCTCGGCTTCACTTTTCCCTTCCGCCACCATGCTGTAAACCTGATGGCGCATACTGACCGCTACCGGCGCATTGGATTCCAGCAAATTTTGGTTTTGGCACTGTGGACAACGCAGTTGGCTGGCAATAGACAGCGCTTGTTCCTGCTGCTGCGGGTTGGCAAACGTCCATGTGTCCACAACCTGGGCATGCGTAGCGAAAGTAATGAAAAACAGGACGAGCGTTAAGAGTAATAACTTTCTGCCGGATGGCGCTGCGCTTATCCGGCCTACGGTTTGCGCACCTTGTAGGCCGGATAAGGCGTTTACGCCGCCATCCGGCAACGCTGTGATTAATTTACGCATCGCGTTTCCTTCCTCGCCATCCGCTCAGCAGCGCGCCAAAGACCATTAATAGTCCCCCACCCCAAATCCAGCGCACGCCGGTCTGCACGTACAAGCGCATGGCATAACGGTCTGGTCCGGTTTTTTCACCCATTACCGCATACCAGTCATGCATCAGGTTCCAGCGGATCCCCGGCTCCATCATCTGTTGACGACGCGCGGCATAGAAGCGCCTTTCAGGTTGCAGGCTGCCAATGCGTTTCTCATTGTGCCACAGCGTGATCTGCGCTTTTTCACTGGTGTAGTTACCTTTGGCTTCCAGGTCGAGACGCTCAAAACGGAAAATGTAACCCGCCAGTTCAACCTGCTGCCCAGGGCTCAGGTTCAGGCTTATCTCCTGACGACTCCCGCTGGAAAAGACGATCCCCGCCGCAAACACCAGCACTCCGGCATGCGCCAGCAGTGCCGGAAGTTGGATGCGGAAAGACACTTTGCGGCTTCTGACCATTGCCAGCACAATAACCAGCAGCATCAGTAGGCCAAAGGGCAGCGTAGCGCGGTTAAAGTACGGTGCACCCACGGAAAGCCGCCCCCAGCCGAACAGCCCGTAAATCATCGGGTAGAGCGTGCCAATCAGCACAATCAGCAGCACCGCACTAAAGAGCAGCAGCGCAACCAGAATCAGCATCTCGCGTGACCAACCGCCAAAACGAGCATTCTGCCGGACTTGCTGGCCCCGCCAGGCGTACAGCCCGAGCGACGCCAGACTCAACACGGTAAACAGCGCAAACAGCGGCGCGGCACGAACGTTATCCAGCGCGAAAGCATGCACCGAAACGAGAATGCCGGAACGCACAATCAGCGTCCCCAGCAGCGATAAAATCAGCGTGACGATCGCCAGCAGCAGCGACCAGTGGCGGAAGATCCCGCGCTGGCGCGTGATATACAGGCTATGTAGCAGCGCGCTGGCGGAAAGCCAGGGTAATAAGGAAGCGTTTTCTACCGGGTCCCAGAACCACCAGCCGCCCCAGCCCAGCTCGCAGTAGGCCCACCAGGAGCCGAGGATAATCCCCAGTGTCAGCGCGCACCAGCCGGGCAAGGCCCAGCGCCAGCACACCCAGGCGCTCTGCGCATTAAAGTCACTACGTAGCAGCGAGGCCAGCGCCACGCCTGCCGCCACCATCAAACCACCGTAACCCAGGTACAGCAGCGGTGGATGGAGGATTAACCCGAGATGTTGCAGCATCGGGTTAAGGTCGCGCCCTTCAATGGCTGGCGGAAAGATACGCACGAACGGATCGGACCATACCACCACAAACAGCAGCAGCAGGGCCGTTATCATTGAAAGGACACTGAGCGTCAGCGGAAACAGCGCGTTGGTATTACGCCGATAGCGAAGAGCAAACAGCGCGCTCCAGGCGGAAAGAAACAGCACCCACAGCAGCAGCGATCCTTCATGACCGCCCCACACCGCCGCCAGTTTTAATCCCCACGGCAGCAGGCTGTAGCTGTGCTGGGCAACGTAGACCACCGAAAAATCGCTGGTCAAAAAGCAGAATACCAGAATGGTAAAGGCCAGTAGCAGCAGGGCAAATTGCGTCCACACGCCCACGCTTGCCAGGCGCATCACCCCCTGCCAACGCTGGCGGACACCTACAAACACGGCAAGCGGGGTCAACACGTTGACCCCGAGGCTTAATAACAGCGCCAGAAAACCGGCTTCAGGAAGGAGAACGTCCAGATATCACCTTACGCAACGGTTAGCTGACCCGCATAGAGGATAAAAAAGCGCAGCAGCAGTACGCCGGTCAGGCTGGCGCCGCACACTGCCAGCACGCCATGAAACGTCGAACTGCGGTTGGCCCAGGGTTTTAGCAGCATCGGCAGTATCAACCCAAGCCCGGCCACGCCAAGCCAGAACCACCAGGTCCAGAATCCGCCGCCCAGTGCCGCCGCCAGCGCACGCATTTTGCCGTCATCGCCCAGCGCCAGGCCGACGAAGAACGCCGCCAGCAGGAAGATCTCCAGCCATACGACCGGGACTTCCATGCGATGCACAAAGTGCGCTTCCGTACTGTGCGGGTTGCTACGATGACGTAACGCCATGGCGATCAGTGCCACCGCCGCACCGGAGGAGATCCCGGAGAACAGAAACAGCACCGGCAGGATCGGGTTATTCAGGAACGGGTAGGATTTCAGCGCCGACAGCAGGAACCCGGTATACGCCCCGAGCAGAACCGCCAGCACCAGCATCAGCGTCTCAAGCGCGCGATGGAACGGCGTGATTAGCGTCAGGAGTTTTGACACAATCGTCAGTCGCGGCACGAACCGCTGTTGCAGGGCAATCACCTCTTTTTCAAAGATTTTTGCCAGCCACAGCACTAACACCACCATGTACAACTGGAACAGCATGACCCCCATCGACATCACCGAGGTGAAGCTGTAGTGGAACATCAGTTTCCAGAAAGTCCATGGACGCGTCAGGTGGAACACCAGAATCAGCAAACCGAGGATAATTGCCCCCGGCCCTAACACCAGCGTGGTGCGCAGCAGCGTGCTGTCTGAACCGCCCGCCTCCGGATGGAAGCGACGCAGCAGAATCGCCAACGTGACCAGTCCGGCAGAGATACCTATCAGGAACAGATAGATGGCAATGGGCCAGTCCCACACCAGTGATTCAAAATGAAATGCAGAAGCGGATGTCATTGGCTCACCTCCCCAAATTTAAAGGGAACGCGGTAGACCTTCGGTTTTGTACCCAACGCCAGTTTGTAACGGTAGGTAGTTTTCTGCTGCAACAAACGGGATATATCACTGTTGGGATCGTCCAGATTACCAAACGTCAGCGCCTTCGTCGGGCATGACTCAACGCAGGCGGGCTGTTTGCCCGCTTTCAGGTTGGTTTTCCGGCAAAAATCGCATTTATCCGCCGTTTTGCTCACCGGATGGATAAACCGCACGCGATAAGGACACGCGGCGATACAGTACTGGCAGCCAACGCAAAGGTCCGGGTTCACATCCACAATACCGCTGGCGGCATCGCGATACGATGCCCCCGTCGGGCAGACGTCAACGCAGGGAGCGTGGTCGCAATGCTGGCACGAGTGACGGAAGAAGCGATACTTCACATCAGGAAATGTCCCTTGCGGCTCGCTGCGAATAATCGTCAGACGCGATACGCCTTCCGGCACGTTGTTAACTTCCCGACAAGCATCCATGCAGGCCGTACAGCCAATGCATAAAGACTCATCATGAACCATACCGTAACGCACGCCATTGATGTTCAGCGTCTTCGCCACAACGCGCCCCGCCGTCCCGCTCACTGCCACCAGCGCGCCGACGCCGGTGATAAACTGGCGACGAGAGCAACTCATGGATGCTCCTTAAGCAACGGAACCGACGCCGGATTAAAGTTCGGATTGTTACGCTGATCGCTGTGGCAATCGACGCAAATCTTGATCCGTCCTTTATCGCTCAGCGTCTGCATCGTGTCTTGCTTCGGATGCAGTGAGTGACAGCTGGCACACGCCACTTTGGTTACGTGGACATCGTGCGGCCAGAACGCTTTTTGCAACTGCTCAGGCAGGTGACAGGACATACAGACGCTGTTCTGCTGCTCCACGTTGTACATCGGCTCATTAAAGCGCATCACATCTTTCACCCCTTCGCGGTGGTTCGGTGACGGCTGGCCGTGACAATTGGTGCAGGTGACAGGCAGTTTGTTATTCGGGTTGATGGCTTCCGCATGCTTACCATGCATACCTTCGGTATCCGGCTTGTGACAGTCCAGACAGGCGGCATCCGGATTACGCTGTTGGGTAACCGTCCAGCGTTGATCCGACTCCTGCGGCGTTGGCGTGGCAGTGATTCCACTCAGGCTCCATAACAAGCCTGACGCCAGCACCCCAGCAGTTAATAACGAACGTAATACGCTCATATTCACTCCGTTGAGTTATCCGCCCCTTGCGGGGCGAAATGGGGTTATTGGCTTAACAGACCGTTTTTACGCGCCTGCTCTTCCCACTGCGGAATCACCGTTTTGATGAAGTCCTGCTTCTCAGCATTGATTTGCTGCATGTTCAGACCAATCGCCGCCTGGGCTTTCTCTTTGGTAGAGATATCCGGTAACGGGATTTCATGCGTGATGCCTTTGGTCGCCAGCAGACGGACCAGTTTGGTACGTGCGTCAGCGGCTTTATCCATTGCGCTACCCAGCATCCGCAGACCTTCTTCCGGGGCGTGCATGTGAATACCGTGTGAGGCGATAGACAGGTCCCAACGCCATTGCGCGTGACGGATATCTTCCAGAATCGGCTTCATTTCCGCTTCGGTCGCACCCGCATCCCATGCGGCTTTCGCTTCGAAGTGCGCACGAACAAGCTGGTCTTCAACTTTGATTTTCAGGTCATGAATGGCCTGTTTACGCTCGGCGACCACTTTTTGCAGGGACGCTTTGTCCTGGGTGTGGCAGTTCGCACAGGTCTGAGCGAAGTTATCGAACGGATTACCAATCTTATGGTCGGTGTAAATCTTGCCTTCCGCGTTCTGCACTTTCGGCATGTGGCAGTCGATACAGGTCACGTTGTTCTTGCCATGAATGCCTGCGCTCCAGGTTTCATACTCCGGGTGCTGCGCTTTCAGCATCGGGGTTTTAGACAGGGAGTTGGTCCAGTCAGAGAAGGCGATGGTGTCGTAGTACTTCTCCATGTTCTCGACTTTCATGCCGTCGTCCCACGGGAACTTAACGGCTTTGTTTTTACCGTCGAAGTAATATTCCACGTGGCACTGGCCGCAGACCATGGATTGCTGGTCAAAGCGACCGGCTTTCTCAAACGGTTTGCCGATTGTTTCCATCGCGCGTTCAGCATAAGGACGCGACAGCGTCAGTTCTGGCTTGCCTTTGGCAAAGTCTGGTGACGCGGTGTTATGGCAATCGCCGCAGCCAAGATTATTAACAATTTCAGGACCGCCGCGCGCCCATTTACCGTGGAAGTAGCCATCTTCACCGTCTTTCTGGATCAGACGCGCCACATCCGGGCTTTTACAGCTCCAGCAGGCCATCGGCAATGGACCATCTTCTGCCGTTTTGGGTGCGCCAGTACGTAAGGTTTCACGAACATCGGTCACTGCATACGCGTGCCCGCGCGGTTTGTTGTAATCGCGCGAGAAGGGATATCCCGCCCACAGGATCACCAGACGAGGATCTTCTGCCAGCGCATCTTCACGGGCTGATTGCTCAGACGTGGCTTTCCAGGAGAGATATTGATCGGGATGCTGAGGGGCGAAGACTTCATTCTTCGCTTCAACGGTGACGGTTTTTGCGGGTACGGGGGTTTGTTCAGCGTGAACTGCAGTGATAAATAATAAAGGTACTAACAGGCTGAAGAAACGGCGTACGCGTGATTTTATCCTTGCCATAGGGGTCTCATCCAGATGACGCCATTATCTGCAATGGCGGTTCTTTTATTGTTTTCCATAACAGCAACCACACGAATACTGTCATGACATTGCTCCACCCTATTTGTAACAAGAAACCACACTGAAAATGTTGTCTTTAATCAATTGTAAGTGTATGTAAAATACCACTTTAGAGTTAGTAACACCCTTTAATTGCTCCCTCTTTTGTCTAATTCAGATACAGATCACCTTTTCAACAATCCTTTAGATAACTACATGTTATCGCGAGATTTAGTCAATTTTGCTAGCTCCCTTCAAAATTCAGTTTGTCGCTAATTTGCACAATTCGTTTATTGCGTGATCTGCCGCGCAAATACTAAACAAAACTCTCAAAGCCCCTACATTTAACGTTTATGAGACATATTATTAACATCCTACAAGGAGAACAAAAGCCATGAGCCAAATACATAAACACGCTATTCCCGCAAACATTGCGGATCGTTGCCTGATAAATCCGGAGCAGTACGCAGAGAAATACCAGCAATCCGTTAACGAACCCGACACATTTTGGGGCGAACAGGGAAAAATTCTTGATTGGATCAAGCCGTACAGCCAGGTGAAGAACACTTCCTTCGCACCAGGCAACGTGTCGATTAAATGGTACGAAGACGGCACTCTGAATCTGGCCGCAAACTGTCTTGACCGCCACCTGCAGGCAAACGGCGATCGTACCGCCATCATCTGGGAAGGCGATGACGCAACCCAAAGCAAAAACATTACCTATCGCGAGTTGCATCGCGATGTCTGCCGTTTCGCCAATACGCTACTGGATTTAGGCATTAAAAAAGGTGACGTGGTGGCCATTTATATGCCGATGGTGCCGGAAGCTGCGGTCGCCATGCTAGCCTGTGCCCGTATTGGCGCGGTGCATTCGGTCATCTTCGGTGGTTTCTCACCGGAAGCCGTCGCCGGACGTATTATCGACTCCAATTCACGCCTGGTGATCACCGCCGACGAAGGCGTACGCGCCGGGCGCGCTATCCCACTGAAAAAGAACGTCGATGATGCGCTGAAAAATCCAAATGTGAAAACCGTTGAACATGTGATCGTTCTCAAACGTACCGGTGGAAAAACGGAATGGCAGGAAGGTCGCGACCTGTGGTGGTCCGATCTTATCGAGAAGGCCAGCTCAGAACACCAGCCGGAAGAGATGAACGCGGAAGATCCGCTGTTTATCCTGTATACCTCTGGCTCAACCGGTAAGCCGAAAGGCGTACTGCACACTACCGGCGGGTATCTGGTCTACGCCGCCACCACCTTTAAGTATGTGTTTGATTACCATCAGGGCGATATTTATTGGTGTACCGCTGACGTAGGCTGGGTAACCGGGCACAGCTATCTGCTGTACGGTCCGCTGGCCTGCGGCGCAACCACGCTGATGTTCGAAGGCGTGCCAAACTGGCCTACCCCGGCGCGTATGTCTCAGGTTGTGGACAAGCATCAGGTCAATATTCTGTATACCGCACCGACCGCCATTCGCGCCCTGATGGCGGAAGGCGATAAAGCGATTGAAGGCACTGACCGTTCGTCGCTGCGTATCCTGGGTTCAGTTGGCGAGCCGATCAACCCGGAAGCATGGGAGTGGTACTGGAAGAAGATAGGCAACGAAAAATGCCCGGTCGTCGATACCTGGTGGCAGACTGAAACCGGTGGATTCATGATTACCCCGCTGCCCGGCGCCACCGAACTGAAAGCCGGTTCTGCAACCCGTCCATTCTTTGGCGTACAGCCTGCGATTGTCGATAACGAAGGTAATCCGCTGGAAGGCGCGACCGAAGGCAATCTGGTGATTACCGACTCGTGGCCGGGCCAGGCGAGAACGCTGTTTGGCGATCACGAACGCTTTGAGCAAACCTACTTCTCTACCTTCAAGAATATGTACTTCAGCGGCGACGGCGCGCGCCGTGACGAAGATGGCTATTACTGGATCACCGGACGTGTGGACGATGTGCTGAACGTCTCCGGCCACCGTCTGGGAACGGCTGAAATCGAATCGGCGCTGGTGTCGCATCCGAAGATTGCCGAAGCCGCGGTGGTGGGGATTCCGCATAATATTAAAGGCCAGGCGATCTACGCTTACGTCACGCTGAATCACGGTGAAGAGCCGTCACCTGAGTTGTACGCCGAGGTTCGCAACTGGGTGCGTAAAGAAATTGGCCCGCTGGCAACGCCAGACGTGCTGCACTGGACCGACTCACTGCCGAAAACCCGCTCCGGCAAAATTATGCGCCGTATTCTGCGTAAAATCGCGGCGGGCGATACCAGCAATCTGGGCGATACCTCTACCCTCGCCGATCCTGGCGTCGTGGAGAAACTGCTCGAAGAGAAGCAGGCCATCGCGATGCCATCATAACCATAACTGTGAAATGCCCGATGGGCGCAGCTTATCGGGCCTACAAATCCTATCCCTACCCCTCCCCTGACCGGGAGGGAAATATAAAAACCCTCCCCCAAAGGATTTCGCGTTGCAGGAAGGCGGCAAGCGAGCACATCCCCAGGAGCATAGTTCACTATGTGACTGGGGTGGGCGAGTGCGGCCAACGCACCTGCGGCCTGAAAGACGAAGGGGGCCTCTGGAGAACTCTGTGATGAATGACCAAATTTATCAGCGGATAGAAGACAGTGCGCGTTTCAGGGAGTTAGTAGAAAAACGGCAACGGTTTGCCACCATTCTGTCCATCATCATGCTGGCAGTTTATATCAGCTTTATTTTATTGATTGCCTTTGCGCCAGGCTGGCTGGGTACTCCGCTACACGCAGGAACCAGCGTCACCCGCGGTATTCCGATTGGGGTCGGAGTGATCCTCATCTCCTTCATCCTGACCGGGATCTACATCTGGCGGGCAAACGGTGAATTCGATCGCCTGAACAATGCGGTTCTGCACGAGGTTAAAGCATCATGAAGAGAGTTCTGACGGCGCTTGCCGCCACGCTGCCCTTCGCCGCAAACGCGGCGGATGCTATTAGCGGTGCAGTCCAACGCCAACCAACCAACTGGCAGGCGATTGTCATGTTCCTGATTTTCGTCATCTTTACGCTCGGCATTACCTACTGGGCGTCTAAGCGCGTACGTTCGCGTAATGACTACTACACCGCCGGCGGTAATATCACCGGTTTCCAGAACGGGCTGGCGATTGCGGGCGACTATATGTCGGCGGCATCGTTCCTTGGAATTTCCGCGCTGGTATTTACCTCCGGTTATGACGGGCTGATTTACTCACTCGGCTTCCTGGTCGGCTGGCCAATTATCCTGTTCCTGATTGCTGAGCGTTTGCGTAACCTCGGTCGTTACACCTTTGCTGACGTTGCTTCTTATCGTCTGAAGCAGGGTCCAATCCGTATTCTGTCGGCCTGTGGTTCCCTGGTGGTGGTCGCGCTGTATCTGATCGCCCAGATGGTCGGCGCAGGTAAACTGATTGAGCTGCTGTTTGGTCTGAACTATCACATCGCCGTCGTGCTGGTTGGCGTACTGATGATGATGTACGTTCTGTTTGGCGGCATGCTGGCAACCACCTGGGTACAGATCATTAAAGCTGTTCTGCTGCTGTTCGGCGCCAGCTTTATGGCCTTCATGGTAATGAAGCACGTCGGCTTCAGCTTCAACAACCTGTTCACCGAAGCGATGGCAGTACACCCGAAAGGCTCTGCGATTATGAGCCCGGGCGGTCTGGTAAAAGATCCGATATCCGCTCTGTCGTTAGGTCTTGGATTGATGTTCGGTACAGCAGGTTTGCCGCATATTCTGATGCGTTTCTTCACGGTCAGCGATGCCCGCGAAGCGCGTAAGAGCGTATTCTATGCCACCGGTTTTATGGGTTATTTCTACATCCTGACCTTTATCATCGGCTTTGGCGCGATCATGCTGGTAGGTGCTAATCCAGAGTACAAAGATGCTGCAGGCGCACTGATCGGTGGTAACAACATGGCGGCGGTTCACCTGGCGAATGCGGTGGGCGGTAACCTGTTCCTCGGCTTCATCTCTGCAGTGGCGTTTGCCACCATCCTGGCGGTGGTTGCCGGGCTGACGCTGGCTGGCGCTTCGGCAGTTTCTCACGACCTGTACGCCAACGTATTCCGCAAAGGCGCAACCGAACGTGAAGAGCTGAAGGTGTCAAAAATCACCGTACTGGTACTGGGTGTGATAGCCATCCTGCTCGGCGTGCTGTTTGAGAACCAGAACATCGCCTTCATGGTGGGTCTGGCGTTCGCCATCGCGGCCAGCTGCAACTTCCCGATCATCCTGCTTTCCATGTACTGGTCGCGTCTGACCACCCGTGGCGCAATGCTGGGTGGCTGGTTAGGTCTGTTAACAGCGGTAGTATTGATGATTCTCGGCCCAACCATTTGGGTCCAGATCCTCGGTCACGAAAAAGCCATTTTCCCGTATGAATATCCAGCGCTGTTCTCCATCAGCATAGCGTTCCTCGGGATCTGGTTCTTCTCTGCTACCGACAACTCAGAAGAAGGCAACCGCGAACGCGAGCAGTTCCGTGCTCAATTCATCCGCTCCCAGACCGGGTACGGCGTAGAACAAGGTCGCGCGCACTAACCTCCCCTCTCCTCCGGCTTTCAGGCCGGAGGATTACATCCTTTCTTAGAACATCAGCCTCGCGACCAGCGGCGCCACCAATACCATCACCACACCGGAAAGCATCATCACCAGGCTGGCAACTACGCCCTCTTGCTGACCAAGCTCATAAGAGCGCGCCGTGCCTGCCCCGTGCGATGCGGCGCCAAATCCTGCGCCTTTCGCCATTCCTTCACGAATGGAAAGGCGTAAAAACAGCACATCGCCGACCGCCATGCCGAATACGCCGGTCACCACCACGAACAAGGCCACCAGGTCCGGCTGCCCGCCCAATGGCTCTGCCGCTGCCAGCGCAAATGGCGTGGTGACGGAACGCACCGCCAGACTGCGTTGGATCTCATCAGGCAACATAAACAGACGCGCCAGCCACACGGAACTGGTGACGGCCACCAGCGTTGCCGTTACCACGCCCGCCGTCAGCGACATCCAGTGACGCTTAATCACCGCAAGGTTGTCATACACCGGAACGGCAAAGGCGATGGTCGCCGGTCCTAACAACCACAGCAACCAGTGCGATTCACCAATATAGTTTTGCCAGGAGATATGGCCGAAGACTAGCATCAGCACCAGCAGGGCTGGGGTGAGAACTAATGGCATCAGCGGTAATTTACGAAAACGGCGATACAAACGCTTATTAGCAAAGTAGATACCCAGCGTAATCACCAGACACAACACGCTTAGCTGGAAATTACTCACGGTTTAACCTGCTCATTTCATAGCGATACACTTTATCCACCACCCACGCCGTGGCGCCGAGCACCATCAGCGTACTGATCGCAATGACGGCAAATATACGCCAGCCATCAACCAGCAACAGCTGCGTGTAGTTCACAACGGCGACCACCGCCGGGACAAAAAACAGCAGCATTTCAGCCAGTAACCAGCGAGCACCTGCGCGAATCCAGTTCAGCGGGATAACCCGGCAGACAATTAACGCCAGCATCAGCACCATCCCTACCAGGTTGGCAGGAAGCGGCAGATGCAGCCAGGAGACAAGATATTGAGCTAATACAAAGAGACCTGCGTACAACAGAACCTGAACGGGGATCTGGAGTCGATGAATAACAGCAGGCGTCACGCGGCTTATCGCCACAGCCATGAGGGTATGTCCTTAAAAAATAGAGAGCGCCAGTATAGAGAGCCCCCGTCCAGGACTGAAATGAATTAAACTCATTGCAGGCATAGTCTTAAGGAATAATCATGGATATCAGAACGCTGCGATATTTTGTTGAGGTGGTTCGTCAGCAGAGCTTTACTCGCGCAGCGGAGAAGCTTTTTGTCACCCAGCCCACCATCAGCAAGATGTTGAAGAACCTTGAAGACGAGCTTAATTGCACGTTGCTCATCCGCGACGGGCGGCGGTTGTTGTTAACCGACACCGGGCAGGTCGTTTTCGAACGCGGCCTGGCGATCCTCGCTGAGTTTCGCCAGCTTGAAGCCGAACTTAGCGACATTAATCACCTCAACAGGGGTGTGCTGCGCCTCGGTATCCCGCCGATGGTCGGTATGTTGATGGCCGGGCCTATCAGCCTGTTTCGCCAGCGCTATCCCGGCGTTGAGCTGAAGGTCTCTGAATTTGGCGGCTTAACCGTCCAGCAGGCGGTGATGAACGGCGATCTGGATGTCGCGATGACCGCGCTGCCGGTTGAAGAAGAGAGTGGTCTGGCGACCTTACCGCTTTTCAGTCATCCGCTCTGTGTGCTGGTCCCCCGCTCCGGTCAGTGGACAACATGCGAATCCATTTCCCCCGAGGCACTGGCGGAACATCCGCTACTGATCTACAACGAAGATTTCGCGTTGAGCCGCCAATTGCTTGAGCTGTTTAGCCAACACAACGTCAAGCCCCGCATCGCGGTGCGCAGCGGGCAGTGGGATTTTCTGGCTGCGATGGTACAAGCCGGAGTCGGGATTGCCATTTTACCGGAGCCGATCTGCCAGCGCCTGGATAAGCAAACATTGCGCTGGATCCCTCTGGAGAGTGATTTACGCTGGCAATTGGGCATGATTTGGCGCGAAGGCGTGTATCTGTCGCACAGCGCCCAGGCGTGGCTCAAATGCTGTGAAGGGTTTTGGCTACCGCAAGCGTCGTAAAATGCCGGATGCGGCGCAAACGCCTTATCCGGCCTACATCGGTTTTGTAGGCCTGATAAGCGTAGCGCATCAGGCACTCTCGTTTATTGATTCTCGATCAACAGCGCTTCCAGCAAGTCCAGATCGTGCAGCAGCTTTTGCAGCGTTTCATTGCTGATTTCCCGCGTCGCGCGCAGATGATAAAGCTCTGCGCGTTCTGAACGCAACGCTGCCAGGCGGAAACGTCGCTCGAGGTTTTCTTCCTGCATCGAGCTTTCCACATCGTTGCGTCCGTCGGCGCGACGACGCAGGTTACCAATCACGCGGGAACTCACCTCGGTGAGTAACTGGTTATCGATGTTCTCTTCGGTGTCCGCGGCCAGTCGCTCCTCCATTTTCTGGATCGCGACAATCGCCACTTCTGCCGTAGCAGCGCGAGCAATACGTTCCTCTTTCTGCTGCTGCGAGTGGTCTGCCACTTCCAGATGTTGTAGCAGAATCGGCAACATCACCACGCCAACAAACAGCGAGAACAGAATCACGCCTGCGGCAAGGAAGATCAGCTCATATCGCGCCGGAAATCCGCTACCATCCGGTAACAACAGTGGAATGGAGAGCACACCGGCGAGGGTAATTGCTCCGCGTACACCGGCAAAGGAGGCGATCAGGATTTCACGCGTTGTCCAGGATCCGAATTCCATCGGTTTTTTCTTCAGGAAGCGCAGACTGAATTTTTTCATCGTCCACAGCCAGCCAAAACGTACCAGCATCAGCGCCACGTAAATCAGCACGATATCGGTAAACAGCATCCAGATTTCAACGTTCGGATCGACCTCTGCCGCCGCTAAGGAAGACTCCAGAATCCCCGGTAACTGTAGCCCTAACAGCAAGAAGACCATGCCGTTAAACACAAACTCCAGCATTGCCCAGGTACTGTTAGCACGTAAACGCATCGCCAGCGGTGCGCGGCGCATCACCCCGGAACGGGTGATCGTCATCCCGGCAGCGACCGCCGCGAGGATACCAGAAACGCCGATGTGTTCCGCAATCAGGTAAGACGCAAACGGCAGCAGGAACAGCAGGACGATTTGCGTTGCCGGCTCGTCACCGCCCCAGCGGCTGAGGAAGCGCAGGGAGCGCCCGTACAGCCAACTGACGACAAAACCAGCCAGGATGCCGCCAATCGCCACTTTGAAGAACTCAAGCGTTGCGCCACCAACGGTAAATACCATCGTCCCCATCGCCACGGCGACGGCAAACTTCAGAGAGACCAGACCGGAGGCGTCGTTCATCAACGCTTCGCCCTGCAGGATGCCCATGATTTTCTTCGGTATGCGCCCCTCCCCCACAATGCCGGAAAGGGCAACAGCATCGGTTGGCGAAAGGACGGCGGCCAGCGCAAAAGCTGGGATAAGCGGTATCCCCGGCACCAGCCAGTAAATCATAAATCCAATGCCGACCACCGTGACCAGCACCAGCGCCAGCGCAAGGCCGAAGATCTCTCGCCCATGCTCGAGAAACTCACGCGTTGGCGTCTTCCAGCCATCGGCAAAGAGCAGCGGCGGGATGAACAGCACCAAAAACAGCTCAGGATCGAATTCCACATGCAAACCAAACGTCGGCCACGCCAGCAAGGCGCCGATGGCGATCTGCATTAGGGGTAAAGGGAGTTGAAAGGGCAATACGCGAGTAAATACCCCCGACAGCGAGACCACAAGGGTCATGATGAGTATGGTGAAAAAGATTTCCATGCGTTCCCTGTTTGCGATGTTTCTTATGATTGGTGATGAGAGGCGTCGTGCCTCAATTCTATCTAATTGAGAGTAACGCAAAAGACAACGAGTGTGTTCTGAAAATAAAAACGGGCGGCCAAAGCCACCCGTTTTGAGGATCTTTATCGAATAAAAATCAGATAGCCCAGCCGCCCGCGTAGAAGGCCACCAGCGCGATAGCGATAACCACCGTGCCGATGTTCAGCTTGCGCCATTCGCCAGAGACAAGACGGCCAATCACCAGGGTAGCAAAGCCAATCATAATGCCGGTAACGATGTTACAGGTCAGCACGATAAATACGGCCGTTACCAGACCCGCCATTGCGTCGACAAAGTCAGCAAAGTCGATTTTCGCAACGTTGCTCAGCATCAACAGGCCCACATACATCAGTGCAGGCGCCGTTGCGTATACCGGTACAAGATACGAGAGCGGAGAGAGGAACAGGATCAGCAGGAACAGGACGCCAACGGTGATCGCCGTCAGGCCAGTTTTACCGCCTGCCGCCGTACCCGCTGCGGACTCAATGTATACCGCCGCAGGAGCAGCGCCCACCAGACCAGAGAACACGCTGCTCAGGGAGTCGGTGGTCAGCGCTTTGCCGCCGTCGATAATCTGTCCGTCTTTATCCAGCAAATTCGCCTGTCCGGCTACGGCACGAATGGTGCCGGTCGCATCGAAGACGGCGGTCATAACAAGCGCCAGCACGCTCGGCAGAACGATAGGATTCAGTGCGCCCATAATATCCAGGCTGCCGATCAGCGAGTTGCCGTTTTCGTCGCTCAGAGACGGCATGGCAAAAATACCGGAGAAATGCACGGCCGGGTCGAAAATCAGGCCAACAATGGAAATACCGATAATAGTCAGCAGGATGCCGCCCGGTACTTTCAGTTTTTCGAGGCCAATAATCACCGCCAGACCAACCAGCGACATAATCACCGGGAAGGTATCGAAGTCGCCCAGCGCAACCGGCAAACCGTCCAGCGGATTCTTAATCACCAGACCAACGCCGTTTGCCGCAATCAGCAGCAGGAACAGGCCGATACCAATTCCCGTACCGTGCGCAACGCCCTGCGGCAGATTGCGCAGGATCCAGCTACGAATACCCGTCGCGGAAATGATGGTAAACAGGACCCCCATCAGGAACACCGCGCCCAGCGCAACGGGCACGCTGATATGTTGCCCCAATACCAGGCTGAATGCGGTAAACGCCGTCAGAGAAATGGCGCAACCAATCGCCAGCGGCAGATTTGCCCACAGGCCCATGACAATAGAACCGACGCCCGCGACCAGGCAGGTTGCCACAAATACAGCGGCAGGCGGGAATCCGGCTTTACCCAGCATCCCTGGAACCACAATAACGGAGTAAACCATGGCGAGGAACGTCGTTAATCCGGCAACGACTTCCTGACGAACGGTACTGCCGCGAAGCGAAATTTTAAACCAGGCGTCGAGTGAACCGCCGGTACGCGCTGAAGGCGTAGACATAGAAAACATCCCCTGAGAGTTTATTTTTTCGTCATTATGCGTGCTGGACAATCCACTGCCTGCTAAACGTTTTCTCCATGTGCCAGGTTTGCGTCATTAGGGGTGTCGCAAAAAAGCAAACGTTTAGCTCCGCGCATAAAAAACGGGTGGTAAAAAAAAGCAAACGATTATCCAGCGATCATACGCCGGTTTTCAACTGAACTTTGCCGCTTTTTACTCATTTCTTCTTATAACGCACAATAAACAACCAGTCGATGCGCAAACGTTATCGTCAATGCGCAATCTGGTAACAAATTTCGCCAGATTGTCGCAACAATCGTTCTTATTTTTCGCGCAAACTCGCGCAAGAAAACCGGTGAAGATGCGGTAAATTTTTTGGCTAAAAAATCATCGTTTCACTGGCAAATGGAGGGAGGTAGCTTACACTTACATTATCAACACAGACCGGAACCTCCCCTAATGTGCTCGACTGAGGGGTGTTGATGTCGGGGGAAACCCTCCCGTGAACCAGCGGGATAGAGTGAAAGACGAAGACCGGAACCAAACTAAAGCGCCCTCTGTGGCGCTTTAGTTTTATACCCGTCATACTTCACGTTGCAGGTGTGTTGGCTGCGTTTACTCACCCGAATCACTTAGTTTACTAAGCTCATCGGGATTCGTGCTCTTGCCGCCTTCCCACAACGCGAATTATTTAGGGTATATATCCGTCATATATTTAAACCAATCAATCATCCTCCAGCAGACGCGCCCCGGTTCCTTGCTCGCCCAGTTGATCGCCTGGGTTACGCAACGGGCAATCGCTGCGCGACAAGCAGCCGCAACCAATACATCCATCCAGCTCATCGCGTAGCGACACCAAAGTATGAATGCGTCGGTCCAGCTCTTCACGCCATTGCGAAGAGAGCTGTTTCCACTCTTTAGCGCTAAGTGAATGTCCTTCAGGTAATACGCCCAGCGCGTCGCCAATCGTTGCCAGCGGGATCCCAATACGTTGAGCAATCTTGATAATCGCCACGTAACGCAACACATCACGTTTGTAGCGACGCTGATTACCGCTGTTGCGCATGCTGCTGATTAACCCTTTGCTTTCATAGAAATGCAGGGTCGAAACTGCCACGCCGCTACGCTTTGCAACTTCACCTGGCGTGAGCAGCGCTTTTATCCGGGGTAATTTCTTTTCCATAAATCGCTTTACCTCAAGTTAACTTGAGGAATTATACTCGCCCACAGACAAAACGACGAATCGAATACTGAGAAAGAGGCAGCCCTATGTCCCATCAGCAGATTATTCAGACCCTTATTGAATGGATTGATGAACATATCGATCAGCCGCTGAACATTGAGGCGGTTGCGAAAAAATCAGGTTACTCGAAGTGGTATTTACAGAGAATGTTCCGCACAGTGACGCGCCAGACGCTGGGTGACTACATCCGCCAGCGACGACTTCTGCTGGCGGCGGTTGAACTGAGGACGACTGAGCGACCTATTTTCGATATCGCGATGGATCTTGGTTATGTATCGCAACAAACCTTCTCGCGCGTGTTTCGCCGCGAGTTTGATCGTACCCCCAGCGATTACCGCCACCGCCTGTAAGCTTATTGCCCGCTCTGCGTCAGTATGGCGGGCGACCGTTGTATCCAGTGCATGAACTCCTGCGACGGCAGCGCCTTCGCAAAATACCAGCCCTGACAATACTGTACGCCGCGTTCAAGCAGCCATTCGATTTGTTCCTTCGTTTCCACCCCTTCCGCAATCGTCTTCAGGTGTAAGCTTTGCGCCATCTCAATAATATGTTCGGCAATCAAGTGACTGGTGCTGTTAGTGGACAACGTGCTAATAAACGATTTGTCGATCTTCAGGATATCGACATTCAGCGCTGATAAATTATGCAGATTGGAATATCCCGTGCCAAAATCATCAAACGCCACTTCATAACCCGCCTTGCGGAACGCCTGGATTACTGGGGTCATTTTATGTACATCTATGAACCCCCGCTCCGTCACTTCGACTTTAATTTGCTGGGCCGCCACGGAGTACTCACGATTTTTGTCGTTAATCAGAGCAATCAATCGGGATGAATGAAAGTCAGAAGCGGAAAGGTTAATCGAGATATAAAGCTGAGGATGCGCCGAAAGAAAATACCCCAAATCGTTGAATACCTCTTCAACGACATAATCCGTGATCCGCTCAATCATTCCCTCTTTTTCAGCCAACGGAATAAACTCCGTCGGGCTCATCACCTCACCTTTACAACCCGGCCAGCGCAGCAGAGCTTCAGCACCAACACATTGTCCATTCTTAATATCAATGATCGGCTGGTAATGCAGGCAAAGCTGACGTTTTTTGATCGCGCGTTTTAGTAAGCGCCGGGGAGATAAGTATTCCTGGCGCGTGCGCCACCACATTAGCAGTATCAGGATGCTGCAGATAATCCCGAAGGGAATGGTTAACGCCGCCTCGTGATAAAAAATCTGACTTACGCGGTTGTCTGAGGTCGACACAATGATCGCAATTGGGCGTTTTTCTGAATGCACGATGGTGTAAAAGCGATCGTCTTGTTGAAAGGTCGAGGCTTCACCGCGTACGAGAGGCGCGAATTGCGCAATATTTGCCGCTTCGCTGGCGGAGAAAAACGTATCTGTTACTGTGTCATATACGCCCCAGGACAGATCCGGATCATCTGACATGACTTCGCTGTAGGATAATGGATTTATGACTGCGACGTAGTTCCCACGTTGCATGTACGTCATTCTGTAGCCAGCGAAAAAAGGGGTATCGCGGTAGTAATAGATGGCGATATCCGGCGTACGTTTATAGTCTGCGGTCGGCATAATATAGGTAACGGGTGGCACCATCGACGTAGAGCACAAAAAATGATCGCCCTGCGCATAAATTAGCTCGCTGATATATAAACGACCGCGAATAATATTCAGCATACTTTTCTGATGTGCCGGGGTACACATCTTACCCTGATACAACTGGGCCATATCACGCGCCAAATCGGCTTGCAGGATTACCAATTCTGTTTTATTTAACACCAGTTGAGCAAATGAGCGGAGTTGATTACGGGTTTCGGACATAGCCCGAATTTGAGCAAACCATAATGCCAGCACCACGGGGAGCAATACCACCATGAATGTTCCCAGCAACTTCAGCAGCTTGCGTCGCGCACTGTGATTCATGTCAGCCTTATGTCCCTGTTTTGTCTATGCCAGTACCTGTCACGGCAGGATGCTATAAACACCAGCTAGTTAACTTGCATGAATCTATCAGTATTAGCAACAGACGTCTCTATGTAAAAGTCTGATAATAGTTGATGATGATATTATTTTTCCGTAAGGCAAACTTAAAGTTACGCTTATTTCACAACGTTATTATCCCTAAAACGTAAATTTTTTATGAGCACTATCCTGGTTGCATTTAAGAAATTCATTAAATTTTTTTAACACAAAATTTAGGATAAATTAAACCGGTGGTCTAAATGCACCTTTAAGATTGATTATTTAGTGTCAAAAACCTTTTTGAATATAACCACACATTTAGAGTGGTTATGATCCTGTAAAAATAACGTCCAGCACTGGTGAACAAACGAGCACTTGTGATATAGTTCACAAAAATCATGTAACAGAAACAATGTTTCATTCATGTTATTGCCCGTCGATAGCCAGAGTACTACACCCTCGGTGAACACCCCCGCGCTGTCCTGGGCATCCAGACTTTCTGAGGACGTTTTTCATGGCAACGATAACAACTGGCGTGGTTCTTCTGCGGTGGCAATTACTCAGTGCAGTGCTGATGTTTTTAGCCAGTACGCTCAATATCCGTTTTCGTAAATCAGATTATATTGGCCTGGCCGTCATTAGCAGCGGTTTGGGGCTGGTTTTTGCCTGCTGGTTTGCGACTGGATTGCTCGGCATAACCCTGGTGGATATGTCTACTATCTGGAAGAACATTGAAACCGTGATGGTCGAAGTGATGAGCCACACACCGCCAGAATGGCCGATGGTGTTGAACTGATAACAACAGTGTGTCCGACCAGAATATACCCGGTCGGACACGGTTTTAAGCAATAACGATTCTACTGACGTTCCGGTAACCGTTTACCACTCCATACGGAACCCTGCGTTCACCTGCCAGTTCATATCAATGTCGCCTCCAGCCGATCTTTCCAGGTCAACATACAGTCGGGAGTTATTGTTCTGAGTGAGGTGGATATTGGTACCAATACCGTAGTTAATCCACGAGTCACTTCCTCCCTCGCGAACCGTCATGGACGCGTCTTTACCCCACACAGTGACATCACGATCGCCGGCAAACTCATGCAGCAGATCCAGCTTCACATAAATGTCGCTGTCCGGGCGTTCTTCAAATCGATAACCTCCTCGCAATCCGACACGACCGATCACGCTATCGATATCATTCTGACGAACCCGTAGTCCGCTGCTGGTGGTATAACGAGCCTCATCCAACCGGGTATACACGAGCTGCGCTTGCGGTTCGATGAAAGAGGATTCTCCCAGACTAAACTCACGACCGTATTCTGCGCTGGCGCTAATTGACCACGTACTGCTATCCGCCACCCCCATATTGCCGTACACATTTCGGTAGTTAAAATCACTCTCATGGCGGCTATATTTCAGCACCAGATCCAGGTAGTCCTGTTTCTCCGGACGGTTCCATGCAGCATAAAGTGAACCACCGTAGCTCTTGTTATCACCCGTGCCATAAGTAAAGTCAGCGTTACCTCTCATGTAATGCGCCGCAATGCCTCGCGTCCAGACTGATTGTTCACCTTCTTCTTTATTGTCATAACCAAGTTGCCAGAAGCTGTACAGGTTTTTGAAGTAGCTGCCATTATCGCTTTCCATTTCGCCGCCTTTATAGCGTATCCACAGACCATTTTGCTGTTGGTTCTGGCGTAATTCCCCTAAACGCTTATTCAGGCTGTCGATTTCGAGACGGGCGGTGGCCGCAGCGTAGTTTAACCCAGCATTGGCAATTGCGGTGTTGCTACCCGCACTGGCTTTCGTTGAAACCCCCGTGATATACCAGTTTGTGCCATACTGGCTTACCGGATCGCCTTCCCGAATATCAGAACGCAGTAGCGGTTTATAGTCGTATACATACTCGTTAGTGATATCGATTTTATCGTACGCTGCGAACGTCACATTGCTGGCGGCATCGGCAACCCAGATATCTTCTTGCAGATTGCTGAGCTTATTAATATTTAACGCCTCAATGGCATGAGTTCCCCCCGTGCTACTCTTAACGACCTCGATAAAGTCGCTCCCATTACGCCGCTGCTCATCGGTTTTATTTGTATTTACATCAATCAGGAAAATACCGTTGTTGCCTTTCAGATCGTGAATCTTCACGGTTTCGTTGATACTCTGATTGGTATGCAGGTTAAAACCATGCAGGTTTATCGTCCCGCCGTCTTGCAAGGTAATGGCGCTGATCTGAGCGTCTTTGCCATCCGGGATCCAGTAAGCATTATTCATCAGCGTCAGATTCAAATCTCCCGCCCATTTACCGCTGGCAGTTTCCAGGAAGTTCGCTTCATGCCCATGCCAGAATGACTCTGCACCATTGAGAGTAATATTCATCTGGCTGGTATTAGCATATATTTTATCGCCGAAGTCGATATTTCCTAACAAATTAACCTTGTGCTCACCTGACTGATTAATATTTACGACACCACCATCTTTAGCACTAACTGCATCACTTTTTGATGAGCCATCAGGATAACCACTATTGTTCTCCAGCAGTTCTTTGAAATTACTGGCGTATGTATTAATGTAAACATCGCCACCGTTAGCTGTAATAGTTGAACCTGCACCGCGCGCATAGACTCCATTATTTGCCAGCGTGGCGTCTTTCCCCTCGTTGCTGTGTTCAACCTCTGAACGAATGTACACATTACCGTTTACAGTGATATCCGCACCGCTTCCCGCATACAACGCAGTATTGTTATGTGTATACTTAGAGCCAATTAAGAAAGTGTTTTTCAGGCTAAAGTTATCGACGGTGACGTTGGTGTCCTGACCTTCGGCGGATAAGCCAAAAAAGGCCAGACCGGCGCGGTGTTCCTGTTGCGTAGTTCCGCTAATATTCACGTTGTAATTGCCAATTTGATAATCTCCCGCCTGGGCTTTGGTGATACTGCCAATCTTCACCTCAAGGCCATTACCTTCACCTCGCACAGGGTTATCAATATTTACCGTGATATCATAGCTTTTATCATCTGCAATCGTATCCTGAATGATGATCCCTTCCTGACCACCATTAACATCTATATAATTTAGTTCATAGTTTTTTGCACTCGCAAATCCGGCGCAAACCAACTGCGCTGCGGTAAATGATAGTGTAAAAGGTATTATTGCTTTCGGGTTTATCTTCCTGTGATACATAGTAAGCTCCATAACAAATAGTTTACCAACGCACTTATTAACACCCCACCAATAAAAAGCAGCCAATAATAAATATATTTTCATTGATGAAGAATTGATAAGCTAAAAGCATTATTTAAAGCCATGCATTAATTTGTCAATATTTACCACGCAGCAAATTACATTTTTTTCTTTAAATTAATTTAATATTGCTCTCCAAAAACTATCTCAAACTAAAAAAATCAAAAGTGCAATATAAATCCATTAGTTATTATCGTCATTTTTAATGTTATCATTCGGTAATACCTACATTGATTTTCATTCCCTGTAACAATCAATAAATATTATCGAATATTAGCGTAAATCAGTTCGTATTAAATGAATAATAAAGCTGCGATGATAAACCAGAAAATACCGAATAATTAATTCTGAATAAGAGATGTAAAAAAACCCCGTCGCAACGGGGTTTTTTTACATTAGAACGTTAATGCGTTCAGCTATCTTAGAACGGAATATCGTCGTCGAAATCCATCGGCGGTTCGTTAGACGGCGCTGCCGGAGCGGACTGCTGCGGACGAGACTGCGCGCCGCCGCTGAACTGATTGCCGCCCTGCGGCTGCTGAGGCTGACCCCAACCACCCTGCTGCTGGCCGCCACCTGCCGGAGCACCACCGCCCTGACGACCGCCCAGCATTTGCATGGTGCCGCCAACGTTAACAACAACCTCAGTGGTGTACTTTTCTACGCCGGACTGATCGGTCCATTTGCGGGTACGCAGCTGACCTTCGATATAGACCTGGGAACCTTTACGCAGATATTCACTGGCCACTTCCGCCAGTTTGCCAAACAGCACAACGCGGTGCCATTCAGTCTGCTCTTTCATTTCACCGGTCGCTTTATCACGCCAGGATTCGGAAGTAGCCAGCGTAATGTTGGCAACTGCGCCACCATTCGGCATATAGCGTACTTCCGGGTCCTGGCCCAGATTACCGACGAGAATCACCTTGTTTACGCCTCTGCTGGCCATGATCGTGTCTCCTGAAAAACGTTACTGAATAAGTGTAAGCGCGGGATTGTAGCATTTCCAATAGCGCTTTTACTACGTTGCGAAGTTGATTCCAGTAAACAACCCCCGCCAGACATTGTTGCACAGGAACATGCGTTTTGCATTCCAATACTGTATATCCATTCAGGTCAGGTTGTGTCATAATTAACCGTTTGTGATCGCCGGTAGCACCATGCAGCCAGGCAAAAAAGCGTTTAATCCGGGAAAGATGAATGGATAAGATCGAAGTTCGGGGCGCCCGCACCCATAATCTCAAAAACATCAACCTCGTCATCCCGCGCGACAAGCTGATTGTCGTCACCGGGCTTTCGGGCTCAGGCAAATCTTCGCTCGCTTTCGACACCTTATATGCCGAAGGGCAGCGTCGTTACGTTGAATCCCTTTCCGCGTACGCGCGTCAATTTCTGTCGCTGATGGAAAAACCGGACGTCGACCACATTGAGGGGCTCTCTCCTGCCATCTCAATTGAACAAAAATCGACGTCCCATAACCCGCGATCCACGGTAGGTACAATTACCGAAATTCACGACTATCTGCGTCTGCTGTTTGCCCGCGTTGGCGAGCCGCGCTGTCCGGATCACGACGTTCCCCTGGCAGCCCAGACCGTTAGCCAGATGGTGGACAACGTCCTGTCCCAGCCGGAAGGCAAACGTCTGATGCTGCTGGCACCGGTAATTAAGGAGCGTAAAGGCGAGCACACCAAAACGCTGGAAAACCTGGCGGGCCAGGGCTATATCCGCGCCCGTATCGACGGCGAAGTGTGTGACCTTTCCGATCCGCCCAAGCTTGAGCTGCAAAAGAAACACACTATTGAAGTGGTGATTGACCGCTTTAAGGTACGCGACGACCTCACTCAGCGACTGGCTGAATCCTTTGAAACCGCGCTGGAACTGTCCGGTGGTACGGCGGTGGTCGCCGATATGGACGACCCGAAAGCGGAAGAGCTTCTGTTCTCCGCCAACTTCGCCTGCCCTATCTGCGGCTATAGCATGCGCGAACTGGAACCCCGCCTGTTCTCGTTTAACAACCCAGCGGGCGCGTGTCCAACCTGTGACGGTCTCGGCGTGCAGCAGTATTTCGATCCTGACCGGGTGATTCAAAACCCGGAACTGTCGCTGGCCGGTGGTGCTATTCGTGGTTGGGATCGCCGTAACTTCTATTATTTCCAGATGCTTAAGTCTCTGGCTGAACACTATAAATTCGACGTTGAAGCCCCATGGGCCAGCCTGAGCCCTACCGTGCATAAAGTGGTGCTGTACGGTTCGGGTAAAGAAAATATCGAATTCAAATACATGAACGATCGCGGCGATACGTCCGTACGTCGTCACCCGTTTGAAGGTGTGCTGCACAATATGGAGCGCCGTTATAAAGAGACGGAATCCAGTGCAGTACGCGAAGAATTAGCCAAATTCATCAGTAACCGACCGTGCGCCAGCTGTGAAGGGACGCGTTTACGTCGCGAGGCCCGCCACGTATTTGTTGAAAATACGCCGCTGCCCGCGATTTCCGACATGAGCATCGGTCATGCAATGGATTTCTTCAACAATCTGAAGCTTGCGGGTCAGCGGGCGAAGATTGCTGAGAAAATTCTTAAAGAGATTGGCGATCGTCTGAAGTTCCTGGTCAACGTCGGCCTCAACTACCTGACGCTATCGCGGTCGGCGGAAACGCTATCCGGCGGTGAGGCCCAGCGTATTCGTCTGGCAAGCCAGATCGGCGCGGGTCTGGTCGGTGTAATGTACGTGCTGGATGAACCGTCTATCGGTTTGCATCAGCGCGATAACGAGCGTCTGCTGGGTACGCTTATCCACCTGCGTAATCTGGGTAATACCGTCATTGTAGTCGAGCACGATGAAGATGCGATTCGCGCCGCTGACCACGTTATCGATATCGGCCCCGGCGCGGGTGTTCACGGTGGTCAGGTCGTCGCCGAAGGGACGCTCGACGACATCATGGCAGTGCCTGAGTCGCTGACCGGCCAGTACATGAGCGGTAAGCGCAAGATTGAAGTGCCTAAACAGCGCGTTGCGGCTGACCCAGAGAAAGTGCTGAAGCTCACCGGCGCACGCGGCAACAACCTGAAAGATGTCACCCTGACGCTGCCGGTAGGTTTATTTACCTGCATTACCGGGGTTTCCGGTTCGGGTAAATCGACGCTGATTAACGATACTCTGTTCCCAATTGCGCAGACGGCGCTGAACGGTGCGACGCTGGCGGAACCTGCGCCGTATCGCGATGTTCAGGGTCTGGAACATTTCGACAAAGTCATCGATATTGACCAAAGCCCGATTGGCCGTACGCCGCGTTCTAACCCTGCGACCTACACCGGGGTATTTACGCCGGTGCGCGAACTGTTTGCCGGCGTGCCGGAGTCACGTGCACGCGGTTACACCCCAGGGCGTTTCAGCTTTAACGTCCGCGGCGGACGCTGTGAAGCCTGTCAGGGCGACGGCGTGATCAAAGTCGAAATGCACTTCCTGCCGGATATCTACGTGCCGTGCGATCAATGTAAAGGCAAGCGCTATAACCGCGAAACGCTGGAAATTAAGTACAAAGGCAAGACTATCCACGAAGTGTTGGATATGACGATTGAAGAAGCACGCGAGTTCTTCGATGCCGTTCCGGCGCTGGCGCGTAAGCTGCAAACACTAATGGACGTTGGCCTGACGTACATCCGACTGGGTCAGTCCGCTACCACACTCTCGGGCGGCGAGGCGCAGCGCGTGAAGCTGGCGCGCGAACTGTCAAAACGCGGTACTGGGCAAACGCTGTATATTCTCGATGAGCCGACCACCGGTCTGCATTTTGCGGATATTCAGCAACTGTTGGACGTGCTGCATCAGCTCCGGGATCAGGGCAACACCATCGTGGTGATTGAGCACAATCTGGACGTGATTAAGACCGCTGACTGGATTGTCGATCTCGGTCCGGAAGGCGGCAGCGGCGGCGGCGAAATTCTTGTCTCCGGCACACCAGAAACAGTCGCTGAGTGTGAAGCCTCACACACGGCACGTTTCCTCAAACCACTGTTGTAATTACGCAACACTTATCAGGCCCACAGAACAGGCGTAAAGCTTGTAGGCCTGATAAGGCGCTTGCGCCGCATCAGGCAACGGTTGTACCTGATGGCACTACGCTTAACAAGACCGTTCAGGGCTGCGTCAGTATCCGCCGTTTATCAGCAGGCAGCGTGTTCACAGCCTGCTGATAAGAGGCGTCAACCAGATAATAAATCTGTGAATCCGGTAGCGAGCCGTCCAGATACACCGTACTCCAGTGCGCCTTATTGAGATGCCTGCTTGGCCGAACATCGCTATGCTGCTGGCGCAACAACTCTGCCAGTTCTGGGCTGGTTTTCAGAGACACCGCCGGGCGTTCTTCCACCTCTTTTACCATGGCAAAAAGCACATCTTCGACTTTGATTTGCGTGGCCTTCCAGTCACTGTGAACGCTCTGCTCCGCGCCCATTTTTGCCATGCAGTATTGCAGCAACTCCGAATTAGTCATCTTTATTCCCCTTACCAGCATATTGCCTAATGAGAACATCATTTATTCAGTGTGCAGCAAGTCCGCAAAAGGTAAAAGCCAGCAATGTAAATTTGTTTAAAAAAACAGCAACCCGCAGCCAGTGTCCTCAATATTCCGAGTTGACGATCACCTCTTCACCAAACGTACCGGCCTGTGGCAGCGGCTTATAAGTGGAGTTAGAGGCGCGCAAAATGCGAATACCACGAATGCCCACGTCGCGAGCGGCAGTGATGTCATTATCGGAGTCACCGTAGAACATGCGGATATTTTTATCCTGTAACCACTGCGTTTTGGTGTTCTGGCCCGGCTTATCGCCGGCAAAAATGACCGGATTCATATTGCCTGCCGGGATGTGAAAGTTATCAGACAACGTTTTCGACACCGTTTCAGTCTTCGTCTGGCTACGCCCGGTCACGAAAAAGATGCTGTCACCACGACGCACATGCATATCAATTAGCTGGCGCGCCACTTCTTTTGGAATACTGAACTCGTCCCAGCCGTTATTCATTTTTTCCCAGAAGGCCGGATTCTTCAGGTAATCCTCACTGTCCGGAGAATACGTTTTTTTACCGCGCCAGAAGCCTGGGCTGGAAAAGAGGACAGTGTCATCGATATCAAACCCGACCGCCATCGGCGGACGTCCGGTCAGGCTGTTTTCAATTTGTGCCACGGAGACCCAGTGAATGGGAGCCTGCTCAGCGAGCTTTGCAACATTGGTGCCTGGATTGAGCTGAGAGGGAGAAGACACGAGTGCCTGGGCTGGCTGATTTAGCGTGAACAATAAACAAACGGCACTCAGTGCCAACGTAAACTTGCGCATATTTTTCCCTAAGTAGTCAGTTAGTTATCATTTTTTTATTAACAACTGGTCAAAAAACTATCTGACCTTACCCCTTAGGGGGAGGGAAAGGAAGGATTTTCTCTGGTTTTGCTCTGGAAAAGGAGCACGATCACACAGGAAAACGTGCCTGATGGCACGACGCTTATCAGGCCTCCAAACGAAAATCTATATACCTTTGTAGGCCGGATAAGGCATTTCGCCGCCATCCGGCAACATTCAAAGCCGGTTACATGACGGCGGCAAATGCCTTTGCCACGCGCTGCACGTTACCGTGATTCAACCCAGCTACGCACATGCGACCGCTGGCGATCAGGTACACACCGAACTCATCGCGCAGGCGATCAACCTGGGCTGCGCTAAGCCCGGTATAGCTGAACATACCGCGCTGTTGCAACAGGTAGTCAAAGTTACGGCCCGGGATCTCTGCATTCAATACGTTAACCAGCTCCTGACGCATCGCCAGAATGCGGGTACGCATCTCTTCGACTTCTGCCAGCCAGCTGGCTTTCAGCGCGTCATCACCCAGTACCGCGGCAACTACCTGCGCACCAAAGTTTGGCGGGCTGGAGTAGTTACGACGCACCGTCGCTTTTAGCTGCCCCAGAACGCGGCTGGCAGTATCACCATCTTCACATACTACAGACAGTCCGCCGACACGCTCGCCGTACAAGGAGAAAATCTTCGAGAATGAGTTACTGACCAGAGCGGGCAATCCGGCGCTGGCAATGGCGCGAATCGCATAGGCGTCGTCTTCTATTCCACCACCGAAGCCCTGGTAAGCAATGTCCAGGAACGGAATCAAATCGCGTGCTTTCAGGATCTCAATAACGCTATCCCACTGCGCAGGAGTTAAATCCGCACCCGTCGGGTTATGGCAGCACGGATGCAGCAGCACGATGCTGCGCGCCGGTAAAGTATTCAGCGTTGCCAGCAGGTCGTTGAAACGCACGCCGTTAGTCGTGTCGTCATACCATGGGTAAGTGCTTACTTCGAATCCAGCCCCCTCAAAAATCGCGATATGGTTTTCCCAGGTCGGATCGCTGACCCATACGCCAGAATCAGGGAAATAGCGTTTCAGGAAGTCTGCGCCAACCTTTAACGCACCGGAGCCGCCCAGCGTCTGAATAGTTGCGACGCGCTGCTGCTGGAGAACCGGATGATCTGCGCCAAACAGCAGCGGCGCAATAGTATGACGATACGTGTTCAGACCTTCCATCGGCAGATACAGCGAAGCACCATGCGGTTTGGCATTAAGTCGAGCTTCCGCTTTCGCCACCGCTTTAAGCTGAGGAATAATTCCGTCTTCGTTGTAATACAGGCCGATGCTGAGGTTCACTTTGTCGCTACGTGAATCTTCTTTGAAGCGCTCCATGAGCGATAAAATCGGGTCGCCGGCGTAGGCGTCAACTTTTTGAAACACGTGTGGTTCTCCAGGTTTACAGACAAGGGTTAAGAACACAATAAACCGGAAGCGGGAGAAGATCGAGAGGATGTTGAGGGTAATATTGCCGGAAGGCGGCGTAACCGCCTGTCCAGCACATCATTCTGCTAATCGATATACTTCATCGCCACCCTTGAGGTCAGGCGCGTAATAAGTTCGTAAGCACTTACTTTCGTCATTTCAGCAATGCGTTCAACGGGCAGTCCCTCACCCCACAGAATCACCGAATCGCCGGCTTTATCCTGCGCTTCGGGGCCTAAATCGACGCAGATCATATCCATCGCAACGCGACCGACGATCGGCACTTCACGGCCATTGACCAGTACCGGCGTCCCAGACGGCGCCGCGCGCGGATAACCATCACCATAGCCCATTGCCACCACGCCCAGACGCGTGTCGCGCTCGCTCAACCAGGTACCACCATAACCAACCGGCTCGCCCGCTTTGTGCTCACGCACCGCAATCAGGCTGGAGGTCAGCGACATCACCGGCTGGCAGCCAAAATCAGCACCGATGGAGTGATTTTCCAGTGGCGACACACCATACAGAATCAGTCCCGGACGCGCCCAGTCGAAGTGAGACTGTGGCCACAGCAGAATACCGCCCGATGCGGCAATCGAACGCTGCCCAGGTTTGCCCTCGCAAAAGCTGTTGAAGATATCGAGCTGTTTTTCGGTCGCGCCGCATTCAGGTTCGTCTGCGCGCGCAAAATGGCTGACGATATTGACCGGCTGGCGCACATTTTCACATTGAGTTAGGCGCTGATAAAACGCCTCGGCCTGCTCAGGGCGTACGCCCAGGCGGTGCATACCGGTGTCGAGCTTCATCCAGACGGTAACGGGTTCAACCAGATTAGCGGCTTCCAGGGCTTCGAGCTGCTCCTGGTTATGGACGGCTGTATGCAGACGCTGCGCGGAAATAGTCGGCAGATCGGAGGCATCAAAAAATCCCTCCAGCAGCAGGATGGGCTGCGTGATCCCTCCCGCTCGCAACCGCAGGGCTTCTTCAAGACGAGCGACACCAAAAGCGTCCGCATCGGGGAGCGTTCGCGCGGTCTCTAACAGACCATGGCCGTAGGCGTTCGCTTTCACGACCGCAACCAGTTTACTGGCAGGAGCCAGTTCACGCAGACGTTGCAGGTTGTGTCGCAGAGCGCGGCGGTTAATGACTACAGTTGCCGCTTGCATTTGTATTCCTTAGAAATTACTCATCATCATATTGAGGACCGGCATAGTTGTCGAAGCGGGACCACTGTCCGTTAAACGTCAGGCGCACCGTACCGATCGGACCGTTACGCTGCTTACCAATAATAATTTCGGCGATGCCTTTTAAGTCACTGTTTTCGTGATAAACCTCATCACGATAGATAAACATGATTAAGTCGGCATCCTGTTCGATGGAGCCGGATTCACGCAGATCCGAGTTAACCGGACGCTTGTCGGCGCGTTGTTCCAGAGAGCGGTTAAGCTGCGACAGCGCCACCACCGGCACATGCAATTCTTTCGCTAACGCTTTCAGCGAGCGGGAGATTTCTGCAATTTCCAGCGTACGGTTGTCGGAGAGCGACGGCACGCGCATCAGCTGCAGGTAGTCGATCATGATAAGTCCGATACCGCCATGTTCACGGGCGATACGACGGGCACGCGAGCGCACTTCCGTTGGCGTCAGGCCGGAGGAGTCATCAATATAGATGTTTCGTTTCTCCAGCAAAATACCCATTGTTCCGGAAATTCGTGCCCAGTCCTCATCATCCAGTTGACCGGTACGGATTTTGGTTTGGTCTACGCGTGAGAGCGAGGCCAGGGAACGCATCATGATCTGTTCCGAGGGCATTTCAAGACTAAAGATAAGAACCGGCTTATCCTGCAACATCGCTGCATTTTCGACGAGGTTCATCGCAAATGTTGTTTTACCCATCGACGGACGCGCGGCGACGATAATTAAGTCTGACGGCTGCAAACCAGCCGTCTTTTTATTGAGGTCGTCATAACCGGTGTTCACCCCGGTGACGCCGTCGTGCGGCTGCTGGAACAGCTGCTCGATACGCGCGACGGTGGCGTCGAGCACATCAGTAATATTTTTCGGCCCTTCGTCTTTATTTGCGCGGCTTTCCGCGATTTTAAAGACACGGGATTCAGCAAGGTCCAACAGATCTTCACTGGAACGGCCTTGCGGATCAAACCCGGCTTCCGCGATTTCGTTCGCAACCGAAATCATGTCACGAACAACGGCACGTTCGCGGACGATATCAGCATAAGCGCTAATATTCGCCGCACTTGGCGTATTTTTAGATAACTCAGCCAGGTAAGCAAAACCGCCGACGCTATCCAGTTGTCCCTGAACCTCCAGCGACTCTGCCAGCGTGATCAGATCGATGGGTTTCCCCATCTCCTGCAGGCGATGCATTTCCGTGAAGATATGCCGGTGCGGCCGGGTATAAAAATCTTCCGCCACCACACGCTCGGCGACATCGTCCCAGCGTTCGTTATCCAGCATTAAACCGCCCAACACCGACTGTTCCGCTTCAATCGAGTGCGGCGGTACTTTCAGCCCGGCGACCTGGGGATCGCGCTCACGAGCATCAGTCTGTTGTTTGTTGAAGGGTTTATTTCCTGCCATAGTGAATGGAGTTACCGAGATAATGATTGGGTCGAAAGATTACCACATTTCTTTTGGAGGAAGCATGGCAACACGTATTGAATTTCACAAGCATGGTGGCCCTGATGTACTCAAGGCGGTGGAGTTTACACCCGTAGACCCGGCGGAAAACGAAATCCAGGTCGAGAACAAAGCTATTGGGATCAACTATATCGACACCTACATCCGCAGTGGTCTTTATCCGCCGCCATCTCTGCCCAGCGGCCTGGGTACCGAAGCTGCCGGCGTAGTCAGCAAAGTCGGCAGCAAAGTGACACACATTAAAGCTGGCGATCGCGTGGTGTACGCCCAGTCTGCCCTTGGTGCCTACAGCTCAGTGCATAACGTTCCGGCCGATAAAGCCGCCATCCTACCCAACGCTATCTCATTTGAACAAGCCGCAGCCTCATTCCTGAAAGGGTTAACCGTTTTTTATCTGCTGCGTAAAACCTATGAAATTCAGCCTGATGAGCCGTTTTTGTTCCATGCGGCTGCGGGCGGAGTCGGGATGATTGCCTGCCAGTGGGCAAAAGCATTGGGCGCGAAGCTGATTGGTACCGTCGGCAGTGCGCAAAAAGCGCAAATTGCGCTGCAGGCCGGCGCATGGCAGGTCATTAACTATCGTGAAGAAAGCATAGTTGAGCGAGTGAAAGAGATAACCGGTGGAAAAAAAGTACGGGTGGTGTATGACTCGGTGGGGAAAGATACCTGGGAAGCCTCGCTGGATTGTTTACAGCGCCGGGGACTAATGGTCAGCTTTGGTAATGCTTCCGGGCCGGTGACTGGCGTGAACTTAGGTATTCTGAACCAGAAAGGTTCGCTGTACGTGACCCGTCCTTCACTCCAGGGGTATATCACCAATCACCGCGAATTAACCGAAGCCAGCAATGAGCTATTCTCGCTAATTGCCAGCGGAGTAATCAAAGTGGATGTCGCGCCTGGTCAGACGTTCGCACTGCACGATGCACAGCGTGCTCATGAAGTACTGGAAAGCCGGGCAACGCAGGGATCGAGTTTGCTAATCCCATAATGCTTCGACTTCCCCTAAATAATTCAAATTGCAGGAAGGCGGCAATTGAATGAATCCCCAGGAGCTTACTGGAGTAAGTGACTGGGGTGAATGAAAGCAGCCAACACACCTGCGGTTTGAATTATGACGGGGAAGTAAAGAATTAGGGCTTCCCGTGGGAAGCCCTTTCTTTTTTTAGTTCGGCTGTATGTAGGGTACAGCTCGATGAATTCGTTAACTTGGCAATAGTGACAGATTTGATAATCAATTCCTATTTGGTTCTAAAGGCAATGTTGCAGGTTGTGACGCACCGCTCAATACCTTAGTAAAATCGACGGTTATTGCGCTGATACTGTGGGACTTTTGGCGCTTTTATCGCCTTGATAACCCACACCACGGCAACAGCCAGTAGCAGCCAGGGCAACAGTTTAATCATCAAGGCAAATAGTCCGCCCAGAAACATCACTGCGGTGGCTACGACCAATGCAGCCAGAACGCCCAGCAAAGATACGCCGGTGACCATCAGCATGATAAAAAATCCAATCACAAAAAGTAGTTCCAGCATGGCTCTCTCCCGAAATGAAATTCTCTCCATTGTTTTACAAGAAACATGCCAAAAATAATGTATTGATTTATAAAGAAAACGCCCCGCGACAAAGCGCAGGGCGTGGTGAAATTAACTAACTTTTGGCGAAAACTTAACGCTTGTCAGCGACCAGCTTCAGCGCATGCTCCAGTACGTTAATATCTGCCCCGGCTTTATGCGCATTTTCGCTCAGATAGCGACGCCACTGACGAGCCCCAGGGATCCCCTGAAACAGCCCCAACATATGGCGCGTCACATGTCCCAAATAGGTCCCCTTACTCAGTTCACGCTCAATGTACGGGTACATGGCGCGCACCACGGCAACTGGATCGGCATCTTCGGTGGCAGCAGCAAAAATCTCACGGTCAACGGACGCCAGAATACTTGGGTTTTGGTAAGCTTCACGCCCCACCATCACGCCATCCATATGTTGCAGATGAATTTTTGCTTCTTCCAGCGATTTAATGCCGCCGTTGATCGACATCGTCAGATGCGGGAAATCACGCTTTAGCTGATAAACACGGTCATAATCCAGCGGTGGGATCTCGCGGTTTTCTTTCGGGCTTAACCCGAATAGCCAGGCCTTGCGGGCGTGAATAATAAACATCTCACATTCGCCGTTGCCAGATACCGTGTTGATGAAATCGCACAGGAATTCGTAGCTGTCCTGATCATCAATGCCGATACGCGTTTTCACCGTTACCGGAATCGACACCACGTCGCGCATTGCTTTGACACAATCGGCGACCAGTTGCGCATTCCCCATCAGGCAGGCGCCAAACATGCCATTCTGCACGCGGTCGGAAGGACAACCCACGTTGAGATTGATTTCGTCATAACCCCGCTGTTCAGCGAGCTTTGCGCACTGCGCCAGCGCCGCAGGATCGCTCCCGCCCAGTTGCAATGCGACCGGATGCTCTTCTTCGCTATACGCCAGATAATCGCCTTTACCATGAATGATCGCGCCGGTGGTTACCATCTCCGTATAGAGCAACGTCTGGCTGGACAGTAAGCGCAAAAAGTAGCGGCAGTGTCTGTCCGTCCAGTCGAGCATCGGCGCGATAGAAAAACGATGAGCGGGAAAAGCGGTAGACTGAGATTCAGGCAGCATGGCGAATATTCAAGCATCCGGTTAAAAAAGGGGCGCTACTATAGCATAGACCGTTACGATAGTGAGCCACATCCTCGCGGCTCACTCCCCCTGCCCCTCAACGAACGCTATTTACGCCCCGGTTTTCCGTCGTGTGATCCGAAAAACTGCGGCGGATGGTCGACCCAGCGATCCTCACGTGTAGCGGCATAGACCGGGTTAAGCGGATAATAAATGCGGTTATATTTTTTGTTCGCCTCACCCACGACTAACAGACGCACCTCTTCACTGGTGTTATTGATAAAGGTATGGCACACGCCTGTACCTGCCGGGAAACCGACGCTGTCGCCCGGCTCTAGCTTCCATAAATACCCGTTAATCCAGGCCTCAGGATAACCTTCCAGCACATAGATAAACTCTTCCTCATCGCTTTCAGCGTGCGGGTACGACGTGCGCCGACCCGGCGGCAGGCGTTCATGATGAATGCCGAGTCGTCCTAACCCCAATTTGCGGGCAAGCGGCGCGCCAATAGCAAATAGCTCATCGCTGTCGGGATAAGTGGAGTCATCAGCCCCCTCAACCTCACGCCAGTGGCGAATACAATCGGGTCTTTTCATGGTTATTTTCCAGTATTGCGATGCGTCAGGTATAGCACACCGCGGTGGATCTCGGCGTTTTAAGCAGAACATGTTAAAGTAAGGGATTAACCTTCCACGCAAATCGAGGCGCCAAATGGACAAAACCACTACGCAAGAGTTATTGGCTCAAGCTGAAAAACTCTGTGCGCAACGCAACGTGCGGCTTACGCCACAGCGTCTCGAAGTGTTGCGCCTGATGAGCCTGCAGGAAGGGGCTATCAGCGCCTATGACCTGCTCGACCTGTTGCGGGAAACTGAGCCGCAGGCCAAGCCGCCAACCGTGTATCGTGCGCTCGATTTTCTGCTGGAACAAGGGTTTGTGCATAAGGTGGAATCCACCAACAGCTATGTCCTTTGCCATCTGTTCGATCAGCCAACGCACAGTTCCGCGATGTTCATTTGTGACCGCTGTGGTGTGGTAAAAGAAGAGTGCGCAGAAGGTGTGGAAGACATCATGCATACGCTGGCGGCCAAAATGGGCTTTGCTCTGCGACATAATGTTATTGAAGCACACGGGCTGTGTCCGGCCTGTGTAGAAGTTGAGTCATGCCGCCATCCTGGCGAGTGCCAGCATGACCATACGATTCAGGTGAAGAAGAAAGTGGGGCGCTAGGTAAGCGGGAGAGCGTACATCCTTGTACTCTCAGGAGGGAGGGGTTAATTACCAGCGGTAATCATTACGTTTTTCCCAATCGTTAACTTCTTTCTCCGCCTGATCTTTCGCGTAACCGTAACGCTCCTGGACTTTACCGACCAGTTGGTCACGTTTACCTTCAATGACCGTCATATCATCATCGGTCAGTTTGCCCCATTGCTCTTTCACTTTACCTTTAAACTGCTTCCAGTTGCCGCCGACTTCGTCTTTATTCATCATCAAGTCCTCATCGTTAGGTTGTGAATAGCGAGAGTGCCATGTCCAGACACATGCTGTTTTTGCTGGACGTGAGAATAAGTGTAGTCAGTGATTCTGGGTTTTATTTACTATTCGGAATTTTTAACCATCCAGATTAGGCAAACCAGGTTCCATTACGCCAGTGACGCCGCCAGATAAAGGCCAGCGACAGCCCGCGCAACGCGAGGAAAACGGTTAACGCCAGCCACAAACCATGATTTCCCAGCCACGGCAACGTCAGGAGCGTTAAGGCGAATCCCACTGCGGCAACGGCCATACTGTTGCGCATTTCTGCAGCCCGCGTCGCGCCAATAAACATTCCGTCGAGCAGATAACACCAGACACCCACCAGCGGTAACACCACCTGCCAGAAGAGATAGCGATCGGCCAGTAGTTGGATTTGCGGCAGCGAGGTCAGTAGCGCAACAATCTGCTCGCCAAACAGGGCATAAACCAGCGAAAACAGAATAGCCACAATACCGGACTGCCGACAGGCCGCCCGCCAGACGTCCAGTAACTGGCTACCATCTCGCGCCCCATAGGCCTGGCCCGAATGCGCTTCCACGGCATAGGCAAATCCATCCAGCGCGTAGGCGGTAAAGGTTAGCAGGGTCATCAGAACGGCATTAACCGCAATAATATCGCCTCCCAGACGCGCACCCAGCACCGTGATAGCGCCAAAACAGAGCTGCAGCAGCAGCGAGCGCAACATGATGTCACGATTAAGCGTCAGCAAACGACGGAAGTTGCCACGCCACGCCTGCTTCAGCATTGCCAGCGATATTCCGCGCATATGCAGGACTTTGCGCACCATCATCAGGCCGATCAGTAAGGTGGCATATTCAGCAATCACCGTCGCCAGTGCCGCACCTTGCACGTTCATATGCAGGCCCATCACCAGCCATAAATCGAGCACAATGTTAAGAATATTGCCAACAATCAACAGGATAACCGGCGCACGCGCATACTGAACGCCAAGCAGCCAGCCGAGCAGCACCAGATTAGCCAGCGAGGCGGGTGCGCTGAGCCAGCGGATTTCAAGGAAACGCCGGGCTTGTTCCAGTACCGCTTCACTTCCCCCGACAATATGCAGCGCGACATCGATAATCGGCGTACGAAACAGTGCGATAAGCAACCCCGCGCCCAGCGCCAGCATTAGCGGCTGCACCAGTGCGCGCGCCAGCGCCTGTGGATTTTTCGCACCAAATGCCTGGGCAGTAAGACCCGTGGTGCTCATGCGCAGGAAAAGCAGCAGCATAAAGAGAAAACTGGTTGCCGTAGCACCAACCGCAACACCGCCAAGATAGACCGGACTATCCAGATGACCAATCACCGCGGTGTCCACCAGTCCCAGCAGGGGAACGGTGATATTGGAGAAGATCATCGGTAAGGCGAGGTGCCAGAGTGCTTTATCAGAAGAGGTAAAGAAAGGCATACAGGAAAGCCTGATGAAAAGAAGTGAAAACTAACTGTGGCGCAGAATGCGCCACAGTATTAATACATGATTACAGCCATTCACCGTTACGAATGACACCTACCGCCAGCCCTTCAATGGTGAAGCTTTGCTCACGCAGGTCGACAACGATAGGTTTAAATTCGCTATTTTCTGGCAGAAGTTCAACCTTGTTTCCCTGCTTTTTCAGGCGTTTAACCGTAACTTCGTCATCAATACGGGCAACAACAACCTGACCGTTACGCACGTCCTGAGTTTTATGCACAGCGAGTAAATCACCGTCCATAATACCAATATCTTTCATAGACATACCGCTGACGCGCAGCAGAAAATCGGCGTTCGGTTTGAACAGTGAAGGATCGACCTGATAATGGCCTTCGATGTGCTGCTGCGCCAGAAGTGGCTCGCCTGCCGCCACACGACCGACAAGCGGTAATCCCTCTTCTTCTTCCTGCAGCAGTCTAATACCGCGCGATGCGCCGGAGACAATTTCCAGCACACCTTTACGCGCCAGCGCTTTCAGATGTTCTTCAGCGGCATTTGGGGAACGGAACCCCAAACGCTGCGCGATCTCCGCACGCGTCGGTGGCATACCTGTCTGGCTGATGTGATCTCTAATGAGATCAAACACCTCTTGCTGCCTGGCCGTTAACGCTTTCATTCCGCCCCCTGGGTGTATATACAGTTATGCTGTGAGTATATACAGCTAAAGGTGATTTTGGAACCGCAAACTGCACAAAAAGCAGGAGATTTATGAAGATGTGGAATCCTTATCGCAAATGCGACCACAACAGGATGCCCCAGGTAATCAGAGCGACAAAAATAGACAACAATACCGCCGCCGACCCCATATCTTTCGCCCGGCCGGAAAGTTCGTGATACTCAGAGCCTATACGATCAACTACCGCCTCAATCGCACTGTTGAGGATTTCAACGATCATCACCAGCATCACGGAACCAATCAACAGCACGCGAGTAATCGCATCGACGTCCAGCCAGCAGGCGATAGCTACGCCCAGCAGTACGGCAACGCTTTCCTGGCGGAATGCCGCCTCATTGATCCATGCGGCGCGAAAACCTTTCCAGGAATAGCCTGCAGCTTTGATAATTCGGGTGAATCCAGTGGTATTATTGGCCATCAAAAAGAACCTTTTTACATTATTAGCGTCAATGTCATTGTAACGTTACCCCGTTTGTTTCAGGGTGTGGCAAAGCAGCGCGAAGTATGACGGGATACCACAGAAATTCACTAAACTTTCTGATATCCTTGCAGCGCATTTGCATTATTAACCAGAGGCTTTACATCGTTTATGTCCGGCTGGCCACGAATTTACTACAAATTACTGAATTTACCATTAAGCGTCCTGGTAAAAAGCAAGTCTATTCCGGCAGAACCTGCCCCGGAATTGGGGCTCGATACGTCTCGTCCCATTATGTACGTCCTACCGTACAATTCAAAAGCAGACTTGCTGACGCTGCGTGCCCAATGTCTGGTGCACGATCTCCCCGATCCCCTGGAACCGCTGGAGATAGACGGGACTTTACTGCCGCGCTACGTGTTTATTCACGGCGGCCCGCGTGTGTTCACCTATTACACGCCAAAAGAAGAGTCCATCAAGCTGTTCCATAACTATCTCGACTTACATCGCAGCAATCCAGACCTGGATGTGCAGATGGTGCCGGTTTCGGTGATGTTTGGCCGTGCGCCAGGGCGTGAAAAAGGTGAAGTTAATCCGCCGTTACGTATGCTAAACGGCGTACAGAAATTCTTTGCGGTTTCATGGCTGGGTCGCGACAGTTTTGTCCGCTTCTCCCCGTCGGTCTCTCTGCGTCGTATGGCGGATGAACACGGTACGGATAAGATCATTGCCCAGAAGCTGGCACGCGTGGCGCGTATGCACTTTGCTCGCCAGCGTCTGGCCGCTGTCGGCCCGCGCCTCCCTGCCCGCCAGGATCTGTTTAATAAACTGTTAGCTTCAAAAGCGATCGCTCGCGCGGTAGAAGATGAAGCGCGCAGTAAAAAAATCTCCCACGAAAAAGCGCAGCAAAATGCCATTGCGCTGATGGAAGAGATTGCCGCCAACTTCTCCTACGAAATGATCCGTTTGACGGACCGTATCCTGGGCTTTACCTGGAACCGTCTGTATCAGGGGATTAACGTTCATAATGCGGAGCGTGTACGCCAGTTGGCGCACGATGGGCATGAAATCGTGTACGTTCCGTGCCACCGCAGCCATATGGACTATATGCTGCTGTCGTACGTTCTGTACCACCAGGGTCTGGTTCCGCCGCACATCGCAGCCGGTATCAACCTGAATTTCTGGCCAGCGGGTCCGATTTTCCGTCGTCTGGGCGCATTCTTTATTCGTCGTACCTTCAAGGGCAACAAGCTCTACTCCACCGTATTCCGCGAATACCTGGGCGAGTTGTTCAGCCGCGGCTACTCGGTTGAGTACTTTGTCGAGGGTGGACGTTCACGTACTGGTCGTTTGCTCGACCCGAAAACCGGCACCCTGTCGATGACTATTCAGGCGATGCTGCGCGGCGGTACGCGTCCTATTACTCTCGTACCGATCTACATCGGCTACGAGCACGTAATGGAAGTGGGCACCTACGCAAAAGAGCTGCGTGGCGCGACGAAAGAGAAAGAAAGTCTGCCACAAATGCTGCGTGGCTTAAGCAAGCTGCGCAACCTGGGTCAGGGCTACGTCAACTTTGGTGAACCAATGCCATTGATGACTTACCTCAACCAGCATGTGCCAGAATGGCGTGAATCTATCGATCCTATCGAGTCTATCCGTCCGGCCTGGCTAACGCCGACGGTGAATAACATTGCCGCCGATCTGATGGTGCGCATTAACAACGCTGGCGCGGCCAACGCCATGAACCTGTGTTGTACCGCGCTGTTGGCTTCCCGCCAGCGCTCTCTGACCCGTGAACAGTTAACCGAGCAGCTCGACTGCTACCTGAGCCTGCTGCGCAACGTGCCGTACGCGGCGGACTCAACCGTTCCTGCGCAAAGTGCCAGTGAACTGATCGACCACGCCTTGCAGATGAACAAGTTTGAGGTCGAGAAAGACACCATCGGTGACATCATTATTCTGCCGCGCGAGCAGGCGGTCTTGATGACGTACTACCGCAATAACATTGCGCATATGCTGGTTCTGCCTTCGTTGATGGCAGCCATTGTGACTCAGCATCGTCGTATTTCACGCGTCGCGCTACAGCAGCATATTGATGCGTTGTACCCGATGCTGAAAGCCGAGTTGTTCCTGCGCTGGGAGCGCGATGAGCTTGCCGGGGTGATTGACGAACTGGCCAGCGAAATGCAGCGCCAGGGGCTGATTACTCTACAGGATGGCGAGCTGCATATTAACCCTGCCCGCTCCCGTACGCTGCAGCTGTTGGCTGCGGGTGCTCGCGAGACGTTGCAACGCTACGCTATCACCTTCTGGCTACTGAGCGCCAACCCGTCGATCAACCGTGGCACGCTGGAGAAAGAGAGCCGCACCGTGGCACAACGCCTCTCAGTGCTGCACGGCATTAACGCGCCGGAATTCTTCGATAAAGCGGTGTTCAGCTCTCTGGTGCTGACGCTGCGTGACGAGGGATTCATCAGCGACACCGGGGATGCCGAGCCGGAAGAGACGATGAAGATCTATCAGATGCTGGCCGAACTGGTGACGTCGGATGTCCGTCTGACCATCGAGAGTGCCACACAGGGCGAGTAAGCATAAAAAAACCGGTCGAAATGACCGGTTTTTATTTTGCAGGCTAAGCCAAACTCAAAAGTGCCAGTAGCTCATCGCCAGTCCTAAGAACAGTACCAGGCCTACATAGTTATTGTTCATAAACGCTTTAAAACAGGCATCACGCTCACGATTAACGATCAGCTTCTGCTGATACACAAACAGCGCCCCCGCCACCAGCAGAGACCAGTAATAGCCCGGTCCCAGCCCGTTCAGCCACCCAACCAGCGCCATCAGCACCAGTACACCGACCTGCAGAATACCAATGATCAGCTTGTCGTTTTGACCGAACAAAATCGCGGTCGATTTAATGCCAATCTTCAGGTCATCATCCCGATCAACCATCGCATACTGTGTGTCATAGGCCACCGCCCAGAGAATGTTGGCGAGGAACATCAGCCAGCAGCTCAGTGGTACAGACTCGCTCACGGCGGCAAACGCCATCGGTATAGACCAGCCAAACGCCGCGCCCAGCACCACCTGCGGCAGATGCGTGTAGCGTTTCATGAAGGGATAGACCCACGCCAGCGCTAGCGCCGCAACGGACAACAAAATGGTCATCGTGTTGAGTGTCAAAACCAGCAGGAAGGCCAGCAACACCAATACGACGAACAGCGTTCGGGCTTCTTTTTCGGTGACGGCACCGCTCGGCAGCGGTCGATTCGCGGTGCGTTTAACGTGTCCGTCAAACTTCCTGTCGGCATAATCATTTACCACACATCCAGCGGCGCGCATTAACCAAACGCCGGCGACAAATACCGCCAGGATCCACAGTTGCGGCATGCCTGGGGTCGCCACCCACAATGCCCATAGCGTTGGCCAGAGCAGCAGTAAGGCGCCGATCGGCTTATCCGTACGCATCAAGCGGTGAAACGCCAGCAGCTTATTCTGCGTCAGACTCCACTCCATCTTTATCTTCCTCTTAGTACAACGGCGATGCAGGCAGAAAAAGCTCGGTAAGCATCAGCGGCTTACCGCTCAGCCGTAGGCGGGAACGACGCCCCCATAGCGCTGCATCGCGGCCAATCTCAATAAAATCTCGGGTCAATGTCGATGACGTAAACAGGTAGCGTCCGAGCGGGGTTTTCCCCAGGTTCTGTAAGGCCAGTTCTGGGCCGCACAAGGTTGATTCAGGCACCACGGTCCGTCCGGCAAGCCAGGGTTCACCATCAGCACATAACAGGATTTCACGTAACCAATAGCGAGACTCTTTAGGCAGCAGCATCAGTTCTTCAGCCACCTCATTTTGCCCAACAAATCCTTCGCGAAGTAACGTGACGGTAACCTTTTTCCCCTGCAGCTCAAAACGTTTGGTCATGGAATCTTCCAGTAACAACCAGTCGAGCAGTTGGGGGTCCAGCGCCGGGATCGCATCAAAATAACGCAGCGCACGCAGTTGCGTTAACGCAGGGTGTGGCATGCCTTACTCTCCGATTTATAACCTGAAGGCATTGTATCGCAGAAAATGCATTACGGGGTGAGCAAACACAATTAAGTGATCGTCAGAGCAACATAAGTGTAACAATCAGCATAGAAAGCTAAAAATTACGGGGAACCCTGCCCTCTAGTTAAAAACAGAGTAATTTTCTGTTGTGCTCGACTCTGCCGGCACATCGCAGGTTCTGATTTGCAAAAAATTTAGCTAACCAGTGACCAGTATTACTTGACCGCTATAAACCGACAACGGCAGTGTCAATCACCATGCCCCCTCCACTTCCAGTGTTAAGCGCTGTCCATTTTAGTGATATAACTTTTTCCCTTTTATATCAGCGTATATCAACCGATGTTGACTGTACCGCTGCCGATAACCACGCCGCCGCAGTCAATGGCGTCACCGGTTCTGGCGGCAGGGAGGCCGTCAATAAACACAGTGCCTGAACCACTGGCTATCTTACGTGGGTGAGGCGGATGTTTGGGTTTATCGTGGGGTGTCAGTGGGTCACCCATACGGGCTGCAGGTAGTCCGTCGACAGAAACCGTTGGAGAACCCGCAGTAATAACGGTTTCGTGATAACCATCGTGCTGGGTGCCTTTGTCGTTAAGTCGGGCTGCTGTGGGCATGGGGATTCTCCATCGATCATATGAACGTCTGACAGCAGAGCAAGATCACGGATCTTTTATCTGAGAAAATTCTATTTATGTATAAAAATAAACTTTTCATGCTCTTTCTCTGCCTGGATGTTGTGTCCGTCGGATATACTCAATAATATTTTCTCAATTTCATTCAATAATTACCTTTCCTTTTCATCAAATTAAAGTGTTTCATAAGAAAAATAAAAAATGGGAAATAACACCATCCAATTAACATCACCCATGACATCATGAAAAGTACGCGCCATCGGATGATTACCCCCTCCCCTAATATTATATCAGTGATGAGCAACGAACAAAATGACACAAACCATCCACAGATACAACCGATAAACAAAGTCCATACAGGTTTCATTGTATAGAAAATGTCAAATACTACCAATAAGAAAATTGAAGATAAAAAATATATAACAAAATAAATAAAAAAATAAAAATCATGAACCTGATGTTTTTCTACAGCTTTATACAAAAAATGAAAATGAATAACCATAAAAATAAAAAGCACTAAAAAAATGAAAGCCGTTTTAAACATTTTCATCTGGCAGTATCCTTTTCTTCCAGTCTACGCTTTCTTATCTCAACCACAGCTGCCCATAACGAATTTGGTAGCGTATACGTATCCATATCAGGCTCTATATGTTGTAGCAATTTTGAAGACCATTCAGCACAACTAAATGCTCCGGGCTCCTCATCACCATCATCTAAAGCAATAGCGGCGTTTTTTAGCACCACTATCTCTTCATCCGTAACAGGTAAAGATACCATTTTAACTTTATATGGAAACCATTCACTTTCAAGTTTATCTTTCGATTCGCCCTCAGGATTTTCCTGATAAGCAATGAAATCATTCAAATTTGCAAATTCACCACTAAATAAAAAACCTGATCCACGTTGTCCATGTCCATTTTCTAGTTTCTTATATGGATTATAACTTCCATTAGGATCAAAAAGATACGGCCCCAAAGAATCATTTTTGATGTTAAAATACACAGCAGAATGATCTCCACCGATTTCATATGTTGAATGCTTTTCTATTATAGTTGATGTTATAAGTATGACTTCCGATGTATAATTTTTTTCTTTCCCGTTTATGGCGAACTCTGATTTACTATTAACCACCTTGCGTGCTGTCTGTCCGTATTGTTCTGGTTCGCCCTGATCTGTTATTTCTTCTTTTGTACCATCAGGAAAATAAGCAATATGTCTTCCTGACTCATCATCACCTAACGCCGCCAGTACACTCGGTTGTAACGTCCCTACTGGTGTTCCCGGACTCCCCCCGCTGTTGAGATTGATTTTCGGCCCCATAATGTCCACGCCGCCCGGGTGGATGACCACAAACGAACCGCCCACCTTCAGGCTTATCCGGCTGCTGCTTTCCAGCACAATATCGTCCTGTACCTTGAGCCCCAGCGCGCCGCTTATCTTCTGCGCCAGGTCTCCCTTCACCTCCAGGCTCTTCATCCCTTTCACCAGGCTGACATGGTCGCCGGTGGTGGTCTGCTCCTGTTTTCCCTTCACCGACATCTTCCGGTCATTGCCCACAACCAGCGTCTCGTCATTCCCCACCTGCTCACGCCGGTCGTGCATCACTTCTGTCTTCCGGTCGTTCTTTATCGTCACCGTGTCATCATGACCCACCGCCACCTGACGGTCATTCTCTGTCGTGTTGCGCTGGTCATGCGCGACCGTGACTGTCCGGTCGTGTCCGGATGCGTTTTCTTTACCCACCGTGATGGTCTGCCCGAGTCCCACAGTGATGCTCTGGTTATTGCCGATGGTCTCCGTATGGTCCACCTTCACATCAGTGGTTCGGTTGTTCAGCACCTCTGTATCCATGTTCTTCTGCGCATGGATATAGACCTGCTCATTGCCCGTCGCATCATCGAATTTAAGTTCGTTAAATCCGCCACCTTTGTAGGTCTTCGAGCGGATGGTCATCTGCGTTTTCGTGCCCGGCAGGCTGCCCGGCGAGCGGTTGTCCTGGTGGTAGGTGCGGCCCATAATAATGGGCTGGTCCGGGTCGCCGTTCAGGAAATCCACTATCACTTCCTGACCCACGCGCGGAATGGCGAGGTTGCCAAATCCGGCACCGGCCCACGCCTGTGACACCCGCACCCAGCAGGAGCTGTCTTCGTTTCCCGGGCAGTAGCGGTCCCAGTGGAAACGCACCCGCACCCGGCCATGCTCGTCGCAGAAGATTTCCTCGCCGGCAGGACCGGTGACAATGGCGCTCTGCGGGCCGTCCACGGCGGGTTTGGGCCGCGGGGAGGCACGCCATGTCCGGTCGGCCGGGATGACGTCCAGGTGGTTACTGAGTGTGGTGCCTTCGCCGGAGCTGCCGTGCTGCGCCTGTGGCTGCCTTCCTTCCAGTACAGAGCCGGTGACCTGCCATTCGCGGTTCAGCGTTTCTGACGGGTGACCGGTCAGGGTAAAACGTTTGCCGGGCCACAGTTTCGGGGAGTTGCTCACGCAGGCTGCCGTTTCAGCATCCTGCCGGTGGCCCTCCGCCTGGTAGCGGGCAAAGTCCTGGCCATGCTGTACGTCTTTGAAGCGTCCCGGATAATCAAAGATTTCATACTGTGTGCGCTGGCCGTTGAGGTTTTTGGCGTGGTGGCTGAAGTAACCGGGCCATCCGGGGACTTTAAAGGTGTAATCCTGGTTTTCAACTGAGGAAGGGCGAATCTGCGCCCGGTAGCGGAACGCACTGATGCATGCGGTGGTGGCTTCCCGGGTGTTCGGGTTAAAGGGCATTTCGCCGAATGTGGAGACCCCGGCGACGTCATCGCAGAGCACCAGTTTCTGGTCGGGACCGGTCGGGAGGAACCAGTCAAAGAAGAAAATACCCTCTTCGGCCCACAGGCGGCTCAGAAAATTGAGGTCAGTTTCGCCGTACTGCACGCAGAATTCGCGGGCGGGATGGGGCTCATAAAAGGAAGGCACCCAGTCAGTGACGTCGTTTTCAGCAAGCAGGGTGGCGGAAATAGTCTGGATATCCTGCTGCTGAAAGATGCGGAAGTTCTGGCGCAGTCCGGCCCGCCAGAGCGGGGGCGAAACAGTCAGCTGGTAATTCATCTGCCAGTGGTTGTTCTCCCTGAGCTCCACGCCGGTGATGATGCCGTGAAGATAACGCAGTGCAACAGCCCCCTGCCAGACAGTGAGGGTGGCGTTTTTCTCGAGAAAATCTGTGGCGGTGAGGTCAGGCAGGCCGCTGGCGATATCAACGCAGAGCAAAAAGGGGGTGGAGAGATTCTGGCTGAGGGTGAAGCTGACGACGGCGGTGCTCATCGCCACTAACCCGTCCACGTCGAGCGTAAAGCGCAGTCCCTGCTGTGACATGAGTTACTCCGTGACGTATTCATACTTTTGCAGAGAACCATACGTCCCGAACAATGCAGGGAAAAGTACGTTGTATAAAAAGCAGCTTAAATTCAGAAAACGTTTAGATTACTTTCCATTTCAGAGTGGAATTTATCAAATTATATACACATGCCTAATCATTACAGATAAAAAAAGGTGCGCCAGGAGACGCACCAGTTGTTGCAAAATCAGCACTGCGGGGAGACGTTTACCCCTTGCCTTTTACACTGCTGATAAAGGTGGATCGGGCAGATTTGGATCCCAGACGTTCAGCTTCATCAAGCAGCTTCAGCGCTTTATCGACATCGCCTTTCGCCACGGCATCCTTAATGCCCTGGTTAAAATAACTTTCCGTGTCATTTAACATCGGCTCACTTTTCTTCACCGGTTGTGGCGCTGGAGCAGCAACGGCTGCCGCCGGAGCCGCATAAGTAACTGCAGGCGCTGCGGTATTACCCACCGTGACAGGGCCAGGGCCGGATGAGCCAAACAGCGGCCCTACCAGCACGCTGGAGGAGGAACTGGTTTTGACTTTCAGCTTCAGCAGACCGTCGGTGGTATGACGGGCGATCGGGTCAGGAATATCCGGAACAGCGTTACCTACACCCTTGGCATAGGCTTTTGCCGGGTCAAGCAGGGTCGTGGTCTGCTGGAGATCTTTATCTGTGGTAAAGACCAGAACATAGAGCTTTTGCTGGCCCAGCGCTGGCGTCAGACGCATTACGCCTTCCAGACGATCGGCACTCATCACGCCGGGTTCCTGGTAGGTGAAATAGCTGCTGGGGAAGAACGCAGATGGCGTCATGTTCTGATCAAGAATTAAAACGTTTGGTGCAAATACACTGGTTTGTTTGTTGACTTCACTGGTCAGCGTCAGGGTTAACTCACCAATATTCGCGGGGACGCTGTACGCGGCGACTGGGCCAGTAATACCAGCAACATCCAGACGCTGACCCGCTGCCGCGAGTTGTGTCGCCTGGGTTTTGGATTGATCAACCGGCGTCCAGGTTAACTGTTGTAGCGCAGCAGTGGGGATAGTTGGAGCCGCGGTGGTGTTCTGCGGAACAATATTTACATCGGCCAGGCTGATGCCAGGCGCGCTGGCAAATAACCCTGCAGATAAACAAAGGGCAACGAGACTTTTCTTCATTTTCATTGTTATCACCTCAGATAGCATGGGTTCAGCGGTGGCCAGGCAATAGCGCGCTAAACCGTAATCAAGAGGGGCTGGCGCCCCTCTTTCGGTCTTTACGTCAGGTTAGTGCTGAATTACCACCAGATTTCCATCTGGGCACCGAAGGACCACTCATCGCTGTCGCCACGGCTGGTTGTGCTGATACCAGAGTTGGTTGCAGCAGCGTATTTGGTTACGTCGTTACCATTTTTAACGTAGCCCCACTCTTCATCCCATTTGGCATAGGTTGCAAAGACACGAATTGCCGGGCGGGACCAGATGCTGTCGCCAGCCTGCCACTGTTGCGCCAGGGTGATTTTGTACTGGCTGTTGCGATCGCCAGTTTGCTGAGATTTGACGTTGTCGTAACCGACTTCCAGCAGGGTGCTCATGATCGGTGTCCATTTGTACATCGGACGAATACCGACGGTGTACCATTCGGTCCCCAGGTCGTTATCCATATCGAGGTTCTGGTACATACCGACGTACATCAGATCCCATTTGTCGCCCAGGGAGATTGCACCGTGGTCAAGTACGCGGAACAGGCTACCGTTGTTATTAATAACGTTATTGGCGTAATTCGTTTTACTACCGTCTGGGTTAGTAACGGTGAAGGAGGATGAACCGTAAGACCCTTGGTTCAGACCTTTACCCTGAGTGGTCATAGAATCTGTCGCGTACTGAACAACAAACTTGTTGTAGCCCTTCAGCATGCTCTGGGTATGTTCAGCGGTGAACATCCAACCATCTTTAGATGCGCCGTCTGCCAGGTGGTAATCATCGGTGGTATTCGCACGGCCATAGTCAACGCCCAATTCCAACATCCCATCCGGGTTAGTTGCCAACTGTGCTAAACGAACGTCAAATACGTCGTTGGCGGTGTCTTTGGTACGATCATAGATATTCTGGCTGCTGAAAGCATATGAACCACCCGCTTCCTGTGAACGGCTCGCGGCCAGAGACAGTTTACCGAAGCCCAGATCGATGTTTTCAATACCAGCACCAGGACCTGAAATATCCCAGTAGTAGAAGTCGATCATGTGAACATCATGACGCTGATAGAAGCGCTTACCTGCCCAGATAGTGGAGCCTGGCAGCCATTCAATCAGGTTTTTACCCTGCACGTTGGCTTCACGGAAGGCCGGGTCAGTCCCTTCCCAGTCATTCTGCTGTGCGACGGAATAGGCAACGTTAGTGTCGAAGTAGAAGCTCTTATCGCCCTCTTTCCACACTTCCTGACCTAATTTAATTTCCGCATAGGTTTCACATTCGTTACCCAGACGGTATTTACTTTGGGCGCCGGTTGCCTGGAAACACTGTTGTTCACCGCCGCTACCCGTCCAGCCAATGCCGGAACGTGCATAGCCATGGAAATCCACAGCCATTGCCTGAACAGACATAATGCCTGCCGCCACAGCAACCGCCAGAGGGAGTTTGCGCAGAGTAATCATCGTTCTATCTCCTGAGATCATTGCTTTTCTTTAAACGCTTCACCTTGACGGTTTTGCGCTTTTTTTTAATGGGATACCTTAAACACCCGGCTCTTGATGCAACCGACGACATGCACTGCCATCCTCACGGAACAGATGGCAACGCTCTGGCGGCAGGCCGATAGCGAATGTGGCACCCTCTTCTACCAACACCACGTCGTTCTGGCGGTAAACCAGGTTTTGACGGATGGCGGGGATCTGGATATGAATTTGTGTTTCGTGACCAAGCTGCTCGACCACCTGCACTTCACCTTCGAGAGTGACATCGGCGATATCGCTGGGCAGCAGATGTTCCGGGCGGATACCTAAAGACATGTTGGCGCCAACCTGCACCGCATGGCTGTCTACCGGGAGCCATATTTGCTGGCGGTTAGGCAGTTCAACCTGCACCTGATCGATGGCCGTCCCGGTGACTTTCACCGGCAGGAAGTTCATCTTCGGCGAGCCAATAAACCCGGCAACAAAGCGGTCAGCCGGGTAGTGGTATAGCTCCAGCGGTTTACCGACCTGCGCTACGCGACCGGCATCCAGCACCACAATTTTGTCAGCCAGGGTCATCGCTTCGACCTGATCGTGGGTGACGTAAATCATCGTGCGACCAAGACGTTTATGCAGGCGGGAGATTTCAATACGCATCTGCACGCGCAGCGCGGCGTCGAGGTTTGACAGCGGTTCGTCCAGCAGGAATACACGCGGTTCGGCGACCAGCGTACGGCCAATCGCCACACGCTGACGTTGTCCGCCGGAAAGCGCTTTTGGTTTACGCTCCAGCAGGTGTGCCAGTTGCAGAACTTCCGCAACCTGGTTCACACGCTGGTTCATCACTTCTTTTTTCGCCCCGGCCAGTTTGAGGCCGAATGACATGTTTTCCGCGACAGATAAATGGGGGTATAACGCGTAGGACTGAAAGACCATGCCCACACCGCGTTCGGCGGGCGGAATGTCGTTCATCCGGGTCTCCCCGATAAACAAGTCACCACTGGTGATGGTTTCAAGCCCGGCGATCATACGCAGCAAGGTCGACTTACCACAGCCTGACGGTCCGACAAACACCACGAATTCCCCTTCGTGAATGTCGAGATTGATATCTTTCGATACCACCACGTCACCCCAGGCTTTTGTTACATTTCGCAGCTGTACGCTCGCCATGCCCTTCTCCCTTCGTTACAACCTGTCATCGACAGCAACATTCATGATGGGCTGACTATGCGCGATCACTTGCCTGCGTGAATCCTCCACCCCCCGGCTTTTTTATGGGGGAGGAGGCGGGAGGATGAGAGAGCAGCGTCTGAGACCCGGGCTACCCGCCTCAGAGGAATTTCGTGATGCAGCCTGCAAAAATCGGTGGGTTTTTATGTGCGCCAGTACGCAATACTCACATTTATGTAACACAGATCACATAAAGAGCGGGTGGGGCGTAGGGGTAAGGAGGATGGAAAGAGGTTGTCGTATAAAGAAACTAGTAACCGTTAAGCCACCTCTGCAAAATCACCAAACAGGATGGGAACTATGAAAATCAAAACTGGCGCACGCATCCTCGCATTGTCTGCATTAACGACGATGATGTTTTCCGCCTCGGCTCTCGCCAAGATTGAAGAAGGTAAGCTGGTTATCTGGATTAACGGCGACAAAGGCTATAACGGCCTCGCTGAAGTGGGCAAAAAATTCGAGAAAGACACCGGGATCAAAGTCACTATTGAGCACCCGGACAAACTGGAAGAGAAATTCCCGCAGGTTGCCGCGACCGGCGACGGCCCGGACATCATCTTCTGGGCTCATGACCGTTTTGGCGGTTACGCTCAGTCTGGCCTGCTGGCTGAAATCACGCCTGACAAAGCGTTCCAGGACAAACTCTATCCGTTCACCTGGGATGCCGTACGCTATAACGGCAAACTGATTGCCTACCCGATCGCGGTTGAAGCGCTGTCGCTGATTTACAACAAAGACCTCGTGCCAAACCCACCGAAAACCTGGGAAGAAATTCCTGCACTGGATAAAGAGCTGAAGGCGAAAGGTAAATCCGCGCTGATGTTCAACCTGCAAGAGCCGTACTTCACCTGGCCGCTGATTGCCGCCGACGGCGGTTACGCATTCAAGTTTGAAAACGGCAAGTACGATGTGAAAGACGTGGGCGTGGATAACGCCGGCGCGAAAGCGGGTCTGACCTTCCTGGTTGACCTGATCAAGAACAAACACATGAACGCGGATACCGATTACTCCATCGCCGAAGCGGCCTTTAACAAGGGCGATACCGCGATGACCATCAACGGTCCGTGGGCGTGGTCCAATATCGACAAGAGCAAAATCAACTACGGCGTCACGCTGCTGCCAACCTTCAAAGGTAAAGCGTCTAAACCATTTGTTGGCGTTCTGAGCGCCGGTATCAACGCCGCCAGCCCGAACAAAGAACTGGCGAAAGAGTTCCTCGAAAACTACCTGCTGACCGATCAGGGTCTGGATGAAGTGAACAAGGACAAGCCGCTGGGCGCCGTTGCGCTGAAATCCTTCCAGGATCAGTTAGCAAAAGACCCACGCATCGCCGCCACCATGGATAACGCCCAGAAAGGCGAAATCATGCCGAACATCCCACAGATGTCCGCATTCTGGTATGCCGTTCGTACCGCAGTGATCAACGCAGCCAGCGGCCGTCAGACCGTCGATGCCGCGCTGAAAGATGCACAAGGTCGTATCACCAAGTAATGCTGTAGCACACGTGCCGGATGGCGGCATAAATGCCTTATCCGGCCTACAACACACCGTAGGCCTGATAAGCGCAGCGCCATCAGGCACGCTGACCAACAGGTTTTCATTGTTGTTGAGGATTGAACCCCATGGATGTCATTAAAAAGAAACACTGGTGGCAAAGCGACACGCTGAAATGGTCAGTGATGGGTCTGCTTGGGCTGCTGGTCGGTTACCTTGTTGTTTTGATGTACGCTCAGGGGGAGTACCTGTTTGCCATCATGACGCTGATTTTAAGCTCTGCTGGCCTGTATATTTTCGCTAACCGTAAAGCCTATGCCTGGCGCTATGTTTACCCGGGCGTTGCCGGTATGGGGCTGTTTGTCCTGTTTCCGCTGATTTGTACGATCGCCATTGCCTTTACCAACTACAGCAGTACTAACCAACTGACCTTTGAACGTGCTCAGGAAGTCCTGATGGATCGTTCGTATCAGGCTGGGAAAACCTACAACTTTGGCCTGTATCCGGCGGGTGATGAGTGGCAATTGGCTCTCACCGACGGTGAAACCGGCAAGAATTATGTTTCCGACGCCTTCAAATTTGGCGGCGAACAGAAACTGCAACTGAAAGAAACGGATGCTTTGCCAGCGGGCGAGCGTGGGACGCTGCGCATCATCACGCAGAATCGCCAGGCGCTGAACCAACTGACCGCCATCCTGCCGGATGAAAGCAAAGTGATTATGAGCTCGTTGCGCCAGTTCTCCGGCACGCAGCCACTTTATACGCTCGCTGATGACGGTACGCTCACCAACAACCAGAGCGGCGTAAAATACCGCGCCAATAACGATATTGGTTATTATCAGGCGATTAACGCTGACGGTAGCTGGGGTAGCGAAAAACTCAGTCCAGGCTATACCGTTGCCATCGGCTGGGATAACTTCACTCGCGTGTTTACCGACGAAGGCATCCAGAAACCGTTCTTCGCCATCTTTGTCTGGACGGTGGTCTTCTCCGTTCTGACCGTGATCCTCACCGTTGCTGTGGGGATGGTGCTGGCCTGTCTCGTACAGTGGGAGTCTCTCAAAGGCAAAGCGATTTACCGTGTCCTGTTGATTCTTCCGTATGCCGTACCGTCGTTTATCTCGATTCTGATTTTTAAGGGCTTATTCAACCAGAGCTTTGGTGAAATCAACATGATGCTGAGCGCACTGTTTGGCATCAAACCGGCCTGGTTCAGCGACCCAACCACCGCGCGTTCGATGATTATTATCGTCAACACCTGGCTCGGTTATCCATACATGATGATCCTGTGCATGGGTCTGCTGAAAGCGATTCCTGACGATCTGTATGAAGCCTCGGCGATGGATGGTGCAGGTCCGTTCCAGGACTTCTTTAAGATAACGCTACCGCTGCTGATTAAGCCGCTGACACCGCTGATGATCGCCAGCTTCGCCTTTAACTTTAACAACTTCGTGCTGATTCAGCTGTTGACCAACGGTGGCCCGGACCGACTCGGCACCACCACGCCAGCCGGTTATACCGACCTGCTCGTGAGCTACACCTACCGTATCGCCTTTGAAGGCGGCGGTGGTCAGGACTTCGGTCTGGCGGCGGCGATTGCCACGCTGATCTTCCTGCTGGTGGGTGCGCTGGCGATTGTGAACCTGAAAGCCACACGTATGAAGTTTGATTAAGGGAGACAACGAACATGGCTATGGTACAACCCAAATCTCAGAAACTGCGTCTCTTAACAACGCACCTGCTGCTGCTGATTTTCATCGCGGCGATCATGTTCCCGTTGCTGATGGTTATCGCTATCTCGCTGCGCGAAGGTAACTTTGCTACCGGCAGTTTGATCCCGGAAAACATCTCCTGGGAACACTGGAAACTGGCGCTGGGCTTTAGCGTTGAACACGCGGATGGCCGCGTGACGCCACCGCCGTTCCCGGTATTGTTATGGCTGTGGAACTCGGTGAAAGTGGCCAGCATTACCGCGATCGGTATCGTGACGCTTTCCACCACCTGTGCTTACGCCTTTGCCCGTATGCGTTTCCCGGGCAAAGCAACCCTGCTTAAAGGGATGCTGATTTTCCAGATGTTCCCGGCGGTGCTGTCTCTGGTCGCGTTGTATGCTTTGTTTGACCGCCTGGGTCAGTACATTCCGTTTATCGGCCTGAACACGCACGGCGGCGTGATCTTCGCCTATCTTGGCGGTATTGCGCTGCATGTATGGACGATTAAGGGTTATTTCGAAACCATCGACGGTTCGCTGGAAGAAGCGGCCGCGCTGGATGGCGCAACGCCGTGGCAGGCATTCCGCCTGGTGCTGCTACCACTTTCCGTTCCGATTCTGGCGGTCGTGTTTATTCTGTCTTTCATTGCCGCTATTACCGAAGTACCGGTCGCGTCACTGCTGCTGCGTGATGTGAACAGCTATACCCTCGCGGTAGGTATGCAGCAGTACCTCAATCCACAGAACTATTTGTGGGGCGACTTTGCCGCCGCAGCTGTACTTTCAGCCATTCCGATCACTCTGGTGTTCTTGCTGGCGCAGCGCTGGCTGGTCAACGGACTGACGGCAGGTGGTGTGAAAGGTTAAGTTTTACCGAAGTAACTGCCCGGCAACGGGCAATGCCACTGCAACCCTCAACTTATGTTATCCCAACCTGTGACTGTTATTCGGCGCTCTACGGAGCGCCCTTTTTTTATGTTATTTTGTATTACGCTTACGATTATTTCCTTTCGTGCGCCCCATCACTGCAATTCTATTTTGCACCCGAACGCAATAAAATTAAACAGAATTAAGATCACAGAAAAGACAAAACGTAATTGCAATGTAAAAAATGATAATTGTCTTCCCTGCCTGTTAAATTCAACATCACGGCACTGATCAAAAGAGCTGTATCCTCTAAGGCAGGTCTGAATGAACACTCAATATAATTCCAGTTATATTTTTTCGATTACATTAGTGGCAACATTAGGAGGGCTATTATTCGGCTACGACACTGCAGTCATATCCGGAACGGTAGAGTCCTTAAATACCGTATTTGTCGCCCCACAACACTTAAGTGAATCTGCCGCCAACTCGCTGTTGGGCTTTTGCGTCGCCAGTGCGTTGATTGGCTGCATCATCGGCGGTGCGTTGGGCGGCTATTGCAGTAACCGATTTGGCCGCCGGGACTCGCTGAAAATCGCGGCGCTGCTGTTCTTTATTTCTGGTATTGGTTCCGCCTGGCCGGAACTAGGCTTTACAACTATTAATCCAGATAACGCCGTACCCGTTTATTTAGCCGGATACGTTCCCGAATTTGTTATTTATCGTATCATTGGGGGTATTGGGGTAGGTTTAGCTTCAATGCTCTCACCAATGTATATTGCTGAACTGGCACCCGCGCACATTCGTGGGAAACTGGTGTCATTTAACCAATTCGCCATTATTTTTGGTCAACTGTTAGTGTATTGCGTTAACTATTTTATCGCCCGTTCGGGTGATGCGAACTGGCTGAATACCGATGGCTGGCGCTATATGTTTGCGTCCGAAAGTATTCCCGCTCTGCTGTTTTTACTGCTGCTGTACACCGTACCAGAAAGCCCGCGCTGGCTGATGGCGCGTGGCAGACACGAACAAGCGGAAGGTATTCTGCGCAAAATTATGAGCAGTACCCTCGCCACCCAGGCCATGCAGGAGATCAATCACTCTCTGGAACATGGTCGTAAAACCGGTGGTCGCCTACTGATGTTTGGCGCAGGCGTTATCGTCATCGGCGTAATGCTGTCTATCTTCCAGCAATTCGTCGGTATTAACGTCGTGCTCTACTACGCCCCGGAGGTGTTTAAAACGCTGGGAGCCAGCACCGACGTGGCCTTGTTACAGACCATTATTGTTGGCGTGATCAACCTGAGCTTCACCGTGCTGGCTATCATGACGGTGGATAAATTTGGTCGCAAACCACTGCAGATTATTGGCGCTCTGGGCATGGCCATCGGTATGTTCAGTCTCGGTACCGCGTTTTATACCCAGGCTTCCGGGCTGGTTGCTCTGCTGTCGATGCTGTTTTACGTCGCCGCATTCGCCATGTCCTGGGGACCAGTTTGTTGGGTGCTGCTGGCCGAAATCTTCCCGAACGCGATTCGTGGCAAAGCGCTCGCCATTGCCGTTGCAGCTCAATGGCTGGCGAACTACTTCGTCTCCTGGACCTTCCCGATGATGGACAAAAATTCGTGGCTGGTTTCCCATTTCCACAACGGTTTCTCCTACTGGATTTACGGTTGCATGGGCATTCTGGCCGCGCTGTTTATGTGGAAGTTTGTGCCGGAAACCAAAGGCAAAACGCTGGAAGAACTTGAAGAACTGTGGGAACCCTCCGCAGAGAAAACCCAGCCTGCCTCTGCGCAGTAATCCTGACCTGCAACACGCCGCAGCCCGATTGCGGCGTGTTGTCTTTTACTCTCGCTTCAGCCGTTTGGAATTACACAGCCACAGGGTGATCACCAGCAGCAGGATCGCTGCAGAATAGATCAGCACATCCATCGGCGCTTTATGATCGACAATGATCAACCGCACAATCGCAGTGATCCCGATATAGACAAAGTAGCGCAACGGAAAGTGAAACCCTGACTGAAAGTACTTCACAATCAACGCGATAAATTCAAAGTAGAGGAAGTAAACCACCAGCCCTTCCACCAGCTCATACTTGCTGGTTTGTTCCGGCGCGAACAGCACGTCCGCCAGATGCAGCGTTTCTTTCCCGAGGAATACAACCAGGATCAGGCCCAGACTCAGCAGTCCCAGATTCAACACGGTCTGTAAAATAGTGGAGATAAACTCCACGCGCGGACGAGATAGCGACGTCATAGCAGCACCTCTTACTCAGTGGCGAGGTTCCTGTATAACGCAAAAATGTGACAGAGATCTACATTTTTTGTTTATATTTTGTGCAAGAAAGGTCAACGGAGAATGATGAATGCCACGATACATTTCACAGGATGAATTATGCAGCTAAGACAATCCGCTGTCCGCAACGTTACCTGCGGTGAGAACGTGGTGATTTATGAACCTGCCAATCTCTACGATTGCACATTGGGAGACAACGTTTTTGTCGGACCATTTGTTGAAATCCAGGGCAACACACAGATTGGCGCAGACAGCAAAATTCAGTCGCACACCTTCATCTGCGAATATGTCACCCTCGGCGCCCGCTGTTTTATCGGTCATGGCGTGATGTTCGCCAACGATATGTTCCGCGAAGGAAAACCCAACGCCGACCGCAACAGTTGGGGAAGAATTACGATTGGCGACGATGTTTCGATCGGCAGCGGGGCGACCATTCTGGCGGTCACTGTCTGCGATGGCGCGGTCATCGGCGCAGGAAGCGTAGTGACCAAATCAATCACCGAGAAAGGCGTGTACGCGGGAAACCCGGCAAAATTATTGCGTCGCCTGTAACTTCCCTGATGACGGCGTAAATACCTTATCCGGCCTGCAATACAGGCTCTTTGTAGGCCGGATAAGCGTAGCGCCATCCGGCTGGCAAACGGCTCGATTACCGAAAATTCACGCTGCGATCGCTGGTCATATCGTACAGACCAAACTTACGCCCAAGCTGCTGACCGCCATCACGTGTTAACGGCGTCCAGCCAATCGCCGCACGGCTGCGGGTCGGACCAGACGAGAACAGATCCAGCGGCACGGAAACGTACACCCCTTTAGTAAAATCACCCTCGCCATACTCATCCGGCGAGGCGTTAGTGATAGTCGCATAACCACCCACCACGACACCGCTGTCGAAGCGTTTGGCGATCTCCAACGTTCCGCCCTTATCCCCGGCCAGATACTGACCCACGCTGGCTTTCACCAGCACATCCTGGGCGAAAGAAGGATTCCAGTACGCGGTCAAATGCCCGGTCTTCACGCTGTAGTCGGTGAATTTCATCATGTCCTGCGCGCTACGCCAGTCACGCTGTTTCACGTAGTTGGCATCAACACCAAACGCCCAGTTGCTGTCCAGCGGGCGATACAGCACTTCTGCCCCCGCCCCGCCGTACATGGTCTCCAGATAGCCGCCGTAAACCTGTCCGTAAAAGCCGTTGCCGAGTGACTGGAAGTAGTTGGCCTGCAGGTTATTCACGTAAACATCGTTTTGCACGTAGTCACGTACATGGGTACGCACACGCGGCAAATGCGAATCCTGCGGCGGGTTGGTGTAGTTAAACTTGTCATAGTTATTGGCGAGGTTGGCGAACAAACTCCCGGTGGTCAGCAGATGATCGGTCACCCACCAATCCGCCGTACCCATCACGCCCAACTGATACATATAGAAGTTTTCCGGGCCGCCCACCGACTGGTTAAGCACCGGATCGATGTGGAAATCGAAGCGCGACTTATCTATATACCAGCCCTGCTCGGTCGTTTTCGGCACCACCGGCTCCACGCGTTTTTGCGCCAGCTGAGTCTCATGGCCCAACGGCTCGCCTTCCAGATGGCGCTTGAGGCTGGAAACCTCTGTTTCGGTCGTCACCTGCGGCAAGTTAAGACGATTTTCCGTAATACGGATCGTGCGGATCCCGTCAGGAAGATCGTTCATCACGATCCGGTTGGCACGCTCGATCCCCTCGCGTGAATCACGGTATTTCACCTGTTCGCCTGTTACATACAGCGTATCGCCCTGCACCTGGATTTTAGGATCAGCCAGCCCGGCATTGTATTTCAGCAGCGTTAGCTGATTCGCCACCACCGAATGTTGCAGGATGGCATCCTGCGGCTGCGGCTGATATTTCGGGCGGGCGTTATCGTTATAGTTTGGTCGCAAATCGTTGAAGTTAGTCCGCAGCGTGAACCCAAACATAAAGGTGTTCCCGCGCTCATAGCTGAGGTTAACGTCGGCCCAATCGGTGACGCGATAAATAGCGCCGACGTTAAACTTGCTCTTCTGATCCAGCTTGCCCGCGAAATCCTGCTGGTAATTATTACCCTCATACTCCAGTTTCAGACGCAGCGGCTGCCAGGGTGTCTGATATTCCACGCCGCCAAACAGCGATGCCGGGCCGTGGAACATCTGGCTGCCGTCAATGGAACCCGCCTGCTTGTAACTGTTATCGCGATGACAGAATTTATCGCTGTATGAGCAAAACGGATTGCTGACGTTGCCGCTGGTCCCGAGGTATCCCCAGCCAAGACCGAGTGAGAAATCAAACGGTCCCCAGGCTTTGTTTGCCACAATATACTCCGCATCGAACAGGCCCGTTCCGCCAATATCGCGCGCACCTACCGCCACCTGCGGCATCCAGTAGCTCTCTTCCCACAGACGTAGTTTGAGATCAAAAGCTTTATCCTTGTATGTCTGATCGCCAGAAAACGACTCGACGCTGCTGTATTTTTTAGTACGCACATCGGTGTAGCGCAGCGTGGTTTCCAGCCACGGGAACAGTTGTACCGACGCAGAGTAATAGCGGTACTGATCGTTATCGCGGTAGTTAAGGCTCATTTCGCCCTCACGCGCCATGCGTGCGGTTGGGGTTTGCAGCAGCCCCACGCCGCCAAAATCGGACTGGGAAGGACCAATCGGCGCAGGATACGTTTCACCGTGACAGGCCGCACTGATACCCAGCGCCAACAGGCTGAGCAGATAAGTTTTTCTCATTATTCGGGTATCCGCTGGGTCAGGGTGCGAAGAATGTCGGCATTGATTTCATCCGGGGTGCTGCTCCAGACAGAGTCCGACAACCCGACAAAAATGATGCTGCCGGGCATCGGCTCAATGTGACGTTTGTTCCAGTAGGCGACCGGTACTTTTTGTGTGCGTCCGTTGGGATAGACAACCCAGGCGTAGCTACGATCCGCGCCGCTGAGCCGATGCTGCCCATCGAGATAGCTGGCAACATCACGTCCGGGTATAAACAGCTGTTTACCCGTGTGGCTTAGCAAACCCAACAGCGTGATATCCGTGGGCTGCGGTCCGACCCACAGTGTGTAATTACCCTGCAACGGCGGGTTGCCTGGCTCACTGGTACGCACTACATCCGGGTCGAGATTAATCGTCTGTCTACCGGCCACCTTCAGCGCCTGAATTTGCTGGCGTAATGCGTTGATAGCGCCAGCATCCTCACCGCTTGCTTCAGCGCTCAACGTCGCCAGACGAGCCAGTAATGCCTGCTGCTGACGTTGTGCCTCAGTTGTTGCCCGCTCTTCGCTGATAACCGCGCCTGGCCACCAGCTATTGCTTAACCGCGGCTGTCCAACCAGGTCGAGCAGATGTTCAGCACCGGTCAGCATTTTTGCTTCTGTGCTACCTGTCGTAATCACTTTTACGCTGCCCGCAGCAAAAACAGATGCCGCGCACAGGCTGAATGTCAGCGCAGTAATCATTTGTTTCATCATGGTTTTGCCGCCTTAATCAGCGTGGTTTTCACCGGGAAGAAACCTGCGCCAAGATACTGTTCCGACTGGCGAATCATGCCGTCACTGTCTACCCAGTAGCGGTTATGCCAGCGCGTTTGATCGGTGGTGACCTCTTCATCAAGGATCCGTACCGGCGTGTTATCGCTGCCGACTTTGATGGTGTCTGCGCCATCCCATGTGAAAACCGAGCGCGCGGTGGCATAGCGTACCTGCTGATGTTCAGTCCAGCCCATCGTGCGGGTCCACGTTGTGCCGTCGACTATCTGATTTGGCTTGATGAGCGGGTCTGTCGCCAGATTATTCACCTCGATTAGGTTGTCCCCGCCAAGGTGCGTTTTCACAATGCGCCCATGCTGCGTGACGAGAATAGCCCGATCCTGAGTCACCCATTTCTGCTGTCCGTTTTCTGCAAACGCGAGTACCACAAACAGTTGGGGACCGCCGTTGAGCTGCATGTACTGGCTGGCGTAAGGCATGTTTTGAATTTCATCGTCCGTCATCTGTACGCCGGGAGTACCAAACACGCTATCCCACAGCGAATGACCCAGCCCTTCGGTAGTGGCTGAGCACGCCTGCAGTAGCAGGCAAACCATTATGATCGCTGGTCGCTTCACGACGTTTCTCCGCATTATTGCCGGGTGGCGCGACGCTTACCCGGCCTACAAATCCCACAGACTTTTGGCAATTCCAAAATAACCACACCGAAGTGTGGTTAGAATTAAACGTACCTTTATTACTGGGTACTGGTGGTTGTGGTAGTTGTGGTTCCGGTATTAGAACCATCGCCGCCGCCGGTCGCCGCCAGGGCAACCCCCACCGCAGAACTTACGGTGCTCACGCTGGTTGCGGAGGAACTTCCTGCCGAAACCGACGCAGCAGCCGACCCTGCAGCCTCACCCACCTGAACGGGGGCGGCATAGACAGAGGTCGCCGCAAGCGCAGATATAGCCCAAAGGCCATACAGAACTTTTTTCATCACAAATTCCCTTCATTGTATGAATGGAGATTTACCCAAAAGAATTTCGGGCGAGATCGAGTATACACAAGCGAAGTTTGTAAATTAGGTCGAGAGAGAATTTAGGACAATTAGATAACGAGAGAAAATATGATTAACAACAAATAATAAAAACAAATTAATTCAAAGAGTTAAAATATCATAATAAAAACACAATACCCGGTAAATCTGAAAATATCAGAAACAGGATAACGTTGAATAAATTATTTTAGGATTAAGCTCAATTAAAGAGTGAAGTAAAAACGTAGATATCCTGGAGTAATCTTATAAAAAAGCCGATATTAATATCGGCTTTTTTATTTCATTAATGCCGGATGGCGGCGAAACGCATTATCCGGCCTACAGGATATGTGCCTGTAGGCCGGATAAGCGCAGCGCCATCAGGCGCGCCAGGCTTTGTAACGGTTAATCAACCCATTAGTAGAAACATCATGGGAAGAAACAGTTTTATCATCGTTCAGCTCTGGCAGAATGCGGTTCGCCAGCTGTTTGCCCAGCTCAACGCCCCACTGGTCAAAGGTGAAGATGTTCAGGATCGCGCCCTGAGTGAAGATTTTGTGTTCGTACAGCGCAATCAGCGCACCCAGGCTGAACGGCGTGATTTCGCGCAGCAGGATGGAGTTCGTTGGACGGTTACCTTCGAACACTTTGAACGGCACAACGTGCTCAAGCGTAGCCGGATCTTTACCCTGGTCGCGATATTCCTGCTCAACCACTTCGCGAGATTTACCAAAAGCCAGCGCTTCGGTTTGCGCGAAGAAGTTAGACAGCAGTTTCGGATGGTGATCCGACAGCGGGTTGTGGGTGATTGCCGGCGCGATGAAATCGCACGGCACCATTTTGGTACCCTGGTGGATCAGCTGGTAGAACGCATGCTGGCCGTTAGTACCCGGCTCACCCCAGATGATTGGGCCAGTCTGGTAATCCACCGCATTGCCGTTACGGTCAACGTATTTACCGTTGGATTCCATGTTGCCCTGCTGGAAGTAGGCCGCGAAACGGTGCATATACTGGTCATACGGCAGAATCGCTTCGGTTTCGGCACCGAAGAAGTTGTTGTACCAGATACCGATCAGCGCCAGCAGCACCGGCAGGTTTTTCTCAGCCGGGGTGGTGGAGAAGTGTTTGTCCATCGCATGCGCGCCGGAGAGTAGCTCAACAAAGTTGTCGAAGCCTACGGACAGGATGATGGACAGACCGATTGCAGACCACAGGGAGTAACGACCGCCAACCCAGTCCCAGAACTCGAACATATTGGCTGTATCAATACCAAACTCGCCAACCGCTTTACCGTTAGTGGAAAGCGCTGCGAAGTGTTTGGCTACGTGCTTGTTGTCGCCAGCGGTCGCCAGGAACCAGTCGCGCGCGCTGTGGGCGTTGGTCATGGTTTCCTGGGTGGTGAAGGTTTTGGAAGCGACCAGGAACAGCGTGGTTTCCGGATTCACTTTCTTCAGCACTTCGGCAATGTGCGTACCATCGACGTTAGACACAAAGTGCATGTTCAGGTGATTTTTATACGGACGCAGCGCTTCGGTCACCATGAACGGGCCAAGGTCAGAACCGCCGATACCGATGTTTACTACATCAGTGATGGCTTTGCCGGTATAGCCTTTCCAGCTCCCGGAGATGATCGCTTCAGAGAAAGATTTCATCTTCTCCAGTACCGCATTCACTTCCGGCATCACATCTTTGCCGTCAACGATGATCGGCGTATTGCTACGGTTACGCAGCGCCACGTGCAGCACGGCACGGTCTTCAGTACGGTTGATTTTCTCACCGGAGAACATGGACTTGATGGCACCCGCCAAATCGGTTTCTTTCGCCAGATCCTGCAGTTTAGCCAGCGTCTCTTCAGTGATGCGGTTTTTGGAGAAATCCACCAGCATCAGATCGTCAAACGTCGCGGAAAACTTAGTGAAACGATCGCTATCTTTCGCGAAAAGATCCGCGATAGTAACGTCTTTCATTTCTTCAAAGTGTTTTTGTAGTGCCTGCCAGGCTGAGGTCTGCGTTGGATTGATGTTTTTCATTAGCAATACTCTTCTGATTTTGAGAATTGTGACTGAGATCGATTGTAACGCCAGTCACAGAAAAGTGTGATTGTTTTAATGCCATTGCCAGGGCATCCGCCAAACGTGGCTAAAAAGTATAGCGGTTATCAGCGTTGTTATTAGTACCGTTACTCAACGCAGTTGCAGCATGAAAAATCCGCATAATCCCAGCGTTGACAGTGCAAGCTACACATTTTATTTATAAATACGGTATTTGCATTTGCGCCTGCACCGGTTTTCGTTCTGCCTTATGTGCCATGGTCGCTCTATTCATTCCCTGACACGAGGTAGTTATGACTGATGTAGTTGTCTCCAAGTTTGGTGGTACCAGCGTGGCGGATTTTGATGCCATGAATCGCAGCGCTGATGTAGTGCTTTCTGATGCTAACGTCCGTGTGGTGGTACTTTCCGCTTCTGCGGGAATCACCAACCTGCTGGTCGCACTGGCTGAAGGGCTGGAGCCAACCGCGCGCTTCGAAAAACTCGATGCCATTCGTCAAATTCAGTTCAATATTCTGGAACGCCTGCGTTATCCAAACGTGATCCGTGAAGAGATCGAACGTCTGCTGGAAAACATCACCACACTGGCAGAAGCGGCGTCACTGGCGACCTCAACCGCGCTGACCGACGAACTGGTCAGCCACGGTGAACTGATGTCTACCCTGCTGTTCGTCGAGATCCTGCGTGAACGCAACGTGCAAGCGCAGTGGTTTGACGTGCGTAAAGTGATGCGCACCAACGATCGTTTTGGTCGTGCAGAACCCGACGTCACGGCGCTGGCTGAACTGGCAACGCTCCAGTTGGCCCCGCGTCTGAGCGAAGGTCTGGTGATTACTCAGGGCTTTATCGGCAGTGAAGGCAAGGGCCGCACCACCACGCTGGGACGCGGCGGCAGCGATTATACCGCCGCCTTACTGGCAGAAGCCCTACACGCAACGCGCGTTGATATCTGGACCGACGTTCCCGGCATCTACACTACCGATCCGCGCGTGGTTCCGGCTGCGCAGCGTATTGATGAAATCGCCTTTGAAGAGGCCGCGGAAATGGCGACCTTTGGCGCGAAAGTACTGCATCCGGCAACCCTGTTGCCAGCCGTACGTAGCGATATTCCGGTGTTTGTGGGCTCCAGTAAGGATCCAAAAGCAGGCGGTACGCTGGTCTGCAATAAAACCGCGAATCCACCGCTGTTCCGGGCGCTGGCATTACGCCGTAAGCAGACGCTGCTGACGCTGCATAGCCTGAATATGCTGCACTCTCGCGGCTTTTTGGCGGAAGTGTTCGGCATCCTGGCACGCCACAATATCTCGGTCGATTTAATCACCACATCCGAAGTCAGCGTCGCGCTGACTCTGGATACCACCGGTTCAACGTCCACCGGCGATACACTGTTAACACAGTCTCTGCTGATGGAACTGTCTGCCCTGTGTCGGGTTGAAGTGGAAGAAGGCCTGGCGCTGGTGGCGTTGATTGGCAACGACCTGTCCAAAGCCTGCGGCGTGGGTAAAGAGGTGTTCGGCGTACTGGAGCCGTTCAATATTCGGATGATTTGCTATGGCGCGTCCAGCCATAACCTGTGCTTCCTGGTACCCGGTGCTGAAGCCGAGCAGGTGGTACAGAAGCTACACCATAATTTGTTTGAATAAGTAGACGTCAACGCCCGATGGTTCTTAGGCCATCGGGCATTTTCACCGCATCACCGTGCCATATAGCAGCCTGTCCAATTCCCTCACATCCCCTTCCCGGCTGTCTGGTAAGGTTGGCGGGATTTCTCCTCTCTCCAGTTCGGCGCGGATAAACGCATGTAACAATGGACGACGCGGACCATACTCAGCCTCACCTGACCGCTGTTTGCGCGCCAGCAATTCGTCGATTTCCTGACGCAATGGCGCATCCAGTTCACTTCCCGCCAGCAGGTCGGCAAAACGCATCGGCGGTACGCCCTTGCCCGCTTCCACCCAACGCACCGCCAACAGGGGTCGCAGAACGTAGAAGTACTTCTTCAATCGCACGTCGTCACCTTGCAGATAGCCACGGAAGTTTTTCCGCGCCATCGAGTAGTAGTGCCAGCGGGCACGTAGCGGAGAAAACCATTTGGGCACCAACGCTTTCAGCGCCGAAACGGTCACTTCATCCTGCTGATAGACAACTGGCGAATCCAGCCACTCGATAAGCGTCGGGTTTGCGCCTTTGAGTAACCCCAGCGCCTTGCGCCATTCCCAGCCGCACACGTCCAGCTCATCATCTATCGGCAGCTCGATAACATCGCGAGGCGCTTCGACCCGCAGATACCATTCAGGGGGATGAACATAGAGAAATCGCACGTCGTAGTCGCTGTCCGGCGAGGCAAATCCCCAGCCACGGCTGCCGGATTCACAGGCATACAGCACCCTGACGCCATAACGCTGCTCAACCTCTTTTAGCTGGCGCAATACCCTTTCACGCATTGCGCTGTCCACTGTGTTGTCGCTCATTATTCTTATCCTTTTATGTTCACAAGGCCGTGCAGCACCTGATCCAGGCCCCCGAACACCGAGATTTTATCGATACGCTCAGCAACTCTTTCGAGGGTTTCCAGTTCTTTTAAGCGCAGCGCTACCGGGTTGTTTTCCATCACTTTTGCCGTATTTAACAGCGATCGCGTGGCGGCAGTCTCTTCACGACGTCGGATCACGTTGGCCTGGGCGGATTTTTCCGCTTCAACCAGTTGCGATAAAATAGCCTTCATATCGCCGGGCAGGACAATATCCTTTACCCCCAGTGAAGCCACCTCGATACCAAACGGCGTCATCCGGGCTTTCACCTGCGCGCTCACTACTTCATCGATCACCTGCTTATCTTCCAGCAATTCGTCCAGCGTGCGCGTTCCCACCGCTTCACGCAGCGCAAACTGCAATTCACGGTAAAGGTGATCCAGCGGTTTAGTCAGTTGACCAAATGCCAGCAACACATCGCTATAACGCCAGTTCGCCGCCAGGTTTAAACGCAGGTTGACCTTATCTTTGGTCAGTATCTCCTGGCCGCCAACCTCCAGCACCTGCAAACGGGTATCCACCACTTCCGCTTCAATCAGATGGTTTACCTTCCAGTATGCTGTTAACCCCGGCAGCAACAGCGCCTGAGTTTCACCATCAATTTTCAGTACACCGACGTGCCACGCCGGGACCTGCACCGTTAAGATAGCTTCGCGACCTTTCACCGCACCGCTGCGACGTGGCTGTAATACTGCGTTCATCACGTCAACAGGAACCAAAACCTGACGTGTATCCATCCGTACCAGCTTCAGCGCTTCATCGGCCTGCCAGTACAGACGGCGCGTTGCCGGTGGCAAAATTTCCTGCAAGACGCCGTTCACATACAGCGCACCTGCTTCAGTATCGGTTAAATCAGCCACCACACAGTACTGCTCCACCCATGTAGGCTGGAAGCGACGTAAATACTCCGCGAGCGCTTCCGGAATTTCGCTGCCATCGGTATTGATTACCAGAACGTCCGGAGTGTTAAACCATGGCAAACGGTGTTCACCTGCATCCAGTACCTGATAGTAATCACCCTGTCGGGATAACAGGCCAAGCTGGCCTTTACGAATAGTGATTTTTTTCATCATTTTTTATTCCTTATTGTGAGTCAGGCGCGGGTGCAGGGGCGAAGCGACAGGGGAATTCCTTTTTGCCTGTCACACGGCATCATTACCGGCAGCCTGTTCTGGAGCGTGCTAACTGCGCATCACTCCGCTTTATTTCTATGATTAACAACCAGTTTTCATTCGGGGATGAAATTGGGAATCGAACCCACTGTGTGTCATCGGCTGACGGAACACTCCCGGAAAACAGCCTGTGCCGTTCCTGACGTGCCGGCGGGGTTTAACCCCCTGCGCTTTCAGCGTGATTGACGCAAGTGTTATTGCCAGAAGCGTGCCAGGAATTAAAAAAGGCATATTTAATTGTTAATTAATTGATTTTTATAATTTTAATTATTGATGCCAATAATGGCGGTTGTCTTGACGGGTTAATTTTTTTATCTTTTATTCTCTTATTTATCTTTTTGGATAAACCATGAAAAAACGGCGGGTAGTGATTGGCGTACTGGGAACGGTGCTCGATAAGCGCGGCAAGCGGGCCAATCGGTTTAAGAAGTGGCGACCCACGGTTGGGCTATGCCAACAACCCGATTTCCCTGTCGACAGGCTGGAACTCCTCCACCAACCACGCGATGAGAGCATGGCGCAAAGGTTGATTGAAGACGTCGCGCTGCTTTCGCCGCACACCCATGTTCGCCCGCATGCCGTCACCATTAACGATCCGTGGGACTTTGAAGAGGTCTACGCCGCGTTTCTCGACTTTGCCACGCATTATGAATTTGATACGGAAAACGAAGAGTATCTGGTGCACATCACCACCGGCACTCACGTGGCACAAATCTGCTGGTTTTTGCTGACGGAAGCCCGCTACCTGCCCGCCAGCCTGCTGCAAACCGGCCCCGCGCCACGCGGTTCATCAGATGAGGCCATCGCCGCTGGCGTCTGCTCGGTTATCGATCTCGATTTAAGCCGCTACGCCACGCTCACCAGTCGTTTTCAGCGCGAACAGCAGCAGTCGGTCTCTTTTCTGAAAGCCGGGATTGATACGCACAACGCCACCTTCAATAAACTGATCGATCGCATTGAGCGGGTCGCTCTGCGTTCGACCGACCCGATCCTGCTCACCGGCCCTACCGGCGCGGGCAAATCCTTCCTCGCGAAACGCATTTTCCAGCTACGCCAGTCGCGGCATCTGGTAGCGGGAAAACTGGTGGCGGTTAACTGCGCGACCCTGCGCGGCGACAATGCGATGTCCACGCTGTTCGGTCACGTGAAGGGAGCCTTTACCGGTGCGCTCACGGCGCGTAGCGGATTACTGCGAGAGGCCGATGGCGGCGTGCTGTTTCTCGATGAGATCGCCGAATTAGGGCTGGATGAGCAGGCCATGCTGCTAAAAGCGATTGAAGAAAAAACCTTTTTCCCGTTTGGATCGGACAAAGAGGTACACAGCGATTTTCAGCTGATTGCCGGCACCCATCGCGACATGCGGCAATGGGTCGCTGAAGGCCGTTTTCGCGAAGATCTCCATGCGCGTATCAATATGTGGAGCTTCGCCCTGCCCGGTCTGGCGCAGCGGCGGGAAGATATCGCGCCGAACGTCGAGTATGAGCTACACCGTTTTTCCAGCAGTAAACAGATGCAGATCCGTTTCGACAAAGAGGCACGCGCTTCCTATCTGGCATTTGCCTGTTCCTCACAGGCGCAGTGGCGTGGCAATTTTCGCGAGCTAAGTTCATCCATCGCGCGCATGGCGACGCTTGCCGAACAAGGTCGCATCACCTTATCCCTTGTCGAAGAAGAGATTGAGCTGCTAAAGGAGAGTTGGCAGATAGCCACTCCACAGCCTGAACTGAATATGGACATTGACCTGTTCGATCGCCGCCAGTTAGAAACGGTACTGGAAGTGTGCCGCCGCTGCGCGTCGCTGTCGGAAGCCGGACGCGAACTGTTTGCCGTCTCACGGCAGAAAAAAGCCAATCCTAACGATGCAGACCGCCTGCGAAAATATCTCGCCCGCTTCGGGCTGAGCTGGGAAAACATTCACTGCGGAACATAAACATAATTTGTTTGAATAATATTCCATCACGCGATAAACCATAACTATGGTCGGGCTCGATCCCGGCTTTTTTATAACAACACAACACATTTCAATCGCAAGGAATACAACATGCTCGCTACTCTCACGCGGCTGTTCCCGTTATGGGCGCTGCTGCTCTCTGTTATTACGTATTACACACCCTCCACCTTTACGCCTGTCGGGCCATTCGTGCCGTCGTTACTGATGCTGATTATGTTCGGTATGGGCGTGCACCTGAAGGTGGATGACTTTAAACGCGTACTCTCACGCCCGGCCCCGGTCGCGGCGGGTATTTTCCTGCACTATCTGGTGATGCCGCTCGCCGCATGGGTTTTGGCGCTGGCTTTTAATATGCCGCCGGAATTGTCCGCAGGTATGGTGCTGGTCGGTAGCGTGGCCAGCGGAACGGCATCTAACGTAATGATCTACCTGGCGAAAGGCGATGTGGCGCTCTCCGTGACGATTTCATCGGTTTCAACGCTGGTCGGTGTTGTCGCCACGCCGCTGCTCACCCGTCTTTACGTCGACGCGCATATCCAGGTGGATGTGATGGGTATGCTGCTGAGTATTCTGCAGATCGTGGTTATTCCGATTGCTTTGGGTCTGGTCATTCACCATCTGTTCCCACGCGTCGTGAAAGCCGTAGAACCGTATCTGCCCGCGTTTTCTATGGTGTGCATCCTGGCGATTATCAGCGCTGTTGTGGCAGGTTCTGCGTCGCACATAGCGTCAGTCGGCTTTGTGGTAATTATCGCCGTTATTCTGCATAACACCATTGGCCTGCTTGGCGGCTACTGGGGCGGGAAACTGTTCGGCTTTGATGAATCCACCTGCCGCACACTGGCGATTGAAGTCGGCATGCAAAACTCCGGCCTCGCCGCTGCGCTGGGCAAAATTTACTTCGGTCCGCTCGCCGCTCTGCCCGGCGCGCTATTTTCCGTCTGGCACAACCTTTCTGGTTCGCTACTGGCGGGTTACTGGTCCGGGAAGGCGATTGAAGAGAAACCGCACGCAGTAAAACAACACTGATCTCTATAAAATGGAGGAGGCATCCTCCATTTCTCCCTATCTGCATTTGAACCTCATCACAAAACAACAAACATCAACATAAAACAAAATAATTATTTAATTTTTATATTTCAATTGTATATATAAAAAATACAGTTTAAAACTCAAATAAACCCACTTCATAGATGTTGATTTGGTTTGTTTTAATTGGGAATATGCTGTCACTACAACACAGATAAACCCTTACCCTATCTTCGAGGCCGCTATGAAAAAAATTGCGATTATTGGAAGCAGTGGAGGCAACCTCTACAACCTGGGTGGCGCAGAGCCAGAGAAGTTACTCCAGGAAATCTATCAGCAGTGCGAAGCCGCAGGTGTGGAAGTTGCCGCCGTGCAGTTTATCGCGGCGGAAGCTTCGATGGATGTAGCCAAACCCCACACACCGGCATCCGTGTATGCATTAACCACAGAAAACCAACAAAAACCACAAAGGATATTTCAGGGCAAACTTTCAGAGGTGAACGCATCGGTGGTCGAAAGCGATCGCCAGATTGCTGAGATGATCCGTAGCGGCGCGATCGACGGAATCGTTGTGATGAGCGCCGATCCGGGAAAAGCGAACCACGAAGTCTTCACCGCCGCCGTTGAAATGAAAACGCCGATCGTTGGCACCGGCGGAACGTCAATGGCGCTGGTGGCTGCAAAAGGGGCAAATATTGTCGCTACCTCTGGTACGACCGGCACCACCAGCCGAACCCGCGCAGTCTCTTTCGTGGCGTCTCTGTGTAAACACTGGGGCATTAAGTACAAGCCGCAGTTGGGTAACGCTTCACCCTCCCAGGGTGGCTCCGGAAAGAGCCTGCTCAAACGCTTTAACATTCGCAGCATTATGATCCCTGCGCTGCCTGGCTTTATCGCGATGGCGATTGTTCTCGCCCTGAGCCACATCCCGGGTCTGGAAAAACTTAACGATATTTTTGAAATCCTGCTGAAAGGCCTGCCGGTATTGGTTGCCGTGCTGGCGGCAAAACAGATTTCTGAGCTGGATGAAGTCTCAATCGTTGCCGGGGTCGTCGCCGGGGTGCTGTCCGTCGAGGGGGGCCTGATTGGCGGGATCATCGGTGGTTTGATGGCCGGGATTTTCGTTCGTTGGCTGTTTGAATTATGCCTGAACTGGCGCTTTCCGATGACCACCGTCAACATCGTTGCCGGTGGGATTTCAGGTCTTGCCGCCGGGTTGATCATGCACTATCTATTGAGTCCGCTGGCGTTGTCAGCAGGTAATTACATCAAACTGGCTATCGAAAGCACCCTGGCTTTCAGTCCTGTTCTTGCCGGACTGCTGGCAGGGCTGGTTATCTGGCCAGCCATCCTGGGCGGTGTCTATCATGCGGTCATCCTGCCGCTGGTTCTGCTGGAGATGGAAAAATCCGGCGTAAGCTTCCTCGGCGCAGTCGATATGGTGGGTCTGGTGATGGTTGCCGCAGGGATTAACCTTGCCAACGTTATCGCCCCTCGTGAAAAAAGTGAAGCCGCCGTCGCCACACCGGGGCTGCTTATAAACCTGGGTTTCGGAACCTTCGTGGAATCTGCCTACCCCTTCATGTTCGCCAACAAAATTGTCTTTGGCTCCGCCATTTTCTGGGCCGGAATGGGCGGCATGATGCTGGGCTTCTTTAACGTTAAAGGCGTGGCCTATGTTCCCGCTTTTGCCTCGCCGTTCTTGTCCAGCAATGCGCTTCAGATGGCCATCGTGATGATCACAACAATGGCGATGACCTGTATTACCACCATTATTGCTAACCGTTTTAAGGCTGTCGTACAGAGCGAACCTGCAGCGTCAGCCCGTTAATTAATGCACCAACACCAGAGGTACACCATGTTTAAAGGCGATATGAATAAAAAACGCGCCAAAGCGTTACAGAAAGTGAAAGACGCCATTGCGCTCCACGGCGGACAAACCATCCTCAGTACCGGGATCACTGGCGACGATGCGCGTCTGGCGAAAGCGGTGTGTGAGGCAGGCGTTAAGCTGCTGGAACCAAACCACCCAGCACTGGCGCTGGCGCGTGGACACAAAGGCGTGAGCAATATGCATGCAGCGGAGCAGATCCGCCATGAAATCACCAACGGGCAAATGGCTGAAGCGGTACACGGCGTGCGTAACGTGGTTCCTGACGATATTTTCATTACCGTGGGTATTGCGGGAGGTTTTACCGAAACCTTGCCCGTGCCGCTCAGTGACACTGAGATTCTGGAGATTGCCCGTGCCGGAGCCGATGGTTTGCACACGCATAAATCCGACTGGGACGATCTGCAGGATATCGTTAATCTCGCCCATCAATATGGTCTGACCGTTGACGCCTATATTGGTCACCCGGACGATCTGCATACTTTCGGTATTCCTGCGCGCACGCCGGAAGAGGTTTCCAGCGTGGCGAAGCGGATGCAGGAAATTGGCGTCGATATGATCGGCCTGATGACCGGTATGAGCTATGAAGGCGTAGCCGCAGGCGACATTCCACAGGCCATTAAAGAAAGGCTGCGAGCGCTGGTTGGCGCGGTTGATGTACCGACGCTGGCAGAAGGCGGTATTAACCTCGCCAACGCCAAAGCGTTTAAAGATACCGGGGTCAATATTCTGGTCGTCGGTACGGCAATCGACAATATGGTCTGCAACGCCGCCAAAGAGGCCGTCACGCCGTTTATTGCTCAGTAAACGCAGAGGAAAGAGAAATGTTGCTGGTGACCGATCTGGATGGAACGTTACTGACATCACAGAAAACAATCAGCCCGCGCACGCGTCAGGCGCTGGTTGAGTTCCGCCAGCGTGGCGGTCTGCTGGCAGCCTGTTCCGCCAGGCCGGTCTCCTCTATGGTGCGCCTGTTACAACAGCAACAGGTAGATAAATTGTTTGCCTGGTGCGCCGGTTTTAATGGCGGGCAAATTCTGGAGATGACGTCGCAGCATATGATTCATACTGCGACACTCTCTTGCATGGCTCTCCGGGAGATTGACCAATCTCTTTCCTGCTACCCCCATCATTTTTTTAGCGCCGATGCTATTTATCATCGTGATGACCGACTCGTGGCACCATGGACGACTTATGAGGCCAACTTATTTGAGCTACCCTTTATTTCGGCAGCGCCTGAATATATTTTTAATCAGCATGACATTTATAAGATCACATTAGTGGCAGAACAATCAAAAGTAAATGCATTATGTACGGCAATGAATAATGAATTACCCTATGGTTATATGGCGACAATCACCGGAGGGAATTATATTGACATCCAACGTACTGAAATAAACAAAGGCTATGCTATAAACATGTTAAGGCAACAGCTAAATATAGCGACCGAACAGGTTACGGCGATTGGCGATCAGCAGAACGATATCAGTATGTTTACCGCTGCGAACATCGGTATCGCCATGGGCAATGCGCCTGATGCAGTAAAACAACACGCCAGCTATGTAACGGCCTCTAATGATGATGAAGGTATTGTCTGTGCACTGGAGTGGTTGCGTTGCTTTGCGCATCCAGTTACCATGCGCCAAAGCACGACATTGGCGGAAAATAATGAACCCGATTAAAAGAAGAAAACATATTCTTGATGAATTAAATAAGTTCGGTGAAGTCACAGTCATCAAATTATCGGAAACGCTAAAAGTTACATCAGAGACCATTCGCCGTGACCTCTCGATACTGGAGTCCGAAGGACAAATTACCAAAATCCATGGCGGGGCTGTCAAAAAACAGGTCGTTCAGGAAGATGAGTTCGGCGCGCGGATTGATATACACCGTGATGAAAAAATGGCAATTGGTAAAATTGCCGCCACGATGGTTAGCGAACGCGATACGCTGTTTATTGACTCCTGTACGACTAACTTAATTCTTGCTGAACTATTACCCCCACTCGCTTATTCTGTTATTACCAACTCAGCGTTAATTGCGGATAAAATTAAAGAGCATAATCTTCAGGCCCGCGTTTACGTCTTAGGCGGTGAATATGACTACCATTTTCGCGCCAATCTCGGTGTCTCGGTTTGTCAGCAAATTAACGCCATTCACGCCGATATCTGCTTTATTGGCGCAGGTGGAATTTCGCCTCAGCATGGAGTGCTGGTAAAAAGTTTTGATGAGGCGTACGTGGCGAAGTCCATGATTGCCATGAGCAAAAAAGCGGTAATTCTCGCCGACCATACCAAATTTGGTCAGGATGGGGTGATGTGTATCGCCACGTTAAAAGAAATCGATAGCATCATCACGGATAAAGGATTCAAAACAACGGGTTATACCCAGCAGGACTTTGGCGGAAAATTGCGTATTGCCTATTGAGCGCTATCAGCCTGGCCAGGATTACCGTACACTGAGGATATCGGCTAACAGAGGGCACCCGTATGGCACTCCCCCGCATTACCCAAAAAGAGATGACCGAGCGCGAACAGCGTGAACTGAAAACGCTGCTTGACCGCGCGCGCATTGCGCATGGCCGGCTGCTGACCAACGCAGAGACCAACAGCATCAAGAAAGAGTACATCGATAAACTGATGGCCTTGCGCGAAGCGGAAGCGAAAAAAGCCCGCCAGTTAAAGAAAAAGCAGGCTTATAAACCGGATGCGGAAGCATCGTTTTCCTGGTCAGCGAATACGCCAACGCGCGGCAGACGTTAACGTCCTTTCTTCTTACGCCCCGGCGAGGTAAAGCGTTTACCGTTTGCTGCCGGGCGTGATTTCTCTTTCTCCGCAGATTTTTCGATTTTCACTACCGGGCGCTTAATGCCTGCGGTTTTTGGCTTCGCTTTCGCCTTCGGTTTGGCCTCTGAGGACGAGTTCTCAATCAACTTGAACAGATCGATCAGTTCGTCATCCGTCAGGTCGCGCCATTCACCCAGTGGCAAGCCGGACAAACTCACGTTCATGATGCGTGTGCGCTCAAGCTTGGTAACTTCATAGCCAAAGTGTTCGCACATACGACGGATCTGACGGTTCAGCCCCTGAATCAGCGTGATGCGAAACACAAACGGCGCTTCTTTCTTCACCTTACATTTCTTGGTGACGGTACCGAGGATTGGCACACCAGCCCCCATACCACGGATAAAGTCATCAGTGACCGGCTTATCTACCGTCACCAGATACTCTTTTTCGTGATCGTTACCGGCACGCAGGATTTTATTCACCAGGTCGCCGTGGTTGGTCAGAAAGATTAGCCCCTGGGAATCTTTATCCAGACGGCCAATGGGGAACACGCGCTTGCTGTGATTCACGAAATCAACAATGTTGTCGCGTTCGCTGTCTTCGGTGGTGCTGACAATTCCTACCGGCTTGTTCAGCGCGATAAAAACCAGATCTTCCGCTTCACGCGGCTCAATCAACCGACCATTCACTTTTACGACGTCGCCAGGCATCACCTGATCGCCGATGGTGGCGCGTTTACCATTCAGGAAGACATTCCCTTGTTCGATAAAGCGATCCGCCTCGCGACGCGAGCAGATTCCGCTTTCACTGATGTATTTATTTAATCGGATGGATGAGTCGGGCAGCATAATTTCTCCTGTATACACTTCATCCTTCAAGCCGTCTCTGCGTTGGCTGCCCTCACTTACCCTGGTCACATAGTTATCTATGCTCCCAGGAATTCGTTCCCTTGCCGCCTTGATACAACTTGAATGCTTTTGTGTATTAAAAGCGAAATATACCCTACCTTGCGGACGATAAAAAATAATCGTGTTCGACTGCCCACGCGCTATTTGTGATCCGTCACACCTTTTGACACAAAAGTGTCAGCGATTCATCCCTGCAATTTTGTTGGGTGAAAACAAGCAGAATCAATACATTAGAGAGACAAACACATCTGTGCCGACAGCACGCCATCACCACATCAAATGTGCAACACAATCGGCCATTACAGGGCACTGAAATAAGTGAAAATAGCTTTGAGATGGAGAACGGTTGGGGTTATATCAGATCAAGAAGACAATTTCGTGATTTGCACAAATGTGCAGGAGTCCAAAAATGGCGACGGAAAACAGCGATGATATCCGCCTAATCGTAAAGATAGCGCAGCTGTATTACGAACAGGATATGACACAAGCGCAAATCGCCCGCGAGCTGGGGATTTACCGCACCACGATCAGCCGGTTGCTAAAACGTGGACGCGAGCAGGGTATCGTCACCATCGCCATTAATTACGACTACAACGAAAATCTGTGGCTGGAACAGCAGCTAAAACAGAAATTTGGCCTGAAAGAAGCGGTGGTGGTCTCCTGCGACAGTGAACAGGAAGACGAACAACTCACCATGATGGGTGTGCACGGTGCACAGTTGCTGGAACGCTTACTGGAACCAGGGGACATTATCGGGTTCTCATGGGGCCGCGCGGTGCGGGGACTGGTGGAAGGGTTATCCCCTGCCAGCCAGTCGCGCCAGCTGATCTGCGTGCCGATTATCGGCGGACCGTCCGGCAAGCTTGAAAGCCGCTACCACGTCAATACGTTGACCTACGGCGCTGCGGCAAAGCTTAAAGGGGAATCACACCTGGCAGATTTCCCGGCACTGCTGGAAAACCCGCTGATCCGTAACGGGATCATGCAGTCACGACATTTTAAATCGATTTCAGCTTATTGGGATAATCTGGACATCGCGCTGGTTGGGATTGGATCTCCGGCAATACGTGATGGCGCCAACTGGCACGCTTTTTACGGCAGTGAAGAGAGTGATGACCTGCATGCTCGCCGGGTCGCCGGAGACATTTGCTCGCGCTTTTACGATATCAACGGTGCAACCGTAGAAACCAATATGAGTGAAAAGACGCTCTCCATCGAAACCAATAAATTAAAACAGACGCGTTATTCCATTGGCATTGCAATGGGTGAAGAAAAATACAGTGGGATATTAGGCGCATTACGTGGGAATTATATTAATTGTTTAGTCACCAACAGCCATACCGCTGAATTATTGTTGAAGTAAATAAATTCTAATTGGTCCTGCCATAATTAATTTTATGTGGGATCCCCTTATCTGAAATCGGGAGTTAATTATGCAAACGTGGTTAAACTTGCAGGGCAAAGTCATTATTGTTACCGGTGGTGCATCCGGTATTGGGCTAGCGATTGTTGAAGAGTTATTAGCGCAGGGCGCTAATGTGCAAATGGCGGATATTCACGGTGGTGACGGTAAATATGAAGGCCATAATGGATATCATTTCTGGCCGACAGATATTTCCAGCGCCAAAGAAGTTAATCATACCGTTACCGAAATTATCCACCGCTATGGGCGTATCGATGGTTTGGTGAATAACGCAGGCGTTAATTTTCCGCGGCTACTGGTCGATGAAAAAGCCCCCGCCGGGCAATATGAACTCAACGAAGCCGCTTTTGAAAAAATGGTGAATATCAACCAGAAAGGTGTGTTCTTAATGTCGCAAGCAGCGGCACGCCAAATGGTAAAACAGCGTAACGGCGTGATTGTGAATGTCTCTTCAGAAAGCGGGCTGGAAGGTTCAGAGGGCCAAAGTTGCTATGCCGCCACCAAAGCAGCATTGAATAGCTTTACCCGTTCCTGGTCGAAAGAGTTGGGCAAACACGGCATTCGTGTGGTGGGCATTGCACCCGGCATTCTGGAAAAAACCGGACTGCGTACCCCCGAATATGAAGAAGCGCTGGCCTGGACTCGCAACATCACCGTCGAACAGCTGCGCGAGGGCTACACCAAGAACGCGATCCCAATTGGGCGCTCAGGGCGCTTAAGCGAAGTCGCTGATTTTGTTTGTTATCTTTTGTCTGAGCGCGCCAGTTACATAACCGGAGTAACCACTAACATTGCTGGCGGAAAAACGCGAGGCTAAGGAGGTTTTATGGTCAATGCAATCTTCTGTGCTCACGGCAAACTGGCCTGCGCCATGCTGGAATCGGTACAGATGGTCTACGGTGATGCCAACGTTGAAGCCGTGGCATTTGTCCCCGGAGAGAACGCCAGCGACATCGTGGAAAAGCTGAAAAAGTTAGTAAGTATTCACACTGGCGATGAATGGCTGATTGCCGTCGATTTGCAGTGTGGCAGTCCCTGGAATGCTGCCGCGACGCTGGCGATGCACAATCCGGCGATACGGGTCATTAGCGGGTTATCACTGCCGTTGGCGCTGGAACTGGTAGACAACCAAAGCAGTATGAATGTGGATGAACTGTGCGAACACCTGACGACCATTGCTCAACAAACCTGTGTCGTCTGGAAACATCTGGAAACGGCCGAAGAGGATTTCTGATGAACATTACCCTTGCTCGTATTGATGACCGCCTGATCCACGGTCAGGTCACCACCGTCTGGTCGAAGGTGGCGAATGCCCAACGGATTATTATCTGTAATGACGACGTTTATAACGATGAAGTACGTCGTACATTATTACGTCAGGCCGCCCCGCCGGGAATGAAAGTGAACGTTGTTAATATCGAAAAGGCGGTCGCAGTTTACCATAATCCGCAATACCAGAACGAAACCGTTTTTTATCTATTTACCCGCCCGCAGGATGCATTAGCAATGGTAAAACAAGGGGTAAAAATCACCACATTAAATATTGGCGGCATGGCCTGGCGACCAGGTAAAAAACAATTAACCAAAGCCGTTTCTTTAGATAACGACGATATTCATGCGTTTCGTGAGTTAGATAAACTGGGTGTCACGCTGGATTTACGCGTCGTCGCATCCGATCCATCTATTAATATTCTCGAAAAAATAGAAGAACAATCGTTCGCTGAATAAATAAAAATGCCTGTGTACTTATGCTTTAACAGGCAGGGATGATCACATTCACAAGGTGACATATTATGGAAATAAGTACCCTACAAATTATCGCCATATTCCTATTTTCCTGTATTGCCGGAATGGGTAGCGTGCTGGATGAGTTCCAGACCCACCGTCCGCTAATTGCTTGTACCGTTATCGGCCTGATCCTCGGTGATTTAAAAACCGGGATTATGCTCGGCGGCACGCTGGAGTTAATCGCTCTTGGCTGGATGAACGTCGGCGCAGCCCAGTCTCCCGATTCGGCGCTCGCCAGTATTATCTCCGCCATTCTGGTTATCGTCGGTCAGCAAAGCATTGCTACCGGTATCGCCATCGCCCTGCCGGTGGCGGCGGCAGGCCAGGTACTGACGGTATTCGCCCGTACTATCACCGTGGTGTTCCAGCACGCGGCGGATAAAGCCGCCGAAGACGCCCGCTTTCGTACCATCGACATGCTGCACGTTTCCGCTCTCGGTGTACAGGCGCTGCGCGTTGCCATTCCTGCATTAATCGTCTCGCTGTTTGTCAGCGCCGATATGGTCAGCAATATGCTCAACGCCATTCCGGAATTCGTCACCCGCGGATTGCAGATTGCCGGTGGCTTTATCGTGGTGGTCGGCTACGCCATGGTGCTGCGCATGATGGGGGTGAAATACCTGATGCCCTTCTTCTTCCTCGGGTTTATCGCTGGGGGTTATCTCGATTTGAGCCTGCTGGCTTTCGGTGGGGTTGGCGTGATTATCGCGCTGGTCTACATCCAGTTGAACCCACAGTGGCGTAAAGCCGAACCGCAGGCGCAACCCGCCTCTTCTCAAGCTATCGATCAGCTTGATGACTAATGGAGCCAGCCATGGAACAGAAAAAACTGACCAAATCCGACCTGTTTAGCATGTTCGTTCGCTCCAACCTGCAACAGGCGTCATTCAACTTTGAACGCATTCATGGGCTGGGCTTTTGCTACGACATGATCCCTGCCATCAAGCGCCTGTATCCACTGAAAGAAGACCAGGTTGCAGCACTCAAACGGCACCTGGTGTTCTTCAATACCACACCTGCCGTTTGCGGTCCGGTGATTGGCGTGACCGCCGCGATGGAAGAAGCTCGCGCCAACGGTGCGGAAATTGACGACGGTGCCATCAACGGTATCAAAGTTGGGCTGATGGGTCCGCTGGCCGGCGTCGGCGATCCGCTGGTATGGGGAACGCTGCGCCCGATTACCGCCGCGCTCGGCGCATCGCTGGCGCTGTCCGGTAACATTCTCGGCCCACTGTTGTTCTTCTTTATTTTCAATGCAGTACGTCTGGCAATGAAGTGGTACGGCTTACAGCTTGGCTTTCGTAAAGGGGTCAACATCGTCAGCGACATGGGCGGCAATCTGCTGCAGAAACTGACCGAAGGCGCATCGATTCTCGGCCTGTTTGTGATGGGAGTATTGGTCACCAAATGGACCAGCATCAACGTGCCGCTGGTGGTATCGCAAACGCCTGGCGCAGACGGCGCCACCGTCACCATGACCGTGCAGAACATTCTCGACCAACTCTGCCCCGGCCTGCTGGCGTTGGGTCTGACGCTGCTGATGGTGCGTCTGCTCAACAAGAAAATTAATCCGGTATGGCTAATCTTCGCCCTGTTTGCGCTGGGAATTATCGGTAACGCACTGGGCTTCCTGTCCTGATTTTTCGCTCCGGCAATGCCGGGGAAACTTCAACAAATAGTCCTCGAAAGAGGAAGAGGTGGTAACAATGCAAACAACAACAGCTTTACGTCTTTATGGTAAACGCGATCTGCGCCTGGAAACTTTCGACCTTCCTGAAATGCGGGATGACGAAATTCTGGCCTCAGTCGTAACCGACAGCCTGTGCCTTTCTTCCTGGAAAGAGGCTAACCAGGGTGAGAACCACAAAAAGGTGCCGGACGATGTGGCCACCAACCCGATCATCATCGGTCATGAGTTTTGCGGCGACATTATTGCCGTAGGCAAAAAATGGCAGCATAAGTTTCAGCCCGGCCAGCGCTATGTCATTCAGGCTAACCTGCAACTGCCGGATCGCCCGGACTGTCCCGGCTACTCCTTCCCGTGGGTAGGCGGGGAAGCCACGCACGTCATCATTCCTGATGAAGTCATGGAGCAGGACTGCCTGTTGGCCTACGAAGGTGAAACCTATTTTGAAGGTTCGCTGGTTGAGCCGCTATCCTGCGTGATTGGCGCATTCAACGCCAACTATCACCTGCAGGAAGGCTCTTATAACCATAAGATGGGCATTCGTCCGCAGGGACATACACTGATACTCGGCGGCACCGGTCCGATGGGACTACTGGCGATCGACTATGCACTGCATGGCCCGGTTAACCCGGCGCTGCTGGTGGTAACCGACACCAATAACGACAAGTTGAGCTACGCCCGCAAGCACTATCCATCAGAACCACAAACGTTGATCCATTATCTCCACGCCCAGGATGCGAGTTATGACACCTTGATGGCGCTGAGCGGCGGGCACGGGTTTGATGACATCTTTGTGTTTGTGCCCAACGAACAGCTGGTTACGCTGGCCTCTTCCCTGCTGGCTGCCGATGGTTGCATGAACTTCTTTGCTGGTCCGCAGGATAAGCAGTTTAGCGCGCCGATTAACTTCTACGACGTACACTACGCCTTCACCCATTATGTTGGGACGTCTGGCGGCAATACCGACGACATGCGCGCGGCGGTTAAACTTATCGAAGAGAAGAAAGTCCAGGCGGCAAAAGTGGTGACGCACATTCTGGGGTTAAATGCGGCAGGTGAAACAACGCTGGAACTGCCAAAAATCGGCGGCGGGAAAAAACTGGTTTATACCGGCAAAGCCTTACCATTAACCGCGCTCACGCAGATTGATGATCCAGCCTTGCGCGATATCCTGGAGCGTCATCAGGGGGTCTGGTCGCAGGAAGCCGAACAGTACATATTGTCTCACGCCGAGGAAATTTAACATGATTAACCGCGACACCCAGTTGTGCATGTCGCTTGCCGGTCGCCCCGGCAACTTTGGCACTCGCTTTCACAACTATCTGTATGAAAAATTAGGGTTAAATTTTATCTACAAAGCCTTTACCACGCAGGATATTGAGGCCGCAGTGAAAGGCGTTCGCGCGCTGGGTATCCGCGGTTGCGCGGTATCAATGCCGTTTAAAGAGAGCTGCATGCCGTTTCTGGATGCCATCGATCCTTCCGCAAGCGTCATTGATTCCGTCAATACCATCGTCAATGACAACGGTACGCTGACAGGATTTAACACCGACTATATTGCGGTAAAAAGTCTGATTGCCAGCCACCAGCTCAATAGCAGCGCACGCGTGATGATTCGCGGCAGCGGCGGCATGGGCAAAGCGGTGATTGCCGCCTTTCGCGATGCGGGGTTTACGGATGTAATCATTGCCGCACGTAATCGAGAGAGCGGCACTACGCTGGCAAAACAGTACGGTTTCCAGTGGCAGCCGCAGCCGGATGGAATTGCCTGCGATATTCTGGTCAACGTGACGCCCGTCGGCATGGCGGGCGGTAAAGAAAGCCATGAGCTGGCCTACAGCGAAGCGATGGTCGCTGCCGCCAGCGTAGTGTTTGACGTCGTCGCCCTGCCGCCAGAAACACCGGTGATTAAGCTGGCACAGCAGTTGGGTAAAAAAACCATCAGCGGTGCAGAGGTGATTGCCTTACAGGCTGTAGAGCAATTCGCCATGTACACCGGCATGCGCCCGGATGACGCGCTGATTGCCGAAGCCGCAGAATTTGCGCAGGCGGGATAAAGGAGCAGAACTGAGCGCCGGGGATGGGCGCTCTAATAACCATTAATCAGAAAATCATCATGTCACACTAAGGTGGTTATAAAGGTCTGTCACGCCCCCAAAGAAGACGTCTGCGAGACGCTTTCCAGATTAGTTTCTTCGTCCTTCATTTTGTCCATTCTTTATGGAGTAACGCGTAGATGTATGTGTCGTCATACCTTGCCTTACCATCCTCGTTTTCAAAAGAGACAAACTCTTTAAAACACCCTTCATTTCGCATATGCAAACGTTCACAGAGTTTTTGAGAGGCCAGATTGAAAACCTCTACCCAGGCATACAAACGTCGGGCATCTTTTACTTTAAATAAATAATCAAACAGTGCAGCGACTGACTCGCTCGCATATCCCTGACGTTCATAACTTTGATTAAAATGCCAGCCCACTGACCAGGTATTGCTGTCTGGCTCGTTGCTATTGTCTGCAAAAAGATGGCCGATCAACTCATCAGTTTCTTTTAAACAAACGGCAAACTGTCCTGGTTCACTGGCCCGCTTAGTCACTTCTGCCTCCGCCTCGGCTATCGAATGCAGTTTTTCTTCATTAAAGCAGGGGACACGTGGCGTAGAAAGATAATCAAAAAGTGCAGCTGCATCTTTTTCCTTAAAAGGCCGAATAATTAATCTTTGGGTGAAAATGACGTTCATAGTGTCCTTAACTATTAAATACCAGCCAGCCAAGCGTTAAGTATGCTTGTTGCTGGCTGGGCGTATAATTGTTATTAGCCGTTCCGGCTATTATCCTTGCTGTCTTTTCGCATTTCAGTAATTCGGGTAATCACCACAAAAAATACCGGAACGAAGAAAATTGCCAGTAACGTTCCGCTAATCATCCCGCCGAATACACCAGTACCAATCGCATGTTGCGTGCTGTCGCTGGCTCCACTGGCGAGCATCAGCGGAACAACGCCTAATGTGAAAGCCAGAGACGTCATAAGTATTGGCCGTAAGCGTTGTTTTGCTGCCGTCAATGTTGCATCAATAAGGCTCTTTCCTTCTTTAATTAATTGTCTTGCGAACTCGATAATCAGAATCGCATTCTTGGCGGAAAGTCCAATCAAGGTTATCAGGCCCACTTTGAAAAAGACGTCATTCGTCATATTCGCAACGGATACGGCCAGCACGGCGCCGAGCAGTCCCAAAGGAACAACGAGCATGACTGCGAAGGGAACGGACCAACTTTCGTAAAGAGCAGCCAGCACCATGAATACCACCAGTACCGAGAGCACAATAAGACCTGGAAGCTGTGATGCGGACTCCTTTTCCTGTAACGAACTTCCCGCCCACTCACCGGCGAACCCTGGCGGTAAGTGCTTAGCCAGCTTGTCCATTGCCGCCATTGCGGTACCCGTCGATTTTCCCTGTGCGGCACTCCCGGTTATGCGTATGGCTGGATATCCCTGATAACGTATCAGTTGCTGTGGTGCAACATTCCACGAAAGCGTCACAAAAGTGGATAACGGAAGCATCTGTCCCAACCGATTTTTGACAGACAAAGCCAAAAGTTGTTCGGGTTGCATCCGGTAGGGCGCATCCGCCTGGACGATAACCTGCTGAACCCGGCCATTATTGGTATAGTCATTAACATAATTGGAGCCTGCTGCAACGGAAATTGTTTGATTTATCTCATCAAACGACACCCCCATGGCCTCCGCTTTTTCCCTGTCGATATGCAGGGCAAGACTTGTTCCCTCACCAAGCCCATCAATATAGACATCGGAAAGATGAGAATTACTATTTGCCTGCACAATAAGCTTATCGGCCGCCTGCTTGAGTGCCTGATAGCCTTTCCCGCCTCTGTCCTGCAAATAGTAAGTGAAACCGGATGATGTTCCCATATCAGAAATGGCCGGAGGCAGCAGGCTCATCGTTACGGCGTCCGGCACATTTGCCATTTGGGCCTGAATATAGTCGGCTTCCTCTTGCGCCGTGGTGCCTTTGCGTTGCTTCCAGTCCTTGAGGGTAGTGAATGCCATGGCCGAGTTCTGGCCTGAGCCAGAAAAACCGAATCCCAGAATCATAATGTTACTTTCTACCGCCTGCCGGTGGGCGATCTCCTCTTCAAATGTATCGACGACCTTAAGCGTCCGCTGCATCGTGGCATCAGAGGGAAGCTGGATTGAGGACATAAAATAGCCCTGATCTTCATCGGGTAAAAATGATGAAGGTAAGGAAGATAGACCGGCAAACAATGCCAAACATAATGCAGCGTAGATCATCATCATACGGCCGGTACGCTTCAGAAAAAAGCCCAGACCAGTGGCGTAAAACGAAGTCAGACGATGAAAGTGAGCGTTAAACCACCCTGAAAATGCGCTGCTTTTACCCCGATGTTTATCATGCGGCTTGAGTAGGGTTGCACAAAGCGCAGGGGTTAACGTCAGCGCCAGGAATGCCGATAGTAAAATGGATATCGCCATCGAAATGCTGAATTGTTGATAAATAATACCCACGGATCCGCTAGCAAAGGCCATAGGGATAAATACCGCAGTGAGTACCAGCGTAATGCCAATAATGGCCGGCGTAATTTCACGCATCGCTTCTCGTGTCGCTTCCTGCGGAGACATTTCTTTGTCTTCCATCAGTCGTTCGACGTTCTCTACCACAACAATCGCATCGTCAACAATAATCCCGATGGCCAGCACCATTCCAAACATGGTCAAAATATTGATGGAATAACCGCTTAATAGCATGACAGTAAAAGTGCCGAGCAGCGCCACAGGTGCCACAATCGCAGGAATAAGCGTGCAGCGTATCTTGTGAAGGAAAAGCAGCATAACGAAAAAGACCAGTACCATGGCTTCAACAAATGTCTCAACCACCTTCAATATCGATAGTTTTACGAACGGAGCCGTATCGAAAGGCACGGTGAATGTCATTCCCTCAGGAAGTACACCCGACAGTTCGGTTAACCGCGCACGGATACCCGACGCGGTACTAATCGCATTTGCGCCGGGAGAAAGCTGAATAGCTGCCGCCGTTGCGGGGACGCCATTTTCACGGATTCCAAATGCGTAACTTTGTAACCCTGATTCCACGCGGGCGACGTCTGCCAGCGTCAGCCGGGCGGCGGAGACCTGTGATTTAATCGTGATATTACGAAATTCTTCAACCGAAGAGAGTTGTCCTTTTACCGATATCGGATAAGTCACACCTTGCCCGCCAATCGCAGGTTCATCTCCGGTTCTGCCCGGTGAAACAATCACGTTTTGTTGACTGATGGCGCTTAATACATCCGTAACAGAGAGCCCATAGCTGTGTAATTTCATCGGGTCCAGCCATATGCGGAGTGCCTTTTCTCCGCCAAAAAGCTGGACTTTACCTACGCCGGGTACGCGCCGTAGTTCATCAGTAACATTCCTGGCAAAATAATCGCTTAAGTCAGCTTCCTGATATTCGCCGTGTTGAGATTTTAATCCCACCATCATTAAAAAACCGGAATTAGCTGCCTCAACATTTATCCCATTTTGTCTTACCGACTGCGGCAAGCGAGATTCCACAATCTTAATTTGGTTTTGCAGATCCATCTGGGCGAGTTTGATGTCGGTTCCAGGTTTGAAGGTTACGGTAATTGACGCCATCCCCGTCGTGTCACTGGAAGATTCAAAATAGAGTAAATTGTCAACACTCGCAATTTCACGCTCGATCAGAGACACGACGGACGTGTTCATTACGTCCGGACTCGCACCAGGGTAACTGACTGAAATGATAATACCCGGTGGCGCAACGGCTGGGTATTGCGCCACCGGTAAATGAGGAATAGACAATATTCCGGTCAGAACAATAAACAAGGCAATAACCCATGCAAAAATGGGGCGCTCAATAAAAAAATGCGGCATCAGATGTACTTCCAGTCAACGTACGAATGGTCAAAAATCAACATGTATTACCTGATAAAGAGGGCTCATCGTCTGTTGAGACCCGTTTACCGATATCCCTGAGCTGGGAAAATTTTTCCAGGAGATGTGGGGCGTCATCCAGGCTGGTTGAAAACATCCACATATACGTCATGACGGAATAAATATGTCCGGCATTAATTCCAGATTCCTGGCTCATCCTGATAATGGTCATGGAAAAGAGAACAGAAACCAGAATACCTATGGATAAATATCCCCATGCTTCTCTGTCGGATAAAGCCACACGCAGGTGAGCAAGTGTGTCATAGTGTCTTTTCAGAGCTCCAAATGATGCCTTATTAACATAATCGACCTCTTTTTCGAGGCGATTGTTAAGACGTTGATATAACGCCTCATTTTTATGGGCATAGTTGGAGACGAAGCACATCAGTATTGCCACGATGATCAAACAAGTTATTCCTGTCCAGAATTCAATCCATAACAGCATTATTGCGGCCCCGAAAAGGGAAATGATCGAGGTGATCAATACAGGCAGGTGCAACTCGAAGAAATCAACGAATTCTCGTGATAGCGTTACTCTCGCAGCAATAGTCGAGTGATTAAGTGAATATTTTCGCTGGGCTAATACTACTGTCACAGCAAGATTTGCGTAGATATGTGCAAACGTTCGTGTATCTACACTACGTCTGGCGGCTCCCATGCACCACATGAACAGAACCATAAGGCCATAAAGGGCCGCACGTGACGCCTGACCTGCCAGAATGGCATTTATCGCCATGCCCGCAAGAACGGGATAGAGCAGGAATGCAACATTTTCAGCAATAACCAGCATGAAAGTAATGCACAATTTCTTTCTGTGCCGCCAGGCGAGTCTTTTAAGCGAGATAGCAACCCCGGGGGCCGTAGGTTTGTTGGTGCCTTTATAAATCATGATAAATGTGTATTACGCATTGAAGTGTAGAAATATTCTGCCGCTAGTTTATTACTTCAGTTAAGAGAAACGAGGCGGCATAATAGAGCCGTCATAAAAGACATGCACTAAGTGTAACGTCATGATGTCAATCGTGAATGGATGCTTTATGGAGGATATGTGTACTCACTCCTGATGTTGTACATCATGCTGAAAATGCGTAAGATTAAATCATTCTTATACATAAACACACCGGTAGTCCGCAGAAGAAAATCAATAAAAAACATTCATAATAAAAAACAAAATCATAAATATCCGGAAAAATATTCAAAAGCAGATGTAATACAGTGATGGTATGTATAAATAGCAAAATCAGACCAAGTGTTATTGCAATGATATCTTTTAAAACCCCAGGTTTTTTCTGGAAAAAGAATGATAATACAGCAATGATTATTAAAACACGAATCAGTAAGGATGAAGGTAAAGTAGATTCTACTTTTTCATTAATGGCACGCACAAGATAAAGCCAAGAATATAATAACCCGCATGAAACCATGAAAAATAAAAGTGAGGCCATCAGATTCTCACCTCGAACAAAAAATTTATTCAGCACCATAGCGTTCCTTACACCGCAGTACATATTGTATGTAACCCACACCCTTGTTGTAGATTATCGTCTGGCGATGTTGATTAATTATTTATGAAATGTGTAGTGAATATGGAGAACGTACATGGTTAAGTTGGCTGAAAATTTTCGATGAACTTTTCCAAAAAACATATGTCAAAGTAAACCAATCTGATAATTAGCATTTATAATTGAGTAAAAATCTTTAAGCATGACGATAAAAGGGTATTTTAGGGTAAAAGGCATGCTGTCATCAGTGCTGTGGAAGAAAATATGAAAAACAACAATCTGATTATCGTAGCAGAAGACGATGATGACATCGCCGCCATACTGACAGGCTATTTAAATAAGGCTGGCATGAAAACCTTAAGAGCCGAAGATGGTGAGCAGGCAATCAACCTTACCCGTCTAAACAAGCCTGATCTCCTACTGTTGGACATCAACCTGCCCGTGTACGATGGCTGGAATGTTCTGACAACGTTAAGAAAGGAAACGAACGTACCGGTCATCATGGTTACAGCACTGGATCAAGACGTTGATAAACTGATGGGCTTGCGGCTCGGGGCTGATGACTATGTGATAAAACCCTTTAATCCCTCTGAGGTTGTAGCCAGAGTTGAAGCCGTACTTCGCAGAACCAGATCTGTTGCAGAGGCTACACACTCGCGGCCCTTAAGAACGCCTTTTCTTACAATTTATCCCGATGAATTTTACGTTGAGATCGCGGTACAGGGTGGCGTTTCCACGCCGGTATTAACTACCACTGAATTTAAGCTTCTAACCTATTTAGCCAGAAATCCAAGGAAAGTATGTTCACGTGAAGAGTTACTCGATACGTGTTTGCCTGAGGGAGATTCGCTCGATCGCACTGTAGACAGTCATATGAGCAAACTCCGGAAAAAGCTTGAACATGCCGGACTTAAAGGTGTTCCTGAAAGTATCAGAGGAATAGGTTACCGCTTGGGCGACAAAAAATGAGCAAAGAAACAATTCTGAGCCGCCAGATATTGACATATATGCTGTCTTTAACATTCGTTATTATTGCAATTGCCGTCCTGGGCTCCTACTTATTTTATAGTTTTTTGATTGACTACCTCCCGGGAGGGATAAGCGCTGGAAATGAAGATGATATGACCTTTCTTGACTGGATGTGGATCTTGATCGCTTCATTGACCAGTCTGGTTGTTTCGCTATTTTTTACCGTAAAACTATCTGCAAGAATATTAAATCCCCTGAATGATGTGGCATACAGCCTTAAACAAATCTCTCAAGGAAACCTTAGCGCAAGAGCGATTAGCAGCGGTTCTCAGTTGGGGGAAATGAATAAACTCGTCAATGATTTTAATGAAATGGCGGAAAAGTTACAGACGCTGGATGTTCAGCGGAATTTATGGAATGCTGCCATCGCTCATGAACTCCGAACTCCTGTTACTATTTTGCGGGGCAGGCTTCAGGGGCTGGTTGATGGCGTATTTGAACCAGAACCGCCGCTCTTTAGAAATCTCCTTAAACAAACTGAAGGTCTGACTAACCTAATCGAGGATCTTCGAGTTGTGAGCTCCTCAGGAGGGGCCGAATATTCCTTGATGCTCAGCGAAGTCGATCTTGCGGCAACGATCTCCAGTGCGCTTGATACTTTTTTGCCTGATTTCGAAACGAATGGCTTCAACATAGTTACTGAGCTTAGTTGTCAGCATTGCATCTGCGATCCATTACGTATTATTCAGTGCCTAACCGTTCTTTTTGACAATGCCTTAAAATATTCCACATCTCAAACACTTTTAGTGAAGAATGGTATTGTGGGGAATGATAATTTTATCCTCATTCAAGACAAAGGACCTGGAATTCCTGAAGAACTCCAGAAGTCCTTATTCCAGCCTTTTCAGCGAGGAGAATATGCTAAAAATATTAACCCCAAGGGTTGTGGTTTGGGGTTGTCGGTAGTAAAAGCCATTATGCGTGCCCACGGCGGAGACGTTAGCTACAGCGTAACACAAGAAAATGGCTCGCTTTTCAAACTGTCATGGCCTGCTTCAGGACATTAATAAACAGGCTCAAATGAGCCTGTTTTAGCAAGAGACAGGTCCCACATACTGCCGAGTTTAGCGTCCCAAATTTCTGGGGTGATTTTAAGTTTGCCTCTTTTGGGACTTAACGTTATTTCGCTGAAATAGACATCTTCTCCTTTTAGCATAAGATCAACACGACAGTAGTCTATTTCTTTTGCTAGCTCTTGGGCAGCAATAACGGATTTATGAAATGATTCGGGTTCATCTACTGGGGTTGGAGTATTTGGATACTCCATCTGAAAGGGTTGCAAATTCCATGCTCTGTCATAGACATTAATGAATCCGTGCCCATTGCTGTCAGTAAAATCAGCCTCAATAAAACATGGCACACCGTGAAAACAGTGTATCCTTAACATTTCAGGAGTGACATTCCTGTTTCGATTGGAAAACAGATCCAGATACATTTCACAGAGAATCACAGGTGATATGTTTTTGTACTGCCATTCTCTGGTTATATAATACATATTCTTTTTAAGTGATAGTTTTAATTTATTTATAGCCTTCGCGGATTCAAAGTCTTCTTTTTCTGTACAGATGACAGCACTACCACTATCATGATTGCATTTCAAAACAAATTTTGAGGGTAGTTTATCAAAGTCAATATCTTCAACTCGACAATAAACGCCAATCAATGGAACAAGCTTAACTAAACTTGTACTTCTACTCACATATTCTCTGACAGCAAGTTTATCAGCCAATGTTGTAAAAAATGGATTGTGTTCGAATATGAGACGATGACAAATCTTCTCATTAAGCGTTAATGGATTAAGTAGGTCAGGGTAGTTCCCCGAATGTTTATTAAGCCTTTTCGCATGAAATGAAATATCTTTAGTAAAAATTGTCCTGCACTTCCTGAGTAAATACTCAATATATTTAATGTGGTAATTTACTTTATTCATAACCCCTCCATTCAGCCCAGTAATTCTGACAGAGGATTGTTGATTTATATTTAGCAAATTATGGAGAGTATATGGACCGACATACTCCTTTATTAACAGAAATTAATCAGGGCCATTATCACTCCTGGCACAAAGCCGACCATCCCCCTTGTTACCGTTTCTCGTATCAACTGCAGCATACTGAAAAACTACGCATTACTGTGAGGCGCTGGCTGTGATGAAGGTGCTCGGTATTGGATTGACACTTAGAAAATAGTCCCAGCTTCTATCTCCCCTTCCAACATCGTGAGCCATATCAGTAAGGCGTCAGGCTGATAGTGGTAGCATTAGCGCGGTTTGTAATTTTCTGATTACATGGAGAAATGATGGAACTGCTTTTATTGAGTAACTCGACGCTGCCGGGCAAAGGCTGGATGGAACATGCGCTGCCGCTGATCGCAGAGCAACTGAATGGTCGCCGTACGGCGGTGTTTATTCCGTTCGCCGGCGTGACGCAAACCTGGGATGAGTACACGGCGAAAACGGCAGCCATCTTTGCGCCAATGGGCGTTAACGTTACCGGTATTCATACCGTTGCCGATCCAATTGCAGCCATTGAAAACGCCGAGCTGGTGATTGTCGGCGGCGGGAATACCTTCCAGTTGCTGAAAGAGAGTCGTGAGCGCGGGTTGCTGGCGCCGATCGTGGATGTCGTCAAACGCGGTGCGCTGTACATCGGCTGGAGCGCGGGTTCCAACCTTGCCTGCCAGACCATCCGCACCACCAACGACATGCCGATTGTCGATCCCAAAGGTTTTGATGCGCTGGGTCTGTTCCCGCTGCAGATTAACCCACATTTCACCAACGCGCTGCCGGAAGGCCACAAAGGCGAAACGCGTGAACAGCGTATCCGCGAACTGCTGGTTGTGGCACCGGAGCTGACGGTGATTGGCTTGCCGGAAGGTAACTGGATCAAAGTGAGTAACGGTAAGTCCGTGCTCGGCGGTCCGAACACCACGTATATCTTTAAAGCGGGTGAAGAGGCGGTTGCTGTTGAAGCAGGCCACTGCTTTTAGTTGATTGGTTGTCTGATGCCGGATGGCGGCTTTGCGTTATCCAGGCTACAACTGTAGGCCTGATAAGCGCAGCGCCATCAGGCAGTTCAGCGCACATTGCCGGATGGCGGCATAAATGCCTTATCCGGCCTACCGCTTCACCTCACTCAATAATCATCCCGCTCATCGTCTTCATCCGGTTGTTCCAGCACGCTGTAGGCCACGGAGCAAAACAGCGAGTTCAGACGCTGCATATCGCCCAGCAGTGCCAGGTGCAGGGAACTGGTCTCGATGCTTTGCACGTTCTGCTGATGCAGACGGTCGACGTGTGCATGCGAATAACGACGGTTAAGAATGCGAAAGCGGTGCTTGCTGCGGCGCAGACGGCGGGCGCTGGTCACGTCGCCGGAGAAGAACACCGACATCGCCAGCTGCAGATTACTGAGCAGCAGATCGTAAAGCGCATCCAGCTCTTTCAGCCCTTCCACAGAAAATGCCCGACGCGCAGCCAGTGACTTATCCGCAATCTCGCTGCCCATACGTTCGACGATATCGGAAGCCTGCTCGAGGTTGAGCGACATTTCGATAATCTCCGCCCAGCGACGCGACTCCTCTTCCGCCAGTTCATCCTTTGGCATTCGTGCCAGGTAGAGCTTAATTGCCGTGTACAGCACGTTGATGTCGTCCGCCATCCTGCGCAGCTCTTTCTCTTCGCGCGGTTCGCCGTGCATCACCTTCTTCAGCCCTTCCATCATCTGTTCCATGGCGTCGCCAATACGCAGGGCTTCGCGGGCGGCATTCGCCAGCGCAAGTGTTGGCGTATCGAGCGCACTGACGTCCAGATGCTTGGGCTTCAGATGCGCATCCAGCTCCGGCTCATCGCGGATGATGCGTTTACAAAAACGCGCCATCGGTTCGGCGAACGGCACCATCGCCACGCAGCGCACCAGGTTGTAGAAGACGTGGAAGTAGATAACCAGTTCAGATTTCGGCAGCGGCAGTTCATCCATCAGATTGGCCAGCGGATGAACAAACGGCAGAATAATCAGGCTGCCCACCAGCTTAAACAGCAGGCTACCGAGCGCCACACGACGAGCGGCGGCATTCGCAGCACTGTTGTTGAGCATCGCCAACAGACCAGAGCCGAGGTTGGCACCAATCACCAGACACAACGCTACCGGGAACGAGATAATGCCCGCCGCGGTCAGCGTTGCCGTCAACAGTACCGCCGCCAGGCTGGAGTAACTGATAATCGCAAACATGGCGCCAATCAGCGCATCGAGCATGATATCGCCGGTGAGCGAGGCGAAAATAACCTGTACGCCATTAGCCTGAGTGATCGGCGTTACTGCCTGCACAATCAGCTCCAGCGCCAGTAAAATCAACCCCAGACCAATACCAACCCGCCCCAGTTGCCCCACGCGGGACTGCTTACGGCCGAGAAAGAAGATCACGCCGATAAAAATCAGCAGTGGCGACAGCCAGGAGAGATCGAAGGTCAGGATACGCGCCATCAGCGCGGTCCCCACGTCGGCACCAAGCACAATCACCAGTGCAGGGGTGAGCGCCACGAGATCTTGTGCAACAAACGAGGTCACCAGCATGGTGGTGGCGTTGCTACTTTGCACCAGCGCCGTCACGCCGATACCTGCACAAAAGGCGAGCGGCTTCTTTTCAACGCTACGGCTGAGCACGGTACGCAAGCGGGCGCCGAAGACGCGCATCACGCCGGTACGCACAATATGCGTACCCCAAACCAGCATCGCGACGGCAGAAAGCAGGTGTAACAGAGTTAACACGGAATCAGGTACTCCTTATCGTTATATGTTCCTGGGCTCGGCGCAGATAGCGTGCCTGATGGCGCTGCGCTTATCAGGCCTACAGAATGTCCCTTGTAGGCCGGATAAGGCGTTTACGCCGCCATCCGGCAAACAGCGCTCGCGAACCTTCTTTCAGTATAAGGGTTTAAACGTAATAAAGAGACAGGGCACTCATTGAGTGCCCTGTTTGTTGTAAATAAAGATGACAGTTTTGTGAATCAGTCAGCGTCGTAACCCAGATTAGGTGCTAACCAACGTTCGACTTCCGCCACGCTCATGCCTTTACGCAAGGCGTAATCTTCAACCTGATCGCGCTGAATTTGCGCCACGGCGTAGTACTTGCTGTCCGGATGACTGAAATACCAGCCGGAAACCGACGCACCTGGCCACATGGCGAAGGATTCGGTGAGCTTCATCCCGGTATGCGCCTCCACGTCCAGCAGTTCCCAAATGGTGGCTTTTTCGGTGTGTTCCGGACACGCCGGATAGCCCGGTGCCGGGCGAATCCCCTGGTAGTTTTCGCGGATCAGCTCCTCGTTACTGAGATTCTCATTCGCCGCATAGCCCCAGTAGACTTTACGTACGCGCTCATGCAGATATTCTGCGAACGCTTCCGCCAGACGGTCAGCGATCGCTTTCACCATGATCTTGTTGTAGTCGTCATGCTGGGCTTCGAAGGCGTCCGCCAGCGCATCTTCTTCCAGACCACCAGTGACAGCAAAAGCACCTATGTAGTCCGCTTTACCGCTCAGTTTCGGCGCAACAAAATCAGACAAGCAGTAGTTGGCGAAACCGACTTTTTCCGTCTGCTGGCGCAGGTGATGACTCACGTTGATGACGTGCGTACGCGTCTCGTCACGGTAAATCTCGATGTCGTCACCCACGCGGTTGGCCGGGAATAAACCCACCACACCGCGCGGATTCAGCGTCTTCTCAGCGCTGAGTTTATCCAGCATGTCGTTGGCATCTTTGAACAGTCGCTTCGCCTCTTCGCCCACTACTTCATCTTCGAGGATTCGCGGATATTTCCCGGCCAACGACCAGGTCATAAAGAACGGCGTCCAGTCGATGTAGTTGCGCAGGGTTTCGATGCTGGCTTCCACTTCCTGTACGCCCAGACGGTGCGCCACCGGCGGAGTGTAGTTTTCCCAGTCAAAGGCCAGATCGTTGTCGCGGGCAGCCTGTAACGTTACGGGCGGAGTACGCGGTTTCTTACGCGCATGCTGGATACGCACGGTTTCATACTCTTTACGCGTACGGGCGACAAAGTCATCACGCTGGGTGTCAGAGAGCAGCGCAGCGACGACGCCAACGGTACGCGAGGCGTTCTGCACGTACACCGTCGGGCCGCTGTAGTTCTGCTCAATTTTCACTGCGGTGTGCGCTTTTGAGGTGGTCGCACCGCCAATCAGCAGCGGAATAGTGAAGCCCTGACGCTCCATCTCTTTCGCCACGTTGACCATTTCGTCCAGCGATGGGGTAATCAGCCCGGAAAGGCCAATCAGATCGGCATTCACTTCACGCGCCGTTCTGAGGATTTTCTCCGCGGGTACCATCACGCCAAGATCGACGATTTCGTAGTTGTTACATTGCAGCACCACGCCGACGATATTTTTACCGATATCGTGCACATCGCCCTTCACGGTTGCGATGACCATTTTGCCGTTGCTGGAACCTTTCTCTTTGCTGGCCTCAATGTACGGTTCAAGGTAGGCCACCGCCTGCTTCATCACGCGAGCGGATTTCACCACCTGCGGCAGGAACATTTTGCCCTCACCGAACAGGTCGCCAACCACGTTCATGCCATCCATCAGCGGTCCTTCAATAACCTCGATCGGGCGCGCGGCCTGCTGGCGAGCTTCTTCGGTATCCAGCTCAATAAACTCGGTTATGCCTTTCACCAGCGAGTATTCGAGGCGCTTTTTCACATCCCAACTGCGCCACTCCGCCATCTGGGCATTCGCCGTGTCGTCGGTTTTACTGCCGCGATACTTCTCAGCAAGCTCCAGCAGTCGTTCGGTGCCATCGTCACGGCGGTTGAGGATCACGTCCTCAACTGCATCGCGCAGCTCGGCGGGCAGGTCGTCGTAAATTGCCAGTTGTCCGGCGTTGACGATCCCCATGTCCATACCGTTGCGAATGGCGTAGTAGAGGAATACTGCGTGAATGGCTTCACGTACTGGGTCGTTGCCACGGAACGAGAATGAAACGTTAGAAACGCCGCCGGAGATCAGCGCGTGCGGCAGTTCGCGTTTGATGTCTTCACAGGCCCCGATAAAGTCCTGCGCGTAGTTGTTGTGTTCATCAATCCCGGTCGCGACGGCAAAGATGTTCGGGTCAAAGATAATATCTTCCGGCGGGAAGCCCACCTCTTCGGTAAGAATCTTGTACGCCCGACGGCAGATCTCAATTTTGCGCGCGCGGGTGTCGGCCTGGCCCTGCTCGTCAAAGGCCATCACCACCACTGCAGCACCGTAGCGACGCAGCAGCTTCGCGTGATGGATAAAGGTCTCAACCCCCTCTTTCATCGAGATGGAGTTAACGATGCCTTTACCCTGAATGCACTTCAGCCCTTTTTCGATTACTTCCCATTTCGAGGAGTCGATCATAATCGGCACGCGGGCGATATCCGGTTCACCGGCAATCAGGTTGAGGAAACGAACCATCGCCGCTTCGGCGTCGAGCATCCCCTCATCCATGTTGATATCAATGATCTGCGCGCCGCTTTCCACCTGCTGACGGGCGACATCCAGCGCTTCGCTGTATTTCTCTTCTTTGATCAGGCGTTTAAACTTCGCCGAACCGGTAACGTTGGTACGCTCGCCGACGTTCACAAACAGGCTGTCGTCGCCGATGTTCAGCGGCTCAAGGCCGGAAAGGCGGCAGGCAACCGGGATTTCCGGCAAGCGGCGTGGCGGCAGTCCGTCCACTGCGCGACTCATGGCGGCGATGTGTTCCGGCGTGGTGCCGCAGCAGCCGCCAACAATATTCAGGAAACCCGCCTCGGCCCATTCGCGGATTTGCGCCGCCATGGTGTCGGCATCGAGATCGTACTCACCAAAGGCGTTCGGCAGACCGGCGTTCGGGTGTGCGGTAACGTAGCATTCGGCAATACGCGACAGTTCCTGCACGTACTGGCGCAGTTCGTCCGGGCCTAAGGCACAGTTCAGACCAAAAGTCAGCGCATCGGCGTGGCGCAGGGAGTTGTAGAATGCTTCGGTGGTCTGGCCGGAGAGCGTACGCCCGGAAGCGTCGGTGATGGTGCCGGAGAGCATAATCGGCAGCTCAACGCCCAGCGCTTCGAATTCAGTTTTAACCGCGAAAATAGCGGCTTTGGCGTTGAGGGTATCGAAAACGGTTTCAATCAGGATCAGGTCACTGCCGCCTTCCACCAGCGCTTTGGTGGATTCGCGGTAGGCGGCCACCAGCTGATCAAAGGTAATATTGCGGTAAGCCGGGTCGTTGACGTCGGGCGAGATAGACGCCGTACGGTTGGTTGGGCCAAGCACGCCCGCGACGTAGCGCGGTTTGTCTGGCGTGCGCGCCGTCCATTCATCTGCCGCCGCGCGCGCCAGTTTGGCTGCAGCAAAGTTGATTTCCGCCGACAGGGATTCCATCTGGTAATCCGCCATGGCGATAGTCGTGGAGTTAAAGGTGTTGGTTTCGATGATATCCGCGCCCGCCTCAAAGTAGGCGTTATGGATCGCGGCAATCACCTCCGGCTTGCTGAGCACCAACAGGTCGTTGTTGCCTTTCAGATCGCACGGCCATTCGGCAAAGCGTTCGCCGCGGAAATCCTCTTCGCTCAGACGATATCCCTGGATCATGGTGCCCATACCGCCGTCCAGCACCAGAATACGTTCATTTAACTGCTGACGTAATTGTTCTACTTTGCTGCTCACACTCGCTCCCGACAACGCTCAACCAGACCGAAAAAACTCAACAGGCCATACTGGCACAAACCTGAGAGGCGGAAAAGAGAACAACGGCCAACATGAGACATGTTCAGCTTCACTCATCCGATCAGTACAGGAATTCTTGCATTATAATTGAATAAAACGAAAATGATTTCCACGATACAGAAAAGGAGTCTGCCATGGTTGCCCCCGTTCCCGCGAAACGCGGTAGAAAACCCGCCGCTACTACTGCGCCCGCAACCGGGCAGGTTCAGTCCCTGACACGCGGCCTGAAGCTACTGGAGTGGATTGCGGAATCCAACGGCAGCGTGGCGCTGACCGAGCTGGCGCAGCAGGCCGGCCTGCCAAACTCCACGACTCACCGATTATTGACCACCATGCAGCAGCAGGGATTTGTTCGTCAGGTCGGTGAATTAGGGCATTGGGCCGTGGGTGCACATGCGTTTATCGTCGGCAGCAGCTTTTTGCAAAGCCGTAATCTGCTGGCGATTGTGCATCCAATCCTGCGCAAGCTGATGGAAGACTCCGGTGAGACGGTCAACCTCGCCGTGCTGGATCAAAGCGATCATCAGGCCATTATTATCGACCAGGTGCAGTGCACCCAACTGATGCGCATGTCCGCGCCTATCGGCGGCAAACTGCCGATGCATGCTTCCGGCGCGGGTAAGGCGTTTTTATCCCAACTGAGCGAAGAACAGGTGACTGGGCTGCTGCACCGCAAAGGACTACACGCTTATACCCACGCCACGCTGGTGTCGCCAGTGCATCTGAAAGAGGATTTGGCCCAGACGCGCAAGCGTGGCTATTCCTTTGATGATGAGGAACATGCGCTGGGTCTGCGCTGCGTGGCGTCGTGCATTTATGACGAGCACCGCGAGCCGTTCGCCGCGATTTCCATCTCCGGACCCATTTCGCGTATTACCGACGATCGCGTGACCGAGTTCGGCGCCATGGCAATCAAAGCGGCGAAAGAAGTGACGCTGGCGTACGGCGGATTTCGTTAAGATGGGATTGCCGGGTGGCAGCTACGCCTTACCCGGCCTACGGTCTGTTTCATAACGCACGCTGAAACGCTGTTTGCGTCGGTAAGCGTAAACATCTTCCACATGCCCGTTTTTAATCCGCGTTTGCAAACCCCGCCAGTAGTCGGCGCTGAACAAGTCAGCGTGCATCTCTTCAAATAGCGGCCCGATACGCGGGTCGGCACATAGCCAGTGGCGAAACTCTTCCGGGAAGACATCTCCAGGCGATACGCTGTACCACGGCTCAGCGCTCATCTCATCTTCCGGGTAGCGTGGCGGCGGGATATGACGGAAATTAACCTCCGTCATGTAGCAGATTTCATCGTAATCGTAGAACACCACGCGCCCGTGACGGGTGACGCCGAAGTTCTTAAACAGCATATCGCCGGGGAAAATATTGGCGGCGGCCAGCTGACGAATCGCGTTGCCGTACTCTTCAATGGCATCGCGCAGTTGTTGACCTTCGACTTGCTCCAGCCAGATATTCAGCGGCACCATCCGTCGTTCGATATACAGATGGCGAATGACAATCTGATCGCCAAGATCGGTAATTTTTTCCGGGGCTTCCTGCAATAACAGCGCCATCAGCGCCGGATCGATTTGCCGTTTATCCAGCACAAAATTCTCGAACTCCTGGGTGTCAGCCATCCGCCCCACACGATCGTGCTCTTTGACCAGTTGATAACAGGCGCGGACGTGGGCGGCAGACATCTCTTTTTGCGGCGCAAATTTGTCTTTAATGATTTTAAACACCCGGTCAAAGCCCGGCAGGGTAAACACCAGCATCACCATACCGCGGATCCCCGGTGCTTCAATAAACTGCTCATCACAGTTGGCCAGGTAGAGCAGATACTCCCGATAACTTTCCGTTTTTGCATGCTTCTGACAGCCAATCGCCATATACAATTCAGCGGTGGTTTTACCGGGCAGGATCTCGCGCAACCACTCCACCAGTGCCGCGGGCAGCGGGGCATACACCATAAAGTAGGAGCGGGCGAAGCCAAACACAATGCTCGCCTCCGCCGTCGTGGTCAGGCAGGTATCGACAAACAACTCACCTTCGTCTGTCCGGTGGATTGGCAGTAAAAACGGCAGCGTTCCAGAAGGGGTAATCAGCTTCCCGACCAGCCAGGCGGCCTTGTTACGATAAAACAGTTCATTCGCCACCTGTAAATGGCAGCCAGGCAACACATCCGCTCCCAGGGTTTCGGTCAGGTGTTCGATGATGTAGTGGATATCACGATGTTTATTCTGCCACGGAAGACGTAGAGGAAGATCGCTAAGGACGCGAGTTAGCAGCCACTCCCAGCCGGTATCAGGAAAAAAGTCTTTCGCCAACGGGCGTGGGATCGTGCGGAAACGACGCTCTGGCTGAGAACTGAAAATAAACAGCCGCTCGGGAGTCAGCGAGCGGTGGTCAAATAACCGACAGTAAACGGAGTTAAAAAAGCTCTCCGCAATCTCGAAGCGCGGGTAATCCGGCAGTAGCCGGGTGTAATGCTCTTTCACGCGAAGTAAAAAATCCGCGTCGGTACTTTTGCCGTCTGTAATGCAGCGCAACTGCTCCACCACCAGACCTACGTGATGATCGTAAAGGTGAATACGGCTTTTCATCGCCTGCTGAACCGCATGCCAGTCGGCATGTTCAAAACGCTGCTGCGCGCCGGAGGTGACTTCCAGAAAACGCCCGTACTGGGCGTCGAAACCTTGCAAAATCGTCTGAGCAATCAGTAATTCCAGGCCACGCGTCATCGACTTCTCCCATCCGGCACAACGTCATGCCGGATGGCGCGTTCGCTTATCCGGCCTACATCCCTTCGTAGGCCCGGTAAGCACAGCGCCACCGGGCATTAATCAAAACTGCGATTCTTCGGTCGAGCCGGTCAGCGCGGTCACCGAGGAAGCGCCGCCCTGAATGATAGTAGTGACTTTGTCGAAGTAGCCTGTACCCACTTCCTGCTGATGGGACACGAAGGTGTAACCGTCTTTAGCCGCCGCAAATTCTGGCTGCTGAACCTTCTCAACATAGTGGCGCATGCCTTCACCCTGCGCATAGGAGTGTGCGAGGTCGAACATGTTGAACCACATGCTGTGGATGCCCGCCAGGGTAATGAACTGGTATTTGTAACCCATATCCGACAGTTGCTGCTGGAAGCTGGCAATGGTTTTGTCGTCCAGGTTTTTCTGCCAGTTAAATGACGGCGAACAGTTGTAGGCCAGCAGTTTGCCGGGGAATTTCGCGTGAATCGCATCGGCAAAGCGCTTCGCCAGTTCGAGATCCGGCGTGGAGGTTTCACACCACACCAGATCCGCATAAGGTGCATAGGCCAGACCACGGCTGATCGCCTGCTCAATACCCGCATGCGTACGGTAGAACCCTTCGCTGGTACGTTCGCCGGTGATGAACTCGCTGTCGTATGGGTCGCAGTCAGACGTTATCAGATCGGCTGCGTCAGCATCAGTACGCGCAATAACCAGCGTCGGAACACCCATGACGTCGGCTGCCAGACGGGCGGCCACCAGTTTCTGGATAGCTTCCTGAGTCGGCACCAGAACTTTGCCGCCCATGTGACCACATTTTTTTACCGATGCGAGCTGATCTTCGAAGTGAACGGCCGCTGCACCAGCCTCAATCATCGATTTCATCAGTTCAAACGCGTTCAGTACGCCGCCAAAACCCGCTTCCGCATCGGCAACGATCGGCAGGAAGTAATCCACATAGCGCGGATCGTTCGGTTCAATACCGGTTGACCATTGGATCTGATCGGCGCGACGGAATGTGTTGTTGATCCGATCCACCACTGCCGGGACGGAGTTCGCCGGATACAGCGATTGGTCCGGGTACATGCTGGATGCCAGGTTGGCATCTGCCGCCACCTGCCAGCCTGAAAGGTAGACCGCTTCAATACCGGCTTTCGCCTGCTGCAGCGCCTGACCGCCAGTCAGCGCGCCGAGGCTGTTGATATAACCTTTCTTCGATTCGCCGTGCAGCAGACGCCACATTTTCGCCGCGCCAAGCTGAGCCAGCGTGCATTCCGGGTTGACCGAGCCACGTAATTTCACCACTTCCTCCGCGCTATATGGACGGGTGATGCCTTCCCAGCGCGGTTGAGTCCATTCTTTCTGTAATTCTTCGATTTGTTGAGTACGGGTTTTCATGTGCAGATGCTCCATATTGTTATGTGGTGGATTACGCCAGCAGGCGGTAGCCTGGCAGGGTCAAGAAATCGATCAATTCATCAGAGGTAGTGATTTGCTCCATCAGGCGCGCGGCATCGTCAAAACGCCCGCTGCTGTAGCGGTGTTCGCCCAGCTCGTCCTGAATCACCAGCATCTCTTCGGCCAACATCTGACGGAACAGCGGTTTGGTAACCGGCTTGCCGTTGCTGAGCGTCTTCTGGTGGTGGATCCATTGCCAGATGGAGGTACGGGAGATTTCGGCAGTGGCCGCATCTTCCATCAGACCGTAAATCGGTACGCAGCCGTTACCGGAGATCCACGCTTCGATGTACTGCACCGCAACACGAATGTTGGCGCGCATGCCTTCTTCAGTACGCTCACCTTCACAAGGCGCCAACAGTTGCTCTGCGGTAATCGGGGCATCTTCTTCACGGGTCACGAACAGCTGATTTTTGTTTTCACCGAGTACGTCGTTGAACACCGCCATAGCGGTATCTGCCAGCCCCGGATGAGCAATCCATGTGCCGTCATGACCGTTATTTGCTTCCAGCGCTTTGTCCGCTTTTACCTTGGTCAGAACCTGGTTGTTACGTTCCGCATCTTTGCTGGGAATGAAAGCTGCCATGCCGCCCATCGCGAATGCGCCACGTTTATGACAGGTTTTAATCAGCAGACGCGAATAGGCGCTGAGGAATGGCTTATCCATCGTCACCACCTGACGGTCCGGCAGCACGCGATCCGGATGGTTCTTCAGCGTTTTGATATAGCTGAAAATGTAGTCCCAGCGACCGCAGTTCAGACCGACAATATGGTCACGCAGGGCGTGCAGAATTTCGTCCATCTGGAAGACGGCCGGCAGCGTTTCAATCAGCAGAGTCGCTTTGATGGTGCCGCGTGGCAGATTAAAGCGATCTTCTGCATAGCTGAACACTTCGCTCCACCATGCTGCTTCTTGCCAGGCCTGCGTTTTTGGCAGGTAGAAGTAAGGGCCGCTGCCTTTTGCCAGCAACGTTTTGTAATTGTGGAAGAAATAGAGGGCAAAATCGAACAAGCTGCCCGGGATGGATTCGCCACGCCAGGTGACGTGTTTTTCCGGCAGATGCAGACCACGAACGCGGCATACCAACAGAGCCGGATTAGGTTTGAGTTGGTAAATTTTGCCCGCTTCGTTGGTATAGCTAATGGTGCCATTGACCGCATCACGCAGGTTTATCTGCCCGTCGATAACTTTGTTCCACTCAGGAGCCAGCGAATCTTCAAAATCAGCCATAAAGACTTTGACGTTCGCGTTCAGCGCGTTGATAACCATCTTGCGCTCAACAGGCCCAGTTATCTCTACGCGGCGATCCAGTAAATCATCAGGAATTCCGCGAATTTTCCAGTCACCTTCTCGAATGGAAGCCGTTTCCGAAATAAAATCAGGCAACTTACCGTCATCAATATCCTGCTGCTGCTGGATACGTGCAGCCAGAAGTTTATTGCGTTTTGGCGTAAATCTTGTCACCAGTTCAGTCAGAAACTCTACTGCTTCAGCGGTCAGAATTTGTTGCTCCTGTTCGCCACGCGGCCTGGTGAAGACCAGTTCATCGGTTGTCGTTGCCTGTTGATTCATTGCGTAGTTCCTCGTCATTGATCCAAACACATCCCCAATGCGAACGAAGGATCGTTGTGCGCTTTTCGTTCAGCACAACTAAGACTACTCATTTAAATTTCAAAATCAAAAACAATTTCCATTTTTAATTTAATTATCAATTAACCTATTGATAACAATATAAATAAAATTTAATTACACCGTGAGGTGCGTTTCGGAAATAAAAAAGGCACCCGAAGGTGCCTGATTCAATATGCTGAAACGCTTAAGGATCGTCTGCTACAGAAGATTAATCCAGCGTTGGATTCATGTGACGCAGATCATATGGCGTGATCTGGTAGACGTAATAGTTGAGCCAGTTGGTAAACAACAGATTACCGTGGCTACGCCAGGTTGCCCGCGGTTTGTTTTGCGGGTCATCTTTCGGGAAGTAGTTATAGGGCACTTCCGGCGTTAGGCCCGCTTCGACGTCACGAAAATACTCACTGCTGAGCGTATGGGCATCATATTCCGGATGGCCCGTCACAAAGGCAATTCGTTTATCTTTGCTGGCAAACAGGTAGGCATCTCCCTCTTCGGTTTCAGCAAAAATCTCGAGATCGGTGTAGTCGCGAATAAGCGCAGCAGGAAAATCGGCATAGCGCGAATGCGGAGCCAGGAACGCATCATCGAATCCACGCGTCAGCAGCGCATGAGGATGCAGAATATGGTGCTCATAGACGCCTGAGAGTTTGTCCGTACGGGTTTGCTTAGGAATTCCGTACAGGATATTCAGCGCGGCCTGCACCGCCCAACAAACAAATAGCGTTGAGGTAACGTGATCTTTCGCCCATTCAAGCACTTGTTGAATCTGCGGCCAGTAAGCCACGTCATTAAATTCGACCAGACCCAACGGCGCGCCGGTCACGATCAGTCCGTCAAAGTTCTGATCGCAGATATCCTCGAAATTACAGTAAAAGTTATTCAGATGCTCCGTAGGGGTGTTACGTGACTCGCGAGCATCGATGCGCAATAGCTGAACATCTACCTGTAGCGGTGAGTTAGACAGTAAGCGCAGGAACTGGTTTTCCGTTTCAATCTTCTTGGGCATCAGGTTGAGGATGAGCACCTTCAGTGGTCGAATTTCCTGACCGGAAGCGCGGGATGTCGTCATCACAAAGACGTTTTCCTCACGCAAGAAATTGACGGCGGGTAGCTCGTCCTGCACGCGAATTGGCATAACCTGATAACCTCACTACATACGTTTAAACGTTTAGACATCCAGATAGCTGAAGATACCCAGGAATCATGCGAATGTCGAGCCTGCATCCTCAAGTTGAGAAAGTTTCACGGCCCTTGCTGTAGAATAGTGCAGTAAAGATAAAAGGAGAATGCCATGCCCTTTACCATTCGTCGTTCGCGTAAGGACGAAGGCGATAAGCTCATATCTATTTGGTGTCGTTCTGTCGATGCGACGCACCATTTCCTCTCTACGGATTATCGGATTGAGCTGGAAGAGCTGGTAAGTTCATTTTTACCAGAAGCTCCGCTATGGGTTGCAGTGACAGAACAAGATGAGCCTGTCGCCTTTATGCTTTTGACCGATCAGCATATGGATGCGTTGTTTGTCGATCCGGATGTGCGTGGTAGTGGCGTTGGTAAACTGCTGATTGAACATGCTTTATCAATGGTTTCAACGCTAACGACCAACGTTAATGAACAGAATGAGCAGGCAGTTGGATTCTATAAGAAGATGGGATTTACTGTGACGGGACGGACGGAAGTGGACGATCTCGGACGAGCGTACCCGTTACTCAACCTCGTACACGGGTAGCCGTATCCGGATAACTGCTGGCGCACACCGCATCCGGCGTTTTTTTACCCCGCACACACGCAAAAAAGCCCATCCGTCAGGATGGGCTTCTTCACTTTATTTGATGCCTGGCAGTTTATGGCGGGCGTCCTGCCCGCCACCCTCCGGGCCGTTGCTGCGCAACGTTCAAATCCGCTCCCGGCGGATTTGTCCTCCTCAGGAGAGCGCTCACCGACAGACCACAGATAAAACAAAAGGCCCGGTCTTTCGACCGGGCCTTTCGCTTTTATTTGA
>NZ_KQ089819.1:747748-927905 GCF_001034485.1 Citrobacter sp. MGH104
GGGTTCTTTTCGCCTTTCCCTCACGGTACTGGTTCACTATCGGTCAGTCAGGAGTATTTAGCCTTGGAGGATGGTCCCCCCATATTCAGACAGGATACCACGTGTCCCGCCCTACTCTTCGAGTTCACAACCTGTGCATTTTGGTGTACGGGACTATCACCCTGTACCGTCGGACTTTCCAGACCGTTCCACTAACACACAAGCTGATTCAGACTCTGGGCTGCTCCCCGTTCGCTCGCCGCTACTGGGGGAATCTCGGTTGATTTCTTTTCCTCGGGGTACTTAGATGTTTCAGTTCCCCCGGTTCGCTTCATTACGCTATGTATTCACGTAATGATAGTGTGACGAATCACACTGGGTTTCCCCATTCGGAAATCGCCGGTTATAACGGTTCATATCACCTTACCGACGCTTATCGCAGATTAGCACGTCCTTCATCGCCTCTGACTGCCAGGGCATCCACCGTGTACGCTTAGTCGCTTAACCTCACAACCCGAAGATGTTTCTTTCGATTCATCATCGACTTGCAAAAATTTGAGAGACTCGAACACACCATTTTTCATTTCTTATTACGGAGAAATGAAACAGTGTGTCGTTTCAATTTTCAGCTTGATCCAGATTTTTAAAGAGCAAAACTTCTTAATGCACTCGAAAGTACATTCAGAAGTTCATCATTCATCAGACAATCTGTGTGAGCACTACAAAGAACGTTTCTTTAAGGTAAGGAGGTGATCCAACCGCAGGTTCCCCTACGGTTACCTTGTTACGACTTCACCCCAGTCATGAATCACAAAGTGGTAAGCGCCCTCCCGAAGGTTAAGCTACCTACTTCTTTTGCAACCCACTCCCATGGTGTGACGGGCGGTGTGTACAAGGCCCGGGAACGTATTCACCGTGGCATTCTGATCCACGATTACTAGCGATTCCGACTTCATGGAGTCGAGTTGCAGACTCCAATCCGGACTACGACATACTTTATGAGGTCCGCTTGCTCTCGCGAGGTCGCTTCTCTTTGTATATGCCATTGTAGCACGTGTGTAGCCCTACTCGTAAGGGCCATGATGACTTGACGTCATCCCCACCTTCCTCCAGTTTATCACTGGCAGTCTCCTTTGAGTTCCCGGCCGGACCGCTGGCAACAAAGGATAAGGGTTGCGCTCGTTGCGGGACTTAACCCAACATTTCACAACACGAGCTGACGACAGCCATGCAGCACCTGTCTCAGAGTTCCCGAAGGCACCAAAGCATCTCTGCTAAGTTCTCTGGATGTCAAGAGTAGGTAAGGTTCTTCGCGTTGCATCGAATTAAACCACATGCTCCACCGCTTGTGCGGGCCCCCGTCAATTCATTTGAGTTTTAACCTTGCGGCCGTACTCCCCAGGCGGTCGACTTAACGCGTTAGCTCCGGAAGCCACGCCTCAAGGGCACAACCTCCAAGTCGACATCGTTTACGGCGTGGACTACCAGGGTATCTAATCCTGTTTGCTCCCCACGCTTTCGCACCTGAGCGTCAGTCTTTGTCCAGGGGGCCGCCTTCGCCACCGGTATTCCTCCAGATCTCTACGCATTTCACCGCTACACCTGGAATTCTACCCCCCTCTACAAGACTCTAGCCTGCCAGTTTCGGATGCAGTTCCCAGGTTGAGCCCGGGGATTTCACATCCGACTTGACAGACCGCCTGCGTGCGCTTTACGCCCAGTAATTCCGATTAACGCTTGCACCCTCCGTATTACCGCGGCTGCTGGCACGGAGTTAGCCGGTGCTTCTTCTGCGAGTAACGTCAATCACTAAGGTTATTAACCTTAATGCCTTCCTCCTCGCTGAAAGTACTTTACAACCCGAAGGCCTTCTTCATACACGCGGCATGGCTGCATCAGGCTTGCGCCCATTGTGCAATATTCCCCACTGCTGCCTCCCGTAGGAGTCTGGACCGTGTCTCAGTTCCAGTGTGGCTGGTCATCCTCTCAGACCAGCTAGGGATCGTCGCCTAGGTGAGCCGTTACCCCACCTACTAGCTAATCCCATCTGGGCACATCCGATGGCAAGAGGCCCGAAGGTCCCCCTCTTTGGTCTTGCGACGTTATGCGGTATTAGCTACCGTTTCCAGTAGTTATCCCCCTCCATCGGGCAGTTTCCCAGACATTACTCACCCGTCCGCCACTCGTCACCCGAGAGCAAGCTCTCTGTGCTACCGTTCGACTTGCATGTGTTAGGCCTGCCGCCAGCGTTCAATCTGAGCCATGATCAAACTCTTCAATTTAAGTTTGATGCTCGTGAATTAAACTTCGTAATGAATTACGTATGTTCACTCAAGAGACTTGGTATTCATTTTTCGTCTTGCGACGTTAAGAATCCGTATCTTCGAGTGCCCACACAGATTGTCTGATAAATTGTTAAAGAGCAGTGCCGCTTCGCTTTTTCTCAGCGGCGCGGGGTGTGCATATTACGCTTTCCTCTTTCAGAGTCAACCCTCATTTTCAGGTTTTTCTCTTCAACCGAACCGGCTGTTTGTGTGAAGTGATTCACATCCGCCGTGTCGATGGAGGCGCATTATAGGGAGTTTCCTGTGGCCCGCAACCCTTAAATTGCAGAAAAATGACTGACTGCTGCATTCCACAGCAAAACCCCGCCTTATACCCATTTACGCACAGAGTTATCCACAAACCACACGATCGTTTCTATGATCCTCTCGTTATATCAGCCTCTTTCAACAGAAAAAGAAGAGGTCAAAATCGAAAATTAAAAATTCGCGAGCGTTGCGCAAACGTTTTCGTTACAATGCCCCCGCACAACAAGGATGCCCCGTAAGGGGCGTTAGCTGAGTTTTTAGCCAAGAATTCACCTAACGCTCTCTGTAATAGTCAAATCCAGGGGATTTACCATGCAACAACGTCGTCCAGTCCGCCGCGCTCTGCTCAGTGTTTCTGACAAGGCCGGTATCATCGAATTCGCTCAGGCACTTTCCGCACGTGGTGTGGAGCTGCTGTCTACAGGTGGCACTGCGCGCCTGTTAGCGGAGAAAGGTCTGCCAGTGACCGAAGTTTCCGATTACACCGGCTTCCCGGAAATGATGGATGGACGCGTGAAGACCCTGCATCCGAAGGTCCACGGCGGCATCCTCGGTCGTCGCGGCCAGGATGATGCCATTATGGAACAACACCACATTGCTCCTATCGATATGGTGGTTGTTAACCTGTATCCATTCGCCCAGACCGTCGCCCGCGAAGGCTGTTCTCTGGAAGATGCAGTAGAGAACATTGATATTGGCGGCCCGACCATGGTGCGCTCCGCTGCCAAGAACCATAAAGATGTAGCTATCGTTGTGAAGAGCAGCGACTACGACGCCATTATTAAAGAGATGGATGCCAACGACGGTTCTCTGACCCTCGACACCCGTTTCGATCTCGCGATTAAAGCCTTCGAACACACCGCCGCTTACGACAGCATGATCGCCAACTACTTCGGCAGCATGGTTCCGGCCTACCACGGTGAAAGCAAAGAAGCCGCCGGTCGCTTCCCACGTACGCTGAACCTGAACTTCATTAAGAAGCAGGATATGCGCTACGGCGAGAACAGCCACCAGCAGGCTGCCTTCTATATAGAAGAGAATGTTAAAGAAGCCTCCGTTGCCACCGCGCAGCAGGTACAGGGCAAAGCACTTTCCTACAACAACATCGCCGATACCGATGCGGCGCTGGAGTGCGTGAAAGAATTCAACGAGCCAGCCTGTGTGATCGTCAAACACGCGAACCCGTGTGGTGTAGCAGTAAGTACCTCTATTCTTGACGCTTACGACCGCGCCTATAAAACCGACCCGACCTCCGCGTTCGGCGGCATCATCGCCTTTAACCGCGAGCTGGATGCTGAAACCGCGCAGGCGATCATCTCCCGCCAGTTCGTGGAAGTGATCATCGCCCCATCCGCCACCGAAGAAGCACTGAAAATTACCGCTGCCAAGCAGAACGTTCGGGTGCTGGTCTGCGGCCAATGGGCGCAGCGCGTTCCGGGCCTGGACTTTAAACGCGTTAACGGCGGTCTGCTGGTTCAGGACCGTGACCTGGGTATGGTGACCGAAGGTGAACTGCGCGTGGTGTCCAAACGTCAGCCAACCGAGCAAGAGCTGCGCGATGCGCTGTTCTGCTGGAAAGTGGCGAAGTTCGTGAAATCCAACGCCATTGTTTATGCCAAAGAGAACATGACTATTGGCATAGGCGCAGGCCAGATGAGCCGCGTGTACTCCGCGAAAATCGCCGGGATCAAAGCGGCCGACGAAGGCCTGGAAGTGAAAGGTTCTGCAATGGCTTCTGACGCTTTCTTCCCGTTCCGCGACGGGATTGATGCCGCTGCTGCCGCCGGTGTGACCTGCGTTATCCAGCCGGGTGGTTCTATTCGCGATGACGAAGTGATTGCCGCCGCCAATGAACACGGCATTGCGATGGTATTTACCGATATGCGCCACTTCCGCCATTAATCCACGGAGCAGACGATGAAAGTATTAGTGATTGGCAACGGCGGGCGCGAGCACGCCCTGGCGTGGAAAGCGGCGCAGTCGCCAAAAGTCGAAACGGTATTTGTCGCCCCGGGCAATGCGGGCACCGCGCTGGAACCCACGCTGCAAAACGTGGCCATCGGCGTAACCGATATCCCGGCGTTGCTGGACTTTGCCCAGAACGAGAAGATCGATCTGACCATCGTTGGCCCGGAAGCGCCGCTGGTGATTGGCGTGGTTGATGCCTTCCGCGCCGCCGGTCTGAAAATCTTCGGCCCAACCGAAGGTGCCGCGCAGCTGGAAGGCTCCAAAGCCTTCACCAAAGATTTCCTCGCGCGCCACCAGATCCCAACGGCGGAATATCAGAACTTCACCGAAATCGAACCTGCGCTGGCTTACCTGCGCGAGAAAGGCGCGCCGATCGTTATCAAAGCTGACGGTCTGGCTGCCGGGAAAGGCGTTATCGTGGCGATGACGCTGGAGGAAGCCGAAGCCGCGGTTCATGACATGCTGGCCGGCAACGCGTTTGGCGACGCGGGCCACCGCATCGTGATTGAAGAGTTCCTCGACGGTGAAGAAGCGAGCTTTATTGTCATGGTCGACGGTGAGCACGTGCTGCCGATGGCCACCAGCCAGGACCACAAGCGCGTGGGCAATGGCGATACCGGCCCGAACACCGGCGGGATGGGTGCCTACTCCCCTGCTCCGGTAGTGACTGACGAAGTCCACCAGCGCACCATGGAACGCATCATCTGGCCAACCGTAAAAGGCATGGCGGCGGAAGGTAACACCTATACCGGTTTCCTGTACGCGGGTCTGATGATCGACAAGCAGGGCAACCCAAAGGTTATCGAGTTCAACTGCCGCTTCGGCGATCCGGAAACCCAGCCGATCATGCTGCGCATGAAGTCCGATCTGGTGGAGCTGTGCCTCGCCGCCTGTGACGGCAAGTTGGATAAGAAAACCTCCGAGTGGGACGAACGCGCCTCGCTGGGTGTGGTCATTGCCGCCGGAGGTTATCCGGGTAATTACAATACCGGCGATGAGATCCACGGTCTGCCGCTGGAAGACGTCGCTGACGGTAAAGTGTTCCACGCGGGCACCAAACTGTCTGCAGACGATCGCGTGCTGACCAACGGTGGTCGCGTGCTGTGCGCCACCGCGCTGGGCAACACCGTGGCTGAAGCGCAGAAACGCGCTTACGCCCTGATGACCGACATCCGCTGGGATGGCAGCTTCAGCCGTAACGACATCGGCTGGCGTGCCATTGAACGCGAGCAACGCTAACGCGAAATTTTCGCCAGCAGCGTTTTACGCGTAATGCCTAACTGACGGGCGGCTTCCGTTTTATTGCCGCCCGTTTTTTCAAGCGCCGCCAGAATCACCTCCTTTTCGACATCCACCAACGGTTGGATCTCGCCACTGAATTCCGTTTTTATCGGCGTCGCGGCAATCGCCATCGGCAGTTCACGTTCGGAAATATATTCCCCTGTCAGCAGCACCACCGAGCGCTCAATCGCATTTTCCAGCTCACGAATATTGCCCGGCCAGTCGTAGTGGATCAGCAGATCCATCGCCTGCGGAGTAAAGCCTTTCACCGCTTTACGGTTACGCGCGGCAAAACGCTGGAGAAAATGTTCGGCTAACAGCGGAATATCTTCCCGGCGCTGGCACAGCGCTGGCATTTCAATGGTGACGACGTTCAGACGATAGTAGAGATCCTGACGAAAGCGCCCGGCGCTGACTTCCTCTGCTAGATCGCGATGCGTAGCGGCTATCAGCCGGACATCAACACCAATTGTCTGGTTGCTGCCAACCCGTTGCACCTCTCGCTCCTGGATAGCCCGCAGCAGACGTACCTGCATCAGCGGTGAGATATCGCCAATTTCATCAAGAAATAACGTGCCGCCGTCTGCTTCCACAAAGCGCCCTTCCCGCCGTTTATCCGCCCCGGTAAACGCCCCTTTCTCGTGGCCAAAAAGTTCGGACTCCAGCAGCGACTCATTGAGCGCCGCACAGTTTAGCGTCACCAGCGGCTTATCGCTGCGCGCGCTACTGGCGTGTAGCGCCCGGGCGACCAGCTCTTTCCCTGTCCCGGAATCTCCATGGATAAGCACCGTGGCGTCCGAGGGCGCTACCATCGCAATTTCGTTGAGCAATTGCTGCATCGCCGGACTGCTGCCAATCATGCCAAACTGCGCAGCCGACGCCGATGGCAGTTCGGCGCCCATTTCCCGCGTATGCGCCAGCGCCTTTTCCAGGGTCTCCTGCAGACGGTCAAAATCCAGCGGCTTGATTAAGTAGTCCAGCGCCCCGGTTTTAAGCGCCTCAACGGCGGTCTCTACGCTGGAGAACGCCGTCATGATCAAGACCGGAATCGCCGGATTCAGCGCTTTAATCTCTTTCAGCGTTGCGATGCCGTCCATCTCCGCCATGCGTACATCACACAGCACTAAATCAAATACGCGTTCGCGCACCTGTTCCAGCGCCGCTCGCCCGCTATAGGCCAGCGCGACCTCATAACCCCAGCCGCGCAGCAGCGCCTGTAAAATGGTGCAGTGGCTGATATCGTCATCTACTACCAGAATATTGATTTTTCCGCGCGTCATCCTTGTTAATCCTGTTGTTTCGCTTTGGTCGGCAGCCAAAGAGTAAAGGTCGCACCTTTGCCCTCAACGCTTGCCACCTGAATGGTGCCACCATGCTGTTCGATAATGTTCTGCACTACCGCCAGCCCGAGGCCGGTTCCGTCAGCTTTGGTTGTAAAGTAAGGCGTAAAAATGGCCTCCAGCTGTTCCGCTGCAATTCCCTTTCCGCTATCGGTAACCACAATTTTAACGCGATCGCCGCTGCTTTCATTCGCTTCAACCGTGATCGTGCCCTGACGACCAATCGCATGAATGGCGTTCAGATACAGATTCAACAAAACCTGAGTCAGTCGGTCAGGATCGGCCTGGATAGCGGGCAGCGTAGAATTGGCCGAAAAGCGGAGCTGGATTTCCCTGCTTGCCGCATCCTGACTCACCAGGTGTAATGAGTGGGTGATAACCTCATTGAGATCCACCTGTTGCAGCGTCAGATGTGCAGGCTTCACCAGCTCCAGCAGCTCGCTCACCACCCGATTTAAACGATCCGCCTCTTTCGCCATCACCTGTGCCAGCTCATGCGACTCGCCTCCTGCCGGGGTTCGCTCGGCAAAATACTTCGCCAGACCTTTGATCGATGAAAGCGGATTACGAATTTCATGCGCCACTCCAGCCGCAAGATGCCCGAGCGCTAACAGTTTTTCTTTACGCTTCATCGCATCCTGAAGTTCTTTGTACGAGCGCTGATAGCGCTGATACCAGAAGAACGTCAGTACGGTGGCCAGCAACACAGCCGCCAGCGCACAGAGGACTATCAGTGTGTTACGCCACTCTCTTGCCTGAGTCGTTGTCAGATCGCTGGCATCAAAGGCGATAAATATGGTTTGCGCTGGGGTGATAAGCTGCCCGTCATTGCTGGCACAGCGCGCCATGCCGTGGCGTCCTGGACCATACATCGGCTGAAACTGGCGATAAATTTCCAGGGCCGGCGTTTTTTCACCATCCCTCGCTGGAATTTCAATATTCCGCCAGCTTTCTTGCTCCCCAGGACTAAGCTGTCGCAGGACATCCGGTGAATAGAGCGTTTTTCCGACCATCGCGGCATTGCTGTGAGTAATAATGACACCATGCTCATCGACGACGGCAAACCATAGCACGCCTGGTTGTACGGCCATTTCCTCCAGTAGCGTCTGCTGCTGGGCATGATGCATGCGCATCCCCATGCCTACACGCGTACCAGACTCCAGAGCGCGAATGAGCACGCTGCCTTTTTCCAGTAGCGTTTGTCGGGCGGCATCACTTTCCCGCCCATAGTCCCGAATAGTCATAATCGAAAACCAGCCGACCAAAATCAGGATTGCCGCCAGCAAGAGTCGGCTCAACCACTTTGCCACCGTATCCTTATAAAGACGCATACGCTCTCCCTTTACCCCACTTGTTCCTTTCATCGTTGCAGGTATACAGCAGAAATCATGCCATTTTTTCCCCCTGATAACCCTGCCCTCAGACACAAACAGCTGAAAGTACCGGGTAAAAATGACTCGCTGGCACGTTCTGGCGAGTCATTTTTACTCGTTTTCCTGCAAAGACGGCGGGTACGACGCCCGCAGGACTGGGATTGCCGCTTTGGCACGGAAGATGCAATAGGGAATGTAAGCTAACCAACAGGAGAACGAACGATGAAACGGAACAACAAACTGGCACTGATTGCACTTTCTCTTATCGCACTGGGCTCCACCCCGGTACTGGCGCAGAATCACTGGGGATATGGTGATGGAATGCAGCAACGGGGCGGTACCCCAATGACCACTGAGCAGCAGGCTGCCGCACAGAAAATCTATGATGATTACTACTCCCAGACCAGCGCGTTGCGCCAACAGCTGACATCCAAACGTTATGAGTACAATGCACTATTAACGGCCAGCTCGCCGGACACGGCAAAAATTAATGCCGTTGCAAAAGAGATGGAAGCGTTGAATCAGTCTCTGGACGAGCAGCGCGTTAAACGCGATGTCGCAATGGCGCAGGCTGGCGTGCCACGTGGCGCGGGAATGGGCTACGGCGGATGCGGCGGTGGCGGTAACCATCGCGGCGGCGGCCATATGGGAATGGGTCACTGGTAACAGTATTGCCTGATGGCAGATTATCAGAAAGTTTTGGCTGTAGGCTGCCAGTGACAAAAATCTTCATTGGCAACTAGCAGTATCTGCGACCCTTCGGGCGCTTCCAGCCATGCCACACTCACCTCTACGGATGAATGTTTCTGGCGGCGCTCGATATGGTTTATCGCCCACGACTCCAGGTCTGGCTTCAGCGTTTCACCTTCACAGGTTGTGACCGTGTTATCCGCATGCCAACGTCCCTGACGCAATATCACCCGTCCCTGACGCAGCGCATCGCTGGTCTGGCGAATTTGATCGGCGCGATAGCGGTAAAGCGCGATTTGATCGCTGGAAAGCTGCTGCTTTTGCCCATCGACTTCACGCTGCATGAAGCTCAGTTCGCCCCGGTCATCAAAGCGTATACGGACATGTTCAGCCGGTTTACTGTAAACGTTGAGTTCTATCAGAGAGAGCGAATCACCCTGCCAGCGGTATTCACTGGTAGTGGTTTCGCCTTTTCGCCACGGACTAAATACCGAGAGCAAGTGAACATCGTCACCGGAGTCTTTACGCCAAATGCGTACCGCCCCCTGATCGCCAACATAGCCGCTGGCCGTGAACGGAGGAAGCTCAGAATGGCTACCGCAGGCAGACAGTAACAGAACACCTGAAAGCCAAAGCGTATGACGCCAGATGGACAAAAGGGGCGAAACCGCCCCTTCGTTAAAACTGTTCACTGCCACGCGAATTACTTAACCGCGTCTTTCAGTGCTTTACCAGAAACAAATGCCGGTACGTTAGCTGCGGCAATTTTGATTTCTTTACCGGTCTGCGGGTTGCGGCCAGTGCGCTCAGCACGGTGGTTCACTTTGAAGGTACCGAAACCAACCAGTTGTACAGCATCGCCTTCTTTCAGAGACTCAGTAATAGCAGCCAGAGTGGATTCCAGAGCAGCTTTAGCCTGTGTTTTAGACAGTTCTGCTTTGTCTGCAATTACATCAATCAGTTGAGTCTTGTTCATAAGTTATCCTTACAATGTGTTTATCGCTTGCTAAGCATCGAGTGCGACGGAAATGCCAGAAAAGCACTCTCCTGCATACACGCACCGATAGCCACTTTTTTTCGCCCCCCAAATGTAGACCAGACCGGGGGCGGATGGGAAGCCTTCAGGCACGACAAATCAGGCGTTAAATCACGTTTTGTGGTGTCATTGCTGAAAATTTATACCAATATTGCTCTCGCCAGCCTCGCGCAGGTCTGCACGCAGCCCTTTTATCAGCTCAATATCGCGTTCTTCACAGTCGGCTAAAAGTCGGAAAATTTCCCACTGAATATCCCATTCTTGCTCAACGGCAGGGTTCTCTTTGAGCTCTTCATCGGTCATTTCGCGACCAGCCTGGGTCATTTCCAGCATCGCTACCGTCGTAATCGAAGCTTTACTAACTTCAATTGCATGCTCCAGCGTTTCACCGCTAAGACGTGAATGCATCAGTTCGCTTAATGCCACACAGGCATCAATCGCCGGATAAACGCCGTACAGATCGTAATCGTCTGCAGAAGGAATGGCCTCTTCAAACTTTTCCAACTGGCTGTCGAAATTGATTTTCGCGTCTTTAACCGTCAGCGCTTCCCAAATCAGATCCAGAATTCGGCGGTAAATCTGTCCATCGCCAAATTCAGTTTGCTTGCAGAACATGGCGTAATTCGGGTACATGCGTTCGCACAGACAGGCCATAAATGTGACGTGCTGCCAGCTTTCCAGCTTCTCCAGACGCAGGTGAATCGGATTTTGTAACATGATGAGTTCTCAAATACGGAAATTAGCCGCAGTTTACCCGATATGGGGCGCTTTTGCTGCAAGCCGCGTAAAAGCCGGGCGTTCGGATGCCACCGCATCTGCCCAGCGCGTTGGTTCCGGCAGACGATAGCCGTTCATACAGCGTTGTACCCACGCCAGTGCGCTGTCCAAACTCACGCGGTGGCCCGTAGAAATAAACAACGGGTTACAGCGCGCTTTGCTGCGCCAGACCCATGCCAGCTGTTCGCCTTTATCCAGCAATGGCACTAGCGCACCGGGTTCAGCAGCGAGCGGTTCAAACTTGCCACACAGCCGTTTTTTCGCCACACCGATCGTTGGGACGTCCACCAGCAGGCCAAAATGGCTGGCCACGCCCAGACGGCGCGGGTGCGAAATGCCGTGCCCGTCAACGAACAGCAGATCTGGCTTGTGCGAGAGCAGTTGCCAGGCGGCCATCAGCGCGGGGGTTTCACGAAAGGAGAGAAAACCGGGAATGTAGGGCATGGTAGTGGCGATACGCGCCACCTTATATTCAACCAGTTCAAGCGTGGGATACTTCAGTAAGACCATCGCGGCTCGCGTCACTTCGCCACCCTGCTCAAACCCAACGTCCGCCCCGCCGATCAGATCCGGCGGATCGTTCTTCAGACGATCCTCGCGGATCAATGAAGAGGCCAGTTCAAGCTGCTGCGCGCGTAATGACGCGAGATCCATAATGACTCCTTAGCGGTGGTACTGTTCGGACAACCGATGTACCGCCTCCACAAAGACACCCGCATGTTCTGGCGGGACGTCCTGATGAATGCCGTGGCCCAGGTTAAAGACATGCCCTTCGCCCTGACCGAATCCGGCCAGAATTGTCGCCACCTCTTCTTCGATGCGGGCTGGCGGTGCATACAGCATGGACGGATCCATATTGCCCTGTAGCGCCACTTTATGACCTACACGACGACGCGCATCGGCAATGTCAGTGGTCCAGTCGAGACCTAACGCATCACAGCCGGTTTCCGCCATCGCTTCCAGCCACTGACCACCACCTTTGGTAAACAGGGTCACAGGTACGCGACGACCTTCGTTCTCGCGTAGCAGGCCATCGACGATTTTGTGCATGTAGTACAGGGAGAACTGCTGATAATCGCGACCGGTCAGCACACCGCCCCAGGTATCGAAAATCATCACCGACTGCGCGCCCGCTTTGATCTGCGCGTTCAGGTACAGCGTGACGCTCTTCGCCAGCTTATCAAGCAGCAGATGCAGCGCTTTAGGGTCGGCATACATCATCTTTTTAATCACGGTGAAGGCTTTGCTGCTGCCGCCTTCAACCATGTAGGTCGCCAGCGTCCACGGGCTACCGGAGAAGCCGATCAGCGGCACTTCGCCTTTCAGTTCACGGCGGATAGTGCGCACCGCGTTCATCACGTATCCAAGCCCATCTTCCGGGTCCGGGATCGGCAGTTTGTCGACGTCAGCCTTGCTGGTAATCGGAGAGGTGAAGCGTGGACCTTCTCCTGCTTCAAAATACAGCCCGAGTCCCATCGCATCCGGGATCGTCAGGATATCGGAGAAGAGGATCGCGGCATCAAGTTTATAGCGACGCAGCGGCTGCAGCGTAACTTCGCAGGCCAGCTCGGCATTTTTGCACAGCGCCATAAAATCGCCCGCTTCGGCACGGGTAGCTTTGTATTCCGGTAGATAACGGCCTGCCTGGCGCATCATCCATACCGGAGTGACATCAACGGGCTGGCGCAGCAGCGCACGCAGATAACGATCGTTCTTCAGTTCGGTCATTTTTGCAGTTCCTTATTGCGTCAGTCCATCAGTGTATCACCACTCGCTCTTTACTCGTACTCAGCCCGACACATTGCCACAGTATCTTCAATCAATCGACGCGCGACAGTACCCGGCGGGGGCAAGAGCGGTAAATCGTCATAGCGATACCAGTTCGCTTCCAGCAGCTCTTTCGGGTCGATGACGATTTCGCCGCTATCATACTCCGCCATAAATGCGGTCATCAAAGACTGTGGGAACGGCCACGGCTGAGAAGTGACATAACGCAGGTTTTTCACCTTAATGCCGCTCTCTTCCATGACTTCACGCGCCACCGCCTGCTCGAGGGTCTCGCCCACTTCGACAAAACCCGCCAGCACGGTATGCACGCCGTTGCGATGGCGAACATGTTGGGCGAGCAGGATGGAATCATCTCGGCGAATAGCGACGATTATGCAGGGAGCAATTTGAGGATAATAACGTTCACGGCAGTGACTACAGAGCATCGCCCACTCCGTTTTACTCGGGTGCATGGGATGGCCGCAGTAACCGCAGAATTTATGCGAGCGGTAAAACTCTGCCAGCTGTACGCCTCGTCCGGCCAGTTGAAACAGGCCAACGTCCTGGTCAATGACCTGGCGCACCGACCCCATATCGTGTCGACGCTGCTGCTGCACCAGCCAGACAGTTTCCCCTTCCCACTCGCCTATTGGCAGCGCGCGCTGACCAATCAGATCAAAACGGGCTGCGTCGCCATAAGGTAGCTCGCCATGAGGTAACCATAACTTTTGCTCATGACTGACAATCCACCAGCCGCTATCTAATTTTTCAATTATACGATCCATATCTCTTGCGCAACCTTTGCTTCACAGGCATGTTGTTTACATTATTTTTACATTTACGGGTGAGCAGTTCCTAAACACCATCTTGCGGAGTCAATCATGCTAAACCAGCTGGAAAGCCTGACGGAGCACGTCGGAGGAAGTAATAAACTGGTTGATCGCTGGCTACATGTACGTAAGCACCTGCTCGTGGCTTACTACAATCTGGTTGGCATTAAGCCTGGCAAAGAATCGTACATGCGACTTAATGAAAAGGCGCTGGATGATTTTTGTCAGAGCCTGGTCGATTACCTCTCCACCGGACACTTCAGTATTTATGAACGTATTCTCCATAAATTGGAAGGGAACGGGCAGCTTTTAAAAGCCACAAAAATTTGGCCGCTGCTGGAAGCTAATACGCAGCTGATCATGGACTACTATGACTCCAGCCTGGAAACTGCGATTGATCATGATAACTTCCTTGAGTTTCAAAAGGTTTTATCGGATCTCGGCGAGGCGCTGGAAGCCCGGTTCGTGCTCGAAGATAAGCTGATCATGCTGGTATTTGATGCGATGCACGAGAGTGGCACTCTCAAACGTCCTGCTTGAGATTTGTCGCATTAACGCGTAGTTTACATTCATTACCTCTAAGATAGAGGTTACTTCTTGTCGGAGTGCTTATTTTCCACAAAAGCATTCGTGATGCGTCAAGGCGGCAAGTCAGTGAATCTCCAGGAGCTTACCTAAGTAAGTGACTGGAGTGAGCGGACGAAGCCAACAAAGAGGCAGCGCGAAGGATGACGTGGAAAAGGCTGAGACCGTTAATTCGGGATCCGCGGAACCTGATCAGGTTAAGACCTGCGAAGGGAACAAGAGTCAATCTACAACCGTATCGCCCCTGGGCGATCGCCTCTCTTGCTTCATCCGTCGTCTGACAAGCCACGTCCTTACTTTTTTGGAATGAGCTATGTCTGCCACTACTAAACCATCACGCCGCGAACAGCGCGCGCAAGCCCAACACTTTATCGATACCCTGGAAGGGACCGCCTTCCCTAACTCAAAACGCATTTATATTACCGGTTCGCAGCCGGATATCCGCATCCCGATGCGCGAAATCCAGCTGAGCCCGACGCTAATTGGCGGCAGCAAAGACAACCCGCAATTTGAAGACAACGAAGCCGTGCCGGTGTACGACACCTCCGGGCCGTATGGCGATCCTGACGTGGCGATTAACGTCCAGCAGGGCCTGGCGAAACTGCGCCAGCCGTGGATTGCGGCGCGTAACGACAGCGAAGAATTAGACGACCGCAGCTCCGCTTACACCAAAGAGCGCCTGGCCGACGATGGCCTGGACGAGCTGCGTTTCAGCGGCCTGCTGACCCCAAAGCGCGCCAAAGCCGGTAAGCGCGTGACCCAGTTGCACTACGCCCGTCAGGGGATCGTCACGCCAGAAATGGAGTTTATCGCCATCCGTGAAAACATGGGCCGCGAGCGTATTCGTAGTGAAGTACTGCGCCACCAGCATCCGGGGATGAACTTTGGCGCTCGTCTACCGGAAAATATCACCCCGGAATTCGTGCGTGATGAAGTCGCTGCGGGCCGGGCGATTATTCCCGCCAACATCAACCACCCGGAATCCGAGCCGATGATCATCGGCCGCAACTTCCTGGTGAAGGTGAATGCCAACATCGGTAACTCGGCGGTCACTTCCTCTATCGAAGAAGAGGTCGAAAAACTGGTGTGGTCGACCCGCTGGGGCGCAGATACGGTGATGGACCTCTCCACCGGTCGCTATATTCACGAAACCCGCGAGTGGATCCTGCGTAACAGCCCGGTGCCGATCGGCACCGTACCGATCTACCAGGCGCTGGAGAAGGTCAATGGGATCGCCGAAGATCTCACCTGGGAAGCGTTCCGCGATACGTTGCTGGAACAGGCCGAACAGGGCGTCGACTACTTCACCATTCACGCGGGCGTGCTGCTACGCTACGTGCCGATGACTGCCAAACGCCTGACCGGTATTGTCTCACGCGGCGGTTCAATTATGGCGAAATGGTGCCTTTCTCATCACAAAGAGAACTTCCTGTTCGAACATTTCCGCGAGATTTGCGAAATCTGCGCCGCCTACGACGTCTCGCTCTCTCTCGGCGACGGCCTGCGTCCGGGTTCGATTCAGGATGCCAACGACGAAGCGCAGTTCTCCGAACTGCATACGCTGGGTGAGCTGACCAAAATCGCCTGGGAATACGACGTGCAGGTGATGATTGAAGGCCCAGGGCATGTGCCGATGCATATGATCCAACGCAACATGACCGAAGAGCTGGAGAGCTGCCACGAAGCGCCGTTCTACACCTTAGGGCCGTTGACGACAGATATCGCGCCGGGCTATGACCACTTCACCTCCGGCATTGGCGCAGCGATGATCGGCTGGTTTGGCTGCGCGATGCTGTGCTACGTGACGCCGAAAGAGCACCTCGGCCTGCCGAACAAAGAAGACGTGAAGCAAGGGCTGATCACCTACAAGATTGCCGCCCACGCCGCGGATTTAGCCAAAGGCCACCCGAGCGCGCAGATCCGCGATAACGCGATGTCGAAAGCGCGCTTCGAATTCCGCTGGGAAGACCAGTTTAACCTCGCGCTCGACCCATTCACTGCCCGCGCCTACCACGATGAAACCCTGCCGCAGGAGTCCGGCAAGGTCGCCCATTTCTGCTCGATGTGCGGGCCGAAGTTCTGCTCGATGAAAATCAGCCAGGAAGTACGCGACTACGCCGCCGCGCAAACTATTGAAGTGGGAATGGCAGATATGTCGGAGAACTTCCGCGCCAAAGGCGGTGAAATCTACCTCAAAAAAGAGGAGGCATAATGTACCAGCCTGATTTCCCGACCGTGCCGTTCCGCCTCGGGCTTTACCCGGTGGTGGACAGCGTGGCGTGGATTGAACGCCTGCTGCAGGCGGGCGTACGCACGATCCAACTGCGCATTAAAGATAAGCGTGATGAAGAGATGGAAGCCGACGTCATGGCCGCCATTGAACTGGGGCGTCGCTATGACGCCCGCCTGTTTATCAACGACTACTGGCGGCTGGCGATTAAGCACAACGCTTACGGCGTGCATCTGGGCCAGGAAGACCTTGAAACCACCGATCTGGAGGCGATTCAGGCGGCGGGGCTGCGCCTGGGTGTCTCCACTCACGATGATATGGAGATCGACGTCGCGCTGGCGGCTAAGCCTTCTTATATCGCACTCGGCCATGTTTTCCCCACGCAAACCAAGCAGATGCCTTCCGCTCCGCAGGGGCTGACACAGCTGGCAAGCCATATTAACCGACTGGCCGATTACCCGACCGTCGCCATCGGCGGCATCAGCCTGGAACGTGCACCATCGGTGCTGGCGACCGGTGTTGGCAGCATTGCCGTGGTCAGCGCCATTACCCAGGCGGCTGACTGGCAGGCAGCCACGGCGCAGCTGCTCGACATAGCGGGAGTAGGCGATGAATGACCGCGACTTTATGCGCTACAGCCGGCAGATCCTGCTCGGCGATATCGCGATTGAGGGCCAACAAAAGCTGCTCGACAGCCATGTGCTGATTATCGGTTTAGGCGGGTTAGGTTCGCCTGCCGCGCTGTATCTGGCGGGAGCAGGTATCGGCAAACTGACGCTGGTAGACGATGACGACATTCATTTGAGCAATCTGCAGCGCCAGATCCTGTTTACCACTGATGATATCGCGCGTTCAAAATCGCAGATTGCCCAGCAGCGCCTGACGCGGCTCAACCCGGATATCGAACTGGTATCGCTCCAGCAGCGACTGAAAGGCGATGCGCTCCGGCATGCGGTAGCGCGTGCCGACGTGGTGCTCGACTGTACCGACAACATGGCCACGCGTCAGGAAATTAACGCCGCCTGCGTGTCGCTGAATACACCTTTGGTTACCGCCAGCGCCGTCGGTTTCGGCGGCCAGTTGATGGTGCTCACGCCACCGTGGGAGCAAGGTTGTTACCGCTGCCTGTGGCCGGATGATGTAGAGCCTGAACGCAACTGCCGTACCGCCGGTATCGTCGGCCCGGTTGTCGGCGTGATGGGCACCTTGCAGGCGCTGGAAGCCATCAAACTGCTTAGCGGCATTGCGACGCCCAGCGGCGAGTTACGCCTGTTTGACGGTAAAACCAGCCAGTGGCGCAGCTTCGCACTACGACGTGCCAGCGGCTGCCCGGTATGTGGAGGGCAACATGCAGATTCAGTTCAATGATGAGCCGATGCAGTGCGCCGAGGGACAAACCGTCAGCGGGCTGCTCACCGAGCTTAATCAGCTTAAACCGGGCGCGGCGCTGGCGCTCAATCAGCAGATCCTGCCGCGCGAGCAGTGGCAGCAGCAAATCGTGCAGGAAGGCGACCAGATCCTGCTTTTTCAGGTTATTGCAGGGGGTTGATATGTTACGTATTGCCGACAAAACGTTTGATTCACATCTGTTCACCGGTACCGGAAAGTTTGCCTCATCGCAGCTGATGGTCGAGGCGATTCGCGCCTCCGGCAGCCAGTTGGTCACGCTGGCCATGAAGCGCGTGGATTTGCGCCAGCATAACGATGCCATTCTGGCCCCGCTTATCGACGCGGGCGTGACGCTGCTGCCTAACACCTCCGGAGCGAAAACCGCTGAAGAGGCGATTTTCGCCGCCCAACTGGCGCGTGAAGCTCTGGGCACAAACTGGCTGAAATTAGAAATCCACCCGGATGCCCGCTGGCTATTGCCGGATCCGATTGAAACACTAAAAGCTGCCGAAGCGCTGGTGAAACAGGGCTTTGTGGTGCTGCCCTACTGCGGTGCGGACCCGGTACTGTGCAAGCGGCTGGAAGACGTGGGCTGCGCGGCGGTGATGCCGCTCGGCGCACCTATCGGCTCCAACCAGGGGCTGGAAACCAAAGCGATGCTGGAGATTATTATCCAACAGGCGACCGTGCCGGTGGTGGTTGATGCAGGTATCGGCGTCCCCAGCCACGCCACGCAGGCGCTGGAAATGGGCGCCGACGCGGTGCTGGTCAACACGGCAATCGCGGTAGCCGACAGCCCGGTGATGATGGCCACCGCTTTCCGTCTGGCAGTTGAAGCAGGCCTTTTGGCGCGCCAGGCGGTACCTGGAAGCAAAAGCTCGCAGGCAAATCCCACCAGCCCGTTAACCGGATTCCTGGAGGCCTTCGCATGAAAACGTTCAGCGACCGCTGGCGACAACTGGACTGGGACGACATCCGCCTGCGCATCAACGGTAAAACCGCCGCTGACGTGGAGCGCGCTCTCAAGACTTCGCATCTTAGTCGCGACGATCTGATGGCATTGCTCTCTCCTGCCGCCGCCGATTATCTGGAGCCGCTTGCGCAACGGGCGCAAAAGCTCACCCGCCAGCGTTTTGGCAACACGGTGAGCTTTTACGTGCCGTTGTATCTCTCCAACCTTTGTGCCAACGACTGCACCTACTGCGGTTTTTCGATGAGCAACCGTATCAAACGCAAAACGCTGGACGAAAATGAGATACAACGTGAGTGTGCGGCTATCCGTGAGCTGGGCTTTGAGCATCTGCTACTGGTCACCGGTGAACATCAGGCCAAAGTGGGGATGGATTACTTTCGTCGCCATTTGCCTGCCATTCGCCGCCAGTTTGCCTCTTTACAGATGGAAGTACAGCCGCTGTCAGAGGCTGAATATGCGGAGCTGAAGACGCTGGGGCTGGATGGCGTGATGGTGTATCAGGAGAGCTATCATGAGGCGATTTACGCCCGCCACCATCTGAAGGGGAAAAAGCAGGATTTCTTCTGGCGACTGGAAACGCCGGACCGGCTGGGCCGCGCAGGGATCGACAAAATCGGTCTTGGCGCGTTGATTGGTTTGTCCGACAGCTGGCGGGTTGACTGCTATATGGTAGCTGAACATCTGCTGTGGATGCAGCAGCATTACTGGCAGAGCCGCTACTCTATCTCCTTCCCTCGCCTGCGCCCATGCACCGGAGGCGTTGAGCCTGCATCGATCATGGATGAGCGACAGCTGGTCCAGACCATTTGCGCGTTTCGTTTACTCGCACCAGAAATTGAGCTGTCGCTCTCCACCCGCGAATCGCCATGGTTTCGTGACCATGTGATCCCGTTGGCAATCAACAACGTCAGCGCCTTCTCAAAAACCCAGCCCGGTGGTTATGCCGATAACCACCCCGAACTGGAACAGTTCTCCCCGCACGACGATCGTCGCCCGGAAGCCGTTGCTGAAGCACTGATGGCGCAGGGATTACAGCCCGTGTGGAAAGACTGGGACAGCTATCTGGGACGCGCTTAACAGGTACCGTAAGTCAGGAGCGATCGCATAAACAAAAAAACCCGCTTTCGCGGGTTTTTTCTTCACTGGTGCTTAACTGCTCGGGCTCTGGCCTTCATCGCTATCGTAAGCCTTCGTGAAATTATCGGCGTTTACAGCGCGACAACGTTAACAGCAGACGGGCCTTTAGCGCCATTCTCCACGGAGAATTCCACCTTTTGACCTTCGTCTAACGTTTTAAAATCGTTACTCTGGATAGCGGAAAAATGCACAAACACATCCTTGCTACCGTCCTGAGGAGTGATAAAGCCGAAGCCTTTATCAGAGTTAAACCATTTTACTAAACCAGTCATTTTGTTAGACATAGATACTTCCTTTCATGTTTTTGAGCCGCTTATGCAGCGAAGATGGCCTGTTTTGCAGAAATTAACTTATGGGGCACTTAGGGAGGAGGCTCATGAAGAAGAGTATCTGAGGATAACGCTTGAACTGAGAACTGCTTTACTAAAACTGCTTGCATAAGGTCTGTGTTCCAAACCGATGCCGCTATAGTAGACCTACTTCTAATCATTAAGCAAGCATTAATTTTTTTAATACCCACTGAGTGATGCAATGTTGAACCAACGCGGCTAAGCATCATGGATAACAGCTTGATCTACAATGAACAAAAGCCCCGACTATTGCAGTCAGGGCTTTACGTTACTACACACTTCAAATTTAACATTAATAAACTTAACGATTTAATACTGCTGATGGTACTACTTTAAAATGTACACGTTTACTACAGATAATATTGGATATTGATACTAACTAAAGCTTTCCTCTATTTACCGTTAAACACATTCCACCCGCTTGATAATAGAACTCAAGGCTGGTGACCTAAACAAGTACACTTCCCCTCGCGACATATACTCTTTGATGCGTTGCCTTATTTCCCTCGTGATAACCAAAAAGCAGAAATCACGAACAATTACTATTAAATCATGGCGTTACATCGTCGCGTTTTACTGATTTTTTGCGATTAGATATATCAACTACGTGGCCTGAAAGCATTGTCGAGGTGAAAAAATAGCGTTTTCAGCATCGACTATCCCATACAAAAAATACTTCGTGGCCTTTATCGCAAACCCCAATCAAGCTCTACTAACACTTACTACGTTAACAGCAAACTACAATTTCTCCGCTGTTAAGTATTAACATACGGGTTTAAAAAACGCTGTCAATACTGTTTTTTATAACATGTCTTTATTGACAGTAATTATATATTCCAGCATGTGATAAGCGAGTCAAAAAGCCGCTGGTCCCGGTCCAGATCGCAGGGTTTGGCCTCTTTTTGTAACCGGTTTCAGAAAAAGCGGTTTTCTTTGTGATGCCTTGCACACAATCGTTGCAAAGCAGTTGTTGCTATAGCTGGCTCGCGATAATTATCAACTCACACATGTTGATCGAGACTGCTTATGAAAAACATCGTTTTATGCTGTGCCGCCGGAATGTCCACCAGCATGCTGGTGCAAAGGATGAAAGATGCCGCCCAGAAAAAAGGCGTCGACGTTACTATCAAAGCCGTCCCGGTGGCCGAGTTTGAAGAGAATATCGCTACAGCGGATATCGTTTTGCTCGGTCCACAGGTTAAGTATGAACAGGCCAAGCTACAGGCGATCGCCGACCCACTAGGCAAAAAGGTCGCCGTTATCGACATGATGGATTACGGCATGATGAAAGGCGATGCGGTACTGGACAAGGCGCTGAAACTACTGGAGTGATGGTATGGAAGAGTTAGAAACGATCATCATGGAGTTATTGGTAAACGCTGGCGCTGCACGCAGCCAGGCCCTGACGGCATTGCAACTGGCGCGTAAAGGTGATTTCTCCGGTGCAGAACAAGCGATGACGGAATCACGCGAGTACGTTAAACAAGCGCATAAAATCCAGACCCAGCTGATCGGAATTGACGAAGGAACCGGCAAGCTACCGGTTAATCTCATCACCGTCCATTCGCAGGATCACCTGATGAACGCGATGGTGATTCAGGATTTGGCGGGAGATATGATTGAGCTTTATCGGCGGTTACCGCCGGTAAATTAATGACACTGCCGGATGGCTTCGTAGCCTCATAGACCAGATAAGCGCCATCAGAAATAAACCTGGACATAAAAAAACCCGCCGAAGCGGGTTTTTTATTATGGTCGGCAACGATTAATCGTTGTCAGAACCGCCCAGGCCTGCGTTCAGCAGTTCTGCCAGGCTGGCAGACGCATCTTCAGCAGTCACCTGCGGTGCAGCTGGCAGTTCGCCCGCTGCGCGACGGCGCATACGATCCTGGTGGTACGCGTAACCGGTACCTGCCGGGATCAAACGACCCACGATTACGTTCTCTTTCAGACCGCGCAGTTCATCACGTTTACCTGCAACAGCGGCTTCGGTCAGGACACGCGTGGTTTCCTGGAACGATGCTGCAGAGATGAAGGACTCGGTTGCCAGAGACGCTTTGGTGATACCCAGCAGATCGCGGGAGAACGTTGCACCCACTTTGCCGTTCGCTTCCAGCTCGCGGTTAGCGATCTTGACGCGGGAGTATTCAACCTGCTCGCCTTCCAGGAAGTCGGAGCTACCAGCGCTTTCGATGGTGGCTTTACGCAGCATCTGACGAACGATAACTTCGATGTGTTTATCGTTAATCTTAACACCCTGCAGACGGTATACGTCCTGAACTTCGTTAACGATGTAACGAGTTACAGCATGCACACCACGCAGACGCAGGATGTCGTGCGGCGCTTCCGGACCGTCGGAAACAACGTCACCACGTTCTACACGTTCACCTTCGAACACGTTGAGCTGACGCCATTTCGGAATCATCTCTTCGTACGGTTCGCTACCGTCTACCGGGGTGATAACCAGACGACGTTTACCTTTGGTTTCTTTACCGAAGGAAATGATACCGCTGATTTCAGCCAGGATTGCCGGCTCTTTCGGACGACGTGCTTCGAACAGGTCAGCAACGCGCGGCAGACCACCGGTGATATCCTTGGTACCGCCGGATTCCTGCGGAACACGGGCCAGGGTGTCACCAGAACTGATCTGTACGCCATCTTCCAACTGAACAATCGCTTTACCCGGCAGGAAGTACTGAGCAGGCATATCGGTGCCTGGGATCAGAACGTCGTTGCCCTGAGCATCAACAATTTTCAGTGCCGGACGCAGGTCTTTACCACCCGCAGTACGCTCTGCAGAATCCAGAACCACCAGAGAAGACAGACCGGTCAGCTCGTCGGTCTGACGAGTAATGGTCTGGCCGTCGATCATGTCAGTGAAGCGGACGAAACCACTCACTTCGGTGATAACCGGCATGGTGTGCGGATCCCAGTTTGCTACGGTTTCGCCGCCAGCAACCTGTTCGCCATCACCTTTCGCCATAACGGAGCCGTAAGGCACTTTATAGCTTTCTTTGGTACGGCCGAATTCGTCGATCAGTTTCAGTTCGGTGTTACGTGAGGTGATAACCAGTTTACCGCTGGAGTTCACAACCGACTTCGCATTGCTCAGACGGATGCTACCTTTGTTTTTCACCTGAATGCTGGATTCAGCAGCCGCACGAGATGCCGCACCACCGATGTGGAACGTACGCATCGTCAGCTGTGTACCCGGTTCACCGATGGACTGTGCCGCGATAACGCCGATTGCTTCACCTTTGTTGATGATGTGGCCACGCGCCAGGTCACGACCGTAGCAGTGCGCACATACACCAAAGTCGGTGTCACAAGATACAACAGAACGGACTTTAACGGAGTCAACGGAGTTCTCTTCCAGCAGATCACACCACTGTTCGTGCAGCAGCGTGTTGCGTGGAACCAGAATATCCGCCGTACCCGGCTTCAGAACGTCTTCAGCAGTTACACGACCCAGAACGCGATCGCGCAGCGGCTCTTTAACATCACCACCCTCGATAACCGGGGTCATGGTGATGCCTTCCAGAGTGCCGCAATCGTCTTCAGTAACAACCAGGTCCTGCGCAACGTCAACCAGACGACGAGTCAGATAACCGGAGTTCGCTGTTTTCAGTGCGGTATCCGCCAGACCTTTACGCGCACCGTGAGTAGAGATGAAGTACTGGAGTACGTTCAGACCTTCACGGAAGTTCGCGGTGATTGGCGTTTCGATGATGGAGCCATCTGGCTTCGCCATCAGACCACGCATACCGGCCAGCTGACGAATCTGTGCTGCAGAACCACGCGCACCGGAGTCGGCCATCATGTAGATGCTGTTGAAGGAAACCTGCTGCTCTTCTACGCCGTCACGGTTAATAACGGTTTCGGTTTGCAGGTTATCCATCATCGCTTTGGATACACGATCGTTCGCCGCAGCCCAGATATCGATAACTTTGTTATAGCGTTCGCCCGCGGTTACCAGACCAGACTGGAACTGCTCCTGGATCTCAGCAACTTCAGCTTCCGCTTCAGAGATGATCTCGTGTTTCTTCTCCGGGATGACCATGTCATCAATACCAACAGATGCACCTGAACGCGCTGCATAAGCAAAGCCGGTGTACATTGTCTGGTCAGCGAAGATAACAGTCGGCTTCAGGCCCAGAATGCGGTAACAGGTGTTCAGCATTTTGGAGATAGCTTTCTTGCCCAGCGCCTGGTTGACGATGGAGAAAGGCAGACCTTTCGGTACGATCATCCACAGAATGGCGCGACCAACGGTCGTGTCTTTCAGACTGGTGTGCGCAACGAATTCGCCGTTTTCATCTTTTTCGTATTCAGTGATACGCACTTTAACGCGCGCATGCAGAGAGGCCAGACCTGCGCGATAGATACGCTCAGCTTCTTTCGGGCCAGTCAGCACCATGCCTTCGCCTTTGGCGTTAACACAGTCACGGGTCATGTAGTACAGACCCAATACAACGTCCTGAGACGGAACGATGATAGGTTCGCCGTTCGCCGGAGACAGGATGTTGTTGGTAGACATCATCAGCGCACGCGCTTCGAGCTGGGCTTCCAGCGTCAGCGGTACGTGAACAGCCATCTGGTCACCATCGAAGTCGGCGTTATATGCCGCACAAACCAGCGGGTGAAGCTGGATAGCTTTACCTTCGATCAGTACCGGTTCAAATGCCTGGATACCCAGACGGTGCAGTGTTGGTGCACGGTTCAGCAGTACCGGGTGTTCGCGGATAACTTCGTCCAGGATATCCCAAACGACAGCTTCTTCACGCTCAACCATTTTCTTAGCGGCTTTGATGGTGGTGGCCAAGCCACGCAGTTCCAGCTTGCCGTAGATGAACGGTTTGAACAGTTCCAGTGCCATTTTCTTCGGCAGGCCGCACTGATGCAGACGCAGGTATGGACCTACGGTGATTACAGAACGACCGGAGTAGTCAACACGCTTACCGAGCAGGTTCTGACGGAAACGACCCTGCTTACCTTTGATCATGTCGGCCAAAGATTTCAGAGGACGTTTGTTAGAACCGGTGATCGCACGACCGCGACGACCGTTATCCAGCAGGGCGTCAACCGCTTCCTGCAGCATACGTTTTTCGTTGCGTACGATGATGTCCGGCGCAGCCAGATCCAGCAGACGCTTCAGACGGTTGTTACGGTTGATAACGCGACGATACAGATCGTTCAGATCCGACGTTGCGAAACGACCACCATCCAGCGGAACCAGCGGACGCAGATCTGGCGGCAGAACCGGCAGAACGGTCAAGATCATCCACTCTGGCTTGTTGCCAGACTGTACGAAGGCTTCCAGCAGTTTGATACGCTTGGTCAGCTTCTTACGCTTGGTTTCGGAGTTGGTTTCGTTCAGCTCTTCGCGCAGAGTTTCACACTCTTGCTCCAGATCCATGCTCTTCAGCAGGGCCTGGATTGCTTCCGCACCCATCTTCGCGTCAAATTCGTCACCGAACTCTTCCAGCGCGTCCAGATACTGCTCTTCAGTCAGGATCTGTTGACGTTCCAGGTTAGTCATACCGCCTTCGATAACCACATAAGATTCGAAGTACAGTACGCGTTCGATATCACGCAGCGGCATATCAAGCAGCAAACCGATACGGGACGGCAGAGATTTCAGGAACCAGATGTGAGCAGTCGGAGACGCCAGCTCGATGTGGCCCATACGCTCACGGCGTACTTTGGTCTGGGTCACTTCAACGCCGCACTTCTCACAGATCACACCACGGTGTTTCAGGCGCTTGTACTTACCGCACAGGCACTCGTAGTCTTTTACCGGCCCAAAGATACGGGCGCAGAAAAGGCCGTCACGTTCAGGTTTGAACGTACGGTAGTTGATGGTTTCCGGCTTCTTAACTTCACCGAAAGACCATGAACGGATCATGTCTGGCGAGGCCAGAGCAATTTTGATCGCATCAAACTCTTCGGTTTTAGTCTGCGCTTTCAGAAACTTTAATAAATCTTTCACGGATTTGCTCCCGTCGGAGTTAGCACAATCTGGCGCTGGCTGTTACGCCAGCACCAGTGACCTGTTTGATCGAGAGTTACTCGTCTTCCAGCTCGATGTTGATACCCAGCGAACGAATCTCTTTCAACAGTACGTTGAAGGATTCCGGCATGCCTGGTTCCATCTGATGGTTGCCGTCCACGATGTTTTTATACATCTTAGTACGACCGTTCACGTCATCAGACTTAACGGTGAGCATTTCCTGCAGGGTGTATGCTGCGCCATATGCTTCCAGCGCCCACACTTCCATCTCCCCGAAGCGCTGACCACCGAACTGCGCCTTACCACCCAGCGGCTGCTGAGTAACCAGGCTGTAAGAACCGGTAGAACGCGCATGCATCTTGTCATCAACCAGGTGGTTCAGTTTCAGCATGTACATGTAGCCAACGGTAACCTGGCGCTCGAACTGCTCACCGGTACGGCCGTCGAACAGTGTGATCTGACCGGAAGTCGGCAGGCCACCCAGCTGTAACAGTTCCTTGATTTCAGACTCTTTCGCACCGTCGAATACCGGCGTTGCGATCGGCATACCTTTTTTCAGGTTTTCAGCCAGACGCAGAACTTCTTCATCACTGAAGGTATTCAGGTCAACTTTCTGACGAACATCTGAACCCAGATCGTAAGCACGCTGGATGAATTCGCGCAGTTTCGCGACTTCCTGCTGCTGTTTCAGCATGGCGTTGATCTTATCGCCGATACCTTTTGCAGCCATACCCAGGTGGGTTTCAAGGATCTGACCGATGTTCATACGCGATGGTACGCCCAGCGGGTTCAGTACGATATCTACCGGCGTACCGTTAGCATCGTGTGGCATATCTTCGATCGGGTTGATCTTAGAGATTACACCCTTGTTACCGTGACGACCTGCCATCTTATCACCAGGCTGGATCCGACGTTTAACCGCCAGATAAACCTTAACAATCTTCAGCACGCCCGGTGCCAGATCGTCGCCCTGAGTGATTTTACGGCGTTTCGCTTCGAGTTTTTTCTCGAATTCGTGTTTCAGTTCGTCGTACTGCTCAGCCAGTTGTTCCAGCTGATTCTGTTTTTCTTCGTCGGTCAGGCCGAGTTCTAACCAGCGGTCGCGTGGCAGTTTGTCGAGCTTCTCAGCTTCAACACCACCGGAAACCAGCACAGCGTAGATACGGCTGAACAGGCCAGCTTCGAGGATCTGCAGTTCTTCAGACAGGTCTTTTTTCGCCTGCTTCAGCTGCATCTCTTCGATTTCCAGCGCACGTTTGTCTTTTTCTACGCCATCGCGAGTAAAGACCTGAACGTCGATAATCGTACCGGAAACACCGTTTGGCACGCGCAGAGAAGAGTCTTTAACGTCAGACGCTTTCTCACCGAAGATCGCACGCAGCAGCTTCTCTTCTGGCGTCAGTTGGGTTTCACCTTTCGGCGTTACCTTACCAACCAGAATGTCGCCACCGGTCACTTCCGCACCGATATAAACGATACCGGATTCATCCAGTTTGGAGAGCGCAGCTTCACCCACGTTCGGGATGTCAGCGGTGATCTCTTCTGGCCCCAGCTTGGTGTCACGGGACACACATGCCAGTTCCTGAATGTGGATGGTGGTGAAACGGTCTTCCTGAACAACACGCTCGGATACGAGGATGGAGTCTTCGAAGTTGTAACCATTCCATGGCATGAATGCCACGCGCATGTTCTGGCCCAGCGCCAGTTCACCGAGGTCGGTGGACGGACCGTCTGCCAGCACATCACCACGTTCAACCGGCTCGCCCAGAGATACGCAAGGCATCTGGTTGATACAGGTGTTCTGGTTAGAACGGGTGTATTTGGTCAGGTTATAAATGTCGATACCTGCTTCGCCCGGGTACATCTCGTCTTCGTTAACTTTGATAACGATACGGGAAGCATCCACGTACTGAACAGTACCGCCACGTTTAGCAACTGCAGTAACACCGGAGTCAACGGCAACAGCACGTTCCATACCGGTACCAACCAGCGGCTTATCAGCGCGCAGAGTCGGAACCGCCTGACGTTGCATGTTCGCACCCATCAATGCACGGTTGGCGTCATCGTGTTCCAGGAACGGGATCAGGGACGCACCGACGGATACCACCTGCTGGGTGGATACGTCCATGTAGTCAACCTGATCACGGCTGAACAAGCTGGATTCGCCTTTGCTACGGCAGGTAACCAAATCTTCTACAAAGTGGCCTTCGTCATCCAGGTTGGAGTTCGCCTGAGCGATAACGTAGTTGCCTTCTTCGATAGCAGACAGGTAATGAATTTCGTCAGTTACAACACCGTCGGTCACTTTACGGTACGGAGTCTCGAGGAAGCCGTATTCGTTAGTCTGTGCATACACGGACAGGGAGTTGATCAGACCGATGTTCGGACCTTCAGGCGTTTCGATTGGACATACGCGACCGTAGTGAGTCGGGTGTACGTCTCGAACTTCGAAGCCTGCGCGTTCACGGGTCAGACCGCCTGGGCCGAGTGCAGAGATACGACGTTTGTGCGTAATCTCAGACAGCGGGTTGTTCTGGTCCATAAACTGAGACAGCTGGCTGGAACCAAAGAACTCTTTCACTGCTGCAGAAATCGGCTTGGCGTTGATCATATCCTGAGGCATCAGGGTATCCAGATCGCCCAGAGACAGACGCTCTTTCACCGCACGCTCAACACGTACCAGGCCAACGCGGAACTGGTTTTCCGCCATTTCGCCTACGGAACGGATACGACGGTTGCCGAGGTGGTCGATATCATCGACTTCGCCTTTACCGTTACGGATATCGATGAGCTTCTTCATCACTTCGATGATGTCGTCTTTGCTCAGGATACCGGAACCTTCGATTTCGTCGCGCAGCAGAGAACGGTTGAACTTCATACGACCGACCGCAGACAGGTCATAGCGGTCTTCGGAGAAGAACAGGTTCTCGAACAGGCTTTCAGCAGCTTCACGAGTCGGCGGCTCACCAGGACGCATCATGCGGTAGATTTCTACCAGCGCGCTCAGACGATCGTTGGTTGGGTCGACGCGTACAGTTTCAGAAATGTACGGACCGTGGTCCAGATCGTTAGTGAACAGCGTTTCGATACGCTTGTGACCAGACTGGCTCAGCTTAGCCAGCAGATCCAGGCTCAGCTCCATGTTAGCTGCGCAGATCAGCTCGCCAGTAGATTCGTCAACGTAGTCTTTAGCCGCAACTTTACCAGCAATGTATTCAACCGGAACTTCGATATGTTTGATATCGTCTTTTTCCAGTTGGCGAATGTGGCGCGCAGTGATGCGACGGCCTTTTTCGACGTAGACTTTACCGTTAGCTTCAATGTCAAAGGAGGCGGTTTCACCACGCAGGCGTTCCGGCACCAGTTCCATCTGCAGCTTGTTGTCACGAATTTCGAAAACAACTTTTTCAAAGAACAGGTCAAGGATCTGCTCAGTGGTGTAGTTCAGTGCACGCAGAATAATGGTCGCAGGCAGTTTACGGCGACGGTCAATACGTACGAACAGGTTGTCCTTCGGATCGAATTCGAAGTCCAGCCAGGAACCACGGTAAGGGATGATGCGCGCGTTATACAGCACTTTACCCGAAGAGTGGGTTTTACCTTTGTCGGAGTCAAAGAAGACGCCAGGACTACGGTGCAGCTGAGAAACGATAACACGCTCAGTACCATTGATTACAAAGGTACCGTTGTCAGTCATGAGCGGAATTTCGCCCATGTAGACTTCTTGTTCTTTAATGTCTTTTACGGTGCCTTCCGGCGCTTCGCGCTCGTAGATCACCAGACGCAGTTTTACGCGCAGCGGTGCGGAATAGGTCACGCCACGGATCTGACATTCCTGAACGTCAAACACCGGTTCGCCAAGGCGGTAGCTGACGTATTGCAGCTCGGAATTACCGCTGTAGCTCTGAATCGGGAAAACGGAACGGAAAGCTGCTTCCAGACCATACTGCCCTTCAGGATCTTGCTCGATGAACTTCTGAAACGAGTCAAGCTGGATAGAAAGGAGATAAGGTATGTCCAACACTTGTGGACGTTTACCAAAATCCTTACGAATACGTTTTTTCTCGGTATAGGAGTAAACCATTAGGGTTCCTCAGCTCGCTGACAAGTCGACCCATCTGTCCGACGAAGGGACAGTTTGTGCAACACTATTTTGTTGACCGGAAAATCGAATACTTTCCGCAATGCCTGTTGCTATCACGCTTAAACCATTTCATTGCGATTTACACAGAACTGAAGCTCTGTCGCAGTATATTAAGACGTCGATAGAAACAAGCATTGAAAGGCACAGCAGTAGTCAAACAGTGTGAAATGCTACTGGCGCCTTACAGCGCAAAAAGGCTGGTGACTAAAAAGTCACCAGCCATCAGCCTAATTTCTTAGGCTGCAACCAGAAAAGTTGGCTTATTTAACTTCAACTTCAGCGCCAGCTTCTTCCAGAGATTTTTTCAGTGCTTCTGCGTCGTCTTTGCTGATGCCTTCTTTCAGGGCAGCCGGAGCAGATTCTACCAGGTCTTTAGCTTCTTTCAGACCCAGGCCAGTTGCGCCACGTACTGCTTTGATAACAGCAACTTTGTTAGCGCCAGCAGCTTTCAGAATTACGTCGAATTCAGTTTTTTCTTCAGCAGCTTCAGCCGGGCCAGCAGCTACAGCTACAGCAGCAGCAGCGGAAACACCGAATTTTTCTTCCATTGCAGAGATCAGTTCTACAACGTCCATTACGGACATAGCGGATACTGCTTCAATGATTTGATCTTTAGTGATAGACATTTAAATTGTTCCTGAAAATCAGAATAAGTTTATACGTAAGCAGATGCTTGAGAAAGATAACTGCGATTAAGCAGCTTCTTTCGCATCGCGTACAGCAGCCAGAGTACGAACCAGTTTGCCAGCCGAAGCTTCTTTCATGGTTGCCATCAGGCGTGCAATTGCTTCTTCGTAGGTCGGCAGAGTTGCCAGGCGATCGATTTGCGATGCCGGGATCAATTCACCTTCAAAGGCTGCGGCTTTGACCTCAAATTTTGCATTCGCTTTCGCGAACTCTTTGAACAGACGAGCAGCAGCGCCCGGGTGTTCCATAGAGTATGCAATCAGGGTCGGACCAACAAACGTGTCTTTCAGGCACTCGAACTGAGTACCTTCAACGACGCGGCGCAGCAGGGTGTTACGAACAACACGCATGTATACGCCAGCTTCACGACCTGCTTTACGCAGTTCAGTCATTTTATCTACAGTTACGCCACGGGAATCCGCAACTACTGCAGACAGCGCGCCTTTGGCTACTTCGCTGACTTCAGCAACAATCGCTTGTTTGTCTTGAAGATTTAAAGCCATTAGCTTTGCTCCTGGATGTTTGCCGGAACTCATGTTCCGGAACTCACTTCACTCTCCCCAACGGAGAGAGCGTCTAAATACGGTGAGCAGAAACAAGCCAGAGTATCAGAAATAATCTTAGCGTTCTGTCACCGTCTACGCAGGGCATTAAGTTTCTTACGAAACACCTGCGGTCTTCGACGGAGGCCTGGATAGGCCAGGCTCCAACGAACAAATCTTGTCTATCTGTCGCTATTCAATCTGTGCCGGCGTTGACTGCCTTCGTTCATACCAGTCACATAGTTAACTATGCTCCTGGCGATTCACTCAGTTGTCGCCTTGCCACAGCCTGAATATCTCGGATATACGTCTGCAATTAGCAGAAACGTGGGGGTAAGATTGTAGACAAAATCACCGCCCACGTAAAGGCGAATATTAGTTCGCCACAGTCGCAGTCAGACCGGACTGATCAACGGCAACACCAGCACCCATGGTGGTGGAGATGCTAACTTTCTTGATGTACACGCCTTTAGCCTGAGTCGGTTTCGCTTTTTTCAGCGCAACCAGCAGAGATTCCAGGTTTTCTTTCAGTTTGTCAGCGTCAAAATCCACTTTACCGATGGTAGTGTGAATGATGCCGTTTTTGTCGTTACGGTAACGAACCTGACCTGCTTTAGCGTTCTTAACCGCTTCAGCAACGTTAGGGGTTACAGTACCAACTTTCGGGTTTGGCATCAGGCCGCGCGGACCCAGAACCTGACCCAGCTGGCCAACAACGCGCATTGCATCCGGGGAAGCAATAACAACGTCAAAGTTCATTTCGCCTTTCTTGATCTGGTCAGCCAGATCTTCCATACCTACCAGCTCAGCGCCTGCAGCTTTAGCAGCTTCAGCGTTTGCGCCCTGGGCAAATACGGCTACGCGAACGGAACGGCCAGTACCGTGCGGCAGTACAGTTGCACCACGTACGTTCTGGTCAGATTTACGAGCATCGATACCGAGGTTAACGGCAACGTCTACGCTTTCTACGAATTTAGCAGTGGCCAGCTCTTTCAGCAGAGCAATAGCTTCGTTGATGTCGTACTGTTTAGTTGCATCAACTTTGTCACGGATCACGCGCATACGCTTGGTCAGTTTAGCCATTTCTTAGTCCTCCACTACCAGGCCCATGGAACGTGCAGTACCTTCAATGGAGCGAGTCATCGCTTCAATGTCGGAACCAGTCATGTCGGCAGCTTTGGTCTGCGCGATTTCCTGCAGCTGAGCGCGGGAAATTTTACCCACTTTGTCTTTGTTCGGTTTACCGGAACCAGACTTGATACCAGCCGCTTTCTTCAGCAGAACTGCTGCCGGAGGCGTTTTGGTAACGAAAGTGAAAGAACGGTCAGCGTAAACGGTGATAACAACCGGGATCGGCAGACCTTTTTCCATGGAATCAGTTTTTGCGTTGAACGCTTTGCAGAATTCCATGATGTTCACGCCTTGTTGACCCAGTGCTGGACCTACCGGCGGACTCGGGTTAGCCATACCAGCTGCAACTTGCAGCTTGACATAGGCCTGGACTTTCTTAGCCATTCTAAATTCCTCTAGTTGGGTTATAGCGCCTCAAGGAGGCTCCCCGTGATTAAATTCGTTTTACGGACAGGGTCCATAAAAACAAAAGGCGCGAAATTGTATTCCAATCTCGCGCCTTGTGCAACGATTAAATCGCCGCTTTTTTGATCGCTGTTTAGGCTTTTTCTACCTGGGCAAAGTCCAGTTCTACCGGGGTCGCACGACCAAAGATAGAAACAGAGACTTTCAGGCGGGACTTCTCGTAGTCCACTTCTTCAACCACGCCGTTAAAGTCAGCAAACGGACCGTCACTAACGCGAACCATTTCACCTGGCTCAAACATCGTTTTCGGACGCGGTTTATCACCAACCTGCTGCAGACGGTTCATGATCGCATCAACTTCTTTGTCGCTGATCGGCGCCGGACGGTCAGATGTACCGCCGATAAAGCCCATCACACGCGGCACGCTACGCACCAGGTGCCAGCTTGCGTCATTCATCACCATCTGGACCAGTACATAGCCCGGGAAGAATTTACGTTCGCTCTTGCGACGCTGGCCACCACGGATTTCGACCACTTCTTCGGTCGGCACCATGACTTCGCCAAACAGCTCTTCCATATTTTGTAACTTGATATATTCGCGCAGCGACGTGGCTACGCGGCCTTCAAAACCGGAAAACGCCTGAACGACGTACCAGCGCTTTTTAGGGGCTTCAGACATCTTAGAACCTCAGGCCAGTGATAAAGGATACCAGGCGAACCAGAATACCATCCAGTCCCCACAGGATCAGTGACATTACTGCGGTAACCGCAGCCACAATTAATGTGGTGTGCAATGTTTCCTGGCGAGTTGGCCAAATGACCTTACGGACTTCGGTTCTCGCTTCACGGGCAAAAGCAACGGTCGCTTTACCTTTTGTTGTCAACAGCGCGACACCACCCGCTGCGGCAATCAGAATCACTACGGCCAGCGCACGCAGCGGCAGCATCATGTCACGATAGAGGTAGTTGCCAACGATAGCTACAAGCAGCAATACAGCGACAACAACCCACTTCATCGCTTCCAGGCCGCGCCCGCTTCCTTGAGCTTCGGTATTCGCACTCATAAACCAACCTGTCAGAAGTATTCTACAAACATTTTCACCCCGCGTAAGCGAGGCGATCCAAACCGAAATGCTCTGGTGCGTTTCGGACTAAACGCCCTCTTCAGAGCCTGTCTCAGCAATGATTATGACAAAAAAAATCACTGATGAGCCAGGTTCTGGTGTGAAAGCGTGCAAAAAGGGCATCAAATGATGCCCTTTTATTGCGCATTGCGTCAAATGTTATTCGGCAATTAGCTCATTACTTTGGCAACAACGCCCGCACCAACAGTACGGCCGCCTTCACGGATTGCGAAACGCAGACCGTCGTCCATCGCGATCGGGTGGATCAGGGTAACAACCATTTTGATGTTGTCGCCCGGCATTACCATCTCTACGCCTTCCGGCAGTTCGATGGTACCAGTCACGTCAGTAGTACGGAAGTAGAACTGCGGACGGTAGCCTTTGAAGAACGGAGTATGACGGCCGCCTTCGTCTTTGGACAGAATGTACACTTCAGATTCGAACTTGGTGTGCGGCTTGATAGAGCCCGGCTTAGCCAGTACCTGACCACGTTCGATTTCTTCACGTTTGATACCACGCAGCAGAACACCAACGTTCTCACCAGCACGGCCTTCGTCCAGCAGTTTGCGGAACATTTCAACGCCAGTACAGGTAGACTTAGCAGTCTCTTTGATACCAACGATTTCAACTTCTTCACCAACTTTGATGATACCGCGCTCTACACGACCGGTAACAACGGTACCACGACCGGAGATGGAGAATACGTCTTCGATAGGCAGCAGGAACGGCTTGTCAATCGCACGCTCTGGTTCTGGGATGTAAGAATCCAGGAAGCCAGCCAGTTCGATGATTTTCGCTTCCCACTCTGCTTCGCCTTCCAGCGCTTTCAGAGCAGAACCACGAACGATCGGAGTGTCGTCGCCCGGGAAATCGTACTGAGACAGAAGTTCACGAACTTCCATTTCTACCAGTTCCAGCAGCTCTTCGTCATCAACCATGTCGCATTTGTTCAGGAACACGATGATGTACGGAACGCCTACCTGACGACCCAGCAGGATGTGCTCACGAGTCTGCGGCATCGGGCCGTCAGTCGCAGCAACAACCAGGATCGCGCCGTCCATCTGCGCAGCACCGGTGATCATGTTTTTAACATAGTCGGCGTGGCCCGGGCAGTCTACGTGTGCGTAGTGGCGAGTCGGGGTGTCATATTCAACGTGAGAAGTGTTGATGGTGATACCACGTGCTTTTTCTTCCGGCGCGTTATCGATCTGATCGAATGCGCGAGCAGCACCGCCGTAGGTTTTAGCCAGTACGGTAGTGATTGCAGCGGTCAGCGTTGTTTTACCATGGTCAACGTGGCCGATAGTACCGACGTTAACGTGCGGTTTAGTACGTTCAAATTTTTCTTTAGACATCGATTGTCCCTCTAAGACACGGATAAATCGGTGATATCACCACATCAACCAGGCAATATACCTGAGCTGTTGAATGCTTTTAAAAGTAAACAGAGAGAAACGGGAAGGAGAAGTGAAGTGGTGCTGATACCCAGAGTCGAACTGGGGACCTCACCCTTACCAAGGGTGCGCTCTACCAACTGAGCCATATCAGCACGTCTGGAGCGGGCAGCGGGAATCGAACCCGCATCATCAGCTTGGAAGGCTGAGGTAATAGCCATTATACGATGCCCGCATCCTGAAACTCGGCTACCCAGTTCTTTCTGTAACAAAAAAGAGATTTCTCTCTTTTCTGTTCGAGCTGATTAATTTTTTAATCAACTCAGGCGGCGATAACGCTGCCAGAAAGTGGTGGTGGGGGAAGGATTCGAACCTTCGAAGTCTGTGACGGCAGATTTACAGTCTGCTCCCTTTGGCCGCTCGGGAACCCCACCGGACTTGATGGTGCCGACTACCGGAATCGAACTGGTGACCTACTGATTACAAGTCAGTTGCTCTACCTACTGAGCTAAGTCGGCATCAAGTAGCGCGCATTTTATGGAGACATGCGCACTCATGCAACTAAAAAATTGCATAAAATGTTCTATCGCTCACATTTTGCACTATGCGACCGATAAATAATCTATTTCTTCTTTGGATTGGACAAATTTCCAACGCCAGGTGCCACCTCAGGGAGGAATTTTGCACCGGCATGCGCGCGTTGATAGAGAGAAAGCACATCTTTATACATCTGGAATACCCGTCACATTGCATTTCAGAGGATGATTTTTTCTTATTATTCCCCTCCATCTGGTGTTACCCTCCTGCCCATTGTCCAAATTAACTGAAATGTGCGTGCCATTGCGTACCGGGGATGATTTCGTTTTTTACCGCAGACCTGATATAGCAATGACAGCCAGACCATGCGTATGAGTATAAAAGAGCAAGCGTTAACGTCGCCTTACCTACAGTTTGATCGCAACCAGTGGGCTGCGCTTCGTGATTCCGTGCCGATGACCCTGACCGAGGAAGAGATTGCTCGTCTTAAAGGCATTAACGAAGACTTATCGCTGGAAGAAGTTGCCGAGATTTATTTGCCTCTCTCGCGTTTGCTAAACTTTTACATCAGTTCAAACCTGCGACGTCAGGCAGTGCTGGAGCAATTTTTAGGCACGAATGGCGAGCGTATTCCTTATATTATTAGTATTGCTGGCAGCGTTGCCGTCGGTAAAAGTACGACAGCGCGTGTTTTGCAGGCCTTGCTCAGTCGCTGGCCAGAGCATCGTAAGGTTGAATTGATTACTACCGATGGCTTTCTCCACCCTAACCAGGTATTGAAAGATCGTGGACTAATGAAGAAGAAAGGCTTCCCCCAGTCCTATGATATGCATCGCTTGGTTAAATTCGTTTCCGATCTGAAATCAGGCGTACCTAACGTCACGGCACCGGTCTATTCCCATCTCATCTATGATGTTATCCCTGATGGCGACAAAACCGTTGCCCAGCCCGACATATTAATACTCGAAGGGTTAAATGTATTACAAAGCGGGATGGACTATCCTCACGATCCACATCATGTATTTGTTTCTGACTTTGTCGACTTTTCTATTTATGTTGATGCGCCAGAAGAATTACTCCAGACGTGGTATATCAACCGCTTTCTGAAATTCCGTGAAGGGGCGTTTACCAACCCGGACTCTTATTTCCATAACTATGCAAAATTATCAGAAGATGAGGCTATCAATACTGCCACATCGCTATGGAAAGAAATTAACTGGCTGAATTTAAAGCAAAACATTTTACCAACACGTGAAAGAGCCAGCTTGATTATGACTAAAAGCGCCAATCATGCCGTTGAGCAAGTCAGGCTACGTAAATAAATACAAAAGGGGAGCCTCAGCTCCCCTTTTTATTATTCAGCACTTCTCAGCGATATTTCTCCACCCATCCAGGGTTTGATCTCGCCATTTTGTTCAAGCAATAATGCACCTTGCGCGTCTATTCCACGAGAGATACCAAATATTTCTTTATCACCAATAATAAGTTTTACCGGGCGGTCGATAAAGTTATCCAGTTTCTTCCAGCGAGACAGATACGGTGCTAATCCTTCGTGCTCAAAGAGCACCAACGCAGCGCGCAACTCACGTATCAGTCGGGCAGCAAGGGTATTGCGATCAATGTTTATGCCCGCTTCCTGCAGGTTAATCCAGCCTTGATTAACCACATTTTCCTCAACCCGGCGCATGGACATATTAATACCTGCGCCGATAACAATTTGCGCGGCATCACCTGTCTTACCGGTCAGTTCAACCAGGATCCCTGCCAGTTTACGGTCGAGTAAAAAGAGGTCGTTGGGCCATTTTACACGGACTTTATCCGCACCCAGATCGCGCAAAACCTCAGCCATGACGATACCAATAACCAGACTCAGGCCAATCGCGGCGGCCGGTCCTTGTTCCAGCCGCCAGAACATTGAGAGGTAAAGGTTGGCACCAAACGGTGAAAACCATTTCCGACCACGGCGGCCGCGCCCGGCCTGCTGATATTCAGCGACGCAGGCATCCCCTGACTCCAGCTGACCTATTCGGTCCATCAGGTACTGATTGGTTGAGTCGATAACCGGTAGGACAGTGATATTTCCACCATCCAGTTGAGAATGAATAAGTGAGGCATCTAATAGTTGGATAGGCTCCGGTAAGCTGTATCCTTTACCTGGAACAGTAAAGACATCAACCCCCCAGTCGCGCAACGTCTGGACATGCTTATTGATTGCGGCACGGCTCATTCCCAACGTTTCACCGAGCTGCTCACCGGAATGAAATTCTCCATCGGCCAATAATGAAATAAGCGTCAGAGGGACGGTATTATCCTTCATGCAATGATCTCCACAGCATTCATTTCACCCTGCGGACCAATAAACCGGACCTCTGGTTCGAGCCAGACATTAAATTTCTCACCGACTTTTTGGCGCACATGGTGTGCAAGTTGCACTATATCCTGACTCGTCGCATTATCTGCATTGATCAGCACCAGTGCCTGCTGCTGATGTACCGCCGCGCCACCAATGCGCATACCTTTTAGCTGGCACTGATCGATAAGCCAGCCTGCTGCCAGTTTCACAGAACCATCAGCCTGCGGGTAATGAGGTGCTGTTGGGAATTTAGCCAGGAGCTCCTGCGCAATATTCCCAGTGACAACTGGGTTTTTAAAGAAGCTACCCGCATTACCGTTTACTTTCGGATCGGGCAGTTTTGTCGTGCGCATATGGCAGACTGAATCAAAAACCTGCTGAGGTGTAACTGTTGTAGGATCCAGACGCGTCAGGTCACCGTAAGTCAAAACGGGCTGCCACTGTTTAGGTAAGCGCAGACCAACGGCTACAATTGCGAAACGATCCTGGTATTCATGCTTGAAGATGCTGTCACGGTAACCAAAACGGCATTCTGTAGCACTGACGCGCAGATGTTTGCCGGTCGCCAGTTCAATGCAGTCCACATATTCGCAAACACGCTGAAGTTCCACACCATAAGCACCAATGTTCTGGATTGGCGATGAGCCGACACAGCCCGGAATAAGTGCCAGATTTTCCAGGCCAGGCATGTTGTGCTCCAGCGCATAGCACACCAACTGATGCCAGTTTTCACCCGCGCCTACGTGCAAATGCCACGCATCAGGTTGCTCTGTAATCTCAATACCCTTAATACGATTGACGATCACCGTACCCTGGAAGGTATCAAGAAACAGGACGTTACTCCCTTCGCCCAGAATCAGTACAGGATGATGCGATGCATTGGCTAATTGCCAGGCATTCAGTAATTGTTGTTCATTTTCGGCGCAGACAAGTTCATTCGTTTGCTGATCGATACCGAAGGTGTTCCAGGCTTTAAGGGAGTGATTCATAGACGCTTTCCTGATGCAAAATCGCGCCTAGTTTACCGCATATACCGCAGAATGGCTTGTGTTATGCAGGCTCAGGATATTGCTTTGCACCCGATGGTGCTGCGATGTGCGTGATGCGCTGCGCTTATCAGGCCTGCACAATACATTCAGCCCGGCGGTTTTACCCCGCACACACGCAAAAAAGCCCATCCGTCAGGATGGGCTTCTTCACTTTATTTGATGCCTGGCAGTTTATGGCGGGCGTCCTGCCCGCCACCCTCCGGGCCGTTGCTGCGCAACGTTCAAATCCGCTCCCGGCGGATTTGTCCTCCTCAGGAGAGCGCTCACCGACAGACCACAGATAAAACAAAAGGCCCGGTCTTTCGACCGGGCCTTTCGCTTTTATTTGATGCCTGGCAGTTCCCTACTCTCGCATGGGGAGACCCCACACTACCATCGGCGCTACGGCGTTTCACTTCTGAGTTCGGCATGGGGTCAGGTGGGACCACCGCGCTACAGCCGCCAGGCAAATTCTGTTATTAACCCGCTTTTCGCCGGTTAATGTTATCTGTATCAAGCTGAATGTCGTCTCTTCGCCAAAACACCTTCGGCGTTGTAAGGTTAAGCCTCACGGTTCATTAGTATCGGTTAGCTCAATGTATCGCTACACTTACACACCCGACCTATCAACGTCGTCGTCTTCAACGTTCCTTCAGGAGACTTAAAGTCTCAGGGAGAACTCATCTCGGGGCAAGTTTCGTGCTTAGATGCTTTCAGCACTTATCTCTTCCGCATTTAGCTACCGGGCAATGCCATTGGCATGACAACCCGAACACCAGTGATGCGTCCACTCCGGTCCTCTCGTACTAGGAGCAGCCCCCCTCAATTCTCCAGCGCCCACGGCAGATAGGGACCGAACTGTCTCACGACGTTCTAAACCCAGCTCGCGTACCACTTTAAATGGCGAACAGCCATACCCTTGGGACCTACTTCAGCCCCAGGATGTGATGAGCCGACATCGAGGTGCCAAACACCGCCGTCGATATGAACTCTTGGGCGGTATCAGCCTGTTATCCCCGGAGTACCTTTTATCCGTTGAGCGATGGCCCTTCCATTCAGAACCACCGGATCACTAAGACCTGCTTTCGCACCTGCTCGAGCCGTCACTCTCGCAGTCAAGCTAGCTTATGCCTTTGCACTAACCTCCTGATGTCCGACCAGGATTAGCTAACCTTCGTGCTCCTCCGTTACTCTTTAGGAGGAGACCGCCCCAGTCAAACTACCCACCAGACACTGTCCGCAACCCGGATAACGGGTCCACGTTAGAACACCAGCCATTAAAGGGTGGTATTTCAAGGATGGCTCCATGCAGACTGGCGTCCACACTTCAAAGCCTCCCACCTATCCTACACATCAAGGACCAGTGTTCAGTGTCAAGCTATAGTAAAGGTTCACGGGGTCTTTCCGTCTTGCCGCGGGTACACTGCATCTTCACAGCGAGTTCAATTTCACTGAGTCTCGGGTGGAGACAGCCTGGCCATCATTACGCCATTCGTGCAGGTCGGAACTTACCCGACAAGGAATTTCGCTACCTTAGGACCGTTATAGTTACGGCCGCCGTTTACCGGGGCTTCGATCAAGAGCTTCTCCTTACGGATAACCCCATCAATTAACCTTCCGGCACCGGGCAGGCGTCACACCGTATACGTCCACTTTCGTGTTTGCACAGTGCTGTGTTTTTAATAAACAGTTGCAGCCAGCTGGTATCTTCGACTGATTTCAGCTCCACGGGTAAACCGCTTCACCTACATATCAGCGTGCCTTCTCCCGAAGTTACGGCACCATTTTGCCTAGTTCCTTCACCCGAGTTCTCTCAAGCGCCTTGGTATTCTCTACCTGACCACCTGTGTCGGTTTGGGGTACGATTTCGTGTTACCTGATGCTTAGAGGCTTTTCCTGGAAGCAGGGCATTTGTTACTTCAGCACCGTAGTGCCTCGTCATCACACCTCAGCGTTAAAAAGGTACCGGATTTACCTGGAACCTCCGCCTACATGCTTAAACCGGGACAACCGTCGCCCGGCTAACATAGCCTTCTCCGTCCCCCCTTCGCAGTAACACCAAGTACAGGAATATTAACCTGTTTCCCATCGACTACGCCTTTCGGCCTCGCCTTAGGGGTCGACTCACCCTGCCCCGATTAACGTTGGACAGGAACCCTTGGTCTTCCGGCGTGCGGGTTTTTCACCCGCATTATCGTTACTTATGTCAGCATTCGCACTTCTGATACCTCCAGCATGCCTCACAGCACACCTTCAACGGCTTACAGAACGCTCCCCTACCCAACAACACATAGTGTCGCTGCCGCAGCTTCGGTGCATGGTTTAGCCCCGTTACATCTTCCGCGCAGGCCGACTCGACCAGTGAGCTATTACGCTTTCTTTAAATGATGGCTGCTTCTAAGCCAACATCCTGGCTGTCTGTGCCTTCCCACATCGTTTCCCACTTAACCATGACTTTGGGACCTTAGCTGGCGGTCTGGGTTGTTTCCCTCTTCACGACGGACGTTAGCACCCGCCGTGTGTCTCCCGTGATAACATTCTTCGGTATTCGCAGTTTGCATCGGGTTGGTAAGTCGGGATGACCCCCTAGCCGAAACAGTGCTCTACCCCCGAAGATGAATTCACGAGGCGCTACCTAAATAGCTTTCGGGGAGAACCAGCTATCTCCCGGTTTGATTGGCCTTTCACCCCCAGCCACAAGTCATCCGCTAATTTTTCAACATTAGTCGGTTCGGTCCTCCAGTTAGTGTTACCCAACCTTCAACCTGCCCATGGCTAGATCACCGGGTTTCGGGTCTATACCCTGCAACTTAACGCCCAGTTAAGACTCGGTTTCCCTTCGGCTCCCCTATACGGTTAACCTTGCTACAGAATATAAGTCGCTGACCCATTATACAAAAGGTACGCAGTCACCTAACAAGTAGGCTCCCACTGCTTGTACGTACACGGTTTCAGGTTCTTTTTCACTCCCCTCGCCGGGGTTCTTTTCGCCTTTCCCTCACGGTACTGGTTCACTATCGGTCAGTCAGGAGTATTTAGCCTTGGAGGATGGTCCCCCCATATTCAGACAGGATACCACGTGTCCCGCCCTACTCTTCGAGTTCACAACCTGTGCATTTTGGTGTACGGGACTATCACCCTGTACCGTCGGACTTTCCAGACCGTTCCACTAACACACAAGCTGATTCAGACTCTGGGCTGCTCCCCGTTCGCTCGCCGCTACTGGGGGAATCTCGGTTGATTTCTTTTCCTCGGGGTACTTAGATGTTTCAGTTCCCCCGGTTCGCTTCATTACGCTATGTATTCACGTAATGATAGTGTGACGAATCACACTGGGTTTCCCCATTCGGAAATCGCCGGTTATAACGGTTCATATCACCTTACCGACGCTTATCGCAGATTAGCACGTCCTTCATCGCCTCTGACTGCCAGGGCATCCACCGTGTACGCTTAGTCGCTTAACCTCACAACCCGAAGATGTTTCTTTCGATTCATCATCGACTTGCAAAAATTTGAGAGACTCGAACACACCATTTTTCATTTCTTATTACGGAGAAATGAAACAGTGTGTCGTTTCAATTTTCAGCTTGATCCAGATTTTTAAAGAGCAAAACTTCGCAGTGAACCTTTTCAGGTACACTCTGAAGTTTTCTTGTGTTTTTGCAGTAAAGATGGTGGAGCTATGCGGGATCGAACCGCAGACCTCCTGCGTGCAAGGCAGGCGCTCTCCCAGCTGAGCTATAGCCCCATCGTAGTTATCTCATTCACCTTAATTCCTGCTGAGACAAGGCGTGGAGCGGCGAAGCATACTGAAGTATGCGAGTCGTTTCACAACGCGGTATCAGAAAGAATTTGGTAGGCCTGAGTGGACTTGAACCACCGACCTCACCCTTATCAGGGGTGCGCTCTAACCACCTGAGCTACAAGCCTGCAGAGATTTTCTTACTGCTAATTTTCATCAGACAATCTGTGTGAGCACTACAAAGAACGTTTCTTTAAGGTAAGGAGGTGATCCAACCGCAGGTTCCCCTACGGTTACCTTGTTACGACTTCACCCCAGTCATGAATCACAAAGTGGTAAGCGCCCTCCCGAAGGTTAAGCTACCTACTTCTTTTGCAACCCACTCCCATGGTGTGACGGGCGGTGTGTACAAGGCCCGGGAACGTATTCACCGTGGCATTCTGATCCACGATTACTAGCGATTCCGACTTCATGGAGTCGAGTTGCAGACTCCAATCCGGACTACGACATACTTTATGAGGTCCGCTTGCTCTCGCGAGGTCGCTTCTCTTTGTATATGCCATTGTAGCACGTGTGTAGCCCTACTCGTAAGGGCCATGATGACTTGACGTCATCCCCACCTTCCTCCAGTTTATCACTGGCAGTCTCCTTTGAGTTCCCGACCGAATCGCTGGCAACAAAGGATAAGGGTTGCGCTCGTTGCGGGACTTAACCCAACATTTCACAACACGAGCTGACGACAGCCATGCAGCACCTGTCTCAGAGTTCCCGAAGGCACCAAAGCATCTCTGCTAAGTTCTCTGGATGTCAAGAGTAGGTAAGGTTCTTCGCGTTGCATCGAATTAAACCACATGCTCCACCGCTTGTGCGGGCCCCCGTCAATTCATTTGAGTTTTAACCTTGCGGCCGTACTCCCCAGGCGGTCGACTTAACGCGTTAGCTCCGGAAGCCACGCCTCAAGGGCACAACCTCCAAGTCGACATCGTTTACGGCGTGGACTACCAGGGTATCTAATCCTGTTTGCTCCCCACGCTTTCGCACCTGAGCGTCAGTCTTTGTCCAGGGGGCCGCCTTCGCCACCGGTATTCCTCCAGATCTCTACGCATTTCACCGCTACACCTGGAATTCTACCCCCCTCTACAAGACTCTAGCCTGCCAGTTTCGGATGCAGTTCCCAGGTTGAGCCCGGGGATTTCACATCCGACTTGACAGACCGCCTGCGTGCGCTTTACGCCCAGTAATTCCGATTAACGCTTGCACCCTCCGTATTACCGCGGCTGCTGGCACGGAGTTAGCCGGTGCTTCTTCTGCGAGTAACGTCAATCGTTGCGGTTATTAACCACAACGCCTTCCTCCTCGCTGAAAGTACTTTACAACCCGAAGGCCTTCTTCATACACGCGGCATGGCTGCATCAGGCTTGCGCCCATTGTGCAATATTCCCCACTGCTGCCTCCCGTAGGAGTCTGGACCGTGTCTCAGTTCCAGTGTGGCTGGTCATCCTCTCAGACCAGCTAGGGATCGTCGCCTAGGTGAGCCGTTACCCCACCTACTAGCTAATCCCATCTGGGCACATCCGATGGCAAGAGGCCCGAAGGTCCCCCTCTTTGGTCTTGCGACGTTATGCGGTATTAGCTACCGTTTCCAGTAGTTATCCCCCTCCATCGGGCAGTTTCCCAGACATTACTCACCCGTCCGCCACTCGTCACCCAAGGAGCAAGCTCCTCTGTGCTACCGTTCGACTTGCATGTGTTAGGCCTGCCGCCAGCGTTCAATCTGAGCCATGATCAAACTCTTCAATTTAAGTTTGATGCTCGTGAATTAAACTTCGTAATGAATTACGTATGTTCACTCAGAGACTTGGTATTCATTTTTCGTCTTGCGACGTTAAGAATCCGTATCTTCAAGTGCCCACACAGATTGTCTGATAAATTGTTAAAGAGCAGTTGCGACGCGCTTTAGCGCTCTGTCGCGAGGTCCCGTATATTACGTTTTCCTCATTCAGAGTCAAGCATTTATTTTTGCTTTTCTCTACGAGATTCTCAGTGGAACCCCGCTGACCCGGCGGCTTGTAATCCGTTATTCCGTGTCAGTGGAGGCGCATTATAGGGAGTTATTTCGGGCTGACAAGGGGAAATTTAAAATAATCTTCCGAGTGCGTATTTTTTCATCAAAACAACTTAAACTGACAGTTTTTCGAGCGTTTTAAAGCCATAGCGCTGTAGCACGGGCAATAGTTGTTCGGCTTCTGTCGTCATTGCCATACAAAATGCAACGTTCTCATCTGTTGATTTCGCATCTGGCGCTTCATGTTCTAATAACCAGGCCGTGCGGCGCGCAATCGCGGCACCAGAATCCACCAGCCGCGTCCCCTCGGGCAGGACCTGTAAAAGCTCTTCCTGTAATAGAGGGAAATGAGTGCACCCGAGCACTACCGTGTCGGGTGGTTCCGACATCCGCAGCCACGGACGCAGAATACGCCGCAGCTCTTCCAGAGAAACTGTTTCACCGTGCAGCTTCGCTTCCGCCAGTTCCACCAGCTCAGCAGAACCCAACATTGCAATTTGGCATTCGTTAGCGAATCGCGCAATCAGCTCATGGGTATACGAGCGCTTCACCGTTGCACGCGTAGCCAGCAGCCCCACTACGCCATTCGCCGTGAGTCGCGCCGCCGGTTTAATCGCAGGCACCACGCCCACAACCGGGAAGGCAAACTTCTCACGTAACGCAGGAAGCGACACCGTGCTTGCTGTATTACATGCGATGACCGCAAGAGAGAGGGGATAACGCTGCTGGACAGCAGTCACAATCTCAACAACACGCTCGACGATAAACTCCTCGCTCTTCTCTCCATAAGGAAAGGCGACGTTGTCGAAAGCGTAGATATAGTGGAGATCCGGCAGAAGACGCCGGATCTCGTCATAGACCGACAACCCACCGACGCCGGAATCAAACACCAGCACGGTGGGACGGGGATCAGAAGGTGTAGCTGCCAGACAAGGTGTATTCCCGTCCTGCAGTTGCGTAGCCATAAACTGTCTCGTAATCTTTATCGAACAGGTTGGCGATTTTACCACGAACTGTCAGCTGTGAGGTGATTGGATATGATAATCCGATATCCCATAAGCTGACGCCGCCCAATTTAACATCACGATTATTGTCGTAATCATTATCGTAACGTTCACCTATATATTGATACGCAACGTTCCAGCCCAGATCCTGGACCTGTCCGGTTAACTCATACTTAACCTGCTGTTTTGCACGGCGATAGAGCACCTTGTTTGTGTCATCATCGCGCGGATCAACGTATTGTAGCGTTAGATGATGTTCTACAGGGCCAGTCGTAATGTTTCCGGTCCATTCCAGCCCCTTAATCGTGGCTGATTTAACGTTGACGTACTGGTTATTCTTGTAGTCGATCAGGTTTTGAATTTCATAGTGGTATGCGGAAAGACGCCAATCAAGCGGCCCTGTCAATCCATCAATTCCTGCTTCCCACTGTTTGGATTCTTCCGGTTTCAGGTTCGGGTTGGCGGCAATACCCGGCCCATAGGATGAGGCAAAGCGCGTCGCCCCGTACTGCTGACCCAGCGAGGGTGCCAGGAAACCAGTACCGTAAGAGAGCGTTGCGCGATAACCATCAACAAACTCCCAGCCGGCTGCGGTCTGCCAGGTGCCATGCCAGCCGAATTGTTCGTCATGATCTTCACGCCCCGAAGCTTCCAGCGTGACGCTGTCAATTTGTTGCTGTCCGGTCAGATAAAGCCCGGTCGTATCACGTTTATAGCTGTCGGATAACGTCGTGCTACTGGAGGTCAGTTTTTCCTGTTTCCAGTCAACACCGCCGTTGATCGCCCCATGTCCAACCTCAATGCTATTCCCCCACTGGATATAACGCTGTTCCATATCATCCAGCGTGGCATCTCCTGCGTAGCGGCCAAGCTCGTTACTGTAGTTGTAATTCTTCAGGCGCTGGTAGTTAGCAATTAACTGAGAAGAGTAAATGCCAGAGTTGTACCGTAAACCCGTATCCCAGGACTGGTTGTAATTCTGGGCTTCGTCATTACCGCCCGGATAACCCCACGCCCCTTGGTCATAATCGCTATTCGCGGTGTAGCCGTAGCCACGGAAAAAACCGGAGAAATTATTGTCGAACTTATGCTGTACCGCGCCCCAGAACAACTTGTTACGGTAACCATCCCGGTCGCTGTCACCGCTGTAGGGTGAATCGGGCTGAATGTTAAAGCCTTTCGTCGTCTGATATGCGCCGGCAGCGGTCACCACCGTGTCGCCGAAACGCTTGTTGATAGCGCCATCGTAAGTCTGATAACCGTTACTACCCATGCCTGCGTTGATCTGCGATTTCTCTTCATCACTCATCGTAATGATGTTAACCACACCACCGATCGCACCAGATCCATACACCGCTGAACGCGGTCCGCGAATGTATTCAACCCGCTGCACCAGCGATACCGGAATCTGGCCAATATCAACACCATTGGAAATGCCTGGCCGTGCCATTGGAACACCGTCAATCAGTACCAGCACATGACGCGCTTCAGTCCCACGCACATATAGAGAAGAGCTGCTCCCCATCCCACCGGTCTGCGAGATATCTACCCCCGGCAATCGACGCATGACATCATTCAGATCTTTTGACTGCCAGCGCTGAATATCTTCACGCGTGACCACATCGGTGGGGGCAAGAACAGTATTAACAGGCTGCTGAAAACGGTTGGCAGTGACGACGAGAGTATCCGGGCGAGTGTCCTGTGCCCAACCAGAAAATGCCGTGACGGACAGCGCCGTGCACAGCAATGATTTTTTGATCATTGTAAAGCATCCACAATTTAAGAAGGATGCCGCAGGTCCCACCGATAGTACGCGATGATGAAAACCAGATGCGACGTTAGCCGGCAGGTCTTCGGGCTTGGAGGCGACTTAAAGAGACGATGACTTCCCGCGGCAATCCGCAGTGTCTGCACCAGGTGCGCTCATCTCTTACCTTCCTTACCGCTGCGCGTCAGCTCCAGATTTACACTGGATTCCCTTTTAACTCACAGGACCGGAAAACGGATGCTACAGTTTGTTACAACCTGGTGTCCAGACCGCGTATCACATTATCGGAAATCATCAATGACTGGACATCTGTTGAGCAATCCCTACAATCCCCGCGTACTTTTATTTTTCAGGACGCATCATGACCCCCGAACACCTTCCGACAGAACAGTACGACGCCCAGTTAGCTGAGAAAGTAGTGCGTCTGCAGAGCTTAATGACGCCATTTTATGCACAGGCTCCGGAAGTGTTTCGCTCACCGGTCAGCCATTACCGTATGCGCGCCGAATTCCGCCTGTGGCATGACGGTGATGACCTGTACCACATCATGTTCGACAGCCAGACCAAAAACCGTATTCGCGTCGACAGCTTCCCGGCTGCCAGCGAGCTCATCAACACGCTAATGACGGCAATGATCGACGGCGTTCGCAACAACCACGTCCTGCGCCACAAACTGTTTCAGATTGATTACCTCACAACCCTGAGCGATCAGGCGGTGGTTTCGATGCTGTACCATAAAAAGCTGGATGATGAATGGCGTAAGGAAGCCGAAGCGCTGCGAGATGCGCTGCGGGCGCAAAACCTGAACGTGCATTTGATTGGTCGGGCTACCAAAACCAAAATTGAGCTGGACCAGGACTACATTGACGAACGCTTGCCGGTTGCAGGTAAAGAGATTATCTACCGCCAGGTTGAGAACAGCTTCACCCAGCCAAACGCCGCCATGAATATTCAGATGTTAGAGTGGGCGATTGATGTCACCAGGGGCTCAAAAGGCGACCTGCTGGAGCTGTATTGCGGCAATGGCAATTTCTCGTTAGCCCTGGCGCAAAACTTCAACCGCGTACTGGCCACTGAAATCGCCAAACCGTCCGTGGCTGCTGCACAGTACAACATCGCGGCTAACCATATTGATAACGTACAAATTATCCGCATGGCGGCCGAAGAGTTTACACAGGCGATGAACGGTGTTCGCGAGTTCAACCGTTTGCAGGGAATCGATCTGAAGAGTTACCAGTGTGAAACTATCTTCGTTGACCCACCGCGCAGCGGTCTGGACAGCGAAACGGAGAAAATGGTGCAGGCGTATCCGCGCATTCTGTACATCTCCTGCAATCCGGAGACGCTGTGTAAGAACCTGGAAACGTTAAGCCAGACGCACAATGTTTCACGTCTGGCGCTATTCGATCAGTTCCCGTATACGCACCATATGGAGTGCGGAGTACTGTTAACGAAGAAGTAAGACTGAACGGAGGCCGGATAAGCACTATCGGTTCAGATTGCCGGATAGCGGCTTTGCCTTATCCGGCCTACAGCGACAACTGTTACTCCACAATTTCCTGTTTACGGTTACGCACTTTAAAGCCGATCCAGAACACCAGAATCACCGACAGCACCGCCGGGAAGAAGTTAGAGCCAATATCCGGATATTCAGCGCGTACCACGGTGCTGTACAGCAGAACACCGAGAATAAAACAGGCGGCGGCCAGGCCCGGCAATCCCACAGGCATGGTGCGGTTCTGATAGCGTTGATGCAGACAATAAACCGTCAGCACCAGCGAAATAATCGGGAATACGGAGAATGGCACAATGGAGCTAAACAGCGCCGCAAATGTACCATTGATCGATAAGCCAGCAACCAGCGCCAGCAGCAGCGTACCTTTATCTTGACCTGACTGTTTCATTGCTTGTCCTTCTCGTTACTCGGAGTGATGCGTCATCTTCTCTTGTTCACGGCGGTACCAATAAAATGCGCCTTTCGCGATCATGCGCAGTTGCAATACCAGCCGCTCTTCTAGCTGTCGACGCTGTTCAGCGCCAACATCCAGTGCTTCTGCCCCGGCGCTGAAAACAATGGTTACCATGGCTTCGGCTTGCGCTTCAGTAAACGCACGAGGCATATGGTTTTCGAGTTCCAGATAGTCCGCAAGTTCCGCAATGAAGTGCTGAATTTCACGTGCGACCGCTGCACGAAACGCTGCGGATGTCCCCGAACGCTCGCGCAATAATAAACGGAAGGCGTTGGGATTGTTGCCGATGAACTCCATAAATGTTGAGACCGAGGTGCGGATCACACTCCCGCCCTTCGCGATACGCTGCCGCGCCTGGCGCATCAATTGACGCAGCATCAGACCGCTTTCGTCCACCATCGTCAGGCCGAGTTCATCCACATCGCGGAAATGGCGATAAAACGAGGTTGGCGCAATGCCCGCTTCACGAGCAACTTCGCGTAAACTGAGGCTGGCAAAACTACGCTCAGCGCTCAGTTGACTAAATGCGGCTTCTACCAGCGAACGCCGGGTTTTTTCTTTTTGTTGCGCTCTAACGCCCATCACGATGTCTGAATCCTTCCACATACCTTGCTGGCACTATACCAGAGATTAGGCGGTTGGCATGGCTTTGTGAATGATTGTTTACGCGCAGTTTGTGCTTCGACTTCGCAAAAAAGCACAACGATAATTGGGTTATCCTGACAACGATGTTACTATTCTGTTGCTTTTATGTATAAGAACAGGTAAGCCTGACCATGTCACATTCCTACGATTACGATGCAATAGTAATAGGTTCCGGTCCCGGCGGCGAAGGCGCTGCAATGGGTCTGGTTAAGCAAGGAGCGCGCGTCGCGGTGATTGAGCGCTATCATAACGTCGGCGGAGGCTGTACCCACTGGGGCACCATCCCGTCGAAAGCCCTCCGCCACGCCGTCAGCCGCATTATTGAATTCAATCAGAACCCACTGTACAGCGACCACTCCCGACTCCTTCGTTCTTCTTTTGCCGATATTCTCAACCACGCTGATAACGTTATTAATCAGCAAACGCGTATGCGGCAAGGATTTTACGAGCGCAATCACTGCGAAATTTTGCAGGGGAATGCCCGTTTTGTTGATGAACACACGATCGCCCTGGAATGTCACGACGGTACGGTGGAAACACTGACTGCGGATAAGTTTGTTATTGCCTGCGGTTCGCGTCCTTATCGCCCTGTTGATGTTGACTTTTCGCATCCCCGGGTTTACGACAGCGACTCTATCCTGAGCCTGCACCACGAACCCCGCCATGTGCTGATTTATGGCGCGGGGGTCATTGGCTGTGAATATGCGTCGATCTTCCGTGGAATGGACGTCAAAGTTGATTTAATCAACACCCGCGATCGTCTGCTGGCATTCCTCGATCAAGAGATGTCCGACTCCCTCTCTTACCACTTCTGGAACAGCGGTGTGGTCATTCGCCACAACGAAGAGTATGAGAAGATTGAAGGCTGCGATGACGGCGTCATCATGCACCTGAAATCCGGTAAGAAACTGAAGGCAGACTGCCTGTTGTACGCCAATGGCCGTACCGGTAATACCGATTCGCTGGCGCTGGAAAACATTGGTCTGAAAACCGACAGCCGTGGGCAGCTCAAAGTGAATAGCATGTACCAGACGGCGCTGCCGCATGTGTATGCCGTAGGGGATGTGATCGGTTATCCGAGCCTGGCATCGGCGGCCTACGACCAGGGACGCATTGCCGCCCAGGCGTTGGTAAAAGGCGAAGCCACCGCGCATCTGATTGAAGATATCCCGACCGGGATTTATACCATTCCAGAAATCAGCTCCGTTGGTAAAACCGAACAGCAACTCACGGCAATGAAAGTTCCATACGAGGTTGGCCGCGCCCAGTTTAAGCATCTGGCACGTGCGCAAATCGTGGGTATGAGTGTCGGAACGCTGAAGATCCTGTTCCATCGCGAAACCAAAGAGATTCTGGGGATCCACTGCTTTGGGGAGCGCGCTGCCGAAATTATTCACATCGGACAAGCGATAATGGAGCAAAAAGGTGGTGGTAACACTATCGAGTACTTCGTTAACACCACCTTTAACTACCCAACCATGGCAGAAGCCTATCGGGTAGCAGCGCTAAATGGCTTAAACCGCCTGTTTTAACGCACTGTCGAAATGGCCATCCATTGATCCACGGATGGCCTCTGCCAACTGTTCATAACGGCTGCGCAGCGGCGAACCAGGGCGGTACACCAGACCAATCGTACGACGCGGTTCGGGTTTAATGCATGGCAGATAAACGACACCATCACGCTTACGCTCCGGCGGAACAGCCAGCGCAGGCAGTAAGGTAATACCGCTTCCTGCCGCCACCATGTTACGCAGCGTTTCCAGACTGGTTGCCCGAAAATGGGTATCTTCATCAGCACCCGCTTCAAAGCAGAAGCCCATTGCCTGATCGCGCAGGCAGTGGCCATCTTCCAGCATCAGCAGTTTTTCACCCGCCAGATCGGACATCGGTACACAGTCACGGTTTGCCCACGGATGATCTTCATAGATCGCCAGCAGCATAGGCTCATCAAATAGCGGTACTTCGATGAACGCCTCACTCTCTTTCACCAGCGCCAGAATGACGCAGTCGAGCTTGCCGCTATCCAGTTGCGCTAACAGCTGATGTGTCTGCGCTTCATGGAGATACATTTCCAGTTTTGGGAAGGTCTGGTGCAACATCGGAATAATATGCGGCAGCAGGTATGGCCCCACCGTTGGGATCAAACCAATATGCAGCGGGCCAGACATTGTCTCGCCTTGTTGGCTTGCCATCTCCTTGAGCACTTTGACCTCGCGCAGCACGGTGCGCGCCTGATCCACCAGCAGCAAACCAGCCTGGGTGAACAGCACCTTGCGACTCGTACGCTCCAACAACATGACGCCAAGCTCATCTTCCAGCTTGCGGATCTGCCCGCTCAGCGTTGGTTGGCTAACGTGACAGGAGTCTGCCGCTCGTCGGAAGTGACGATGTTCGGCTAGCGCTACCAGGTATTCAAGATCACGAATATTCATTATTCATCCTCCATCGCCACGATAGTTCGTAGCGATAGGTAGCATAGCAACGAACGATTATCCCTATCAAGCTTTCTGTTTAATAATGCACCACAGAAACGGAACGGTACCCCTTTAACCCTTGAAGCTACTGTCCGTTTTGAGAGTTTCTCTCATACTCGAAATAACTAAAGCCAACGTGAACTTTTGCGGACCTTGTGTCCGCATTTTTTTTGCATAAAAAAGCCCGGCGTGACGCCAGGCTCGAATGATTACCCATCAATTTATGCCAGACGCGCCTTCGCGTAGTCGATCGCCTGTGCAACCTGCTGGGGTGACACGCCGCCTTTCGCCGCACGCTTGTCCAGGCACGATTGCAACGAGAGGATCGGGTAAACGTCATCGCCAATCACCTGGCTAAACTTTTGTAAGTCAGCAAGCGACAGCGCCTCCAGCGGTTTGCCCTGTCGAATCGCCTCGACCACCGTTTCACCTACGATATGGTGCGCTTCGCGGAACGGGACACCTTTCGCCACCAGATAATCCGCCAGTTCAGTGGCGTTAGCATAGCCCTGCTGCGCCGCTTCCTGACAACGCGGACGTTTCACCTGGATACCATCCAGCACCAGCGCGGCCATATGCAGACAGTCCAGCCAGGTGTCGAGCGCGTCGAACAGCCCTTCTTTGTCTTCCTGCATATCTTTGTTGTATGCCAGCGGGAGGCCTTTTAACGTCATCATCATGCCGGTCAACGCACCCTGCACGCGACCGCATTTGCCACGGATCAGCTCCAGCGCATCCGGATTTTTCTTCTGCGGCATCAGAGATGAACCCGAAGTCACGCGATCAGACAGCTCGACAAAGCCCGCTTCGCCGGTGTTAAAGAAAATCAGGTCTTCAGCAAAACGCGACAGGTGTACCATGCCGATAGAGGCGTCTGAGAGTAACTCCAGCACGTGGTCACGGTCAGAAACGCTGTCCAGACTGTTGCGCGTAGCCGAGGCAAAGCCCAACCAACCCGCCAGCTGCTCGCGATCGATTTCATACGCCGTACCCGCCAGCGCGCCGCAGCCTAACGGACTGACGTCCAGGCGTTTGAGCGCATCCTGCAGGCGGCTCTCGTCACGCGCCAACATTTCAACATAGGCCAGACACCAGTGAGCAAACGTCACCGGCTGCGCACGTTGCAGGTGGGTGTAACCCGGCATGACGGCGTCCTGGTTATTCTCCGCCGTCACCACCAGCGCAGTTTGCAACTGACGATTGGCCGATAGTAATTCGATAACCGTGTCTTTGCACCACAGCTTGAGATCGGTCGCGACCTGGTCGTTACGGCTACGTCCGGTATGCAGTTTTTTACCAAGCTGGCCGACTTTATCAATCAGCTTACCTTCCACCCAACTGTGAATATCTTCGGCATCGCTTTGCAGAATCTGCTGAGGATTCGCGCGAACCTCTTCCAGCAGATTATTCAGCGCTTCTTCCAACCGCAGCTGTTCATCAGCAGTCAGTACACCGACCGTTACCAACGCTTTGGACCAGGCCACAGAGCCAACAATATCCTGTTCTGCCAGGCGGTAGTCAAAACGCAACGAGTCGTTGAACTGTTTGAACCGCTGATCTGCTGCCTGTGTAAAACGCCCACCCCAAAGTGCCATAACGAATTTCCTTAATATGATATTTTTGCCCGGTGGCGCTGCGCTTACCGGGCCTACAAAACCCACGTAGGCCGGATAAGGCGAAGCCGCCATCCGGCACATTAGTAGTTAAGCCAGAATACGCGTACCAATTGGCGTGCCGTTAAACAGCGCCGGGAGTTGCTCTGCATGACGCCAGGAGGCGATATCCACCGGACGACCCAGCGTACGCGCGGCATCCAGCGCCGCATTCACCTTCACGATCATGCCATCGGTAATAATGCCCTGTTCAATCAGCTGTTCCGCTTTCGCTGCAGTCATTTCGGCAATACGCTGGCCTTTGCCATCCAGAATACCGCTTACATCAGAGAGCAGGATCAGATCCGCACCCAGCGTTGCCGCCAGCGCCGTTGCCGCCTGATCGGCATTCACGTTCATCAGCAGCCCATCATCAGTGACGCCAATAGAGCTCACTACCGGCAGAAAACCGCTTTCCAGCAGCTTGTTAATCAGCTTAGGCGAACCCGGCTGCGCCAGTCCAACATGACCCAGTTCTTTATCGAGCGGCGTCACTTTTACGCTGTCGCCATCGCCAAGATACAGACCCACAGACGCGATGTGATGCTTTTTCGCCCAAGCCAGCAAGGTTTTATTCGCCGTTCCCGCCAGGGCACCGGTAATAATGTCAATTTGATCGGCAGGCGTGACGCGCAGACCATTTTTCTTTTTCACCGGCAGATTCAGCTGCTTCATCAGCTCGTCGACCACGCAGCCGCCACCATGCACAATGACCAGCGGACGCTGGTGCGACTCACGATAATTCACCAGTGCGGTAAACAAGCGCTCCAGCGCCTCTTCGCTATCCAGTAAAACGCCGCCCAACTTGATAATTAATGGATTCATTGTTGCACCCTAAATAAGAGACTGCGTTTGGGCAAAGCCAAAACGAATATTTGCGCACTGCATCGCCTGTGCCGCCGCGCCTTTCAATAAGTTGTCTTCCGTCGCCACGACGATCAGGTGTTCACCCTGTACGGCAAACCCGATATCGCAGAACGGTAATCCAACCACATTCTTCAGCGCCGGAACCCCTTTGTCATACAGACGCACCAGCGGTTTATCGCCATACGCCTGTTGCAGCGCCTGAGCCACCTGAGCATGGGTTACGCCCGCCTTAAGGCGGCAAGTGATAGTTTCCAGAATTCCGCGCGGGAAGTTACCCAGATGCGGGGTGAAAATCACTTCTGTCCCCAGATGAGTGGCGATTTCCGGCTGATGACGATGGGTAAACACGCCATACGGCTGCAGGCTCACCTCACAAAAGCTGTTGGAGATAGCCGCTTTACGCCCCGCACCGCTCACGCCGCTGGTCGCATTAATTACCGGCCACTGGCTGAGATCCAGCAGCCCGGCATCAATCAACGGTTTCAGCGAAAGCTGCGCCGCCGTCGGGTAACAACCTGGCACAGCAATCAGATTCGCTTCTTTCAGTTTGTCCGCGTTCCACTCCGCCAGCCCATAAACGGCCTGCTCCAGCAGCTCAGGATGCTGATGCGTAAAGCCATAATATTTTTCATAGAACGTGCCGTCGTTTACGCGAAACGCGCCCGAAAGGTCAAACACCACGCAACCGGCCTGCAAAAACTGCGGAGCCAGGTCATGACTCACCTCATGAGCCGTTGCGAGGAACACAACATCCACCCCTGCGCTAAACTCGCTGATATCTGACATTGGCTGCAACGGTAAATCGACAATGCCTTTCAACTGCGGATGCAAATCGGAGATTAATTTTCCTGCATCATTGCTTTGCGCTGAGACGGTCAAAGCGGTTATGGTCATATCAGGATGGCGATTTACATAGGTCACAAGCTCTGCGCCGGCATAGCCACTGGCGCCCACAATCAGCGTATTCAACATCGGGGCAGCTCACCTTCTTAGATTCTGTTGCCAGGTATAAGCCTTTATCACCTCACCTTACACTTGGTGGGTTTTATTACGCTCAACGTTAATGTATTTTTATTCACAAATACTGCATGAATATTGATACTATCATGACCCGAGGTGTGTCAACAATGAAAAACAATTTACCGCCATTTATCGAGATTTACCGCGCTCTGATTGCCACGCCATCGATCAGTGCCACCGAAGAAGCGCTCGATCAAAGCAATGCAGGTTTAATCACTCTGCTGGCGGGCTGGTTTAAAGATTTAGGCTTCAATGTGGAGGTCCAACCGGTTCCCGATACGCGAAATAAATTCAATATGCTGGCGAGCATTGGACAGGGCGCTGGCGGCCTGTTGTTGGCGGGCCATACCGATACCGTACCCTTTGACGACGGACGCTGGACACGCGATCCGTTCACTCTAACCGAGCATGACAATAAGCTGTATGGTTTGGGTACGGCGGATATGAAAGGCTTCTTCGCCTTTATCCTCGACGCGTTGCGTGATGTCGACGTCACGAAACTGAAAAAACCCCTGTACATTCTGGCCACTGCTGACGAAGAGACCAGCATGGCGGGAGCTCGCTACTTCTCTGAAACTACCGCTCTGCGCCCGGACTGCGCGATCATTGGCGAACCCACATCCCTGCAACCGGTGCGCGCGCACAAAGGCCATATCTCTAATGCGATACGCATTCTGGGACAGTCGGGTCATTCAAGCGATCCGGCGCGTGGCGTTAATGCGATTGAACTGATGCATGATGCCATCGGCCATATCATGCATCTGCGCGATGACCTGAAAGCGCGCTATCACCATGATGCCTTTACCGTCCCGTATCCAACGTTAAATTTGGGCCACATCCACGGCGGTGACGCCGCCAACCGAATCTGCGCCTGCTGCGAATTGCATATGGATATTCGCCCGCTACCGGGTATGACGCTAAACGATCTCAATGGGTTACTTAACGAAGCGCTGGCCCCTGTCAGCGAACGTTGGCCGGGTCGCCTGACCGTATCGGAACTGCATCCGCCGATTCCCGGCTATGAGTGCCCACCTGACCATCAACTGGTAGAGGTGGTTGAGAAACTGCTGGGCGCACAGACTGAAGTGGTGAACTATTGCACCGAAGCGCCGTTTATCCAGACGCTTTGCCCAACGCTGGTATTGGGTCCAGGCTCCATTAATCAGGCGCATCAGCCGGATGAGTATCTGGAAACGCGCTTTATTAAGCCAACCCGCGAATTAATCACCCAGGTTGTGCACCATTTCTGCTGGCATTAACTGCTTGTCACCCCGCTAATCCTTTAGTGTTAAGCGGGGCGATTTTTTAACATTTCCATAAGCAACGCTTATTTGATTGGATGTGAATTAAATAACGTAAATTCACGGCATTTATTCGTTTGCTGAACCGATTTCGCAGCAATTGACGTCACGTGTTTTACGTGGCTTTATAAAAGACGGCTAAAAAGTTAAGTCCGCAAGATTTTGCGTGATAGTCAGGCGCGAAAGATACAGGACATATTCAAAATAGATGGGGTGTCTGGGTTAATATGAACGAACAATATTCCGCGTTGCGTAGTAATGTCAGTATGCTCGGCAAAGTGCTGGGAGAGACCATCAAGGATGCGTTGGGAGAGAACATTCTTGATCGCGTAGAAACAATTCGAAAGCTGTCCAAATCATCTCGCGCTGGCAATGAAATTAATCGCCAGGAATTGCTCACCACACTGCAAAATCTGTCTAACGACGAGCTGCTGCCGGTTGCCCGCGCATTTAGCCAGTTCCTGAACCTGGCCAACACCGCCGAGCAGCACCACAGCATTTCGCCAAAAGGCGAAGCAGCCAGCAACCCGGAAGTGATTGCTCGCACTCTGCGTAAACTGAAAGAGCAGCCCAACCTCAATGACGCCACCATCAAGAAAGCCGTAGAATCACTCTCTCTGGAGCTGGTACTCACCGCCCACCCGACCGAGATCACTCGTCGTACGCTGATCCATAAAATGGGTGAAGTGAACGCCTGCCTCAAGCAGCTTGATAACAAAGACCTCGTCGATTATGAACGCAACCAACTGATGCGCCGTCTGCGTCAGCTCATTGCTCAGTCCTGGCATACGGATGAAATCCGCAAACTGCGCCCAAGCCCGGTTGATGAAGCCAAATGGGGATTCGCGGTTGTTGAAAACAGCCTGTGGGAAGGTGTGCCGAACTACCTGCGCGAGCTGAATGAACAACTGGAAGAGCATCTTGGATATAAGCTGCCGGTTGATTTTGTCCCGGTTCGATTTACCTCCTGGATGGGCGGCGACCGTGACGGCAACCCGAACGTAACGGCGGATATCACCCGTCACGTGCTATTGCTCAGCCGCTGGAAAGCGACAGACCTGTTCCTGAAAGACATCCAGTTTCTGATTTCTGAGCTGTCGATGGTGGATGCTACACCGGAGCTGATGGCGCTGGTAGGTGAAGAAGGCGCAGCTGAACCATACCGCTATCTGATGAAAACCCTGCGTTCACGTCTGATGGCGACCCAGGCCTGGCTTGAAGCTCGTCTGAAAGGCGAGAAATTGCCGAAACCTGCGGGACTTCTCACCCAAAACGAACAGCTCTGGGACCCGCTTTACGCGTGCTACCAGTCTCTACAGGCCTGTGGTATGGGCATCATCGCCAATGGCGAATTGCTCGACACCCTGCGCCGCGTGAAGTGTTTCGGCGTACCGCTGGTGCGTATTGATATTCGTCAGGAAAGCACCCGTCATACTGAAGCCTTGGGCGAACTGACTCGTTATCTGGGCATTGGCGACTACGAAAACTGGTCGGAAGCAGATAAACAGGCTTTCCTGATCCGCGAACTGAATTCCAAGCGTCCGCTCCTGCCGCGTAACTGGGAGCCGAGCAATGACACCCGTGAAGTGCTCGACACCTGTCAGGTCATTGCCGAAGCCCCGTATGGCTCCATTGCCGCCTATGTTATCTCGATGGCGAAAACGCCGTCGGATGTGCTGGCCGTGCATCTGCTGCTGAAAGAAGCCGGAATTGGTTTTGCTATGCCGGTCGCTCCGCTATTTGAAACGCTGGACGACCTCAACAATGCCGATGACGTCATGTCCCAGCTTCTGAATATCGACTGGTACCGCGGCTTTATTCAGGGCAAACAGATGGTCATGATTGGCTACTCTGATTCCGCAAAAGACGCGGGCGTGATGGCAGCGTCCTGGGCGCAATACCAGGCTCAGGACGCGCTGATCAAAACCTGCGAAAAAGCCGGTATCGAACTGACGCTGTTCCACGGTCGCGGCGGATCCATTGGTCGCGGCGGCGCGCCTGCGCATGCGGCGCTGCTCTCTCAACCACCAGGCAGCCTGAAAGGCGGTCTGCGCGTGACAGAACAAGGGGAGATGATCCGCTTTAAGTACGGCCTGCCGGAAGTGACCATCAGCAGCCTGTCGCTGTATACCGGAGCAATTCTGGAGGCCAACCTGTTACCACCGCCAGAACCGAAGGATAACTGGCGTCATATCATGGATGAGCTTTCCGATATTTCCTGCGAGCTATACCGTGGATATGTTCGTGAAAACAAAGACTTCGTCCCTTATTTCCGCTCAGCTACACCGGAGCAGGAACTGGGTAAATTGCCGCTCGGTTCACGTCCGGCAAAACGCCGTCCGACCGGCGGCGTTGAGTCTCTGCGTGCTATACCGTGGATCTTTGCCTGGACGCAGAACCGTCTGATGCTCCCGGCCTGGCTTGGTGCTGGTACCGCGCTGCAAAAAGTGGTTGAAGATGGTAAGCAAAGCGAACTCGAAGCGATGTGCCGCGACTGGCCATTCTTCTCCACACGCCTTGGCATGCTGGAAATGGTTTTCGCGAAAGCAGACCTGTGGCTGGCAGAGTATTACGATCAGCGCCTGGTCAAAAAAGAGCTGTGGCCGCTGGGTGAAGAGCTACGCCAACGCCTGGCAGCAGATATCGATGTCGTACTGGCGATTGCCAACGACTCACATTTGATGGCCGACCTGCCGTGGATTGCCGAGTCCATTCAGTTAAGGAATGTTTATACTGACCCGCTGAACGTCTTACAGGCAGAATTGTTACACCGCTCACGCCAGGCCGAAGAGCAAGGCCATGAACCGGATCCACGCGTTGAACAAGCGCTGATGGTGACTATCGCTGGTGTTGCAGCCGGTATGCGCAATACAGGCTAACGCCCCCTCCCGCTGTCGCCTTCGTGCTATTGTACGAAGGCGACAGTAAAAACAGCTGTTACAACCACTTCATTTTCAATATATTCCCGCCTGAACATATTCACTACGTGAATATTACAACAGCAAAACACGATCCTGAGATCGTGATGCTTCAGTTCCTCTTAATGTTTAGTCGCTACTCTTGGCGCTACGATTAAAGACAGGCTCACATTATGCAATCCTTACAACTCCAGTCTAAACCCGCCTTTAGCTGGAAAGCCCTGGGTTGGGCGCTCCTCTATTTTTGGTTTTTTTCCTCATTACTTCAGGCCGTTATCTATTTTAGCGGCTATAGCGGATCTACCGGCCTACGCGACTCCCTGCTGTTCAGCTCGCTGTGGTTGATCCCGGTATTCTTATTTCCAAACCGTATCCGCATTATTGCTGCCGTCATTGGCGTAATTCTATGGGCGGCCTCGCTGGCAGCTCTGAGCTATTACGTCATTTACGGGCAAGAGTTCTCGCAAAGCGTTCTGTACGTAATGTTTGAAACCAATGCGAACGAAGCCAGCGAGTACCTGAGTCAATACTTCAGCCTGAAGATCGTCTTAATTGCGCTGGCATATACAGCAATGGCAATTCTGCTATGGACACGTCTGCGTCCGGTACATATTCCATCACCCTGGCGCTATCTGGTGTCGTTTGCACTGTTATACGGATTGATTCTGCATCCGATGACAGTGAACACATTTATCAAACATAAGCCGTTTGAAAAAACGTTGGATGGGCTCGCTTCACGTATGGAGCCCGCCGCGCCGTGGCAATTCATCTCCGGGTATTATCAATATCGTCAGCAGTTGACCTCGCTCAATAGCCTGCTGAATGAGAACAATGCCCTGCCGCCGCTGGCTAACTTTAAAGACAGCTCAGGTGACGCACCGCGTACATTGGTGCTGGTGATTGGCGAATCAACGCAACGTGGCCGCATGAGCCTGTATGGCTACCCGCGTGAAACGACGCCAGAACTGGATGCGCTGCATAAATCCGATCCTAACTTCACCGTATTCAATAATGTCGTGACTTCCCGTCCGTACACCATTGAAATCCTGCAGCAGGCGCTGACCTTCGCTAACGAGAAGAACCCGGATCTGTATCTGACTCAGCCGTCCCTGATGAACATGATGAAACAGGCGGGTTATAAAACCTTCTGGATCACTAATCAGCAGACGATGACCGCCCGCAACACCATGCTGACGGTGTTCTCTAAGCAGACGGATAAACAGTTCTATATGAACCAGCAGCGTACGCAAAGTGCGCGCGAATATGACAGCAACGTGCTGGCGCCATTTAAAGAAGTACTGGCCGACCCGGCACCGAAAAAGTTCATCATCGTGCATCTGCTGGGTACGCATATTAAGTACAAATTCCGCTATCCGGATGGCCAGGGTAAGTTTGACAATAATATCGACCATGTTCCCGCAGGTCTGAGTAACGATGAGTTGGAAGCCTACAACGATTACGACAGCGCGAATGTTTACAACGATCATATTATTGCCAGCCTGATCAAAGACTATAAAGCGACCGATCCGAACGGCTTCCTGCTGTACTTCTCCGATCATGGCGAAGAGGTTTACGATACGCCACCGCACAAAACGCAGGGTCGTAATGAAGACAACCCAACGCGCCATATGTACACGGTGCCGTTCCTGTTGTGGACTTCGGAAAAATGGCAGGCCGCGCACCCGCGTGACTTCTCACAGGATGTGAATCGTAAATACAGCAGCTCAGAGCTTATCCACACATGGTCTGACTTAGCGGGCTTCACCTACGATGGCTTCGATCCAACTCGCGCCATTACCAATCCGCAGTTCAAAGAGACAACCCGCTGGATTGGCAATCCGTACAAGAAAAATGCCCTGATAGATTACGATTCCCTGCCTTACGGCGATCAAATCGGTAATCAATAACCGTCTGCCGGATGCGCTACGCTTATCCGGCCTACAGCTCGCAAAGACTTGTAGGCCGGATATGGCATTAGCCGCCATCCGGCAATAATCACTTGAGGGCGATTGTTTTCAACGTTACTGTTTCCCTGTCTGCTGCCTGCAAGGGATTAACATGTATCACGACGTCAGCCATCTTCTCTCCCGCCTGATTAACGGCCCCACGCCGCTGCGGCAGATTTATTTCGCCAGCACCAATAGCACAACGCCGGAACTGGCGTATCAGGTCGATTTTCCCCGGCTGGAAATTGTGCTGGAAGGTGAATTTGCGGATTCTGGCATCGATAAGGTGCTTAACCCCGGCGATGTCTTGTTTGTTCCGGCTGGCGGCTGGAATATTCCGCAGTGGGTCACACCGGTCACGACACTCAGCATTCTGTTCGGCAAACAACAACTGGGTTTCAGCGTCGTGCAGTGGGACGGCAAGCAATATCAAAACCTTACCCACCAGCACGTCGCTCGGCGTGGGCCGCGTATTGGCTCTTTTCTGCTGCAAACGCTCCATGAGATGCAAATGCAGCCGCAGGAGCAGCAAACGGCCAGGCTAATCGTTGCGAGCTTGCTGAGCCACTGTCGCGATCTGCTCGGCAGCCAGATCCAAACCGCATCACGTAGTCAGGCGCTTTTCGACGCCATTCGCGGCTATATTGACGAACGCTACGCTTCGCCACTCACCCGTGAATCCGTCGCACAGGCGTTTTACATTTCACCTAATTACCTCTCCCACCTGTTTCAAAAAACGGGCGCTATCGGTTTTAACGAATACCTGAACCACACGCGACTGGAACACGCAAAAACGCTGTTAAAGGGTTACGAGCTGAAGATCAAAGACGTGGCGCACACCTGTGGGTTTATTGACAGCAACTACTTCTGCCGCCTGTTTCGCAAGAATACTGAACGTTCGCCGTCAGAGTATCGTCGGCAGTATCACAGCCAGTTGACGGAGAAAAAAACTGACCAGTTATAATCGCATACTGGGACAGAAAACGGAGACAAAGGTAATATTTACTGGATTTTTGTATTATCAAAAAACATATACCATCACATATCACTTACATGTGAGGTATCTCTCACTTTTATAGACATATTACATTTATCCAGCTTTTGACAGATTTGTCAGATAGCACCGCGTGACGAAACACTCTTATCCTGTGCATAGCAAAGCAACCCGGCAACGGGCAGCTAACGGAAAACGTAGAGGGTGTTTTTGTATGGAACTTTATCTTGATACCGCCAACGTCGCGGAAGTCGAACGTCTGGCCCGCATCTTCCCTATCGCGGGCGTCACCACCAACCCAAGCATTGTGGCAGCAAGCAAAGAATCCATCTGGGATGTGCTGCCACGCCTGCAGAACGCCATTGGCAAAGAGGGCATTCTGTTTGCCCAGACCATGAGCCGGGATGCGCAGGGCATGGTGGAAGAAGCTAAACGCCTGAGCAATGCGGTGCCCGGTCTGGTAGTGAAAATCCCGGTGACATCCGAAGGTCTGGCCGCGATCAAGATGCTGAAAAAAGAGGGTATCACCACGCTGGGAACCGCCGTTTACAGTGCTTCTCAGGGGCTACTGGCTGCGCTGGCAGGAGCGAAATATATCGCGCCTTACGTTAACCGTATCGACGCGCAGGGCGGCGACGGGATTCGCACAGTACAGGAACTGCAAACATTGCTGGAACTGCATGCACCGAACAGCATGGTACTGGCGGCCAGCTTTAAAACTCCACGTCAGGCGCTGGATTGCTTGCTGGCAGGATGTGAAGCAATCACCCTGCCATTAGACGTAGCGCAACAAATGCTCAATACCCCTGCGGTAGAGTCAGCAATAGAGAAGTTTGAGCAGGACTGGAACAACGCATTTGGTCACATCAACCTGTGAGGGAAATAAAGTATGGATCGCATTATTCAATCACCTGGTAAGTACATCCAGGGTGCCGATGTTATTACCCGTCTTGGCAGCTACCTCAAACCACTGGCAGAGCGCTGGCTGGTCGTTGGAGACAAGTTTGTCTTAGGCTTTGCCCAGGGGGCACTGGAAAAAAGCTTCCAGGATGCCGGACTGGCGCTGGAAATTGCACCGTTTGGCGGCGAATGTTCACAAAACGAAATCGACCGTCTGCGCGTCGTAGCGGAAAAAGCGCAGTGTGCGGCAGTACTTGGTATTGGTGGCGGTAAAACGCTGGATACCGCCAAAGCGCTGGCGCACTTTATGGGCGTGCCTGTCGCCATTGCGCCAACCATCGCCTCTACCGATGCGCCGTGCAGCGCGCTGTCCGTCATTTACACCGATGCCGGTGAATTCGATCGCTATCTGCTGCTGCCTAATAACCCGGACAGGGTCATTGTTGATACCAAAATTGTCGCGGGCGCACCGGCGCGTCTGTTAGCTGCGGGTATTGGCGATGCGCTGGCGACCTGGTTCGAAGCGCGTGCCTGTTCACGCAGCGGCGCAACCACCATGGCGGGCGGTCAGTGTACTCAGGCGGCGCTGGCGCTGGCAGAGCTGTGCTTTAATACGCTGATCGAAGAAGGTGAAAAAGCGATGCTGGCTGCAGAGCAGCACGTGGTTACACCAGCACTGGAGCGCATTATTGAAGCCAACACCTATCTGAGTGGCGTCGGTTTTGAAAGCGGTGGTCTGGCAGCGGCTCACGCCATTCATAACGGTCTGACCGCAATCCCGGATGCACATCATTATTACCACGGCGAGAAAGTGGCTTTCGGTACGCTGACGCAGTTGGTGCTGGAAAACGCGCCGGTCGATGAAATTGAAACCGTTGCCGCGCTGTGCCATTCCGTTGGCTTGCCGATTACCCTGGCGCAACTGGATATCAAACAGGATATTCAGGCGAAAATGCGCATTGTGGCTGAGGCAGCCTGTGCCGAAGGCGAAACCATCCACAACATGCCTGGCGGCGCAACGCCGGACCAGGTGTATGCCGCCCTGCTTGTGGCTGACCAGTACGGTCAACGTTACCTGCAAGAGTGGGAATAAAAGCTGTTTGCCGGATGAGTAAGATGTTTTAGCGTTGCCATCCGGCAGTTTTGTTCCTGCCGCTATGTTCTTTTATGTTCTTTTCATCGCATGTTGCCAGCATGAGATGTGTGTTTTATAGTGCGCTTTTCCTTCAAACGAAGCGTGACTATGCAATCATCAGACAGAAGAATGAGCATTTACGCCATTCTGCAGCAGGACAAGAAAGTCGTCGTTAACGAACTCGCAGAAAAATTTGGCGTCACCAAGATGACCATTCGCCGCGACCTCTCCTTCTTTGAAAAACAAGGGATTGTCAAAACAACCTACGGCGGCGCTTACCTGACCAGCGGTGCCAGCGTAGAGCCCAGCTTCCAGCTAAAATCCGTGCAAATGGTCGATGATAAGCATCTGATAGGCCAGAAAGCCGCCGAACTGGTCGAAGACGGCGACACGATTATTATAGATTGCGGCACCACGCTGCTGGCCTTTGCACAATTCCTGTTTGATAAAAAAATCATGGTGATCACCAACTCTATTCCAGTGGTTAACCTGCTTAAAGGAAGGCGGGGGATAAAACTGATTGTTGCGCCTGGCGAATATGAAGATGATACGCAGGGGATGATTTCATCCTGCACGTCTAATTTTTTCAATAATATTCATGCCGATAAGGTCTTCCTCAGCACCCAGGGCATCAACGAAGCTGGCGAGCTCACCGTTCCCAAACTGCCGGATGCTCACGTCAAACAAGCTTTGCTACGCGCCGGACGACAAAAAATTCTGCTGGCAGATAAAAGCAAGTTTGGGCAGACATTTCTTGCCGGGCATGGTCGTATTGCTGATTTTAACTACATCATCAGTCAAAGCGGTGTACCCGATACCCTTACCGCACAACTTAACGGACATGTTCAGCTACTGTTAGCTGATACCCCTTCCTGAGTTCCCCCCCTCTTAAACGCACATCTTTCTGTGCGTTTCTGTCCTCTTTAAATGTTCTTTTTATATTTTTATGTGATCAAAGGAACAAAATAGATCATAAGCAGATTGACAATCGAACACCTCAGGCGTGGAATACGAAAACCCCTTCCCACATTGAGGTCTTTATGAACGGATTACTCAGTTTTAAACCCACCAACAACGATTGCGATTTTGCCAGGATTGCGAAAAAGCAGGATCAGATGTTCCACCGTACCGCGACGTTATGCCCGGAACGCGCAGAAATCATTACCGAATCGTTTAAACGTTCAGAAGGCAAACCGATCGTTATTCGCCGGGCGTTGGCGCTGGCCGACATTCTGGCAAACATGACCATTTACATTGAGCCGGATATGTTGATCGTCGGCAACCAGGCCAGCGCCAACTTCGCTGCGCCAGTATTTCCGGAGTTCTCTTTCAACTGGGTGATTGATGAACTCGACGAATTTGACAAGCGGTCCGGCGACAGCTTCCAGGTATGTGAAGAAACCAAAGCACGTCTGCGTGTATTGCAAGACTACTGGCAGGGTAAAACCCATCAGGATGAAGTATTAACCAACCTACCGCAAATTAACCGCCTGGCGGAAAAGCAGGGCGTATTGCACCGTGGTGGTATCAGCATGTCCGGTGATGGTCACATCATTCCAAACCATGATTTCGTACTCGAAGTCGGTTACGGCGGCATGCGCGATATCGCCAAACAACATCTGGCAGAAGATCAACACCTGACCGAAGAACAGACCGATTTCTACCAGGCCGTCATCATCACCATGGACGCCGCCCTGAACTACTGCAAACGCTTCTCTTTGCTGGCCAAAGAAGAGGCGGCAAAAACCAGCGATACTAAACGTCGCGACGAGTTGCTGGCAATGAGCGATATGTTCGCCCACTTGATGGAAGGCAAAGCGCAGAGCTTTTGGGAAGCGGTAGAAACAGTCTATCTAACCCATTTACTGATGATGATCGAAAGCAACGGCCACTCGTTCTCCTTTGGCCGTTTTGACCAGTACGTCTGGTCGTTCTACGAAGCGGATATTCACTCAGGAAAAATCAGTAAAGAGAAGGCGCTGGAGATCCTGACCCACTTCTTCATCATGACCAACAGCCTCAACAAAGTACGCCCGTGGGGCCACACTCAGTATAGCGGCGGTTACCCACTTTATTCCAACCTGATGGTCGGAGGCATGAAGCCGGACGGCACTGACGGCACCAACGATCTCTCTTATTTATCGCTGGAAGCGATGGCGTTAACCGGCCTGCCAGAACCAAACTTAAGCGTACGTTTCTCTAAAGATACCCCACATTCACTGATGCAGGATTCGGCAAAACTGATCCGCAAGGGCTTTGGCATGCCGTCCATTTTCTGTGATGAAGTGGTGATCCCTGCAATGATGACGCTTGGTCTGACGGAAGAGGTCGCCCGTGAATATGCCTCAATGGGCTGCGTGGAAACCGCTATTCCTGGCCGTTGGGGCCACCGCGCTACCGGTATGACCTACGTTAACTTCGGCAAAATTCTTGAACTGGTGATGAACAACGGCTGCTGCCCGGCGACCGGCGTGCAGCTGGTAAAAGTGAACGGCAAAGAAGGCCGCGAAATTAACTATGCGTCTTATGATGAAGTGTGGGCTGCGTGGAATCAGTTGCTGGAGTTCTACTCCGACCTGGCGGTGGACTGCGATCTGGTGTGCGATCGTGCACTGAAACATCACGATGCCGACGCTTTCGCTTCCGCGACCATTAACTGCTCTCTGGAGCGCGGTAAAACGCTGAAAAACGGCGGCGCAGAGTACGACTTTGTCAGTTCCTCCAATATCGGGCCTTCGGTAGTTGGTGACAGCCTCGCTGCGGTGAAGAAGTTGGTCTTTGATGACCAGGTGCTAACACTCAAGCAACTGCGTGATGCCATGGACAGCAACTTTGAAGGCATTGAAGGCGCACGCGTACGCAAGCTATGCCGCAACGCGCCGAAGTTTGGCAACGATATCGACTACGTTGATTACATTGTCGCCGACGTGTTCGAGTCCTATCTGAAGCTGCTGCCGAAGTACAAAACCGATCGCTACGGCAAAGGACCGAAAGGCTGCGGTTACACCATGTCCACGTCCAACATCACCTCCTACGTCCCGAACGGCTTTGACGTTGGCGCAACGCCAGATGGTCGCCTGGCGACTCTGCCATTAAACGAAGGTGCATCACCGTGCCTCGGCGCGGATAAAGAAGGGCCAACGGCGGTGATCAACTCCGTGGCGAAGCTGCCAAACCAGAAAATCGCCGGTGGCCAGTTGCTGAACATGAAATTCACGCCGAGCGCACTGGAAGGCGACGATAACCTGGAGAAATTTACCCATTTCATGGAAGCCAGCCGGATGAAGAATATCTTCCACAACCAGTTCAACATCATCGATTCAAATATTCTGCGAGCAGCGAAAGCGCACCCGGAAGATTATCCGAACCTAATGGTGCGCGTGGCGGGTTATTGCGCTTTGTTTTCGACGCTGATGCCGGAAGCGCAGGACGCGATTATCGCCCGTACAGAACTGGCATGGTGAGGAGAACGTTAATATGAGAACAGGCCTGATCTCCCGCATTCAGCATTATTCCACCAAGGATGGCCCTGGAATACGCAGCACCGTCTTTATGCAGCAGTGTAATTTACGCTGTCAGTGGTGTGCGAATCCGGAAACCATCAGGCCTGGTTTCAACGTTTTCTGGTTTAAAGAGCGCTGCCGCCAGTGCGGGACCTGCGTACAAGCGGCGGCAAACAGCGCGATTACCCTCGCACAACCCGGCAACGGGGTGAATATCGACCGGAAAAAGTGCACCAATCTGCTGGATATCGTCGACATGTGCCCCTATGACGGCTACGAGAAAGTCGGCCAAGAGATGACATCTCACCAACTGGCAGACCTGCTGCTGCGCGACAAAGCGTTTTACGATGAAAGCCACGGCGGCGTCACCTTTTCCGGCGGTGAGCCGGCGCTTCAGGCTGAGTTTGTCAGGGAAACCGCCCTGCTGTTGAAGGCGGAAGGGATACATGTCTGCCTGGATACCGCCGGTTATATTCGCTGGGAAAAACTCCGCCCTCTGGTTGAAGCCGTCGATCTTGTTTCCTACGATTTTAAAGTCTTTGATGCAGAAACCCATCTCAGTTGTACAGGTGTTGATAACCGGTTGATCCTGGAGAATGCCAAAGCGATCGCGGCAATGGGCAAGCCGATCCTGGCACGCATGGTGATCGTACCAACACGTAATGATGATCCAGCCGATATCCGTAAACGCCTCGATTTTATCCGCACACTCGGTAGCGCGGTGCAGCAGGTCGATATTCTCGAGTATCACATTTATGGCATCGGTAAATATCAAAAACTAGGCATTCCTTATTTATTAAAAGACATTCCCGCTTGCCAACACGAGATGACGGAACAAATTAAACAATATGCCGAAGAGATTGGCCTGAGGGCCACCATTGGCGGTTAAAGGACGAACATGCTTAATTTTATTATTACCGAAACCTATACAGAAATGAGCATGCTGGCGGCAAAACGCGTTGCCGCGGCATTGATAAATAAACCCGACCTGGTTATGGCTATTCCAACGGGTGGAACGCCAGTAGGCATGCTGGCAGAAATGAGTCGCATGGCGAAAAATGGTGACGCTGACTTTACAAAAACATTCGCCTTCAATATCGATGAATATATTCCGCTACGTAACACAGACCCACAAAGTTATTACTATTTCCTGCAACAACACCTTTATCAGTACGCAAATATCCCCGCCGAAAATACTTTTGTTCCCGATGTTCTGGCCGCCAATTTAACCGCAGAATGCGCCCGCTATGAGCAAACTATCGTTGATCACGGCGACTTTGATATGACCATCCTCGGCATCGGTCACGACGGCCATATCGGTTTTAACGAGCCGCATGCTACTCATAGCCCAGTATGTCATGTCATTAATCTCAACGTGGATACTATCGAAGCCAACGCCCGATTCTTTGCACGACAGGAGGACGTGCCGCAGCAGGCGATTACACTCGGCATGGGAACCATTCTGAGAAGCAAAGAGATAGTCCTGATTGCTAACGGCAAATCAAAATCCTCAGTGATTAAACAGCTTCACGACTGCACCCGCATTGACCCGCAATTTCCAGCGTCGTTTCTGTTAATGCACCCAAATGTGACGGTAATTTGCGATCGCGAGGCGGCATCACAGCTTCATATTTAATTTTCCGGAGGCGCGTATGATTATTCAGAGTGAACGGGTATGGCTTTACGGGAGTTTTTTTCCAGCGCACATTACCGTTGCGAACGGAAAAATTATTGATATTAACGTCGGACTAATCGCCGACGCCGATTATGATTTTGGTCTGCGTCGAATTGTTCCTGGCTTTATTGATATGCACGCACATGGCGGATGGAACTACGACACAAACGAAGATGACGCCGCTGGCCTGCGCCGCTGGCTCTCGCATTTACCGCAGGAAGGCGTCACAGCTTTTTGCCCAACAACGGTCACTGACGATCACCCAATTCTGCTTGCAGCACTACGCAATATTGCTCATGTTATGCACCACCCATCGGCTGGCGCGGAGATCCTCGGTATTCATCTTGAAGGGCCTTTCCTGAATCCTCTGTATCGTGGCGCACAGCCCGAAAAGGCCATTCGTCAGGCCAGCCTTACCGATTTCGCCGCTTACGAACAGGCAGCAGAGGGGCAAATTATCGCTGTCACTCTGGCACCGGAGATGGACCCGGGCCACACTCTAACCCGCTACTGCAAAGAGAAGAACATCATCGTCAGTATGGGGCATTCCGATGCTTCCTTTGAACAGGCACTGGAAGCCACGGGCAACGGCGCAAGCAGCGTCACCCACGTTTACAACGGGATGGCGAAATATGTTAACCGCGAGCCAGGTTTATTGGGGGCCGCCTGGCAACTGGATGGGCTGTATGGCGAATTGATTGCCGATGGTATTTTTGTCAGCCTGGTTTCAGCGGCACATTTATTCCATGCCAAAAATGATGACTATATCATTATGATCAGCGACTCAATGAAAGCCAAAGGTGAAGCACCTGGCCGCTACATGTTTGGCGGAGAGCCGATGATTCTTGGTGAAGACGGTGCCACACGGCGAGAAAACGGCGTACTGGTCGGGAGCACACTTCAATTGAATCGCGGCCTGTATAATATGGTCGAGAGGGCGATGGTTCCCTTTAGCTCTGCGTTAAAATCCTGCACAATTAATCCCGCTCGCCTTCTCGGAATAGACGATCGTAAAGGGAAATTACAGCGCGGATACGACGCCGATATTGTCGTACTGGAAGATAATTACCAGGTCAATACCACTTTCTGTAAAGGAGAAATCACCTGGTCAATTAATTAATTGGTATTATATTTACCTATTTCTATTCAGCGGTTGTTAAATAACGACCGCCAAATTTTATTTATATTTTATAAAGGAAGCTAATTTATTATTTTAATAAAATGAGATACAAACCACATTAATCGCATTTATATTCACTTAAAAATAACGCACAAAATAATAACTATACACCCGCCACATTTACCTCCCATCGCAAACATTATTAACCATTCAGAATATATATTTCTGATCTGATGATTTCTATCTGCTTATAGGGAATGCCATGAATATTTTGGGTTATTTGCAAAAAGTGGGCCGTGCATTAATGGTGCCAGTAGCAACGTTACCAGCGGCCGCTATTTTAATGGGTATCGGATACTGGATCGATCCAACGGGTTGGGGAAGTGCCAACGCGCTGGCCGCCTTATTTATTCAATCTGGCTCCGCTATCATCGACAATATGGGAGTGCTGTTTGCTGTCGGTGTGGCGTATGGAATGTCAAAAGATAAAGATGGTGCTGCGGCGCTGGCGGGGTTTGTCGGCTTTCTTGTATTAACGACCCTCTGTTCACCCGCCGCCGTGGCGATGATCCAGCAAATCCCACTGGAGCAGGTGCCAGCGGCCTTTGCTAAGATTAAAAACCAGTTTATTGGCATCATGGTTGGCGTCATCTCTGCTGAACTGTATAACCGCTTTGGCAGCGTCGAACTGCCAAAAGCTCTTTCGTTCTTCAGCGGACGCCGTCTCGTCCCCATCATCACCTCTTTCGTGATGATTATTGTCGCTTTTATCATGATGTTTATCTGGCCTGTCGTTTTCAGCGGCCTGGTGGGTTTTGGCGAACATATTCAAAAGCTCGGTTCAGTTGGTGCGGGGATCTACGCATTCTTTAATCGATTGCTGATTCCTGTGGGCTTGCACCATGCACTAAATTCTGTGTTTTGGTTTGATGTTGCCGGGATTAACGATATCCCCAATTTTCTCGGCGGCGCACAATCAATTGAAACGGGAAAAGGCATTGTCGGCATCACGGGGCGTTATCAGGCGGGTTTCTTTCCGATCATGATGTTTGGTCTGCCGGGCGCTGCGCTGGCGATTTATCAATGCGCACGTCCTGAGAACAAAGCAAAAGTCATGGGGATCATGATGGCTGGCGCGTTCGCCTCATTTTTCACAGGCATCACTGAGCCGCTGGAATTTTCCTTCATGTTTGTCGCGCCGATGCTGTACGTCATTCACGCGTTGCTATCAGGGATTGCCGTTTTTGTCGCGGCCAGCCTGCACTGGATTGCCGGTTTTGGCTTCAGCGCTGGCCTGGTAGACATGGTGCTTTCTTCACGTAATCCGCTCGCCGTGCAATGGTATTTTCTCATACCTTTGGGACTGGTATTTTTCGTTATCTACTATCTGATGTTTCGTTTCACCATCATCAAATTTGATCTGCTCACCCCTGGGCGCGAGCTGGCCGTTGCCGGGAGTTGTGCCGATGGTCAGGACACCAATATCAGTAGCCCTAAAGATCAAAATGTGAGTGAACTGGCGCGTCAGTACATCGCGGCTATTGGTGGCTCAGAAAACCTGACCGGCATTGACGCCTGTATCACTCGCCTACGGCTGAGTGTCAACGATTCCTCACTAGTCAATGACGCCCTGGCAAAACGATTGGGTGCTACGGGGGTTATCCGTCTGAACCAAACCAGCGTGCAAATCATCGTCGGATTCGTCGCAGAAAAAATCGCCAACGCGATGAAAACTATAGGCTATGTAGAAGCAGCCAGAGCCGTTGCCGCCGCTCCCACTTCGGTTAAACCACAGATGACAAAGCATACTGCCGTCATCACTGAACTGGTCGCTCCGGTAAGCGGTAAGGTCGTCATGCTGGAACACGTGCCGGATGAAGCCTTCGCCAGTAAAGCTGTTGGGGATGGTGTTGCTATACTCCCGACAGGCAGCACGGTTGTTTCACCCGCAGCAGGCACTATCGTAAAAATCTTTAACACTAACCATGCGTTCTGCCTGACAACGAACACGGGCGCGGAGATCATCGTCCATATGGGGCTAGATACTGTTGCGCTTAACGGGCAGGGATTCTGTCGTCTGGTAGAAGAAGGGAGTGATGTTGTCGCAGGCCAACCGATACTGGAAATGGATCTCGATTTCCTGAATGCCAGCGTCCGCTCAATGTTAAGCCCGGTGGTATGCAGCAATATTGAAGATTTTACGGAGATAGAATTCAGGATGCCAGACGGTAACGTCATTGCGGGACAGACCCCGCTCTACATCATCAAGGGATAAATGACAAAATCAGCGACTGCCTTTGGCAGTCGCTGATTTATTGACTTACAGCAGGTCGAAACGATCCAGGTTCATCACTTTCACCCATGCGGCCACGAAATCTCTCACGAACTTCTCGTGGGCATCGCTGCAGGCATAAACTTCAGCCACTGCGCGCAGTACAGAGTTAGAACCAAATACCAGATCGGCGCGGGTTGCGGTGTATTTTACTTCGCCGCTCAGACGGTCACGACCTTCAAACAGTTCTTGTGACTCATCAACCGCCTTCCACTCATGGCGCATATCCAGCAGATTGACGAAGAAGTCAGTGCTGAGTACGCCTGGACGATCGGTAAAGACACCGTGCTGGCTACCATCAAAGTTGGTGCCCAGTACGCGCATACCTCCCACCAGCACGGTCATTTCCGGTGCGGTTAGCGTCAGCTGCTGTGCTTTATCGATCAGCAGCGACTCGGTGGTCGATACGTCAGGACGGGCGCGGTAGTTACGGAAGCCATCGGCGATTGGCTCAAGCAGTTCAAACATCTCAATATCCGTTTGATCCTGGCGCGCATCCACGCGGCCCGGCGCAAAAGGTACCTTAATGCTGACGCCCGCAGCGCTAGCCGCCTGCTCGATACCAACAACCCCGGCCAGCACGATAATATCGGCCAACGAGGCGGTATGGGCAGACTTATAAATCCCTTCCAGCACAGGCAGAACGCGTGCTGCGGTGGCATTCACATCCCAGCCTCGCTGTGGATCCAGCGCCAGACGCGCACCGTTAGCGCCGCCACGTTTATCCCCACCGCGGAAAGTCGATGCCGACGCCCACGCTACCGATACCAGTTCGCCCACGGACAGCCCGGAAGCGGCAATGGTCGCTTTCAGCTTCAGGATATCTTCTTCGCTTGGGTTGAAGAACGCATGCGGCAGCGGGTCTTGCCAAATCAGATCTTCTTTTGGCACTTCCGGCCCGATGTAACGCGCTTTCGGCCCCATATCACGGTGCGTCAGTTTAAACCACGCACGGGCAAACGCTTCGTTGAACGCCTGTGGATCGTTCAGGAAACGGCGGGAGATTTTCTCGAACTCAGGATCGAAACGCAGCGTCAGGTCGGTAACCAGCATTGTTGGCTTGCGTTTTTTCGACGGATCAAACGGATCGGGGATAATCTCCGGTGCGTCAACCGCTTCAAACTGAATAGCGCCTGCCGGACTGCGGGTTTGTACCCACTCGTATTTGAACAGGTTCTCGAAGAAATAGTTGCTCCATTGGGTTGGCGTCTGCGTCCAGACCACTTCCAGACCGGATGTAATGGCATCCGCGCCCGCGCCGCTGCCGTAGCTGCTCGCCCAGCCCAGGCCCTGTGCTTCAATCGGTGCGGATTCAGGATCGGCGCCTACGTGCGAAGCCGGTGCAGCGCCGTGGGTTTTGCCCAACGTATGACCACCGCCAATCAGCGCCACGGTTTCTTCGTCGTTCATACCCATATTACCGAAGGTCGCGCGAATAGCTGCTGCCGCTGAAAGCGGTTCGCCGCTATGGTCCGGCCCTTCCGGGTTCACATAGATAAGGCCCATTTCGGTTGCGCCCAACGGCGCTTTGGCCAGTTCTTCCGGGTGACGGTGAGTCAGCCAGGCTTTTTCATCACCCCAGTTTACGTCGAGATCCGGTTCCCAGACATCTTCACGACCAGCACCAAAGCCGAAGGTGCGGAAGCCGGAGTTTTCCAGCGCCACGTTACCCGCGAGGATAAACAGGTCGGCCCAGGAAATTTTCTGGCCATATTTCTGCTTGATTGGCCACAGCAGACGACGCGCTTTATCCAGGCTGACGTTGTCCGGCCAGGAGTTCAGTGGTGCAAAACGCTGCTGTCCGCGACCCGCGCCACCGCGTCCATCGATGGAGCGATAGGTCCCTGCACCGTGCCATGCCATGCGGATAAACAATCCAGCATAGGTTCCCCAGTCAGCGGGCCACCACGGTTGAGATTCGGACAGAAGGGCTCTGAGATCCCCTTTCAGGGCAGAGTAGTCGAGTTTGCTAAACTCTTTGCGGTAGTCGAAGTCCTCACCCAGCGGGTTAGAACGGTTGGAATGTTGGTTTAAAAGATCAACGCGCAGTTGATTTGGCCACCAGTCGCGGTTGTTCGTTCCTGCTCCCGCGCTCTGGTCGTGACCGCCCTGATGAAAAGGACACTTACCGGCAGTTGATGCGTTTTGGCTATCGTCGGACATGCTCATCTATATGCTCCCTTTACAGTGTTCTGACTACGATATACACCACCAGAGATAAGATATAGTCGAAATAACCCACAGATTCGATAGCTAATTCCTTTTATATTTTACGTTACAGAGATGTAGATCAAAATGATCAACAAAAAGCCCTCCGTAGAGGGCTGGGGCATCTGTTTAGTTCGGTCTTACACCCAGTGTGTGACAAATAGCGTAGCTCATCTCGGCACGATTAAGGGTATAGAAGTGAAAATCTTTCACCCCTTCGCGGCTGAGAATCTTCACCATGTCCATAGCGATATTAGCGCCCACCAGCTTGCGGGTTTCCGCGTCATCATCCAGACCATCAAACATGGTCGACATCCACGCCGGAATGCGGACGTTGGTCATGTCGGCAAATTTTTTCGCCTGCTTAAAGTTGGAGACTGGCAGGATACCCGGAATAATTTCCACGTCGATTCCCGCAGACACACAGCGATCACGAAAGCGCAGATAGCTTTCTACATCGAAGAAGAACTGGGTAATAGCACGGTTCGCACCGGCATCAACCTTACGCTTCAGGTTCAGCAGATCGGCCTGAGCGCTCTTCGCTTCCGGGTGCACTTCCGGGTAAGCCGCAACGGAGATATCAAAGTCTGCAACGTCTTTCAGTAGCGTCACCAGGTCAGAAGCATACATATCCGGTTTACCGCTTCCCAGCGGCAGGTCACCGCGCAGGGCAACAATATGACGAATACCGTTGTTCCAGTAGTCCTGAGCAATAGTCCGCAGCTCATCGCGGGTTGCATCAATACAGGTCAGGTGCGGAGCCGCTTCAAGGCCAGTGCGATCCTTAATGCCTTTAATAATGCTGTGCGTACGGTCGCGCTCACCAGAGTTTGCACCGTAAGTGACTGAAACAAACTTCGGCTTCAGGCTGCTCAGGCGATCGATGGAGTTCCACAGGGTTTGCTCCATTTCACTGGTGCGCGGCGGGAAAAACTCAAATGAAACGTTAATCTGACCGGCAACTTCTGCCAGGCTCTGATTCAGGGCTTCCCGCTGGTTGGCGTGAAAAAAGCTCATACCTTACCTCATCAATCTTTTGTCGTTATATGTTGTGTTGTGAACTGCTATACGTTTAGACGTCTAGATGTAAAAATGACGGAAAAGCATGCTGGCGTCAACACAAAAATCATCGCTAAAGGTGAGGAATACTCAGTCAACGTGAAAAAAATTCACATCAGTCTGAATTGATGAGGGATTGCGCCATGACCGTCTGCAGCCACTCTAATTTCTTTACGTTTTCAGGCAGCATCAGCAGCCCCGTGCTAATACGCAATTCGGTATCGGTAAGCGGCAGGAATATCACCCCCCGACGTTGGATAGCGGAAAAGGAGGCCGGAAGTAGGCTCAGACCTTCACCCTGCGCAATCCGCGCCAACAACACATCATGTTCCAGCGGTTCTTCAATACAGGCAGGAGAGTAACCGGCATGACTAAAAATGTGTCGGGTGTAATCAAAAAAGGCGGGGTTACGTTCACGTTTGAACCAGAACAGTGGTCGGTGGCTCAGCGACATTAACGAGAGCGAAGGCAGCGCTGCCTCTGGCCAGAGCGCGGGTAAGGCGACGATCAACGATTCTTGCCAGCCGAGCGGCGTGACGCTAAGCCCCGAAGTCTCAAGCGGTAACGCCACCAGCGCGGCATCCAGCTTTCCACGACGCACCAGACGCGCGAGTTCAGGCGAACCATGACGGACAATATGTCGCTTCTGCACATGCGTAGTCAGCTGTGACTCAAGCGCCGCAAAAACGCCCTGTTCAAACGCCGTGCTTAACCCTAAGCGCAGAGATGGCTCCCTGATTTGCGTTAATTGACTCAACGCAGCGTAGGTTTTGTCCTGGAGATCAAGCAGCGGGCGCACCATTTCAAGTACGTGCTGGCCGTCCTCCGTCAGCGTTAATCCACGGGTATGACGGACAAACAGCGTGACCCCCAGGCGATCTTCAAGCTGGCGAATGTGGCGGCTCAACGGTGGCTGCGACATAAACAAGCGCTGCGCAGCCCGGCTCATATTGTTCTCTTCCGCTACTACGGAAAAGTAGCGCAGTAGACGAATATCCAGAGAGTGTAATGGCGATGTTGTCATACCGAAAAGGTATCACGGAAACGGTATTATCCAAATCATTCTACGCCCCCTATTCTCTCGCCATACGCCACACCTACGAGGGAAAAATCATGGAATCAGAACGTTTTATTACCGGCCAGAAAATGCTGCAACAGGTAGATGGTAAAGGGGGAGAGGCCGTCGTTGAGAGCCTGAAGGATATCGCGCCGGATTTTGCCCGCTACCTGCTGGAATTTCCGTTTGGCGACATCTATGCACGTCCAGGTCTGGACCTGCGCAGCCGAGAAATTGCCACTGTCGCCGCTTTAACGGCAATGGGCAATGCCGCCCCGCAGTTGAAAGTGCATATTGGCGCGGCATTACACGTTGGTTTAACGCAGGATGAGATCGTTGAAGTGATTATGCAGATGGCCGTATATGCCGGCTTCCCTGCCGCACTCAATGGTTTGTTCGCCGCGAAAGAGGTATTTGCCTCTCACAGAGGCTAAAACAACAGGCCAGCGGATTGTCTGCTGGCCTGAGCTCACTATGGTTTCACATCTGCCACACGCATGCCTTTAAGCTGCTCATCCGTCAGCGTATTTCCCGCCTTGAAATAGTCAACGACAGCATTAGAGACATAGTAACCGCCGGAGGTATTTCGCGCTTTTCCTTCGGTAAATGCCGTAAAACCATCACCGCCGTCTGCCAGGAAGCTATTGGTGGCAATGTGATAAACCGTGGCATCCTCAATCGGTTTACCGTTTAACGTTAGTACGGTGACGCGCTGACCGACTGGTTTACTGCTGTCATACTTCATCTCCAGTCCTTTGGACACCTGCAATACACCGTTGCTTAAACCCGCGCCGTGCTCCATCAGGCTACGCAACTGTTTACCGGTGAGATCCATTGTTGCCAGCTCGTTGGGGAACGGGAAGGTGCTAATGACTGCACCCATCGTGATAGCACCTGCTGGGATTTCATTACGGATACCGCCCGAATTAGTGAGCGCTAACTGAGTATCTTTACCTGCCGCCACCAGCAACGCATCCGCCGCCAGATTGCCCAACGAAGAAGATTCACCGTAAGCACGCGTCAGCTCAACCGGAGAGTTTGCAACCGTCTGTTGTACCACCTTATCAAGCTTTTTATTCCAGCCATCAATGACCTGTTTCGTCTGCGGGTCTGGCTGCCACTCATCAGCATAAATGGTCTTCAGCTCGAAGTTCTTCACGGTAAATTGATGCGGTTTCTGCTGATAATCCAGCACCAGTTTACCCACATCAATACCGCCGCTGTCGGTAGAAAGAATCAGAGTGTTACCGACTTTAATCGGCTCCGGCGTGCCCACATGCGCATGGCCGGTAATCAGGATATCCAGCCCCTTTACCTGACCTGCGGTCTGGATGTCTTTATCCAATGCACGGCGTACATCGGTGCCACCCAGACTGGACTGACGCGCTGGCGTGCCTTCATGGATTAGCGCCACGGTGAGATCCACTTTGCCTTTAAGCTCATCGATATAGCGTTGCAACCACTTCACTTCATCGCGCGCTTCAATACCGACACGTGTCGCAGCGGAAACCGTATCATCAAAAGCAAACACGCCGTGCAGGCCAATCACACCAATCTTCACGCCATCTTTTTCAATAATGGTGTAAGGCTTATCCCAGAACATTTTGCTGCTGTTCTGATAAAAGATATTGCCCTGCACGATGGGAAATTTCGCCTGACTCAGTTGCAGTAGCGTATTGTCCCAACCGTGATCGAATTCATGATTACCCATGGTGACAGCATCAAAATTCATGGTGTTCATGATATCGATAATCGCCTTACCCTTGGTCAGACTGCTGATATACGGCCCGGTAAAATAATCACCCGCATCAAAAAACCAGGTGGCGCTATTTTTCGCTTTCTCCTGCTTCACCATCGTCGTGATATTGGCCCAACCGCCAATGTCACGCGTGCCATTAGCAATCCATGGGACTTTATAAGGTTCAACGTGGGCGTGAAGATCGTTGGTATAGATAATCGTGACATCTTTGGCACTCGCCCAAAGCGGCAACGATACCAGAACACCAACAGCAAGCATTTTTAACTTCATAATCAATCCCTTTCAGTCATATAAAGAATCGCTACGTTACGTTCTGAAAGGTTTTTTTATGTGAGAAAACTCACATCCACTGGTGATAGTCGCGGGTCAAAATCAACGACCATTAAAAATCGTTGGTAATACGATGACGTCACTGTTCACCATCAATTGCTGTAAGTCCTTCGGCTGTAAAAATCTGGGACTGGCGAGCTCACCAGATTACAGCTGGCCCGAGTATCGGTTGGGTTATGCTGCGCTGCATTGCCGGGCATGCGGCAGCTATCCCCCGCTGTTTAATGAGGAACAGTTTGGTGGATGGTTGTCAGCATATTTAACGGATTTTGCCGCCCAAAGCGGTCATTTTTGCCCACGATGTTTTCAGCGGGAAACCATCCTCTATGGGCATAATCCTCAGGGCAGCCAACGCATTCAGTGCCGGAGCTGCAAACAAGTCTGGACACCAAAGCAGCAGCCACTCACCACCATTGTTCCACCAGAACAAATAGCGACGGTTCCCTTAATCGTCCCTTTTCAGGGAGCCTGCACCGACCAGAAACTTTATGTATTACTCAGTTTTGACGCTATTCGCGGCAATATTTTGCATATTTCCAGTAATTTCACGCCCCATCTCGTAGGGGATACATTACGATACCGCTGGCGTAACAACGTTGAACCTACGGTCATTCATGACGATATCGTTGAACGAGTAAGACAGAGGGAAACCCTGTTTTTACGCCGCAGCCAGTTTGATGAAATCCAGTACGGCAGTGCCATGCTCAAACGAAATGCCAACGGCGCAGTTTTACGCCCGGTCATTACCGCGCACGGACATTTCCGCATACTGAGCCATCTCTGGCCTGAGGTAAAAACGCACATTATTGCCCACGAATGTTTTCTGCGCGGCGCGGCGATTACCGCATGGGCGCAGCAATATCGCGATCATCACGCTTCGCTTTGGTTTATTGATGAAGAGATCAATAGCGATAAGTGCACACTGCCCTGGCGATTGCTGGGTAAAACCTGGCAGGGGTGGTGGCAAAACCAGTGGCAAATTTGGCAACAAGGCGACACACGCAAAATGGTGTGTCTGTTAACGGAGGGTCAGGTTGAAAAAGGGGCGTCAATCACACTGGCGGCAGGCCACCATTTTCTCGCCTGGTTACAGCAGCAGTCGGAGTTTCGGGATAGCGCCCGTTACTCGGCTCATTCGGTGTTTCAGACGATAAGGACGCTGGCGGAGCAATACAACACCCTGATCACCCAGCGCCACCCGGCAACGCAAACTACAGCAACTGCGCTAAACGGTTGATGTCAGACTGAATCGCCCCAGCGGTAACGTCACGGCCCGCGCCCGGTCCACGGATCACCAGCGGGTTATCGCGATACCAGCGGCTCTCTATGGCGAATACGTTATCGCACGGCAACAGCGCCGCCAGCGGGTGTTCAGGGCGAACCGCTTCAACACCAACGCGAGCTTTGCCGTTAGCATCAAAACGCGCCACATAGCGCAGCACCAGCCCCATTTCACGCGCCGCTTCCAGACGCTGCACCATCTGCTCGTTCAGCTCATCGCCATTCTCAAAGAAATGGTCAATAGAGCCTTCTTCACAATGCGCAGGCACCAGCGATTCCACGCGAACCTGGTCCGGTTCGATGTCGTAACCCGCTTCACGCGCCAGAATCACCAGCTTACGCATCACATCTTTGCCGGAAAGATCTACGCGCGGATCGGGTTCAGTCAGACCCTGTTGCCATGCCTGATCCACCAGATCGGTGAATGGGACCGTGCCATCAAATTGCAGGAACAACCACGACAACGTGCCGGAGAAGATCCCGCTGATCGACAAAATGGTATCGCCACTATCAATCAGATCGCGCACGGTATGGTTGATCGGCAAACCTGCACCCACGGTGGCGTTATATAACCAGTGGCGACCCGTTTTTTCGAAAGCGTCATGAATCTGGCGGTAATTATTACTGCTGCTCGCCCCGGCCAGTTTGTTGGCGCTGATGACGTGGAAACCATGGCTGGCAAAATCCAGATACTGATCCGCCAGTTGCTCGCTCGCGGTCACATCCAGCACCACTAAATCATCATACGGGTGAGCACGCATCCACAGGAATAGAGACTCTTCATCCTGCTCTACCGCCTCGTCATCAAAGAAAGCTAACGCGCGGCTGGCATCCAGCCCTTCGTAATTCAGCAGGCTACGACGGCTATCAACCACACCCGCCAGCACAAACTCTAATCCGGTACGCGCCGAGAGCGTGCTCTGCTCGCGAGCGAACAGCTCCAGCCAGCGCGACCCAATGTTGCCTTTGCCGAACAACACCAGACCAATGCGTTTTTCAGCACGGAAGATTGACTGATGCAGACCCTGAATCAGGCTCTCCGTTGGCCCAGTACGCAGTACCGCGACCAGGCTGATGCCCTCTTCCGACTGCCAGGTGAATTCAACCGGCTGACCTTTCAACTGTTGCCAGAAACGGTGGCAGTGCAGCGGATTACGGGTGACGCCCGCCCCGACCATCGCCACCAGCGCCAGCCCCTGGCGCAGACGCAGCTCGCCAGGCAGGCCAGCTTCATCCAGAATTTTCAGCGCGCTGTCAGCGACTTCGGAGGTGTAGCAAAATTGCAATAGCTGGCGGTCAGGATGCACGCCCACTGCCAGCGGACGCACCTGGCTACGTTTTAAAACCTGGTCAATCTCTTTATAAGCCAGCTTAAAATCCTGGCCAGTCGGAACCAGAAACTCGATCAGGCAGACGTCATCATGACTGGTCACAATACGCGCCCCGGTACCGGAGGCCAGTACTCGCTCAATACGCGTTGAACCCTGCTCTGGGGTATAGCTACAACGCAACTGGAGATCGATATCGCTACCGGAAACCGGCTGTAAGGTACGGGCATGGAGAACCGGTGCCGCCAGACGCGCCAGCTCGCTGGCTTCATCCAGACGCAGCAGCGGCAGCAAACAGGCGTCTTTTACTTTACGCGGATCCGCACTGTAAACCCCAGCGACATCGCTCCAGATAGTTACTCGGGAAACGCCCGCCAGCGCACCAACCTGCGTCGCCGAGTAGTCAGAACCGTTACGCCCCAGTAGCACTGTTTCACCGGCATTGCTGCGGCTAATAAAGCCGGTAACCACCAGGCGTTTACCCGGATGCTGCGCCAACAGTTGCTGCAGTAATGGGTAAGAAAGACCTTCATCTACCTGCGGCTGGGCACCGCGTTCAGCACGTAAAAAATCGCGCGCATCCAGCCAAGCCGACTCCAGCCCCTGTTGATTAAGGACGGCAGACATCAAACGCGCGGACCATACCTCGCCATGCCCAACAACCTCAGCATAGACGGCATCGTTCACGCCGCTGTCGAGTAACCCGGCCAGACGCTCCAGATCGTGAATAAACGCGCCAATCAGTCCATCCGCCACCTCGGGAGGTAACAAACCGCTGATAAGCTCACTTTGATAGCGACGTAACGCCTGTTGAACCTGATGCGCAGAAAGGCGATCGGTCTGGCTTAATTTCAGCCAGCTAATCAACTGGTTAGTGGTACTGCCTGCGGCTGAAACAACCATCATGTCATCAGGCTGCGAGTAATCCGCCATAATGCCTGCGACACGCAGATAACATTTCACGTCTGCCAGACTACTACCACCAAATTTGTGCAGTTGACGACCCTTCGCCCCTGCCTGCGCAATCACACTCATGTTTACCCCTTGTTTGCAGCCCGGAAGCCATTTTCCAGGTCGGCAATTAAATCTTCGCCATCTTCAATACCGGTGGAGATACGCAGCAGCGTTTCGGAAATTCCGGCAGCAGCACGCGCTTCTGGTGCCATGCCCGCGTGTGTCATGGTTGCGGCGTGGGAGATCAGACTTTCAACGCCCCCTAACGATTCCGCCAGCGTAAACAATGACAACCCGCCGAGGAAACGGCGCAGCGTTTGCTCATCGCCATCCAGTTCAAAACTTAACATCGCGCCAAAGCCTTTTTGCTGACGCGCAGCAATCTCATGGCCCTGATTATCCGGCAATGACGGGTGATACAATTTTTTCACCAGCGGCTGAGTTTGCAGATAATCGACTATCGCCTGAGCATTACGTTGCGCCACCTCCATACGAGGAGACAAAGTACGCAGGCCGCGCAACAGCAGATAACTATCAAACGCGCCGCCGGTCACACCAATATTATTCGCCCACCATGCCAGTTCAGTGACCGTTTCCGGATCTTTGGCTATAACCACACCAGCCACCACGTCTGAGTGACCGTTTAAATATTTCGTGCATGAATGCAACACCAGATCGGCGCCTAATGCCAGTGGATTTTGCAGTGCCGGGCTTAAAAAAGTGTTGTCCACCACGCTGACCGCGCCAGCGTCGCGCGCCAGCCGGCAGATTTTCGCAATATCCACCACGCGCAGCAGCGGGTTGCTTGGGCTTTCTACCAGCACCAGCTTCGGTTTTTCTGCCAGCGCCGCCTGCAACGCCTGTTCATCGCCTTGATCGACAAACAGGACGCGATAACAGCCACGTTTTGCCAGACTGTCAAACAGTCGGTAGCTCCCGCCGTAGCAGTCGTGCGGTGCAACCAGCAGATCGCCAGGCTTAAGGAAGACAGTGGTCACCAAATGAATCGCCGACATGCCAGTATTGGTCAGTACAGCACCTGCACCACCTTCCAGTTCCGCCAGCGCACGCTGAACGACATCACGCGTTGGGTTGCCGCGACGCGAATAGTCATGAACACGGGGTTCATTAAATCCGGTAAAGTTATAGGTGCTGGAGAGGTGAATCGGCGGGACAACGCAACCGTACTGTTCGTCGTCATTTAACCCGCTACGCACTGCGATGGTGGCCTGTTTACGCGTCATATTGAGAAGATCCTGGCTGAGTCGGTGAAAAGTCAGGCACCAGAGTAATCATTGTTACTATAGCCGTCAATACATCTGGACATCTAAACTTCTTTGCGTATAGATTGAGCAAACTGGAAATAGCCGTTAAAATTATATGCATTAGCGTACATCTGCGTCGGCTACTTCGTGTCAGGGCCGCGCCACTACGATAAACTACGCACAATTATGGTCCGGGCTCAGGTTCTGGCCTCAATATTAATGACAAAGAGGATTAGGTATCTCATGGCTGAATGGAGCGGCGAATATATCAGCCCATACGCTGAGCACGGTAAGAAGAGTGAGCAAGTCAAAAAAATTACGGTTTCCATTCCTCTGAAGGTGTTAAAAATCCTTACCGATGAACGCACGCGTCGTCAGGTGAACAACCTGCGCCACGCCACCAACAGCGAACTGCTGTGTGAAGCGTTTCTGCATGCTTTTACCGGGCAACCATTACCCAACGATGAAGACCTGCGTAAAGAACGCAGTGATGAAATCCCGGAAGAAGCAAAGGTAATCATGCGTGAACTGGGTATCAACCCGGAAACGTGGGAATACTGAACAGTAAAGAGCGGCACGGATTTCCTAGCCGCTCTTTTTAATTATGTAACAAGGATTGTTGCACCATGATTCGAAGCCAGCTGATTTTCTGTCTGCTGTTTACTGCTCCCGCTTTTGCATGGGAGCCGCAAACCGGCGAAATCATTTTCCAGATCTCCCGCTCATCGCAAAGCAAAGCGATGCAGTTGGCAACCCATTCCAGCTATAGCCATATCGGTATGATCGTCATACGCAATCACAATCCGTATGTCTTTGAAGCGGTTGGACCGGTAGTCTATACCCCATTATCGCGCTGGATTGCGCGAGGGAAAGACGGACAGTATATCTTCAGAAGGGTCAGCGGTGGGCTTGCATCACAGCAACAGCAAAATCTGGCACAAACGGCAAAACGTTATCTTGGCAAACCTTACGACCTGGCCTTTTCATGGACGGATGAACGTCAGTACTGCTCGGAAATGGTGTGGAAGGTCTACCAAAACGCACTAGGAATACGTATCGGCAAGCGGCAAAAGCTAAAAGAGTTCGATCTTAATCAGCCAGTGGTACGCGCCAAACTCAAAGAGCGTTATGGAAAGAATATCCCATTGACTGAAACGGTCATCTCCCCACAGGCGGTATTTGACGCGCCACAGCTGGAGACGGTTGATAAAAAATTGCCATGGTTCTGGTGGTAGCAACAATGAAATATACGCTTCTCATCTGGATTTGCTTTCTGCTTTGGGGTTGTTCTACCTATCCGCAAGCAATAGCCCTCAAGACACAAACCTCACCGGCTAACGGCCTCCATGAAATTTATATCGTCAACCACGGTTGGCATACAGGAATCATTGCCCCAGCCCACAACGTGGATGCAGTTTTACCACAGCTTAAATTGCGTTTTCCTCAAGGACAGTGGTATGAAATCGGCTGGGGTGACAAAGGGTTTTATCAAGCGCAAGAGATAACAACAAAACTGACGCTACAAGCTATGTTCTGGTCATCTGGTGCAGTTATGCATGTGGTCACTTTTTCCCAAAAACCGGGTCGCTATTTCGCTGGGGAAGAGATTAACGAACTGACCCTGGATGACAACCAATTTAACAATCTAATGCGTTACATTGGACGTAGCTTCGCTTACGACGACAATGACAATCTCATCCCACTAAAACACGGTATCTACGGTGATAGCCAATTTTACGCTGCTAATGGTCGTTATGGCATTTTCAACACCTGTAATAAATGGACGGCAAAAGCATTGGTCAGCGCTGGGATGGATATAGATCCCTCGTTCAAACTCACTGCCAGTAGCGTAATGCAGGCGATCATGGATAACAGCGCTTGTTTAAACCGTGACTGCTATCTGATCAATAGCTATAGCAATACTGATACACGTCTTGCCCAGAAAAACGACAAACAAAAACCACCGTTCAGGTGAATACTAATCATTTTTCAACCTGTTAGAGGCGGGATTGCTCCCGCCGATTCTCGCTATGTTACTTACTGATACCATTAAGTTTATTCAATGTTTCTTCCATTTTGAGCGTTTCCGTACGGTTCAATGGATAGAAATAAATCAGAATGACCGCCGCCAAAAACAGGCATAGTGCCGGCAAGAGATTCGCCATCGTATAAATATTTTCCTGCACAATGCTGGTTTGCACAGCGCCACCTGTTGAAGATGATTGATAACCAATGATGGCCAACATAAAGCCGCCAATGGCTCCTGCACACGCCTGACCAACCTTGCGGGCAAAGAAGTTCACACCATAGACGGTACCATCCTCGCGATCGCCGGTGACATACTGGTGATAATCACATACATCGGTCATAAACGCCCAAATCATCAGGTTGAATAGTCCGGCCCCCAACGTCGCCAGGAACAGGAAAACCAAATAGACTTTCGCGTCTGTAATGTGGATGAAGTACATAATCAAATACATCGCTACTGCAAAGAGTAGCGCGCCGACGCTGGCCTCTTTTTTACCAAACCGCTTTGTGAGCCAGGATGCCGATGGTGCCAGCAAAACCAGGGAACCAAAGGTAAACAGCAACGCGACTGACATCGCCTCTTTATTGTGGAAATAGTCATTAAACAGGTAAGTCATATTGGTACCGGACAATCCCTGATTAATCACAATCAGCAAATCCACAACCACTAAAACAATCAGCGCCTTATTGCGTGCCAGTCCCTTCAGCAACACCGAAACGGGCATGCTCTCTTTTCTCTCCACGCGCACGCGTTCGGTCGTTAACTGACAGGTCAAGGATAAAAAGATAAAGCCCAGCACTGCGCAACCAATGGAAATCCAGAAGAAGTGTTGCCCGGAAATCACCTGGCTTCCGTCCACCAGGGTGGTGTACATCAGGATCGGAATGAAAAAGCCGGTTGCCCCACCGCCGATAGCTGACCCAACGCTGCGCCAGGTTGACAGCGAGACACGATCATCCGGATTCGAGCTAATCGCCGCAGACATAGCACCGTACGGAATACTCACGGTCGATAACAGCGAACCGTAAATGAAATAGGAGCAACAGATGTAGATAATTTTCGCCGTATAAGAAAAATCATTCACAAACGGCAGGAACAGGACAACCGCAATGATGCAAAATGGATACTTCATACGACGCACCCACGGGTTAAAACGTCCATGTACCGTCAATTTAGAGGTATCGCATAAGCGCCCTACACCAACATCAACGAACGCATCAAAGAGTTTGGTCACAAAATAGAGTGAGCCAACAATAACGCCGGAAATACCGAGGACGTTAGTGTAATAAATCATTAAAAAACTATTAACTAAGCCAAGAATAAAACAGGTTCCGAGGTCACCACATAAATAACCAATTTTATCTCGAATTCCGAAAGGTCTGACGGCAGTGGGTTCATTATTTCCGATAATAGTTCCATCATTAGACATGATGTCAACTCCTTAGACATATTATTCACACAAACTATGCTTATCGATGTAATCAGTCGATATGAAAGCTATTACCGGTTAGAAGTTATAACCAAGACCGACACGATAACGGGTCTGACGATCGTCTGTCGTTGTTGTGTTATAACCCGAGGAAACGTTACCAACCTCAACAAATGGAACCCAGGAGCCTAGTTTATACGCCACGCGGAAGTTATATTCATAATCATCTTCCCGGTTGTTATATAAATCTTCGCTATCGGCAATTTTATAAATACCATTTAACTCAAACATCCAGTCATTGACGTTATAACCAAGCCAAGCTTCCGGACGATAGACCATGCGGTCATCTTTGCCGTCAGTGTTTCTGCGCATGTACTCCTGACGATAGCGGAACGCGGTCCACCAGCTGTCGTTAATGTTGTACTGCACGCGGATATAAGGTTTATAAATCGTGATGTTATCGCCCGTTTCGATCGCAATACCTGGCTGCCAGATAAGATCCCGCCAGGTAAACTGGTAGCTTGCAGTATACTCGTTGCCATTACTTTCCATATTATTCCACGCATCATTAGATTGCGTATCTTCGGAACGTGAAATGGCTTCGACTGCGACACCAAAACCAGTCGCAAAACGGTGAGACATATAAACACGATCGTAATTACGCCCATCGTCATAATATTCATGCCGGTAATCAACATAGCCCGCTTGTGCGGCCGCAGAGAATAATGGAATCAGTAATAACGCAGATTTAAATTTCATGACAATCCCTCTTCACACTCAACAACGGAAATTCCCCATCTCGTCCCGTCCATTAATGGGAAACGATGAAGGATTAAGAATAATTTTATATTTCCACGAAAGTGTATTTTAGAAAGAAAGCAGAAACCTTTGGTATTTTGCCAACAATTGGCATGAGTGGCAGAAATCAGAAGATAAAAATGACGCAGATCACTACTAGAAACATTTTACCTAAAAAATAAAAACACTGTTTCATTTATTAAACAAAAAACACCATTCAACACATCAATATAAATTTTAGTCTTCAAGCGCAGATACAAAAAAAGCGCCATAAGGCGCTTTTTTCTGACAGCTGAACTTACTTGCTGCCTGGGATGCTGAAACGCTTGTTGAAGCGATCAACACGGCCACCGGTAGCAACATCACGCTGCTTGCCAGTATAGAACGGGTGGCACTTGCTGCACACGTCGAGGTTCAGATCGTGACCGACAGTAGAGCGGATTTTAATGACGTTACCGCAAGAGCAGTTTGCAGTAATTTCTTCGTATTTCGGGTGAATATCTTTTTTCATGGGAAAACCTCGGTTTAAGGCCGCGTCGCTCTTCCAGCCCTAACGCCAGACACCACGCGATGTTAATAGTATAGGTCAGTGATACAAATTTGTATCAAAGGCGGCGAATCATACAGAAATTAACCTGCTCATGCAAACTGATCCGCATTCTACCCTCCACTAATGTGTATACTAACCCGCCAGATTTCAAGTCAGGATGATTCAATGCCCGTTGCGCACGTTGCCTTACCTGTTCCGCTACCTCGCACCTTTGACTACCTCCTGCCGGAAGGCTTGAGCGCCAAAGCCGGGTGTCGTGTACGCGTGCCTTTTGGCAAGCAGCAGGAGCGCGTGGGTATCGTCCTGTCCGTCAGCGAGCACAGTGAACTACCGCGGAGCGAATTGAAAGCCGTTCTCGAAGTGCTGGACAGCGAACCGGTCTACTCAACCTCTGTCTGGCGTCTGCTGTTGTGGGCGGCGGATTATTATCATCATCCTATCGGTGACGTACTGTTTCACGCTCTGCCAATTTTACTGCGCCAGGGACGTCCGGCGACAAACGCGCCCATGTGGTACTGGTTTGCCACTGAAGAAGGCCAGGTTATTGACCTCAACAGCCTGAAGCGTTCTCCCAAGCAGCAACAGGCGCTGGCTGCGCTACGCCAGGGAAAAATCTGGCGCGACCAGGTGGCTGAACTGGAATTTAATGACGCCGCATTACAGGCACTGCGGAAAAAAGGGCTGTGCTCCCTGGCGAGCGAAACGCCAGGCTTTAGCGACTGGCGTACGCACTACGCGGTTTCCGGTGAGCGTCTGCGGCTGAATACCGAACAGGCCACCGCCGTCGGGGCGATCCACAGCACATCAGACAGTTTTAGCGCCTGGCTATTAGCGGGCGTGACGGGATCGGGTAAAACAGAGGTCTATTTAAGCGTACTGGAAAATGTGCTCGCCCAGGGCAAACAGGCGCTGGTAATGGTGCCGGAGATTGGCCTGACGCCGCAAACTATTGCCCGTTTTCGCGAACGCTTCAATGCGCCGGTCGAAGTCCTGCACTCGGGTTTAAATGACAGTGAACGTCTTTCGGCATGGCTGAAGGCGAAAAATGGTGAAGCGGCAATTGTTATCGGCACGCGCTCGTCGCTGTTCACGCCGTTTAAAAATCTGGGCGTGATTGTCATCGACGAAGAGCACGACAGCTCTTATAAACAGCAGGAAGGCTGGCGTTATCATGCGCGCGACCTCGCGGTTTATCGCGCCCATAGCGAACAAATTCCTATCATTCTCGGCTCAGCCACCCCAGCGTTGGAAACGCTGTGCAATGTGCGGCAGAAAAAATACCGCATGTTGCGCCTGACGCGCCGTGCCGGGAATGCACGCCCAGCCACTCAGCACGTGCTGGATCTCAAAGGTCAGCAGGTACAGGCCGGGCTCGCCCCTGCGCTTATCGCCCGTATGCGTCAGCATCTGCATGCGGATAACCAGGTGATCCTGTTTTTAAACCGCCGGGGTTTTGCGCCTGCCCTGCTGTGCCACGACTGTGGCTGGATTGCTGAATGCCCGCGCTGCGATCACTACTACACGCTGCATCAGGCGCAACACCATCTGCGCTGCCATCACTGCGACAGTCAGCGTCCGATACCGCGTCAATGCCCTTCCTGCGGCTCAACGCACATGGTTCCGGTAGGACTCGGCACCGAACAGCTTGAGCAGGCTCTGGCGCCTTTTTTCCCCGGCGTGCCAATCTCACGCATCGATCGCGACACTACCAGCCGCAAAGGCTCGCTGGAGCAGCATCTGGCAGAAGTGCATCGCGGCGGCGCGCGAATCCTGATCGGCACGCAAATGCTGGCGAAAGGCCACCATTTCCCGGACGTCACCCTGGTGGCGCTGCTGGACGTTGACGGCGCGCTGTTCTCCGCAGATTTCCGGTCGGCAGAACGCTTCGCCCAGCTCTACACGCAGGTTTCCGGGCGTGCCGGCCGCGCCGGGAAGCAGGGCGAAGTGGTACTGCAAACGCACCACCCTGAACATCCGCTGCTGCAAACCTTGCTGTATAAAGGGTATGACGCCTTTGCCGAGCAGGCGCTGGCAGAGCGACAAACGCTCCAGCTTCCCCCATGGACCAGCCATGTGATCGTGCGGGCAGAAGATCACAACAACCAGCATGCGCCGATGTTCTTACAGCAGTTACGAAATCTGATTCAGGCCAGTCCGCTGGCCGATGAAAAACTGTGGGTGTTAGGCCCAGTTCCCGCCCTGGCGCCCAAACGTGGCGGTCGCTATCGCTGGCAAATTTTGTTGCAGCACCCGTCGCGAATTCGCCTGCAGCATATCGTCAGCGGAACGCTGGCGCTGATTAATACGTTACCCGATGCACGTAAGGTTAAATGGGTGCTGGATGTCGATCCCATCGAGGGATAATCCCTCACGATGCGAGGCGGATCGTAAAATTAAATATCCATCACACTTTTTATGAAAATTCTGTAACCGCTTCCATTCACTATCTGATAAAAATGTTTCAGATGAAGGCTATTCAAGGACGAGTCTGTGCCAGCAGCTCTCTGGCGAGGAGAAAGAGTGAAACCGAATAAGCAGGTTGCCGCCGCTACGATGAAAGATGTTGCTCTGAAGGCGAAAGTCTCAACGGCAACCGTATCCCGCGCATTAATGAACCCAGACAAAGTCTCGCAGTCAACCCGTAACAAGGTTGAGCAGGCAGCGCTTGAAGTGGGATATTTACCCCAATCAATGGGGCGTAACGTTAAGCGTAATGAATCGCGTACCATTCTGGTGATTGTGCCGGATATCTGCGATCCATTTTTTAGCGAAGTGATTCGTGGCATCGAAGTCACCGCCGCAGAACAGGGATATCTGGTGCTTATCGGCGATTGCGCGCACCAGAACCAGCAGGAAAAGACCTTCCTCAACCTCATAATTACCAAGCAGATCGATGGCATGGTGCTGCTCAGCTCGCGCCTGCCGTTTGATGCCAGCGTGGAAGAGCAACGCAACTTGCCACCGATGGTTATGTCCAACGAGTTCGCGCCAGAGCTGGAACTGCCCACCGTGCACATTGATAACCTCACCGCCGCCTTCAACGCGATGAACTATCTGCTGGAACTGGGGCATAAACGCATTGGCTGTATCGCCGGGCCCGAAGATATGCCGCTGTGCCATTATCGTCTGCAAGGTTACGTTCAGGCACTACGTCGCAGCGGAATTACTGTCGATCCGCATTTCATCGCGCGCGGTGACTTTACCTATGAAGCGGGAGCCAATGCGCTTAAACAGCTCCTGGCGCTACCACAGCCGCCTACCGCGGTCTTTTGTCACAGCGATGTCATGGCGCTTGGCGCCCTCTCTTACGCCAAACGTCAGGGTCTGAAGGTGCCCGACGATTTATCGATTATCGGCTTCGATAACATTTCGCTCGCGGAATTTTGTGATCCACCCCTGACAACCGTCGCACAGCCGCGTTTCGATATCGGACGTGAAGCTATGCTGTTACTGCTCGATCAATTACAAGGACAGAACGTCAGCAGTGGCTCACGATTACTGGACTGCGAGCTTATTATTCGGGGCACTACCCGGGCACTGACGTAAAGTAAAGTGCTTTCGGACTCCCCTGTCTGGTCAAAGGCCCGCCGCTTAAGTAACATGGCGGGCTGACGAACGAATAAATACAGCGAAACGATAGTGGCACAACGAGATTATGTACGTCGCGGCCAACCGGCACCTTCGCGGCGCAAGAAGAGCACATCACGGAAAAAACAACGCAATACGCCTGCGGTATCGCCCGCAATGGTTGCTATTGCTGCAGCCGTACTCGTGACCTTTATCGGTGGTCTGTACTTCATTACGCATCACAAGAAAGAAGAGTCCGAAACGCTGCAAAACCAGAAAGTCACCGGTAATGGCATCCCGCCAAAACCGGAAGAGCGCTGGCGATACATTAAAGAGCTGGAAAGCCGTCAGCCTGGCGTACGTGCGCCTACCGAACCGTCTGCCGGCGGCGAGGTGCTGAACGCCGATCAGCTAACCAATGAGCAGCGCCAGCTATTGGCGCAAATGCAGGCTGATATGCGTCAACAGCCAACGCAGCTCAACGAAGTGCCGTGGAACGAACAAACGCCTGAACAGCGTCAGCAAACGTTGCAGCGCCAGCGTCAGGTACAGCAACAGCAATGGGCCAACACGCAGCAGCAGGCTCAACAGCCGCGCACGCAACCACGGGTAGCGGAACAGCCTTACCAGCAGCCGCAAACGCGTACGGCGCAAACCGTGCCGGTACAGCAGCCGAAAGCACAGCCAAAACCGGCGGCGCAACAGCCGTATCAGGATTTGCTGCAAACGCCTGCGCATACCACCGCCGCTCAGCCGAAAACGCAACCGGCCGCGCCAATAACGAATGAAACGCAACCGCCAAAACAGACGGCGGAGAAAAAAGATGAACGCCGTTGGATGGTTCAGTGCGGGTCATTTAAAGGCGCTGAGCAGGCAGAAACCGTGCGCGCGCAGCTGGCCTTTGAAGGGTTCAACTCGCGTATTACCACCAATAACGGCTGGAATCGCGTGGTCATTGGTCCGGTCAAAGGCAAAGAGAATGCCGACAACACCATCAGCCGCCTGAAGGTGGCTGGTCACACAAACTGCATTCGACTCGCCACTGGGGGTTGAAACCCCCAAAATCCCCCCCATCTATACTTGCATTACGCCCCGCACACTGTGCGGGGCCTGTACATTGCATTTGTAACCAAGGGGTCTGCTCGTGACAACAATAGTAAGCGTACGCCGTAACGGCCATGTGGTAATCGCCGGTGATGGTCAGGCCACACTGGGTAACACCGTAATGAAAGGCAACGTGAAGAAAGTCCGCCGTCTGTACAACGACAAAGTCATCGCGGGCTTTGCGGGCGGTACTGCGGATGCATTCACGCTGTTTGAACTGTTTGAACGCAAGCTGGAAATGCACCAGGGCCACCTGGTGAAAGCTGCCGTTGAACTGGCAAAAGACTGGCGTACAGACCGTATGCTGCGCAAACTCGAAGCGCTGCTGGCCGTCGCAGATGAAACGGCATCGCTCATCATCACCGGTAACGGCGACGTCATCCAGCCAGAAAACGATCTGATTGCCATCGGCTCCGGCGGTCCCTACGCCCAGGCTGCTGCACGCGCTCTGCTGGAAAACACCGAGCTTGGCGCACGCGAGATTGCTGAGAAAGCGTTGGATATTGCAGGGGATATCTGCATTTATACCAACCACTTCCATACCATCGAAGAATTGAACTCCAAAGCGTAAGGATCCCCCATGTCTGAAATGACCCCACGCGAAATTGTCAGCGAACTGAACAAACACATCATCGGCCAGGATAACGCTAAGCGTTCCGTGGCGATTGCCCTGCGTAACCGCTGGCGTCGTATGCAGCTCAACGAAGAGTTGCGCCATGAAGTCACGCCGAAAAACATTCTGATGATTGGCCCGACCGGCGTCGGTAAAACCGAAATCGCCCGTCGTCTGGCAAAACTGGCCAACGCGCCGTTCATCAAAGTTGAAGCAACCAAATTCACCGAAGTTGGCTATGTTGGTAAAGAAGTTGACTCGATCATCCGCGATCTGACCGATGCTGCCATTAAGATGGTCCGCGTTCAGGCAATCGAGAAAAACCGCTTCCGCGCTGAAGAGATGGCGGAAGAGCGCATTCTCGACGTGCTGATCCCACCGGCTAAAAATAACTGGGGACAGTCAGAGCAGCCGCAGGAACCTTCTGCAGCGCGTCAGGCGTTCCGTAAAAAACTGCGTGAAGGCCAACTGGATGATAAAGAGATCGAAATCGATCTCGCGGCCGCACCGATGGGCGTTGAAATTATGGCGCCTCCGGGAATGGAAGAGATGACCAGCCAGCTGCAGTCCATGTTCCAGAACCTGGGCGGTCAGAAGCAAAAACCGCGTAAGCTGAAAATCAAAGACGCGATGAAACTGCTGATTGAAGAAGAAGCGGCCAAACTGGTGAACCCGGAAGAGCTGAAACAAGAAGCTATCGACGCCGTTGAGCAGCACGGGATCGTGTTTATCGACGAAATCGACAAAATCTGTAAGCGCGGTGAATCCTCCGGCCCGGACGTGTCCCGCGAAGGCGTACAGCGCGACCTGCTGCCGCTGGTTGAAGGCTGCACGGTGTCCACCAAGCACGGCATGGTGAAAACCGATCACATCCTGTTTATCGCCTCTGGCGCATTCCAGGTGGCGAAACCGTCCGACCTGATCCCGGAACTGCAGGGTCGTCTGCCGATTCGTGTCGAGCTGCAGGCGCTGACCACCAGCGATTTTGAGCGTATCCTTACCGAACCGAATGCCTCCATCACCGTGCAGTACAAAGCGCTGATGGCGACTGAAGGTGTGGACATCAACTTCACTGAATCCGGTATTAAACGCATTGCCGAAGCGGCCTGGCAGGTTAACGAAACCACCGAAAACATCGGTGCACGTCGTCTGCATACCGTTCTGGAACGTCTGATGGAAGATATTTCCTATGATGCGAGCGATTTGAACGGCCAAAACATCACAATTGATGCCGAATATGTGAGCAAACATCTGGATGCGCTGGTCGCAGATGAAGATCTGAGCCGTTTTATCCTATAATCGCGTTCAATGCATTTTCATCACTGTTGATGGGGCTGATAAAGCCCCATTTTTATTGGCGCTAAATATGACTGAACAACAACAAATTAGCCGCTCACAAGCCTGGCTGGAAAGTTTACGACCTAAGACCTTACCGCTCGCCTTCGCGGCGATCATCGTCGGTACGGCATTAGCATGGTGGCAAGGATACTTCAATCCGCTGGTTGCTCTGCTGGCATTGATTACGGCGGGATTGCTGCAAATTCTGTCCAATCTCGCTAACGACTATGGCGATGCCGTCAAAGGCAGCGACAAGCCCGACCGCATAGGACCGCTGCGCGGTATGCAAAAAGGGGTCATCACCCAACAGCAGATGAAGCGGGCGCTGATCGTCACCGTGGTCTTGATCTGCCTGTCCGGTCTGGCCCTGGTTGCTGTGGCCTGTCACACGCTGGCAGATTTTGTCGGCTTCCTGGTGCTCGGCGGCCTGTCGATCATCGCCGCAATCACCTACACCGTAGGCAATCGCCCTTACGGATATATCGGTCTGGGCGATATTTCCGTGCTGGTGTTCTTCGGCTGGCTGAGCGTTATGGGAAGCTGGTATCTGCAGGCGCATACGTTGATTCCGGCGCTCATTCTGCCTGCTACCGCCTGCGGCCTGCTGGCAACTGCCGTGCTCAACGTCAACAATCTGCGCGATATCAACAGCGACAGAGAGAACGGCAAGAACACGCTGGTCGTGCGTTTAGGCGCTGTCAATGCCCGCCGCTACCACGCCTGTCTGCTGATGGGCACGCTGGTCTGTCTGGCCCTGTTTAACCTATTCTCACTGCAAAGCCTGTGGGGATGGCTGTTTATCCTCGCCGCTCCGCTGCTGATTAAACAGGCGCGATACGTGATGCGTGAGATGGATCCTGCGGCAATGCGCCCAATGCTGGAACGCACCGTGAAAGCGGCATTGTTAACTAACCTGCTGTTTGTCGTTGGAATTTTCTTAAGTCAGTGGTCTCTTTAACTGACAAATATCAATTAACAATTGATGATTTTGCCAACAGTACACATAGCGCGATATACTAAAAATTCTCGCAGCAACTGAACGTTGAGCCTATGAAATACGATACATCCGAGCTTTGTGACATCTATCAGGAAGATGTCAACGTCGTGGAACCACTGTTCTCTAACTTTGGAGGACGGTCGTCGTTTGGCGGACAAATCATCACGGTAAAATGTTTCGAGGACAACGGGTTGCTGTACGATCTGCTCGAACAAAACGGCCGTGGTCGCATTCTGCTGGTCGATGGCGGTGGTTCTGTCCGTCGTGCGCTGGTCGATGCCGAACTGGCTCGACTGGCCGTACAGAATGAATGGGAAGGTCTGGTCATCTACGGCTCAGTCCGTCAGGTAGACGATCTGGAAGAACTGGATATCGGCATTCAGGCGATTGCCGCGATTCCGGTCGGTGCCGCAGGGGAAGGTATTGGAGAAAGCGATGTACGCGTCAACTTTGGCGGTGTAACGTTCTTCTCTGGCGATCACCTGTACGCCGACAACACCGGTATAATCCTCTCCGAAGACCCGCTCGATATCGAGTAAAGAAAACACCGCAATTCGGTGTGATGCCAGTCGGTTAAACAACTGACTGGCTTTTTTTTTGCCACACCACCCTTCCGATTCCCCCATCCAGCGCATTGACGAAGAAAAAACTCTCTCTATACCTAATGATGAATCTCATCACTCTCATCACGAGGTCATCATGCATATCGATCTGACAGGTAAAAAAGCGCTGGTCACCGGAGCCAGTCGTGGATTAGGGCGCGCCATTGCACTGTCGCTGGCGAAAGCCGGTGCTGATGTTGTTATAACCTATGAAAAATCTGCGGAGAAAGCCCAGGCCGTTGCCGATGAAATTACAGCACTTGGCCGCCATGGTGAGGCGATTCAGGCAAACAGTGCAGACGCTCAGGCGATTCAGAATGCCGTAAACCGCACGGTACAGTCACTCGGAGGACTGGATATCCTGGTCAACAACGCAGGGATCGCACGCGGCGGCCCGCTGGAGTCGCTGTCACTGGAAGACATCGACGCATTGATTAACGTGAACATCCGTGGCGTGGTAGTTGCCATACAGGCCGCGCTACCGCATCTCCCTGAAGGTGGGCGAATCATCAATATTGGCAGTTGTCTTGCCAACCGCGTCGCCCAGCCGGGGATTGCCGTCTACGCGATGACTAAATCAGCGCTCAACTCGCTAACCCGTGGCCTGGCTCGTGATCTCGGCCCACGAGGCATTACCGTTAATCTTGTCCATCCAGGCCCAACGGACAGTGATATGAACCCGGCAGATGGCGAGCAGGCAGAATCCCAACGACAGCTTATTGCGACAGGGCATTACGGAACACCGGAGGATGTTGCAGCGGCAGTGACGTTTCTGGCAAGCCCAGCGGCTGGGCAGATTTCCGGCACCGGTCTGGACGTAGATGGGGGTTTGAATGCCTGAAATTAACGTTGTGTTGCGGTAAAACGATTGTATTGCCGGATGACGGCTTACGCCTTATCCGGCCTACACAGGAACGATTACGCAAGAGGTTTCGTGTTGTAGCAAGGCGGCAAACGAAGGTATCCCCAGGAGCGTAGTAAACTACGTGACTGGGGTAACTGAGCGCAGCCAACGCAGCTACGGCACGAAAAATGAAGCGTAATTAGACTTCTTCCATACGACCCAGCAGGGCATGCAGACGATCCTGCCAGCCATTCTGCTGTTCTTTCAGGTTGTTGTTCTCACGCTCCAGCTCTTCACGCTGCTGCTGTGCAGTCTGAACTTCCTGCGACAGTGAGTTGTTCTTTTCTTTCAGCTCTTCGATTTCCATCTGTAACAGCGTGATGGTATCAATCGCCTGCTGTACTTTTGCTTCCAGTTTCTCAAACACTTCTAATGACATCGTCATACCTCTCCTGAATTGCAAGGCGTTGATGGATAAAAATCCTCGTCCCGATAACCGGCGACGCCTTAATAAAAACGAGCGCACTCTACTTAACACCGATTGTATGAAGCCGCGTCATCCCTGTCCAGCGGCATCCCGCGCAGATTGCGGTTTGCAACACTTTTAGTCTTTCTCCTGGTGACATGACTGTCATAACTCTTAAGTGTTAACAGATTGATCAGTGAAATGATTCAGCTCACACTATTTTTGTATAACAAATACCGCACAATGGCGCGAAAACGCTCATTTTGTTGATGCAGTACACACATTTTAATTTCGATATTTCTCGTTTTTGAGCGTTAACGATAAATTAACAGTGTGCCTACCGGCTCCGGGGATGTCAGTGACCTTCTCGCACACAATAAACATTAAACTCTCTTCAGGATCCGATTATGAGTCAAACCTCAACCTTAAAAGGCCAGTGCATTGCTGAATTCCTCGGTACCGGGTTGTTGATTTTCTTCGGTGTGGGCTGTGTCGCTGCACTCAAAGTAGCTGGTGCTACTTTTGGTCAGTGGGAAATCAGTATCATCTGGGGTCTGGGGGTAGCAATGGCTATCTATCTGACCGCAGGCGTTTCTGGTGCACACCTGAATCCCGCGGTAACCATCGCACTCTGGCTGTTCGCCTGTTTTGATAAACGCAAAGTTGTCCCTTTTATTATTTCGCAAATTGCCGGCGCCTTTTGCGCAGCGGCATTGGTTTACGGGCTTTATTACAATCTTTTCATCGATTTTGAACAAACCAACCATATCGTGCGTGGCACTACCGAAAGCCTGGGTCTGGCGGGTACTTTCTCCACCTATCCGAATCCGCATATCAATTTTGTGCAGGCCTTCGCGGTTGAAATGGTCATTACCGCTATTCTAATGGGGCTGATTCTGGCTCTGACCGACGATGGTAACGGTGTACCTCGTGGTCCGCTGGCACCGCTGCTGATTGGCTTATTAATTGCCGTCATTGGTGCTTCCATGGGTCCGCTGACAGGTTTTGCGATGAACCCGGCACGTGACTTCGGACCGAAACTCTTCGCCTGGATGGCCGGATGGGGTGAGATTGCCTTCACAGGTGGTCGCGATATCCCTTACTTCCTGGTTCCGGTGTTTGGCCCAATTACCGGCGCGATTTTGGGCGCATGGGCATATCGCAAACTGATTGGTCGCCATTTACCGTGCGATGTCTGCGTGATTGAAGAAAAAGACGCGGCGGCCAACACTCAACAAAAAGCTTCGCTGTAATGTGACTACGGGACAAAAATTATGACTGAAAAAAAATATATCGTTGCGCTCGACCAGGGCACCACCAGCTCCCGCGCGGTCGTAATGGACCACGATGCGAATATCGTTGCCGTTTCACAGCGCGAATTCGAGCAAATCTACCCGAAAGCAGGTTGGGTAGAACACGACCCAATGGAAATTTGGGCAACCCAAAGCTCTACGCTGGTTGAAGTTCTGGCGAAAGCCGATATCAGTTCCGATGAAATTGCAGCGATCGGTATTACCAACCAGCGTGAAACCACCATCGTCTGGGAGCGTGAGACCGGTAAACCAATCTACAACGCCATTGTGTGGCAGTGTCGTCGTACCGCAGATATCTGCGAAAAGCTCAAGCGCGATGGCATGGAAGAATACATTCGTAACAACACCGGCCTGGTCATTGACCCTTACTTCTCTGGCACCAAGGTGAAATGGATCCTCGACCACGTTGAAGGCTCGCGTGAGCGCGCTCGTCGCGGCGAACTGCTGTTTGGTACCGTGGACACCTGGCTTATCTGGAAAATGACGCAGGGACGCGTACACGTCACGGATTACACCAACGCTTCACGTACCATGCTGTTCAACATCCACTCCCTGGACTGGGATGACACGATGCTGGATGCGCTGGATATTCCGCGCGCCATGCTGCCAGAAGTGCGTCGCTCTTCTGAAGTGTACGGTCAGACCAACATTGGTGGTAAAGGCGGCATTCGTATTCCTATCTCCGGTATCGCCGGTGACCAGCAGGCAGCTCTGTTTGGCCAGCTGTGCGTAAAGGAAGGGATGGCGAAAAACACTTACGGTACCGGCTGCTTCATGCTGATGAATACCGGTGAGAAAGCCGTTAAGTCCGAAAACGGACTGCTGACCACCATCGCCTGCGGACCGACCGGGGAAGTGAACTACGCGCTGGAAGGTGCGGTATTTATGGCTGGCGCATCCATTCAGTGGCTGCGCGATGAAATGAAACTCATCAGCGATGCATTCGACTCTGAGTATTTCGCCACCAAAGTGAAAGACACCAACGGCGTGTACGTCGTTCCGGCATTTACTGGCCTGGGTGCACCGTACTGGGACCCGTATGCACGTGGCGCCATCTTCGGCCTGACCCGTGGCGTAAACTCCAACCACATCATCCGCGCAACGCTTGAGTCTATCGCTTATCAGACGCGTGATGTTCTGGAAGCGATGCAGGCTGACTCCGGTATTCGTCTGCACGCCCTGCGCGTTGACGGCGGTGCGGTCGCCAACAACTTCCTGATGCAGTTCCAGTCTGACATTCTGGGCACCCGCGTAGAGCGTCCGGAAGTTCGCGAAGTCACCGCATTAGGTGCAGCGTACCTGGCTGGCCTGGCAGTAGGCTTCTGGCAGAATCTGGATGAGTTGCAGGAGAAAGCGGTCATCGAGCGTGAATTCCGTCCAGGCATCGAAACCACCGAGCGTAACTTCCGTTACAGCGGCTGGAAAAAAGCGGTCAAACGCGCCATGGCATGGGAAGATCACGACGAGTAATACGTCATTGCCGGATGGCTACTTTGGCTTATCCGGCAAAATCTTCGTGCGGGGGCAACCCCGCACACACATCAATAATCTCGCCCCCTCCCCTGTGCTACACTTCGCGCCATTCCTTTCAGCTACGAGTTTGCAATGAGACGAGAACTTGCCATTGAATTTTCACGCGTGACCGAAGCGGCCGCGCTGGCTGGCTATAAATGGCTGGGCCGCGGCGATAAAAATACCGCTGACGGCGCGGCGGTGAACGCCATGCGTATTATGCTCAACCAGGTCAACATCGACGGCACCATCGTGATTGGCGAGGGTGAGATTGATGAAGCGCCGATGCTGTTTATCGGTGAAAAAGTCGGGACCGGTCTTGGTGATGCGGTCGACATCGCCGTCGATCCTATTGAAGGCACACGCATGACGGCAATGGGTCAGGCAAACGCGCTGGCCGTACTGGCTGTGGGCGATAAAGGCTGCTTCCTGAATGCGCCAGATATGTACATGGAAAAGCTGATTGTCGGCCCAGGCGCAAAAGGGTCTATCGACCTGAACCTGTCGCTGGAAGCCAACCTGCATAACGTTGCCGCTGCACTCAATAAACCGCTGAGTGAGCTGACCGTAACCATTCTGGCCAAACCACGCCATGATGAAACGATCGCCGAAATGCAAAAACTGGGCGTGCGCGTCTTCGCTATTCCAGACGGCGACGTTGCGGCCTCCATTCTGACCTGCATGCCAGACAGTGAAGTTGACGTGCTGTACGGCATTGGCGGCGCACCTGAAGGTGTGGTTTCCGCAGCTGTGATCCGCGCGCTGGACGGCGACATGCAGGGCCGTTTGCTGGCGCGTCATGACGTCAAAGGCGACAGCGAAGAAAACCGTCGCATTGGCGAACAAGAACTGGCTCGTTGCACCGCCATGGGCATTGAAGCGGGCAAAGCGCTGCGCCTCGATGAAATGGCGCGTAGCGACAACGTCATTTTCTCCGCCACCGGCATCACCAAAGGCGATTTGCTGGAAGGGATTAGCCGCAAAGGTAATATCGCCACCACCGAAACGCTGCTGATCCGCGGCAAATCACGTACGATCCGTCGCATTCAGTCGATTCACTACCTCGATCGTAAAGATCCCGATGTGCAGGCGCACATCCTGTAATTGATTTGATCAATAGAGCCTTCCAGTCCATATGGGCTGGAAATCTTTCGTCCAACGAACGAAGATAAGGCAATCAAAGCAGACAGGAGAAAACCATGGCAGATTGGGTAACAGGCAAAGTCACAAAGGTGCAAAACTGGACCGATGCCTTGTTTAGTTTGACCGTGCGAGCTCCAGTTCTTCCTTTCACTGCAGGTCAGTTCACTAAGCTTGGCCTTGAGATCGACGGCGAACGCGTCCAGCGCGCCTATTCTTACGTAAATGCCCCTGATAACCCCGATTTAGAGTTTTATCTGGTGACGGTTCCCGACGGCAAACTCAGCCCTCGTCTGGCAGCACTGAAGCCTGGCGATGAAGTGCAGGTGGTGAGTGAAGCTGCTGGTTTCTTCGTGCTGGATGAAGTCCCCGATTGCGAAACGCTATGGATGCTGGCGACCGGCACGGCTATCGGCCCATATTTGTCGATTCTGCAGTTAGGCAAGGACCTGGATCGCTTTAAAAATCTGGTGCTGGTCCACGCCGCGCGCTATGCCGCCGATTTGAGCTATCTACCGTTGATGCAGGCGTTGGAAAAACGCTACGAAGGTAAATTACGCATCCAGACGGTTGTCAGCCGTGAAACAGCCGCAGATTCGCTGACCGGACGTGTACCGGCGTTGATTGAAAGCGGTGAGCTAGAAAAAGCAGTCGGGTTGCCAATGGATAAAGAAACCAGCCATGTGATGCTGTGCGGAAACCCGCAAATGGTACGCGACACGCAGCAGTTGCTGAAAGAGACCCGGCAAATGACCAAACACCTGCGCCGTCGACCGGGCCATATGACCGCAGAGCACTACTGGTAAGAACGTTTCAATGCCCGGTAAACACCCGGGCATTTTGCCGGATGGCGCTTACGCTTATCCGGCCTACGAGTCAGCTCTGTACTTTACGTCCTGCGTATCCTTACCATATTTATTCGCGTCCTGGGTGCCAATGAACGCCCCCAGATCGATAAGCATACCAACCAGAATCAACGTTGGAACAAAGCGGCCTATCGCCCATTGCCAGACGCCGGGTAAAATCGCCCAATTTCCGGCCAGCAGCATCCACGCCAGGATCATCAACAGCGCCCACGCTCCGGAGCGCCCCCGGTCATGCAGACGTTTTACCGTCACTGCCGCCGTTGGCCATAGCAGACACACCAGACAAAAAGCCGCGGTCTGAATATCGAGTAATTGTTTGCTCGCCAGCGAAAACAGAACCAGCATGCTGACGATCCAGAGGCCAATCCAAATCCAGAAATCACGGCGCCCGATGCGCCCTTTAAATGAGAATAACCACTGCTGTATGGTCATGTAAGTTCCTTTATTATTACCTTCCAGAACAGTTTACCCTTTTGACAAGCTCGACGGTTACCGTTTTAATCGTGAGCAATGAGAATGAAAGGTACGATTGATGAAGCAAGGATTTACACTGTTTTTATTATTGTTTTCAGCCTTAACCGCGAGCACTGCGGTACTGGCGGAAGAGCCGTCGACGGCAACCACGGCCCCCTATTTACTGGCGGGCGCGCCGACCTTTGACCTGTCGATTAGCCAGTTTCGTGAAAACTTTAATACGCAGAATCCGAAGCTTATTCTGAATGAGTTCCGTGCCATCGACAGCAGTCGCGATCGAGCAAATCTCACCCGCGCAGCCAGTAAAATCAATGAAAACCTGTATGCGTCTTCCGCTCTTGAACGCGGCACCCTTAAAATCAAAAGCATGCAGATAACCTGGTTACCCATTCAGGGGCCAGAACAAAAGGCAGCCAAAGCGAAAGCGCTGGAATACATGACCGCCGTCATCCGCACCGTCGCACCGCTACTGACGAAGGAACAGAGCCAGAAAAAGCTGCAAAAACTGCTCGCCGCAGGCAAAGGTAAGCGCTATTACGCTGAAACAGAAGGCGCAATTCGCTATGTTGTTGCTGACAACGGTGAAAAAGGACTGACCTTCGCTGTTGAACCGATTAAGCTGGTACTATCAGAAAGTCTTGAGAAGGCGAATTGATGACAAAAAGCAAAGCCTTTCAGGGGATGAATCTCTATACTGTTTCACAGACCATGCTGCCCTCACGGGCGGCCATATTCCTTAATTCGCTGACAAGCGTGGAGAAATGAAATGCGACATCCTTTAGTGATGGGTAACTGGAAACTGAACGGCAGCCGCCACATGGTAAACGAATTGGTTGCTAACCTGCGTAAAGAACTGGCTGGCGTTGCTGGCTGTGCAGTAGCGATTGCTCCACCGGAAATGTATATCGACCTGGCGAAACACGCCGCTGCCGGTAGCCACATCATTCTGGGCGCGCAGAACGTTGACCTGAACCTGTCTGGCGCATTCACTGGTGAAACAAGTGCTGAAATGCTGAAAGACATCGGCGCGCAGTACATCATTATCGGTCACTCTGAGCGTCGTACTTACCACAAAGAATCTGACGAGCTGATCGCTAAAAAATTCGCCGTGCTGAAAGAGCAGGGTCTGACTCCAGTTCTGTGCATCGGCGAAACCGAAGCAGAAAACGAAGCGGGCAAAACTGAAGAAGTTTGTGCACGTCAGATCGACGCGGTTCTGAAAACTCAGGGCGCGGCAGCATTCGAAGGCGTCGTTATCGCTTACGAACCAGTATGGGCTATCGGTACCGGCAAATCTGCAACTCCTGCTCAGGCTCAGGCTGTTCACAAATTTATTCGTGACCACATTGCTAAAGCTGACGCGAAAATCGCTGAGCAAGTTATCATCCAGTACGGCGGTTCTGTAAACGCAGCTAACGCGGCAGAACTGTTCGCTCAGCCGGACATCGATGGTGCGCTGGTTGGTGGTGCTTCTCTGAAAGCAGACGCCTTCGCAGTCATCGTTAAAGCAGCAGAAGCCGCTAAACAGGCTTAAGTTGTTAAGGCGGGAGGAGCCCTCCTCCCGCTGTATTAACTACCAGTATCCCAACCAGTGCCACCAGAAGGCGCCGGTCACACCCCAAATGGTCAGGTTGACCACACTCATCACCAGCCCCGTTTTCCACCACTCCGCCAACGTGACATAGCCCGAACCAAAGATAATAGGCGCAGTACCCGTGCCATAGTGCGTGAGCGACATCATCAAGGAGGAGGAGAAACCGAGCATTAAACCAAGCAGCGCTGGCGGCGCGCCGAGGCCTAAGCCTGCGGCGAAGAACGCAGCGAACATAGCCGTAATATGCGCAGTTGTGCTGGCGAAAAAGTAGTGCGAGTAGACATAAAGCAGGATTAACAGCAGCGTCGCAACACTCCAGTGCACGCCAAGATGGTCGATTGCGCTACCCACGCTGGTTGCCAGCCATCCCACCAATCCCAGTTTGCTGAGAAAATCCGCCATCATCACCAGCGCGGCAAACCAGACTATCGTATCCCATGCCCCGCGGCATTTAAGAATGTCATTCCAGCTCAATACACCCGCCATCAATAGAATCGACAATCCAATTAACGCGGCGCTAGTGGGGTTTACGCTCCAGGCACTGCCCATCAGCATTGCTGGAACACCCGCCCATAGACAGAGCAGCAAAATGAACACCCCCAGGGTGATTTTCTCTGCCAAAGAAAGTGGACCCAGCGCATCTAGTTTTTGCCGCGCAAACTGCGGCGCATTTGGCGTGCGCGTGATAGCTGGCGGATAGAGCCACCAGATTACAATCGGCATAACAACCAGTGATACCAGTGCGGGAAGAAGCGCCGCAATAGCCCACATTCCCCAGGTCATGTTCAGCACGCCATCCGTCCCCTTTGTCAAAAAACTGACGATTAACGGATTAGGTGCGGTCGCGGTGATGAACATTGCCGAGCTGATCGGGTTAATGTTGTAGTTCACCAGCGCGAGATAACGGCCCGTTGAACCATTCTCGGCATGGCCTGGCTGCGAGCCGAGGCTCTCCGCAATCGCCCGCATTACCGGGTGGATAATGCCACCACCACGCGCAGTATTGCTTGGCGTTACGGGTGCAATTAGCGTTTCCGCAAGGGTTAATGCCCACGCAATACCCAGCGTTCTTTTACCAAATAGCGCAATAAACCCGTAGCCAATACGCGCGCCCAGGCCGGTCTTTAACAGACTTTGCGACAGCATAATGGATAAACCAATCAGCCAGATTAGCTGGTTAGAAAAACCACTCAATGCATCGTTCAATGCCGCCGAGGGTTTGCCTGGGTTAGTAACGCCTGTCATCGCCACCAGCATAATCGCCACAATCGCAATTGCGCCAATGGGCATAGCTTTACCGATAATCGCGGCGATCGTACCAATAAACAGTGCCAGCAGATGCCACGCTTGTGGGGTTACGTCAGGAGGACACGGGATAACAAACCAGATGGTCAGCGTAATCACAAGCGAGATGATGGCAGGCCAGCGGCGGATGGGGGTCAAACTGTCCATGAATCAATCCTTGAGTTTCCAGTGCGCAAATCTGCGCTCAGGCATTAACCGATATTGCCGCGCATAATACAATTCACTCACTCACAAAACATAAAATTAACATTTTGATACAGCTACAGTTTTCCCAACACCGTAAACCAGGCGTAATCCAGCGGCAGAAGAATCAAATACGTTGCCGCCGCCAGTGCGATACACAGCAGCATCCCTGCCCTTGCAGGTACTTTCCCGAGCGCCATCGCCACCACGATCGGTGAAGCCTGATACGGCAACAGTGGTGTGGAATAACCCAGCACCTGGATCATAATCACCGACAGCAGCGGGAATCCCGTCGCATCGGCAAAGCTTTGCGCCAACGTGGTATACAGCGCCGGAACACCGTTCGCCGTCATAATAAAATTAAGCGCCGTGGTAATACCGGTCAGCGCGAGGAAACTGGTAAACGGCTTTTCCGCATCCAGCGGCATCACCTGTAACAGCGCTTCACCAACGGCGCTACCAATACCTGTTTGCGTGACGGTGATCGCCAGCCCCAGAATACCCGCCACATAAATACAGGTACGAATGTTGACCCCAGTGGAAAACTCGTCGCCATTGATAAAGCCAACCCGTGGGAGCAATGTGATAACTGCCGCCGCCAGCCCGGTCCACGCGGGGCCAATGCCGTGCCAGCTTTCGCTTACCCAAAGAAGCAACACCACCGCTAACATCCAGGCCAGACGTTTTTCATCTCCACTCATCGGTTCCGACGGCGTGAGATCGCGCGGCGCATGGGGCTTGCCAGGGAACAGCCAGCAGATAAGCACGATGAGAACCGCGCCTTTAAGCCAACCCAGAACCGGCGTATGCAGCAGCAAATAGGGAAGATAATTGAGGTGGATGCCGTAAGAGCCTTCCGCCGCGCCGCTCATCACCAGATTCGGTACGTTTGCGGGTAAAATCGTCGCAGAAAGCTGGAATGTCCCAAACCCAACGGCCAGTGCCAGACCATACCAGGCGCGCGTACCATCGTTAATTCCAGCCCGTTTCGCCATCGCTGCGACAATCGGCATCAGCAGCGCAATGCGGCCCATGTTGGATGGCATTACAAACGCCAGCGCGTAACTCAACAGCACCACACTCGCCACCATTAACGGCCAGGAGTCGGTCAACCGTGATGACAGCGCCCTCGCCGCCCTGTCCGCCAGCCCCGTTTTACGAATCGCGATACCCAGCACAAAGCCGCTAAACACCAACCAGAATGCGGAGGACGCAAAGCCGCCAAAGATCACATCCGGTGGCGCGATTTTGGCGACCATCGCCACGGCAAAGAACAGCAGCGCCGTTATAAACTCCGGCAGCAGCGACGTAGCCCAGAGCAGAATGGTGATGCCAACCACCAGAGAGGGGATAAACAGAGGGTGTGTAAGCCAGAGCGACATGCCTGTCTCCTGTTGTTTTTTTCAACAAGAATACGGGGACAGGCATGCGGAGTAAACGCCAGATTAGGTGGGGTTAACGCAGAATATCACATTGATGATCCTGAATTTCCTCAGCGGAGGCGAGATTCAGCGCCAGCAGATTGCGCTGAGTAGCCAGCAGAACAAAGGATTCATCGCTCTGACGCACCATCGCCAACGCATAGCTGCCCATATGCTCACGTGCATCCGGCACCTCTTCTGCCAGCATCATAAACGGGCTGCGTTGTGCCAGTTCATTTTCCGTGACGCGACGCGCCAGATATTCATGACCGCGCAGCCCACCTGGTAGAGGTAGCCAGCGGGTGCTGATTTTCGCCAGGTTGTCATCCAGCTGTTTTCTGACATCGGTTCGCAGGCAGGAGATATGAATATGCAGGTGATTTTGCGTACGCCCGCTACGTGAGTTAATGCTCAGAGAGACTGCTTTGTCAGGGATTTCCTGGCCGTATTTTTGGCTCATAAAGCTACGCGCCTGCCAGGCCAGCCAGAAAAAGTTCGGCGTGCCTGATTTTAACAGCAGTGGGCTTTCCGTACCGTTAATGCGATAAGTGGGCATCAACAAATATTGCAAAGGGCCGTTACGGTCTTTGAACACCACATATCCGGCATCCGGCTTCACTTCTGCGCATGGTGCAGGATCCTGCTGCTGCAACTGGTGCGGCAAGCATTGTTGAAGGACGATCTGACGTAATGCGTCCGGGTTGCCGGTGAATTTCCAGTACCCGATGCCTGCAGCGGCGGCAACCACAATCACCGCCAGTAAAAGATAGCCTGCTTTTTTCATTACGCGTTTCCTGTATCCCATTGAAGGGCAAGAGTAACGCAAAACCATGACAAATAAAAAACCCGGTCGCGTTAGGCCACCGGGTCGGTAAATCACAGACTTATTTAGCGTTTGCTGATCTGGTCGAACGTACCGCCATTAGAGAAGTGCTCTTTCTGCGCTTTCGTCCAGCCGCCAAACTCTTCATCGATGGTGAACAGCTTCAGCTTCGGAAATGCATTTTCGTATTTCTTCGCAACGTCTGTATCACGTGGACGATAGTAGTTTTTCGCTGCAATTTCCTGGCCTTCCGGAGAGTAGAGATACTTCAGGTAAGCTTCCGCCACCGCTTTGGTGTCTTTCTTTTCCACCACTTTATCGACCACGGAAACGGTCGGCTCCGCGAGAATAGATTCACTCGGCGTCACTATCTCGAATTTGTCTTTACCCAGCTCGTTCGTTGCCAGCAGCGCTTCGTTTTCCCAGGCGATCAGCACATCACCGATACCACGCTCAACGAAAGTATTGGTTGAACCACGCGCACCGGAATCCAGCACTTCAACGTTTTTATACAGGGCCTTGACGAAGTCCTGCGCTTTGGCCTGATCGTTGTTGTTGTGGTGCAGGGCATAGCCCCATGCCGCCAGATAGTTCCAGCGTGCGCCGCCTGAGCTTTTCGGGTTTGGTGTAATCACTGACACGCCGGGTTTGATCAAATCGTTCCAGTCATGAATTTGTTTGGGGTTGCCTTTGCGGACCAGGAACACGATGGTGGAGGTGTAAGGCGCAGAGTTATCCGGCAAGCGCTTAATCCAGTTTTTATCAATTCGACCACGTTCAGCAATGGCATCCACGTCATATGCCAGTGCCAACGTCACCACATCGGCTTCAATACCGTTGATGACAGAGGTCGCCTGTTTACCAGAGCCGCCGTGCGACTGGCGGATCACGACGTTATCGCCCGTTTCCTGCTTCCAGTGCGCGCTGAAGGCTTTATTGTACTGCTCGTACAGTTCACGTGTTGGATCGTACGATACGTTAAGTAACTGAATATCCTTTGCCAGAACGCTGGTTGATGCCAGCAATAATGTTAACCCTACGCCCCATTTGTTCATCGCCCAGCTCTCTTATGTGATGTTGTGATGAGCAAAGCGTGCCAGAAAGGCATCCAAACATTAAAGAATAAAAAAAGATTTGCTATAACTTCGGGGAATAAATGAGGAAGGTTGTGCCGGATGACGACTTACGCCTTATCCGGCCTACAAGAGTACACGCTGTAGGCCCGGTAAGCGAAGCGCCACCGGGCAACAAAAAACAATCAGTACAGTTTTTTCGCGCAGTCCAGCCAGTCACCTTTGAACGGACGCTTCATGTTCTCGATAGCATCGATGATATCGTGGTGAACCAGTTGCTCGTTCTGAATACCGACACAGCGGCCGCCATGACCTGCCAGCAGCAGTTCAATAGCATATGCGCCCATACGGGATGCCAGAATACGATCGTAAGGAACCGGGGAACCACCACGCTGAATGTGACCCAGCACGGTCGAACGCGTTTCGCGGCCCGTTTCCTTCTCGATGTAATGCGCCAGTTCGTCAACGTCACACATGTGTTCAGTGATCGCTACAATTGCGTGTTTTTTACCTTTCGCGATGCCCGCTTTGATTTCAGCAACCAAATCGTCGCGACTGAATTCCACTTCCGGAACCACTACGAACTCACAACCACCGGCAATTGCAGCCGCCAGGGTCAGATCGCCACAGTAGCGGCCCATCACTTCAACGATGGAAATACGCTGGTGAGAAGAAGAGGTATCACGCAGACGGTCAATCGCTTCTACTACAGTACCCAGAGCGGTGAAGTAACCGATGGTGTAGTCGGTGCCCTTGATATCGTTGTCGATAGTGCCCGGCAGACCGATGCATGGGAAGCCCATTTCAGTCAGGCGTTTTGCACCCATGTAAGAACCGTCACCGCCGATAACAACCAGCGCATCAATGCCACGCTTTTTCAGGTTTTCGATAGCCACCGCACGCACGTTTTCGTCGCGGAATTCCGGGAAGCGAGCTGAACCGAGGAAAGTACCGCCGCGGTTGATCATGTCGGATACGCTGTAGCGGTCAAGCTGGACCATACGGTCTTCATACAAACCCAGGTAGCCATCATGGATCCCCATGACTTCCAGCCCTTCCGTCAACGCTGCACGTACAACACCACGGATTGCTGCGTTCATGCCCGGCGCATCACCGCCGCTTGTCAACACACCGATTTTCTTAATCATGACTACCTCTGAACTTTGGAATGCAAAATGAAATCTGCTGCCGGAAGTCGATTCCGCATATCGAAACGATCCAACGAATATGCAGATAGTATAACAATCACTTCCTGCTGAATTGATTCAGGTCAGGCCAAATGGTGGTAATTTATACACAAAATGCTGGCCCGGTTCACTTTTTACAACGAATTATGAAAGCTCAAACACCTTGCCTTCCTTGGGTACGACTGAACAGGGATCCTGATGAATGATGACATCCGATCCCGGGAAACGCCGTAAAATTGCCTGCTCAACCTGTTCAGCCACTAAATGCGCCTGAACGAGCGGCAGATTATCTTCCATTTCCAAATGAATCTGAATAAAGCGGGTCGGCCCTGACTGCCGCGTGCGAAGATCGTGAGCGCCGCTGACCCCAGGCCATGACGTCACGATATCAATAATTTCCTGACGTTCCTCATCGGGTAAAGCGCGATCCAGCAAAGATTGCACTGCCTCATACCCCATGCGTAATGCGCTATATAAAATATAGATGCCAATCCCGAGCGCAAACAAGGCATCCGCACGATGCCAGCCGTACCATGCCAGCCCGAGCGCAATGAGAATCGCACCGTTCATCATAACATCAGACTGATAATGAAGCATATCTGCCCGAACGGCCTGACTTTGCGTACGCTTCACTACCCAGCGCTGAAACGAGACCAGAATGATTGTACACACTAACGCAATGATGGTGACAACCACCCCAACGCCGGGATCTTTCATCGGCGTCGGTTGGATGAGATGCTGAATCCCGGTCAGGAATAAAAACAGCGCCGAACCGGAAATAAACATGCTTTGCGCCAGCGCCGCCAGTGATTCCGCTTTTCCGTGTCCGAACGTATGTTCATCATCGGCCGGTTGCAGCGAATAGCGCACCACCAACAGGTTGGTTAACGACGCCGCGATGTCCACCAGAGAATCCACCAGTGCAGCCAGAATACTGACCGATCCGGTGTACCACCACGCGAAAATTTTGATCAAAAGTAACAGTGATGCCATTACGGTCGCCGCGATTGCCGCCCGGCTCACCAGCCGCCCATAGGTATGATTCATAAACACTCCAGCCAGAATATGCCGCTAGTATAACGGATGAAGTAAAACAGTCAGGCAATAACCGAGCGACAAATTTTGGGCAAAAAAAACCCCCACATCATGTGGGGGAAGACAGGGATGGTGTCTATGGCAAGGAAAACAGGGTTACTACTGGGAACGTGAGTTGCTACTACTCAATAAATTCAACGATGAGCTTTTTTTCCAGTGCGCTACGTCGCGCAGTTGCTCCATTCGTTGTTCATGTTTCTCATTTAAAACCGCTTGCTGCTCGGGCGTTAACAGGCGATACATCTGGTTGCGGATCCTGGCTATTTCAACCTGGCGGGCAACCTGTTCTTGCGCCATTCTTTCTGCCTGAGCGCGCACTGCGCTTTCATCAAATTTCTCTGCGGTGACAAGGCGATGCATTGTCTCCATTTCGCTAACATTAACAGGAGGCTGTTCGTGTCTTGCCTGCTGCATTAAATCTCGCATCTGTTGACGTTGATGTTCGGTTAAACTGATACCGTCAAACATGTGGCTCTGAACGCTACGTTGCGATGAGCCTTCACCCAGGTGCCAGTGATCGCCTGTGACGACTTCAGCTGCATGGCTAAATGTACTGAGTGCCAGCGTTGAGGCCATGACGGCAGCGCTAACTTTGCCCATCACTTGCTCCCAAAATCTTTTCTGTCGCGATTCAACGAGAGACAGTTTACGATTCGGGCTGCAAACATGCGTCAGGGGGTGTAAAACAACGTAAAGTCATAGATTAGCGACGCCTGATGACGTAATTTCTGCCTCGGAGGTACGTAAACAATGAATAAAATCCTGTTAGTTGATGATGACCGAGAGCTGACTTCCCTGTTAAAGGAGTTGCTCGAAATGGAAGGTTTCGATGTGCTGGTTGCCTATGATGGGGAACAGGCGCTTGAGCTTCTGGATGACAGCATCGATTTACTTTTGCTCGACGTCATGATGCCGAAGAAAAACGGCATTGATACGCTGAAAGCACTTCGTCAGACACACCAGACACCCGTAATCATGCTGACCGCTCGCGGCAGCGAATTGGATCGCGTACTTGGCCTTGAGCTGGGCGCGGACGACTATTTACCCAAACCGTTTAACGACCGTGAACTGGTCGCGCGCATCCGCGCTATTCTGCGTCGCTCACACTGGAGCGAACAGCAGCAGAACAGCGATAACGGCTCGCCGACTCTGGAAGTAGATGCGTTAAGCCTTAATCCGGGTCGCCAGGAAGCCAGCTTTGACGGGCAAATCCTGGAGTTAACCGGCACCGAATTCACCCTGCTTTATTTGCTGGCACAGCATCTCGGTCAGGTGGTTTCGCGTGAGCACCTGAGCCAGGAAGTGCTGGGTAAACGCCTGACGCCTTTCGATCGCGCTATCGATATGCATATCTCGAACCTGCGTCGTAAGCTGCCAGAGCGTAAAGACGGACACCCGTGGTTTAAAACCCTGCGTGGTCGCGGCTACCTGATGGTTTCCGCTTCATGATAGGGAGCTTAACCGCGCGCATCTTTGCCATCTTCTGGTTGACGCTGGCACTGGTGTTGATGTTGGTACTGATGTTACCCAAGCTCGACTCACGCCAGATGACCGAGCTACTGGACAGCGAGCAGCGCCAGGGGTTAATGATTGAGCAACACGTTGAAGCTGAACTGGCGAACGATCCACCCAACGATTTGATGTGGTGGCGTCGCTTGTTTCGGGCGATAGACAAGTGGGCGCCGCCAGGACAGCGGTTATTACTTGTTACGACGGAAGGACGCGTGATCGGCGCAGAACGCAATGAAATGCAGATCATTCGTAACTTTATTGGTCAGGCCGATAACGCAGACCATCCGCAAAAGAAAAAATACGGTCGCGTTGAGATGGTCGGGCCTTTCTCCGTCAGAGACGGTGAAGATAACTACCAGCTGTATCTCATTCGACCAGCCAGCAGCTCACAATCTGACTTTATCAACCTGCTGTTTGACCGACCGCTGTTATTGCTGATCGTCACCATGTTAGTCAGCTCTCCGCTATTGCTCTGGCTTGCCTGGAGTCTGGCGAAACCAGCGCGTAAGTTGAAAAACGCTGCGGATGAAGTGGCCCAGGGCAACCTGCGTCAACATCCGGAGCTGGAAGCCGGTCCGCAGGAGTTTCTGGCGGCAGGTGCCAGCTTTAACCAGATGGTGACGGCGCTGGAACGGATGATGACCACGCAGCAACGTCTGCTGTCGGACATCTCTCACGAGCTGAGAACACCGCTAACGCGTCTGCAACTGGGTACCGCTCTGCTGCGCCGTCGTAGCGGTGAGAGCAAAGAGCTGGAGCGCATTGAAACAGAAGCACACCGACTAGACAGCATGATCAACGACCTGCTGGTGATGTCACGTAATCAGCAGAAAAACGCGCTGGTCAGTGAAACGGTGAAAGCTAATCAGCTGTGGGGCGAAGTGCTGGATAACGCCGCCTTTGAAGCTGAGCAGATGGGTAAATCGCTCACGGTGAATTTCCCGCCGGGTCCGTGGCCGCTGTACGGTAACCCAAATGCGTTGGAAAGTGCGCTGGAAAACATTGTGCGCAATGCCCTGCGCTATTCACATACGAAGATTGAAGTTGGCTTCGCGGTGGATATCGACGGGATTACCATCACCGTGGACGACGATGGCCCAGGTGTAAGCCCTGAAGACAGAGAACAGATTTTCCGTCCGTTTTATCGTACCGATGAGGCGCGCGATCGCGAGTCTGGCGGAACAGGTCTGGGTCTGGCGATTGTTGAAACCGCAATCCAGCAGCATCGTGGCTGGGTGAAGGCCGAAGACAGCCCGCTGGGTGGTTTACGGCTGGTAATTTGGTTACCGTTGTATAAGCGTTCCTGAGTCTCTCTGTGTTGCCGGATGGCGGCGTAATGCCTCATCCGGCCTCCACGGACAGGGGGAATTATTTCCCCCACAAACGGCGGGAATTGTCTTCGATCTTGCCGCTTAAACGACGCTTTTGCATCGTTCTGGTCCAACTTTTTGATAACCCGGCAGCCGACAGTAAACGGTGATATTGCGAATCATCAAACGGCATATGCCAGGCGATAGCAATTGCCTCCCGCACGCTGACGTCGCTCACGCGTGACGCCAGGATCAACGGCGCGTCTGCAGATACCAGCCCTGCCGCGATGACGCTGCACAGCCAGCCCGTCTTACCTGCATCCTGCATCTGGCAGGCCATATCGCTGATGCCAAAATGGAAATTCAACTTAAAGCACGGCGAGCGCGGCTGCGTGACCTGAATCAACGCTTCTCCCCACTGGAAAATATCGCCAATATACACATTCTCTTCAGTCAGCCCCTCAGTAGAGAGGTTCTCACCAAACGCGGGCGCGACAAATAGCTCCGCCTGCTCCGGAAACGCTTGTCTCCAGTGCTGATAGTGTTCACGTGGATAGTGACACAGCGCGCGATCCGGCCCGCCATGAATTTTCGCTTCCGCCTGTTCATCTCCTGTCAGCCCCAGTTCGGTCAGCATCAGCTCACCGTCAATCTGGACTTTAGCAATCGCGCTGGGACGGCTTCCCGTGTAGTCCCGAACTTTGCCCGTAAAAACATCGACCGGATATCGCATCTGTTCCCTCTCCCGATAAATTTCCCCCATTACACCACATTTATTTTACCCCAGTCGCTCAAAATGAGAGCACGGTTCACATGAAACTTAGGGACACATGCTATCAATGTAAGCTGGTTTTGAAACATCATTTCAAATAAGGAGTCGACAACGTGACTGGTCAATCGCAATTTGCTGGCGTCTGGTGTCCTTCCATTACGCCAATGGACAATGACGGTAAGATCGATCTCAACGGTCTAAGCCAGCATCTCAAACGCCTTACCGAGGCCAAAATCGACGTGATTTTGCTGATGGGTAGCATCGGGGAATTTGCTTCCTTTACGCTCGAAGAAAGGCTGCTGCTGATCCGCGAGGCCCGCGCCATGAGCTCGCTGAAGATGGTCGCCAACGTCTCATCCACCTGCCAGAATGATGTATTGTTGATGGCGCAGGAAGCGTATCGCTCAGGTTACGATGCCGTGATGATCCTGCCGCCCTACTACTACGGACAAACGGCGAAACAGCTGCTGAGCTACTTCCGTCAGTTGGGGCAGAAACTCAGCGGCAAATGGTTTGCCTATAACTTCCCGGCACGCACCGGCTGCGATTTAACCCCCGAGCTGGTTGCCTCCCTCGCCGCTGAGTTCCCGAATTTCGCTGGTATCAAAGACACCGTCGACTGCCAGTCTCATACTCGCAGTATGATTCAGACCACCCGCGCCGTGCGGGAGGATTTTGCCGTGCTGTCCGGCTACGACGAATACTATATTCCCAACCTGTTGGCAGGTGGCGCAGGGATTATTTCAGGGTTGAACAACGTCATGCCGGAACTGTTTGTCAGCGCGCGGGAAGCGTTTAAACAGGGCGACCTGGCAGCGCTTCGCGATATTCAGGACCAGATTGGCACCTATATGTCCATCTATGCCATCGGCGAAGATTTTGTCACCACCATCAAAACCGTGGTATCGCGTAAGTTTGGCTATTGCTCCGGCGTGTCACGTAATGCCGGTGGAGAGTTGAACGAGAGTGAGTGTAGAACAATCGATGAGGTGTTTGTCGTCAAAGGGTAAATAACTAAGCCGGATGGTGCAGACCATCCGGCTTAAGAGACTTACTTCACGGTGCCACGAAGATCAATTTCTGCCGCCCTTGCTTTGGCCCTTTTCGACCAGATAGACGTGATAATCGGCACCAGAATGGAGGTCACAATCACCGACGTGGCGACCAGGGAAGTTGCTGCCGGTGCCATCGGTTTAAATGCCGGAACCATTTCAGCAATCAGCACAGGCGTAGCAACCGCTGCCCCCGCAGAACTGGAAGCCGCAATCCCCGCCGTACCATCGCCACCACCAATCAGTTTATCGGCGATAATCAATGGAATACCAGTGATGATAATCACTGCCACGCCCAGCAGAATACCCAGCACGCCGGTCTGAGCAATCACGCTCAAATCAATGGTGTTACCTAATGCGAAGGCAAAGAACGGGATCAGCGTCTGCACGGCCTTACTGAAGAATTCCCGCAGCTCAGGATCCAGATTACCCAGCGCAAAACCAATCAGGAACGGCAATACTGCGCCAACAAATACGTGCGGTTCAAACGACGCGATCCCGGCAGTTCCCAGAATCACCATGGTCATCAGCGGGCCAGACTCCAGCGACATCAGGACAAACGCCCCAGCCTCTTCTTTGGTGCCGTACTGCTGCATAATCGAGGCATACAACCCGCCGTTGGTCATATCCATGGCGGCCACCAGCGCCAGCGTAGACAACCCAGCGAAGAATCCGACCTCTACGCCATGTTCCGGCAGAATGCGTGAGGCAATCGCTGCAACCACCCACGCCACCAGAATCTTGGTTATGACTAACGTACCTGATTTACGCAGCACGGTGCCGGTGGCGCTTAGCTTGATCGACGCCCCCATGCAAAAGAACCAGACCGCCAGGATAGGTACCGTACCGGTGATCATACCGTTGGTAAAGGAGCCGAAGTATTTCCCGGCGCCGGGGGAAAAGGTGTGACACAACGCGCCCAGGAAAAGCGGCACCAGCATCATACCGCCTGGGATTTTCTCTATCGTACGTTTGATCTGCATTTCCATCACCTGTAGACATAAAAATGGGGCAATTTTTATGGGCGATTGCATCTTGCTTTGAGATGCGCCCGTCTTGATGAAAAGAAGATAGACATTCATAGAGACTATAAAAGTGATCCCACTCGCATAATAAAACCTTGTTTCAATTTAAGTGGATCATTGTTTTTATATTGAGTTTGATCACAAAAAAACCCCACAAGCATCGCTTGCAGGGCTTCGTTAAAGCGTAGAACTTATTTTTTTGCTGCGAAACGTGCGGCAGCTTCGTCCCAGTTCACGACGTTCCAGAACTCTTTGATGTAGTCTGGGCGACGGTTCTGGAATTTCAGGTAGTAAGCGTGTTCCCAAACATCCAGGCCCACGATTGGGAAACCGGAAGCGCCAGAGATAGCTTCACCCATCAGCGGGGAATCCTGGTTGGCGGTGGAAACAACAGCCAGTTTGTCACCTTTCAGCACCAGCCACGCCCAGCCGGAGCCAAAGCGGGTTGCCGCTGCTTTTTCAAATTCAGCTTTGAAGTTGTCAACGGAGCCAAAGTCACGTTCGATAGCCGCTTTCAGGTCACCCTGCAGCGTAGTACCGGTTTTCAGGCCTTTCCAGAACAGGCTGTGGTTAGCGTGACCGCCCGCGTTGTTACGCAGTACGGTTTTCTTGTCTGCTGGCAGTTGATCCAGTTTGGTGATCAGCTCTTCAGCGGACAGGCTGGCGAATTCTGGCAGGCTTTCCAGCGCAGCGTTCGCGTTGTTTACGTAAGCCTGGTGGTGTTTGGTATGGTGGATTTCCATCGTCTGCTTATCGAAGTGCGGTTCAAGGGCATCATAAGCGTACGGCAGGGATGGCAGTGTATAACTCATAATCATCTCCAGTATTGTCGGGCGGCCTGTGTTAACGCCGCGTAAGCAGTTGGGTCATTATAGTTAATTAAATGATATTGAAAATGATTATCAATGCCGTACTTTTTACAAGGTTTTAATAGCGCATGTTGATTGCTAAAGATGTGAACCGAATCACCCAGTTAACGTGATGATTGCCAACATGCGCAAAATGGCGGCAATCGTTAAAAGGTTAACACCCTGCGTAATTTTTAAACTCGTTTGGTCGGAGGGGTCATTACCGACGATAAAAAATAACGAGGATTAAGTCATGAGTAACGCGATTACGATGGGTATCTTTTGGCATTTGATAGGCGCAGCCAGTGCCGCCTGTTTCTATGCCCCGTTCAAACAAGTCAAACATTGGTCATGGGAAACGATGTGGTCGGTTGGCGGGATCGTCTCTTGGCTTATCCTGCCATGGACCATTAGCGCCATGTTGCTTCCCAATTTCTGGGCCTACTTCAGTTCTTTCAGCCTCTCTACGCTGGCGCCGGTGTTTCTGTTCGGCGCGATGTGGGGGATTGGCAATATCAACTATGGTCTGACCATGCGCTATCTCGGTATGTCGATGGGGATCGGCATTGCGATTGGGATTACGTTGATTGTCGGCACGCTGATGACCCCAATTATCAACGGCAACTTTGATGTGCTGATCAATACTTCCGGCGGACGCATGACGCTGCTTGGCGTACTGGTCGCGCTGATTGGCGTCGGTATTGTGACTCGGGCCGGTCAGTTAAAAGAACGCAAAATGGGCATCAAAGCGGAAGAGTTCAACCTGAAAAAAGGGCTGGTTCTGGCGGTCATGTGCGGCATTTTCTCCGCCGGGATGTCATTTGCGATGAACGCCGCTAAACCAATGCACGATGCCGCCGCCGCGCTGGGTGTCGATCCATTGTATGTCGCCCTGCCCAGCTACGTGGTTATCATGGGCGGCGGCGCGTTAGTCAACCTGGGCTTTTGCTTCATTCGTCTGGCAAAAGTGAAAAACTTGTCGATAAAAGCCGACTTCTCGTTAGCCAAGCCACTGATTATCACCAACGTGCTGCTGTCTGCGCTTGGTGGCCTGATGTGGTATTTGCAATTCTTCTTCTACGCCTGGGGCCACGCGCGTATTCCGGCTCAATATGATTATGTAAGCTGGATGCTGCACATGAGCTTCTATGTTCTGTGCGGCGGGATTGTCGGGCTGGTGCTGAAAGAGTGGAAAAACGCGGGTCGCCGTCCGGTCAGTGTGCTAAGCCTTGGCTGCGTGGTGATCATTGTCGCGGCAAACATTGTGGGTCTGGGAATGGCCAGTTAATCATGTTGGTTGCTGAGATGACGCCACTGGCTGGGCGTCATCCCGGTTTCCCGCGTGAACACCACCGAAAAGTAGTTACTGTCCTCAAAGCCGCAGCGCATGGAAATCTCACTAATCATCAACCGACTATGTTTGAGCAGATACTGCGCATGGCAAACCCGTACCTGGCGGAGATACTGGTTGATGGTCATGCCGGTCTGGCTGCGAAACTGCTGGCGCAAAACGCGCTCGCTGCACCGTTCGCGCTCGCAAAACTTATTCAGTTCGAACGCATGCTCATGGCTACCGGCTAACGCGGTGATCAGTTTATCCAGCAGCGTTTCGCTCGACGTTGCCGGGAGCGTATCCGTGGCATAACGATGCCGCTTAAGGTGGGTCACCAGTTGCCCGAACAGCAGCTCAGCCATGGTAAAAGCCTGCGCATCACGTTGATTACTTTCATGCTCAAGCTGGCTTATCACCTGTCTGACCTGGCTCATGCCAACGCTACCGAGTCGCCAGTGCGGGTGCCTCGGCGCACCATCAAATCCGGGGATCGCCCCTTGCCAGTCAACATTCAGCGTCAACCGCTCCGGGCAGTAGATGATATTTTGTAGCACAAGGTCGTTAACGGAAGTGTAGGAGTGTTTATCTTCGGCGCGAATGTAAAACAGATCGCCACGGGTTATCCGGTACGGGCGATCGTTAAGGACATGCAGGCCATTACCGCGCCAGACCAGAACCAGCTCGCAAAACTCATGGGTATGCTCAGCAAAGACATCCTGCGGATAACGATCGGCTACGGCGACAGCCTGCTGTTCATGCGCAAAAAAGTCTGATTTCAGAAGGACCAGATGGTTCGCCATCACAATATTCCCTGCCGGGTGGCCGCTACGTGTCACGTAATCTGTAGGCCGGATAAGGCGTAGCCGCCATCCGGCGTTAAGGAACATGATTATCTGAGATTCGGCGATAAAAAACGTTGATAGCTTTCGCGTTACTGGAGGCTGCTTGCCACAACGAGATCGCGCCCCTGGCGAATATCGCGTGGCGACCACTTGAACTCACGGCGAAAAAGCGTCGAAAAGTGGTTACTGTCGCCGAATCCGCAGAGATAAGCGATGTCTGTCACGCTATCATCACTGTGACGAAGCAGATGCCGAGCCTTGATCAGCCGCAAGCGGTTAAGGTAGCGCTGCGGCGTCAATCCGGTTTGCTGTTTGAGCTGGCGATGCAGAGTACGCAAAGAGAGGGAAAACTTCTCGGCCAGCGCCTCCCAACATACCTCGTCGGCAAAGTTATCTTCCAGCCACGCCATCAGGAGGTTAAGCCGCGCGTCGTTATCGGTCGCTGCTTCCATCAGGCTGCTTTTACGCAGCAGCACCAGCAACTGCATAAACAGGATCTCGCGATTTGCCGCCGTTGGTGTATCCATCCCCTCACCGAGCGCTTCCATCTGCCCCACCAGTTGTCGAACCTGCTGCAACACACCCTGATTCACCCGCCAGTGCGAAGGATACTGCCCATTCTGTTCCTGAGGTAAAAGCTGATTCAGCCCAGCCAGAAATTGAAACGCATCCGGGGAGCGATACAACACATTGGTCAGGCACAGATTGTCAGTATGTTCATATAAATGCCGGTCATGATCGCGAACGAAACACACCGTACCGCCGCTGATGGTGTAAGGCTGTCCGTTGAACACATGGATCCCCGTTCCATGTTCGACCACCACAATTTCATGAAAATCATGATGATGTTCTGGAAACGCAGGTTGAGGAAGCCGCGGTTCAATAGCCACTGGCGCTTTACCTGTCGGAAAAAAATCCACGCAATGCAATATCGTCATGATGACATCCTTCCCGATCAAATGAACATGGCTGAATAGTAATTAAGGGTTATCACCCTCACCTTAAATTTTTGACGCCAAAGTGCGTAAACACGGTCAATTCTTCAAGAAATGGCGGGAAAGATCGGGAATTGCGGAAGACGTCACATCCGCTAAAACCGACCCTATTAATAGAAATTGTGAACAGCATCACGTTCACCTTTGCCATGTTGCCAGCCGCTAATTGTGGCTGTCACTGTCAAGAAGGTACGCGTTATCTGGGGTTCTTAGACTGAGTGCAATAAAACTCAGAAGGACCTCGCTATGACTTTTCGCCATTGTGTCGCAGTCGATCTCGGCGCATCCAGTGGGCGCGTAATGCTGGCGCGTTACGACAGTGAACACCGCACCCTGACGCTGCGTGAAATCCACCGCTTCGTGAACTGCCTGCAAAAAACAGACGGTTTTGACACCTGGGACATCGACAGCCTGGAAAACGATATTCGTCTTGGCCTGAAAAAAGTCTGCGATGAAGGCATTCGGATAGACAGCATCGGCATTGATACCTGGGGCGTGGATTACGTGCTGATCGATAACGTCGGTCAACGTGTCGGTCTGCCGGTCTCTTACCGTGATAGCCGCACGACCGGCATTATGGCGCAAGCGATGGCGCTGCCGGGTAAAGGTGAAATTTACCGCCGTAGCGGCATTCAGTTTCTGCCCTTTAACACCCTGTATCAGTTGCGTGCGCTGGTTGAACAACAGCCAGAACTGCTCCCGCAGGTGGCCCATGCCCTGCTGATCCCCGACTACTTCAGCTTTCGCCTGACCGGCAAAATGAACTGGGAATACACCAATGCCACCACCACCCAGTTAGTCAATATCAATACCGACGACTGGGATGACACTCTGCTGGCGTGGACCGGAGCAGACAAAGCCTGGTTTGGTCGTCCGACACATCCGGGGAACGTAATTGGTCACTGGATTTGCCCGCAGAAAAATCAAATTCCGGTCGTAGCCGTCGCCAGTCACGACACGGCCAGCGCGGTCATTGCTTCTCCGCTGGCCGACAAAAACAGCGCCTATCTCTCTTCCGGGACCTGGTCGCTGATGGGCTTTGAGAGCAGAACGCCGTATACCAACGATGCGGCACTGGCGGCGAATATCACCAACGAAGGCGGCGCGGAAGGGCGCTACCGTGTCCTGAAAAATATTATGGGGCTGTGGCTGCTCCAGCGCGTATTAAAAGAGCGCCAGATTTCCGATCTGCCAACGCTTATCAGCCAAACGCAAGCACTGCCGGCCTGCCAGTTCCTGATAAACCCGAACGACGATCGCTTTATCAACCCCGACGATATGAGTGCAGAAATTCAGGCAGCATGCCGTGAATCAGGCCAACCCGTACCCCTGCAAAACGCCGAACTGGCGCGCTGTATCTTCGACAGCCTGGCGTTGCTGTACGCCGACATCCTGCAAGAGCTGGCACAACTGCGTGGTGCAGCATTTAGCCAACTGCACATTGTCGGTGGCGGCTGCCAGAACACCTTACTGAACCAGTTGTGCGCGGATGCCTGCGGTATTCGCGTGATGTCCGGGCCAATTGAGGCCTCCACGCTCGGCAATATTGGCATCCAGCTGATGACGCTGGACGAGCTGAACAACGTTGATGAGTTCCGTCAGGTGGTGCGCGCTAACTACGAACTGACCACCTTCATTCCCAATCCTGAAAGTGAAATTGCCCGCTACCAGGCGCAGTTTCAATCACTACGACAGACAAAGGAGCTTTGCGCATGACCACTCAACTTGAACAAGCCTGGGAACTGGCAAAACTGCGTTTCGCCGCGGTAGGCATTGATGTCGAGGCGGCCTTACGCCAGCTCGATCGTCTGCCGATCTCCATGCACTGCTGGCAGGGCGATGATGTCGCCGGTTTCGAAAATCCGGAAGGTTCGCTCACTGGCGGTATTCAGGCTACCGGTAACTATCCGGGTAAAGCGCGTAACGCCACCGAACTGCGGGCCGATCTGGAGCAGGCGCTGAGCCTGATTCCGGGTCCAAAACGTCTGAATTTGCACGCGATCTATCTGGAATCTGATACGCCGGTTGCCCGCGATCAAATCAAACCTGAGCACTTTAAAAACTGGGTGGAGTGGGCGAAAGCGAACCAGTTAGGACTGGATTTCAACCCATCCTGCTTCTCACACCCGCTGAGCGCCGACGGTTTCACGCTGGCCCACGCCGATGACACCATTCGCCAGTTCTGGATCGATCACTGCAAAGCCAGCCGTCGCGTCTCGGCGTATTTTGGCGAGGAGTTGGGTACGCCATCAGTGATGAACATCTGGATCCCGGATGGCATGAAAGACATCACCGTTGATCGTTTAGCGCCGCGCCAGCGTCTGCTGGACGCGTTGGACGAAGTGATCAGCGAGAAACTCGACCCGGCGCACCATATCGATGCCGTCGAAAGCAAGCTGTTTGGCATCGGTGCGGAAAGCTACACCGTGGGCTCTAACGAGTTCTACATGGGTTACGCCACCAGTCGCCAGACGGCGCTGTGTCTGGATGCGGGTCACTTCCATCCGACCGAAGTGATTTCCGACAAAATCTCCGCCGCCATGCTGTACGTGCCGCGCCTGCTGCTGCATGTCAGCCGTCCGGTGCGTTGGGACAGCGATCACGTGGTGCTGCTGGATGATGAAACGCAGGCGATTGCCAGCGAGATCGTGCGCCACAACCTGTTTGACCGCGTACACATCGGCCTCGACTTCTTCGACGCCTCCATTAACCGCATCGCCGCGTGGGTGATCGGTACCCGCAATATGAAAAAAGCCCTGCTGCGCGCGCTGTTAGAACCGACCGAGCAACTGCGCCAGCTCGAAGCCAGCGGCGACTACACCGCACGCCTGGCCCTGCTGGAAGAGCAAAAATCGCTGCCGTGGCAGGCCGTCTGGGAGATGTATTGCCAGCGTCACGACACGCCAGCGGGCAGCCAGTGGCTGGACAGCGTGCGCACTTATGAAAAAGAGATTTTGAGCAAACGTAGCTAACCGTGACACCAGGCTTGTAGGCCGGATAAGACGCCCCGCGTCGCCATCCGGCAATGAATGAAACACGATTGCCGGATGGTGCTTCGCTTATCCGGCCTACGTAAGACCCGATAACGTTCGGGCAATAAACAGGAACACCGAACATGCAAAACATTACTACTTCCTGGTTCGTCCAGGGGATGATCAAAGCCACTTCTGATGCGTGGCTGAAAGGCTGGGACGAGCGTAACGGCGGTAACCTGACGCTGCGTCTTGATGAAGCAGATATCGCGCCATTTAGCGCCGATTTCCACGAAAAACCACGCTATATCGCGCTGAGTCAGCCGATGCCGCTACTGGCGAATACGCCGTTTATCGTCACCGGTTCGGGGAAATTTTTCCGCAACGTCCAGCTCGATCCAGCAGCCAATTTGGGCGTGGTGAAAATCGACAGCGACGGTGCGGGCTACCACATCCTCTGGGGCCTGAATCACGAGGCTGTACCGACCTCTGAACTGCCGGCTCACTTCCTCTCTCACTGCGAACGCATTAAAGCGACGAACGGTAAAGACCGCGTGATCATGCACTGCCATGCCACCAACCTGATCGCTCTGACCTACGTGCTGGAAAACAACACCGCGCTGATTACCCGCAAGCTGTGGGAAGGCAGCACCGAGTGCCTGGTGGTGTTCCCGGATGGCGTTGGCATTCTGCCGTGGATGGTGCCAGGTACAGATGAAATTGGTCAGGCGACCGCCGAGGAAATGCAGAAACACTCGCTGGTACTGTGGCCATTCCACGGCGTGTTCGGCAGTGGACCCACCCTCGACGAAGCGTTCGGTTTGATCGATACCGCAGAGAAATCCGCTGAGGTTCTGGTCAAGATTTACTCGATGGGCGGTATGAAGCAGACCATTACGCGTGAAGAGCTGATCGCACTTGGCAAACGCTTCGGCGTGACGCCGCTGGCCAGCGCCATAGAGCTGTACTGATACCTCCCCACTCAACGCCGGATGCAGCTTCGCCTTATCCGGCCTACATGACGGTGCGCATTTCACCGTAGGCCCGATAAGTGTAGCGCCATCGGGCACCAGGGAATTTTTTTAAGGAGAATAGTGATGAGCTTTATGTTGGCACTGCCAAAAATTAGCCTGCATGGCGCCGGCGCGATTGCCGATATGGCGAACCTCGTGGCGAATAAACAATGGGGCAAAGCGCTGATCGTCACCGATGGTCAACTGGTAAAGCTGGGCCTGCTGGATAGCCTGTTTGCCGCGCTGGATGAACATCAGATGTCTTACCACCTGTTTGATGAGGTGTTTCCAAACCCGACGGAAGAGCTGGTGCAGAAAGGTTTCGCGGCGTATCAGGACGCCAAATGTGACTACATTATTGCCTTCGGTGGCGGTAGCCCGATCGATACCGCTAAAGCGGTGAAGATCCTGACCGCCAACCCCGGCCCTTCTACCGCTTACTCCGGCGTAGGCAAAGTGAAAAATGCAGGTGTACCGCTGGTCGCCATCAATACCACCGCCGGAACGGCAGCAGAGATGACCAGCAACGCGGTCATTATCGACTCTGCCCGTAAGGTCAAAGAGGTGATCATCGACCCGAATATCATCCCGGATATCGCCGTGGATGACGCCAGCGTCATGCTGGACATCCCGGCATCCGTCACCGCCGCAACCGGTATGGACGCCTTAACCCACGCGGTGGAAGCCTATGTTTCCGTTGGTGCGCATCCGCTCACCGACGCTAACGCGCTGGAAGCGATTCGCCTGATCAACCTGTGGCTACCAAAAGCGGTCGACGACGGTCATAATCTCGACGCTCGTGAGCAAATGGCGTTTGGTCAGTATCTGGCGGGGATGGCCTTTAACAGCGCTGGTCTCGGTCTGGTGCATGCGCTGGCGCACCAGCCGGGCGCAACCCATAATCTGCCACACGGCGTCTGCAACGCCATCCTGCTGCCGGTAATCGAAAACTTTAACCGTCCAAACGCCGTGGCGCGCTTTGCCCGCGTGGCGCAGGCGATGGGCGTCGATACCCGTGACATGAGCGATGAAGCGGCAAGTATGGAGGCCATCAACGCGATTCGTGCACTCAGCAAGCGTGTCGGTATTCCTGCGGGCTTTAGTTCACTTGGCGTGACGAAAGAGGATATTGAGGGCTGGCTGGATAAAGCGTTGGCCGATCCGTGTGCGCCGTGCAACCCGCGCACCGCCAGCCGCGACGAGGTCCGCGAGCTGTATCTGGAGGCGTTATGATTCGCAAGGCCTTTATAATGCAGGTGAATGCCGACGCGCACGTTGAGTACCAGCGTCGTCATAACCCCATCTGGCCAGAACTGGAAACAGTGCTGAAAGCACACGGCGCCCATCACTACGCGATTTATCTCGATCAGACGCGCAATCTGCTGTTCGCCACCGTTGAGATTGAGTCCGAAGAACGCTGGAATGCCGTTGCCAGCACCGACGTTTGCCAACGTTGGTGGAAGCATATGCGCGACGTAATGCCGACCAACCCAGACAACAGTCCGGTCAGCGCAGAGCTAAAAGAAGTGTTTTATTTGCAGTAGTCTTGTAGGCCGGATATGGCGCAAACGCGCCGCATCCGGCACAACGCAACATAACAGCTAGTTCTGCTCAGAAACCAGAATCGCCTGGGTGTCAGGCTCCAGCGCTTTAAAGATATGCGCCTGGTCAGCGGGGTAACAAATATAGTCGCCCTCGCCTAACTCCTCCGGTGCTTCCGTCAATCCCACCATCGCCTTACCCTGCGTCACGATGATGTGTTCAACCGATCCCGGCGGATGCGGCTGTGAAATCCGATCCGCACCCGGCTGCGTCAGCAGCAGATAGATATCCCGCCGTGCCCCCGGTGGGCAGGCGGCCAGTAAAATGGCCTGATAGTGGGCCTGCTCAGCCACAACTTTTGTTCCTTCGCCGCGGCGAATCACCTGCGTTTTTTGTTCCTGCGGCTCCAGCAGGCGCGCAAAGGGAATATCCAACGCCACACACAGCGACCAGAGCGTTTCCAGGCTAGGATTGCCATTGCCCGCTTCCAATTGCGAGAGTGTCGATTTTGCAATCCCTGCGCGACGGGCAATCTCTGCCAATGACAAGCCGGTGCGCTGACGTTCACGCACCAGGCTTTTCGCGATCATACTGATGGGCTGGGTCATTCACGACTCCGTGTTCTTTATATCGAACGAATCGTTCGACTTGTAATATTAACTGGTCGCGTTCATTATAATGGAAATTCGTTCGATATGGCTAAAATGGTATGAAACATTATTTTTCCAGTCTCAAAGGCGACACAATAAAAGCAATATTTTTAGTCTGTCTGGCTGTCGGCGTAGTCGGCATGTCATACGGCTCGCTGGCAATGGCCTACGGCTTCCCGCTGTGGGTACCGTTTGTGCTCTCTATTACCGTGCTGGCGGGTGCATCCGAGTTTATGTTTATCGGCATCGTCGCCAGCGGCGGTAACCCACTGGCGGCTGCGGCTGCCGGTTTACTGGTCAACGCACGACACGTCCCGTTTGGCGTCACGGTGCGCGATCTTGTGGGCTCCCGGGCTGCGAGTTTCCTCGGCTGTCATATCATGAACGACGAAAGCGTAGTATTCGGCCTGTCGCAAAAAACACCCGAACAACGTAAAGCAGCCTATTGGCTGTGCGGTCTGGGCGTCGCTATTTTCTGGCCTGTTGGCACATTGATCGGCGCGGGCGTCGGCAAACTGCTCCCCGCCCCGGAAACCATCGGTCTGGATGCCGTCTTCCCTGCAATTTTATTGGCCTTAGTGGTTCCGGCCTTTAAAAACCGCACCACGCTGATTCGCGCCTGCAGCGGTGCCGGGTTGTCGCTTGCCGCCATCCCCTTTGCGCCGGTCGGTTTACCGGTTTTGCTCTCACTGTTTGGCTTACTGACGAGGAAAAAATAATGGGCAACATGACGCTGTTTATCGTCGGTATCGCCATCTTATCTCTGGGAACCTATTTAATGCGTTTAGGCGGAGCGAAGCTTGGGGGTCGTTTAGCGTTCTCGGAACGCTCGCAGGCGCTGCTTTCCGACGCCGCAACGGTATTACTGTTCTCCGTTGCGCTGGCGACCACCTTTTACGAAGGCGAACACTTTGCCGGTATGGCGCGGGTTCTTGGGGTTGGCTTCGCGGTATTTCTCGCCTGGCGCAAGCTGCCGCTAATCGTGGTGATCGTTGCCGCCGCGGTGGTGACCGCATTGTTAAGGATGGCGGGAATACACTAAAAAAATAATTACCCTGGCGAAATATTCATCAGGGTAATCGCCTGTAGCGTTGTGTGTTTTACCCCACAAAACCACGCGCTAACTCGGCCCCAAATTGTCATTCCACGCTGACATATTGCCGCTCATCTCTTCGCCATCTCGCCGTTAGAATCAAATCAAATAGTTTTAACAGAGCCCCCCACATGACAACCCTTACAGTTAACTGCATTGACCTGAATATTCAGGGGAATAGCGTGTATGCCATCCTCAAGCAACTGGCAGATATGGCGTTTCAGAATGGCTATGTCTCCGATCGCAGCATTTTCCTGCAAACGCTATTGCTGCGCGAAAAGCTGCATTCCACCGGCTTTGGCTCGGGTATTGCCGTCCCGCACGGTAAGAGCGCCTGCATCAGGCAGCCCTTTGTGTTGTTCGCGCGCAAGTCAGAAAACGTGGACTGGAAAGCCAGCGACGGCGAGGACGTCAACTGCTGGATCTGCCTCGGCGTGCCGCAAACCGGCGAGGACGATCAGGTCAAAATCATCGGCACCCTGTGCCGCAAAATCATTCATCAGGATTTCATCGATCAACTGAAGCAAGGTGACGCCAGCCAGGTGCTCGCCCTGCTTAATCAGACCTTAACCTCATAAGGACGCGGCTATGGAGTCATCCTTACGTTTAGTGGCGATCACCAACTGTCCGGCGGGGATCGCCCACACTTATATGGTGGCAGAGGCGCTGGAGCAAAAAGCGTGCTCGCTCGGCCACACGATTAAAGTCGAAACCCAGGGCTCAAGCGGCGTCGAAAACCGCCTGAGCAATGAAGAGATTGCCGCTGCCGATTATGTCATTCTGGCCACCGGTCGCGGTCTGAGCGGCGAAGACCGGGCACGTTTTGCCGGGAAAAAAGTCTATGAAATCGCCATTTCCCAGGCGCTAAAAAATATCGACCTGATTTTTACGCAGTTACCGACGCATTCCCAACTTTTCGCCGCCGATAGCAGCGTGAAACTGGGAAAACAGGAGGTCCAGCACGGTAGCGTAATGAGCCACCTGATGGCGGGCGTTTCCGCCGCGCTGCCGTTTGTTATCGGCGGCGGTGTTCTGGTCGCCATCGCCAATATGCTGGTGCAGTTCGGTTTGCCCTACACCGATATGTCGAAAGGCGCGCCGTCGTTCACCTGGATTGTTGAATCGATCGGCTATCTGGGCTTTACCTTTATGATCCCGATTATGGGGGCATATATTGCCTGGTCGATTGCCGATAAACCCGCTTTTGCCCCAGCATTTCTGGTGTGTTATCTGGCGAACGATAAAGGCCTGCTGGGTACGCAGTCCGGCGCAGGATTTCTCGGCGCGGTCGTACTCGGGCTGGCAATTGGCTACTTTGTCCTTTGGTTTCGCAAGGTTCGCCTCGGCAAAGCGCTACAGCCACTGCTTGGTTCTATGCTGATCCCGTTTGTCACTTTACTGGTGTTCGGCGTACTGACTTACTACGTCATCGGCCCGGTGATGTCCGACATTATGGGCGGTCTTCTGCACTTCCTGAATACCATTCCGCCGTCTATGAAAATGGGCGCGGCTTTCCTCGTTGGCGCGATGCTGGCGTTTGATATGGGCGGGCCAATCAACAAAACCGCCTGGTTCTTTTGCTTCTCGCTGCTGGAGAAGCATATCTATGACTGGTACGCCATCGTCGGGGTGGTAGCCCTGATGCCGCCCGTCGCGGCGGGCATTGCCACCTATATCGCACCAAAACTGTTTACCCAACAGGAAAAAGCCGCCGCCAGCAGTGCGATTGTCGTCGGCGCCACCGTCGCCACCGAGCCGGCCATCCCCTACGCACTGGCCGCGCCGCTGCCGATGATTACCGCCAATACGCTCTCCGGTGGCGTTACCGGCATGCTGGTTATCGCCTTTGGAATCAAACGCCTCGCGCCGGGTTTAGGTATCTTTGATCCGCTGATTGGCCTGATGTCTCCGGCGGGATCATTTTACCTGGTGCTGGCTATCGGTCTGGCACTGAACATTTCGTTAATTATTATCCTGAAAGGGTTGTGGCTGAAACGTAAAGCCGCGCAGCAGGAGCTTGCCCATGAACATTGAGTTACTTCAGCAGTTATGCGAAGCCAGCGCCGTCAGCGGCGATGAACAGGAAGTTCGTACTCTTCTCATTAACGCGTTGGAATCCAGCGTCGATGAAATCACCTTCGACGGCCTCGGTAGCTTTGTCGCCCGCAAAGGCAACCGCGGGCCGAAGGTGGCGGTTGTCGGCCATATGGATGAAGTCGGCTTTATGGTCACGCATATCGACGAGAGCGGATTTTTGCGCTTCACCACCATTGGTGGTTGGTGGAGCCAGTCGATGCTGAACCACCGGGTCACCATTCGCACACGCAAGGGATTTAAAATCCCTGGTATTATCGGCTCCGTCGCTCCGCACGCGTTGACGGAAAAGCAGAAACAGCAGCCGCTGACCTTTGACGAGATGTTTATCGATATTGGCGCTAACAGCCACGAAGAAGTAGAAAAATACGGGATTGCGATCGGTGACTTCATTAGCCCGGAAGCCAATTTCGCTCGCTGGGGCGAAGATAAGATCGTCGGTAAAGCGTTGGATAACCGCGTCGGCTGCGCGCTGATGGCTGAGCTGTTACAAACCGTCGATAACCCTGACATTACCCTGTACGGCGTGGGCAGCGTGGAAGAAGAGGTCGGGCTACGCGGAGCGCAAACCTCGGCCGAGCATATCAAGCCCGACGTGGTGATAGTGCTGGATACCGCAGTTGCGGGCGATGTGCCCGGAATCGACGCCATCAAATACCCGCTCAAGCTTGGCGATGGCCCTGGCCTGATGCTGTTCGATAAGCGCTATTTTCCCAATCAACAGCTGGTCGCCGCGTTAAAAGCGTGTGCCAAAAACAGCGATGCGCCTTTGCAGTTCTGCACCATGAAAACCGGGGCGACGGACGGCGGACGCTATAACGTTATGGGAGGGGGTCGTCCGGTGGCGGCACTCTGCCTGCCGACACGCTATCTCCACGCCAACAGCGGCATGATTTCCGCAGCAGATTACGACGCGCTGTTTACGCTGGTGCGCGAGCTGCTGAGCTCGCTGACGGCAGAAAAAGTGAAATCCTTCACCGACTTTCTCCAGGTGAATTAATGTTATCGGAACGCCAGTTAAAAATTGTGGATATTCTTGAACAGCAGCCGTGTCCGTTGGGCGAGCTGGCGCGACAAACTGGCGTTTCGAGTCGAACCATCCTGCGCGATATTGATTACCTCAATTTTACCCTCAGCGGTAAGGCTCGTATTCAGCCTGGCGGCAACGCGGGTTATCAACTGGATATCGTCGACAGACGCGGTTATTTTCAGCTTCTGCAACGCCATGATAATGATGACCGGTTGCTGGCCTTTCTTCTGCTTAATACCTTTACACCCCGCGTACAGCTGGCTTCAGCACTCAATTTACCTGAAACCTGGGTGGCAGAACGTCTCCCGCGTTTGAAACAGCGCTATGAGCGCGCCTTTTGTCTTGCCAGCCGCCCGGGCGTCGGTCATTTCATTGATGAACCAGAAGAAAAACGCATAATCCTGCTGGCAAATCTGCTTAAAAAAGATCCACTCTTAATTCCACTGCCAGGTATTACCCGAGACAACATCGACAGGCTCAACACTGCATGTGAAAAACTTGATGAATTCCCGTTCATCTCGGGAGAGTACCTGGCAAGTCTGGTGCTGGCAGTCTACGCCCTGCGTAATCAGCTCACCGGATCGTGGCCGGAGTGTCGGTATATATCACTGAAAAATGCGGTGGAACAAGGAGGAGTCTACCTGGGCGAAAACGCTTTCAGAACCCTGATCGGTCTTCTGGAAATCAGGCAACGTCAGGCAATGACCATCTCGGCCGATGCGGTGACCTGCTTGTTAAAAAGCGTTCCCGGCATTGCCGCGTTGAACGTTATCGATGCCCAACTGGTTGAAAATATTACTGGCCACCTGTTGAGATGCGTCTCTGCCCCGGTTTGGGTACCGGAGCATCGCCAGAGCAGTATGCATAACCTGAAGTCTACCTGGCCTGCCGCTTTCGATTTGAGTTTGCGTTTTATCGCCCTGTTGCGCGAAAAACTGGATATCCCGTTGTTCGATAGCGATCTCATCGGGCTTTACTTCGCCTGTGCGCTGGAGCGGCATCAAAACGAGCGTCAGCCGGTCATTTTATTATCCGACCAGAATGCTATCGCCACCATCAACCAACAGGCTATTGAGCGGGATGTCCTGAATTGTCGGGTGATCATTGCGCGAAATACAAGTGAAGTCAGCGCCATCAGCGAAGAAGTCACCCCGCTGTTAATCGTCAACAATAGTCACTATCTGCTTGATGAATCTCTAAAAAACACCTTAACCATCAAGAATATTATCACCGCAGCGGGTACCGAGCAGATCAAACACTTCCTTGCGACGGCCTTTATCCGCCAGCAGCCCGAACGTTTCTTTTTACAGCAGGGCTGCTTCCATTACGCCAATATGAAGGCCGAAAGCTGGCAGAGCATCATCGGTCGGATCTGCGGCCAGCTTGTGGCCCAGGGCCATATCACTGAGGACGAAGCGCTACGCATTTGCGCCCGGGAGCATGAAGGTGAAAACTTGATAGTGAACCGCCTGGCGATTCCTCATTGCTGGAGCGAACAGGAGCGTCGTTTCCGCGGTTTCTTTATCACCCTCGCACAGCCCATTTTGGTGAATAACGAACCCGTCAGTCATGTCCTGATCGCCTGTGCCGCCGCCGAGGCGCGGCATGAACTAAAAATCTTCAGTTATTTATCCAGCGTACTGAGCAGCCATCAGGCTGATACTATTGCGGGATTGACCGGATATGAAGCGTTTATTGCATTGCTCAGGCAGTAAATATCCGAAATGAAAAAAGCGCCTCAAGGGCGCTCTTTCGACAGTACTGAGGTATCTTATTTCAGCAGTTCAGCAGTCATGTGCACGCGGTTACCGGTGTAAGCCTGAGTGATTTTATAATCGCTGGCGCCTGCACGTTCAGCCTGGGCGGCAATTTTTGCTTCAGCACTTTCCAGCGTAGAACCGGTTGCAGTAACTGTCTGAGCAGCGAAAGAACCGAAAGAAGTAGCCAGAGCGATAACTGCGACAAAAGTTTTGATGCTTTTCATGATATAAACCCTTTAACTTAGTTGTTTGAGTAAGGCACCGTGCCTTGATGTGATAAATAATAGCCCTCACATCGCACAACTAAAAGCGGAAGGATTTGCCAGTCTTATTCAAATTATTTGAGAGATAAAGTGTCACGTAATCAGGAATCACAATGGCTTGCTGGCAGCCGTAGAAAAACGCAACCGGCAGGTAGTTGGTTACTTCGTCAAGGTGAACCACAAAGTAAAATTCATCTTTTGCATCATGGTGTTGCTCGTGCGGTTTATCACGCGGACAACGGCATTGAAAGGGTTAAAGAATTCTACTTTGCCGGAGAATACTGCTTTCTGTACCTGAACTGGCTAACTAACACGCCTGCCGATTACAGTCTGCAAATGATCGCCGCTGGAGAAACCACTGAAATCCCCTTGGCGTTGCTGAATGCACCGGAAAATCAGGAGATTAAGACCCAGCTACTGGTCCAGCAATTGATCTACAAAGAGAAAAAAGAGCAAATGCTGCTGCTCAATACCCCAGAGCAACGCTACCAGTACGTACAAACACACTTCCCGGACTGGGAGTCGCAGCTCACTCAGCGCGATCTCGCCAACTATATCGGCATTACCCCCGTTAGCCTGTCCCGTATTCGCCAGCGTCTTAACAAAGGTTAACGCCTTACGTTGATGCGTCGATTATTGTCCCGTCACTCTTTAATCGATGGCGACCACAATGAACGCATTTCTTCTCTCTCAGATGCTGGCTGGCATCAGCTTCTTACTGGATATTTCCGCTTTTCATTTTCAACGCCGGGCTATCACTTTAACGCTGCTCACCGGCTCTACTTCCCTGTTAGCTATCCATTTCTATCTTTTGGATCAACACGCTGCGGCTGGGCTAATGATCATTGCCGCTTGCCGCTATGCGACGGCCATCATCACGTTTCACCGCTGGGTGATGTGGGGATATATGCTGGGATCGCTGCTGTGTAGCATTGATCTTTGGCAAAATCTGTCGAGTATTTTGTCGCTGATGGGAAGCCTGTTGATGACTTTTGCGTCGTTTCAAAAACGCAGCGGAAAATTACGGGGATACACATTGTGCGGAAGCCTGTGTTGGCTACTGAACAATGTGATTGTTGGCTCGCCGGTTGCCGTAATCATGGAACTAGCATTTTCAGGCAGTATTCTGGCCGCCTGGTGGCGTCACCGCGCGACCAGACGCTGTGGATGCGTATAAATCGTCGCCCTGCCCGGTTTGCAAAAACCCACCAGCGTCAGGTTACAGCGCTCGGCAACTTCTACCGCCAGCGTTGTCGCCGCAGACACAGCAAACAGAATCTCCACGCCGCACATCGCCGACTTCTGCACCATCTCGTAGCTGGCGCGGCTGGAGACTAATACCGCGCCCTGTTGCCAGGTTTCCCCTTCGATTGCGCGTCGCCCCAGCAGTTTATCCAGCGCAACATGACGCCCAACATCTTCATGCCCGCCCGCCAGATGACCTGACGGCTGTACCCAGGCAGCCGCGTGTGTGCAGCCTGTCAGTTGCCCCACGGGTTGAAAATTATTGAGATGGCGTAAAGCGTGATCGAGATTCGCCAGATCGAATGTCTGGGTAAACGGCAGCGGCTGGACTGGCTTGCCAATGTCATTGAGCTGCTCCACGCCACAAACGCCGCAACCGGTGCGACCGGCCAGCGCGCGACGACGCTCCTTCAGCCCCATAAATCGACGACTGGACAGCTCAACCTGCACTTCTAATCCGTTACAGGAAGGAACCACTTCCATTGCGTAGATATCCTGTGGGCGCTCAATAATGCCTTCAGAAAGTGAAAAGCCCATCGCAAAGTGCTCAAGATCTTTCGGTGACGCCATCATTACCACGTGCGAAATCCCGTTGTAAACCAGCGCAACCGGTACTTCTTCAGCGACGACATCCGGCTGAGGATGTTGCAAATCCTCGCGTTTCCAGAGGGTCAACTGGCGCGATCCTGTCAAAGTCGTCACATTTTTGATGTTTTCTCGAATAATCTTATTCACTTTCTTTTAACCATATTGGAACACGCATACCAACATTGTGGTATTCTTTACAAACCCCTCCTGGACGGAGGGAAATTCACCCAATTCTGGACCTTTGCGGTCCCGTCCGCAAAGAAAAATAACAACCACTTCCCTCACGCTCGAGTAACGGAAAAGTGAAGGGAACGTGACAATGTCGAAAAAGGAGCAAACCATGCAGGTCAGCAGAAGGCAGTTCTTTAAGATCTGCGCTGGCGGTATGGCAGGCACCACGGCAGCGGCACTGGGTTTTGCACCCGGCGTAGCGCTCGCGGAAACACGGCAATATAAACTGCTGCGTACCCGCGAAACCCGTAACACCTGCACTTACTGTTCCGTTGGCTGTGGACTGTTAATGTACAGTCTCGGTGACGGAGCAAAAAACGCCAAAGCATCCATCTTCCATATCGAAGGGGACCCGGATCACCCGGTGAACCGTGGCGCGTTGTGCCCGAAAGGGGCAGGACTTGTGGACTTCATCCACTCCGAAAGTCGCCTGAAATTCCCGGAATACCGCGCACCAGGCTCTGATAAGTGGCAACAGATTAGCTGGGATGAGGCATTTGACCGCATCGCTAAGCTGATGAAAGAAGACCGCGACGCAAACTACGTTGCACAAAACGCCGAAGGCGTAACCGTTAACCGTTGGCTTTCCACTGGGATGCTGTGTGCTTCCGCTTCCAGTAACGAAACCGGCTATTTAACGCAAAAATTCTCCCGCGCGCTCGGTATGCTCGCGGTCGACAACCAGGCACGCGTCTGACACGGACCAACGGTAGCAAGTCTTGCTCCAACATTTGGTCGCGGTGCGATGACCAACCACTGGGTCGACATTAAAAACGCCAACCTCGTTGTGGTGATGGGCGGTAACGCCGCTGAAGCCCACCCGGTCGGATTCCGCTGGGCGATGGAAGCTAAAATTCACAACGGCGCGAAGCTGATTGTGATCGATCCGCGCTTTACGCGAACCGCAGCGGTGGCTGATTTCTATGCGCCGATTCGTTCCGGTACTGACATTGCTTTCCTGTCAGGCGTCTTGCTGTACCTGCTGAACAACGAAAAATTCAACCGCGAATACACTGAAGCCTATACCAACGCCAGCCTTATCGTGCGTGAGGATTACGGTTTCGAAGATGGCCTGTTCACTGGCTACGACGCGGACAAACGCAAGTATGACAAAACCAGCTGGAACTACGAGCTGGATGAACAAGGCTTCGCCAAACGCGATGTCACCCTGCAACACCCGCGCTGCGTGTGGAACCTGCTGAAACAGCACGTCTCCCGCTATACGCCGGACGTTGTAGAAAATATCTGCGGTACGCCAAAGGCTGACTTCCTGAAGGTCTGTGAGTACATCGCAGAAACCAGTGCCAAAGATAAAACCGCGTCGTTCCTGTACGCCCTTGGCTGGACACAACACTCCGTAGGTGCGCAGAACATCCGTACCATGGCGATGATCCAGTTGCTGCTTGGCAACATGGGGATGGCCGGCGGCGGTGTTAACGCCCTGCGCGGCCACTCCAACATTCAGGGTCTGACCGACTTAGGCCTGCTGTCACAAAGCCTGCCTGGCTATATGACGCTGCCGAGCGAAAAACAGACTGACCTGCAAACCTACCTTGCCGCCAACACGCCAAAACCGTTGCTGGAAGGTCAGGTGAACTACTGGGGTAACTACCCGAAATTCTTCGTTTCGATGATGAAAGCCTTCTTTGGCGATAAAGCGACAGCGGAAAACAGCTGGGGCTTCGACTTGCTGCCGAAGTGGGATAAAGGGTACGACGTGCTGCAGTACTTCGAGATGATGAACCAGGGCAAAGTGAATGGCTATATCTGCCAGGGCTTTAACCCGGTCGCGTCATTCCCGAATAAAAACAAGGTCGTGGCTTCACTGTCCAAACTGAAATTCCTGGTCACCATTGACCCACTCAACACCGAAACGTCTACCTTCTGGCAGAACCACGGTGAGTCGAACGATGTTGACCCGTCGAAAATCCAGACCGAAGTATTCCGTCTGCCGTCCACCTGCTTCGCCGAAGAGAACGGTTCTATCGTTAACTCCGGTCGCTGGCTGCAGTGGCACTGGAAAGGCGCGGATGCCCCGGGGATTGCCGTTACCGATGGTGAAATCCTCGCCGGTATCTTCCTGCGCATGCGCAAGATGTATGCCGAGCAGGGTGGCGCGAACCCGGAACAGGTGCTGAGCATGACCTGGAACTACTCCACACCACACGAACCGGCTTCGGAAGAAGTGGCGATGGAGAGCAACGGTAAAGCGCTGGCCGACATTACCGACCCGGCAACAGGTGCAGTCATCGTCAAGAAAGGCCAACAGCTTAGCTCGTTCGCCCAACTGCGTGACGATGGCACCACTTCCAGCGGCTGCTGGATTTTTGCCGGTAGCTGGACGCCGGAAGGCAACCAGATGGCACGTCGTGATAACGCCGACCCATCAGGCCTTGGCAACACGCTGGGCTGGGCATGGGCGTGGCCGCTTAACCGACGCATTCTGTATAACCGCGCTTCCGCTGATCCGCAGGGGAATCCGTGGGATCCAAAACGTCAGATCCTGAAATGGGATGGAGCGAAATGGAGCGGGATGGATATTCCGGACTACAGCGCCGCCGCACCTGGCAGCAACGTTGGGCCGTTCATCATGCAGCCGGAAGGGATGGGACGCCTGTTTGCTATCGATAAGATGGCGGAAGGTCCGTTCCCGGAACACTACGAGCCGTTTGAAACGCCGCTGGGGACTAACCCGCTGCACCCGAACGTCATCTCTAACCCTGCCGCGCGCATCTTTAAAGGTGACGCGGAAGCACTGGGTAAAGCAGATAAATTCCCGTACGTCGGTACGACCTATCGTCTGACCGAGCACTTCCACTACTGGACCAAGCATGCGCTGCTCAATGCCATCGCACAGCCGGAACAGTTTGTGGAAATTGGCGAGAAGCTGGCGAATAAGCTCGGTATCTCTCATGGCGATACCGTCAAAGTCTCCTCTAACCGCGGCTACATTAAAGCCAAAGCAGTGGTGACTAAACGTATTCGCACGCTGAAGGCCAACGGTCAGGATATCGACACCATCGGTATTCCGATTCACTGGGGCTACGAAGGTGTGGCGAAAAAAGGCTTTATCGCTAACACGTTAACGCCATTCGTCGGTGATGCGAACACGCAGACGCCGGAATTTAAGTCCTTCCTCGTGAACGTGGAAAAGGTGTAACGGAGACGACCTATGGCTTATCAATCGCAAGACATCATTCGTCGTTCCGCCACTAACGGTTTCACCCCCGCGCCTCAGGCGCGGGACCATCAGGAAGAGGTGGCGAAGCTTATCGACGTCACCACCTGTATCGGCTGTAAAGCGTGTCAGGTGGCGTGTTCTGAATGGAACGACATCCGTGATGAAGTGGGCAACAACGTTGGGGTGTACGACAACCCAGCTGATTTGACTGCTAAATCCTGGACGGTAATGCGCTTCTCGGAAGTGGAACAGAACGACAAACTGGAGTGGCTTATCCGCAAGGATGGCTGTATGCACTGTGCCGATCCGGGCTGCCTGAAGGCGTGTCCGGCTGAAGGTGCAATCATTCAGTATGCCAACGGTATCGTCGACTTCCAGTCCGAGCAGTGTATCGGCTGTGGCTACTGTATCGCAGGCTGTCCGTTCGACGTGCCGCGCCTCAACCCGGAAGACAACCGCGTCTACAAATGTACGCTGTGCGTTGACCGTGTCGTAGTCGGTCAAGAACCGGCCTGCGTGAAAACCTGCCCAACCGGCGCGATTCATTTCGGTACTAAAGAGTCGATGAAAACGCTGGCAGGCGAGCGTGTGGCGGAGCTGAAAACGCGTGGTTACGAAAACGCGGGTCTGTACGATCCGGCAGGCGTTGGCGGTACGCACGTCATGTACGTATTGCACCATGCTGACAAGCCGAATCTGTATCACGGCCTGCCGGAGAACCCGGAAATCAGCGCCACCGTGAAATTCTGGAAAGGCATCTGGAAACCTCTCGCAGCCGTCGGCTTTGCAGCGACATTTGCGGCCAGTATCTTCCACTACGTCGGTGTAGGCCCGAACCGCGCGGAAGAGGAAGAAGACAACCTGCATGAAGAAAAAGACGAGGTGCGCAAATGAAACGACGTGACACCATCGTGCGCTACACGGCGCCGGAACGCATCAACCACTGGATCACTGCCTTCTGCTTCATTCTGGCGGCAGTGAGCGGGATGGGCTTTCTCTTCCCGTCTTTTAACTGGCTGATGCACATCATGGGCACTCCGCAACTGGCGCGAATTGTGCACCCGTTTGTCGGCGTGATCATGTTTGCCTCGTTTATCATCATGTTTTTCCGTTACTGGCACCACAATCTAATCAATCGGGATGATATCTTTTGGGCGAAGAATATTCGTAAGATTGTCGTCAACGAGGAAGTAGGTGACACGGGACGTTATAACTTCGGCCAGAAATGCGTATTCTGGGCGGCGATTATCTTCCTGGTCCTGTTGCTGGTGAGCGGAGTGGTCATCTGGCGTCCGTATTTTGCACCTGCTTTCTCAATCCCGGTGATCCGATTCGCGTTAATGCTGCATTCATTTGCCGCAGTAGCGCTAATTGTGGTTATCATGGTGCACATTTACGCCGCCCTTTGGGTGAAAGGCACCATTACCGCGATGGTGGAAGGATGGGTTACCAGCTCATGGGCGAAGAAACATCACCCGCGCTGGTACCGTGAAGTCCGCCAGAAACAGGAAAAGTCATCTGAATGAGTATTCGCATAATCCCGCAAGATGAGCTGGAGAAGAGCGAGAAACGCACGGCGGATATGATTCCGCCGTTATTATTCCCCAGACTCAAAAATTTGTATAACCGCCGTGCTGAGCGCCTGCGCGAGTTGGCCGAGAACAACCCGCTGGGCGACTACCTGCGCTTTGCCGCGCTGATCGCCCACGCGCAGGAAGTGGTGCTGTACGACCATCCGCTGCAGATGGATCTGACCGCGCGCATCAAAGAAGCGAACGATCAGGGCAAACCGCCGCTGGATATCCACGTCCTGCCACGCGACAAGCACTGGCAAAAGCTGCTGCAGTCGTTGATTGCTGAGCTGAAGCCAGAGATGAGCGGTCCCGCGTTAGCGGTGATCGAGAATCTGGAAAAAGCCTCAGAGCAAGAACTGGAGCTAATGGCCAGCGCGCTGTTTGCCTCTGATTTTGCCTCCGTCAGCAGCGACAAAGCACCGTTCATTTGGGCTGCCCTGTCGCTCTACTGGGCGCAGATGGCAAGCCTGATCCCCGGCAAAGCCCGTGCGGAATACGGTGAACAGCGTCAGTACTGCCCGGTGTGTGGTTCAATGCCGGTCTCCAGCATGGTGCAAATCGGTACCACCCAGGGTCTGCGTTATCTGCACTGTAACCTGTGCGAAACCGAGTGGCACGTGGTGCGCGTGAAGTGCAGCAACTGCGAGCAGAGCCGTGATTTGAACTACTGGTCACTGGATAACGAACAGGCGGCAATCAAAGCTGAAAGCTGCGGCGACTGCGGGACATACCTGAAGATTCTCTATCAGGAAAAAGACCCGAAAGTCGAAGCCGTGGCCGACGATCTCGCCTCACTGATGCTGGACGCGCACATGGAGCAAGAGGGCTTTGCCCGCAGCTCCATCAACCCGTTCCTGTTCCCGGGTGAAGGGGAGTAAGTTCTTCGCACTACCGGGCGGCGTAAGTCGCCCGGGTTATAATGTATACGGTGTGACCACACCGGATAGGCCTGCAAAATCCTTAGTATTTCGCGTAACCAGCGTAAGACGATGAATCTGTGCTGTTGCCAAAATAATGGCATCCGGCAATTTCATCCCATATTCCTGTCTGATACTCACGCTTCGTTCAGCAATATCCTGTGAAACGCCGATCACGTTAAAAGCACCTAGCGCAACACGAGTACGGGCTTCCTGATGGTATTTTTTTGCACCCACCATCACCTCCATCCATGTAATGAGGCTGATTGCATTCTGCGGCGGCCATGTTTCTATCGCTAGTTTTGCTTCATTTCTCCCACTAAACAGATCGATGAGGATGTTGGTATCAAAAAGCGCGGATCCTTTGACCATTACCATTCCTCACGGAGTTTACGCTGGTATTCAACACCATCTTCCTCACAGCCTTGCCACAGCCCAAGAGCACGTGAAATTGTGGTTTCAGCCTGATCCTGTCTCTCAAGATACTGTTCAACGGCCTCCCGTAAAAGTTCTGCTCGCGGCAGGTTGCGCTGCACCTTGAGATCATCAAGACGTTTAATCACTTCATCTGATAAATCGAGTAAAATTCTGCCCATATCCATCCCAGCCATCATACTCATATATACCTCCAGTATATCATCAGCGATTAATTTCCACACAACATACACCTGAAAAAAGCGAGAAAATAGCCTCCACGCGAACGATTTTTACTTTTGCGAGCCGCTTTCCAGATTCATTCCCACCCCTATTTTTCCCATTTTCATTCTTAGTAATCCAGGTTATAAACCTGTATATCCATACAGATAAGAGTATTTAAAAATGGCACTGGAAAGCGGGATTGCGCAGTTAGTTGAGGCATTTATCGCGGCGGGACGCCCTTCTTCCCGTGAGCAAAATATTGATGACCGGAGAGCGGCCTATATTGCCAGTACGGCGCTGGCCGGAGAAACTGAAACCCGCGTACAGGCTGAAGATATTGAACTCGATGCCATGGCATTTCGCGTTATTTCGCCGCGGGGCAGCACGGGAAATCTCCCCTGCGTTATCTATTATCACGGCGGCTGCTTTGTCAGCGGTGGATTTGCCACACATGATAACCAGCTAAGGCAACTCGCCAGGTACAGCGGCTGTCGGGTCATTGCGGTGCAGTATCGCCTCGCACCAGAGCATACCTTCCCGGCAGCACATAACGATGCTGAAACCGGGGCCAATATCATCTGGAAGTATGCCCAGAAACTGGGAGTAGACCGGGACAACATTACGCTTGCTGGCGACAGCGCAGGTGGACACCTGGCGCTGGTCACCGCACTACGCCTGAAAGCGGCCAGGCAATGGCAACCTGCACAGCTTATGCTGATCTACCCGATGCTGGACGCAACCGCCAGCTTTGCGAGCTATGACCATAATGGACGGGATTACATTATCACTCGCGATACACTGCTTTCGGGCTACGAAATGTATATGCCGAAAACCGATCCATTACATCCCGAAGTCAGCCCACTCTGGCGCAAAGACTTCAACGGTTTACCGCCCACGCACATCATTACTGCCGAATTCGACCCACTGCGAGATGAGGGTGAAGCCCTGTATCAACGGTTCCTGGAGCAAGGCGTGGAGTGCTCTTGCCAACGCTATCTCGGCGTCATCCACGGTTTTTTCCAGTTGGCAGGGGTGAGCCCGGCGGCACGAAATGTGATGCGAGATGTGGCCTGGCGGCTTGGCCAATAAGGATGTTCATGAGTTCTGAAATTAAGGAAGATACCCGTCAATACAATCATCGACAGCATGCGATTTTTATCAAAATGCGGATTATGGCATTTTCATAATCCGCATTTTACATCAGCAAATGAACCCAACATTACATTTTAGCCAGAGGACCTACTCTTCCTCGTTACCGCCTTCTTCATATGCGCCAAACGGTTTCGCAGGTAGCACAATGTAAGTACCTTCAAACACGACGCCCGGTGTGTCATCGCCAAACACCCCGACCTGCATCTGAACGCGCGCCTTGCGACCTCTTGCCAGGCGGTCGAGGTCACCGCTCAACGACCCCAGATCGGCAATAGCAGTTGGTTTCCCGGTGATCGGCCTGCTGTATCGGATATGCGCGTCGGCCAGGATTATTGTCCCACCCAGATGACGCTCGCGCAGCATCAGCCAGATAAGTCCCCAGCCCGTTAGCGTAGCCAGTGAAAACAGGCTACCGGCAAACAGGGTATGGTGCGGATTCTGATTGCCTGTCTCGGGCATCGTGGTGATAAATTTCTGCCCAGTGTACTGCTGAATGCGTACGCCCATTTTCTCACTCAATGGAATATGTTCGTACCAGGCTTGTTGTAGCTGTCCGCACCAGTCCCCGCGATGGAGAATATCGTCCAGCGTCGCAATGGGCTTAATCATCAAAAAGTGGCGCACCGGCGTGGTTTGCGGCGTGGTGATTTCTCCCTGGCTCACAAAACCGAGCTTGGCGAAAAATTCGACCGCATCTTCACGGGCACTACAGGTTACGCGTTTGACCCCTTCCTGACGCGCCACAGACTCCAGAGTCATCGCCATCAGCGTGCCCAACCCTTTCTCTTGCACGGAGGGGTCTACGGCCATAAAGCGTATGGAAGCTTCGTTATCCGCATTGATATACAGACGCCCTACCGCAACCAGATTCCCCTCTTCGTCCACCACCATCTGGTGATGCGCCATCGCGTCCCAGGCATCCCGTTCGGAGCCTTTTGGCTGGTGCAATGGTTTACGCAGCATCTCCCAGCGAAACTGGTAGTAGCGCTCCAATTCTTCTTCTGTTTGCGGTACTCGAAGGTGATACATAGTCGTATTCTCTCTTGTTGTCCGCGGCCATACCGGTAGCTGGTTCATACTTGTAACCAGAACGTCACCGGGCCATCATTAACCAGTGAAACCTGCATATCCGCAGCGAATCGACCAGTTTGCGTATTCATTTCCTGTTGGCGGCAACGCTCAACAAAGTACTCATACAGCGCTTCTGCACGCTCGGGCGCTGCGCCTTTCGAAAACCCCGGGCGCATGCCACGCTCGGTATCTGCCGCCAGCGTAAACTGTGAAACCACCAGCACGCTGCCGCCTGACTGCTGCACGTTGAGGTTCATTTTACCTTCGGCATCGCTAAAGATTCGATAACCGAGTACACGCTCGCACAGGCGATTCGCTTTCTGTTCGTCATCATCCCTTTCGACACCTAACAGGACCAAAAGTCCTGGGCCAATTTCACCCGTCACCTCGCCCTCCACGGTGACGCTGGCACGGGTTACGCGCTGAATTAATGCAATCATGGTTGCTCTGCTTCTTCTTCTTTTGCGGCTTGTTTAAGTTTGCGGTATTCCCCGAGAGTGACAGTTATTTCCGCGCCTAGCAAGACGATACACCAGGTCCAGTATACCCAGACAAATAAAATGGGGATCACCGCCAGAACACCGTAAATGAGCTGATAAGACGGGAACATCGTGATATAGAGCGCAAATCCTTTCTTTCCGGCTTCGAACAACACAGCAGCCACAAAGGCACCAATAACCGCATCACGGTTGGGTACACGCGTAGTCGGTACGATGCTGTAAAGCAGCCAGAACGAGAGCCAGGAAAGTACCAGCGGGAAAATACGCAGGACGTTATCAATCACCGTGTTGAGATCGCTGGCCCAGCGCAATGACAACAGATAAGAGCTGATCGCCAGACTGGCCCCCGCCAACAGCGGCCCCAGCGTTAAAATCATCCAGTAGACGGCGAAAGAGTAAACTTTAGGGCGAGTACGCTTACTGCGCCAGATAGTATTCAACGCATTATCAATGGCATACATCAACAATAACGCTGTGACAATCAGCCCGCATGCCCCGACTGCCGTCATTTTGTTCGAGTTGGCGACAAACTGTTCGATATAACGTTGAATGACGTCTCCCGTCGCCGGGATAAAGTTTGCGAAAATAAAATGACGTAACTGGACACTGACGTCGGAAAACATCGGAAATGCGGCGAAAAGCGCAAATACGACGGCAATAAGCGGCACTAATGAGAGCAATGAAACGTAGGCAAGATTCCCTGCCAGCGTCGTCATGTTGTCCTCATCAATCCGCTGCCATAATAGCTTCAGCCAGTCTCGTACGGGACGCGTATGATGCCTGGCTTGCTGCTGAACATTTTTTAGCATAACAACGTCGCGAAATAGTCAGGAATGGTCTTTTTATCGACGACCTGGATACTGGTGATCCCTAACCGGTTAGCCCCTTCAATATTATCGGCGTTATCGTCAAAAAAGACCGCATCGTGCGCAGAAAAACCTTCAGACTGCAGGACGTGCTGGTAAATCCGCGCTTCCGGTTTACGCATACCCAGGTCCTGGGAAAGGTAAATATGGTCAGCAGCCTGACGGATCTCGGGATATTCATCCGGCCAAAACGTGGTGTGCAGGCGGTTAGTATTCGACAAGACGACCACCCGATGCCCCTGCTCACGCAGCTTTTGCATGATGTCGATGACCTCAGGGCGCAAGGCGACAAAAACGGCCTGCCAGCCGTGAGAGAACTGCTCGTAACTTAGCGGCAGCGCCATCTCATGACATAGCGCCTCGGCAAAGGCTTCATCCGTTATTTCGCCTCGCTCGTGCTGGTGAAAAGCCTCCCCCATGGTGAAACTTTGCTTTAGCGAAGCCAGCGGTACACGACTTAGATCGCTCCATGTGCCCAACACGCGGTTGAAGTCGATATCGACAATCACATTACCCAAATCAAAGATATAGAGCATGCCCTTCTCCTTATTCGCCGTGGATGAATAACTGTAGCGGGAAAGGAGAAGTTTGACTATGCGAGAGTGATGGCTGCGAAGTTATCGGGCCATCATTGGGAAGAATTACACGGCCAGAGCATCATCCTGTGAAGGACTCACCTGCACAATTTCAACCTGCTGTGACTGGAGTAAATTGTGCAATGCCGGACCTGGGTATTCATCAGTAAACAGCGCAGTCACCTGAGACACGTTACCAATTTCTACCGCGGCAGAAGCCGTATATTTCGTATGATCCGCTGCCAGCAGAATGTGTCTTGAATGGGACATCATCGTTTTCACTACGCTGGCTTCATTGACATCAAACTCCAGCAGCGCGCCATCATGTTCGATCGCGCCAACGCTGGTAACCAGGTAGTCGGCCCGAAAATCAGCCACAAATGCTGAAGCAGAAGGGCCAATGATGCCGCTGTTGTGCGGGCGTAACGTTCCACCTGGTACCATAACTTCAAAACGTGGGTTGTTATACAGAATGTGCGCCACGCGTAGGCTGTTGGTAATAATGCGCAAATGATTATGGTTTAACAGCGCGCGGGCCACCTGCTCAACGGTGGTGCCAATGGTAATAAACACCGTTGATCCATCGGGAATGTAGTCAGCCACCGCTTCCGCGATGGCCTTCTTCTCTTCCGTCCAGGAAACTTCACGCTGCTCAAACGCCGTATTCACCACGCTGGAGGCTCTGCCCGCGCCACCATGATGACGCGTAATTAATCCCTGCTCGCTGAGTTTACGAATATCACGACGCACAGTTTGCGTGGACACGTCCAGCAGGCTCGCCAGCTCGTCGATATTCATATAACCGCGCTCGCTAATCAGCATAAGCAGTTGATCGTGTCGCGGATTACCGGTCAGTTCGGTAAGACTCATGAAATTTCCTCGAAAAACCATTGCCCTGGCATTTTATACAAAAAGTGACAGAAAAGATCGGGTTTGATCACAGTCAGGGATTCCGGACCTTCCTCCCGGGCGAGTGCATTTTAACGCAGCAACCCCACTGGCAAACCTGACGGCCTCTTCTGGAGCATCGCCGTCAGCCAGGCTGAATGCGAGCGCACCGTGGAAAACATCCCCAGCTCCCGTAGTATCCACAACATCGACTTTAAATCCAGATTGATGCTGCAACGTATTATTTTTTATCCAGTCACAGCCTTCGCTCCCTCGTGTCACATAGACATGACCATTTGTGAGCGTTTTTGCTTGTTTAAGTCCAGCTTCAGAATCATTTATCCCGGTTAAACGCGCCAGACCCGGTTCAGAGAACGCCGCATGATCGCTCAACGCCACCAGCTCACTGATATCTTGTGGCGTGACGTCACCATCCAGTACCGTCATCACTCCCGCCCGACGCGCCAGCGTGAACGCCTGCCTGGCGCCTTCGTGCCAGCGAACATCCGCCAACACCACATCCCACTGGGAAAAATCGATCTCATTCAGCCAGGCAGCATCCGGCAGTAAATCCGGGCTGGGATAGTTAACGATAATCCGTTCTCCTTGCGCATCAACCATAATTGCCGATTGCGAAGACTTTGCCCCCGCATAGCGCCGGGTGTAACGGGTGTTTACCCCCAGGGATTCCAGCTCCGCCAGCAGGCTATTTCCGGTGTCGTCATCGCCCACACGGCCAACAAAGTCCACCTGCGCGCCCAGCTTCGCTGCAGCCACTGCGGCCGTTGCAGCAGGCCCGCCGCCCACTTCCGTATAACGCTTCGCCACATACTTACCTCCTTCGGTCGGTAAACCTTCCACGTAATAGATGCGATCCATCACGGCAATACCTACACAAGCAATACGAATCATGGTCATTCCTTAGGCGTTTCAAGATGGGATCATTTTAATTTCACAAAATGTTTAAAAAGTGACGGCTGTCAATTTTTTGACCATAAATTACAAATACGATCAAAAACAGACAAAAACAAACGACCTTAAATGACAAAAAATGACATCCACGTCTCAGGAGAACGTTATGGCAGTTATAGCATTTATCGGATTAGGTCAGATGGGTTCACCCATGGCGAGCAACTTGCTGAAGCAGGGTCATCAACTCAGCGTCTTTGACGTTAACCCGGATGCCGTTCAGCGCCTGGTGGAAAAAGGAGCTCAACCTGCCAGTAGCCCGGCTCAGGCAGTAAAAGGGGCAGAATTTGTCATCACAATGCTGCCAAACGGCGATCTGGTGCGCAGCGTACTGTTCGGCGAGCAGGGTATCTGTGAAAGCCTTTCCCCACAGGCATTAGTGATTGATATGTCGACTATTCACCCACTGCAAACCGACAAACTGATCGCCGGTATGCGTGACAAAGGCTTCGACATGATGGATTGCCCGGTTGGACGTACCTCCGATCACGCTATCGCAGGAACGCTGTTGCTGCTGGCAGGTGGAACGGCACAGCAGGTAGAACGCGCCACACCGGTTCTGATGGCGATGGGTAATGAATTGATCAACGCAGGCGGCCCCGGTATGGGCATTCGCGTCAAGCTCATCAACAACTACATGAGCATCGCGTTAAACGCCTTGTCTGCTGAAGCCGCCGTGTTGTGCGAAGCGCTCGGCCTCTCCTTCGATGTGGCCTTGCAAGTCATGAGCGGCACTCCCGCCGGGAAAGGCCACTTCACTACCTCCTGGCCGAACAAAGTGCTGAAAGGCGATCTTTCCCCGGCCTTCATGATCGATTTAGCTCACAAGGATCTTGGCATCGCGCTGGACGTTGCCAACCAACTACATGTGCCGATGCCGCTCGGTGCCGCCTCCCGCGAAGTCTATAACCAGGCACGTGCCGCTGGCCGTGGCCGGGAAGACTGGACGGCCATTCTTGAACAGGTTCGCGCATCCGCCGGGCTAAATAAACACACAGATAAGTAAGGACTGAACAATGACGAAGTACACCCTGAAAGATATCACCCGAGCTTCCGGCGGTTTTGCCATGCTGGCGGTCGATCAGCGCGAAGCCATGCGCTTAATGTTTGCCGCTGCGGGTGCAAAATCCCCGGTCAATGACAGCGTGCTGACCGATTTCAAAGTCAATGCGGCAAAGATCCTGTCCCCCTATGCCTCCGCCATTCTGGTCGATCAGCAGTTCTGCTACCGCCAGGTTGTAGAGCAAAACGCGGTAGCCAAAAGCTGCGCCATGATTGTGGCCGCTGATGAGTTTATTCCGGGTAACGGAATTCCGGTCGATAGCGTAGTGATTGATAAAAAAATCAACCCGCAGGCTGTGAAGCAAGATGGCGCCAAGGCTCTCAAATTGCTGGTGCTGTGGCGTAGCGATGAAGATGCCCAACAGCGTCTGGACATGGTGAAAGAATTCAATGAGCTATGCCATTCCAATGGGCTGCTGAGCATCATCGAGCCGGTTGTTCGCCCACCGCGTCGTGGCGATAAGTTCTGCCGTGAACAGGCCATCATCGATGCCGCGAAAGAGCTGGGCGACAGCGGTGCCGATCTCTACAAGGTCGAAATGCCGCTGTACGGCAAAGGAACCCAACAGGAATTGCTTAGCGCCTCTCAGCGCCTGAATGAAAACATCAACATGCCGTGGGTCATTCTCTCCTCTGGTGTGGATGAAAAACTGTTCCCACGCGCGGTCAGCGTAGCAATGACCGCAGGCGCATCCGGCTTCCTGGCCGGGCGTGCGGTCTGGTCATCCGTCGTGGGTCTGCCGGATACCGAACTGATGCTGCGTGATGTTTCCGCACCGAAGTTGCAGCGTCTGGGCGATATCGTCGACGAAATGATGGCCCGCCGCTAATAGAGGATCAAAGCATGAAATGGTTTAACACCTTAAGCCACAACCGCTGGCTGGAACAAGAAACCGATCGCATCTTTAACTTTGGTAAGAACGCGGCGGTGCCCACCGGGTTTGGTTGGTTAGGAAACAGTGGTCAGGTCAGAGCGGATATGGGAACGCATCTGTGGATCACCGCCCGCATGCTGCACGTCTATTCCGTTGCCGCCTCCATGGGTCGCCCAGGTGCATATCAACTCGTAGACCACGGCATTAAGGCGCTGAACGGCGCGCTACGCGACACACGCTACGGCGGTTGGTACGCCTGCGTCAATGACGAAGGCGTGATGGATGCCTCCAAGCAGGGTTATCAGCATTTCTTCGTTTTACTTGGCGCGGCAAGCGCGGTCACTACCGGTCATCCACAGGCCAGAAAATTGCTGGATGACGCCATCGAGGTGATTGAGAAGTACTTCTGGAGCGAAGACGAACAAATGTGCCTGGAGTCCTGGGACGAAGCCTTCAGCCAGACAGAAGATTATCGCGGCGGCAACGCTAACATGCACGCGGTCGAGGCTTTCCTGATCGTGTATGACGTTACTCATGACCGTAAATGGCTCGATCGCGCACTGCGTATCGCTTCGGTGATTATTCACGACGTGGCCCGTAGCGGGGAGTACCGCGTCAATGAACACTTCGATTCACAGTGGAACCCAATCCGCGATTACAACAAGGACAACCCAGCTCACCGTTTCCGCGCCTACGGTGGCACGCCGGGTCACTGGATCGAGTGGGGCCGCCTGATGCTGCATCTGCATGCTGCGCTGGAAGCTCGCTTTGAAACGCCTCCTGCCTGGCTGCTGGAAGATGCAAAAGGACTTTTCCACGCCACTATCCGCGACGCCTGGGCACCGGACGGCGCAGACGGTTTTGTCTATTCGGTGGATTGGGACGGCAAACCGATCGTTCGCGAAAGAGTGCGCTGGCCGATAGTCGAAGCGATGGGTACCGCCTACGCCCTGTACACCCTCACAGGCGACAGCCAGTACGAAGCCTGGTACCAGAAATGGTGGGATTACTGCATCACCTACCTGATGGATTACGAGACCGGTTCATGGTGGCAGGAGCTAGACACCGATAACAAGGTGACCACCAAAGTCTGGGACGGCAAGCAGGATATTTATCACCTGCTGCACTGCCTGGTGATCCCACGTCTGCCGCTGGCTCCTGGCCTTGCTCCGGCTGTTGCCGCCGGTCTGCTGGATATCAACGCTAAATAAGTAACAAGGTGGGCTGCCATGCATAGCGGTGGAAAAACCATTCATCTTCAGGCCGGACACTACCAGGCGAAAATCGTCACGGTTGGCGCTGGGCTAGCAGAATTGACGCACCGTGGGCGTCATATCGTTATTCCCCACAAACCGGAAGAAATGCCGCTGGCACACTTGGGGAAAGTGTTAATCCCCTGGCCAAACCGCGTTGTAGACGGCAGCTATCACTATAACGGCAAGGATTACCAGCTTGCCGTTAACGACTCAGTGTCACATACCGCCATTCATGGGTTACTGGCCTGGCGGGACTGGCAGATTAACCAGCAGTCGGCATCGGAAGTGTCGCTGACGATTTTTCTGCCGCCTTCTTATGGTTATCCCTTCGCGCTGGTTTCAGAGGTGATTTACCGACTGGAGGCAACCCGTGGACTGCACGTTTTTATCCGCACACAGAATGTGGGTGACGAAATCGCGCCGTATGGCGCGGGAGCACATCCCTATTTGACCTGCAATCTGCAACCCATTGATGACTGTGAATTAACACTCCCGGTGAGTGAAGAAACATGTGATGAACGATATTTCACCAAGCCGCAACGCATTGCGCAGACCGCTATCGATCATACGTTCAGGACTATGCCACCTGACGCTGAGTGGGAAGTCAGGATGACCAGCCCATCGCAAAACATGTCCACTTTTTTACGCAGCCACCAGCCCTGGTTGCAAGTGTATACCGGCGAAAAATTAGCACGGCGTGGCCTGGCGGTTGAACCGATGACCTGCCCGCCTGACGCCTTTAACTCCGGAATTAGCCTGATTCATCTCGCGCCCGGAGAACAACATCAGATGCATTTTTTAATCGGCAGTGAATAACAGATTTCCGACAAATTACCGAATTACCCTATTTTTACGGAGACGACAATGAATTCGCTACAACAACGGTCAACCGCCTTAGAACTCAAATCATTACCTGATGGATTTGCTTTAACGTACCACCAACGCCTGATTTTACGCCACAGCACAGAAACGCCCTGCCTGTGGGTCGGCGCTGGCGTTGCCGACATTGACATGTTTCGCGGCAACTTCAGCATTAAAGACAGGCTCAATGAGAAGATTGCTCTAACTGGCGCCACGGTAAGCGAGTCCCCAGACGGCTGGCGGGTGCATTTCAGCCGCGGTGATACCATCAACGCCACGCTGCATATTTCCACCGATGAACAGGGTCGCCTGAAGCTGGATCTGCACAACGGCGATCTCAACCATAACCGCATCTGGCTGCGTCTGGCCGCCAGGGCGGACGATCATATTTACGGCTGCGGCGAACAGTTCTCTTATTTCGACTTACGCGGTAAGCCGTTCCCGCTGTGGACCAGCGAACAGGGCGTGGGCCGAAACAAAAACAGCTATGTCACCTGGCAAGCCGACTGTAAAGAGAATGCCGGTGGCGACTACTACTGGACTTTCTTCCCACAGCCGACCTTCGTCAGCACGCAGAAGTACTACTGCCACGTTGATAACAGTTGCTATATGAATTTCGACTTCAGCGCGCCGGAGTATCACGAACTGGCGCTGTGGGAGGACAAAACCACCCTGCGCTTTGAGTGCGCTGATACCTACATCTCTCTGCTGGAAAAACTGACTGCGCTGTTAGGACGCCAGCCGGAGCTGCCGGACTGGATCTACGATGGCGTCACGCTCGGTATTCAGGGCGGTACTGAGGTTTGCCAGAGCAAACTGGACACCATGCGTAACGCAGGCGTGAAAGTAAACGGCATCTGGGCGCAGGACTGGTCCGGGATCCGCATGACCTCCTTTGGCAAGCGCGTGATGTGGAACTGGAAGTGGAACAGCGACAATTATCCGCAGTTGGATAGCCGTATTAAGCAATGGAAAGAAGAAGGCGTGCAGTTCCTCTCCTACATCAACCCGTATGTTGCCAGCGATAAAGATCTCTGTGCCGAAGCGGCCAAACACGGTTATCTGGCGAAAGATGCCTCCGGCGGCGATTACCTCGTAGAGTTTGGCGAGTTTTACGGCGGCGTGGTCGATCTGACCAACCCGGAAGCCTACGACTGGTTCAAAGAGGTCATCAAGAAAAACATGATCGAACTGGGCTGCGGCGGCTGGATGGCAGATTTTGGCGAATACCTGCCGACAGATACGTATCTGCACAACGGCGTCAGCGCCGAGATCATGCACAACGCCTGGCCCGCACTGTGGGCGAAATGTAACTACGAAGCGCTACAGGAGACCGGCAAACTCGGCGAGATCCTGTTCTTTATGCGTGCGGGTTACACCGGCAGCCAGAAATACTCCACCATGATGTGGGCGGGCGATCAGAACGTGGACTGGAGCCTTGACGACGGTCTGGCTTCCGTCGTTCCTGCAGCGCTGTCGCTGGCGATGACCGGTCACGGTCTGCACCACAGCGATATCGGCGGCTACACCACCCTGTTTGACATGAAACGCAGCAAAGAACTGCTGCTGCGCTGGTGTGACTTCAGCGCCTTCACGCCGATGATGCGTACCCACGAGGGTAACCGCCCAGGCGATAACTGGCAGTTTGATGGTGATGCTGAAACCATCGCCCACTTTGCACGAATGACCACCCTGTTTACCACCCTGAAACCGTATCTCAAACAGGCCGTCGCGCAAAACAGCGCTACCGGTCTGCCGGTGATGCGCCCGCTGTTCCTGCATTACGAAGACGATGCACGGACCTATACCCTGAAATATCAGTATCTGCTGGGACAAGATCTTTTGGTCGCGCCGGTTCACGAGCAAGGCAAGTCCGACTGGACCCTGTATCTGCCGGAAGATAGCTGGATAAATGTCTGGACCGGGGAAACCTATCAGGGCGGTGAAATTACCGTGGATGCGCCTATTGGCAAGCCTCCGGTGTTTTATCGCGCGAAGAGTGAATGGGCGTCACTGTTTGCCACTTTACGCAACATCTAATACGGCTCGCCCGTGGGGAGACTCACGGGCACATGGAGAATAATAATGAGTCAGACCTCTTCTAATCCGGCAACCCTACGCTTGCCGTTCAAAGAAAAACTCGCCTATGGGATGGGTGATTTAGGTTCCAATATCCTGCTGGACATAGGTACGCTCTATTTACTCAAGTTTTATACCGATGTTCTTGGTTTACCTGGAACTTATGGCGGTATCATTTTCCTTATCGCCAAGTTTTTTACCGCGTTTACCGATATGGGGACTGGGATTATGCTCGACTCGCGCCGCAAAATCGGCCCGAAAGGCAAATTCCGCCCGTTCGTTCTGTATGCCGCATTTCCAGTGACGCTGCTGGCGATTGCGAACTTTGTCGGTACACCATTTGAAGTCACCGGTAAAACGGTGATGGCAACGGTACTGTTTATGCTGTACGGACTGTTCTTCAGTATGATGAACTGCTCTTACGGTGCGATGGTCCCCGCGATCACCAAAAACCCGGACGAACGCGCCTCGCTGGCTGCCTGGCGACAGGGCGGAGCCACTCTTGGCCTGCTGCTGTGCACCGTCGGTTTTGTGCCAGTAATGAACCTGATCGAAGGCAACTCACAGTTGGGCTATATCTTCGCCGCCACCTTATTCTCTCTGTTCGGCTTGCTGTTTATGTGGCTGTGCTATGCCGGGGTTAAAGAACGCTACGTGGAAGTGAAACCCGTTGATGCCGCGCAAAAACCGGGATTGCTGCAATCCTTCCGCGCCATCGCAGGTAACCGCCCGCTGTTTATTCTGTGCGTTGCCAACCTTTGCACACTTGGCGCGTTTAACGTCAAGCTGGCGATTCAGGTCTATTACACCCAGTACGTACTGAACGACCCGATTCTCCTTTCCTGGATGGGCTTTTTCAGCATGGGCTGTATCTTCATCGGTGTCTTCTTGATGCCGGGAATGGTCAGACGTTTCGGCAAGAAAAAGGTCTACATCGGCGGTTTGTTGATTTGGGTCGCGGGCGATCTGCTTAACTACTTCTTTGGCGGCGGTTCCGTCAGCTTTGTCGCTTTCTCGTGCCTGGCGTTCTTCGGCTCAGCATTCGTCAACAGCCTGAACTGGGCACTGGTCTCTGACACGGTAGAATATGGCGAATGGCGTACCGGCGTTCGTTCGGAAGGCACGGTATACACAGGCTTCACCTTCTTTCGTAAAGTGTCACAAGCGCTGGCAGGATTCTTCCCCGGCTGGATGCTGACGCAAATCGGCTATGTCCCCAACGTGGTGCAATCTGCCAGTACGGTCGAAGGGTTGCGTCAGCTGATCTTTATTTATCCCTGCGCGTTGGCGGTGATCACCATTGTAGCTATGGGCTGTTTCTACAACCTTAACGAGAAGATGTATGTCCGCATCGTTGAAGAGATAGAAGCGCGTAAACAAACCGTTTGATAATAATAATGAATAGCGCTCTACGGGGCGCTATTGAGGAGCGATTATGTCTTTTCATGATCCGCTAACGCTAAAACTGAGCCTGCGTGAAAAATTCGCCTACGGAGTGGGTGACTTCGGCTCAAATTTGATGCTGTGTATCGGCACACTGTATCTGCTTAAATTTTATACCGATGAACTAGGGATGCCGGCCTGGTACGGTGGGATTATCTTTTTGGTGGCGAAGTTCTTCACCGCCTTCACCGATATTCTGACCGGCGTGTTGCTGGACTCAAGGCGTAATATTGGCGCAAAGGGGAAATTCAGACCCTTTATTTTGTATGCGTCATTTCCTGTCGCCGTCGTCGCCAGCGCGCAATTTTTAGCGACAGGCTTTACGCTAACGGTGAAAACGGGGCTGGCAACGGTGTTGTTCATGCTGTTCGGCCTGTTCTATAGCCTGATGAACTGTTCCTACGGCGCGATGGTGCCTGCAATTACTAAAAATCCACATGAACGCGCTCAGCTCGCCGCCTGGCGTCAGGGCGGCGCTACCGTAGGCCTGTTACTGTGTACCGTTGGCTTTATGCCGATTCAGGCGCTATTTGTCAGTTCGCCTTCGCTGGGGTATCTGATTGCCGCACTGCTCTTCTCTGTCTGCGGATTGTTCAGTATGTGGTGGTGCTTTAGCGGTGTGAAGGAACGCTATATCGAAATCGTGCCGGATCACCATAAACCCAGTATTCTCAAATCGTTCTGCGCCATTTTCCGTAACCCTCCACTACTGGTGCTATGTGTTGCCAACTTGTGCACGCTGGCGGCATTCAACATTAAGCTGGCAATTCAGGTGTATTACACCCAGTACGTGCTGAACGATATACATCTGCTGTCGTGGATGGGTTTCTTCAGCATGGGATGCATTCTGGTTGGGGTACTGCTGGTTCCCACAGCTGTAAAACGCTTCGGTAAAAAACAGGTTTACCTCGGCGGTCTGGCGCTATGGGCAATCGGCGATGTGCTGAACTTTTTCTGGGGCAGCACGTCATTTTTATTCGTGATGTTTTCTTGCATGGCCTTCTTCGGAACCGCTTTTGTTAACAGCCTGAACTGGGCGCTGGTTCCGGATACGGTCGATTATGGCGAATGGAAGACGGGGATCCGTGCGGAAGGCTCGGTATATACGGGTTATACCTTTTCGCGCAAAATTTCCGCGGCGCTCGCAGGCTTCCTGCCTGGGATTATGCTGACACAAATCGGTTATATCCCTAACATAGCCCAGAGCGATGCTACCCTGCTCGGTTTGCGTCAACTCATCTTTCTCTGGCCTTGCGGACTTGCAATTATTGCAGCACTCACAATGGGCTTCTTTTATAAACTCAACGAAACACGTTTTGCTTTTATTATTGAGGAAATCAGCCAACGGAAGAAAAACAACATCCAACCGGACCCTATTACCAATAAAAAGAATACCTCTGCTGTAAACGTATAAAAATAATAGCCGCCTATTCCATCCAAATGGATGGCGGCCTCCCTACGCTTAAAAAATGGATTTATCATGAAAAAATTAACGACAATAATTTTCTTATCCTCTGTGGTATCAACTTCTGCTTTCGCTGGAGCCTATGTAGAAAACCGGGAAGCATATAACCTGGCGTCCGATCAAATAGAGATCATGATGCGCGTCGGCTATAACTCTGATATGGGTGCGGGTATCATGCTCACCAACACCTACACGATGCAACGCAAGGATGAGCTAAAACACGGCTATAACGAAATAGAGGGCTGGTATCCGTTATTTAAACCGACAGATAAATTAACAATCCAACCTGGCGGGCTAATAAACGATAAGAGTATTGGTTCTGGCGGTGCTGTTTATCTGGATGTTAACTATAAATTTACACCATGGTTTAATCTTACCGTGCGTAATCGATATAATCATAATAACTACAGTTCAACCGACCTGAACGGTGACCTGGATAATAATGATACCTATGAAATAGGTAACTACTGGAACTTTGCCATTACCGATAAATTTTCCTATACCTTTGAACCGCACTATTTTATGCGAGTCAATGACTTCAATAGCAGCAACGGAAAAGATCATCACTGGGAAATTACCAATACCTTTAAATATCGGATCAATGAACACTGGTTGCCCTACCTGGAATTACGCTGGTTAGATCGCAATGTTGAACCCTATCATCGCGAACAAAACCAGATTCGTGTTGGGGCAAAGTATTTCTTCTGATACTGCTGATGATAAAAAAAGCCGCTGATAATCAGCGGCTTTTTTATGCTTACCTGAGAAAGAGCGTTAATTACTCTTCTTTCGCGCCACGCATTGCACGGCGACGATCGTTTTCAGTCAGGTGACGCTTACGAATACGGATAGAGGTTGGAGTAACTTCTACCAGTTCGTCGTCATCGATGAATTCCAGAGCCTGCTCCAGAGTCATCTTAACCGGCGGAACCAGAACCGTTGCTTCGTCAGTACCGGACGCACGCATGTTGGTCAGTTTCTTACCGGTCAGGCAGTTTACAGTCAGGTCGTTAGAGCGGCTGTGAATACCGATGATCTGGCCTTCGTAAACTTCAGCACCGTGACCCAGGAACAGCTTACCGCGGTCCTGCAGGCTGAACAGTGCAAACGCAACTGCTTTACCCTGGCCGTTGGAGATCAGTACGCCGTTCTGACGCTGACCCACATCACCCGCACGAACATCGTCGTAGTGGCTGAAGGTGGAGTACAGCAGACCGGTACCGGAAGTCATGGTCATGAATTCTGAACGGAAGCCGATCAGACCACGGCTTGGGATCACGTAGTCAAGACGTACGCGGCCTTTGCCATCTGGATTCATGTTTTTCAGGTCGCCTTTACGCTCACCCAGAGCCTGCATGACAGAACCCTGATGCTGCTCTTCGACGTCCAGCGTTACGTTTTCGAACGGCTCTTGTTTACGGCCATCGATTTCGCGGAAGATAACTTTCGGACGGGAAACCGCCATTTCGAAACCTTCACGACGCATGTTTTCAATCAGAACAGACAGGTGCAGCTCACCACGACCGGATACACGGAACGCATCCGCATCTTCGGTTTCTTCAACGCGCAGCGCAACGTTGTGCACCAGCTCTTTGTTCAGGCGGTCAAGGATCTGACGAGAGGTAACATATTTACCTTCTTTACCACAGAACGGAGAGGTGTTTACGCAGAAGAACATGGTTACGGTCGGTTCATCAACGGACAGAGCCGGCAGCGCTTCGACGTTCTGCGGATCGCAGATGGTGTCGGAGATGTTCAGTTCGCCCAGACCGGTGATTGCGATGATATCGCCGGCTTCGGCAATATCGCTCTCGATACGTTCCAGACCCAGATGAGTCAGAACTTTACCGACTTTACCGTTACGGGTTTTGCCTTCGCTATCAATGATAGTGATCTGCTGGTTCGGTTTAACTTTACCGCGTTTAATGCGGCCGATGCCGATTACGCCAACGTAGTTGTTGTAGTCCAGCTGAGAGATTTGCATCTGCAGCGGGCCATCAAGGTCTACGTTCGGAGCCGGTACACGATCAACGATGGTCTGATACAGCGGAGTCATGTCTTCAGCCATATCTTCGTGATCCAGACCTGCGATACCGTTCAGCGCGGAAGCGTAAACGATCGGGAAGTCCAGCTGTTCGTCGGTAGCGTCGAGGTTAACGAACAGGTCGAATACCTGATCAACAACCCAGTCAGGACGAGCGCCAGGACGGTCAACTTTGTTGATAACAACAATTGGCTTAAGGCCATGGGCAAAGGCTTTTTTGGTCACGAAGCGCGTCTGCGGCATCGGACCATCCATTGCATCCACCACCAGCAGCACGGAGTCGACCATGGACATTACACGTTCAACTTCACCACCGAAGTCGGCGTGCCCCGGGGTATCAACGATGTTGATGCGGTAGTCATTCCATTTGATAGCGGTGTTTTTAGCGAGGATGGTAATCCCACGCTCTTTCTCCAAATCGTTGGAGTCCATCACGCGCTCTTGGGTTTCAGCACGTGCATCGAACGTACCGGATTGTTGGAGCAGCTTGTCTACCAGGGTCGTTTTACCATGGTCTACGTGCGCGATGATGGCGATGTTACGCAAATTTTCGATCACAACTTTGCCTCAGGCATTTTAGAAATAGCGCGTTATTGTACACGGATTAATCGCAGTACAAAACAGGATCACAAACATCCTCCGCAAACAAGTATTGCAGAGTTTCTTTGTGATCACATTCACGGAGCGTTAAAAGGGGTAATCTGACATGCTTTGCACCAATATGGTGCTTAATGTTCACATTAAAGCACTATAATGGTGCAATACAACCTTCATGGTGCAGCCCCTTTGCACGATAGTGCGCATGATAACGCCTTTTAGGGGCAATTTAAAAGTTGGCACAGATTTCGCTTTATATTTTTTACGGCGACACGGCCAATTTTTTGCAGAATTGAAGACTTCGTTACCACGACGACCATGACCAATCCGGGAGAGTAAGTATGTCCGCTGAACACGTTTTGACGATGCTGAACGAACACGAAGTGAAGTTTGTTGATTTGCGCTTCACTGATACCAAAGGTAAAGAACAGCACGTCACTATTCCTGCTCATCAGGTAAATGCCGAATTCTTTGAAGAAGGCAAAATGTTTGACGGCTCCTCAATCGGTGGCTGGAAAGGCATTAACGAATCAGACATGGTTCTGATGCCAGATGCGTCTACTGCACTCATCGACCCGTTCTATGAAGAGTCCACCCTGATCATCCGTTGCGATATCCTGGAACCTGGTACACTGCAGGGCTATGACCGCGACCCGCGCTCCATCGCAAAACGCGCTGAAGAGTATCTGCGTTCTACCGGCATCGCAGACACCGTTCTGTTCGGGCCAGAGCCAGAATTCTTCCTGTTTGACGACATCCGTTTCGGCGCGTCTATTTCCGGTTCCCACGTGGCAATCGATGACATCGAAGGCGCATGGAACTCCTCCACCAAATACGAAGGTGGTAACAAAGGTCACCGTCCTGGTGTGAAAGGCGGTTACTTCCCGGTTCCTCCGGTAGATTCTTCTCAGGACATCCGTTCTACCATGTGTCTGATCATGGAAGAGATGGGCCTGGTTGTTGAAGCGCATCACCACGAAGTGGCGACCGCTGGCCAGAACGAAATCGCGACCCGCTTTAACACCATGACCAAAAAAGCGGACGAAATTCAGATCTACAAATACGTCGTGCACAACGTTGCGCACCGTTTCGGTAAAACCGCGACCTTTATGCCAAAACCGATGTTCGGTGATAACGGTTCCGGTATGCACTGCCACATGTCCCTGTCCAAGAACGGCGTAAACCTGTTCTCTGGCGACAAATATGCGGGTCTGTCTGAGCAGGCGCTGTTCTACATCGGCGGTGTAATCAAGCACGCTAAAGCGATCAACGCCCTGGCTAACCCGACCACCAACTCCTATAAGCGTCTGGTCCCAGGCTACGAAGCGCCGGTAATGCTGGCTTACTCTGCCCGTAACCGTTCTGCTTCTATCCGTATTCCGGTTGTTGCTTCTCCGAAAGCGCGTCGTATTGAAGTGCGTTTCCCGGACCCGGCTGCTAACCCATACCTGTGCTTCGCAGCACTGCTGATGGCTGGTCTTGACGGTATCAAGAACAAGATCCACCCGGGCGAAGCCATGGACAAAAACCTGTACGACCTGCCGCCGGAAGAAGCGAAAGAGATCCCACAGGTTGCTGGTTCTCTGGAAGAAGCACTGAAAGAACTGGATCTGGACCGTGAGTTCCTGACTGCAGGCGGCGTGTTCACCAATGAAGCGATCGATGCGTACATTACGCTGCGTCGCGAAGAAGATGACCGTGTGCGTATGACTCCGCACCCGGTAGAGTTTGAGCTGTACTACAGCGTTTAATCGTTTGAGTTGCCGTGGAACTTTTAGCCTGCTCAGGCAGGCTTGAGATCGATGGCGAATGATAGGACGCCTGATGGCGCAAGCTTATCAGGCCTACCGGTAACATCACCTTGTAGGCCGGATAAAGCAAAGCCGCCATCCGGCATCTGCGTTTGCCAGTCATCTGTAGCCCATCCCAGGATGGGCTTTTTTCTCCACTAACAACCTGCTTTCTCGCGCTTTTTTGATGTAAAAAGCTATAATGCACTAAATTGGTGCAACACTTTTCAGGAGACTGCTGAATGGCAACCGGCACGCTGCCCGATGCTGGGCAGATCCTCAATTCTTTAATCAACAGCATTTTGCTCGTCGACGATGAGCTGGCGGTACATTACGCCAACCCGGCGGCACAGCAGCTGCTCGCCCAAAGCTCCCGCAAACTGTTTGGTACACCGCTTCCCGATCTGTTGAGTTATTTCTCCTTAAACATCGGGCTGATGCGAGAGAGCCTGGAAGCAGGCCAGGGCTTTACGGATAACGAAGTGACGCTGGTGATAGACAGCCACTCACATATCCTCTCAGTGACCGCTCAGAGGCTGCCTGATGGCCTTATCCTGCTGGAGATGGCGCCAATGGATAACCAGCGCCGTCTGAGTCAGGAGCAGCTCCAGCACGCCCAGCAGATTGCCGCCCGCGATCTGGTGCGCGGTCTGGCGCACGAAATCAAGAACCCTTTAGGTGGATTACGCGGCGCAGCGCAGCTACTCAGCAAAGCGCTTCCGGACCCGGCGCTGACCGAATATACCAAAGTCATTATTGAGCAGGCCGACCGCCTGCGTAATCTGGTCGACCGTCTGCTGGGACCACAACAGCCTGGCATGCATGTCACGGAAAGTATTCATAAGGTGGCGGAGCGCGTGGTGGCGCTGGTCTCAATGGAGCTCCCGGAAAACGTCACGCTGATTCGTGATTACGACCCGAGTCTGCCCGAATTACTGCACGACCCGGACCAGATCGAGCAGGTTCTGTTAAACATCGTGCGCAATGCTTTGCAGGCGCTGGGAGCGGAAGGCGGTGAGATCATTCTGCGTACCCGCACCGCGTTTCAGCTCACGCTGCACGGCGTACGTTATCGCCTGGCGGCACGGATTGATGTTGAGGACAACGGTCCGGGTATTCCCTCGCATTTGCAGGACACGCTGTTCTACCCAATGGTCAGCGGTCGCGAAGGCGGTACTGGGCTTGGATTATCCATCGCCCGCAATTTAATTGATCAACATTCCGGCAAAATTGAATTTACCAGTTGGCCGGGTCATACCGAGTTCTCGGTTTACCTGCCTATCAGGAAATAAGGTGACGTTTATGCAACGAGGAATAGTCTGGGTCGTTGATGACGATAGTTCCATCCGTTGGGTGCTTGAACGTGCGCTCGCAGGGGCAGGGCTAAGCTGTACCACATTTGAAAGTGGTAAAGAGGTGCTGGACGCGCTGGCCAGCAAAACGCCTGACGTACTGTTGTCGGATATTCGCATGCCGGGCATGGACGGTCTGACGCTGTTAAAACAAATTAAACAGCGGCATCCGATGCTTCCGGTCATCATAATGACCGCGCACTCCGATCTGGATGCTGCCGTCAGCGCCTATCAGCAAGGGGCATTTGATTATCTGCCCAAACCTTTTGATATTGATGAAGCCGTGGCGCTGGTCGAACGTGCCATCAGCCATTATCAGGAACAGCAGCAGCCGCGCAATGTTCAGATCAACGGCCCAACAACCGACATCATCGGCGAAGCGCCGGCAATGCAGGACGTCTTTCGCATTATTGGCCGCCTGTCCCGATCGTCAATCAGCGTATTGATTAACGGGGAGTCCGGGACCGGTAAAGAGCTGGTCGCCCATGCACTGCACCGTCATAGCCCGCGCGTCAAAGCGCCGTTTATCGCCCTGAACATGGCGGCAATCCCAAAAGATTTGATCGAATCTGAGCTGTTTGGTCACGAGAAAGGCGCGTTTACCGGGGCGAATACCATTCGTCAGGGGCGCTTTGAACAGGCTGACGGCGGTACGCTGTTCCTCGATGAAATTGGCGATATGCCGCTGGACGTGCAAACGCGTTTATTGCGCGTATTAGCCGATGGACAGTTTTACCGCGTTGGCGGCTATGCGCCCGTGAAGGTGGACGTACGTATTATCGCCGCCACGCACCAGAATCTGGAACTACGCGTACAGGAAGGCAAATTCCGCGAGGACTTATTCCATCGTCTGAACGTCATCCGCGTGCATTTGCCGCCGCTGCGTGAACGTCGGGAAGATATCCCACGTCTGGCGCGCCATTTCCTGCAGGAGGCCGCGCACGAACTGGGGGTTGAAGCCAAACAATTACACCCGGAGACCGAGGCGGCGCTGACCCGTCTGGCCTGGCCGGGTAACGTGCGTCAGCTTGAGAACACCTGCCGCTGGTTAACCGTCATGGCCGCCGGCCAGGAAGTACTGATTCAGGACTTACCAGCCGAGCTGTTTGAAACCACCGTGCCCGACGCACCGTCCCATATGCAGCCAGACAGCTGGGCAACCCTGTTGGCACAGTGGGCAGACCGGGCCTTACGTTCCGGTCATCAAAACCTGCTTTCTGAGGCTCAACCGGAAATGGAGCGCACGCTGTTGACCACCGCGCTACGTCATACCCAGGGGCACAAACAGGAAGCCGCACGCCTGCTTGGTTGGGGCCGTAATACCTTGACGCGTAAGTTAAAAGAACTCGGAATGGAGTGACGATTCGTCACTGTGTAAAGATTGATAATTGAGCGCAAATTGCTGCTATTTTGCGCTTTACTGTTCCGATGAGTTAAGTATGATCGTGCCCGGCAAACGGGGGAAGTCATCATGCTGGAATCAATGATTAATCTGCTGTCGAGCGGTGCGGTCGAGAGCCATACGCCACAAACTGCGGTTGCCGCAGTGCTGTGCGCGGCGCTGGTTGGGCTGTTCAGCTAAGCAGTTTGCCCGGTGGCGCTGACGCTACCGGGCAAAACGTTAAATCACCCGTGAGAACTGCTGCATGCGTGCTTTCTGCCGCAGATAGGCATCAAAGCACATGCAAATATTACGGATCAACAGGCGCCCCTTCGGCGTAACCTGAATCCCCTTCTCATCCACATCCACCAGCCCATCTTTCGCCAGCGGTGCCAGCAGTTTCAGGTCTTCGGCAAAATAGTCAGCGAAGTTCAGAGCCCATTGCTGTTCCACAGCGGCATAGTCGAGGCGGAAGTTACAGATCAGGAGCTTAATAACATCACGACGAATGCAGTCATCGCGGGTCAGGGCAATTCCGCGCCACAGTGCGTTCCCCTGCTCGTCAACCTGCTGATAATAGCGCTTCAGCTCTTTCTGGTTCTGCGCATAGTTGTCACCAATCATACTAATGGCTGACACGCCCATTCCCAGCAGATCGGTATCACCCTGGGTGGTATAACCCTGGAAATTACGATGCAGCACACCCTTGCGTTGAGCAATCGCCAGCTCATCATCCGGCCGAGCAAAGTGATCCATACCAATGAACTGATAACCGGTTTCGGTCAGTGAAGAAATGGTTTCCTGCAGGATATCCAGCTTCTGCTGCGCGCTGGGCAGGTCGGCGTCTTTAATCTTGCGCTGAGCGGCAAACAGCGTCGGCAGGTGCGCGTAGTTGAAGACGCTCAGTCGGTCTGGATTCAGCTCAGCAACGCGTTTCAGGGTAAAGGCGAAACTTTCCGGCGTCTGTTTTGGCAAACCATAAATCAGATCGATATTCGTTGAGGTAAAGCCAATCTCACGCGCATGATTCAGCAGCGCAAAGATAAACTCCTCATCCTGCTCACGGTTCACCAGGCGCTGAACTTCTTTATTGAAGTCCTGCACCCCCATGCTCAGGCGGTTAAAACCTTCAGCGCGTAAATGATCGAGCACATCCAGCTCAATTTCACGCGGATCCACTTCGATCGAGATTTCGGCGTCGTCGTTAAAGTTAAAGTTGCCACGCAGCAGCGACATCAAACGGCTGATTTGCGCTTTATTCAGATACGTTGGCGTGCCGCCGCCCCAGTGCAGCTGACTGACATGACGTCCGGCAAACAGCGGTGCGCGATGAATAATTTCTTGTTCTAAGACATCGAGGTATTGATCGGCTTTATGCTGCTGGCGAGTCACGACCTTGTTACAGCCACAGAAATAACACAGCTTGTGGCAGAACGGGATGTGAACGTACAGCGAGAGAGGACGCTCAGGATAACGCGCCACGGCCTTTAGAAATGCTTCAGTGCCGTAGTCTTCAGAAAACTCCAGCGCGGTCGGGTACGAGGTATATCGTGGCCCGGAATAGTTATATTTCTGGATCAGGGCCAGGTCCCAGTCTATTAACTGCTCTGACATGCTCACTCCTTCCGATGGCGTCTCTGGCGGGTACGGCGTACCGACTTAACCCCAGTACGGGTGATAAGTCGGTTGCGCAGCCACTTCTGTCGCCGCGACAACCGCTGTAGTTTAACGAATAACCACACCAGATAACATATAACCGGAAGGGTTATAAGCAGGACGGGAAGACCCACGGTGTAAAACCGTTAGTTGCCGCCTTTCAGCAGGCGCATCATGTCTTCCTGCTTTTCTTCTTCTTCTTCCTCTTCTTCCTCGTCATCGTAAGAAAGACCCAGCTTTTGCATCAGCTCATCAATGCGGTCCAGCTTGGCATCAACCCAGGACTGATCTTCCGCGCTCAGGGTCTCTCCTGCTTCAAGACGCTCCAGCAGCGCATCCAGGCGCTCATCCGTTTCCAGTAAATCCAACTCAGCCTGTGGTGAAAGCATAGGTTTCTCACTCTTCGGTTTGTGCTGTTTGGTGACTTTTTCGGTCACGCCCAATGGAATGGGGGTTTTGCTGCCAATACGAGGATCTTTTTGCTTATTTTGGTTTCCGCCACCAGATGCGCCTTCGCTACCGGACGCACGGCTACCTGCCGCATGACCACGGTGTTTTTTCTGGCGCTTACGGTCGCGAGCTTCCTGGTTAATTTCTTCGCGTGTTTTACGACGCGCTTTTGCAGGGCCTTTACCGCGTGGTGTAGAAGTTGGTTTCATCATGATTCGTCTTTGGCTGTTTTATTCAGTATATAATTGCGCCGGAATCTAGCAGAAATAAAGAAAAAAGGCGACAGAGTAATCTGTCGCCTTTTTTCCTGACTCTCAACCCTTACGGGCTCTACAATCCCTGTTGGCTATCAACACACCCTGTTTTTCCCTTAGCCTCTAACATTCCGTGTTGTTTCCATTTCCTTTTACTAACGTCTCCGGACGTTTGTCTTCCTGACAATCCTGTGTCTTCGCCTCCTGGCGCTCCTGACCCTCATCCTGAGTCGTCTATCCTGTCAGCTTCCTCGCTATGGATGCTACTTTACCGTTTTGGTTTAAACGTACAAGTAACCTGGGTAACAATTTCTGATTTTAAGAATAGCGCCCAAATGTAACTCTATGATTTATTTTATTTCTGTCATTTTTTACTCTGTCATCTCGTATAGAAACTGTCGGCAATGTCTCACAAAGCGCGTGGTTTTTACTCACACAGCCCACTCGTCGAAAAACCAGCCTTTTGCTGGGGTTCAGGTATAATCGCTGCAAAGCCCTGATTGATGGAGAGGACTGCTTTGACTAACTTGAATTATCAACAGACGCACTTTGTGATGAGTGCGCCTGATATTCGCCACTTACCTTCCGACACCGGTATAGAAGTGGCTTTTGCTGGCCGTTCCAACGCAGGCAAATCCAGTGCGCTAAATACCCTGACGAATCAAAAGGGTCTGGCACGTACATCTAAAACGCCAGGTCGTACTCAGCTCATCAACCTGTTTGAAGTCGTTGACGGCAAACGCCTGGTCGATTTGCCAGGATACGGTTATGCCGAAGTTCCAGAAGAGATGAAGCGTAAATGGCAGCGCGCGCTGGCTGAATATCTGGAAAAACGTCAGAGCCTGCAGGGTCTGGTGGTACTGATGGATATTCGTCACCCGTTAAAAGATCTCGATCAACAGATGATCCTGTGGGCGGTTGAGAGCAACGTTCAGGTTCTGGTACTGCTGACTAAAGCAGATAAGCTGGCCAGCGGTGCACGCAAAGCGCAACTGAATATGGTACGCGAAGCCGTACTGGCATTTAACGGTGATGTGCAAGTAGAAGCATTTTCATCGCTGAAAAAGCTGGGTGTGGACAAACTGCGGCAAAAACTGGATAGCTGGTTTAGTGAACTGGCACCGGTTGAAGAGATGCAGGACGGGGAATAACCCACCGTATTGCCGGATGGCGCCGCTGCGCGTCTTGTCCGGCCTACAGCATGTACAAAACTTTTCTTTCGCACAATAAAAAACGCCCCAGTCATTACTGACTGGGGCGGCTAAAATATTCAGCCAAATCCGATTACGTGAAGTAAAAGGTCTGAAAGATAGAACATCTTACCTCTGTACCCTACGAGAATAACTTTACTCTTTTTTGAGCAGCTCAGAAAGCACTTTTTGTAATTTTTTTTCATTCCTTATATAGGGAATTCTAATGGACATCACAAAAAGTTCTCTCTTATGTTGCTTAGTTACGAAAAAGAGCCGTTATTCAGTAAACCCTTAGTGCGCCTGATCCCAGTTTTCGCCACTACCGACTTCCACCAGCAACGGCACGTCAATCTGGGTCTCGTTTTCCATCAGTTGGTGGATCTTTTTAGAGACGCTTTCGAGGTCATTTTTATGCACTTCAAACACCAGTTCATCGTGTACCTGCATGATCATACGCACACGCGGTTGCTCGGTTTGCAGCCATCTGTCCACCGCAATCATCGCTCGTTTGATAATGTCTGCGGCAGTACCCTGCATCGGGGCGTTAATTGCCGCGCGTTCTGCACCTGCACGACGAGCACCATTACTGGATTTAATATCCGGTAAATAGAGACGGCGACCTTCCAGCGTTTCTACATAACCCTGCTCTTTCGCCTGCGCGCGGGTACGTTCCATATATTCCAACACGCCTGGGTAGCGTTCGAAGTAGAGATCCATGTACTTCTGCGCTTCTTTACGCGGAATATTCAACTGGCGCGCCAGACCAAAGGCGCTCATCCCGTAGATCAAACCGAAGTTGATGGCTTTCGCGCTGCGGCGTTGCTCGCTGGTCACAGAATCAAGCGGTAAACCAAAGACTTCTGCCGCCGTTGCGCGGTGAATATCTTTCCCTTCGGCAAACGCGGTAAGCAGACCTTTATCACGTGAAAGGTGCGCCATGATACGCAGTTCAATCTGTGAGTAGTCCGCAGAGACAATCACGTAGTCTTCTGGCGCAATGAACGCCTGACGAATACGACGACCTTCGTCATTACGTACCGGGATGTTTTGCAGGTTCGGATCCGTTGAAGACAAGCGACCCGTTGCGGTAACTGCCTGATGATAGGAAGTGTGCACGCGCCCGGTCTTCTTGTTAATCATCAACGGAAGCTTATCCGTATAGGTCGACTTCAGTTTTGCTAACCCACGATATTCCAGGATAACTTTCGGCAACGGATAATCCAGCGCGAGCTCTTCCAGCACCTCTTCTGACGTTGATGGTGCGCCGCCAGGGGTTTTCTTCAGCGGCTTAATACCCTGCTTTTCAAACAGGATGGTTTGCAGTTGCTTGGTGGAAGAGAGGTTAAACGCTTCTCCGGCGATCTCGTGCGCTTTTTGCTCCAGCTCGTTCAAACGCAGCGTCAGTTCTTCTGAATGCTTGTGCAGAACAGCCGGATCGATTTTCACACCGTTGCGCTCAACACGAGACAAAACTGGCACCAGCGGCATATCGATATTTTCAAAGACGTTCAGTGGCCCTTTATGTTGCTGTAATTCTGGCCACATTTTCAGATGCAGCTGTAGCGTAACGTCGGCGTCTTCCGCAGCGTAACGCCCGGCTTCTTCCAATGCTATCTGGTTAAAGGTCAGCTGGTTTTTGCCTTTTCCAGCGATCTCTTCAAAGGTGATAGTTTTATGTTTAAGCCAGCGGTCCGACAGGCTGTCCATATCGTGTCGGCCAGCGACGCTGTTAAGAATGTAGGATTCAAGCATGGTGTCAAAGGTGATGCCGCGCAGCTCGATGCCATAGTTCGCCAGGATACCACGATCGTACTTCAGGTTCTGCCCGACTTTGTGCGCGTTCTCATCTTCCAGCAGCGGCTTCAGCAGCTGCAGCGCGCGATCGCGAGCTATTTGATCGGGGGCATCCAGGTAATCGTGGGCAACAGGAACATATGCCGCCACACCCGGTTCAATGGCAAAAGACAGGCCAACCAGATTCGCGGAAATATTGTCCAGGCTGTCAGTTTCAGTATCGAAGGCAAAGACAGGTGCTTTTTTCAGCTTCGCGATCCACTCTTCCAGCGTCGCTTCGTCCAGAATCGTCACATAGTTATCATACGAAAGAACCGTAGCCGGCTCCTCAGGCGTTTCATCGACGACAATAGTTTCTTGCGGTTTTGCCGCCGGCTTCGTCCCTTTCGCCTGTAGCCATTTACCCGCTTCAACGTCAGTAACCCAACGTTTGAATTCATACTGTTTAAACAGGCCAAGCAGTTCTTCCGCCGCCGGTTGACGGACTTCCAGCTGCTCGCAGGTCAACTCCAGCTCAACATCCGTTTTGATAGTAGCCAATTGATAAGAGAGGTACGCCACCTCTTTATTCTGCTCAAGTTTGCCCGCCATGGTTTTCGCACCACGGAATGTCAGCCCTGCAATTTTGTCTGATTCAGCATAGAGAGTATCCAGCCCACCCAGCCCCTGCAGCAGAGCCTGCGCAGTTTTTTCACCTACGCCTGGAACGCCAGGGATGTTATCTGAGGAATCCCCCATCAGCGCCAGGAAATCGATGATCAGTTCCGGCGGGACACCGTATTTATTTACCACCTCATCCGGGCCGAGGATCGTATTGGTCATGGTGTTGATAAGGGTGATATTCGGCGTCACCAACTGAGCCATATCTTTATCACCAGTGCTAATCAGCACCGGACGACCCACCTTCTCTGCTTCCCGCGCCAGCGTACCGATGACATCATCCGCCTCCACGCCAGAAACCGCCAACAGTGGCAGCCCCATCGCTTTTACCATCGCATGCAGAGGTTCAATCTGCGCACGCAGATCGTCCGGCATGGGTGGGCGGTGCGACTTATAGTGTTCGAATAACTCATCACGGAAGGTTTTACCCTTGGCGTCGAATACCACCGCCGCGTGGGTCGGCTGATATTGCAAAATCAAGCTACGCAGCATGTTGAGGACACCGTACATCGCACCCGTAGGTTCTCCTGCACTGTTAGTCAGCGGTGGGAACGCGTGGTATGCGCGATACAGGTAAGATGAGCCATCTACAAGGATAAGTGGGTTTTCTGGGATCTGAACCATAATGTCCGTGCCTGTTTATCAGATTATGGGTAAAGGATGCCACAGACAGGATGAAAACATGAGTTTTTCGCCGCATTTGTCGAAAAACTTTTGTAGATCTTCTGCTTTGCTCGCAAAGACAGCTGTGGATAACTTTGTGAATAAATAATTTACAGCTCTTTAAATATAACAAGGCAATCATTGCCTCATAATATTTTTATATGTATTTCAATGAATTAAATAAATACACAGCATTTTATTCCATTTTTACAGCTTATATCCTGATGTGGATAGATATTCCTCTTTTTTCTATTGAGGTAAGATCCATCATTTGGTTCGTTTTCTGATAAAATCAGCCCCTTGCGCCTCTTTCGCGCACTGTCTATGGCTAACCTTTTGAATAATTTAATTATGACGAGAATACTCGCTGCGATAACGCTGTTGCTGAGTATCGTATTGACCATATTGGTCACGATTTTTTGTTCTGTGCCGATCATCCTTGCGGGAGTTGTGAAACTCCTTTTGCCTATTCCTGTCGTCTGGCGCAAGGTTTCTGTCTTCTGTAATTTCATGATGTACTGCTGGTGTGAAGGTCTGGCGCTACTGCTGCACCTTAATCCACGGCTAAAGTGGGATGTTGAAGGACTGGAAGGTCTTAGCAAGAAAAACTGGTATCTGCTCATTTGTAATCATTACAGCTGGGCCGATATCGTTGTGCTTTGCGTTCTGTTCCGTAAGCACATCCCGATGAATAAATATTTCCTCAAGCAGCAGTTGGCCTGGGTACCCTTTATTGGCCTGGCCTGCTGGGCGCTGGATATGCCGTTTATGAAACGCTATTCACGTGGCTATCTGCTTCGCCATCCGGAACGCCGTGGTAAAGATGTCGAAACAACGCGTCGTTCCTGCGAGAAATTTCGCGTACACCCGACAACCATTGTGAATTTTGTCGAAGGTTCGCGCTTTACCAAAGATAAACGTGAGCAAACCCGCTCGCCCTATCAAAACCTGCTCCCTCCTAAGGCGGCCGGTATTGCAATGGCATTGAATGTACTGGGTTCACAGTTCGATAAAATGTTGAACGTCACGTTGTGCTATCCGGAAAACAGCAGTCGACCGTTCTACGACATGCTGAGCGGTAAGTTAACGCGGATTGTCGTGCGGGTGAATCTGGAGCCAATTCATGAAGAGTTGCACGGTGATTACGTGAACGATAAGGGATTCAAGCGTCGGTTTCAGCTCTGGCTAAATACGCTATGGAGTGAGAAAGACGCGCAGCTCGACGCGATTAAAGCCTCAAATAAAAAAGCCGGTCAGTGACCGGCTTTTGCTTTTATTTCTGACCAACCAGGTACTTCACGGTATCCGCATACTGTTGTACGAAGATATCCATGCTGCTGGTATCCATGCCCTGCGGGTTGACCTGATATTTGCCATTCACGAACATCGCCGGAACGCCCTGCAGCTGTAAATCAGCCGCCGCTTTTTCCTGCTGTGCCACAAGTGATTTCACTACGAAGCTGTTCCATGCCGCATCATAATCTTCGCCTTTAATACCTGCGTCGACAAACACTTTACGGATATCAGCAACAGACTGAACGGTCTGGGTTTTCTGAACGCCTTCAAACAGCGGAACGGTGACCTGATCTTCAACACCCAGCGCCATTGCAACCGCCCATGCCTGCGTCAGATCTTTACCCAAAGGCCCGAGAAACTCGACGTGGTATTTGGTCATCTTGGTGCCTTCCGGCAGCTTTTTCTTCACATTATCAGATACGTGAAGCACTTCTTCAAACTGGTAGCAGTGCGGGCAGTAGAAGGAGAAGAACTCCAACACTTGCGGTTCACCCGCAACTGGCTTTTCCAGAGTGATGTATTGTTTGCCATCCTGGAACTGCGCTGCAGATGCGCTAAAAGCTAAGACCATACCAGCCAGCGCCAGCCATATTTTTTTCATGTTCAAGTTTCTCCGATTAATACATTGGCGTTAATTGTAAGGGGGGCTCTTGCAGAATTTTTGCCTGCTCAATAAAGGTCGCGGTCTGACGATGCCAGTAATCTTCCCCGGTTAACCACGGGAAGTTTTTTGGAAATGCAGGGTCAGCCCAACGTCGAATTAGCCAGGCAAGATAATAAACGAAACGCATAGCGCGTAAAGGTTCTATCAGTCCGATTTCAGAGATGTCGAACTCACTAAACTCTTCATAAGCCTCGATAATGGTTTCAAGCTGCATACGTTGTTCAGCTTTATCGCCATTGAGGAGCATCCATAAATCCTGAATAGCCGGACCGTTGCGGGCATCATCTAAATCGACAAACATCGGGCCATCGCGCCACAGAATATTACCGGCATGACAATCACCGTGCAGGCGTAACGTGGTAAAACGCGTATGCCAGCGTTCGGTAACGATCGCGATAAGCGCATCCGTTGCCTTCAGGAAGGCCGCTTTTTGCCCTGATGGGATTAGCTGTGCGTGTTCAAAAACTTTACGCGGCTCAGTCAGGTATTCTTCAAGGCCGATCGTTGGGCGGAAGGCAAAAGTACGCTTGCATCCGGTCTGGTGCATACGCCCGAGATAGCGCCCCACCGCCTCCATCTGATCGATGTTGTCGGCTTCAAACTGGCGTCCACCGACGCTGGGGAAGATCGCATAATGGAAACCCTGATGGCTTAATAGCGTTTGGCCGCTGAATACCAGCGGAGCAGCTACCGGGACTTCATCGCTTACCAGTTCCAGAGCAAACTGGTGCTCTTCCTGGATCTGATCGACAGACCAACGTTCAGGGCGATAAAACTTAACGACAAAGCGTCGACGGTCTTCGTCCTGGAATTGATAGACACGGTTTTCATAGCTGTTAAGCGGGGTAAGCCCGGAGTCCACCCGGATCCCCTGCTCAAACAGTGCATCCATGATGGTATCCGGGTGTAGCGTCTGGAAATTAAAAGCGTTGTCGTTCATCCCATCATCCGGAAAATACTACGAATGATTCAGGATATCATTTCGCAGCGCTTTCGGTGGCGGCGATTACAAGCTTTTACTCTTTAATTACGCCACGTGCGCGGAGTAGTGCAGTTTTAAAATCTTCTTCATAATCTTTCTGAATACCTGGAATGACCGCATCTTTCGCCGAGTCACGCATTTTCAGGTGATAGATCAGAATGTCATCAGTTAAATCCGCCAGTTCGCCGTCAAAACCTGACTCTTGCGCCAGTTTCTGTAAAAATTGCATCAGGTTAAGATCGGGTTCCTTCTGCCAGGCAGGCTGGAGGAGTTCAATAACTTCATTCAGACGTTTACATTTCATGGTTGTGCTCCTTAGGCTCAATACAGATACGTTAGCAGGGTCAATCCCACATTAAAAGAGGCGATATCAGTGATTCTGGATAGTGCAATAACAGGGGTTGTGCTGGCTGGCGGTAAGGCCAGACGGATGGGCGGAACCGATAAAGGTCTGCTTGAGCTGGGCGGTAAACCTCTTTGGCGACATGTGGCCGACATTCTCGCTTTGCAGGTCGAAACCGTGGTGGTTAATGCCAATCGCCATAGGGATATATACCAGCAAAGCGGCCTGAAAGTTATTCCCGATTCATTGGCCGATTTCCCTGGCCCACTGGCCGGGATGCTATCGGTATTCCTGCAGCAAACGGGAGAATGGTTTTTGTTCTGCCCGTGCGATATGCCCTATATTCCTCACGATCTGGTCGCTCGTTTAAAAGAGCAGCGCAAAGCAGCACCGGTTGTCTGGGTGCATGATGGTGAAAGAGATCACCCAACCATTGCGCTGATGCACCGCTCTATGCAGCCTTTACTGCAGGATTATCTTCAGTCCGGTGAACGACGCGTTATGGTCTTTATGCGTCTGGCTGGCGGTCATGCTGTCGATTTCAGCGATCATAAAGATGCGTTCGTAAACGTGAACACCCCCGAAGAGCTCGCAAAATGGCAGGAAAAATCATGATCCCATTACTCGCCATTGCGGCATGGAGCGGCACGGGAAAAACCACGCTGCTCAAAAAGTTGATCCCAGAACTACGTGCCAGAGGTATACGTCCCGGATTGATTAAGCATACTCATCACAAGATGGATGTCGACAAGCCCGGTAAAGATAGCTATGAGTTACGCAAAGCCGGTGCAGCACAAACGCTGGTCGCCAGCCAGCAACGTTGGGCATTAATGGTAGAAACACCGGAAGAGCCCGAACTGGATTTAGCGTATCTGGTAAGCCGGATGGACGCTTCAACGTTGGATATGGTGTTGGTCGAGGGATTTAAGCATGAACCTGTCGCTAAGATCCTACTTTTCCGCGAAGGCTGCGGGCATAGTCCTGAGGAATTGGTGATGGACGACTATGTTATAGCGGTTGCCAGTGACGTTCCGCTGGCGGTGGATGTTCCATTGTTAGATATCAACAACACACAGCAAGTAGCTGATTTTGTTACGCAATGGGCCAGAAGATAACTGCGGTGTCGTGATCTGCCTGATGCGCTACGCTTATCAGGCCTGCACAATACGTTCAGCCCGGCGGTTTTTACCCCGCACACACGCAAAAAAGCCCATCCGTCAGGATGGGCTTCTTCACTTTATTTGATGCCTGGCAGTTTATGGCGGGCGTCCTGCCCGCCACCCTCCGGGCCGTTGCTGCGCAACGTTCAAATCCGCTCCCGGCGGATTTGTCCTCCTCAGGAGAGCGCTCACCGACAGACCACAGATAAAACAAAAGGCCCGGTCTTTCGACCGGGCCTTTCGCTTTTATTTGATGCCTGGCAGTTCCCTACTCTCGCATGGGGAGACCCCACACTACCATCGGCGCTACGGCGTTTCACTTCTGAGTTCGGCATGGGGTCAGGTGGGACCACCGCGCTACAGCCGCCAGGCAAATTCTGTTATTAACCCGCTTTTCGCCGGTTAATGTAATCTGTAATCAATGCTGAAAATCGTCTCAATTTCGCCAAAACATCTTCGGCGTTGTAAGGTTAAGCCTCACGGTTCATTAGTATCGGTTAGCTCAACGTATCGCTACGCTTACACACCCGACCTATCAACGTCGTCGTCTTCAACGTTCCTTCAGGAGACTTAAAGTCTCAGGGAGAACTCATCTCGGGGCAAGTTTCGTGCTTAGATGCTTTCAGCACTTATCTCTTCCGCATTTAGCTACCGGGCAATGCCATTGGCATGACAACCCGAACACCAGTGATGCGTCCACTCCGGTCCTCTCGTACTAGGAGCAGCCCCCCTCAATTCTCCAGCGCCCACGGCAGATAGGGACCGAACTGTCTCACGACGTTCTAAACCCAGCTCGCGTACCACTTTAAATGGCGAACAGCCATACCCTTGGGACCTACTTCAGCCCCAGGATGTGATGAGCCGACATCGAGGTGCCAAACACCGCCGTCGATATGAACTCTTGGGCGGTATCAGCCTGTTATCCCCGGAGTACCTTTTATCCGTTGAGCGATGGCCCTTCCATTCAGAACCACCGGATCACTAAGACCTGCTTTCGCACCTGCTCGAGCCGTCACTCTCGCAGTCAAGCTAGCTTATGCCTTTGCACTAACCTCCTGATGTCCGACCAGGATTAGCTAACCTTCGTGCTCCTCCGTTACTCTTTAGGAGGAGACCGCCCCAGTCAAACTACCCACCAGACACTGTCCGCAACCCGGATAACGGGTCCACGTTAGAACACCAGCCATTAAAGGGTGGTATTTCAAGGATGGCTCCATGCAGACTGGCGTCCACACTTCAAAGCCTCCCACCTATCCTACACATCAAGGACCAGTGTTCAGTGTCAAGCTATAGTAAAGGTTCACGGGGTCTTTCCGTCTTGCCGCGGGTACACTGCATCTTCACAGCGAGTTCAATTTCACTGAGTCTCGGGTGGAGACAGCCTGGCCATCATTACGCCATTCGTGCAGGTCGGAACTTACCCGACAAGGAATTTCGCTACCTTAGGACCGTTATAGTTACGGCCGCCGTTTACCGGGGCTTCGATCAAGAGCTTCTCCTTACGGATAACCCCATCAATTAACCTTCCGGCACCGGGCAGGCGTCACACCGTATACGTCCACTTTCGTGTTTGCACAGTGCTGTGTTTTTAATAAACAGTTGCAGCCAGCTGGTATCTTCGACTGATTTCAGCTCCACGGGTAAACCGCTTCACCTACATATCAGCGTGCCTTCTCCCGAAGTTACGGCACCATTTTGCCTAGTTCCTTCACCCGAGTTCTCTCAAGCGCCTTGGTATTCTCTACCTGACCACCTGTGTCGGTTTGGGGTACGATTTCGTGTTACCTGATGCTTAGAGGCTTTTCCTGGAAGCAGGGCATTTGTTACTTCAGCACCGTAGTGCCTCGTCATCACACCTCAGCGTTAAAAAGGTACCGGATTTACCTGGAACCTCCGCCTACATGCTTAAACCGGGACAACCGTCGCCCGGCTAACATAGCCTTCTCCGTCCCCCCTTCGCAGTAACACCAAGTACAGGAATATTAACCTGTTTCCCATCGACTACGCCTTTCGGCCTCGCCTTAGGGGTCGACTCACCCTGCCCCGATTAACGTTGGACAGGAACCCTTGGTCTTCCGGCGTGCGGGTT
>NZ_KQ089819.1:928005-1020061 GCF_001034485.1 Citrobacter sp. MGH104
AGAGACTCGAACACACCGCTTTTCATTTCTTATTACGGAGAAATGAAACAGTGTGTCGTTTCAATTTTCAGCTTGATCCAGATTTTTAAAGAGCAAAACTTCGCAGTGAACCTTTTCAGGTACACTCTGAAGTTTTCTTGTGTTTTTGCAGTAAAGATGGTGGAGCTATGCGGGATCGAACCGCAGACCTCCTGCGTGCAAGGCAGGCGCTCTCCCAGCTGAGCTATAGCCCCATCGTAGTTATCTCATTCACCTTAATTCCTGCTGAGACAAGGCGTGGAACGGCGAAGCATACTGAAGTATGCGAGTCGTTTCACAACGCGGTATCAGAAAGAATTTGGTAGGCCTGAGTGGACTTGAACCACCGACCTCACCCTTATCAGGGGTGCGCTCTAACCACCTGAGCTACAAGCCTGCAGAGATTTTCTTACTGCTAATTTTCATCAGACAATCTGTGTGAGCACTACAAAGAACGTTTCTTTAAGGTAAGGAGGTGATCCAACCGCAGGTTCCCCTACGGTTACCTTGTTACGACTTCACCCCAGTCATGAATCACAAAGTGGTAAGCGCCCTCCCGAAGGTTAAGCTACCTACTTCTTTTGCAACCCACTCCCATGGTGTGACGGGCGGTGTGTACAAGGCCCGGGAACGTATTCACCGTGGCATTCTGATCCACGATTACTAGCGATTCCGACTTCATGGAGTCGAGTTGCAGACTCCAATCCGGACTACGACATACTTTATGAGGTCCGCTTGCTCTCGCGAGGTCGCTTCTCTTTGTATATGCCATTGTAGCACGTGTGTAGCCCTACTCGTAAGGGCCATGATGACTTGACGTCATCCCCACCTTCCTCCAGTTTATCACTGGCAGTCTCCTTTGAGTTCCCGGCCGGACCGCTGGCAACAAAGGATAAGGGTTGCGCTCGTTGCGGGACTTAACCCAACATTTCACAACACGAGCTGACGACAGCCATGCAGCACCTGTCTCAGAGTTCCCGAAGGCACCAAAGCATCTCTGCTAAGTTCTCTGGATGTCAAGAGTAGGTAAGGTTCTTCGCGTTGCATCGAATTAAACCACATGCTCCACCGCTTGTGCGGGCCCCCGTCAATTCATTTGAGTTTTAACCTTGCGGCCGTACTCCCCAGGCGGTCGACTTAACGCGTTAGCTCCGGAAGCCACGCCTCAAGGGCACAACCTCCAAGTCGACATCGTTTACGGCGTGGACTACCAGGGTATCTAATCCTGTTTGCTCCCCACGCTTTCGCACCTGAGCGTCAGTCTTTGTCCAGGGGGCCGCCTTCGCCACCGGTATTCCTCCAGATCTCTACGCATTTCACCGCTACACCTGGAATTCTACCCCCCTCTACAAGACTCTAGCCTGCCAGTTTCGGATGCAGTTCCCAGGTTGAGCCCGGGGATTTCACATCCGACTTGACAGACCGCCTGCGTGCGCTTTACGCCCAGTAATTCCGATTAACGCTTGCACCCTCCGTATTACCGCGGCTGCTGGCACGGAGTTAGCCGGTGCTTCTTCTGCGAGTAACGTCAATCACTAAGGTTATTAACCTTAATGCCTTCCTCCTCGCTGAAAGTACTTTACAACCCGAAGGCCTTCTTCATACACGCGGCATGGCTGCATCAGGCTTGCGCCCATTGTGCAATATTCCCCACTGCTGCCTCCCGTAGGAGTCTGGACCGTGTCTCAGTTCCAGTGTGGCTGGTCATCCTCTCAGACCAGCTAGGGATCGTCGCCTAGGTGAGCCGTTACCCCACCTACTAGCTAATCCCATCTGGGCACATCCGATGGCAAGAGGCCCGAAGGTCCCCCTCTTTGGTCTTGCGACGTTATGCGGTATTAGCTACCGTTTCCAGTAGTTATCCCCCTCCATCGGGCAGTTTCCCAGACATTACTCACCCGTCCGCCACTCGTCACCCGAGAGCAAGCTCTCTGTGCTACCGTTCGACTTGCATGTGTTAGGCCTGCCGCCAGCGTTCAATCTGAGCCATGATCAAACTCTTCAATTTAAGTTTGATGCTCGTGAATTAAACTTCGTAATGAATTACGTATGTTCACTCAAGAGACTTGGTATTCATTTTTCGTCTTGCGACGTTAAGAATCCGTATCTTCGAGTGCCCACACAGATTGTCTGATAAATTGTTAAAGAGCAGTGCCGCTTCGCTTTTTCTCAGCGGCGCGGGGTGTGCATATTACGCCATCCCGCCACGAAGTCAAGCATTTAATTTCGCTTTCTTCGCCGGAGTTCTCAGTGGAACCCCGCTGACCCGGCGGCTTGTAATCCGTTGTTCCGTGTCAGTGGAGGCGCATTATAGGGAGTTATTTCAGGCTGACAAGGGGAAATTTAAAATAATCTTCCGAGTGCGTATTTTTTATTCTTTACGTTTATTTTAACGACGTTTTGTTGGTTAATTGGGCTATTTCCCGCGCGAATCTCGCAACCTGTTCCCAATCGGTATACACCACTTCTTTATTCGTATCCGTTTCACCGCCTGACATCTTCATTATCAGTTGGATCATAACGCGGTCATACCAGCGATAGCGGGGATACAGCAAAGCACCCGCAATGACTGCACTGTGATCTGGTCGCCACGGCGAACTCATCAGGAACTTACGCGCATAGCTGTTGGTTTGCGGCGTACGTTTTTCCGGTTTACGGGCAACGAGGTTTACGGAGTAGAACGCACTCGGCATCGAATTCAACCGTGTGGCATGCTTTTTCACAAACTCCTGAAAAGCAGCATGGTAATGACCATAGCGAATCGAGGCGCCAATCACCACGCTGTCATAATTTTGCCAGTCCGGCTCCGCGGTACGATGCAAATTAACAACATCTGCCCAAACGCCCAGCTCTTTGAGTTCAGAAGCCAGATATTCAGCGATTTCACGCGTTTGTCCGTCCCGGGAAGAAAAAAGAATCAGTGTTTTCACGTGTTACTCCATTATTCACGCCAGAAGGTAGGGGTAAAGAGCACCAGCAGAGTAAAGACCTCCAGACGACCAAACAGCATATTGGCAATCAGGATCCACTTCGCCACAGGGTTCATACTGGCAAAGTTGTCGGCAACAACCCCCAGTCCAGGCCCCAGGTTATTCAACGTTGCCACAACAGAGGCAAACGCGGAGAAGTCATCAACGCCGGTCGCAATAATCGCCAGCATACTGATAATAAAGACCAACGCATAGGCAGAGAAGAATCCCCATACGGCTTCAAGAATTCGCTCCGGCAACGCACGGTTACCCAGTTTGATACTGTAAACCGCATTCGGATGAACCAGTCGTTTCAATTCGCGGTTGCCTTGCTTAAACAGCAGCAGGATACGAATCACCTTCAAGCCCCCCCCCGTCGACCCGGCACAGCCGCCGATAAAAGCAGAACACAGCAACAGCACCGGCAGGAACAGCGGCCAGCGGGCAATACTGTCCGTGGTAAATCCGGCAGTCGTCGCCATCGATACCACCTGGAAAAAGGCCTGGTTGATGGTCGTGAGCGCTGAACCGTAGGTATTGTGTATCCACAGCACCAGCGTACAGACAGCCACCAGCGTCAACTGCACGCCGATGAACATGCGAAATTCCGGATCGCGCCAGTAAACCTTCAGACTACGCCCGCTTAATAAAGAGAAGTGCAGACCGTAGTTACAACCGGAGATCAGCAAGAAGATAGCAATAATCGTATTAATCGTGGGACTGTCGAAATACCCCACGCTGGCATCGTGTGTGGAAAAACCACCGATGGCAATCGTGGCAAAACTGTGCCCAATGGCGTCAAACGCGGGCATCCCGGCAAACCATAGCGCCAGCGCGCACGCCACCGTCAGCAATACATAGATAAGCCACAGGGTTTTCGCCGTTTCTGCAATACGCGGGCGCATCTTATTATCTTTCAACGGCCCCGGCATTTCTGCCCGATAGAGCTGCATCCCACCCACGCCAAGAATAGGCAGGATAGCCACCGCCAGCACGATGATCCCCATCCCGCCGAACCATTGCAGCATCTGGCGATAAAAGAGAATCGCGTGTGGCAATGAATCCAGCCCCACCAGCGTCGTTGCACCGGTGGTGGTCAATCCGGAAAAGGATTCAAAAAAAGCGTCGGTTATCGTCAGGTTTGGGCTTTCCGCAAAGATGAACGGTAGCGCACCCACGCTGCCCAGAACGGTCCAGAACAAAACGACAATCAGAAATCCTTCGCGCGATTTCAGCTCGCCCTTCTCTTTACGGTTTGGCCACCACAGCATGGAGCCGATCGCCAAAGCAACGAAGAAAGTTTGGGTGAATGCACGCCCTGCCCCGTCACGGTATATGAGCGCTACCAGTCCAGGGATAATCATTGTCCCCGAGAATAAGATGACCAGTAGTCCAACGATTCGGGTGATGGCGCGAAAATGCATCTCTGCCGCTTCCTTAGTTCTTTAAAATGAGGTGGGGATTATTCTTCAATCGCTAACAATTGCAATGAACCACGACTAAAATCCGCCAGTTTTGCCGAAAACTCATCCACTTTGGCAAAAGGAAGCGCCACCCTGAGTCGAACAAAAGCCTGGTAATCACTGGCAACAACTTTACCGTCAAACTGCCCCAGCAAGGCTTCAATGCCTGCCAGCTGACCGTACTCACACTGCAAAGTATATTCGGTTAATGGCGTCTTGCGCTGTGTCGTTAACTGGCGCAACGCCTGATTCACACCGCCGCCGTAAGCTTTTACCAACCCTCCAGTACCGAGAAGGATACCGCCGTAGTAGCGCACGACTACAGCGGTAATCTCACCGACACCGCTCCCCATCAGTTGTGCGAGCATCGGTTTACCTGCCGTACCCGCCGGTTCGCCATCGTCTGAAAATCCTAGCTGCTGCGAGTCATTGGGCGCACCCGCCACCCATGCCACGCAATGGTGGCGGGCGTCCGGGTGTTCCGCTTTGACTGACTCAACAAACGCTTTTGCCGCTTCTACGCCGTCCGTATGGGCGAGCAGCGTAATGAAGCGGCTTTTTTTGATCTCTTCGACGACGCTAACCGGCGCCGCAGGGATTAACCAACTGTCCATTACGCCAGTTTCAAATCCCGCGTCATGTTTTCGATATTGTTTTCGTGGACCACCACGTTGTCTTCAATACGAATACCGCCGAACGGTTTCAGGGCTTCAATTTTCTGCCAGTTGAAGTGTTTGCTGAACTGCCCTTCACGCCACGGCGCCAGCAGAGATTCAATGAAGTAAATGCCCGGTTCGATGGTCAGAACCATGCCCGGTTGCAATACGCGGGTGCAACGCAGGTAAGGATACTTCGACGGCGCGGCCAGATGGGTACCACTGTCATCCTGCATAAAGCCAGCGACATCATGTACCTGCAGGCCCAACTGGTGACCAATGCCGTGTGGCATAAACGGCCCAGTAAGATCGTTTTCTACCATCGCCTCTTCACTCATATCGGTGATGATTTGATGCTTACGCAGCAGCTTCGCGATGCGCTGGTGGAACTGAATGTGGTAATCCACGTAGCTGGCACCTGCTTTCATGGTGGCAATCAGCGCCAGCTCTTCGTCGTTAACGTCTTTCACCAGATGCGCATAGTCGTTGTCGTTTTTCGCCGACCAGGTACGCGTCAGGTCTGCCGCATAGCCGTTGTATTCCGCGCCAGCGTCGAGCAGGAAGCTGCGGATTTCAGACGGCGCCTGATGATCCAGCTTGGTGTAATGAAGAACCGAAGCATGCTCGTTAAGCGCCACGATGTTGCTGTATGGCACGTCGGTGTCGCGGTGACCGGTGGCAGTCAGGTAAGCGAGGTTGATGTCAAACTCGCTCATTCCGGAACGGAACGCTTCTTCTGCTGCACGGTGTCCATTTACCGCCATTTTCTGCGCTTCGCGCATACAGGCCAGTTCGTAGTCCGTTTTATAGGCACGGTAATAATGCAGGTAGTCGATCACCCCTTTCGGGTTGATGTTGCTGGCCGCAATGTCCAATTGCAGGGCACGTTCCGGAACCGGGCCAATGTAACCGATATTGCCGCGAGCAGCAGGCAGTTGGCTACCGATACCATCCGCTTTCGGCAGCGCGATGATCTCGATTTCTTCCGTCCAGAAAGAGGTAGGCAGCGGCTCAACGTTGTGCCAGTAATCGACCGGCAGGTAGAACCACAGTTTCGGCTTGTTTACGCCATCCACCAGCAACCAGCAGTTAGGAACCTGCGTGACAGGCACCCAGGCTTTGAATTGCGGATTGACCTTAAACGGGTACGGATGATCGTCGAGAAAGACGTTAACAAGTTCGCCTGAGTGAATAAGTAACGCATCCAGCTTGAAGCGCTCCAGCGCGTCGCGCGTCCGTTCTTGTAAGGTAACGATATGATTTTTATAGAGTGCGGCCAGTGATTCCATTTTCTACCCTTCTGTTTTTTTGACCTCAAGTCTCCGCATCTTAGCACATCGCTTTGTGAGTGCGTGATTTCTGCCGAGCGTGATCGAATCGTCATTTCTTTAATCATTCATTTGCATTTTATTAACATAAAACACACACTTCGATTCATCTGGTATGACCAGATCACCTTGCGGATTCAGGAGACTGACATGCTTTACAAAGGCGACACCCTGTACCTCGACTGGCTGGAAGATGGCATCGCCGAACTGGTGTTCGATGCCCCTGGTTCGGTCAATAAACTCGACACGGCCACCGTTGCCAGCCTGGGCCATGCGCTTGATGTGCTGGAAAAACAACCGAATTTAAAAGGGCTGCTGCTGCGCTCTAACAAAGCAGCCTTTATTGTTGGTGCCGATATCACCGAATTCCTTTCACTGTTCCTCGTGCCTGAAGAGCAACTGAGCCAGTGGCTGCATTTTGCCAACAGCGTCTTTAACCGCCTCGAAGATCTACCTGTTCCGACCCTCTCAGCGGTAAATGGCTATGCGTTGGGCGGTGGCTGCGAGTGTGTCCTGGCAACTGATTATCGTCTGGCAACACCGGACCTGCGCATTGGTCTGCCGGAAACCAAGCTGGGCATTATGCCGGGCTTTGGCGGCTCTGTGCGTATGCCACGTATGCTGGGTGCGGACAGCGCGCTGGAAATTATTGCGGCAGGTAAAGACGTTGGTGCTGAGCAGGCGCTAAAAATCGGTCTGGTCGATGGCGTAGTGAAGCAAGACAAACTGCTTGATGGCGCGATCGCGGTATTACGTCAGGCGATTAACGGCGACCTCGACTGGAAAGCCAAACGTCAGCCTAAGCTGGAGCCGTTGAAACTCAGCAAAATTGAAGCGGCTATGAGCTTTACCATCGCCAAAGGCATGGTGGCGCAGACGGCAGGTAAGCATTATCCCGCACCGATTACCGCGGTAAAAACCATTGAAGCAGCGGCTCGTTTTGGCCGTGAAGAAGCGCTGAATCTGGAAAATAAAAGCTTTGTGCCACTGGCGCACACCAGTGAAGCTCGCGCGCTGGTTGGGATCTTCCTTAACGATCAGTTCGTGAAAGCCAAAGCCAAAAAGCTCACCAAAAATATTGAAGCACCAAAGCAAGCGGCAGTGCTGGGTGCAGGCATTATGGGCGGCGGCATCGCTTACCAGTCAGCCTGGAAAGGCGTGCCGGTTGTCATGAAAGATATCAACGACAAATCATTAACGCTGGGCATGACCGAAGCGGCCAAACTGCTGAACAAACAGCTTGAGCGCGGCAAAATTGACGGTCTGAAAATGGCGGGTGTGATTTCCACTATTCATCCAACCCTCGACTATAGCGGTTTTGAGCGCGTGGACGTGGTGGTTGAAGCGGTCGTGGAAAACCCGAAAGTGAAAAAAGCGGTACTGGCGGAAACCGAAGATCAGGTACGCCCGGACACCGTACTGGCGTCGAATACCTCTACCATCCCAATCAACGAGCTGGCCAGCGCGCTCAAGCGCCCGGAAAACTTCTGTGGGATGCACTTCTTTAACCCAGTACACCGCATGCCACTGGTTGAGATCATTCGCGGCGAGAAAAGCTCGGATGAAACCATCGCCAAAGTTGTCGCATGGGCAAGCCAGATGGGCAAAACGCCAATTGTGGTCAACGACTGCCCCGGTTTCTTCGTGAACCGCGTGCTGTTCCCGTATTTTGCCGGTTTCAGCCAGTTGCTGCGCGATGGGGCGGATTTCCGCAAAGTCGATAAAGTCATGGAAAAACAGTTTGGCTGGCCGATGGGCCCGGCTTATCTGCTGGACGTGGTGGGAATTGATACCGCACATCACGCGCAGGCAGTGATGTCCGCAGGCTTCCCTCAGCGTATGCAGAAAGATTATCGCGACGCGATAGACGCCCTGTTTGATGCTAACCGTTTCGGACAGAAAAACGGTCTTGGATTCTGGCGTTATAAAGAAGACAACAAGGGCAAGCCGAAAAAAGAAGAGGATGCCACCGTTGATGATCTGCTGGCAGAAGTCAGCCAGCCGAAACGCGAATTCAGTGATGAAGAGATTATCGCTCGCATGATGATCCCGATGGTCAACGAAGTGGTACGGTGCCTGGAAGAAGGCATTATCGCCAGCCCGGCAGAAGCCGATATGGCACTGGTGTATGGCCTGGGCTTCCCTCCGTTCCACGGCGGCGCGTTCCGCTGGCTGGATACGCTCGGCAGCGCGAAGTATCTCGATATGGCCCAGCAGTATCAGCACCTCGGAGCGCTGTATGAAGTTCCGGCTGGTCTGCGTGATAAGGCGCGCCATAACGAACCGTATTATCCCCAGGTTGAGCCTGCCCGCCCGGTTGGCAGCCTGAAAACGGCTTAAGGAGTCACAATGGAACAGGTTGTAATTGTTGATGCGATCCGTACCCCGATGGGCCGTTCAAAAGGGGGGGCGTTTCGTAACGTGCGTGCAGAAGATCTCTCCGCACACTTAATGCGTAGCCTGCTGGCGCGTAATCCGGCGCTGGATCCAACCGCGCTGGATGACATTTACTGGGGCTGTGTGCAGCAAACGCTGGAGCAGGGTTTCAACATCGCCCGTAACGCCGCGCTGCTGGCGGAAATCCCGCACTCCGTTCCGGCGGTCACCGTGAACCGCCTGTGCGGTTCATCAATGCAGGCGCTGCACGACGCGGCACGTATGATCATGACCGGCGATGCTCAGGCGTGCCTGATTGGTGGCGTGGAGCATATGGGCCATGTACCAATGAGCCACGGCGTTGATTTCCATCCGGGCATGAGCCGCAACGTAGCAAAAGCGGCGGGGATGATGGGTCTGACCGCAGAAATGCTCTCCCGCATGCACGGCATCAGCCGTGAAATGCAGGATGCTTTCGCCGCACGTTCACATGCTCGCGCCTGGGCTGCAACACAGTCTGGCGCATTTAAAAACGAAATCATCCCGACCGGCGGTCATGATGCCGACGGCGTGCTGAAGCAGTTTAACTACGATGAGGTTATCCGCCCGGAGACAACCGTTGAAGCGCTCTCCACCCTGCGCCCAGCGTTCGATCCGGTTAGTGGAACGGTCACTGCCGGTACCTCCTCCGCGCTCTCCGACGGCGCAGCGGCGATGCTGGTCATGAGTGAAAGTCGCGCCCGTGAACTGGGTCTGACGCCGCGTGCCCGTATTCGTTCGATGGCGGTAGTCGGCTGCGACCCTTCCATCATGGGTTACGGTCCGGTTCCGGCCTCAAAGCTGGCGCTGAAAAAAGCGGGACTCTCCACCAGCGACATCGGCTTGTTTGAAATGAACGAAGCCTTTGCCGCTCAGATCCTGCCGTGCATTAAAGATCTGGGACTGATGGAGCAGATAGACGAAAAGATCAACCTCAACGGCGGCGCGATCGCTCTGGGCCACCCACTGGGATGCTCCGGGGCGCGTATCAGCACCACCCTGCTCAATCTGATGGAACGCAAAGACGTACAGTTTGGCCTGGCGACGATGTGTATCGGGTTAGGCCAGGGCATCGCAACGGTATTTGAGCGAGTTTAATCAAAGATAAATTCCCCTAAATAATTCGCGCTGCATCGCGGCGGCAACTGAGCGAATCCCCGGGAGCATAGATAACTATGTGACCGGGGTGAGCAAAGGCAGCCAACAAAGAGGCAGAGTGAATTATGACGGGGAAAGGTTTAGTTGCCGTTCTTCCCGCCTGTCAGGGGCGGGTTTTTTATTTCCCTGAACTACCACGCACCACTAACTGCACCGGCAACAGCAGATTCTCTTCCTGATTTTCTTCCAGCAATAAACGCAGCGCTTCACGCCCCAATTGTTGTTTATCAACCGCAATGGTGGTGAGTGGTGGATGTGACCAGGCCGCAGCATCAATATCATCAAACCCCACCAACGCAAGATCTTCCGGGATACGTATACCCTGCTGCGTACACACCCGTTGAACAACCAGCGCTGCCGCGTCGTTATAGGCAAAAATGGCGTCGGGCGGCTCTGGCAGACTGAGCAATTCATTAACCGCCTCCACCAAAGATTGCTCGGTATCCAGCAGTGGCGGCGCAATGGCTTCATACTCTGGCGGCATCAGCAAGCGGGCTTCATACAATGCCTGACGGTAGCCCTTCTCGCGCTGACGGATGCTGTAGTGCGCAAGCGAACTGGCAAGAAAAGCGATACGGCTGCGCCCTTGCGCAATCAGATGTTGCGTGGCCAGATAACCGCCCTGGGTATTGTCCGGGTTCACGCAAGGCAGGTCCGGCGCCCAGAGATCCACCAGCACCAACGGCAGTTTCATCTGTTGCAGCAAGCCAAGTAATTCAGGCTCAAAAAATCCCGCGCAGATCAGCGCATCAGGCTGGTGCAACATCACCTGCTCACTCACTGCATCGCCTGGACCAATGGAGAGAAAGCTCAGCGCAATACCATGGTCACGACAGTTATCTTCTATCCCCAGCAGCAGTTGAGAATAAAACGGCAATGCCCGGCTGATATTGTGCTGGCGGTGCAGCAAAAACAGGACGCGTTTGATCTTGTCTGCGCGCAGGCGAGAAAAATCATAACCCTGCTGCTGCGCCACAGAAATAATGCGCAGCCGGGTATCTTCACGTAGCCCTGGCTGCCCTTTCAGGGCGCGGGAAACCGCGCCAACCGAGACACCACAAGCTTCGGCAATGTCCCTGATACGTACAGGTTTCGTCATGTCACTCTCATTGATTTACGCTGGCCTTTTGTGCCCCCAGCCAGGCCGCGCCGCGTACGCCGCTGCTGTCACCGTGTCGGGCCTGAACGATCGGCGTACGGCACTGTTTACCAAATACGTACTGCGCCACTCGCGCCTGCAAGCCTGAGTACAGTAAAGTGATATTGGATACCCCACCGCCCAGCACGATAACATCGGGATCGAGCGTATTCACCACCCCCGCCAACGCGCGCGCCAGTTGATCGCAATAGCGTTCCCATAACAAACAGGCATCTGCATCACCCGATTCTACCCGCTGCATAATATGTGGCACATCTGCATGTTGTGCGGTGTGACTCATATACTGACGCTCCAGGCCGCTGCCGGAAATAAAGCTCTCAATACAGTTCACCTGTCCGCAATAGCATGTCACTTCAGCCCCATCCCGAGATTCGTGGTAGCGCGGCAATGCATTATGTCCCCACTCTCCTGCACAGGCGTTAGGTCCGGAGATCAAACGGTTATCGATGCATAGTCCACCGCCGCAACCGGTACCGAGGATCACACCAAATACCACGCTATGCCCGTGTCCGCTACCGTCCATCGCTTCCGACAGGGTAAAGCAGTTGGCATCATTAGTAACAGGCACGGGTATTCCTAACGCTAGCTCAAGGTCTTGAGCAAAAGCCTGCTGATTCAACACCAGGATGTTCGAATTCTTAATCAAACCTTCGCTATCCACCGCGCCAGGCACTCCAACACCAACCGATAAAGACTGATTAACGGCCAGTCTGGCCTTAGAAATCATCTCCGTCACGGCCTGGAAAAAATCACCGTAACTCTGCTTTGGTGTCGCACATCGCTCGCGGTAAACAATTTCACCCGCGTTATCAATCACCACCGCTTCAATTTTAGTCCCGCCGATATCCAGTCCGAGCCTCATGGTTTTCCCTCGTTGATGTCCAGCAATGTGATGCGATACAGCTTGCCCATTTTGTTTACTAAACAAAATGAGACCCGTCACAAAAAATCAGTTTTATGGTTAATAGATAGGAAAAACATGTTTACTAAAAATGTTCTGAAAAGAGGAGCAGTGAGACCGGGCTTGCACCCTGTTAGAAGAAGTAAGGTTGGTGATGGATGCGCCGGAAGGACTCCGGCGCACAGCGCTTAAATGAACGCGAACGCGTCGCCAAACAGGCGATCTTCACGTGCCTGACGCTCATTACAGAACAGGTCGCGCGCGATTTTTGCCATCTCAAAACGACCGGCAATGTAGATATCGTGTTCCGCCAGAGTACCGTAATCCTGCAATACTGCCGTTAACACGGTTCCCGTACGACCACGCCAGCCGTCTTCAGGCTGCTCTACCACCGGCTCAACACGCAGGTTCGGGTGATTCACCGACAATGCTTCCAGCTCTGAGAGATCGTAGAGATGCTTCTCTTCGCGCCCGCCCCAGTAAATAGTGATATCGCGGTTGGGATTGCGCGCCAGCGCGGTAAGCAGAATAGAACGCACGTAAGAGAACCCTGTACCTCCGGCAATCAGGATCAGCGGGCGCTCGTCTTCATCACGCAGCCAGGCTTCGCCATGCGGAATATCGACCTTGATTTCCCGGTCTTTCAGAATACGGTCCATCACGGCCATGGCGTAAAGATTTAGCTCAGAGGCGCCAACGTGCAGCTCAATGAATCCTTGCTCGTCCGGCGTTGATGCCATGGAGAACGGACGCTTATCCCTTTCGTCCATCACGACCATTAAATACTGGCCAGCACGAAAGGAAAACGCCGCGTCTGGCACTAAACGAACGCGATATACGGTGTCAGTTATAGCTTCTACCGAGGTCACTTTACAGCTTAAGGTTGTCATGCGCTCTCTCTGTCGGATCAATAGGCAAAACGATCGCGCCTCAGGCGCTTTTGCCGTCATTAAAGATGGCCAGTTCATCCCAAATTGCGTCAATACGCGCAATCACTTCAGGATCTTTTTTAATCGGACGTCCCCATTCGCGTTGGGTTTCGCCCGGCCATTTATTTGTGGCATCCAGCCCCATTTTTGAACCAAGGCCGGAAACCGGCGAGGCAAAGTCCAGGTAATCAATTGGCGTATTCTCTACCAGTACCGTATCCCGGGCGGGGTCCATACGGGTAGTAATAGCCCAAATTACATCATTCCAGTCGCGCGCGTTAACGTCATCATCGCAGACAATAACAAATTTGGTGTACATGAACTGACGCAAAAACGACCAAACACCCATCATGACGCGTTTGGCATGGCCTGCGTACTGTTTTTTCATCGTCACCACGGCCAGACGATATGAACAGCCTTCCGGAGGCAGGTAAAAATCGACGATTTCCGGGAACTGCTTTTGCAGAATAGGAACGAATACTTCGTTCAGCGCCACGCCGAGCACTGCTGGCTCATCAGGCGGACGTCCGGTATAGGTAGAGTGATAAATAGCATCTTCACGCTGGGTAATGTGGGTGACGGTAAAGACCGGGAAATTATCTACTTCGTTGTAGTAGCCGGTATGATCGCCATAGGGCCCTTCTGGAGCCAGCTCGCCCGGTTCGATGTACCCTTCCAGTACGATTTCTGCGCTGGCAGGCACTTCCAGGTCGTTGGAAATACATTTGACCACTTCGGTCTTGGTACCGCGCAACAGCCCGGCAAATGCGTACTCGGATAATGTATCAGGAACGGGTGTCACAGCCCCCAGAATGGTCGCAGGATCGGCCCCCAACGCCACTGAAACCGGGAAACGTTCACCAGGATGCGCCGCGCACCACTCCTGATAATCAAGCGCGCCGCCGCGATGGGACAACCAGCGCATAATAAGCTTGTTTTTACCAATCAGCTGCTGGCGATAGATGCCCAGATTCTGCCGCTCTTTATGCGGACCACGCGTGACGGTGAGTCCCCAGGTAATCAGCGGCGCGGCATCTTCCGGCCAGCAGGTCATAATCGGAATGCGGTTTAAATCAACGTCATCGCCGGAGTAGATTTTTTGCTGACAAGGCGCACCGCGCAACCGCTTAGTCGGCATGTTCAACACCTGCTTAAACTGCGGCAGCTTATCAAACAGATCGCGGAATCCTTTCGGTGGCTCTGGCTCTTTCAAAAACGCCAACAGTTTACCGACTTCTCGTAGCGCCGAGACATCTTCTTGTCCCATTCCCATCGCAACACGCTTTGGTGTGCCAAACAGGTTACACAGCACCGGCATTGAATAGCCTTTCGGATTCTCAAACAGTAACGCAGGCCCACCGGCACGCAGAGTGCGATCGGCAATTTCAGTAATTTCCAGGTGGGGATCCACCTCAAGCGAAATGCGTTTGAGTTCGCCCTGCTGTTCAAGCAGCGTCAGGAAGTCGCGTAAATCGTGATATTTCATGGCGTCCATTGTGGCCTCTTCGTAAGCGCTTCATTATACGGCGTTCATCATTGTGATGCTGTATTTTTGTTAAATTAGCGTGAACTCTGGCGATACATATAAGCCCTGGGAGTATATACCCATTGGGTTTCAGCCTGCGTTGAGGCGGGTATAATTAACTTAACGCATGGCTTTTGCTATGCTGGCGCTCAGAACAAGCGGATAAGAGTTATTATGCAATCCTGGTATTTACTGTACTGCAAACGTGGGCAACTTCAGCGAGCCCAGGAACACCTGGAAAGGCAGGCGGTGAACTGCCTGACGCCTATGATCACCCTGGAAAAAATAGTGCGCGGTAAACGTACCACAGTCAGTGAACCACTATTCCCTAATTACATGTTTGTCGAGTTCGACCCGGAAGTGATCCACACCACCACTATCAATGCCACGCGTGGTGTCAGCCATTTCGTCCGTTTTGGCGCGACGCCTGCGACAGTTCCTTCTCCCGTTATTCACCAGCTTTCTATCTACAAGCCTGAAGGAATTGTTGACCCGCAAACTCCTCAGCCAGGGGACAGCGTGATTATTACTGAAGGGGCGTTTGAGGGGCTAAAAGCGATCTTCACCGAACCGGATGGCGAAGCACGTTCCATGCTACTGCTTAACCTGTTGAATAAAGAGGTTAAGCAGAGCGTGAAAAATACCGGCTTTCGAAAAATTTAAGCCGTTTAGAAGGTCACTTCGAACAGTGTTCGGACGTTAGCATCAATGGTTGCTGACAGCCATTGAGGATTTTCCCCGCGCCAGTGGGCAATACGCTCAAGAATATGTGGCAGGTGCGCCGGTTCATTGCGCCGTGACGTCGGTTTAGGCGTTAAGTCGCGAGGGAGTAGGTAAGGCGCATCGGTTTCTATCAGCAGCCTTTCCACCGGAATAAACGGCAGCAGTTCCCGCAGTTCCATCCCCCGGCGCTCATCACAGACCCAGCCGGTGATACCGATATAGAGTCCCCGGTCCACGCAGTCCTGCATCTCCTGTCGCGTTCCGGTAAAACAGTGCAGCACCGCGCCTGGGAGGCTATCCAGCCACGGCTCCAGCAACGTCAGAAAACGCTCGTGGGCATCCCGACAATGCATGAAAATCGGCATCTGCAGTTCAGCAGCAATGCGCAGCTGCGCCTCAAAAGCACGTTCCTGCTCCTGCGGCGTGGAGAAATTGCGATTGAAATCCAGACCGCACTCGCCAATAGCGACCACCTCAGACTGGTTTGCCAGCGCGATAATCTCGTCTTCCGTTGAGGACTGCCATTGGCTGCTGTCATGCGGGTGCACGCCAGCCGTGGACCAGCAATGCGGATAATGCTGTGCCAACTTTAGCGCCTGCTGGCTTTCGTGCAGGTTTGTTCCGGTCAGAAGCATACCGTTTACGCCCGCAGCAAAGGCGCGCGCCACAACATCATCCCTGTCTTTTGCAAATTGTGAACTGGTTAAATTAACGCCAATGTCAAACATGCTACCTCCCATATGACAACCGCCCTGACGGGCGGTTGAATTTACTCTTCTGTTTTCTCGGTGGCTTCGGCTTCTTTTGCTTCTTCAGCCTCGTTGTCCTCATCTCTCGTACGTCGCTTGCCGACATAGAAACGAGAGAAGAAAACGCCCACTTCAAACAGGCAGTACATCGGTATCGCCAACAACGTTTGCGAGAAGACATCTGGCGGGGTCAGTAACATCCCGACGACAAATGCCCCAACCACAACGTAAGGACGCTTCTTGCGTAAATCGTCTGGCGTCGTAATGCCCATCCAGCATAGCAGCACAATGGCGACAGGGACCTCAAAAGAGACCCCGAAAGCCATAAACAGCGCCATGACGAAACTGAGATAGCTGGCAATGTCCGTTGATACCTGTACGCCTTGCGGAGCCGTGTTAGCCAGAAAACCAAACGCCAACGGGAAGACAACAAAATAGGCGAATGCCATGCCGATGTAGAACAGCAACGAACTGGAGACCAGCAGCGGCACAACCAGGCGACGTTCATGTTTGTACAAAGCAGGCGCAATGAATGCCCATACCTGGTAGAGGATCACTGGCGCTGACAGGATCAGCGACACCATGAAGGTCAACTTGATTGGCGTAAAGAACGGCGAAGCCACATCGGTGGCGATCATCGTTGCACCCTGCGGCATCTGTTTAATCAGAGGCGCTGCAACCATATGGTAAATGTCGTTGGCAAAATAAACCAACGCCAGAAAGATCACGATTACCGCAATAATGCAGTTCAGGAGTCGCTTACGCAGCTCAATAAGATGCGTGATGAGCGGTTGGGTATCTTCTACAGACATGTTTACGGTTTATCACTCGACGAGGGTGAGGATTCGACAACAGGTGCGGCAGCTTTCTTTTCTGCATCCATCAACGTAGCGGAAGTGTTTTCCGTCGGCTCTGGCGTTTTAGCACCCGTGGATTCCGGTTTTTGCTCCGGCGAACTGGCCTGATTTTCAGCGGCGGCAGGGGTGACCCCTTCTCGCTGCGCTTCACCTTCTTTCACCACCGGATTATGGATAGTGTGCGCTTCATCGCTCGCTTTCTCAGGATCGTGCACGCTGTAAGAACGCTTCATCGATTCCGCCGCTTCACGCAGCTCATCCATTGACGCTTTCAGCTCCGGGGTCAGATTTGTCAGGCTCGCTTTCTCTACTTTCTTCAGGCTGTCCTGAAACTCCTGAAGCTTAAGCTCCTGGGTCAGTTCATTCTGAACAGTAGTTGCCAGGGAACGTAAAGCACGCACCCAGCCAGCAACCGTTTTTACCGCTACGGGTAATCGTTGCGGCCCCAGGACGATGAGGCCGATCACGAACACCAATAACAGTTCGCTAAAACCGATATCAAACACGGATTATACCTGCTCTTTATCTTGGCTTTTGGCGTCTTCCTTTTTCACTTCGCCCTGCTTATCGGTGATGGATTTAGCTGTAAAATCAGCGTCCTGGCTGGTTTTATCTTGCTTAGGCTCATCATCACCCATCGCTTTTTTGAAGCCTTTAATCGATGCGCCAAGATCGGAACCGATGGAGCCGAGTTTCTTGGTGCCAAATAGCAGTACAACGATGACGGCAATGATCAACAACTGCCAAATACTGATACCACCCATACATGTTCCTCTGTCATAGATGATGAATTAATAAGGCCGTAGTATACGTTACACGGCCTGCCTTGGGCGATGAAAAATTCAGCGCATTTTGCGCCAGCCGATTAACCAGGCTAAGACACCGCCTGCCATCAACCAGCCCGGCATAAGCCCCCACTCAGGGCGGCTTACCAGCAGGAATGTTCCACTTAGCAACAATGTTGCGCCAATGCCCAATAAATAACGGGATTGTCCCTGGCGTACATGATTCGCGTGAAGCTCGCGGGCAATCTTATCAACACTGTGCTGTAAATATTTGCCCTGGCGCAAACTGTCATACACCAGTTCAGGTATTTCTGGCATTTTTTCGACCCAGAACGGTGCTTTTTCTTTAAATGCCCTAACGAGCGCCGGAATACCGACCTGATCTTTAATCCAGGATTCGAGGAATGGCTTAGCCGTTTTCCACAAATCTAACTGCGGGTAGAGCTGTCGTCCGACACCCTCAACGTACAGCAGCGTCTTCTGTAGCAATACCAGTTGAGGCTGGACTTCCATATTGAAGCGGCGCGCAGTGTTGAACAAATTCAACAGCACATGACCAAAGGAAATCTCCGCCAGCGGTTTTTCAAAAATCGGCTCGCACACGGTACGAATGGCAAATTCAAACTCTTCTACGTTGGTATCCGGTGGAACCCAACCAGAATCCACGTGCAGTTCAGCAACTTTGCGGTAATCGCGGTTAAAGAACGCAATGAAGTTTTCAGCCAGGTAACGCTTATCTTCTTTGTTTAAAGAGCCCACAATCCCACAATCAATACCAATGTATTTCGGGTTTTCAGGGTGCTCATAACTGACAAAAATGTTCCCAGGGTGCATATCCGCATGGAAAAAGCTGTCGCGGAATACCTGAGTAAAGAAGACCTGAACACCACGTTCAGCCAGCAACTTCATATTGGTGCCGTTCTTCTCAAGCGTGGTGACATCTGAAACCGGGATACCGTAAATGCGCTCCATCACCATCATGTTCTGACTGCAATAGTCGGAATACACTTCCGGGATGTACAGCATCGGGCTATCTTCAAAATTACGTCGTAGCTGAATGGCGTTCGCCGATTCGCGCAGCAGATTTAGCTCATCAATCAACGTTTTTTCATATTCACGGACGACTTCTGTTGGTCGCAGGCGACGCCCATCTGGCAGCAGACGAGGAACCCAACGAGCCAGGCGGTAGATCAGTTTTAAATCCGCTTTGATGACCGGCAGTATGTCCGGGCGAATAACTTTGATCACCACCTCTTTGCCATTCGATTTCAATCGCGCAGTGTGAACCTGAGCAACAGACGCAGATGCCAGCGGCGTGATTTCAAAATCATCAAACCATTCCTCGACGGGCAGCCCGCCCATGGCCTCTTCGATTTGTTTTTTCGCTCTAAGCCCATCAAACGGGGCAACACGATCCTGCAATAGCGCAAGCTGATCGGCGATGTGCGGAGGGAAAAGGTCACGACGGGTGGAGAGCATCTGCCCAAACTTGATCCACACCGGGCCGAGTTCCTGTAAAGCCAGTCTCAGCCTTTCTCCCAGCGGTTTGTCTTTATGTCGGTTGGGCATCCAGAACAACGAGTATCGCCACAACCTAAGCGGCAGCGTGATTCGCATTTTGGGGATGAGTTCATCAAGACCGTAGCTTAAAAAAGTGCGAATGATGAAATAAAGGCGCCGTACTTCACCTGGCGTCATTTGGCCTCCAGTTTTTCCAGCCGTTTGGCCAGAGATTCAACCGCGCGCTCAACGGCTGCCGTTTCTTCAGCAAACCATGCAACCTCTAGTGGGCCAGGAGCCATGCGCCACTCTTCGGTGATCGCTTCGGCGACATAGCGCTGCTGGCGCTGAAAGTTATGGCACAGGAACTTCGCTCCACCACGCAAGACTTTGCTGACCCCTTCCGCGACGATATCGCCGGTATAGGGTGCTAACAGTTCTGCAGGATCCAACTCGGCCAGATCGGCCAGCGCAACAAAGTTCTGTACTACCTGGATATCACCCTGGACTTCCAGTTCACCGCTGCGGATAAGCGTGGTGAGTTGCTGTCTGTCACGCAATTTCGGTAACACACTGGCATATGTGATTACGGTGCAATCGGCTTCGCCTTCCCACGCCCCCAGCACATCGACCTGGCGCTCACTAAACACCAGGACTAACGATGTTGAAAATCCTTTGAGATCAACACGTAGCACTTTGCCCTGTAAACGCGTTCTGGCTGACTTGAGCGCAGGAGAGCGGTACAGAAAGGTGTTGAGCAGATTTTCAACGCCTGCGGTCACTAAGGGTTTTAAAGGCATCCCCACTCTCCTGTCAGAACTTGTAACCACGATGCAGCGCAACGACACCTGCTGTCAGGTTGTAGTAATCAACGCTTTCGAACCCGGCATCTTGCATCATTGCTTTTAAGGTGTCCTGATCGGGATGCATGCGGATGGATTCCGCCAGATAGCGATAGCTGTCCGCATCGCTTGCTACCATTGAACCTATACGCGGCAGAACATGGAAAGAGTACGCGTCGTAGGCTTTGCTCAACGGTTCGATAATCGGCTTGGAGAATTCCAGCACCAGTAAACGTCCGCCCGGCTTCAATACGCGGTACATGGAGCGTAATGCTTTGTCTTTATCCGTAACGTTGCGCAGACCGAAAGAGATGGTGATGCAGTCAAACGTGTTGTCAGGGAAAGGTAGTGCTTCAGCATTCGCCTGAACGTACTCAACGTTACCCACCACACCAATATTGCGCAGCTTTTCGCGACCCATTTTGAGCATTGAGTCATTGATATCCGCCAGCACAACTTTGCCGGTTTCGCCTACCATGCGAGAGAATTTCGCCGTCAGATCGCCGGTACCGCCTGCTAAATCGAGAACGGTTTGCCCGCGACGCACGCCACTGCAGTCAATGGTGAAGCGCTTCCACAAACGATGAATGCCAAATGACATTAAGTCATTCATAACGTCATATTTAGAGGCCACAGAATGAAAAACGTGGGCCACCATGTCAGCTTTCTGCTCTTTAGCGACGGTCTGAAAGCCAAAGTGCGTCGTTTCTTGTGAATTATCCACCATCTCAGTGCCTGCTCATCCAAAAAATGTTCGAGAAGTGTAACAGATTGGGCCAATTTGCCCTACCCTTCTGCCGGGTTCAACTACCCCAAATGGACTAGTTTGATTGCTGATTTACCGCTTCACCATCGGGGTAAGACGCATCTTGTTGCGTCTCAGGGACCGAGCGCAAGCGGTATTCTTCATCCTGCGTAGTGGCTTGCTCAGCCAGCTCAGGATTAATCTCGCGCTTAATTTCTACACCTAAACTGCGAAACGCTTCTGCCTGCGACAGGACGTTTCCACGACCGGAAGAGAGTTTTTTCATCGCCTGTCGGTAATTATCCTGGGCTTTGTCCAGGCTTTGACCTATTGCCGACATATCATCCACAAACAACCGCATCTTGTCATAAAGTTTGCTGGCCCGATCGGCAATTTGTTGCGCATTACGACTCTGATGCTCGTAGCGCCACAGGTTGGCAATCGTGCGCAATGCCACCAACAGCGTGGTAGGGCTCACCAGCATAATGTTATTTCTAAGCGCTTCGGTAATCAGTTCGGGCTGTCTGTCTAACGCCAGCAAAAAAGCGGGCTCAACGGGGATAAACATCAGCACATAGTCAAGCGTACGCAGCCCCGGAAGCTGCTGATAGTCTTTGCGGCCCAGCAGACGAATGTGGTTGCGCACCGAGGCGATGTGCTCCTGCAACGCGCTCTCGCGGGTGAATTCATCTTCAGCGTTAAAATAGCGTTCATAGGCGACCAGCGTCATTTTCGCATCAATCACCACATCTTTGCCCTGCGGTAATCGGACAATAACATCCGGCTGCATCCGCGAACGGGCGTCGTTTTCGATGCTGACCTGGGTTTCGTATTCATAGCCTTCGCGCAGACCGGAAGCCTCAAGCACCCGCGTGAGTACGACCTCGCCCCAGTTACCCTGCGTTTTGTTATCGCCTTTTAATGCCCGCGTCAGGTTTACCGCTTCCTGTGCCATCTGCGCATTCAGTTGCTGGAGATTACGAATTTCGTGCGCCAGAGTATGACGTTCCTGTGCCTCTTTACCAAAGCTGTCCTGAACCTGGCGTCGAAATCCGTCCAATTGTTCGCGAAGCGGTGCCAGCAGGCTGTTCAGGCTTTGGCGATTTTGCTCATCTACGCGGCGATTGCTGTGCTCGAATATACGGTTCGCCAGATTTTCAAACTGCTCGCTCAGGCGCTGTTCGCTGTTGATCATCTGACGGATCTTATCTTCCGCATGCTGTTGCGTTGCTTCCAGCCGGGTAGTGACTTCACGGAGATCAGCTTCCAGAGAGGTGTTGATACTGTGCAGGCTGCGCAATTCGTTATTAAGCAGTTCGCACTCATCACGCCAGTGGGCTTCCTGTGAGAGTTGTTGCCGGGCGGCACTTAGCGCGATATCCAGTTCACGTCGTTCTTCGATGAGATCGGCACGGATCCTGTCGGCGTGTGCTTTTGTTGCCAGCCACCCAACCAGCAGCCCTGCGGCTAACGCCAGCACGGCACTCATCATAATTGAAATATCCACAACGCCCCCTTACAGCAACGACTTACCCGCACAAAATAGAATTGTGCTGTATAAACGTCCAGTTTAAAAGGAATTTCCTGCGAGGTACTACGCAAAATAAAAAGGCCGAACGCGTCGGCCTTTTTGAATAGACGGGAGAATTACAGTAAACGACGCGCAGCTTCCACCACGATTTTTACCGCATGGCTTTCTGTTTGTTTCATTGTTTCCGCATTAGGGATCTCTTGCTGAGTACGGTTCACGATAACACCCGCGACCATACCGGCACGCAGACCCTGGCTTGCGCACATGGTCAGCAGCGTGGCAGATTCCATTTCGTAGTTCATAACGCCCATAGACTGCCACTCTTCCATCGAGCCTTTGAAACGGCTCACGACGCGACCAGAGAAGGTGTCGTAACGTTCCTGGCCCGGGTAGAAGGTGTCAGAAGATGCGGTAACGCCCACGTGGGTAGTGGCGCCGATAGATTTCGCCGCTTCCACCAGCGCAGTGGTGCACTCGAAGTCCGCAACGGCCGGGAACTCCATTGGCGCGAAGTGCAGGCTTGCGCCGTCCAGACGGACAGACGCCGTGGTGACCAGGACATCGCCCACGTTGATATGCGGCTGGATAGCGCCAGTCGTACCGATGCGCAGGAAGGTACGAATGCCCAGCTGTGCCAGTTCTTCTACGGCAATAGAGGTTGACGGGCCGCCGATACCGGTAGAGCAAACGATCACGGCTTTACCATCCAGCTCAGCACGCCAGGTAGTGAACTCGCGATGAGATGCCAGCTTAACCGGCTTATCCATCAGCGCGGCGATCTTTTCCACCCGCTCCGGGTCGCCAGGGACGATAGCAAGCGTAGCCCCTTGTAAGTCGCTCTTAGTGAGGCCGAGATGAAAAACATCAGACTTAGACATAAAAACTCCTCTGTGAATCGGTTTTGTCAGAAGAAGCAAAAATACACTTTACCGAAGGCATGAACATATTTTCGTGACAGCCATCACTCTGATGTAAATCAATTGCATTCAATTACCATCAAACAGTGATGTATATCACATAAATGATGCGATGTAAGGAAGCCCTGCACAAAAGATAGCCCGTTTAAGGCAATGTGGTTCGTTGCATGTGTCTATAGTTAACAATGCGCTTTTTGGCTGAATATTTAAGGGTACGGAGAATACCATGACAACACGACAATCTGGCTTTGCACCTGCTGTATCTCCACCGACGTCTACCACGGTTCACACTCCGGATAACGAAATTATCGCCGGTGTAACGTCCATACCTTCACAAGGCGATGATATGCCAGCGTATCACGCACGACCAAAACAAACCGATGGCCTGCTTCCCGTGGTCATTGTCGTGCAGGAGATTTTTGGTATTCATGAGCACATTCGTGACGTTTGCCGCCGTCTGGCTCTGGAAGGGTATCTGGCTATCGCACCAGAACTCTATTTTCGCGAAGGCGATCCCAATGACTTTGCCGATATCCCCACGTTGCTCAGCGGCCTTGTCGCCAAAGTGCCTGACTCTCAGGTACTGGCCGATCTGGACCACGTCGCCAGTTGGGCCTCCCGCAACGGAGGAGATGCGCACCAACTGATGATCACCGGATTCTGCTGGGGTGGACGCATTACCTGGCTGTATGCCGCACATAATCCGCAATTAAAAGCGGCGGTAGCGTGGTACGGCAAACTGGTGGGTGATAAAACCCTCAACTCGCCGAAACATCCCGTTGATATCGCAACCGATCTTAACGCCCCCGTTTTGGGACTTTATGGCGCCCAGGATACCAGCATTCCGCAAGATACCGTTGAAACAATGCGTCAGGCGCTACGCGCCGCCAATGCGAAAGCGGAAATCGTGGTCTATCCCGATGCCGGACATGCGTTTAACGCCGATTATCGCCCGAGCTATCACGAAGAGTCCGCGAAAGACGGCTGGCAGAGAATGCTGGAGTGGTTCGCGCAATACGTGGGTAAAAAGATCTGAACAATATTGCCGCCTTTTTTAGGCGGCAATAAATACACAAATAATAATTTTAATGAAATCTAAAACAGATAAGATACAAATTAATTATGTATCTCCATTATCTCTGGCGTGTAAAATAAATTAAAAAATTAATGTAAAAGATCATCAAAAAACTCACACACCAAGAATGCCTTGTGATATAAAATATATTTCAATACACGTTTTGGATCTCATTTATGCCTATATACAAAGTCAGTTCAAAAATTAATTCCAATGTCCCTCCTGATTATATCCTTTATGACTTATTAATTTACCGAATGGATGGAAACCATAACAAGACCATATTGCTCGATGTAAAAAGACAAAAATTAAAGAGTAACTATGAAACACAAAAACATGATACTGAAGACACAAACGATCCAGTTTCAACCATATATATTATAGAGATAACGTTATATCGGACCAACATGCTACAAACAACATGTGTTTCTGTCACACCATTCAGGAAAATGTACACGTTAGAAGAGCTAAGTACCGGCAGAGCTTTTTCACAGGTGAAAAGAGAAAATCCTTGTTATTATGTTTCGAATGGTAGGACTCAACTGGAAAGTGAAGGGAAAAATATAAAAACGGTAACTATATCGAATCATGGAAGAGCATTTATTGCAAATGAATATCCAGAAGATAGCGCTAATGACCCTTTTTCAAAAAAGAAGCTTGAGGAGGACGCCTTCCTTCGGTTTCATCATATGAATTTCCCCAACCAAAGCAGGAGTAGTTTATGCGGTCCTGCAGTTTTTTTTTACTGCCTGCAAATAGATAGGCCAGATATTTATATACAGGCAGCAAACGACTTATGGCTCTATGGTCGAACAAAAATTGGCTCCCTGCAAATTACACCCAGTGAGAACTGCCGTAATCCCTCAGGAAAATTTTACGATGAATCATCTCAACCAGCCGTCCCTCTTATTTCTGGACTCGACTGGTTAACCCTCGCAAGTCTTAGAGACTCTGAAAATACAGTGCTCAGTTATGATAGTATAAATTACGAAATATCAGGTATTTCGATGTGGGATACCGTAGCCGGATGGTTTGAAAAGGCGGGCTATGTGAAAATATTTGATAACGTTGGGATTACCAGAGGGAATATCCAAGATATAAGAAAGCTAAACGCCTACTTCAAACAAGGATATAAAGTTATCACGTTAATCGCTGATGGGCTTTTGACATCCAGTGAATCGAGTCTAACTGTTCCATCACACTGGATTGTATGGGATGGAGAGGTAACGGAAGATGCTAACAGGAAAGTAAGTTTGCGCCTATTTTCCTGGGGAGAGGTGGGTGAGCAAATAAAGAGAGAAAAGAACATTAATTTCTTCATCAATAGATTTTTTGGAGGGATGGTTTTCAAACCATTGATTTAACCATGTTGAAAAAGTTAACTTTTATTTTACCTATTTTAGTTTCATCTTGTAGTCAATATGCTGAGTACACCCCCAGCGGAGATACCCTTAAAGATGCGATTACCGGCACACCATATTCAGCAAAAATATATATCTTTGGAGGGAGAGTGATAAAGCCGTCATTCAGTATGCGTCTCTTCCCAGAAAATACTGGACTTTCTCTCAAGCCTTGCGATCCTCTTTCCGTTGCGCAGAATAATTGCATACTTGTAGAAGGGATTCCGAAAAAACCGGGTTCTGTCACCATTAAAATCTCAGGGGGCCTGTACGGAAGCATGATTGTAAGCTCAGCCGGATTCCATAAAGAGTACACGATGAATGTTATTAGCCCATAAATAAAAAGCGATCACATTTATGCGATCGCCTTATTTTTTACGCCTGACGCAGATTCTGCGCCGCTTTAACCATGTTTGCCAGCGCAGCACGGGTTTCCGGCCAGCCGCGCGTTTTCAGGCCGCAGTCCGGGTTCACCCACAGACGCTCAGCCGGAATACGCTGCTCGGCTTTCTTCAGCAGAGCTTCAATCCACTCCACGCTCGGGACGTTCGGCGAGTGAATGTCGTAGACGCCCGGCCCGATTTCGTTCGGATAGTCGAACTCTTCGAACGACTCCAGCAGCTCCATATCAGAACGTGAAGTCTCAATAGTGATCACGTCCGCGTCCAGCGCCGCAATGGAGTCCATGATGTCGTTGAACTCGCAGTAACACATGTGGGTGTGGATCTGGGTTTCATCCTTCGCCACTGCCGCGTTAATGCGAAAGGCTTCCACGCCCCACTCCAGATACGCCGCCCAGTCGCTGCGACGCAGCGGTAAACCTTCACGCAGTGCCGGCTCATCAATCTGGATAATGCCGATCCCCGCTGCTTCCAGATCCGCAACTTCATCACGCAACGCCAGCGCAATCTGCTTCGCGATGGTTTCACGCGTCACGTCTTCACGCGGGAATGACCAGCAAAGAATGGTCACCGGACCGGTCAGCATACCTTTTACCGGTTTGTCGGTCAGTGACTGGGCATACTTCGCCCACTCCACGGTGATCGCTTCCGGGCGGCTGACGTCGCCAATGACTACCGGTGGCTTCACGCAACGGGAGCCATAGCTCTGCACCCAACCGTTCTGGGTAAAGACGAAACCGTCCAAGTGTTCGCCAAAATATTCCACCATGTCGTTACGTTCGGCTTCACCGTGTACCAGCACGTCGAGCCCCAGACGCTCCTGTTCAGCGATCGCCTGTTTGATATGTTCCGCAATACCGGTGCGGTAGTTACCGGCATCCAGGTTGCCCTTTTTGAAGTCCAGACGCAGACCGCGAATTTCGGTGGTTTGCGGGAATGAGCCGATAGTCGTGGTCGGCCATGCCGGCAGATTAAAGCGGGCACGTTGCGCCTCGGCGCGAACCGGGTAAGCGTTGGCGCGCTGGCTGTCCTGGGCGGTGATTGCCGCCAGACGTTTTTCCACTGCGGCGTTGTGGACACGAGTAGAGTGACGACGAGCCTGAATCGGTGCGCTCCATTCGACAATTGCCGCCGTATCACCGCTGTTCAACGCATCACGCAGCAGCGCCAGCTCGCCGCATTTTTGCAGGGCGAAGGAAAACCAGCTCTTCACCTCTGCATCAAGGCGGGTTTCCACGCTGAGATCGATGGGGCTGTGCAGCAGGGAGCAGGAAGAAGCCACCCACAGGTCACGTTTCCCGACGATATCTTTAATTTGCGCGTATTTTTCGCTGAGATCGGCGCGCCAGACGTTGCGCCCGTTCACCAGGCCCGCTGACAGCAGCCAGTCGGCAGGCAGACGTTTGTGCAGCTCGGCGACATCATCTTTACCGTGCACGAAGTCGACGTGCAGTCCCTGCACCGGCAGCGCGGTAATGGTATCCAGGTTTGGCGTTACGCCTTCGAAGTAGGTGGTCAGTAGCAGCTTCACCTGGCCCCGCAAGGCACCATAAGCTGGTTTGAAGGCGTCCAGCCACGCTTGCGGTAATTCCAGCACCAGAGCAGGTTCGTCAATCTGCACCCACTCAATACCCCGTTTTGCCAGCTCCGCCAGCACCTGCTGGTAAACCGGCAGAATGTCGTTCAACAGACTCAGGCGGTCAAACTGTTCGCCCTTCACTTTCCCCAGCCACAGGTAAGTTACCGGCCCCAGCAGCACAGGTTTCACCTTATGCCCGAGCGCCAGCGCTTCGTCTACTTCATCCAGCAGTTGCGTCCAGGTCAGTTTGAACTGCTGACCTTTGGTGAACTCTGGCACCATGTAGTGATAGTTGGTATTAAACCATTTGGTCATTTCTGCCGCCGCCGCTGGCTCACCGGTCGGTGCGCGGCCACGGCCAATACGGAATAAGGTATCGATATCGACCGAGCCGTCTTTATTCTGATGACGAGCCGGAACGTTGCCGAGCAGCAGGCTGGTAGTCAGCACGTGATCGTACCAGGCAAAATCACCTACCGGCAGCAGGTCAACACCCGCCTGCTTCTGCTGCTCCCAATGGCGGGCACGCAGCTCGCGGCCAACGCCCAGCAATTCTTCACGGGAGGAATTTCCCGCCCAGTAGCTTTCTTGCGCTTTCTTCAACTCGCGACGCAGGCCAACGCGAGGGAAACCGAGGGTGTGATTCAATATTGTCATTTTTCTTCCTCTAATTATATGTAAATCCTATGGATTTTGAATTTAGGGAAGGCGGAAAGTTTACTCATCCCCAGGAGCTTACTGAAGTAAGTGACTGGGGTGGGGAAACGAAGCCAACGCACCATAAATTTAAAAGACGAAGGATTTTAGCCGTCCAGATGTTTACACATCCATAATTGGCGGTTACTGTATATTCCTCAAGCGCAATTTGTTCATGCCGAAGTGAAGGACTTTCATGATCGAGATTAAACACCTGAAAACGCTCCAGGCGTTGCGGAATAGCGGTTCGCTGGCAGCCGCCGCGGCGACGTTGCATCAGACCCAATCCGCTCTTTCTCACCAGTTCAGCGATCTGGAGCAGCGCCTTGGCTTTCGACTTTTTATCCGTAAAAGCCAGCCTCTGCGCTTTACGCCGCAGGGAGAAATCCTGCTGCAGTTAGCTAATCAGGTGTTGCCGCAAATTGGTCGTGCGCTGCAGGCTTGCAACGAACCGCAGCAAACCCGGCTGCGAATCGCAATTGAATGTCACAGTTGTATTCAATGGCTGACGCCCGCGCTGGAGAATTTTCGTGCCAACTGGCCGCAGGTGGAGATGGACTTTAAATCCGGCGTGACGTTCGATCCGCAACCAGCGCTGCAGCAGGATGAGCTGGATCTGGTGTTAACCTCCGACATCCTGCCGCGCAGCGGATTGCACTACTCACCGATGTTTGATTTTGAAGTCCGCCTGGTACTGGCGCCTGACCATCCGTTGGCCAGCAAAACGCAAATCACGCCGGAAGATTTGGCCAGCGAGACGCTGCTCATTTACCCGGTGCAACGGAGTCGACTGGATGTCTGGCGACATTTCTTACAGCCTGCGGGCGTGAGTCCGTCGCTGAAGAGCGTGGATAACACCCTGCTGCTGATTCAGATGGTTGCAGCCAGAATGGGTATCGCGGCGTTACCGCACTGGGTGGTGGAGAGTTTTGAACGCCAGGGTTTAGTAGTGACTAAAACCCTGGGTGATGGATTGTGGAGTCGACTGTACGCCGCCGTGCGTGATGGCGAGCAGCGACAGCCGGTCACAGAAGCGTTTATTCGCTCAGCGCGGAATCACGCCTGCGATCATCTGCCGTTTGTGCGGAGTGCGGAACGACCCACTTTCGATGTACCCACAGTGAGGCCACTATCACAGCCGCGCCAATGATGAAGCTTGGCCAGTGAGGCTGTTGATGCCAGATAGCCAGGTTGACCAACAGCCCGGCCGGCACATGCATATTGTTCATGATACCCAGTGTGCCCGCATCCACTTGGGTCGCACCGTAGTTCCACATAAAGTAACCAACGCCGGACGCTGCCACGCCAAGAAAGACCAGAATTCCCCACTGTAGCGTGGTTGCAGGCATTTTTTGCGCATTGCCCAGCATGAACCAGGCCACGACAGCCACCATAAAGGCCCCCATATAAAACCAGGCAAAAGCGTTATGCTGTGGCATTGGGCGGGTTTCCATCAGACGCTTGTAGCCCACCATACCGATGGCAAAACTAATGTTGGAAAGCTGCACCAGCAGCAGGCCAGTCCAGAAGTGGCTGGTTACCTGATCGTAACGAATAATCCCCGCGCCAATCACCGCCAGTAACGCACTGAAAGCGTAGCTCCAACGCAAACGGCGCCCGCTCATCAGGTCATAAATCAGCGTGATGTAGAGCGGCGTCAGCACGGTGAAAAGCAACAGCTCTGAAACCGTCAGATACAGGTAGGCGTGAAAACTCAGCATATACATAATGCCAAGCTGCATGGCCCCCACCAGCATATATAGCGCGATCGTTTTTACGCTGTGCCCACGGGTTCGTAAAAACGGCAGGAACACCAGCGCCGCGAGTCCAACGCGCACCAGCACCGCAAAATAGCTATCGACATGACCAGCAAGGTACTCGCCAAACAGGCTGAAGGAAAAGGCCCACAAAATAGTGGTAATGATGAGTAGCGCCACAATGGATGTCTCTTAGAACAGGGAACATCCATTGTAGCGGAGAGTTTAGTTGACAACTGGTCAACTAAAGAACAATTACTTTAAAAAGAGATCGCGCAGGTAGTGCGGCACGGCATCGTCGGCGTTGAGTCCGATGACTTCCAGCTCCGGATGCAGATCCTTCAGGCGCTGGTGGGCATTGCCCATGATGCAGCCTTTGCCCGCCATGGAGAGCATTTCCGCATCGTTCATCCCATCGCCAAAAGCGATGCAGTCTTTCAGGCTGTAGCCCATCGCTTTCGCTACCGCTTCCAGCGCATGACCTTTCGACACGCCGCCCGCCATGACTTCCAGACAGGTAAGCGTAGAGAAGCTGACGTTGACGCGATCGCCCCAGCGGGCGTTAATCGCCTGCTCCAGCGGTAGCAGTCTTTCGTGAGAGTCGGTGGTGAAGAACACTTTGCTGACGCCTTCCGGCTCCAGTAGCGCAGGTTCAAACAGGGAATAGTTAAACACTGCTTCTTTGAAAAAGCGCATTTCGTCCGGACGATGGCGATTCATAAACCATTCATCATCGCGATAAACGTTGGTCACGATGTCCGGATTTGCATTCACTACGCCAAACAGGTCGCTGGCAATGTCGCGATCCAGGTTATGGGAAAAAACCAGATTCCCGTCAGAATCATGCACCCGCGCGCCGTTGGACGTGATCATGTAGGTTTTAATGCCGAGGTTATCGCGAATTTGCCCCACATCAACATGATGACGGCCAGTCGCAAACACGAAGTTAACGCCGCGAGCGGTCAATAACTTCAGCGTCTCTTTGGCATAGGGGGACAGAGTATGGTCGGGGGAAAGCAGCGTACCGTCTAAATCAGACGCAACAACCTGATACATAAGAAAATTAAACCTCTAGGCAAAGCGGGTTCCGCTAGATGAGTTATGTTAGTCGAAAAATTCGACAATAGCGTTAAGCGCGACTGAGCGCATGGCGTCCTTTTCAAAAAGGATCTCATGGTACGCGCCTTTTATGACAAGCGGCTGACCTCCTTCTACAGGATGGCCCGCTGCGGCGCGGAGTTCACAAAAACGATCGTGCATGCGGTTATCCACTACACGTTCTTCTTCAGCCTGAATCAGCAGCGTCGGCGTCGCATCATCCCCAGCGCCAGCCAAAACCTGTTCACCAGCCAGAATCCCTTCGCGTACCCAGTGATAGGTGGGACCACCAACGCGCAACCGCGGCTCATCAGCATAGAAGCGTAGATTGCGCCGATAGCGCTGTCGACAATGGGTTAACGCATTCATACCGAACGGCAGCGCCCGCCAGCGCCCGGTTCCCATCGCATAGCCTTCGCGGATCCGCGGATGCCCTTCAGCCCAGTCCAGAATGTGGCGCACCATCCAGTCGGGAAAGCGCATCACAATACCAAACATCGGTGCACAAAGCGCGATGGCATCACACTGATTCGGGTGGCGCTGCAGGAATAACGTGGCAATCGCCCCGCCCATTGAATGCGCCAGGATATAGCGTTTTCTCCACGGGCCGGGTAGCACCTCCTGCTGCCAGAAGGCGGTTAAATCGTCGACATAGTCATTAAAGTTATCGACATGACCGCGATGTGGATCCGAAAGCATTCGCCCGGAACGCCCCTGACCACGGTGATCGATAATGAGCACGTCAAAACCAGAATGAAACAGGTCATACGCCAGTTCAGCGTATTTCACATAGCTTTCAATGCGTCCAGGACAGACGACGATGACGCGATCGTTTTTTTCTGCATGAAAACGCACAAAATGTACGGGGATATCATCCACGCCCGTAAATTCCGCTTCTTCCCGCTGACGCCAGAAATCTGTCAGTGGCCCCATGGAAAAAGCAGCAAACGCGTTTTCTCTTGTTTCCCAGTCTTTTTGCTGCTGAAACATCGGGTATCCAGCCTCGCTGACCAAGTAAAATCGTTTTTTTCGCCGTCGTTGATACAACCTAACGGCAGTAGCGTATTGTGGCATAAAAATAGACAATCCGGGAGTTTCTCATGACCTTTGAATGGTGGTTCGCCTACCTGCTGACCTCTATTATTTTGAGCTTGTCTCCAGGCTCTGGCGCAATCAACACTATGACCACCGCCATCAGCCATGGTTTTCGCGGTGCCAGCGCGTCGATTGCAGGTTTACAGACCGGGCTGGGCATTCATATCGTTTTGGTTGGCGTGGGGCTGGGAGCGCTATTTTCACGTTCGGTGATCGCATTTGAGGTGCTGAAGTGGGCGGGAGCGGCCTATCTGATTTGGCTGGGTATTCAACAATGGCGGGCTGCGGGCGCTATCGATCTGAACACCATGGCGAATACACAATCACGCAGGCGCCTGTTCAAACGCGCGGTCTTTGTGAATCTGACCAACCCCAAGAGCATTGTTTTTCTTGCCGCCCTGTTCCCGCAGTTTATCCTGCCGCAGGAACCGCAACTGATGCAGTACGTGGTGCTTGGCGTTACGACCATCGTGGTCGATATCATTGTGATGATCGGTTACGCGACGCTGGCTACGCGCATTGCAGGATGGATTAAAGGGCCAAAGCAAATGAAGGCGCTGAACAAAGTGTTCGGTTCGCTGTTTATGCTGATAGGCGCCCTGCTGGCATCGGCAAGGCATGCCTGATAACAGGGCCGGACGCGCTAACGCTTATCCGGTCTGGAACAAACTTAGCGCGAAATAATCAGGTGGATGCCGAAACCCGCGAACAGCGCCCCGGCAAAACCGTCAATCCACTTCGCCAGGCGCTGATAGCCACGACGCATCTTCGGCAGCGCAAACAGGCTGGCGACCACGGTAAACCACGCCAGCGTTTCCACGATAATCAGAGCAAAAATCCCCCAACGCGCGCCCGTTCCCACGTTATCGCCAACGAACAATGAGAAGACGGAGCCAAAATAGATAATGGCTTTAGGGTTCGCCAGGTTGGTCAGCAGACCTTTCAAAAAGCTGCGTCCGCTCTGCGCCAGCTCCACCTGCGGAGTGGGAGCTGCAACATCCTGTTTTTTAAACGCGCCGCGCAGCATCTGGTAGCCCATCCAGCACAGATACAGACCCCCACCGACCATAATAATGGTGTGCAGCCAGGCCATTTTTTCGATAATCAGATGCAGGCCGAGCAGTGCCACGCCAGCCCAGACCATGACGCCACAGGTAATACCCAGCACGCCCATCATCGCTTCTTTGCGCGAACGGCTAACCGCAGTTTGAGAAACAAAAAAGAAATCGGGACCGGGGCTCATCAGCGCAACGATATGCACCAACGCAACGGTGAAAAATAGCGTTAACATAAAAATGACTCGCGGGGGAATAGTTCAGTGAGTCACCATCCTGGCACTTTTTTGCCCGGCTGACTACTCTTCGTCGTCACCATCAACATGTGCGCGAATAAGCGCCATAAACTCTTTGCCAAAACGCTCAAGTTTACGCATTCCCACGCCGTTGACGCTCAGCATTTCACTCGGTGAAACCGGCATTTGTTCGGCCATTTCAATCAACGTAGCGTCGTTGAACACCACGTACGGCGGGATGTTCTCTTCATCGGCAATGGCTTTACGCAGCTTACGCAATTTGGCGAACAGTTTGCGGTCATAGTTGCCGCCGAAGGATTTCTGCATCGCGCGCGGTTTCAGCGCCACAATACGCGGCACGGCAAGCTGTAGTGGAACGTCACCGCGTAGCACCGGACGCGCGGCTTCGGTTAACTGTAACGCGGAGTGATGAGCAATATTCTGCGTCACCAGGCCCAGGTGAATAAGCTGGCGAATAACGCTCACCCAGTGTTCGTGGCTTTGCTCGCGACCAATGCCATAGACCGGCAGTTTGTCATGGGCCAGTTCGCGAATACGCTGGTTATTCGCTCCGCGCAGCACTTCCACGACGTACCCCATGCCGAAGCGTTGGTTAACACGGTAAATCGTCGACAGCGCTTTACGCGCATCCATGAGTCCGTCGTACTGTTTTGGCGGGTCAAGACAGATATCGCAGTTACCACACGGCTCCTGACGCCCTTCGCCAAAATAGTTCAGTAGCACCAGGCGACGACAGGTTTGCGCCTCGGCAAATGCCCCCATCGCATTGAGCTTATGCCGTTCGATATCCAGCAGTTGCCCAGCGGGTTTCTCTTCGAGGCAACGGCGTAGCCATGCCATATCAGCCGGATCGTAAAACAGCATCGCTTCCGCCGGTAGACCATCACGCCCGGCGCGGCCGGTTTCCTGGTAATAGGATTCGATATTGCGCGGAATGTCGAAATGCACCACGAAGCGTACGTTAGGTTTGTTGATCCCCATACCGAACGCCACGGTCGCCACCACGATTTGCAGGTCGTCGCGCTGGAATTTCTCCTGCACCTCGGCGCGTACGGCATTTTCCAACCCGGCATGATAAGCCCCGGCGCTGATGCCACGGCTTTGCAGACGCGCGGCAGTGTCCTCGACTTTAGCGCGACTGTTACAGTAGATAATGCCAGACTTACCGCGCTGCTCTTGCACGTAGCGCATCAGCTGATCGAGCGGCTTAAACTTCTCCATCAACATGTAGCGAATGTTCGGGCGGTCAAAGCTGCTGATCTGAATTAACGGGTCGTTGAGTCCCAGCAGACGCACAATGTCCAGCCGGGTTGTCTCATCCGCGGTCGCGGTCAGCGCCACAAACGGCAGGGTTGGAAAACGTTGGCGCAACTGTCCCAGCGCCGCGTATTCGGGGCGGAAATCATGCCCCCACTGCGAAATACAGTGCGCTTCATCAACCGCCAGCAGCACCGGATTCCAGTGCGCCAGATGCTCAAGGAAGTTATCCAGCATCAGGCGTTCGGGCGCAATGTACAGTAAGCGAATCTGTCCTGTACGACAGCCTGCCATCACCTCAAGCTGCTGCTCACGACTTTGAGTAGAGTTAAGGCACGCCGCCGCCACGCCGTTGGCCAGCAGTTGATCGACCTGATCCTTCATCAAGGAAATCAGCGGAGAAACAACAACGGTGAGTCCGTTTAGCAATAATGCGGGAATTTGATAGCACAGGGATTTACCGCCGCCGGTCGGCATAACGACCAGGCAGTCGCGACCAGAGAGCACGGTATCAATGATTTCTTCCTGACCAGGGCGAAACTGTTGGTAGCCAAAGGTTTCTTGCAAAACCTGTTTAGCGCCCATTTCCAGATTCAACACTTCCGCCTGCGCCACATTAACCCCATTAGCCTGAAATAAAAACAGGCGCTATTTTCAGCGCCTGAGAGAGAAACTGCAATGATTAAAATACTCTCAATACTTATCAGAAGATATCGTTGAGCATCACGCCCACACCAACACGGGTCTGATTGAAGTTATAGTCAATCAGCGATTCGCCGTAACCGCTGTAAACCTGGGTGTAAAGACGCACATGCTTCGTAATGGGGTAACTGACACCCAACTCAGCGCCGCCGTAACCGGTATTCCAGTTGTACTGACCTTTCGCACTTAAGACGGCGTCACCGAGGTGATAACCCAGTTTGAGCTGATAGTAGCCCATATATTTTGTGATATCCGGGTTATCATCAGTGCTGCCGATGACGTACCACGGCTTAACTTCCACCAGCCAGTTACCGTTTTCAGCCATCAGGCGAGTATAAAGACGGTTCCAGCTACGTGAAGTGGGATCGGAGCGGCCGTTGGAATCATGGTTATAGCCCATTTCGACATCACGAAGCGTCCAACCGGCAAAGCGGTAGTCGGTGGCGAAACCGAGGAACAATTGCGGTTCGTAGTTGGTTTCGCGAAACGGTGAAGACTCTTCACTGTTAGAAAGCTGCCACCAGGATTTCTGGGTATAGGAGCCGCCGAGTACCGAATTTGGGCCTAATATCCCGCGCCACAGCGGAAACGCCAGGCTTAGCTGAAACTTAACCTCATCTTTGCGCGCATTTTCGGACCAGCTATAGCTGCTGATCGCCTCTTTGTTCATGTCGCTGGTATTGGTGTAGATAAGATAGTTAGTGTCATAAGGATAAAGCGTGAAAGGGTTGTCATGTTCCTGCAGCATGTTGGCGATAATACTGCCACGAACCGCCGGTGCATCATGAATCTCTTTCACTGTCGCTTCCTGCGCATACGCGGTCAACGGCAGCATGACTGCTGGTAGTAACCATCCCAAAATCGCCCGCATCGGTACTGTTCTCCTGAACCAAAATATTGATGAATTGTATAATTATCTGGCAAGTATTCTACATACTTAGCGAGTTCCTCGTTAGTTATCCCGTCCTAAAGTAGAAAACAACAAATAATAAGCATAATATCAACATTCCATTAACTATTAAGATGTAGGGATCATATGTCTGCCGTACTTACTGCTGAGGAAGCGCTGAAGTTAGTGGGTGAAATGTTTGTCTATCATATGCCGTTTAACCGGGCGCTGGGACTGGAGCTTGAACGCTATGAGAAAGAATTTGCTCAATTAGCCTTTAATAACCAACCGATGATGGTCGGCAACTGGGCGCAAAGCATTTTGCATGGCGGCGTGATCGCCTCGGCGCTGGACGTCGCCGCCGGACTGGTGTGCGTTGGCAGTACGCTAACCCGCCATGAGACGATCAGTGAGGACGAACTGCGTCAGCGGATGTCACGCATGGGAACCATCGATTTGCGCGTTGATTACCTGCGTCCAGGGAGAGGGAATCGCTTTACCGCCACCAGCAGCCTGCTGCGGGCGGGTAATAAAGTCGCCGTGGCACGCGTGGAACTGCATAACGAAGAACAGCTTTATATTGCCAGCGCAACCGCCACTTATATGGTGGGGTAAGCAGCCAAAAAAAGGTAAACTGCTGTTACATTTCTGCAATGAGTTTTCCCGATGGATGCTAAACAAACGCGGCAGGGCGTGTTACTCGCTCTTGCTGCTTATTTTATTTGGGGTATCGCACCTGCCTACTTCAAGCTGATTTACTATGTCCCGGCGGATGAGATCCTGACGCACCGTGTCATCTGGTCATTTTTCTTCATGGTGGTGCTGATGAGCATCAGCCGCCAATGGTCGGGTGTCAAAACGCTGCTCCAAACGCCAAAGAAGATCTTCCTGCTGGCGCTCTCGGCGGTGCTCATCGGCGGAAACTGGCTGCTGTTCATTTGGGCGGTCAATAATCACCATATGCTGGAAGCCAGCCTCGGCTATTTTATTAACCCGCTGGTGAATATTGTGCTGGGAATGCTTTTCCTCGGCGAACGCTTTCGTCGCATGCAGTGGCTGGCGGTACTGTTAGCCGCATGCGGCGTGCTGGTACAGCTGTGGACCTTCGGATCGCTGCCAATCATCGCGCTGGGACTGGCGTTCAGCTTTGCGTTCTATGGCCTGGTGCGCAAGAAGATTGCGGTCGAAGCACAAACCGGCATGCTGATCGAAACCCTGTGGCTTTTACCCGTTGCAGCCATCTATCTGTTTGGCATTGCCGACAGCCCAACCAGCCATATGGGGCAAAACCCGATGTCGCTCAATTTGCTGCTGATTGCTGCGGGTGTCGTGACCACCATTCCGCTGCTGTGCTTTACCGGCGCGGCAACCCGCCTGCGTCTGTCGACGCTGGGTTTTTTCCAGTACATTGGCCCTACGCTGATGTTCCTGCTGGCGGTAACGTTCTACGGTGAAGTACCGGGTGCGGACAAGATGGTCACTTTCGCGTTTATCTGGGTCGCGCTGGCGATTTTCGTGATGGATGCGATTTATACGCAACGACGGGTTCGTCGGAGCTAGGGGATTGCCGGATGGCGCTTCGCTTATCCGGCCTACAAAAGCACATCACCGTAGGCCGGATAAGTCACCGCCATTACAGCCAGTTCTTGCGCTTAAAGTACAGATACGGCGCCAGACCGGCGAGCATCATAAAGACAATCGCCCCAGGATAACCAAAGCTCCAGTGCAGTTCCGGCATGAACTCAAAGTTCATCCCATAGCTGGACGCCACCAGCGTCGGCGGCAGGAACACCACAGAAACCACCGAGAAGATCTTGATGATGCGGTTCTGCTCGATGTTGATAAAACCCATCGCCGCCTGCATCAGGAAGTTAACCTTCTGGAACAGCGATTCATTGTGCGGCAGCAGAGATTCGATATCGCGCAGGATCTCACGCGCCTGCTCCAGCTGACTGCCCGGCAACCGCGCTTTACGCACCAGGAAGTTCAGTGCGCGTTGGGTATCCATCAGACACAAGCGTACCTTCCAGCCGATATCTTCCAGTTCCGCCAGCGTCGACAGCGCTTCGTCATATTCATCGCCCTGACGCCCTTCCATGATCACACGGCTGAGTTTTTCCAGGTCGCTGTAGATGTTTTCGATCTCATCCGCCAGCTGTTCAATTTTGGTTTCGAACAGGTCGAGCAACAGCTCGTAGGCATTGCCATCCACCATAGCCTGGTTACGCGCACGCATGCGGTACAGGCGAAAGGCCGGCAATTCGCGCTCACGCAGGGTAAACAGACGGCCTTCGCGAATAGTAAATGCGACGGTTGAGTTACCCGCGTGATCGTCGGCATCTTCATAAAAGAAGAAGGAGTGAATGTGCAGACCGTCTTCGTCTTCAAAAAAACGCGCGGATGCTTCGATGTCTTCCAGTTCAGGGCGCGTAGCCAGATTCTGGCCCAAGTCCTTTTGCACACGGTTTCGTTCTTCGTCATCCGGCTCGACTAAATCGACCCAAACCGAACTGGCCAGGTGCTCGATCTCGTCTGCCTCAAGGCGAGTTAAACGATTGTTTTCCAGTTGAAATGCGCTCAGCATGACCGGGACTCCCAATGCAAAAAATTATCGGACAGTTCGGAGGGCACACAGAAACAAATTGGGTTTCAGACCATTAAACAGCCTGACTCAGCGCGACGGGAAAAACAGAAGGTCGCTGACAACCGCGAAGGCTATCAGCAAAAAGGGATAGCCTTAGGAGTTGATCCTGGATGACAGGATAATGAGCCAGTATCTACTGGGTGTGTCCAAGGCGAATGTCCTCTTAGCGTAATCGTGCGCGCATGTTACGCCAGCAAAATTTTGACGTCAACACGCAACGAAACGCTAGCCTGGATAAATTACCTGCTCATCAGTAAGGCTAGCAGATCGTTACAAAATAATGATATTTTTCTGAAAGTTATACCGTTTCCAGTCGGGCATAGGCCGCCACCAGCCATTTGATCCCCTGCCCCTGGAACGCGACCTGCAAACGACTGTGCTCGCCGCTGCCTTCCAGATTGACAATGGTGCCCTCGCCAAACTTGGCATGGCGTACGCGCTGGCCAAGCTTATAGCCGGTATCGTTTTCCGCCATTGGCGTGCCCATTCGCTGATGGCTTACCGGGCGGCTGACCGTGGCGCGCAGACGTACCTCTTCAACACACGCTTCCGGCAGTTCACCAATAAAGCGCGACGGGCGATGGTAAACCTCTTTGCCGTACAGACGACGCGTTTCGGCGTAGGTCAGCGTCAGCTTTTGCATCGCGCGGGTCACGCCGACGTAGGCCAGGCGGCGTTCCTCTTCGAGACGTCCGCCTTCGTCCAGCGACATCTGGCTGGGGAACATGCCTTCTTCCATGCCGACGATAAACACCTGCGGGAACTCCAGACCTTTCGCCGAGTGCAGGGTCATCAGCTGAACCGCATCCTGCCAGGTATCCGCCTGCCCTTCGCCCGCCTCCAGCGCGGCGTGAGACAGGAACGCCTGCAACGGCATTAAGTCTTCATCTTCCTCGTTGTAGCTAAACTGGCGCGTTGCCGTCACCAGTTCGTCTAAGTTTTCGATACGCGTCTGGCCCTTCTCGCCTTTTTCCTGCTCGTACATCATGCGCAGGCCGGAGTCTTTAATCACCCGGTCAGTTTGCACGTGCAGCGGCATATCGGCGGTCTCCTGGGCCAGTGCGTCAATCAGCTCCATAAAACGCTGTAAGGCGCTGGCAGCGCGCCCCGCGAGGGCTTTTTCCTGCAACAGCTCACGACAAGCCTGCCACAACGTTAGCTGGCGGTCACGGGAGGTCTGACGCACCACATCTAAAGTACGATCGCCAATCCCGCGGGTCGGTGTATTCACCACGCGCTCAAATGCGGCGTCGTCATTGCGATTAGCGATCAGGCGCAGGTAAGAGAGCGCATCTTTGATTTCCTGGCGTTCGAAGAAGCGCATCCCGCCATAAATCCGATACGGCATGCTGGCCTGTAACAACGCCTCTTCCAGTACGCGCGACTGGGCGTTGCTGCGGTACAGAATAGCGCATTGTTCAAGCGCGCCGCCGTTGTCCTGCCAGGTCTTGATGCGGTTAACCACAAAACGCGCTTCATCAAGTTCGTTGAACGCGCAGTAAAGCGAGATCGGTTCACCGTCGACACCGTCGGTCCACAGCTTTTTACCCAGACGCCCGTTGTTGTTCTCAATCAGGGCGTTAGCTGCGCTGAGGATATTGTTGGTCGAGCGGTAATTCTGCTCCAGACGAATGGTTTCTGCGCCCGGGAAATCGGTTAGGAAGCGCTGGATGTTTTCCACCTGCGCCCCGCGCCAGCCGTAGATCGACTGGTCGTCATCACCCACGATCATCACTTTACCGGTATCGCCCGCCAGCAGGCGGATCCAGGCGTATTGAATGTTGTTGGTATCCTGAAATTCGTCCACCAGGATATTGGTAAAGCGTTCGCGATAGTGCTGCAGGATATGCGGCTTGTTGAGCCACAGTTCATGGGCGCGCAGTAGCAGCTCGGCGAAATCCACCAGCCCGGCGCGATCACACGCTTCCTGGTAAGCCTGATACACTTTCTGCCAGGTTTGCTCAACCGGGTTGCCATAGCTCTGCAGATGGTGCGGGCGCAGCCCTTCGTCTTTCTGACTATTGATAAACCACATCGCCTGACGCGGCGGCCACTGCTTCTCATCCAGGTTCATCGCCTTGATCAGGCGCTTGAGCAGACGCAGTTGGTCTTCGCTGTCGAGGATCTGGAAATCCTGCGGCAGGTTGGCATCCATATGGTGCGCGCGCAGCAGACGGTGCGCCAGACCGTGGAACGTCCCCACCCACATACCGCCCTGGCTGGTTCCCATGATCTGACCAATACGGTGGCGCATTTCCGCTGCCGCTTTGTTGGTAAAGGTTACCGCCATAATCGAATACGGCGAGTTGTTCTCTACCGTCAGTAACCAGGCGATACGGTGCACCAGCACGCGCGTTTTACCACTCCCCGCACCTGCCAGAACCAACATGTTGCTGCGTGGCGCGGCCACAGCCTGGCGCTGTTCGTCATTGAGGCTATCGAGCAGGTAAGAAACGTCCATTGGCACCGCCGGAATCAACAGGGCCCAGCCGGACCCCTGGGAATTTATACAGAGTTGTTGGTGATTATATCAGCGAGGTCAGAGATGCCAACTGTGAAATTTCGATATGCGGCAGCAAACGGCTGTCAGCGGTGTGCATCAGGTCGGCATTTTCCGGTTTGATCCAGCAGGCCTGCATACCACAACGGATAGCGCCCGCGACGTCTGTCGTCAGGTCATCACCCACATGCAGGATCTCGCCCACAGGCATTTTCAGTTTTTCCGCCGCCAGCGTGTACATGTCGCTGAACGGTTTTGATCGTCCGTCGGGACCGGCGCGCAGCACAAACTCAAAGTAATCACCCAGGCCAAACAGTTCCGGCTGCGCGTTACCGTTGGTGATCGCCACCAGCGGCCATTTGCGAGCCAGCGCTTTCAGCGTGTCATGCGTCGTCTGTGGGACTTCAATGCGGCTACGCCATTTGGCAAAATTCATCATCGCCGCATTCGCCCCCATTCTGGCTTCTGCCGCTGACAAACCCGCCTCCAGCATAGCGCGTTCTACGGCCCGGTGACGCCATTGGGTAACATCGTGATAGATTTCCGGCTCGGCGTCACGAACGGCCTGACGCAAGCGCTGTAGGTCGCTATTTTGCAGCGAATTCAACGCCGGATGGTAATTCTGTACAAACGCGAGCGCTTCCTGCTCGGTGCGTGTGATAACGGGACGGTTATCGTAAAGGGTGTCATCAAGGTCAAAGGTGAGCGCAGAAATGCGCCCCAAAGGCCGGTAAAAACGCATTATTTCCCCCGTTTGGCGCGCGGATGCGCCGCATCGTACACTGAAGCCAGGTGTTGAAAATCAAGATGGGTATAGATTTGAGTTGTGGAGAGATTGGCATGACCCAATAACTCCTGCACTCCGCGCAGATCGCCGCTCGACTCCAGCATATGCGTCGCAAAGGAGTGGCGTAATTTGTGGGGATGTACGTGGCTGTTCAGCCCCTGCTTGATACCCCATTCAGCAAAGCGTTTCTGCACGTTACGCGCCGAGATGCGTTTGCCCAGTTTTGACAGAAATAGCGCATCGTCATCGCAGCCAAAGAGTCCGCGTAGATCCAGCCAGTGCTCAATCCACGCCACCGCATTGCGGCCAATCGGCAGGCGACGCTCTTTACTGCCCTTACCCATCACCCACACTTCGCCGGTGTCGAGATCGAGATGTTTAATATCCAGCCCAACCAGTTCAGATAAACGCAGACCCGCGCCGTACATCACTTCCAGCATCGCTCTATCACGCACGGCAAGGGGGTCGTTGAGATCGATATCCAGCAGACGATTAACGTCGTCGACATCGATATTTTTAGGCAGATGACGCGGTGCTTTCGGCGCGGAAACGCTTTTTGCCGGATTGGCTTTCAGTTCGCCCTGATTAACCAGCCAGTCGAAGAAACTGCGTAACGCGGAGAGACGCAGTGCCAGACTCGCCGGCCCCAGTCCTTTACGACGGCTGCGAACAGCAAAACTGCGGACCATGAGCGCATCACATTGTTGCCAGCTTTGCAGACCGGTCTCTCCGGCTAACGCAATGATGGCATCAAGCTGACGCTGATAATTAAGCAAGGTGATCGGGCTAAGCTGACGCTCAACGCCCAGATAGCGCAAAAAGCGCGCCACATCCTGAGAAAGGGGTGAATCGGTCATACGCGTTCAATCCAGCGCTCTAGCAGCTCCGGCAACATCAGCGAGATTTCCTGCAGCAATTGCGTGCCTTGCCCCTGCTGGTAATGATTAACATCACGACTGCTAAACAGCATCACGCCAAGGGATCCATCCTGCCCGAGCATCGACATCGCGACTGAGCCTATGGCTTTCGCCTCCGGCATCATGACCAGCAATTCAGGACCATTGAGCGGCCCAAGATAGTGCTGCGACTGGCCCAAACGCTGGATACGCAACGGTTCAAAAGCCTGACGGCTTAATGCCAGATGGGTGAATTTTGAGGGCGCGCCTAGTCGCCAGCGATCCGGGAACAGACGAACCGTCGCTCCGGCCAGCCCTAACTCACGCGCCCAGCGATGCAAGCGCATCAGCATATCGTCAAGGCTGCTGGCCGCCACCAGACGTCCTTGCAGATTTAACAGACGATAGAACAGGCTTTCATTGGCGTTGGCCTGTTCCATCAACAGCGCCATGTTCTCTTCCAGCACGTTAATATGATTACGCGCCCGCGCCATATGCCATTCCACTAAAGAGACCGTGCCCCGCACTGGGTGCGGAACTCGCATCGCTTCAACAGCCTGGGCATTACGGATAAAAAACTCAGGATTACGTTGCAGATAATCGACGACCGCCCGATCGTCGAGCTCCATGAGCGTTTCCTGTAGTTCTTCCCCTGGTTGCTTCATAAGTGAATAAATCCGTCGTAGACATGTGCCGCCGGGCCAGTCATATACAGCGGATGACCCGGACCTTTCCAGGCGATATCAAGTCGACCGCCCGGTAATTCCACCCTCACTTCTTCTGCCAGCAGCCCCTGCTGGATACCGACTGCAACGGCGGCGCATGCACCGCTGCCGCAGGCCTGCGTTTCACCCGCGCCGCGCTCATAGACGCGCAGTCGGATATGCTCACGTTTTACCACCTGCATAAATCCGATGTTGGCGCGTTCAGGGAAGCGTTCATGGCTTTCCAGAACCGGTCCCAGTGTTTCTACCGTGGCCGTATCAACATCATCAACCTGAATCACGCAGTGCGGGTTCCCCATTGAAACCACGCCGCACAATACTGTCTGTTCGGCCGCGCGCATAATATAGGTCTTCTCTGCTTTGTTAGCGCGAAAAGGAACCTGCGAGGGTTCAAAATTGGGTTCGCCCATATTCACCCGCACCAGCTCGTCGTCGGTTACGGTTAATACCATACGACCATTCGCTGTACTGACGCGAATATCGCGCTTATTGGTCAGCCCTTTCAGGCGAACAAAACGGGCAAAACAGCGGGCGCCATTGCCGCACTGTGACACTTCACTGCCGTCGGCATTAAAAATACGGTAGTGGAAATCCAGCTCCGGATCATACGGAGGTTCAACCACCAGCAGTTGATCAAATCCAACGCCGAGATGTCTGTCGGCCAGGCGGCGGATCAGCTCTGGTGAGAAAAAGACATTCTGCGTTACCGCGTCGACGACCATAAAATCGTTGCCAAGGCCATGCATTTTAGAGAATTGCATCATTCACTCCGTTCACGCGGGTACAGAAATGTAAAATCTATTCCTGCCGTTAGTAATTCACCTGAGAAGGCCCATCACTAATCCCACGATCGTTTTTCTCAGGCGTGGTGGATTGCGATTGCGGCTGAACGCTCTTGGTCGGAGGCGGCGCGGTTTTATCAGCTGGTGGGAAATAGAGCGGGCCTTTTAGCCCACAGCCCGTCAGGCTGAACAGAGTAAAAATGACAGCGAGTGGCTTTAACACGTTTTTCATTATTGATGGCCTGTAAAGTTCATGCTTTCTGTTTTCTATCATCGCAGGAGAAGGCGTAAAAGCAAGCGTTTAGCATACCTTTATGGAGTCTGAAAAACAGCGGATCGTCATGATTGTAACGTATTCAGGTCAGGGAATATGGTTTGCTGAGGGCTTTCTAAGTGGAGTTACTCGCCTGGATGGCTTTATGCAAAATCGCAACATATTTTGTCTTTTGTCTCTTTCTCTTTTACTTTCACCTGCATGGGGATGTCGGCTGGACGAACCAGAACACAATATTTACCAAAGGCACGAAAACGGCGTGATATACCTGCGTCCCTACGAAGAAACTAATCTTTCGCTCCCTGGAGTGAATTACAAGCGCCTGCGTCGGTTACCCGATTTGTTAATTGACCCAACAATGCAGGAAGACGGGGAAAAAGAACCTCCACTAACGGATCTGACGACTGACTACCTCTATGAGGGCGCGCAGGCCTGGTTTCCCCATTATTCGTACCACAGTGATGGTCGCTATGTCCTCTATGCTGGCAAGGTTGTGCAAAACCCGCCAGGTACTCCACCTCTCGACGTGGCCTCATTCCGGGTCTGGGGTGACCTTGCTGCTGATAAAAACAGCCTCTATTACAAAGGCGAGCGCACGGATGATAACCACGGTGAAAATCATGCCGATATCAAAACGCTGCGTAAAATAACATTCGACGGCGCATGGCAACCTGACTGGCTGGGGTTGATTTTACGCGACGATCGCTACCTGTATGTCAACGGACATCGCCTCGTCGATCCCGACAGTTTTACCGTACTGGCGCAAAAACCCTGGTATCGGCATGGAAACTTTTCCTCCGCATTTAACCCCTGCGTCGCCGTATCTTTCGGACCCTGGGATACGCTAAGCCGTACCCGCACAAAAATTATGATCAACGGTGAACAGTTGAATGCCAACCCGGATACCTTCACCGTCGTGCGCTGGATACCCGACGCATTGCTGACCTGGCGCGACAAAAACGGTCAGTTCCGTCACGTCCTCAATCAGGATAACCTGGACAGGCTTGCGCACCCGGAAAAACACTGCGCGGCGTTTAGTCTGCTGGAAACGCAGGTTTTGTGGCGTAAAGGCCCGGATTGCCAGCAGGAAGAAATTCCCCATCTTGATCCGGAACAGTTCCATCCGCTCAGCAGCACTGTGGCGCAATATCAGGACAAGCTGTATGCCATCAGAAAAACGGAGTTCGGCGAAAACAGGCTTGATGTAATAACGCTGGACAACCCTAATCTGATTATTGATAAGCGATTTAACGCTGGCAGACATCATGGCTACCTGCTCAACAAGTCATATGTTGATGGTGAAGAGCAGGATGGGCTACAGGTATTCGAGTCCGCAGGCCCGTTGATTTTACTGGATTATCACGCTCCTGATGAGCGAGAAGCGCATCTTGGCGACAGCCCGCATGACAAAAAGTGGTACGCCCGCGACGATCGCTATGTCTACGCCTTTGATGGCCAACAACTCTGGCGTTACCCTACGCCCAACCCCAAAGCCGTACGCGTAAAATGGCAAAAACAACAATCCGGATATGGCTACTGGGCCGAGTTTAACGGCGGGGATCTGGATGGCGATTTGTTACAAAATGGCGTATTTATCCCGACAGGGATACCACGAGTTCCCGGCGAGGAAACCGCGCAAATACCGCCGGAAACGAATGATGATTCCTTTGATATCGGCAAAACAGTGGTTCGCTGGCGCAAAGCGCTCTCACCCGACGCCCAGTGGAGCAACTGGCAAACTATTCCCAACATTGATCCCGGCCAATTCAAGCGAGTTAACGCTCGCATCGCGCAATATAAAAATCAGCTGTATATTGTGAAGCTATCGCCTTTCGGCGAAGACCAGATGGAAATACTGGAACTGGATACCGTTGCCCCTTTCCTGAACCAGAAAATTAACGCAGGAAAAGAGCACGGCTATTTTATGCGTGGTCACCAACAACATCAGGACATTCAGGTCTTTGGCCTCAACGGGTCGCTAAAAATCACTGAGCGTTTCGCTTACGATAATGCTTATGTTTATACATGGATTGGCGACCAGCTTTATCGCACCGCCTCTCCATGTCCGGGAGAAACGCGCAACCTGGATCAGAATATGTTCACCAGCAATGAAGACATCATCATCATCACAAAGGCCAGTGAATGCAAAAAATAATGCCGTAACGCTGTTTTGAGGTTAGCGCTTCCCTTTATACTGCCGCTATCACAAAAAAACGAGAAACGACAATGAACGACAGTGAATTTCATCGCCTTGCTGACACCCTGTGGATGACCATTGAAGAACGTCTGGATGACTGGGATGGCGACAGCGATATTGATTGTGAGATCAACGGCGGCGTTCTGACCATCAGTTTCGAAAACGGCAGCAAAATTATCATTAACCGTCAGGAGCCGCTGCACCAGGTATGGCTGGCGACCAAACAGGGCGGCTACCACTTTGACCTGAAAGGCGACGAGTGGATCTGCGACCGAAGCGGCGAAACGTTCTGGGATCTGCTGGAACAGGCGGCAACGCAGCAGGCGGGTGAAGAGGTGAGCTTCCGCTAAGTGTGATTGCCGGATGCGCTTCGCTTATCCGGCCTGAGTATCTCGCGCATTTGGAGGCCGGATAAGGTGTTTACACCGCCATCCGGCACTATGCTTAAGAGAAATACTGCTGCAACTGCGGCGCGTCGTTGTCCTGATTGACGGGCGGAACAGCGCTAATCGGCTGGGTGCGGAACGGAATCACCTGCGCGCGCCCGTCGGTTTTCACAATCTGATAGAACTGCGGCAGGTTAAAGTTGATGAAGCTGGAGCCGTAGGTAAAACGATCGTGCGACGATGAGTAGAAACGGCTGACGTCGCGTACCAGTTCCTCTTTACTACCTTCGCAGTGGTGATACACCTCAGCCCGATTGCTTTCGTCCAGAATGTAGATATTAAAGCCCTGCTCATCACCCGTTTCTTCGAAAAAGAACTGAATAATCCCTTCACTGGCAAAACCGTCTACCACCGACGGCAGTTTCACATGGTTGGTCTCAACCTGGACGGAAAGCCCGTGCAGTTTGTTATGTGAAATCGCGCCATAGAATTCAATCGCATTTTCCAGCTTCTGTACCGAAACGTTCAGGCGCTCGAAGAACAGCCCCCACGTCTGGCCGGAAACACGCAGCGCTTTGAAACGTCCGGTTTCCTGACGGGTGCTGGAGAGGCGTAATTCGATGCACTCAGACACCAGTTGCTGAACGCGGGTGCGAATTAAACCGCGCAGATGCTGGCTATAGCAGAAAACCTCGACGCTATCTGGCGGCGCGGCATCCTGGTGCATTTTGCCCAGAATCGTTTTTAACGCTTCAATCATCGCCTGCTCGCCGTTGAAGTGCAGCGTACGCACCTCATTCCACGAGTTGCGGTACAGCAGGTCTACGCTACCCACCAGGCATTTTTGCTCTTCACCAAAACTGAAGACGTCCAGCTTACGGAAATCAAAATGCACCACCTGATTGCGAAACGCTGCCGTCGGGTCATATTCGAGGTTAACGATAATCGCCAGATGGCGAATTTCGCATGGGCTATAGAGCGCTTTCGGCGTTGGCGCAGGCAGTCGCAGTGGGAAGTGGTGCGACACGTCGGCGACCATTTCCTGCAGCTTCGGCAAATCAACAATGCCGTTGCCCTTAATAAACAAATGCGTACGCGAGGTCAGCAGGCCATTGAACCAGGCCCACGCCACCAGCTTGTTGAGATAGCGGTTATATTCCAGCGGCTGATGGCTGATGATCGAGTCCATGTTAGGCGCGCGGTTGTAGAGATACCAACCCGAACGGTTGGCACGACCCGGCGGTACATGGATAAAGGTCAGATTCGGTTCCGAGAGATCCGGAGATATCTGCGGGTTCACCAGCGTGACCTTACCCGGCAACGCTTCAAACGCAGCATACAGCTTACGGGTCAGCACACCGATATCCTGCGGACTGGCGCTGACGCTGAGGTTATTGCGCCGCGCAAAGCGGATCAGGTTACGATAGCTCTGCATCATCGCATCGAGCAGTTCGTTATGCGCTTCACGTACCTGGTCAATCTTCCAGTTAGCGCGGTTATCCAGCATGGTCAGACGAGTGTCATCCCAGCCCCACTCTTTCACTAACTGACTTAATACTTCACGACGCCAGCCCACGCAGGCGCGCTCACGGCTCAGTTTCTCGCACACTTTTAAGTAGAAACATCGACGTACTAAATCCAGGCGCGTCGGATCTTCGATCGCCGTGAGGTACTCAGTAACGCGCTCCAGCATCATGCAGTAAGGGTCGAGACCAAAAGAGACGATCTCGCCATCATGCAAGCGCTGTTTAATGTCTTTCGCCAACAGGCGTGGGTTGGGATATTCCCAGGAATAGGCTTCCAGCAACAGCGTTTTCAGCACCGCTTTGTACGGGGAGTCGATACTCTTGTACAACTGCCAGAGGCTGGCGCCAAAGTACTCTTCGGCGGAAAGCGAACTGAGTCCGCCGAGATCCAGCCATTCGTTTGGCGTTAACACCCCCTGTGCGTAGAGCGTCATGACGTAATCGTCGTAGTGCTCTTCTTCGTCGCCCGGCACCATATTCCACAGAATACGTTTACCCGCGAGGCGCACAGCGGTGCGATAGAATTCATCCAGCAACAGGATATGCTGCGTCGAGCCACAGTCTTCACCACCCAGACTGCCGCTTTCATTGTGACGGAAACGGTTTTCGTCAATCAGGAAGAAACTGACTTCCACGCCCAACGAGGCCGCCCAGCTTTCCAGCAGGCTACATTTACGCTGCAGCAGCTGGCGCTCTTCGCTATCCAGCCAGGATTGATGGCAGACCCAGATATCAAGGTCAGACGAACAACTTTGCCCTACCGAAGAGGTACTGCCCATCGAGTAAACGCCGGTGATCGGCAGTTCGCCCTTCGGCGGGTCCTGCGGCGACATACCGCGGTACAGTTCCAGTTCGTTCAGGTAGTGGCGTTGGGTTTCATCAGGCGTGTAAAGGCATATGCCTTTGGGAACGTTACCATCAAGGTAACCCGGCATCAGCGGATGATGGTAGTGCAATAATGTCGGCAGCAGACTGTATACCTGCTGGAAAGCAGGTCCCATGGCAGCAAGCGCGCGATCCACACGCAGTTGATTTATGGCATCCAGTCTCTGTTTCAGAGTCTCAATATAGAGGTACAAGACGTATCGCCTGATGTTGCATCCGTCATGGCGTCGATAGCGGCGGCGCAAACGCTCACCACCCTCGTCATCAGTCCGGATAAACCGTATGTCAAAAATAACCGTTACCTTTTTCCCCTGCACTTTTATTAGTTACAGATGAAAAAATGGTCTAAAACGTGATCAATTTAACACCTTGCTCATTGACCGTAAAGAAAGATGCGCTACATACCAGTGTAGCACCGTTCGTTACGTGTAAATTCCTTCATACGGTCGGGAGGTTTTTCTCGTCATTATTCACTGACAGTGATGATGCAGCGCCTTTCCTCTCACTTACGTTTGAGCGTAACGCTGACATCCCTTTGATAAGGATGTTAGGATGGTCAATGATTGATAATGACGGTAACAAGCATGTTAGACAATGTTTTGAGAATTGCCACACGCCAAAGCCCCCTTGCGCTCTGGCAGGCACATTATGTCAAAGACGCCTTAATGGCAAACCACCCAGGTCTGATCGTGGAACTGGTTCCTATGGTAACCCGTGGCGATGTGATCCTTGATACCCCGCTGGCGAAAGTCGGAGGGAAAGGGTTGTTTGTTAAAGAGCTGGAAGTCGCGCTGCTGGAAAAACGCGCCGATATCGCCGTGCATTCCATGAAGGATGTGCCGGTTGAATTCCCTGACGGTCTTGGACTGGTCACCATTTGCGAGCGAGAGGATCCGCGTGATGCTTTCGTCTCAAATAAGTACAACACGCTGGATGAACTCCCCGCAGGCAGCATCGTTGGGACATCCAGTTTGCGTCGCCAGTGCCAGTTGGCGAAGCGTCGCCCGGATCTCGTCATCCGTTCGCTGCGCGGCAACGTAGGCACGCGCCTCAGCAAACTGGATAACGGCGATTATGACGCCATTATTCTGGCGGTCGCTGGATTAAAACGTTTAGGTCTTGAGTCGCGAGTCCGTACCGCTCTGCCGCCGGAAGTCTCCCTACCCGCTGTCGGACAAGGCGCAGTAGGCATAGAATGTCGACTGGATGATATGCGCACTCAGGCGCTGTTAGCGCCGCTCAACCATGAAGAGACGGCGCTACGCGTCAAAGCAGAACGCGCCATGAACACCCGCCTGGAAGGGGGATGTCAGGTACCTATTGGTAGCTATGCCGAAATCATCGACGGTGAGATTTGGCTACGTGCGCTGGTCGGCGCGCCAGACGGTTCACAGATGGTATGCGGAGAACGTCGCGGCGCCACACAGGATGCCGAACAGATGGGCATCTCTCTGGCAGAAGAACTGCTGGAGAACGGTGCGCGCGCCATTCTGGCTGAAGTTTATAACGGAGAAGCACCCGCATGAGTATTCTGGTCACCCGCCCGTCTCCCGCAGGGGAAGAGTTAGTGAGCCGTCTGCGCACACTGGGGCAGGTGGCCTGGAGTTTTCCGCTCATCGAGTTTTCACCTGGCCGGGAACTGGCAACGCTTGCTTCCCGACTGTCGGCGCTGACGGAGAACGATCTGGTCTTCGTCCTCTCGCAGCACGCCGTTACCTTTGCAGATGCCGAGCTTCAGCAGCAAGAGAAAAGCTGGCCATCCCTTCCGCGATATTTTGCCATTGGCCGTACAACGGCGCTGGCGCTGCATACTGTTAGCGGCTTCAATATTCACTACCCTCTGGATCGGGAAATTAGCGAAGTCTTGCTACAATTACCTGAATTACAAAATATTGCGGGAAAACGCGCGCTTATATTACGCGGCAACGGTGGCCGCGAGCTGATAGGTGAAACCCTGACGGCACGCGGAGCCGATGTCGATTTTTGTGAATGTTATCAACGCAGTGCAAAATATTACGATGGTGCAGAAGAAGCGATGCGCTGGCAATCCCGTGGCGTAACCACGGTGGTCGTCACTAGCGGAGAGATGCTACAACAGCTCTGGACGCTTATTCCACAGTGGTATCGTGAGCACTGGTTACTACGCTGTCGGCTGCTGGTCGTCAGTGAGCGTCTGGCGCACCTCGCCCGGGAACTGGGCTGGCAAGATATTAAGGTCGCTGATAACGCCGACAACGATGCGCTACTACGCGCATTACAATAACTCTCATAATGGGATGCCATAATGACGGAACAAGAAAAATCCTCCGCCGTGGTTGAAGAGACCAGGGAGGCCGTGGAAACCACGTCACAGCCAGTTAATACTGAAAAAAAGAGTAAGAACAGCACGGCGCTGATTCTGAGCGCTGTGGCGATTGCTATTGCGCTGGCAGCAGGCGTTGGGCTGTACGGCTGGGGGAAACAACAGGCAACAACACAAACGGCAACCAGCGATGCGCTGGCGAACCAGCTGACGGCACTGCAAAAAGCGCAGGAAAGCCAGAAAGCTGAGCTGGAAGGTATTATTAAACAGCAGGCAACGCAGCTGGATGAAGCCACTCGCCAGCAGGCCGCGCTGGTCAAACAGCTTGATGAAGTCCAGCAAAAAGTCGCCACCATCTCCGGCAGCGATGCTGGAACATGGCTGCTGGCGCAGGCTGATTTCCTGGTGAAACTGGCTGGTCGCAAATTATGGAGCGATCAGGACGTCACTACCGCCGCGGCGCTGCTGAAAAGCGCCGATGCCAGTCTGGCAGATATGAACGACCCGAGCTTAATTACCGCGCGACGTGCGATTACTGACGATATCGCGAGCCTCTCCGCGGTGACTCAGGTCGACTATGACGGCATTATCCTGAAAGTGAATCAACTCTCTAATCAGATCGATAACCTGCGTTTGGCCGACAACGACACCGACGATTCACCGATGGACTCGGACAGCAGCGAGCTTTCCAGCTCTATTAGCGAATGGCGCGTCAATCTGCAAAAAAGCTGGCAGAACTTTATGGACAGCTTTATCACCGTGCGCCGTCGTGATGAAACTGCCGTACCGCTGCTGGCACCGAACCAGGACGTTTACTTACGTGAAAATATCCGTTCCCGCCTGTTAGTAGCTGCACAGGCCGTGCCGCGTCATCAGGAAGAGACATACCGCCAGGCGCTGGAAAATGTCTCCACATGGGTGCGTGCTTACTACGACACCGACGATGCAGCGACCAAAGCGTTCCTTGAAGAAGTAGACCAACTGAGCCAGCAAAGCATCAGTATGGATGTCCCGGAAACGCTGCAGAGTCAGGCTATTCTCGACAAGTTAATGCAGACCCGCGTACGTAATTTACTGGCGCAACCTGCCACAGCACCGGTAGCAGCAGCGCCAGCGCCTTCGACAGACGCTCCGGCAACCGCGCCGCAAGGAGAATAATGATGCTAAAAGTATTGTTGCTCTTTGTGCTGTTGATCGCCGGGATCGTCGTCGGTCCGATGATAGCCGGTCATCAGGGCTACGTGTTGATCCAGACGGATAACTACAATATCGAAACCAGTGTGACGGGCCTGGTGATCATCCTGATCGTCGCCATGGTCGTCCTGTTTGCGATTGAATGGCTGTTGCGCCGAATTTTCCGCACCGGCGCACATACCCGTGGGTGGTTTGTGGGTCGTAAACGTCGTCGCGCCCGTAAGCAGACCGAACAGGCGCTGCTCAAACTGGCAGAAGGTGACTATCAGCAGGTTGAGAAGCTGATGTCGAAAAATGCCGATCATGCAGAACAGCCAGTAGTGAATTACCTGCTGGCGGCAGAAGCGGCTCAGCAGCGCGGTGACGAAGCTCGCGCCAACCAACACCTTGAGCGTGCTGCCGAACTGGCGGGAAATGATACGATCCCGGTAGAAATCGCTCGCGTTCGCCTGCAACTGGCGCGTAATGAAAATCACGCCGCACGCCACAGCATAGACAAACTGCTGGAAGTAACGCCACGTCATCCGGAAGTGCTGCGTCTGGCTGAGCAGGCCTACATTCGCACCGGCGCATGGAGTTCCTTGCTGGATATCATCCCATCCATGGCAAAAGCGCATGTGGGTGATGACGAGCACCGCGCCATGCTGGAACAACAGGCATGGGTTGGCTTGATGGATCAGGTCCGCGCCGATCAGGGCAGCGAGGGGCTGCGTGCATGGTGGAAAAACCAGAACCGTAAAACCCGTCATCAGGTTGCTTTGCAGGTAGCAATGGCTGAACATCTGATTGAGTGTGACGATCACGATACAGCGCAGCAGGTCATCATTGATGGTTTGAAACGTCAGTACGATGACCGCCTGGTGCTACCGATCCCGCGTCTGAAAACCAATAATCCGGAACAGATAGAGAAAGTGTTGCGCCAGCAGATTAAAGCCGTGGGCGATCGCCCGTTGCTGTGGAGTACGCTGGGTCAGTCGTTAATGAAGCATGGGGAATGGCAGGAAGCCACGCTCGCCTTCCGTGCCGCTCTCAAACAGCGCCCGGATGCCTATGACTACGCCTGGCTTGCTGACGCGCTGGACAGACTGCATCAACCGGAAGAAGCCGCCACCATGCGTCGTGATGGCCTGATGTTGACGTTGCAGAACAACAATCCCCCGCAGTAACTCCTGAATGCCCGGTGGCGCTTTCGCTTACCGGGCCTACATATTTTTCATCTCGTATACACAAAATCATTCGAGAAGCAGCTCGAAGGATTTTGTGTATGCATAAAAAAACGCCCGCTCGGTAAGGAGCAGGCGTTAAACAGGTCTGTATGACAACATAAATGGGTGCTTCACTCAACGTTATGTCCATGGTGTTTGATGAGGCTACGCGACATCTGTCTGTGGACGATAAGCACCGTAAACGGCTCTGCATCATTCCTGAGTTTATGAGGCCAGAGGGCGAACATAAGAGATGGAATGAGCATCTACCCGCATATTATTGCACAAGGCATGCCACGATTGCACTGCAAAAACCAGGTATTCGGACTTTTTAAGACATCAGGTAATTCGCGGGAATAAAGGCTGAGAAGGGAAAATCAGAAAACAAAAAACCCCGCCGAAGCGGGGTTCAAAATTGGTCGGCGAGAGAGGATTCGAACCTCCGACCCACTGGTCCCAAACCAGTTGCGCTACCAAGCTGCGCTACTCGCCGTTTTACTGCTTTTTGAATTTTTAGTTCAATTCTTTAAGTCGTGGTGCGAGGGGGGGGACTCGAACCCCCACATCCTAAGGACACTAACACCTGAAGCTAGCGCGTCTACCAATTCCGCCACCTTCGCATTTCACAACTTTAAATTAATGGGGTGGCTAATGGGATTCGAACCCACGACAACTGGAATCACAATCCAGGGCTCTACCAACTGAGCTATAGCCACCACTGCAAATCTTTTACGCGGTATTAAAACCACCGCAGCTCTGGCACCCTACTAAATGGTGCGCCCGACAGGATTCGAACCTGAGACCTCTGCCTCCGGAGGGCAGCGCTCTATCCAGCTGAGCTACGGGCGCTTAGCGCCGTTGCGGGGCTGGATATTACGGAGGTCTCGGTCTTCTGTCTAGTGCTTTTTTAAAATAAATTATCGTTTGGTCATGGTTTGTGCGTTTTGTCGCTTATTCCCGCAATTTATGGGCTGTGCCATAACGATTCAGACCAAAAACCTTATAAATGAACGTCACGGCCAACAAGAAACCCATGCCAACAAAAAGCGACATTCGGGTATCTTCATTAAAGTACATGCCAATTAATACGCAAATCAGGAACGCCATCGTCAAATAATTCGCCCACGGGAACAGAATGGAGCGGAATGGATGACTGGCAATCGCCGCTTTATGCGCCTGACGGAAACGCAGCTGACTTATCAGGATCACAAACCACGGCACCATCCCCGGCAACACGCTGGCGCTATAGACATAAACAAACACGCGCTGCGGATTGGGAATGATGTAGTTCAGGCACGAACCAATCAGCAGGATCGCGATAGAAATGGCCACGCCGGCAACCGGTACGCCATGGCGAGAAACTTTCCCAACAGCGGCGGGGAGCTGGCGATTCTTGGCCAGCGCATAGAGCATACGCCCACAGCTGTACATGCCACTGTTACAACCCGACAGCGCCGCCGTCAGGACCACAAAGTTAATAATCCCCGCCGCGGCGGTAATACCAATCTTGGCAAAGGTGAGAACAAACGGACTGCCGTTGCTGCCAATCTCGTTCCACGGGAAAATAGTGACGATAACAAAAATTGCGCCAACGTAGAAAATCAGGATACGCCACAGCACTTTACCTACCGCGCTACGCAGCGTGACCTGTGGGTTCTTCGCTTCACCTGCAGTAATGCCAATCAGCTCCACGCCCTGGTAAGAAGCCACGACAATACACAATGCCGTCAGGAAGCCCTTCCAACCACCGGCAAAGAAACCGCCGTGTTCGGTCAGGTTGCCAAAGCCGATCGCCTGACCGCCATTACCAAAACCGAAGAAAATCACCCCTAACCCAATGACGATCATCACAATGATGGTGGTCACTTTGATCATGGCAAACCAGAACTCAATTTCACCATACAAGCGAACTGCGGCGAGGTTCGCCAATGCAACCAGTCCGACCGCGATCAGTGCGGGTATCCATTGCGCCATTTCCGGGAACCAGAACTGGACGTACACCCCGATGGCGGTAATCTCTGAGATCCCCACCGCCATCCACATAAACCAGTATGACCAGGCGGTGAGATAGCCAAAGAAGGGGCTCATATAACGGTGAGCGTAAACAGCGAATGAACCGGCAACCGGCTCGAGGAATAACATCTCCCCCATAGAACGCATAATGAAAAATACGAACAGCCCGGCGACGATATACGCCAGCAGAACCGAAGGTCCCGCCCATTTCAGGGTACTGGCGGCCCCCATAAACAGCCCGACGCCAATAGTGCCCCCGAGGGCAATTAATTCGATGTGACGAGCCTCCAGCCCACGCTGTAGCTCAGGTTTGTTCTCGGCCATAAATCCTCTTGTTGTGTTTGCATACTGTCCGGTATTACCGGTTCTCGTTATGGGTACATCTTGTTATGTCATAACAGGCCATACGACACCGACCGCTTAGCGATTGGCGTCAAAACTCCACGGCACTGGAATGATTGTTGCGAATGGTTTCCTAAAATCGCTTAAATGGCAATTAAAGCATTCAAAAAATGAATACATTGTGCGAGAAAGCAGCGATTATGTTGTAAATAAGTAGCGTAATTAGCAGATCACGCTACTTATCAGAGGAGAGAGGGCGTCAGAGGTTGCCGGTATAGTGCCAGCGGAGATAGCGTAATAAGCGAAGTTGTCGAGTAATACGGCTCGGTTGCGACAATAAGCGATACAGCCACTCCAGCCCCAGATTTTGCCAGATTTTAGGCGCACGCTTAACGTGACCGGTAAAGACGTCGTAGGTGCCACCCACGCCCATATACAGCGCGTCAGGGTGAGTCTTGCGGCAATCACGCATAAAGATCTCTTGTTTCGGCGAACCCATCGCCACCGTCACAATTTGCGCGCCGCTGGCGTGAATACGCTCAAATAACGCCTGACGCTGCTCTGGGGTAAAATAACCATCCTGGCTACCCACAATGTTCACACGCCACTGTGCACGTAGTTTTGCTTCTGTTTGCGCCAGAACTTCAGGCTTGCCACCAACCAGGAAAACAGGCGTTCCGTTTTGCCCAGCTCGCGCCATCAGCGCTTCCCAAAGATCAGCACCGGCCACACGTGAAACCTGCGCCTGCGGGAATTTTTTGCGCACCGAACGCACCACGCTAATCCCATCCGCATATTTGAACTCCGCGGCGTTGATCAGCTCCCTCACTTCAGGATTATCTTCTGCTGTCAGCATTTTCTCAGCGTTGATAGCCACCAGCGTTCCTGACCTGAGGTGTCCTTCGGCAAACAGGTAATTCAGCGCATGTTGCATATCGCGCCAGCCAATCAGTTGTAATCCGCGCAGCGAATACAGCGGCGCAGTTGTGTTATCTGTCATTACGATCCTTCAATTTGTGTCCGGGGCAGCGACTTGATTCGTTTATGGATGAGTCCTGCGCTATCGAATAGCCAAAACAGCAGTTTTGCCATCAGTAGGCAAACGCCAAAAATCACGAGGAAAAAGACCACTCGCGAGACAAACGAATCCAGCCCTTCACGTGCCAACACGATCATATTGAAAATGGCGCCAAAACAGAAACTGTGCAAAATCGCCGCCTTATAGCGATTGGTTTCTTGGTTACCTAGCTCATACAGCCAGTCGAACCACTTGATAATGAGTCCAACGACAATCGCGCCTAATGGTATAAAAAGCGCCCCGCCCATCACCACCAGTGAACCAATTAACGTCGGCGAAATCGCCAGTCCCGAGTGGTTGTTCAACACTTCCCAGGTAAAGTAGTTCGCTGAGTTGAGTACAATACTCGGCCGCCCAGGCCACAGCCAGGAAGGGATAAAGACATAGAAGTCACGAACAATCGGCGCCAGCCCCTGGAACTCAATATTGTGGTAATTCTGCAGCAACAGCGCCAAGTTCTCCCACGGCGAGAAGGTGTCGCGTGTAAGGTACAGGAACGTATAGAACGCCTCATCGCCGCTAACGCTCATTCCGTAGCGCTTCAAGGCCAGCCAGAACATCCCGACAATACCCAGCACGCCTGCGGCGACCAACATCCACAGCGAAATCCAGCCGCGAATAATGCCGATAAACAAGAAGATGGCAAACGCGATTATGATATTGGCGCGCGTCCCGCCCACAATCATATAGGTCAGCAAACCAAACGCGACGGTGCTCACCAGGAAGAACAACCACGCTTTGCTGTCCTGACGCAGGAAATAAACCACCAGCATGGCCGGAATGAAGAAGTAGAAGAAACGCTTCAGAGCGACTCCAGAGACTTCGCTGGAAAAAATCTGGCTATAGGATTGCAGTCTGAACAGCAGGAATCCATTGTGCATAAAGAAGACGCCCACGCTCACCAGCGCAATCGCCATCAGGATAACCCAGGTCAAATGGGCTTCAACGCGATTGATGGTAAACAGCGGCCTGCGCGGCTTACCCTCTACTCGCTTACGCAATCGCGTTTTATACGTCACGTAGTAGACGGCATAGAAACAGGCTGCTGACAGCAAGGCCTGCAGCAGGATCTCCGGCGGAGCCACTGCCACATCAAAGCGGAACACCAGGATGCTGGTTAACGGGAATCCGAAGAAGAACGTCAGCAAGAACAACAATGAGAAGAAAACATTGAAGTTAAAACGTACGCGGCGGAACTCAAACCAGGTCAGCGTGGCGATAAACAAGGTGGAGAGCAGCCAGACTACCAGCAGACCGCTGAATTGCATCAGGCTCATACGGTTTCTCCTGAAGCAATGCGCAGCGCGTTATACCACGGCTGCAGATAATTCGGGCTAAAGAAGGTAATCGTGTTTTTATCTACCGATGCCAACTGGCGCTGCGCTTCACGTACGACGCCTTCATTGAGATCATCCGTGGTAAATAACACCGGAAGATTCTGTTCCACCATATCCTGCCAGAAGGGATTTTCACGGTTGAGCACGCACGGGATACCCGCCTGGATCAGCAAACACAGGGTACCGATCCCCTGCTGTCGGGCAAAAATAAAGTAACCCAAATCGCATTGCCGCAATAATGTTAGATAGGCATCAAATTCCAGCTTTTCACTTAAAATCTGCAGATTATCAGCGCTAAATAATGCCATACCGGCCTGGCGAACCTCATCGATATAGGCATCATTATTGGCGGGGTAACCCATCGGTACAATCACGTTCACCGTGTCGCCGAACTGCTGATGGACAGCACGCAGCGCGGCAACATGCTCATTGCTGCGATCGCCAGAGTTGCCAACCAGCACCGTCATCTTGCCGCTGCGCTGACAATCATTGCTCATGTTATTGAGTGAAGGATCCATTCGCGTTGGGAAATAGAGCAACTCACCCCGTACATGCGGATGTTGCTCGGCGAAATAACGTAAATCGCCCCGTGTGGCAAACACGCAGCCCACGCGGTTCTGCGCCATGCGGCGAATCGGGTAAAACAGGCGGAATTTCAGCCCACTGGAGACTTCGTATAAATCAGCACCCCAGATATGCCAGTAAAACTGCGTCGGTTTAATTCTCCCGCTCAGCAGCGCCAACCACAGGCTGGTGTTGAACTGACCGTGGAAGAAGAATCGCTGTTGGCGATTCGCTTTTGCTTTCGCAATAACTGCTTCGGCTAACGCTTTTTTCCCGCTGTAGAAACTCAGCGATAACGCCGGGCAGCTCTCACTGAATCCCGCATCCTGACCGGCAACCATAAACGTGCGCGCGTGCTCGCTCGTCGCGGCAAGCGAGTCGTTGAAAAACCGCAGCACGGTTTGGTTATGGTGAGGGATATCCGATCCCAGAACGTGAATCAGTACAGTCATGCCCGCCTACGCCAGAGTAAAAACACGCCACAACAAAGAGAAAAATAGACGATGTACGTTGCCATATAAGCCTGTGCCGCTCCCAGCGCACCATGTGCAGGGATCAGCCAGTGAGCAAACACCGTCAATAACATGAACTGGCTAATTTCAGCCAAAATATAAAACCGCAGTGATGCTTTCGCGATCACCAGATACCCAAAGACATACGCCCCAACTTTTAGTACATCGCCAACCAGTTGCCAGGCAAACAGATCGCGCATGGCGGTGAATTTTGCGGAGAAAAGCAGCCAGATAGCAAAGTCACGCAGTAGCCAAACGGTAAAGCTCGCAGCGGCAACTGCTGGTAACACGAACTTCAGCGACTTAACCACCTCGCGCGTAATGTCGCGCTTTTCAGTCAGTCGCGACAACGTCGGCAGCAAGTAAACGCTGAATGAAGCGGTAATGAATTGCAGATAAGCATCAGAGATACTGCTTACCCCCTGCCAAATCCCCACATCATCCCAACTGTACTGCGCCGCCAGCAGGTTTCGCATCATCACGTATGCCACAGGCAACGTTACGGAGGTAATCAGCGCCATCAGCGTAAACTTGCTTAGCTGTCCAGCCAGACCGTTATCCCACGAGGGTTTCAGGTAATGCAGAGGAATCGCCCCGCGCTTAATCAGCATAATAGCGGCAGGGATAACGACCAACGCGGGCACTAACGCCAGACCCAGCAAAGCGCCTTCATACCCTCCCAGGCGATAACAGCCATAATAAGCCACTACGCCCACCAGACTACCCACAATCAGCGACAGCGCGTTACCCGCCGCATCGCGAAACCCCTTCATCAACGCCAGCAGCAGATTCGCCCAGGCAATGCCCATCTGCACCAGCGCAACCAGTCTTACCAGCCCCTGATAATGAGTATGACCAAACAATCCCTGACTGATTGGTGCGGCCGCCAGCAGAAAAATCACCGCCATCAGCGTAGAGAATCCCAGCACCATCGCGGAAGATGTACCGACGACCTTGCGGAGCCGGTTCGGATCGTCATGGTGCTGCGCAACATATTTCGTGACGCCGTTGAAAATGCCGGCCCCCGCCAGGACACCAAGCACGGTGACCATCTGGCGGAAGTTACCCGCCTGCCCCACGCCTGCCGGGCCAAACGACACCGCCAGCAGCTTCACGACCAGCAAACCCGCACCAATTTTTACCAGCGTACTGGCTGCCGTCCATAAGGACGCTTTAGCAAGCGACATTTCAGGCGAAGTAGTTGAGTAAGGTCGAAATTACCGTTCGCTGGTTGACCGGCGACAGGTTGTAGAACAGCGGTAAACGCAGCAAACGCTCGCTCTCTTTGGTGGTGTAACGATCAACACCGGCAAATACGCCGAATTTGTCGCCAGCCGGGCAATCATGCAGCGGGATATAGTGGAACACCGCCATAATTTCAGCTTCTTTCAGGAAGTTAATCAACGCCGTGCGATCGTCGATATCGCGCAGCTTGATGTAAAACATATGGGCGTTTTGCACGCAGTCTTCCGGTACAGAAGGCAGCTCGATACGTCCGGCACGCGCCAGCGGTTCAAGAGCATCATAGTAGTTCTGCCACAGCGTCAGACGCTGCTGGTTAATGCGGTCCGCTGCTTCCAGTTGCGCCCACAGATAAGCGGCCTGTAGATCGGACATCAAATAGCTGGAGCCGATATCACGCCAGGTATATTTATCTACCTGGCCACGGAAAAACTGGCTGCGGTTTGTCCCTTTTTCACGGATGATCTCTGCACGTTCGACTAATTTTTTATCATTAATCAGCGTCGCGCCGCCTTCACCACCTGCGGTATAGTTTTTGGTCTCATGAAAGCTAAAGCAACCGATGTGACCAATCGTCCCCAGCGCCCGACCTTTGTAAGTCGACATAACGCCCTGGGCCGCATCTTCCACCACAAACAGGTTATGTTTGGTCGCCAGCGCCATAATAGTATCCATTTCGCAGGCCACACCCGCGTAATGCACCGGCACAATCGCGCGGGTTTTGTCGGTGATCGCCGCTTCAATCAGCGTTTCGTCAATGTTCATGGTATCCGGGCGGATATCAACAAAGACAATTTTCGCGCCTCGCAGCACGAAAGCATTGGCCGTGGATACAAACGTATAGCTTGGCATAATGACTTCGTCGCCAGGCTGGATATCCAGCAGCAATGCCGCCATCTCAAGCGATGCGGTGCAGGAAGGCGTCAGCAATACTTTCTCGCTGCCAAAATGCTGTTCCAGCCACTGCTGGCAGCGACGGGTAAAACCGCCGTCGCCACACAGTTTGCCGCTGTTCATCGCAGTCTGCATGTAATCGAGTTCAGTGCCCACCACCGGCGGTGCGTTAAATGGAATCATCGTGTCACCTGTATAACCAATACGCGGTGCTTTCCACATTCGCACCACTGTGTATATAACGTTTAAGCGCGGCGGTATTGCCCATTTGGGTCGCCACACGCAGTGCTGTTTTACCGTGAGCCTGCGCCCAGCAAAGCGCGGCCTGCATCAGTTCTGCTCCCGCCCCACGCCCGGCTAGCAGGCCAATTCGCGCCTCGGTCGCATTCAGTTCACGCAGCGAGACATAGCCACGAATCTCACCTGTTGGTGTACGAAAAACGAGGCATTGATGATCGAACGTCCCCAGCACCGCGTTTTCAATCCACTGCGCATAAAAACGCGCGCTGGCATCTGCGGCATACCACGGGGCGCGAAAACGACTTTGCGCGAACGCCTGTCCTGCCAGATGGCGTAATGCAGGGATATCCGTAGTTTGTGCGACCTGCGCACCGGGGTCACCATGCGCACACGTCACTGGCAGCACAAAATCTACTTCACCTTCAACCAGTGAGAAGCCCATTTGTTGCAGGGCATCTAATGCTTGGGTATTGGCGGCAGGTATTTTTGCCTGTACCCGCGACCAGGGCTGCAACGCATCCGCAGTCAGAACCGACGCGTGTTGGTCAAAACGCACAATAGCGCTATGCACGCCAAAGAACGTATTTTCCCAGCTAAGCGGCTCAATACTGGCGCGGACGAGCACGGAGCAGCTCCAACAAATATTGGCCATATCCCGTTTTGGCCAGTGAACTGGCGGCACGCTTCACGCCTTCGTCATCCAGCCAACCGTTACGCCAGGCGATTTCTTCCAGACAGGCTATTTTAAAGCCCTGGCGTTTCTCTACCGTCTGCACAAAAGTACTCGCTTCGATCAAACTGTCATGCGTACCGGTATCAAGCCAGGCAAAACCACGCCCAAGCAACTCTACCGTCAGGTGTCCGTCATCAAGATACATCTGGTTAATGGACGTAATCTCCAGTTCTCCACGCTCAGACGGTTTTACGCGTTTTGCATATTCCACCACTTTACTGTCATAGAAATAGAGTCCTGTCACCGCCCAGTTAGACTTCGGTTCTTTCGGTTTCTCTTCCAGTGAGACTGCGCGAAAATTTTCGTCAAACTCAACAACACCAAAACGTTCAGGATCCATAACCTGATAGCCAAACACCGTCGCGCCTTGCGTTCGGGCAGCCACATGACGCAGTTTTGGACTAAATCCCTGACCAAAGAAGATATTGTCTCCTAACACCAGACATGATGGTTCACCGTTAAGGAACGTTTCACCAATGATAAACGCCTGTGCTAATCCATCCGGACTGGGTTGCTCAGCATAGTGCAATTCAATGCCGAACTCAGATCCATCGCCCAGTAAGCGCTGGAAATAGCCTTTATCTTCCGGTGTAGTGATAATCAGGATTTCGCGAATTCCCGCCAGCATCAATACTGATAACGGGTAGTAAATCATCGGCTTATCGTAAATAGGCAATAGCTGCTTCGATACGCCACGCGTAATGGGATACAGGCGAGTACCTGAGCCCCCCGCCAGAATGATACCTTTCATGCGTTGTCTCCTCCGGGAGCCAAAACCAGGCTGTTAGCCCTTCAGACCTAAACGTTCGCCCTGGTAACTGCCGTCCTGCACGGGTTTCCACCATGCCTGATTAGCCAGATACCACTGCACGGTTTTGCGCATTCCGCTTTCAAACGTTTCTTTCGGCATCCAGCCTAGTTCACGCGCAATTTTCGACGCGTCAATGGCGTAACGCAAGTCATGACCCGGGCGATCGTCCACAAAAGCGATCAAGTCGCGGTACTGCGCGATACCCTGCGGCTTTTGCGGTGCCAGCTCTTCCAACAGGCTGCAAACCGTTTCGACAACCTCCAGGTTTTTACGCTCGTTATGGCCACCAATATTATAAGTTTCTCCCACCGCGCCCGCTTTCACCACACAATAGAGCGCCCTTGCGTGATCTTCTACATACAACCAGTCACGGATCTGTTGTCCATTGCCGTATACCGGTAACGCTTTTCCCGCCAATGCATTAAGGATCATCAGCGGAATCAGTTTTTCCGGGAAATGGTACGGACCATAGTTGTTAGAACAGTTGGTTATCAGTGTTGGCAGACCGTAGGTACGTAGCCAGGCACGGACAAGATGATCGCTGCTGGCTTTCGACGCGGAATAAGGGCTGCTCGGCGCATACGGTGTGGTTTCGGTGAAGAAATCATCCGTAGACTCCAGGTCGCCATACACCTCGTCAGTCGAGATATGGTGGAAACGAAACGCTGATTTTTTCTCGCTGGTTAAATAACTCCAGTAAACACGCGCCGCTTCCAACAGCGTGTAGGTTCCCACAATGTTAGTTTCGATAAAGGCGGCCGGACCATCAATGGAGCGATCGACGTGGCTTTCTGCCGCCAGATGCATCACGCAGTCCGGTTGATAGTGTTGAAACACCCTGTCAAGCGAAGCTCGATCGCAGATATCGACTTTCTCAAAAGCAAAACGAGGATTCTGTGCAACCGACTCCAGCGACATCAGGTTTCCAGCATAGGTCAGCTTATCGACCACAACTACCGCATCCTGAGTCTCCTGAATGATATGCCGAACAACCGCAGATCCGATGAATCCAGCTCCACCGGTAACCAGAATTCGTTTCATTAGCGCCAGACCCCTTTGGTATCAACGACATATTGCTGGTGAACCGCATCGCCTTTAATGGCTTTAAATTCATTGTGGTCGACCAGCAAGACCAGCACATCGGCGCTTCCCAGGGCATCGTCCAGCGTTGCCAGTTGGCACAGACCGTCCAGTTTTTTCGGCAGTTGATAGATATTCGGTTCCACCACCAATGTTTCGCCTTTGTGCCAATGCGCGATACTTTGCGCAATTCCCATCGCCGGGCTTTCACGTAAATCATCAATATTCGGTTTAAATGCCAGACCAAAACAGGCAATTTTCACTTCGCTGGCCCGTTTATTGGTATCCGCCAGACAGTCGGCCACGGCAGCTTTTACCCGATCGACCACCCAATGAGGCTTACCGTCGTTTACCTCACGCGCGGTACGGATCAATTTAGCCTGTTGCGGGTTCTGCGCCACGATAAACCACGGATCAACCGCGATACAGTGCCCGCCAACACCCGGACCCGGCTGCAAAATATTCACGCGCGGATGGCGATTTGCCAGGCGAATCAGTTCCCAGACGTTGATCCCCTGATCGGCGCAAATCAGCGACAGCTCATTAGCGAAGGCGATATTGACGTCGCGGAAGCTATTTTCAGTCAGCTTGCACATTTCCGCTGTGCGCGCGTTGGTCACGACACATTCACCCTCAAGGAAAATGTTGTACAGTTCGCTAGCACGCGCGGAACAGACGGAGGTCATTCCCCCAATCACGCGGTCGTTTTTAATCAGTTCAACCATCACCTGACCTGGCAGCACGCGTTCAGGGCAATAGGCAATATTGACGTCAGCCTGTTCACCGACCTGCTGCGGGAAAGTCAAATCAGGACGCATTTCAGCCAGCCATGTGGCCATCTGTTCGGTAGCCCCGACAGGCGACGTCGATTCAAGGATCACCAACGCGCCTTTTTTCAGCACCGGAGCAAGAGACTTGGCTGCGGCTTCCACATAAACCATATCGGGTTCGTGCTCCCCCTTAAACGGAGTAGGCACAGCAATCAGAAAGGCATCCGCATCTACAGGGGTTGTGGTCGCACGCAGAAATCCATTTTCGACCGCCGTTTTCACCACGGCGCCCAAATCTGGCTCAACGATATGAATTTCACCGCGATTAATGGTATCCACCGCGTGTTGATTTACATCTACGCCAATCACATGCTTTTGACGGGAAGCAAAGGCAGCCGCCGTCGGCAGTCCGATATAACCCAGCCCAATGACAGAAATGGTCGTAAAACTCATAGCGATATCCGATTATTTTTTAACGCGTGTAAAATGCGGCCACATGCCTGCCCGTCACCATACGGATTATGGGCGCGGCTCATGGTCTGATATTCATTATCGTCATGCAGCAAACGCGTGACTTCTTCGACAATACGCTGCGGGTCTGTCCCTACCAGACGTACTGTACCTGCAGTAATCGCTTCCGGACGTTCCGTCGTTTCGCGCATCACCAGTACCGGTTTCCCCAAAGATGGGGCTTCTTCCTGAATCCCACCGGAGTCGGTCAGGATCAGCCAGGCATGATTCATCAGCCAGACAAACGGCATGTAATCCTGCGGTTCAATCAGGATGACGTTTTCAACGTGACCCAGAATGCGATTAACCGGTTCGCTAACGTTAGGATTCAGGTGCACCGGATAGACAATCTGTACGTTCTGATTAGCCGCAGCAATTTCCGCCAGCGCGTGGCATATGCGTTCAAAACCGCGACCGAAGCTTTCACGACGATGACCGGTCACCAGTATCATCTTTTTATCCGAGCTCAGGAAAGGATAATGCTCTGCTAATTCAGCACGCAATTCATCGTTCGCCAGTACGCGGTCGCGAACCCAGATCAACGCATCAATCACCGTATTGCCTGTGACGAAAATACGATTTTCGGGAATAGCTTCCCGTAACAAATTTTGGCGCGAGTTTTCTGTTGGCGCAAAATGATACATAGCCAGACGCCCGGTCAGCGTCCGATTCGCCTCTTCTGGCCAGGGAGAGTAGAGATCACCAGTACGTAAACCAGCCTCTACATGCCCCACCGGGATGCGCTGATAGAACGCAGCCAGACTCGTGGCAATGGTCGTTGTGGTATCACCATGAACCAACACCACATCGGGTTTAAAATCAGCCAGAATTGGCTTTAATCCTTCCAGTATTCGGCAGGTAATTTCTGTTAGTCCCTGACCTGGCTGCATAATGTTGAGATCGTAGTCAGGTACAATGGAAAAGAGGTTCAACACCTGATCGAGCATCTCCCGATGCTGCGCCGTGACGCAAACTTTTGCATCAAAATCAGGATCTTTTGCCAACGCATGAACCAGAGGTGCCATTTTTATGGCCTCCGGTCGCGTGCCAAATACAGTCAGTACTTTCACATCGATTCTCTTCGGATTGGCAGTGAGGGCCCAGCCCCTCACTGCAACGATATTGCTAGATCGTGCGGCGGCGGGTTAACGCGACACCAGCACCGATCAGAGCCCCAACGATGCCCCACATAATCATCAGGAAAGCACGACGAGGGCTGTCACGTTTTACCGGTTCTTCCGGCGTACGCAAATAACGATAGGTCTGAAAACGCGGATCCAGAGTTGGCCCAACGTTCAGTGTGTTAAGCATGGCTCGGTTTTGGAAGTAGTCCAGATCGAAATCAGGACCAACAGATTGCAGGTTCTCGAGTCGCGCCTGCAGCATAGGACGTCCAAGCAAGAACAGTTCAGAATCCGGTAATTCCTCAGCAGGAACATCCGTAGAAGTACGCGAAATATTATGCTGTTCCGCAATTTTGAGCGCCTGCTCAATGTTGTGAACACGGCGAGAGAAGATCGATTTCGCCACTTCCTCCTGACGTTTAACCTGCGCCTTCATCTGCACGGTGCGTGCAGCCCAGGCGCCCTTCAACTCATCATTCAGATGACGCGCTGCGCGCTGGCTGGCAAACGCCACGTACTGACGCAGCAAATTATTGGCATCAGGCGCCGTCTCGGCAATCAGCTTCACGCTGTCGTTGGTATTACGAACCGCATCGCCAGGCATAAACTGAATGTTATTGATCAGTTCATCCAGCATCGCCGCATCGGCTTTGCTGTTACCCACCATACGTTGCTTGTAATAATCAGTCTGCTGCCAGAATTCACGACGCGTATCCCAGGAAGCAAGTTGCATGATGAATTCTTTATAGGCTTCATCCATCACTGACGGCTGATCCGCTGATGCAAGACTGGCCTTGATGTCCAGGTTACGTAAGAACTGCTGCTGAGAGTAATAGCCGCCCAACATATTAACCGTTGGCCTGTCTGAAATCGCCGTTGCGCTCCACTCCTGACGAGCAAAAAACGTATAGGCGAGAGCGACTAACGCGAAGGCGAGAGCCATACCGACGATCCACACCTTCCCTGTCCACAAAGTACGAAACAACCCACGGATGTCCAGTTCATTTTCAGCGCTCATGGCATGTTCCCCCGGTAATGGTTGTGTCATCGTACCCTCAATTTATTTGGTTAAGTTTGGTTTACTGTCACGGTTTCTACGCAACTTGCGCTTCCAGCGTTTGATAAATCTCGCCACCTTCCAGGCGCGTTTTATACAGATGTCGTACAGGACAAACGCCAGTAAAAAGAGCACCAACATCACCCATTCCGGGACAATACGAGAATATTCAGCCAACACGCCGATAGAAGCCAGGATCGCAGCAGCCAGCGTAATCAGGACAAAAGCCTGTCGGGAAGTAAACCCGGCGCGCATGATTAAATGGTGAATATGTTGGCGATCCGGGGAGAAAGGACTCATGCCTTTACGTAAACGGCGATACATAATTGCCACCATATCCATTAAAGGAATGGCAATAATCCACAGAGCCGTGACCGGGCTAATAGGATGCGTTGGCCCCTGGGTAGTCTCCAGCAGAATCCAAATCACCGTGAAGCCAATCAACGTACTTCCCGCATCCCCCATAAAGACTTTATAGCGGCGTCCGAGAATCCCCAGGTTCAGCAGGATGTAAGGCAGAATGGCGGCGATCATGGCAAAACACCAGATTGCCAGGCTTGTCTGGCCATCGAACCACAGAATAAGCCCCATCGCGGCGAATGAGACGCTGGATAGCCCACCGAGCAGACCATCGATCCCATCGACCATATTGAAGGCGTTAATCGCCGCCCAAACGGCAAACAGGGTCAGGAAATAACCAAAAGGACCGAGCACCATCTCCCAGGGGCCGAAAATATAGCCAAGGCTTAGCAGATAGAGTTTGCCCACTGACATCATAATGATGCCAATAAGGGCCTGGATGGTCGCGCGGATTTTTACACTGATATCAAAGCGGTCGTCCAGCGCACCGATAAACACCAGTACACCGGCACAGGCCAGGTAGAGAGTCGCATGCGGGATATAATAATCGGCGATGAGGAAGGTAAAGCAAATGCCTGCGTAAACCGAAATCCCCCCAACCAGCGGAATCAGTCCCTGATGACGTTTACGGAAGTTGGGTTTATCCACCAATCCAATCTTTTTCGCAACCTTGCGGGCAAAGAAAAGAAACAGCGTTGTGAATAAAAAAATACTGATGAGATCAGTACTTGCTGTCAGTAAATTCACTATACATACTCTCAGAGAATATCAATATATGAAGTATAACCATCCAGGCGATTATTCAGAAGAGAAACCCGACTCCATATCAGGTGGTTCTGTATGATTATTAACCACAAAATACGAATTACAACCCTTCGTCACCAGGCGGTATGTCATACCGGATTATTATTATTGTGTCGTTAAGATTACATCCACAAAAGCAAAACGCCACGTAAAAACGTGGCGTTTTCAGATGATGCCCGAATCAGGAACGCTTCATCATATCGAAGAAGTCGTCATTGGTCTTGGTCATCGCCAGTTTGTTAATGAGGAATTCCATTGCGTCGATTTCACCCATAGGATGGATGATTTTGCGCAGGATCCACATTTTCTGCAGCTCTTCCTGGGTGGTGAGCAGCTCTTCTTTACGGGTACCAGAACGGTTGTAGTCGATAGCCGGGAAGACGCGTTTTTCAGCAATCTTACGGGAGAGATGCAGTTCCATGTTGCCGGTACCTTTAAACTCTTCGTAGATAACTTCATCCATTTTAGAGCCGGTATCAATCAGCGCAGTCGCGATGATGGTCAGGCTACCGCCCTCTTCCACGTTACGTGCAGCACCAAAGAAACGCTTCGGACGATGCAGGGCGTTGGCGTCCACACCACCGGTCAGTACTTTACCGGAAGCAGGAACCACGGTGTTATATGCACGTGCCAGACGGGTGATGGAGTCAAGCAGAATGATAACGTCTTTCTTGTGTTCAACCAGACGTTTCGCCTTCTCGATAACCATTTCCGCAACCTGAACGTGGCGGGAGGCAGGTTCGTCAAAGGTAGACGCAACCACTTCACCTTTCACCAGACGCTGCATCTCGGTAACTTCTTCCGGACGTTCGTCAATCAGCAGCACCATCAACACGCAGTCAGGATGATTGTATGCAATGCTCTGCGCGATGTTCTGCAGCAGCATGGTTTTACCCGCTTTCGGCGGAGCAACAATCAGACCACGTTGGCCACGACCGATCGGCGATGCCAGATCCAGTACACGCGCCGTTAAGTCTTCAGTAGAACCGTTACCACGCTCCATACGCAGACGGGAGTTTGCGTGCAGCGGCGTTAAGTTCTCAAAGAGGATTTTGTTACGGGCGTTTTCTGGTTTGTCGTAGTTAACTTCGTTAACTTTCAACAGCGCAAAGTAGCGTTCACCTTCTTTCGGCGGGCGAATCTTACCAGAAATGGTATCACCAGTGCGGAGGTTGAAACGGCGGATTTGGCTGGGAGAAACGTAGATGTCATCAGGACCGGCGAGGTAGGAGCTGTCTGCAGAGCGGAGGAAACCAAATCCATCCTGCAATATCTCCAGCACACCGTCACCAAAGATATCTTCGCCACTCTTTGCGTGCTGCTTCAGGATGGCAAAAATAATGTCCTGCTTGCGCATACGAGCCAGGTTTTCAAGGCCCATATTTTCGCCGAGAGTGATCAGCTCAGAAACCGGCGTATTCTTTAATTCGGTAAGATTCATAATGGTGTGAGTTCTTAAACTTGGGGTAAATCTCGAACTTAATGTTGTGAATGGTATGGCAGGGTCATCCATGCCTGTTTACGGCCATCAACTCATGTCTGTTCGCTGTCTGGTCACAGGAAAGTACGCAGAACTGAAACGACAAGACGGATTGAGTGACAAGCCAGGAATCTGTCCACTTCTCGCGCGAGAAACAACGGGAAGTATTGGATATAACTAGATTCAAACTTAATAAGGTATGTTTAATACGAAGTCAACACTAACTTAGCACGACTCAAGTCGGGCGTCCAGTCATCCGAATCATTTCGAAGTATGGTCGCCCGATCATGAGACTTCCTTACGCTAAATTAGCGTCGAGGAATTCTTTCAACTGACCTTTGGACAGCGCGCCAACTTTTGTCGCCGCAACTTCGCCGTTTTTAAACAGCAACAGGGTCGGAATGCCACGGATACCATACTTCGGCGCGGTGCCTGGGTTTTGGTCAATGTTCAATTTAGCAACCGTCAGTTTGCCCTGATATTCGTCAGCGATTTCATCCAGAATCGGAGCGATCATTTTGCACGGACCGCACCACTCTGCCCAGAAATCAACGAGGATTGCTCCGTCCGCTTTGAGTACATCCGTGTCAAAACTGTCGTCAGTCAGGTGAATAATTTTATCGCTCATAATAACTCCACAGGAATAAGCCTGGTGCATTGGTATAGCATTAATCAACGACGTGTTGATGTAGCATTAACCAACTAAAGGTTGACTTTATTTCACCGGATACGCTTTCGTAAAGCAATAGTAAGCTGATATTCTACCACACTATGAGCAAAACACATTTAACAGAACAGAAGTTTTCCGACTTCGCCCTGCACCCAAAGGTGATAGAAGCCCTTGAAAACAAAGGCTTTCATAACTGTACGCCCATTCAGGCCCTCGCGCTGCCGCTAACGCTGGCTGGTCGTGATGTTGCCGGGCAGGCGCAAACCGGTACCGGAAAAACGATGGCGTTCCTGACGTCAACGTTTCATTATCTTCTCTCTCATCCCGCGATTGCCGATCGCAAGGTGAACCAACCGCGTGCGTTAATTATGGCGCCAACGCGTGAGTTAGCCGTGCAGATCCACGCCGATGCCGAGCCGCTGGCACAGACCACTGGTCTGAAATTAGGCCTGGCGTATGGCGGCGACGGTTACGATAAGCAGCTGAAAGTGCTGGAAAGCGGCGTCGATATTCTTATCGGCACGACCGGTCGTCTCATCGACTATGCAAAACAGAACCACATTAATCTGGGCGCGATTCAGGTCGTGGTGCTGGATGAAGCCGATCGTATGTACGATCTGGGCTTTATTAAAGATATCCGTTGGCTGTTCCGTCGTATGCCGCCAACCACCCAACGTCTGAATATGCTGTTTTCTGCAACCCTCTCTTACCGCGTTCGCGAACTGGCGTTCGAACAAATGAATAACGCTGAGTACGTTGAAGTCGAACCGGAACAGAAAACTGGCCATCGCATTAAAGAAGAGCTCTTCTACCCCTCCAACGAAGAGAAAATGCGTTTACTGCAAACGCTGATTGAAGAAGAGTGGCCAGATCGCGCCATTGTTTTTGCTAACACCAAGCATCGTTGTGAAGATATCTGGGGCAGCCTTGCTGCAGACGGCCATCGTGTCGGTCTGCTGACCGGTGACGTGGCGCAGAAAAAACGTCTGCGAATCCTCGATGAATTCACCCGTGGCGATATCGACATTCTCGTTGCGACGGATGTTGCTGCACGTGGTCTGCATATCCCAGCCGTAACGCACGTATTTAACTATGACCTGCCGGATGACTGTGAAGATTACGTTCACCGTATCGGTCGTACCGGTCGTGCTGGTGCAAGCGGTCACTCTATCAGCCTCGCTTGTGAAGAGTACGCGCTGAATTTACCCGCAATCGAGACCTATATCGGCCACTCGATTCCGGTCAGCAAATATAACCCGGATGCGCTGATGACCGATCTGCCGAAGCCGTTGCGCTTAACGCGCCCGCGCACAGGCAATGGCCCACGCCGTACCGGTGGTGCTCCGCGTAATCGTCGTCGTTCAGGTTAAGAAAAGTTATGCCATACACAAAATCATTCAGCCTGTATCAAGGCGGCAAGAAAACGAATCCTGATGAACCTACTTTAGTAAGTGATTCGGGTGAGAGAACGCAGCCAACACAGATACAGGTTGAAGGATGAAGTGTATGAATTCTACTTCGCTGTATGCGGCAATCGATCTCGGATCAAATAGTTTTCATATGCTGGTTGTACGCGAGGTGGCAGGAAGCATCCAGACGCTCACTCGTATCAAACGCAAAGTGCGTCTGGCTGCTGGACTCAACGGTGACAACGAGCTCTCTGTTGAAGCAATGGAGCGCGGCTGGCAATGTTTGCGCCTGTTTGCAGAACGTCTGCAGGATATCCCGCATCCACAAATCCGCGTGGTCGCCACGGCAACATTACGCATCGCCGTAAATGCCGATGTGTTTATTGCTAAAGCGCAAGAGATCCTCGGCTGCCCTGTCCAGGTGATTAGCGGTGAAGAAGAAGCGCGCCTGATTTATCAAGGTGTGGCCCACACTACCGGCGGTGCAGATCAGCGTCTGGTCGTCGACATTGGCGGGGCCAGCACTGAACTGGTTACCGGTTCTGGCGCGCAAACCACTTCCCTGTTCAGCCTGTCAATGGGCTGCGTCACCTGGCTCGAACGCTATTTTACCGATCGTAATCTGGCACAGGAAAACTTTGACGAGGCCGAGAAAGCCGCTCGCGAAGTTCTGCGCCCGGTCGCCGACAAACTGCGTTTTCATGGCTGGAAAGTTTGCGTTGGTGCCTCTGGCACCGTCCAGGCGTTGCAGGAAATCATGATGGCGCAGGGCATGGATGAGCGCATTACGCTGGCCAAACTTCAGCAGCTTAAGCAGCGTGCCATTCACTGCGGTCGTCTGGAAGAGCTCGAAATCGAAGGGTTAACGCTGGAACGTGCGCTGGTTTTCCCCAGCGGGCTGGCCATTCTGATTGCTATTTTCACCGAACTGAACATTCAATGCATGACCCTGGCCGGCGGCGCATTACGTGAAGGTCTGGTCTACGGTATGCTACATCTGGCGGTGGATCAGGATATTCGTAGCCGCACATTACGCAATATCCAGCGTCGCTTTATGGTCGATACAGAGCAAGCACATCGCGTTGCCAATTTAGCGACTAAATTTCTCGATCAGGTAGAAAAAAAGTGGCATCTTGAACCGATTAGCCGCGAACTACTGATTAGTGCCTGTCAGCTGCATGAAATTGGCCTAAGCGTTGATTTTAAACAGGCACCACAGCATGCCGCTTATCTGGTGCGCAATCTCGATCTCCCGGGTTTTACCCCTGCGCAAAAGAAACTGCTAGCGACGCTGTTACTCAACCAGACCAATCCCGTCGATCTCTCTTCACTCCACCAGCAAAACGCAGTGCCGCCGCGCATCGCGGAGCATCTTTGTCGTTTGCTACGCCTGGCGATCATCTTCGCCAGTCGTCGCCGTGACGATCTTGTGCCGGAAATACAACTGGATGCAAGAAACGAGCACCTGACGGTCACTCTACCAGAAGGCTGGCTGGAACATCATCCGCTGGGTAAAGAGTTAATCGATCAGGAAAGCCAGTGGCAAAGCTATGTCCACTGGCCGCTGGAAGTGCGTTAGATGTTGGTTGCCGGATAGTGCTTACACAGATCCGGCCCATAAAATACCTACTTCGCTTTAGCTTTCGCCATCATTGCCCGAATATTAGCGATGCTGGCCTGCCCTTTTTGCATCCGCTCCTCTGCGCTCACCACTTTTCGCTCTTGCTCCCAGATAACGTCATCCTGTGGCAGCTCCAGAAGGAAACGACTCGGTTCCGGACGCACCAGCTCACCGTACTGACGACGCTCTTTACATAGCGTGAAGATGAGCTCTTTTTGTGCACGCGTAATCCCTACATAAGCCAGACGACGTTCTTCATCGATATTGTCTTCATCGATACTGCTCTGGTGCGGCAAAAATCCTTCTTCCATTCCCACCATAAACACGTATGGGAACTCCAGCCCTTTTGAGGCATGCAGTGTCATCAATTGCACCTGATCCAGCTCTTCTTCACTCTCTCCACGTTCCATCATGTCGCGTAGGGTAAAGCGGGTAACAACCTGGGTCAGGGTCATTGGCTCTTCCAGCTCACTGCCTTCCAGCATCTCCGTCATCCAACTGAACAGCGTATTGACGTTTTTCATACGCATTTCAGCCGCTTTCGGGCTCGGCGAGGTTTCATACAGCCAAGATTCGTAATCAATACCGTGGATAAGATCGCGCACAGCGGCAACCGGCTCACGCTCCGCCAGACGCTGAATTTCCCCCAGCCAGTGCGTAAAGCGAGTCAGAGAATCATACCCGCGCCCGGTCAGTGTCTGGCTAAGTCCCATATCAAAGCTGGCGGTAAACAGGCTTTTATTACGTGTCATCGCCCATTCCCCCAACTTTTGCAGCGTGGCCGGGCCGATTTCACGTTTTGGCGTATTTACGATACGCAAAAATGCGCTATCGTCATCCGGGTTGCTCAGCACGCGCAGATAGGCCAGCAGATCTTTAATCTCCGGACGCGAGAAGAACGACGTTCCGCCGGAAATTTTGTACGGGATACGGTTCTGCATTAGAAACTTTTCGAACACGCGCGACTGATGATTACCGCGATACAGGATGGCGTAGTCTTTATACTGCGTCTTGTTCACAAAATGATGGGCAATTAATTCCCCGGTCACGCGTTCCGCTTCGTGCTCTTCATTATTGGCACTCAGTACCTTCAGTTCAGCACCGTAACCCAACTCGGAAAAGAGTCGCTTTTCAAAGACGTGTGGATTGTTCGCAATAAGGATGTTCGCCGCCTTCAGGATGCGACCTGATGAACGGTAGTTTTGCTCCAGCTTCACCACCTGCAAAGCCGGAAAATCTTTGCTTAACAGTACCAGGTTCTGTGGACGGGCGCCGCGCCAGGAGTAGATCGACTGATCGTCATCACCCACGACGGTAAAGCGCGCGCGTTTACCTACCAGCAACTTCACCAGCTCGTACTGGCTGGTGTTGGTATCCTGATATTCATCCACCAGCAGGTAGCGGATTCTGTTTTGCCAGCGCTCACGCACTTCTTCATTGCGCTGTAGCAGCAGCGTGGGAAGCAGGATCAGATCGTCAAAATCGAGGACGTTACACGCCTTCATATGCGCGTCATACAGACCATAGCAGTGGGCAAAAATACGATCGCGCTCGCCCTTGGCGCTGGCTGCCGCCTGTGCCGGAGTCATCAGATCGTTTTTCCAGTTGGAGATCGTCGAGATCAACTGCTGGAGGATAAGCTTATCGTCTTCGATTAGCCCTTCGGTCAGTTCCTTGAGCAATGCCACCTGGTCAGTATCGTCAAACAACGAGAAGTTCGACTTCATCCCCAGCGCCGCATATTCACGCTTAATGATATCCAGTCCCAGGGTGTGGAAGGTGGAGATCATCAACCCACGCGCCTCTTTACGACCCAGCGTTTGCGCCACGCGCTCTTTCATCTCGCGCGCAGCCTTATTGGTAAAGGTCACGGCCGCAATATGGCGTGCCTGATAACCACATTCACGGATCAGATGGGCGATTTTGTTGGTGATAACACGCGTCTTGCCGGAACCCGCTCCCGCCAGCACCAGGCAAGGTCCGGTGACGAATTCGACGGCTTGTTGTTGTCCGGGGTTCAAACGCATAAAGGGTCACTCATGAAAGTCGGGAGGGGAGAATAACAGCGTGGTAGTATAGCCAGCCTTAACCACCCCACTCAAGGCACGATCATGGCAAAAACAGCAGCAGCAGTGCATATCCTTGTTAAAGAAGAGAAACTGGCACTGGATCTTCTGGAACAGATTAAAAACGGCGCAGACTTCGGCAAACTGGCGAAGAAACACTCTATCTGCCCATCAGGCAAACGCGGCGGTGATTTAGGTGAATTCCGTCAGGGCCAGATGGTTCCGGCGTTCGACAAAGTGGTCTTTTCCTGCCCAGTGCTGGAGCCAACCGGCCCGCTGCACACTCAGTTTGGTTACCACATAATTAAAGTACTGTACCGTAACTAATAAAAAATCCCGGAGCGTTCAGGCACCGGGATTTTTTTGCCGGATGGCGGCTACGCCTTATCCGGCTTACATCTGCTGTGCGTAGGTCGGGTAAGCGCAAGCGCCACCCGACATCCTATTTAGCCAGCAACGGCAATGCGTTTCATATCGGTCATGTAACCGCGCAGTTTCTTACCAACCTGCTCGATAGCGTGGCTACGGATTGCTTCGTTCACGTCGCGCAGCTGCGCGTTGTCTACCGCACCTTCGGCAATCGCTTTGCCCAGGTCGCCGGTCTGCAGGGTGGTCATGAACTCTTTCAGCAGCGGTACGCAAGCGTAAGAGAACAGGTAGTTGCCGTATTCTGCGGTATCGGAGATAACCACGTTCATTTCGTACAGACGCTTACGGGCGATGGTATTCGCGATCAGCGGCAGCTCGTGCAGTGATTCGTAGTACGCAGATTCTTCGATGATGCCGGAATCAACCATGGTTTCGAACGCCAGTTCAACGCCCGCTTTCACCATCGCAATCATCAGAACGCCTTTATCGAAGTACTCCTGCTCACCGATTTTACCTTCAAACTGCGGAGCGGTTTCGAACGCGGTTTTACCGGTCTCTTCACGCCAGGTCAGCAGTTTCTTATCGTCGTTAGCCCAGTCAGCCATCATGCCGGAAGAGAATTCGCCGGAAATGATGTCGTCCATGTGTTTCTGGAACAGCGGCGCCATAATCTCTTTCAGCTGTTCGGACAGCGCATAAGCACGCAGTTTCGCCGGGTTAGACAGACGGTCCATCATCAGGGTGATGCCGCCCTGCTTCAGCGCTTCGGTGATGGTTTCCCAGCCGAACTGAATCAGTTTTTCAGCATATGCCGGGTCAGTACCTTCTTCCACCAGCTTATCGAAGCACAGCAGAGAACCGGCTTGCAGCATACCGCACAGGATAGTCTGCTCACCCATCAGATCAGATTTCACTTCCGCAACGAAGGAGGACTCCAGCACGCCCGCACGGTGACCGCCGGTGGCCGCAGCCCAGGCTTTAGCAATCGCCATACCTTCGCCTTTCGGATCGTTTTCCGGGTGAACGGCGATCAGGGTCGGTACACCGAAGCCACGTTTGTACTCTTCACGAACTTCAGTACCCGGGCACTTCGGTGCCACCATCACAACGGTGATGTCTTTACGGATCTGCTCGCCCACTTCGACGATGTTGAAGCCGTGTGAATAGCCCAGCGCCGCGCCATCTTTCATCAGCGGTTGTACCGAACGTACAACGTCGGAGTGCTGCTTGTCTGGCGTCAGGTTAACCACCAGGTCAGCCTGCGGGATCAGCTCTTCGTAGGTACCCACTTTGAAGCCGTTTTCGGTCGCTTTACGCCAGGAAGCACGCTTCTCAGCAATGGCTTCTTTACGCAGTGCGTAGGAGATATCCAGACCGGAGTCACGCATGTTCAGGCCCTGGTTCAGACCCTGAGCGCCACAGCCGACGATGACCACTTTTTTACCCTGAAGGTAGCTCGCACCATCGGCGAATTCGTCGCGGCCCATAAAGCGACATTTACCCAGCTGTGCCAGCTGCTGGCGCAGGTTCAGTGTATTAAAGTAGTTAGCCATGATGGTGTACTCCGTGATGTTGTGTTGTGGTGCTTATTATTCGGTTCGCAGATTTGTATTTGCGAGATTGAATCCACATTACAACAGGAAATTTATTGCGGAAATTGATATATTCACAACGTCACATTGCAATTTATGCAACGTAGAAAATCGGAGGCTCGTCTGTGGATTTACGCGATCTGAAAATGTTCCTGCATTTGGCTGAAAGTCGCCACTTTGGCCGCAGCGCACGGGCAATGCACGTCAGCCCCTCCACGCTTTCGCGCCAGATTCAGCGCCTGGAAGAAGATCTCGGCCAGCCGCTGTTTGTGCGCGATAACCGCACGGTCACGCTGACCGAAGCGGGCGAAGAGCTGCGCGTATTCGCCCAACAGACGCTGCTGCAATACCAGCAACTGCGCCACACCCTCGATCAACAAGGGCCGTCGCTGTCAGGCGAACTGCATATTTTCTGTTCGGTAACTGCGGCATACAGCCATCTGCCACCCATTCTCGATCGTTTCCGCGCCGAGCATCCATCGGTGGAAATTAAGCTCACCACCGGCGACGCCGCCGATGCGATGGACAAAGTGGTCACTGGTGAAGCCGATCTGGCGATTGCCGGTAAGCCCGAGACACTACCCGGCGCGGTAGCTTTCTCGATGCTGGAGAATCTGACGGTGGTGCTGATCGCCCCGGCGCTGCCCTGCCCGGTGCGTAATCAGGTTTCCGTCGAGAAACCCGACTGGTCGACGGTGCCGTTTATCATGGCCGACCAGGGGCCGGTCCGCCGCCGCATTGAGCTGTGGTTCCGCCGTCACAAAATCAGCAACCCATCGATTTACGCTACGGTAGGCGGTCATGAAGCGATGGTCTCAATGGTGGCGCTGGGCTGCGGCGTGGCGCTGCTGCCGGAAGTGGTGCTGGAAAACAGCCCGGAGCCGGTACGTAACCGCGTGATGATTTTAGAACGCAGCGACGAGAAAACGCCGTTCGAACTGGGCGTCTGCGCGCCGAAAAAGCGGCTGCATGAACCGCTGATCGACGCGTTCTGGAAGATTGTTCTGGAACGTAAATCTGCCGACTAGCTCCAGCGTCAGGCCTAAAATCAGTGGTAGATTCAGTATTGGCGCTCCTTTTCTGTATAATGTCGTGATCCATTGTAGTGGGGGGCTTGTTAACCATCGCGTTAAGCAGGCCAGAACAGACGGTGTCATTGCGCACTTGACAGCGAAAATACAAACTTAATTAGCCATCATTATGATAATCAAACCAAAAATTCGTGGATTCATCTGTACAACGACCCATCCGACTGGCTGCAAAGTCAACGTGGAAAAGCAGATCGAGTATGTTAAGCAGAACGGGAAAATCGAGAACGGCCCGTCCCGCGTGCTGGTGATCGGTGCTTCCACCGGTTACGGTCTGGCTTCCAGAATTTCTGCCGCCTTTGGCAGCGGAGCCGCCACTATCGGCGTATTTTTCGAAAAACCGGGCACGGATACCAAACCGGGTTCCGCAGGCTGGTATAACTCTGCCGCCTTCGATGAAGCCGCTAAGCGTGAAGGTCTGTACTCCAAAAGCATCAACGGCGATGCGTTCTCTGACGAATGCCGTGATGAAGTGATCAAACTGATAAAAGAAGACCTGGGTCAGATTGACCTGGTGGTTTACTCACTGGCTTCCCCAGTGCGTAAAATGCCGAAAACCGGTGAAATCGTCCGTTCTGCGCTGAAGCCAATCGGTGAGGTTTACACCTCTAAAGCGATCGATACCAACAAAGATCAGATCATCACCGCCAGCATTGAGCCGGCAACCGAAGAAGAAGTTCAGAACACCGTCACCGTCATGGGCGGCGAAGACTGGGAACTGTGGATGGGCGCGCTGAACGAAGCTGGCGTGCTGGCTGACGGCGTGAAAACCGTAGCCTACTCCTACATCGGTACCGACCTGACCTGGCCAATCTACTGGCACGGCGCGCTGGGCAAAGCGAAAGAAGATCTCGATCGCGCCGCGGGCGAACTGCGTAACCAGCTGGCTCCGCTGAACGGTTCCGCGAACGTTGCCGTACTGAAGTCCGTTATCACTCAGGCGTCTTCCGCCATTCCAGTGATGCCGTTGTACATCTCCATGGTCTTCAAGCTGATGAAAGCACAGGGGATTCATGAAGGTTGTATCGAGCAAATCAACCGTCTGATGACCACCAGCTTGTACGGTGACAAAGTGGCGCTTGATGACAACCAGCGTATCCGTATGGATGACTGGGAACTGCGTGATGACATTCAGCAGGCATGTCGCGACCTGTGGCCGCTGATCACCACCGAAAACCTGGCGCAAGAAACCGATTATGCAGGCTACAAGCAAGAATTCCTGAACCTGTTCGGTTTTGGCCTCGACGGCGTGGACTACGACGCTGACGTGAACACCGAAGTCGAATTCGACGTTATCACGCTGTAATCTGCTGATACAGTAGCAAAAAGGGTTCATGTTTTTACATGAACCCTTTTTTAATGGCTGTTGTTAACCCGCCAGGAAGAACCTGAACGCCGGGTTATGCGTTTCATCGTGACAATCATAGCCCAGCTCGTTCAGCCGCGTTTCGAAATCAGGCTCGTGTTCCCCCAACTCAAATGCCGCCAGTACGCGACCATAGTCGGTACCGTGACTGCGATAGTGGAACAATGAAATATTCCAGTGCGTACCCAGGGTATGCAGGAATTTGAGCAACGCCCCTGGTGATTCGGGGAATTCGAAGCTGTAGAGACGCTCCTGTAAGGGTTTCGACGGTCGTCCACCGACCATATAGCGCACGTGTAACTTCGCCATCTCGTCATCAGACAGATCCACCACGCTGTAGCCGCCCTCGTTGAGCAGTTGCAGGATTTCCTTACGCTCTTCCAGCCCACGGCTCAGGCGTACACCGACAAAAATGCAGGCGTCTTTCGCATCGGCAAAGCGGTAGTTAAACTCCGTTACCGAACGGCCACCCAACAGCTGGCAGAACTTCAGGAAACTTCCCTTCTCTTCCGGGATGGTCACCGCCAGTAAGGCTTCGCGCTGCTCCCCTAACTCGCAACGTTCGGAAACGTAGCGCAGGCCGTGGAAGTTAACGTTAGCGCCGGAAAGAACATGCGCCAGACGTTCACCGCGAATATTATGCTGGGCGATGTATTTTTTCATCCCCGCCAGCGCCAGCGCCCCGGAAGGCTCAGCCACCGCACGTACATCCTCGAACAGGTCTTTCATTGCCGCACAAATAGCATCGCTATCGACAGTGATAATATCGTCGAGATATTCCTGGCACAGACGGAAGGTTTCATCGCCAATACGTTTCACCGCTACGCCTTCGGCAAAGAGACCCACACGCGGCAGATCCACCGGATGACCAGCATCCAGCGCCGCTTTCAGGCAGGCCGAATCTTCCGCTTCCACGGCAATCACTTTGATTTGCGGCATCAGCTGTTTAATCAGCACCGCAACACCTGCCGCTAATCCGCCACCACCAACAGGCACGAATACGCGATCGAGATGAGCGTCCTGCTGGAGCAGCTCCAGCGCCAGCGTGCCCTGCCCGGCAATCACCATCGGATGATCAAACGGTGGAACCCAGGTAAAACCCTGCTGCTGTGACAGTTCAATCGCTTTGGCTTTGGCTTCATCAAAATTCGCGCCGTGCAGCAGCACTTCTCCGCCGAAGCCGCGAACGGCATCGACTTTGATATCGGCGGTAGCCGTTGGCATGACAATCAGCGCCTTCACGCCTAAGCGCGCAGAAGAGAACGCGACACCCTGAGCATGATTACCCGCCGATGCGGTGATGACCCCATGCGCTTTTTGCTCTTCGGTCAAGCCCGCCATCATGGCATAGGCACCGCGTAGCTTGAAGCTGTGAACGGGTTGACGGTCTTCGCGCTTCACCAGAATGACGTTATCGAGGCGCGAAGAAAGCTTTTCCATTTTCTGTAGCGGCGTTACCTGTGCCGCTTCGTATACCGGCGCACGCAGTACCGCTCTGAGATACTCAGCGCCCTCAGGAGCACCGGATAGAGGTTGTGAATCCGCCATGGTCATTATCCCCCGAGCTTCGACTTATCGCGCACCGCACCTTTGTCGGCACTGGTTGCCAGGCTGGCATAGGCGCGCAGTGCAAAGGAGACCTGACGTTGACGATCTTTTGGCGTCCAGGCTTTGTCACCGCGAGCTTCCTGCGCTTCACGGCGCGCAGCGATTTCCGCATCACTCAGTTGCAGTTGAATACCACGATTCGGGATATCAATGGCAATCATGTCACCATCTTCGATAATCGCGATATTACCGCCGCTGGCGGCTTCCGGAGAAACGTGACCGATGGAAAGCCCCGAAGTACCGCCGGAGAAACGACCATCGGTAATCAGCGCACAAGCCTTGCCGAGGCCCATCGATTTCAGGAAGGTGGTTGGGTAGAGCATTTCCTGCATGCCTGGCCCGCCTTTCGGCCCTTCGTAGCGAATGACAACCACGTCGCCAGCCACCACTTTACCGCCGAGGATTGCTTCAACCGCATCGTCCTGGCTTTCATACACTTTTGCCGGGCCGGTGAATTTCAGGATACTGTCATCCACGCCTGCAGTTTTTACGATACAGCCGTTTTCCGCAAAGTTACCGTACAGGACTGCAAGACCGCCGTCTTTGCTGTAAGCATGTTCCAGCGAGCGGATGCAGCCTTCAGCGCGGTCGTCATCCAGCGTATCCCAACGGCAGTCCTGCGAGAACGCCTGGGTGGTACGGATGCCCGCCGGTCCGGCGCGGAACATTTTTTTCACCTCGTCGTCTTTGGTCAACATCACGTCATACCGATCAAGCGTTTGCGGCAGAGTCAGACCCAGCACGTTTTTCACGTCGCGGTTCAGCAGTCCGGCACGATCCAGTTCGCCTAAAATACCCAGTACGCCGCCTGCGCGGTGCACGTCTTCCATATGGTATTTCTGCGTGCTCGGCGCCACTTTACACAGCTGTGGGACTTTGCGGGACAGCTTGTCGATATCACTCATGGTGAAGTCGATTTCCGCTTCCTGTGCGGCCGCCAGCAGGTGCAGAACGGTGTTGGTGGAGCCGCCCATGGCGATATCCAGCGTCATGGCGTTCTCAAACGCCGCTTTACTGGCAATGTTGCGCGGCAGGGCGGAGGCATCATCCTGCTCGTAATAGCGTTTGGTCAGCTCGACGATGCGTTTACCCGCGTTAAGGAACAGCGTTTTACGGTCGGCGTGAGTCGCCAACAGCGAACCGTTACCCGGCTGCGACAGGCCCAGCGCTTCGGTCAGGCAGTTCATCGAGTTGGCGGTGAACATGCCGGAGCAGGAGCCGCAGGTTGGACAGGCGGAACGTTCAACCTGCTCGCTTTGTGAGTCGGAGACTTTCGGGTCAGCACCCTGAATCATCGCATCAACCAGGTCGAGCTTGATGATTTGGTCAGAGAGCTTGGTTTTCCCGGCTTCCATCGGACCGCCGGAAACAAAGATCACCGGAATATTCAGGCGCAAAGAGGCCATTAACATCCCAGGGGTGATTTTGTCGCAGTTAGAGATACAGACCATCGCATCGGCGCAGTGGGCGTTAACCATGTACTCCACTGAATCGGCGATCAGCTCGCGCGACGGCAGTGAATACAGCATGCCACCGTGCCCCATGGCGATACCATCATCCACAGCAATGGTGTTGAACTCTTTCGCCACGCCGCCTGAGGCTTCGATTTGTTCGGCAACCAGTTTACCGAGATCGCGCAGGTGGACGTGACCCGGCACAAACTGGGTAAAAGAGTTCACCACAGCGATAATCGGTTTACCGAAATCATCATCGGTCATCCCGGTGGCGCGCCACAGTGCGCGGGCACCCGCCATATTGCGGCCGTGGGTGGTGGTAGCAGAACGATACTTAGGCATGCTTGATTAACTCCCGTCTGTCTAATAATTGGGACGGTGCGTGCCGTCCCAAATTTATGTTTATTGATTAACCTGATCCAACCAGCCGTATTTATCTTCCGTTTCACCAGTGAAGAGGCCAAAGAAGGCCTGCTGGATGCGTTTGGTGACCGGACCGCAGCGGCCTTCGCCCACCTGGATACCATCGACGCTGCGTACTGGGGTGATTTCGGCCGCGGTACCGGACATGAACACTTCGTCGGCCAGGTACAGCGATTCACGGGACAGCACCTGCTCACGCACTTCGATATCGAGATCTTTCGCCAGCTTAATGATCGCGTCACGGGTGATACCCGGCAGTGCAGAAGAGGTAAACGGCGGGGTAAACAGAATGCCGTCTTTTACTTCAAACAGGTTTTCACCCGCGCCTTCAGAGATGTAACCATTCACATCCAGGGCAATGCCTTCCTGATAGCCATGACGACGCGCTTCACTACCCACCAGCAGCGAAGACAGATAGTTACCGCCCGCTTTAGCCGCTGTAGGGATGGTGTTCGGCGCAACGCGGTTCCAGGAAGAAACCATCGCGTCGATCCCCTGTTCCAGCGCTTCAGCACCAAGGTAAGCGCCCCACGGGAACGCAGCGATGATCACGTCAGTGGTGTATCCCGCTGGCGGGTTAACGCCCATCCCCACGTCGCCAACAAACACCAGCGGACGGATATAGGCGCTGGTCAGATTGTTTTTACGAATCACCTCACGGCAAGCTTCCATCAGCTCATCAACGCTCTGAGAAACCGGAAAACGATAGATCTTGGCTGAATCACGCAGACGCTGCATATGTTCGCGATGACGGAACACCACCGGCCCTTTGTGAGAATCGTAGCAACGGATGCCTTCAAATACAGAAGTACCGTAGTGCAGCGCGTGGGACATCACGTGAACCTTCGCGTCTTCCCAACGAATCATCTCGCCATTAGACCAAATGTAATCAGCTTTTTTCGTCGTCATTTTTCTTCCTTTTGCGCTCAGGCGCGGATTTGTTGTGATGTGGTTGTGCTCTGGCAGATAGCAACATGTGCAACGTCTACCAGTTTACTTAACTGACTAAACAGTAAGTCGACCGACCGGGGGCTGGCAACGGTCAATTCGATATTTATATTCTGCGCATCGCTGGCAGCTTCCATATTCATGGAGCACACCTGAAAACCGCGATGGCGTACCACGCGTAAAACACGTTCTAACGTTTCCGGATTGAACCGAGCCTCAACGGCGACCTGATGTTGCATCATGATAATTTCTCCAGCATTTCTGAGTTACTGGCACCTGGCGGTACCAGAGGCCAGACATTCTCAAGTTCGTCGATTGAGACATGAAGCAGGTATGGCCCCTCGCTGTTCAGCATGGTGTCGAGTGCCGCTTCAACCTGGTCTTTACGGGTGATGTGTTGACCTGGTATGCCGAAGGCGCTGGCCAACATGAGGAAATCGGGGTTATCGGTAAGGGTGGTTTCGCTATAACGTTCCTGGAAAAACAGCTGCTGCCATTGTCGCACCATGCCTAACCGCTGGTTGTCGAGTAAAACTATCTTCAGCGGCAACTGCTTGCGTTTTACGGTGCCGAGCTCCTGTACATTCATCATGAAGGAACCGTCACCGGAGATACAGATTACCGTATCGTTCGGGCGAGCAACCTGCGCGCCAACCGCTGCTGGCAAGCCAAAGCCCATCGTACCCAGGCCGCTCGAGGTGATAAAATTTTCCGGGCGGGTGTAGGTCATATGCTGCGCCGACCACATCTGATGCTGGCCAACATCCGTTGTCACTACGCTGTCCGCGGGTTTGCGATCGGACAACTGCTTCAACAACAGTGGTGCGTAGATAGCCTCACCGGGATGATCATAGCGCCAGGTATGCTCTGTGCGCAGTTCAGCACTATGCTGACGCCATGCGTCAATCTTCAGCGATTGCTGCAATGCCGGCAGCAGAGAATTTAAATCACCCTGCAATGCTACGTGCGCCTGGCGCAGCTTGTTCATTTCCGCAGGGTCGATATCCATGTGGATCACGCTGGCGTTTGGTGCGAAGGTATTCAGCTTGCCGGTCACCCGGTCATCAAAACGCGCGCCCACTGCAATCAGTAAATCACATTCTTGCACCGCGAAATTTGCCGCTTTAGTGCCGTGCATTCCCAACATACCCAAATAGTATGGGTAGTCAGCCTCTACTGCGCCCAGCCCCTTCAACGTGCAGGCGACCGGCATTTGGGTTACCGCGATAAATTCACGCAGGGCCGGGACCGCCTGCGCCATACCAACGCCGCCACCTACGTACAGGATAGGTTTCTGCGCTTGTGCCAGCATTTTACGCGCCTGCTCAACGTCAGCGTGCGGGAAAACCTCTACGTTTTTGACTGTCGTAAAATACGGCTCCAGCGTACCGCTGGCCAATTGGATGTCTTTCGGGATATCAACCAGAACCGGCCCCGGACGACCGGAATTCGCCACAGCAAAAGCTTCAGCCATGATGCGCGGCAGCTCTTCCAGTGACTGCACCAGGAAACTGTGTTTGGTGCAGGACAGAGACATACCCAGAACGTCCACTTCCTGGAACGCATCCGTTCCGATGAAAGATGATGCCACCTGGCCGGTGATCGCCACCACAGGAACTGAATCTAACAGCGCATCGGCAAGGCCCGTGATCAGGTTGGTAGCACCAGGCCCGGAAGTGGCGATACACACGCCGGTTTTACCGGTCGCACGGGCATAGCCAATTGCTGCCATTGCCGCGCCCTGCTCGTGTCGGCACAACAGGTGTTCTACGCCGCCGTCATATAACGCATCGTAAACCGGCATAATTGCGCCACCAGGATAACCAAAGACGGTTTGAACCCCTTGTGCACGCAACGCATGTACCACCCACTGTGCCCCATTCATAGTTACATCCCCGCCGTAAATCTTGAGAAACAGAATTTTATGCTACCGTTCACTTTCTGCTCCTCGTGTATGTTTTTAAGGTCAAAAAAAACCCCCGGACCTTTCGGTGCGGGGGTCTTAGTTCGTTAAGGCTTGTTTTCTAAGCCTTTCCTCGTCCAAGTGCAGCCCCGCACGGTGGGATAATAATCACCACCACGCTAATCACGACCAGGCTAATCACTCGTAGAAGGGCTGTCATTTTTGTATTTTCTTGCATCTTGTTCGAAGGAATACCTAAAGAGTTACCATAGAATTTGCAAATGACACAAGATATTTTTTTATTCGTTTTTCTGACGACGTTAACGGTTTAGATAAATATCGTTGTTTTTTAAACAAAAAATCAAAGGTGAAAATATTTCACGTTTCAGGTGATTCTCGGCTACCCATTCCCTACTAAAAACGCCATGCAAAAGCGTTTGCGAACGCTATTCCAGACTTAATGTAATCAGTGTTGAGCTACATAAAAACACGGGAATAAGCCTCTAAAAACCGTAATTATGTGAAATCTTGCAGCGATGTATTGCGACATAATGCTTTCATCAGGAGGGCTTATGTCACTATCGATTGTTCACACACGCGCTGCGCTGGGCGTGAATGCGCCAGCCATTACCATCGAGGTACATATCAGCAATGGTTTGCCTGGTTTAACCATGGTGGGATTACCCGAAACAACGGTAAAAGAGGCCCGCGATCGGGTTCGCAGTGCGGTAATTAATAGCGGTTATGAATTCCCGGCAAAGAAGATAACCATAAACCTCGCTCCGGCCGATCTCCCAAAAGAAGGGGGACGATATGATTTACCTATCGCAGTTGCGCTTCTGGCCGCTTCTGAGCAGCTTACTACCCATAATCTCGATACATATGAGCTGGTAGGTGAATTAGCGCTTACAGGCGCGTTACGCGGCGTTCCCGGTGCGATATCAAGTGCAACCGAAGCCATTCGCGCAGGCAGGAGAATTATTGTCGCAAAAGAGAATGCAGCTGAAGTTGGACTAATACAGGGTGAAGGGTGCCTCATAGCCGATCATCTACAGGCAGTATGCGCATTCCTCGAAGGTAAGCATGATTTAGACAGACCATCATCAGCAGATTTTATCCCCTGCGCATTAGCAGATGATCTGAGCGATGTTATCGGCCAGGAACAGGGTAAACGCGGGCTGGAGCTTACCGCAGCTGGCGGTCATAACCTCATACTCATCGGCCCTCCGGGTACGGGTAAGACTATGCTGGCCAGTCGCCTGAGAGGATTGCTTCCGCCACTGAGTAACGATGAGGCACTGGAAAGCGCCGCGATTCTTAGTCTGGTCAATTCCGACACGCTACAGAAACAGTGGAAACAACGCCCTTTTCGCTCTCCGCATCACAGTGCTTCATTAACCGCCATGGTCGGTGGAGGCTCTATTCCTGCGCCAGGAGAGATCTCTCTGGCGCATAACGGCATACTATTTCTGGATGAACTACCCGAGTTTGAGCGGCGCACACTGGATGCACTGCGCGAACCCATTGAGTCCGGACAGATACATCTATCCCGCACCAGAGCAAAAATCACCTATCCCGCTCGCTTTCAACTCATAGCCGCCATGAATCCCAGCCCAACAGGCCATTATCAGGGGAACCATAACCGCTGCACCCCAGAGCAGACGCTACGCTACCTCAATCGATTATCAGGTCCATTTCTTGACCGCTTCGATCTCTCTCTCGAAATCCCTTTGCCACCGCCCGGGATACTCAGCCTGAACCAGGTAAAAGGGGAAGATAGCGCAACGGTGAAGCAACGTGTTATGGCAGCTCGAGATCGTCAGTATCGACGACAAAATAAGTTAAACGCGCATCTGGACAGTCAGGATATCCATAAATACTGTCCACTGCGCAGCGACGATGCACAGTGGCTTGAAGAAACGCTCGCGCATCTCGGATTATCCATCCGCGCCTGGTTACGCCTGATAAAGGTCGCTCGAACGATCGCGGATATAGAACAATCTGACCATATCTCTCGCCAGCACTTACAGGAGGCTGTTGGGTATCGGGCGATAGACAGATTACTCATTCATTTGCAGAAACTACTGGCATAAAAAAAGGGCTTTCGCCCTTTTTTATTAATCATCAGATTCGGTGTAGTCTTCCGCACCTTCCACCTGAGGTTTCCCACCAGACAGCGTGTGGAAGCGTTTTGGACGCTTAATGCGCGTCATGTATTTGGACCACACACGTTCAGCTTCGGTAACCGGTTCGCGCTCACCACGGCATACCGCAACAAACAGTTTTTCTTCTTCCGTTACCGGCTCACGCTTGCCCAGATCCAGCTCATTGAAAGCATAACCGTGACGCTCAAGCAGTTGTGCTTCTTTAATGGTGAAATCACCATGACGGGAGAATCCGCGGGGATAATATTTATTATCGAAATATCGATTAGTCGTCGTAAAGCTTTCCGCCATCCTGCACGCTCCTAATTCTTTGGCCGAGCTATTTATGGCGCGGAGTATTAGTTACGCTTGACAGAGCGTCAAACAAAAGATTTAAATCATAACGACAAATAATTTTATGGAGCGAGTTGTGGATACGGAATTGTTAAAAACTTTCCTGGAAGTTAGCCGGACACGCCACTTTGGCAGAGCTGCTGAAGCGCTCTATCTGACCCAATCAGCGGTTAGTTTCCGGATCAGACAACTGGAAAATCAATTGGGTGTAAACCTGTTCACCCGACACAGAAACAATATCCGTTTAACCGCTGCAGGTGAAAAATTACTGCCTTACGCTGAAACGCTGATGAATACGTGGCAAGCCGCACGTAAGGAGGTTGCGAATACCTCGCGACATAACGAGTTTTCTATTGGTGCCAGCGCATCCCTCTGGGAATGCATGCTTAATGGCTGGCTGGGGCGTTTGTACCAATCCCAGGAGCCGCAATCCAGCCTGCAGTTTGAAGCGAGGATCGCTCAGCGACAGTCGTTAGTAAAACAGCTCCATGAACGACAGCTTGATCTATTGATTACTACCGAAACGCCCAAAATGGACGAATTTAGCAGCCAACTGTTGGGATATTTCACGCTGGCGCTCTATTGCAGCTCTCCTTCGCAAACCAAGGATGAACTGAATTATCTGCGTCTGGAATGGGGACCTGACTTTCAGCAACACGAAGCGGGATTGATTGCGGGAGATGAAGTGCCGGTACTCACCACCAGTTCGGCAGAATTGGCCAGGCAGCAACTTTCAGTCCTTAGAGGCTTTAGCTGGCTTCCGGTCAGTTGGGCTAAAGGTAAAAGCGATCTCCATACGGTTACTGACAGTACAACCCTTTCGCGCCCGTTATATGCAGTTTGGCTGCAAAACAGCGATAAACATGCACTGATTTGCGACTTGCTGAGCACGAATATTCTGGAAGATTAAAGAAAATATGGGCAAGGATGCCGAGAATAAAACAACTGGAAGGCACTGCGCAAATTGCAGATAAAAAAAATCCTTAGCAAGAATGCTAAGGATTGTTTCTGGCAGGGGCGGAGAGACTCGAACTCGCGACACCCGGTTTTGGAGACCGGTGCTCTACCAACTGAGCTACGCCCCTAAATTTTTTTATCATTAAGCCTGCTTAGTAGCAGGCTTAATTTTCTAATAAGTGGCGGAACGGACGGGACTCGAACCCGCGACCCCCTGCGTGACAGGCAGGTATTCTAACCAACTGAACTACCGCTCCACCGAATTTCTTTGTCACTACCCGGATTCTTCATCCCGGTTTACTGCAATTTGATGCCTGGCAGTTCCCTACTCTCGCATGGGGAGACCCCACACTACCATCGGCGCTACGGCGTTTCACTTCTGAGTTCGGCATGGGGTCA
>NZ_KQ089820.1:0-7505 GCF_001034485.1 Citrobacter sp. MGH104
CGTTCATCTCACGGACAAGCGGCGCAGCTGCTCGCTCAAACTCTGCACCTGCCTGCTCAAGTCCGATACGCGCTCGCTCAGCGCCGCGTTCTCCCGTTGCGTAATGCCAAACATCCTCTGCAACTCCGAGGAGGCGGCTTCCCACGCGCTCAGCTGCTGCGCGTAATCCTGCTGCAGTTGCTCGAATGCGCTCAATAATTGCGTTTCCAGTTCGGTCATGCTCTGTCAGTCCTGTTTCAGTTGTACCCACGTCGTACCGTTGTAAGGAATGGCTTCCGGCGTTGTTCCTGCAGGCATCACCAGAAAGCGCCGTCCGTCGCTGGTCGTCTGAAAGCTCACGCCCCACGTCTGCGCGTTCAGCTTCGTCAGCGCGTCTTTCTGCTCGCTGATGGCCTGGTAGTTGTCGAGAATTTTCTGCCCCTGCCACCACAGAATGCTCCCGCTCGTGCAGATCAGCAGGAATGACACGCCGGCGATAATCAGCCACGTCCGCCCGATGGTTTTCAGCATCCCTCTGGTGTTCAGGCTGATGGCGGAGGCCAGCTTCTGGTCGTGGTCGAGGATAGCGCTGTTGATTCGCTTCGCGCTTTCGCTCAGTTCCTGATTTACATACGCCTCGTGCTCGCTGAATGCGGCTTTCAGCATCTCGCCGGTAGATTGCCGCTGCGCTTTCGATTTCTGCTCCAAGTCCTGCGCCAGCGCTAAAAGACTGCTCATAAATGGCTCCTTTCAGTCGGATATTTCGCCCCCCGTCCGGGTTGGCAATGCTGATACTGCTCTGCGTGGTGCGTACCACCTCAAAACCTGCCGCTGTGAGCGCCTCAGTCACGTCCTGCCGCGTTTTAAGCTCCCCGGATGAGGCTAACACCATTAAACCCTGCGTAATCGCTCTGACAGCTTCCTGCTGCGCCTGTGGCAAGGCCGACGGCGTGACCAGCTCGCGTCGGTTTGCCGGGTCGTTCGGATCATGCAATCCCAGCCGGCCATTCACCACCGTCTGCCACGCATCGATGCGCGGGCGATCGGCCCGGTCGTAATACGGCTGCAGGCGTTTTCCGCTCAGCAGTTCGGTGTTCGGAATGAGGAAATTCAGCTCCACACGCCCTTTGTCGGCGTGTTCCACCCACAGCACGCTGTACTGGTCTTTATCTAGTCCGGGCATCAGAACCCGCTCGAAACTCTCCATCAGCTTTTCGCGCTGTCCGGGTGCCAGGTCACTCTCGGCAAACGACAGCACCCCGGAAGTGTATTTCTTGACATACGGTGAGGCATCAATCAGCTCCCGGACTTCCTCCGGCTTACCCTGCAGCACCGTCGCCCCGTCACGCTGCCGGTCTTTACCCAGCAGATAATCCACCGGGCCACTTCCGCCGCCGCGCCCGCGCGGATGGAATTTAACGATCATCGTCAGCTCCGTTCTCCCGCACCGTATGCCGCAGCCGTTCAAGGCCGGCATCGATGGCCATCAGCGCAGCCACCACCTGAACCCGATCAGCACCTGACCACTGACCGCCGTTAATTTTCCGGGCGATCTGGTTAAGGTTATTGCCCATGCCGGCGAGCTGACGCAGTAAAACCGGATCGATGGACGGCAGGCGTGATGACCGCGCCGGTCGGGTATCGAGACAGGTTTGCCGCATCCACGCCGCCAGCTGTTTGCCGTCACAGCGTTCAAGCAGCTGCTGATGCTCATCCTGCGTGACCCACATGGTCAGCATCTTGTCGCGTTTTGTACTCAAACGGCCTCCGGTGAAAAATATTTAGGGTGGCGATCTAACGCAGCTCCCGGAGAGGTACACAGCTTGTCTGTGGGCATCTGCCGGGAGCCGGCAAGCCCGACCGGGTACGTCAGGCCGTTGACCTTAGCGGGTTTCGGGGCGCAGCCCTGAACCAGTCACAGTACGCTAGCGCTGTGTATACTGGCTTACTCATGTTAGCACTGTGGTAATTTGCGTGTTAACTGCCTCTATTTGGCAGGGGAAAATGCGGCGGCGAAGCGTAAGCGGAATGATGACAGGACGGTGATATTGCGCCTCCTCGCTCACTCGGTCGCGATGCTCCGGACGTGAGACTGCGGCGGGCGCTGCATACACTCACTCAAGTATTAACAGGAGATGTAGAGAGAAAGAAAAAGCAGGGCAAAGGCCGCGGGGAACCCGTTTTTTCATAGGCTCCGCCTCCCCTGACGAGTATCACAAATGGACGCTCAAATCAGTGGAAGGCGAAACCCGACAGGACTTAAAGATGCCGGTGATTTCTCGCCGGCGGCTCCCTCGCGCGCTCTCCTGTTCCGACCCTGCCGCTTACCGGATACCTGTTCCGCCTTTTTCCCTTCGGGAAGCGTGGCGCTTTCTCATAGCTCACGCTGCTGGTATCTCGGCTCGGTGTAGGTCGTTCGCTCCAAGCTGGGCTGTGTGCACGAACCCCCCGTTCAGCCCGACTGCTGCGTCCATTCCGGTAACTATCAACTTGAGTCCAACCCGAAAAGACACGCAAAAACGCCACTGGCAGCAGCCATTGGTAACTGATGATGTGCGAGAGATTTAGAGAGTACTTGAAGTGGTGGCCTGACTGCGGCTACACTGAAAGGACAGTTTTGGTGACTCGTCTCGCACAAGACAGTTACCTGGTTAAGCAGCCTGCAAGCTGGCTTAACCTTCGATCAAACCGCCCTGCAAGGCGGTTTTTTCGTTTACAGAGCAAGAGATTACTCGTAGGTAGAGAGGATCTCAAGAAGATCCTTTCTCACTCATTCTTTCTTTCCTGGCTCTAATGGCTTCATAAACCAAATGCAAGCCAAAGCAAATAACTGCTAACGGCATTCCCCACTTAACCTCGGCAGCAACAATGCCAAGGCTCTCTAAAAGAGAAAGGATTCCCGCCAAAACAATAAAAGCACCTAAAAACATAGAGTATCCTTTTCGAAGTGAAATCAACAAAGAAAGCCTCCGCAAGAGGCTTTAAATTAATGCATTCAACTTATCGGCCTGGCACAAGAAAGGACCAAGCCTCATAGCCATAATCATGAGCATCGAGCATACGCGTCGAATTCTTAACACGACGGTAGCGACAGAATACCCACCTGAACCCTTTAGGCGCTGGTTTGCTCATATACAATCCCTCATCCCAATATCATCTAGTTCTTGGCTAATGAGAGTTAAGAGGCTACACTTCGATTCCCCAATCTAAGTTATGGCCTCTATTCATTAACCCAATACGGTAGACAGATGACTTCACCGCATTGACCTGTGTAGAGCTATTACTTTCCTTTTCTACCACTTCCATTTTTGGTTGGATCGACAAGCTTGTACGTCTGTCCAGACTTGGGAGTTGGTGGCAAAGGCTCCCCTTTAACAACCGTTCTTTCTACTCCAGTCGAAGCTCCTCGACTTCCAATAATTTCATACTGTCCCGAACGTGTAGCGCGATTACCAGGCTTCATACTTAACTCCTTGAACCTTTGGGAAGTACGGATTCGCACTTCTAATGCCAAGGTATCATTTCCAACGAAGAAAAGTCAAGCTATAGATCTACAAAAAGTATTGCCATAGCAATACCATCGTATTGCTATGGCAATACTTTTATCCCATACTATCTGTAATTAACGGTGCCATAAGCACCGATCACGCCACCAAAACATACATAAAATAGGAATATCATATGCTTAGCGAAAAGATCAGAGAGCTGAGGACATCTCGCGGGCTGTCCCTGGAGCAATTAGCAGCACAAGTAGGCTCAACAAAAAGCTATATTTGGGAGCTGGAGAAAAAGCCAGATATAAAACCGTCAGCAGATCTTGTATCCAAGATCGCCCAAGCATTAGATGTTACAATCGATTCACTAATGGATGCTCGAAAAACAAACGATAGAGATACTGTATTCTTTAGAGAATACAAAGAGCTAGATGATGAAACAAAAGAACAGCTGATGAGCATACTTAAAGCAATAAAACCAAGGTAATTAATGAACACACCCAGGGACAAAGCTGCTCAGGTAATCGCAGCATGGTTACAGGACAAGAGTGAATCGGATTCCTATCCAATTAACTGCATCGAGTTAGCAAAAAGCCTGGGTGTGGACGTCTCAGAGGCAGACTTAGACCTCAAGAAATTTATTGGCTGTTTGTACATCACAGACGATGTAACAGCAATTTTGTATAACAAAAACATAAAAGAAGAAGGCAGGAAAAACTTTACTATCGCCCATGAACTTGGCCATTACTTCCTCCACCAACAAGATCCATCTCACCAAGTTGCATTTAGAACACTATCCGACATACAGAACCAGCCACACTCGAAACAAATAGAAAGAGAAGCAGACCAATTTGCAGCATATCTACTAATGCCAGAGTCTGATTTCCTCAATAAAATACAAGCCAAATCGCATGATATAGAGCTGGTATTGGAGCTGGCAAAACACTATGGGACTAGCGCTACAGCCACATGCTGTCACTTAATAGATCTCTCAGAACAACCTTTGGCGGCTGTATCTCTCAACGCAGACAATACAACAAGGTGGTATAAGAGGAATCATCATTTCAAAGACTTTCGTTTGGAAAAAGGAACAAAAATAGACATCTCATCGCATTCACCACAGCAGCAAGAACCAGCGCGTTCTGACATATGGTTTCCCATACAATCATCACAATGGAGCTTAATGTCATCGTCACTGGATATGGAAGAATACAGCCAAAGACTGTATTTAATATCAGGCAATAGAGATTAATGGATCAGGCCTCTCGATTGGCCCCTTTCCCTCACACCGCACATTGTGCGCATTTACCATAACGCCTCAGTATGTGAATGAATCACATTGCTCACCTTAGATGTAGAAAGTCTTTATGGTAACCACTTGAAAAAAACCGATTAAACCCACATAAGAAAAGAGGGTACAGTACCGACTGTATCTTCCAAAAACGGGGAGATGGGTATGCCGTATGAAATGGGCGCTGAATGTCCGTGTTGCAAAGTAACCGCAGGTAGGGATGTTAAAGAGATAGACGAGATCTTCGGCTTTAGAGAGATGTCTGACGGCAGAAAAATCCCACAGTCATACTGCCGTAAATGCAGAAGCGCACATTGTTCAAAACTTGAAAAACGTTGCAGCTAACCTACAAAAATCAGCACAAAACGGAGTTAATTAATGAAAATCAAAATGATACAGAAAAAGGATGCTCTCTTTTGCCCAATATGCGGAAGGCCTGTTGAAAACTGCAATGGTCATCCCTTAAATGGTTAATTGAAAAGGCCCGCATTTGCGGGCCTTTTCATAGCGAGAACTAAAGGATGAGCTAACGATCATCCTCATCATTCTCTTCCGGTTCATCTGGATGGTATTCAAGTCCGAGATTATCAGCTAGCTCTTCGATGTATTCATTCGCATCACTAAGCTCTTGCTTCAGTCCCGCGATCTCTTTTTTATAACCAATCTCTTTTACCCACTGATGAATCGTAGATGGTGAACAATCAAGCACTTTAGCTACATCCTGCTGCTTGCCACCAAACTGCGTTACCAAAGAATACGCGGCAACCATGGCTCGCTCTCTTGGTTGACCATTTTTGTTTTTGTAAGCCATGCCAGTCTCTTTTAAAATTTAAAATTCGAATTTTAAATTTTAAAAGAGACTGGTGATAAGCACAAGTAAGCGACACAATAAAAAACCGCATTTACCATAACGTCGCATTACGCGCACCGCTCAGACGCGCTCAGGGCGTTTCTGACGGATAACCGGTAAAAGCGGCAACAAACCACCCGAAAACCCGCCAGAAACGCACCGGATAAATCATACCCGGATGCATGGCTATGCAGCCAGGTGCATGAGTCCGGGTTTGGCGGAAAACGGGCAACGTAAGCCGTATTTCTGGCAAATATCACTGACTCCGATTAAAGTAGTCACATGTATTACACATGACTACAAAGGTGATTTTATGTCAGCTGCGACATCCATCAGGCTTGATGATGAACTCAAAGACCGCCTGAAAACCCTTGCCGATGACCGCCATCGCTCCGCTCATGCCCTGATGCTGGAAGCGATCACCGAATACATCGACCGGGAAGAAAAGCGCAGCCAGTACCTGAGGGATGGACAGGCCGCATGGCAGCACTATCAGGAAACCGGTCTGCACCTGAGCGCCGAAGAGGTGGAAGCGTGGATAGATACCTGGGGAACTGAGAATGAGCAGGATGCTCCACCATGCCACAGGTAATTGTCTCCGCACTGGCGCAGCGGGATTTACAGCGCCTGCAGGACTTTCTCAAAACCAAAAACCGGCTGGCGGCCAGAAAAGCCGGTGAAGTGATCATCCGGGCTATCCAGCAGCTGAAAACGCAGCCTGACATGGGCCGCCCGGTTTCTCTTCTCCCACTGGAATACCAGGAACTGGTGATCGGATTTGGCGACAGTGGTTATGTGATGCTCTATCGCCACGACCGGGAAACGGACCGGATAGTGATCCTGACTGTCCGGCACCAGAAAGAAGCCGGCTATCACGGCCTGCAGGAATAATCCCCCTTGAGCACCGATCTGCTCTGCCGTTCACCGTCGGAGCAGACCGGACTCGATAGCCAGAATCAGCGCCTCCAGTACCAGTCCCACCACCTTCACAGCCAATGCTATTGTCATTAATGCTTTCATCGTCTTGCCCCTGTTTTATCTGATACCGCTATTGCATCACCTGCCGGCCGCAGAAACCACTGACTGTACTTGTCGCAATACCGCGACAATCATCAGGCCATTGGAACAGAAAAAAATCGACAGGAGCGACTGATAGCGTTCAGCGCTTCCCATTATCACCAGGAAATTCGGGTTACATTGGCGCTATAATGATTGTGAGAAATTACACACCTTTCACACCCGAAAAAATCAGGGGTATACAGTGGCAAAAACATTGCTCAACCTTTCACAGGCAGCACAGGCAGCCGGCATCACCAGAAGAACGCTGTATAACCACGTAAAACAAGGGAAAGTGACCGTGTCACGCGACGGGAAAAACAACCCGGTCGTGGATGTATCCGAACTGATCCGCGTATACGGCAATGTGAATTTACCTGAGAAACAAATTCCCAGCGTTTCACACCGTGAAAATACACAGAAAAATTTCCCACATGAGCAGCTGACAGCCATGCAGAAAGAGCTGGCTGAAATGAAACAGGCCATCACGTTGATGCTGGAAGACAAAACGCTGCGGGAAAAAGAAAATCAGCAGCATGAGGACGAGAAAAACCAGCTGCGGGAAGAAATCAAAAAGCTCAGTGAAAGCCTGGAGCAGGCGCAAAAAAAAGGGTTCTGGTCCAGGCTGTTCAGTTAACGCATTCTGGGGTAATCCAGCCCCTTCTGCAGCTGTGGCCGCTCCGGCTCTGGCGCTTTCTCGTGCTGCAGCGCCCGTTCATGTGCCTGCCGCTGCTCGATGGCGTTCATCTCACGGACAAGCGGCGCAGCTGCTCGCTCAAACTCTGCACCTGCCTGCTCAAGTCCGATACGCGCTCGCTCAGCGCCGCGTTCTCCC
>NZ_KQ089821.1:0-3660 GCF_001034485.1 Citrobacter sp. MGH104
TGCTTTTGATATTCCAGATTCTTTATCCCATGAGGAAAATTTATCTGAAAGCAGCATGTAAATTATTACATAGCCAGCGTAGATGCCACACGCTAGTTTTAAATCTACCTTCTCATCTACTAATGTTTTGAATAAGTAGGTAGAAAGGAACACATTTAGTAGGAAGGATAAAACCTTTGACCATGTCATTATTTATCCTTCATGATTTCCTTCGCCGAACCCCATAAATATTCAGCTGAGGAGTCCAAGAGGTCTAATGAATTTATTATTCGATCTTTAGATAAAAACGAACCGTCAGAATAGCTTATAAAGTCTATGGAAAATTGTACCTTTAAAGTTTCTTTTTCCAGTGAAATAAATGAAGCTTTTATTCCAATCCTGTATAGATTGAAATTGTTTATGTGTTTTTCTATTGAGGAAATACTTGTATCACTTTTGACTTCAAACGTAAAGTTGCAAGATATTCTGTGAACCCCTAATATGGAAGAACACCCATCAATGAATGAATATTTTATATTATCATATATAAAATCACCTGCAATTAAATCCCCATCTTCTGGGGCTACCCCGGTGATGAATTTTTTATGTTCATCGTCAAGCTCTATGTTTTTTATCGCTTTTATTTGCAATATAGATAGAAATAATGAAACGACCCTTTTCTTTTTTGACATTTTAGTTTCCAATTACAATATATCTTAAATATTCCATATGCCACGGTTAAAAATAACCGACGGAGCTGTGATTTTAACCTCAATGACATTATCTAGCACGTCAATCTTGTGATCATCTCATCTGGGTAGTAATCTGGGGGCGTTTAAACGAAAAAACCGCCTTGGCGGGCGGTTTTTTCGAAGGTTCCAAGAGTTGGCGCTCTTTGAACCGAGGTAACTGGCTTATGAGGAGCGCAGTAACCAAAACTTGTTCTTTCAGTTTAGCCTTAACCGGCGCATAACTTCAAGACTAACTCCTCTAAATCAGTTACCAGTGGCTGCTGCCAGTGGCGATAAGTCGTGTCCTTCCGGGTTGGACTCAAGAGATAGTTACCGGAAAAGACGCAGCGGTCGGACTGAACGGGGGGTTCGTGCATACAGTCCAGCTTGGAGCGAACTGCCTTCACGGAACTGAGTGTCAGGCGTGGAATGAGAGAACCGCGGCCATAACAGCGGAATGACACCGGTAAACCGAAAGGCAGGAACAGGAGAGCGCACGAGGGAGCCATCAGGGGGAAACGCCTGGTATCTTTATAGTCCTGTCGGGTTTCGCCACCACTGATTTGAGCGTCTGATTATGTGATGCTCGTCAGGGGGGCGAAGCCTATGGAAAAACGCCCTGCCGGGCGTGGCTTTATCGTTCCTTTCCTGTCTTTTGGTTACGCTTGCCGCCAACCTTATTTATCACTTACAAAGATCCGTCCGCTCGCCGCAGACAAGTGACCGAGCGTAGCGAGCGAACGGTCGAGGAAGCGGAAAAGAACCGGAGATGACTTGGAGCACTGACGCTGTGATTACAAAGCAACAGAGAACGGCATTGAATATGGCTAAATTCATTCAGGCGCAATCCCTGCTTTTGCTGGAGAAGCTCAACGAACTGGATCTCGATACTGAGGCCGACCTGTGCGAAAAACTACATGAGGATGCTGAACAGCTCTTTCGTACTCTGGCTATTCGTCTGGATGATTTTCAAGAGGATTTGTAATGGCCCGTGTATCCATTAGCGAAGCGGCACGTCTTGTCAGTGTCAGTCGCCCAACAATTTACAAGCTACTTAAGTCTGGTGAACTAAGTTACACCTCAGTTGTAAAGCATGGTAAACCCGTAAAAACCATTGATACGGCTGAGCTTATTCGTGTTTTTGGTTCTATTGATATTGTAAATATTGGTAACAGTGATGCTGTAAAATTTGACGACATGTCTACGTCGCTTAACAGTGATTTTTTACAGCCTTTACAGCATCAGTTAACGCTTTTACAGGCGGAGAATGCCGCCCTTAAAGATGCGGTGAATGCCCGGGATGAGCATATCAGTTCACTTCGTCAGGCCATGCAACTTCTGGAGCATAAACAGAGCGCTTCTGACCCACAGAGTGTTCCTGCAAAGGCCTGGTGGCAATTCTGGAAATCCCATTAAGTCATTACCACGCATTCCGGTCATAGCGCTCGGCCAGCAGCCAGACTATCACCGGATATGGAGGTTTATACTTTCCCATCAGACTGCTTTGCCCGCATGTTTGATTTCTGATGGCTGATAAAGGCCAATAAATCGTGTCACACCCCACGCAGTATACACTGCTCAGCCGGAAGCCTTGCCAGCAAAGGCTTCCGGGGGTATACCACCCCTTGTCTGAAATGGTATACCTGTATCTGTTTTTATGCCGTTAAATCCAGTCGTGATAAGGCCTGTAGGCGGTATACCAGGTGTTTACTGGCATGGTATACCCGAAACACTGCTCTGAGGGCTGCAATGCCGCACAGGATAAGGGATTGCGCCTGGTATACCCTTTTTCTGTTTGTGTGACGCATTATCAGCCTCTTTCCCTGCTCGGTGTAATGGATAAAAGACCTGTCATGGCTGCGCCCCGACACCCTGCCAGCGCCTTACGGACCCGCAATAAATTGCGTGCCCGTTCACCGCTTTCTTTCGCCAGCCTGTGCCAGACTGTTATCTTAATGGCTTACCAGTGTGGAGATAAAACGGTGAAAGAATGGTTTGCGACCCTTATCGACGACCTGAAATTTCTGGGAGCGGAGTTTAAGAGAGAGTTTTCGGATCTGGATATCAGGTCGATGACGGCTGAGGAGATCCGACGGAGGCATGATGAGATGCACCGCTCTTATGTGGCTGGGAAGTTAGCACGGGGCGTTTTGCAAATCAGGAACGGGGAACTGACCTTTTATGGCAGGGAACGGAACCGGTAGGCGTTATTGAACTGAATTACTTGGCTAGAAAACCGATCAAAATCGCCTTTACACCGACTGTTTTCTATCAAAACCTGAGCCATGCAGACGGGTGCATAGCCATTCACTCTCTCAGAATTCATCCCCTGCGTTTCTGGCGGTTTTCCGGGTGGTTTGTTGCCTGTTTTACCGTTCTGCCGTCAGAAACGCGCTCAGGCCGTCTGAGTGGTGCGCGTAATGACGCATTATGGTAAATCTGGCTTAGTCGCAGCACCAAACAAAGGCCCCCGAAGGGGCCGAAAACTCTTTATAGTTGAACAACTAGAGAAAGCTGTTTGGTTCTCATCGTGTTCTGTAGATTTTCTAGTTGGCTTTGCTGTTGTTATCTTGTTTTTCATTGGAAATTGCTTTCCCTATGACTTTCTCTAATGCTAATTCCGAGGCTTGTTTTTGTTCTTTGCTTTCTTTTTGTTCATCGCCCTTATACACGTTGGTTGATTTTTTAGAATCGAAAACTGCTTCAGATAGCTGAGTTATAATGATGTTTAACTGATAACGTAGTTCCTTCCCTTTTTTATCATTCGTTATACAATCCAGCGCCAAATGATGAACTACCAGCATACAATCTTTATATTTCTCACACAGAGCCAAGTTGGATGAGGCTGTAGCTTTTGCTTTTGATATTCCAGATTCTTTATCCCATGAGGAAAATTTATCTGAAAGCAGCATGTAAATTATTACATAGCCAGCGTAGATGCCACACGCTA